>NZ_JACHGP010000040.1 GCF_014202335.1 Mycobacterium sp. AZCC_0083 | reverse complement strand
CCAAGTGAACCCTTGAGATACGGATTGCCCGGACGTGTCCTCGTCGACTTGACTCGGCCAGCGGATTGGTTGGAGCCCGGTGAAACTCCGGCCCAGGAAGCCAAATGCCCCGCGCTGGGGAACACGCTCATGTCCCCGCCGGTTTCGGCGATGAACACCTCGGCGGTCTTGGTCGAGAACCCGGGAATGCTGATCAACAGTTCCCGGGCGACACGAAAGGGCGCCATCGCCTCCTCGATCCGCGCGTCGAGGCGACCGATGTCGGCGCTGTGCGCGTCGATGCGGTCCAGGAACAACCGGGCCATGAACGCGTGATGCTCAGTGAACCGGCCGACCAGCGCCTCGGTCAGGTCCGGGATCTTGCGCCGCAGCGTGCGCTTGGCCAGATCGGCGATCACAGCGGGATCGGTCTGGCCGGCGATCAGTGCTTCGAGCATCGCTCGTCCCGATACCCCGGTGATGTCGGTGGCCACCGAGGACAGTTTGATCCCAGCGTCCTCAAGCAACTTCTCCAGCCGCTGCACCTCACGTGAGCGTTCCCGAGTGATGTGGGTGCGGGCGCGGGTCAGATCCCGCAGCGCCCGGACCGCGGGCGGCGGCACCAACGATGCGGTCACCAGACCGTGCGCCCCCAGATCGGCCAGCCAGGCAGCATCGGACACATCGGTCTTGCGACCGGGTACGTTGCGTACCCGAGAGGCGTTGACCAGCATCATCTCCAGCACGTCGTCGAGCAAGTAGTAGAACGGCTTCCAGTAGTCACTGGTGGACTCGATAACCACACACGTGACCTTCTCGGCGAGCAGGTGCTCACGCAACGCCAAGATCTGCGCCGTCGTCGCACCCCACGTCGTCACCGTCGACGACGCCCGCTTACGGCCTTGGCCCGCAATCCGCACACAGACCTTCGCGTCCTTCTTCGAGCAGTCGATACCCGCACACCGCGGGTGCACCACATCCATCCGAAACCACCACCTTCCAACGGGATTGACAAAGAGGTGTTTCGGGGAGAGCGGTGTGAAACAGAATTCTGACACTCGTGCTCGAAGGCAACATTCCACGGTCCCCGTGGAAAAGGGGCTCTCCACCCTCAGGCTAATTTGCGGGCTCACAGGCAACATAGTGCGACCGGGGTCGACCGAAACACCCTCCAGCATGAACCGTCCGCCGCGCGGCCGCTATACCAGCGCAGACCCCGTCCGCAACCGCAACCGGCGCGCACAATTTTCGATCACCACGGTGGAGAGCGAAGCGCCCCAGAGAAGCTAAT
>NZ_JACHGP010000039.1 GCF_014202335.1 Mycobacterium sp. AZCC_0083 | reverse complement strand
TGACGGCGCTCATCGAAGATCCCCAGGTGTGCTTATCGGAATTCCCCACCTGTGAGCAGCGGTCAGTGTATCGGTTGGCGGGTGCCGGTGGTGGCGCGTCGGAGGCTGTCGGCGGCGGCGTGGTGATCGCGTAGCCGGTAGGACTCGCCGTCGAGATTGATGACCACCGAGCGGTGTAGCAGCCGGTCGAGCATGGCTGCGGCGACGGTGGTGTCGCCGAGGATGTCACCCCAGGCTCCGACGCCGCGGTTGGTGGTGATCACGATCGAGGTCTTCAAATACCGTTGGGATACAACCTGAAACAACGCCGAGGCCGCTTCGGCCGGCAGCGGCAGATAGCCCAGTTCATCGATCACCAGCAGAGTCGGTCCGGCGAAGAAGCGCATCGTGGTGGCCCAGCGTCCCTCGATGGCAGCACGGTGACAGCGGGCGGCCAGATCGGCTGCGGTGGTGAAGTAGGTTCGATATCCGGCATGCGCTGCAGCCCTTGCCAATCCGACCGACAAGTGTGTCTTGCCCGTGCCCGGCGGACCGATGAGCAGAATGTTGGTTGCCGAGTCCAGGTAGCGGCAGGTGCCCAATTCGTCGATCAATTTGCGGTCGATGCCGGCGGCGGCGTCGACGTCGAAGTCGGCCAGGGTGGCCGGGGTCGGCAGGCAGGCGAACCGCAATCGACCGGCGAGGCGGCGGGCGGTGCTGGCGTCGACCTCCGCGGCCAGTAGCCGCTCCAAGGCGACGGTCAGCGATAGGCCTTCGGCGGTGGCCTGGTCCAGCACGCTCGGGAGGGCTTCGGCGGCGGCGTGCAGTTTGAGCTCGGCCAGGTGTGAGCGCAGCTGCTGATACCGGCTGGCCGCGGCCGAGGGTGCCTCGCTGTCGGCGGCCGCGGTGTGGGTGGTCTTCGGGGTGCGGGCGGTGGGGGTCATGGGATGGTCCTGTTCTGGGCGGCCCGCTCGTAAGCGGAGAGGTCGATGACAGTGGAATCGGTTGATGGCGTGCAGGATTGCCCCGAGTTCATGGTCTCGGGCTGTATTCGGAGTAGTTGTGCCGCAGCGGCTTTCGCCTCGGGGCCGGGTGGGATGCGTTCCTTGCGGCGGTGCGGGCGTCCGGTGCTGGCCGTCGCCATCGCGGCGGTATCGAGGGCGATGACGTGGCCGCTGTCGCGGATCATCACCCCGAGCCCGTCAGCGGCCATCCGATGTCGGGCGATGACGATGCCGCCGGTGGTGGCGATGTCGAGGAATTGCGCCCCAACGGGATGGCTCACCGTCACCGCAGCAGTCGCCAGTTCTGGTGGCACCGAGTAGCGGTTGCCGCGGTAGGACACCAACGCTTGGCGTGACGCCGTCCGCGACTCGGCGACGATCACCGGATATGGTGCCGGCGGCAGCGGTGAGAGCGGTTCGGCCTTGGCTACGACGGCGACCGAGGAGCGGCCGTCGGCGGTGGCCCGCAGGCGGGTATCACCGCGGACGCGGGCGAAGCGGTCCACACTTACCTGTGCTTGCTCGACGGTGAGTTCGTCGGCCAGGGTGCGCCACCAGCGTTGCGCAGCAGTGTGATTGATCTTCTCCACCACACCCTTGCGGTTACCGCGCCGTGGCGGGCAGATCGCCACCGACACCCCGTAGTGTTTGGCCACCCCGGCGAACGACGCGGTCACCCGACCCGAGCCCGGATCGCAGACGGTGGCCATCCGGTCGAACCGCCACACCCGTGACACACCGCCCAGGCCACGGGTCACGTGGTCGATCGCGGCGATGAGGTGGGGCTGATCCTCCGACGGCGCCAACGCTGCCCGCCACTTGCCCGAATGCGCCAGCGATCCGACCAACAGGTGCGCCGTCTTGCCCCAGTCCCATGAGACCGGCGGATCGGGCAATTCCAGCCAGTCCCATTGGGTTTCATCTCCCGGCGGATGCTCGATCACCGCGTTGGGGCGCTCGGTGGCCGTGCGGCAGGCTGTACACGTCGGCCGCAGATCCCGCGCCCGGATGTTGCGGGTCAGGCTCTGATACGACAGCCCGAACCCCAGGGCCTCCAACTCGTCGAACAGCGTGCGGGCCCACAAGTGCGGGTCCTCGACCAGTCGAGCGGTGACGTAGTCGACGAACGGGTCGAACGGGTCCGGTGAGGGCCTGGCCCGGACTCCCGGCGTGGCGTCACCGGCCAGGTACTTGCGGACCGTCTTGCGATCATGGCCGGTGTGGCGGGCAATCGCTGAGATCGACCAACCACGTTTGCGTAGGGCGTGTACTTCCATGTCGTCCTCCCATGTGAGCATGAGAAAGCGGGCCTCCTTCGAATGGAGCTACTGGCGTCAGACACCAGCAGCATCGAGGGAGGCCCGCCCTTCTCGGCGGAGCCACACGGGTGGGGAATTTCGATGAGCGGCAGTGGGGAATTTCAGCGAGCGCGGTCA
>NZ_JACHGP010000038.1:3439-5112 GCF_014202335.1 Mycobacterium sp. AZCC_0083 | reverse complement strand
CCCCACATCTGGTGTGTGGGGAAGTGTTTTTGGTGGTGGGGTATGGATCTGAATTCGTGGTTGCGTGGTTGCGGACGCGTCGTGCTGCGGTGTAATACACATTCCTGAAACCGTTTCCTGGTTTTTGTTGTGTGTAAGTTTTCGGCCGGTTAGTGCCAGTTCCCTGCGCCCATTGCTGGGTTTCTAGGTCTGGTCTATCAATCCCGTGGTCTGCGGGGGGCCTTATCCCACTTAATGGGTGAGAAGCCTGGTCTTGGAGAAGGTTTCCCGCTTAGATGCTTTCAGCGGTTATCCTGTCCGAACGTAGCTATCCAGCAGTGCCCCTGGTGGGACAACTGGTAGACCAGAGGTTCGTCCGTCCCGGTCCTCTCGTACTAGGGACAGGTTTCCTCAAGCTTCTGACGCGCGCGGCGGATAGAGACCGAACTGTCTCACGACGTTCTAAACCCAGCTCGCGTGCCGCTTTAATGGGCGAACAGCCCAACCCTTGGGACCTGCTCCAGCCCCAGGATGCGACGAGCCGACATCGAGGTGCCAAACCATCCCGTCGATATGGACTCTTGGGGAAGATCAGCCTGTTATCCCCGGGGTACCTTTTATCCGTTGAGCGACACCCCTTCCACTCGGGGGTGCCGGATCACTAGTCCCGACTTTCGTCCCTGCTCGACATGTATGTCTCGCAGTCAAGCTCCCTTGTGCACTTACACTCAACACCTGATTGCCGTCCAGGTTGAGGGAACCTTTGGGCGCCTCCGTTACATTTTAGGAGGCAACCGCCCCAGTTAAACTACCCACCAGGCACTGTTCCTGAACCGGATATACGGTTCGAGGTTAGAAGCCCAATACGATCAGAGTGGTA
The DNA here is from genome assembly GCF_014202335.1 of Mycobacterium sp. AZCC_0083. GTDB lineage: Bacteria > Actinomycetota > Actinomycetes > Mycobacteriales > Mycobacteriaceae > Mycobacterium. The sequence goes on along the minus strand of NZ_JACHGP010000038.1, from coordinate 4,253 downwards.
TTTCAACAATGACTCCACACACACTGGCGTGTGCGCTTCACAGTCTCCCACCTATCCTACACAAACCGTAACGAACTCCAATACCAAGTTGTAGTGAAGGTCCCGGGGTCTTTTCGTCCTGCCGCGCGTAACGAGCATCTTTACTCGTAGTGCAATTTCGCCGAGTCTATGGTTGAGACAGTTGAGAAGTCGTTACGCCATTCGTGCAGGTCGGAACTTACCCGACAAGGAATTTCGCTACCTTAGGATGGTTATAGTTACCACCGCCGTTTACTGGGGCTTAAATTCTCAGCTTCACCACTTGCGTGGTTGACCGGTCCTCTTAACCTTCCAGCACCGGGCAGGCGTCAGTCCGTATACATCGTCTTGCGACTTCGCACGGACCTGTGTTTTTAGTAAACAGTCGCTTCTCACTGGTTTCTGCGACCCCCCACCGCTACCCACCGCTTGGGTGTTGACAGTAAGGGGTCCCCCTTCTCCCGAAGTTACGGGGGTATTTTGCCGAGTTCCTTAACCATAGTTCACTCGTACGCCTTGGTATTCTCTACCTGACCACCTGTGTCGGTTTGGGGTACGGGCCGTGTCTGCACTCGCTAGAGGCTTTTCTTGGCAGCATAGGATCACCGAATTCGCCTCACTCGGCTATGCATCACCTCTCACGCTTGAATGAGATCCGGATTTGCCTAGATCTCGCGCTACGGGCTTGCCCCAGTATTACCACTGACTGGTACGGCTACCTTCCTGCGTCACCCCATCGCTTGACTACTACCAGCGAAGATCCCGCGCAGCCCCACAACCCCATAGACCCGAAGGT
>NZ_JACHGP010000038.1:1568-3344 GCF_014202335.1 Mycobacterium sp. AZCC_0083 | reverse complement strand
AGGCCGCCGGTTGTCGCGGTTTTGGGCGGTTAGTACCGCTGATTCATCACGGGCGCGCACACACGGGTACGGGAATATCAACCCGTTGTCCATCGACTACGCCTGTCGGCCTCGCCTTAGGTCCCGACTCACCCTGGGCGGACTGGCCTGGCCCAGGAACCCTTGGTCTTTCGGCGGGCAAGGTTCTCACTTGCCTTATCGCTACTCATGCCTGCATTCTCACTCCCACACCCTCCACCACTAGATCACTCTGCGGCTTCACCGGATGCAGGACGCTCCCCTACCCAACCAGACGCGAACGTCTGATTGCCGCGGCTTCGGCGGTGCGCTTGAGCCCCGCTACATTATCGGCGCACAATCACTTGACCAGTGAGCTATTACGCACTCTTTCAAGGGTGGCTGCTTCTAAGCCAACCTCCTGGTTGTCTTCGCGACTGCACATCCTTTTCCACTTAGCACACGCTTAGGGGCCTTAGCCGGCGATCTGGGCTGTTTCCCTCTCGACGCACGGAGCTTATCCCCCGCCGTCTCACTGCCACGCTTTCACTTACCGGCATTCGGAGTTTGGCTGACGTCAGTAACCTTTTAGGGCCCATTGGCCATCCAGTAGCTCTACCTCCAGCAAGAAACACGCAACGCTGCACCTAAATGCATTTCGGGGAGAACCAGCTATCACGGAGTTTGATTGGCCTTTCACCCCTACCCACAACTCATCCCCTCAGTCTTCAACCTAAGTGGGTTCGGGCCTCCACAACATCTTACTGCTGCTTCACCCTGGCCATGGGTAGATCACTCCGCTTCGGGTCCAGAACACACCACTACACCACACACTCTTGTGTGGATACGCCCTATTCAGACTCGCTTTCGCTGCGGCTACCCCACACGGGTTAACCTCGCGACATGTCCCTGACTCGCAGGCTCATTCTTCAAAAGGCACGCCATCACCCCACGCTCTAACACGAAGGCTCTGACGGATTGTAGGCACACGGTTTCAGGTACTCTTTCACTCCCCTCCCGGGGTACTTTTCACCATTCCCTCACGGTACTAATCCGCTATCGGTCATCAGAAGGTATTCAGGCTTACCGGGTGGTCCCGGCAGATTCACAGCAGATTCCACGGGCCCGCTGCTACTCGGGAACACCACACAAGGCAGACATCGGGTTTTCACGTACCGGGCTCTCACCGTCTACGGCAGGCCATCCCAAGCCACTTCCGCTAACCACGACATTTTCTCACTGCCCTCCAGCCGGATAGAACTGGAAAGATGGGTCCCACAACCCCGCACACACAACCCCTACCCGGTATCACATGCATACGGTTTAGCCATCCTCCGCTTTCGCTCGCCACTACTCACGGAATCACAATTGTTTTCTCTTCCTACGGGTACTGAGATGTTTCACTTCCCCGCGTTACCCCCCGCACCCTATGTATTCAGATACGGGTAACACGACATCACTCGTGCTGGGTTTCCCCATTCGGACATCCTCGGATCCACGCTCGGTTGGCAGCTCCCCGAGGCATATCGCAGCCTCCCACGTCCTTCATCGGCCTCTGATGCCAAGGCATCCACCATGCGCCCTTAAACACTTACAACAAAAACACAAAAACCAAAAAACAATTCAGAGAAAATTACACCACAACAAACCAACACCACTCAGGCCCGAAAACCCCTCACAGGGAATCCGGACCCAGACGATGCCAGCTTGATGCTCGCAACCACTATCCACGAATCAAACACCACACCCCACCACCAAGCAGGGCAACAACACACCTCC
>NZ_JACHGP010000037.1 GCF_014202335.1 Mycobacterium sp. AZCC_0083 | reverse complement strand
GCAGCATCGAGGGAGGCCCGCCCTTCTCGGCGGAGCCACACGGGTGGGGAATTTCGATGAGCGGCAGTGGGGAATTTCAGCGAGCGCGGTCACGGCCAGCACGCGGGGGAGCGACGAACCCAGCACATGGACATTGCGGATCCAACACATGGACATTGTTGTCAACGGCAACTGAAGTCTGACCCCTTGCGGCAAGGTGAGTTCTAATCAACGTCGCAACACTGAAGGACCATTCGAGGCTAACAGCGCAGCGAATAGGTCAGCGGGGCAACGGTCTTGAAGGACCATGCGGGGTCGGTGGTTGAGTTCGTTTTCAACGGCCAACAAGTGCTCCGGCGGTGGCAGTCGCGAGACACCATCGCCCCAATCAGATTCAGTATCGATCGAAGGCTCGTTGATCAGTCCCGATCAGCTACAGGTGAGCGGGTCGACGGAGTCCCATGGGCCCTCGTTCAGGTTGATGGGAGTCGTTGTTCCAGTAGACGTGCCATGCACGATGCCGTCGGCGCCAACCGTTCCCGTGAAGTGAACGTAAGACAAGGTGCCGGACCAGCCGATCGTGAAATCGACGGTGCGGCCGGTGATACCGCCGCTGGTGATGTTCCCATCCGAAGTGAGTTCCGGGGTGCGGATGACTGCCCGCGGCCCGAGCGACGAACGGTTGGCATCGATGGCCACGTCGTAGCCGCTGGAGTGGTGGAGATTCAGCAGTGCGCCCAGCACTGTGCAACTCGCCGTGGCGTGTGCGGATGGCAACGCGAGTAATCCCGCTGCAGCGATCGCGGTCACGGCGGCCAGTACTACGCGTGTCTTCGCGATCTTGGTGTTCACGGTGGCGTCCCCTGTCGCGAATCGGGTATCGATGGCAGCTTATCGGCGCGCACCTACACCGCCGCTACTAGGGAAACACCTAGTTACTCGTTGACTCCGCAACCATTAACGTCACGCGCGGGAGCTCAGGAGCTCATCAGCGGGGCGATCTGAGTCCGGGAGGAATCATCAAGAGCTGCGGGCTGGGAAACGTCGCGATGACTACACGAACATCTGTGTCACTCGCCTTCGCGAGCGCCTTCGTTGGCGCGTCGCTGCTGTCCGGGACGTTGGCGATGCCGATCGCACACGCCGACGATCCGCTCGGCCCGATCATCGCCTCCATAACCCTGTACCGCTCCGACACCCCGTGCCCGCGATTGACCTACAACCCCGTCCTTGAAGACGCCGCGCAGAAATACGCCAGATCCGAGAATCGGGCAGATGGCATACCCCGCAACTACAACGGCCAGACGTCGGCCTACCTCGGCTCCGGTGATCCCCAAGCCTCTGCGATCCTCAGCGCCTATAGCAGGGGGGCACGAGCCGCCATCGGCAATTGCGGTGACGCCGAGTTCGGCGTTGGCTTCATCCGGCACGACGACCGGTCAGTCGACGTCGTGACCATCGTGTTCGGTATACCAGCCAAACCCGTCGAAGCCCCGAAGGTTCCCGATCCCGTCGCAGTCCCCGCTCCCGTCGTAACTCCAGTCCCAGAACCGGCCAAGGTGGCGCCGACCGACGCCATCCGGGTGTCCTTCGACAGGGGGTTCCAATGGACCGTAAATGTCACCAGTACCGCGGACATCCCTGGTAAGTGCACCTACGCCGCGACGAATCCGGTGCTGCCGGGCTCCAACAAGAACTTCGACATCGGCCCGAAGGGAAGTGCGAGTTTCACCGTGCTGGCTCCGCCGCCCTTCTCCACCTATCACGTGGTGGTGTCGTGCAGCGGCACCTTCGAGGGCAAGGACGTCGAGTTCGGTCACGCCGAGCAGGATGTGTCGGCCTAGTGCCCACCAACCGCATCAGTGCCATGGTGGCAACGTCGACGCTCGTGTTCGCGGCGTAATCCCTCGGCATGCGCTTACTTGCACGAAGTGGTCGTCCCGGCGACCGCTTGAGTCAGCTGGGCAATAGCCGCCCTAATGGGAACCGGACTTGACCGCAGCGTGGCCATCGCACAAGGCAATCCGCTACCAGGGTCGCCGACAATTCCAGTGTTTATGGCGGATCCGCCATCCATCCGCCAGGAAGAGTGGAACTCCGCCACGCAAAAGTGGAACCTACAACGGCGCTGTAGTGTCAAAACCCTTGTCATGGAGTTTTGCAACTAGAGAAATCTGTCTATTGCTGAAAGTCCGCCACTGAAGATAAGTGTCACGGCGGTATATCCCTTACCGCGCCATACCAGTTACCAGGCAGCGCTTCTGGATGCTGGCAGGTAAGGACGATTCCAGTTCACGGGGGTATTGGTGGATATTGAGCCAGCTTTCAGCGGTCCTCAGTGAATTTACAGCGGTAGCGGACGACGCTAATTCTGTACGGCGACACACAAACAATTTAGCGCTTTAAGGAGTGCCATCATGGGAATGAAACTGAAGTACATCACACCACTGCTGGCGGCGTGTGCTGCCGCCGTGGCGATCGCCGCCGCACCGACGGCTTTCGCCGCGAATCAGCAGTCCTGCTCGGGAACCGTCTGCCAGTCGCCCGGCAACATTCAGATCAACACTCCCCCGCCCCACATTCAATACCACCCCTACGGGCCCCATATGTCGTCTTCGATTTTGACCGGGCAAGGGTGAAATCTGGGTTGCTGCCCGCTGTTTGACGAGGCAGTTGTAGCCCTCGGTGCGGCGTTGGTGATGCCGGCAGCCGACGCCGGCACGAGGTCGGGCAACATGCTCTCCCGGTGGGCAGGCGCGTTCACAGCGAGGGGCCACGCCGCTTCACGGCGTGCCGTCGTAAGCCCCGGGCTCTTGGCGGTGGTCACCAAGATGCTTCACCTTCCACCATCCGGTCGTGCCGACGCCGGCCGGCCTCAGGACGGCTGCAGCGCGGCATTACCCATCGGCGTGCACACCACTGATGCGTTGTCGTACAACGGCATCAGTCGGTGACCATCGCCGGAGCACGGCTCGTCCTGCTGGCGCGTCTGACCGCTACAACTGCGACCAGGATCAGGGCAATCACCAATAGACCCGCGGCGACGGGGCCGTCGCCGTAGTCAAGGCCGCCGACCTTGGTGGGCTTACTCACCCAGTCCGCGACGGATGCACCGAGCGGTCGGGTCACGATGTACGCCCACCAGAAGGCGACGACGCTGTTCAGGCGAAAACGCCAGCAGCCCAAGGCGGGTACGGCCATGATGATTGCGAAAAGTAGGATCGATCCGGCGAGCCCGAAGTGCAGCTGGCTGGCCGTCAGGTCGCCGGCGGAGGTACCGAGGGCGAAGGTGAACGACACTGTTAGCCAATAGAACACTTCGCGGCGTCGGGTGGTGATGCTGTGTATCGACAGTGTTTTTTCACTGCGATGCCAAGCCCAGAAGGTCGCTGCGACCGCAAGGGCGCAGAACAGGGTCGACATCCCAAAGGAGACACCAAGATGGTGGTGCACTACGTCTGCGGCCATGGTGCCGAACACCGCGACCATCATCACCGCCGCCCAGTAGGCAAAGACGTTGTAGCGCCGTGTCCGAAACTGAACGAGCAGCGTGACTGCGAAGCCTGCTAGGCCGATGCCAAAGCCCACGAAGCCCATGGTGTTGAGCAGGTAATCCGATGCCGCCTCGCCCATTGCGGTCGTGGTCAGCTTCAAAACCCAGAACGATGCGGTTATGTCGGGCACTTTCGCGGCGCTCTGGTCGCGTCGTGTGAGCACTTGGCTGTCGGCGCTCACGATCGCCTACCAACTGTCTCAGTCATATCAGGTGTGCTCGTCGCAGACATTGGTTGTCGGTTCCTCTCGCTTGCCGATCTGGTCAACGCACACGACGTCGAAAGTGTCGGCGCCACATGGCCTGCCGTGATGGTGGGTCACTTTCAACATTCCAGTGCAACAAGCCGCCGCCATCACCGCTGACACGACTTTGCGTCCCCCCGCCAGCCGGTACGCCAATCGGGTACTCGCACCGGTGCTGGCAGGTACGGACGTATTCCAGCCAGCCTGGGACCCAAACTGGCGTCAGCGGTGATGACTCGGCGCCGCCCAATGGGCACTCTGCTGTCATGGACTAACAACCGATAGCGAGTGCGTCGCACTAGAAGCCTTCGGAATGTCGGCACAGCCTCTGGGAGATGACCACCTGAGCCAGAACGCTTATGACGTTGAACGTACGAGGAACTTGAGCAGAATGACGAGAAAGGCAGCGCGTGAGCGAGCAGTTCGCGACGAACACCGAGACCGAAACATTCGTAGATGGTCAAGTACTGCGCGACGTGTTGCTCGTGGCATTGACAGTCGCCTCGGGAGCAGTCGACGCCATCAGCTACTTCGGCCTGGGAAAGATCTTCTCGGCGTTCATGACCGGCAACATCGTCTTCTTGGGATTCGGAATCGCCGAGATTGAGGGGCCCGACGTCGTACCGGTGCTCTTCGCGATCTCCATGTTCGCCGCGGGGTCCTATCTCGGTCTACGGATCGCGACGCAACACTCGCATAGATCTGGTCCGTGGCCCCCGGCAATGACGGTATTGCTCGTCCTCGTCGCGACCGCCGAGGGTGCTTTCCTAGTCGTGTGGTTGGCAGCCAACGGACATCCCCCGACGAGAGTTGGCGACGTGCTCATCATCTTGTTCTCGCTGGCCATGGGAATCCAGACGGCGGCCGTTCGATCACTCGGTGTGCAAGGCGTGTTCACCACAGCTGGGACGTTCACTCTGGTCGCATTCGCCGGTACGTTCGCCGGATCTCGGTCGAGGGCCGAGATGCCGCGCCTCGCCGGCGTACTGGCCGGGTTGATCGCGGGCGCCGTAGGCGGCGGACTGCTCTTCCTGCACGCACGCAGCTACGCCCCGGTACTGCCGCTCGCGATCACGGTCCTGGTGATCGTGGCGGGACGGGGCCTGGCGCGTCGGACGTCGGCGGAGATCGATAGCCACCGCCTATCGACGGTCGGCAACAGGTCTTGGGCGCGACGGTACACGCAGCGGAGTGTCAAAAGTGAAGGCGGACAGCCATGAATCGCATAGTGACGACCTCCGACTAAGTCAGGACGTTGGCGCGGACGGCTTAGGGGCGGGCGAGCCACGCGCATACCGTCAGTTTGCATCTGGTGGAAGAGCCTCAACGGCACCAAGCAAGGCGACTTCAAAGGAACTCGACTAGCTCGCAGCGGCGTCGAACCGTTCGCGGCGGACCAGTCGACAAGCGGTGCCCGTCAACCTCCGCCGACGCGCGACGCGCCATGAGCCGTCCGCCACGATCACCGTGACAGTGATCACGAGCGGCAGTTCGGGAGGCATTGGTGCTGGCAGGTAGGCGCTGATTCCCGTTGGGGGGAAACGGAGTTGGCTGTCAGCCGGGACGACACAGAATCGACGGAGGGCAATTCTGGAGTGAGCCTTACTAGGACCAACCATCGAAGGAATTGCGCCATGCGAATCAAACTGACCCACATCGCACCGCTGTTGGCGGCGGGAGCTGCCGCGGTAGCGATCACCGCCGCACCAATTGCTGCGGCTGCTACCCCTCAGCAGTCCTGCGCCGGAAACGTCTGCCAGTCGCCGGGCAATGTCCAGATCAACAACTCTCCTCCCCCCGTCAGCTTCTATCCCTACGGAGGCGAGGCGTTTCTGCTCGGTGGCGGCGGCGGTGGCGGGCACCGGTAGCGGTCAACCACCATCCGCTGCGCCTGTACAACCGGACACCATCGGCCAGGACATGATCCCGAAACATGTACGGATACGGCCAAATATCGAAGGAGCACCACCATGCGATTCAGACTGAATCACATTATGGCGCTGTTAGGGGCGGCAGCTGTCGCGACTGCGATCGCCGCTGCGCCGACCGCCGCGGCCGCTCCGGCTGCGCCGTCAACGGTTGCCACTGCACCGACTGCACCGAGTGATCCGAGTGATCCCGCCCAGGCTCAGTCCTGCACCAATATGGGCGGCACCCAAACCGAATGCCAGTCGCCGGGCAACGTCCAGCTCAATGACTCACCTCCCCAAGTTGACTATTTCCCCTACGGAGGGGGCGCGAGCTAACTAACTGGGTTGGGTGATGAGTTCGCCGTTGGGGTGTTGCGGTTCTCCGGTGCGCCGGTGCACCGGGGCCGGCAGCGGGCTCAGGGGGCGACGACGGACGTGGACGGCCTGATAGGTGATCAGCATGACGAGCACCGTGAGCAGGGTCGCCGAGGTCCAGATGGTGCCCCAGGCCAGGCCACCGTGATCGCGGGGCTTGCTCAGGAAGTCGCCGACGGTCGCGCCCAACGGTCGGGTGAGCACGAACGCGATCCAGAACAGCACCATGTCGTTGATGCGGGTGACGTAGTGCCCCGCGAGAAGGAGCAGCATGATCACCGACAGGATCAGTGCGCTGTCGCGGAATCCGAGTCCGAGGCTGTCGGCGAGGAAGTCACCGCTGGAGGTGCCCAAGCTGTTGGAGAACAAGATCGCCAGCCAGAACAGCAGCTCCCCGCGGAAGGATGCGAGGTTTTCGACGTCGAGGGTTTGTCCGCTGCGCCACCAGATGAGGAACACGATCGCCAGGCCAGTGGACAGGATGATCGCTCCGCCGGTATAGCCGATCCCACCGGTGCGATTCATCAAATCGGACAGGGTGGTGCCCGCGGTGCTGGTCAGCGCGATGACCGTCCAGAACAGCGCCGGGTGGAAGCGTCGCGCTTTCAGCTGGAACACCGCCGCGACCAGGAACATCGCCATGAAGACGACCGTGGCGACCAGATAGCCGACGTGCAGGGTCTGGGCCAGCAGGTCGCCCCCGGTTTCTCCCAGGGTGGTGGCCACGATCTTCAGTACCCAGAACAGCAATGTGACATGCGGAAGTTTGCGCATCACGAAACGGGCAGATTCCGCAGGCGCGCACCCGGCTGGACGGTCATGGTTTGACGACATCGTGTCTCCCTCAGGTTGTATGCGTTGCTGCCCGCTGGCCGGACGCGGCGCCCCCCGAAAGGGCGACTTTGCCGCGCTGCGATTCCCCCGTCACCAACTCCTGCTGAACGACGGCGGCACGATCTGACCGCTGCCACGTTGGGGCGGTCTCATCACGCTCGCCAGGGTCACCAACCGCTGCTATGAACGCGCTGAGGTCTGCTGAAAACTCCCTCAGGAATCCGCTATCCGTGTATCCAAACGCCGCGTGGACTATCTGCCGCGGTGGGGCCTCATGATGGTGCACGGGCCGACGAAGTGCCCGATACGCCGTTCAATCACAACGCAACTCAGATCCGAGTCGCCGTTCTCGCGGCGGTACCTGTGCGCGTCCTCAGCCGGGCTCAGCGTCGGCACACCATTGGGTGGGCACGGTGAGGGCACACCAGATTGGTGGAGATTCGAAGAAGGGAAACGAACAGATGGACCTCACGGACAAGATCGTGGCCGCGTTGAGCGCAGCACTGGCCGCAGGCGCGATCGGCGGCGGAGTCGCCAACGCCACCCCGACCTCGGCCCCGCCGCCACCGCCGGCGACTTCGGTGGTGGACACTCCAGAACCCGGCGACACCCCCGATGTTGCGGGAGCACCGGACACCGACAACGTTCAGGAGGGCGACCAGAACGGTCCGGAGGTGCCCGACACCACGGTCGCGCCGGCGCCGCCGAGGCGATAGCGACAACGCTGCCACGACACTCTCACCCGCAGGGGCGGGCCTTGCGAAAGCGGGTCCGCCGCCGCCGCGTCATGCGGCGAATGTCAGCGGTATGGACAGCCCTACCCTGAAGACGCTGGCACACCGGATGGGGGTGAGACCGAATGATGCCTAGCGTCGAGAACATGACGACTGCCGCCACGACCCAACCCGAGCGGGTCGGCTTCGTACGCCAGCTCGCCATCGACACCGGCTACACCCTGGTGGGATTCCCACTGGCCACCGCGAGCTTCGTCGTCGCCGTGACCGGACTGTCGGCAGGGCTCGGCACGCTGGTCGTCATCGTCGGCCTGCCCGTCCTCGCCGGCACGCTGCTTCTCGCCCGTCTCTTCGCCGACATCGAGCGGCTGCGCATCCCCGCCGTGCTGCGCATGCCGCGGACCCGGCCGATCTACCGGACGTCTCAACGGGGCGACGGCATCTGGAAGCGAATGTTCACGCCGCTCAGCCAAACTCAGTCCTGGCTCGACCTGGTGCACGCCGTCGTGCACTTCCCGATCGCAGTCGCTGCGTTCTCCGTCGTCGTCAGCTGGTGGGCGTCGGCGATCGGGGGCACGCTGAGCTTCGCCTGGGACTGGAGCATCCCGCGCGGCCCGGACAACCACTCGCTGGCCGAGCTGATCGGGCTCGGCGACAGCACCTTCGCCAGGATCGGTCTGCAGACCGCCGTCGGTCTGGTCTGCCTGATCACCCTTCCCGCCGTGGTCCGCGGCTGCGCGCTGGTCTCGGCAGGCTTCAGCCGCTTGCTGCTCACCGGCATCGCCGAGATGCGTCAGAAGATCGTCGTTCTCACCGAGCAGAAGGCGGCCGCCGTCTCCGCCGAGACGACAGCGCTGCGCCGGCTGGAGCGCGACATCCACGACGGTCCCCAGCAGCGGCTGGTCCGCCTCGCGATGGACCTGGGCCGCGCGCGGCAGCAACTGGATGGTGACCCGGATGCGTTGCGGCACACGCTGGACGAGGCCATCGGCCAGACCAGGGAGACCCTCGACGAGTTGCGGGCCCTCGCCCGCGGCATCGCTCCGCCGGTGCTCACCGACCGCGGCCTGCCCAGCGCGCTGGCCGCGGTGGCCGCCCGCTGCACCGTCCCGGTCGAGCTCGCCGTCGACGCCGAGCTCGGCATGTCGGGGGGCCGCCTCAACCCGGTGGTGGAGAACACCGCGTACTTCACCGTCGCCGAGGCATTGACCAACGTGGCGAAGCACAGCGGCGCGGCGAACTGCTGGGTCACCGTGGCGAACCAGCCCGGCAGCCTGGGCATCAAGATCGTCGACGACGGGGTCGGCGGCGCGCACGTGGCGAAGGGCCACGGGCTATCCGGACTGACCGACCGCGTCAGGGCGACGGGTGGCACGCTGATCGTGGTCAGCCCGGCAGGCGGGCCGACCGAGATCAGGGCGGAGGTGCCGTGCTGAGGGTTGTCGTCGCCGACGACTCGGTCCTGCTGCGGGAGGGACTGATCCGGCTCCTCACCGAGAACGGCCACGACGTGGTCGCCGCGGTGGGTGACGGCCCGTCGCTGGTGACCGCGATCGAGACGCACCGGCCGGACGTCTCGGTGGTGGACGTCCGGATGCCGCCGTCGAACACCGACGAGGGGCTCCGGGCCGCGGTCGAGGCGCGCAGGCGCGTGCCCCGTTCACCGGTGCTCGTGCTCTCCCAGTACGTCGAGGTCTCCTATGCCGACGACCTTCTCGCCGACGGCGCCGGTGCGGTCGGCTACCTGCTCAAGGACCGGGTCGCGGCGATCACCGACTTCCTCGACGCGCTGGACCGGGTGGCATCCGGCGGCATGGTGCTCGACCCTGAAGTGGTCAGCCAATTACTGGTGCGCCGCCGCCGCGACGACCCGCTGCGGGAGCTGACCCCGCGCGAGCAGGACGTGCTCGCGCTAATGGCCGAGGGCCGGTCCAACACGAACATCGCCCGCACCATGGTGGTGAGCGACGGTGCGGTGGAGAAGCACGTCCGCAACATCTTCACCAAGCTCGTGCTGCCACCCGACGACGAACAGAACCGCCGGGTACTCGCCGTGCTGGCCTATTTGCGCGGTTAGACATCCCAGGTTCGTAAGGTGTCAAGCGGCTTTGGCGGGTTGGCGGTGTGCCCAGGCGGTGTGTTCGTCGTAGGTGCTGTGGTGG
>NZ_JACHGP010000036.1 GCF_014202335.1 Mycobacterium sp. AZCC_0083 | reverse complement strand
CGACAGTGCTCACCGGCCGGCGGCTCGGTAATCAGCCTCCCGCTCGAGAACCAAGATCCCCGTCAAGGACACGCTGATCGACTCCCATTAGGCGACCGCGATCACGAAACGTCGAACCGCGAGCGACTTGCGGGCGTTGGACTCCTGGGCTGGGACCATCCGCCTGGGTCATCCCCGATTGTCGATCGGTCATTTAGTTGACACGACAAACATAATGGTGGCGACTGTCACGCAACGGAATGCGTGCATGCGAAGCAACGTTGTACCGCCTGCAAAGACGTTGCCCAAAGGTTCTATTCGAGGAGTGAACACGAAATGAGCGCACCCGTGCTCGACATCAGGCGTGCCGATGATCGACTGAAGTCCAGGATCTCTTGGTTGGACGCCAAGCACTCGTTCTCCAACGGACTCGGCGACCGGTTCGACCCGGCCAACACCCACCACGGTCTGCTTGTGGTCAACAACGATGACACGATCATGCCGGGCAAAGGTTTCGACACCCACCCGCATCGTGACATGGAGATCGTGACGTGGGTGTTGCGTGGGTCGCTTGTGCATCAAGACTCGGCTGGCCACTCTGGCATCATTTATCCCGGTCTCGCCCAACGGATGTCGGCCGGTCGCGGAATCATGCATTCCGAGAAGAACGATTCGTGGATCCAGACGGGTGCAGAATCACACGAGGAACCGGTGCATCTGATCCAAATGTGGGTGGTGCCCGACGAGAGCGGCACGGACCCGGGATACCAGCAACTCGAGATCGACGATGCGCTGCTCTCTGGGAGCTTGGTGACGATTGCCTCCGGCATGCCGAAGGACCGCGGTGAAACGGCGATCAGCATCCGCAATCGGCACGCCGCGCTCAAGGGGGCACGGTTGCGTCCGGGTCAGTCCGTCATCGTGCCCGAGGCCCCCTATCTGCACTTGTTCGTCGCAGGCGGCGAGATCGCGCTCGAGCAAGGCGGCACCCTCGGCGAGGGCGATGCGGTGCGGTTCACTGCGTCCGGCGGCCAGCGACTGACCGCCACCACGGCGGCTGAGATCTTGATCTGGGAGATGCACGCCAGCCTGGATGAGGACTGAGCCGACCGGCCAGGCCACGCCCCTGGTCGGAGTAAGCGACCAGGGCGCCGTAAGCCTCGACGCCGATCTTCATGGTCATGCTCATCATTGGCAGAACCGCGGTGGCGGCACTGACCGTCGTTTCCAGGGCAGGCAGCTCGATCGCCGCATCCTTCGGTGCTGATCTGGCAGGGCCTGTTAGGCATACCGATTCACCGGCTGGTCATATTGTCGGGCATCGTCGTGCTGGCCGTCGGATCGTGCTACAAGACGGTGCTACTGGTGTCGCGGTTCTGCGCTCGGCGCCATTCAGGTGTGCGGCTCCGGTTCCGGTGCGGTCAGTCCTGTTTGAGTACGTGCAATGCGCTGAGCGGTCCTCCGAGCTGCATGATGCGGCCACCGTCGCGCAGGCTACCTACCAGTACGCCAGCGAACCCCAAGCGAGTCAAAAGCTCGCCGAAGTCACTCAGTGCCTCGTCATCGTCGCCGGCGTAGAAGACCACCTGTCGACCCTCGGGATGCACCGGGTCGGCGCGGATGAAGTTGGCGAACATCGTGTTGAAGGCCTTGACTACGACGGCACCGGGCAGCCGCCGGGCGACCCATTCGCTGCCGGTGTCCTCTCCGAGGTCGACCACGCCTGCGTCGGGGTCGGGTTCGGCGAATTGATTGGTGGCATCGACCACGACTCGCCCGACCCAGCTATCGACGGCGCCGGTCAGTTCTGAGACTCGGGTGAAGGGAACCGCAATGACCACTAGGTTCGCGCCTGCCGCCTCGGCCACCGTGACGGCGCGTGCGCCTGGTCCAAGCTCGGCCACGACGTCGATTAGGCTGTCCGGCCCGCGGGTATTGCTGAGCAGGACGGCGACGCTCGCTTCGAGCAGTCGATGCGCCACGGCCTGAGCAAGCCGTCCCGATCCGATGAAGCCGACTGTATCGATCACAAGGTTCCTTCTGTCCGTGGGCGAAGAATCGCCCGTTGCTTGGCGGTATTGCCATTGTGTCCGGTCGCCGGAAGGCGACAGCTACGGTGCCGACCGCGATATCGCAACTTGCTTGCGTACAACTGAGCGGTGATGGCGCCAGCCCTTCGTGTGTGGGCTCTTTCGGGCGCACGTACGCAGTGGTCCTGAGCGAGGGTCTGCCGACCCGGCCTACACACGGCTCTAGCCCGTTCAGCCAGCGACGGGAAGCGTTGCGCCCGTGTGGACTTGCCGTCTTCCGTCGAGCAAGCGGTCGACCGCCAATTTTCCGCCGCCGTTTTGAATGGGCCAGAAGGCGACCAGTTCGATGACGCCTACGTACCAGAGTGGCCAGGTGCCGACGGGCACCGCAGGACCCCCGTCCATTCCGACCGGCCAGGCGAATAGGATCTGGACCCCGTGAATGGCGAACAGCACGCCGAGAACCACGCGGAACGTGCTCAGAACGATCTGCGACAAGGCGTCGAGTCGAGAACTGATACTTGTCATGTCAAGCATCGTACATCAAGCGGACCGAAGTCCGGATAGCCTCCGAGGCGCGGCGCTACACCTTGGGAGCAGACGGGCGACCGAAGCTTCCGAATTGCATGGCGGAGTGCTTGTCTCGGCGGCTTGCATGCACCAGCCGCCGGCGTCGGAGTCCACTGCGGGCTCGGCAGCATCGAGCAGACGTGGCATGACACTTCGGTTCCAATGACCTCCAGCGCCTCCATCGCGTTCTTCTCTCGCGGTGCCCTGTCACCTTCAGTTAAATGCTTAACTCTATTTCTGCTATTCCGGTTCAATGCTGAAGTTAGAATCGCGAGGTGAACGACTCCTCCGAACCGCGCTGGCTCGACGCCGACGAACAACGCGTCTGGGTACAGCTATCGACGATGATCCTGCGATTGCAGCCGGTGCTGAGCGCGCAGCTGCAACTGGAGTTCGGTGTCAGCCATTTCGAATACCTGGTGATGGCTCGACTGTCGGAGACGGCGGGCGCAACGATTCGGCTCAGCGCGCTGGCCAAGATCACTGGTAGTTCGCTACCCCGGTTGTCCCAAGCGGTCACGCGCCTCGAGAAGCGGAAGTGGCTGACACGCCGGCCCGATACCGCCGACGGCCGTTACACTCTGGCAGTGCTGACCCGGGCGGGACGTCGCCGCCTGGAGCAGATGGCCCCCAGCCACATCGAGGACATCCGTGAGTACGTCTTCGACCGACTGACCCACGCGCAGGTCCGCCAGCTAGGAGTGATCAGCCAGCGCGTCCTCGACGGACTGCCACCAGATGACAGCTGGCCCAGTGCGTCGGTGCCCTAGCCGTACCGACCACGGACGGTCGTAACGGCGTGGTAGGGGACCGTCGGCCAGAGGTCTGCGACGCCGCGGGCATCCCAGGTCCACACGTCGTCCCGTTCGACCACACACTCCGGCCCCGCCAGCCGTGCCCAAGACGCCGATGTCGACCGATCACTTCAGTCCGTGCCCATGAGTGCGTTCGGTTACCCGCGAGCATCGACGATATCGCCGGTGTGGGTGCCTCAACCCGCGACGGGGCGTTCGTCCAGATTGTCCAGGCTGCGCGCACGCGCGAACGCGATGAGTTTCTTGGGCGCTTTCGCGATGTGGGCCACCAGCAGTTCGGCCGCCGCGTCGGTATCGCGCGAGAGCGCCAGCTTCGTGAGGCGGCGGTGCTCCTTGGCCAGGTCGCGATGATGATGGTCGGTCAGCGCCCAGTACCAGCGGCGATACAGTTCGGCGCTATCGCGCAGACCTTGGACCACGCCTTCGAGCCGGGCGTTGTGACACCCCGCTGTCAGCGCCTGGTGGAATTCCCGGTGCCGAGCGGCCCACTGCTCGTCCACCATTTGCTCGGAGTTGAGTATGGGAGTCCGCTCCAGGAGGTGATGAGCGGCGACAATGCCGCTTTCCCACTGTTCGTCTCCGCGTTCGATAGCCAGCCGCAGCGCGATCGGTTCGATTCGCACCCGGGCCTCGGTCAGGCCTTCGATGTCCTCGACGGACAATTCGCGAACCCGGAAGCCACGCTGCGGCGTAGCGGTCACCAGGCCCTGGGCCGCCAATCTGGTCAGGGCCTCGCGAATCACCGATTGACTGACGCTGAAGCGCTGCGCTAGTTCGACCAACCGCAGCTTCGCTCCCGGGCACAACACGCCATTGAGCAACTCTGCGTGAAGCACGTCATAGACCTCTACGCCGCGCGTCAACGGGGCTTCACTCACAACCGAAGCATACTGCATTTCTGGCACCGGCCGCGAATTCATGTTTTTGGCGATAAATGCGTTAAGTGGCATTTTTGCGGTTAGCTGCCGTGGCCCGCGGGGTTGTTGCGGCCGCGACGTCGTCCTGGTGGAACGACGCCGAACCGGTCACCCTAGGTGACATCGGCCGGGCGTCGGTTGCGCCACTCAGGCTTGGTCGATCGCCTCGATCGCCAAGGTGCCGGTGACCTTGTCGCCCACCACGGCGCCGCCGGTCTCCAGTGGCAGCTCGATGTCGATGCCGAAGTCCTTGCGGTCCAGTACGACCGACGCCTCGAAGCCGGCGACCTCGCCGTATCCCTGACCGGGTTGGCCCGTTGGACTCGAAGTTGAGGCTGACCGGCTTGGTTACGCCCTCGAGGGTGAAATCGCCGACGAACACGTAGCGGTCGCCGCTCGGAATAACTGTGGAAGACGTGAATGTCGCGACGGGTATCTCGCGGCGTCAAAGAAGTCGGCGGACTTCAGGTGCCCGTCGCGCTGGTCGTTGTCGGTGCTGAGCGAATCGACGACGATCTGGGCCGAGACCGAGGGGGTGCCGCCGCGGCGACGGTGAAGGCGCCGCTGAACGTCTCAATGCGGCGGTCCCGACGGCCCTCGCTGCCTCACATCGCAGTGGTGCTCGACGGACCACCAGCACGGTCGCTCCATCGACTCGTTCCTCTTGGCCCGCCAGGCGGCGTCAGCGCAGTGGTCGAAGGACAACGTCACTGCGCTCGCGACGCGCAGTCGACCGGTGGAGACCCGACCACGTGGTCACCGTGGCGACGAAGTCACGATCGTGCGGCGGGCGGCGGTTGGATCTCGGCCGCTGGCCGCTGCGCAAGGGTCGACGCCGAGGTCCGAGCATTCCCACGGACTCCTCCTTCATCGTCGGCGTCCCTCGCGCGTTCGCGCCCGGATACTTAAGCGTTTAATCGAACCGGAATATTTCAGTTCAATGTTTAAGTTAAACATGAACGTGAAGACGTGCGACGAAATCACTTCCCTGGACGGCGAAGAGAGCCGCGTGTGGGACCAGCTGTCGACGGTTATCTTGCGCCTGCAGCCAGTGTTGAGCGCGGAGTTGCAGCGTGACTTCGGCATCAGCCACTTCGAATACCTGGTGATGGCCCGCCTGTCGGAGTCCGGCGGGACGAAGATGCGAATGAGCACGCTGGCCACCATCGCGGGTGGCTCGCTGCCCAGGCTTTCCCAGGCGGTGGGCCGTCTCGAGCGGCGCGGATGGCTGGCGCGCACACCCGACGCCGACAACGGCCGCTACACCCTGGCCATTCTGACCGACGCTGGGTTGCGCAAATTGCAAGAGATAGCTCCGGGCCACGTGAAGGCGATCCGTCGACTCGTCTTCGATCGTCTCTCGCGCCACCAGGCCATCGCGCTAGGGGATATCGCGCAACGAATCCTGAGCGCGCTACCTCCCGACGAGAGTTGGCCCGGCACAGGCCAGTCCGAGCGAACTCGACGGCGGCTGGGCCTGCCCCATGGCCGAGAGGGAGAGATACTTGACACGTAAAGCACACCAGATAGATTTAGTTGTTGAGTTAAGTATTGACGCGCGCTCGTTCGATCGCGCGCATGAGTCGAAAGGCATTACCGTGCAATTCGGTATCTTCGGGGTCGGTGACGTCACAGCTGACGCAGCCACCGGTCACATCCCCAGCGAAAACGAGCGTCTGAAGGCGATTACCCGGATCGCTATCCATGCCGAGCAGGCGGGCTTCGACGTCTACGCACTCGGCGAGCACCACAACAGGCCATTCCTGTCCAGCAGCACGCCCACGGTGCTGGGTTACATCGCCGCGCGCACCGACCGAATCATCCTGTCGACGTCGGTGACGTTGATAACCACCAACGACCCCGTACGCATTGCCGAGGACTTCGCCACCCTGCAGCACCTCGCTGACGGCCGGGTCGACCTGATGTTGGGGCGCGGGAACACCGCTGAGGTCTACCCCTGGTTCGGCAAGCGCGTACAGGACGGGATCCCACTGGCCGTGGAGAACTACGCGCTGTTGCGCCGGTTGTGGGACGAGGACGTGGTGACGTGGTCGGGCGAATTCCGCTCACCGCTTGTCGAATTCACGGCCATCCCGCGTCCGCTGAACGGCGTTCCGCCGTTCGTGTGGCACGGGTCGATCCGCTCACCTGAGATCGCCGAGCAGGCGGCCCGCTACGGGGACGGGTTCTTCGTGAACAACCTCTTCATGGACGTGGCCTACTTCTCGCGCTACGTCGATTTCTATCGCACGGCTTATGCGGCGTTCGGTCATGGGCGGCCCGAGGACGCGATTGTCGGCGCCGGCGGCTTCGCCTTCGTGCGGGCACGATCGCAGGATGCGGTGCGCGAGTACCAGCCCTACTTCGACGCCATTAGCCACATGCACGGCGGCCGGAACCTCCCAGACGTCAACGCCTCGACGGGTTTGACGGTGGGCAGCCCCTCCCAGATCGTCGAGAAGGTGATGGCCACTCGCGAGCGGTTCGGCGACTACCGCCGTCAGATGTTTGCTCTGGACTTTGGCGGCCTTCCCGAGCGCAGCGTCCACAAGACGATCGATCTGCTCGGCGAGCAAGTGCTTCCGGTCCTGCGCGTCGAGTTCGACGCGAGCGCGACCAGTCCGGCCGCCTGATACTCCGGTGCATGGCTTGCCGCGGTGATGCACTCACCCCCGATGATCGCAGGCGCACCGCCGGTTTCGCAGAATGCTCAGCGTGTCGCAGTGCGCATCGACCGCGACCCACATCCGCCATGCCCTACCTGGGGTTGGGCCGTATGCGCATGTCCGCGGAGCGCAGAAGATAAAGAGAAAATATAGTCCTATCGATAGACTTCAGGGAGTCTAGACCTAGGCACCGAGAGGAGAACGAGGACCCATGAGCGCGGTGACCTTCCACCAGGAGGCCAATGTCGGCCACCTCGTACTACGAAGTCCACCAACCAACTTCATCGACGAAGGCTTCAGCGACGACCTGCGAGCGGCGGTACACGACGCGGGTGCGAGTAACAGCCGGGCACTGTTGATCACCGCCGAGGGCCCCAACTTCAGTTTGGGCGCAGCGCCGTGGGAATGGTCCGACAAGTCATCGGCCTGGTTTCGCACGTTCATCGCCGAGGTGACCGCCTCCTACCGCGCCATTGAAGCCCTCGAGTTGCCAGTGGTGGCTGCGATCCGAGGCCAAACCGCAGGTGGCGGTTTGGAATTGGCGCTGTGCGCAGACTTCATCGTCGCCTCCGTCGAGACCGTCCTGTGGTGCCCGGAGGGGATGGGTGGACAAGTCCCGATGGCCGGCGGATACCAACGCTTGATCCGCTCGATCGGTCCGGTCGCGGCCCGACGAATGGTCATGCTGGCCGTCCCGACCCCGATCGGCGAGGTCGCCAGCCTCGCCGAACGCGTGGTGGTCGACGGCGAGCTCGATCATACCGCGGCCGAGCTGGTCACGCGCCTGTCCAACGGCCCCACCCGCGCCCACGTGGCCGCGAAATCCCTTTTCAGGGCTTACGAATCCGGTGGTGTCGGTACCGCCGATCGGTTGTTGGCCGACGTGACGGCCGGCCTGTTCGACACCGAGGACAGCCGGGCCGCGTTGGCGGCCGCCGCCGCCCTACGAGACGGGCGGGCCGATGGGCAACCGCCAGCTCCAGGCCTGGCGGCCTTGCCCGTCGCGTTCCGGGGACGCTGATCGCACGGCGTCACCAACTGCGCCCGAATTCGGGATGTTAGGTGTCAGCCCGCTAGGACGGGGTTAACGTCCCCTGGGAGACTCCTGAATAAGGGGTTTGTGGGGCGGGGCGTCTCGAGCCGCGTGGCGGCGTTGGTGAAGTCAGATCCTGAGGTCGACACGGAGATCGCCCCGCCGTTTCGAGTTTTGCAGTCGATGGGTGGTGCCTGCAAGGCCTTGGGCGAGTGCTTAGGCCAGCCCAGGTGGTGCCGTTGCGGTCGAGGCCCAGGGTGATCAATCGGCGTAGGTTCAGTGCTGCGGTGCCGTGATGTAACCAGTGATCGTTCTTGGCGACGCCGCGGTAGCGGGCTTTGCGATTCCCTCGAGTCAACCATGCGATGGAACGCTCCACCATCGGCCGATGTTGACGATATTCGTTGAGCCGGTCCGGATTTCGCGCTGAAACGCGTGCCGCTCTTTGTAGCGTGTCGTGTGGCCGCAGGTGCAGCGTCTTCCCGGTGACGCTGGTGGTGCAGCGGGCCCGTAGTGCGCAGCTGCGACACGCCGAATCGAATATTGCGTTGCCTGCGCGTGGGTGATATTCCTGGTCGCTCCGGCAGGACACGTCACCGTCCGGTTGGTGTGATCGACGGTGAACCCACCCGGAACTGCCGAGCGCGTCGGTGCCGGTTTGACCAGATCGACGTGACCACCGGCAACGAGTTCGGCACGCAATTCCCCGGAACCGTATACAGAATCAGCGAGCACCCGGACCGGTGCGGACTCGCCGGCCAGCAGCTCGATCCCGACCGCGGCGTCACCGCTGCCCTTGCTCAACGCGCAGTCGGTGACGATGCCGGTATCGGGCTCGATGACCAGATGCGCCTTGAATCCGTCCTGGCGTCGGTGCACCGTCTTGTGAGCATGCCGGGCCTCGGGATCGACCGTCGAGATGACCCGGTCCGGGGCCACGTTCCGGGCGATGCGCCACCGGCCGTCGGTGCCATCGGAGCCCTCGACCGGTTCGACGTCTTGGCCGGCGATCAACGCCAACAAGGCCACCGCGTCGGCGGCTTTTGGGCCGAGTTCGGTCTTGGAAAGATGTCCCAATATCCGGTGCGCCAACCGCCGCCGCCAGTACGTCAATGTCGTGGCATGAAACGCGGCGTCGGTGACCACCAACCCGCAGGCGGTCTTCCATCGCAGATCGAAGGTGACCGCATCCACGGTCTGGTTATCGGAGAGGCCGTGCAACGCCTGCAAGGTGATCACCGCGGCCATCACGTCGGCGGGCACACTCGGGCCGCCCCGACCGCTGGGAAACAAATCACGAAACATACATCGGGGAGCAACTCCCGACGATGCGCGGCCAGCACCCCGAACACACTGCCCGCCTTGAGCAGATGCCCCGTCACCGACTCCGCATCCAGAATTTCCCGCTGATCATCAGAGCGACCCTGCACCCCAAAATCATCCCAACAATCACAGGTCAACAAGCGGTCGCCACGCGGGATTATCCAGGAGTCTCCTAGCCGGGAAGTCCCTGCTCCTCCTTGGGCAAGGGCGCGGGGCCCTTGATGCTGGGTTGCGCCACGGGGACCGGCGCTGCGCTCGCCGGGGTGGTCGCGGTGATGGTCACCCCGGTACTCATCTCTCCGGCCATGGGACCCGAATCCGACGGTCCCTGCAAGATTGCCCCCACCAAGGCGGCCCCGGTGATCGCAACTCCTGCGCCGATGACGGCGAACGGCTTGATGCTTCTAGCACTCACAGTCGGAACTCCTTACCTTCGCTAAATCGTTGTCTTTGCTAATTAGGCCTGCGAGTTACAGCGAGTGCCGGGCCCCATCTATTCCGGTTCGGCAGATTTGATTTCGGAGTCTTGACGTGCGATGTGGTCGGCTCAGGGTCTCGCAGGCAGCGCAGCAACGTCGTCCATGGGAGGTCCATTCAGGTCGGACACGGCCCGGCCTGCGACGGTCGTCGCAATCGCCTTGCCGTCACGGATCACCGCAAGGATCGAGACCTCGTCATTCACCACGAAAGACGAACCCGCACTGCCGACTCGGCTTCCGTCATCGGTGATCGCGGTGGTCTGGGCATCGATCTGGTAGGTACGCGCGAACCCGTCCGAGCTACGCGCCGTGAGGGAGTCCGGCGTCACGGCCACCAGAGTGCCCTGCTGGCTCACTGGCTGATATGTAGGCCAGTTTGTCAAGGGGCAGGGTGAAGCGGCGGCCGCGACCGTGCACGTGTGCAGGGCGGACTAGTCGCCCATCATCAAGACCGGTTTGACGACCTTGCCGTTGGCCGCGTCTGCGAACGCCTGGTTGACGTCAGCCAACTCATAGCTGCGGATGAGGCGATCGATCGGGAACCGTCCGGACTGATACAACTCAACCAGTTTCGGGATGAAGACGTGGGGTACCGAGTCACCTTGCATGATGCCGCGCAGCGTGCGGCCAGCCAGCAGCGAGGTCATGTCGATGGACGCGTCAGTGCCTACTGGCGGGGCACCGACGAGGGCGGCGACGCCCCTGGGAGTGATCAGTTCCACTGCCAGGGACAACATCTCGGGCCGGGCCGTGGTCTCCAGGACATAGTCGAATCCACTGGGCCGGATCTTACGCAGGTGCTCGGCGGGGTCGGCCGTCGCGGCGTTGACGGTGTCCGTCGCGCCCAGTTCGGTGGCCATCGCCAGCTGTGGCGCGCTCACGTCGACTGCGACCACGGTGCCGGCCCCGACGATGTTGGCGGCCATCACCGCGGCGAGACCGACTGCGCCAGTGCCGAACACTGCCAGTGATTCACCGGCGTTGACCCGAAGTGAATTGAGGACCGCCCCGGCTCCAGTCTGCAGTCCGCATCCCAGAGGCCCGGCCAGTTCCAGTGGCATGTCCTTGGCGATCCGAACGGTGTTGCGCTCGTGGGCCAGAGCGAACTGCGCGAAGGACGACTGACCGAAGAAGTGGCCGTGAACTCCAGCTCCCGCGTAGGCGTTGCTGCCGTCGAGTCGAGAGCCGCTGAACGCCAACGGAATGAACTGCGCGCAGTTGACCGGTGCCCCGGTCCAGCATGCGTCGCACCGGCCGCACGACGGCACCGTGAGCGCCACGTGATCCCCGGCAGCAACACTGGTCACGGCCGAACCGACGTACTCCACGACGCCAGCCCCCTCATGGCCGAGGATCATCGGTAGCGGGATTGGGTAGTCCTGGTTGCGCATGTGTGCGTCGGTCTGGCAGACGCCGGTGGCCACGATGCGAACGAGCACTTCGTCGGGCTGGGGGGTTGGCACGTGGACTGTGCGTACCTGGAAGGGGCCGCCTTTGTGTTCGACGATGGCGGCTTGCATCAGGGTGGGCATGTGGTGCTAGTTCTTTTTGGGTGGTAGGCCGAACAGGGCTGCGGCGTTGTC
>NZ_JACHGP010000035.1 GCF_014202335.1 Mycobacterium sp. AZCC_0083 | reverse complement strand
ACCCAGGTGTCGCAGAAGTCGGCGACCGTGACGCTGTACGCACCCGTCGCGTGCTCGGTTCGGTGCGACACGATGACGAAGTCGACTTGGAAGGACTCCTGATCGTGGACCGCGACGCGGAAGTTCGCGGGCACGTGGCGTGAGGTGTAGCCGGCCTGGTCGCGAGCGGCCATCAGGTGGTCGTACTGCGGTCGGCCGACTCGCTGCCCCGCGCTGGTGATGACGAAATCGGCGGTCAGTTGGCTCAGTGAATCGACTGCACGGCCGTGGTCGACGGCCGTGAAACCCTCCAACACGACTTGTTCGAGCTGAGTACGGAGATCCAGAGGAACAGTCACCCCACCAGTATTACCGCTATAAACTCGGATATGCAAGCCACTTGCGCTATCATTCTCCCATCGCGCAGACTTGACGATCCAAGCCGCCGCTAACCGAGCAAGGAGAGGTCACCATGCCCGTCCACTCAATCTCGACGCTGCACCTGCTCGAGCTGCGCCGGACCATACTCGCCGTCGCGGGCACGGAGCCTGCACGCCGATACATGACGGAGTTGGGCCTCGGGTTGCCACGAGACCCGTTCTTGAAGTAAGGGATTCGGAATCGTGTCGACCGAAGACTTTCATCCAGACCTGCGACGGATTGCCCGGCTCCTGCCGCGCGGACTGGTCACCCGCAGGACTCTGCCGCTGTTCCGCGGTCTCAGTTTGTTGCATCTGCCCGGTCGGCACGATCACGTGGAGGTACTCGCGCTCACCACCGGTGCGGGTGTCAGGGTGCACCGACCGCTGGAGCCTGCCGCTACTTCTGGCGCCTTACTGTGGATCCACGGCGGCGGGTACGTGCTCGGCAGTGCACGGCAGGACGACGAGTTGTGCCGGCGATTGGCCAAGGAGCTGAGAATCACAGTCGGGTCGGTCGAGTACCGGTGGGCGCCCGAGCATCCGTTTCCTGCGGCGCTCGAGGACTGCTACGCCGCCCTGCGGCGGCTGGTGGCACTGCCGGGCGTGGACCCTGCGCGGGTGGCGATCGGTGGTGCCAGCGCAGGGGGCGGCCTCGCGGCCGCGTTGGCACTGATGGCCCGCGATCGCGGTGAAATCAGCCCTGCCCTACAGCTTTTGACCTATCCGATGCTCGACGACAGGACCGTGGCGAAAAGCCCGATGGACGCGCGGAATTACCGGTTGTGTTCCGAACGCAGTAATCGGTTCGGGTGGGCGGCGTACTTGGGGAATGCGAACCCCGACATCGCCGTCCCGGCGCGGAACGCCGATCTGACCGGCCTGCCGCCGGCGTGGATCGGCGTCGGCACCCATGACCTCTTCCACGACGAGGGCTTGGCCTATGCCGAGCGGCTCAAGAAGGCGGGCGTGCCGTGCCACGTGGAGGTGGTGCCGGGCGCCTTCCACGGCTTCGACAGAATCGTCCCCGACGCGCCTGTGTCGCGATCCTTCTTCGACAGCCAGTGCGCGAGCCTGCGCGAGGCACTCACCGCAGGCAGCGCGGCCTAGTCAGGCCGTCGGAATCGGATGCCTCCGGAAGTCAGCGACGTCGCCCGCCCAGCGGGCGGGACCGGTCGGCTGCGAGTTGGTCTGTGGGCCGCCAAGATCACTTGGCTCTAGGGCCGTTGGGCGCTGGATCGTTTCGAGTAGACGTGCCGTGTCTCCTTGTCTCGAGGTTGTGCGCGTGGGGCAACCATGGTGAGGCGCGGCTACGCTTGGGCTCAGGACGTCACGGATGACAACCACGTCCGTCGCTACGAGCGGGTGGCGTGTGCTGCTGTCGTTCTGGAGGCGGTGGGGCTAGGTTGCGGTTGGCTCCGGCTGGCGCCATGCGTCCCAGGTGACCAGTGTCCGGACGGGTTCTCCGGCTTGGTAGCGCTGGAGCAGTTCTTCAGGGTCGATCATGACGCCGACGATGTTGGTTTGTGAGTCGACGAATTCTTGAGCGGTGCCCATCGGTAGGTTGTCGATTTGGAGTTCGACGCGGAAGCCGTCGGGGTCGTTGTAGTAGAACGACGTCGTCGGGCCGTGATTGACGGTGATGATCGGTTTGATGTCCTTGTCGCGCAGTCGCACATAGGTGTTGAGGAGGCCTTCGAGGCTGTCGTAGGTGAACGCGACGTGTTCGAGTCCGGGTTCCGACGAGAACTGCAGGGCGTCGGCGCCGGCGGTGGCGGCGCGTTCGGCCTCGTCGGGGATCAGGGTGCTGGCGCCGAAGGTTTCGGTTTCGCGGGCGGCTCCGGCTACTTCGATCAGGCCGAGGCGGTGGTGTTCCTCGTCGTAGGTGATGCCGGCGAAGAAGCCGCCGGATCCGATCAGGTGCGCACCGAGCACCTCGGAGTACCACGCGACGCTGCGTTCGAGGTTGGACACCCGCAACACCAGGTGTGCGAGTTTGTATGGGGTCGCCTGGCTGCCGTCGATGGTCCTGTTCGTCATTGTGGTCTCCTGTGGGTGCTGGTGGTGGGCCGATGCTGTCGAGCCGTATCCTTGGTGCAAGTCACTGGTATATCCGTTTCACATGCAGATTGTAGCGCATGGAGATCCCCTCCGTCGCTGCATTGATCTCACTGGCGGCGACGAGGGTTCCCGGACCGGTGCGCCTGCCGCATCGTGACGATCAGTGCAGGCGAGAACCGCGTGATTGCCAACAGAGTTGATATAACCGGCCGTGTGCCACGTCGGCCAACCAAACACCGTTGCGGCCGGACTGGCCTGCTGGCGGAAGCGCTAGACGAGCTTCCGAATCATCATGCGCAGCCCAATCATTGGCCCGGCGATTCGTCGTCATGAACCCCAACGTCGCGCATACTTAGACTTAGAGAGGCGCGATCGCGGCCACGACGGCGCGCGAAGCCGGCTCCAGCAGTGTCATAGCTGACTCGTACAGCGACGTTGCCTCCGATTCACTGCCCCCGTGTTCGCGCGTGTCTAACCCACAGTGACTCGACCTGATTCCACACCACCGTCGCGCTGTGTGCCCACTGCGCCTATCCGGTGCAGCTCTGAAATCTGAGCGGCGGTATACCCGAGCGAAGTAAGTACTTCGTCGCCATGCTCGCCCAAGAATGGGGCGCGATGTGGCGCCGGCCCCGGCGTCCGTGTGAACTTCATCGGTCGTCCCACGACTGCGAGAGGTTGCGGGACGCCGGGATGTTCCACCTCGACGATCATGTTTCTGGCAGAGATGTGCTGATCATGAAAGAGGTCGGCTGCGTCGTGTATGGGACCAACCGCCACTTGTCCGCCAAGGACGTCGAGGATCTGTGTGACAGTTCTGCTTCCTGTCCACTCGGACAGAAGGTTTCGAACATCCTCCGCGTGCCGCACTCGCGCGGTATTGGTGGCATATCGCTCGTCGGCGCTCAGCTCCGGTCTACCCATCAACCTGCACAACAGATCCCACTGATGGTCACGAGGAGCCGCGATCGTCACGAAACCGTCCGCGGCGGGGAACACGTCGAATGGGCAGAACTGAGGATTGCCGTTGCCTTGCGGTTTCGGCACCACACCGGTGTACGAATGTTGATAGATGATCCGTTCACACAACGCAACTACCGAGTCGTACATCGACACGTCGACGAATTGGCCTTCGCCAGTCCTCTCCGCATGCCGTAACGCAGCGAGCACGGCCACCGCGGTGAAGATGCCCGGGAATACGTCACCAACACCTGGCCCCACCTTCGTCGGATGTTCGACATCGGGACCCGTGATCCCCATCAACCCGCCCATCGCCTGCGCGACCACGTCGTACGCGGGCCACGTCGAATAGGGACTTTCGCCGGTCCGTGGGTCGCCGAACCCCCTCAGTGCCGCGTACACCAGTCTTGGATTGACTTCTGAGAGGCGCTCGTACGGCACCCCCAGGCGTTCCATGACACCGACACGAAAGTTCTCTACCAAGACGTCGGCTGTCTCGACCAGCCTCAGCAAGACATCCTTTCCTGCTTCGGTTTTGAGGTCCAATACGAGGCTTCGCTTGTTTCTGTTGATGCTCTGGAAGTAGCCGCCGAATGCCCGTGTGACGTCTTGACGGTGGTACGGGCCTTGCTGACGAACCGCGTCACCGTCAGGCGATTCGACCTTGATGACATCCGCTCCGAGGTCTGACAAGACCATCGTTGAGTATGGGCCCGAGAGTTGCGTCGTCAAGTCGATGACCCTGAGCCCGTCGAGGGAACCCCTGCTCATGTCGAGTGGGTTTCGACTGTGACGAGACGACGTCTGATGAGCACGGTGCGTTCGCCTTCGAAGACCATCTGATCGCGCTGATTGACACCGTAGTGTCGGAACTTCACGACACCAGCATCCGCGCGAGCATCATCCAACCACGTGTCGAGGACCTCCGTGTATGCGTGCAGTGTATCGCCGTGAAACACCGGCGAGGTGAATCGCACCTTGCCCAGCGTTAGTTCAGCGATGGCGTTTTCAGCGGTGTCCTGAGATGCCAACCCGATGACCATGGCGGCGGTGAGGCCACCGAAGACGATCCTTTTCCCAAACTTGGTGTCGGCCATGGATTCTTCGTTGAAATGCCCTTGTGCGGTGTTCATCACCATCAGCGTGAGGAGGACATTGTCCATTTCAGTCACCGTGCGTCCGCGAGCATGCGCATAGATCGCGCCGACCTCGAAGTCGTCGAAGTAGTTGTCGGTTGCCGTGATGGCCATCAGGATCGCCCCAGAAGTGCGTCGGAAATAATGCGCAGCTGAATCTCGGAGGTCCCTTCGAATATCTTGGTCAACCGCGCATCCCGCCAGTGTCGCTCGACGGCAAAGTCATTCGTGTAACCGGCGCCGCCGTGGATCTGCAGGCCGTCGCTGGTGACGCGTTCGGCCATTTCGCTCGCGAAGAGTTTCACCATGGATGCCCGAGTACTGCAGGGCCGGCCGTGGTCGATATCGTCGGCGACTTGGTACATCAGCGATCGTGCCGCCTCGATTCTCGTCGCCATGTTCGCGATCTTGAAGCGAAGCGATTGGAAGTCTGCGATGGGGGAACCGAACTGCCTGCGATCATGCGCATAGGCGATCGAGTCTTCAAGCGCGGCACGGGCGAGACCAATCGAGCGCGCGGCAGTATGGACGCGTGCGATGTCGAGATGCGTCAGCGCAAGATAGAAACCGCGACCTTCCTCACCCAACAGCGCGTCGGCTGGGAGGCGGAAATCGTCAAAGAATAGGTCCCACGTCTTCCACCCGTGATATCCGATCTTTCTGACCGGCGTGGCACGGATCCCATCGGGGAAGGTGCCCCGTTCCTTTTCGATCAGGAATGCGCTGATACCCAGATGTCTTCGCGCAGGGTCGATCGCGGGCTCCGTCCTGGCGAACAACGTGATGTAGTCAGCACCATCGGCGAACGTGCACCACATCTTCGATCCGTTGACCACCCAGTCATTGCCGTCACGGCGTGCACTGCAACGAAGGCCGGCGGCGTCGGAACCGGCCTCCGCCTCGGACAATGCGAAGGCCCCCAAGAAGTCTCCGGATGCCGCTTGCGGAAGGAATCGCTTCTGCTGTTCGATGCTGAACCCTGAGGAGGCAAGTCCGTTGCCTCGGGCGATGAGGCTCGCCACGCTCATCCAACCGCGGGCAAGTTCTTCGGTGATCAGGCAGTACTCGACGGCCCCCAAGCCAAGTCCGCCCAGCTCTTCGGGGATCAGAATGCCGAAGAATCCCATCGCGGCCATCTTGTCGCGAAGCGAATCTGGTATCACTCCCTGCACTGGGTCGAGTTCATTGGCCAACGGCAGAACTTCTTTGTCCGTGAACTCCCGAGCAAGCGCTTGGAGATCCCGTCGCTCATCGCTCAAGTACCACGAACCTTCGGTGCCCCGTTCGAGGGCGCTGGTCACGACAGACCCTCCCGGGAATTGACGAGATTCGTCCGCAGAAAGTCGATGACCAAGCGCCCATCCTGGTCGATCCCCTCGGTCTGCCACGTCACGATCGCTTGACGGGGATCCTTTGACGACCGGCGCGCCGAGCGCACGGCACTGCGAGCCGTGACCGTATCGCCGGGGCTGACCGCGCCATGGAAGGTGAGTTCGTCGACGCCGAGAAATGCCACACCAGCCTCGCTGAGATCTTCGACCGAAAGCCCAAATACCGTGAGAAACAACAGCATCGGATTGATGACCCCACGTTCGTGACCCTGTACTCGGGCATACGCGGAATTGAAGTACAACGGGTTGTAGAACGACGTCAAAGTCGAAAACAGGATGTTGTCCGATTCGGTCAACGTTCGCCCCCAGTGGTGGTCGAACTCACGACCGGGCGTGAAGTCCTCGTAGTAGTTGCCTTTAGGCCATGGAACTGCGCGCGCGCGCAGTTCGGCAGCTGAAAGCCCCACGATCGTCCTCTCGGTTGGGCACACTTGGCGGCCCCAGGCACGGAACGTTCCACTCAACGGTACGGCGTGCCATTTTATGATGTCGACTCGTCGCGGTGGTGTCAATAGCGATGCGGTCGTGGACCGCCGCAACGCTGACTTCATCGGATACGTTCAGCTCAGAGCGTGACGACCACGAACTTGGTTTGCGTGTAGTGGTGCAGAGCTTCCACACCCTTCTCGCGGCCGAAACCACTGTTCTTGAAACCGCCGAACGGCCCTTCGAGCAGGCCTGCCTGCCACCCGTTGACATAAACCTGCCCGGCTTCGAGCTTGGCTGCGACACGATGTGCACGAGTAACATCTCTGGTCCAGATGCCGGCCGCGAGTCCGAATTCGCTGTCGTTGGCCAACGTAATCGCCGAGTCCTCGTCTCCAGGAAAGGGAATCACAACAAGGACGGGGCCGAAGATCTCCTCCCTTGCAATCCGCATGTCGTTGGTGACACCGGTGTAGACGGTCGGTTCGATCAGCCAGTCTTCGCCCGTCGCGCGCCCACCGAAGGCCAGCGTGGCTCCGTCCTCAGCGGCGATGTCGAAGTAGTACAGCACCTTGTCGAACTGGTCCTTGGTCGTGATCGACCCGTAGCTCTGCCCGGGTATGACCTCTTTCAGCGCGACTGTCAGCGCTTCCACGAACTTGTCGTGAATCTCCTCCGCGACCAACAATCGGGTTCCGCTCGAACAGATCTGCCCCGCGAGTGTCGTGAAGGCTTTGATCGAGCCCGCCACCGCCGCATCGAAGTCAGCGTCGGCAAATACGATGTTCGGCGACTTTCCGCCGAGCTCGAGAGACACCGGAATGAGTCGTTCTCCGGCGATCTTGCCGATCTCACGCCCAGCCCGGACCGACCCCGTAAACGCGATCTTGCGAATGCCCGGATGCTCGACCAACGCACGACCGGCCTCGGCGCCCACCCCGGTCACGACGTTGAGCACGCCAGACGGTGCTCCCGCATCTCGAGCGATCCGGGCAAGCTCAAGTGTCGTCGCCGAGGTGAACTCCGAAGGCTTGCAAACCACGACATTCCCGGAAGCGAGCGCAGGCGCGATAGCCCGTGCGGCTTGGAGGAGCGGACCGTTCCATGGAGTGATGACACCGATAACGCCGAAGGGCTCCCTTCTGGCATATGAGTGGAACGCGGCACCGAGATCGATCAACTCCCCGGCAGGCAGGTTGACGAGCCCAGCGTAGAACTCGAAATAGGCAGCAGCACCTTCCATTTCCCAGTTGGCTTGATCGGGAATCTTCCCCGCCTCGGCGGCCTCCAGTGCCCCAAGACGGTCCGCATCCGCCCGAATCCGCGCAGCAATGTCGCTCAGAACTCGACCCCGTTCGATCGGCTTGCGATCCCGCCAAGCAGGGAACGCCGCGGCGGCCGCGCGTACGGCCTGATCAACGTCTACTGCATTCCCGACGGCAATCTCGCAGACCGGGAGTTCACTTCCTGGGCGGACGGACCTCAGATATTCGCCGGTGTCCGACGGCATGTCTGCACCGTTGATCCAATGACCGTAGCGGGGTCGTTGTTGGGTCGTCATCGTCGACGGTCTCCTGCCAATGAGTTGCGGACGTCGGCGGCTTCCGCCGCCTTGCTTTGCCGATTCGTGCCAATCCTGGACGCATCGTGCCATTTTTAGGCTGACAGGCCGCACTACCGTACGTCAAGGGCCCGCGAGCTGAACGGCGGGAAGCCCAAGTGCAAGCGCAGATCTCCGGATCGCTCTTGACATTCAACGAGGTGCGAATGACACTACCGTCGTGCCGTGATCCAGAACGGCGTGCCATATGTGGGGGCGCTCGAGAGCGACGCCGGAAGAGGGCAATGGTGACAGATCTCAAGAGTGCTGAAAACGGCCGCAGAGTCGTGGTTACGGGGGGCGCATCAGGCTTCGGCGCCGCGATCGCACGCCGATTCAGCCTCTCCGGGGCGCGAGTGGTCGTCGCCGACCTCGACGAAGACGGGGCCAAACAGGTCGCGGCCGAACTTCCCGATGCGGTCGCCATCGCCGTGGATGTCACCGTGCCCGAACAAGTTCAAGCGATGATCAACGAGAGCGTGGATGCACTCGGTGGCATCGACGTACTCGTCAACAATGCCGGGGCCGCGCATCGCGTCGGGCCGATGATCGATCTCGAACCGGAGGTGTTCGACGCACAGTTCGCACTAAACCTGCGAAGCGTGTTTCTCGGTGTCAAGTACGCAGTCCCCCATATGCCCGACGGCTCCGTCATCGTCAATACGGCCTCAATCGGCGGTCGACGCCCACGTCCAGGGCTGACCGTCTACAACGCAGCCAAAGGGGGCGTCATCACTTTCACCCGTGGGCTCGCCGCGGAGTTGGCACCTCGAATCCGAGTCTGTGCCGTCAATCCCGTCGGCGCGCAGACCGGATTCATCCGCACCTCACATGGAGTGGACAAGCTCACCGGCGAAACCCTTGCCGCATTTGTCAACGGCATACCGATGGCCAGGCTCGCCGTACCTGAGGACGTCGCCTCGGCCGTGGAATACCTGGCCTCCCCAGAAGCCAACTTTCTGACCGGTGTGTGTATTGACGTCGACGGCGGCCGCAGCATTCAGTGAGTTGCCGTGTCGTGCTTGTTCACCAGGTTAGGGAGAGAAATGAGTGTCTTGGAAGGCCTTGAGGGCAAGCGAGTGATCGTGACCGGCGCCGCTGGCGGCTTCGGGGCGGCGATCGCACGGAAGTTCGGTGCGGCGGGAGCCCGGGTCCTGGTCGCTGACCTCGACGACGTCGGTGCACGGGATGTCGCGGGATCCATCGAGGGCGCAGTTCCGGCGCAGGTTGACGTGACGTCACCGCCACAGATTCAGGCCATGGTCTCGACCGCAATGGACGCATTCGGCGGGCTCGATATTCTGATCAACAATGCCGGCACAACCCACCGGTCCGGCCCCACCGTCGATCTGGACGTCAAAACATTCGACGCTCAGGTTGCATTGAATGTTCGTAGTGTCTTCCTCGGTGCGAAATACGCAGTCCCGCACATGGAAGAAGGGTCGGTGATCGTCAACACCGCATCGATCGCCGGAAAGCGACCTCGGCCCGGCGTCGTCACCTACAACGCCACCAAGGGTGCGGTCCTCACCCTGACGCGTGGACTGGCCAGCGAACTCGCGCCCCGGATTCGGGTAAATGCCGTCTGCCCCGTCGCCGCGCAGACCAACTTCATGACCAACGCATTCGGCGACGGCGGGCTCACCGGTGACATGTTCGACAAGATCGTCGGCGGCATTCCGATGGGACGGATTGCCGAGCCTGAAGACGTGGCATCGGCCGTACTGTTTCTGTCCTCTCCACGCTCGGGCTTTCTGACCGGCGTCTGCCTCGACGTCGACGGCGGCCGCAGCATCCAGTAGCAGCTAGGCTGCGGCAGCGATCAAGACCATCACGAGGGGACCGAACTCATGAGCTCGCAAGCCTCGGCCGAGCCTACGGGCCCGGCCCAGACCGATCCGTCCCAGCTGACGGGACTCGAACTGCTGCGCACCGCGTTGTCGCGGGACTCGGACGCGCCGTACATCGGCGACCTGCTCGGCATGGAGTTGGAACTGCTCGAGTACGGCAAGGTGGTCTTTGCCCTACAGACCCGACCCGACTTCGCCAACCCGCTCGGCACGACCCACGGCGGCATCTGTGCGACGCTGCTGGATTCGGTGATGGGCTGCGCGGTGCACACGACGATGGACGCCGGTGTTGGTTGCGCCACACTGGAATTGAAGATCAACTACATCCGCCCGGTCTCGACCGATGGTCGCCGGCTGACCGCTACCGGCACAACCATCCACGTCGGTCGCACGACCGCGACCGCCGAGGGTCGGGTTGTTGACGACCAGGGTCGTCTGGTCGCCCACGCCACCACGACCTGCGTCATCTTCCGCTGACCCTAGCGCGAACGGTTTTGCGCGAGAACACCGTCCGCACACCCGGGCGCCAGTACCGCTCAGAATCCGACCCGATATCGATCTGCCCACCTTCACTCGGCGCGAGTTAGCGCACGTCGACACCGTGCGAGTCACTTGTATTTACGGCCTCATCGCGGTAGTACTGATAGGGCGGCTGTTCCTCTAGCGTGTCGCGAGTCGTTGATTCGCGTGCAGGTCGTGGGCGCAGGTTCGATTCGGGCCGCCGAACGTGCAGGGAGGGCTGCCCGCCTGGAGCCTCCCTAGATCGTCCCACCTTCGAGCCACTCAGATAGTTGCGGCAGATCGCTGCGGACGTTGCCGGTGAAGTGGGGTGGGCGCTTCTGCAGGAACGAGGCGATTCCTTCGACGAGGTCGGCGCTGGTCGAAGCATGCGAAATGAGCTTCGCATCAAGCGCGAAAGCCGCTTCGGGGCTGCTACTTCCAGCCATCGCTATCAGACCACGGCGGATCGCCGCGACTGACACGCGTGACGTATGGTCGACAAGATCGCGAGCGAGGTCTTGGGCAGCCGTCCGCAGCTCGTGGGGCGCATGCACGCTGTTCACCAGGCCCGCGGCAAGAGCTTCGTCGACGCCGAACACCCTGCCACTAAGCATCCAATCCTTCGCTCGGGCAAGACCGACGATGCGAGGCAGAAACCACATCGATCCCCCTTCGGGGAACAATCCACGTCGGGCGAAGACGAACCCGAACCGCGCATCGGTGGCTGCTAGGCGGAAATCGGCGGCTAGCGTTAGGGTGATGCCGACTCCGACGGCCGCACCGTGAATGGCAGCGATGACGGGTTTGTTCAAGTTGGCCATCGGCCGCACCACCCGGGTGGCCGGCTCCACCCAGTCTGGGGCATCGATGTCGTCGACGCCGGCGGTGTCGGCGGTCATGTCCATGCCGACGCAGAAATCACTGCCTGCGGCTACCAGCACAACAACAAGGACTTCGTCGTCGAGGTCCGCCGCACGGAGCGCTGTCCCGAGCTCGTCGGCCATGGAGATAGTGAATCCGTTGCGCGCATGTGGACGATTGAGGGTGATCGTGGCGACCGAGTTGTCGACGAAGTAGTCGATCGTGGTGAATTCCATTGGCAGTCCTCAGAATGCGGAGTATCCACCGTCGATCAAGATCGAGTCGGCGGTGTGGTAAACGCTGGCGGGGCTTGCAAGGTAGACGGCGATGGCGCTGAAGTCCTGCGGCTGTCCCCATCGTTTCGCGGGGATCCGCCGCAGAATGCCGCCTGCTACTCGTGGGGTGCCGAACACAGTGTCGGTCATGGGAGTCTGCGCCCAACCGGGAAGTACGGTGTTGGCACGAATTCCGTACGGTGCCAACTCCACGGCAATTCCGTTGACCATCGCTGTCACAGCGGCTTTGGATGCGCCGTATGCCTGCATACGGGGAGCCCCGAATCGACTGCCCATGCTCGATGTGGCGATCAGGCTACCTCCGTTGCCAAGTGCAATCATGTGTCGCGCTGCTTCACGCAACGTGAGGAAGACGCCGTCAAGGTTGACTGTGGTCACGGCCCGAAAGTCCGCCAAAGTCGCATCCACGAATGCAATCGGCTCACCGGTCATCCCGGCGTTGGCAAAACACGAGTCGAGACGACCGAATTCGTCGACAACGCGGGTCATCGCGGCGCGGACTTGCTGTTCGTCGGCGACATCACACGGCACCGCGAGAACCTGATTGCCGGTTGAGCGGAGGCGCTCGGCCGCAGATTCGAGATTCTCTGTGTTGCGTCCGAGGATCGCGACCGCGCACCCGGCTCGCGAGAGCCCCTCCGCGAAGCCCAGACCGATTCCTGAACCACCCCCCGTGACGACGGCGACCTGATCGGTCAGGTCGAACGGGTTCGACTGCACTAGGCCAACGGTATTCAACTGGTCGTCTCCTTCGTATCCGCTGTGTGAGTGTCGATTCGCCGATGGCGAGCCGCCGTCACCAGCAGATCCACCATGGCCGCAGCCTTGTCCGATCGCGGCGGGTCGCCTGTGATCATGTCGCTCCAAATGAACGATTCACCGACGCGGACGATCGTGTAGGCGAGGTCGCGGACATCGATGTTCGGGTCGATATCCGGAAGCGCGGCGAGCTCGGCCGCAGTCAAGGCGATCAGCCGACCCTGTACCACACTGAACCTCGAAGTCAGGACGCGAAGCGCATAATCCGGCTCCGCGGACACGAATTTGACGAGCGGCTCGAACGATCGCACCGTGTCGGCGAACCGACCGAAGTTTCGGACGAGCCGGGCCTGGCCGCGACCTCGACTGCGCGCGTCGATTCGATCGATCGCTTCGGTCATGATGCGCCAGATCACTTCGCCGATGACCACCTCCCGGCTACGCCACCAGCGGTAGAGGGTGGCTCGTCCGACTCCTAGTTCGAGTGCGAGTTGTTGCATGTCGATCCGTCGGCCGGCCAGAAACCATTGATACGCCAGCTCGACCGCATCGTCTCTGGTCGCGCAATCCGTGTTTCGCACCAACGGACCTGAGGGCTTCCGGCTACGGACATCATCGGCGGATTCGCCCCGATGCGGGCGTTCGTGGTTGACTTTAGTGCGAGACATATTTAGATTCTGTCTCACGGTCGTTCTCGCAGTCAAGACGAACCCCAAGCGAAGCGAGGTCCAGTGGAGTTTCGAGATACGGTCGCCGAGGCCGCTTTTCGGTCCTCCCTGCGCGCCTGGTTTCGGAGCAACGGGTCCAATGGCGAAGCGTGGGATCTGAACGTTCCTGCTGACGTCGTGGCAGCGCGCGCTTGGAGCCGTTCGTTGCACGATGCCGGGTATGCGGGGCTGACGTGGCCTGTCGAGTACGGCGGTCGGGGGCTCGACCCGACTTATCAAGCGATCTTCTACGACGAAATGGCGGCGGAGCGCGCCCCCGTGCATGTCGGCGTAATCGGGCTCAACATGGCGGGACCCACCATCATCGCGTGGGGCACCGCCGGACAGAAGCAGCGATTCCTCGCGCCCCTGCTCGCCGCCGAGGAGATCTGGTGCCAGGGCTTCTCCGAACCGGGCAGCGGGTCCGATCTCGCAGGTGCGACAACTCGCGCCGTACTCGACGGCGATCATTGGGTGATCAACGGACAGAAGGTGTGGTCGTCACACGCGCACATCGCAGACTGGTGCATCCTGCTGGTCCGCACCGACACGGCAGTGCCCAAGCACCAGGGACTTTCGTTCCTTCTCGTCGACATGCATTCGGCGGGAATCGAAGTGCGACCACTGCCGCAGCTGACCGGCGAACCGGAGTTCAACGAGATCTTCTTTACCGATGTTCGGATTCCGCGTGACTCGATGCTCGGACGGCCCGGTGACGGCTGGAATGTCGCGATGACCACACTCATGCACGAGCGTGGCACTTTGGGCTTCCTCTTCGCCGCGGAATTACAGTCCAACCTGTCCCGGTTGGTCGAATTCGTGGCGGTATCCGCCGCCGACGGCAGCACTCCCGCCGCCGACCCCACGGTCCGCGTCGAGGTGGCACGCGAATGGGTTGCGGTCCAGGCGCTCAAGTTCACGAATTATCGGTCGCTCAGCCGATTACTCGAGACGGGGATTCCGGGCCCGGAATCGTCAATCTCCAAGATTGCCTGGGCAGAGTCAAACCAGCGGATGACCAAATTGGCGACCCGGTTGCAAGGCATGGCAGGGGGCCTCTCCGGCGAATCTGCGCCGTTGGATGGCTTCTGGCAACAGCAGCAATTACGTAGTCGCGGAAACAGTATCGAGGGCGGCACCTCAGAGATCCTGCGGAACATCGTCGCCGAGCGAGTTCTGAATCTGCCGCGCGCCCGCTGACGCGCCGACCAATCAACCAGGAGCCATCATGGACTTCACTCTGTCCGAAGAGCAAGAACTGCTGCGCAAGTCTGCCGCCGAGTTCCTCGCAAAGCGAGCTCCGATCGAAAGGTCGATACCGCTCATCGACGGCGGCGGGGCGGCTGGCTGGGATCCCGACATCTGGCGCGAGATTGCGGCACTCGGTTGGCTCGACGATGAACTCGACCTCCTGGACCAAGCCGTGCTGGTCGAAGAATGCGGCGCTGTCCTGCTACCTGCGCCGCTCTTCTCCACGTTTGTCGCGACGCCGCCCGGTGTCGAATCACTTCTGCGGCAACACGGCATGGTCCGAGAAAGACCGTTGACCCTTGCGTGGGCAGAGAAAGGCCGCGGATTCGGCCTTACCGACGCATTGTCCGCAGGCTTGACAGTCGTCACCGACGTGACGATCACGGGCGGCAAGACGCTCGTCGTCGACGCCGCCAAGGTCAGCGGATTCGTGATCGTCGCGCACGATCATGACGGCCCGCAGATGGTCTACGTCGACGCGTCCGACGTGCGGGTGTACCCGCATTCGACCTTGGACGGTTCCAGACCACTCGCCGACATCGAATTGGTTGCCGCATCAGCACTCCCGCTGGTCCCTTCGGCGGATGTCGCGGGCGTTGTCGCCATAATGGAACAGAGGGCGTGTGCGCTGGCCGCCGCCGAGGCCCTCGGCGTCGGACGATCAGCGCTCGACCTGGGATTGACTCACGCGCGCGAGCGGACTCAATTCGGTAAGCCCATCGGCGCCTACCAAGCGGTATCGCACCGACTGGTCGATGCATACGCGGAACTCGAACTCGCACGGTCACTTACATATTGGGCGGTGCACTGCCTGCAGGCAGTCGACGACGACCGCGCAACTGCGTGCGCCGCCGCGAAGGTGGCCGCGACCGCCGCGGCCGTTCACACCTGCGAGGTGACCATCCAAATCACCGGCGGTCTCGGCATGACCTGGGACCACACCGCCCATCGACTTTACAAGCGAGCCATGGCCCTACAGTCCTACTTGGCTGGCGAGCGACGCCTGTACCAAGACATCGCCGATGCAATTCTTCCGCGAGGCACCTAGCATCCATGCGCGACGCCAGCTACCAGCTCATGCGGCCAGGCTGGTGTTCATGCTAGTGACTTGTATTTCCGAGTTTATAGCGGTAATACTGATTGGGTGACTGTTCCTCTGGATCTCCGTACTCAGCTCGAACAAGTCGTGCTGGAGGGTTTCACGGCCGTCGACCACGGCTTCACTGAGCCAACTGACCGCCGATTTCGCCATCACCA
>NZ_JACHGP010000034.1 GCF_014202335.1 Mycobacterium sp. AZCC_0083 | reverse complement strand
CTGCCCCTTCGGGCGGAAAAGTAGGACACCGCCGAACACCCTTTACAACCGGTGCCCCCCAAACAACAGTTCGGGGGGCACCGGCATTTCCATTTGCCGCGAAATTGGCGAATTCGATTCAGCCACTCTTCGCGAAGTGTGGAGCGGCCCCGTATCCTTTTGCGGGACGGTCGGTAGAACAGGGAAGGCACACGTGGCTAGCGACAGGCAAGACGGCAGCGAGGAGCGGCCTCCGCGGCGAGCTTCCAACGCCGGCGGACCGCATCGTGGGCCGCGCGATCGCCCCGGTACGCCACGGTCGTCGAGCCCAGATCGGGCACGGCGAGCGCAACCCAGGACGCACGATGCGGGTGACGCATCGAAGCCCGCGGGCCCAGCACTGTCTGCCGCGATCGAGGCTAGGCAACTGGCGCCCGACGTTCGCCGTGAACTGATCACGTTGGACAAGGCCACCGCGGATTACGTTGCCCGCCATCTGGTTGCGGCAGGCGAACTCCTGGACGACGACCCAGAGGCCGCCCTCGAACACGCCAAGGCGGCCCGCAACCGGGCCGCCAGAATCGCTGCGGTCCGCGAGGCGGTCGGCATCGCGGCCTATCACTGCGGCGACTGGGCGCAGGCACTCGCGGAGCTCCGTGCCGCCCGCCGGATGGGCAGCAAGTCACCGCTACTGCCATTGATCGCCGACTGCGAGCGTGGCGTCGGCCGGCCCGAACGGGCGATCGAACTGGCCAAGGGACCCGAGGCCGCAGAACTGACCGGCGACGATGCAGACGAATTGCGCATCGTGGTCGCCGGCGCCAGGTCGGACCTCGGGCAGAACGAACAGGCACTCGCGATCCTGTCGACGCCGCCACTGGACACGACACGGACGGGCACGATGACGGCCCGCCTCTTCTACGTCTACGCCGAGACGCTGCTCGCGCTCGGGCGTCAGGACGAAGCGTTGCAGTGGTTCATCAACACCGCGGCCTCCGACCTCGAGGGCGCCACCGACGCCGAAGAACGCATCACGGAGCTGTCCTGACGTGACGACACTCGCGCAGGAGCACGACTGCCTGCTCCTCGACCTGGACGGCACCGTGTTCCGCGGCGATGAGCCGACGCCGGGTTCCGTCGACACCCTCGCGACCATCGAGGCGCGAACCCTCTTCGTGACCAACAACGCCTCTCGGGCGCCCGGCGCGGTCGCCGAGCACCTGATCGCGATGGGCTTCACCGCCAAACCCGACGACGTGGTCACCAGCGCTCAGAGTGCGGCGCGACTGCTCGCAGCCCAATTGCCCTCCGGGTCAACGGTTCTCGTCGTCGGGACGGAGGCGCTGGCCGACGAGGTCAGCAACGCCGGACTGCGCCCCGTCCGGCAGTTCGCCGACGATCCCGTTGGCGTGGTGCAAGGGCACTCGCCGGAGACGGGGTGGGCCCAACTGGCCGAGGCGGCACTCGCCATCCGTGCCGGTGCGCTGTGGGTGGCGGCCAACGTGGATCGCACCCTGCCGTCCGAACGCGGGCTGCTGCCAGGAAACGGCTCGATGGTCGCCGCACTACGTACCGCGACCGACCAGCACCCGCAGGTGGCCGGGAAGCCAGAGCCGACACTGCTGAACGACGCCCTGGCCCGCGGACAGTTCGAGAAGCCCCTGGTCGTCGGCGACCGCATGGACACCGACATCGCAGGCGCCAACGCCGCAGGGCTGCCCAGCCTGATGGTGCTCACCGGCGTCAACACGGCCGCGGACATGGTCTACGCCATCCCCGAGGAGCGCCCCGACTACGTCGCCGACGATTTGCGCTCGCTCAATGACACCGCGAGCACGCTGCGGATCGCACCGCATCCAGCCTGGCGGGTCGAGGTCGGCTCCGACACGGTGACCGTGCACTGGACCGGGCAGGACACGCAGGATCCCCTGACGGTGGTGCGCGCCACCGCGAGCGCCGTATGGGGCGCCGGGCTGGACGGGCGGCCGTTCGCCGTCACCGGCGGCGACGACACGGCACACCAGGCGCTGGAGCGCTGGTCGCTGCTGCGCGCCTTGGCGTGAATCGGCTAGCGTGAATGTCGATATGACTACCGACCCCGACCAGATCCGTTCGGAGATCACTTCGTTGCTCGCGACGCTGCCCGAACCGGACGCAGCCGACGGCGACGTGGAAGCCATCGCAACGCGCCTTGAGCAGGCGCACGACGTGTTAGTACAGGCACTGGAGTCCGTCGAGGGCCCGGCGGGCGGGGGTGCGGCGCCTTCCGGATTCGGCGGGTGAGCGCACGTGACTCGACGGGCCCGCGTTGACGCGGAACTGGTCCGGCGGGGTCTGGCGCGGTCGCGCCAGCAGGCCGCCGAGCTGATCGGCGCCGGGCGCGTCAAGATCGACGGCATGCCTGCCGCCAAGCCCGCGACGGCGGTCTCCATCGATGCCAGTCTCACCGTCGCGGGCGCGGACGAACGCAGCTGGGTGTCGCGCGGTGCCCACAAGCTCATCGGCGCGCTGGACGCCTTCGGCGTGACGGTGGCGGGGCGTCGCTGCCTGGATGCCGGCGCTTCGACCGGCGGCTTCACCGAGGTGCTGCTGGACAGGGGTGCCCGCGAAGTCGTCGCAGCCGACGTCGGCTACGGCCAGTTGGCGTGGCCTCTGCGGTCCGATCCCCGGGTGCTGGTGATGGAACGCACCAACGTGCGCGAACTGACCGCCGACGCCATCGGCGGACCCGTCGACCTGGTGGTGGCGGACCTGTCGTTCATCTCGCTGGGCACCGTGTTGCCCGCCTTGGTGTCGTGCGCGTCCGAGGACGCCGATATCGTTCCCATGGTGAAGCCACA
This sequence comes from Mycobacterium sp. AZCC_0083, assembly GCF_014202335.1. Lineage (GTDB taxonomy): Bacteria > Actinomycetota > Actinomycetes > Mycobacteriales > Mycobacteriaceae > Mycobacterium. The sequence goes on along the minus strand of NZ_JACHGP010000034.1, from coordinate 26,421 downwards.
GTTCGAGGTGGGCAAGAGTCGCGTCGGCCCAGGCGGAGTGGTCAGTGACCCAGGGCTGCGGGCCGAATCGGTGCTCGGGGTCGCACACCGCGCCGCCGAACTCGGTTGGCATACCGTCGATGTCACCGCGAGTCCATTGCCTGGTCCATCCGGCAACGTCGAGTACTTCCTGCGGCTACGGGCCAGCACCGACCAGCCCCTCGTCGGCGACGTGCTGGCAGCCGCTGTGGCCAATGCCGTCGCGGAGGGACCGCAGTGACCACCGAGCGCACCATCCTGCTGGTGGTTCACACCGGCCGCGACGAGGCCACCGAAACCGCCCGACGGGTCGAGAAGGCGCTCGGCCAGCACGGCATCGGCCTGCGCGTGCTGGCGGCGGAGGCCGTCGACGGCAGCCTGCAGCAGGTGTCGGACGTTCTGCGCAGCCTCGGCACCAGCATCGAGATCGTCGACGCCGACGAACGTGCCGCCGAAGGCTGCGAATTGGTGCTCGCACTCGGCGGTGACGGCACGTTCCTGCGCGCGGCGGAGCTCGCCCGCAACGTCGAGATTCCGGTTCTCGGCGTCAATCTCGGCAGGATCGGCTTCCTCGCCGAGGCCGAGACGGATGCCATCGACTCGGTGCTCGACCACGTCATCGAGCGCGACTACCGCGTCGAGGAACGCATGACCCTCGACATCGTCGTGCGCGTCGACGGGCGCATCGCGCATCGCGGCTGGGCGCTCAACGAAGCCAGCCTGGAGAAGGGGCCGAGGCTCGGCGTGCTCGGCGTGGTGCTCGAGGTCGACGGCCGTCCTGTGTCCTCGTTCGGATGCGACGGCGTGCTGGTGTCGACGCCGACGGGTTCCACGGCGTACGCCTTCTCCGCGGGCGGGCCGATCCTGTGGCCCGATCTCGAGGCGATCCTGGTGGTGCCCAACAATGCTCACGCATTGTTCGCCCGCCCGATGGTGACCAGTCCCGACGCGTCGATCGCGATCGAGGTCGAGGCTGGCGGGCACGACGCGATGGTGTTCTGCGACGGTCGCCGCGAGATGGTGGTGCCTGCCGGCGGGCGCCTGGAGGTCACGCGGTGCGGCACCCCGCTGAAGTGGGTGCGGCTGGACAGCGCACCGTTCACCGACCGGCTGGTGCGCAAGTTCCGCTTGCCGGTCACGGGTTGGCGCGGCCAGTAGTGCTTGCCGAGATCCGGATCGAGGCGCTTGGCGCCATCAACGCCGCCACCGCCGAGTTCGACCGCGGCCTCACGGTGCTGACCGGCGAGACCGGAACGGGCAAGACGATGGTCGTCACCGGCTTGCACCTGCTCGGCGGTGGACGCGCGGACGCCAGCCGGGTGCGGTCGGGCTCCGAACGCGCCGTCGTCGAGGGCCGGTTCACCACGACGGACGTCGGTGAGCACGTGTCCGTCCGGGTCGACGACATCCTGGATTCCTCTGGGGCCGAGCGGGACGACGACGGCAGCGTGATCGCGGCGCGTTCGGTCAGCAAGGACGGCCCGTCGAGGGCATACCTTGGCGGCCGCAGCGTGCCCGCGAAGTCGTTGAGTACCTTCACCACTGAACTCCTGGCGTTGCACGGCCAGAACGACCAGCTCCGGCTGATGCGGCCCGACGAACAGCGCGCCGCGTTGGACCGGTTCATCGACGGGGACACCCGGCTGGCGCGTTACCGCGGCATCCGCGACGAATGGCTGGCGGCCCGTCGGGATCTGGCCGATCGCAGGCAGCGTGCGCGGGAACTGGCGCAGGAAGCCGACCGGTTGCAGTTCGGGCTCAACGAGATCGACGCCGCCGCGCCGGACCCTGGCGAAGACGAAGCTCTGGTGACCGAGATCAGGCGGCTGTCCGAGCTGGACGCGTTGCGGGAGGCTGCGCAGTCCGCGCGGGCGGCGTTGTCCGGCGAGTTGGACGAGGTGTCCGACGCCGGCGCGACGTCGGCGGTCGATGGTGTCGCGCACGCGAAGACGGCGCTTGAGGCGACCGACGACGTGGCGCTGCGCGCGCTCGGCGGCCGGCTCGGCGACGCGCTCGCGGTGATCGGCGACGTCTCGACCGAACTGGGTGGCTACCTGGCCGAGTTACCCAGCGATGCAAGCACATTGGAGAATAAGCTGGCCCGACAGGGCGAGCTGCGCAACCTCACCCGCAAGTACGCGGCGGACATCGACGGCGTCCTCGACTGGGCCCGCGATGCGCGGGACCGGTTGGCGCAGCTCGACGTCTCAGAGGAAACCCTGGCGGCGCTGGCGCAGCGGGTCGACGAGCTGCGCACGACGCTGGCGGCGGCCGCTGCGGAGCTCACCAAGGTTCGGACCAAGGCCGCCAAGGCTCTGGCCAAGGCCGTCACCGCAGAGCTGGCCGGCCTGGCCATGGCAGGCGCCGGGTTCAGCATCTCGGTGGCGCCTCTCGTCGCGCGGGGCGACGACTTGGCGCCCCTGGTCTTGCCGTCCGGTGAGACGGTGCACGCTGGACACGACGGTGTGGACGCCGTCGAGTTCGGTTTCACCCCACATTCCGGATCTGACGTGCTCCCGCTGGCGAAGAGCGCCTCCGGTGGCGAGCTCTCCCGCGTCATGCTGGCGCTCGAGGTGGTGCTTGCGGCGTCCGCCGAGGGCACCACGATGGTCTTCGACGAAGTCGACGCGGGCGTCGGTGGGCGTGCGGCGGTGCAGATCGGGCGTCGGTTGGCACGGTTGGCGCGCACGCACCAGGTCATCGTCGTCACGCATCTCCCGCAGGTTGCCGCTTACGCCGATGTGCACCTCGTGGTCGACAGCGGTGAGGGGCGCAGCAAGTCCAGCGTGGTACGTCGACTCGACGACGACGATCGGGTCGCCGAGCTGGCGAGGATGCTGGCTGGGCTCGGCGAATCGGACAGCGGGCGCGCGCATGCTCGTGAGCTGCTCGAGGCGGCGCGGGTCGACTCCGCGACCTAAACGTGTTGCAGATGTGACAGAACATAACTTGTGAGGCTGGTGTTACGGCGCGCCTCCACCTCTACCTGAGGGTTGGCCGACAGAATCACTCCAATGAAGATGTCAGCGCTGCTCTCGCGTAATGCCGGCTCCCGACCGGGCGTCGCAGGTACCGCCCGCGTCGACCGGGACATCGATCGGCTGCTGAGACGCATCGGGCCCGGCGACATCGTCGTCATGGATGCGCTCGACCTCGACCGGATCACCGCCGACGCACTCGTCGAGGCCGACATCATTGCCGTGGTGAACTGCTCACCGTCGATCTCGGGTCGTTACCCGAATCTGGGCCCCGAGGTGTTGGTGGCCAACGGCGTGATGCTGATCGACGACGCAGGCCCCGAGATCTTCAAGAAGATCAAGGACGGCGCGCGGATCCGCCTGAACGACGGCGGGGTGTACACGGGCGACCGCCGGATCGCGCTCGGCACCGAACGCACCGCCGAGGCGATTCACGAACTTATGCACGAGGCGAAGAGCGGGCTGGTCGCTCACCTTGAGGCGTTCGCCGGAAACACCATCGAGTTCATTCGCAGCGAGAGCCCACTGCTGATCGACGGCATGGGCATTCCGGACATCGACGTCGACCTGCACCGCAGGCACGTAGTGATCGTCGCCGAGGAGCCGAACGCCGCCGAAGACCTGAAGGCGCTCAAGCCGTTCATCAAGGAGTACCAGCCGGTGCTGATCGGCGTCGGGACCGGAGCCGACGTGCTGCGCAAGGGCGGCTACCGACCGGCGCTGATCGTCGGTGACCCCGAGTCGATGAGCGTCGAGGTGCTGCGCTCGGGAGCCCAGGTGGTGCTGCCCGCCGACGCCGACGGTCACGCGAAGGGCCTCGAGCGCATTCAGGACCTGGGCGTCGGCGCCATGACGTTCCCCGCAGCCGGATCGGCCGCCGATCTGGCGCTGCTGCTGGCCGATCACCATGGCGCATCGTTGATCGTCACCGTTGGCCACACCGCGAACATCGAGGAGTTCTTCGACCGCACGCGACAGCAGAGCCTCCCGTCGACCTTCCTCACCCGCCTGAAGGTGGGGGAGAAGCTGGTCGACGCGAAGGCCGTCGCCACCCTCTACCGCAGCCGGGTCTCCGGCGGCGCCATCGCGCTTCTGGTGCTAGCCATGCTGATCGCCGTCATCGCCGCCCTCTGGGTGTCGCGCGCCGATGCCACTGTCCTGCAATGGGTGTCGGACTACTGGGATCGGTTCCTGCTCTGGGTGCAGGGCATCGTCACCTAGGAGCACCGTGATTTCCCTCCGCTCGCATGCCATTTCGCTGGCCGCCGTGTTCCTGGCATTGGCCATCGGTGTGGCGTTGGGCTCCGGCCTGCTGTCGAACACGCTGCTGTCCGGCCTGCGCGACGACAAGCACGAGATGCAGAACCAGATCAACGGGCTGACCGACGACAAGAACGGTCTCAACGAAAAGCTCAGCGCAGCTGGTGAATTCGATGCGCAGATGTCTCCACGGATTCTGCGAGACGCGTTGACCGGTAAGTCGGTGGTGCTGTTCCGTACCCCTGACGCCGCCGACGACGACGTCGACGCGCTCACCCGCTTCGTCGGCGCGGCAGGTGGCACGGTTTCTGGCACCGTCGCCCTGACGCAGGAGTTCGTCGACGCCAACTCGGCGGAGAAGTTGCTGTCGGTGGTGAATTCGCCGATCGTGCCCGCCGGGCGGCAGTTGAACACCAAGTCTGTGGATCAGGGTTCGCAGGCCGGCGACCTCCTTGGCATCGCCCTGCTGCGGGCCAAGGACCCCGGAACGCCCGCCGTCGACGACGCCCAGCGCGACGCAGTCCTGACCGCGCTGCGCGACACCGGCTTCATCACCTACGGCCGCGGCCGGATCGGCCCCGCCGACACCGCATTGATCGTCACCGGCGGCGGACTGGGGGCGGACGCGGGCAATCAGGGTGCCACCGTCGCCCGTCTCGCCGCAGGTTTGGCACCCCACGGAGCGGGCACGGTCGTGGCGGGACGCGACGGTTCCGCGTCCGGCACCGCCGCCGTCGCCGTGACCCGATCCGACCCGGCCCTGACCGGCGCCGTGAGCACCGTCGACGACATCGATGCCCAGTCCGGCCGAATCACCACGGTGCTCGCATTGCAGGAATTGGCCGCCGGTGGCAGGCCGGGTCAGTACGGCATCGGGCAGGGCGCGACGATCGTGACGGTGCCTCAGTAGCGGTCACGTTCGGCCCGACCTCTTCAACCACGCCGGCATCCTCGTGACCACCGAGCAGCGGGAACCACTCCGGCGTCGGCAGACCACTGGCCCGCATCAACTCGACCATCTCCGGGGTGAGCACCGGGTCGCCCGTCGCGAAGTGGTCGTCGGTGTGGCTGCCCCCGGAAACGGCGATAGGGACCGGACCTCGCCGTCGCGGGGTGGGTCGAGGTCGATCTCGCAGATTTCCCAGTCATTCCGACTCCCCGCAGCACCGCGGCGTGAACACTTCATCGCTGCCGCCCCGACCGTGGTGTCATGCCGAACCGGCGCACGCCGCGCGCGGCGGCCCCGCGCATCACCCCGAGCGCGAACTTGACCCGGCGACGTGACACCGGGTACCACAGCAGTTCCTTGGACTGCGTGGGAAACCGCGGCGTCGTGATCGCCTGCTGCCGGCAGTACTTGAGCATTCCGCTGGCGCCGCCGAAGCGGGTGCCCACGCCCGACTGCTTCCAGCCACCCAGTGGAAGCGCGAGGCTGAAGGCATTGGCGATGGCGTCGTTGATGTTCACCGCACCGACGTCGAGCTGTCGTGCAACCCTCTCGCCGCGCTTCTTGTCCCTTGTCCAAACCGTCGCCGACAGCCCGTAATCCGAGTCGTTGGCCAGCCGGATCGCTTCCGCCTCATCGGCGACTTTCATCACCGGCAACGTCGGGCCGAATGTCTCCTCGGTCATGCATGACATCGAATGGTCGACTTGCGCGAGGACGGTCGGTTCGAAGAAGGTGCCAGTCCCAGTCGGCTTGCCGCCGACCATCACCCGGGCGCCCTTCGCGACCGCGTCGTCGACATGACGCGCCACGACGTCGCGCTGCGCAGACGTGGCCATTGCCCCGATGTCGAACTTGAACCCCCGGTCGTCTTGGCCCTGCCTCAGTTTGCCAACGTTGCTGGTGAGCTTGTCCACGAATTCGTCGTAGACCGACGTCTCGACGTACACCCGCTCCACTGAGAAACACGCTTGACCGGCCTGCAGCAGCCCGGCCCACGTGATGCCGTTGGCGGCGCGCTCGAGATCGGCGTCGGAAAGCACCAGTGCCGGGTCATTGCCGCCGAGTTCGAGGCTGTAGGGAATCAGCTGTTGCGCACACTGATTGGCGATCTTGCGGCCGGTTGCGGCCGAACCGGTGAACTGAACGAAGTCGACGTTCGCGATGACGGCGGCACCCGTGTCTCCGTAGCCGGCCGCCAGCGCAAGCACGGGCGGGGCACCAACCTCGGACCAGCCTCGCGCGAACTCGACCGCGCTCAGCGGCGTGATCTCCGACGGCTTCATCATCACTGCGGCGCCCGCCGCCAGCGCCGGAATCACGTCCATGGCTGGCATCGTGAACGGAAAGTTCCACGGCGAGATCACTCCGACGACCGAATAGGGTCGGTACACCGTGGTGAGCTGGCTACGAGCGGCAAGCGGGTTGTGCGGTTTCGGGTGATCGTCGGCGAGGAACTTCTCGGCGTTGCCCGCCCAGTACTTGATCATGTCGGCCGTGGCAGGCACCTCGATGCTGGCATCGGCGCGCGTCGCGCCGGTCTCGGACTGCACCACGTCGGCGATGTGCTCGGCGTTGTCGAGCATCCAGTCCTGGAACTTCAACAGCCATGCCTTGCGTCCGTCCGGGCCGATGTCCCGCCAGTCGGGTTGGACGAGCCGCAGCTGACGTACCCGCTCGGCGACCTCATGGACCGAAGCGATCCGCACCTCGCCGACGACGCTTCCATCGGCAGGGTTGCGTACCTGGACGACGTCTGAGTCGGCGGGAACTTCGGTCTTGCTCATCGTGAATCCCGTCGCTCGAGTTTCGGTGGGCCGCCTCGGGTCCGCCGATCCGCCGATTTATCTTCGTATGCTATACGGTATATTTAACGGATCAAAGGGGCAACCTGTTTCAGACTCGTTATTCAGTGCTCGAGTAAGGATGAATAGGTGAATGCTTCGCCAGGACAGTCCACACGACGGCGCCGAGGGATGAAGCGCTCGCTGACCGAAATCCAGATTGTCGAGGCCGCCCTCGACCTGACTCGCGAACTGAGTCTGGACGGGTTGACGATGGCCAGGCTGGCGAAACGACTTGGCGTCGGCGCGATGACGTTGTATTCGTACTTTCGCAGCCGAGATGAATTGCTCGATGCGATGGCACGCCGCGCTGCGGTCGAGTTATACGACGGGCACGTCGACCTTGATGGGGAGAGCTGGGACGTTGAACTTCGGGAGCACTACCGGCAGGTCCGGGAGAGCCTGAAGGCGAACCCGACTTTGGCGGACCTGTTGTTCTACCGCGGTCAGGTGCTGGCCGGCACGGAACTCGCCGAGGAGATCGCCGCTCATTGGCGACACCACATCGACTCGATGATCGCTGGGGGAGTCGAGTCGACATCAGCAGTCCGTGCGCTCTACGGCCTGTCCATGTTCTCGTTCGCCTCGGCACTCCGCGTCGACGATCTCGTCGAGTCCACCGAGTACCGTCAGAGCATCGACGAAACGCTGACAGCCGTCGGCCGACTCCCGGCGGGAACGGCCCCGGACGTGCGATTCGGCTCAGACGAGGAGTTCGCTTTCATGGTGGACCTGGTGTTGCGTGGACTGAAATCGACCGTCGACGCGTAACCGGCGCATCACTTCGAAGTGGACGAGAACCGTCCCGACGACAGGAGGACCGGGGCGCCGAGTCGGAGGGGCAGGGTCTCTTTACGAGCTCACCTACAAGGTGATTCGACCGCCAGTTGCCGCCGACGGGCGCGGATTTCGACGGTGCGCTACCGGCCTACGGTCCGGACGGATCTCTTGATGCTCCGCTCGTCCGGAGAAGGTTCGCCATCGGCGCGCCAACGACGGCTTGTCGGAGTCGGTGTTAGGGTGAGTTTCCGTGGGTCGGCAGGCCCCAAGCCAGGCCATAGCTTGGAAAAGTAAGCCCTGCCCCATAGGCCACGGAGGTTGCTCTTGCCATCGTTACGCAAGCATCCGCAGACCGCGACCAAGCATCTGTTCGTCAGCGGGGGTGTGGCGTCGTCGCTCGGCAAGGGCCTCACCGCAAGCAGTCTCGGGCAGCTGCTGACGGCGCGCGGTCTGCAGGTGACGATGCAGAAACTCGATCCCTATCTCAACGTCGATCCCGGGACGATGAACCCGTTCCAGCACGGTGAGGTGTTCGTCACAGAGGACGGTGCAGAGACCGACCTCGACGTCGGGCACTACGAGCGGTTCCTCGACCGCAACCTCTCCGGGTGGGCGAATGTCACCACGGGGCAGGTGTATTCGTCGGTGATCGCCAAGGAGCGCCGCGGCGAGTACCTCGGTGACACCGTTCAGGTGATCCCGCACATCACCGACGAGATCAAGAGCCGGATCCTGGCGATGGCGCAGCCGGACGCCGACGGGAACCGACCCGACGTGGTGATCACCGAAATCGGTGGCACCGTCGGCGACATCGAGTCCCTGCCGTTCCTGGAGGCCGCCCGACAGGTGCGCCACGAGGTCGGCCGGGACAACGTCTTCTTCCTGCACGTCTCCCTGGTGCCGTACCTCGCCCCGTCGGGCGAGCTGAAGACCAAGCCCACCCAGCACTCCGTCGCCGCGCTGCGCAGCATCGGCATCTCGCCCGACGCGCTGATTCTGCGGTGCGACCGCGACGTGCCTGAACCGCTGAAGAACAAGATCGCGCTGATGTGCGACGTCGACATCGACGGGGTCATCTCGACACCCGACGCGCCGTCGATCTACGACATCCCCAAGGTGCTGCACCGCGAGGAACTCGACGCCTACGTGGTGCGGCGGCTCAACCTGCCGTTCCGCGACGTCGACTGGACCGAGTGGGACAACCTGCTGCGCCGGGTGCACGAGCCGCAGGAGACCGTGCGCATCGCGCTGGTGGGCAAGTACATCGATCTGTCCGATGCCTACCTTTCGGTGGCCGAGGCGCTGCGGGCCGGTGGGTTCGCGCACCAGGCCAAGGTGGAGATCCGCTGGGTGGCGTCCGACGACTGCGAGACCGAGGCAGGCGCGGCCGCGGTGCTCAACGACGTTCACGGCGTGCTGATCCCCGGCGGGTTCGGCATCCGCGGCATCGAGGGCAAGATCGGCGCCATCGCGTACGCCCGCAAGCACGGCGTCGCCGTCCTTGGGCTGTGCCTTGGCCTTCAGTGCATCGTCATCGAGGCGGCCCGATCGGCAGGCATCACCGGAGCCAACTCGGCGGAATTCGACCCGAAGACCCCCGACCCGGTGATCTCGACGATGGCCGACCAACGTGAGGCCGTCGCCGGTGAGGCCGACCTCGGCGGCACCATGCGCCTCGGCGCGTACCCGGCCGTCCTCGAAGCGGGATCGATTGTGGCCGAGGCGTATCAGGCCACCGAGGTGTCCGAGCGGCATCGGCACCGATTCGAGGTCAACAACGCCTACCGAGACCGCATCGCGGAGAGCGGGTTGAAGTTCACCGGCACCTCGCCGGACGGGCACCTCGTCGAATTCGTCGAGTACGCACGCGATGTTCACCCGTTCCTGGTCGGCACGCAGGCCCATCCCGAGCTCAAGAGCAGGCCGACCCGTCCGCATCCGCTGTTCGTCGGATTCATCGGGGCAGCACTCGACTACAAGGCGGCCGAGCGACTGCCCATGGAGATCTCCGAGCAGCGCGCCAACGGTGCCGAGCACCTCGAGGATGCGGGGCAGCGCGTGCAAGAGCCCGTGCATCGTGGGTGAGCACGACTTCGAGACAGTCGACAGCGAAACCCTCTACGTCGGAAAGATCTTCGCGCTGCGCGCCGACGAGGTACGGATGCCGGGCGGCACCACCGCCCGCCGCGAGGTCGTCGAGCACTACGGCGCCGTCGCCGTCGTCGCGCTGGACGACGAGCGCAACGTCGTGCTGGTGCACCAGTACCGCCACCCGATCGGCCGCCGGCTGTGGGAACTGCCTGCCGGGCTGTTGGACATGGGCGACGAACCGCCGCATGACACCGCGGCGCGCGAACTCGAAGAAGAAGCGGGCTTGGCCGCCGAGCAGTGGCGGGTGCTCGTCGACGTGATCTCCGCGCCCGGCTTCAGCGACGAGAGCGTGCGGGTGTACCTGGCCACCGGGCTGACCGACGTCGGGCGGCCGGAAGCGCACGACGAGGAAGCCGACCTGACGGTGAAGCGGGTGCCGCTCGACGACGCCGTCCAGATGGTGCTGGCCGGGGAAATCGTGAATTCGCTTGCCGTCGCAGGGATTCTGGCCGCCCACGCGATGGGCGCCCCGGAGACGCTGCGCACGGTCGACGCGCCGTGGGTCGATCGATCGTCGAAGTTCCGGGCGCGCAAGGCCGCGCGATGACCATTCCTGCCGTCCGAACGCTGGACGATCAGCTGCAGGGCTATCTCGACCACCTGACCATCGAGCGCGGCGTTGCCGCCAACACACTGAGCTCGTATCGCCGCGACCTGCGCCGCTACGCCGAGCACCTGGTGACACGCGGCGTCGACGACCTACGCAACGTCACCGAACCCGACGTCAGCGAGTTCCTGGTCGCGCTGCGCAAGGGCGACCCCGACACCGGCGCGGCCGCGCTCTCCGCCGTCTCCGCGGCCCGCGCCCTGATCGCGGTGCGGGGCCTGCACCGCTTCGCGGCCGCCGAGGGGCTGACCGACCTCGACGTCGCGCGCGCGGTGAAGCCGCCGACACCGAGTCGTCGGCTGCCCAAGAGCCTGTCCGTCGACGACGTGCTCGCGCTCTTGGACGGTGCCGGTGGTGACAGTGAGACCGATGGGCCGCTGACCCTGCGCAACCGGGCCCTGCTGGAGGTGCTGTATTCGACCGGCGCGCGGATCTCGGAGGCCGTCGGCCTTGACGTCGACGACGTCGACACCCACAGCCGGTCCGTGCTGCTGCGCGGCAAGGGCGGCAAGCAGCGCCTGGTCCCGATCGGCAGGCCTGCCGTCAGCGCCCTGGATGTCTACCTGGTGCGCGGCCGACCCGACCTGGCCCGGCGCGGCAAGGCCACGCCCGCGATCTTCCTCAACGTCAGAGGTGGGCGGCTGTCCCGGCAGAGCGCATGGCAGGTACTGCAGGACGCCGCAGAACGAGCCAAGATCTCGGCCGCCGTGTCACCGCACACCCTGCGGCACTCATTCGCGACACATCTGCTCGAGGGCGGCGCCGACGTCCGCGTCGTACAGGAACTGCTCGGCCACGCGTCGGTGACCACGACGCAGATCTACACGATGGTCACGGTCAACGCGCTGCGCGAGGTATGGGCCGGAGCGCATCCGCGCGCACGATAGGTTTCCGTTGTGCATGACGTCGCGATCATCGGTGCGGGCCCTGCGGGTATCTCCGTGGCGCTGAGCCTGCGCGACCGCGGTATCACCGCGCTGCTCATCGATCGGGCCGACGCCGTCGGGTCCTCCTGGCGCAATCGCTACGACCGGCTCCGGCTCAACACGGGTCGGCAGTTCTCGCACCTCCCAGGTCGGCCCTTCCCGAAGGGCACGCCGACCTTCCCGACGCGAGACCAGGTCGTCGAGCATCTGGAGACCCATGTGCGCGAGGGCGCGGTCGAACTGCGGCTCGACACCACGGTCCAGCGGATCGACCGTCACGACGGCGCGTGGCGACTGCGCACGTCGACCGGGGACATCGATGCAAGCCACGTCGTGGTCGCGACCGGATACATGCACACACCGCACATCCCCGACTGGCCCGGCAGGGACGGCTTCACCGGTGACCTGTCGCACTCGTCCGAGTACCGCAACCCGACGCCGTACGCGGGCAAGCAGGTCATGGTCATCGGATCCGGCTCGTCCGGGATGGAGATCGCGCACGACCTGACCACGAGCGGCGCGGCCAAGGTCTGGATGACCGTCCGCACGCCGCCCAACGTCATATTGCGCGGTGGTCCGGCGGGGCTTCCCGGCGACGTGATCGCGACGCCGCTGTATCACGCGCCGCCCCGCGTCGCCGACGCGATCGCTCGATTCGGTCGTCGAAGGCTCCTCGGGGATCTCACCGAATTCGGGTTGCCGATCCCCGAAGAGGGGCCTTTCAGTCGACTGGCTCGGATCGGGTTGCCTCCGACGCTCGTCGACATCGACGTCATCGATGCGATCCGGGACGGATCCATCGAAATCGTCGGCGACGTGGAGGCCTTTGACGGCGACACCGTTTCATTGGCGGACGGGCGCCGGATCCGACCCGACGTCGTGATCTGTGCGACGGGTTATCTGCCCGGCCTCGAAGATCTCGTCGGGCACCTGGGTGTTCTCGGCGAGCGCGGCATGCCGGTGGCCAAACGCGGTGAGCCCGCCGCCGACGGTCTGCGGTTCCTCGGGTATCTGGCTCGCCCGTCGCTCATCGGTTCGGTGGCCAAGACGTCCAAACGCATGGCCAAACAGATCACCGACGAGTTGTCAGCCTAGGTACTCCGACTCGAGCACCAGGTCCGCGATCAGCGTCTGGTACTCGCCGTGGGTCTTGTGCTCGATGGTGTTCCATCCCTTGCCCTGTTGTTCCTGCATGTAGGCGCGGTACTTCGGGGCGCCGGGCATCTTGACGTTGTCGGCGACGACGATCGAGCCGGTGTGCAGCCAGCCGCGGTCCACGATGCTCTGCAGGTCGGTGAGGTAGACGCTCTTCTCGTGGTCGATGAACATGAAGTCGAGGGCCCCGGCACCGAAGCCTGGCGCCGCGGCCAGCGCGTCCAGGGTCTTGCCACCGTCGCCGATGGTGCCGACCACGCAGGTGATGCGGTCGCCGACCCCAGCGTGCTCCCAGATTCGTCGCGCGTTGGCGGCGTTGGCTTCGGCCAGTTCGACGGAGTACACCTTGGCTTCGGGCGCTGCTCTGGCGATGCGTAGCGCGCCGTAGCCGACGTAGGTACCCAGCTCCAGCGCCAGCGTGGGGTGTGCGCGCCGAACGGCGGCGTCGAGCAGGGCGCCCTTCTCGTCGCCGACGTTGATCAGAAACGACTGCTCGTAGGCGAATTCGTCGATCGTCGCCAGGACCCCGTCGATGTCGCCTTTGCTGGCGTTGGCGAGGACGTAGTCGACGGCCGCGGCCTCGCGCCCGTCGCCGATCTGACCGGTCGTCGAGATGTTGCGGGCACCCACCGCGAGTCGGAGAAACGACCAGCGCAGGAACGGGAGGCGCTGCTTCAGGCTCATGATTGGCAGCCTAGGCCCGTCACCGGCAGATCTGACGGCCACGTTGCCCGCGGGTTGGCCGTTGCGGGCCTGCTCAACCGTTAGACTTCACCGGATGTTCGCCATGGGTGTGGGTTGTCTGATCAGCGATGGTCCGGCATGAGCGACGATGCGGGAGACGTCGCCGGCCTCACCGGACGACCGCCGCGGGTGATTCCCGAACCGAAGCCCAAGAGCGTGCACGGGCCGGCCAAGGTCATCGCGATGTGCAACCAGAAGGGCGGCGTCGGCAAGACGACGTCCACGATCAACCTCGGCGCCAGCCTCGCCGAGTACGGCCGGCGCGTGTTGCTGATCGACCTCGATCCGCAGGGCGCGCTGTCGGCAGGCCTTGGCGTGCCGCACTACGAGCTGGACCACACGGTGCACAACCTGCTGGTCGACCCGAAGGTGTCCATCGACGAGGTGCTGATCAAGACCCGGGTCAAGGGTCTCGACCTGGTGCCCAGCAACATCGATCTGTCCGCCGCCGAGATCCAGCTGGTCAACGAGGTGGGTCGCGAGCAGTCGCTGGCGCGGGCGCTGCACCCGGTGCTCGACCGCTACGACTACGTGCTGATCGACTGCCAGCCCTCCCTGGGCTTGCTCACCGTCAACGGGCTGGCCTGCTCGGACGGCGTCATCATCCCCACCGAATGCGAGTACTTCTCGCTGCGCGGCCTCGCACTGTTGACCGACACCGTCGCCAAGGTGCGCGAGCGGCTCAACCCCAAGCTGGACATCAGCGGCATCCTCATCACACGCTTCGACACCCGCACCGTCAACGCCCGCGAGGTAATGGCCCGGGTGCTTGAGCGGTTCGGCGATCTGGTCTTCGACACCGTGATCGCGCGGACGGTCCGTTTCCCCGAGACCAGCGTCGCTGGCGAGCCGATTACCACGTGGGCGCCGAAATCCGGTGGCGCCGAGGCGTATCGGTCGCTCGCGCGTGAGGTCATCGACCGGATCGGCGCGTGAGCACCGAGACCACACCGGAAGCCGGAGCCGCCCAGGAGGAGACGTCTGAGTCGGGTTTCCGGGTCCGGCTGACCAACTTCGAAGGCCCGTTCGATCTGCTGCTGCAGCTGATCTTCGCGCACCGGCTCGACGTCACCGAGGTGGCGTTGCACACGGTCACCGACGACTTCATCGCGTACACCAAGGCAGCCGCCAAGCAGCTCGAACTCGACGAGACGACGGCGTTCCTGGTCATCGCCGCCACGCTGCTCGACCTCAAGGCCGCGCGCCTGCTGCCCGCGGGCGACGTGCACGACGAGGAGGACCTCGCCCTGCTCGAAGTGCGCGACCTGCTGTTCGCCCGGCTGCTTCAGTACCGGGCCTACAAGCACGTCGCCGTGATGTTCGCCGAGCTGGAGGCGGCGGCACTGCGCAGCTACCCAAGGGCAGTGGCACTGGAAGAGCAGTACGAAGAACTGCTGCCCGAGGTGATGCTCGGGGTGGACGCCGAACGGTTCGCCGAGATCGCCGCGGCAGCGTTCACGCCAAGACCGGTGCCGACGGTGGGCCTCGAGCACCTCCACGCGTCTGCGGTGTCCGTGCCGGAACAAGCCCAGCACGTGCTGTCGATGCTCGAACGGCGCGGCGTTGGGCAGTGGCTGACGTTCGCCGACCTGATTGGCGACTGCACGGGTGGGATCGAGATCGTCGGGCGCTTCCTGGCGCTGCTCGAATTGTTCCGAGCGCACGCGGTAGCATTCGAGCAAGTAGAACCGCTTGGAGTGCTGCAGGTTTCGTGGACCGGCAACCGGCCCGACAACGAACGCCTGGCAACGGCGGTGGAAGAGACAGACTCATGACAGAAGACTTGCGGGAAGACTTGCAGGAGGACGTCGAGGACCTCGATCTGGGCATCGACGTCGCGACCGTCCCGGAACTGGACGACGCCGAACTCGGCGCAGCACTCGAGGCGTTGCTCCTCGTGGTGGACACCCCGGTGCCCGCGGATGCGCTGGCGGCGGCACTCGATCAGCCCGCCTACCGGATCGCGGCCAAGCTGCAGGCGATGGCCGACGAGCTCACCGCCCGCGACAGTGGCATCGACCTGCGCGACGCCGGCGGTGGCTGGCGCATGTACACCAGGTCGCGCTTCGCCCCCTACGTGGAGCGGCTGCTGCTCGACGGCACCCGGTCCAAGCTGACCAGGGCGGCGCTCGAGACTCTGGCGGTGGTCGCATACCGGCAGCCGGTGTCCCGTGTGCGGGTGAGCGCGGTGCGAGGAGTCAACGTCGACGCGGTGATGCGCACTCTGCTGGCCCGCGGCCTGATTACCGAGGCGGGCACCGACCCCGACTCGGGCGCAGTCACTTTCGCGACGACGGAGCTGTTCCTCGAGCGGCTCGGACTGTCGTCACTGGCGGACCTTCCGGACATCGCACCGCTGCTGCCCGACATCGACGTGATCGACGACATCACCGAATCTCTCGGGGACGAGCCGCGTTTCATCAAGCTCGGCGGAGCGTCGGCCACCACCGCGCAGCCGATGGCATTCGACGTGGATCGGGACTGACATGGCTGAACCAGATGAAGGCATCCGACTGCAGAAGGTGTTGTCGCAGGCGGGAGTTGCGTCGCGGCGGGTCGCGGAGAAGATGATCAAGGACGGCCGCGTCGAGATCGACGGCCGCATCGTGACCGAGATGGGTACCCGCGTCGACCCCGAGACGTCGGTGATCCGGGTGGACGGCGCGCGGATCACCGTCGACGACACGATGGTCTACCTGGCGATCAACAAAGAGCGCGGCATGCACTCGACGATGTCCGACGAGCAGGGCAGGCCGTGCGTAGGCGACCTCGTCGAGTATCGAGTTCGCGGCAACAAGAAGCTCTTTCACGTCGGGCGCCTCGACGCCGACACCGAGGGCCTGTTGATCTTGACCAACGACGGCGAGCTGGCGCATCGCCTGATGCACCCGTCCTACGAGGTGCCCAAGACCTATCTGGCGACGGTCGTCGGTTCGGTGCCACGCGGGCTTGGCAAGACGTTGAAGGCCGGTGTCGAATTGGACGACGGGCCGGCTGCTGTCGACGACTTCGCCGTGATGGACGCCGTGCCCGGCAAGTCGTTGGTGAAGGTCACGCTCCACGAAGGACGCAAGCGGATCGTGCGGCGGCTATTCGCGCACGTCGGCTTCCCCGTGAAGGAACTGGTGCGCACCGACATTGGCACGGTGTCGTTGGGGGAGCAGCGCCCCGGCAGCATCCGCGTGTTGACCACCAAGGAGATCGGCGAACTGTACAAGGCGGTGGGAATGTGAGCCGCTCGGTGACGATCGCCGTCGATGGACCGGCTGGCACGGGAAAGTCTTCGGTGTCACGGGGATTGGCTCGCGCACTTGGCGCGCGCTACCTCGACACGGGGTCGATGTACCGGATCGTGACGCTGGCGGTGCTGCGTGCCGGTATCGACGTCGACGACGGTGCCAAGGTCGGCGCGTTCGCCGCCGGCGTCGACATGGCGGTCGGCTTCGATCCCGACGAAGACCTCTCCTACCTTGCGGGAGAAGATGTTTCGGCCGAGATCCGCGGCGACGCCGTGACCAAGGCAGTGTCCGCAGTGTCGGCGGTGCCCGCCGTGCGGACCCTGCTCGTGCAGCGTCAGCGAGAGCTGGCCGCGGGGCCGGACAGCGTCGTGGTCGAGGGGCGTGACATCGGCACGGTCGTGCTGCGCGACGCCGACTTCAAGATCTTCCTGACCGCGTCCGCCGAGGAGCGAGCGCGCCGCCGCAACGACCAGAACGTCGCGAACGGCCTAGGCGACGATTACGAGGGCGTGCTTGCCGACGTGCGCCGCCGCGATCACTTGGACTCGACGCGTGCGGTGTCGCCGCTGCGGGCAGCCGACGACGCGATGATCGTCGACTCCAGTGACATGAGTGAATCCGAAGTAGTGGCGCATCTTTTGGATCTCGTCGAGCAACGCGCCGGAGCGAGTCGATGAGCACACCTGGTACCGATGGCACACCTGATACCGATGGCACCTGGGTCGACGAGGCCGAATGGGATATCGGCCCCGAAGACGTGTCGGCCGACCTCGAAGAGGAGTTCACCCCGCCGCCCGTGGTCGCCGTCGTCGGGCGGCCGAACGTCGGAAAGTCGACGCTGGTGAACCGCATCCTGGGGCGCCGCGAGGCCGTCGTGCAGGACATCCCTGGCGTCACCAGGGACCGAGTCTCCTACGAGGCGAGCTGGCTCGGTCGCCGGTTCTTCGTACAAGACACCGGCGGCTGGGAACCCGACGCCAAGGGTCTGCAGCTGCTGGTGGCCGAGCAGGCCTCGGTGGCGATGCGCACGGCGGACGTCATCATCCTGGTGGTGGACGCCGTGGTCGGGGCGACCGCGGCCGACGAGGCTGCGGCCAAGCGGTTGCAGAAGTCCGGAAAGCCAGTGTTCCTGGCGGCCAACAAGGTTGACACCGAACGCGTCGAGGCCGAGGCCGCCTCGTTGTGGTCGCTCGGACTGGGGGAGCCCCACTCGGTGAGCGCGATGCACGGCCGTGGCGTGGCCGACCTGCTCGACAGGGTCATGGAGGTGCTGCCCGAGGCGTCGGCGATTGCATCCAGTGGCGGCGGTCCGCGGCGGGTGGCGCTGGTCGGCAAGCCGAACGTCGGGAAGAGCTCGCTGCTGAACCGGTTGACCGGCGACGAGCGGTCGGTGGTCCACGACGTCGCGGGCACCACGGTGGACCCGGTGGACTCGCTGATCGAATTGGACGGCAAGACTTGGCGTTTCGTCGACACGGCGGGTCTGCGCCGCAAGGTCGGCCAGGCCAGTGGCCACGAGTTCTACGCGTCGGTCCGAACGCGCGGTGCGATCGACGCCGCCGAGGTGGTCGTCGTCCTGATCGACTCGTCGCAACCGTTGACCGAGCAGGACCAGCGGGTGCTGACGATGGTGATCGAGGCAGGCCGGGCGCTGGTGTTGGCGTTCAACAAGTGGGATCTGATGGACGAGGACCGGCGCTATCTCCTCGACCGCGAGATCGACATGGACCTGGCGCAGGTGCAGTGGGCGCAGCGGGTGAACATCTCGGCCAAGACTGGTCGGGCGGTGCAGAGGCTGGTGCCGGCCTTGGAGAGCGCTCTCGAATCGTGGGATGCGCGCATTTCGACGGGCCGGCTCAACACCTTCTTCAAGGAGATCGTCGCCGCCACACCGCCGCCGGTGCGCGGTGGCAAGCAGCCCAAGATCTTGTTCGCCACCCAGGCGACGGCGCGCCCACCAACGTTCGTGCTGTTCACCTCGGGCTTCCTGGAGGCTGGTTACCGGCGGTTCCTCGAGCGCAAGCTTCGCGAGACGTTCGGCTTCGAGGGCAGCCCGATCCGCATCAACGTGCGGGTACGGGAGAAGCGCGGAGTCAAGCCGCGCAAGTGAATTCAGTATGCAATTCAGGGCTTTGAGCGCCTGTAATTGCACAGGGGTCGCCTCGGTAGGGTCGTCGGGTGTCCGTCGCCCACATGATCCTGATCTCGTTGGCCGGCGTCGCAGCCGGAGGCATCAATGCCATCGTCGGCTCGGGCACGCTGATCACCTTTCCCACCCTCGTGGCGCTGGGCTATCCGCCGATCACCGCAACCATGTCGAACGCCGTCGGCCTGGTCGCCGGTGGTGTCTCCGGGACGTGGGGGTACCGGCGTGAACTAGAAGGCCAAGGCGACCGGCTGCGCTGGCAGATCCCGGCGTCGCTGCTCGGCGCGTGCGTGGGCGCGTGGCTGCTGCTGCACTTGCCGGAGCACGTGTTCACTCAGGTCGTTCCCGTCCTGCTGATCGGCGCGCTGCTGCTGGTGGTGTTCGGTCCGTGGATCCAGGCCTGGGCGCGTCGGCGTGCCGAGGAGGACGGCCGGTCGACCGATCACGTGTCGAAGGGCCGGATGGCCGCCCTGGTGCTCGCGACGTTCGCCGTTGGCGCGTACGGGGGGTATTTCACCGCGGCGCAAGGCATCTTGCTCGTCGGGGTGATGGGGGCGCTGCTGCCGGAGTCGATGCACCGGATGAACGCGGCGAAGAACCTCCTGTCGCTCGTCGTCAACGTCGTGGCGGCGGCGGCCTACACCGTGGTCGCCTTCGACCGCATCAATTGGGTCGTGGCGGGACTCATCGCGGTGGGCTCGCTGATCGGGGGATTCCTGGGCTCCCATTACGGCCGTCGGCTGTCGCCGAAGGTGCTGCGGGTGGCGATCGTGATCGTCGGCCTCATCGGGCTGTACCGGCTGCTGACGGTGTGACGCAGTTTGGCCGGGCGTGCGGGGCTGGGGATTGGGATCGCGGGCCGGGGCTACGGTAGGCTCACCTCCGCTGCCGGCGATGCCGGCCAGCGCCGCGGGCTGTGGCGCAGCTTGGTAGCGCACTTGACTGGGGGTCAAGTGGTCGCAGGTTCAAATCCTGTCAGCCCGACCAGAGTTCTTGCAGGTCAGACCCATAGCGCGGGGTGCGCCAGAACCTGTTTACGACGGCGACTCAAGTGGGCGCAGGTTCTAAATGGGCCGCTTGACTTGCGACTACCGTCTGAACTGCTCGGTTGCCTTGGCGAATCATCCAGTTGTTCGACTGATCCAGGTCTTGGCACGGATTGTCACAAAGCATTGAGGATGCTGCCCGCAGCGTATTTGGACCGACCATGGCCGCCCTCGCCGCGTGGGACGACGACTGATAGAGGCGCTCGCGGTGGACTGGTGATGATCAAACCTCACGCGGTGAGCAATACCCAACCCGCCGCCACGGACCCCAATGCTGCTGTGCCGTAACAACACAGAGCGATCGCATGGTCGAACCGGCGTAGTTGCAGCCCATGCTCGAGCGTGAACCGGATGCGGTGCGCAAAGTGGAACAGGGCGAGGACACACACGCCGAGCAGCACGAGTTTGGTCAGCGGATTCCGTACGACTGCCAGTAGATGCGCATGGTCCGGTGCGTCGAGCAACCCGAGCGGAAACGCCACTCCGAACAGGAACAGGAGGACGGGCAGAACGAGCGCGGCCGCCATGCCGCCGGCGCTGAACAACAGCCACAGGAACGGCTCGGCTGACCTTCGATGGGGCGCGGATGCGCTCATGACATGACCACCCACGCGACGACCGCCGTTACGACGAGCCATGCCGCGTAGTGCCCTGCAAGCACCGCGCGAGCAGGAACGCGGCGTCCCCGAACGTGGGGCACAATCGCACGCGGCGCCAAGTTGAGCCAGGTCACAGCATGCAGCAGAAGGAAGATGAATGCGACGACGTTGACTGCTACCACGAGTGGATTGGCACTCCAGTCCAGGAATCGCGCGTATGAGTCCCTTCCTGCGCTGATCGCATGCACCAGCAGCACCAGGTACACGACAAACCAGGCCACGAAGACGCAACTGATTTCGCGAAGCGCGAACAGCAGGTAGGACCGCCGCTTTGCCCACCAATATCGGTCGACGGGCTGACGGTAAGCCCGAATCGGCGCCGTCACCGCGCACCCCTGGGGAACAGCAACTCCTTCACCGAATGCGTTGCCGCGGTGAGCTTGTAGCGCTGTATCGCGCCTGCCGGGTCGACTCCCTTCGGACACGCCGTCGAGCATTCGCCCACGAACGTGCACGCCCACGCGCCGTCGGCCGCGGCGAGTACGTCCCGCCGATCCGCCGCACCTTCGTCGCGTGAGTCCAGGTTGTAACGCTGACCCAGCGCGATCGCCGCTGGACCGAGGAAGTCCGGGTCCAGCGCGTACACGGGGCATGCCGAGTAGCACAGCATGCAGTTGATGCACATGCTGAACTTCTTGTATTCGTCGAGTTCGGCGGGGGTCTGCAAGTATTCGCCATCCTCGACCGATTTCTCATCTTCGCGGATGATCCAGGGCTTGACAGTCGGCAATTTGGTCATGAAGTCGCTGATGTCGACGACCAGATCGCGGATCACCGGGAAGTTTCGCATCGGCTCCACGCGTATCGGCCCGGGCAGGTAGTCGGCTAGGAAAGTCGCGCACGCCAATTTCGGGTCGCCGTCGATCGTCATACCGCAGCTGCCGCATATGCCCATCCGGCACGACCATCGGAAGGTCAGCGTTCCGTCGAGTTGATCCTTGATGTAGTTCAGGCCGTCGAGGATCGCCGATTCCCGGGTCAGGGGAACTTCGTAGGCCTGCAAGACCGGCTCGGATTCGATCTCCGGCCGATACCTCGTGACTTCCATGACGATTCGGTCCGCCATCGTTACCTCCCATAGACGCGTTCGCCCGGAGGCCAGCGCGTGATCGTGACCGGCAGATAGTCGACCCGCGCTGTGCCGTCGGATTCTCGGTGAATCAATGTGTGCGCCAAGTAATGGTCGTCGTCGCGTTTGGGGAAGTCGGTTCGCTGGTGCGCGCCGCGGGATTCTTGTCGGCGCAGGGCGGATTCGATGATCGTCTGCGCGACGTCGAGCATTCCCGACAACTCGAGTAGCGCCGTGAGCTCCGTATTGAACGTGTGGCTGTGGTCGTCGATGCCGGCCTTCGCGAATCGTTCCTGCAGCTCCCGGATCTGTTCGACAGCCTTGGTCAACGTGGGCCCGTCGCGATAGATTCCGGCGGCTGCCTCCAACGTGGCCTGCATCTCCGTCCGGATGTCAGCGATGCGCTCGGCCCCGTCGCCGTGGCGCCCGAGCTCCCGTTCCAGCCGTTGCTCCTCGGTGCGTGCCTGTGCCTGCACCGCGGACGAGGCGGTAGCGGCCGTCGCCGCGTACTCCGCTGCGGCGTGCCCCGCCCGGGCTCCGAACACCAGCAGCTCCGGCAGTGAGTTCGACCCCAACCGGTTGGCGCCGTTGATGCTGACGCACGCTGTTTCGCCTGCCGCGTATAGGCCGGGAAGCGTTGTGGCGCCATGGATATCGGTGTGTACGCCACCCATCATGTAGTGCACGACGGGTCGCACGGGAACGAGTTCGGTCACCGGGTCGATGTGCTGGTAGTCGCGGCACAGCTCGCGCACGAACGGCAGCTTGCTGTCGATGAGGTCGGCGCCAAGGTGCCGCAGGTCGAGGTAGACGACGTGACCGTACGGCGTTTCGACCGTGCGGCCCTTCTCCTGCTCGTGCACGAACGCCTGAGACAGCCGGTCCCGGGGCCCGAGCTCCATACTGCGCAGCGTCGGCTCGGGCGTGGGCTTGCCGAGGTCGTAGTCCTGCAGGTAGCGGTAGCCGTCTTTGTTGAGCAACCAGCCACCCTCCGCACGTGCCGCCTCGGTGATGAGGATTCCGGTGAACGGCAGTCCGGTGGGGTGGTACTGGACGAACTCCATGTCCTTCAGCGGCGCACCCGCCCTGAACGCGAGCGCCATTCCGTCGCCGGTCTTGATGTTCGCGTTGGTGGTGAACGGAAACACGCGCCCACATCCGCCTGTACAGATGATCGCTGCGTCGGCGAGGATCGTCTCGATGCGCCCTGTCGCCAGCTCGATCGCGACGACACCGCGGACCCTGCCGTCGTCGACAAGCAAGGTGGTCGCGAACCACTCGTCGTAACGCACGATGTCCGGATAGGCGAGCACCCGCTGAAACAGCGTGTGCAGCATGTGGAATCCGGTCTTGTCGGCGGCAAACCACGTGCGCAGCTTCTTCATCCCGCCGAATGGGCGAACGGCAATGTGCCCGTCCGGTTTGCGGCTCCACGGGCAGCCCCAATGCTCTAGTTGCAACAACTCCCGCGGCGCCTCGGCCACGAACGCCTCGACCGCGTCTTGGTCGCACAGCCAGTCGCTGCCAGAAACGGTGTCGTATGCGTGCTCGTCGAGACTGTCATCCTCACCCGCAACAGCCGCGGCGCCGCCCTCCGCCGAGACGGTGTGGCTGCGCATCGGGTACACCTTCGAGACGATCGCCACGCTCAGTTGCGGATTCGCCTCAGCGATCGCGATGGCGGCGCGCAGCCCAGCGCCGCCGCCGCCAATCACCACGATGTTGTGCGACGCCGTCATCGCCGTCCCTCACGCCTCGAACGTCTCGTGTTCGCCACAGCGCTCGTCCTTCAGCACTTTGCCGTCGTGTCGTATCGTCCGAAAGCGAGTAGTTCCGTCGTGGTACACATGCCTGACCTCGCGACAGCCGCAGGCGTATTTGAAGTCGTCGTATTTGAAGCCGTCGTCATCGCCTTCGACATGGTGATCGCCATCTGCCGTTCGCCCGCAGGGCGCCTTTTGCTTCATGAAGTGCGTCGTGGTCGCGACCATCGGCCAACCTCCTCCGGTGACAGGAGAGTGATCTAGATCACTTCAGGATATGCCTGCAGAAGACTGCGTCCGGGCGATTGTGATCATCGAGTTGTCGCGGGTGCACCGCTTCGCGGGAGTCACGGCGTTGTCACAACCCGTGCGAAACATGTCGGGGCTCGAGGAGACAACCTCGGACTATTCCTGCAGCTCAGCGTCATGATCGCGTCACGCTAGAACGCGTGGGAACGACTCCAGGCCGACTGGGGGTCAAGTGGTCGCAGGTTCAAATCCTGTCAGCCCGACAAATGAAAGAAACTCGCCGGCGAAGCCGAGCGAGTTTTTTCATGGTCGGGGGACGAGATGCTGGGAGCCGAAGCGGTCGCCGAGGCACGAGGCGGTCGCGCCCGCGGTTCCTGTCAGCCCGACGTTCGAAACCCGCTCTGACCAGCGTCGAAGCGGTTTTTGTTTCTCTGGGTTTCGATGGATTGGAGCCAGTGTCCCAAGCGACTACCAGTGGGCCAACCGTCAGCGAGAAGCGCGGCACCAGCGGCGCGCAGATCCTCGCGCTGAGCGTCGGAGTAGATCGACAGCGATACCGCGGATCGTGACCGTGCCACGCTGCAACGGCATGCACGGGCAAACCGCCGGCCAGCTTGAGGCTGACGCTGGTTTGCGGAGACCCTCTGAGGTGGATGCGACGCGGCCCGGCGCGTTGGCGAAGGCGATGAAATTCGTCGGAGTGCCACTCGTGTCAGCTCCGGTAGAGCTTGAGCATCCTGCTCCGGAACGGCATGCTCACTTTTGTCAGCGGTCACGTAATTCCCCAGGTTTGAGGGGTTGTCCGTCACGTAATTCCCCACCCGCCGTCACGTAATTCCCCACCCCTGGGGCGTGTCCGGCAGGGGTTGGGGTGCTGCTCAGGTTCGCTCCGTTCAGCTGCCCCGCCAGAGGGTCCTGGAAGGGGCCTGAGGTGGCGAGGAGATCGTGGAACATGACTGACTTCGTGGAGATGTTCCGGCATTGGAACGCCGGCCGATCGCAGGTGCAGATCGATGAGGCACTGAGCATCGACCGCAAGACGATCCGCAAGTATCTGGCCCCGGCGCTGGCCGAGGGTCTGCAACCGTGTCCGGACGAGTTCGACGAGGAGTTGTGGCGGGCACGGATCCGACGCTGGTTTCCCGAGCTCGTCGACCCGGCGGCGCGGGCGCTGAGCTGGCCGCTGATCGCAGCCCATCACCAGTGGATCGCTCGCCAGCTGAAGGTGCCGGTGACGGTGGCCACGATCGCGCAGCGGCTGCGTGACGACCACGGTGTCGATGTGTCGGAGTCCACGGTACGTCGTTACATTGCAACCACTTTCGCCGACGAGCGGCTCGAAGGCAAGGTCACGGTACCGCGTGGTGCGGTCGAACCGGGCAGCGAAGCCCAGATCGACTACGGCCGCCTCGGCATGTGGCGGGACCCGGCCTCGGGGCGCCGCGTCGCGGTGTGGGTGTTCGCGATGATCCTGTCGTGCTCACGGGCGCTGTTCGTGCAGCCGGTGCTGCGGATGGACCAAACGTCCTGGAACGCTTCGCACGTGGCGGCGTTCGAGTTCTTCGGCGGCGTCCCGGCACGGCTGGTGTGCGACAACCTCAAGACCGGGGTGACGCGCCCCGATTTGTACGACCCCCGGATCAACCTGGCCTACGGTGAACTTGAACCGTCCCGGGTTTGATGCGCACCTCCTTTCTTGGGAAGGTGCATTTCATGGCGAGCAAGTACGACCCGGAGACGAGGGCGAAGGCCGTCCGGTTGGTGTTGGACCATCGCGACGACTATCCCAGCGAGTGGGCCGCGATCACCGCGGTGTCCAAACGGCTGGGTATGAACGCCGAGACGCTGCGGAACTGGATCCGCAAACAGCAGGTCGACGACGGGCAGCGTGACGGGGTCACCAGCGAGGCCGCCGCGGAGATCAAGGCGCTCAAGCGTCGCAACGCCGAACTGGAACAAACTATCGAAATCCTCAAGGCGGCAACATCTTTCTTCGTGCGGGAGAGCGACCCGCACAACCGCCACTGACCAGTTCGGTCTGCGCGTTCATCTCCGAGAACAGGGACCGCTTCGGGGTCGCTCCGATCTGCCGCGTGCTCACCGAGCACGGTATCCAGATCGCCCCGCGCACCTTCTACGCCTGGGCGGAGCGGGCGCCCTCGAAGCGGGCCTTGTGGGACGCCGCCATCACCGAGGTCCTGGCCGGCTTCTAGGAACCCGACAAACACGGCCGTCGCCAGCCCCAATCGCTGTACGGGTCGGTGAAGATGTGGGCTCACCTGCAGCGTCAGGGCTTCCCGGTGGCCAAGTCCACCGTGGAGCGACTGATGCGGCGTAACGGCTGGCAGGGCGTGCGTCGACAGAAGTCGGTGCGCACCACGATCAGCGACCCCGCAGCCGAGCGAGCACCAGACCTGGTGGACCGCCAGTTTCGGGTGCCCACACCCAATGCGTTGGTCGTCGCCGACTTCACCTACGTCAAACTCGTCACCGGCACATTCGTCTATGTCGCCTTCGTCATCGACGCCTATGCCGGCGCGATCATCGGATGGGAAGCCGCCAGCGCCAAGCTGACCCGTTTCGTGGAGTCCGCGATCCGCCAAGCCGCTGCGCTGCGTGCCCGCCAAGGCCACCGGATCGACGGTGCCATCCACCACTCCGACGCTGGATCGCAATACACTGCAATACATTTCGGCGAAACGCTGTCTATGTCGGGGCTGCGACCATCGATCGGAAGCGTCGGTGATTGCCTGTTAACCGGCTAATCGGTGATGATTGATGCGCGTAAATGACACGCCGACAACGGAAATGCTTGACGCGCGGTGGGCGGCGGGGTTGCAC
>NZ_JACHGP010000033.1 GCF_014202335.1 Mycobacterium sp. AZCC_0083 | reverse complement strand
ACGACAGTGCTCACCGGCCGGCGGCTCGGTAATCAGCCTCCCGCTCGAGAACCAAGATCCCCGTCAAGGACACGCTGATCGACTCCCATTAGGCGTGGAATAGCCCCGCATCCAACGATGTTGCGCCCACCGTGACTGAACTGAGCCCCACTGAGTGGGTACGCGAACAAACCGAGGCCATTCTGGCGAACGGCACCACCGACGGCGTCGAGGTTCTCGACCGACCGATCGTGCTGTTCACCACGACCGGCGCCAAGTCCGGTAAGAAGCGCTACGTGCCGCTGATGCGCGTCGAGAAGGACGGGCACTACGCGATGGTCGCCTCCAAGGGTGGCGATCCGCAGCACCCGGTCTGGTACCACAACGTGAAGGCGCACCCCGAGGTGACGGTGCAGGACGGCGACAAGGTCGCGACGCTGACCGCCCGCGAGATCGAGGGCGCCGAACGCGAGCAGTGGTGGAAGCTCGCGGTCGAGGCGTATCCGCCCTATGCCGAGTACCAAACCAAGACCACGCGGTTGATCCCGGTCTTCGTCGTCGAATAGCGACCCGTCAACCACTGGTTGACGAACACGGTGCGTCAACTTACAGTTGACGCATGATCAAACCCAGCCAGATCACCGCCCCGGTCCGCCTCGACGACCTCATCACCGCGATCAAGACCGTCCACGAAGATCCGCTGGAACAGTTGATGGACGCCGTCCTGGCTGCCGAGGCACTCGGCGAAGTGGCCGACCACCTGATCGGCCACTTCGTCGATCAGGCCCGCCGGTCCGGCGCCTCGTGGACCGACATCGGCAAGAGCATGGGCGTCACCAAACAGGCCGCGCAGAAGCGGTTCGTCCCGAAGGCCGGCGCAGACCCGATCGACCCGAGCGAGGGCTTCAATCGGTTCACGCCGCGGGCCCGCAACGTCGTCGTCGAATCCCAGAACAAGGCCCACGCGGCCCGCAACCAGGAGATCGGGCCCGCCCACCTCCTGCTGGCACTGTTCACCGACCCCGACTCGGTGGCCACCCGACTGCTCGCCGGGCAAGGCGTCGACGAGGCCGCCGCCGCTGCCGTGGCGACGCTTCCCCCTGGGGGCGACGAATCTCCTGCGCTGATCCCGTTCAGCGGGGCTGCCCGCAAGGTGCTGGAGCTGACGTTCCGCGAGGCACTTCGCTTGGGGCACAACTACATCGGCACCGAACACATCCTGCTTGCGCTCCTCGAGGCCGAGGACGGCGACGGCCCCTTGCACACCCTCGGAGTCGACAAACAGCGAACCGAGGACGAGATCATCGCCGTGCTCCGCTCGCTGACCGAAAAGTGATCCGGGAATGAAACCGGCGCGACAGCGGTAGAACTGATTCATGAAACTCGACGATTCTGCACGCGCGCTCATCGGCAACGGCGCGGACGCCACACTGGTCACCATCAATGCCGACGGCAGCCCGCAGGTCTCCGTGGTCTGGGTGGCCCTGCAGTCGACGCCCGATGGCGACGAACTCGTCAGCGCGCACCTGAGCGAGTACAAGAAGACCCGCAACATCCGACGCGAACCGCGGGTGGCCGTCACCATCGTGGCCCCACCCAGCCCGGGCCAGCAGACGCAGTACCTGTCGATCCTCGGCACGGCACGGATCGTCGAGGGCGGCGCGCCGGAGCTGCTCACCGAGTTGGCCGAAGTGATGCTCGGGTCGAGCGAGCACTTCCCGCCACCCAACTCACCGGCGGGGTTGCTGACCCGAATCCGCATCGAGAAGGTCGGCGGCCTCGGCCCCTGGACGGCCTGACCGCCGATCGCCCTCTGGCCGCCGCGCGGGTATGCCAAGATGCGAGGCAGCAATAGGGAGGCTAGACATGCGTCGCTGGTTGGTGTTCTTGATCGGGGTGGTGACAGCGGTGGCCATCGGCTCGGGTGTTGGGGTGGCTCCACCCGCCACCGCGGCGCCACCCGCCTCGGCCCCGGGCATCCCGATCGGCAACCTCGGTGACACCCTGCGCGTCGAATACAAGGGCATCGTCGCCGACGTGATCGTCCACGACGTGCTTCCCACCGACGCCCCGCCGGGATACACGCCGAACGGCTCACCGCGCTGGCGTGATCAGGGCGGTCCCTGGCGGGTGCCGATCACCGTTCACGTGATCCAGACGCCGAACCCGTTCGTCGCGTCCATCGCGTTCGGCTTCACCGGCGTGACGCCGTATGGCGATGCCTACGCGCAGAAGAACACCGACGCGCCCGACTCCCTGACGACCGCGCTGCAGAACGCGCCTGCCGGCTCGACGGTCGACGGCGCCGTGTACTGGCAGGTCTACCGCGACCTCGTCACCAACGTCGTCCTGCTCAACCCTCAATCCGGCACCCGCCTGGCGCAGTGGAACATCTGGCAGCCGGGAACGCCACTACCCTGACGCGGTATGGCTGTCCTGGTCGCTTCGCCAACTGAGCACGACCTACCCGAACTCGCCGACGTCGCGGCACGCACGTTCCCGCTGGCGTGCCCACCGTCGACCGGGCCCGACGACGTCGCCGCGTTCATCGCCGAGAACCTCTCGCAAGCCCGGTTCTCCGACTACCTCGCCGACCCCGAACGAACGGTGCTGACCGCCCGCGCGGACGGCCGGATCCTGGGCTACGCCATGCTGATTCGTGGCGTCACCGATGATGACGACGTCCAGCGCGCAGTGCCGCAGCGACCCGCCGTCGAACTGTCCAAGATGTACGTGCTGCCCGACGTGCACGGCGCGGGCGTCTCGGCCGCGCTGATGGCCTCCGCGCTGGACGAGGCCCGCGCACTCGGCGCCACGTGCGTATGGCTTGGCGTCAACCAGGAAAACCAACGCGCCCAACGGTTCTACGCCAAGCACGGCTTCGTGACGGGCGGCACCAAGACCTTCCGGCTGGGCTCAGAGATCGAGAACGACTACGTGATGGTGCGACCCGTCTGACCCGCTTTGGTCAGTGCCAACAGCCGCGACGTCGCCCTCAGGTACTTCTTGCGGAACCCACCCGCCAGCATCTCCTCGCTGAAGATGGTGTCCAGCTTGGTGCCGGACGCCACCACCGGGATGCCCGCGTCGTAGAGCCGGTCGGTCAGCGACACCAGCCGCAGCGCCACACTCTGGTCGTCGAGTGGATGCACGTCAGTGATGAAGACCTCGGTCACGTTTTCGATGAGCGCCAGGTAGCGCGACGGATGCATGGTCGCCAGATGCGCGCACAGCGCGTCGAAGTCGTCGAGCGTTGCGCCGGACACGTCGGCCGCCGCGGCGCGGACGTCGTCGTCGGACGGTGGGTTCGGCGCAGGCGGCAGGTCACGATGCCGGTAGTCCGGACCGTCGATCCGCACGGTGGTGAAGATCTGCGCCAGCGTATTGATCTCTCGCAGGAAGTCCTGCGCGGCGAACCGGCCCTCCCCCAATTGCTCGGGCAGCGTGTTCGACGTCGCCGCGATCGAGACGCCGCGCTCGACCAGTTGCGAGAGCAGCCGCGAGATCAGCGTCGTGTTGCCCGGGTCGTCCAATTCGAACTCGTCGATGCACACCACCACGTAATCGGCGAGCAGTTCGATGCATTCGACGAAGCCGAAAACCCCTGCCAGCTGGGTGAGTTCGCCGAACGTGGCGAACGCGACCGGTCCGGCATCAGCGGCGGCGAGTTGGTAGTACGCCGACGCCAGAAGGTGGGTCTTGCCGACGCCGAACCCGCCGTCGAGGTACACCCCGACACCCGGGAGCACCTCGCGTTTGCCGAACAACTTCTTCTTGCCTGCCCGCCGCTGGACGGCCTGCTCGCAGAACTGGCGGCACGCCTGCACCGCCGCGGTCTGCGACGGCTCGGCCGGATCCGGCCGGTAGGTATCGAAGCGGACGTCAGCGAAAGTCGGTGGCGGGACCAGTCCCGCGATCAGCCGCTCGGGCGTCACGCGGGGATGTCGATCGGTCAGATGAGCGACGGCGCTGGCCCCATGCATGCAGGCACCCTATCGACGTGTTGAAATTGACCCCGTGCCCGATGCCGATCAAGCGACTCAGCTCACAGAGCTGACTGCCGTCGGCAACGCCTTCGATACGGAGGACGACGCCCGCCTTGCGGCGTTCTACTCCTACCCCGACGGCCTCGAGCGCTGCTGGGTGCGGGCCAACATGATCTCCAGCCTCGACGGTGGCGCCACCGACGACGGCAAGGCTGGTGGCCTGGCCGGGCAGGGCGATCGTGCGCTCTTCGCCCGGATGCGGCAGGAAGCCGACGTCATCGTGGTCGGCGCGGCCACCGTGCGCATCGAGAACTACTCCGGCGCCCAGATGTCCATCGCGCAACGCCAGGAG
The DNA here is from genome assembly GCF_014202335.1 of Mycobacterium sp. AZCC_0083. Taxonomy (GTDB): domain Bacteria; phylum Actinomycetota; class Actinomycetes; order Mycobacteriales; family Mycobacteriaceae; genus Mycobacterium. The sequence continues at coordinate 36,010 of NZ_JACHGP010000033.1, read as the reverse complement.
CGACAGAGCAGAGGCCAGGCCGAGGTACCGCCCATCGCCGTCATCACCCACGGCGCCGACTTCGAGCACGACGCCAAGCTGTTCACCCACGCCGAAGTTCCACCGCTGATCCTGACCTGCCGCGAGGGCGCCGATGAAGCCAGGCACCGGTTCGGCGCGCTGGCCGACGTGATCGACGCCTCCGGCCGTCACACCGACCGCGTCGACCCGGTGGCGGTGCTCAACATCCTGGACCGGCGCGGCATGCGCCGCGTGCTCACCGAGGGCGGTCCGTCGCTGCTCAGCCTGTTCATCGTGGGCGACCTGCTCGACGAATTGTGCGTGACGATCGCCCCGATCCTGGTCGGTGGACAGGCCAGGCGAATCGCCAGCGGTTCGGGCGAGTCACACACCCGGATGCGGCGCAGCCATGTACTCAGCGACGACGAGGGCTACCTGTACACCCGCTACGTCAAAGCCGATTGAGGTCGGGCGGCTGGGTGGGAGAACACCTGGGCGGTTGGTCGGGCCACTACCCGGCGATCGCTACTGTGGTCAGCATGCGTCGGCGTAGTCAGCTGCTCCAGGCCCTGTGCCTGTCGACCGTGGTGTCGGTCGTCGTCGTCGGCTGCGCACCCGGACTTGCCGCAAACCCGCGCTTCGCCACCGACTCAGGCGCCCACCCCCAGGGCGAGCCGCAGACCACCTCCGTCAAGCCGGGACCACCGGGAATCGTCGCCCCGAAGAACGACCTGTCGTGGCGGGACTGCACGTCGCGGGTGTTCAACGACGCCGGCGTCCAGGCCCTCCCCGGCGTATCGCTGGATTGCGCGAGTTACGACGCCGACCTCGACTCCCTCAACGGAGCCACCGGCACCTTGAGCATCGGCGTCGTGCGGGCCAAGTCGGTGGGCACGCCTGCCGACGCCGGACCCCTCGTGATGACCACAGGTTCCGACATGCCGACGTCGGTGCAACTGCCGATCTGGCTGTCACGCAACGGCACCGACGTGCTCAAGTCCCACCCCATCGTCTCGGTCGACCGGCGCGGGATGGGCATGTCGGGCGACCTGGACTGCCGCGACCTGTTCGACCGGCAGGAGATGCTCGACCAGGCGCAGTTCGAGTCCGGCGACGACCCGGTGGCCAATCTCGGCGCGATCGTGCAGACCGCCACCACCAGCTGCACCGACACCATCGCGCCCGGCGATTCCGCGTACGACAACGCGCACGCCGCCGAGGACATCGAGCGGCTGCGCAGCACATGGGACGTGCCGACGCTGGCCCTGCTCGGCATCGGCAACGGCGCGCAGGTGGCGCTGGCGTACGCGGGTTCGCATCCGAACAAGGTGTCGCGGCTGATCCTCGATTCGCCGCTGCCGCTGGGCATCGCCGCCGAAGCCGCAGCCGAGCAGAAGGTGAAGGGCCAGCAGGCCGCGTTGGATGCGTTCGCCGCCCAGTGCTCGGCAGCCAACTGCCCATTGGGCGCCGACCCCAAGGGCGCGATCGACGCCATGCTGAAGGCCGCCCGCGACGGTCGCGGACCCGGCGGTGCGTCGGTGGCCACGCTGGCCGACGCCATCACCACCGCGCTGGGCTTCCCGAAGGGCGACCGCGCCAGTTCCACCAACGGCCTCGCCAGCGCGCTGGCGGCGGCCCGCGGCGGCGACGCCAACCAGCTCAACAACCTGATCACCCAAGCCGACACGCTGCGCCAGAGCGACGGCCAGTTCGTCAACTCCTGCAGTGACGCGCTGAACCGCCCGACCCCCGACCGGGTCCGCGAGCTCGTCGTCGAGTGGGGCAAGCTCTACCCGCAGTTCGGCACCGTCGGCGCACTGAGCCTGGTAAAGTGCCTGAACTGGCCAAGCGGAGCACCGCCACAGGAGCCGAAGGACCTCAAGATCCCCGTGCTGCTGCTCGGCGTGCAGAGCGATCCGATCGTCGGCAACGAGGGCGTCGCCGCCGTCGCCGCGACCATCATCAACGCCGGCGCGCAGAACCGCCGCGTGATGTGGCAGGGCATCGGCCACGGCGCCTCCGTCTACACGCCGTGCGCACTGCCGCCGGTGCTGGCGTATCTCGACTCGGGCAATCTGCCGGGCACCGACACGTACTGCCCCGCCTAGGCCTGCCGCCCGACGACGCCGTTATAGGGTGCGCTGGTGGCGGTACCCGACTCCTTGCTCAATGCCTTTCGGCCCCGCACCTCCCCATCGACCGCCGCGACGGTGTTGCGGTCGGCGCTCTGGCCCGTCGCGATCCTGTCGATCATCCATCGCAGCTACGTGCTGGCGACCAACGGCTACATCACCGATGACTTCGGTCCGGTCTACCGCGCGGTCGTCAACTTCAAAATGGGCTGGGACATCTACAACGAGCACTTCGACTACGTAGACCCGCACTACCTGTATCCGCCAGGCGGCACGCTGCTCCTGGCCCCCTTCGGCTATCTGCCGGTCGACGCGTCGCGGTACTGGTTCATCTTCTTCAACAGCGTCGCCATCCTGCTGGCGGCCTACTTCCTGTTGCGGCTGTTCAAGTTCTCGCTCTCCTCGGTCGCGGCACCGGCCCTGCTGCTGGCCATGTTCTGCACCGAGAGCGTCACCAACACGCTGGTGTTCACCAACATCAACGGCTGCATCCTGCTGTGCGAGGTGTTGTTCTTCCGCTGGCTTCTGGATGGCAAGGTCAACCATCAGTGGTGGGCAGGCGTGGCCGTCGGACTGACGCTGGTCATCAAACCCTCGCTGTTGCCGTTGTTGTTGCTGCCGTTGCTGAACCGGCAGTGGCGGGCACTGGTCCCCGCCATCGGAGTGCCGCTGCTGTTCAACGCCGCCGCCTGGCCGTTGGTGAGCGACCCGATGAACTTCGTCCGCGGCACCGTGCCCTACATCTTCGCCACGCGCGACTACTTCAACAGCTCGATCCTCGGCAACGGCATCTACTACGGCCTGCCGATGTGGCTGATCCTGTTGCTGCGCATCGTCTTCGGGTTGCTCGCGGTGGGGAGTCTGTGGCTGCTGTACCGCTACTACCGCGAGCGCGACCCGCTGTTCTGGATGTTGACGTCCTCGGGTGTGCTGCTGATCGCGACGTTCCTGGTGACGGCTCTTGGTCAGGGCTACTACTCGATGATGCTGTTCCCGTTCCTCATGACGGTGGTGCTGGCGAATTCGGTGATCCGCAACTGGGTCGCCTGGCTGGCCATCTACGGCTTCATGACGATGGATCGCTGGCTGCTCGGACACTGGCCGACGACGGGGCGGGCACTGGAGTATCTGCGGATCACCTACGGCTGGTCGCTGATGCTGATCGTGGTGTTCTGCGTCCTGTACTACCGCTATCTCGACGCGAAGGCGGACGGCCGCCTCGACGAAGGCATCGATCCGCAGTGGCTGACGCCGGACCGGCAGCGCGCTAGCGTGGAACCATGACCGCTTCTTCAGGCCCGAAGGTTCAGCTGACCGACGACGAGTGGCGCAAGAAGCTAACCCCGCAGGAGTTCGCGGTGCTGCGTCAGGCCGGCACGGAGCGGCCCGGCGTCGGCGAATACACCGACACCAAGACCGAAGGCATCTACCAGTGCCGGGCGTGCGGCGCTGAGTTGTTCCGCAGCACCGAGAAATTCGATTCGCACTGCGGCTGGCCGTCGTTCTTCGACCCTGCCGACTCCGATGCGGTGATCCTGCACACCGACGACTCGCTCGGCATGCACCGCGTCGAGGTGATCTGCGCGAACTGCCACAGCCACCTTGGTCACGTGTTCGAGGGCGAGGGCTATCCGACGCCGACCGACCAGCGCTACTGCATCAACTCGATCTCGCTCAAGCTGGTACCGGACGCGACCTAGACACGCTGCGGGCCTCTGAGACCATCCCGAATATCGCATCTGCGCTGACCGGTGGGCTGAAGTAGAAACCCTGGGCGACCTCGCAGCCGCACTCGCGCAGCGTAAATGCCGTCTCCGCGTTCTCAACGCCCTCGGCAACGGTCGTCACACCCAGCACATGCGCCAGGTCGACGACGGCGCGAACGACCGCGGCGGCCCTCCGATCGACAAGAATGGGTGCTATGAACTGCTTGTCGAGCTTCAGTTCATCGATGGGCAGTTCCCGCAGGTAGCACAGCGCGGAGTAGCCGCTGCCGAAGTCATCGATCGCGATTCGAACTCCGTGCTCGCGCAAGCGGTGCAGCACCGTCCGCGTGCGCTCGATGTCGTCGAGAAACAGGTCCTCGGTGATCTCGACGGTCAGAGTGCCCGCACCCAGACCTCGTTCGGCGAGCGCATGCGCGATCTTGGTGGGTAAGTCCAGGCTGCCCATCGACGGCGCGAAGATGTTGATGGCAACCGGCACGCCGACGGCTCGCCCCTTCCAGTGCGCGGCATCGTCGAGGGCCCGGACAAGCACCACTTCGGTTACCGCACGCATGAGGCCGTGCTGGCGCACCAGAGGCAGAAAGCGCTCCGGGCCAAGCACGCCGAGTTCGGGGTGCGGCCACCGGACCAGGGCTTCGACGCCAACGATCTCGGCGCTGCGCAGATCGAACTTCGGCTGGTAGACGACGCTCAAGTCGCCATGGTCGACCGCGTGGCGCAATTGGCCCAGCAACCGCACCGCGCTTGCCCCGGTGCGTCCGCCACTTCCGTGAAATTTCCCGGAGTCGATCAAGTGCATGTCCGCGGTGAAGTTGTGCACGCCGCCAGTTCGCGACCGTTTCGCCGAGTACATCGCCACATCAGCCTGTTTCAGCAGCGCCTCGGCGGAAAGATCCGGGCCGTCGGCCGGCGCGACGGCAAGTCCGACACTGGGCCGAAGCAGCAGGTCGTGCCCGTCGACGACGAACGGTTCATCGAATGCTTGCATCACCCGATGGGCGACGAAACGCGAGTGTTCGGATGGGCCCTCCATTAGGACGGCGAACTCGTCGCCGCCCAGCCGCGCGACCGTGTCGCCCGTCCGCACGCAGCCGAGAATCCGTTCTGCGGCCAGAGCCAGCAATGCGTCTCCGGCGGGATGCCCGAGACTGTCGTTGACGAGTTTGAAATCGTCGAGATCCAGCGACAACACCGTCACCGACTGCTCGTCGCGCTGGTGCAGTTGCATCGCATGCGTCAGGCGGTCGTGGAAGAGCGCCCGGTTCGCCAGACCGGTAAGCGGGTCGCGCAACGCCTGATCGGCCACTACGTCCAACAGCCGCCGGTTTTCGCCGACCACGACGAACTGCCGCGCCAGCACCGCGATCATCAGCAACATCGATGTCGCGATGACCGGGCCCAATCCGGGTATGGGCATGAACTTCGGACCGCACACCACGGCGGCCGGCACCAGCGGCAGGTATGGCAACCACATCGACGCCCGCGAGGTCACCTCCGCCTTCCGCTCTTCGGTATGCGGCGCCCGGAGACTGACCAGTGCCGCCATGCTCAGCATCAGCAATGCCGCCACCCAACCCACGTCGATGACGCTGCCGCTGAAATAGGTGTCGTTAGCAGTCAGGTAGGCAAATGCGCTGTCGGACAGCGCATTCAATACACTCCCCGCGGTCAGCAACAACAATGTCAGCCGTTGACCGGTGTGAGCCCGGCCGAGCACCAACAACGCCACCGTGACCACCACGATGTCAGTCACGGGATAGGCGAACGAAACGCCGGCCGCGAATCGGCTCTCGACGCCTGCCTCAAAGAGGCTTTGCAGGACGAGCACCCAGGACATCGCGAACAACGCGCCGGCGACGATCAGCCCGTCTAGCACAAGACGGACTCGAGAAGAACTCGTATATCCGACGGGAAACAACACCAGCGCCAAACACGCGCCAATCGGGAACATCAGATAGGCGATGTCCGCCACCGATGGGAACGGGGACTCCTCCATCCCGAGCACCAACTGGTAGTAGGCCCAGATCACCTCGCCCACAGCCCATCCGCCCAGCCCAACCGTCAGGCAGATCCATGCGCTTCGCTGCCGGCCACGAGCCGCCTGCGCGGCCAACCCCGCACAGACGGTGGCGAACACGGCGAAGACAATCAATCCGAGGTCGTCGACGACTCGGACCGTCGACTCGCCGCCCCACCCACCGATCAACCACGCGGCGAACACGATTGCTGTCCCCGTGGCGATTCCCGCGGCCCACGCGATCTTCGACATCAATGAAAGGCTAGCAACATCTCACGGAGTAAGACGGTTAACTCGACATTTCGTTTGCCATGACAAAGATGCAGGGGACTTTATACAGCGAAAATGGCATCGTTTCGATCGAACGAACATTGCCACATCGATGATGATGCTCGTAGCCATGCATCTGCAGTGAGATTCAGCAAATATTCTCGCGGCATCCGAGTGCCGAGTGCGAAACCCCGCCGGGGCCCGGCTGGGCTGGATTCAGGGCAGCCGGGAAATCAGTTCCTCGACCGCCACCCGCGGACCGGTGAAGAACGGCGTCTCCTCGCGGACGTGGCGGCGGGCGTCGGTGTAGCGCAGCTTCCACATCAATTCGACGATCCGGCCAAGGTCCGGGCCCTCGAACGCGAGGATCCACTCATAGTCGCCAAGCGCGAACGCGGGCACTGTGTTGGCCCGCACGTCCGGGTACTCGCGGCCCGCCATGCCGTGCTCGACGAGCATCTTGCGCCGCTCGTCGTCGGGCAGCAGGTACCAGTCCAGGGAGCGGACGAAGGGATACACGCAGACGTAGTCGCCGGGGTCCTCGCCCGCGATGAATGCCGGGACGTGGCTCTTGTTGAACTCGGCGGGGCGGTGCAGGGCGACCACGCTCCAGATCGGGTCGCTGGCCAGGCCGAGCGTCGTGCGCCGGAATGCCCGGTAGGTGGCCTGGAGGTCCTCGACGCGCTCGGCGTGCGTCCAGATCATGTAGTCGGCGTCCGCACGGAAGCCCGCGACGTCGTAGAGGCCGCGGACGGTCACACCGCCCTCCTCCTGCTGCTTGAGGAAGGTCGCGGTCTCGTCGACCACCGCCGCACGCTCCTCACCGAGCGCTTCGGGTTGCACGGCGAAGACCGAGATCATCATGTAGCGCTGCATGGAGTTGAGTGCGTCGTAGTCGAGCTTGGCCATGACCTCATCCTGCCACTCGTCGTCGGGCCTAACGCGTCGCTGTCGCGACCGTCACCTCCGCCGCCGCCCTCGCGCCCGACCCGACGCAGGCAGGCACCCCGATCCCGTCGAGGTAGCCACCGGCGACCGCAATCGTCGGCGGCAGGCCTGCCCGCAATTCGGCGACCAGCGCGGCGTGCCCCGGCCCGTATTGCGGCATTGCGTCGATCCAGCGATGCACGTGGCAGTCCACCGGTTCCTGGGTGATGCCGAAGACTCCTGCGAGGTCGGCGGCCGCCCATGCCAGCAGCTCCTCGTCACCTGCGTTGCGGGCCAGCTGATCGCCGAACCGGCCGAACGACAGCCGTACCAACTCGACGTTTCCGCGCCGCCCCCACTTGCGCGACGTCAGCGTCATTGCCTTGGCGTGCAACGGTTCTCCCCCGGCCACCAGCACGCCGGACTGCTCGGGCATCGGTGTGCCGCCTGGCAGAGCCAGCACCACCAGCGCCGTCGAGGCCACCTCGATGCGACTGGACGCCGCGGCGGTCCGTGGGGCGACGTATTCGATCAGCCGGCGCAGCCGGGGCGCGGGCACCGCGAGCACCACCCCGTCGGCGTCCCAGCGCACGCCCTCGTCGTCGACCAGAGCCCAGCCGCCGATCGCCCTGTCGACCCGCTGCACGCCGACCTGCGCCCACTGGAATCCGGCCCGCCTGACGAGCTCATCGATCAGTACCTGGTAACCGCCGTCGACGGCGCCGAAGATCGATTCGCCTGTCGGCGCCGGTAGCACCTCGCGCACCGCATCGGTGAGTGTCCGCGCGCCCCGATCGAGGGCGGCGGCCAGCGATGGCAGCGCCGCGCGCAGACCGATCGTCGCCGCCGACCCGGCGTACACCCCGGCCAGCAGCGGGTCGACCGACCGCGTCACCACCTGATCCCCGAAGCGGCTGCCGACCAGTTCGGCCACCGTCGGGTCGGCGCCCTTGCGCCACGACAACGGCCGTGTGCGTTCGTCATCGATGCGGGCGACGGTCGCGTCGTCCACCAACCCCGCGAGGGAGGAGGCCTGGGCAGGAACGCCCTGCAGCGTGCCCTGCGGCATCGGGTGCAGCCGACCGCCGCTGTAGATGAGCGGGCGCACCCCCGTCGTGCCAATCTGCCTGCCTGCCAGACCCAGTTCGGCGAGCAGCGCCACCACCTCGGGACGCCGGGTGATGAAGGCCTCCGCGCCGACGTCGACGGGCTGGCCGCCCACCCGCTCGGTGCGCAGGACACCCCCGAGACGGTCGGCGGGGTCGAACACCGTGATCGACGCGCCCGGGCCCGCGGCCACCCGCAACCGGTATGCCGCGACGAGGCCCGAAATGCCGCCGCCGACAACGCAATAGCGTAGTGGGTACACCGGATTCACAACGTGTGCACCAGAGCGACGGCATCCGTCACGATGCCGGGGTCGGTGGGCGGCAGCACCCCGTGACCGAGGTTGAAGACATGGCCGGTGGCTCCCGCATCGATGGCGCGGCGGCCGTCTTCGACGACGGAGCGCACCGCGCGTTCCACCACCGGCCAGCCCGCCAGTAGCACCACCGGGTCGAGGTTGCCCTGCAGCGCCGTCCCCGGCCGGACGCGGGCGGCGGCGTCGGTCAGCGACGTGCGCCAGTCCACCCCGACCACGCTGGCGCCTGCCTCGGACATGGCGCCAAGCAGCTCTGCGGTACCCACTCCGAAGTGCGTCATCGGCACACCGTCTGTCGCCAGCGCTTCGAAGACGCGCCTGCTGTGCGGCAGCACGTACTCGCGGTAGTCGGCCAGCGACAGCGTTCCCGCCCACGAGTCGAACAGCTGGATGGCGTCGACGCCCGCGTCCAACTGGGTCCGCAGGAAGCCGATGGTGACGTCGGTCAGCGCGGTCATCAGGGCGTGCCACGTGGTCGGTTCGCCGAACATCATCGCCTTGGTGCGCTCGTGGTTGCGGCTCGGACCACCCTCCACCAGGTAGGACGCCAGCGTAAACGGCGCGCCGGCGAAGCCGATCAACGGCACGTCGCCGAGCGCGGCCACCAGCAGGTCGACCGCTTCGGCGACGGGTGCGACCGTCTCGCGCTCGAGCGGCTTGATCGCCGCGACGTCCGCGGTGGTGCGGATCGGGTGGGCGATCACCGGTCCGACGTCGGGCACGATGTCGAGGTCGATTCCCGATGCCCGCAATGGCACTACGATGTCGGAGAACAGGATGGCGGCGTCGACGCCGTGGCGCCGTACCGGCTGCAGCGTGATCTCGGTGATCAACTCGGCGTCGAAGCACGCCTGCATCATGGTGTTCTTCGCCCGCAACGCCCGATACTCGGGCAGCGAACGGCCGGCCTGGCGCATGAACCACACCGGCACGCGGTGCGGTTTGCGGCCGCCGGCTGCGGCCAGATACGACGACTCGGGCAGGTCACGGCGTTTGCTCATCGTCGACCATGCTGCCATGTGACATCACTTCGGCGCGCCTGCGCCGCGACCTGCCCCGATCCGCTAGCGTCAAACGCCGTGACCTCCGCCGAGCCGGCTCAATTCCGCGAAGCGGTGGCGGCGATGAATGCCACCACCGTGCGGCCTGAGATCGAGCTCGGACCGATCCGCCCTCCCCAGCGATTGGCACCGTTCAGCTACGCCCTCGGCGCCGAGGTCCGCCATCCCGAGACGGCGATCGTGCCCGAGCGATCCGAGGGCGACGCGTTCGGCAGGCTGATCCTGCTGCACGACCCCGAGGGCGCCGAGGCGTGGGACGGCACCATGCGGCTGGTGGCCTACATCCAGGCCGACCTTGACTCCAGCGAGGCCGTCGACCCACTGCTGCCCGAGGTGGCATGGAGTTGGCTCGTCGAAGCACTGGCCGAACACGACCAACTCGTCACCGCGCTCGGCGGCACCGTCACCGCCACCACCTCGGTGCGCTACGGCGACATCTCCGGGCCGCCGCGCGCGCACCAGCTCGAACTGCGCGCGTCGTGGACCGCGACCACCCTGGAACTGGGTCCGCACGTGCAGGCGTTCTGCGAGGTGCTCGAACACGCCGCCGGCCTGCCCCCGACCGGAGTCACCGATCTCGGCTCCCGCACGCGCGCGTGAGATGACGGACGCCCCTTCAGCCGAAGACGAGGTCGAACCCGAGGCCACCCCGCTACTGGCACCAGTGGACGGCGTGCCGAAACTCGCGGTCTACCCAAGCGAAATCGCCGACGCTGCAGAGCTTCTCGCGTCGGGCACCGGCCCGTTCGCGATCGACGCGGAGCGCGCGTCGGGCTTCCGCTACTCCAACCGCGCCTATCTGGTGCAGATCCGCCGCGCGGGTGCCGGCTCGGTGCTGATCGACCCGGTCAACCACGGCGGGGACCCGGTAGCGATCATGGCGCCCGTTGCCGCAGTGCTGGCGCAGGACGAATGGATTCTGCACGCCGCCGACCAGGACTTGCCGTGCCTTGCCGAAATCGGCATGATCCCGCCGCGACTGTACGACACCGAACTCGCGGGGCGGTTGGCCGGCTTCGACCGGGTGAACCTCGCTGCGATGGTGCAGCGGCTGCTGGGGTTGCACCTGGTGAAGGGCCACGGTGCGGCGGACTGGTCCAAGCGCCCGCTGCCCGCCGACTGGCTGAACTACGCCGCGCTGGACGTCGAAGTGCTGCTCGAACTGCGCGCTGCGGCCGCGGCCGTGCTCGCCCAGCAGGACAAGACGGAGTGGGCCGAGCAGGAGTTCGAGCACCTGCGGACCTTCGTCGCCCCACCGACCCGGCGCGACCGTTGGCGGCGCACGTCGGGCATCCACAAGATCCGCAATCCAAGGACGCTGGCCGCCGTGCGGGAGATGTGGACGACGCGCGACGAGATCGCGCAACGGCGAGACATCGCGCCAGGCCGCATCCTGCCCGACGCCGCGATCATCAACGCCGCGACCGCGGACCCGGACACCGTGCAGAAGTTGACCGCGCTGCCGGTGTTCGGTGGCTCCCGTCAACGCCGAAGCGCGCAGGTGTGGCTCGATGCGCTCGCAAGGGCCCGCACGATGGAGGAACTGCCCGCGGTGTCCGAGCCGCAGACCGGACCTCCGCCTGCGTCCCGCTGGTCACGGCGCAAGCCCGAGGCGGCCGAACGGCTTGAGGCGGCGCGAGCGGGTCTAGCCGAACTGTCGCAACGGTTTTCGGTGCCGACCGAGAATCTGCTGACCCCCGATACCGTGCGCAGGCTGTGCTGGGATTGGCAAGCCGCCGAGGACACCGACGATACCGCCGCCGTCGTCGACGCATTTCTGGTCGAGGCGGGTGCGCGGGCGTGGCAGCGGGAGCTGACGGTGCCCGTGCTGACCACGGCGCTGACGTCACCGCCCACGGCGGCACCCGAGGACACAGCCGAGCCCGAGGACTAAGACCACTCAGCCCCGGACTGACCAATCCTGCTGCGGCACCCTGCTCTACGGGATTGCCACCGCCCCTGCCTCGGGACGACTTGGCGCAGAACGTTTTTGCGCAGTGCCGTCAAGGCGCGCTGAGCAAGAGCGGGCCGATGGTTCCTGCCACGATGAGAAGCGCGCCGGGTGCAAGCGCTTCGGTACGACGTTCGCGGTTGCTGAAGTCGCCTGCTCGGCCGTGGTAGACCACCGCGCCGATCAACAGGCAGATCAAGCCGGCGGCCGCCGCGATCCCCACCGGCGCCATCCAGATCCCAGCGATGAGGCCGACGGCGCCGGCGATCTCCGAGATGCCGATCACGCGGGTGAGCGCGGGACCGACGCCAAGGCGGCGCAGGTTGGTCGCCACGCGTGGCGACATCAGGACCTTCTGCCCTCCGGCGAGCAGAAATACAAGCGCTGCAACGACACTCAGGACTGCGGCTGCGATCTGCAAGGCACACCTCTTTAAAGAGAAGGAACGTTCCCTCATTTTTAGCACCAAGCGATCAGTTGTCAAGAGCGAATGTTCGTTTTAGCCTGGGCCCATGGCCCGGATGTCCCAGGAGTACCTCGACGCGCGCCGGCGCCACATCCTCGACGCGGCCCGGCGTTGCTTCATTCGCAATGGCTTTCACGCCACGTCGGTCCAGGACATCTTGGCCGAGGCGGAACTGTCGGTTGGCGCGATGTACCGCTACTTCAAGGGCAAAGACGACATCATCGGCGCGATCGTGGCCGAGGCGCTGAGCGAGGTCGCGCGGACATTCGACGGCGCAGACATCGAGAACCCGCCGCCGTTGGACGACATCGTCGATCTCGTCCTCAACGTCGAGAAGCCGCCGCTGGCCGACACGCCCGAATCCGCCCAGCTGCTGGTGCAGATCTGGTCGGAGGCGGTCCGATCGCCGGCCCTCGCGGCACAACTGGCCGACGTGATGGCCGAAAGCCGCGCCGTGATCGGTGGCCTGGTCGCGCATCATCAGCGACGTGGGCTGATCCCGGACAACGTTCCTCCCGAAGACATCGCCCGCGTCCTCATCGCGCTCATCGACGGGTTCATGGTGCAGAGTGCGATGCCAGGGACATCTGACCCAGCGGCGTTCCGTGCCGGGTTACGGGCGCTGATGTCGGCCCGCACCCCCTCCACCAAATAGAGCGAACATTCGATCTTGACGGACACGGTATCCGATGCTCTAGTAAAAAGAACGATCATTCGTTCTATTGGACGGACATGAACCATGAACCCATCTGTTCTCATCGTCGGGGCTGGACCGACCGGGCTGGTGCTGGCCGCCGAACTGGCCAGACGCGGTGTCATGCCCCGGGTCATCGACGCCGGCCCAAGCGAGGGAAAGGAAAGCCGCGCGGTCGCGGTCGCGGCCAGATCCCTGGAAATCCTCGACGATCTCGGGATCGCGGCCAAGGCGATCGAGCAAGGAGTCCCGCTGCGTGCACTGAACTTCTATCACGGCACGACTCTGTTGGCCGAGCTCGACGTCACTGCAGTCGACTCCCCCTTCCCGATGGACCTGTGCATTGCCCAGTGGCAGACAACCGGGCTGTTGCGCGAGAAGGTCGCAGAACTCGGCGTCACGATTGAGTGGAATACCCGCTTGGCGGGCTTTCAGTCGGACGAGTCAGGCGTCACGGCGCAGATCGTCGATCGCCACGGCCGCACCGAAACATTCGAAACCGAATGGCTGGTCGGCTGCGACGGCACTCGCAGCACGGTACGGAAAACGGCCGGCATCGGTTGGGAGACAGACGATCTCCGCCGAGGGTTCATCTTGGGCGATTTCGTAGCGGACTGGAGCACGGCCCGCGACCGCTTCCACGTGTGGTTCGCCAAGCGCGGGTTGGTGGCGGTCTTCCCGATGCCTGGCGGTTACTGGCGCGCGCTCGTCAGCACACCCGATGACAGCCCGCCCCGCGCCCCGCAGCTGACCGATTTTGCCGACGCCGTCGCCGAAAGAACCCCCTTGGACCCGCACCTGCGGGATCTGCAGTGGAGTTCGTCGTTCGTCGCCGGAGAGGGGTTGGCCGCACAGTTTCGCCAGGGCCGAGTGTTACTGGCCGGCGACGCTGCCCACAGCCACAGCCCCATCGGCGGACAAGGCATGAACACCGGTATGCAGGACGCCTACAACCTCGGCTGGAAACTGGGTCTCGTAACCGCCGACGGCTGCGATCCTGCACTGCTCGACAGCTATGAGGCCGAGCGCCGTCCCGTCGCGGTGGCCGTGATCAATGCGACCACGACGGCTACTCGCGTTGCCACAGGCACCGCGCTGGTTGCCCGGCGCGCACGCCGGCATGCCTTGCGGTTCTTCAGCCAGTTCGACAGTCTCCAGCGGAAGTTCTCCAACGCCATTGGCGAGCATCTGGTCGACTACAGCGACAGCAGACTCGTTCGCGAAGACTGGTTCAACGCGGACACCGCGCCGTGGAGCGACGCGAGCAACACCGGACCCGGGGCCGGCAAGGTCGCGCCCGACGCCTACCTCGAGACGCGGTCGGGGCCGGTGGCGTTGCGACACATCTACCGAGGAACCGGCCACCACCTACTGCTCTTCGCTGCAGACGAATCCAACCCGAACACCCTCGCCGGTTGGCAGCGCCAAGCCGAGGACGTCATGGCTGGCCACGGACAGGTCCATCTGATCACCCGATGCTTCCTGCCAACAGCCCCGACGGAAGGCGTGTTCGCCGACATTCAGAGCGACGCGCACAACCGGTACGGCGTGCGCCGCTCGAGTCTCTATGTGATCCGACCCGACAAGTACATCGGCTACCGTGACGACACAATCGACTTCGCGACCGTGCACGAGTACTTCGGCGCCCTCGGCTCGCACCCAGACACTCACGCGAGCTCGCTCGGCCAGAAATGACCATTTCGGTATCCGACCGGCCCACAGGGGTTTCGCGACCTCATAGCCCGAGGAGGGAGAGACATGGCGCTGCACGTCCCATAACGGGTCACCTCTTAGACGCGCTCCGGCTGTCCGATGACGCGGTCGACGTGGGCCAAGAAGTGTTCCAACACAGCTTCCGGCGCCTCGATCTGCGGCCAGTGCGCGATGTCGCCGGCGAGCATCACGATGTCCGGGTTGGGAATGACCTCCCGATAGCGGTCGGCCATGTGCTTGCCCGAGTTGGGGTCGATGGGCCCGTCGATCAGCCGCATCGGGACCAGGGTCTCCCGCATCGCCCGCACCCAGCGATTGCGGTGGGCGTACCGGTCGGTGACGAACCTGCCGGTCTTGTGGGTCACCCGCGCTCCGTCGTTGTAGTTCAGGATCTGGTGGAACTGTTCGAGCATGCGCGGCGACGGCTTGGTGTTCGGCCCGAACATCACGTCGAGCGTGCGGTCCATGATGCGGCGCGCCACCGGAGTGCCCTGGAACCGGCTGGTGATGTCGCCCAACGGTGTTCGCGACAGCAGCTTCTGCAGCAGTCGGGGTGTGTACGTCTCGTTGAACATGCCGCCGTTCAGCCAGGTGATCGATTCGATCGCCAGGGCACCGTAGGCGTGGTCGCCTTCCTCGTAGCGCGCCAGCAGCTCCTGGCCGACGGAGTCGCCGAGATCGTGGGCCAGCACGTGGCAGGAGTCGACGTTCAAATGGTGCAGCAGCGCCTCGTGCATGTCGGCGTGGTCGTGCACCGTGTACTCATAGGCGACCGGTTTGTCCGAGAAGCCCATCCCGATCATGTCGGGGGCGATGACCGTGAACCGCTCGACCAGGGTCGGCCAGATCAGCGCCCAATCGAACGAGTTGAACGGATATCCGTGAATCAGCAGCAGAACGGGCGCTTCGCCGAATGGCCTGCCGTCGACGCGGTAGAAGATGTCGAAGCCCAGGTAGTCGAAGTACTGGCCTGCGGCCTTCCAACGTTCGAGTTCGGCATCCATGTCGAGCAGCCTAGGCGTCGGCTGTACCGGAAGCAGAGCGGCCCACTCGGCGGGACGCTCCGGCCAGACCCGCGAGATTCTCCGTCTGGCGTGGTGGTGGTCTGATCGAAATGGGTCAACTGACCGACACAGTCACCATGACTTTGTCCCCATGGCGTTGTGCCGCCGCATTGAACGCACTCGCCACCTCCACGAGTGGGTGTCGTTCGGTGACGAGCTGATCGAGATCGACACCATCGACGGCCATCGCGATAGCCCGCGAGTACGTGTCGTTCATCCGCCGCACCATCGCAAACGTCAACCCCTTGCGGCGAGCGACGGCCGCCGGAAACGACGACGCGTCCTCCGACGGAATCCCGCCGAGCGCGATGCGACCACCGGGCCTGATGGCCGCGACCGCGATCCGGATGGCGGAGTCGGTTCCCGCCACCTCGATGACGACGTCGACACCGCGGCCACCCGTCGCGTCCATTACGGCGGGGCCACCGCCTTCGGGCGTGAACGCCGCATCAGCGCCGATGCGCAGGGCCGTGGTCCTGCGATGTTCGAGGGGTTCGACGACGAAAACTCGCGATGCGCCGTGCCGACGGGCCACCTGGCAAGCAAGCACGCCGATGGGTCCGGCGCCCACCACCAGCACGTCGGACCCAGAACGCACGTGACCGAGTCCGACCGCATGGATCGCGACGCCGAGCGGCTCGAGCAGCGCGCCTGCGTCGTCGCTGAGTCGGTCCGGGAGCGGGAACAGCAGGTGGTCCGGCCAGAGGAGCTGCTCCTGCAGCGCCCCATCCAATGTGCCGTGACCGGCGAATCGCACTGTCGGACACAGGTTGTGATACCCGGCCCGGCACAGCTCGCAGGACTGGCAGGCGATGGCCGGGTCGACGGCGACGCGTCGGCCCGCATACGGGCCGGTCAACGCGACGGCCGCGAACTCGTGCCCCGGCACGACGGGGCGCTCGATCCGGTTCTCGCCGATGCCGCCGTCGGTGAACCAATGCAGGTCCGAACCGCAGATCCCCACCGACGTCACGGCGAGGCGAGACCAACCCGGCGGCGGCTCACCCGGGTTCGGTTCGTCGGCGACGCGCAAGTCGCCGACGGCGTGCAGACGGGCAGCGATCATCGAGTCGCTCTCAAAGCCCCACGGCGACATGGTGATACACGTCGTTCCACTTCAGCTCGTGCTGGAAGCCGCGCAGCGTGGTCTCGGCGTCGATGATGAGCAGTTCGGTGTCGGTCATCGCGGCGAAGTCGTCGATGGTCTCCGTTCCGATCGCCGTGGTCAACACCGTGTGGTGGGGCGCTCCGGCCATCAACCACGCTTCGACCGAGGTGGACCAGGACGGCAGCGGCTCCCATACCGCGCACGCGACGGGAAGGTTCGGCAACTCGGCGGTCGGTTCCACTACCCGAACTTCATTGGCCACCAAGCGGAATCGTGAACCCATGTCGCAAATGCCGATGATGACCGCGTCGGCGGGCGCCGCGGTGAAGCGAAGCCGCACCGGGTCTTCACGGCGGCCGATCGACAGCGGATGCACTTCCAGCGTCGGGATGCCGGCGGCGATGCTCGGGCAGACCTCGAGCATGTGCGCCCCGAGGATGCGCTCCCTGCCCGCGGTCAGGTCGTAGGTGTAGTCCTCCATGAACGAGGTGCCACCGGGGAGTCCGTCGGCCATCACCTTCACGGCGCGCAGCATCAGCGCGGTCTTCCAGTCACCTTCGCCACCGAAGCCGTAGCCGTCGGCCATCAACCGCTGCACGGCCAGTCCCGGGAGTTGACGCAATCCGCCGAGGTCCTCGAAGTTCGTGGTGAACGCGTGGAAGCCACCGTCCTGCAAAAACTTCCGTAGGCCGAGTTCGATCTGGGCACCGTGGCGCAGCGAGGCGTGCCGGTCGCCGCCGGGCAGCAATTCGGCGGCGATCTGGTAGGTGTGTTCGTACTCGCGGACCAGTTTGTCCACCTCGGCGGGCTGCATCCGTTGCACTAGGTCCACCAGATCGTTGACGCCATAGGTATCGACCGACACCCCGAAGTGTGCTTCGGCCTCCACCTTGTCGCCCTCGGTGACGGCGACGCCGCGCATGTTGTCACCGAATCGCGCGACCTTCAGCGTCGACATCTCGGCATGGCCCAGCGCCGCACGCACCCACGATCCGATTCGGCTGCGGGTGTGTGGGTCACTGACGTGACCGGCGACGGTCTTGCGGGATGTCGACAGGCGGGACTGGATGTAGCCGAACTCGCGGTCACCGTGGGCGGCCTGGTTGAGGTTCATGAAGTCCATGTCGATGCTGTGCCAGGGCAATTCGACCGCGAACTGGGTGTGAAAATGCAGTAGCGGCTTGCGCAGCGACTTCAGTCCGCGGATCCACATCTTGGCGGGCGAAAACGTGTGCATCCAGGCGATCACACCGATGCAGTCGGGTCGGGCGTTCGCCTCGGCCAGCACTCGCGCGATCTCGTCGGAGCAGGTGACGACGGGCAGCCAGCGCACCTCGACGGGGATTTCGGTGCTGCCATCGAGTTGCGCGGCGATCTGGCGGGACTGATCAGCCACCTGGTCGAGGATCTCCTGCCCGTACATGGACTGGCTACCCGTGATCAGCCACACCTGGCTGGTGACGAGTCGGGACGCGATCATCGTTGATTCTCCTCACACGCGTTGGAGTGTTGGCCGGCTTGGCCGTACACGTTCTGGTAGCGGTCGAAGAGCGCGGCGACGTCGGACGGGTCGATGGGCGGCGCCACGCCGAGTTGACGGCTGATGTGGACGGTGCGAGCCACGTCCTCGACCATCACCGCCGCCTTGACCGCGGCGTGCGCGGTGGGGCCGATGGTGAACGGTCCGTGGTTGCGCATCAGCACCGCGGGAGATCGGCTGCCCCGCAACGTTTCGACGATGCCGCGACCGATGGAATCGTCGCCGATGAGGGCGAACGGCCCGACGGGGACGTCGCCGCCGAACTCGTCGGCCGCCATGGTGAGCACGCAGGGTATCGGCTCGCCACGCGCCGCCCACGCGGTGGCGTAGGTGGAGTGGGTGTGCACGACGCCACCAACCTCGGGCATGTGCCGGTACACGTAGGCGTGCGCCGCGGTGTCCGACGACGGAGCGAGGTCACCCTCGACGAGGTTGCCGTACAGGTCGCACACCACCATGTCATCTGCGGTCAACGAATCATACTGTGCCCCTGACGGTTTGATCACCATCAGGTCGCGATCGGGCACCCGGGCGGAGACGTTGCCTGCCGTCCAGATGACCAGTTGGTAGTGGGTCAGCTGCGCATGGAGGTCACAGACCTCCTGCCGCAACCTGGCGATGACCTTGTCGGTCTCCGAAGTGATCGTCACTGCAACGCTCCTAGCGGTTCGCGTGACCCGATGTTGCGGAGTCGGCGCATCATGTTGTTTCCGCGGCCGAACCAGTCGTACAGCTCGACGTACTCGCGATAGAGCCGGTCGTAGGCGGCGACGTTCTCGGGAATCGGGCTGTAGGCGTGCCGGGTTCGCCTGCCGATTTGCTTGGCGGCGGCGCGGACGTCACTGAACGCGCCCGCGGCAGTGGCGGCGTGGATCGCGGCACCGAGCGCAGGCGCTTGTGTCGAGGGCACGGTCGAGAGCGGCAGGCCGACGGCGTCGGCATAGATCTGCATCAGCAGGTGGTTCTTCAGCAGTCCGCCTGCCACCACCAGCTCGGTGACGGGAACCCCGCTGTTGACGAATGTCTCCACGATCATCCGGGTACCGAACGCCGTGGCCTCCAGAAGCGCCCGGTACTGGTCGACGCAGGTCGTCTCCAACGTCTGCCCGACCATGACACCGGAGAGTTCGTGATCTACGAGCACGGAACGGTTCCCGCTGTGCCAGTCCAGGGCGAGCAGACCGTGCTCGCCGACCTGTTGGCTGCCTGCAAGCTCGGTGAGGTACTCGTGCAACGACACGCCCCTCTGACGGGCCTCGACGTGGTAGCTCTCCGGGACGGAGTTGTCGACGAACCAGGCGAAGATGTCGCCCACGCCGGATTGTCCGGCTTCATATCCCCAGCTGCCGCCGAGGATGCCACCGTCCACCACTCCGCACATTCCTGGAACTTCGCGTAGCACATCGGAATTCATCACATGGCAGGTCGACGTTCCCATGATCGCGACCAACTGTCCCGACTCCAAGGCGTCGGCCGCGGCCACGGTGACGTGGGCATCGACGTTGCCGACGGCGACGGCGATTCCCTCTGGGAGCCCGGTCCATTCAGCGGCCTGCGCGGTCAGCGATCCAGCGCGGTCGCCGAGTTGACCCAGCGGATGGTCCAGTTTTTCGCTGACGAAGTCGGCGAAGTCCGGGTGCACCGCGGCGAGGAACTCCCGCGACGGGTACTGGCCGTCCTGGCGGATGCCCTTGTAGCCCGCGGTGCACGCGTTGCGGACGTAGGTACCCGACAGTTGCCACACGATCCAGTCGGCAGCCTCGACCCAGCGATCGATCGCCTGGTATACCCGCGGGTCCTCCTGCAGGATCTCCAGCGCCTTCGCGAACTCCCATTCGCTGGAGATCAAACCGCCGTAGCGGGCGAGCCACGACTCTCCGCGTTGGGCGGCAACGGCGTTGATGCGGTCGGCCTGGGGTTGCGGCGAATGGTGCCGCCACAGCTTGGCGTAGGCGTGCGGCCGCCCGGCGAACTGTTCGAGTTCGCACAGCGGGGTCCCGTCACTGCGCACCGGCACCATGGTGCAAGCGGTGAAGTCGGTGCCGATGCCGATCACGTCGGCCGGATCGATGCCTGCCTTCGCCACCGCCTGCGGCACGGCCGTGCGCAGCACGTCGACGTAGTCGGAGGGCACCTGCAATGCCCATTGGTGGGGCAACCGGATGCCGCCGACCGGCAGGACTTCGGTGAGGACCCCGTGCTCGTACACGTGTTCGGCGCTGGCCAGCTCGTGTCCGTCGTCGACCCGCACCACCAGTGCGCGTCCCGACAATGTGCCGAAATCGACGCCAACGGTGTATCTTTCGCCGGTCATGGCGTCTCCTGAAGCTGTGCGGTGCTGTCGCGGATGATCAGTTCGGCGGGAAGAAGCGGCACGTTGGTTGTCGAACCGTCCAGAGTGGCCATCACCAGATCGATCGCACGTCGACCGATGGCTTGAAAGTCCTGCCGAACGGTGGTCAGCGCCGGATTGAGATAGCCGGCTTCGGGGATGTCGTCGAACCCGACGATGCTGATGTCGTCCGGCACCCGCAGTCCGGCTTCGGCGAGCGCGTGCAACACCCCGATGGCCATCTGGTCGTTGGCCACGAATACCGCTGTCGCATCGCCCTTTCGGGCCAGCTCGAGACCAAGCTCGTAGCCGCGGGCGGGTGTCCAGTCACCCTCCCAGTTCTCCAAGGGAGTGAGCCCGGCTGCTCGCATGGTTTCCTCGTAGCCGGTGCGACGACCCTTGGCCTCGGTGTAGTTCAGGGGGCCCGAGATGTGGTGGATGGCGCGGTGCCCGAGGTCGATGAGGTGTTGGGTGGCTTGGCGCGCCCCATCGATCTGGTCGACGCCGACACTGAGCCCGCGACCCGACAGATCGCCTTCGACCACGATCAACGGCGACCCGGCATTTGCGGAGTGCACGACGGCGAGGGCATCCTCCTGGGCCGCGATCATCACGATCGCCTCGACCGACTGACGCTCGAGATGATCCAGGGCGCTGGCGAGTTCCTCGCGGGTGACCACGGCAAGGGGCACCAGGCTGGAGAAGTAGCCCGCCGCGCGGGCGGCCTCCTGCACGGAGCGCTGAATGCTCGACGGCCCGTGCAGCCCGCTGTTGGTGCCGACGATCCCGATGATTCCAGAACGTCTCGTGACCAGCGCACGCGCCGCGGTGTTGGGCCGGTACCCGAGTGCTTCGATGGCCTGCTCGACCCGCGCCTTCGTCTCGGGCCGAATACTCAACGCGCCGTTGATCACCCGCGATACCGTTTGGTGGCTCACGCCGGCGAGCTTCGCCACGTCGGCCATCACCGGTTTCTGCGCCATGGGCTGGGCTGCGTTCTCGCTCATCCGGGCTTCCTCACCAATACTCGCTGAACCAAGACGAACACCAACAGCAGGACGCCAGTCATGATCCGGGTCCAGTACGAGTCGAGGTTCGCCGCCGTGACGAACGTCTGGATAGTGCCGAGTACCAGCACACCGATCACCGATCCGAGGACGAAACCCACCCCGCCGGACAGCAGTACGCCCCCGATCACCGCGGCGGCGATGGCGTCGAGCTCAAGACCGATGCCGTTGAGGCTGTATCCGGAAAGCTTCTGCACCGCGAGGAGCAATCCGGCCAGTGACGCGCAGAGCCCGCTGATCGCGTACACCGACACCCGGGCTCTTGACGCGTTGAGCCCCATCAGCTGTGCCGACTGCCGGTTGCCGCCGACGGCGTACACCGTCCTTCCGAACCGGGTCAGATGCAACACGTAGACGGCTATCACGACCACCACGAGGGCGATGACGACGGTCCACCGAATGAACTTGTCCTCGTACAGGTACACGTAGTTCAGCCCGAGTTGGCGCAGCAGCGGATCCTTGATCGGCAGGGTGTCGACGCTGATGACATAGCACATCCCGCGGGCCAGGAACATTCCGGCGAGGGTCACGATGAACGGCTGCACGTCGAAGTATTCGATGACCAGGCCCATCAGCAGACCGAGCAGCGGGCCAACCACCAGCACGGTGAGGACGGCCAGCGGCATGGGCCAGCCGGCCCGAAGGGTGGTGGCGACGATGACGGTGGACAGCGCGACGACGGATCCGACGCTGAGGTCGATGCCGCCGGTGAGGATGACGAACGTCATCCCGACGGCGAGGACGATCAGATAGGCGTTGTCCACCAACAGGTTCAGGAAGACTTGGGTCGGACTGGCGAAGTCGTAGCGGACGACCACCACCGTGAACATCACCACGAACAGCGCCAGCGAGGCGAGTGGTGACAGGTAGCGGCCTCGCACGCGCCTGGCGAGTTCGGCGACGTCGATTCGGGGCCGGGTCGCGGTCCTGGTGCTCATTTCGTCGCCATTGCGGAGGTCGGCGGAACGGGTACCGAGAGGGACTGCACGGGGGCGTTCGCAGCTGGCGCGGCTGGCGTCGGTGGCCGCCGTTTGCGTGAGAGCAACGCGCGGAACTTGGGCGCCTGCAGCAGACACACCGCAATCACCACCAACGCCTTGAACACCAGGGTGGTCTCTGGGGTGATCCCCGCGGTGTACACCGTGGTGGTCAGGGTCTGGATGATCAGCGCGCCGAGGATGGTTCCGGTCAGGCTGAATCGTCCGCCCAGCAGCGAGGTACCGCCGATCACCACCGCCAGGATGGCGTCCATCTCGATCCACAGCCCGGCGTTGTTGGCGTCGGCCGCCGATATGTTCGACGCGATCATCAAGCCCGCGATTCCGGCGCACAGCGCGCAGAAGACGTACACGGCGAAGACGATGGTGCGGTATCGCACTCCGGCCAGGCGGCTTGCTTCCGGGTTGATGCCGACCGATTCCAGCAGCATGCCCAACGCCGTGCGTCGGGTCAGCAGACCCACCAGCGCGAACACCGCCAGGCTCACCAGGATCGCCACCGGAAGGCCGAAGGCGAAACCAGCGCCAAGAATCTTGAACGGTGCGCTGGTGGTCGTGACGATCTGGCCGTCGGTGATGAACAGCGCGATGCCGCGGCCCGCCGTCATCAGAACCAGGGTGGCGATGATGGGCTGAACTCCGAACACGGAGACCAACATTCCGTTCCACAGCCCCAGTACGACGGCGGCAGCCATGGCGATCCCCATCGCGGTGAGCACCGTGGCTGGGCTTGCCGGTTCGGCGGAAGCGGCGATGTGGGCACACGCGAGCGCACCACTGACGGCGACGACGGCGCCGACGGACAGGTCGATGCCCCGTGAGGCGATGACCAGTGTCATGCCGAGGGCCACCAGCATCGTGGGAGCGCCGTTGCGCAGGATGTCGATCAGGCTGCCGAAGAGGTGGCCGTCCTGCACCCGGATGCTCAGAAACGTCGGCGTCAGAACGACGTTCACGGCGAGCAACGCGACCAGCGCCAGGACCGGCCAGAGCAGTGGCGATGCGCCGATTCTCTTCATCATGGCTGCGTCCCTCCGGCGATGAGTGACGTCAGTTCCTTTACGGTGCAGGCCGTCCCGACCACTGCGACGCAGTGCCCGTCGCGCAGCACGACGATCCGGTCGCTGATTCGGGAGACCTCGTCGAGTTCTGCGGAGATGAAGACCACCCCCATCCCGTCGGCGGCCAGGTCGGCGACGAGCTTCTGAATTTGCGCCTTTGCGCCGACGTCGATCCCCCTGGTGGGTTCGTCGAGGATGAGCAGCTGCGGCTCGGTGATGAGCCAGCGCGCCAGCAGCACCTTCTGCTGGTTGCCGCCGCTGAGGTTCTTCACCAACGCCCCAGGGTCGCGGGGCCGGACGTCGAGCGCCTCCATGTAACGGCACACCAGGTCGTCCTTGGTCTTCTTCGACAACGGGCGCGCGAACCCACGGCGGGCCTGCAGGGCCAGCACCAGGTTGTCACGCACGCTCAGCTCGCCGATCATGCCTTCGGCCTTGCGATCTTCGGAGCAGAAGGCGAACCCCTTCGCGATGGCGGCGCGCGGCGATCGGATCGCGGCCGGCTTACCGTTGACCGACATCTGACCGCTGGTCGCGCGGTCGGCGCCAAAGAGCAGTCGCGCCAGTTCAGTTCGGCCAGAACCGAGCAGCCCCGCTAGTCCCACCACCTCCCCGCGGTGCACCTCGAGGTCGGTGGGATGCACCCCGGGTGCTCGGCCGATGCCCTTGGCGCTGAGCACGGGCTCCCCGGCGTGGGGGCCACTCTTGGCGACGGTGTCCGCGATCTCCTCGAGCAGCTCGAGCTCGTGGCCCAGCATCGCGGCGATCAGCCTGACCTTGTCCAGCGTGGCCGTTGGGTACTCACCGACCAGACAGCCGTTGCGCAACACCGTCATCCGATCGGAGATCTCATAGACCTGGTCGAGGAAGTGCGACACGAACAGGATGGCCGTGCCCCCGTCGCGGAGGCGGCGCATCACCCGGAACAGTTCGGCGACCTCGTCGGCGTCGAGGCTGGAAGTCGGTTCGTCGAGGATCAGCACCCGCGCGGAGATCGCCGTTGCCCGGGCGATGGCGACGAGCTGTTGGATGGCGATCGGGTGGTCGCCGAGGGTCGAGCCGGGGTCGATGGTCAGGTCGAGCTGACCCAGTAGTTCCTCGGCACGACGGTTCATCGCCCGGTAGTCGATCCGCCCGAGGCGGCGGGGCTCGCGGCCAAGCAGAATGTTTTCTGCCACAGTCAGATTGGGGCAGAGATTGACCTCTTGGTACACGGTGCTGATGCCGGCGTCTTGCGCCTGCCTCGGGCCGCTGAACCGCTGCTCGGCGCCATCGACCGTAATGCTGCCCGAATCGATGTCGTAGACCCCGGTCAGCGCCTTGATCAACGTCGATTTACCGGCGCCGTTCTCCCCCATCAACGCGTGGACTTCGCCTGGCAGCAACCGGAAGTCAACGCAGTCGAGCGCCTTCACACCAGGAAAGTCGATGGTGACGTCCTGCATGCGGACCACCGGGGCGTCGGAAGGCCCCACTAGCGGTGTCGTCATCGGAGGATCCTTCGGTAGTAGTCGATGCCGCCCGGGGATTAGGGGTCCGGTCACCTTTGGGGGGAGGGGGTTTCCGGCGCCCGGGCGGCATCGACGGTCTTTGTGCGTCAGTACTTGCGGTCGGGAAGCACTGCCGCTGCCTGCTGCTGATCGAAGGTCTGATCGGGGGTGACGATGCGGGTCGGCACCGACTCACCGGCGGCCACCTTCTTGGCGATGTCCATCAGCTGCGGGCCGAGAAGCGGGTTGCACTCGACGAGGAAGTTGAACTTGCCGTCGGCGAGGGCCTGCATGCCGTCGTGCGTCGCATCGACCGCGACGATCTTGATGTCCTGCCCCGGCTTGAGCCCGGCCGCCTCGATGGCTTCGATGGCGCCGAGCCCCATGTCGTCGTTCTGCGCGAACACCATGTCGATCTTCGGGTTGGCCTTCAGGAATGCCTCCATCACCTGCTTGCCACCCGAGCGGGTGAAATCGCCGCTCTGCGAGGCGATCACCCTGAGGTTGGGGTTCGCGGCGATGGCCTTGGCGAACCCGGAACTGCGCTCAAGGGCGGGATCGGCCCCAGTGGTTCCTTCGAGTTGGACGATGTTGACCGGCCCGGGGGCTGATGCGTACTGCTTGACCACCCACTCGCCGGCCCATTGGCCCTCCTGGACGAAGTCCGCGCCGAGGAACGTCTTGAAGACGTCCTTCTCCTGGGTGTCGACAGCGCGGTCGGTGAGGATGACCGGGATGCCTGCGTTCTTGGCCTCGAGCAGCACGGCGTCCCATCCGGTGCGCACCACCGGGCTGAAGGCGATCACGCCGACACGCTGCTGCACGAACGAGCGGATCGCGGAGATCTGGTTCTCCTGCTCCCCGTTGGCGTCGGAGAACTTCAGGTCCACGCCAGCGGCCGCAGCCGCGTCCTGAATGGATTTGGTGTTGGCCGTTCGCCAGCCGCTCTCGGCGCCCACCTGGGAGAACCCCATGGTCAGCTTGCCACCGTCGGACCCGCCGCCGGCTGGCGCTTGCCCGCTTCCGCACGCGGCCAGCACGCTGACCGTGGCGAGCCCGATTACCGCAGTTAGAACCCTTTTCACGACAGCTCCTTCGATGTCTTGGTCCGGTGTGATCCGCGTTACACGATCGAATGTTAACGCTCACATTTTCGGAATGTCAACTGGTGTGAGCGCTCATATTCAGGGTGCAGGAGCCCTTGACAAACGCGTGAGCCGCGTCACATCATCGACGATTGTTAGCGCTAACATCACGCACGGTCCGAGCCGCGAGACCGCGCTCGGAGGCAAATCAACCGGAGGATTTCATGCGCAAAGGCTTCATTCGAGCGATGGGCGCACTCGCCATCGCAGCTGCATTGACGAGCGCCGGCTGTGGTCGCTCGACGGCGCCCGAGGCCAGTCAAGGCGGCACCGGAGGTGAACGCACCGGCACGGTGGGCATCGCGATGCCGACGAAGTCGTCGGAGCGTTGGGTCGCCGACGGAAACAACATGTCCGAGCAGTTCAAGAAGCTCGGCTACGACACCGACCTGCAGTACGGCGACGACGTGGTGCAGAACCAGGTGTCGCAGATCGAGAACATGATCACCAAGGGCGTCAAGGTGTTGGTCGTCGCACCCATCGACAGCTCGTCGCTGACCGACATCCTGCAACGCGCGGCGGACGCGAAGATCCCCGTGGTCAGCTATGACCGACTGATCCGCGGCACCGAAAACGTCAACTACTACGCAACGTTCGACAACTTCAAGGTCGGCGTCCTGCAGGCGACGTACATCACCGACAAGCTCGGTCTCGCGCAGGGCAAGGGCCCCTTCAACATCGAGCTCTTCGCCGGGTCGCCCGACGACAACAACGCGACGTTCTTCTTCAACGGCGCGATGAGCATCTTTAAGCCCTACATCGACAGCGGCAAGCTCGTCGTCAAGAGCGGCCAGACCTCGTTCGACCAGGTGGCGACGCTGCGCTGGGATGGCGGCCTGGCGCAGTCCCGGATGGACAACCTGCTGAGCAAGGCCTACACCAGTGGTCGGGTGGATGCGGTCCTGTCCCCCTATGACGGCATGTCGCTCGGCATCATCTCGGCGTTGAAGAGCGCGGGCTACGGCACGCCGACCAACCCGCTGCCGATCGTGACCGGACAGGACGCGGAACTCGCATCGGTGAAGTCGATCATCGCAGGCGAGCAGACGCAGACCGTGTTCAAGGACACCCGCGAGCTCGCGAAAGCCGCAGTGCAGATGGCGGATTCGCTGCTCACCGGCGGCAAGCCCGAGGTCAACGACTCCAAGACCTACGACAACGGCGTGAAGGTGGTCCCGGCGTTCCTGCTCGATCCCGTCAGCGTCGACAAGGGCAACTACGACCAGGTCCTGGTCGGCTCCGGCTACTACACCGCGGCACAACTCGCATGACGGACGCAGTGGCGGCGCCGATTCTCGAAATGCGGGACATCACCAAGAGATTCGGTGCCGTCACGGCGCTGCGCGAGGTCAACCTCGCGGTACGCCAAGGCGAGATCCACGCGATCTGCGGCGAGAACGGCGCAGGGAAGTCCACGCTGATGAAGGTGCTCAGCGGCATCTATCCGCACGGCAGCTACGAGGGCGACATCGTCTTCGATGGCGGGCCAGGCGATTTCAAGGACATCCGGACCAGCGAGCGACGCGGTATCGGCATCATCCACCAGGAGCTCGCGCTGGTTCCCGTGTTGTCCATTGCCGAGAACATCTTCCTCGGCAATGAACACGCCTCGGGCGGAGTGATCAGCTGGCACGAGACGATGAAGCACGCTCAACAGCTCCTCGACCGGGTGGGCCTGCGCGAGAGCCCCCGCACTCGGATCTCCGACATCGGCGTCGGGAAGCAGCAGCTCGTCGAGATTGCCAAGGCACTGTCCAAGAAGGTGAAGCTGCTGATCCTCGACGAGCCGACCGCGGCGCTCAACGACCAAGACAGCAGGCATCTCCTCGACCTCATCGTCGAACTCAGGGCACAGGGCCTCACCTGCATCATCATCTCGCACAAGCTCAACGAGGTGATGCGGGTCGCGGACACCATCACGATCCTGCGCGACGGCAGGACCATCGAGACACTGGCCGTCGACGGTGCGCTCACCGAGGAACACATCATCCGCGGCATGGTGGGTCGCGACATGGCGGACCGGTTTCCCGACCGCACGTCCCACCCCATCGGCGACGTCGCCTTCGCCATCGAGGACTGGACCGTCTTCCATCCGCTCGACCAGCAGCGCAAGGTGGTCGACGGCGTGTCCATCAACGTGCGGCGCGGGGAGGTCGTCGGGCTCGCCGGATTGATGGGAGCCGGGCGCACCGAGCTTGCGATGAGCGTGTTCGGGCGGAGCTACGGAAAGCGGGCGACCGGATCGGTCTTCAAGGACGGCAAGGAAATTCGGACCCGCACGGTGTCCGAGGCGATCGGCCACCGGATCGCCTACGCCACCGAGGATCGCAAGCACTACGGGCTCAACCTGATGGACGACATCGCACGCAGCGTGACGCTGGCGTCGCTGCCGAAGGTGAGCAGGGCGTCGGTCATCAACGAACACGAGGAGACGGTGGTCGCCGAGCGCTTCCGCAAGGACATGCGCATCAAGGCGCCGTCGGTGAAGGCGATCGCGGGCAACCTGTCGGGTGGCAATCAGCAGAAGGTGGTGCTGAGCAAGTGGATCTTCGCCGACCCGGACGTGCTGATCCTTGACGAACCGACCCGCGGGATCGACGTCGGGGCCAAGTACGAGATCTACACGATCATCAATGCCCTTGCCGCAGAGGGCAAGGCGGTGATCGTGATCTCGTCTGAACTTCCCGAACTGATCGGTTTGTGCGACCGCATCTACACCCTCAACGAGGGTCGTCTCACCGGTGAAGTGGCCCGGGCGGACGCCAAGCAGGAGACATTGATGCGGTACATGATGAAGGGACGCAGCTAGATGACCACCACTCCGACGGTGAACACCGCGTCGAGTGCCCCAGCCCCGGCGCCGCCGCCCCGCTCCCCCGGTGGGTGGCTGAAGACGGCTCTACAGGGCAACTTCCGGCAGTACGGCATGGTCGCCGCGCTCGCGGTGATCGTGATCCTCTTCCAGATCTGGACGAGCGGGATTCTGCTCAAGCCGCTGAACGTCACCAACATCGTGCAGCAGAACGGCTACATCCTGATCCTGGCGATCGGGATGGTGATCGTCATCATCTCCGGTCACATCGATCTATCCGTTGGCTCGATCGCGGGCTTCATCGGAGCGATGTCCGCAGTGCTGATGATCCACAATCACATGCCGTGGCCGGTCGCGGTCGTGGTCTGCCTGCTGATGGGTGCGGCAATCGGTGCGTGGCAAGGCTTCTGGATCGCCTACGTGGGCATTCCGTCGTTCATCGTGACCCTCGCGGGGATGCTGGTGTTCCGCGGCGCGACGCAGTACCTGCTCGAGGGCCAGTCCATCGCGCCGTTCCCCCGCAGCTTCCAACAGGTCAGCAGCGGATTCCTGCCCGAGATGGGTGCCAACAGCCTCTACCACTGGCCCACCGTCATCCTCGGCGTGTTCGTCATGGTCGTGGCCGTGCTGCAGCAGGTCCGGCAGCGAAGGGCGCAGTCCCGCTACGGCTTCGAGGTCTCCGCACCCGGTTGGTTCCTCGCCAAGAACGTCGGCATCGTCGCCGCACTCGCCGCCTTCACAATGCTGCTCGCGAGCTACCGCGGCGTGCCCGTCGTCGGCATCATCCTGGCGGTGATGTTCGTCATCTACGCCTTCGTCATGCGAAGCACGGTCTTCGGCCGGCAGGTCTACGCGGTCGGCGGCAACGGTGCGGCGGCACTGCTGTCCGGGGTGAAGACCAAGCGCGTCACCTTCCTGGTGTTCGTCAACATGGGTCTGCTGTCTGCTCTGGCCGGCCTGCTCTTCGCCGCCCGGCTCAACTCCGCGACGCCGCAAGCCGGGATCGGGATGGAGCTGGAGGCCATCGCCGCGGCGTTCATCGGCGGCGCGTCGGCCACCGGAGGCGTCGGGACGGTGTTCGGCGCGGTCATCGGCGGCTTCGTCCTTGGCGTGCTGAACAACGGGATGTCACTCATCGGCATCGGCAGCGACGTACAGCAAGTCATCAAGGGCCTGGTCCTGCTCGCCGCCGTCGGCTTCGACATCTACAACAAGAAGAAGGGCGGCTCTTGAGCGATGGACCGGTTCGATCGCCAGATTCTCGCCTTCATGCGCAGCTGGGCGCCCTACGGTGGGCCGCCCGCTGACGAGGTGCTGGCCGAGTTCGGCATGACCCGGGACGAACTCATCGACCGGGCACACCTCATCCTCGCGACCGAGGCGGCCAGACGCGAACGCGAACAGCGGCAACCCTGGCTGGGGGTGGAGACCGCAGCACCCTCAACAGGCACCAAGAGACGCAGAAACGCTCGAACGAAAGGACTTTGAGAAAGCATTCGACATTCGTCGCGAACTGACCGCTTAGTCGATGGTGGCGTCGGCGCCGAAGCAACCAGCCTCCGAAACAAGCCGAGGCCCTCGCCGGTCTTAGTCGATCCGGTTGCCGACGGTTTCGGCGTCCGAGCTGCCCAGCGCAGCCACCCAGCCGGTGATCTGGCGGGCGACGTGCTGGTCGGTCAGGCCGATCTCGGCGAGGATCTCCCGGCGTGAGGCGTGGTCCAGGAATTGCTGGGGCACGCCGACGTCGCGGCAGGGCACGTCGATCTCGGCGTGACGCAACGCTCCCGACACCGCCGACCCGACGCCGCCGTGCACGCCGTTGTCCTCGACGGTGACGACGAGCTTGTGCGCCGTCGCGAGCTCGGCGATCACCTCGGGAACGGGCAACACCCATCGCGGATCGACCACGGTCACGCCGATGCCCTGCTTCTGCAGCCGCTCGGCCGCCGACAAGGCCATCGAGGCGAACGGTCCGACCGCCACCAGCAGCACGTCGGCCGACAGTCCGTTGGCGGGCACCGCGAGCACGTCGACACCGTCGCGGCGTTCGACGGCCGGGATGTCGGTGCCCACATCGCCCTTCGGGAACCTGAGCGCAGTCGGGCCGGTGCTCACGGCCAATGCTTCGCCGAGTTCCTCGCGCAGCCGGGTGGCGTCGCGCGGAGCGGCCACGCGCATACCGGGCACGATGCCGAGGATCGACAGATCCCAGACACCGTTGTGGCTGGCGCCGTCGGGCCCGGTGACACCGGCACGGTCGAGCACCATCGTGACGGGCAGTCGGTGCAGCGCGACGTCCATCATGATCTGGTCGAACGCGCGGTTGAGGAACGTCGAGTAGATCGCCACCACCGGATGCATGCCGCCCATCGCCAGCCCGGCGGCCGAGGTCATGGCGTGCTGCTCGGCGATGCCGACGTCGAAGAAGCGATCGGGGTAGCACTGACGGAACGCAGTCAAACCGGTGGGACCGGGCATCGCCGCGGTGATCGCGACGATGTCGCGGCGCTTGGCCGCACGCTTGATCAGCTCGTCGGCGAACACCGAGGTCCAACCGGGTGCAGCCACCGACGTCGCGAGCCCGGTATATGGGTCGATGATGCCGGTGGAATGCATCTGGTCGGCTTCGTCGGACTCGGCGGGCCCGTAGCCCATGCCCTTGCGGGTTGCGACGTGCACGATGACGGGCGCGTTGAAGCCACGGGCGTTGCGCAGCGCGACCTCGACGGCGTGCTCGTCGTGGCCGTCGATGGGGCCGACGTACTTCAAGCCGAGATCGGTGAACATCACCTGCGGCGAGATCGCGTCCTTGATGCCGGCCTTGACGCTGTGCATGCACTGGTAGCAGAGCTCGCCGATCAGCGGCACTCCACGGACGGTGTCGCGGCCCTTCTCCAGCAGCTTCTCGTAGCCGGGCTGCAGACGCAGGCCCGCGAGGTGATCGGCGAACCCGCCGATGGTCGGGGCGTAACTGCGGCCGTTGTCGTTGACCACGATCACCACCGGCCGCCCCGAGGCGGCGATGTTGTTCAGCGCTTCCCAGCACATGCCGCCGGTCAGCGCGCCGTCACCGACGACCGCGACCACGTGGCGGTTGCGGTGCCCGTTGAGCTCGAAGGCCTTGGACAGCCCGTCGGCGTAGGACAGCGCGGAGCTGGCGTGGCTGGACTCCACCCAATCGTGCTCGCTCTCGGCGCGCGACGGATAGCCCGAGAGGCCACCCTTCATGCGCAGGTTGTCGAACTCCGCGCAGCGGCCCGTCAGCATCTTGTGCACGTAGGACTGATGACCCGTGTCGAACACGATCGGGTCATACGGCGAGTCGAACACCCGGTGCAGCGCAAGCGTCAACTCCACGACACCGAGATTGGGGCCGAGGTGCCCACCTGTTGCAGCGACCTTGTGGATCAGGAAGTCGCGGATCTCCACAGCCAGATCGCTGAGCTGCGACTGCGATAGGTGCTGCAGATCAGCGGGGCCGCGGATCTGTTCGAGCATCAGGTCAGTTTACCCACGCGTACACGACGTAGTCCTGTCAAGGCCGATAGATGTCGGGCACACCGTCGTGGTCGTCGTCGACCGTCTCGAGGGCATTTATGCGGCGATAAACGGCGTTACGGCTGACCAAGACCACCGCGGCCAGCGCGCCGGCGGCCACGGATCCGGTCAGCACCCCGATCTTCGCATCGGCACCCGTTAGCGTTCCGTAACCGAAAGCCAACTCGCCGATTAGCAAGGACACGGTGAAACCGATTCCGGCCAACAGAGCAACGCCGAGCACGTCGCGCCAGGCCAGGTCGTCATCGAGTGACGCACCGGTGAATCGGGCCAGCAGGAACGTCGTGGTGAACACGCCGAGCGGCTTGCCGAGCACCAGGGCGGCGACGACGCCGACGGTCACCGGATGCAGCAGCGATTCCCCGAGACCGTGAAATCCCCCGACCGTCACCCCGGCGGCGAAGAACGCGAACACGGGCACCGCCACTCCGGCCGACAGCGGCCGCAGCCGATGCTCGAAGTGTTCGGCGACGGCATGCCTGCCGAGCACCGGCACCGCGAAGCCCAGCAGGACGCCTGCGACCGTCGCGTGCACCCCGCTGGCGTGCACCAGTGCCCACGTGGCCACCGCCAGCGGGACGAGCACCCACCACCGCCGCACGCCGCGTTGCACGGCCAGCGCGAAGAGACCGCCGGGAATCAGCGCAAGCGCCAGCGGCCCCAGCGACAGGTGGTCGGTGTAGAAGATCGCGATGACGGTGATCGCGATCAGATCGTCGACAACGGCGAGGGCCAGCAGGAACGTGCGCAGCGCGGTCGGCAGGTGGGTCGACAGCACCGCAAGCACGGCCAGCGCGAACGCGATGTCCGTGGCGATCGGCACGGCCCAGCCGTCGAGGTTCTCGGGGTGTCCCGCGATCAGGTTGATGCCGAGGTAGATCGCGGCGGGCACGACCATTCCGCCGAGGGCCGCGGCGATCGGTAGCGCGGCACGGGCGGGGTCGCGCAGGTCGCCCGCGACGAACTCGCGCTTGAGTTCCAGTCCCACGACGAAGAAGAAGATCGCCAGAAGTCCGTCCGCGGCCCACGACGAGACGGTCAGCTTCAAGTGCAAAGCCTCAGGGCCGAAGGCGAACTCCGACACGTCGCGGTAGACGTGCGACCACGGGGAGTTCGCCCACACCAGCGCTGCCGCGGCGGCGATCAGCAGCAGCACGCCACCGACGGTTTCGCGGCGCAGGATCTCCGCGAGTCGATTGGCCTCCGGCCAGGTCCCGCGGCTGAGTAAACGCGGACGGACGGGCACCGCCTGATCCTAGTGACGGCGACGCGACGTACGCGATCCAAGCCCAACCTGGGGTGGCTTGGAAGGAAATCCAAGTGATGACCGCGCTGTTCGGCTGGGCTCTCTGCACGCTCATCGGCCAGCTGCTCGGCAGCCCGACGACCTTGGATCCACCTGCGCACCACAAACCCCACAGAATCGACCTTCGCGATCCTGCGGCACCGGACCAAGGTCATCAGGCGCGTGAGTCCCGACACACGGAATTGTGTTGGCGTTCAGGCTGATCCGGGCCCGCGGAAACTCGCGCCGAGTTCTACGGCCGCAACACCGTGTGTCTCGCCGCCGCGCTTGACCTCCGTCACTCACATTGCTGCCGACGGTCGCCCAAGCTGCCACCGCAGGCGCCCGTAGACTCCGGCGGCATGGCCGATGTTCCGCTCGACACACATGAGCGCCTTGAGCTGTGCGATCTCCTCGACGAGCTCGGCCCTTCGGTTCCCACACTGCTCGAGGACTGGACCGCTCACGATCTCGCCGCCCACATCGTGTTGCGAGAACGCGATGTCGTTGCTGGCCCCTGCCTCGTCCTACCTGCTCCCTTCCAACGGTTCGCCGAACAACGCAGGGTCAGATTGGCCGAGAGCAAGGACTTCGCGTGGCTCGTCGCGCGGATTCGGTCCGGCCCGCCCATCGGGTTCTTCCGAATTGGATGGGTCCGCTCCTTCCCGAATCTCAACGAGTTCTTCGTTCACCACGAGGACGTTCGCAGAGCGAATAGGCATGGACCCCGCAGCCTCACGCCTGCAATGGATGCTGCCTTGTGGCAAAACGTTCGCCGCGGCGGCCACTACCTAAGTCGGCGACTCCGCGCTTCCGGGCTCGACATTGAGTGGGCCGGGACCGACCAGCGAGTGACGGTTCGACCAGGCGAGCCGACGGCTCGACTCAGCGGTCCGCCGGGCGAACTCCTCCTCTACGTCTTTGGGCGCCAGACCGCAGCTCAGGTCGAGGTCAGCGGACCACCCGAGGCCGTTGCGGCGGTGCGTCGCACACACTTCGGCATGTGAATCCAGCGCTCGCACCGGTGTGCCCGGAACGGTTCAGGTGTTCTTGGCGATGAAGCGGCGGAACAGCGGCCAGGCGACGGCGAGGTTGTAGACGACGCCGCCGAGAAGGTATGGCCACCACGTGCCGTGATCGCTGACGACCCAGAACGCCTTGACGGCCCAGTACGGCGGCAGCAGGCCAAAGGCGAGGTTCCATCCTGACTGTATGAACCACGGCAGGCAGGGCAAGCCGGCGATGAGCATACCCAGCGCGCGGACCGCCGCAAGGCCCTGAATCTTGTTGTTCGCCATGGCCAGGATCAACAACATGCTCACCACCGCAGACAGCCCGGCCAGCAGCCCGATGGGTATCAGCGCCGGGACCAACCCAGGCCGTAGGATCCCGCTGAACGACATGGTCGCGATCACATAGATGGTCGTCACCGCCATCACCGTCGCCGCACGATAGGCGAACAACGTCGACAGCGGCACCGGCGTCACCCGCAGCACGGTGAAGGTGCCGGCATCGACCTCATCCAGGACGAGAAACGCAGCCAGTCCGCCGACGATGATGATGCTCGTCAACAGCAGGAATGCGGTGAGGATCAACGGGTAATACGGCACCAGGTCGAACTGGTAGCGGACGGCGAGCATCTGGGTGAACCGTGGAATGAGGACCACGACGCCCGTCGTCCAGATGATCGGGGCGGCGACGATCATGACCAGCAGAGGATCGCGGTAGGTACCGCGAATGTCGTTGCGGCCGAATGCGGTCCACGCCTTCGCATTCACGGCATCTGACAGCACGTTCACATGCCTCCCGACTTTGCGATGACATAACGGACGAACATCACCTTCGCCGCCCAGCACAACCCAGCCACGCACACCGCGGGGTATGCCACCGCGTAGACGGCCTGCCACGGCGTCAGGATCACCTGATCGAATGCTGCCCCGAGCAACAACAGTGGTCCCTGCGTGGGGACGAGGTACAACACCGGGTTTGGCCACAAACCGGAGTAGTGCAGCACAGGAGGCACGGTCAGAACCGCGAGCGGAATGGTCGCGGCCAGAAACCAGTCACTGATCGAGGTGACGGCGCTCATCGAAGATCCCCAGGTGTGCTTATCGGAATTCCCCACCTGTGAGCAGCGGTCAGTGTATCGGTTGGCGGGTGCCGGTGGTG
>NZ_JACHGP010000032.1 GCF_014202335.1 Mycobacterium sp. AZCC_0083 | reverse complement strand
CCTCCGGAAATCCTTCGTCGAGGGCGTAGTAGCCGTTCGTCCACACCGTGCCGGCCTGCAGGTCACGGCACACCTGACGGGCACGCGCACCATCGCGGGTGAAGACGGCGGCGGCAAGCCCGAACCGGGTGGCGTTGGCCCGGCGCAGTGCGTCGGCCTCGTCGTCGAACACCTCGAAGGTGCCGACGGGTCCGAAGATCTCCTCTTGGACCAGGGGAACGTCGAGATCGTCTACTTCGAGCAGGCACGGTGCGAAGAACGAGCCGGCCGCCAGGGGGCCCGCGGTGATCGCGCCACCACGGACGATGGGCTTGGCGTAGGACAATGCAGTTTCGACGAACGCATCGATTCTCTGGACCGCCGCGTGGTCGATGAGGGGCCCCATCTGAGTCTCTGGGCTGTCTCCGGGGCCGACGATGACATCGGACAACAGCTGCGCCAGACGATCTCGTACCTCGTCGGCGATGCCACGCTGTACCAGGAAGCGGGTACCGGCCATGCAGAACTGGCCGGCCGTCGCGGTCAGGCTCCGCACCAGCAGCGGCAATGCCACGCCGAGGTCGGCGTCGGCGAAGACGATCATGGGGGTCTTACCGCCGAGCTCGAGACCTACGCGCTTCAAGGCGGTTCCGGCAGCCGCCCCGACCCGACGACCGACCGCGACGCTGCCGGTGTAACTGACGACGTCGACCTCCGGCGAGGACACCAGCCGCGGAGCTCCCGTGTTGCCCGACTCGGAGAAGACGTTCACCACACCCTTGGGCAGGCTCTGCGCGCTGGCGATGATTTCCGACACCAGCGCATTGGTCAGTGCGGTTTGGCCGGGCAACTTGGCCACCACGGTGTTCCCCGCCGCCAGCGCCGGCGCCAGCGCCCGAATGAACAACGCGATGGGAGAGTTCCAAGGCACGATCACCCCGACCACGCCCGCTGGCTCGGCCAAGGTGGTGAAGAACGTCCCTGGGCGGACCTCGGCCGAGGTGCCGGTACTGGTCAGCGCCTGACCGGCATTGTGCCGCAAGGTCGGGATGACGCCGGCCTGGATCTCGATCATCGACTCGAACAGCGGCTTGCCGTTCTCCTTGGTCAGCAACGCGGCCAACTCATCGACCCGGTCCTCGAACCGATCGGCAATTTCGCTGAGCACCCGGTGGCGCAGACTTCGGTCGCGGCTCCACGTCGTGCCCCGAAAGGCCCGTCGCGCGGCATCTATCGCCGCATCGGCTTCGGCCTCACCCCCGTCGGCGAACTGACCGACTACCTCGCCGTTTGCCGGGTTGCGTGACGTGGAAAGCGTAGGGGAGTTCACCCATTCGCCGTCGATCCAGTTCAGTGCAACGCCAGACATGGGGCTCCTCGGAATCGATGGGGAGGCGGAGGTTCGACCGCCCGACGTGCTGCCGCGCGCAACCGGGTCGCCACAGATGAACGCAGAGGTCGAACACTTCGGTGGACGCCAAGCCGTCGAAGTCCGAGCCACCCGCGAGGGGATCGGCCATGACGTGCCTCCGTGGTGTGATGCCAACAGTGGGGATGACCATCACTGCCACCACCACTCAAACATTGAATTCTCGACCAGTCAATATTTTAACGAGATTACTACCACATAACGTCAGTGCTACCTCCTGTGCAGCGGCAGCAATCGCTCCACCACACCCACACAAAACGCCGACGGATGTTCAACCAAGGCATCGACTTCTCCCAAGGGTTCGACCTGATGTTCGGCTACGAGGAAGGGCTTCATCGCCACGACGGTGGCTCGCGGTTTCGCCGTCGTCGTCACCGACGGCGAAGGCCTGGTAATAGTCCGGCCCACGGCACCGCAGCCTCCGATGTTGGAGGCCACGTTCAGTGTGGACCAAAAGTCGCAACAATAAGGAGAAATATTGATAGTCTCGGTAGAATTATTAAGTATCGTTAGGTCTGCCTGCGGGCAACGGCGTCTTTGACTGGATGGAGATCAGCATGAACCTGGCACTGTGGATCGTCGCGATCGTGCTCGCCGTGGGCTTTTTGGCCAGCGGCGGGATGAAATTGGCTCTCCCCAAGGAGAAGCTGGTCTCCTCCGGACAGGGGTGGGCGGCCGATGTCTCCCCGGGCAACGTCAAGCTCGTCGGCTTGGTCGAAGTCCTGGGTGCGATCGGGCTGATCCTGCCCGCCGTCCTTCACATCGCGCCGATATTGGTGCCGCTGGCCGCCGTCGGTCTGGCGCTGGTGATGATCGGTGCGGCCATAACCCACGCCCGGCGCAAGGAGTTCCCGAACATCGGGGTCAATGCGTTCCTGCTGCTGCTCGCCGTGTTCGTCGCGTGGGGCCGCTTCGGACTGTACTCATTCGGCTCCTGAGATGGTTCGAGACTGCACTCACTGCCGACCGCAAAGCTTGACCAATCCTGGAGAGTTTTGCGACGAGGGAAGAATTAGTGCAAATCTCTTGACGGCCAACCCGGT
The DNA here is from genome assembly GCF_014202335.1 of Mycobacterium sp. AZCC_0083. Classification (GTDB taxonomy): domain Bacteria; phylum Actinomycetota; class Actinomycetes; order Mycobacteriales; family Mycobacteriaceae; genus Mycobacterium. The sequence goes on along the minus strand of NZ_JACHGP010000032.1, from coordinate 44,997 downwards.
GTGGGCCAGGACTCTCGCTGTTGGCCGCGGATCAGCGCATCCGATGGTGCTGCCGACTTTCGTGGAGAGTTAGGAGCCGCCGTGGCGAGGATCATCATCGTAGGAGCCGGCATCGGCGGCTTGGCCGCGACGGCGTTGCTAGAACAGGCTGGTTTCGATGTGTGCACGATCGAACGTGCGCCGCGTTTTGGTGAGGTGGGCGCTGGAGTTCAGTTGGGTCCCAACGCTACTCGGGTACTGAGACGGCTTGGCCTCGATGAGGAAATCCGTGCCCTCGGGGTGACGCCGGCGCATGTGAGCTGGGTTCGCTGGCAGGACGGCAAAGCGCTGGCGACCATGTCGATGGCGGACATCGAGAGCAGGTTCGGCACGCCGTATCTGACGATGTACCGGCCAGATCTAGTCGGCGTGCTGTCGTCGAGGGTATCGACCGCGCAGGTCAGACTCGGAGTCGCCGTCAGCGCGGTGACCGAGTCCGGGGGGCGGCCGGCAGTCGAGCTCGACGACGGCACCATAGAGATTGGCGACCTGATTGTCGGCGCCGACGGTATTCACTCGGGCGTGCGGGCGCAGACGGTCGGCGATACCGCGCCGCGGTTTTCCGGAATGTCGGCGTATCGCGCGCGGATTGCGCGCGACGAGTTGGACTTCGACGACGTCGTCCGCAACTGGATGGGTCCGGATCGCCATCTGGTGGCCTACCCAGTTGGCGCCGGGTCGGCGTATCTCAACATCGTCGCCGTGGTCCCCGACCAGGAGCCGTCCGCTGAAAGCTGGACCATGCCAGGGTCTGCGGACGAGTTGCGCGGCCAGTTCGATGGCTGGTGCGATCACGTACAACGCATCGTCGGGGCAGTCCGTGATCCCGTGTACCGCTGGGCCCTCTACGACCGCGATCCACTGGCGCACTGGTCGACAGCGACCACCACGTTACTTGGGGACGCGTGCCACCCGATGCTTCCGTTCTTCGCACAAGGCGCCGCCCAGGCAATCGGGGACGCCGCCGCACTGACCCAGGCACTCTCGACCGCACCGGATGATCTCACCTCGGCGCTGAAACGATATGAACACGCGCGCCTGGACCATACCGCCCGGATCCAGCGGCTTTCCTGGGAGAACAACGTCGTCTATCACCTACCCGATGGTCCCGCACAACAGGAGCGCGATGCGATGTTGTCCCGGTCATCGGCCATCGACACGTTCTCTTGGCTGTACGGCAACGATCCCTTTGCGTTGAGCGACTAACCACAGGAACGCACCATGAACATGGCACAACTCGCCCAGCAATACATCAATGGCAAGTGGCGACCGGGGTCGGCAGAGAAGATGCTGGTCGACCGGAACCCCTTCACCGGTGATGCCGTGGCGGAGATCCGTATAGCCAGCCGGGGGGACATCGACGAGGCGTACCGCTCGGCGGCCGATGCTCAGCTGAGCTGGCGCAAGCAGAACCCGTACCTCGTGCGCGGGGTGTTCGAGCGCGCCGCGCGGATCGTCGAGGACCGCGCAGCCGAGATCGGCGAACTGATCACCGTCGAGAGTGGCGGCACCGCGCTCAAAGGGGTTGTCGAGATCGCGTCGGTAATCGACACACTCAAGGAGGCCGCCACGCTGCCGCTAAGGATGGAGGGGCGGATCTATCCATCGGCCGTGGCGGACTCCGAGAACTTCGTGTACCGGGAGCCTGTCGGCGTGGTCGGGGTGATCAGCCCCTTCAATTTTCCGTTCTTCCTGTCGATCAAGTCAGTCGCACCCGCGCTGGCGACCGGGAACGGTGTGGTCGTCAAACCGCACGAGGACACGCCGATCACCGGCGGCACCCTCGTTGCCTCCATCTTCGAAGAAGCGGGGCTGCCAGCCGGCCTGTTCAACGTCACGGTGACCGAGATCCCGGTGATCGGTGACCACTTCCTGGAGCACCCAATACCGCGGATCATCGCGTTCACCGGCTCGACTGCGATTGGTCGTCATGTCGGCGAGGTGGCGGCGCGGAACATGAAGAAATCGATCCTGGAACTCGGGGGAAACAGCGCGTTCATCGTGTGCGACGACGCCGACCTCGAGTACGCCGTGGACTCGGCCATCTTCAGCCGGTTCACCCATCAGGGCCAGATCTGCATGTCCGCAAACCGCATCCTGGTGCAATCCAACATTGCGGAGGACTTCCGGGACCGCTTCTGCCGCAAGGTGTCCGCGCTCGCCACCGGGGACCCGGCCGCGGCCGACACCGTCATCGGACCGCTCATCAACGCCCGTCAGGTCGCGGCCCTCGAGAAGAAGGTCGACGACGCGGTGGCGGCCGGGGCGAAGACACTAGTGCGTGGCGTAACGGTCGGCAACGTGTTGCCGCCGGTTGTCCTGGACGCCGTCGATCGCGGATCCACCATTGCCCACGACGAACTGTTCGGTCCGGTCGTCCTGCTGATGGAATTCGGCGACGACCAGGAGGCGATCGACATCGCCAACGAAACCGAGTTCGGCCTGTCCGGCGCCGTCCACACCCGCGACATCGTGCGCGGCGTGCGGATCGCCCGGCGAATCCAAACCGGCATGGTCCACGTCAACGACGCCACCCACGGTGACGAACCCATCGTTCCCTATGGCGGCGAAAAGCAGTCGGGGATAGGCCGATTGAACGGCCAATCCAGCATCGACGAGCTGACCACCCTCAAGTGGGTTTCCGTGAATCACGGTCGCAGACACTACCCGTACCAATGAGCACGGCAACGAGCTGTGGCGTCATGATCCGCGACCACGCCGCGATCGTGAGCAAGGTATCACCGGCACTACAACATCCATCTGTCCGAGCCTCGAAGTACCTAGGCAACCCCCAACGCGGTCCTAGGGCTTGGTTACGCGGATCAATGTTTCGCCCGTCTGGGGTGAAGCCCTCAGCAGGGTCGTGGCGCATACTCCGCCGGAATTCATCCATCTTGTAGTAGTCGCATTTCGGTTGGCGAGCTTCGTCGGCATCGAATATGTCAGAGCAGCTTATGAATTCAGTGTCGTGGGAGAGTTTGATGGCGACGTCGACGGCTGCGGGCGGCGAGCCGGATCATCGCGTTCAGCGGCGACTACGCGACGTTGACGGCCTGGTGGGTCGTGGGTGGGCTGGCTTACGCTCAGCTCATCCATTCGGATCGGGTAGATCAGGATTTGAGAGTTCCGATGAGTCCCCGACCTGTGACTGGTACACGGGCGGCTGGGGCGATGCCGCGGGGCGGGAGCGGGGCGACGGGCGACGTTAACGAGCGTGCGATCGATGTCAGGAACGATGTTGGAATTGCATTGAAGATGGGATATGAGCCTCCAGTCCGAGAAATAGAACGAAACCAACATTTTAGCGATATAGACTCGAACTGTCGATGATTGTCCAACAGCATGAGTACGACTGGCCCTTTGAGGAGCGCGGCGTGAGCTTCACCGTCGATATCCATCACCACCTCATTCCCGACTTCTATCGGGCCGCCACCGAACACGACGGTCAGTCGGTCGGCGGGGTGCTACCGGCTACGTGGTCGCAGGCCAATGCGCTCTCGTTCATGGACGACGCGGGCATCGACGTGGCGATCGCTTCGATCAGCGCACCGGGGGTTCATCTGGGTGATGACGCCGCGGCGCTGAGCTTGGCTCGGCGCTGCAACGACTACCTCGCCGAGATGGTTCGCGGCCGACCTGACCGGTTCGGCGGCTTCGCGATCCTGCCGCTGCCGGACGTCGATACCGCCCTAGGTGAACTGACGCGGGCCCTGGACGAGTTGGGCCTCGATGGCGTGGTCTTGATGACCAACGCGTTGGGCCTCTACCTCGGTGAACCCCAGTACCGGCCGCTCTTTCAAGAACTGCAGCGCCGCGGTGCGGTGGTGTTCATCCACCCGACTATGTCCCCGGATCCCAGCTCCCACCGCCTCGGGTTCCCCGACTCATTGCTCGACTTCCCGGTGGACACCGCGCGAACCGTCGCCCAAATGCACTTCAACGGAGTGTTCGCGGCAAACCCGGACGTGAAATTCGTTCTGTCCCACGCCGGCGGCGTCGTGCCCTACCTCGCGCGGCGGTTCGCCGTCATCGACGAGATGGCCGTCATACCCGACGACGACCAAAGCCGCGGCAGTGCCGCGGATACCTTTCGACGACTCTACTGGGACACCGCCCTGGCCTGGTCGGACCCAACCCTGCACACCCTGCGCGCCGTCGCCGGTCTGGATCACGTCCTCTACGGAAGCGACTACCCATACCTGCGCCGCGACATCGCCATCCGTGGCCGCGGCGAACTCGAGAACAGCGCTGAACTCTCAGATTCCGAACGCGCCGCGATACTGCACGGCGCTGCGCTGACGCTGCTGCCCAGACTGATAACTCACCCTCGCCTGGCCGCCGACACCGGCCGACCCTAGCCACACCGATGACGACACTGACCGGCAAAGCCGCGTCCAGCTCCGGCGATGCCGCGAGCATCGCTCTGCTGGCCAAGACTGCGCACTTCCGGCCGTTGGTCGGTTGCTGCCGGGTTGGCGGTGGTGCAATTCGGTTAGTTGCCTTGTGGGTCGAGCGCGGATGCGGGTGCCGTGGCGGGCTGGTCGGTGTGTTCGGTGGCGACGACCTGGCGTCCTGCGGTCACGGCCGAGATGCGTTGCGTGTCAATGGATGTACCACTTCGTCGAGGGATGCAATGGTCATCGTTGATCGCTTACGCGGTGGCCGCCAAGTTGCCGCGTCAAACCTCGATCTGCGCACCCGTCGGGTCTGCGTGCACGGTCCAGGAGCCAGCGCTGCGGAAGGTGGCAGCGGTGGCATAGCTGTCCTCGAGGAACTGCAAGTAGGTGACCTTGCCGTCGACCACTTTCACAAGGATCGAGAACGGCGACGTCACGACCTTGCCAAGGGTATTGGAGCGATAGGTGAAGGTGCCGAAGACGGCGACATTCTCGCCCTCGCCAAACATCGTGGTGACCTCGAAGTTCTCGTTCTGCCAATAACGGAACATCTCCGACAGGTTCCAAATGAAGGCATCGGGTCCGTGCGAGGTCCCCGCCCACGGCAGGATCCGCTTCAGCTCGGCGTCTTCAGTGTTGAGTGATACATAGGTGGCGTCGGGCGCAACGACCCTCTTGACGACCTCTGGGTCAAGAAGGTTCTGCAGCCACTCGCCGACGATCTCGATGGGTGATGTGGACACAGTTGGACTCCTATCTGGGGATGGGCTGACCTGTACAGACGGCCCATGGGTGTTACTTCTTCGCATTGGAGGCACCCGTCGAAGGCATCGGGACCTGACCCACAGGATCAAACCATAACATGAAAGATCACGTAACATCAGGCGATTCGGGGGAACACACGACGTCAACGGAATCGATGAGGGGAGTGCGCGACTCTTTGAGCAAGATCGAAGCATCTCCCGCGTATCATCGGTCATTACAGGGTGTTTCAACGGCTATTATCAGTCGACGCTGCCTAACGATGAGAGTTGATTTCGCCAAGTGGCGATTCGATCCATTGATCTCCAGTAAGATGACACATCACGTTTAGTGTGATCCGTGAAGCGAGCGTCAACACTAAACTTCACCCATGACCCTGAACATGGACCCCCAGATCCTCGCCGACTTCGGCCCGGTGGGACAAGGGCCACCCTTGAGAGTGGGCGACGTCGAGAGTCGCCGCAAGATGCTGGGGGAAGCATTCGGTGCATACCCAGCTTCGCCCGACGACGAGGGGGTGTGGACCGTATCGTCGTGACTGCGGCGGCCGACGGCGCCGAGCTGAAGCTGTCTTGGTATCGCAATAGCACGGCCGAGCCGCCCGGAAGCGCGGTTCTCTATCTGTACGGAGGCAGTTTCGTGGTGCCACTGCTATCGAATTACGACCGACTGATGCGCGCGTACACAAAAATTACCGGCGTCCCGTTCTTAGGATGTGGAAGCGACACAGCGAGTGATGGCGCACAGGCTGCGTCGGCTGACGGACCTTTAAGGCGTAAGGCGGAGTAGCGTCAATCAACGCTACCCGGAACGGCCGGACCCCTGCGAAAGCGAAATCAGCAACACGGACACTGCGCGAAATGCGCACTCACGGCGGGAAGGGTGGCAGCGAAGCGTCGAGGTTGAGACTCGCCTCAATGTGCTCCAACGCCGATGACATTTATTATCCGCTTCTTGTCACGCGCCGTGTAAAGGCCATCGAAACCGCGTCGATGGCTGATATCGCTCGCACGTCCACTTCGTTTGATCACGGCTGCGTGGCCCAGCCCCGCGACCGTAATACTGTGTGGTGTCACCGTGATCCACCCCGGCGTCGACGGCCGCATGCAGCACCGGGATGGCCTCGTCGCGGTCGCGGGGCGGAGCGGAAACGCCATCGCCGGCCAATTGCACCGCGCCGTACCCCACCCGCCACACCACCTTGTCTGGCCGGCGGTAACGGTCCATCAACAGGGCCATCCATCGAGCACGAATCAGTGATGCACTATTTACGATAATGTGCAATCATAACGCTGATAATTTGTTATATCGCCAAATCGGCTATCCTCTGCGAGGTGACCAAGCCTTCATCGACGCGCGGAGCAGAGGTATATGAGGTGCTGCGCTTCGAACTGCTCAATGGGACCCTGCGGCCCGGCCAGAGGTTGCGAATGATCGAGTTGACTCGACGCTTCGGTGTTAGCCAATCGGTGGTCCGTGAGGCATTGACCCGGCTCGGCGAACAAGGCTTGGCGGTCGCCACACCTCAGCGGGGCTTTCGGGTGCGCGCGCTATCGGTCGCAGATATTGCCAGCCTCACCGAATCGCGAATCGAGATCGAATCGGTTGCACTGGAACTTGCGATCGAACGCGGTGACGTATGTTGGGAGACAAGCCTAGTCACCGCCTTTCAGCTCTTGGAACGTGCACCCATCGTCAACGACTCCCATTTTGTGAACGAAGAGTGGGCGGCTCGACACAACGACTTCCATCGCGCCTTGATCGCCGGATGCAACAATCCACGGCTTCAAGAGGTCGTCTTCGGTCTGCGCGACAGCGCTGAGTTGTACCGTCGGTGGTACTGGGCACTGGCGGGCGATCATCGCCGCGACTTGGCTGGGGAGCACCGCGAATTGAAGGATCTGGCGCTTGCTCGCGACGTCGCCGCTGCCACCCGGGCGTTGAACTCCCACATCAACAGGGCGCCGGCCGACCTCATCGCCTATGCGCACCACCATGGTTTGGGTGACCTCAACGGGCCGCCATCACGGAGCGATTGAAATCGGGGCTCTGAGCGCTTGGGTTCGCGCCGATACCGCGACCGCTCCCACGGCACGGCCCCGCCGGCGTCGTCCAAGCCGGCACCTTCTCACTTATCGAGTCGTCGATGTTATAACGATATTGTATTGACATCTCGATGACGTCATGCTTCGCTATGACCCAGATCACTTTGGCGACAAGGGGGCTGCGCATGACATTAACGATCCCGCGTCGTGCGATCGACGGCCGCGGCGTAAGCGGGGGCCACACCATAGATACCCGGATTGAGTCGGTCGACGAGCGAAGACGTCGCATCACGGGAGTGCTCGCCGTTAGTCGACACCAATTGCGTTGCAATCCCGACGGATCTACAGGCCGTTGGTGGGCACTGCCTGCAGCGGCACGGACGACGACCACACAGATCTCGGGCATCAGCTCACGGCATTGCGCTGCCATGAGCCTGCACAGTGCCATCGGTGTGGGCCCCCATCAACAATCACGCCCCCCTCCAGCCCAAATCTATGCCTAACTAACTGCACCGCAACATTTTTCATGCTCGTCGCGGACGGCGGCGATGGGTCATCTGTGCGCACGGATGTCGAGACACTGAGCGCTTCCATGGCTTGAACAGCCACGATGAACCAGGGGGCAGCAATGCCGTTAGAGGATACATTCACACGATTCGGACGAGCCGACCGGACCGTCGTGGGTCGCACGACCGATCAAGTGTCGATGCGAGCGACCGCACTGCGACGAACAACCCGGAAGCGTTCGCTGCTGCGCAGGCTGCACCTGTACTGTCGCTTTCTGGCGCTCAGCGTGTTGCTTGCCGCTGTCTTGTGCGTGAGCCCCGTCCTGGGTCCGCGCCAGTCGGTTCCTGTTGCTAGCGCCGACGATCGTGAATACGAGGAGTTCTACACGCCGCCGGATCCGTTTCCGCCGGGCGCACCTGGCGATTTGATCCGCACTGAACCGCAGCGGCTCGTGTTGGAGCCGTCGGGTCAGTTGGGTGCCTACGTGGCGAAGGGCACCCGGATCATGTACCGCAGCACCGATGGGCAGGGTAATCCTGTCGCCGTCACGGGCACCTACTTTGAGCCCGACAACCCTTGGCCGGGCAGTGGACCGCGGCCGTTGATCGCCTACGCCACAGGGCCGCAGGGGATCGGTGAGCAATGCGCACCATCGCGGTTGTTCAGCCAGGGCATCCATTTCTCGCAGGGATTCGACTTGCAGCTCAACCTGGAGGAGGGGTTCCCTGCGACGATGGTGGCGCGCGGCTTCGCCGTCGTCATCACCGATGGCGTAGGAATGGGTGTCCATGGACCTGCCGGGCCGCAGTTCCTCAATCGTATCGCCGCGGGTACCGCTGTTCTCGATGCGGCGCGCGCCGCGATGAAGCTGCCGGATACGTCGCTGGATCCCCAAGGGCCGGTGGGGTTTTGGGGGTGGGATTCGGGCGGACAGGCTTCGGCGTCGGCGGCAGAGCTGGCACCCACCTATGCTCCCGAGCTGGACGTCGTCGGGGCGTGGGGCGGCGCACCGCCGGCAGATCTGCAGCTGCTGCTGCCGTACGTCGATGGCAGCCTGCTGGCGGGGGCCATCGGGCCCACGCTCCACGGGATTGCGGCGGCATATCCGGGGACCGAGGACGCCATCCGCGGTGTTCTGAATGACCGTGGCCTGCATATGTACGACTGGACGGGCTACATCTGCTCGGTACAGCTGATCGCTGACTTCGCGTTCCGACACCTCCAGTTCTGGTTCAATACCGACCCGTTCGAACTTGCCCAGACCGAGCCGCTCAAGGGCATCCTGGACTCCCAGCGGTTGGGGACGCTGAAGCCGAACGCACCGGTGTTCATCGATCACAACCGCTACGACCCGTTCATCCCTTGGCAGGGTGGACATCAGCTCGCGATCGACTGGTGTGACAAGGGCGCCGATGTCCAGTTCTGGACCAACGAGCAGCCTCCGTTCCTCAACAAAACCGATGCCAACCACTTTTTGGCCTATTTCGTCGATGGTGAACGCGGCATGCAGTGGATCGCCGACCGGTTCAACGGTCTGCCGACCTCGCCCAACTGCCCCGAGATCCGCAATGAATAGGCGGCCGGCCCTATGGGTGTGTGCACACGCGACGATTAAACGATGGTGAGCCAAATTGCCTTTCGGGCCGCGGACTGCCCAGGCTGGCGCACTTCGGCTGATCGAGGGGTATGACAGCTCCGAGGCGATCAATTTCGTTACTGCTATCGCCGCAGGGCCGTATTGGCAGCTGGTCTCCTTCGCCAAGGCACAGCGGATCTTCGCTGAGGGGGATGCCGCCGACAGGCTTTATGTCGTCGTTTCAGGCGTGGTAAAGCTGAGCCGTACTTCGCCTTTCGGGCGAGACGCGCTTACCGTCGTGGGGCCCCAAGAAATGTTCGGCGCGCTATCGCTATTGGATCCGGGTCCACGACAGGCCAGCGCGATGGCGCTGAGCGATGTGCGCGCAGCCGCGATCGACCACTATGCCCTCCGCTCGATGATCCAGACTTATCCGCGGATTGCCGAGCAGTTGCTGCAGCTTCTCGCCCGCAGGCTCAAGCGCACCAACGACGACCTCTCTGACCATATGTTCACCGACGCGACGGGCCGGGTCGCCAAGTGTCTGCTGCAACTGGCCCGCCGAATCGGCGTTCCGGAAGGCGACGCGGTGCGCCTGGTGCACAACCTCACCCAGGTCGAGATCGCTCAGCTCGCTGGGGTATCGAGGGAGACAGTCAGCAAGTCGATCGCCAACTTCGCCCGCCGAGACTGGATCAGAGTCGACGGGTCCAGCATATTGATTCGAAATCCCCAACGCCTCGCACGACGGGCCCGCTAACTGTTGTGGGCGTTGGACTCGAGGACTTCAACGATGCCGCGCGATTCGGGCATGGCGTCGGTGACCTCCACAGTGTCCGTCACGATCCGGCCCCGTCGGCCGTCACTGGCGCGATCCCACACCGCGCATGAACCCGACTTACGACCACGGGCTCCAGGGCGTCGGTGTGGGGGTTCGAACGATGTCAGCCGGTGACATCGCGGCCCAGCGCGATTCGGGCGATGCTCCACAGCAGTACTTCATTCGCGCCCTCATAGATCTCGCCGACTTTGCTGTCACGCCAGATCGATTCGAGGTGGTTGATGCTTCCGTCGGCGGGCAGCTGGCGCACGAAGCCGTACGCTCCGTGTACCTGAATCGCGTCGCGCGCAATGTCGACGGCGACCCGGCTGCCGGTCACCTTTGCCATCGCGGCTTCCGGCTCGGGTGCGTCGCGATCGTCGGACTTCCGGGCAGCCTTCTGATAAAGCGATCGAGCCGTCTCTAGTGCGATGGCATGTTCGGCGAAACGGAACTGCCAATGCTGAAAGGAGCCCAGCTTCGCGCCGAAGGCGCTGCGGCGACCAAGGTGAGCCACGGCGTGGTCGAAGGCGCATTGGCCCATCCCGACTCCTATCGCGCCGATACCAATTCGACCCGACGACAGGATCTTCAACGCGCTGGCCAGACCTCGTCCAGGCACCGCGATGACGTGATCATCGGGGACGAAGACGTCGGTGAACTCGACGTCGGACGTCAACTGCAGGCGGTTACCCATCTTGAGGTCCGGCTCGCTGACCGCGATGCCATCGGCGTGCATATCGACCAGCAACATCGCCTGCGCACCGTCGACAACGCAGAGCACGGTGATGATGTCAGCGGCACAGGCGTTGGTGATCCAGCGCTTCCGGCCCGACAGCCGGAACCCACCGGACACCGGTACGGCGGTTGTGCGCATCGCGGCGGCCGACAGGTCGGTGCTGGCGTCGGGTTCGCTGGTGGCGAAGGAGCCGACGATTTCGCCGCGGACCAGCCGCGGCAGAAACTCATGACGGATGGATGCGGGGGCGCTGTCGAGCGTCCGACCGACGAGCAGCGCCTGTGCGTCGTAGAGCGCCGAAGCGATTGCTGGCGTGAAACGAGCCAATTCCTCTAGCACTGTCGCGGCGCCAAGCATCGGATACTGAAGAGCCCGGCCGCCGACGTCGGCGCTGAACGGGATCGCGTACAGTCCGGCGTCGGCCATCTGCCGCAGGATGTCGCGAGGGAAGACCGCTGACGATTCTTCAGCCGAGTTCAGCTCTGCGGCCCGCGGGGCCAGCACACGCTCCGCGAATAATCTTGCTTCGTCTCGGATCTTCACCGTCTCATCGGGCAGTAGGCAATCGTCAAACAGGCGAGCGGACGTTCGGGGTAAACCATCCAGTGTGGAGGTGGATGTGGCAGCCATGAGTAAAGTCCTTTCGCTGACAGCCCTGACTCAACTTTGTAAGTGCGCAAACTCGTTGGTGCCGACGATTTCTCGTTGCGACATCGGGTAGGCGCAATCTGCGCGCCACCGATCGGCCGCTCGCTACATCGACAGCCAATTGATGACGGTCGCAAACGCCTGTCCGGCATGCTGCAGCGCGATCGTGGGTAGTCGCATGGTGCGTCAAATGCGGATGATCAACTTGCCCACGTTGCTACCCGAGTACAGCTCTGCGATGGCTCCGCGCGCCTTGTCGATGCCTTCGTGGATGTCTTCGCGGTATGTGATGCGTCCGTCTCGTGTCCAGCCGGCGAGGTCGCCTACCGCTTCGTCGAATCGCGGTATGTAGTCAGTGGTCAAAAAACCTTGCATGGTGGCGCGCTTGACCAGCAGGTGCCGCTCTGGCCTTGGTCCCTCGTGCCAGGGTTCCCAAGTCGCATACGTCGCAGTCCCACAAATCGCGATGCGCGCATGCAAGCTGATGTGGCGTAACACGGCGTCGTGGATGGGTCCCGAGGTGTTGTCGAAGTAGGCGTCGATGCCATCGGGACAGTGCTCGACCAGGGCGGCGTCCAAATCGTCGGTGTTCTTGTAGTCGATGGCGGCGTCGTAGCCGAATTCCTCAACGCACTGTTGAACCTTGTCCGGTCCGCCGGCGATTCCGACTGTGCGACAACCCTTGATCTTCGCGATCTGGCCGACCGCCGATCCCACCGAGCCGGCGGCGGTCGACACAACGACGGTTTCCCCCGCCACGGGATGCAGCACGTCGAGCAATCCGAAGTACGCGGTGAGCCCGTTCAGCCCCAGCACACCCAGTGACAGCGAGAGCGGCAGGTCCCGCTCGCCAACTCTGCGCCATACCTGTGCCGGAGTCACCGCGGCGAATTCCTGCCACCCAAACAGACCCATGACCTGATCGCCCACCGCGTACTCATCATTGCGTGATTCGATAATCTCGCCGGCGGTAAAGGCGCGCATCGTGTCGCCGATCTCGATGCGTGTCTCGTAGTTGTAGCTGTCATTGATCCAGCCTCGCATCGCCGGATCAGCCGACAGAAACTGATTTTGTACCAGAAACCCGCCGTCCTCGATGGTTGGCACCTCGACCTCTCGCAAGCCGAAATCGCTGGCTTGCGGGATGCCGGTGGGACGCGAGCGCAGCCATACCTGTCGATTCTGCTTGCTGCTCACAATGATCTCCCTTCACGTCGTTGGCTGCCACGGTGCGGGCGGCCCTTCTACCGAATTACTCGTCGTAGTAGCGACTTACGGCTTCAATATCGGGCGTGGCCCATGTCCATTGAGGTCGAATATGCAGGTCCACCGTCGACTCCTCTTACTCGATCACCGACTGCGCGAGCTGTCTCATTTCCCAAAAGGTCGTCGAATCGGAACTGCCGCTCCCCGGTCGTGGCGTTGATCGAGGCGATGACACCGAAATCGGTCAGACGATCGGAACCCGCCTCACCGCCAGGTACGCATCGGTACAGGCCTTGAAATAGTCGGACGATTTGGGACATCAGCCGCCACTGACCACCCGCGTACAACTGGTACCCGTGATGCCTGTGACGGTGCCGGTCGTTCAAACCTCCACCGCACGACTCGCCTCTCCACTCGCTCGACGGAAAGACAACCGCCGACTCAATAGACCCGCGGTCGCAGGCCAGCCGCTGGGCGGAGGCGCTGCGACGAATACGAATAGGCGCCTGAAGCGTACAGGCAATATCTCGATATAGCAATTAAATAACAATATTTCTCCTGCTGGTAGGTGGCCCCGGTTTGGTGGGGAGCCGGAGGCCGACTGAGGAGAAACCGATTACGATCCGCGACCGGGTCGGCCAGTGCGTCCACGTCCAGACAGCGCACAAGTCGTCAAGTGTGACGAGACTCGAACCAAATATCGTTAAAATATTGACGTGGCGTTAGCGCGATGCTTGAGTGTGAGGCACGCCACTATCTCGATGGGTCCGCAGCCCCCGGACGGGGTGGTGGTGGCACAAAGCGACGCGGTTCACACTCCGGAGGCCCGTCATTCATGGTCGATCTCGAGGTCCTCGTGCTCACCGTTGCCAAAGCCGACCAGATCGCACCCGCCACTCCGGGCCGGCGCCGAACTGGACTTGACAAGCTGGCAAATCTCGCGGCGACGTCATGATTGTCGGTGTTCTTCGAGAGGCGCGATCTCGCGAAACGCGCGTCGCGGCGACGCCGGCGACGGTCGCTCAGCTACTGAAACTCGGCTACGACGTTGTGGTCGACACGGGTGCGGGGGCCGCGTCGTCCTTCTCCGACGAGGCGTACATCGAGGCGGGCGCCTCGATTGGGGATGCGGACGCTGCGGACATCGTCCTCGGAGTGAACGCGCCGTCGACCGACCAGCTCGACGGGCTGAAGCCCGGCGCGACGCTCATCAGCCTCTTGTCGCCTACCCTCGACCCGGACCTGGTGACCGACCTCGCCACGCGGCCCATCACGGCGTTGGCGATGGACGCCGTGCCGCGCATCTCGCGGGCGCAGTCGCTGGATGTGCTGTCGTCGATGGCCAACATCGCGGGCTATCGCGCGGTGATCGAGGCCGCCCACGTCTTCGGGCGGTTTTTCACCGGACAGGTGACTGCGGCGGGCAAGGTGCCGCCGGCCAAAGTGCTTGTAGTGGGCGCCGGTGTCGCCGGCCTGGCGGCGATCGGTGCCGGCGGCAGCCTGGGTGCCATCGTGCGTGCGACCGACCCGCGGCCGGAGGTGGGCGATCAGGTGAAATCCCTTGGCGGGGACTATCTGTCGATCGATTCGCTTGAGACGGAGGTGTCGAGCACCGGCTACGCCAAGGAGATGGGCGACGACTACAAGGTCCGCGAGGCGCAGCTGTATTCAGAGCAGTGCAAGGACGTCGACATCATCGTCACCACCGCATTGATCCCGGGCCGTCCGGCGCCGCGGATCATCACCGCGGAGATGGTTGCGTCGATGAAGTCGGGCAGCGTGATCGTCGATATGGCGGCCCAGAACGGTGGCAACGTCGAGGGCACCGTCAGAGACCAGGCGGTCGTGACGGACAACGGCGTGACGATCATTGGCTACACCGACCTGGCTGGCCGACTGCCGGCTCAGGCGTCCCAGATGTACGGCACGAACCTGGTCAATCTGCTCAAGCTGCTGACCCCGGAGAAGGACGGGCAGCTCGTCCTGGACTTCGACGACGTAGTGCAGCGGTCGATCACCGTCGTTCGTGACGGCGAGACTACCTGGCCCCCACCACCGGTACAGGTCTCCGCCGCGTCGGCCGCCACCGCGGCAGCCGCTACGCCCGTCAAGGTGTCACCGGTGAGGCACTCGATGTCGGCCGGGCGCCGACTGGGCATCGTGCTCGTCGCGGCGGCGGTGCTGTTCGGTCTGGTCGCGATCTCTCCGGCCGCCCTGCAGCTGCATCTGACGGTCTTCGCCCTGGCGATCGTGATCGGCTACTACGTCATCGGCCACGTGCACCACGCGCTGCACACCCCGCTGATGTCGGTGACCAATGCGATCTCCGGGATCATCGTGGTCGGCGCGCTGCTGCAGATCGGGCGGGGCGATCTGGCGATCACGGTGTTGTCGTTCGCAGCGATCCTGCTCGCCAGCATCAACGTGTTCGGAGGCTTCGCGGTGACCCGCCGCATGCTAGCCATGTTCTCTCGCAGCTGAGCTAAGCACCAAGTCGGAGTGGATCACATGATTTCCGTAGAGAGCGCCGCGACGGCGGCATACATTGTCGCAGCGCTGCTGTTCATCTTGGCGTTGGCCGGGCTGTCGCGACACGAGACGTCCAGGGTCGGCAACGCCTTCGGTATCACCGGCATGAGCGTGGCCCTGGCAGCGACCATCGCACTCGCGATCGACCGCGATATCGAGCCGCTGGGTCTGGGGCTGCTGATCGGCGCCACGACAGTCGGTGCAGCGATCGGCCTGTGGCGGGCTCGAGTGGTCGAGATGACCGGCATGCCCGAGCTGATCGCTCTGCTGCACTCGTTCGTGGGTCTGGCCGCGGTCCTAGTCGGCTGGAACGGCTACTGGCACGTGGAGCGGCATCTGCACGGAGGGGAGACCGATATCCTGCGCGCGGACGGCCTGCTCGGCATCCATTCGGCCGAGGTCTTCATCGGCGTCTTCATCGGCGCCGTCACGTTCACCGGGTCGATCGTGGCCAACCTCAAGCTCTCGGCACGAATGAAGTCCAAGCCGCTGATGCTGCCGGGCAAGAACATTCTGAATGGCGGCGCGCTGGTGGCGTTCGTCGTGCTCACGGTGTGGTTCGTGGTCGACCCGCAGCTGTGGCTGCTCGTCGCCGTCACGGCCCTGGCGCTGCTGCTGGGTTGGCACCTGGTCGCTTCCATCGGCGGCGGGGACATGCCGGTCGTGGTGTCGATGCTCAACAGCTACTCCGGCTGGGCCGCCGCCGCCTCCGGCTTCCTGCTCGGCAACGACCTGCTCATCATCACCGGCGCGTTGGTCGGCTCGTCGGGTGCGTACCTGTCCTACATCATGTGCAAGGCGATGAACCGGTCCTTCATCTCGGTCATCGCTGGCGGCTTCGGCATCGAAGCCGGCCCGGCAGAAGACAAGGACTACGGCGAACATCGCGAGATCACCGCCGAAGGCGTTGGTGAGCTGCTCAATTCAGCCGACTCGGTGATCATCACCCCCGGCTACGGCATGGCCGTCGCACAGGCCCAGTACGGCGTCGCCGAACTCACCCGCAAGCTGCGCGAGCGTGGCATCAACGTCCGCTTCGGCATCCACCCCGTCGCGGGCCGGCTGCCCGGCCACATGAACGTGCTGCTGGCCGAGGCCAAGGTGCCCTACGACATCGTGCTGGAGATGGACGAGATCAACGACGACTTCGACGACACGTCCGTCGTCCTGGTGATCGGCGCCAACGACACCGTCAATCCTGCCGCGTCGGAGGATCCGAGCAGCCCCATCGCAGGCATGCCGGTGCTCACGGTGTGGAATGCCGACAACGTCATCGTCTTCAAGCGCTCCATGGCATCGGGCTACGCCGGCGTGCAGAACCCGCTGTTCTTCCGACAGAACTCCGCGATGCTGTTCGGCGACGCAAAGGACCGGATTCAAGACATCATCCAGGCCCTGTGACCGCGGCTGTTACGCCCTGACCGCCAGCCGTCCCGCCTAACGAGGAATGGAAGTCGAGCACCGAGTTCGCGCGCCAAGACCTGGCCCAAAACTCCAGCACCGCAGGCGAACCCGACCGGGTTGGTGTGATCTGTGAGGGCGTTGCGTCTTACCTTCCCGACATCGACCCCGAAGAGACGACCGAATGGCTCGAGTCGTTCGACGAGCTACTCGAACGGTCGGGGCCGGCCAGGGCGCGCTACCTGATGCTGCGCCTTCTCGAGCGATCCAGCGAACAGCGAGTAGCGATCCCCGCGCTCACGTCGACCGATTACGTCAACACGATTCCCGCCGAACTCGAGCCATGGTTTCCGGGCGACGAGGACGTCGAGCGCCGCTACCGCGCCTGGATCCGGTGGAATGCAGCCATCATGGTGCACCGCGCGCAACGCCCGGGAGTCGGTGTGGGAGGCCACATCTCGACGTACGCCTCGTCGGTGGCACTGTACGTGGTCGGCTTCAACCACTTTCTCCGCGGCAAGTCGCATCCCGGCGGCGGCGACCAGATCTTCATCCAAGGCCACGCCTCGCCCCGGCATCTACGCGCGCGCGTTGGGTCATGGACTTCGGCATTGTGGGGCGATCGAGCGCGGAGTCGTTGCCGATCACCCCACGCGGAAATCCGCGCGCCGGGAACCGAGCAGCCCGCGAGGACCGGACTCGATAGGGGCTCCAGCGCCGTTGTCAGATCATCGTTGAAGGCTTCGTCGATGGGGCGCTGCGGCGATCCGGATTGGCCAGATCGACATGCAGAACGTCGTCCCTAGCCGTGCTGGTGACAGGGATAGCGTCGGAGGACGATGTGCTATCCGCTGCTGCTTAGTCCGAGGGCTTGGTTGATGGCGTCGGATAGTTGTTGTGGTCCGTTGGGTGTGGTGGTGGGGCAGCGCCATACGACGTGGCCGTCGGGTCGTACTAGTACGCATCCGGTGGTGTCGACTTCGGATCGGTTGGTCCAGTCGTTGTAGGGGTCGTAGAGGCCGCCTCGTTCGCCGATGATGTGGACGGTGATTGGTGTGTTGAGGTGTTGGGCGATTTGGTCGGCGGTGGCGCGCCAGCTGTGTCCGCCCACTCCGGTGAGCAGGGTGAATCCTTGTGGGTCGATTAGGTCCAGTGATGAGAGTGGTTGCTGGTTGCGTTCGAGTCGGGCGTGGGGGACGCGTGCGCCGGGGCGGGTGGTGGGTGTGTAGTAGAGCACCGGGTCGCGTTCGGGTGGCGGTGCGGGGGTGGGTTCTTCGGTGATGACGTCGCTTTGGTAGACGTAGCCCAGTTCGATGCCTTGGGCGTTGAACTGGTAGTTGCTGAGTTCGATGGCCTCGCGTAGCGCGCGGCGGCGTTCGTCGCCGGCCACTCCGGGTTCGTAGAGCACGTTGAGTGCTTTCCAGCCGTCCTCGGCGGACTGATTGGGTTCCAGCCCGAGCGCGGTCTCGATCGCTGCTCCCTCGCCCAGGCTGGTGATCGCTCGCTTGACCCCGGCGGCGCCGATGGGTTGGCGTTCGGCGCTGTAGCTGGCCAGCAGTGGTTCGCCGGCGCGGCCATCGAGGACGAAGGCCAGCTTCCAGGCCAGGTTGTAGGCGTCGGCGACCGACATGTTCAGTCCCAGGCCGTTGGTGGGGGGGTGGCGGTGCACCGCGTCGCCCATGCAGAACACGTTGCCCGAGGAGTAGTGGGCGGCGACCTGCGCGCGTACCTGCCAGCCGGCCAGACCGAGGATCTCGGCGTCGATGTCCTCGCCTACTGCGGCGCGGATCCGTTGCAGCAACGCGTCTTCGTTCAATTCCGAGAGCACTGTGTGGTCCGGGTCGAACATGAACGCCAGCACGAACTCGGTGTAGCGCTTGTGACAGATCAGGGTGCCCAGCCGCAGCACCGGCATCGGTCCGGGCATCACGTTCCAGCTCAGCACGCCCGGGCGGTGCTCGAAGAATTTGGTCAGGTCGGCCCGGAACCAGATGTTGGCGGCCCGGCCCAGATCATCGGGGCCCTCAACGGTCAGACCGACGTTGGTCAGCACCTTGCTGCGGGCGCCGTCGGCTCCGATCAGGTAGCGCGAGTGCACCGTACGGGTCTGGCCGGTGGCGCGGTCGCGGATCACGCTGGTGACCCCGTCGGGGTCCTGGCGCAGTTCGACGAACTCGGTTTGAAACTCGATGTCGGCGCCGGCTTCGCGGGCGGCGGCCAACAGCATCGGTTCGAGCACCGTCTGCGCGCAGTTGGCCATCGGCTCGGGGCTGGCCAAGAAATACTCGGCGGCGCGCTCCGGGCCGCCGCCCCAGGTCTCCGATCGCGCCACCTCGGGATCGGCCAGCGTCGTGTACCACAAGTTATTGGTCATCGCCGACTGCGGAATCGCCACCTCGTGGAACTTCTCACTGATGCCGAGTGCGCGGAAGATCTCCACGGTGCGCTGGTTGATGATGTGGGCGCGTGGTGTGTGCGCGGTGGACGGATGCCTTTCGACTGTCAGTGCCCGCACGCCGTAACGGGCAAGGGCCAGCGCCAATGTCAGCCCTGCTGGACCCGCGCCCACGATGAGCACGGGGATCTCGATATCGATGTCGTTCGCGTTGGGATCGACCATGACGCGCCTCCGAGGTGTGAACTACCGAGTCGAATTTGGGCCACCGCCACTGCCCGGTTGGGGTGTTGCGAACCCAACCGGTGATGTGGTCTGACTCACACCCACTCAAACACCACCAACTACGCTTCGTCAACAATTTAGCGAGATTCAAACCAAGTATCGTCAGGTTCTGCGCACGCGACGCCGAGATCTGTCCGGGCGCGAATGCTTCCGGAACCTAAACGCCGACAACCCGGGCGCCCATCCGGTGTTGTCATAGCAGCTGGTCGGAACAGGCGGTCGCGGCACGCTGCGACTCGCCTGCAGGCCTGGTCGAAAATATTGTTATTTTATTGACCTATCGAGATAGCAGCTCTAGGGTGTGATGTGCCACCCCTGGCGCGGAAGCGGCCCCCGCCGAGTGCTTCGGGTCTGCACATGCAGGTTGTTGGGTCGACGGTTGTCACTACCCGGTGGAACGGGTGACGTCACGATGTTGTTGAGGAGGCGTTTGATGTCGACCACTGTTACGGACGTCAAGGCGTATCAGTGGTACGCGGGGGGTCAGTGGCGTGATGTCACCAGCGGCAAGTCATTCGACGACTTCGAGCCATATTCGGGCAATTTGTATGCGCGGGTGCCCGACTGCGGCGCTGAAGAGGCGCGGGTTGCGATTTCGGCGGCGCACGAGGCGTTCGAACCGTGGGCGGAGCTGCCGCCGGCCGAGAAAGCTCGACTGTTCTTCAAGGCCGCAGAGATCGTCCGTCGCCGAGCGCCGGAGGTCGCAGGGATCCTCGCGCGGGAAACTGGAAGCACGATTCCGTTCTCGGCGTTCCAGCAGGACTTGGTCGCTTCGGCGTTGGAGCAGGCCGCGAGTTGGGTGTATCTGCCCAAAGGGGAAGTGCTGGCGTCGAATTTAGCGGGCACGCATTCGGTTGGGGTGCGCCGACCGCTGGGTGTGGTGGCGAGTTTCACGCCGTGGAACGGGGCCAATATCCTGGCGTGGCGTGCGGTGCTGAATCCGTTGGTAGCCGGCTGCACGGTGGTGGTCAAGCCATCGGAGCTGGCTCCGGTGTCGGCGGGGCTGGTGGTCGCAGAGATTGCCGAAGAGGCTGGTTTTCCCCCTGGGGTGATCAATGTGGTGCCCCACGCGCCGGGAGCGGCCGGTCCGATCGCTGATGAGTTCTTCGCCTCTGATCTTGTGCGGTGCATCAATCTGATTGGTGGGGTGAAGACGGCGAAGATGCTGGCTGGTAGGGCAGCCGAGACGCTCAAGCGCACCGTTTTGGAGCTTGGCGGCTACAACCCGATGATCATTTTGGACGATGTCGATGTTGATTACGCGGTGCGGATGGCCACCTTTGGGTCGTTTTTCCATCAAGGTCAGATCTGTTTGAACACCCGCAAGATCATAATTCAGCGGGCCATTTATGACGAGTTCCTCGATAAGTTCGTGGCGCGGGTGAAGACGCTGCCTTCGGGTGATCCTCTTGATCCCACCACCATCATCGGGCCCCTGGTGACCCAGGCGGCGGTGGATCTGGTGCACGAACGCGTGCAGGAGGCGGTGTCGTTGGGTGGGGTGTTGCGCACCGGGGGCACGTCGGAGGGTTTGGTCTTTCAGCCCACGGTGCTGACCGATGTGCCCTACACGGCTACCGCGGCTAACGAGGAGACGTTTGGTCCGTTGGTTCTCGTCGATGCGGTCGATACCGCCGAGCAGGCCGTCGAGGTCGCCAATCGCACCCAGTACGGCTTGACCTCCTCGATTCTGGCCGCTGACACCTATAAGGCGTTCGAGTTGGCGCCAAAGATCCTGCACGGCATCGTGAATGTGAACTCTCCCACGGTCAACGACGAAATCCATGCCCCGATGGGAGGGGTGCGCAGCAGCGGCTGGGGCCGGACGGGGCCAGAATGCCTGGCCGATTTCAGTGACGTCATCTGGATCAACGCCACCCGTGTTGAGCGGCGGTTTCCGTTTTGAGTTTTGTTGTGCGTGGCGTTGGGTGTGGTTGGTTATCGAGTGAGAGGGGTTGGCGGTGAGTCTGCACGGATTGACCTCGATTACGTTGGGAGTGCCTGATGTCGAGGCCGCGAGTCGTTATTACGAGGAGTTTGGGCTGACGCCGTCGGGGCGCTCTCCGGACGGGTTGCAGAGTCGCTTCGCGACCCTTGAAGGTGGAGAGCAGCTGGTCATCGCCGAAGCTCCGCGGCGCCGCTTGCTTGAAATCGGTGTGGGCGCTGATGATCCCGACGATCTGGATCGCATCGAGGTCAACCTTGGCCGGCTCGGTGTCGAGTTCCGCCGTAGTGCCGGGGAGTTGGTGGTGCACGATCCACACTCGGCGTTGCGGGTGTCGGTGAGGATCGCGCCGCGAGTCGTTGAGTCGGTCGCCAAGCAAGAACCGACCAACGGGCCGGGTCGCCCTGGCCGGGCCAATGGTAGGGCCCCGGCCATCGAACGGACCAATAAGGTGCGCCCTCGTCGGCTCGGCCATGTGGTGGTGGGGTCACTGGACCAGGAGGCGTCTCAGGAGTTCTTCACCCGCGGGTTGGGTTTCAAGGTCACCGACCACGTGCCGAGCCTGGCGTCGTTCTTGCGCTGTTCCACCGATCACCACAATCTGCTGCTGCAGCAGGCGCCGTTGAATTTCCTGCACCACACCGCCTGGGAGGTCGACGACGTCGACGAGGTCGGTCGCGGAGCGCACGCGATGCTCGAAGAGCATCCGGAACGGCACGTGTGGGGCCTGGGCCGCCACCACATCGGGTCCAATTTCTTCTGGTATTTGAAGGACCCGGCCGGCAACTTCTCGGAGTACTACGCCGATTTGGACGTGATCCTCGAGGATCAGCTGTGGAAGCCTTCGGTGATCGACGGCGCCCGAGGTCTCTACAACTGGGGGCCGCCCCCACCGCCTTCGTTCATCCGGCCCGACGACCTGGCGGCGTTGATGACCGGCGCGCATGCCCCCAAGTAACGACACCGAATCGTAAGGAGTTCTCATGCGCATCGCATCGCGCCGCGGGCGGGCGGTCATCGTGGAAGGCAACCTCTGCGCCGACATCGCAAACGCTTCCAACGGGGCATTTAGCCACCGCGTTGATGACCTGTACGAGGAGTGGGAGGGATTTCTGCGGTGGGCCCGTGCGGGCGCCCCGAAGGGGGATCAGCCGTTTGAGGTGAGCGAGCTCGACGCCCCAGTTCAACGTCCCCGTCAGGTCTTTGGGATCGGGCTGAATTACCTCGACCATGCTGCGGAGTCGGGCGTCGCCGTGCCGACGTCGCCGACGGTGTTCACCAAGTTCCCGACCTGTCTGGTCGGTCCGACTGCCACGGTTGAATTGCCCAGTACCACGGTGGATTGGGAAGTCGAGCTCGTCGCGGTGATCGGGCGCACCGCCGATCGGGTCAGCGAGGACGATGCCTGGGCCCATGTTGCCGGACTGACTGTCGGGCAAGATATCTCGGAGCGAACCGTTCAGTTGGACGGGCCGGTACCGCAGTTCTCGATGGGCAAGTCCTACCGGACTTTCGGCCCGATCGGGCCCTGGCTGGTCACCCCCGATGAACTCGAGCGTCCCGACGACCTCGAGCTGCAGTGCTCGGTGTCGGGCCGGGTGCTTCAGAAGGGCCGCACTGGCGAGATGGTTTTTTCGGTGTCCGAGCTCATCTCCAAGATTTCCCAGATTTGTCCAATGCTGCCCGGGGACTTGCTGTTCACCGGCACCCCACCCGGTGTCGGCATGGCCCGCAAACCCCAAGAATTCCTCCAGCCGGGCACGATCCTGATCAGCGAGATCGAGGGCATCGGTAAGCTCGCCAATCCCGTTGAGGCCGGCCCGAGCCATCCGCAATCGGCCGGATAAACGGCGCGATGGCGGCCCGCACGAACCCCATTTGGGTGCCCAGCGCAACCCTCAGCGCATTCGCCCGTGGCACCAACAACACCCAATCCGCCACACGCTATCTAGCCCACCTGTTCAGCGGGCGTCCCGCCGACGGCACCGCAACCATCAACGTCCAGCAGAGCACGGAATCACAACAACAAACACGCCATTACACCCCGGCACAACTGCGTGCCGAGGCGCAAGCGCTGAACCCGCAGGCGAAGTCACCATCGAAAATCGCCGCCACGATCACATCCCCAAGAGGCACATCATGACCGGTCTGAGCGGCAACCTAGTTGCATCGAAGGACCGCCACCCCGACCGTGTTGCGTTGCACTGTGACGATCTGCGTTTCACCTTCGCTGAGTTCGAAGCTGCGGCCGGTCGGGTTGCGACGCTGCTTGATAAGGCGGGAATCGAGCCGGGTGATCGGGTGGGTGTGATGTTGCCCAACACTCCGGCGTTCGCGATCGTGTTCTACGGCATCATGCATCGTGGCGCCGTCGCGGTTCCGATGAACCCGCTGCTGAAGGCCCGCGAGGTGGCCTATTACCTGTCCAACAGCGGAGCCAAGGCGCTGTTCGCGAGTCCGCCCATCGCCGCGGAGGCTGCGCCGGGCGCCGGCGAGACGGGTGCTCAGTGCTGGATCGTCGACGACGCCGAGCTGGCGAAACTGACCGCCGATCTGCCCGAGCAAGGCGCCCCGGTGAAGCGCAGTGACGATGACATCGCCGTCATCCTGCACACCTCAGGCACCACGGGCAAGCCCAAGGGTGCGATGCTCACCCACGATGGTTTGAGCCGTAACGCCGAGGTTTGTGCGCGCACGCTGGTGGAGATCGGGCCGGATGACGTTGTGGCGGGCTGCCTGCCGCTGTTTCATTCCTTCGGCTTGACCTTCGGGCTCAACTCCGCGGTGTTGGCCGGTGCGACGTTGACGCTGATCCCCAGGTTCGATCCGGGCAAGGTGATCGAGGTGATCGAGCGGGACGGCGTCACGGTGTTCGCGGGGGTGCCGACGATGTATTCAGCGTTGCTCAGCGTGGCATCGGGGGCCACGCCGGAGGCGACCCGGAGTCTGCGGACCTGCGTCTCCGGTGGTGCGGCCCTGCCGGTTCAGGTGCTCTCTGAGTTCGAAAACGCCTTTGGCTGCATCATTTTGGAGGGGTATGGGCTCTCGGAGAGCTCTCCGGCGGCTTCATTCAATCATCCCCATCGGCCGCGTAAGGTCGGATCGATCGGCACCCCGATCGAAGGGGTGCAGATGCGGGTGGTTGATCGGAACGGAGCCGAGGTACCCGAGGGAGACAGAGGCGAGGTCCAGATCCGGGGCCACAACGTCATGAAGGGCTACTGGAACCTGCCCGACGCCACCGAAGCCACGATCACCCCCGACGGGTGGTTGAACACCGGAGATGTGGGTCGTGTTGATGAGGACGGCTACTTCTACATCGTGGACCGAACCAAGGATCTGATCATCCGCGGGGGCTACAACGTTTATCCGCGGGAGATCGAGGAGGTCCTCTACGAGCATCCCGCGGTGGCCGAAGCCGCCGTCATCGGCATCCCGCACGACTCGCTGGGCGAAGAGGTCGGCGCCGCCGTCGCCCTGAAGAGGGGGGAGAGCGCCGACCCGGACGAGCTCAAGGACTTCGTCAAGGCGCGGGTGGCCGCTTACAAGTATCCACGCCAGATCTGGCTGCTCGACGAGCTACCCAAGGGACCCACCGGCAAGGTCCAGAAACGCGACATCACCGCTCCGGCAAGTGAAAGTACACCCTAACCATGGCGAGTCCGACGACCAAACCCGACGAGCTGGCGGCACCGCTCGACCTGTTGCTGACCAGCGCAACCCGCTCGTTCGTCCGCCGGATGATGCCCGACGCGGCCTGGGCCCGCCTCGGCGTGAGCCTGGCCAAACAACCCGGCGCGGTGGCCAGCCGTACCGGCACGCTGGTGCGCGAGCTGGGCAGTATTGTCGCGGGCCGCTCGCATCGTGCTCCGGCCAGGGCCGACAAGCGCTTCACCGATCCTGCGTGGCAAGACAATCCGCTGCTGCACCGAATCATGCAGGCCTACCTATCGGCCGCCGAGACGGCCGACGGGTTGCTTGCCGATGCCGATCTCGACTGGCGTGACAACGACAAGATGCGGTTCGTCGCCGACAACCTGGTGGAGGGTTTGGCGCCGAGCAACAGCCCGCTGATCAGCCCGCTGGGGTGGAAGGCGCTGATCGACACCGGCGGCCTGAGCGCTGTACGCGGGGCGAGAGCCTTTGCGCGAGACATGCTTTCGAAGCCCCGAGTGCCGTCGATGGTCGAGCCCGACGCGTTCGCGGTGGGCGAGACTGTGGCGACCACTAAGGGAGCGGTGGTGTTGCAGACCTCGGTGTTCGAATTGATCCAGTACGTGCCCCAGACCGCGAAGGTACGCGCGGTTCCGGTGCTCATCGTGCCGCCGGTGATTAACAAGTTCTACATCTTGGATATCGCGCCCGGGCGCAGCATGATCGAGTACTTCGTGGCGCAGGGTCAACAGGTGTTCGTCGTTTCGTGGCGCAATCCCCAAGCTCGTCATCGGGATTGGGGCTTCGACACGTACGGCGCGGCCGTCCTGGAGGCAATGGGTGCGGTGCAGAAGATCGCTGGGACCGACAGTGTGAACCTGCTGGGCACCTGCTCGGGCGGGATCCTGGCGTCGATGATCGCATCGCATCTGACCGTGATCGGTGAGGCCGATCGACTTGCCAGTCTCACCCTGGCGGTCACCGTGCTGGATCAGACCCGGGCCGGTTTCGCGCCGGCGATAATGAGCGACCGGGCGGCGCAGGTGGCGATCCGGATGTCGGACAGGAAGGGCTACCTCGATGGGCGTGACATGGCGGAGATGTTCGCCTGGCTGCGGCCCACCGACCTGGTATGGCGGTACGTAGTGAACAACTATGTGCAGGGCCGCCCGCCCGCCCCGTTCGACGTGTTGTTCTGGAATGCCGACACCACCCGGATGGCCGCGGCGCTGCACGGCGACATGGTGTTGTTGGGGCTGAACAATGCGCTGCTGACCCCCGGTGCCGTGAGCATGCTGGGCAGCGCGGTCGACCTGTCAAAGGTGACCATCGATACCTACGTCGTCGGCGGACTCTCGGATCATATCTGTCCCTGGCAGGCGACCTATCGCAGCGCGCGGCTGCTGGGCAGCAAGGACAACCGCTATGTGCTGTCGACCAGCGGTCATATCCAGGCGCTGGTGAACCCGCCGGGCAACCCGAAGGCGTCGTATCGGGCCGGCCCTTTTGACGCCGAAGACCCGGCGCTGTGGATGGAAACCGCGCAGAAGTTTTCCGACTCTTGGTGGTCGGATTACGTGAGTTGGCTTGCCGAGCGTAGCGGCCCGGAGGTCGACGCTCCGAAAACCCTAGGTGGGGACGATCTTCCGCCACTCGGGCCGGCGCCTGGCAGCTATGTGATGGAGAAGTAGTCCATGTTGCCCTTCCGCGGCGCGGAGGCCGCAATGGCCTCGGCAACCCCAATCGGTGAGCAACACTATGTCGCCTCCCGCGGGCAGCGCATCCGGGTGAACATTCGGCAGGGATCCGGCGTGCCGCTGGTGCTGTGTAACGGTATCGGTGCCAGCCTGGAGGTGCTCGATCCGCTGGTGGAACAGCTAGATCCGGACCTGACAGTAATCCGATTCGACGTTCCCGGAACCGGGGGATCCCCCACATCGGTTGCGCCCTATGGGTTTCCCTACCTTGCCTGGGTATTGGGCGGGGTGCTCTCCAAGTTGGGAATCGGCGTGGTGGATGTGCTCGGGATCTCGTGGGGTGGGGCGCTTGCGCAGCAGTTCGCTTTCCAGAACCCGCGCCGATGCCGCCGCCTGGTGCTCGTCGCGACCGGTACGGGTGCGTTGATGGTGCCCGCTCATCCACGGATTCTGGCGAAAATGCTCACTCCACGCAGGTTCTCGGATGCAAGCTACGCCGCGTCCATTGTCGGTGAGCTATATGGCGGCAGTGTCCGCACGCACGGTGACGACGTGGCGCGACTTTTCGCTCAGCAGTTGCACCCGGGATCGAAGATCGGCTACCTGCACCAACTGCTCGCGGGGTCGGTCTGGACCAGCCTGTTCGGGCTGCGCACCATTCGACAGAACACCTTGATCGTGGCGGGCACCGATGATCCGATCATCCCAGTGGTCAACGCGCACATCATGAATGCGTTGCTGCCACACTCGTCGCTGCACCTGCACGCGGGCGGCCACATCGATCTCGTGCAGAACGCGGCGGAACTCGCGCCCGTGGTCGGCACGTTCCTGCGCGAAACCGGGGAACGTCCATGAGCGACAACAACATCGACATCTCCGACTTCTAGTGCGCCAGCTCGGCATGCGGCCGCCCGGTTTGGCTGCAAGCACAACCGAGAGGAAATGAGGAGCGGTGCCGTACAAATACACTTTCGAGGAGATTCAACACCGCCCGGTCGCGGTAATCGGAGCGGGAACGCTGGGTCGGCGCATCGCGCTGATGTTCGCCTCCCGCGGTGGGACCGCGCGGATCTACGGTCGCCGCGCCGAACAGCTCGCCTCCGCGACCCAGTACGTGAGCGAGACCTTGCCGAAGCTGGACCGCGAGTTCGGCGAGCCGGGGGTCGCGACGGCCACGACATCGCTCGCCGTGGCGTTGGACGGCGCCTGGCTTGTCGTCGAGTCGGCCCCCGAAAAGCTTGAGATCAAGATTCCACTGTGGGGCCAGATCGACGAGGCGGCGGCCGCGGATACCATTTTCGCGACCAACTCTTCGTCGTACCCGTCACGCCTGATGGCCGACAAGGTGCGAGATAAAACGCGGCTGTGCAACATGCACTTCTACATGCCGCCGGACGTCAACGCGGTCGAACTGATGTCCAACGGCCAGACCGACCGCGACCTACTCGACACCCTACTGGCCGTCCTGCCTGAGTTCGGCGTCTATCCCTTCGAGGCGCGCCGGGAGTCCACCGGCTTCATCTTCAATCGCATCTGGGCCGCCATCAAGCGTGAGTCGCTGGCCGTGGTAGCCGAAGGCGTTGCCCGTCCGGAAGATATCGACGGGATGTTCAAAGTCAACCGGCGCGTGCTGGACGCGCCATTCCAGTTGATGGACCAGGTCGGCCTGGATGTTGTGCTCGATATCGAGAACCACTACGCGGAAGAGTTTCCGCATTTGCCGAAGAACGTGCGGGACTTATTGCAGGGCTATGTCGATGCGGGCAAGCTCGGCGTCAAGACTGGCGAAGGGTTCTACACCCATCCGAAGGCCTGAACCAGACAAGGCCAGCCCCAAACCGGTCCGCAATCATCGCCCACCTGATGCCACCGATACATGAAAACTAGCAGTGCCGCAAGACGGCAGATGCCTTTGCGAATCCGACGCGGACATCAGGTCAGACGGGTGAGGCCGTGCTGCTCCGTGCGCAACTCGTCGTTGCTGGTCCCTCGGCGTGTCTGCGGTGGTGCTGAGTGTCGACGAGGGGGGTGGTTTCTAGGCCTGGTCGCAACACTTCTCTAGATTCTGGAGGTTGTGTTGTCATCGTCACGTCGTGTGAAGAAGGGGCCGGGGCGTCGTCCGCAGTCGGCCAAGCGTCAACGGTTCATGGAGTTGCGGGCTCGCGGGTGGAGTGTGCGCGCCGCGGCCCGCGAAGTCGGTGTATCTCGATCCGCGGCTACGAACTGGACGCACGGTTACAAGACCTACCGCAACAGCGTCGAGGTCGGGTTCGTCCCACCACTGGATCGGCTAACCGTCCGTCAGATCAGCTCGCGCTATCTGTCCCAGGACGAGCGCATCGAGATTGTCGATCTGCGTCAGTCCGGGATGAGCCTGCGCGTGATCGCCGAGCGACTTGGTCGCTCGGCTTCGATGATCTCGAGGGAGCTGCGACGCAACGCGCGGGCCGGCCGCGGATATCAGCCCCTCGATGCTCATCGGCGTGCCACCGCGCGTCGAGCACGTCACCACCGACGCCGGGTCGACATCAGCGATCACCTTGGCGCCGTGGTCGCCGAGTTGCTTCTCCAGCGGTGGAGCCCGCAGCAGATCAGCCGTCATCTTCGATTGCGCTTCGCCGACGACCCGTGGATGCGGCTGTGTCACGAGAGTATCTATCAAGCTGTGTATCAACCGAATTCGCGTTCTTCACGGCCCTCGCGGCTAGCACCGCACCGTCGTTCACCGCTACGTACCGGTCGTGATCATCGCCGAGCACACCAGCGTCAGCAGCGCCGGCGACCGCGGTTCCATCAACCGATGCTCACCATCCACGACCGCCCGTTCCCGATGGACGACCGATCCGAGGCAGGGCACTGGGAGGGAGATTCAATCATCGGCAACAACCACAGCTCGGCGATCGGCACTCTGGTCGAGCGCCAGACCCGGATTGTGCGGTTGGTGCACCTCCCTCGCAGTGACTCCGACTCCCTGCACGCCGCCCTGGTGGCCCGCATGCGGGATCTGCCACCGGCGCTCCTGCGGTCCATCACCTGGGACCAGGGCCACCGAGATGGCCCGCCACCTCGCCACCGCCGTCAAGCTGGGCGCACCCATCTACTTCTGCGACTCCCATTCACCCTGGCAACGCGGCACCAACGAAAACACCAACGGACTCCTGCGCGACTACTTCCCCAAGGGCGTCACCCTCAACCATCCACCGGCACTCTTGCTCGCCGTCGAACACGAACTCAATCACCGTCCCCGCATGGTCCTCCAAGACCGTTGCCCCGCTGACTTATTCACCGCCCTGTTAACCTCAAACGGTTCGTGATGTTGCGACGTTGACTAGACCTCACCCGTCGTCAACACTTCTGGTCGGTGGCGAACGCGACGAAGCGCCACCGGGAGAACGCCAGCACCGCGCAGAACAGGAACTGCCCCGGCGCGGCTTGGGCCCAGTCGATCACCAGGTACTCACCCGGTGACCACACCGCCGGGCGACGTCCGCGGTGATGCTCGTTGCGCCACAACACCTTTGCCTCGGCAACGAGGCGGCGGAAGTTACGTGCCGACCCTTCGCAACCAGCCGCCCTCGCGATCGGCAGTATGCGCTTGGCCGACATCCGACCCTTGAGATTCTCGACTCGTTCAGTGACCAGTTCGGCCACCGCATCAAAGTTGTGGGCCCGCTCAGCCCGCCCCGCCGCGGTATCGCCGGCTTCGAACTTCTCGACGACACGTTTGACGGTCTTGTGGGTGGTGCCGCACAGCTCGGCGGCTCCTCGGTATGACCCGACTTGTTGATAGGCAGAAATGTCCATACGGTCCTTCGCAGACTTCAATGGAACTCCCCGGTGGTGGCGGTGTGTGGTTGGCACCTTCACCGTCATCACCGGGGCCCGCAGTTCCTGATCGACACGACGAACACGGGGTGGGGACTTTTATCTGGCCACCAGTGGATACATCTACTTGACCGCCAGTGGGTACTTTTTCATGGCCACGGACACACGTCACCGCGGCCGAATGGAAGACCAAACAGTCCTGCTTCCTGGTCTCAGACCGCGACAACGCCGTCGCGCCGGGCTGCGCTGGGCGGTACCGACCGGCACGTCGGCACCGAAGCCCCTGCCGCGTCGGCGGCAGAACGTCTCAATCCTGGCAAGGAGTGAGACTCGCGGCGGCCTGCGGTAACGCGTAGTGGTGCAGGAAGTCCAACGCGATCGGCGAATGCAGTTGGGCTAAAACGGATTCGCCGCCTACCCGGTGCTGGTCTAGGAGTGTCTCCAGCTGGCTGACCGCAGCGATGCGCATCGCGAGCTGATAATTGCGTTGGCGGGTCAGCGCCCGCAGATCACCAAGTGTGTCTGTGGTGGCTTCCCAGCTGAAGCGGCGGGTGGTGATGACATGCAGCCAGTGCAGCAACGCGGCCCGCGCCTGTCCATCGGACAGTGGGTCATCGGCTCGGACACTCAGATTTTGTTCGGCGATGCATTTCACACCCGCACGCCAGACGGACAGCCGGAAACAGTCGTCGACCGCGCCAGCAGATCTTGGATCGGCCGTTGGCAGTGCCGCTGCCGTTGTCGCGGTGAATAGCCAGGCGCGTTTGAGTTTGACCAGCGCGCGGGGGCTATCACAGCGGGTGGAGTCGCCGGTCTCAGCAATGACCGCCAGGGATGCTGGTGACCAACTCGATCAGGTGCCCGGAGTCGAGGTTCTCGCCCATCCGTGTTTCCACCTCATAACTCCAAACTCCAGCGAGAGCCCGTTTGTCTTGTCGCCCAGGCATTCATGAGGACAGCGGTACGGGCAGGACGTTGCCGCCTTCGATTTGGTCGGCGTCGCGCTCGACGGCGGCCTTGACCTTCTCGGCCGGCATCGCCACCGCAAGGGCCCAGTAATAGATGATCAAGCTGAATGCGGCGACGATGACCAGGTCGGACCACTCCCCGAAGATGAACCCGTCGAACACGGGGTGGAGTCCTCCGTAGTTGCCGAAGTAGCCAATGATCGTCGCGCCGATCAGCCACGGGAGAATCCAGTAGCCATGACGCATCATGTCGATCGAATAGGTCTGCTTGAAGATCGCACCGACGAAGAAGAGCACAGCGCCGAAAACCATGGCGGCGTCGAGTTTCCATTCGACGTCGTACGAGCCCCAATACAGCAGCAGGTTCGCCGAAATGAACGCGATCGGCAGCAGCACGTTCGGGAAGGGCATGCGGTAACTACGCGGCCGATCTCCATCACGGGAGCGCAACGCAGCCAGTGCGATCGGAGCGAACGCGTACATGATGGCGGTGGCGCCGGTGACGACCGCGACCAGCTTGCTCCAGCTTGGGAAGGGTCCGAAACAGAGCCAACCGATGACAGCAGAGACGACGATCGACCACACCGGAACGCCGCGGCGGTCGGTGCTGGCGAGCCGGGTCGGCAGTTCGGGTAGCTCGCCGAGCGCGTAGGTGAGCCGTGCGGTGGTGCCGATGTAGACGATGCCGGTGCCCGACGGGGAGACGACCGCGTCGATGATCAAGATGACGGCCAGCCAGCCGGCCCCAACGGCGATGGCCAAGGTGTACCAGGCGCCGTAACTGGAATTTTCGCCGCCCAGTCCCAGCGGATGAGCCCAACCGTCCTTCACGTCCGCCGGGTTGATTGCGAGGATGAACGCTGCCTGCAGGGCGATGTAGAGCAATGCGCCGATGATCATCGCGGTAATGATGGCCCGCGACATGTCCTTCTGCGGGTTCTTGGCTTCGCCCGCGAGCTGCACGGCTTGTTCGAAGCCCTGCAGGGCGAACACCACCCCCAGCGGCAGCGCGGCGAAGATGCCGTGCACGCCGAATGGCATGAAGCTGCCGCCTGCGGTGAAGTTGCTCGGGTGGAACGACAGGTAGGCGATCACGAAGATTGCGAGGAGCGGCACCGCGGTCTTCCAGACCACCACGAGTCCGTTGCTCTCGGACATGAACTTGGCGCCGGCCAGGTTCATGCCGGTGAACGCGATCAGCAAGATGGTGGCGACGATGAGGCCCTTGAGATTCAGCAGTCCCGCATCGTTGAGCATGTTGAAGTGCTGGTTCACCCACCCGACGCTGTTGACGTAGGCGATGGCGGCGAGAATCTCGATCGGAGCGATCGCGACCGCTTGCAGCCACGACGCCCACGCCGCGATGAACCCGCTGAACGCGCCGTGCGAATAGAACGGAAACCGCCCCGAACCGCCGGCCACCGGGTACGCCCCGCCTAACTCGGCGAAGACCAGCGCCAGCACGATCAGCATCGCTGCCGCCAGGACCCAGGAGAGGATTGCCGCCGGCCCGGCCGTCTGCGTTGCACTCAATGCGCTGAGCAGCCAACCGGAACCGATGATCGATCCCAACGACACGAACATCAAGCCCCAGAAGCCGACCGTTCGTTGTAACCCAGCACTCGCGTTCGTAGCGCCTACCTCTGTCGCCATAGTCGTCACTCCTCGTCGATAAGTCCAAATCACACTGGCACAGAAGCTATCCGGCTCCGGTTACGCACAGTTCACTAGCATGTGACCCTTGTGGGCATACGCCACTACTCGCAACACCGCGCCGGGCCAGCCAGGCCACATTCGCACGTGTCAACGGCAACTGAAGTCTGACCCCTTTGCGGCGTCAACAAAATTGATTACCGGCTGCGATGACGCCCGTTGACTGCACCCGCAGCAGCCAGTCCGGTCCGTCCCTTGCGGAGGTTCCGTCTCAGCCCGTTTTGGTCCAGCAGCGGAGAAGGGAGACGAACGGCCATCTTCACCGGATGTCGGGCCTGCGGTGTTATTGGCTAGGACGACTGTTTGAATCAGGGCCTGCCACAACATGCCTGCCGTGTTACGCCTGACTCGACGGCTGCGGCTCAGGGCAAGGGAGTGGTCCCCAACCGGTCTCCAGCCGAACCGACGAGAGCTGACTTGCGGTGGCCATCTACGAGTTTGGATCGAACGCGATGCCCGTACCCGAGCCGTCGGCAAGTGAAACGGTGACGCCGTGCCCGGGCGCGTCACGTTTCTCAGCACCACCGGGCCCACTCTGGCCGGTCTCATCGATCTCCCCGAGCGCGAGGTCCGCGGTGGGGGTGTCTTCGCCCATGGCTTCACGCTCGGCAAGAACAGCCCGGCTGCTAGCCGGATCTGCCAGCGAGGGCGTCGGCATGCTCCGCTTCGACAACCTCGGCTTCGTGGGCGCAGGTTGGCGATGCCATCTCGAGGCTCGCCGCGGCCTGGCGGGCGCAGCCAGTTCCCCGGTGCCGGTCAGCTACCAGAGCAGCCCAAGGAGTTTCAAGTTCGTCGCGTACTTGATGATAATTTCCGCGGTGATGTGTGGAATGTCGTTGTCCGAACCGACTTTCGCCGCCTGCACAGCCGAGCGGAACCGGTCGGCGGACGCCATCGCGCCGCGCAACGGCGGGCCGGGGTGCTGGTAGCTGCCCAACAGCGGCAGGACTGATGCTTGGCGCTGGTATTCGGGTAGACCACGGACGGCGGTGTCAAAACGCCGAAACCACTCGTCATGGCTGGGGATCCGCTGTATCGGATGACCCGCCTCAATCAGCCAGTCGACGTACTCGTCGAGCCCAATGCCGTCGTCATATGGATTCATCACGTGGTAGGTCTGGAACCCGTCGACCAGGCGTTCACCGAGCGTCGAGATTGCTTCGGCGATGAAATCGACTGGTAGCCCGTCGTAGTGGGCACGCTGGGGCTCACCGTCGTCGTCCAATCGGTAAAACGAGCCTGGGGCGATTCCCGTGGCGAGCACGCTCAGCATCAACCGGGTGAACGTGTCAGGGACGTTGAGCTGACCCAAGTACTTGGCGTCGGCCAAGATCATGCCGCAGCGAAACACCGACACCGGCAGCCCACAGAGATCGTGTGCTTCGCGCAGCAACACTTCGCCGGCCCATTTGCTGTTGCCGTAGCCGTTGGCATACGTGTCATCAACGGTGCGGGTTGGGCTGATGGCGCGGACGTCGGCGTCTTCGGTGAACGATGCGGGATCGGTACCGGCGATGACGGCGATGGTCGAGACATAGGCGAACTGCTTGAGTTTGGTGGTCAAGGCGACGCGGATGAGCTCGGCGGTGCCCACGACATTTGACCCGAACAGTTGACTGTAGGGCAGAAGGTGGTTGACCAGCGCCGCGGGATCGACGATCAGATCGACGGTGTCGGCGAGACGTTGCCACGTCTGCTGATTGAGACCGAGGTTCTCGTCGCCCTTATCGCCGGCGATGACCTCCAGGTGGTCAGCGGCCAATTCACGGTAGTGCGCGAGCAATTGCGGGTCGCCACAGCCGAAGACGGCGTCGAGCCTTGCACGAGCCGAGGCATCGTCCTTGGCTCGCACCAGACAGATCAACGTGCCATCCACGCAGTCCATCCGTTGTAGCCATTCCAGAACCAGGAACCGACCGAGGAAGCCGCTGGCGCCGGTCAGGAGTACCGTCCGGATCTCGCCAGCGGGGGGTGGGAGTGCTGGTGCAGCGGCCAGCGTGGCATTGTCGATGAACTTGTCGAGGGTGAGGTCGCTGGCGTTGGCCTCGGTGGAATCCCGGCCGTGCACCGTGGCGAACGTTGGTCGCGTCATCTCCGAGTTGCGCTCGATCTCGATGTAGTCGGCGATCGCTCGCAGGTCCGTGGTTGGACTGATGATCACGCTCACCGGTACGTCGATATCGAAGATGTCGTACAACAATTTTGCAAATGTCAAGGCGGACAGCGAGTCTCCACCCAGGTCGGTGAAATGTGCGTCCGGCGCCACTTCCGCTGCGGCGGCGCCGAGCAACGCACCCGCGGCCCGGCCGACCAACCCTAGGACCGGCCGCTCGCTGCCGCCCCGCCGCAGCGCCCGCAGTTCATCAGCTTGGCTCTCAGCCAAATCGAGGTAGCGCTGCTCGAGAATAGGCCCGTAGCGCTGCTTGAGCTCCGGTCGTGCGAACTTGCGAATGCCAGTGAGCAGGCCGTTCTCCAAAGTAAACGGTGTGGTCTCGACAATGAAGTCACGGGGGATCTCGTAGGACTGCAGGCCGGCGGCGCGGGCCACCTTCTGCAACGAGTCGGTGATGGCCAGTTTGAGCGAACCGGCATCGCCACCCGCGCGAGACAACGCTTCTACGGTCGGCACAACGACTGCCAGAAGGTAAGGGCGGGCGCTGTTGCCGTAGATGTAGATCTGGTGCACCAGCGGACTGTCACCGAACGTGGCCTCCAGATTGGAGATGGCGACGAACTCACCTTGGGAGAGCTTCAGCACGTTGTTGCGCCGGTCGAGGTACTTCAGTTGGTCGGGTCCCAACTCGGCAACGACGTCTCCTGTCCGATAGAAACCGTCTGCATCGAAAACCTCGGCGGTGAGCCCAGGGCGCTTGTAATAGCCGGGGAACACGGCGGCACTCTTCACCAATAGCTCACCCCTGGGGTGCGGCCGATCGGTGCGGAAGTAGCCGAGATCGGGCACGTCGACCAGCTTGTAGTCGATCACCGGTGGGCGCCGCACCGTACCGTCTGCCAAGACGGGTCCGGTTTCGGTGGAGCCGTAGCCCTCCATAAGGGGTAGGTCGATGAACGATTCGGCCCAGGCCCTCATCTCCGGGGAGATGGCCGCTGAACCCGATGAGACCGCGACATACCGTCCGCCGAGGATGTTCCGCCTGCGCTCCGCCATGACCTCGGCCTCGACCGACGCGTGATCGGCGCCGTCCGCGGCACGCCGGTCAACTTCACCGGAGACTTCCTCGAACAGCATGTCCCAGATCCGAGGCACGAAGGTCAAAGCCGTGGGCCGTACCAAGGCAAGGTCATCCAGTAGCGTCGACAAATCGCTCTTGGGCGCGAAATAGGCTGTCCCCCCGGCACCGAGCGCCGAGTAGAGGAGTGTACGTCCCATCACGTGACTCATCGGCATGAAGATCAACGCGATCATTGGCAGCATGATGTGCTCACCGTTCATCGACGGCGAGATCCAGGTGGCCGTAACGATCCGCTCGGAATGCATCGCGCCTTTGGGCGCTCCAGTGCTGCCCGACGTGTACACCAGAAGCCTCAACGGATCAGGTTCGTCGGACAGGTAGGGCGCCCTTGCCGGCAGGTTGTGACCGCGCTCGAGAACCTCGCTCAGCGTCTGCAGAGTCACCGAGCTTCCGGCTTCTGCCAGACGGGTACCGGCGGCCTGAAGAATCTCGCGCTGCCCGTCGACCTGCGCGCGGTAGTCGAATACGACGATCCTTGCCGGTGCAGGCCCGATCAACGCGAGTTCCACCGCGTCGTCGAGGTAGTCGACGCTGGCGGCAATCAGCACCGGTTCGGTTTCAGCGACGATCGGGAGAAGTTGAGCGGTCGGCGCGCTGGTCGGCAGCGGAGTGGTCACTGCCCCAATCTGAACGAGGGACATGTCGACGGTCGTGTAATCAATGCTGGCGAAGCCGAGAATGCAGACTCGGTCTCCCGGCCTCACCGGCGCCTCGCGGTCGCTTCCGAGGCAAGTTGCTACGGTGCTGACGCGCTCCCACAGCTCGCGGTAGGTCATTGTTTCGAATCGTGGCAACAGTTCCAGGGTCGTACGTCCTGCCGCATCGGTGACCAACTGCACCGCCCGCTGCCCCAGCGCGGGCCGCTCGGCGTACCCCTCCATAACGGTCCGAATGATCTCCGGAAGCCGCAGTCCCGGTTCATCAATTGCCGCATTGACGTCGACGCTGGGCATGGCCGCGGCGAACTGCTCGTCGCTGCCGTACAACTCGGTGACTCGGCGGACGAGTCGCTCTTCAAGAGTTTCAGCCGACACTACGGACCTTTCATAACGCACGGTGTGGCGAGGGCGGGGGAGCATCAGTGCTCAGGTACTCGCAAAGAATCCGCCACTGAACAACGGCAAGTCGAGATGCGTCTGAACTCCGGGAGGCGCGTTTACGACCGCCGGTATGGCGTTGACGGTCTGCACCGCTGTCATCAGCACATCGGGCTGCTTGGCGTCGTGGATAGTACTGGCATCGATGCGGCTTTCCAGGCAAGGATCGCCGTCGATGCGGATGGTCCATGCCCCATCCCCATACGGCCAATCGGGCGGCGTCGCTTGTTCACCCAGCACCCAGACCCATTGGTTCTGGATCCGCACGTTGCCGCCGGTGTAGACACGCAAGGTGGTCCGCACCGCTGCCACCTGCCCCGGACTGATGGAGTAGACCGGAGTCTCGATGTCACATGGGGATGGGGCGACTTCCCGGTCCACGGTCACGTCGTCGAACCGCAGGCCCGTGGCGTCGGCGAACATCTGAATCGATGCGTACAAGGAACTCTCGCGGACGGCATCGCGAGGATAGCTGACGCTGCGCTGCCCGACGGGCTGCCCGAAGCCGATGACGTCGCCGATCTGACGGGAGGTGTAGCGCGACATGTCGACCATCTCGGTCATGTAGATCGTGTCGATCCGTCGCGCTAGTCGGCACAACGTGATCGGCCATACATCCATCATGTAGCCCGGGTTGATACCCGAACTGTGAAACGAGGCGTCTCCTCTGTGACAGGCCGCTTCGAGTGTCGCCCTCAGCGGGACGGTCTTGATGATGTCGGGATAGATGTGCACGCTGACCGCTGTCGAGCACACGTTCTTTCCAGATTCGAGCAGTCGACAGATCTGGTCGAGCGCTGCTGCGGGATCGCTGGTTTCGCCCAGGGCGTTGTACACGACCGCGTCTGCGTCAAGGCCGAGGATTGCCTCGAAATCGTTGGTGCCGACTACGCCGACGGGGGCTGCTCCGACGAGTTCACCGGCGTCCCTGCCGACCTTGTCGGGGCTGAACACCAGCAGGCCGACCAGCTTCATGTCTCGGCGACCGAGGATGGTGCGCAGGCTATGCGTGCCAACCGTGCCGGTGGCCACCTGTATGACCTTCAGCTTGCCCACCATCTCTCCCTGTCCTCGTCGGCGTCAATTTTGGGCGATCGAGACGCGGTATCACGCCTAGATTCGGGTCGGCCTAGCGCCGCCCACCAACCCGTCCGTCCACCCTCTGGCCGACGAACCTCCAGCTATGTGCCAACCGTGTAACCCTCTGCGCAACAGGGTTATCGAGTTCGGGGCGCACTTCTCCCCATAACCCTCAAACAGCATAATATCGCACATGCTATATTACAGTACACGCAATATATTCATGCAAGGACGGGCACAAGGCGGTGCAGGCCACGGTGCTCGATCGTGGGATGAGCAGCCTCGTTACCTCTCGCGGGGCCATCGTCGACGAAGCCGCTGAAAACAAGGACGGCCGCACCCGTGCCGAAACGCTGACGGCAAAGGTCTGGGAGGTGCTGATCGGGCCCCAGTCCATGTCGATACTGGAGATCTTGATCGCCACCCGATCGGTGCGTGGGACGCTGAACGCCAGCGACTTGTCTGCGCTCGCCGAGACGCGGGGGAGGCTTTCTGAACTTCTCAGTGAGGGCAGTGCCGCCCGCCACCATCGCGAATCTGCTGTCGCCCAGCGCAGGAGGGATGATGGGCACCAAACGATGGCTAACCCGATCGCCGACCGGCCTTCGCCACACAAGCGTCGCCCGCGTACGTAGGGTCACGGATGCGCCTGATCGTCGGTGATCTCGGCGAACTCGATCGCCAGCATCTCTCTGAACGGGTCGCCGGCGGGAGGATGCGCCCAGAAACTGTTGTCCTCCAGGGCTTTTAGCGCCCAGGCAACTGCGACACCCGGTTCTACACCACTCTGATCGAGCGCATCGTGGCTGACGTTCACGAGATCCTCCGACATCGATCCGTCACGTGGCAGGTGCGCAGCAGAGGTGCGGATGAGGTTTGTTCTGACCACGCCGGGGTTGAGCAGCGCTAGTCTCAACGCCGGAGCCGTCAACTGAAGTTCGGCTCGCAACGACTTGGCCAACGCGATCGCACCGGCTTTGCTAGCGGCGTAGGCGCCGCTATGGGGGCAGGCAACCATGCCCGCCATCGATGCAGTGATGACGATATCAGCGGGCTTGCCCTGCGCAATCAGGGCGGGCACGAAGGTCTTGACACTATGAAAGAGGCCACGCAGGTTGACCCCGATCAGAGCGTCGAAAGTGCTCAAGGAGGTATCCCACACGGTTGTTCCCGTCGAGGTGATGCCTGCGTTCAGACACACCGCCGTCATCGTTCCCCGATCTCGAGCCATGGCCCCGAAGGCCGCGACAGAATCGGAGTCTTGCAGGTCTACGACCGAAGTCGTCACCGCGGCGCCGAGCTGCCGTATCTGCTCGGCAGCGCAGTCCATCGCTGCCTCGTCGATGTCGCCTATCAGTACCCGCGATCCCCGTGTTGCGTAAGCGCGCGCGAACGCCAAACCGATTCCACTGGCACCGCCGGTGATAACGGCGAGGCCCGAACCGGCGTGGCTAGACGTCGCGTTCACGCGTAGTTCGGGATCAGCTCTTTGCCGATCAACTCGATGGATTCCATGATGCGGTCGTGGGGCATGCCACCCATCTGCATGTGGATGATGACCTGGTCGACACCGCTGGCCTTGAATCCGTCCAGAACTCGCGCGCAATCGTCGGGATTGCCGGCCATGACAAACCCCTCGTTGATCATCAGCTCCGCTATGGCGGCGGGATCGGTCCTGGTCGCCTCTCGCAGCATGGCGACGTCGCCGCTACCGACGTGCGCATAGCTCGGCGACGGTTGCCCCCCTGGCCAGCCCTCGGTCATCCAGTCGACCCCGTGAAGCGTGTGCTCCACGGTTTTGCGCGCTGCCAGGCGGCGAACCTCGTCACGGTCGTAACTACACAAGCCGTTGACAAACCCTGCTGTCTGTTTGTTTACCAACCCGCAGATCGGCTGGGCCTTGTCGATGTTGGCGTGGTAGGCCTCGGTGGCCGCGGTCAAGCCGTCGTAATCGGTTTTGTGGGCGAAGAAGAGCATTCCCAAGCCCTTCTTGGCTGCGCGCTCGGCATTGCCCGGACCAACCCCACCGACCCACAGTGGTGGGTGGGGCTGCTGGACGGGACGCGGGACAACGGTGCGCGCGGGCATTTTGACGAACTCACCGTCAAGCGCGACGTTCTCCTCCGCAAGGAGCCGGGCGACCGCGTCGATGCCTTCCTGCCACTGGGCGCGGGACTGTTCCGGGTCGATGCCGAAGCCATACAACTCGGCCGGTGTGGTGGAGCGCCCCGAGCCCAAGTCGACTCTGCCGCCTGACAAACAGTCGAGCATCGCCACCCGTTCGGCAATGCGAACCGGATGGTTGTACGACGGCGGCGTCAGCGCCAGCCCGAAGCCGAACCGGATATGCTCGGTTTGGTACGCAGCTGCGCCAAAAATGACCTCCGGGGCGGACATATGGGAAAAGCCCCGGAGGAAGTGGTGTTCGGTCAGCCATACATGGTCGAACCCACTCTTGTCGGCGTGCACGATCTGATCGACCGTCTGGCGGATGATTCTTGCTTCAGCACCGGATTCGTCTGCCGGGACGTACATTTCATAGAAGATGCCGAATTTCATGTTGCGCTCCTGTCGGGTAAAAAGGATGTGTGTTCAGGCCAAATCGGTGATGCCAGTCTCGGACAGCCGATCGAGAATGCGAATCGGGCTGCGGCACTGTTGGAATCGCCGCTCAGTGCCATCGGTCCCACCCCAACGCTCCGCGTCGAAGCGCCGGTCTTGCCCGCTATAGACGTTGGGACACTCGCGCAGTTCGGAAGAAGTCGCCTGGTCGGTCCGGGCATCCGTGCGCGGCGGTCGAGAGATCGGCGAAGCCCGTGACGCAGTAGTCGGCATCCAGCTCGCGGGCAATGGCTGTTTCGCCTTCGGCCGCCCGACGAGAACCACTTTGCGCCCGTCACTGGTGAGCTCGCGTGCCGCCGCCGCGCCGAGGCCGTCACTCGCGCCGGTGATTACGATCGTCTTGGGAACCACGGTGGTCACGATCCTTTCCATAGCCATCTTGCTGAGTGACTAGCCGCGCGCTGTCGACGCCACGTGCAGTCGGCTTGTCAGGCTCCCGCGGGCCTGCCAGTCGGCTTGTCACGTATCCCATTTCGTCATGGATGCTGTCTGGCAGGAACATTCCTTCGGGGTCGATGACCTCCGGTAGATGCGCGGCGACATCTTCAGCCGTGAAGGATTCGCCGGGGCTGAACCATCCCGTTGTCATGCCCACCCGCAGCGCCGCAATGCGGCCACTGAACGCGCTAAGAACCGTGTGTGTCAGCGTGCACTGCTCGCTGGCCAGGTAGGCCACCACGGGCGCGACTTGGTCTAGTCGCAACGTGTCGAGAAATGCGAGGGCTTCGGGAGTTTGGCCTGCTGGCCCGAGAACGGCGGCAGCCATACGGGTATGTCCCATCGGCATTATTGCGTTGACCCTGATGCCGTATTCGGCCCCTTCAATTGCCGCGACGTTCATCAGTCCGAGCATTCCTGCCTTCGCGGTGGCGTAACCAGCAAGACCGGGCTGGCCGAACATGCCTGCAGCAGACGACACGAAAACCAGACGCCCATAGCCGGCACACTTCATATACCTGAACGCCGGTCTTGCGACGTGGAAGGCGGCGAGCAGATGGTGGCGCAGTAGCGCCTCGAACCGCTCGGTGGGCCAGTCCGGGAGCGGGTCGGAGTGGATGATGCCAGCGTTGGCGACAACGATGTCGATCCGGCCGAACTCGGCGATGGCCGACTTCACCGCTGCCTCGCCGCCGTCGGGGGCGCTGGCGTCGGTGGTGCAGGCCAATGCGCGGCCCCCCGTGGCGCGAATCTGAGCGGCCACGGACTCGGCGGGGTGCGGATCGCTGCCGTGGCCAGCTACCGTGCTGCCCAGGTCGTGCACGACGACCGCGGCGCCACGGTCGGCCAGTTCTTTGGCGTACGCGGCGCCCAACCCGCGACCGCCTCCTGTCACGATCGCGACGCGGTTGGCGAATGCGATGTGGTCGGCCATCAGGCCTCCTCGGTGCTGTTGCCGCCGCGAATCTGCAGTGCTCGGTTCGGCTGAACTGTGGGACGGCACAATGTTTGGTCCGCGGGCGGCGATGCTTCGTGCGTCCCTGACAAGGATGCTTGCACTTGCACTCTCCGTGCTGCAGTTCTGTGCCCGTAGACCTGACAGGCCCGCAGCAATTATTTATGGCACTCGCCATTATATTGCATATGCGCTTATTTGGTAGAGCCCAGATCGAACTAATCGTCGATAGATCGCAGAATCATGACGTTCACAGCTGTATCCACCATCACCAGATACCGGATTTCTACGGCGGCGGTCGTTCATGGACGATGCGGGCATCGACGTGGCGATGCCTCGATCAGCGCTCCGGAGTTTCATCTAGGCGACGCGCCAACTCCCTCGAGCATCTCGTCGACGGTCTGGGTCTCCGGATGGATGTAACGCGGGAACCGAACCGGCCACGCACAGCGACCGCTCTTATCGACGGGCAGAACCGGCGTCAGCCCTGTCTCATCCGATGCATCGTTGAACCGTCCAGTGAATCATCGCCATGTCACTGCAGGTAAGTGCATCAGCGTCGAGACGGTTCGCCGGAGTGTCGGCAGCGCGCCGGGTCACAGGCAATCCGAGACAGGCGGCAAATGAGACTAAATCCTCAGATCAGCAGCAGTTTTCGT
Organism: Mycobacterium sp. AZCC_0083; assembly: GCF_014202335.1. Taxonomy (GTDB): domain Bacteria; phylum Actinomycetota; class Actinomycetes; order Mycobacteriales; family Mycobacteriaceae; genus Mycobacterium. Next base: position 1,741 of record NZ_JACHGP010000032.1, on the reverse strand, counting down.
GACCAGAGCCAGTTGGCTACCGATGCAGCGACGCCGTATCCGTGATTCATCCGATGGAAAGGGAGCAACTAGTGGTGGATAACGAATGTTATCCATCGGGATCCGATGTGTGTCGCTCGCCCGAGCTGCAGCAGGCGGTCGGGGGCCACCGCCGGGTGGTGCCTCTCAAGGTGAAGATGGCGTCCGGGACGTATCACTCGCCATGGGGTGGACCGACGGGGTCGAACTTCGCCAGCGGATACCTGTCGATCCGTCTGTCGCGTGACGATTGTCGCGCCTGGATCGCGCGGCGAAACGCAATCGGAACCCCGCGGTGATATTGCGCCCCAACGGCATCGAGGCCCGCGGGTCTGCGATTCACAACTGCAGCTTGGCTGCGACCGTCTCGAAGACAACGAACGGGTCCTCTGCCTGCGGAAGCGGAAAGATCGGTACGTGATCGGCTCCGGCATGGAGGTGTTGACGCACTCGTTCGAGTCCGGCCTCCAGGCCGGCCAGGGGGACGAGCGCTTCGAGGAGTTCATCACTGGGATCGTCGCCGACGCGCAGGTTCGGGAAGGCTGTCTCCTGCAGGTTGCTCACGTAGTTCTGCAGGCCCAGGTAGAGCTTGGAGTGGTCTCGTACGACGGCACGGTTTGCGTCGCGGTCCGGGCTGGCGGTGATGAGTTGCGCAACCGACAACGTGCGATCGGGACCCAGGACCTGGCGTGCCTTCTTCGTGTGCTCCACGGTGGTGAAGTACGGCAGGGCTCCTGCCGTCTTGTCCCGGGACAGCTGCAAGACCCTATTACGCAGAGCTGCCAGGATGATTCGATCACGAGGAACACCGAGTTCGAGCAGCCGGTCGACGTAGCTGCTCAGCGCGGCCAGCGGCTTCTGGTAGACCTCGCCGTTGACCTCGCGATGCCCGAGGCCCACACCGAGCACGAAGCGACCAGGGTAACGCCCCTCGATCCGATGGAAGGAAGCCGCGACGTCGTCGGCCGCCTCGGCCCAGATGTTAACGATCGCCGTTCCGACCGAGATCGAGTCCGTCCGAGTCAGGAACGATTCGGGGATCGCCAAGTCGCCGGGGGCATTACCGGCGATCCACGCCGTGCCGTATCCGAGCTCTTCCAAGCTCTTCACGCGGGAGGCGAGGTTCCACTTCTCGTAATCCTGGACATGGAGGTAGGCGCCGAAGCTGCCCAGCGATGGTTTCGTCATGACGGACTACGACACCGGCGCCGAGGCAGTTATTCCCTGTTCGGCGGATCGGATGGTCTCAGAGCTCTTCCCGGTACCGAAGGCTCGTCTGTGGTGAAGTCACTAGATATGCTGTGGCACAGCACTTTCAGCGTCAGAGCCGCCCGGCTGCGCGTGGAGACTTGCTGTCCAGCGGGCCTGATCCGGCACGCTCTCACCTGCCAGCCTTCAGATCCTTGGCGGTGCGACGCGTCCGGGAGGGCGTCGGTGTTTTGTCAGGGCGTGGCCGAACTACTGGCGTTGGCTGAGGATGAGAATGACGTTATGTGATGATAATCTCGTTAAAAAGTGACTGGTCGAGAATTCAATGTTTGAGTGGTGGTGGCAGTGACGGTGATCGCCACTGTTGGCATCACACCACGGAGGCACGTCATGGCCGATCCCCTCGCGGGCGGCTCGGACGATGGTGCGCGTGCCCGTCAGGTGTGCCGTGACCTGCAGGCCGGCACGGTGTGGACGAACGGCTACTACGCCCTCGACGAAGGATTTCCGGAGG
>NZ_JACHGP010000031.1 GCF_014202335.1 Mycobacterium sp. AZCC_0083 | reverse complement strand
CCGCCACCACAGCACCTACGACGAACACACCGCCTGGGCACACCGCCAACCCGCCAAAGCCGCTTGACACCTTACGAACCTGGGATGTCTAACCCGCCAGCAGACGTAAATGGCCCTGAATGCCTCGCATTCAGGGCCATTTGCGTCTGTTCGCCGAAGGATGCGTCCCACTAGCTTACTAGCATGCTAGCCTAGCTTGGTGAGCGATGACGACGTCAAGCAGTTCAACGTCTACCTGCCGATCGGGCTGATCCGGCAGGTGAAGCATCACGCCATCGAAACCGAGATGTCGCTGTCCGCACTCGTCACCGAGGCACTGCGGGCATACCTCGACACTCGCGGATCAACGGACGAGGAGACCTGACATGACCGACGGCATCGAGGCCGTATTCCTGGAAACGCACAACTGGGGCAAGGCCGCCAAGTTCTTCCAGAAGTTGGGCTACACAGTCGAATTCGAAACCGACCACAACTCCGGCCAGCTCCGCAACGGCGACGGCCCGTTGCTGTTCATCTCCGAGGTCCCCGAGTCCGCGCCGACGCGGCGGAACGTCGTGCTGGCGGTCGCCGACGCCGATGCGCTCGAACTCGATGACTCCGTCGAGGTCGTCGACCAGTGGGAGGACACCCATTGGGGCACCAGGCTGATGACGGTGCGCGACCCCGACGGTCGCGAGTGGCAGCTTCAGGCCCCGAAATGAACCAGGCGACCGCAACACCCGACAGCACCGCGATCCGCACCGCCCTGTGGCGGGCGCTGCACCTCGAGGTCGACGCATCTCCGCACGTCCTCGACGATCGGATCGGCCTGCAACTCGCCGGGGTCGATGCCGATTGGCGCGAGCGCCCCGACATGAACGAGTACGCCACGCCGGGCGTCCGTGCGTCGATCGTGGCACGCGCCCGGTACATCGAGGATCTGGTCACCGAACAGGCCGATCACGGTGTCCGCCAGTACGTACTTCTCGGCGCAGGCCTGGACACGTTCGCCCAGCGCAGGCCGGAAATCGCCTCGACCATCACGGTATTCGAGGTGGACCAGCCGGGACCGCAAGCGTGGAAGCGCCAGCGACTGGTCGAACTCGGCTTCGGCGTTCCGGATTCTCTTCGGCTGGTGCCAGTCGACTTCGAGACGACCTCGTGGTGGGACGGGTTGCTGGCCAACGGTTTCGATGCCAGTGAGCCTGCCGTCGTGGCGTCACTCGGTGTGTCCATGTACCTGACCAGGGAGGCGACGGCGGCCACGTTGAGCCAAAGCGCGAAGCTGGCAACCGGTTCCACCTTCGCGATGACGTTCATGCAACCGCTGGAGCTCGTCGACCCCGACGAGCAGGAGATGCATCGGGCAACGAATGCCGCCGCCCGCGCCTCCGGCACGCCCTTCATCAGCTACTACGCACCGGACGAGATCCTCGCGATGGCGCGCGATGCCGGCTTCACATCGGCCCGGCACGTGTCCGCTGCCGACTACACGCAGCGCTACTTCGCCGATCGGACGGATGGCCTTAGGCCGTTCACCACCGAGGAGCTGTTGGTGGCGAGCACCTAGACCGCCACGAGTTCCTCGCGCAGCGCGGCCGCGAAGGCGTCGACATCGGCCTCGGTCGTGTCGAAGGCACACATCCAGCGCACCTCCCCGGTGATGGGGTCCCAGTCGTAGAACCGGAAGCGCTCGCGCAGCCTGTCGGCGACGCCGGGAGGCAGGATCGCGAACACGGCGTTGGACTGCGTCTGCTGCGTGATGGTTACGCCGGGCAACCCCTCGACGGCCGCCCTCAGCCGGGTGGCCATCGCGTTCGCATGGCTTGCCGACCGCAGGTAGAGATCGTCGGTCAGGACGGCGATCAGCTGGGCCGAGACGAAGCGCATCTTGCTCGCAAGCGCCATGTTGAGCTTGCGCAGATACGTCAGGCCCTCGCATGCCGCGGGATTGAGCACCACGATGACATCGCCGAAGATCAGGCCGTTCTTCGTTCCTCCGAACGACAGGAGGTCGACGCCGGCGTCGGTGGTGAACTCGCGCAACGGCTTCCGTAGATACGCGGCCGCGTTCGACACCCTGGCACCGTCCATGTGCAGCGTCATTCCCCGCTCGTGCACGTGATCGGCGATCGCGCGCACCTCGTCAGCGGTGTACGCGGTGCCGAGTTCGGTGGTCTGCGTGATCGACACCGCGAGCGGCTGGGCCCGGTGCTCGTCGCCCCAGCCCCACGCCTCCCGGTCGATGAGCTCGGGGGTGAGCTTGCCGTCCGGCGCCGGAACCGCCAGCAGCTTGAGCCCCGCGACGCGCTCGGCGGCGGCGTTCTCGTCGGTGTGGATGTGCGCGGTCTGCGTGCAGATCACCGCGCCCCAGCGCGGCAGCATCGACTGCAGGCCGATCACGTTGGCGCCGGTGCCGTTGAAGACGGGGAACGCCTCGACACCCGCGCCGAAGTGCTCGGCCATGACCTCCTGCAGGCGGGCGGTGTAGGCGTCATCGCCGTACGCGGTCTGATGCCCCTCGTTGGCGGCCGCGATGGCGGCGAGCACCTCGGGATGGATGCCGGCGTAGTTGTCGCTGGCGAAGCCGCGGTAGTCAGGGTCGTGCAAGCGCAGGGTGTCGTTGAATACTTGGGTCACGACATCCAGTGTGGCTTAGACGTTCCAGTGCTCGTCTTCGGTGTCGACCGCCTTGCCGATGACGTGCGTCGCAGCGGCTCGGCCATACTGGCCCGGTGGGGGTTTGGGATCCGAACGGCCTATGAAGCAGATACTCATCGCTGCGGGCATGGCCCTGGCGGTCGCACTTCTGCTGACCCTCGTGTTGATCCGGGTGTTCACCCGGTTGCGGTTCGGCCAGGAGATCCGCGACGACGCCCCAAAGAGCCACCAACGCAAGCGTGGCACCCCGACCATGGGCGGACTCGCGATCCTCACCGCGATCTGGGCAAGCTACCTTGGCACGAACCTCGTCGGACTCGCGCTCGGTGGAGAGGGCCCATCGGCGTCGGGACTGCTCGTCCTCGGGCTGGCCACCGCGCTGGGTGCAGTCGGCTTCACCGACGACTACGTCAAGTTGCGGCGCTCGCGCAACCTCGGCCTGAACAAGAGGGCCAAGAGCGCAGGCCAACTCGTCGCAGCGATCCTCTTCGGCGTGCTCGCGCTGCAGTTCCGCAACTCCGACGGCCTCACTCCGGGCAGCGCCGAGCTGTCCTACGTCCGCGAAATCGCCACGGTCACACTGGCGCCCGCGGTGTTCGTGCTGTTCTGCATCATTGTCGTCTCTGCTTGGTCGAATGCCGTCAACCTCACTGACGGCCTGGACGGGCTCGCCGCAGGCGCCACGGCGATGGTCTCCGCCGCTTACGTACTCATCACCTTCTGGCAGTTCCGGAACGCATGCGCCGTCACCCCGGGGCCCGGTTGCTACCACGTCCGAGATCCTCTGGATCTGGCCCTCGTCGCCGCGGCGACTGCAGGCGCCTGCGTCGGATTCCTGTGGTGGAACGCCGCACCCGCCAAGATCATCATGGGTGACACGGGTTCGCTAGTGCTGGGCGGCATCATCGCCGGGCTGTCGGTGACCAGTCGCACCGAGATCCTGGCCATCATCGTGGGCGCACTGTTCGTCGCCGAGGTGACCTCGGTCGTCATTCAGGTCGTGGCGTTCCGCACCACCGGCCGACGGGTCTTTCGCCTGACTCCGCTCCACCACCACTTCGAGCTGATGGACTGGCCGGAGAGCACACTGACTATCCGGTTCTGGTTGATCACGGCCATCGCCTGCGGCCTCGGAATCGCGCTCTTCTACGGCGAGTGGTCGACGGCCGTCGGAGCCTGAGCACCCGCGGCGCGGCACTGCGGCTTTAGAAGTTCCAGTCGTCGTCTTCGGTGTTGACCGCCTTGCCGATCACGTACGAGCTGCCAGAGCCGGAGAAGAAGTCGTGATTCTCGTCGGCGTTGGGTGAGAGCGCCGACAGGATCGCCGGGTTGACGTCGGTCTCGTCCTTGGGGAACAGCGCCTCATAGCCGAGGTTCATCAACGCCTTGTTCGCGTTGTAGCGCAGGAACTTCTTGACGTCCTCGGTGAGCCCGACCCCGTCGTAGAGATCCTGGGTGTACTCCACCTCGTTGTCGTACAACTCGAAGAGCAGCTCGTAGGTGTAGTCCTTGAGCTCGGCCTTGCGCGCGTCGCCCGCGAGCGCCAGGCCCTTCTGGAACTTGTAGCCGATGTAGTAGCCGTGCACGGCCTCGTCGCGGATGATCAGCCGGATCATGTCGGCAGTGTTGGTCAGCTTGGCGCGGCTGCTCCAGTACATCGGGAGGTAGAAGCCGGAGTAGAACAGGAAGCTCTCCAGCAGCGTCGAGGCCACCTTGCGCTTCAGCGGATCGTCGCCCCTGTAGAAGTTCATCACGATCTCGGCCTTGCGCTGCAGGTTGGAGTTCTCCTCCGACCAGCGGAACGCCTCGTCGATCTCCACGGTCGAGCACAGCGTGGAGAAGATGTTGCTGTAGCTCTTCGCGTGCACCGACTCCATGAACGCGATGTTGGTGTAGACCGCCTCTTCGTGCTGGGTCAGCGCGTCGGGGATCAGGCTCACCGCGCCGACGGTGCCCTGGATGGTGTCCAGCAGTGTCAGGCCGGTGAAGACGCGCATGGTGAGCTGCTTCTCATGCGCCGTCAACGTGCCCCAGGACGGGATGTCATTGGACACCGGAACCTTCTCCGGCAACCAGAAGTTGCCGGTCAGCCGGTCCCACACCTCGGCGTCCTTCTCGTCCTGGACGCGGTTCCAGTTGATGGCCGAGACACGGCTGATCAGCTTCATTCCGTCGGACACCAGACCCTCATTTCACCTGCGGAACTGTATTTGCCAGGCCGACCCGGCCGGTAGAAGGCGACACTACCCCTGGTGTCCGACAACGAACGCCAACACAACAACTTGTGTCGCGTGTCGTCGGACAAAGCCACCTCACTGCTTGGTGAACGAGTACTCCGAGTTCCGGAATCGGCGGGTCTCCAGCCAGTACTGCCAGGTCATGCCACTCCATAATGTCCGATTCACACCGTGCTCGTCCATGTACCAGCTCCGGCAACCTCCGGTGCTCCACACGGTGCCCGCGAGCTCGGCCTGCAACTCGGCGTTGTACTCGTCCTGGGCGTAGCGGCTGGGTGCCAGCGCGCGTGCGCCGGACTTGTCGACGGCGGCGATCGCCTTCGCGACGTACCGGATCTGCGACTCGATCATGAAGACCACCGAGTTGTGGCCGAGCGCGGTGTTGGGGCCCAGCAGGAAGAACAGGTTGGGCATGCCCGCGACCGCGATCCCGCGATGCGCCTGAATGCCCTCGCGGGTCCACCGGTCCACCAGGTCCTCGCCGCCCGGTCCCTTGATGTCGACGTAGGTGTAGGAGTCGGTGACGTGGAACCCGGTGCAGAACACCACGACGTCCACTGGATGCTCGACACCGTCACTGGTGACGATGCCATCGGCGGTCATCCGCTCGATGCCGTCGGTGATCACCTGGGTCTTCGGGTTGGCGATACCGCCGTAATAAGTGTCGGAGTTCAGGATTCGCTTGCAGCCGGCGCGGTAGTTCGGCGTCAGCTTGCGGCGCAGCTCACGATCCTTGACCGAGCGTCGGATGTTCCACTTGCCCAGCAGCTCACCGAGTTTCAGCAGCCGTGGCTGCCGCGTCATGGCGAACCCGACGCCCTCGTGAATCCAGTAGATCCCTGCGCGCATCAACGCGCGCGTGCCAGGGACGTTGCTGAACGTGGCGCGCATCCACTGCGGGATGGGATTGTTCGGCCGGGGCATCACCCACGCCGGGGTGCGCTGGTAGAGCTGAAGTTCGGCGACGTCGCCGACGATCTCGGGCACGATCTGGATCGCGCTGGCACCGGTGCCGATCACCGCGACGCGCTTGCCGGTGATGTCGACGCTGTGGTCCCACTGCGCGGAATGGAAAGTGGCGCCCTGAAATTCGTCGATGCCCTCGATGTCGGGGACGAGCGGGATGTGCAGTCCGCCAGCGCCGGAGACGAGGAACTGCGCGACGTACTCCTGGCCGTTGTCGGTGAACACGTGCCAGCTCTGTTCGTCGTCGTCCCAGTGCGCGCGGTCGACCCGAGCGCCGAACTGGACGTACCGGCGCAGGCCGTACTTGTCGGTCACGCCCTTGAGGTAGTCGAAGATCTCCGGCTGAAACGACCACATGTGCCGCCAGTCCGGCTTCGGCTCGAACGAGAACGAGTACATGTGCGACGGGATGTCGCACGCGCATCCCGGGTAGGTGTTGTCGCGCCAGGTACCGCCGATCTCGTCGGCCTTCTCCAGGATCAGGAAGTCGACGCCCTGGCGCTGCAGCGCAATGGCCATGCCGAGTCCGGAGAAGCCGGACCCGATGATGAGCGCTCGGGTGTGGACGGGGTCCTTGCGGAGCGCGTTCTGGTGAGCCTGCTCGGCAACGGTCATGGGCGGTGTCCTTTCATGGGAACGCCGGTACCGGGTATTCGCAAGTGTTCCGTCAGGGGGTCGTTCGTGTCAACGCGCCGACGATACGGGCAGGTCAGGCGACGGATTCGCGGCGACGAACGCCCTCGTGCAACGGCAGGTCCGCGTCGATCTTGATGCCGAGCAACTCGCATGTGCCGTTGATGGCGCCGAGCATGATCGTCGTCATGTGAGCGATGAACTCGTCGGGCGGCATGCGCCGCGGGCTGTCCACCTCGGCGCCCAGCCACCAGTCCGTCGCCGCTGCCGCCGACCCGTACGTGGTGTATGCGGCCAGCTCGATGGCGGCTCCGTCGAGCTCCATTTCGCGCAGCTCGTTGCTGAACATGTTGGCCATCGCCAGGGTGATTCCGCGGCCCTCGTTGAGTGCCCGCATCGTCGACTCGCTCTGCTCGGCGAAGCGGCCCTGGATGAGGAAGCGGCACACGTTGGGGTGCTCGTCGACCAGCAGCACGTACTGCTCGACGCTGCGCCGGATCACCTCACGCGCGGGGTCGGTGGCCAGGTTGATCGTCGGGAAGATGGCCGCCCACAGGATGTCTCGCAGCCGCTCGCCGATCGCCTGGAACAGATCCGACTTGTCGGTGAAGTGCCGGTAGATCTTCGGCTTGGCCGTTCCGGCCTCTTCGGCGATCTCCCGCAGGCTCACCTCGGGGCCAAGCCGGTCGATCGCCCGGAAGGCGGCGTCGACGATCTCGGAACGCACCTTCTTGCGGTGCTCGCGCCAACGCTCACTGCGCGCGTCGACCTTCACGCCGGGCTGGATACCCGGTCTGGGGAGGGACGGTCGGCGCACCCACCCACTGTACCGGCTGAGCCCTCCTGACCTGCCAAGACCGCGCCGTACGTGGCGTATCCCACGATCTCCGGATCGTCGTTTCGATGACCGTGCTCGTCAGGCTGGGTTTCTTCGCCCCAGGTACTATCGCCCCGAGACAAATCCAGCTAGTGAGACGGAACAGATGACGCAGCGATACGACCTCGTCATTGCCGGCGGGGGCCCTTCGGGCTCGGCAGCGGCATGGCAGGCGGCGCGGACCGGCGCGAAGGTAGTCGTCCTCGACAAGGCCGAGTTCCCGCGATCCAAGCCATGCGGCGACGGGCTGACGGCCCGTGCGGTGAGCTACCTGCAGAAGATGGGACTTGCCGACGAGGTGGCGAGCTACCACCGGGTCAACCGGGTGACGGTGTTCAGCCCCAGCAAGTGGGAACTGTCCTTCCCCAAGCGCCCTGGCATGCCCGACCACGGTCACACGGTGAGCCGCGAGCACCTCGACACGGTGCTGCTCAAGCACGCCGAGTCCGCGGGCGCCGAGGTCCGCCAGGGCGCCGAGGTCAGTGGACCCGAGTTCGACGCGAGCGGCCGCGTGGTCGGTGTCGTCCTCAAGGGCGGTGAGAAGGTGTACGCCGACGCGGTGATCGCTGCCGACGGCGCGTACTCCCCCATCAAGCGCGCCCTGAAGCTCGACTCGGCGTACAAGGGCTACCAGGCGATCGCGATCCGCTCGGAGATGCACGCCAACCGCGCGGACTCCGACAGCCTCGACATCTACCTGAAGCTGGTGTTCCAGGGCGATCAGCTGCCCGGTTACGGCTGGGTGTTCCCGATGGGCAACGGCGTCTTCAACATCGGCCTCGGGTACGTCAACAGCTACAAGAACTGGCAGTCGATCAACGCGACCCAATTCCTCGGCGAGTTCCTGCGCACCCTGCCGCGGGACTGGGAACTGCCTGCCATCGAGGAACTCAAGAAGAACAAGAGCGTCCGGGCGTGGCGGTTGCCGATGGGCTTCACCGCGTGGCCGCCGTGGCAGCCCGGCGTCCTGTTCACCGGCGACTCGCTCGGCGCGGGCAAGCCGGCATCGGGTGCGGGCATCTCCAAGGCGCTGGAATCAGGCCTGGCCGCGGGCGAGTGCGCGATCGCTGCGCTGCAGAACGGCGGTCCCGACGACTTCACCAACTACGCGCAGCGGATGGAAGCGGCGTGGGGCAAGGAGTACCGGCGGGGCCGCTACATGCACAAGCTGATCGGTCAGCCGAAGGTTGCCAACGCCGGTGTCAAGCTGATCGACAACGCCGCCTTCCGCGACCGGATGCTCAAGTCGCTGTACAAGAAGGCGCAGGGCCCACAGCACACCGTCAAGTAGCTCGGCGGAGGCCGGCCACACCCTGCATCGCCTTCGGAGCGGTGACGCGGTCCGCTAGAGGAGTTGCTTGACCTTGAGGATCAACTGGAAGACGCCGTAACCGAACGGGATCGCCACCCAGAGCCAGGCAAGGAAGACGAAGACCGCGGGCACCGTCGACTTGTAGTCGTGCAGTTCGACGTCGGTTGTCTGGTCGGTCATCGCTGGCTCCCCTGAAGTGCCTTCGCGGGCTCACCGGATGCGCTTGGCTCGTACCACTTTTCATTGACGGGCTTGAGAAGCTCGTTGCACACCAGCGCGACGAGCAACAGGCCGATCATGATCGAGAAGGACATCGTGTACAGGTCGGGCCCGGACCGGCCCGCCGCCTTCTGGCTGTCGGCGATCGCGTTCACCATGATCGGCCCGAGGATGCCCGCGACCGACCACGCGGTGAGCAGCCTGCCGTGGATCGCTCCGACCTGATACGTGCCGAACAGATCGCGCAGATAGGCAGGCACGGTCGCGAAGCCTGCGCCGTAGAACGACAAGATGAGCAACGTGCAGATGATGAAGACGGCCTTGTTCGAGTTCTGCATCAGCGTGATGGTGAGGTACAGCAGTGCACCGACGCCGAGGTACATCCGGTAAGCGTTCTTGCGGCCGATCACGTCGGACAGGCTGGACCAGCCGATGCGTCCCAGCATGTTGGCCAGCGACAGCATCGCGACGTAGCCCGCCGCGGCCGCGGCCAGTGCGGCCGCAGCCATACCCGCGGTCGGGAAGTAGTCCTGATAGATCGGCGAGGCCTTCTCGAGGATGCCGATGCCCGCAGTCACGTTGAAGCACAACACAACCCACAACAGCCAGAACTGCGGTGTCTTGATCGCGTTGTTGGCCGAGACCTGGCCACCGGACACGACCGACCCCACCGCCGGTGGCGCGGGAGTCCATCCGTGTGGTTTCCAATCCGCCCTCGGTACCCGCACCAACAGCCAGCCCAGCGACATGAACGCCGCGTAGACCAGTCCGTGCACCAGGAACGTCTTGGCGATGCCCGCCGAATCGCTGCCGAACACACTGAGCATCTGCGTCGACCACGGTGACGCGATCAGCGCGCCACCACCGAAACCCATGATCGCCAGGCCGGTCGCCATCCCTGGCTTGTCCGGGAACCACTTGATCAGCGTGGAGACCGGCGAGATGTATCCGATGCCCCAGCCGATACCACCCACCAGCCCGTAACCGAGCAGCACCAGCCAGTACTGGCGCATCGCCAGCCCGGCGGAACCGATCAGCCAGCCGCCGCAGAAACAACACATGGCGGTGAACATCGCCAGGCGCGGCCCGTTGCGGTCGACCCAGGTGCCGAAGATCGCCGCAGAAAGCCCGAGAACGACGATGCCGACGGTGAACGGCAGAGCACTGAGCGTCCCGGAGATGTGCAGCGCACCTTCGAGGGGTTTCTTGAAGACGCTCCACGAATACGCTGCGCCGATGGACAAGTGGATCGACAGCGCGGCGGGCGGAACCAACCAGCGGCTCCACCCTGGTGGGGCGACGATACGTTCCCGGCTGAAGAATGACGCGGTCACTCAGAGGCCTCCGTTCAAGTAGGTGTTCGGGGGGAACCACCGCGGGATGCCCGCTGGCGGCCCTCCCTAGCTTGCCTCTTCGACGGCATGTATGGAATGTTTTGTATGCAGTATTCGACGTGTCGCCTTCGTCCATTTGCCGACTCCGTCGGCGGCTAGGCCGCGAAGGCGCACTCCAAGGAATCCGCGACCGGCACGAACCCGAGCCGCCGGTAGATTCCGTTCGCCACCGCGTTGACGACATCGGCGAACAGCACCACGTGCCTGGCGCCGCGCCGGTAGGCCTGACGCGCCGCGGCGGCGGTGACCGCCGCGCCGAACCCGTGGCCCCTACTCGCGGCAGGTGTATAGACCGGGCCGATGCGGCTCATCCCCGCGGCGGGTGCGTGCACCCGCGCCATGCTGACGGGCACGCCGTCCACCGACCAGAGCACCACGTCACCACCGTAGGCACGGATGTCGCCGAGGAAGCCCCGGCGGGCTCCCCTATCCGACACGACGCCGAACGCGTCGACGAAGAACCCGTCGACCCAGTCCAAGAGCAAGTCCGCATCGCCTGCCCCGGCAACGCGGCACTCCCCCGGCACACCGTTCGGCTCGACCAGATCGCCGAGCCGGTACAAGGTCCTGCCGATCGCCTCGCCCGCGTGCGCGCCCGTGACCGAACACCAGGCGTCGGCGAACGCCGTTGCGTTGGCACGTGTTCCGCGCACCCCCGGGAGTGTGGCGCGGACCGCCGACACCTCGAGGGCCGCGGCCTTCGCCATGGCAGGCGGTAGCCCGCTCACCAGCAGCGCATCGCCGGGAGTCTGCATCGCGGCACCGATCTCGTCGTCACAATCGGTGACGGACAGGAACACCCCGTCGGTCACACCCCTCGTCGTGCGCAGGGCGGTGAGCTCGCTGGTGAACAACACGGGATCGCTGCGGTACACCCAATGCGCGACCGACCCGAAGTCGTTCGCGGTGTGGTACAGCCGGACATCCATACCCTTGAGCGTGAACTTTTCAGCGGCGAGAATCCACTGATTATTTGCGGCGAGCGACGCACTCGCCCGAAAAGTGTGGCATTCAGCCACCCTCGGCACTCCTAACAGGTGGACGCGTCCCGCGGGGATGCGACGACCCACCAGGAGCCCGACATGCGCAACACTTCGCCCTCGTTCCACCGCTTGCTCGCCGCGACTGCGCTTGCGGCAGGCCTGTCGATCGGCCTCGCCGCCAACGCCGGCGCGCAACCAGCAAGCGATGACTTCTGGGAATGCGCAGGCGATCACCAAGACACCGACGGCATCGGCGTGTGTTGCGTGTTCTACGGCGGTGACTACGACGAAAGCACCGGCGAGTGCTGGCTCGACGAAGCCGCCGCGGAGACCAGGTCGCCCGACGCAGGCCCAACGAAACCCACCGTCAAGCCGGGGCTTCCCAATCTGACACAGTTGCCGACTTCGGTTCCCTCCAAAGCCATTCGGCTAGGGCGGGAGTAGCACCTCGGCATGGGACGGGTTACGTCAGCGTCTACCACGCTCGGCCCGACCGGGCTTGCGGGCGACCTTACCCGCAGCGGCGCGTGCGGCCTGCTTCGCGAGAGTCTTCTCCCGTGCCGTGCGCTTCGGCGCCTGCTCGGCCCGCCCACGCGACGAACTGGGTTTGCGACCCCGCACGATTCCAATGAACTCCTCGACCAGTGCCGGCTGCGGCCCTTCCGGGAAGGCAAGCGCCACAGGGCAGGTGGGCGCGTCGGTGATCGGGCGGTAGGTGAGATCCTTGCGGTGATGTAGCCGCGCCAGCGACTGGGGAACGATGAGCACGCCGATCCCTGCGGCGACGAGTTCTGTTGCGTCCTTGACGGTCTCGGGTCGGTGATCGACCTGGACACCGGGGGCGGTTGCCCAGGCCACGACGTCGTCGTGTGGGATCAGGATTGGTTCGCCGTCGAGGTCTGCGGCGGTGATCGTGTCGTCGGCAGTGAGAATGTGATCGGTCGGGACCACGGCCACCGTCGCCTCCTCGTAGAGAGGGACGACGGCCAGCCCGGACGTGCCCCCGGGCGGCCGGAGCAGCGCCACGTCGACGGTGCCGGCCCGCAACGCGTCGGCCGCGTCTGCCGCGGCGACGGCATGCAACTGCAACTGAACCTCGGGGTGGCGTTCGCCCCAGGTCCGAGCCCACTTCGCGGGCGTCACACCGGGGACGTACCCGACGGTGAGGCAGAGCGGGGTCACCGCCTCAGGCTACCGTTGGGCCCCACCGATAAGCTCAAGCCATGAGCAGGCCCAATGCGCAGTCCATGAAACCCGCCACGGCGGCGAAGAAGCTGGACGTGTACTTGCCCGCCACGCCTGCGGAGTTCCAGGAGAACCCGACCACCCGCACCGAACTCGCCGCACTGCAGGCGGACCCGCCGCAGTGGCTCAAGGACCTCCGCAAGAACGGGCCGCACCCGAAGAACCTCGTGGCGGCCAAGCTGGGCATCTCGATCGCGGGTCTCGCACGCAATGGCGTCGAGGATGGGCCCACCACCGAGCAGATCAACCAGTTGCTCGAGGAGAAGCCCGAGTGGCTCGTCGCGGAACGCGAGAGCTACCAGAGCGTGCTGCGCGAAGAGCGCCGCTTGAAGGCGCTGCATGCGGACAAGGCTCGCGAGAGCTGATCCTGCACAGCACCGTCAAGCGTCAAGCGTCACAGCATGCAGCTGACGCAATTTTCCACCTCTGTGCCTTGCAACGCCATTTGGCGAAGCCGGATGTAGTACAGCGTCTTGATTCCCTTGCGCCAGGCGTAGATCTGCGCCTTGTTGACGTCGCGCGTGGAGGCGGTGTCCTTGAAGAACAGCGTCAGGCTCAACCCCTGATCCACGTGCTGAGTGGCCGCGGCGTAGGTGTCGATGATCTTCTCGTAGCCGATCTCGTACGCATCCTGGTAGTACTCCAGGTTGTCGTTGGTCAGGAACGGCGCCGGGTAGTAGACGCGGCCGATCTTGCCTTCCTTGCGGATCTCGATCTTGCTCGCCACCGGGTGGATCGACGACGTCGAGTGGTTGATGTAGGAGATCGACCCCGTCGGCGGAACGGCCTGCAGGTTCTGGTTGTAGATGCCGTGCTCCTGCACCGATTCCTTGAGTCGGACCCAATCCTCTTGCGTCGGAATGCGAATGTCGGCATCGGCGAACAGCTGGCGCACCTTGTCGGTGGCCGGCTCCCACGGCTGATCGGTGTACTTGTCGAAGAACTCTCCCGACTTGTACTTCGAGCGCTCGAAGCCGCCGAACGCATGACCTCGTTCGATCGCAATGCGATTCGATGCCTTCAACGCGTGGTACAGCACCGTGTAGAAGTAGATGTTGGTGAAGTCGATGCCCTCTTCGGAACCGTAGTGGATCCGCTCCCGGGCCAGGTATCCGTGCAGGTTCATCTGCCCGAGGCCGATCGCGTGAGAGTCGTTGTTGCCCTGCTCGATCGACGGCACTGACCAGATGTGGGTCTGATCGCTCACGGCGGTCAGAGCCCGGATCGACACCTCGATGGTCTGGGCGAAGTCCGGCGAGTCCATCGCCTTGGCGATGTTGAGCGACCCGAGGTTGCACGAAATGTCCTTGCCCACCTTGGAGTAGGTCAAGTCTTCGTTGAACAACGACGGCGTCGACACCTGCAGGATCTCCGAGCACAGGTTGCTGTGGGTGATCTTGCCCTCGATCGGGTTGGCCCGATTCACCGTGTCCTCGTACATGATGTACGGGTAGCCCGACTCGAACTGTAGCTCGGCCAGAGTCTGGAAGAACTCACGCGCCTTGATCTTGGTCTTGCGGATCCGCGCGTCGTCGACCATCTCGTAGTACTTCTCGGTTACCGAGATGTCGGCGAACGCCACCCCGTACACACGCTCGACGTCGTACGGCGAGAACAGGTACATGTCCTCGTTCTTCTTCGCCAGCTCGAAGGTGATGTCCGGGATCACGACGCCCAGCGAGAGCGTCTTGATCCGGATCTTCTCGTCGGCGTTCTCGCGCTTGGTATCCAGGAACCGGTAGATGTCGGGATGGTGGGCCTGCAGGTAGACCGCGCCTGCGCCCTGCCGGGCACCCAGTTGGTTGGCGTAGGAGAACGAGTCCTCGAGCAGCTTCATGATCGGGATCACGCCCGAGCTCTGGTTCTCGATGTTCTTGATCGGCGCGCCGTGCTCGCGAATGTTGCTCAGCAGCAACGCGACTCCGCCACCCCGCTTGGACAGTTGCAGCGCGGAGTTGATCGAGCGTCCGATCGACTCCATGTTGTCCTCGATGCGCAGCAGGAAGCAATTGTGCACGACCGTGCCACGAATCGTGTACGTATGCGTGTCCTCGACGTGAAGGTTGTAGACCTTCTCCGGAACGTCTTGCGTGCGCTCCACATCACGGACTCCGTACACGTGGCGCCCGTTCACGACCTGATACGTCTTCCGCGACGTGCCCTTCTGCCCCACATAGTTGTGCAGGTTCTTGCCGACGTCGAAGATGAAGTCCTCGTTGGCGCCCGGCAGCCCGGGCACGAACACCTGCCCCGTCATGTTGCCGGCTTGGTTGGTGTACTGGCGAACTCGAGACATGATGCCGACTCGACGCAGGAGGAGCTGCACCTGGTCGATGAGTTCCGGGTTCACCAAGTCGAGCACCATCCCGCCGGTGGTGCTGCAACCGTCCCCTCGGAACAACCCAGCCAACAGGCCATGCTGGAATTCCTCGTCGGCTGTCAGGACGTCGTGGGACAAGCGCTTCAGGTGGTATCCCGTGCCAACCATCGACAGGAAGAGCGAAGCGACGACCTTGCTATTGCACACCATGCGCACCGATTGGTCTGACACACTGTGGTGGACGGGGAGATCGGCGCCGAAGACGCGCTTGAACGCTGTCGCCAACTCATGCTGGTACTCGAGTTCATGCGCGCCAAGCGTGAAGTGAATACCGTTGGGCGTCTTCGCGCTATCCGGTCCTGATCGCTTGGAGATGTGTCCTTCGGCGATGTACCAGCCGAGGATGAGGCCAAGGTCGTAGGACTCCTCGACGTAGCGATTGACCGACACGAACTTCATGTGGTGGCGCTGTTTGTTGCGGTGCTTCAGGTCTGTGTTCACCTTACGGATGAGCCCATCGACTTCTTCGTATTCGCCGGAGCCGACGTGCTCCATCAAGTCGTGCACGCGCCGCTCGCGTCCTTCTAGCGGAGCTGCGGTCACGATGAAGTCCGCAGGATGGATGTCCTTCGCAGCCAGCCACACGAACCCGTCGAACGGGTCGGCACCGTCGCCATCGATGAGGGTGTCGACCTCGCGCGTCGTCCACACCAGGATCGGATGCTCGGGAGTGCAGAGGATTGGCTCCTTGTGCCCGAAATGCGAGATCCGAATGAGCGCTTGATCATTGGGGTTCTCAATGACGGACTCGACGACGGAGAACGACCCGTCGTGTGAGAGCACCCGGTCACCCGTCGTCAGAGTCTCAATCGCCTTCGGGCCGTCCGGAGTATCCACTGGAGTTCCGGCCGGAAAGCAGCTAACTGGCTCACCGCGCTGCTTCTTGCCTGAGTTGAGGAAAGTCGGTGTGGCAGGCTGGAATCGGCCATCGATGATTTCGTCGACCAACTTCTCAGCTAACATCGTGTCGCCTGCGGCCAGCGTCATGGCCACCATGCACACCCGGTCCTCGAACCGCTCGAGGTAGCGCTTCCCGTCGAACGTCTTCAGCGTGTAAGAGGTGTAGTACTTGAACGCGCCGAGGAACGTCGGGAACCGAAACTTCTTGGCGTAGGCCCGATCCAGCAGGGTCTTGACGAAGTTACGCGAGTACTGGTCGAGCACCTCGCGCTCGTAGTAGTTCTCCTTGACGAGATAGTCGAGCTTCTCGTCCTGGTTGTGGAAGAACACCGTGTTCTGGTTGACGTGCTGAAGGAAGTACTGGTTCGCGGCTTCCCGGTCCTTGTCGAACTGGATCTTGCCGTCCGCGTCGTACAGATTCAGCATCGCGTTGAGCGCGTGGTAATCCGTCTCGCCGGGCAAGGCGTTGGAGATTACAGGCTCTGCAGCTGTGACGGTTGGTGACACGTCTGGTCCTTCCAGAAGTTCGCGAGGCCCGCACGGACGGCGGCGACGTCGTCCTCGGTTCCCATCAGTTCGAAGCGGTACAGGTAGGGCACGCCGCACTTGCGGGAGACCACGTCACCCGCATAGCCGAATTCGGCGCCGAAGTTGGTGTTGCCCGCGGCGATGACACCGCGGAGCAGCGACCGGTTGTGTTCGTTGTTGAGAAACGCGATGACCTGTTTGGGGACGTATCCCCCGGCATCGGGATCGGGCCCGTTGGCATGTCCACCGCCATAGGTGGGCAGAACCAGTACGTAGGGCTCGTCGACCTCGATGCGTCCGCGTAGCGGAATCCGGGTGGCGGGCGTACCCAGCTTCTCGACGAAGCGGTGGGTGTTCTCCGAGACGCTGGAGAAGTAGACGAGATTGCTCATCACGCCCTCCTTTCCAGTGCCTCGAATACCCGTTATGCGGTGACTGCGACCGCCCCGGCGAGCGCCTTGATCCGGTCCGGCCGGAAGCCCGACCAGTGCTCGTTGCCGACCACGACGACGGGCGCCTGCAGGTAGCCCAGCGCCATGACGTAGTCACGCGCCTCGGCGTCCAGGCTGATGTCGACCTTCTCGTAGGCGACGCCCTGCTTGTCCAGCGCCTTGTAGGTGGCATTGCACTGCACGCAAGCGGGCTTGGTGTACACGGTGACGGTCATCTGCGGTACGGCTCCTCTGCGGAAATTTGAAACTTTTACTTGACCCGACTGGCAACTGCTCGAGTTGGTACATCTCCACTAGGTTCAGCAGACCCGGGACCCTCGAAATTCCTGAGATTCCTGCCGACCGAGGCTACGAATCCGGCGTGTCAGGGACCCTGACACCACCGGATTGGGAGCTCCGGCCGACCCCTTGAAAGCTTGGGAACCGTGGGGGTCTGTCGGTCTGCAAGACACTACACCTAGTGGCCGACATTCAGAACAGATACAACATGTTCTGAACGACATTGATGGAATTCCCAGGTCGTAACCTCCGCGACCCCGGACCGCCCGGCGTGTCGCGCGTCACAGAAGGGTGCGTGTCGCGCCATGTGCCCGTGTCTACCACCGGGCACCGACAAAACCCGTGGCGGCGTATTCAGACAGCAAAGCCGCCGACGAACCAGGGTCGTCGGCGGCTCTGCGATGAAGCGGGCGAGTCAGCCTATCTCGGCGACCAGCTTCGCGACGACGTCCTGCACGTTGGCGGTCACCTCGGCGTTCTCGCGCGGGTGCTTGCCGTCGAGCGATTTGAACGGCACCGAGAGCTTGAGATCCTCGACGATCCGCGGGCCGGCGAAGCCGAACGACTTGCGGGTCTCGTCGTGCGCCCAGACGCCGCCGTACTGACCGAATGACCCGCCGATGACGGCCGCGGGCTTGTCCTTCAGCGCGCCGTTGCCGAATGGGCGCGACAGCCAGTCGATGGCGTTCTTCAGTACGCCCGGAATGCTGCCGTTGTACTCGGGGGTGACGACGAGCGCGGCGTCCGCCTCGGCCGCGGCCTGGCGAAGCGCCTGCACCGACTCGGCGACGTCGTCATTGTCGATGTCCTCGTTGTAGAACGGCAGCTCGCCCAGCCGGTCGAACGGCACCAGCGTCACGCCGTCAGGAGCCGACTCGACGGCCAGCTCCACCAGCTGACGGTTCACCGATGCGGCGCGCAGGCTGCCCAGGAGTACCAAAACCTTGTTGTCCGACATGATGCTCATTTCCTTCCATGGCTTGTTCAGATCGTTGCACGATGAAACCGGACCATGGTCCGATTAATTCCATCTGAGCTAAAATGCAAAAGGTGAGCGTAGATCAGCTGGGCGGATTGCCGGTGTCCACGCCACCGGAGCGGGGCGATGCCGCCCGCAATCGCGCGCTGCTGCTCGACGCGGCCCGCCGGCTCGTCGCCGAGCGTGGCCCCGACGCGGTCACCATGGACGAGATCGCCACGGCGGCCGGCGTCGGCAAGGGCACCCTGTTCCGCCGGTTCGGCAGCCGGGCCGGCCTGATGATGGTGCTGCTCGACGAAGACGAACAAGCCAGCCAACGGGCCTTCCTGTTCGGGCCGGGACCGCTTGGCCCCGACGCGCCGCCGCTGGAACGACTGCTCGCCTTCGGACGCGAGCGGCTGCGTTTCGTGCAGACCCATCAGGCGCTGCTCTCCGATGCGGCGCGCGACCCCCAGATGCGCTACGGCGCACCTGCCATGGTTCTGCGTACGCACGTGCGCGTGCTCCTCGAGGCAGCTAGGACGACCGGGGACCTCGACGTTCAGGCCGACGCCCTAGTCGCCCTTCTGGACCCCGATTACGTCCATCATCAGCTGGTCGACCGCCAAGAAACCGTCAAAAGCCTGGGAGACAAGTGGGAGAGCCTGGCACTCAAGCTGTGCGGGACGTAGCCACACGCTGGATCCTGCACGTCGACCTCGACCAGTTCCTCGCGTCGGTCGAACTGCGCCGACGCCCCGAACTCGTCGGCCTCCCGGTGATCGTCGGCGGCAACGGCGATCCGACCGAACCCCGCAAGGTGGTCACCTGCGCCTCGTACGAAGCGCGGGAGTTCGGCGTGCACGCGGGCATGCCGCTACGCACGGCCGCGCGCCGCTGCCCTGACGCCACCTTCCTTCCGTCCGACCCGGACGCCTACGACGAGGCGTCCGAGCAGGTGATGGGACTCCTGCGTGACCTTGGCCACCCGCTGGAGGTGTGGGGCTGGGACGAGGCCTACCTCGGCGCCGAGGTGGTCGACCCGGTGGAGTTGGCCGAACGCATCCGCGCGATCGTCGCCGCCGAGACGGACCTGTCGTGTTCGATCGGCATCAGCGACAACAAGCAGCGCGCCAAGGTGGCCACGGGTTTCGGAAAGCCTGCCGGGGTGTTCGCGCTGACTGACGAGAACTGGATGCCGGTGATGGGTGACCGCGGCGTCGACGCACTCTGGGGAGTCGGGCCGAAAACTGCCAAACGGCTTGCCGGACTGGGTATTACGACGGTCGCCGACCTCGCCGACACCGATCCGACGGTCCTCACCGCGACGTTCGGGCCGACGACGGGCCTGTGGATCCTGCTGCTGGCCAAGGGCGGAGGCGACGCGACCGTCAGCGCCGAGCCATGGGTGCCGCGCTCGCGCAGCCACGTCATCACCTTCCCGGAGGATCTCACCGAACGCGCCGAGATGGACTCGGCCATCAGCGAGTTGGCCAGAAAGACGCTCGCCGAAGTGCTCGAGCAGAACCGCATCGTCACCCGCGTCGCGGTCACGGTGCGTACCAAGACGTTCTTCACGCGCACCAAGATTCGCAAGCTCGGAGCCCCGAGTACCGACGAGTCGGTGATCGTCGACACCGCGCTGGCGGTCTTCGATCAGTTCGAACTCGACCGGCCGGTGCGGCTGCTCGGCGTCCGGCTGGAGCTGGCGATGCCGCAGCCGGAGCCCTCCGTTGTCACTGCCGACGCATAGCGTCGGGCCCATGCTGCACACCGTCGCGGTCCGGGGCTACCGCTCGTTGCGCGAGATCATCGTCCCGTTGGCAGGCCTGACGGTCGTCACCGGCGCAAACGGGACGGGAAAGTCGTCGGTGTACCGGGCGCTGCGGCTGCTTGCCGACTGCGGTCGCGGTGAGGTGATCGGCTCGCTGGCGCAAGAGGGCGGGCTCGAGTCGGTGTTGTGGGCGGGCCCAGAACAGCTCGGCGGCGCCCGCCGTACCGGCACGGTGCAGGGCACGACGCGCACCCGACCGGTCTCGCTCGAACTCGGCTTCGCCTCCGACGACTTCGGCTATCTGATCGACCTCGGGCTGCCTCAGGACGCGGGCCACAAATCGTTGTTCGCGCGCGATCCGGAGATCAAGCGCGAGGCGGTGTTCACCGGCCCAAGGCTGCGGCCTGCGGCGACGCTGGTGCGGCGGGGCCGCGACTATGCCGAGGCCGCAGCGGATTCGGGCCGCGGCTTCGACGAGCTAACCCGGGTGCTGCCGACGTACCGGAGTGTGCTTGCCGAGTACGCGCACCCCGCGGCACTGCCGGAGCTCGCCGCGGTCCGGGATCGCTTGCGCGGCTGGCGATTCTACGACGGCTTCCGGGTCGACGCCGCCGCACCGGCGCGTCGGCCCCAGGTCGGCACGCGCACCCCGGTGCTGTCCGACGACGGCAGT
Source organism: Mycobacterium sp. AZCC_0083 (assembly GCF_014202335.1). Classification (GTDB taxonomy): domain Bacteria; phylum Actinomycetota; class Actinomycetes; order Mycobacteriales; family Mycobacteriaceae; genus Mycobacterium. The sequence continues at coordinate 36,844 of NZ_JACHGP010000031.1, read as the reverse complement.
GACCTGGCCGCCGCCGTCCAGACCATCGTCGAGGCCGGCTTCGACGATCTGCCCCGCGCCGTCGCTGACGCGTTCGACGGGGCGACCGTGTCGGTGGCCGCGCACGACGGCCTGTTCGAGCTGCAGCTCCATCAGCACGGCATGTTGCGACCGTTGCGGGCAGCCGAATTATCCGACGGCACACTGCGATTCCTGCTGTGGGGCGCTGCTCTGCTCAGTCCGCGACCTCCGTCTCTCATGGTGCTCAACGAACCGGAGACCTCACTGCATCCGGATCTGGTGGCCCCGTTGGCGGGGATGATCCGATCGGCTGCCCGGGGTGCTCAGGTCGTCGTGGTCACCCACTCGGCGGCGATGCGGGAACACCTCGGCGCCGCCGATCCGGAGGGCAGTCCACGCAAGCGCGGCTCCAGCGAAGCGACCCGGGATTGTGCGAGCAGCACCGAGATCGAGCTCTACAAGGAGTGGGGCGAGACCCGCATCAACGGACAAACCACGCTGACCACCCCGCCGTGGGACTGGGGCAAGAGATGAGCGCGCTGGGGATCAAACGCTCTTGGTCGGCCGCAGTGCGCGGGTGAAGATGACGTTCACCCGTCGCATCGCGACGCTGTAGGGCCACCACGCGATGCGCTTGAACGCGTACAACGCGCGGATGTCGTTGGAGGTGTAGACGAGATAGCGGTTGCGGGTTACGCCGCGAAGGATCTTGTCGGCCACCAGCTCCGGCGAGACCGCGTGGCCGCTGAACCGGTCCATCCACTTGCGCACCTGCGGGTGCTCGCGGTCCACGCCCGCGATCTCGACCGTCTGCACCAAGGGAGTCTTCACCGCACCCGGCACCACGACCGACACCCCGATGCCGTGCCGGGCCAGATCGAATCGCAGTACCTCGCTGAGCCCGCGCAGCCCGTACTTGCTCGCGCTGTAGGCGGCGTGCCACGGCAGTGCCACCAGTCCCGCCGCCGACGAGACGTTCACCAGGTGCCCGCCGCGGCCCGCCGCCACCATCGGCGGTACGAACGTCTCGATCACGTGGATGGGGCCCATCAGGTTGATGGACACCATCGACTCCCAATGCTGGTGGGTGAGATGGCTGACGGTGCCCCACGCCGAGACGCCCGCGATGTTCATCACCACGTCCATGCTCGGGTGCGCGCTATGGATGTCAGCGGCGAAGGCAGCCACCTGCTCGTAGTCGGACACGTCCAGTGCACGATGCGCGCTCACCGTGGCGCCCAGCGCGCGGGCGTCCGCGACGGTCTGCTCCAAACCTTCGGCGTTGCGATCGGTGAGGAACAGCTCGGCGCCATCGGCGGCCAGCTTCAGGGCCGTCGCGCGGCCGATGCCGCTGGCCGCTCCGGTGAGAAAACACCGCTTGCCGGCAAAGCTGCTCCCCTGCGCCATGGAGCGACCTTACCTATTCGTCACGTAAGCCGGATCCGCCCCACAGGCCGTACAGCCATAGCCGCTCGACGGTCTCGACGGCACGTGCGAGGTCGTCATCCTCACCGCGTCCGACGAACGCGCTGTCCTGCGTCAGCGTCATCGTCGTCGTCGCCGCCAGCGTCCGGACCAGACTGGGCAGATCCCGTGAGATCGGCCGCGCATCGACGTCCTGCTCGACGAGGCGAATGATCTTCTCGATGATGACGTCGGCGAAGTCGTCCATCATTTCCCGGATCTGCGCATCGGTGTTCCGGGCCACCGCGCACGCGTGCATGATCGGATCGTTGGTCGCATAGACCGCTGCGGCGGCACCGACCATCCGCTTGGCGCACTCCGACGGTGTCTCCCCCGGCTCGCGGGGCGCGAAGTGGTGGGTGAGCTTGTCGAGCTCTTCCCCGGCATCCGCGAGGACCACGGCCAGCACCGCGTACTTGGAGTCGAAGTAGAAATAGAAGCCCGACCGCGCGACGCCGGCACGTTCACTGATGGTGCTGACGGACAGATCGGCGAACGACCGCTCCTCGAGCAATTCGCGGACCGCGGTGACGATGGCCTCACGCTGGCGGTCGCCGCGGCTGCGGCGGACCGGTATGGGTTCGGCTGTCATGGCTGTAGACCATTGCATCCACGGCGCGCCAGAGCAAAACTTGACATGCGTCAAGTGTGCCCTACAGGATGGAATCTCACGTGAGTTCGACCACACCCCGTTGAGCGTCAGGAGCGTTGCATGCCGACCATCAGCACCAAGGACTACCTGCTGGATCAGGCGAGGCGCCGGGTGATCCCGACCCTGAACAACATGCCGGGGATGGGAGCGATCGAGAAGCGGCTGCGGGGTCGCGAGTGGAAGCAGTTCGCACTTGCCGAGCCACCGCCAGGCAGCGACCTCGAACCGGTGATGGGTGATGCCGGCTTGCCCGTGGTGGGCCACATGATCGAGATGTTCCGCGGCGGCCCGGAATACGTCCTGGAGATCTACAAGAAGTTCGGCCCGATCCATTACGCATACTCACCGGCCCTCCCTGCGGTGCTCGCGCTGGGTCCCGACGCCACCCAGGCCGTCTTCTCCAACCGCAACAAGGAGTACTCGCAGAAGGGCTGGAACCCGGTGATCGGCCCGTTCTTCAAACGGGGCCTGATGCTGCTGGACTTCGACGAGCACATGCACCACCGCAGGATCATGCAGGAAGCGTTCACCCGCACCCGGCTGGCGGGTTACGTCGAGCACATCGACCGCGTGGCATCGAAGGTCCTGGCCAACGACTGGGTCGCCAACGACCCACGGTTCCTGTTCTACCCCGCGACGAAGGAACTGACGCTCGACATCGCCTCGATGGTGTTCATGGGTCACGAGCCGGGCACCGACCACGACCTGGTTACCAAGGTGAACAACGCCTTCACCACGACCACGCGCGCAGGCGGCGCAATCATCCGGACCGGGCTACCGCCGTTCAAGTGGTGGCGGGGCTTGCGGGAACGCAAGGTGCTCGAGGATTACTTCGCTGCGCGGGTCAAGGAGCGCCGCAAGGCCGAGGGCACCGACATGCTGACCGTGCTCTGTCACACGTCGGACGAGGATGGCAACAGCTTCTCCGACGAGGACATCGTCAATCACATGATCTTCGTGATGATGGCCGCGCACGACACGTCGACGTCGACCTTGACGACGATGGCCTACCACCTGGCCGCCAACCCGGAATGGCAGGAGCGTTGCCGCGACGAGTCGGCCAGGCTCGGCGACGGCCCCCTGGACATCGAGTCGTTGGACAAACTGGAGACCCTCGACCTGGTCATGAACGAGGCGCTGCGGTTGGTGACACCGCTGCCGATGAACATCCGCCAGACGGTCCGCGACACCGAGCTGCTGGGCCATTACCTACCGGCGGGCACCAACGTGGTGACGTGGCCGTCGATGAACCACCACCTGCCCGAGCTGTGGACCGACCCGGAGAAGTTCGACCCGGCCCGCTTCGCCGAACCGCGCAACGAGCACAAGCAGCACCGGTACGCCTTCGCCCCGTTCGGCGGCGGCCCGCACAAGTGCATCGGGATGGTGTTCGGACAGCTCGAGGTCAAGACCGTCATGCACCGGTTGCTGCGTCAGTACCGGCTGGAACTGATCCACCCCGGCTACAAGCCGCGGTTGGACTACGGCGGCATGCCGGTGCCAATGGACGGCATGCCGATCGTGTTGCGCCCGCTGCACTGACCCGGGGCTCCAACGCGTCAGGCAGCGCTGAGTCGATTGGCGCACGCGATGACCGCCCGCAGCGCCGACTGTGTGGCGTCCGGCGCCCATCCCATCGCCCATTCGTCGTGCGCACCGTCGGTGCCGCGGATGAACGTCGCGATGCCGTCGTCGCCGCGGAGCTGGTGGAACTTCAGCATCTCGACGGCGACGCCGCGGTCATACAGCATCGCGGTCAGCGCCGCGAGTGGCCCGCTGGCCGTGGCCTTCGACGTGCTGATCCGGTCCCCGATGGCGATCGTGGCCTGATAGTTGCGCGCCTGCGGTCCCGGTCGGGTGGAGGCGTCGGTGCACTCCCAGTTGCCGAGCCGCAGCGGACCGACGGCAGGGGCGTAGGTGGCTTCGAATGCGTCTGAGGACATGGCGGCGGACTCCTCGCGCAGACCCCGCGGCAGCGGTGCGTCGAAACGTGCTGCGAAGGGGGGTGTCGCGCTGAATGGCGATTGTGTCTGAGAGGGGAACATGTGCCGGTCTTCTCTTGCCAGAGGAATTGACCGACGGTGTAGCAACGACCCACAGCGAGGGGTCGGTCTGGATCAGACCCCGCTGCGGGTTGCTACTACGAGTCGCTTCGGCACGGACGCCACGCTAGCCCTTCGCGCAGTCGATGCGCAACCGACTTGGTTTGGGCCACTGGGAGATGGATGTCCTCGGGTCATCGGTCAGGCGCGGCGAGTTTCCGGTAGAGCAGCGTCAGCCAGGCATGGTCACCGCGGAAATCCTGGTCGATCCACCACACCAGCAGGCCCAGCGCGGCGGACGTGTAGAACTCGGCCGCGACGTCGGCGGGCACGCCTGCACCCGGTCGGGTCCGTTGTGACCGCAGACGCTTTCGCAGTACGTCGCCGATCAACTGGCGCAGATGGCGCTGGACCAACGCGCCGCCCTGATGTCCGCACAGCGCCTGGTACACGCGCTGGTTTCGGTACGCATGCTCGAACAGCAGCGCGGCGGGCAAGGTGACGTCGATCGGGTCGGCTGAGGTGATGCCGGCGAGCTCGTGCTCGAGCTGATCGCCCATCGAATCGAAACTCGCCATCAGCAGAGCTTCCTTGTCTCGATAGTGGACGTAGAAGGTGGACCGGCCGATGTCGGCCCGATCGAGGATGTCCTGGACCGTCGTCTTCTCGTATCCCTTCTCGATGACGAGGGCAATGAAGGCGTCGTGCAACTGCTTGCGCGTGCGCCTAACCCGCCGATCCGGCGCCGCCACTCGAACCACCCCTGGTTTTCGCACGAGTTCTCGACTTTGTTCGGAACTGGACATCTCGCCTCTATTGGTTGTTGACGGAATTTCCGTCGCACCACTCTTATTGAACACGTTGTTCTGAAACATACATGTTGTTCAGTCAACGTGAACCCAATTGGAGGGGCTAATGAGCACACTGCCGATATACGTGTGGGCGATGGTGCTGGCTGGCGTGATCGGTACCACCGCAACTATTTGCGTGATGCTGTGGCGAGGCGCAACAACCGCAGGCGTCAGCCGTCATAGCGCTACCCGAGTGGCCGTCATCGCCGGAATCGTCTGGGGCGCTTGGGTACTGGTCAGCGGATTGCTGGCCAACGCCGAGGTGTTCCGGTTCCAACCGACGAAGGCGGCGCCGTGGATCGCGGTCGCGATGATCGTGCCGCTCGTTGCGGTGCTGCTGTCGACCCGCGTCCCGTTGGTGTCTCGCATCCTGGACCAGCCGGACGCGTTGTGGCGGTTGACGTTGCCTCAGTTCTTTCGGCCGGTCGGTGTGACCTTCCTGGTCGCGATGGCGTTGGGCTACCTGCCTGCCGTATTCGCCATACCCGCCGGGATTGGCGACATCGCGATCGGGGTCGAGGCGGTATTCATCGCGCGCAACCTGCGTCGCGGCATCGTGCACCGCAGCACCGTGTGGTTCAACGTCCTTGGCCTCCTTGACCTCGTCGTCGCACTCGCGATCGGTGTCATGGCCGCGCCAGGACTGGCGCGGTTGCTGGTCGTGTCGCCGTCCACCGAAGCGATCTCGCTGCTTCCGCTCGTCCTCATCCCCACCACGATCGTGCCGCTCGCGGTGGCATTACACGTGCTGTCGTTGCGCAAACTGAGGGTGGGCGCGGAGACGGCTACGGTCGTCGCACCCGTCGGGAACACGAAATGACCAAGACCATTCCCCACCTCGTCAACCGCTTCGTCATCGACACCGACGACACCTTCGACGACGTCCGCCAGAGATACGAATACCTAGTGCCCACCATCGATTTCGCGGAACTGACCGCTGTGATCGAGACGGGCGACCTGTCCCGCGTGCAGCAATACACGGCAGCGCATGCCCCGCATTCGTTCGTCAACTTCTGGACGTTCGATCCAACGCCGATGATGACATTGGCAGGGCATCGCACGCGGGCAGTGACCTACATGGTCGGAAACAACGTGATCGTCGAGACCATGTACCGACATGATCCCGGAGTCATGCTGTACGCGCCGCTGCGCACCGAGATCTACGAAGACACCGCCGGTCGCGTGCACCTCAGCATCGACCAGCCGTCAAGCAAATTCGCGAGTTTCGGCGACGCGCGCATCGCAAGGGTCGGAGCACAGTTGGACGCCAAACTCGCCGCGCTCCTGCGACTCATCCCGATGCCGGTTCCACCGGAACTCGAGCCGGAACCGAAATGAACAACTCCCAGATTCAGCTCCAGTACTCGACTGGCCTATCTCGACGCAACATCGAAGACGCACTTCTCGCCGCAGGAAAGGACCTCGACCACATTGCGCCCGCCGACCTCGGGTTGCTCGAGGACTTCCACACAATGGGTCGCCTTGCCACCAGCCAGCTGGTCGACCTGGTCGGAATCACGAGTAAGAGCCAGGTACTCGACGCAGGCACCGGAATCGGCGGCACCGCTCGCCTCGTCGCGGATCGGTGCGGTTGCAGAGTTACCGCAGTCGATCTGACCGAGGAGTACTGCAACACCGCCCGTTGGCTCAATCGCCTCGTCGGGCTGGACGAGCGGATTTCGGTCCGCCAGGGAGACGTCACCGCACTGCCCTTCGCCGACGGCACCTTTCACGTCGTTTTCAGCCAACACGTTCAAATGAACGTGGCCGACAAGGAACGCCTATATGAGGAAGCGCGTCGCGTGCTCGTCGTCGGGGGACAGCTCGCCATGTGGGACATCACCACTGGCAACCGAGGCGAACTCGACTATCCCCTTCCCTGGGCCGACGACTCCGGACGAAGCCACCTGGCCACACCCGACCAATTGCACGCCGTGGTCGAGTCCGCTGGCTTCGCGATTGACCACTGGAACAATCTCACCGAGCAGGCGACCGCGACCATGCAGGCATTGCTGGCACTTCCTCCCAACCCCCTTGGACTGCACGCCTTCGTCACGGACTTCGCGACGAAGGTCGAGAACCTCACTCTGGCTCTTGCCGACGGACGGCTTCGGGTCATCGAAGGGGTGGCGCGAGCAGTCCAGTAACGGATACCGCCGCGGCGGGTTTCGCCGGACTCCATGTCCGACGGATTAGGTCACGGAGGGCAGCGCCCGTACCCTGGATTGAGGTTTTACTCAATCCATCAACTGTTAGGTCGTTGCCGCGTGCCGCACAGCTTTCCCAACCGCTCAGAGCGACCGCTCTACGAAATAAAGGCGAACCTGTTCAAGGCGCTCGCGCATCCCGCCCGAATCCGGACGCTGGAGATCCTGGCGGCCAATGGCCGTCCGACGCCGGTCAGCGAGATCCTGGCGGCGACCGACATCGAGCCGACCGTGCTCTCCCAGCACCTCGCGGTGCTCAAGCGCCACCACGTGGTCAGCGGCAGGCGGCTGGGCAATGCCGTCTACTACGAGCTCGCCCACCCGGAGATCTCGGAACTGCTGCTGATCGCCCGCACCTTCCTCGCCGACACCCTGACAGCACGACGAGACGAGTTGGACGCGCTGGATTCCCTACCGCCACTGGGAATTCCGGAATGATCGACGCATTCGCGCGCTCGATGTCGCGACTTGTCCCCCACCGATCCGACTATGCCGGCCTGTCGCGGTCCTGGCGCCGCGACGTCCTGGCCGGCGTGACCGTCGGCGTGGTGGCACTGCCGTTGGCCCTGGCGTTCGGCATCAGCTCGGGCGTCGGTGCCGCGGCCGGCCTGATCACTGCGGTGGTCGCCGGCCTGGTGGCCGCGGTGTTCGGCGGATCGCACGTCCAGGTGTCGGGTCCGACCGGAGCCATGGCGGTGGTGCTCGCGCCCATCGTGACTCACTACGGGTTCGGCAGCATCGCGCTGGTGACCGTGTTGGCCGGAATCATCGTCGTGGCCGCCGGCGTGACCGGCCTCGGGAGGGCGGTGACATTCATTCCGTGGCCGGTGATCGAGGGCTTCACCCTCGGCATCGCGACGATCATCTTCCTGCAGCAGGTGCCCGCTGCGTTCGGGAGCGCCGCCCCGGAGGGGCAGAGCCCCTTGATCGCGACGTGGACCGTCCTGGGCCACCTCGACTGGACCGTCGCCGGCGCCACGCTTCTGGTGGTGGTGTTCGCCGCGGTCCTGATGGTCGGGCTTCCTCGGCTGCACCGCGCCATCCCGGAGTCACTGGCGGCGGTCCTGGCCGCGACGGTATTGGTGGTGGCGGCGAATCTTCCCGTCGCACGCATCGGCGAATTGCCTTCGCACCTGCCAACTCCGGTCCTGCCCCATGCCGACCTGGACGCGCTCCGGACGCTGTTTGGTGCGGCGCTGGCGATCGCGGCGCTGGCAGCCATCGAGTCGCTGCTGTCGGCGCGCGTGGCCGCCACCATGTCCCCGACCGGACCCTATGACCCCAACCGCGAACTGGTCGGTCAGGGCCTCGCGTCGGTGGCCTCCGGCCTGTTTGGCGGTATGCCTGCCACGGGGGCGATCGCGCGTACCGCGGTGAACGTGCGATCCGGGGCGCGTACCCGCGTATCCGCCGTCGTCCACTCGCTCGTGCTCATATGCGTGGTGTACTTCGCGACCGGCCCGGTGTCAGCGATTCCCCTATGCGCCCTAGCCGCAGTGCTGATGGTGACGTCGTTCCGGATGATCTCGGCGACCACGATCGGCAGGATCCTGCGCTCCACCCGTTCGGACGCCTTGATCTTCGTGCTGACAGCGGTCGTCACCGTGTGCTTCGACCTCATCGAAGCCGTCGAGATCGGCATCCTGGTCGCGGCCGTGTTCGCGTTGCGCTCTCTGGCACGCCGGAGCAGCGTCACACGCGAGGAGTTGCCAGGTGATCGCCGAACCGGCGATGAGCGCATCGCCCTGCTGCGGCTGGACGGAGCGATGTTCTTCGGTGTGGCCGAACGGATTTCGACCCTGATCACCGATGCCGAGCGTTCCGAGGTGTCGGTGGTCATCATCCGGATGTCGACGCTGGGGATGCTCGACGCCACCGGAGCGCACACGTTGTCGCGCGTCGCGGAGGAGCTGGAGTCGCGTGGTGTCACCGTGATCATCAAGGGCGTGCAGGAGGAGCACATGGACTTGCTGACCAACGTCGGCGTGATCGACTCACTACGCCACGAGAACCACCTCATCGACTCACTGGACGACGCGATCGCGCATGCCCGCGACCACGTGGCCGCGGCGGCCTAGGTCACGGCGCGACCCAGAATCGGCAGGAAGGGCCGATGGCTGGTTCGGCCGTCACGCCCCCGCAGCGACATGCTGTCCGCAGCCGCCGAATACCACTCCGCGCGGGTGGTCACCGTCAGGTCCAGCGTGCGGCCGCAGCGGGTCGCGACACCGTGCAGCAGCATTGCGCCGGCTCGCCCGTTGCCGTCGCGGAACGGGTGCACCTGGTTGTAGTCCGTGTAGAGGCGGGCGAGTTCCCATGCCAGCCGGGGGTTGTCGTAGGAGGCGCCTGCGTCCACCACCGACCGCGCGGTATCGTGCACCCGCGTCATCTGCGACGCGATGGTGGACACCCAGGCGAAACCCTGTTGGCCACGCCGCAGTTCGGTCGTGCGGTACTGCCCGGCCCACGAATACACGTCGCCGAACAGATGCCGGTGGATGGCGCGAGCGTCGAGCCCGTCGAGCCCGTCGAGCTCACAGGCCCCGCACAGCCACGACACCATCCGGCCAGCTGTCGCGACAAATTCCAGGTCGGCAAGCATCTCCGCCGACTGCGCCCCGAAGTTGTTGCGCAACAACGTTGTTCCTCGAACCAGGTAGGGCGTGGGCCGCAGGGACGGCCTCCTGCGGCGGGGGCGCGGCTGCGCCGGATAGCGGTCACGGAACTTCGCGAGGTAGTCGTCGAACGACACCTCGTCATGGGCCAGCGCGGTCAGCGCGGAGACGTGCTCGTCGGAAGGGCGCCAACCCTCGAGGCACTCGGCGGCGACGGCCTGGGCGACGGCGTGATCGCGCGAACCCGGTGTCATGCGGCGACTCAGCGGAACGCCGACGTCGACGCGAGGTAGGTCAACTTGCGTCTGATGCCTGCCACCTCGCGCGCGACACTGCGCAACATCGCCCGTTCCTGGGGTGGCGTCTCCGACAGCAGCACCACGTCGCTGACCCGCCGCCCTTCGAGGAACGCACCGGCCCGCGTCCGCCAGCGGAACCGCAGCAGCCATCCGAAACAGTCGCGCAGGCTGGACACGTCGCCCGCGTCGAGCACCTTGGCGGCCGCGGCGTCGTCGAGGCGGCCGAGGGTCGACAATGCCTGCGATCCGGCCGAAAGCGCCGCCCAGCGCGCGATCTTCACCACCGGATCGATCGCGGCCAGCTTGAGGTCGACGGTGTCGGCGTGCGTGGCGAATACGCGCAACCGCGACGGGAAGCCGGCCCGCACGGCCGTCGCGTCCTGCAACATGGCTTGTCGCGCCGGATAACTCCGACCGACCGCCGCAACGGTCTGCGCCCGCAGCGCATCGGGGGCGACGGCCGCGCTCCCCCACACACCCGTCGAATCGGCGAGCAGGCCCGTCATCACCACACCTCGGTCCTCGCCGGGATCGACCGTCCAGCGTTCGGTGCCCTCGGCCCAACTGCTCAGGCGTCGGCAGAACCTAGGCCGGCTGGCCAGCACGCCGTTGGCGTCACCGCGTATTCCGCACCGCTCCAGCATCGCGTGCACGTCGGCGGCGCGGACCAGGAGTTCGGTCTTGGTCGCGTCGTCGACGGAGTCGCCGATGGCGACCATCGTCTCGACGTCGGAGCCGGGTGCGGCCTCACCGCGCGCGATGCTGCCGGAGACGAACCACGTCCAGTCAGCCGGGGCAGGGACCAATCGGACGGCGGTGGCAACGCCGTGCCGGAGCACCTCCGACCACGCCCCGGCCAGCGCGGCCGCGGGGGTGTGTGCCCGGAGTTCGGCGGCGACGGCAACCAGCGCCTTGTCGATTCCGGCGCGCAGAACGGCCTCGTCACTGGCAGCATCGATGTCCCCGATGGTCGCGGCGATCCCACGACCGGAAGGAAGCACAGGCGGCATGTCAACGATTCTCACCCGCCGAGTATCTGGTCACACGGTCGTGACAATTACGAAACGCGGAAAACAAGAGCGGAAGCTAATTTCTGTCGTATGACAGTTATTAGCCGGCAGTCCAGGAGCGCCCCATGACCACCTTCGACCCTGCGATCTCCACCCAGGAGGACGCGTCGACCCTGGAGGAACTCGGTTACACCCAGGAACTGCACCGCGGCATCGGCGGCTACGCGGCGTTCGCATCGGGCTTCTCGTTCGTCTCGATCCTCACCACGGTGTTCGCGTTCTTCCCGCTGGGTTTCAGCCTCGGTGGGCCCGCGTTCTTCTGGACCTGGCCGATCGTCTTCGTCTGCCAGTTCTGCGTCTGCCTGGTCTTCGCAGAGCTGTCCGGCAAGTTCCCGGTAGCCGGCGCCATCTACCAGTGGTCACGCCGGCTGGCAGGCAACGCGGTCGGCTGGTTCGCCGGTTGGTTCATGCTCATCGGCTACATCGTGTCGATCGCCGCGCTGGCCATCGCGATGCAGACGGTGCTGCCTCCGATCTGGAGCGGTTTCCAGATCGTCGACGGTGACATGGATCCGCTGTCGGTCACCGGCGCGGAGAACGGCATCATCCTTGGCTCGATCACCATCGTGCTGTGCACCGTCATCAGCGCCGCCGGGGTGAAGTTCATGGGGCGCATCACCGTCACCGGGGTCACCATCGAGATCGTCGGCGTCGTGCTGATCATCGGGGCGATGTTCCTCACCGCCGAGCGCAACCCGGTCGCCGCGGTGGCCGACACCGGCGGACACGGGTCGGGGCTCGGCTATGCGGGGGCGTTCCTGGCCTCGATGCTGATGGCTGCCTACGTCATGTACGGATTCGACAGTGCTGCAGAGCTTTCCGAGGAGACCAGGGATCCGCGCAAGACCGCGCCCAAGGCGATCGTCAACGCTCTGCTGGTGTCGTTCATCGGTGGTGGGCTGATGATCGTCGCCGCCCTGATGTCGGCTCCCGACCTCGGCGAGAATCTGACGACCGGCGGTATGGCCTGGGTCATCGAGAGCCAACTCGACACCTGGCTTGGCAAGACCCTGCTGGCCCTGGTGGCCGTCGCAATGTTCTCGGCGACGCTGGCCATCCAGGCCTCGGCGTCGCGGGTGATGTTCTCGATGGCCCGCGACAACCGGCTGCCATTCGGCAAGTTTCTGGCACGAGTGAACAAGCGCACCGGCACGCCCGTCATCACGGGCATCGCGGTCAGCACGCTGGCGATCCTGGTGCTGCTGGTCAACATCGGGCAGTCCAGCGTGTTCGCCGCCATCGCGTCGGTATCGGTGGTCATCGTCTACATCGCCTACCTGATGGTGACCGTGCCCGCCCTCATTCACCGGCTGCAGGGCACCAGCCTGTCCTACGGTCCCCCGGTCATGGACCTCGGCAAGTGGGGCATACCGGTGAACCTCATCGCCGTGGTGATGGGCGGACTCTTGGTGATCAACATCGGGTGGCCCCGCGCCGAGATCTACGACGTGGCGGGTGCCGGGTGGTACATGCAGTACTTCGCGATCATCTTCGTGGCCTTGACCCTGGTGGTCGGCTACGTCGCTTACCGCATGGTCAAGGACCGCGACGGCGCTCCCGATCCGGTCGACGCGCTGGTCGGCAAGAGGAAGTCCACCTAGCGTTTTCGGCGCGCTTGCGCTCGCTCAGCGTCCGCGAACGCGCCCAGATCGCACGGCCGTAGCCTTGCGGCGATGACATTTTGGGAAGCGGTGCTGCTCGTCGCCGCCGGAATCGGAGGCGGACTGGCGGGCAGCGTCGCAGGCCTGGCGTCGGTGACCACCTATCCCGCCCTGCTCCTGGTGGGTCTGCCCCCGGTGGCCGCCAACGTGACCAACACCGTCGCCCTGGTGTTCAACGGCATCGGCTCGGTCTCCGGTTCACTCCCCGAACTACGGGGCCAACGCGCCCAGCTCAAACGACTGATCCCGCTCGCCGCGATCGGTGGTGCCGCCGGCGCGGCACTGCTGTTGTCCATCCCCGCCGAGGGCTTCGAGAACGTCGTGCCCATCCTGCTCGGCGTCTCGGCGATCCTGATCGCATTGCCCCGCCGCCAACGCGCCGAGGGCGCAGTCCGCAGCAGAACCCACGTCGTGCTGGAAGGGGTCGCCATCCTCGCGATCTGCGTGTATGGCGGCTTCTTCGGCGCGGCGGCGGGCGTGCTGCTGCTTGCCCTGCTCCTGAGCACCGGCGACGAATCGATGGCCCATGCCAACGCCACCAAGAACGTCGTGCTCGGGGTGGCGAACCTCGTTGCCGCACTTGCCTTCATCGTGCTGGCGCCGGTCGACTGGCTCGCCGTCGTACCACTGGGCATCGGGTGCTTACTCGGGTCGAGGCTCGGGCCGGTCGTCGTCCGCCACGCCCCGGCCACGCCGATCCGGTTGGCGATCGCGGTCGCGGGCATGGCGCTGGCCATCAAGCTCGGGCTCGACGCCTATCGATGACCGCCAGTCAGCCTCCGATAAGTCGACTGCGTAGAACCTGAACGAGCAGCGGCCTGCCCGTATATCACCGCGACCCTGAAGAATCGCTGAACGGCTACGTGCAAACTTCGTCCCCCGTTCAAACCATGTTCAACACTGGCATTCAAGCTGCGGCGGACACGTTTCCCACGACCAACAGCGGAGAGTCAATTGCCCATGTTTGGACCAGGGCGGGCAGCCACGGTTGCCTGCGCCGCGCTGTTGATCGTCGTTGCCGGCTGTTCGAGCGACAAGCCCGCGCAGACCGCGGGGCCGGGTGACGCTCAGCACGTTCTGCTCCTGTCGATCGACGGCATGCATCAATCGGACCTGACGGGATACGTTCAGGCGCATCCCAATTCGGCACTGGCCGCGCTCGTCGGCAGGGGAATCGACTACACGAACGCTCAGACTCCGGTTCCCTCGGATTCATTTCCCGGACTGATCGCGCAGGTCACCGGCGGGAACCCGAGAACGACCGGGGTGTACTACGACGACAGCTACGCTCACGACCTCCTCGCGCCGGGCACGACGAACTGTGCCGGTGCGAAACCGGGCGGGGCGGTCAGCTTCACCGAGGAACTGGACAAGGACGTCACCAAGATCGATGGCGGCCAGGGGCTGAAGAATCTGCCTGACGGTGTCCTGCAGATGACCCGTACGCCCACCGACGTGATCGATGCCGCGAAGCTGCCCGTCGATCCCGCGTCCTGCAAGCCGCTCATGCCCGGTGAGTACCTGAAGGTGAACACCGTATTCGCCGTCGCCCACGATGCCGGGCTCCGGACGGCCTGGTCTGACAAGCACCCCGCCTACGCGATTCTCGGCGGCCCGGGCGCCTCGTCCATCGACGACCTGTTCACCCCGGAAGTCGACAGCAGTCCGGCGGGAAGCAAGGACGCTGACACCTGGACCGACGACAACGCCCTCACCCAGCGCTACGACACCTACAAGGTCGATGCCATCACCAATGAGATTGCGGGCAAGGATCATTCAGGCAGCACGCAGGCCGGCGTACCGTCGTTGTTCGGTATGAACTTCCAGTCGGTCTCCACCGCGGAAAAGCTGACGGAGTCCGGCAGCCAACCGGGAGGCTACGCCCCCGACGGGCAGTCCCCAGGGCCGGTACTCGCCTCGGCGCTTGGCTTCGTCGACACCCAGATCGGGCGCATGGTGTCCGCACTCGACGCCGCCGGGATCGCCGACACCACCACGATCATCGTCTCGGCCAAACACGGTCAGGCTCCGATGAAGCCCGACACCCTCACCCGAATCGACGACGGCCAGATCATCGACGGCATCAACGCCGAATGGGCCGTCACCCACCCCGACGTCCCGGAGCTGGTTGCGCACGCGGTCGACGACGACGCGATGATCATGTGGCTGGCCGACCGATCACCCGCCGCAGCGACCTTCGTCGAGGACCGGCTGCGCGCCAAGGCCGGCGAGGGCACTGATATCGCCGGGAAACCGAAGCCGTTCAACGCTTCTGGCACCGACCGGATCTATGCGGGTGCCGAGGCCGTGACCTTCTTCGGCGCGGCCCCCGGCGATCCGCGAGTGCCGGATCTCTACGCGACCACCCAGCCGGGTACGGTCTACACCGGCGGAACATCGAAGATCGCCGAACACGGCGGCGTCACTCCTGCCGACCGGAACGTGCCGCTGATCGTGGCGGGTCCGGGCATCAGCTCCCGCGTCGATCAGTCCACGGTCGCCACCGCACAGATCGCGCCGACGATCCTCGCCCGGCTCCATCTCGACCCCAAGAAACTCCAAGCCGTCGTCGCCGAGAACACCGCAACACTGCCGGGCCTGTAGTTCCTGGTGGCCCCGTTGATGCCGGGGCTGCGCATCTTCGCGGTTCTCCGCGTCGTCGCGCCGCGCGGGCAGGCGTGGCGACTTCTTCAGCGTGGCTTCAGCCAGGCGTCTGTACGTTCGGGCTTCGTGACTGAGTCAACGAGACCTGAGGCCGTGAATCCGGGCCGTGTGATGTTGAGCAAGGTTCCCGAGATCACGGTGTGGTTCTGGATCATCAAGATCCTGTGCACCACCGTGGGTGAGAGCTTCGCCGACTGGATCAACATGACGTTGGGCCTTGGCCTCAACGCGACCGCTCTCATCTTCACCGCTGTACTCGTCGCGGTGCTGGGGTGGCAGTTGAGCCTGACCCGCTACGTGCCGTTCGTGTACTGGCTGACCGTGGTGGTGGTCAGCGTGACGGGCACGCTGTACACCGACATCCTCACCGATGACCTGCAGGTGCCGCTGGCTCTGAGCACTGGCGTGTTCGCGGCGGTACTGGCCGTGGTCTTCGGGGTGTGGTGGGCCCGGGAGCGGACACTGTCGATCCACAGCATCGTCACGCTGCCACGGGAGTGCTTCTACTGGCTGGCCATTCTGGTCACCTTCGCCCTCGGTACCGCATCGGGTGACTGGATCCTGGAGCTCACCGGCTGGGGACCGGGTATTTCGGTGCTGTTGCCTGCTGGCCTGATCGTCGCGGTCGTGATCGGCTGGCGGCTGGGCGCCAACCCGGTGTTGTCGTTCTGGTTGGCCTACATCTTGACCCGCCCGCTGGGGGCCAATCTCGGTGACTGGTTGGGCTTCCCGCCCGACCAACAGGGCCTCGGTTTGGGTACGGCGATGACCAGCGTGATCTTCCTGACCGCGATCCTCGCCACCGTCGTGTACCTCACCGTCACCCGCAGCGACGTGATCGAAGAGCACGAACGGAGCAACACCCCTGCGGTCACCACGCACCCGGCCCGCGAGCGCGTCATGCACGGGTACTACGGCGTCATCGCGGTCGCCACGGGCGTTCTGCTGGTCTGGGCGGCTGGTCAGCCGCACTCGACCGCGGCGGCCAGTGAGGCGGAATCGGGCTCGTCGGTGACCGCGACACTGGCCCCGGGGCAGTCGGCGACGGCGAAGTTCCCGCCCGCCGAGACGGTGAAGTTCCGCACCATCACTGCCGACACTCTGGCCAAGGTGCAGGCCGGTGACCAGGCGGGTGCGATGGCGCGGATCAAGGACCTCGAGACCGCGTGGGACGACGGCCAGGCCACCCTGCAGCCCCTCGATGACAACGGGTGGACCGTGCTGGACGGCCAGATCGACCACGTACTCACCGCGTTGCGGGCCGGCCAGCCCGACCCTGCGACCGAAAAACAAGCACTCACCACGCTGCTGACCTCGCTTCAGTGACACGACCGCCGATGCCACGCGCCGTCGGGTTATCCGTCCGCACGATGACCGTGACCCCGTCACCAATTCCCATGGTCTGCCTTCAGGAGGTACGAAATGTCTGACACCACCGAGCTTTCCGACACGCCGGCCGACGCGTCGCACACACCCGCGGAAACTGTGCCAACGGCGCACGCGGGATGGGCGGTCGCGACGCTGTTGTGCTTCTGGCCGCTGGCCTTCTCGGCGTTCACCCATGCGTTCGCCGTGTATCCGCTATGGGCCAGCGGCGATGTCACAGCCGCTCAGCACGCCTCCGACCGAGTCCGTCGACTCGGGCAACTCTCCGTGTGGATCGCCGCGGTTCTGGTGCTCATCACCGTCGTCCTGTGCACCATCGCCGTGGTGGTGTTGATCGCGCACGGAGACTACGAAACACCGCGTCACGGCATGGAGCACGGCGGCGAACACATGCGCAGCGGCGACTAAGGGCACCGTCACACCGCGGCGAGGACACCGGTGGACAGGGCAACGATGAGCACGCCCGCGAGCACGAGGCGATAGCCTACGAAGTAGGTGATCGGGTGTCCGGAGACGAACCGGAGCAGCCACGCAATCGAGGCGTATGCGACAACGAAGCTCACCACCGTTGCGACGCCCGTCGCCAACCACCCCACACCGCTGGCAACGTCACTGGCTGACGTCGCCGCTTCGTAACCGCCGGCCGCCACCAGGGCGGGTATCGACAAGAAGAACGACAACCGCGTTGCCGCAACACGGTTGAGGCCGACGAACAACCCACCGCTGATCGTCGCACCCGACCTCGACACCCCGGGTATCAGCGCCACACACTGCAGGATGCCGATCACCAAGGCATCGCGCAGCGTCACTTGAGTTTCGGAGCGCCGTTGGGTCGCAACGCGTTCCGCGAGGTACATCACCGCGCTCCAGGCGATCAGCGCTCCTGCGACCACCCACAGATTGCGCAGCGGGCCGGAAACGACGTCCTTGGCAAGGAATCCCACCACGCCGATGGGGATCGATCCGACGATCACCGCCCAAGCCAGCCGATACTCCGAGTCGGTTCGCGCTTGCTTGTTGCGGGCGCCCCGTACCCACACCGTTGCCAACGTCGCGATGTCGCGGCGGAAGTACACGATCACCGCGAGGATCGCCCCAGTTTGAATGATCGCGGTGAAGGCCGTGACCGCGGCATCACCCAGCGGCAGACCCATGAGTTTCTCGACGATGGTCAGATGCCCGGTACTCGAGATCGGCAGGAACTCCGTAACGCCCTCGACGATCCCCAACACCACGGCTTGGACGATGTTCACAGGGGATGCTCCTCATCGGTCGGTACTGGGCGCACGGCGCAGACACCACATCACAGCGGTGCTGAAGAAGCGTTGAAGATCGAGCGCGAGGCACACACCGCCGCCGGGTCAGTGGTCTAGGGAACGTCAGCGGACGGGTGTCGACGAGTGGTGCGATGCGAACGCCCGACCGACAGGCCCATCGGTGCGTGCGGTTCGCAGCTCGACGGCATCCTCGACCAAATCCGGAGACACGTCGACGATGATCGTGGTGGTCGGACGGGGATGGGCGTCGGTCACGCCGTCGTCGATCAGGATCGCCGCCATCGCGACGATCGCGTAGGCGAGGGCGGCCCACAGCAGGATCTTCGTCATAGGTCGCCCGCCGCGCGCAGCATCAGTAGGGACGGCATACCCGTGGCGCAGTTCGGAACTGCGCCCGGCGCTGCGCCACGCGCCCTCACCTCGTCGGTCCGACTAGCGTCGGTCAACCCGTGCATCACCGTTCTCACTACACCTCGGGGCCCGCATCGAGCACCCGCGAAATCCGGCTCGCCGCATGCTGACAGATTGCCACCGGCCCGCTGAAAGAGTGCTGAGAAGCACTTCAGCGGGCACGGTCACAGCTTGCCCAACGCGGCCAGTGGTGACCGTCTGGCGAAGCCGACCGTACCGGCCGACACCGCGCCGATCGCGGCCACCGCGGTCACCGCGATGACGATCAGGTAGACCCACGGCACCGACAGCGCCGCAGGCGGCGGATCGAAGACGCCGGTGAGCACGCTTACGAGCATGCGCGACAACGCCCACCCCAACACGACCGCACCGCCAAGCCCGCCGACGATCAACGCCGTCGATTCCGACCAGACGAACGAACCGAGCTGGCGGCGGGTCGCTCCCAGCGCGCTGGCGATGGCGAAGGCTCGTCGGCGTTCGGTGAGCCCCAGCGCGAGAACGAGAGCGCCGGCCGCGGCGGCCAGACACAGCCCGAACCCCAGCTCGATGCGGGTGAGCCCGGCCAGATTGACCGCCGTCAGGCTGGAGCCCACGTTGCCCCGGGCGGCGGCGATGTCGGTGACGGTCGCCGACGTCCCCACCAGCGCGCGGATGCGGGCGGCCACCGCGTCGCTGTCGCGTCCCCCCGTGTCGACCAGGAAGGCCCCGACGGCGTCGCTGCCCGTTCGTTGGGCGACGTATCCGGCGTTGGCGACGAAGAAGCTGTCCTTGGGCGCGGTCGGGAACTCGGTGACCACTCCGGCGTACCGGAAGGGGACGGTACTCAGCTGGTGAGTGGTGGCGTTCGGCATTCTGAGGTTGACCGTGTCGCCGACCACCAGCTGGAAGTCGCTGACGGTTTCCGCGCTGACCAGAATCGAATCCGGCTGGGATGCCAGTGTGTTCATCAACGATCTGACCGTGCCACCCCGAAAGTAACTGTCCTGCAACGCGGTGACGTTGCCGATGCTTTCTGGGTTCACCCCGTAGAGGTCCTGGAGGTCGCCTCCGATGTAGGCGAATCGGTGCTGGATCGGTTCCACCGCCCGCACGCCGTTCACGGCGGCCAGGGGTTTCGCGCCGCCGGGGGGTACGGCCGTGCCTGGGGCTTCGGTGACGGTCACGTCGGCGCCGTTGGTGAGTTGCGCGTCGACCTCGGCCTGCGCCTGGTAGGTGGCGTTGAAGGTCGCCGTGGATCCGGCGAAGGCCGCCGTCAGTGCCAGGAGCACGATCGCGCGGGCCAGCGGTGCCCTCTGTCTGGCCAGGGATTGGGAGAGCACGCGTGACAGCGGGCCGGCGACCGGTGTCAGAAGTACGGCGACCGCGCGGCGGCCCCGCACAAGCACGAGGTCGGCCAGCCTCCAGATGAAGAGCGCACCGCCGATCCACAGCAGGGCGGGGGCGACGAACGCCCAGTAGGAGACCGATATCGAGGGGACGCCTTCTGGGGCGAGGACGATCTGGTAGCCCGAGCGGCCGGCCAACCAGAACAGTAGGCCCGAGGTGACGAGTAAGACGAGGTCGACGCCGAACCGGGTCCATCCCGGGGCGTGGGTCCGCCGTACCTCGATGCGTGCGTTGGCGACGGTGACGCGGCGCAGGTCTCGCCACGCAGGCACCAGCACGGCTGCCGCGGCGATCACCAGACCGACGGCGACGGATGCCACTGCCCAACTGACGGCGGCCGAGGTGTCTGCCCCGAAGCTGGGTGATCCGAAGCTGGCCAGGCCGATCAGTGCTGCCGAAGCCAGACCCGCGGCACTGCCGAGGACGCCGACCACGGCCGTCTCGGCCGTCGAGAGCCAGACCAGTCTGTTGGTGGTCGCGCCGCGGGCGCGCAACAATGCCTGCTCGCGGCGGCGCCGCGGCGCTCCCGCGTCGACCACCGTGGCCGTCAGCAGCGCCGCCACGACGGCTGCGGGCAGACCGAGGAAGAGGAAGAGCACGCGGGCGTAGGCGGCATCGCCGCGCGCGGCGTCGAGCGCGGCGGCGAGGTTGTTACCGATCAGCGCCGAGCCGGCACTACGTGCTTCGAGGTTGTGCGCGGCGGCGGTGACCTGGGTGTAGGCAGCGGCCGGATCGCTCGGCAACGCGTGGTCGAGGGCGGCGTGGACTTGGGTGCTGACCAAATCGGGGCGCGCCGCCGCCAATGGGTTGAAGGCGGCGTGCCATTGGGCTTCGTCGAGGATCAGCACGTTGTCCGGCGGCGCGGTGGGTTGCGCACCCGGCGGTGCGCCGACCTTCTGGAACAACGAGTTCGCCTGTGGGAGTTCCACTACGCCGTCGACGACGACGTCGATTGCCGGCATGCCGACGCGGGCGATGGTGATGGTGTCACCTGGCGCCGCATTGAGGTTGGCTGCGGTTTGTTGGGCGATCAGGACACCACGATCGGTGCCGGCGAGGGTGCGCAGGACGGCCGGCCAGGTGTCGCGGTAGGTCATTGGGATGCCCAATACCGTTGCGGGGCCGGTCGTTCGGATGCCTCCCGCGCCGGTGGCGCTGAGCCCGGACGAACGGGCGAACCCGACCGGTGATGCCGCCAGCACGTGCGGGGCCGTCCGTACCGTATCCAGCACGGCGGGTGTCGAGCCGTTCGGCTGGACTTCGACTTGCCAGTCGACGGCGACCGCACCCGCCGCGCGGGCGGTCATCGCGCTCTGCGCAGCGGCCAGGAAACTGCCAAGGCAGGCGAGCAGCGCCACCGCCGCAGCGATGCCTGCTGCGGCGCCAAGGAGTCGGCCCGGCTGGCGGCGGATCAGGCCCAGCGTCCAGGTCGCGATCATGGCGCGTTCATTCCCGTCGTCATGTCGACGTCGAGGTAGCCGTCGCGCATCGTCCAGTGGTCGGTGAGCCGCGCGGCCACCGCCGGGTCGTGGGTGGCGATCATCAGCGCTGCACCGATGGCCGTCGCGGTGTCCAGCAGAGCGGTGATGACCCGGTCCGCGTTGTGGTGATCGAGCTGTCCGGTGGGTTCGTCCGCCAGGATCAGTGCAGGACGAGTTGCCACGACTCGGGCAACCGCGACCCGCTGTGATTGGCCGCCGGACAGTTCGTCGGGAAGCCTGGCCGCCGATTCACGCATACCGACCAGGTCGAGGGCGGCCAGTGCGCGCTCGTGGGCGCTGAGTTCATCCCGTCCCGCGAACAGCATTGGCAGGGCGACGTTTTCAACGACGTCGAAGCTGGGCAGCAGGCTCGGACCCTGGAACACCACACCGACGCCGTTGGGCCGACCCAGACGGTCCGCGTGCAGTCCGGGCCAGCGCACCGTTCCAGCCGTTGGCGCATCGATTCCGGCGATCACGTGGATGAGGGTCGATTTCCCCGAGCCGGACGGGCCGGTCAGGGCGATGCGCGCCGAGACCGGTATGCGGCAGCTCACCAACCTCAGAGCATGTACCGCGGCTGCGCCGGACCCGAAGGACCGTGCCACGTCGACGCATTCGGCGACGGGCGATGCCATCACGTCGGTGTCGAGGTCCGGACGGGTGGTCGTCACCAGAGAGCCTTCCCGTCATCGAGGCGTAAGACCCGGGTCGCGGCGGCGGCGACGGCTGCGCTGTGGCTGGCGACGACCACGGCGGTACCTCGGTGCGTCGCAGCGATCAGGAGGTCGAGCACATGTGCTTCGGTGGCGCTGTCGAGTTCACCGGTGGGTTCGTCGGCCAGGAGCACCGCCGGCGAGTTGGCGAGCGCGACCGCGAGCCCGGCCCGAGCAAGTTCCCCGCCGGAGAGTTGATTCGGGTAGGCCCCGCAGCGATCCTGCAGACCAAGCATCCCCAGCAGGTCCGGGGCATCGATGGATGGCCGGTCTGCCAGCGACCGCACCAGTGCCAGATTCTGCGCGACGGTGAGGTGCTCGACGAGGTTGGCATTCTGGAACAGCATGCCAACGTGGCGCGACCTGATCCGGGCACGGTCACGCTCGGTGCGGTGACTGATCCGCTGCCCGGCGATGCGCACCATGCCGCCGTCGGGGTCGTCCATCCCGGCCAGGCACGACAACAAGGTCGATTTGCCCGAGCCGGACGGTCCGGTGACGGCGACCAGGTCACCGGACTCGACCCGAAGCGATACTCCCTGAAGGGCCAGGGTCTCCTCGTCACCGGCGCGGTAGAAGCGATATAGCGAACGGGCCTCCAAAGGACATGGCGGCGCCGGTGCTGCCGCTACTGCCACTGCAGTGAATCGGTGATGGTGCGCCACGGATCGACGTTGTCGGCTCCGAGCGGTCCGGATAGCGTCAGGATCGCCTCGTGGCCGTCCCGCCAGAATTCGTATCGCTCGACGGCATCGACGCCGCTCTTGCCGGTCACCTCGTTGGGTGGCGACGTGGCCTGGTAAGTGACCAGAAAGACCGGGCCGGACTTGCGTTGGACCACCGAGATCGCTCCGAATCGGTTACCCGGACTGGATGATTGGATGGCGGGTAACTCCTGCTGCCGAATCGTGTCGGGCGTCAGTGGCGCCAGCGCCGGTCGCATCTCGATGCGCACCGCATTGAGTTTGTCGGTGAAGACGGTCGCCACGCCGTCGGTGGTCTGCGCCCAACCCTCCGGGACCGATACGGTGAACAGCTTCGTGGGCGGCGTGAAGGACACGAATACCTGAGTATCGGGGATGTCGCCGGCCGAATTGTTCTCGGGTGCAGCCGTTCCCGAGGCTGCATTTGCCGTAGACGCGCCCGAACTGGTGCTGGTGGCGCTGGCGCCGCATCCGGCGAGCACAGCCACAACAGCCACTGCCGCAACCACGATGGATGCCAAGTTTCTAGCGGTCTTCACGAGTTCCTCTCCGACAGCGTGAGCCAGGCAGCGATGTCAGGGATGTCGCAGCAGCGCTTCGGGGTTGAGCGAAGTCACGTCAGCCTCACCGGCACAGTCTGGCAATGTCCTGCTGAAGAACTGCTGAACGCGCGTCGTGTGCCGTGGGCGGCTCTGGTGTACTGGCTGTGAGGCGATGGGAAGGATGAGGCGATGCGCGTACTGGTGATCGAGGACGAGGTGCACCTCGCGGAGCTGATTCGTCGCGGCCTGGTGGCCGAGGGGTTCGTGGTCGACGTCGACCACCGCGGGGACGAGGGCTTCGAGACCGCGGTAGCCGACGCGTACGACGCGATCGTGCTCGACATAATGCTGCCGGGCAAGAGTGGGTACGAGATCGTCAGGAGTATGCGTTCCCAAGGCGTGTGGACGCCGGTGTTGATGCTGTCTGCAAAGGATGGCGAATACGACCTGGCCGATGCGTTCGACTTGGGCGCCGACGACTACCTGATCAAACCGTTCTCGTTCGTGGTGCTGATCGCACGGCTTCGGGCGCTGATCCGCCGCGGCGCACCGGAACGTCCCGCCGTCTTGACCGTCGGCGACCTCGAACTGGATCCAGCGCGCCACCGCGTTACGCGAGCGGGGGCGGAACTGGCGCTGACGCCGCGGGAGTACAGCGTCCTGGAGTTCCTGATGCGCCACCGCGGCACGGTCGTCACCAAGGCCGAGATCGTCCGGTCGGTGTGGGACACGAACTTCGACGGTGATGACAACATCGTCGAGGTCTACATCGGCTACCTGCGGCGCAAGATCATCTCACCGCTCTCCGGTCACGGTATCGAGACGGTTCGTGGTGTCGGATACCGTATCGTCGACGGCTAGTGGCAAACGGACGACGAAACGCGCGCCCCCGCTCGAGGACTCACCGACGGTCACCGTGCCGTGGTGCGCATCCGCGATCTGGGCCACGATGGACAAACCGAGGCCCGCTCCCCCGGACTCCCGGGTGCGGGGTGAATCCAGGCGAATGAACCGGTCGAATATCCGACGCCGCTCCGCCACCGGTACGCCCAGCCCATCGTCGGCGACCACGACCTGCGCCCGGGCGGCGACCTGCGCACATTCCAGTCGAATACTGCTGTGCGCGTGCCGAATTGCATTGTCGACGAGGTTTCGCACCAATCGTGAGAGCGTCCGCTGATCGCCGCTCACCCGAACGTGTCTGATCTCGGTGGCTACGCGCAAGTCAGTGATCGCGCGAACGCGATCCGCTTCGGCATAGACGATGTCGTCGAGATCGACGTCAATCGCAACCTGAACATCTCTGTGCTCATCGGCGCGCGCCAGCAGCAGCAGGTCTTCCACCAGCCGTCGCATGCGGTGTGCTTCCGGCAGCAGCGACTCGTCGATGACCTCCTGGTCGAGGAATTCGGGACGGCCATGGGCGAGTTCGAGTGCCGCGATGATCGTGGAGAGCGGGCTTCTCAGCTCATGGGATGCATCGCTGACGAACCGCCGCTGAGCGGTCTGGCCGGACTCGAGCCGGTCCAGCATGTCATTCATCGTCACCGCCAGTCGGCCCACCTCGTCGTCGACTGCCGGAACCGGGATCCGTTCGTCGAGTTTGCCACTGGTCACCGATGACACACGGGCTCGGATGCGCTCGACCGGTTGCAGCG
Organism: Mycobacterium sp. AZCC_0083; assembly: GCF_014202335.1. Classification (GTDB taxonomy): domain Bacteria; phylum Actinomycetota; class Actinomycetes; order Mycobacteriales; family Mycobacteriaceae; genus Mycobacterium. The sequence goes on along the minus strand of NZ_JACHGP010000031.1, from coordinate 11,758 downwards.
CCGCGCCCACCAACCGGTAGGTCCCGAATGCCACCAGCGCCACCACGATCGGGCCACCGATCGCCAAGAGTCCGGCGACGGTCGTCGCAACAGTCTCGACGGGTTCACGATCGGCTCCGACCAGAACCGTTACCGGACCGGCGGGGGTCTGGGTTCCAACTCCGGTGACCCAGAAGTCGTTGTCGGCACTGAGCGCTATCCGTCCGAGAGACGTCCGCGATCCAGGTGGAATCTGCGCCGATGACACCGGCGCGGCGGGGCTGCCCGCCGATGCGACGATGATCTTTCCGCTGCGATCGACGACCTGCACCATGCCCACTTGGGCATCGGTGGCCAGCATCGCCCGGTCGAGGTCGGATGCCGGCTCGGTCCTCAGCTGTTCGACTATCTGAGCGGCTCGACCGTCGGCCGTCGACTTCGCCGAGGTCGCCAGCGATTGGAATAGGACCATCAGGAGGGCGCCGCCGGCCAGCATCAGGCACAGCGTCACGACCATCGTTGCGGCGACCGTGGTCCGGGTGCGGACCGTCCACTGCGATGGGGACGCGAGCACCGACAGGGAGGTTTTCACATGTTCAGTGTGAACCCCCGCGTGTCCGGCAGAGCACAGCCCTTCAGCGTTCCTTCAGCGCAGTCGCCGGTGCGCTGGGGATGACCACCAAGGCCGGCGGCCCAGCTGATCAACGGAGCGCAACCAGGGCGTCGACCCGAACCACACCCCGTTCGTGGTCGGCCGGATTACCGATAGTCACTCTGGCAGTCCGGTTTTCGGGCGATTCTCCCTCTAGCTCCGGTATCTGCAAGCGGGTCGGCATGGGTAGGGCAGGCAGGTGCGATGACGGTCGCGACCAGGCCGAATCCGTTCACGATCCTTGCCGGGCGACCTGCGGGTCGGGGTCTACAGGGCGGCCGCCCGACACGTCCCGCCCCGTTCGTCTGCGCTGCCCGAGGCGGAAACCGACACGGAAACGACCGCAGAGATGGGGACGTCGATGGCGAAGGTATGGCCGTTGTCGCCGGCAGCCACCACGGCGTGGTCACGGCGGCCGGCATAGGCCGGGTCGTGCGACTCGACGGAATAGGAGACGATCTGGCCTGCCGACGCGACGATGCCTAGTTCGATCGTGTTGGTCGATCCCCGCGAATGATAGAACGCGACGTCCGGCGGGCAGTCGCCGCCACCGACACCGAGCGCATACCGCACGGCCGTCGCTTGCTCGGACGGCCGATCCACTGGCTTGCCGTCACCTCCGGGCGGGGCTGCGGCGCACGCAACCACCGTCAGCGCGATTCCGACCACGCCAAGGTGCGAGGCACGTATCTGAACATGGTGTGCTGCATCATCATTGGGGCCGTAGCGAGTCCAGTGCTCGGTCGGGTTGCGATCATGGATCATCCGGGACACGCCAAGGATCACCGTCTTCCGCGGCACGAGCGAGCATCTGTTGCGGTCGACCCTCACTGTGGACCGGGGCGCCTGAAGATCCACTGAGAATGCATTCCGTGGGCGGGCCGTCGTCATCCCGACCGATGGTGGTCACCGTCCTCAGCGGAACTTCAGCGGTGGCGGCCGACTCTGATGCCATGGTCAGAAGCGGCCGGCACGCGGTACATCGGCGCCACACGGGCACGCACACCGACGCGCGTCGTGGTCGACGATGGACGGTCTGGGCCGCGGCATTGGTCGTGATCGCTTCCACGGTGTTCCTGGGGACACAGTTCGCTCAGACGGCGGTGGCGCCCGGTTACGCCACCTGGCAGGACAAGACGTCGACCCTCCTTCGCGCGGTCGGTATGGGTCCGGTGCTGGACCGGGTCGAGACCTGGCTCTATACGCGCTCCGCACCGTCGGACACCCCACCCGATCCCGCCTCGGTCACCATGACCGGGGCCGCGCCCAACAGCCCCGGTGCAGGCCCCAGGTATCCGGGCCTGCCCACGCTGGCACACACCGCGGACGATGCCGGCTGGCATGCCGTGGTCAGGGTGCCGGGGGATCCACCGGTGGTGTACACCGCGGTCATACAGCCAGATCCCTTGCACCGCAGCGTCGTCGTCGGCATCGGCCTGGTGCGCTCGTCGGCGGTGCAGGCGCACCTCGAATCCGGAACCGTCCAGCCGGTGCGGTCCGGATCGGCCGGGCAGATCCCGTCCGGACAGCTAGCCGACGTCGCCGCAGCATTCAATTCCGGCTTCAAGATGTCGGCATATTCGGGAGGCTTCTACCTCGATGGCGCCACGGTGCGGACACTGGTCGATGGCAAGGCCTCCGCAGTAATCGACGACACGGGTCGGCTGTCAATCGGACAGTGGGGCCGCGACATTCAGATGAGCTCACACGTTCGTGCGGTCCGCCAGAATCTCGCTCTCATCGTAGAAGGTGGCCAGCCCGTTCCAGGCCTGGACCGCAACGTCGACCTGCGCTGGGGAACCCTCCACAACCAGCTGCAGTACACCTGGCGGTCGGCGATGGGCATCACCCGCAGCGGCGACATCGTCTATGTGGCTGGGGACAAGCTGAACCTTGCCACCCTCGGCGTCGCACTTGCGCAGGCAGGCGCAATCACCGGGATGGAACTCGACATCCATTCCGGGATGGAGTTCTTCAGCAGCTGGCGCACCGACGGCGCCGGCGGCAGCGCACCGCAACGGTTGATGTCGGCCATGGTGGGACCGGCGGATCGCTACGTGCGGCCCGATCAGCGGGACTTCTTCTACTTCACCGCCACGCCGACGACGCCGGCTCGGTGACCGGTTGATCGCTACGGTGTATGCCTGGCTCGACGGCCAGAATACGTCGTGGATCGCCGTGTACCCGAGACACTCGGACCACACCGTGCGCTCGTCTAGTTCGTCGACGGAGAATCGTGGCGATTCCATGACCGGCACGAACCATCTGCGTCGTTCGACCTGGTTCCAGTCGATGGCGGCGGTGTGGACCGCCACTGGCTCGCATTGGGCTGCTCAGCACCGGAGTTGGACGTAAACCGGTGTGTGTATAAGTGGACGCTGCCGGGGCATGCTTCTGGCCGCCCGCGGTGACGTCGACGAGGCTTACCGTGCCACCGAACAGGCCATGGTCGAACACGATCGGATTCCGATGCCCTTCGAACGCGCACGCACCCAACTTCTGCTGGGCCGAATTCAGCGCCGACAACGCCAGGAGCAGGCGGCCACAGCCTCTCTCACAGAGGCTTGGAGTGTATTCGAGCGTCTCGGCACGCCGCTCTGGGCCGCGCAGGCTCGCGCCGAAATGGACCGCGCCGCCATCGCCACTCGCCGACACGAGTTCACTCCGGCCGAGGCAAAAGTTGCCCGGCTGACGGCATCGGGCATGACGAACGGCGAGGTGGCGGCAGCGCTGTTCATCAGCCCGAAGACCGTTGAGTTTCATCTCGGTGGCATTTATCGCAAACTGGGCATCCGCTCGCGGGCCGAACTCGGCGGTCACATGCGCGAGCCCAAAGAGTAGAAGGTCCGGATGCGTCGCTGGGATCATCGCCGCGCCCGTAAACAGCCCTTACTAGGGAAACACCTAGTTACTCATTGACTCCGCAACTATTAACGTCACCGTCGGTAGGCGAACAGCCTTGTGAGCGCTCGAATCTGGGGAGTCACGCGACGGCTGGCCTTCTGGGATGACGTAACCGTACGACTGGAGCGGGAATCGATGACCACACGTACACCTGTAGCGATCGTCATGGCGATCGCGTTCGTCGGCGCGTCCGTGCTGTCCGGGACATTGGCGACGCCGATCGCCAACGCCGACGATCCGCTCGGCCCGATCAGGGGCACTGTCAACGGCGACCGGTCCAGGACTGGCTGTCCGGCATTCACCTACAGCCAGGAACTCGAAGACCTCGCTCAGACAGCGGTGCGGCCGGGCGACGTAAGGGGCGGCGACCTCAGCGGCCGTTATGGGTGACGATCCGTACTCGTGGCTCGAGGCCATCGACGGTGAGCAGTCGCTGGATTGGGTGGAGCGGCACAACGTGGCCACCCTGGCCCGGCTGTCGGGTGAACGGTTCGAGCAGATGCGCGCTGAGGGGCTCGACGTGCTCGACGCCGACACCAACATCCCTGGGGTAGCGCGCACCGGGGAGTATCTCTACAACTTCTGGCGCGATGGGGGCCAGCCGCGGGGGGTGTGGCGGCGCACCACCTTGGAGGAATACCGCAAGGACTCCCCGGTGTGGGACGTCGTCATCGATGTCGACGCGCTGGCCGCCGCCGAGGACGAGAACTGGGTATTCGGCGGCGCCGGCATCATTCAGCCCTGGAATAAAAGAGCGATTGTCTGGCTCTCTCGCGGCGGTGGAGACGCCTCCGTCGTGCGCGAATTCGACATGACTACACGGCAATTCGTCGCCGATGGGTTCAACCTGCCCGAGGCCAAGCACGATATCGATTTCGAGGACGAGGACACCGTGCTGGTGGGGACCGACTTCGGTGACGGTTCGCTGACCGAAGCGGGGTATCCACGGCTGATCAAGCGGTGGCGGCGCGGGACGCCGCTGGAGGACGCCGAAACGGTCTTCTCCGGTTCTGCGAGCGACCTCATGGTGAGCGTGGCTTGCGCGCTTCAGCCAGGATTCGAGCGCACCTTCATTTACCGCATCGTCGACAACTACAACAAAGTGACCTTCGAGCTGCGTGACGGCGAACTCATCCGCCTCGACATCCCGACCGACTCCAAGTTCGCGGCGCACCGCGAATGGATGATGATCGCTCTGGTATCGGACTGGGTCAGGGGCGACACCACGTTCGAGGCCGGCTCGGTGCTCATCGCGGATTACGAGCAATTCGTCGCCGGGACAGTCGAACCACACGTGGTGTTCGAGCCCGGCGGCGGCGACTTCTTTGCCGCCGGGGCGTTTACCGGCGACCGGTTCCTCAGCATCAAGCTGCGTGATGTGGCGACAGTGGTGGAGGTCCTCACCCCGGGCAGCTGGCAGGCCGAGCCGCTGCCGGGGGTGCCGGACAACGCCACCGTCGGCCTCGCCGGCTACGACGTATTCGGCGACGAAATCTTCCTTTCCACCAGCGGCTTCGACACACCGCCGCGACTGTTGCATGGCCCGTCGGCTGGACCCGTGCGGGAGATCAAGTCCTCGCCGGCGTTGTTCGACGCCGACGACCTCGTCGTCACTCAGCGCTTCACGTCCTCAGCCGACGGGACCCGGGTGCCGTATTTCCTGGTCGCGCATCGGGATTCGATTGGTTGCGGCCCGACTCTGCTGCTTGGCTACGGCGCCTTTCGTGTGCCGCGGTTACCGGGCTATTTCGGTGTGTTGGGCCGACTGTGGTTGGCTCGCGGCGGCACCTTCGCGCTGGCGAACATCCGCGGCGGTGGGGAGTACGGGCCAGCGTGGCACGAGCAGGTGCTTCGCGCGAACAGGCACAAGGTCGCCGAGGACTTCGCTGCCGTCGCTAGGGATCTGGTTGCGGAGGGCGTCACGACCGCCCCCCAGCTCGGCGCCCTCGGCGGCAGCGCGGGAGGCCTGCTGATGGGCATCATGCTCACGCAGTACCCCGAGCTGTTCGGAGCGTTGGTCTGCCAGCAGCCGCTGCTGGACATGCGCCGCTTCCACCTGCTGCCGCCCGGTGCCGCCTGGACGACGGAGTTCGGCAACCCCGACGAGCCGGCCGACTGGGAATTCATCAAGGCGTATTCGCCGTACCACAACATCTCCGCCGAGCGGCACTACCCGCCCGTGCTGATCACCACCTCAACCAGGGATGACCGGGTTCATCCGGGTCATGCGCGCAAGATGGCGGCAGCGCTGGAAGCCGCGGACCACCAGGTCCTCTTCTACGAAAAGAAAGAGGGCGGCCACGCCGGGGCCTCCAACAACGCCCAAGCCGCCATCACCGACGCTCTCGTGTACGAATTCCTTCTCCAAACGCTCCTTCAGTACGCACCACGGTAGGACGCAACCGGCTGGCGCCGAGGCTGCCCGCACGGATGTGGCTATTTCCGCTGCCCTGAGGATCGGAGCTCGCTACTCGAACAGTCCCAGAAGCTGATTCGGAAAAAGCGCGTGTTTTGACGTCGGCGCTGGCTCGTAGTCGGTGAACGCGGCCCATTGGGGGCGGCGACACAGCACAGGAGAGCACGACGCTTACCTGAGCACCCTAGCTGTGCAGCTCATTGATCTCGGCCACAGGCGCACCTTGCGGACCGGCATCCCGTCGCCGTGACAGCAACCCACGGCTTCGTCACAGTCTGCGACAGTCGGGTTGGGCACCAGCCGCGGCATGCTCTGGTGCGGGCCGGCACCCACCGGCACTCCATGCCGGCGTTACATTGCCCGGCGCCTCTTCATGGACCGTCATCACCACACCTGGTCACACCGATGCGGGGATCACGTTCTGGCACGCAGATTCTCGCACCTCGTTCTCCGGCGACACGGTCCACCGCCATCGTCGGCACTTCGAGTGCTAATGGACACCGCATCGATCCGAGGGAGTGAGGACCGACCCGAGCCCCGCAGCCGACCGATGGGGCAGACCGGGCAGCCAAGTACTCATCCATCCGGGGCCGCGAAAGCCTTCACCACGCGTCAACGCGGCCGGTGAAGGATCATGAGTACATGATCGACGGCCGCGTTCGTCAGGAGGCGGAAAGCCAGCCACGCAGTTGGTCCGAGGGCATCCCCGACGAGCGCACCAGAATTTCCGCCGTTATTGCGGCGCTCGGTGGGGTGAACGTTAGGTGACGGCTTCGCCTCTCCTGGGCCGGGACGCCGAAACCCGTTCAGTGGCCGAGTTTCTCGCGGCGGCCTCCACGACACCGTCGGCGTTGGTGGTGGAGGGGAAACCAGGAATAGGCAAGACCACGCTGTGGCTTGCCGGCGTCGAGCAGGCACGTGAGCATGGCTTTCAGGTGCTCTCGGCCCGGCCAGCTGCAGCGGAGTCGGCGCTGTCGTACTCATCGTTGGCCGACCTTCTGGGTGGCGTCGAGGCCGCCGCCCAGTCCGAGCTGCCGGATCCACAACGAGTCGCGCTGGAGCACGTCCTGCTGCGTGCCGATGCGGGCGAGGCGCCGACTGACCCGCGAGCCGTCTCGGCAGCCCTGCTGTCAGTCGTGCAACGACTCGCGATCGAGTCACCGGTGCTCGTGGCGATCGACGACCTGCAGTGGCTCGATATGTCCAGCGCGCACGCAATCGCGTTCGCCCTACGGCGACTCGCTGGCCGGGTAGCGGTGTTCGCTACGACCCGTAACGACCGCGACAGCGCCAGCGCGACCTCGTGGCTGCAACTGCCCACACCCGACGCTATACGTCGGATCCCGCTGCGCCCGTTGAACATCAGTAGTCTACATGCGGTCATCACAGAGCGCCTCGGACAATCGTTCCCGCGACCGGCCATTCTCAAGATTCACGAAGTCTCAGGCGGAAATCCCTTCTATGCCCTGGAACTGGCGCGATCACTGGAAGGTCACACGCTCACCCCGACGTCTTTGCCCGCCTCGCTCGCAGAATTGGTGCGCGCCCGGGTCGGCAGTCTCGACCACGACGTACGCCATGCCCTGCTCGCCGTGGCGTGTTTCGCGGTTCCGACCGTAGAGCTGGTCGCTCGCGCCACGGGCACCGGCGCCGCTGACCTCGTGGCGCTACTTGCGGGCGCCGAGAACACCGGGATCGTCGAAATCGATGGTCAATACTTGCGTTTCGCTCATCCGCTTCTCGCCAGGGGCGTGTACACCGACACACCCCCGGCGCTCCGTCGAGCGATGCACCAGAGACTGGCAGGCCTGGTCGACGACCCAGAGTCACGCGCCAGGCATCTCGCGCTCGCCGCGACGAGCGCGACCCCTGCCACACTCGAGTCGCTGGACGTCGCGGCCGAACTGGCGCGCAAGCGCGGAGCGCCGGCCGCCGCCGCCGAACTGCTCGATCTCGGCCTCGCATTGGGTGGTGAAACGCCCGAGCGTCAGATCCGTGCAGCAAGCCACCATCTCGGAGCCGGCAACCCCGGCCGAGCCAAGAACCTCCTCGAACAGGCCATCGCGCACTCGGCGCCCGGGGTGCTCCGCGCGCGTGCACTCATGCAGCTGGCTGTCGTCAACCTGTTCGACGACGGTCTGCAAGAAGGTGCAGCCCTGTTCGAACGTGCGTTGGGTGAGGTCGGCGGGGACTTCGCTCTGCGGGCTCAGATATTGGTCACGCTGTCGTTCGCTCTGCTGAACGAAGACCGATTCGCGGAGGCGGTCGACGAGAAGGTCGAGGAAGCCGTCGTTGCTGCCATGCGGTCCGGGGTTCCTTCGCTCGTCAGTCAGGCACTCGGCGCGCGCGCCATGATTCGATTCATTCAGGGCAAGGGTCACGATCAACCCGGCATGCGTCGTGCGCTGGAGTTGGAAGACCCCGATGCGAACATCGCGATCGTGTTTCGCCCGACCGTGGAAAACGCGCTGCTGTCAGGTTGGTCGGGGCAGCTCGACAACGCCCGAGACGCGTTGGTCTCCATCTGTCGCGGCTGTCTCGAACGTGGCGAGGAGAGTGAGCTCGTCTACCTGTCGTTTCACACGTGTCTCGTCGAGTTCTGGCTCGGAGAGTTCATCGGAGCCGGTCGGCGCGCGGAGGACACTGTTGAACGAGCGCGACGGTTGGGCGGTGACATACCCCTGCTCGAAGCGTTGACGATGCGGGCGCTGGCAAGGTCGTACGCCGGTCAAGAGGTCGACGCCCGATCCGATTTGACCGAAGCCACTGCTGCCAGCGCACGCAGCGGTATGCACGCCATCGCCGAGTGGCCGGTGACCGTACTCGGCTTCCTGGAGATGTCACTGGGTAACTACGAGGCGGCGCTCGCCGCGCTCACGCCGCTGATGTGCAAGATCACTGCCACTCTCGCTTCGACGGAAATCATTGCCGGGTCATTCATTCCAGATGCCGTCGAAGCGCTGATTCATCTGGATCGGCTCCACGATGCAGAGCCCCTGATCGACCTTCTCGAAGGCAACGGCCGCAGACTCGACCGTCCCTGGATGTTGGCAGTCGGCGGACGGTGCCGAGGCATGCTTCTGGCCGCCCGCGGTGACGTCGACGAGGCTTACCGTGCCACCGAACAGGCCATGGTCGAACACGATCGGATTCCGATGCCCTTCGAACGCGCACGCACCCAACTTCTGCTGGGCCGAATTCAGCGCCGACAACGCCAGGAGCAGGCGGCCACAGCCTCTCTCACAGAGGCTTGGAGTGTATTCGAGCGTCTCGGCACGCCGCTCTGGGCCGCGCAGGCTCGCGCCGAAATGGACCGCGCCGCCATCGCCACTCGCCGACACGAGTTCACACCGGCCGAGCAAAAAGTCGCGCGACTGACGGCATCAGGCATGACGAACGGCGAGGTGGCGGCAGCGCTGTTCATCAGCCCGAAGACTGTTGAGTTTCACCTCGGTGGCATTTATCGCAAACTGGGCATCCGCTCGCGGGCCGAACTCGGCGGTCACATGCGCGAGCCCAAAGAGTAGAAGGTCCGGATGCGTCGCTGGGATCATCGCCGCGCCCGTAAACAGCCCTTACTAGGGAAACACCTAGTTACTCATTGACTCCGCAACTATTAACGTCACCGTCGGTAGGCGAACAGCCTTGTGAGCGCTCGAATCTGGCGAGTCACGCGATGGCTGGCCCTCGGGGATGACGTAACCGTACGACTGGAGCGGGAATCGATGACCACACGTACACCTGTAGCGATCGTCATGGCGATCGCGTTCGTCGGCGCGTCCGTGCTGTCCGGGACATTGGCGACGCCGATCGCCAACGCCGACGATCCGCTCGGCCCGATCAGGGGCACTGTCAACGGCGACCGGTCCAGGACTGGCTGTCCGGCATTCAACTACAGCCAGGAACTCGAAGACCTCGCTCAGACAGCGGTGCGGCCAGGCGACGTAAGGGGAGGCGACCTCAGCGGGTACAACGGCAAGGCGAAGTTGAGCACGGGTTGGGGTGATCCCCAAGCCGCCGCGATCAACGATGCCTACAAGAACGGTGCAGGACCCTTGATCAGCGACTGCGACTACACCGAGTTCGGCGTGGGATTTCACCGCAACGAGAGTTCTGAATACGACTCGGTGAGCATCGTCTTTGGTGCACCTGCAAAGGTGGCGGCGCCTCCTGCCGCCGCCCCTGCTCCCGACCCCATTCTCGTGCCCACTCCAGCCAGCAGGCAGTGCCCGGCAGGTTCGCCCACTCCGACCGTTGGAGCCTTCGAGACCTGCGCCCCGCCGCCGACGGACTCCGTCACGTTGGCCGTCTCAGCAGCGGGCCTCGGCAAGATCGACGTGAAGTTGACCAACAGCGCCGACCTCGACGCCTCATGCGCCTACACCGCTAAACCCAAGAGCAATCCGTTCGGGATACTGCCGACGATCAACGAGACCGTCGCGGTGAAGGCCAAGGGCACGGCGACGCTCAATGAGAATTCCCCTTTTCCCGGGTCCACCTACCACCTGACGGTGTCGTGCACCGGCAGCTTCGAGGGCAAGAACGTCGACTTGGGTCACCCGGAACAGGATGTGTCGGGCTGATGTCCGCGACCCGCATTCCCGCGTACCTACCGACAAGCAATGAGGACGGTTGAATTGAGCACTTCCAACTGCTTCCATCTGGGTGCTCGCTTCGGCGTGAAATCCGTGCTCGTGGCGGTGCTCGTGGGGTCCGCGCTCGGGGCGAGCGTGACCGCGGCCAGCGCCGACGTCGTGCCGGGAACCGAAGACGGCTGGGGTACGCCGCCCGGCGGCGTCACTCTCTCCGTTGTCGGCGACGACGGTTCTGGAAACCACCTGCTGACCGTTACCTGGGGGCCGATAGACCCAATCCCTGCTGACGGGGGCTACTGGAGCTGCGACGTGGACGAACGCTACACGCCGACCCAATTGGACGATCAGGGTCGAAGCCCCAAGTTCCCTGAATCGACCACTAAGGCCAATTTCCGCGTCAAGCTGGATCCCCCCTCTGGAGGAAGCTTTCAGCAGAATGTTGTCGAGGCTCCCGGAGCGCGGATCAAGATGAGTATCGAGTGCCGCACGGTTTACCCCGGGGCCTTTCCAGTTACTCCTGGCTCCGCTCCGTTCGGATGGCGATTCGAGTACCAGCTGAGCTAACCGTGCAACCCCGAATGGGACCGGGTGCGCGGCCATATGAACTTCGTGCCCCGGCTTGATTCGAATTTGTCTGGTCGAGAGTGACGAGTACCCGTACGTGAGGGAGGGGCAATGCTGAGAACGACGCGGTCGCGCGCGGCCTTGTATGTGGTCATCGTCGGATGGATCGGGTTCCAAGCAGGCAACGCTGTATTCAGCGGGACCTACCCGTGGTTCGTCCGGTTGTTTGAGCTCGTCATCTTCGTAGCCGTGATGGCGTACACGGCACGGTGGGTATACCGGCAGTTTCCTGCTGACGACGAATAGGCGCGGTCCGCTGGCTCCATCTCGGCCACGTGCGCAACGTCCCATCGGCACCAGCCTCGACGGCGTGCCATGGTGCACAGAGGACAACACCGTGGTGTGTTCCCCGCTTGAGTGTCCGAACCAGTTTTTAGAGCGTATGGGGATGCTGGGGCCCCTCACATGTGAACGTGAAATGCGATGTCCACTGGGCGACACGCTGTAGCCAAACGGCGCCTTGTCGCCGCGAATCAATTTGCGTACGCCCGGCTGACGGCGCTCATCGAAGATCCCCAGGTGTGCTTATCGGAATTCCCCACCTGTGAGCAGCGGTCAGTGTATCGGTTGGCGGGTGCCGGTGGTGGC
>NZ_JACHGP010000030.1 GCF_014202335.1 Mycobacterium sp. AZCC_0083 | reverse complement strand
GTCGGCTGCGTCAGCGCGGTGATGAAACCGAGCCCGCCCGCATTGGCAACGGCCGCAACGAGTTCCGCCCGCCCGACCCACTGCATACCGCCCTGCGCGACCGGGTGCTCGACCCCGAAAACCTCGGTGAACTTCGTGTTGATGGTCATCGCGGCGCCATCCGGATCGCGCCGTCCAGGCGGATCACTTCACCGTTGAGCATGGGGTTTTCGATGATGTGCACCGCAAGCGCGCCGTACTCGTCGGGATCGCCGAGACGGGCCGGGTGCGGCACCTGCTGGCCGAGCGACTTCTGCGCCTCCTCGGGCAGCGAGCCCAGCAGCGGCGTCTTGAACAGGCCAGGCGCGATCGTGACGACGCGGATCAGGCTGCGCGACAGGTCGCGTGCGATCGGCAGCGTCATGCCGACGACGCCGCCCTTGGATGCCGAGTACGCGGCCTGCCCGATCTGGCCGTCGAACGCGGCGACGGACGCGGTGTTGATGATGACGCCGCGCTCTGCTGAGCCATTTCCTTCGAGCGGCGTTGTCCGGGCGATCCGCTCGGCGGTCAGACGCAGCACGTTGAAGGTGCCGAACAGGTTGACCTCGACGACCTTCTTGAACTGGTCGAACGGGAACGGACCCTCCTTGCCGAGGGTCTTGATGGCGTTGCCGATGCCCGCGCAGTTGACGTTGATGCGCACCGGGCCGAGCGACTCGGCGACGTCGAGCGCCTTGGTCACGGCCTCCTCGTCGGTGACGTTGGCGGCGACGAACTTCGCGCGGTCACCGAGTTCGGCCACCGCCTCCTCGCCCCTGAGGTCGATGACCACGACGCTCGCCCCGGCGTCCAGCAGGCGCTTGGTGGTGGCAAGGCCGAGGCCGGACGCGCCACCGGTAACGACTGCTACGGCGTCTTTGATCTGCACAGATGCATTCCTCTCGTTGTTTCTTTGAGGCCGATGTCCTCGCTCGACCATCTGGTTGGTTGGGACTATACCCAGTCGCGAAGAACGGCCTCGGTGTCCGCCCCCGGCTCCCCGGGGGGCGTCGGCGTCGGCGGCGTACTGCGGGAGAATCGGGGTGCCGGTGCGGGCTCCAAGTTGTCGCCGTCACGGAAGAAGGTGTTGCGCTCGGTGATGTGGGGCTCGGTCTCGACCTCGGCGAAGGACAGCACTGCGGTGACGCACGCATCGGTGCCGTCGAACACCTTGGCCCAGTGGTCGCGATCCTGGGCGGCGAACGCCTCGGTGAACGCGGCGCGCAACTCGGGCCAGCGGGCCGCGTCGTTCTGGGCAGGCAGTTCAGCGGTATCCAACCCGAGCCCCTGCAGCAACAAGGCGTAGAACTGCGGCTCGATGGCGCCGACCGCGACGTGGCGACCGTCGGAGCAGGTGTAGGTGTCGTAGTACGGCGCGCCGGTATCGAGCATGTTGGTGCCACGCTCGTCGGACCACATGCCCATGGCGCGGAAACCCCACATCATCTGCATCAGCACGCTGGACCCGTCGATCATGGCCGCGTCGACGACCTGACCCTTGCCCGAGGTCTGCCGCTCCCACAACGCAGCCAAGATCCCGACGATGAGGAACATCGAGCCGCCGCCGAAGTCGCCTGCCAGATTCAGCGGCGGCACGGGCCGCTCGCCCTTGCGGCCGACGGCGTGCAGCAATCCGTTGAGCGAGATGTAGTTGATGTCGTGGCCGGCCTGCTGCGAGCGGGGACCCGTCTGACCCCAGCCCGTCATGCGGGCGTAGATCAGCCGCTCGTTGACCTTGGCGCAGTCGTCGGGCCCGAGGCCGAGGCGCTCGGTGACGCCGGGCCGGTAGCCCTCCGTCAGCACGTCGGCCTTGGCGATCAGCCGCAGCACCAGCTCGCGGCCCTCGTCGCTCTTCAGGTCAGCGGCCACCGATCGCCGGTTGCGCAGCATGGAGTCACGGTTGCCGCGTGGCACGCCGCCCTTCCTGGCTGGCCGCTCGATGCGCACGACGTCGGCGCCAAGATCGCCGAGAATCATGGCAGCGTGTGGACCGGGGCCGATGCCTGCCAGCTCGACGACTCGCAATCCCTGCAGTGGTCCGCCCATCGCGCAACGCCCTCCCGGTGGTAGTCCTAGTTGACCGCCGACATAGCTTACTTGTATAACCAGGTCGACCGACCGCGGGCCTCAGGCTCGCCAGACACGAGGCGAGGCATGACCAACTCCGAGACCACCACTCAGCCGTACGCGGGCATCGACGACCTCACCCTCTCGCTCAGCGACGGCGTGCTTTCGGTGACGTTGAACCGTCCGGACAGCCTCAACTCGCTGACCGCGCCGATGCTCGACACCATCGCCACCGCACTGGAACAGGCGGCCACCGATGCCCGGGTCCGCGTCGTGCGACTCGGCGGCGCGGGCCGCGGCTTCAGCTCAGGGGCGGGCATCAGCGAGGCGGACCACGCCGATCAGGCGACCGCCAATGGCCCGGACGACGTGCTCGCCGCGGCGAACCGTGCCGTCCGCTCGATCGTGGCGCTGCCCAAGCCGGTGGTCTCCGTCGTGCAGGGCCCTGCCGCGGGCGTCGGCGTCTCGCTGGCGATCTCGGCCGACGTCATCCTGGCCTCGGAGAAGGCGTACTTCCTGTTGGCGTTCACCAAGATCGGGCTGATGCCGGACGGCGGAGCGTCGGCTCTGGTGGCTGCCGCAGTCGGCCGAACCAGGGCGATGCGGATGGCCCTGCTTGCCGAGCGGCTGACGGCGACCGACGCCCTTGCTGCGGGTCTGGTGAGCGCGGTGTACCCGGCAGAGGACCTCGACGCCGCGGTCGACGGGGTGATCGAGACGCTGAAGAGCGGCCCTGCGGTGGCGCTGCGCAAGACCAAGCAGGCCATCAACGCCGCGACGCTGACCGAACTCGAGCCCGCGTTCGAGCGGGAGACCGATGGCCAGCAGCAACTCCTGGTCTCGCACGATTTCCGCGAGGGCGCCAAGGCGTTCCAGCAGCGACGGCCCGCGACGTTCACCGACGACTGACTTTTCTGCGTTGAGATAGCACCCAGGGCGAGAACGTCCGAGTGAAGGTCGCCGCCAGCTCTACATCAACGGGGCCCCGTAGCGCGAAAATCATTCGACTCCAAGGGGTCCGATCAGACACCATCGATGGGTGAGTACGCAATTCGAAATCGAGCAGCCGGTGAACCCCGGCAGCTGGCGCGTGCTCGTACCGTTCCGCAATCGCGAGTATCGCTTCTTGATCACGGCCGTGGCGCTGTCGATCTTCGCCGAGGGCATGTGGGCGGTCGTGATGGCGCTGCAGGTGATCGCCCTCGACAACGATCCGACATCCCTCTCGCTGGTCGCGACGTGCCTTGGCGCCGGTCTGGTGGCATTCGTGCTGGTCGGCGGAATTGCCGCCGACCGCCTCAACCAGCGCAGCATCATCATCGTGGTCGAGGCCGTGAACCTGATCGCAGTGTCGACCGTCGCCGTGCTGAGTTCGATTGGCGCCCTGCGGATTTGGCACATGGCCGTGGCGGCCGCGGTGCTGGGCATTGCGGCGGCGTTCTTCTTTCCCGCCTACAGCGCGATCCTGCCGCGGATCCTGCCCGCCGACCAGTTGCTGGCCGCGAACGGCGTCGAGGGCGTGGTGCGTCCGGTGTTCCAGCGGGCCGTCGGCCCTGCGTTGGCCGGTCTGGTGGTCGGAGCCACGTACCCCGCCGTCGGCGAATTCGTGGTCGCCGCGCTGCTCGGCATCGCCCTGGTGCTCTTGATCGCCACTCGGCCGGCAACGCGGACCACGGCACCGCAGGACGGCCTGCGGCCGCACGTGCTGCGCGACCTGCGCGATGGCTTCTCGTTCGTGTGGCGCACACCGTGGCTGCTGTGGACCCTGCTGTTCGCCAGCATGTTCGTGCTCGTCGTGCTCGGCCCGATCGAGGTGCTATTGCCGTTCATCGCGCAGGATCGCTTCGCTGACGGCGCGCGGGCGTACGGGTTCATCCTGGCGTTCTTCGGCGTCGGCAGCGCGCTTGGCGCGCTTACGGTCTCGTCGCAACGGCTGCCCCGGCGCTATCTGACGGTGATGATGGTGATGTGGGGCCTTGGCTCGTTGCCCCTGGTGGTCGTCGGCATCACGTCGTCGTTCCCTGCAATGGCCGCCGCGACGTTCGTCGTCGGCGTCACCGACGGCGCAGGGATGGTGATCTGGGGAACGCTGCTGCAGCGGCGGGTGCCGACGGCGATGCTTGGCCGGGTTTCGAGCCTGGACTTCTTCGTCTCGCTGGCCTTCATGCCGTTGTCGTTCGCGATCGTCGGCCCGCTATCGAAGGTGGTGTCGATGCAGTCGATCTTCCTGGTGGCGGGCATCCTGCCTGTGCTTCTCGGCGCCATCGCCATGGTGGCGGCCAAGATGCCGCGCGATGAGATCGCCAACCCGCTGCGCTAAACGCCGAACACCGGTGGCAGTGCGAGCACCATGACCAACCCCCAGAAGAAGTGGGTGAGCATGGACGCGAGCACTCCGCCGGTGACTCGGCGTTCGAACGCACACACCGCGCCGAGCACGATTCCCGCGAAGGCCAGCATCGGGTTTCCGGTGGCCAACACCGCGACGGCGTAGACGAGCGTCGACACCACCTCGGGGTGGTACCTGCCAAGCGCGGTGTACAGCGAGCCACGGAAGAACATCTCCTCGGCGACGCCGTTGACGACGGTGATGAGCGCGACGAACCACAGTGCGCCGTAATTGGTGAACTCCAGCACGCTGACGACGTAGTCGCGGACCGGCGGGATCTCCCTGGCCACCAGCCCCCCAACGACGAACACCCCGCCGAGGAGCAGGCCGATCACCGTTCCCGCGATGACGGGTCGCTGGTCTCGGCCTCGGAACCGTACGGAACCAAGGTGCAGGGGGCCGGAGCCCAGCGCACCGAGCGCCCACACCGCGGCCAGCGCCAGTGTGAGCCAGTAGAACGACTCGTCGCCGGGCTTGCGCGTCAGCGAAAACCCAAGCAGCGCAGCGCCGATGGCGAGCACGACCACGACGACCACGCGGCGTCTGCGAACCGTCGACGGTGGCTCGTCGGGTGCGACGGCAACGGTGCCGACGATCTCGCCAATCTCCGTGCGAAGCCCCGTCATCGCGGCCCGGCCCTTGGGACCAGGCCGATCAGCGTGTCGAGGCCGGTTCGCAGTGCGGCGGCAACCGGCCCGGGGATGGCGCCGACCAATCCGAGCACCGGCCGCGCGACTGACGGAGTGACCATGGTGGCCAGTCGACGGATGCGCAACGTGTCGCCGCCTGCCCAGACCGGGTCGGTGTCGGCGAGGTGGTGCGGGTCGGCGAGGGCATTCACCGGTCGGGGCCGACGGCTCGACAGCGCCAAGGTGATCGCGTCGTCGATGCCGACCAGTCCGCCTGGCGGATCGGGCACCAGGGCGCGCAGCCCGTCGTCGGACGCCATCATCGGATGGCCAAGGGATGCAACGAGATCGGTGACGAGCCCGCCTGGCACCGGCGACGTCATCACCGAAAGCCGGGACAGCACAGCGGCTTCCACGCCGGGCACCGGTAGCGACGCCCGCCACTTGCCCGACACCCTGGCATAGGCGAGCATCAAGTCGCGGTAGGTGGTCGTGTCGGGACCGTGAATGTCGTAGGCCCCGGCGGGCACCCGCGCGGGATCGGCCGCAGCGGCGAGGTAGTGGAGCACGTCGCGGATGGAGATCGGGTCCATCGGGTTGTGCACCCACGGCGGCATGGGGATCAGCACGAAGCGGTCGCCCACGTAGCGCAGCATCTCGAACGACGTCGATCCCGCGCCGATGATCATCGCCGCGCCAAGCCACACCAGTTCGGCACCGTCGTCCAGGGTCAGGGCGTGCGCCACCTCGGCGCGGCTGGTGAGGTGCTCGGACAGCTGGTCACCGTCGGGCACGAAGCCGCCCAGATACACGATGCGGCGGACCCCGGCGTCGCGTGCGGCCGCGGCCACGTTGGCCGCGGCGCAGTTGTCGGCCTCACGGAAGTCGGGCTGGCCGATGCCGTGGACGAGGTAGTAGACCACGTCGACGGGGCCGGCCTCGGCGAACGCCTGCTTCGCCGAGGCGCCATCGTGGGCGTCGAGTGAGACGGGGGTGACGTCCTCGTACCAGCCGAAGTCGACCAGCTTGCCGGCGTCCCGACTGGTCGCAACGACCTCGTGCCCCTCGTCCAACAGGACGCTGACCAGCCGTGAGCCGACATAACCGGTGGCTCCGGCAACAAGGATCCGCACGTTGTTCACCGTAGGCGTGTACCCACCGCAGCGCTATTCGATTGCGCCACGGTGCAACTCGCTCAGATGCTGGTAGGCCTGCGCGTTGAAGCGGTTGTGGTTCACCTCGTCGTCGCTGAGTTCGCGGCGGACCTTGCCAGGCACGCCTGCGACCAGCGACCCCGGCGGAATCATCGCGCCCTGCGCGATGACCGCACCTGCCGCCACCAGCGACCCTCGGCCGATCTGCGCACCGTTGAGCACCACCGCACCCATGCCGATCAGGCAGTCGTCCTCGATCGTGCAGCCGTGCAGCACGGCGTTGTGGCCGACGCTCACCCCCGCACCGATGGTGGCCGGGAACCCGGGGTCGACGTGCACCGTGACGCCGTCCTGGATGTTGGAGCCCTCCCCGATCGCGATCGGTTCGAATTCGGCACGCAGGGTCGCGCCGTACCAGACGCTCGCCCGCGCGCCGAGTTCGACGTGTCCGATCACTGTGGCGTTCGGCGCCACCCATGACTCGTCGTGCAGCTGCGGCGCGTGACCGTTGATGGGCAGGATGAGCGGCTCTGGCATGGGCGACATCGTATGCAGAGCGCGTCGCGGCGTCGTTCGGCGGTCAGGCTCCCTGAAAGACCTTGCGGTAGCTCGACGGCGACATGCCGACGCCACGGCGCAGGTGGTGCCGCAGGTTGCCGCCCGACCCGAGGCCGGACCGCCTGGCGACCTCGTCGACGGACAGATCGTGCGATTCGAGCAGTTCGCGGGCGCGGTCGATGCGGCGGTTGCGGATCCACGTTCCCGGTGCCTGACCGGTCTCCTCGGTGAACCGGCGGCTGAACGTCCGCGCGCTCATGTGTGCGTGCCTGGCCAGTCGCTCGACGGTCAGCTCGTCGTCGAGATGGTGCAGCGCCCACTCGCGGGTGGCGGCTGTCGACGCGCCGTCGGCGGTTGGCACTTGCCGATCGATGAACTGCGCCTGCCCGCCCTCGCGCCACGGCGGCACCACGCAGTATCTGGCCACCGCGTTGGCTACCTGGGCGCCGTGATCGGCGCGAATGATGTGCAGGCACAAGTCGATTCCCGCGGCAAGGCCTGCCGAGCTGAGCACGTCGCCGTCGTCGACGAACAGCACCCGCTCGTCGACTCGCACCTCGGGGTGCAGCCGCTGCAGCGCGTCGGCGAACTTCCAGTGCGTGGCCGCGGGTCGGCCGTCGAGCAGTCCGGCGGCCGCCAGCACGAACGCGCCGGTGCAGATGGACACCAGTCGCGTGCCGGGACGGATCGATGCGAGGGCCGCACGCGCGTCGGGCGCCAGGGTGCCGTGCTCGCGGGCCGGCGCGTAGCGGGTGCCGGGCACGATCACGGTGTCCGCTTCTGCGAGTGCTTCGGCCCCCGCGGTGGGCACGATGTCGAAGCCGTTGGTGGACGCCACCCGCTGGGCGGTCAGGCCACAGGTCACCACCTCGTAGAGCGGATTGCCGTCGCCGTCGACGGCGGCGCCGAACATCATCGACGGAATCGTGGCGTCGAAACCCACGACGGGAGGGAGCAGAAGGACGGCGATGCGGTGCACGACGCCATTTTGGCACGTTTTTGACGACTGGTGTCATTCATGCCACTAGCGCCACCGAACTCCGGCCGCGACAGTGGTCCGGTGACGGTCACCGCGCGAGACGACACCGCCCGCCGCCCCCGCCTGCATTGGGCATGGGTGGTGGCCGCCGTCAGCTTCGTGGCGCTCCTCGGCGCCGCAGGCTTCCGATCGGTGCCCGGCGTGATGATGAACCCGCTGCACCACGAGTTCGGCTGGTCGCACGGCACCGTCGGGCTCGCGATGTCGGTCAACATGACGCTGTTCGGCCTCACGGCACCGTTCGCGGCCGCCCTGATGGATCGGCTCGGCGTGCGTCCGGTGCTCTCGGCGGCGCTGGCGCTGATCGCCACGGGCTCGGCGCTGTCGGTCTTCATGACGGCCAGTTGGCAGCTGGTGCTGCTCTGGGGCGTCCTGGTGGGCGTCGGGACGGGCGCCATCTCGATGGGGTTCGTCGCCACCGTGTCGACCCGCTGGTTCGAGGAGCGGCGCGGGTTGGTCACCGGCGTGCTCACCGCGGCCAGCGCCACCGGCCAGCTGATCTTCCTTCCTGTCGTCGCCGAGGTCACCACCCGACACGGCTGGCGCTGGGCGTCGCTGATCGTGGCCGCCGCGGCGTTGTCCGTCGTCCCGCTGGTGCTGCTCTTCATGCGCAACTACCCGCAGGACTTGGGCCTGACGGCGTACGGGGCCACTACGGCCGTCCCGGCTGAGGTTCCGACGGGCAGTTTCCGGGCCGCGTTCGACGGCCTACGGATCGGCGCCCGAGTTCCGGCGTTCTGGCTGCTCGCGGGAAGCTTCGCGATCTGCGGGATGACGACCAACGGGCTGATCGGAACGCACTTCATCCCCGCCGCCAACGACCACGGGATGCCAACGACCGTGGCCGCGGGGCTGCTTGCCACCATCGGCGTCCTCGACGTGGCGGGGACGGTGTTCTCCGGCTGGCTCACCGACCGCGTCGACCCGCGTCTGCTGCTCGTCGTCTACTACGTCGGCCGCGGCATCTCGCTGGTTCTGCTGCCGTCGCTGCTCTCGCCGCACGCCGACCCCAGCACCTGGGTGTTCATCATCTTCTACGGCCTGGACTGGGTCGCGACGGTGCCGCCCACCATCGCGCTGTGCCGGAACTACTTCGGCGTCAGGACACCGGTGGTCTTCGGCTGGGTGTTCGCCTCCCACCAACTCGGTGCGGCGGTCGCGGCCGCCGGTGCCGGCTGGTTGCGCGATCTGCAGGGCGACTACGACCTCGCGTTCTACCTCGCATCGGGCCTGTGCGGCGTCGCCGCGCTACTTTGCTTGAACGTGCGAAAAGTCCAGGTCAGCAGCACCTGACAGGGTGCTCCAGCTGATCTTGACTTTGCCGATTGACGATACGAGCCCGTACGATTCGTCCGGCGTCGCCGTGGGAGTCGGGCCCCGACGACGCGTTTGAAATACTTGAGGAGCCAAAACACGTGAAGACTCGCACCAGTCGAGCCATAGGAGTATCTGCCGCGATCGCCGCGCTGACCGTATCGCTTCCGCTTGCGATCAACGCCCAAGCAGATCCGCCGCCGGACCCCGCCCCCACCATCGACGTGAAGCCGCCGCCGGACCCGCAGGGCAACTGCGACCCGGTCAAGGCCGAGCTTGCCGCTAGCGGCACCACGTTCGCCAACCTGAACAAGCTGCCCGTCGGGCAGGCGCTGGCCAAGATCCCGTCGATCAGCACGTTCACATCGGCGATCTCGGGTGGACTCAATCCCGAGGTCAACATCGTCCCGGTTCTGGAGAACGGCCCCTACGTCGTGTTCGCACCGACCAACGACGCGTTCGCCGCGTTGGAGCCCGGCCAGCTGGATGCGCTGAAGGCCGATCCCGCCGCGCTCTACAAGCTGGACTACTACCACGTGTTCCTTGGCCTGCTGGGACCCGGCGACTTGCAGGGCCAGCGGCCGACGCAGCAGGGCGCCGAGATCAAGGTCACCGGCAAGGATGGTGACATCAAGGTCAACGACAACGTCAAGGTGCTGTGCGGTGGCATCCAGGCCAACAACGCACGGATCTACATCATCGACAAGGTCCTGGACCCCGCAACGGGCCCGGAACCGGTCACCCCGACCGGCACGGTCACCACGTACGTGACGTCGACGCCGACGAGCGCTCCGGCCGCCCCGGCACCTGCCGCCTAGCTCTTACCCCTAGCGTGGCTTCGGCGCGCTAGCGGACGGTGACCGTCCGCTAGCGCGCCGAAATCGCTGGTGGCTCAGAGGCCTAGGTCTTTGCCGATGATCTCCTTCATGATCTCGGTCGTGCCACCGAAGATGGTCTGGATGCGTACGTCGACGTAGTCGCGAGCCACCTTGTACTCGTTCATGTAGCCGTAGCCACCGTGCAACTGCACACAGGCGTCGACGACCCTCTTGTTGAGTTCGGTGGACCACCACTTGGCCTTCGACGCCTGGACGGCGGTCAGCTCACCGTCGACGACGGCACGCAGGCACCTGTCGATGTACTGCTCGCCGATCTCGAGCTCGGTGTCCAGCTCGGCCATCACGAACCGGTTGTGCTGGAAGCTGCCGATCGGCTGCCCGAATGCCTTGCGGTCCTTGACGTACTGCAGCGTCTCGGTGAACGTCGCGCGGGCACCCGCGATCGCACTGATCGCGATCGACAGGCGCTCAGAAGGCAGGTTGGTCATGAGGTGGTAGAAACCGCGCCCCTCTTGACCAAGCAGGTTCGCCCCAGGCACCCGGACGTTCTCGAAGTGCAGCTCGGCGGTATCGGCAGAGTGCAGACCCATCTTGTCGAGCTTGCGGCCGCGGGTGAAACCCTCCATGTCGCGCTCGACAACCAGCAGCGAGAAGCCCTTGTGCCCGGCGTCGGGGTTGGTGCGAGCCACCACCACGACCAGGTCGGAGTTGATGCCCGCGGAGATGAAGGTCTTGGAGCCGTTGAGGATCCAGTCGTCCCCGTCGCGCACCGCCGAGGTCTTGATCCCCGCCAGGTCGCTGCCCGCGCCGGGTTCGGTCATCGCGACCGCGCCGATCAGCTCGCCGGTGATGTAGCCGGGCAGCCACCGCTCCTGCTGTTCGTCGTTGGCGAGGTTGACGAAGTACGGGCCGACGATGTCGTTCTGCAGGCTCAGCCCCGGCGCCGCGGCGCCGTACTTTGCGAACTCCTCGACGATCACCGCGTTGAACCGGAAGTCGTCCACACCGCCGCCACCGAACTTCTCCGGCAGGTTGAACCCGATCAGTCCGTATTTGCCTGCCGCGACGTAGGATTCGCGGTCGACGAGCCGCTCGCTCTCCCACTTCTCGGCGTGCGGCACGCACTCCTTCTCGATGAACTGTCGCGCGGTGTCCCGCAACTGCTCGTGCTCGGGCTCGAATACCAGTCTCTTCATGTCTCTCTCCTACTTAGCTTTCCAGACCGGCTGTCGCTTCTCGGCGAAGGCCAGTGGCCCTTCCCTTGCATCCTCGGATCTGATCAACGTCCCGATCTCGCGCGTGGTCCTCGCCCAGCCGGATTCATCGCCGGTGACGACGCCATCGTCGACGCCGTTGGCCACCCGCTTGCTGGCCCACACCGCCAGTGGTGCGTTGACGGTGATCCGCTCTGCGAGCGCAAGCGCCGCGTCGACCGCGGTGCCGTCTGGTACCACCTGATTGATGAGGCCCCACTTGAGTGCGTCCGCCGACGAAATCGGCTCGCCGGTGAAGATCAGCTCCATCGCCACCTTGCGCGGCAGGTGGTCGACGATCCGGAACACCCCGCCTGCGGCGGCGATCAGCCCGCGCTTGACTTCGGGAAGACCGAACTTCGCGCGTTCCTCGGCGACTACCAGGTCACTGGCCAGCGCCAGCTCGCTGCCGCCGCCGAGCGCCGTGCCGTTCACGGCGGCGATGGTCGGCTTGTCGATGTAGTGGTGGACGTAGCCTGCGAATCCCCACTCACCGTGATCGGGGTGGAACAGGTTCTCCCGCCGCGATATCGCCTTGAGATCGGCTCCAGCGCAAAATGATTCACCGGCACCGGTGATGACCACCGCGCGTACGTCGGGGGCGTCCTGCGCCGCCTGCAGTGCGTCGCCCACCGCGATGCTCACCGCGCCGTTGACCGCATTGCGCGCCTCTGGGCGGTTGATCGTGATGAGCAGGACGTTGCCCCGCCGCTCGATGAGAGCGGCGGGGGCAGTCGTCGTATCGGTCACAGCAGTTCGAGGATGGTGGCGTTGGCCTGGCCGCCGCCCTCGCACATGGTCTGCAGACCGTACTGAATTCCCTTGTCCCGCATGTGGTAGAGCATCGTCGTCATGATGCGGGCGCCGGAGCCGCCGAGCGGGTGGCCCAGCGCGATCGCGCCACCGTTGGGGTTCAGCTTCTTCTCGTCGGCGCCGAGGTCCTTGAGCCAAGCCAGCGGCACCGGCGCGAACGCCTCGTTGACCTCGAAGACGCCGATCTCATCGATGGACAGACCCGAGCGCTTGAGCACCTTCTGCGTGGCAGGGATCGGCGCGGTCAGCATGATCACGGGATCGGCACCCGCCAACGCCACGGTGTGCACCTTGGCAAGCGGCTTGAGACCCAACGACTTCGCCTTCTCGGCCGACATGAACAGCAACGCGGCGGAGCCGTCGGAGATCTGCGAGGCGTTTCCTGCGTGGATCACGCCGTCCTCCTTGAACGCCGGCTTGATCGTCGCCATCTTCTCGACCGTGCCACCGCGACGGATGCCCTCGTCCTTGAGGACGGCATTACCGTCCTGGTCCTTGATCGCGACGATCTGATCGTCGAAGGCACCGGAATCCTGTGCGGCGGCCGCCTTCTCGTGCGAAGCGAGCGAGAACTGGTCGAGTGCGGTGCGATCGAAGCCCCACTGATCGGCGATCATCTCGGCACCCGTGCCCTGGTTCGGGGTCTGGGTGTAGCGGCTACGGAACGACTCGGGGTACGGATGCCCACCGTTGGCCAGCGACGCGCCCATCGGGGTGCGTGACATCACCTCGACGCCGCCTGCGACGACGACGTCATAGTGGCCCGCAACGACTCCCGCAGCGGCGAAGTGCACCGACTGCTGGCTGGATCCGCACTGCCGGTCGACGGTCACGCCGGGAACACTTTCCGGCCAGCCCGCCGCGAGCACCGCGGTGCGAGCGATGTCGAGGGCCTGTTCGCCTGCCTGCATGACGCAGCCCCAGATGACATCGTCGACGAGAGCAGGGTCGATTCCCGCGCGCTGGACGAGGCCATTGAGTACCTGGGCGGACAGTTCGCCAGGATGCACGCCCGACAGGCCGCCGTTGCGCTTGCCAACGGGCGACCGGACTGCCTCGACGATGACGGCTTCAGCCATGGAAATACTCCTTCGAAGTGGGGTTGACGAGTACGAAAAACATGGGGTGGTTATCACCGAAACTAGAACAGCAGGTTTACTAGGTCAACCTACTGGTTGGTAGGAAACGCGCGATCACACCCGTTTCGCATGCAACCACATGGTTTACTGAGTTGTACAGCAAGGCACTCAGGCCAGACTTCGGGAGATTCGTTGGCTCGCACCACGCCGTTGGCGCCCATGATGGGGGCCGATTCCGTCGCGCCTTTGGCGGGCGCACCGATCCGCTCACCGAAGACCGCTGAGCTGGTCGCAGGAACGCTACGCCGCATGGTCGTCGACGGCCAGCTCAAGGAGGGCGACTTTCTGCCCAACGAGGCCGAGCTGATGGCGCACTTCGGCGTCAGCCGTCCGACTCTGCGCGAGGCCGTCCGGGTGCTGGAGTCCGAGCGGCTGGTCGAGGTGCGGCGTGGTTCACGCACCGGAGCCAGGGTGCGGGTTCCCGGCGCTGAGATCGTTGCCCGCCCCGCAGGCCTGCTCCTCGAACTGTCCGGCGCGACCATCGCCGACGTCATGGTGGCGCGGGCGGGCGTCGAACCGATCGCGGTACGCCTGCTCGCGGAGGCAGCCAACCCTGCGGCGTACGACGAGCTGGAGGGCATGCTGGCCGAAGACGTCCGGGTGGGATGGGAAACGGGCCGGTTGGCGGAGGCCACCGGCGAGTTCCACCGTCGGGTCGTCGAGCTGTCCGGCAACGCCACACTCACGATCATCGCGGGCATGCTGCACGAGATCACCGTCCGGCACACGGCGTTCGTCATGAAGGAAGGCCGGAAGGTCTCGAAGGCCGACTACGACAAGTTGACGAAGTCCTATCAGCGCCTGATCACGCTGCTCCGCTCGGGTGACGGCGCCGCCGCGGAGGCGCACTGGCGCATGCATCTCGACACCGCCCGCCCCCTGTTGCTGAAGGGTTTGGAGACCGTCAAGGTCCGCGACGTCATGCAGTGAAGGACGCCGCCGACCACGTCACCTGAACCGGAACCGTGTCGTCCCAGGGCTGACGCGTCACCATGTCGGCCACCCGCACGAAGCCTCGTTCGAACTCACCCGTCGCGGCGTCGACGAGGCGATACTCCTGCTGTTGCTTGTGAATCGGTTGCGCATCGAGCAGCAGCACCCTGACTTCACCGGGCTCGAAGTGACACCTCTCGTGCAGCGCAGCGATCAGCTGTTCGTTGTGTATGTGGCCGTCGCCGAAGTTCCAGCCGATGGCGGTGCTGCAGATCCGCTCGCCGTCGGTAAGGACGTAGTCATCCTCGTTCAGGCCGGCCATCGCGCGGTGCGCCAGCGTGAACATCGCGCGGCCGTGAGTGTTGAAGGCGCGGAAGGCATACCCCATGTATTGGTACATCTCGGCCGTCTCCCTGCTGCCGTAGAACTTCTCCATCTGCGCGGCGGGCATGCTGGCGATCGCCACGATGCCGTCGGCGATCTTCTGCTCGGCCGACGGTTTGACACACCACAGCGTGGTGTCCCAGTTGCCTGCGTAGTACCGCATGCCTGGCAGGAAGGAGACCTTGCGCGGGAACAGGTTTCCGAGCACCACGGTCCCGGCGACCACGACGAACAACACGATCGGCCACGGGCTCTGCAAGTCGCCAAGCCCGATCCCTGCGTGCCCGACGAACAGTGCGAGCACGCTGAACATCATGAACACGTTCCACTCCAACGGGACTCCCATGGGGATGGAGCTCAGGATGCCGAAGTGGAAGCAGATCATCACGAACGCGGCGATCGCCGTCACCCAACCACCGTGCGACAAGAACAACACCAGCGGGACGAGGCCCTCGATCGCGGTGCTGAAGTGCGCGACGAAGCGCGACAACCGGCCTGGCCGAAGGTCGTCGGGGAACTTCTCGAAGAACCTGCGCTTGATCCACCGCGGCCGGATCACGGGGTTGTTGCTCATCATCGTCGAGATCACGAACGGGAAGTGCTTGTTGAGCTTCGACGTCGCTGCGCCGAGCCAGATGACCAGGCAGACGAGCTTGGCGGCGATGATCATGTCCACGCCGCTCATCAGGAAGGCCGCCGCCAGCGGGGCATACACCTCGCCGCGGGCGGCCAGGAAGATCACCTTGTCGCGCAGGCCGAGCACGGCCAGGATGCCGAGGATCGTCGCGATCTGCCATGTCGGCAGCACGCCCACCTCAGTGTTCAGCTCGGGCATCGGGCCGGTGCCATCAGAGAAGAGAGCGAACACCAAGGCGATCAGCAACGCCGCGTACAGCAGCACCTCGAAGGGAGTACGGGACGTGCCCTTCGTGAGCGGCACGCGCCTCGGCCATGGCGGCAGCCGAACGGTCTTGGGCCGCAGCCAGTACAGCGCCGATCCCAAGGGCGGAAAGAACCGGTTGTTGAGCGGGCCGAACCCACAGCCAAGCCCGATCACCTCGAACAGCATCGTGTACAGCACGGCCTTCTCGAACACGATGGGCTCGGCATACCACTGCGCCACGTTGGTGAAGCCGTCGATCCCGGTGGTGGTCAGCACGATCAGCCATGCCACCAGGACGTACAGCAGGATCTTCACCACGTAGAACAAGTGCAGTACTACGGGAGTTCCGAAGCCGACCTCGGCCCAGTGCCTTGCCATCGGCTTGATCCGCTCGGCACGGGACCCCTTGCTCCACTCCGCGTAATCGACAACGGGTGAGTCCTGTTTCAAAAAGCCCATGCGGGCAGATTAGAACGTGTTCTAGATACGCGGAACGGGTTCGAAACTTATGACCGCGAACGGGCCGAAACTCGGGCGATCAGCTGAAAGTCGTGTGCGGCCGAGGCAGCGCAACCCCGTCGACGGCGATGTCGACCTTCTCGTTGTAGAACGCGATCAGCCCCGCGATCGGGGCGACCGCAGGCAACGGGTAGGCATAGGTCCACACCAAGTCCTGGTGCACGGTCTCGCCGACACGCACCGACCAGTAGCCCGACGTGATCCCCTTGTACGGGCACAGGGTCTGTGTGTCGCTGTGCTCGAGCTTGGCGAACACGACATCGGTTCGGTCGATGTAATACCTTGTCGGCAAACCCGTTTCGAAGAGCAATACCGGAGCGTGGGTATCGGCGAGCACGACGCCGTCGAGTTCGACGTGGACATGCCGGTGCGAGCGAAGTGCGTCGATCCTGGCGTACGGATTGCGGGGATGGCCGACGATCCGCTCGTCCTCCTCGAACCAATCGAGGGCGTCCCATTCGAACCGGACGGTGCCCGCCACGGGACCGCCGCCGTCGCCGTCGAAGACCCGCGCCGCACCTGCCCTGGTGGCGTCCCCCGCGGTCAGCGAGTACATCCGGGACGGCCCGAACTGCACCTTCTGCGGGTGGTTCTCGTCGACGAGGAACTCATCGCGCACGTCGGCACGCGGGATGTAGTACTGCGGGTAGTTCGGCACCTCCCACACGTAGCGGGCGTGCGTCGTGTCGAACACCAGCTGGCCGTCGAAGTATCCGCGGACCCGCCGCGGTGAGGGTTCGACGTGCCCCCGCTCCATGGCCATCTTCGGATAGTCGGCGTCAGGTGATTGAGCCACGACAGCTATCCCGCCTGCTTGGCAGGAGGCCGGTAGAAGATCGCGAGCTGACCGATGCCCCCGGCCACACCGAGCACGACGGCGATGATCAGGCCGCACCAGCCGTGCAGGTAGTGGTAGGCCCCGCTGGTGTGGAACAACGCGTAGTCCAGGCTGAGCTTGCCTGCGCCCAAGGTCGCGATCGCGACCGCGACGACGGCGAGCACCAGGTTGTACTCCCAGCCCTCCTTGACGATGAAGAAGCCGTTCTTGCGGTGCACCGTCCATGCGGCGACGAACATCAGCGAGACGAAGCCGGCGGCGGGGATCGGAGTGAGCAGCCCGACGGCAAGCCCGAGCCCGGCGGCCATCTCAGTACTGGCGGCCACCCTGGCGTGGAACTTGCCAGGCTTCATGCCCATGCTGTCGAACCAGCCTGCCGTGCCCGCCAGACCCCCCGGCCCGAAGAACTTGTTGTAGCCGTGCGCAGCCATGGTCAGGCCGAGGACGACGCGGAGCAGAAGGATGGCGAAGTCGTAGGCGGTCACGCAACAGAATCTAGGCGATCTGTCACGCCGCGGCTACACCGCCGCCCAGCCCCCGTCCACGCCGAGAACGGCGCCGTGGATGTTGGCCGCGTCGTCCGAGGCCAGGAAGACCACCGACGCCGCCACCTCCTCGGGCGTGCTCATCCGGCGCGACGGGATCCGCGCCAACATCGGCGCCACGTGGTCGGCGAACTCGAGCTGGCGTTCGGTGGCGATCGGACCAGGCGCGACGGCGTTCACCCTGACGCCCGACGGCCCGTACTCGTCGGCCCACGACGTGGTCATCGAGTGGATCGCGGCCTTGTTCGCGCTGTAGATCGCCGATCCATCGCTGCCGCGAAGACCAGTGATGGAACCGATGTTGACGATGGCGCCGCGGCCGCGCTCCGCCATTGGGGGCGCGATCACACCGGTAAGGAAGAACGGGGCGAAGACGTTGACTGCGAACGCGTCCCGCAGTGTCTGTTCGGACACCGCGGCCGTCGGTGTCGGCATCAGCAGCATGGCGGCGTTGTTGACCAGGACGTCGATCCGGCCGCCTGCCGCCGCGGTGGCCTGCTCGGCGAGGTCCGTTGCGGCCGTCGCCCCGCCGCTCAGATCGGCGACCACGAACGCCGCCCGTCCCCCGGCGGCGCGGACGCCTGCGACGACGTCGTCGCCCCGTTCCTTGTTGCGGCCGCTGACGACGACGAACGCGCCTGCATCGGCGAGAGCGCGGGCGATGGCGACGCCGAGGCCGCCGGTGGAACCCGTGACCAGTGCCGTGCGGCCTTCCAGCC
This sequence comes from Mycobacterium sp. AZCC_0083, assembly GCF_014202335.1. Lineage (GTDB taxonomy): Bacteria > Actinomycetota > Actinomycetes > Mycobacteriales > Mycobacteriaceae > Mycobacterium. Next base: position 55,959 of record NZ_JACHGP010000030.1, on the reverse strand, counting down.
GCGTATTGTTTGGACTCATGAGTCCAAGAATGGCGCGCTAAAAATGGACTGGCAAGTCCAGAAAGTCACGGCCCAAAAATTCACGACCAAGGGCCAGGTCACCCGCCAGCGGATCATCGATGGCGCCGCAGCGGAGATCCGTGTGAACGGCGCGGTCGCCACCACGCTCGACCACGTGATGGCCCACACCGGGACGTCGAAGAGCCAGCTGTTCCACTACTTCCCAAGCGGCAAGGAGCAGCTGCTGCTCGCGGTGGCCGAGCTGGAGGCGGCGCGAGTACTCAGCGACCAGCAACCGCACCTGGGCAAGTTGACGTCATGGGCGGCGTGGCAGCGGTGGCGCGACGTGGTCGTGGAGCGCTACCGCGAGCAGGGACAGCAGTGCCCGCTGTCGACGGTGATGTCCGAGATGGGCCGCACGCCGGGAGCACAGGCGGTGACCTCGGCGCTGATCGATCAGTGGCGGACCGAGATCGAGTCAGGAGTGCGCGCGATGCAGCAGCAGGGAAAGATGACCGAGTCCGTCGACCCGGCGCGCGCCGCCGCGGCACTCCTGGCAGGCATCCAGGGCGGAGTCTCGGTGCTGCTGAACACCGGTGACATCAGCTACCTCGAAGCCGCAATGGACGTAGGTATCGCCAACCTGCGCAAGTGACCCTCCAGCCGACGTCAGGCGGTCCTGACCGCCATGTGCGCCTTGCCCCACTGGCACATCGCCTCGGTCACCGGTCCGAGCGACTCTCCGTATTCGGTCAGCGAATACTCCACGCGCGCTGGCACTTCCGCGAAGACTTCGCGCCGGACGATGCCGTCGGCCTCCAGCTCGCGCAACTGCCTGGTCAGCACGCGCTCGCTGATCCCGTGAGTCTTGCGCCGCAACTCGGCGAACCGGTGAGCCCCGCCGCGCTTCAGATAGAAGACGAGCACGGCTTTCCACTTGCCGCCGATGACGGCCAGGGTCGCCTCGACGGGGCATAGTTCTACCAAGCGCGGTTCTTCGTTGCGCTCCTGCGGTCCTGTGGCCTGCACGCTAACCTCCCGGTCCGTAGCTCACCTCGAAGTCCGTCATTGCTGGTGCGACCCCTCGGCCGTAGCGTAACGCGCATCAGAATCGCAATCATCGGGGCAGGCAACGTCGGGCAGGCCTTGGGCGGCGGGTGGAGTACTGCTCACCAGGTCACCTATGGCGTCCGAACCCCAGAAGATCCCAAGTACGCCGACCTCGGTGCCGTCGCGACCACCGCGGCCGCCGCCCGCGACGCCGACGTCGTGGTGCTGTGCACGCCGTGGCAGTCCACCGAGCAGGCGATCGCCGATTGCGGCGAGTTGGCGGACCGGGTCGTCGTCGACTGCACGAATCCGTTGACGCCCGACTTCTCCGCGCTGGAGATCGGGCACACCACGTCCGGCGCCGAACAGGTCGCGGCGTGGGCGCTCGGGGCGCGGGTGTGCAAGGCGATGAACCAGATCGGTGCGCCGATGATGGACCACCCGGACGTCGAGGGCACACCGGTGATGCTGGTCTGCGGTGACGACGCCGCCGCCAAGGACGTCACCTCGACCCTGGTGTCCGAGTTGGGGTTCGAGGTGGTCGACGCGGGCGAGCTGGCGCTGGCCCGGCTGCTCGAGCCGTACGCACTGATCTGGATACACCTGGCCTTGCGCCGCGGCTTCGGCACGGGTTTCGCCTTCGGACTCTTGAGGAGCCAACAGTGACGGTCGAGTACATCCGCTACCGGATCGACGAGGACCGGCGCGACGCGTTCGTCGCGGCCTATCGGGAGTCGGCGACCGCGCTCGACGACAGCGAGTACTGCCTCGGCTACCAGCTGGCGCAGTGCGAGGAGGAGCCCGATAGGTTCATCCTGCGGATCTACTGGACCTCGACCGCCGATCACCTCAACGGTTTTCGGCCCAGCGAGCAGTTCCGACGGTTCTTCCCGCCCATCCGCCCGTTCGTCGACGACATCGAGGAGATGCAGCACTACGCAGTGGTGGAGGGACTGGACTCGGATCCCAGTGCCTCCTCGAGGCGCGCCACGTAGGCATCAAGCCCATCCGGGCCACCCACCGCCGACTCGGCGGCGTGCACGCCGACCGTGACGGTGTCGCCGACACCGACCACGACGTGCGTCAGGCCCATCATCGGCGACAGTCCTGCGAAGGCCGATGCCAGCACGACGGGAGCGCCGCCGAACGCGAAGTCCGCTGCCCCGCAGTTCACGCTGGACACCACCGTGTTGCCCGTCACCGCCGCCACCCGCACATCGGGATCGAAACGTTCCATCCCCCAACGCAACAACGGCGCAGGCGTCGCGCCGAAGGCCAGATCGCCGGCGCGCATCGCGGGATGCGCAGCGCGGCGGCGCCGTGCCTCGAGGTCGGCGGCGATGCGCGCGCTGCGCTCCCCCGCGGCCAACTCCGGGTACAGACCGACGCCGACGTTGCCGAAGTGGTTGTACGACAGGCGTGGCGGTGGCTTGGCCATCGGCACTTCGGCGCCGAGCGCCGACGGGTCGTCGCCAAGGTCGCGCAGATGATCAGCGAGCGCGGCCGATATCGCGGACAGGGCGGCAACCGTCACCGTTCCCTCGGCTAGTTCGGAGCGCTTGCTGACCACCGTGCGCAGGCCGGCGGAACCGGACGGTCGTGCGTTGGTCCGCAGCAGCGGACGCAGATCTGCTTGTGGCGGAACGACTCCCGCCTCGGTGTCGGCCAGGAACCGGCGATGAGCCCTGGCAGCGCGCACCCCGAGCAGCGGCAAGGCAGCGGGGCCGGCAGACCGTGAGTCGATCCCTGACACCACTGCGCCGACCCTGCCGAACATCTGCGCCGCGGGCGCCAAGGTGCGCCCACCGCCACCGAGCGCATGCGAGATCTGCAGGACCGCCACGGTGCCGGCCCCAGCGACTCCAGGAACTCCGTCGACGTCGGTGAACACGTGCAGCCGCCACGCCACCACCCGCGCATCCAACTGATCGGCGATGAGCCGGCTCACCTCGGCCAGACAGCCCGCCCACGTGCGGTTCTCGAGGTCGTGCATGACGAACTGCGAGCGGTCGACGTCGCGGTGCACCCAGGCCGGATAGCCGAGGCGCCCGTGATCGTCGATGCGCACCGTCAAGTCAGGACAGCCGCGGGCCCGCGATGCGAGGCCGTCCAGCGTCGCCTCCAGGTCGGCTGGCACGCCGCCGAATCCGAACAACAGGAACGTGTCGTTGGGAATCTTCGTCGACATCCAGAACGTCTGTGCATCGGTAGGCGTCAGCCGCCAGGTGCTCATCGCCCAAGGCTAGGCTGCGGGCATGCTTCCAGCGGCAAGTCGCAACGGCGTCGTTCTCGTCACCGGCGCCTCGTCGGGCATCGGTGCGGAAATCGCACGGGAGTTCGCCAGCCGCGGTCGTCGCGTGGTGTTGGTGGCGCGCCGCGCCGAGAAATTGCAAGAGCTCGCCGAATCGCTTGGCGCGGCAGCCGATGTGCTGGCCGCCGACCTGTCCAAGCCCGCCGAGCGGGCCGCGTTGCCCGAGCGAGTGACCGAGCTCGGTCTGGTCGTCGACGTCCTTGTCAACAACGCAGGCCTCAGCACGATGGGACCGATCGCGGAATCCGACCCCGCCGCCGAACTCAACCTCATCGAGGTCGACGTCGCCGCCGTTGCCGACCTGTGCAGCCGCTTCGTCCCCGGCATGGTGTCGCGCGGTCGCGGCGCGGTGCTCAACGTCGCATCGGTCGGGGCGTTCGGCCCGCTGCCAGGGCAGGCGGCCTACGGCGCGGCCAAGGCATTCGTGCTCTCCTACACGCAGTCCCTCGGCCAGGAGCTGCGCGGCACCGGCGTCATCGCCGCGACCCTGTGTCCCGGCCCGGTCAAGACCGGGTTCGGCGAAGCAGCGGGCGTCTCCGACGAGGACGCCGAAGCTGCGCTCCCGAAGGCCATGTGGATCGACCCCGACGAAGTCGCACGGGCCGCGGTCGACGGGCTGGCGTCGGGCCGCATCGTGATCGTCCCCGGTGCGTTCAACCGGATCGGCGCCGTCGCGTTCCAGCACCTGCCGCGCCGGCTGCTGCTACCGATCCTGGCCCGCAACCATCCGGCCCTGAAGAACCGCTAGCGCCCGATGAAGTCGAGGATGTGGCCTGCCGTCACGTCCGGTCGGTCGAGTTGCATGAAGTGCCCTGCCCCGTCGACGATTTCGACGCGACTGCCATCGGGAAGCACCGGCTGCACCCACCGCGCGTAGTCCGATGTGGCGCAGCCGTCGTCTGCGCCGTGCAGGTACATGGTCGGGAGCACCGGGGCCGACAGCCAGCGCTGGTGCAGTTCGGCGTAGCGCTCGGGCGGCTTGCTGCCCCTCACCGTTGCGCGGTAGTACCCGAGCGCGGCGCGCCAGTTCTTCGGGGATCCGATCGCGTCGAGCACCAGTGCGACGTCTTCGGTCGCGTGGTACCCCGGTGACCACTGTTGCCACAGTCGAGGTACCACCCACGACGCGGAACGCTCTGGCAGCCAGGGCAATTGGAAGTACATGATGTACCAGCTGCGCACCAATTGGCGCGGCAGCCGGGCGAGCAAGCCGCCCACGTTCGGGACCTTGCCACGAAACGACGCGGAAGGCGGCACGGACATGATCACGGCCTTGCTGAACGGGTTGTCGGGCATCGCGGCAAGGCCTGCCCCTGCGATCGCTCCCCAGTCGTGGCCGATGATGACGTCGCGGCCCGTCGGGCCTGCCGCGTCGAGCACGCGCAGCGCGTCGTCCATCAACGCACCGACGTGATAGCTGCCGATCGACGAGACCGACGACGGGGCGTAACCGCGCATGAACGGCGTCACCACCCGCCAGCCCGCGTCAGCGAGCACGGGGGCGACCTTGCGCCAGCCGTGCGCGGTATCGGGAAAACCGTGCAGGCACAACGCGATCGGCCCGTCCGGCGGCCCCCACGTCAGCGCCCGCAGCGTCACGTCGGGGGTGGTGACGTCGAGCCGACGCGGTTCGGTCACCACCGTGTACCTACACCGGCTGGAACTCGGAGATCAACCACTTGTCGCCGTGCTTGTCCAGAGTCACCTTCACACTCGACGCGGTGTCGGTCGGCGCATCGGCACCCACGATGACGGTCTGATTCACGAATACCAGGACCACGGCGTGATTCGGTTGGGCCGAGACCGACGCGGCGGCGGGCACCGTCGCGACCGCAGATATCTTCTTCTGCTCGGCGCCAGGGATCACCACGTCGTTGATGAGCGACGTGTACGAGTTCTGGAAGTCGCCGGTGAGCAGGCTGCGGGCGGCGTTCAACTGGTCCTTGACCTTGTCGGGCTGATAGGACAGCAGCGCGATGGTGCTGTCCTTGGCGACCTGCATCGACTCGGCGCGGGCGACGTCGGAGCTGCGCACCGAATTGTCCACGTACTTCAGGAATCCCGCGGCCAGCGCCAGCACCAGAGCCAGTCCCGGGAGCACCCCGTACGCGAACACCCTTGGCCAGTCGATGCCAGGGCGGAAGGGCTTCGCAGTCCGCTTCTTGGTCGGCTTCGCCTTGACGGCATCTGCGGTATCGGCATCTGCGGTATCGGCATCGTCTGCGGCGTCTTCGATGACGTCCTTGGAGTCGGAGTCAGAGTCGACTTTGTTCTCCTCGGCCTCGTCGATCACGGTTGTCTTCTCTTCGTCTGTCACGGCACGAACTCCACGTTGGAAACCTTGGTGTCCTCGCCGACCTTCTGCACGAGGATGCGCATCCGCCAGGCACGCGGCTGCTGTTCGGGTTGGCCCTCGACGGTGGTGTTGACCGCCACCGCGACGAGTACCTGCGCCTCGTCGTTCGACTCGGACTCCAGGCCGGCCTCGGTCACGGTGCCCACCGACTTCGACTTCACCTGCTTGACCACCTCGGTGAACGGCTGGCTGCGCTGCTGGAAGTCGTCGTAGAACTTTCCGGTCGCGGAGTCGAGGATGCGCTTGACGTCATTGTCGACGTGTTGGTAGTCGATCGTGGTGAGGTTCAGCGCACCCTGCCTGCCGACCTGAAGGAAGACCTTGCGTTGCGTGTCGAGTTGGTGCGACTGGTAGGCGCGGAAGCTCAGCCACCCGACCAGACCGCCGAGGGCGAGCACCACGACAAGGCCGACGATCGTCGCCAGTCGGACGTGCGCCATCCGCGGCGCGGTGGCCTCGGCTTCGAGTTCCGGGTAGTCCTCACCGTCATCCTCGGCCTCGTCGAGGAACTCGGCTGCGGACTCCGCGTCCGCGTCGACACTGTCGGCTACCGGTTCTGCCGGTTCGGATGCAGGCTTGCTCAGCTCCCCGGCGGGGGCAGCAGCATCGTCTGCCATGTTTGCTCCTCTTTGGCGTTACGGGCCAGATTGCCTTGCGTGTACACGTGGCCGTCCGGTCCAACGTACGTGCCCGTTGCCGGATCATATTCAGCGGCTGCGATTGGCGGCGGCACCGCTGCCGGAGGCGGCACGAACTGTGCAGGTGGTGACCCCGGCGGCAGCTGCGGGATGTCCTGTCCGGACAGCGTGGCGTTCGGGTCGCCCTTCCAGTTGAAGCCGTCGTTGAGCGGGATGTAGTTCTCGTTGCTCTCGCACAGCTTCACCGTCGGCGAACGTTTGCCTGGCACCGTCTCGCACGGCAGGTTGCGCGCACCGCGCACGTTGAACGGCGAATCCTGCGGGACCCTGCAGTAGACGTCACCCGCGGGCCGGTCTGGGTAGTCCTCGAAACTGGCAGGCCGCTGCTCGTTTGCTGGCAGGAAGCCCGTCGTACATGCCGGCGGCAGATTCAGATTGAGGTTGAAGTTGAGGTAGGCGCCCTTGAGATCCTGCTTGGTGTTGCGGTTGGCGGTACCGGTGGCCTGCGTCGTCGCGGTGCCCTGCGGCAGCAGCACCAGCAACTGCTCGAGGCTGGCCTGGTAGGTCAGCGCGACCTCGCCGACGGTGACCAGGTTGGCCAGCACGATGGGCAGCGTCGGCTGCAGACGCTGGAACAGCGCACGGACCTCGTCGGCCGCGCCTGGCCCCTTCGTCAGCACGCCCCGCACGGCGTCGTCGTTGGCTTGCAACTCGCCGGTGACGGTCGCCAGGTTCGACGCCCATGCCCTGATCGACCCCCCGGTGTCGGTCTGGGTGTCCAAGATCGGCTTGGACTGGTCGATCAGCGCGGTCAGCGGATCGAGGTTGGCGCGGGCGTCGATGGCCAGCGCCGTCGAACCCTTCACCAACCGCGACAGGTCCGGCCCAAGCCCGCCGACCGCGAGGTAGGACTCGTCGACGGCAGTCTTGAGGTTGTCCCGCGGTATCGCGTCCAACCCGCGATTGGTGGCCTCCAGCAGAGTGTTGACATTGGTTGGCACCGCAGCGCGGTCGAGCGGGATGATCGATCCGTCCTTCAGCGCCGGGCCATTGCCGCTGCGCGGGATCAGCTCGACGAACTGTTCGCCGACTGCAGACTGGCTGTGTACCTGTGCGTCCAGGTCGGCGGGGATCGAGACGTCCGATTTCAGCGAAAGCGTCGCGGCGACACCGTCGTTCGTCAGGTCGACTCTTTCCACCCGGCCCACTTGAACGCCGCGGTACGTGACGTTTCCTCGCTCGTACAGGCCACCGGTCTGCGGCAACTGCAGGGTGACGCGGTAGTGCCCCGCGCCCCACATCAGGTTCGGCAGGTTCATGTAGCCGAACACCATGATGGCCATCGCGACCAGCGCGATGGCGATGAAGATGCCCAGCTGGACGAGGATCTGTCTGGTCAGTCGCATGTCTACGGCCCCTGATCCCAGTGGTAGGGCATGGTCAACGGGTTACCCGCGGTATACGAGTTGCCCGCGGTGCACGGGCTGGGCAACTGGCCGATGGTGCGGCCCCACTGCAGCTCCAACCAGGTCAGGTCGCACTCCCACCGCGTTCCGGTCATCATCCCCGAATCGAGCCGGCTCAGCGTCGCGTCGACGATGAGCGTCAGGTTCGCGTAGTCACCGCGCATCCAGTTGGTGATGGTTTCCTTGGGGAACGGGTAGGTGGTCAGGAAGCTCAGCGAGCGCGTCAACGCCGGGCCTGCGTTGGCAAGCGATTCCAGCACCGGCCCAACGTTCTTCAGCTCGGCGACCAACGACTCCTTGGTCTGGTTGACCGAATCTGCCGCCAGCGCACTGAACTTGCCCAGCTGGGTGAGCGCGTCGGCGAGCTGGTTGCGCTGGTTGCTCAGCACCGCCAGCGCGTCGGGGATCGTCCGCAACGCCTTGTCCACCACGGGTTTCTGGGCGGCGAACTGGCCGACCAGAGCGTTGAGACTCTCGGCGGCGGCGATGATGTCCCGCTTTTGGTCGTTGTTGTAGGCGATGAACTTGTCGAGCTGCTCGATCAGGCTGCGCAGGTCGGCTTCCCGGCCGGTGAACGCCGTGCTGAACGCCTGCGTGATGTCCTGGACGTTGCCGAGCCCACCTCCGTTGAGCAGCAACGAGATCGCCGCAAGCGTCTGCTCGGTGGTCGGGTACGCACCCGCCGACGACAGCGGTATCACGGACCCGTCGCGCAACCTGCCCTCGGGCGGTACGCCCTTGGGCACCGAGAGCTCGATGTGCTGGCTGCCCAGCAGGCTGGTCTGGCCCACCTTGGCCGTCGCGTTGGCCGGCAGCACCACGTTGGCGTTGAGCTTCATGGTGACCAGGGCGTGCCAGCCCTCGCGCTCGATCCCGGTGACATTGCCGACCGTCACATCGTCGACACGCACCCGAGAGTTCTGCTCGATGTTGTCGACGTCGGGCATCTGCGCCTTGACGGTGTACGCGCCCGACCCCTCGCCCTGCACTCCGGGCAACGGCACGGAGTTCAGCCCGCCCGCGCCGCAGCCGGACAACACCACCGACACCGCGGCGGTGAGTACTGCGAATCGAATCAGCTTGCGGCTCATCATGACCCCGGCCCGTTCGGCATCATCAACCCGGGCAGCCCGTCAGCCGGATTGGTCGCCATCGGCGCCTCGGCGGGCAGCGGTGGGCCCGGGGGCGGCGGCGCTTCACCGGACAACGGCGACGCTTGATTCGGGCTGGGCGCCGGACCCGCAGGAGGTACGTAGTCCGGGCGCATCCATTCCTCGCTGTAGGTGATCTCGTTCGGCCGCGCCTGGGCGCCGACGAAGAGGTTCTCCCCGATCGGCGGGAAGTTGTATTGCCGGTTCTTGATGATCGGCGCCAGGTACTGGACGCAGAGCTTCGCCGAATCCTCGGCGCCCATGCGCGATGCGGCCTGGACGGCGCCGCAGATGAAGGTGATCGGGTTGGCGAAGTTGTTGATCACCGGCACGCTCGACACCGCGCCTTGCGCCGGTTGGTAGATGTTGATGTAGTTCTGGAACGTCGTCGGCGCCACGTGCAGGAATTGCTTGATGTCGTCGATGCTCTCGGTGAGTGCCGTGGTCACACCGGCCAACTTGTCCGACGTGGTGCCCAGCGTCTCGCGGTTGTCCGCGACGAAGCTCTGCACCTGGCCCACCGCGTCGGACAGGTCGCGCACCGCGTTGCCGACTTCGTTCGGATCGTCGGCGAGCAGGCCCGACACCGACGCCAGGTTCTGGTTCAGCTGGCGCATCAGGTTCGTGCTGTCCTGCAGCGCGGACACCAGGATCGAGAGGTTCTTCACGGTCGAGAAGATGTCGGTGCTGTGGTCGCCGAGCGCCGAAAACGCTTGGGACAGTTTGATCACGGTGTCGCGGATGTTGGCGCCCTGGCCGCGCAGGTTGTCCGCGGCAGTGTTGATGACCGCGCCCAAAGTGCTGACGCCACCCGGCTGGGTGGGCTGAAGCGTCTCGGTGAGCCGCTCCAGCTGCTTGCGGAAGTCGTCGTATTCGACTGGGACGACGGTACGTTCACGCGGGATCACGGCGTCGTCGGCGAGCACCGGGCCACCCGAGTACGACGGCGTCAACTGGATCGCACGGGACGTGACGAGCATCGGCGACAGGACCGCGGCATTGGCATCGGCAGGCACCCGGAATTTGCTGTTGTACCAGAACGACACCTTGACCTGCGTTGGCTCGGGCTCGATCGCGGAGATCTGGCCGACGGGCACGCCGAGGATCGTGACGTCGTCGCCGACGTAGATGCCGTTGCTGTTCTCGAAGTACGCGACGACGTTGGTGCGGTTGATCGTCTCGCTCCCCCGCACCAGCACGAAGACGCCGGCGGCGAGCAGAAGCACCAAGGCAATGGCCAGCCCGGGACGGGCGTAGCGCGTGGCCGGTGATGGCGTGATGGCGGTGCTCACTGGCCACCTCCCTCGGCAGGCGGAGGTACCTCACCAGGAGCTGGGATCAGCACCGGGCTTGGCGTCGGCACCGCAGTCGGCTGGATGCCCGGCGGCGCTTGGGCGGGCGGTCCCGGCGGCGGTCCACCCGGCGGCGGCGCGGGCAGCGGTTCGCGGTATGGGTAGCAACCAGTCGGGCCGGGCAGCGGCAAGCCGGGCGGACCGCACCCGGGGTCGCCGGGATTGCCCGTAATGGCATCGGGCAGATTGAGATTCGGCTCGCCGCCCTGGCCGGTGCGCGGGTACGGCAGCGGCAGCGCCGGGGTGCCTGGCTGGCCGATCTGCGGGTCGATGCGCTCGGAGGGCAGCAGCACGTTCGGGTCGAGACCGAGGTCGGAGAAGGCGGCGTCGATGAACGGTTGAACGAACTGTCCAGGCAGCAGGTTGGCGACGTAGGACTTGAAGAACGGACCGCCCGACACCGACTCGCCAAGCGACATCGCGTACGAGTTCAGCAGTTTCAGCGACTTCTTCAGCCGGTCCTTGCGGTTGTCGAGGATGGTGAGGACGCCGTTGAGCTTGTCGATCGCCGGCTTCATGGTGGTGCGGTTCTCGGCGATGAAGCCCTGCAGCTGGACACTCAGCGCCGAGATGTTGCCCGAGATCGCGTCCAGCGCAGCGCTCTGGTTCTGCAGTTCCGCCAGAAGGGCGTTGGTGTTGCGGACCAGGCCGACCACCTGGTTGCTGCGTTCGGCGAGCACGGTGGTCGACTTGTCGGCGTTGGTGAGCAGCGAGCGCAGTTGGGCATCACGCTCGTTGAGGCTCTGGGAGAAGCGCGCGACCCCCTCGATGGCGACCTTGAGTTCTGGCGGTGTGTCGGCGAACGTCTCGGAGAGCACCTTCAGCGAGTCCGACAGTTGGTCGGTGTTCAGGCCGCTGATCGTCGTCGCGAGATCGCCAAGGGCGTCGGGCAATTGGTAGGCAGGCGTGGTGCGGTCGGCCGGGATGGTGCCCTGTTGCCGTCCGTCGCCGCGCGGCGTGACCTCCAGGATCTTGGTACCGAGCAGGCTCTTCGTCTTGACCGCGGCCTCGGTGCGGTCGCCGAGGCGAACGTTCTCGTTAACCTCGAACTTCACCAGGACCCGCTGTTCCCCGTCGAGTTCGACGCTGGAAACCTGGCCCACCTTCATGCCGGAGACCTGAACGGCGGCACCGCTCTTCAGGCCGCCCGCTTCGACGAAGAAGGCGGAGTAGGCCTTCTCCTGGGTGAGGAACGGCAGCTTGTCGTAGTTGAGCGCGCCGAAGACGATCGCGGCGACGATCGCGAGACCGATTGCGCCGATGGTGAACTGGTTGCGTTCGGAGAAGGGCTTCATCGCGGCGTGCACCTTCCGGTGCTCTGCCCGGCAATCTTGACGTACACCGGCTGACCGCCCTTTCCATTGAGCTTCAGCACGATGTCGCAGAGGTAGAAACTGAAGTAGTCACCGTAGATGCCCTGCCGGGCCAGCGCCTGGTAGGCGTCGGGCAGCGTGTTGACCAGGTTGTCGAAGTAGTCGTGGTCGGCCACCACGATGCCTGCGGCGCGGTCGGTTTGGGCGATCACCTTCTGGAACGGCGGGCGGGCCTGCGACAGAAGGTCGGCGATGCTGCCCGCAGCGGCGTTGGTGTACGCGAGGCCGTTGGCGATGTCGGACTTGCGGGCCTCGAGGCCCTTGATGAGGTCGGCCAGCGAGTCAACGCCCTTGGCGAACTGATCACTCTGGTCGCCGAGCGAGCCAAGCACCGTGTTGAGATTGACGATCACCTCGCCGATCAGTTGGTCGCGGTCGGCCAGCGTGGTGGTCAGCGCGGCGGTCTGCGTGAGGAACGATCCGATGGTCGCGCCCTGCCCCTGGAAGGCGCTGATCAACTGACCGGAGAGCGCGTTGACCTGGTTGGGGTCGAGCGCCCTGAACAGCGGGCGGAAGCCGCCGATCAACGCGTCGAGATCGAGCGCGGGCGAGGTCCGCTCCAACGGGATGGTGGCACCGGCGTTGAGCCGCTTGGCATCTCCCGTGCCCTCCTCGAGCGCCAGGTAGCGGCCGCCGATCAGGTCGTCGTAGCGGATCACCGCACGCGATCCCTGGGTGAGCACCACAGAGTCGTCCGCGGTGAAGTCGACCGTCACGGTGCTGTCGTCGCGGATCGACAGCTTGTCCACCTTGCCGACCTCGACACCGGCGATCCGGACGAAGTCGCCGCCTTCCAACCCGGACACGTTGGCGAACTCGGCGTGATAGTCGTTGGCCTTCTCCCCTAACCGCAGCTGCGCGAAGACCGCGACGAGCGCGAACACGCCAACGAGGCACACCACCAAGAAGATGGCCAGGCGCCAGGCGGCTCCTGCCAAGTTGTCCTTCATGGCTGCTTACCTTTCGTGTTCGTGTTCGTGTCGGGGTGCGGTGCTTCTACGGTGATGGGGCGACCGCGTCGGGTAGCGGCACCGGTGGCAGCGGCGTCGGCGGCATCGCTTGCGGAGCCGGCACCACGAACGGTTCCGAGCCGGGTGTCGCCCCCGGGTCGCGTGGCGCACCAGGTGGTGGCGCGGGCGGCAGGCCCGGCCACAGCGGCGTGCCGTCGGGCGCGTACATCGGGGCCCCGTACGCGGGCGCGCCTGGATACGGGATCGGGCCAGGCGCGGGGCCACCGAACAGGTTTCGCAGGCTCGGCGGTTCGGGCACGCCGCGCGTCACCGGTAGGTAGTTGGCGTAGCCGGGGAAGCCGATGCCCGGGTTGGGGCGCCAGTCGGTGCCGGTGCCGAAGCCGGTGTTGGTGACGAGCTGGCGCACCGGCCAGTTTTCGTCGACGATCGGCAGCGAGCCGCAACTGGGCTTGCCGCCAGGTCCGCCCTTGGCGCCGACGATGGGCAAGTTGTCCGGGTACCGGTACGGGTCGTCGCCGAGCATCAGGCCGGTGTCGAGGATGAACGACTTGCCGTTGCCGCCGGTGGCTTCGTAGCCGCCGTTGTCCAACAACCACTTTGCGCCGACCAGCAGGCAGGTGTACTCGGGGTTGTACTTCATCAGCAAGTCGGTGGTGGGCTTCAGCACGTTGATCGACTTGATCAGGTTGGCCTGGCTGGGCGCCAGCAGGTCGATGCCCGCGTTGGAGAAGCCGGTGGTGGCCAGCAGCAGCGCGTCGAGTTGCTTGGCGTGGGTGGTCACGGTGGTGCTGGTGGTGCTCGCCGCGTTCAGCGTGGTCAAGATGTCTCGTGCCGCAGCGCTGTACGTGTCGCTGAAGCCCTTCAGCGCCTGCCAGTCCGCACGGATCGTGTCGGCGCGCGGGTTGAGCGCGAGCAATACCTGGTTGGCGTCGGTGGTGGCCTGGCCGATCCGGTCGCCCTGGCCGCGGACCCCTTCGGCCAGTGCCGACAGCACGGCGTTGAGCTTGGCGGTGTCCACCCTGTTGAGCACGCCGACGAGGTTCTGGAAGACGGTGTTGACCTCGGTGGTGACGTTGCGCGACTTGAGCACCTGGCCCTCTTGCAGCCGCTGCGAGCTGGGATCGCTGGGGTAGACGAGATCCACGAACTTGGCGCCGAAGATGGTGGTGGCGTTGATCTGTGCCTCGACGTTGGCCGGGATGTACTGGATCTGCCCGGGGTAGATCTCCAAGCCCAACGACACGGGCGCAGAGCTTTCCGTGTCGCCACCGGTGATCGAGATGACCCGGCCGACCTGCACACCGCGCATCTTCACCTTGGCGTTGGTCTCCATCACCAGACCGGACCGGTCGGAGGTCAGGGTGACCGTCACGTACTTCTTGAAGAACGTGCCAGAGAACAGGGAGTAGGCCACCCAGATGATGGCGATGATCAGCAATACCAGGAATAGCGTCCACCAGCCGGGGGCCAGGCCCCGTTGTTTGCCTTGATATTCCACGCTCATTGCGACGCCGGCCCCCGTTCAGCCGGCCAGGTTGAAGTTGCCGGACTGGCCGTAGACGGCCAGGGAGATGACCACGACGACGAACGCCGAGATGACCAGTGAGGTGCGCACCGCGCGGCCGACGGCCTCGCCGACACCGGCGGGCCCACCAGTGGCGCTGAAGCCGTAATAGGTGTGCACGAGCATGATTACGATCGCCATCGCGATCGACTGGACGAACGACCAGATCAGATCGATCGGGTTGAGGAACGTGTCGAAGTAGTGGTCATACACACCGGTCGACTGGCCGTAGATGGCGGTCGTGCCCAACTTCGCGGCCCAGAACGACATCAGCACACCGACGCAGTACAGCGGGATCACCACGATGACGCCCGCGATCACCCGGGTGGAGGCCAGATACGAGATGCTGCGGATGCCGATGACCTCCAGCGCGTCGATCTCCTCGTTGATCCGCATGGCGCCGAGTTGTGCCGTTGCGCCTGCGCCGATGGTCGCCGACAGGGCGATGGCGGTGGTGGCAGGCGCGATCAGGCGGACGTTGAAGAAGGCCGATGCGAAACCGGTGAGGGCCTCCACGCCGATCTCGGAGAACTGGTTGTACCCCTGCACTGCGACAAGCGCGCCCGTGCTCATGGTGAGGAAGCCGACGATGGCGACCGTGCCGCCGACGATGGCGAGCGCACCGGTGCCAAGGCCCATCTGGGCGATCAGCCGGATCAGCTCGACGCGGTAGTTGAGGAACACGTCGCCGATCGAGCGCAGCGTCTTCCCGAAGAACTTGGTCTGTACGCCGATCTGGTTCCAACCGTGCACCCAGCCGTCGACGGTCCGCCTGAACCGGTGGCTGACCGTGCTCATACGCGATCCCGCTTCGTTTCTCGCGCTACCCGCTGACTCACATCGTGGCCTTGACGCCGACGGCGGTCGCGACGACGTTGATCGCGAACAGGGCCATGAAGGTGAACACGACCGTCTCGTTCACCGCATTGCCGACGCCTGCTGGGCCGCCGCCAACGGAAATGCCCTTGTAGCAAGCGATCAGCCCGGCGGTCAGGCCGAACAGGCCGGCCTTGACCAAGGCGATCACCACGTCGGCAGGGCCGGTGATCAACGTCAGGCCCGACACGAACGCTCCAGGGGAGACGTGCTGGACGTAGACGCAGAAGAGGTACGCGCCGGTGAGTCCGACCAGGACCACCGTCGCCGACAGCGCGAGCGAGACGAGTGTCGCCGCGAGCACACGCGGAACCACCAGTGTCTGAATGGGATTGACGCCCATCACCCGAAGCGCGTCGAGTTCCTCGCGGATGGTGCGCGCACCGAGGTCCGCACACATCGCGGTGGCGCCTGCCCCGGCGATCACCAGAACCGTGACGATCGGCCCGATTTGGCTGACCGTGCCGAGGGCGGCGCCGGTGCCTGAGAAGTCGGCGGCGCCGAATTCGGTGAGCAGGATGTTGAACGTGAAGGTCAGCAGCACCGTATAGGGGATCGTCAGCATCAACGTGGGCACGATGGCCACCCGCGCGACGAACCACGACTGCAGGATGAATTCGCGCCAGGCAAAGGGCGGCTTGAACATCAGCACGAAAGTGTCGAGCGCCATCGAGAAGAAGCCGCCGACAGCGCGGATCGGTTTCGCCGCGTTCTTGGCCAATGCGTCGGATGCGACCATCAAGCGTTCTCCCCTGCGCTGCACGTCAATGGCATCGGTCGCTGATTCCCTCCGACTAAACCCGCCCCGGGCGAATGCCGTGATGGTGACACACGAAGAAGTCGAAGAACCGTACAACAACGATTTCCACGCCAGCAACAGCAGAGGACGGCGCGACGTCGCCACCGCGTGGACCGCAGCCCCACCGACGCAGGTCGCACGCGCCGAGTCGGCCTCGGAGCGGGTTGCCGACGGTCACCGCCGCTGACGGTCCGACGTCAGCAAATCATCATCGCGTCGGAATCATGCCGGGATCACAAGTTACCGACGGCCGCCTCAAGTTCGGCGACCACGATCTTGCGCATGCCGAGCATCGCCGCGGTTGCAGCGGCGGCCCGTGCCGGGTCCGGGCCCTCCAGCAGTTCGTACAGCCGTTCGGGCACGATCTGCCAGCTCAATCCGTAGCGATCCTTGAGCCAGCCACACTGCGACTCCTCGCCGCCGTCGACGAGCTTGGACCAGTAGTAGTCGACTTCGTCCTGGTCAGCGCAGCGCACTTCGAACGACACCGCCTCGGTGAACCGAAACTGCGGACCACCGTTGATGCCGAGGAGCCGGTGCCCGTCCAGGACAAAGGTGCCGTACACCACGTCGCCCGGGGTACCAGGACCGGCCTCGGTGTAGCGGAAGAACGGTCCGACCGACGAATTCGGAAAGACCGACGCGTAGAAGGCGCCGGCTTCTTCGAGGTTGCCGTCGAACCAGAGGGAGGGAGTGATGTTGGGCATGGGATGTCGACTCAGCCGAGCTAGGAAACTCATCGGGTGGCGTTCCAAGCGCCAGCCCGGGGCCGGTGACGAATAGGCAAACCGCGTGGGTAACGTGCAGTGGAAAGGCCGAGAGGATCCATGTGAGCACTGTGCACAGCACATCGCAGACGGTGACGTTCCGCGGTGTCGACGACCTCAACCTGATCGGCGACGAGTGGAACCGTGGCGCCGCGTCCGCAGAGGGTCGCCCGACCGTCCTGATGCTGCACGGCGGAGGCCAGAACAGGCACTCGTGGAAGAACACCGGCCAGATCCTGGCCGACGCGGGCTTCCACGTCATCGCCCTCGACAGCCGCGGTCACGGCGACAGTGACCGCTCCCCCACCGCGAACTACACGGTCGAGACGCTGTGCAGCGACATCCTTCAGGTGCTCTACCAGATCGGCAGGCCGGTGGCACTGGTCGGCGCGAGCATGGGCGGGCTGACGGGCATCCTGGCGGCGCACGAGGCCGGACCCGAACTGGTTTCCAAGCTGATCCTCGTCGACGTGGTGCCGAGGTTCGAGAAGGACGGCAGCGCCCGCATCCGCGACTTCATGTTCGGCAACGTCGACGGCTTCGCCTCGCTCGAGGACGCCGCCGACGCGGTCGCCGCGTATCTGCCGCACCGACCCAAGCCGCGCAGCCCGGAGGGGTTGAAGAAGAACCTGCGCCTGCGCGACGGCCGGTGGTACTGGCACTGGGATCCGGCGTTCCTGACCAAACCCGATGACGATCCGTTCACGCGGATGGACATGCTCGAGCAGGCGGCGATCAACCTGCAGATCCCGATCCTGTTGATTCGCGGCAAGTTGTCGGACGTGGTCAGCGTCGAGGGCGTCGAGGACTTCCTGTCCAAGGTGCCGCGCGCCGAGTTCGTCGAGTTGGCCGAGGCCGGGCACACGGCGGCGGGTGACGACAACGATGCCTTCACCGAGGTCGTCGTCCGATTCGTCAACCAGTGACGGCCGGATTCAACTTCCTGGAGCAACCCGAGCTACCGGCGCCCCAGGTCACCGATGCGCAGGCGGAACACCTGCTGCTGAAGTACTACGGCATCAACGCCAGGGCGGAATCGCTTGGCAGCCAACAGGACAAGAACTTCCTGGTGCTCGACTCCGACGACCGCCCATTCGCGGTGCTGAAGATCGCCAACCCGGCATTCACGGCGGCCGAGTTGGCGGCGCAGGACACCGCCGCCGAGTTGATCGCCGGTGAGGAGCCGACGCTGCGGGTCGCGGTACCGCTGCCGAACCTGGCGGGTGAGAGTTGTACGGCGGTAACGGGTCTGCTCGACAACACCGCCCACGTCCGGTTGTTGCCGTATCTGCCCGGCGGCACCCTGGTCGGCGCGGGTCACCTTTCGCCAGGGGTCGTCGCGGACATGGGCGACCTGGCGGGTCGGGTGAGCCGCGCCTTGGCCGGCTTCCACCACCCCGGCCTCGACCGTGCGCTGCAGTGGGACCTGCGCGTCGGCCATGGCGTGGTCGACGCCCTGGTCTCGCACGTCGACGACCCAACGCACCGCGAACGGTTGACGGCGGCCGCGACCGCCGCCTGGGCACGGATCGCGCCGCTGGCCGACGAACTCCCGCGCCAGGCCGTGCATCTCGACCTGACCGACGCGAACATCGTCGCGGCGCACGGAGGATCGGGGCCCGACGGCATCATCGACTTCGGTGACCTCTCCGACACCTGGGCCGTCTCCGAACTCGCCATCACCCTGTCCTCGGTGCTGGGTCACACCGGCACCACGCCCACGTCGATCCTGCCTGGCGTCAGGGCATTTCACGCGATCCGACCCCTGACCACCGTGGAGGTGGACGTCGTGTGGCCGCTGCTGGTGCTGCGCACCGCCGTGCTGATCGTCAGCGGGGCGCAGCAGGCCGCACTCGATCCCGACAACGCGTACATCACCGAGCAATCCGATGACGAGTGGCGCATGTTCGAGCAGGCCACGTCCGTTCCGATCGACGTGATGACGGGCGTGATCCGCGCCGAACTCGGCCTTGCCGACACCCAAGCCATGGTGACCGGAGAGCCGTTGATCGCCGGGCTGGATCCGGCGTCGGTTACCACCCTGGACCTGTCCCCCACCTCCGGCGTGTACGACAGCACCTTCCAGCCGGGCGCATGGCTGGCTGCCGACGTCGAGGACGAATTGGCAAGGGCCGCAGTGCGCGACGGCGCGTCGCTCGTCGTCGCCCGGTTCGGCGAACCAGCCCTGACCAGGGCGCCCGCGCTGAGCCAGGACAGCCCCGAGGTGATACCGACCGGCGTCTCGCTGTGGCCGGCTCGCAACGCCACGGTGACGGCGCCATGGCCGGGAGTGGTCGACCACCTCGGCGGAGAACTGGTGCTGCGCGGCGAGCACTACGAACTGACGGTGACGGGGGCGAACCTCACCGCGGCCGGTCACGTCGAGGCTGCCGCAGCACTCGCGACCGCCGCGCCGGACCACTGGTTCACGGTCGGGATCCGGCCGGCGGGTGCCCCGCGCGCGCCCGAATTCACCACGGCCGAGCTGGCGCCGGGGTGGCTGGCCCTCGCCCGCGACCCGGGACCGCTGCTCGGGCTGGCCGCGAGGGAACCGTCGGCCGAGCGAGATCTGTTGGCCCGCAGGGACGACAGCTTCGCCAAGGTGCAGGAGCACTACTACCGCAGGCCCCCGCAGATCGAGCGCGGCTGGCGGCACTTCCTGATGTCGACGTCAGGAAGGGTTTACCTCGACATGGTCAACAACGTGGCGGTGCTCGGCCACGCCCACCCGCGGGTGGCCGACGCCGCATCGCGACAACTGCGCAGACTCAACACCAACTCGCGGTTCAACTACGAGGCCGTCGTCGAATACAGCGAGCGTCTGACCGCCACGTTGCCCGACGCGCTGGACACCGTCTTCCTGGTGAACTCCGGTTCGGAGGCAAGCGATCTGGCGTTGCGATTGGCGACGGCGGCGACGGGACGCCGCGACGTGGTCGCCGTCCGCGAGGCATACCACGGTTGGACGTATGCCACCGACGCCGTGTCGACGTCAACGGCCGACAACCCCAGTGCGCTCACCACGCGACCCGAGTGGGTGCACGCGGTGGAGTCGCCGAACAGCTTTCGCGGCAAGTACCGCGGCGCCGACGTCGGCCGGTACGCCGTCGATGCCGTACATCAGATCGAGGAGCTCGCCGCCGCTGGCCGAGCGCCTGCGGCGTTCATCTGCGAGGCCGTGTACGGCAACGCTGGCGGCATGGCACTGCCCGACGGCTATCTGCGGCAGGTGTACGAGGCGGTGCGGGCCGGTGGCGGCCTTGCGATCGCCGACGAGGTGCAGGTCGGTTTCGGCCGGCTCGGCGAGTGGTTCTGGGGTTTCCACCAGCAGAACGTGGTGCCCGACATCGTGTCGGTGGCGAAGTCGACGGGCAACGGCTATCCGCTGGGCGCCGTGATCACCAGCCGCGCGGTGGCCGATGCGTTCGCCTCGCAGGGCTACTTCTTCTCCTCGACCGGCGGCAGCCCGCTGTCCTGCGCGATCGGACTCACCGTGCTCGACGTGCTCCGCGACGAGGACCTGCAAGGCAACGCGTCGCGCGTCGGCGGCCACCTCAAGGCGAGACTGCTCGCGCTGCGTGACAAGCACCCGATCATCGGCACCGTGCACGGCATCGGCCTCTACCTCGGCGTCGAGATGATCCGCGACCAGGACACCCTGGCACCCGCGACCCAGGAGACCGCGGCGATCTGCGACCGCATGCTCGAGCTCGGCGTGGTCATCCAGCCGACCGGCGATCACCTCAACATCCTGAAGACCAAGCCGCCGTTGTGCATTGACATCGACTGCGCCGACTTCTACGTCGATGCGCTGGACCGGGTGTTGACCGAAGGCTGGTAGTCGCGGCGCCCCGGTGGCCAGATCTCGTCGAAACCTGGCGCGTACAGCAGGGACGGCGGCGGCTGCGGTGCCCTAACGTCGAGTGCAATGTCCGCGATCCTGCTCAGCATTCATGTCGTCGTCGCGATCCTGGCGGTCGGCCCAATTGCCGTCGCGGCGAGCATGTTTCCGCGCTACGCCGCGACGCCGCCCGTCGCGGGTGTACTGCACCGGATCTGCGTCACCTACGCCGCGGTCGGTGTGGCAGTTCCTCTGCTGGGTATCGCGACGGCGGTCTCGATGGGGTCGTTGACCCAGGCCTGGGTGCTGGTCTCGATCGCACTTACCGCCGTGGCGGCCGTGGTCCTGATCGCGGCCGTCCTGCCCGCGCAGCGCGCCATGCTCGGGGGTGCGGCGGCCGGGCGGCTGGCGATGTCCACGGGGATCTTCAACCTGCTGTGGGTGGCCGTCACGATCCTGATGATCGTGCGACCCGGGTCGACCACCGGCGTCTAGATCAACTGATCTGATATTAGATCACCACTACTATTCATAGATCAGGCGATCTATCGTTGGGTCATGCGATTGAAGGACAACCCGCCGGAGTCATTCACCCGGACGGCGCGCAAGGCGCAGATCGTCGGTTGTGCGATCGAGGTGATCGCCGAGGTCGGCTTCGCGCAGGCGTCGATTCGCAAGATCGCCGACCGCGTCGGGATCGCGATGAGCGCGGTGCTGTACCACTTCGGCAACAAAGACAATCTGGTGGAAGCGATCGTCGAGCAGATGTACCGCTCAATGCTCGCGGTCCTCGTCCCAGCCCTCGACGCCGAAGCCAACGCGGCGGACAAGCTCAACGCCTTCATCCGCTCCACCATCAAGTACTTCGGCACCCATCGCGTCGCGCTGAAGGCGCTGGCCTCCCTCGGAACGAGTTATCAACCCAGCGACGGGCGCCGGTTCGATGAGCTGGGCCTCAGTCCCGAGATTGCCGAGCAGTTGGCCGTGCTGGATCCCACGGCGATCTTGCAGGCCGGCCAGCGCGACGGCGAGTTCGGCGATTTTCCCGTCGAGTCGATGGCGATCGCGCTTCGCGGCGCCATCAACGCCGTGGTGGAGAAGATTCTGCGTGAACCCGATTACAACGCAAGGGGTTACGGCGAAGACCTGGTCGAGATCTTCGGTCGGGCCGTCGGGAGTACGCGATGAGCACCGTTGCGATCGCCGCGATCGGCAGCCGTGGGGACGTCGCCCCTCTCACGGGCGTCGGGGTGGCGCTGCGGGAGGCCGGAAACCGGGTCGTGGTGGCCGCGTACACGCCATTCGCCGACCTGATCACCGGGTGCGGGTTGGACTTTCGCGAACTGCCCGCCGACTTCACCCCGGGCGCCGAAAACGCCGACGTCAGCCCGAGAGCGGCCCTCGCGGCGATGTTCACGCCCCGGGGGGTGCGGGACACCGGCCAGTCGATTCTGAATGCACTGCACGACGTGCCCGCCGACGTTCTGTTGCTCCCGCCCTTGTCGGAGTTGGCTGGCCATCCCCTCGCCGAAGCGATGGGAATCCCCTCGGTCGGCGTGCGAATGCAACCGCTTTCGGCCACCGCCGCCTACCCGCCGACCGTGCTCGGCGCCTGGTCGGCTGGTACCCGAGGCAATCGTCTGGCCGCCAATGCTAGTGCGTGGATCATCGACCGTCTGTACGGCGGGGTCGTCGCCGGGTTCCGCCGCGACCTCGGACTGCCGAAACTCTCCACGCGTGCGCTTCGACGCCAACGCTCAGGCGCGAACTGGCCGATCCTGCACGGCTATTCGCCCATCGTCCTGCCGCGTCCCGCCGATTGGCGGGCCAACCTAGAGGTCGTCGGATATTGGCGGCAGGCACCGACAGCTGGATGGCAGCCACCGCAAGCGCTGATCGATTTCCTGGCCGCGGGCTCTGCGCCGGTGTTCATCGGCTTCGGCAGCACCGTGGTCACCGAACGTCGTGCAGAACGACTCGCCGACATCATTGCCGATGGGCTGCGGCAGGCGGGTATGCGCGGTGTCGTTCAATCCGGTTGGGCCGGTCTCGACGTATCCGGTGACGACGTCCTCACGATCGGCGAAGCACCCCACGACTGGCTCTTCCCTCGAATGGCCGCCGTGGCACATCACTGCGGCGCAGGGACCACCGCCGCCACCCTGCGCGCAGGCCTCCCTACGATCCCCCTGCCAGGACCCGCTGGTGATCAACCCTTCTGGGCCCGGCGGCTACACGAACTCGGCGCCAGCGCCGCACCGATCGCCCAACGCAAATTGACCGCCGACAGGCTCGCCGACGCCATCCGCGCGGCGGTCACCGACAGCCAACTCCGTGACACGGCACGACAACTCGCCGTTCGCATCGCCGACGAAGACGGCGCCGCACGGGTGGTCGCCACCGTCGAGAACCTGCTCCACCAATCCACCCACTAGGAGGCTGCCATGGCCACTGATGCACTCATGGGAAATGCGCTACTGGCTGGCGCGATCGTCCTGGCCGGTGGAGCCATCGGCGCCGGTGTCGGCGACGGCATGGCCGGCGCGCAACTCATCGCCGGAGTCGCCCGTCAACCCGAGTCGCTCTCGCGGCTGTACACACCGTTCTTCATCACCGTCAGCCTGGTCGAAGCGACCTTCTTCATCAACGTCGCCTTCATGGCCCTGTTCGTGTTCGCCACACCTGGATCTTGAGTGCGGACGGCAGGGCTTGCATTAGCTCGCCTGGCTGCGTTTCATCAAGGCATGACGCCTGACGACGTAGTCACCGAGTTCTGCAAGCTGTGGTCCACACCGAACCTCGAAGAGATCACTGGACGATTCACCGAAGACGCCGTTTACCACAACATCCCGATGCCACCCGCCGAGGGCCGCGAGGCCATCAAGGAGTTCATCGCCGGCTTCCTTGCCGCGTTCGACGGCATCGACTTCGCCGTGCATCGTCAGATCAGCCACGGCGATCTGGTGATGAACGAGCGCACCGACACCATGCGACGCAAGGACGGCGGCGAGATCGCTCTGCCGGTGATGGGCGTGTTCGAAGTGCGCGACGGCCAGATCGCCGCGTGGCGGGACTACTTCGACATGGCGACGGTCACGGCCGCATTCGGCTAAGCCCAGCTTGCGCGAGCGTGCGTGTCTGCGCCCGACGCGCCGCGGAAATTCGGCAGTCTGCGCACGTTCGCGATGCCGCTCAACCCCTTGTGTCACTTTGGTTTGAGCTGTCAGAGCGCGACGGTTTGTGACACGCAGAGTTGGGCTCAGTCGAAGAATGACATCTGGTATCGCTCGTTCGTTCTGCTTGAACACCTTCGCGAACTTCCTGTTGAAGTCGTCCATGCCATCCCCGCGACCTGGCAGCATATGCAGCGTGCAAAAGCTTCTCGGTGCTGTGTTCGGCATAATCTTTGCGCTCGCCAGCGCTCTACTTCTGCGCTACTACTTGGACTTCTGGCCACAGGTATGGAACTGGCTCGGCGAGCCTGCGCGGAAGGACTGGGCGACAATTGTCCAGCTTGTTGGCGCACTTGTGACCGCTGGCGGACTGGCGAGCACATACACACGGGCGAGCTATGGCCTCGCTCTCGCAAAAGCAGTCTTTTGGGCGGTTGTTCTTGGCCTTTTGCTGACAGGGGAAGAATTTAAGAAGTTTCAAGATGAACTGCGCCATCGCATTGGCTTGCGAACTGATGTGGCCGAACTAGCTGGCTCCGTAGTTGGAGTTGAGGTATTTGCCGTTGATCCACAAATTCCGGTCGAGCAACAAGTCGAGCGCTTAGCTGTGTTTGCGAACAACCTCGCCAAGCAGCTCCCGCAAATGGGCGAAAGGCTTGCAGTGCTTGACCGGTCGTTCGGGGAAGTACGTGCTGAAACGCGATCTTGGATCGGGAAAAGGTTTGACCAGGTCGACAGAGCGCAGGTGCTAGATCTCCGATGGGCGATCTTCGGCCTCGTCATCTCGGCGGCCGGAACCGCGCTCAGCTACGGGACGTAAGCGCACCTCCTTAGACCTGGAACGTGCCCCGAGTAAGCAAACGCCCGGCCTTTGCACAGAAGATCACCCCGAATGCATGCTCATCGAGCTCGCCGACGAGGACGAAGACTAGGCCAGCAGCGGCACCGCCACGTGCGGCTCGGGCAACAGGATTTCGAACATCGCCCGGCGCGAGGCGACGAGTTCGTCAGTGAAACCCGTTCCCGACAACCTGATTCGACACGTGGCGAGTGCGGAGTTGTAGCAGTACTTCGTCGCGCCGCCGGTGTCGAAGTACGTCAACCCGATGACGTCGGATGGTTCGGCGGTGATCTCGCCCTCCATCGTCACGTCCCCGACCCGTCCCCCGAACGACCAGGAGAACGGCCGGTAGCGCCCATGAGTGCGACGGGCGCCGGGAATCGACCGGACGGCGAATTCGCGTCCGCCGAGGCGCAATACGAACAGCGTCGCGGCCAGGAGCGAGATGGGCCCGACGGCGGCGTGCGCGGTGACGATCTCCAGGCTTGCGTCGGGCGCACCGTCGAAACCGCACACCTGGCCGAACGCATAGGCCGGCGTGTGACGCCTGCCCCAGTTGTGATTGACGCTGCCGACCCAGTGCTGCAGGCCCAGCCGGGCACCGTCGAATTCCACCTGCCCGTCGAACGTCGCGAGCGGATGCCGGACCATCGTCTTGGCGGTGGGGAACGGTGCGCGGTATCCGCGCTCGGTCAGCAGCTTCACGGGCGGCTGGTCGCCGGGGGCGATGCTCAGGTCCCACGCTGCGGAACGCCCGGCGCCGGTGATGGCGCCGCGGGCGGACTCGTCGTCGATCGTCGTGTCGCCGATCCGTGCGGTCCAGGTACTGGCGCCGGTCTCATAGCGGTAGTCGGAGCTGCCAATCGGATACCCGACCTTGAGCGCCCGATTCCCGGCACCGTCCGGATCGAAGACCATCACCCACACCTCGGCCACCGGCGCGCCGACCGTCGGAAGGAGCAACGTCTCCCGCAACCACAGCGCCAACGGCTGGTCGGGGTGGTTGGCCCTGACGAAACGGCTTTCGTAATAGGGGGTCTTCACCGGCATCACGGCTTCAGCATCCAATACTTGAGCGGTGACGGGAACCATGATCGCGGTCTACGTGCTCGGCGCCATCGCCGTGGTCGAAGCCGTCGCAATCGTCGGCCTGTGGTCGCGGCTGACCCGCGACCAACGGCAGTTGGCCGAACTTCGCCGTCGCGTCGACACCCGGGCCAACTTGCTGTCCGGCGGCCGGGAGGCCGTCAAGAACATGTGGCAGACCGCCAACATCCTGCGCAAGGAGGGGTTGGGCGCGGCGGTCCGCTCGTCGATCGAGGACCTCGCCGACTGGGCGGAGGTGCAGCGCCCCGACCTGGCCCGGCTTGCCCCGAGCGGACGCGTCGCCATCCTGTTCTCCGACATCGAGCAGTCAACGGCGCTCAACGAACGGATCGGCGACCGCGCGTGGGTCAGGCTGATCGACCGACACGACAAGATGGTCAGCCGCCACGTGAAGCGGCATGCCGGCCACGTGGTCAAGAGTCAGGGCGACGGGTTCATGATCGCCTTCGCGCAACCCGAGGAAGCGGCGCGCTGCGGCATCGACGTTCAGCGCGAACTCCTCAAGCGGCCGGACGGGATTCGCGTCAGGATCGGCATCCACGTCGGCAAGTCGGTGCGCCGCGGCGACGACTTGTTCGGCCGCAACGTGGCAATGGCCGCGCGGGTCGCCGCCTCGGCCACCGGCGGCGAGGTCCTCGTCAGCGAGCCGGTCCGCGACGCCATCGGCGACGAGAACGGCATCGCGTACGACGACGGCCGCGACGTCGAGCTGAAGGGTTTCAGCGGCACCCACCGGCTGTACGCGCTGGCGCTATGACCCGCTCTCGGTGATTCCCGCCTCGGCCGCCCGCTGGTGCAGCCGGGCTCGGATGTCGTCGGACGTGTACGACTTTCGCTTGCGCTGATCACGCGCCACCAGCACTCCACCTGCCACCACGCCGGCGACACCAGCCAGTCCAATCAACTTCCATATGCCTCGCATGGGCAAAGTCTGCCTAAGCTGCCCTGGTGAAGGAAAGCACGGTGTCCCTGGACCGCGCGCTGGACGAGACCCGTACCGGCGATATCTGGCTATTTCGGGGGCACTCGGGGCCCGACCGGGCGATCCAGTCGTTGACGAACAGTCCGGTCAACCACGTCGGGATGACGGTCGCGATCGACGACATGCCCCCGTTGATCTGGCACGCCGAACTCGGCCACACTCTGATCGACATGTGGACCGGCTCCACGCACCGCGGCGTGCAGCTCAACGACGCCCGCCAGGCCATCGAGCAGTGGCTCGACAAATACGAGCAGCGGTGCTGGCTGCGTCAGCTGACTCCGTACGCCACCCGCGAGCAAGAGGACCGCATGCTGCGGGTCATCGCCCGGCTGGACGGCACACCGTTCCCCACCACCGCGGGCGTGACCGCACGGTGGTTCCGGGGCCGCGTTCCGACGACGGTTGACTGGGTGAAGGGAATCCCGTTGCTGGACCGCAGGGCTCGAGCAGCGGCAGAGCGCAAGAAGGCCGAGCGCAACAGCGTCGGACTGGAAACCGCCTACTGTGCCGAGACGGTGGCCGTCACCTACGACGAGATGGGTCTGCTCGCGACGGACAAGTCGTCCAACTGGTTCGACCCCGGCAAGTTCTGGAGCGGCGACACCCTGCCGTTGGCACCCGGTTACAGGCTGAGCGACGAGATCGCCGTCGTCCCGTAGCGACGTGCGCTACGCCACACTCGGCAGCGGGATGAAACCGACCTGAGATATGCGTTCTTGTGCATGGATCGGCCCGTCGATAATCATCCCCGAGGTCGGCGGGCCGACCACTCCAAACCGCCAAAGAACGCTTAGCCGGTTAGCCCGGGATATCGGGTTTGGGCGGCCTTCGGCGTTAGCTACGCAGCGGACTTCAGGTACGTGACGAGATTGACGTCGCAGTACTGATTGGTGAACATTCCCTCGCAGCCCCTGAGGTACTTCATGTAGCGGTCGTAGACCTCGACGGACTGGATCGCGATGGCCTCGTCCCTGTTGGCTTCCAGAGCGTCGCCCCAGATGCGCAACGTCTTGATGTAGTGCGGGCGCAGCGAAAGCACCTCGGGGACGGTGAATCCGGCCTTCTCGCCGTGCTCCTGCATCATCGTGGCGGTGGGAATCCGACCGCCGGGGAAGATCTCGGTGAGGATGAACTTGACGAATCGCAAGCCCTCGAACGTAATTGGCGTTCCGCGCTCGGCCATTTCGTAGGGGTGGTAGCTGGTGGTGCTCTGGATCGTCATGCGTCCGTCGTCGGGCATGATGCTGAAGCAGTTCTTGAAGAAGTCGTCGTAGCGCTCGAAACCGAAGTGTTCGAACGCCTCGATGGACACGATCCGGTCGACCGGACGATGGAACTGTTCCCAGCCCTGTAGGAGCACTTCGCACGTGCGGTCGCCGGCGTGCTGGTCGAGCAGCGCGGTGGTGTAGGCCCGCTGGTTCTTGGACAGCGTCAGGCCGATGACGTTGACGTCGTACTTCTCAACCGCCCGCTTCATGGTGGCGCCCCAGCCGCAGCCGATGTCGAGCAGCGTCATGCCGGGCTTGAGGTCCAGCTTGTCCAGGTTCAGGTCGATCTTGGCGACCTGCGCCTGCTCGAGCGACAGATCCGCGGGCTCGAAGTAGGCGCAGCTATAGGTACGGCTCGGATCCTGGAACAGCCCGAAGAAGTCGTCGGACAGGTCGTAGTGAGCCTGGATGTCCTCGAAGTGTGGCCGCCACTTGGTCGAGTTGGATGGTTTCTCGGGCATCGGTGCCGCGCGCCTTCCTGACTGCCTGTGTAGTGACGTCGATCACTTATGCATTCAACTGTGACCGGCACCCTACACGGGCAATCGTCGCTCGACGGCGCATCGCGAGCCGTGTCCGATCGGGTGGTGTTCGTGGCGCCACTGCGAAATGCGTTGAGAATCTTCAGGGCGGCGGCCTGACGCGGCGTGGTCGACGCGTCTCCTCTGAGAAATCACCTCTGTTCGGCGAGTGTGGGCCTTGCGGACGAAAATCGCGCGGATCTCGTGCACATCCCCCACAGTCGGCGCGTCTCCGTCAGAGCCCGAACGTCGCGCTTATCTCGTCGATCAATCCAGGCAGAACTCGTTGCCTTCGACGTCCTGCATCACGATGCAGGACTCTTCGCCATCACCCGCAGGCAATAGCCGGACGCGGGTCGCACCGAGCGGGACGAGACGTGCGCACTCGGCCTCGAGCGCTGCAAGGCGCTCCGCGCCCGCCAACCCAGTACCGACCCTGACGTCGAGATGCGCTCGATTCTTGACCACCTTGCCTTCGGGAACCCGCTGGAAGTACAGCCGTGGCCCCACGCCCGTGGGATCGATGCACGCGTACGCGGCTCCGTGCTTTCAGCAGGCAACGTGCGTTCGAACTCGTCCCAATCGGCGAACCCCTCCGGCGGAGGGGGTACGACGTAGCCGAGCGCCTCACACCAGAAGAGCGCCACGCGCTCTGGTGATGCGCAATCGAAGGTGACCTGAAACTGCCGGACCGACACCATCTCTCGACTCTAGAACGTCACAGCCATCAAACCCCGAACTTTTCCCGGGCCTGGTCGGTGACGGGTGTGAATAGGTTGACGAGGTTTCCCTCGGGGTCGCGGAACAACAGTGCACGGTTTCCCCACGGCATCGTCGTCGGCTCGGTCACCACCTCCGACAGCTGCCCGCGAAGCCGCTCGTACTCCGCGTCCACGTCGTCGACGATGAACTCGATGATGGCGGTGCGATTGGCCGCAGGCTCGGCGGACCCGATCCCGAACAGCGGGACCGTCTTCTCGCTACCGATCGCCAACGTGCCGGCCGGCGAGGGAATCTCGGCGAACAGTTCGTTGCCCCAGACGGCCTCGGCTCCGGTGACCAGCTCGTAGAACGAGACGAGACGCTTCACGTCGGCGGTGATGATGCGGATGGATACGAGCTTCATGCCATGCACCGTAGGGGCGACCACCGACATTTAGCCTATGAGTGAGTTCGCGGGCGGGCCGGTCACACCGTTGTGGAGATGCAGCTGCCCATTCTGATCGATGATGCGGGGTTCGGTTCATTTAGCATCTTTGGTGGTCCCTGCCAGACGCCGGTCGCGGAGAGGCTGGCCGCGGGCGGCCTGAGGTACAACCGCTTCCACACCACCACCCTGTGTTCACCGACTCGGCAGGCTCTGCTGACCGGGCGCAATCACCATTCCGCCGACATGGGCGGAATCACCGAGATCGCCACCGGCGCGCAACAGGTGACTTAGAAGGAGCAGAACTGTCCGGTGTCAGGCCCGTGGGTCAGCCGTGTCGGGCTGCTTCTTG
This sequence comes from Mycobacterium sp. AZCC_0083, assembly GCF_014202335.1. Classification (GTDB taxonomy): domain Bacteria; phylum Actinomycetota; class Actinomycetes; order Mycobacteriales; family Mycobacteriaceae; genus Mycobacterium. The sequence continues at coordinate 26,053 of NZ_JACHGP010000030.1, read as the reverse complement.
GACGAGTTGCACACGCGAGGTGAGTCCGAGTTTGGTGTAGACGTGGGTGAGGTGGGTTTGCACGGTGCGTGGTGAGACGAAAAGCCTTGCGGCGATGTCGTTGTTGGCGAGGCCTTCGCTGACCAGTCGGACGACGTCGCGCTCGGTCGGAGTGAGCGCGGCCCACCCGCTGGTGGGGCGTTTGCGTTTCCCGCGGCCGCGCTGCGCGTAGGCGATCGCTTCGTCGGTGGACAGCGCAGCGCCCTCGGCCCACCCGGCTTCAAAGTCCTTCTCGCCCATCGCATCACGAACCGCCACGATCGGGAACTCGAAGAAGGCGTCGAAGATCTTGAAGCGGACGAGGCCGCCACGCTGCCGCATAGCGTCTGCGGCGCCGAACAGCCGCGTGGCTTCGCTGTTGTTGCCGACGCCGACAGCGAGTGCGGCCAGGCACTCGAGGGCATCGGCGGTGCAGCCGTATGCCTTGGTGTGCGCGGCGATTGCAAGCGCATCGTGCGCGTCTCGGTCTGCCTGTTCGGGCTCACCCTGGGCGATCGCAACGCCCGCGCTCGTGGTCAGCGCCAGCGATTGGTGAAATCCGCGCGTCGCCGCGACAGCCTCGTCGGCCCAGCACCTGGCTGCCGTTAGATCCCCGTGTGCCAGCGCGGCGTGGGCTCGGTAAACGATCCAGATCGCCGCCATCGTGGGCTGCACAGTCACATGGTGCCAGCCCGCCACGATCGAATCGTCGGCCGCGGCGACGTCCCCGGAAGCCAGTGTCGCGGCGATCAACCCCCCATAGGCGAGGCCTGGGTAGATCCCGCCAAGTTCCACGGCATCCACGATGGCCGTGTTGGCGCAGGCACGTGCCGCCTCCGTATCTCCGTGGTAGGACAGCATGAGGGCCTGCAAGGACAGTGCGAGCGACCTCCAGAGAGCATCGTGAGCCGCGTCGGCCTCGGTAACGACCTCGCGCAATTGTGCGACGGCCCGACTCATGTCGCCGATCATCCCCTGTGCCACACCGAGATCCCAGCGGCATGCACGCCACACAAACCGATCACCAATTGCGTCTGCGAGTCCACACCCTTCTTCGGCAGCGGTCATCGCCGCGATGGGATCACCGGCCATGATCGCTGCGTACGCCTGCTGGTGAAGAATGTGGCCGAGCCGCCATTTGTCGTCTATTGAACGGGCCAGAGCGATCGCTTCGGTGAGGTAGGGCTGGGCAACTTCAGGCTCATAGAGCACGACGCCGCTGCAGGCAGTCAGCGCCCAGGTCAACAGGGCCCGGTCGTCGAGCTCACGTGCAGTCGCCAAGGCTTCGCGAGCTCGCTCCATACGATCGGTTCCGCCAGCGTAGATATCGAGGATCGCGTCGTCGGCCAAAAGCCTCGCGCGCACCGCCGGCGCCGCAGTGCTCTGGTGTGCATCTTGGTCGGTCAGGGCGGCGTCGAGCCAGGTCCGTCCTTCCCGGATCCGACCCCGCTCGAGCCACAGTCGCAGTAGCGACGAGGCGAGCTTGGATGCGAGTTCGGTGTCGGAATTCTCCCGACTCCAGATGAATGCGGCTCGTAGGTTGTCGATCTCGCTGTCGGCCTGCTGCAGACGGCGCTCATGACCGGCATGTGCGGGGCTGTCGAGCAGCGCAGCCATGGTTGTGTAGTGGTCACGGTGGCGGGCGCGCATGGTGTCGCTCTCGCCGGACTCGCTGAGCTTCTCCAGAGCGTATTGGCGTATCGTCTCCAGCAAGCGGTATCGCGTTGGGCCACTAGTGCTTTCGGCGACGACCAGGGACTTGTCGACCAGCAGTGTCAGCAGGTCGAGGACCTGATAGCGCTCCGCGTCGGTGCCGCCGGCGATTGCCTGGGCGCCGTCGAGGTCGAACCCGCCCATGAACACCGCGAGCCGGCGGAACACGACGCGTTCGGGTTCGGTCAGCAGCGCATGCGACCAATCCACCGAAGCCCGCAGTGTTTGTTGGCGGGGCATGGCGGTGCGTGCCCCGCCGGTCAGCAGCCGAAAGCCGTCCTGCAGGCCGTCGCGGATCTCGATCAGCGACATCACGCGGACCCGAGCCGCTGCCAGCTCGATCGCCAGCGGCACGCCGTCGAGGCGCCGGCAGATCTCCACCGCGGTTGCGGCGGTGTCGTCGGTGAGGCGGAAGTCGGGCCGGACGGCTCGCGCGCGGTCGGTGAACAACTCGATCGCCTCGTCGGCCAACGACAGCGACGGCACCCGCCAACTCACTTCGCCGGGCACCCCGATCGGCTCACGACTCGTCGCCACAAACGTCACGGCCGGGCAGCCGCCCAGCAGACCGACAATCAGTTCGGCGCATGCGTCGATCAGATGTTCACAATTGTCGAGCACAATCAGCGTTTGACGGTCGCCGACAAACCGCAGCAGCATATCCATCGCGGAGCTGCCCTGCTGATCGGGCAGGCCCAGCGCGCGGATCACCGCGACCGCCACCAGATCGGGATCGGTGATCGGCGCCAGATCGACGCACCACGCCCCGCCACCGAATTCGCCGGCCATATTGGCTGCCACCTGGATCGCAAGGCGTGTTTTGCCGATGCCGCCCGCGCCAGTGAGGGTCACGATCCGGTTGTCGACCAGTATCTGCCGCATGTCATTCATTTCGACTTCCCGGCCCACGAAGCTTGTGAACTGGACCGGAAGATGGTGGGCGACAACGGTTTCGTCCACGCGCAGCGGTGGGAACTCATTGTGAAGGTCGGGATGGCACAGCTGTATGACCCGTTCGGGTCTAGGCATGTCACGTAGATGATGGGTGCCGAGATCGGTCAGCCAGACGCCGAGCCGAAGCCCATCGACCACCAGGTCGTTGGTGGTGCCCGACAGTACCGTCTGCCCGCCGTGCGCAAGATCGCGCAGCCGTGCGGTCCGGTTCACCGTCGGCCCGACGTAGTTGCCCTCATCACGCAGTTGCACCTCGCCGGTATGCACGCCGATGCGCAGTCGAATAGGGGCCAGCGGTGCCTGCTGTAACTCCAGGGCACAGGCCACGGCGTCGCTGGCACGGCTGAACGCGACCACGAAGCTATCCCCTTCGCCCTGTTCGACCGGCCGTACACCGTGATGGGACGCGACGATGTCGCACATTGTGCGATCCAGCAGAGCGATGGCGGCCGTCATTTCGTCCGGTTGGGAATGCCACAGCCGCGTCGAACCCTCGACGTCGGCCATCAGCAACGTCACTGTTCCCGCCGGAAGCTCGCTCAAACCTAGGTCGCTCTCGTTCAAAGGCATGTCCGCGAATGGGTCAGTTGCGCTCATGCTAACCAGCCTGCGGTGATCAAGTGCGCCAAACATCAGCGGAACCGCGTAGATTGGCCGCCTCGGCTTGCGGAGATAAGACCGCACATCGCGAGGATTTCCGCTTTCGCGCCGATCTTCCCATCCCGCCGACATCGGATCGTCGACTCATTCCGATTTGAGGAGGTCACCGTGACCATCCACACCGACCATTCCGGCGATCGTCAGCCACCTGTTTCGTCAGGTCCCGACGTCGGCGCGCATATCGAAGTCAGGGATTGAAGAACATTCTCTTGAGGCGCAGGCCCAGCCAGGGGCCGACTGTGCCACATCAGGCCGGGTCAGCCGTGACGGGCTGCTTCTTGGACGAGTTGCACACGCGAGGTCAGTCCGAGTTTGGTGTAGACATGGGTGAGGTGGGTTTGCACGGTGCGTGGTGAGACGAAAAGCCTTGCGGCGATGTCGTTGTTGGCGAGGCCTTCGCTGACCAGTCGGACGACGTCGCGCTCGGTCGGAGTGAGCGCGGCCCACCCGCTGGTGGGGCGTTTGCGTTTCCCGCGGCCGCGCTGCGCGTAGGCGATCGCTTCGTCGGTGGACAGCGCAGCGCCCTCGGCCCACCCGGCTTCAAAGTCCTTCTCGCCCATCGCATCACGAACCGCCACGATCGGGAACTCGAAGAAGGCGTCGAAGATCTTGAAGCGGACGAGGCCGCCACGCTGCCGCATAGCGTCTGCGGCGCCGAATAGCCTCGCCGCCTCAGGGTGACTGCCCGCACCAAAGGCAAGTACTGCGAGGCACTCGAGAGCCTCTGGACTAGCGCCGTATGTCCCTGTGCTGGCGGCAGTTCCGAGCGCATCGTGGGCGTCGCGGTCTGCCTGATCAGGCTCGCCCTGCGCGATCGCCACGCCTGAGCGCACGGCAAGGGCCAGCGCTAGGTGAAAGCCGCTCGTCCGCGCGACGGCGTCATCCGCCAGGCTGCGGGCCGCAGTCAGATCCCCACGAGCTAGCGCCGCCTGAGCCGCATATGCGATCCAGATCGCCGCCAACTTGGGCTGGAGATTGAGATGGGGCAAGCCCGCAGCGATGGCATCGTCGGCCGCGGCAACGTCGCCCGCGGCGAGACTCGCGACCGTCACGCCGACGTGGGCCAGACCCGGGAAGATCCCGCCGAGTTCTGCAGCAACGTCGACGGCCGCGTCGGCGCACTCCCGCGCGGTACTCGGGTCCCCGTGCCAGGCAAGCATGATCGCCTGCATGGACAGGCCGCAGCACACCCAGTAAACGTCGCGGGCCGCGCCGGCCTCGGCAATCACCCCGCCCAACTGTGCGACGGCTCCAGTCAAATCACCGGTCATACCGTGTGCCACACCAAGACACCAGCCGCACGCATGAGCGGAGAACCGGTCACCGATGGTGGCGGCGAGGTCGCGTCCTTCTTCCGCAGCGGCACGTATCGCAACCGGATGACCCTCCATCGTCAGGCCGAACGCCTGCCAACCCAGAATCTGACTGAGCCTCCATCGGTCGCCCGTCGAGCGGGCCAGGCCCATCGCCTCGGTGAAGTAGGGGTGGGACACGTCGGGGTCGTAGACCGCGACGCATCCGCAGGCGGTGAGAGCCCGGAGCAATAGGGCGGGGTCGTCAACGTCGCGCGCGATCGCCAGGGCTTGGAGGGCTTGCTCCATGCTGTCGGTGGCACCCATGTGCGCGTTGAGCGTCGCCTTGTCGGCGAGTGCCGCCGCGCGCACTGCAGGCGCCTCCTCGGAGGGATCTGCGTTCTGGTCGGCTAAGGCGAGGTCGAACCAGGCCAACCCTTCCCGGATACGTCCTCGTGCGAGCCACAGCGGCTGCAGCGAAGACGCCATTTGCGATGCAAGCGCCATATCGGAGTTTTCCCGGCTCCATGTGAATGCGGCGCGCAGGTTGTCGATCTCGGTGTCGGCCTGTTCGAGACGCTGCTCGTGGCCGGTAGGCGCCGGGGTGTCGAGCAGGGTCGCCATGGCCGTGTAGTAGTCGCGGTGACGGGCACGTATTGTGTCGGCCTGGCCGGACTCGCCCAGCTTTTCCAGAGCGTATTGGCGCACCGTTTCGAGTAGCCGGTACCTTGTTGGGCCACTTGTGCTTTCGGCCACGACCAGCGACTTGTCGACCAGCAGTGTAAGCAGGTCGAGGACCTGGTAGCGCTCCACGTCGCCGCTGCCGGTGACCGCCTCCGCGGCGTCGAGGTCGAACCCGCCCATGAACACCGCCAGCCGGGCGAACACGATGCGTTCGAGCTCTGTTAGCAGCGCATGCGACCAATCCACCGAGGCCCGCAACGTCTGCTGGCGGCGCACCGCCGTGCGCGCTCCCCCGGTCAGCAGCCGGAAGCGGTCATGCAGGCTGTCGCGGATCTCGGTCAGCGATAAGACGCGCACCCGCGCCGCCGCCAGCTCGATCGCCAGCGGCACGCCGTCAAGGCGCCGGCAGATCTCCGCCACCGCGGCGGCGTTGTCGTCGGTGAGCCCGAAATCGGGCCGGACCGCTCGCGCGCGGTCGGTGAACAACTCGATCGCCTCGTCGGCCAACGACAGTGACGGCACCCGCCAACTCACCTCGCCTGCCACCCCGATCGGCTCACGACTCGTCGCCACAAGCGTCACCGCCGGGCAGCCGCCCTGCAGGCCAACGACCAGAGCCGCGCACGCGTCTAGCAGATGCTCGCAGTTGTCCAGCACGATCAGCATCCGACGGTCGCCGACAAACCGCAACAGCATGTCCATCGCCGAGCTGCCCTGCTGATCGGGCAGGCCCAGCGCGCGCACCACCGCGACCGCCACCAGATCGGGATCGGTGATCGGCGCCAGATCGACGTACCACGCCCCGCCACCGAATCCACCGGCCATCTCGGCGGCCACCTGCACCGCCAGCCGCGTCTTACCGACACCACCGGCGCCAGTCAGCGTCACGAGCCGCTTGTCAGCCAGCATCTGCCGCAGGTCTTCAATCTCGGCCTGGCGGCCAACGAAACTCGTGAATTGCGCCGGAAGATGCTGGGCAACAACGGTTTCGCGGTTGCGCAGCGGAGGGAACTCGTTGTGCAGGTCGGGATGGCACAGCTGCATCACCCGTTCGGGACGCGGGAGATCACGCAGCCGGTGACTACCCAACTCTGTCATCCACGCGTCGGGCGGGAGCCGGTCGGCGACCAGATCCCCGGTGGTCCCCGACAACACGGTCTGACCGCCATGTGCCAGATCGCGCAGCCGCGCCGCCCGGTTCATCGTCGGACCGATGTAGTTGCCTTCATCGCGCAACTGCACCTCCCCAGTGTGCACGCTGATACGCAGCCGGATCGGCGCCAGCGGCGCAAGCTGCAACTCCAACGCGCACGCCACGGCGTCGGATGCGCGGGCGAACGACACCACGAAACTGTCGCCCTCACCTTGTTCGACCGGCCGCACACCCCGATGGGCTGCGATGACCTGACTCACCGTGCGATCCAGCCCCGCGACGGCGGCCGTCATCTCCTCCGGTCGGTTCTCCCACAGCCGCGTCGAGCCCTCGACATCAGCCAGCAGCAACGTCACCGTTCCCGTCGGAAGCTCGCTCACACCTAGGTCGCTCCAGTTCAACGGCGTGTCTGCGTCTGGTTCGCTCATGCTAGCCAGCATGCGGCGCTCACGCACCGCAAACATCAGCAGAACCGCGTAGATTACCGTCCCCGCGGTGCGGATCTACGACACCGCACCATGCCGATTTACGCGTCCGGACTGACGATCCGGCGCTGCCGACATCGGATCCTCGACTCGTACCGACTCGAGGAGGCCATCATGACCAGCCACGCCGCGCGCCACACTCCCGATTCGCCTGCCGCGCAGCCAGAATCGCATCGATCAGTGCCTGTCGTTGCCCTGGACCGGGATGCGGCCCGGTCCGCGATCTGGGTGGCAGTTCGGCCGTTCACCGCGCTGCTGAGGGAGACCGACGACATCGGGCGCCTCGCGGCGGGCACCAGCTGGACGGTCGCCGAGACCGCCGCCCATGTGTCCACCGTGCTCACCGCATTCAGCACGGCGATCACCGGACAGGCGCAAGCGCTGACCCCAAACGAATACCTGCACGCGAACTTCCACACCAGATTGGCGGCCACCAATGCCGCCACAATCGCGATGGTTGACCATACCGACGCCGGACAACTCGCAGAGCTGATAACCGCTGGGGCGCAACGGTTTCTGGAGATCGCTGCGGCGGCCGATCCGCAGATGGAATGTGAGACGCCGTGGTACGGCGCGGCCCGCACTCGCACCCCGGACTGCCTCACCGCCCTGGCGCTAGGCGAACTCACCGTGCACGGGTACGACATCGCCACCGGGACAGGCCGGGCGTGGCCGATCTCGGCCGAGCACGCGAAGCTCATCGTTGGCACGGTGTGCCCGCAGATGTTGCCGCTGGCGGTGCGGCCCGAGGCGGCCCGCGGCACGTCGTTGACATACGAGGTCCGGTTGCGCAGCGACGGCCCACGCTACGTCATCAGCGTCGCGGACGGCACCGCGGAGGTGCGTGCCGTCGGCGGGCCGGTCGATTGCGTGATCTCCGCGGATCCGGTGACTCTCCTGCTTGTCGTCTACGGGCGGATGTCGCTCGGCCGGGCGCTACTGAGCGGCGGGATTCTGTCGTGGGGCCGCCGCCCCTGGCTGGGCCTGCGCCTCAAGAAAATGTTCTTCAATCCCTGACGCGGCGACCACGCCGATCACCACAACAACACCCATCCGCCCGCTGGGTTGAGCCGCTCGACGATCGCGGCTTCCACGACAGCCCTCCCCCTTTGTACGACCCCTGCTCTCGGGCGTACGCCCCCCTGGTCCCGCGAATCTACGCGTTCTGACCGACGATCTCGCGTTCCCACCACCGCATAGTCAACTCGTGACCAGCGATACCCACCTCGGAAGCAGGCAACGAAATGTCGTCAACGCCAAAGGGAACGGACCTGGTTCACAGTGCAGATCACAGACAGAACACACGGAAGGCCACACAATGAATAAGTTCAGATTTGCCGCAGCTGTAGTGATCGGAGTAGGTAGCTTCGGCATGTTTACCAGTGCCGGTACCGCCGTAGCCGACGGACTGCAGGTATCGCCGCCAGCCGTCATCGACGAGGACGGCTTCCAGAACTACGACACCTCGTCTTACCCGGCGACCCCGTCGTATCCGGCGGCCTCGTCATGGCCGGGGTAATCGTCGCATCCGCGTTGCTCACGGTGAGCGGCTGAAGCGTCGCGGAATCGTAGGTGCCGTGTTCACTCTCCCATCACGTATCGGTCTGTCTCACGAACATACGAACAAGTAGATGATTTGAATGCCGTACTTCCCTGCCACACAACGATATGCGCTGCCGTACCGGGCGATCGAGATGCGTCGCCAACGCGAAATACTCGCGCGCGCCGCGGATCTGCCAACGACCCTCGCATCGCCTACCACCGCGGCGTGCGGTCGCTTGGACGGTCGCGTCAAGGACCGGCCACCCGCATGCGATCAGGTCCGAATCGATGAGGCCGGCTTCGGAGCCCAAGGCGGAGACCCCAGCCGCGGCGTCGACATGGACTTGAGCACGTGCGTAAACCGTTACGGCCCGGCGCCGGCGGCGATCGGCGCGCTGCACTCCATCTCCCCCGCCGATATCCTGTTGCACCCCTACGACGCTGCAGAGCGCCTCGTCGACCTGTACCGGTGGGCGACCGGCATACGAGACGGCGCGATGATCGCCGGCCGCGGAGCCAGCGAGTTCATCTGGGCCATGGGCCGCGAGCTCGACCCCGCCGATGTTCACGTGCCGCTGCCTGCCTACACCGATTACCTCAAGGCCTTTCCCGGCCGCGGGTTCAGTCTGGCCGGTGAGCAGATTCCCTCGGTGGAACAGGTCGACGCGGCACTCGACCAGGGTGGGTTGGTCATCATCTCCAATCCGCACAATCCGACCGGCACGGTCGTTGATCCCAAGCTTCTGGTCGCCGCGGCCGATGCTCACCCCGCCGCGACGCTGGTTGTCGACGAGTCCTACGTCAACTTCACCGCGGAGCCGATCAGATGGTCGACGCTGGGTTGTGATGTTCCCAATCTCGTTGTGCTGCGCTCGACGTCGAAGTTCTACGGCATCGCCGCGATGCGAGCGGGAATTGCCTGGTGTGCCGATCACGAGAGACTCAAACGGCTCTTCGGCAAGCAGGAGAACTGGGGTCTGTCCGGTGTCGACGTCCATGCCGCGTGCGCCGCGGTACGCGACTTTCACTGGTCCACACACTCGCGGGCATGGATGCACGCCGACAGCGCGTGGCTGGCCCAGATGCTCTCCGACGTCGAGGGTCTGGATCCGCGATGCAACACCAACGTCCACTTCCAGTACGCGTTCTGTACCCGCTCCGAGGACGTCGCGGCGGTGTTTGCGCGTCACCGCATCGGCGTGCGCGTGCTCAGTGTCGCCCACGGTGTGCACCCCGACGCGTTGCGGATCGTCGCGCCGCGCGCCGATGAGCGCGATCGCTTCGCCTCGGCGATCGCCGAGGTACGCGAGGAACTCGCGGCACACTAGTGCTGCTGCCCTGGTGAAGTAGCGACCGATATGGGATCCACCGCGTGAGGTTAGCCGTCAAGTTCCGCACGCAACCATTGCCCCATCGGGACAGCATCTACGGGGCTCGCGAAACGAGAAACCGCCCCTTGCGGGGACGGGCCATAGCCGAATCTCTGGATTGTGCAAGGAAACACCACGATATGACCGATTCCGCTTTCCCGCCCTGCCGCGTCACTCAGATCATGGCTGAACCCGAGGCAAGAGGAGGAGTCCCGTGAAGATCTGGAGCAAGCGCATACGTGCGCGTGAGGTGTCGGGATACGCGGTCGATCTGGATTCCGAAGGAAAGCGGTGTGTGGCGGTGGATTTGGCTGAGGGCTGCGATTCGGGCGAGCTAGGCTGCCCGTCGAGGGACAGAGTTCCGGTCGATGCGCGCCTGATAACCGGTGGTGCCGCCATCGCGGCGTCGATGGTGCTCGCCGCGGGATTGTGGGTTTCGCTTCACGTGCAGATCGATCCCGTGGTGCGCATGGCGGTGCTTTTTGTTCACCTGAGCAGCCTGGTAGTGGGACTCGGTGCGGTGTTGGTCGCCGACTATCACGCAATACTGTGGCTGGCCCGCAGGTGTAGCCTCCGTGAAGTCGGCGCCAGCGCCGAACGTCTGCAACCGCTTATCTGGCTGGGCCTCGTGGGCCTTGTCTTTAGCGGTCTTCTGCTGAAGCCTGATCTGAACTCAACGATCACAATCATCAAGCTCGCGTTGGTGCTGGTGCTGACCGTCAACGGACTGCAGGTGCGCTTCCTGAGCAGGCGTATCGCGGCCACCTCCCAATGGCGGATAAGCCGGTTGGACGGCGCGTGGGGCGCCGCCTCGGGCCTACTCTCCCAGATCTGTTGGTGGGGTGCCGCATTCATCGGCTTCTGGAACCAACAGCACTGATTGATCGGAACTTGGGGGCGACCTCCAATAGCGGGAGCGCATCGGAGGTCAGCCCACGAGAGTGCAGCTGGTCGAACTGCAGTCTCTCGACCTATCCTCGACGATCCGACCGCTAAACACCATTGCGCAGGCCGGATATTCGACAGGCGCGCCACCGTAACCGACTGCTCCGGGGTCTGATCGTGACGATGACCTAACGCACGTGAATCTGTGAATTGCGAAAGGAATTCCGTGCTAATGATTGGCCCTATTCCGTGTCGGCCACGGTCCCGGCGATCATGGACACACCACAGGTAAAGGGGGCCATACGGTGACCACACTGTTCAGCCGAGACGCCAGCGGGGAACAGGAGCTGGTGGTGTCCTACCCGGCTGCGCAAAGGCGATTTGGCTGGATCTTCGCGACCATCTTGCTCGGCATGTTCACCGTCATTTTTGGATGGTTGCCATTCCTCGCGGTGAATCAACTTCTCATGTTCGCAGGCTTCGGAGTGATCCCATCTCTTGGGGATCCTTCGGCTCTTGAGGATCCTTCGGCGATGTGGCCCCTTGTCGCCGTCCTCCTCGTTGTCTTGACTCCCGGACCCCTGGTGCTTGGTTACTTCACCGTCCGAGTCGCTGTTCTAGGCGGCAGGAGCGCCCGCGGGGACTGGTGGCTTCGATTGTCGCGCAGCGGGTTCGCGGTCAACGACAGACTAAGAAAACCTCGCCGCTACGAATGGCACGAGATCGACAAGTTCATGCTTGTCGCAACATCGGCGAACCCCGAGGACGCCATCGTGGCGCCAGCGAAGACATTTGCCGCGGCCGTCAAGGACGGCGATGCCGGAGACCCGGCACTTCTCGTCGGCTTTCGCTACACGCCGCCCGGACGCCGTCGTACGCTCGCCAACCGGCTGTGGCGGATCATGAGCGGGCCCCCACGTGACCGCGACGGGACGAAAGCAGACGGACTGGTGATGGGCTATTGGGACCGTCCCTTCAACGAGGCGGTCGATCTGATGAACGAGTGGCTGACGCGTCACAAGGCAATCTCAGGGTGTGGCGATGCCGAACAGTGTTGTGAGCGCAGGTGTTCGGCAGGCGGTTGATGTGGGTGAGTTGTGCCATTGGCGCGGGCACGTCCGGGAAGATCCAGCCGCGTGTTTCATTGCCAGCCTCGAAGTCCCACACGGATACACCGGCATGTTCAACCTCTCGTCGTCTGGCCGGGAAACCGAGTAAATCTCCTCACTTGATCGGAGGCATTGGGCACTCGTACAACACCAGCGGGCGCGCGCGAACTCGGCATCGTAGGGTGGGCCGATGAGGGGGATGTCGCCGCCGATGGAACGGCTGCAGCGTGCGCTGCGTGGCCCCGTGCTGGTCCGCGACCACCCTGCCTATGACGTCGCGCGCACGACGTTCAACGGGATGACCGATCGCCACCCTGTTGTGATCGCGTGCTGTGCCGACAGCGACGACGTCGCCGCGGCGGTCGCCTGGGCGCAGAACGAGGGTCTCCCGGCGGCGATCCGCGGCGGCGGCCACAGCGTGGCCGGCCACTCGGTCTGCGACGACGGTCTCGTGATCGATCTGCGGCTGCTGGGCGGTGTAGAGGTCGATCCCGAGTCGCTGCGCCTCAGAGCGGGCGGTGGAGCGACGTGGCGCAGTGTCGACGCGCTCAGCGCCGCACATCGGCTGGCGATGCCCGGCGGCACCTATGACACGACGGGTGTCGCGGGCCTGACCCTTGGCGGAGGTTTCGGCCACCTGATGGGCCTGCACGGGCTGACTCTGGACAACCTCGTCTCGGCCCAAGTCGCACTCGCCGACGGCAGCGTGGTGACTGCCTCGGAAACGGCTGAGCCCGAGCTATTCTGGGCGCTGCGCGGCGGCGGGGGCAACTTCGGCGTCGTGACCGAATTCGAATTCGCAGTGCACCCGCTGCCCGCCGTCTGGGGCGGGATCGTTACCTACGCGCGGCCGCACATGCGCGACGCGGTCCGGCTGTTCCGTGACGTGATGGCATCGGCGCCCGACGAACTAACCCTGATGTGTTACTTAGATCATGAGACGGTGCCCGAGGGAGCCGCGTTCATCACGGTCTGTTTCGCCGGCGACGCCGAGGCCGCCGAGGGAGCCGTCCGCCCGCTGCGGCACACCCTGCCGGTACTCCGCGACGGCCTCGGCCTGACGAGCTACCTACAGATCCAGGTGATGTCGGGCGACCTGCCGTTCGGGCTACGCCACTACTGGAAGAGCCACTTCGTCGACTCGTTGCCCGACAACCTGATCGACGAAATCGTCGACCACTACCTCGCTCACCCGCAGGATGGCTGGGACTTCGTGCTAATCGAGCAGATGCACGGCGCCGCGCTACGCGTGCCCCCCGAAGCCACCGCGTTCAGCCGCAGGAAGGAGTCCTTCAACGTAAGCGCACTGGCCACGTGGGAGGACGCGGCCACGGACGCCGCCCACATCGCCTGGGCGCGGCGCGCGGCCGCCACGCTCGAGACGCGCTCGTCGAGCGGCGGTGGCTACCTCAACTACGGGGCTCCGGATGAACCAATCGAACGCGTGCGCGCGGCCTATGGAGTGGCGAACTTCGAGCGGCTGCGGCAGGCGAAGCGGCGCTACGACCCGCACAACCTCTTCCGCTTCAACCACAACATCCCGCCCGCCGGAGCATAGCGGCGGCAGCCCGGACGGGGCTGTCGCACAATCCGACTCCGCGGCGCACGGGGTTTTTGTGTCGATCACGGCTGGTCGGCCGCTCTTGTCGAGGGATTCGATGGCGTCTCACGTCGGCGGATAGGCACACATACGACCCCACGACCCGCGGATATGCGCGTTCTGGCCGATGGTCTTCGGTACCCGAGAACAGATAGTCGACTCATGAAGACCCGAGGAGGCCTACCCATGAGCGTCGACACGGTCCACACCGACGCCCCGAGTGTCATTCATGCCGGGCTCCTGACCAACTTTCCCCGCGAAAACGTTGCCCAGGACGACGTCGTGGCCGCCCAGAACGGTCGAAGGCGCGCGCGTCGCCCGATGCCCTGCGACGCGCCTCGGCGTGCCGCCGCGCTCGCGCTCACCGGCGTCCCTCACCGAACGAAGTAGCGACACGATTATGGAGACAATTTCTGCGAAGGGTCTCGGCCTTGTCGGCGGCGATGGGTTGTACCGGTATGTCAGCACCGGTTCACGCATCAGCGCCATGCAGGTGCTGCTTGTGGAGGATGACGAGGGGATCGCGTCGGCGCTGGCCGAACTTCTCGGCCACGCCGGCGCGTCGGTCATCCAAGTCGGCCGCGGCGCCGACGCGCTGCATCGCGTCAAGGGCTGCGATCTCGTCTTGCTGGACTTAGGACTGCCCGACATCGACGGCCTGGACGTGCTGCGCACTCTGCGGCGCGCATCGGCGGTGCCGGTGATCATCATGACCGGCCGAGACAGCGACGGCGCGGTGGTGCTAGGCCTGCGGGCCGGCGCCGACGACTACCTGATCAAGCCCGTCCGAAAAGCGGTGCTGCTCGCGCGCATTGACGCCGTCATGCGACGCGTGCGTCGTGTCGCCGGTGGCATCGCCCCTACCCCAGCCGGCCCGGTGGTTGCGGGGCCGGTCACCATCGACCGCGAGCGCCGGGAAGTCACCGTGGCGGGAGCCCCGCAGACTCTCACCCGAACCGAGTTCCAGATCCTCGCCACCCTGGCCGCACGGCCGGGTGAAGCGGTCAGTCGCGAAGAACTCATGTTCGAGGTGTGGGGCACCCCCGTGGTCGGCCGGTCCCGGTCGTTGGACTTCTTCATCGGCCAGCTTCGGGCCAAGCTCGCCGGCCTGCCGCTGCAGACGGTGCGCGGCTTCGGTTTTCGGCTGGATACCTAACATGGGCCCACTTTGGTGACCGACTGTCTGGTTTGTCGTCAAGTCGCTACATTTTGCTGGGGGGACGCTCCCAGCCGAGATAGACGTATTTTCCGATGTCGGGGGTGGAGTTCCGTACGGCTTGGATGAGCCAGTCGCCGCCGAAGGTGATTGAAGACTCGTGCGAGGCGTAAATCATCCAGTCGAGGTCGTCGACGAACCAGTATCCTTCAGCGCCGTCGTAGGAAAAGGACACAGCTTGTAGGTCTAGCTCGTAGCTGTCGCCGTACTCGCGGATCTCGATGAGCCTGGTGACGCGCGGGGAAAGCATGGATTGGATGGCTTGTTCGTGTCCGGGCTGGACATCAACCCAGTCTGTGTGCAGGGTGAGGCACTGGTCTTCGTGTCGCTGATCGTTGGCGCCATACCATTGGCCCCATCGTTTGCAGAAGTCTTGGTAGTGTGCGTCGGCTTCCTCGTTTTGCAGGACACGCCGATACGGCAGTGGTGGGCTTCGCCACCAATCGTCTTCGTCAGAGTGGTCCACGAAGTGCACGAACGCGTCGCGCTCCTCGGCCATCGCCCGTTCCTCGGTGGGGTGGTTAGGATTTACGGTGAAGGGGTTCTGGGCGGTCTCTGCGGCCCTAGCCAGCCACATCCGGGCGGTGTCGATAGAGTCGAAATCCGTTGGGACGGACCGTTCTACCTCTGACAGGATCGCTTGGAGCACGTGATAGCGGGGAAACAGGCCGTAGGCTTTCTCGGTGTCGGAGCCACCACCGCTGGGCTCGCTGGTTTGGTCCTTACCGGCGGCACTCAACTCTGCGTAGGCCTGCTGCCAGTGGGCGATCTGATCGAGGCAATATCGTCGAGCAGCGTTATGAAGCGCCGCAACAGCGTTCATGAGAATGGTGCTCCGCTCAGCAAGTCCAAGAAAATCAGCTCGCGCCGCATCAGTCGCGGCGCCTACAGACTAGTTCGGTGCCTGTCTCTGCTTCAGGTGGCCGTTGCTACGGGTTTCGTCTTGCGGCCCGAATTCCGGGACTTGCTGGTGCCGCTTGCCAATCATCACTGCAACGCCATAGCTGCGCTTTGCATGCTTGTGTGATCGCTTCGCTGCCGGCGGAGGTTGATGGTGGCGACGCGGGCGATGAGTGCGGGGTGAAACAGGCGTGTCGGTGGGTCCAGGAAGCCAATCACCTTTGCGAATTGTTCGGCCACCGCGGTGTCGGACTCAGCGGCGGCCAGCACTCGATCCACGTACGTGTTGGCGATACGGACCGGCAGTGGCCGGGGTCCCTCGAGTTCGGGCAGGCTGAGGTCCGCGCCGGTGGCCAACCGCCAGGCGACGCCGACGACTTTGGCGGTGGCGCGGAAATAGCGTCGCGCCAGGCCGTCGGTGCCGCGGCGTAAACACCGTTGCAGTGCCAGCGTTTCGAGTGCCGCCACCGTCATTCCCTGGCCGTAAATGGGATTGAAGCTGCAGATCGCGTCGCCCAGGACCAGCAGACCGGCCGGGAACCGCCGCATCTTGTCGTAGCGCCGCCACTGACTTGACGGCATGCGGTAGCGGGCTACCTCACCGAGCGGTTCGCTGTCGCGTATCGCCGCCAGCACATGCGCGGGGGCGAACTCTTCAGCGAATGTGAGCATCGAAGCGAGCTCGTCGCCCGGTTTGCGGCCCATCATTCCGAAAACGGTGAATGTCGCGGTGTCGTTCTCGTTTTTGAATAGCACCATCCCGGTGGGGCGTCCGGGGACGGGACCGATGACCACCATCGTTTCGTTGAGCGTCCCGGGCGGAAGCCGCAGCAGCCCACTGGAGTACGCCAACCGCACGTCAAGATGGTCTTCGACCGGACGGCCACAGCCGAGGCCCTCGAGAAACGCCGGTGTGTGTGCTCCCCGGCCCATCGCATCCACGACCAGATCCGCGTGCAACACCCGTTCGTTTCCGTCGGCGCGCGCCCGCACGACTGCACCGGTGATGCGGTCGCGCGTCGGGGTCGACGTCGGTTCGACGACATCGTGGTTCTGCAGGATTGCAACGTTCGCAACGGCTCGCAGCCGTCGCCGAACGTGGGACTCCAACAATGGTCTGCTCGGTAGGAAGAGCTGGATGTCGTTGAATTGACCTGAGCGCGGAAATATGTGTCCGCCATAGCTCATGTACATCTTGGACAGATCGTCGTCGCTACCGAGAGTCGGGGTTCCCGCGGCGACGAGGTCGTCGAGGATCCCGGGGAAGAGTTCATCCAAGATCTGGGAGCCCCGACTGAGCAGTAGATGGCTGTGGCGCCCCTGGGGCACCCCGCGCCGATTGGCGGCGATCCCGGGCAATTCGTCGCGCTCTACCAAGGTGACCGTCTTGTAGAAGTCGGCCAGGGTCCGCGTCGCCAGCAGACCACCCATGCTGGCTCCGAGAACGACCGCGTGTTCACCTAGCTTGGCCATTGTCGGCCTCCGATCTTGATTGGTCCGCGTTGGGGTCGGTTGTATCGAGCATCGGGCGGCGCGGGCTTTCGACCATCGGCCGAACCGCGCAGATTTACCGAGAGCGGGGTCGTATATACGACGGGTTGTGCCAGCTTTGTACGCGGTTGTGCCGATGTTCGCTGCTCGCGGTGACCGCAGGCTGGCTTGCATGAGCGAGATTGACGCGGTGCCGGTGAACTGGAGCGATTAGGGCTGCGACGCCGCGGTGGCATCCGCGCGAGATGCGTTGAGCAAACAGGACTTTGAAAAAGCGTGGGCCGAAGGCGCGGTCTTGTCGCCCGTCTACACCAAACTCGGCCTGACCTCGCGCGTACAACTCGTTCACGAAGCAGCGCGACATGCCTGACGCCACAAGGTGATAGAACCAGCCCGCTGACGCAGCGCCGTCTGAAATGTTGCACGTCGTGCGACAAAGCGTCAGTCGCCATGCGACACCGTCAGCTCGATCTCGAAGCTCACCTCGCCGTCCTGGACCGGCAGCCTGGCCATCTGCTGGACCGCGTCGACGAGCGCCTGCATGAACGGCTGCGGCACGTCGCCGCGGCTGGCCAGCTCGACGTCGTGGCAATCGGATGTGCATCGCAGCCGGATCAGCAGCTCGGCCGGGTCCGCACGATCGCCGATCGTGTGCTGCGCGCAGCGCGCGACCTCCTGGCAGAACGCCGTCAGCTCGTCGACTGACGTCCGCGCCGCCATCTCGCGCTCCGACGTCAACAGCCGGACCTGATTGATCGTCACCCTGCTGGCCGCCAGGGCACCCTCGGTCGTCGGCTGATACGCGTCCCAGCCGCCCTCGGCCGTGTAGGAGCGACCATCGACCGGACTGACATACTCCTGATCTCGCCAGGTCAGCGCGAACGACATCGCGGTCCCGGCCGCCGGCATCGAGACGTCCGTGCCCTCGATCAGGGCGCTGCGGAGTTGCTTCCACGACGCAGCGGTCAGTTCCACCACAAAGCCGTCCTCGTGCATCCGCCCACCGTTCTCGGACTGCTCGGGAACGAACACGACAAAGCACCCGCACAGCCGCGAGCCATCGCTGCCCGTTGGGGTGATCGCCTCGGGTGCGCTCTGGCCGGGCACCCAGACCAGGCAGCCATCGGCGGTCGGATCGAGCGCGGTCAGCAGCGTGAGCGGGACATCGTCGGCTAGCTCCGCCAGCCGGTCCTGCCACGGCGGCCACGCGCCGCGCAGCGCGCTGACGATGATCTGGTTGCCCTCGACTCCTGCGCGCACATCGTGGACCGCGGCGCGCGGAATCTTCGACAGCAGGCTTTCCTCGAAGGTCCGCGCGAGCGAAAGGCCGGGGCGGCCCCGGTCGGCCCACGGCGGAAATGGGTAGTAGTTGCTCGCCTGCCCCATGCGAGCCAGCACGCGCGTGGGTCCGAACTCGCTCACCGCGCGCAGCTCGTCGGCGGTGATCAGCAGCGCGGCCAGGCACGACGGCGGCAGCGGCACCCCGTCGAGCGGCTGCGCCCCGACGTAGAGCAGATGATGGCCGAAGAAGCTTCGATCACCGAAACCGGTGACATCTCCTGGACCGACGCGCCGGCCGTCGGCTGCGAGCTGGTAGAGCGTGGCGAACAGGCGCAGCGGATCCTGCGGAAAACCGGCGCTCGCCTCGCCCGGATCACGCCGCAGCGTGAACACGATCTCGGGCTTCTCCAGCGCGGCCAGTCCGTGGCTGACATACGACCAGCACCCGATCGGCCCGCTCTGGGACTCGATGTCGTGCATGTACACCCGCGCGGACAGCTCGCCGGGCACGACCTCGAGCTCGACCGGCCAGGCCGCCTCGCCCGAAGATCCAGCCGCGGAGGGGCCGCGTTGCTCCTTCCACCAGGACATGTCGCCTCCAAAGCCGTCGTTGGCCAACCGCGTACCGATTGCTGATCATCGAGGCATCTCGACAACCGTTGTCACCGGACGCTACGAGTTGTCGAGTCGGCGTGCACGCATTGCCGGTCGGCCGACTGTCAAGGGGTGGTTCAGCAGGGTTATGACACGACCGGTCACTGAATTCGGGTCGCGTGCAACGCCAAGCTGGATGAACAAGGTGAGGCGGTCGTAGTAGGCGTGTTCGCACACCAGATCGGGGCCGTCGAACTCAAAGACGGCAAC
This sequence comes from Mycobacterium sp. AZCC_0083, assembly GCF_014202335.1. Taxonomy (GTDB): domain Bacteria; phylum Actinomycetota; class Actinomycetes; order Mycobacteriales; family Mycobacteriaceae; genus Mycobacterium. The sequence goes on along the minus strand of NZ_JACHGP010000030.1, from coordinate 6,836 downwards.
TACCGGCAGGTCGACGCGGCGGCCGGTCGGCGGCAGGCCGCGAAAAGGTCCCCGATGGGTTCCGCGCACACGTGTCTCGCTGATCACGCGATCGCCATGGTGACACAGCGAGCCCGGCTCGATGTCGAAATGCAGGTCAGGAAGCGCAGTGAAGAGCTCACGGTACGTGTCGGCGACCGCGTCAGGGCCATCGGCGATCTCGCCTCCAGGTAATTCTGTTCGCCCGGCGCCGGGTTTGAATGTTGCCAGTGTCGCCGCGACATCGTGCTGGTTCTCTGCTTCGAGATGGGCGAGAACCGTTGTTTCGCGCGATCGCCGTAGGCCCGCGTCCACGTCGGCTGTCTCGGTCATTGTGTTCCCCCTGTGCTAGGCGAGATCTCGGTCAGCTTCGGTGTCGGTGGTGAATGTGGTTGCAGTTGTGAAGGGTTCGATGTCTTGTCGTAGTTCAATGAGGTGCCGGGCGTGCTGATCGAGTCGGGCGTCTTGGTCGCAGGCAGGTTCCCAGGGTGAGATAGGTCGCGCTTCACCATGGTTGTCGGGTGAAACGACGACGACCACTGCGTGTGCGAGGAGGCAGGGCACGCCGCCCGCCGTGTCGGTGGTGACGTCGATGCTGACATGGACGCTGCGTGGTCCCGTGTGAATGACTCGTGCGGTGACTTCGATGGCGTCGCCGACGAAAACGGTTTGGTGGAATCGAATCCCGGCGATGTAGGACGTGATGATTTCGCCGCCGGTCCACTCGACTCCGCACGCGTAGGCCGCTTCGTCGATCCAGCGCATGACTCGGCCGGCACGGACGTTGCCGTCGCTGTTGGCGTCGACAGCGGCAGCGCGGAAGCGCAGCGCGGTGCGGGGGGCGGTGCCCTCGTCGGTGTGGCTCACGGCTTCCATGGCGTCTTCGATGCGTCTGCGCATCCGTGCCCGCGCGCGTGCCTGCCGGTGTCGCTGTAGGTCAAGCATCGTGAGCGGTGTCCACCGGGGGACTTCGGCAGGGTGACCGCTGGAATCGACGGCGACGAAAACGGTTGAGCACTGCGCAGTTTGAACTGCTTTGGCTCGGCCGGGGTCACTGGAGCAGATGGTGACCAGGATGTGCATGCTGCTGCACCCGGTGTAGACGAGGTCGGCATGCAGTTCGACGAGTTCGCCGACGCCGATGGGCCGGTCGAGGTGCAGGTTTCCCACGGACGCGGCAACGCAGTGACCGGCACACCACTGCGCGGCGGTGGCGTAGGCGGCGGCGTCGATCCACTCCAGCAGTGTGCCGCCATCGACGAAGCCGGCGTCGCCGACGTCAACGGGCTCGACGTGGAAACGGTGGATTGTCTGGTGGCAGGCAGCCTTCGGCCCAAGGTGCTCCTCGGTGGGCTCGGCCAAGATGTTGATGTCGCCGTTCACCGTTCCGGGCCTGATCCACCGGTCGTGGCCTACATGTGTCGCCTGCATCGTGGTGGCCCCCTTCTTGCCGTGGTTGAAGCCATGATGCGCGAGACGCGACAGCGCGCGGAATAGAAGCGGCCCGAATCGCGGTGTTTCCTTGCATGATTCACAGATTTCGTGAGCCGACACCCCGCGTGGCCGCATCAGCCCACCTGGCTGACCCGCTGCAGCGGTGGACCGGTAGCCGAGCCCGGCCGCCGATCGCACGTTCCTCAGCGGCGAACCTTCGTCTGTTGTGAATCGCGCTCGACGCGCCTCGATCCGCGGAGCGGAGCGAGCCGCGCCACGGGCCTGTGAGTTGTCTGGCGGGTCCGGCTAACAGCGAATCTAAGGATTGTGCAAGGAAACACCATGAGGACTGACTCTGGTTCGGTCGCGTTCGGCGACTGTGGGATTCGGTCGAGTGTTCTCGCGCTGTGGAACCGACACTGGCATACCCGGCCCCTCCCGCGCGATAACGCCGGTGATACGACACTATAGCGTATTCCTTTGGGGCGCCCGGCTATTGGAAATTTCACCGCATGGCCTTCACTGGTAGTCTTGCGGCCACTGGAAGCCGAGTGCGCGTACTTCGTTTGAGCTGGATGTCCGAAAGCTCGAATACGTGCTCGCACCGCATTTCGGGCAGGCTCCCTCACCGCCTAACCACCCGTGGTCTGCACCGCAGCGCTTGTCCGAGATCTCGAAAACGGTGGGGAGCTCGCCACAAATAAGGACCACAAGTCCGCATGTGGGACAGGTGTAGAACGCCAGGGTGCCCTGATCGCAGCATGGACATTCCTGATTCAGATACCAGGTCGGCGGGTCGATATGCATAGCGGGTTCCTCTCGCTCTTCTTCAACACGCGGCTCGTCGTCAACATCGTCACGCCGGGACATGCGTCAAGAACAGCCACAATCAGCGCCGCGCAGGCGTCAGGCAGATGCTCGCAATTGTCGAGCACCAGCAACAGCTGGCGCTCACTGAGATGACGGACGATCGTGTCGATCGCCGAGCGATGAGGCTGGTCGAGAAGTCCCAACGCGCCAACCACCGTGACCGGTACGCGTTCGGGATCGGTGATCGGCGCGAGGTCGACATACCTGACGTCGTCGCCGAACTCGCTGGTCACCTGGATTGCTAGCCGTGTCTTGCCCGCACCGTCGGCGCCGGTGAGGGTCACTAGCCGGTTGTTGGCGATGATCCCGCGAACCTCGAGGATCTGTGCACCGCGGCCGCCGGATAGTCGACTCAAACGAGTGGGAGGAACGCCACGCCGGCTGTCCTCGCGAATCTGTGGATTGTGCAAGGAATCGCGACGAAAGCGACGGTAGGGCTTCCCTGGCTGTGACTACAGCCACAAGATCAGCACAACCTGCAGACCAACCAAGGGGATGGAGAATCATGCAGACAGAGAAGCGTCACGCCGGTGAAGCGCCGACCAGGTCGGTGGCCGGCAACGTGATTCGGGGTTCGCTCGGCAATTTGATCGAGTGGTACGACTGGTATGCCTATGCGGCGTTCAGCATCTACTTCGCGAGTGTGTTCTTTCCGTCGGGGAATCAGACCGCGCAATTGTTGAACACCGCAGGCATTTTCGCGGTCGGCTTCCTCGTCCGGCCGCTCGGCGGCTGGATGTTCGGTAGATACGCCGACCGATTTGGGCGCCGCGCGGCGTTGACGCTTTCGGTGTCCCTGATGGGGATCGGTTCTCTCGGGATCGCCGTCCTGCCGGGGTACGCCCAGATCGGCGCCCTGGCGCCGATCCTGCTGGTCGGACTCCGGCTGCTGCAGGGGCTGTCGCTGGGAGGCGAATACGGCACCTCTGCAACGTATTTGAGCGAAGTCGCCACCCCGCACCGGCGCGGCTATTACTCCTCATTTCAGTACGTAACGCTGACCAGCGGCCAACTGCTGGCGCTGGGTGTGCAGATCATCTTGCAGCAGTTCCTCACCTCTGCGCAGATGCACGGCTGGGGTTGGCGGATCGCGTTCGTCGTCGGAGCGGCGGCCGCCGTGACCGTGATGTGGCTACGGCGCACGATGGACGAGTCGGAGAACTACAAACTCGCCGTCCGGGAGAGCGCCGCGGACGCCGAACGCGGCAGCCTGAAGGTCCTGCTCTCCTATCCGCGGGAGTGCCTGACCGTCGTCGGTCTCACGCTTGGCGGCACCATCGCGTTCTACACGTTCACGACGTACATGCAGAAGTTCATGATCAACACGGCCGGCCTGCCGAAAGAGCAGGTGACGTGGATCAACTTCGTCGCGCTACTGATCTTTGTGGTGGTTCAGCCGGCGTTCGGAGCGCTGTCGGATCGGATCGGTCGGCGACCGCTGCTGATCGCGTTCGGGGTCGGTGCGACGCTGTGCACCGTCCCGCTGCTCACCGCCGTATCGCACGCACGCTCCGCGCTGCCCGCGTTCGGGCTGATGATGATCGGCCTGTTCATCGTGTCGGGCTATACGTCGATCAATGCCGTGGTGAAGGCCGAGTTGTTTCCCGCCCGGATCCGCGCGCTGGGCGTCGGCCTGCCCTATGCCCTCACGGTCGCGATCTTCGGTGGCACCACGGAGTACGTCGCGTTGGGCTTGAAGAACATGGGTCACGAGAGCTGGTTCTTCTTCTACGTCGCAGGCGCTGCGTTGATCTCGTTGTTGGTTTACGTCTTCATGGGCGAATCGTCGCGGCGCTCGCAGTTGGAGCGCGAAACCCGTGAGCTCGACCCCGGGACGCGAGAACAGGCCAAAGTCGATGAGGTTATGGCCGACCCTGCTTAGCATCAGCGCCATGCAGGTGCTGCTTGTCGAGGATGACGAGGGGGTCGCGTCGGCGCTGGCCGAACTTCTCGGCCACGTCGGCGCGTCGGTCATCCACACCGTCCGAGGCTCCGATGCCCTCCATCGAGTCAAGGGTTGCGATCTGGTGTTGTTGGATTTGGGACTGCCCGATATGGACGGTCTCGATGTGCTGCGCACGCTGCGGCGGGCGTCAGCGGTGCCCGTGATCATCATGACCGCCCGAGACAGCGATGGCGCGGTGGTGCTGGGTTTACGCGCCGGGGCCGACGACTACCTCGTCAAACCCGTCCGTAAAGCCGTGCTGCTGGCCCGGATCGAGGCCGTCATGCGACGCATGCGCCGCGTCGGGGGCGACCCCTCGGTCTCACCGGGTCCGGTGGTTGCCGGTCCCGTCACCATCGACCGCGAGCGCCACGAGGTGACGGTTGACGGAACCCAGCAACCGCTGACCAAGACCGAGTACCAGATCCTTGCCACGCTGGCCGCCCGACAAGGCGAGGCGGTGAGTCGCGAGGAGTTGATGCTCGAAGTGTGGGGAACCGCGGTGGTTGGCCGGTCGCGGTCGTTGGACTTCTTCATCGGGCAGATCAGGGCCAAGCTCACGGGGCTTCCGCTGCAGACGGTGCGCGGGTTCGGTTTTCGGCTGGACGCCTGACATGGGTCTGCGTGTTCGTGCCGTCCTCGTCGCGCTTTTGCTGCTGGCGGTGGTGGCACTCGCAGTCCCGTTGGCGCTGAGTCTGGCCGATCGCAAAACCGCGGCACTTGCGGCCGAACGTGACCGCCAGCTCGCCGCGCTGGCCGACGCCGCCGCCAGTCCAGATACGCCGTTGCAGCGCCTGGTCGACCGCTACGACGAGGTGTACGGAGAAGGCCTGCTCATCACCGACTCCGACGGGCACGCCCTGGCCTCACGAGGACTCGATGTCTCCGACCCGGGCGTCACGACAGCGATAATCCACGCTCTCGTCGACGCACCTGCGTCGCAGTGGGATCCCGTTCTTCCCTGGCACCGAGACCGGCTTCTGGCCACCACCGGCGTCCGACGCGATGGGGAACTCGTGGGCGCCGTCGTGCTGGCGGTCGATCCGAAGGTCGCAGCGCGCAACGTCGCGGTCGGCTGGCTCTGGGTGGCGGTCGGCTGTCTGCTCTTGCTCGTGCTGGCCGTGGTGGTCGGACGCTCACTTACCCGGTGGGTGCTGCGCCCACTGGACGGGCTGGAGCGCGCCGTCGCCGAGATGACCGAAGGGATCGCCGGGCCGCCCGCCGATGTGGCCGGGCCACCTGAAGTGCGGCACTTCACCGCGGCGTTCAACACGATGGCACAGGTGGTGCGGGCATCGCTGGACCATCAACGGCGGCTGATCGCCGACGCGTCGCACCAGTTGCGCAATCCCCTTGCGGCGGTTCGTCTGCGCGCCGACACCCTCGAAAATTACCTGATCGAGGACGGGTGGCCGACATACCACGCGCTGTCCGCCGAGCTGGATCGTTTTGAAAACCTGCTGGGACAGCTGTTGCGCCTGGCCCGCGCTGAGCAGGTCAGCGGCAGCCGCCAAGTCGGTCTAGCCACGACAGCAGCAGAGTCGGCCGACCTTGCGGATGTGATCGCCGAGCGCGTGGCGTACTGGCAGCCGATTCTCGACAGTGCAGACCAGCTACTGGACAACCGTTCGAATCAACGCGGGCCGGTGGTGCAACTGGCTCGCCATGATGTGGAGCAGTTGCTCGATGTCGCGTTGGAGAACGCGCTGCGCTACGCCGGATCGGGCGCCACGGTTACCGTGTCGACCGCGCAGGGCGGCGAGACTGCCGAGCTGATCGTCAGCGACAACGGCACCGGCCTGCCCGACGAGGACCTAGCGCACGCAGCGACCCGCTTCTGGCGAGCACAAAACGATGGCGCCGGGACCGGCCTCGGACTGGCGATCGCCGCCGAGATCACCGCAGGACACGGTGGGACGATCTCGGTGGAGAAGGCCCCCGAGGGTGGCGTTCTGGTCCGTTACCGTCTTCCAGTGACAGGTGAACCATGATGATACGCAACAGATCTGGCGAATTGAGTCGGCGGGCATTCATCGCCGCGACAGCGGTGTTGGTCGCCGCCTGCAGCATCCGAAGCGAACCCAGCGGACGCTTGCGGCTGGCAGCAGGACAACGGGGTGGACTCTATCTGGCGTTCGCAGAGATTCTTGCTGACCGCATCCAAGCCCGTTACCCGAGCATTACCGTCGACGTGGTCTCCACTGAGGGCAGTGTCGACAACATCGCGCTGCTCCGGACCGGGGAAGTCGATATGGGGCTTTCGCTGGCCGACGTTGCCGAGCGAGACCGCGCCAGCGGCCCCGAGGCAACCGCACCTGTGGCGGTAGCCCGCGTATACGAGAACTACCTGCAGGTGATCGTACGTGATTCTTCTGCCGTGCAACGGCTTTCAGATCTGCGGGGAAAGCAGGTGTCCGGCGGCGCTGCTGGATCCGGCTCTTCCGTCACCGGCCAGGTGCTGTTCGACGCCGCTGGCCTAATGGGAGTCGATCAGCGTGTCCTTGACGGGGATCTTGGTTCTCGAGCGGGAGGCTGATTACCGAGCCGCCGGCCGGTGAGCACTGTCGTC
>NZ_JACHGP010000029.1 GCF_014202335.1 Mycobacterium sp. AZCC_0083 | reverse complement strand
TGCCGTGCGCTTCGGCCGCCACGGCCAGTTCGACGAGCTCGCGTGGGGCGAACTGCTCCGCCGACGCCTTGTATCCGAGTTTCAGTTCAGCCACGGTTCCTCTTTCTGCTCCCTTGCTTGAAGTCAGACGACACGACGCAGTACCACGACCGGGATTTGTCGCGTCGTCTTCTCCTGGTACTCGGCGTACCGGGGGAAGGTCGCCACCATCAGCTTCCACAGCCGAGGTCGCTCCGCGCCCTCGACCGTGCGGGCCCGAGCGGTGAAGACGTCACCGTCGACCTGCACCTCGACTTCGGGGTTCGCATCGAGGTTGAGGTACCAGGCCGGATGGTTCGGGTCGCCGCCCCGCGAAGCGACCACGAGGTGGTCGTCGCCGTCTTGGCCGTAGTAGAGGGCGGTGCGCCGCCGCACGCCGGATCGCCGCCCGACAGTGGTCAGCAGAAGCGCCCGGTAGCCGAGGTAATCCGCCCCCTCGGCTCCGCCGGTCTCCACGTACTGCTGGATGTGATCGTTGATCCACTCCACCGGGCTGTCGGCAACCTCCGTTGGGTCGTCGCCTTGGGTGCCCGTGGGTGGCTCCTGCGGTTCGTCGATCAACGTTCTCCCCTTTCATTCGGCGTGACGGAAGCGGGTCTCTTGGCGAGGAAGGCTGCTGCGGCTTCCCGCGCATCAGGAGACGCGCGGACCGCTACGTGGCGCTCTGTCTCCTCGTCCAGATACTTCTCCAACGTAAGCCGGTCCTGATCAAGGAGATTCGCCTTGACCGCGCGCAACGCCGATGGAGCCAGAGAGACGAGGTCCGCACACCACTCGGCCACACCGTCGGCAAAGGTGTCGTCGTCGAAGACCACATTGGCAAAGCCCGTCCTGAACGCTTCGTCGGGGTCGATCTTTCGCGGGCGGACATACCACTCGAGCGCCCGCGACCGGCCGATGATCCGGCTGAGGTGATAGAGCCCTCCGAAATCACCGGGGACGCCGATCCGCAAGTAGGCGGTCGCGACCCGAGACCGCCTTGCCAACAATCGCAAATCACAGGCGGCCGCGAGGGCGGTTCCCATCCCCGCGCACGCCCCGTTCACTGCCGCCACAGTGATTTGCGGCAGGCCTGCAAGGATCCGGACGGCGTCAGCTCGTGTTCGCAGCTCCGCGACCCCGGCTGGTCCGCTCAGCGTCGATCGGCTCCCGATGTCTGCGCCAGCGCAAAAGGCATCTCCGGCGCCTGTGAGCACCAGGACACGGATGTCGCGCCGTTTAGCGAGCTGGCCCAGAACACTCGGAAGTTGATCGAGCATGGACGAAGTCGCGGCGTTCAGCTTCTCCGGCCGATTCAACGTGACGGTAGCCACCGCACCGGCGACCACCATGTCGATCTCGTTAGCTGCGGGACTTTCAGTCGTGTTCACGTTAGCCACATGCCCTCCTACCTACCGATGAACTCCGGCTGGCGACGCTCACGAGCCGCGCAGACACCTTCGCCGAAGTCCGCTGTGGCGAACAACAAACGCTGCTCGTGAACCTCACGCGAAATCGCCGCACGCACCTCCTCCAGCAGGGCGTCGCGCATGGTGTGACGGATCGAGCGAACCGCCAGCGGCGCCGAACTTGCGATGTCGGCGGCCAGCGCTAACGAGGAACTCACCACGCTGTCCGCAGTGGTCGTCAGGTCGACCAACCCCATCGCAGCCGCCTCCGCGCCGTTGAGCGACCGCCCGGTGTACAGCAGCTTTGTCGCAGCTGCCCAGCCGACAGTCCTCGGCAGGGTGACGCTGAGGCCGAAGCCCTGGTGGATCCCGAGCCGGGCAAAGTTAGCGCTTATCCGCGAGTCACTGGCTGCCACCCTGAAGTCAGCAGCCAACGCAAGCCCCAGGCCGCCGCCGATGACAGCTCCATGCAAACAAGCAACCAGCGGAACAGGCTGCGCAAAGATACGCAGAGCGTGTCGGTACAGCTCTTCGACATCGATCAGCTGCCGCTCGCCATCCGCATCCAGCACAGTGAAGTCCGCGCCCGCGCAGAAGTGCTTCCCGGCGGCCCGGATGACCACGGCACGTGTTGTCCCATCAGCGCCGATGGCCTCCAGGGTGTCGGCGAGTTCCTCAATCATCTCCAGCGAGAAGAAGTTGGCGGGCGGCCGCTCGAGGGTGACGACAGTGACATGCCCTGCAGCACGGTCGACGTCGATGCTGTGGTCGCTCACGCCATCACCACAACGGGCTTCACGAGCTCGCCTGACTCAGCTCGACGAACAGCCTCATTGATCTCTTCGAATGGGTGGAGTGTCACGATCTTCTCGAGCGGCAGGTGACCCTGCGCGTGCAAGTCCAGCAGACGCGGGATGAACACCGACGGCACGCTGTCACCCTCGACGATGCCGACGAGTTTGCGGCCGAACAGAAGCGTTGACATATCCAGCGTGCTCGTGGCACGCGACGGCGCGGCACCGACGAGGCCACAAGTGCCCCGTTGCGCCAGAGAATCCATCGCCACGCGAAGCACTTCCGGCACGCCAGTCGCCTCGACAGCGAACTCAACGCCTCCCTTCGTGAGCTTGCGGACCGTCCGTGCGGCATCCACGTCCGCACCCAGGATCAGGTCAGTCGCGCCCAGCTCGGCTGCAAGTTCGAGACGCTTCTGAACTCGGTCCACCGCAATGATCTTCGTGCATCCCGAGAGTTTGGCCGCGGCGATCGCGCTCAAGCCGACAGCACCCGCACCGAACACGGCGATCGACGTACCCGCCTGGGGCCGCAGGGAATTCAGCACGGCTCCTGCGCCAGTTTGGATGCCGCATCCGAGTGGGCCAACAAGTCGCAGGTCCACCTCGGCGTCGACGCGAATAACGCCCCGGTGATCAACCACCGCGTACTGAGCGAACGAGGACTGCCCGAAGAAGCTGGAGCCGATCTCAACATCGTGCTCCCTGATGGAGTGACTCCCGTCCGGTCGCGCTGCTGCGAAGTTATGTGCCCAGAAGTCCGCGCAGTAGGCAGGTGCGCCGCCGAGGCAGTTGGAGCACTGATGACACGAGGAGTAGGTCAGCACGACGCGATCACCCACGCTGACATCGGTGACGTCCCCCCCGACCCGCTCGACGACACCCGCGCCTTCGTGGCCCAGAACCGCCGGCATGGGCGTGGGAAACCACCCGTCCCGAATGATCAGGTCGGTGTGGCAGATGCCTGAAGCTGTGAGCTTGACGAGTACTTCGTTGGGCCGTGGCTCGTCGAGTTCGACGTCAACGAGGTCGAACGGAAGCTGCGGACCTCGTGCTACCGCCGCGTGCACCCTCACCGCTGGATCGCCTTGACTTCCATGAACTCCTCAACACCGACCGGCCCGAGCTCCCGACCCACGCCAGAGCGCTTGTAACCGCCGAACGGCGCACGGGGATTGAAGGCTCCGCCATTCACATCGACCTGCCCCGAACGCAGACGGCGGGCGACACGGAGCGCGCGCTCGTCGTCCGCCGACCAAACTCCGGCCGTCAACCCGTACTGCGTGCCGTTGGCGATCTCGATCGCGTGTTCCTCGTCGTCGTAGGACATGATGCAGAGCACCGGGCCGAAGATCTCCTCCTGGGCGATCCGCATCGCGGGATCGACATCGGCGAAAACCGTTGGACGCACGAAGAATCCGCGATCGAGGCCTGCTGGCGCGTCCACCCCGCCCGCGGCCAACCGCGCGCCTTCCGCGATACCGACTTCGATGTAGTTCCGAACCCGGTCACGGTGCGCTGCAGACGTCATCGGCCCGAGCTTGGTTCCTGGATCGAAGGGGTCTCCGAGTGTGAAACCGTTCGCCGTTTGCGTGGCGATTTCGACTGCGTCGGAGTACTGGCTCTTGTGGACGAGCATCCGGGTGAGGGCGAGGCATGTCTGGCCCGAGTTCAGATAACAGTTGCCCGCTCCCGACTTCACGACCCGCTCGAGGTCGGTCACGTCGGGCAATATGACGTTGGGCGACTTGCCGCCGAGTTCCAGTGCGACCCGCTTGATTCCCCCGCCGGCCAACTGCGCGACCAGGCTGCCCGCGCGGGTCGACCCAGTAAACGAGATCATGTCGACATCGGGGTGACCGGCAAGGGCTGCACCCACCTCTTCGCCAGTCCCGCTGATGAGGTTGACAACGCCGGGTGGTAGCTCGATGTCCTCAATGGCTTCGGCGAGCAAGTGGATGGTCAGCGGAGTTATCTCGCTCGGCTTCAGCACGATCGTGCACCCAGCAGCGAGTGCGGGCGCTAGCTTGGCGATCGTCTGGTGCAGTGGGTAGTTCCACGGCGTAATCGCGCCCACGACGCCAATCGGCTCATGGGTGATGAGCGAGTTGGCGATTTCATAATCCGCGGGTAGGGCCGACGTATCGGTGAATCCCTCCAGGATCGACATCGGCAGACCGAACTGCAGGCGCCGAGCCATCTTGAGCGGGACTCCGATGTCGGTTGCGATGGTGGTGACGAAATCGTCCTCACGCTCGCCGAGGCGGTGGAACAGGGCACGCAAGTACCCCACACGTTCCTCGCCGGAGAGTGCAGACCAAGGTCCCCATGCCCGGCGTGCCGCCTCCACAGCGAGATCCACGTCTGCCGCTGTGCCATCGGCCACTCTTGCGATCAGCTCTTCGGTCGAGGGATTGAACACCTCGATCGTGCGGTCCGATTTCGATGCGATCCACGAGCCATCGATGAATATCCGTTGATACTCCCGCATTTACCGCTCTCCTTTCGTTCTGGTCGTTTTGGCGGTCCGCCGCGTGCGCTTCTACGGCTCAAAGATCGTGCCCCGTCCCGCGGGACAGGGCAATTCAGCTACCGGTATTGCTCAACCATCGGTACGAGGGAGTCGAGCAAGCGGAGCATGTCGCTTTCCTCGTGCCAGGGGACGAAGAGCAGGGCGCGTTCTGCACCACCCTCGGCGTATCCGTCGAGGATCTCTGGGTTGGTCCACTCGAGGAGGTTGATCGTGAGGGCGCGGTCTGGCGCGAGCTCCCGGAACCGGTCAAGCTGCGGGCCGATCTCCTTGGGGTCCGGCCCCGCGATCGGCATCCAGCCGTCACCGAGCTTCGCTACCCGCCGCAAGGTCGCCGAATTGGCAGCACCGCCAATGTAAATCGGCGTGTGCGGGTCACTGACGGGCTTAGGCCAGGAGTAGATGGGGTCGAAGTCCACGAACTGTCCGTGGTATTCCGCTTTTTCCTGGGTCCAAATCAGCTTCATCGCCTCGAGCTGTTCGTCGAGCCGCTTGCCCCGGGTCTTCGGGTCCGTCCCGTGGTTGCGCATCTCCTCGATGTTCCAGCCCACCCCGACTCCAAAGATCAGCCGGCCGCCGCAGAGAGCATCGAGGCTGGCGACCTCCTTGGCCGTCTGGATCGTGTCCCGCTGCACCATCAGCGTGACACCCGTTCCGAGTACCAGATCGGTGGTGGTCACCGCCGCCGCCGCGAGGGTGACGAACTGGTCGACGGTCCGGTAGTAGCTGTCTGGGAGTTCCCCGCCCAACAGGTAAGGGGTCTCCCGGCTCGCCGGGATGTGGGAGTGCTCAGGCACGAAGAGCGAGTCGAACCCTCGCTCCTCTAGCGCTGGCCCAAGTACCTGCGGAGCGATTCCGTCCGCGTCCGCGTTCGCGATAATGCCGAACCTCATCGTACGACTCCTTGTTGTTGAAATTAACTTTGTGTCGATTGGGGAAGTGGTCGGGACATCAGTCCACGGGGGCGGGGTTCGTGCCGGTGAGCAGAAGGTGTCCCGCGTCGACGGGCAGGGCAACTCCGGTCACCGCGGAGGCTGCATCGGATGCGAGCCACGCTGCGGCGTCGGCGATTACGTCCGGATGCAGCATCCCGGTGCCCTTGAGCGCGTGGTAGTACTTCCCGCCGGACAGCAGGTCGTCCCGGGTGCCGTTCGAGTGGCCGGCCAACATGTTGTAAACGCCGGCCCAGTTGGTCATGCCGGTGTCCACTGATCCTGGGCAAATGGCGTTGCACCGGATTCCCTTGGGTGCCAACTCCAGCGCGACAGTCCGCATGAGACCGAGCACACCGTGCTTGGCGGATACGTAGTGTGCGTAGTTCGCCCCCGGCTCCAGGCCGGCGACCGACGAGGTCATGATGATCGACCCACTGCCGCGCTCGATCATGTGCGGGGTGACCGCCTTGGCCGAGCGCCACACTCCGGACAGGTTGGTGGCGATCATGTTGTCCCACTCCGCATCCGTGATCTCCCAGAACGGGGTGATGCCATAGATGCCGGCGTTGGCCACCAGGATGTCGATCTGGCCGAACTCCGCGAGGCCATGGCGCACCGTGTCGTCGAGTTGCGTCTGGCTGCGCACGTCTGCCTGGACAGTGAGCACCCGGCGGTCCATCTCCTCGACGGCCTTCGCGGTCTCGGCAAGCTCGTCCTCTGTCCCGAGTGGGTAAGGCACCGTGTCGATCTGCGTCGCAATGTCCACCGCAATCACATCCGCGCCGTGCCGGGCCAATGTGGTGGCGTGGGCTCGGCCCTGCCCGCGTGCGGCGCCGGTCACCATCGCCACCTTGCCCTGCAGGTCGCCCGCCGATTCGGTCATCGTGTCGCTCCTCTTTGTGCGGCTACTTTGTGCGGCGCCTCGTGGCTCTAGCACGCCAGGCCCCGGCCAGGACGATCTGTCGTTCGAACAGTCAGGTCCCGACGTCTGGGAGGTCGAGGTCGTGTCCCATCCGATCGCGCTTGGTGCGCAGGTATCGGACGTTTTCGGGGGTTGGCAGGGCGGGCAACGCGACCCGAGTGACGACCGTGACCCCGAGCCGCGCCAACTCGAGGGGTTTGATCGGGTTGTTCGTGATGAGTCGGGCCCGCATCACACCCAGGTCGGCCAGAACAGCCGCAGCGGCGTCGTAGGAACGGGCGTCGCTCGGCAGCCCTTGCACCAAGTTGGCCTCGACCGTGTCGAGGCCACCCTCCTGGTATGCGTACGCGCGGATCTTGTGCGCCAGGCCCACCCCGCGGCCCTCGTGCCCGCGCAAGTAGACGATCACTCCGGCCCCGGCCACGGCCACGGCGTGCATCGCCTGCTGCAACTGACCGCCGCAATCGCAGCGCAGCGATCCGACGATGTCCCCGGTCAAGCATTCCGAGTGCACGCGTACCAAGGCCCCGGCTTCGGACCGCCCGGCGGCCGCCACGTCTCCCATCACGAGCGCCAGGTGCTCGATGCCGTCGCGACGGCTCCGGTAGACCTGTGCGCGGAAAGTGCCGGCAGTGGTCGGCATCCACGACGACGCGACCAACTCGACACCTTCGTGTTGCCGCGAGCGGTACGCCACCAGGTCGGCGATGTGCAGGATGGGCAGGTCATGCTCGGCCGCGAATTCGGTCAACGAACCCCCGCGCCGCATAGAGCCGTCGTCGTCGACGATCTCGCCGATCACCCCGACGCCGGATAGGCCCGCCATGCGCAGCAGGTCGACGGCGGCCTCCGTGTGGCCGCGCCGTTCGAGGACCCCGCCCGCGCGGGCCCGCAGCGGAAAGATGTGCCCTGGGCGCCGGAGAGCGTCGGGCATGGTGCCCGGGCTCGCCAGCGACCGCACCGTCGTCGCCCGGTCCCGGGCGCTGACGCCGGTACCGACGTCGATGTGGTCGACGCTCACCGTGAACGCGGTGCCGTGCGAGTCGGTGTTGTCCTCGACCATCTGTGGGAGCTTGAGCTCGTCGACGCGCTCGGACGGCATGGGGACACAGATAATCCCGGTCGTGTGGCGCACCAGGAAGGCCATCTGCTCCTCGGTGACGGTCTCGGCCGCCAGCACGAGGTCGCCTTCGTTCTCCCGATCGGCGTCGTCGACAACGACGATCATTCGGCCGGCCAGTAGCGCGGCAACCGCCTCCTCGACCGTCCTCGTCGACGTCCTGGCGTTCATCACGCCACCTCGAGCGATTGCCGCGTGCCAAACGTGCGGCGGTGGTAGATCAACGGATGACCCTCGGCGGTCTCGGCGACACGGACGTGCCCGAGCGCCACGACGTGGTCACCGCCGTCGACAAGCCGGTCGACCATGCAGGCCAGCCAGCCGACCGCGCCGGGCAGCCGTGGCAGTCCCGAGTGCAACTCCCACTCGATCGCCCGGAACTTGCTCGCGCCGCCCTTGCGGGCGAAGGCCAGGGCCAGCTCCGACTGATCGGAGGCCAGCACGTTCAGCCCGAACACGCCGCTCCTGCGCACCTGGTCGAGGAGGTCGGAACCCTGGTCGAGCGCGACGAGGACCATCGGCGGCGTCATCGACAGTGAGGCGAATGCGCTTACCGTCGTACCGAATGGCTGGTCCTCACCACCCATCGTCGTCACAACCGACACCGGCGTGGCGACGCTGGACATCACTTCACGGAACTCGGACGCCAGGTTCGCGTCCGGCTGACCCGTTTGCCATGTCATTTGCGGCTCCTTCGTGTTCGTGCAGTGATTCACATTCGACGTCGATGGACCTCAGGGGATTCGTGCCCCGTTAGTCGGCGAGCACCTCGCGCTGCCGGGCATGTTTCAGAGAGATGGGTTCACTCGCCGCGTCCGGGGAGTCAGCGGGCCTACGGGGCTTGGCCAGTCGCCGCCCGAATGAGCCGAGTGGGCGAAGTACCTTGAGCAGCAACCAGTACAGGGTGACGCCACCGTGGAACTGGGTGACGATCTTTCCGGAAGGACCCTTCATGTAGTTGTTCGCCTTGGCCCATGCCGTGCGCTCAAGCCGCTTCTGCAGCCAGCGGTTGTATAGGTCCGTAACGGACGCGCGGGTCTCGATCGCGGTGTAGCCGTTGCGCTCCATCCGGCGGATGTCGTTGATGATCCACGTCGACTGGTTTTCGGCGAGCGAGTTGACGCTGATCTGCCCCGCGCCGTTGGTCCCGGGACCGAACATGATGTAGAAGTTCGGGAAGCCGGGAACCGTCATGCCGGCCAGAGCGAAGGCCCCGTCGCTCCACACCTTCTGGATGTCCCTGCCGTCGGTACCGAAGACTCCGAGCCGCGAGAGGTACGCCGAGGCTTTGAAGCCGCTGGCGATGACAAGTACGTCCACCGGGTACTCAGTGCCGTCCGCGTCCACCGGCCCTGCTTCGGTGACCCGAGTGACCGCACGCGGAATGAGCTTCACATTGTCTTCGAGCAGCGACTCGTAGTAGTCGTCGGAGAGCACCCGGCGCTTGCCCGAGAACGGGTAGTTCGGGGTGAGCGCCTCGCGCAGGTCTGGGCGGTCCTTGAAGACCGTGTTGATGTAATCCTTAGCGGTCTGCTCGGCCTTGCGGTTGCGTCGGTTGCCGGCGACGTAGACCGGGCCGGTGACGAACTGCCACTCTGCCTCGATCGTCATCTTCCAACGCACGAGCTTGCGCCGCAGCAGGCTTCGGTACTTCTCGAACTCCTCGTCGCTGAAGTCGCGCGCACCCTTGGGCAGCACCCAACCGGGCTCGCGCTGGAACACGAGGATCTGCTCGGCCAAGGGCTGAATGGCTGGGACGATCTGCACCGACGTCGAGCCGACGCCGACCACTGCGACCCTCTTGCCGGTCACGTCCACGGTGTCCGGTCGCCACTCCGACGTGTGGAACTTGACGCCCTTGAAGTCCGAAAGGCCGGGCCAGGTCGGCCAGTTGGGGTTGTTCAGGAACCCGGTGGCGGCGACGACGATCGAGTAGGTGTACTCATCGTCGGCCGTGTAGACGCGCCATTGGTGGTGGGGCTCGTCCCAGTGCACCGACTCGACGTTCGTGTTGAGCCGGATGTGCTTGTCGACCCCGAAGCGCTTCGCGGTGTTCTCCAGGTACTCCAGGAGTTCGTGTTGCACCGCGTGGGTGCGCCGCCAATGGTGATTGGCGAAGGAGAATTGGTAGAGCATCGAGTGGACGTCGACTGCCGCGCCCGGGTACTGGTTCTGCCACCAGGTCCCGCCGAGGCGGCTATCCGCCTCGAAGATGTCGAAGTCCCCAATGCCGGCGCGAAGCAGCTTCACGCCGAGGGCGAGCCCGCTGACGCCCGCCCCGATGATCGCTATCCTCGGGTGCGCGGCCGACGGTCGGTGCGTAGTCTCGTTCATCGCGAAGCTCCGGCTCCTGTCGTGGTCGTGCTCTGCGCGGGCGGGCCCGGCAAGCCTTGTGCTGGATGCCTTTTCACCCCGGTTACGTCGCATTTGAGGCCATCCCACCGGCGGAGACGTTGAGGGCCTCGCCGCTGATGTAGCGCGCCTTCTCGGAGACCAAGAACATGACGGCGTCCGTGATGTCCGACGGCTCGACCCACGGGACCCCCATTGGGTTGGAGGAGCCGAAGCCCGGCTTCGCGTCCTCGACGCTGGGGTCCTCGATGTCGGGAGCAAACAGCCGGTAGGTGGGCTCGTTCTGGATCATCGTCGTATTGACGACCATCGGCAGCACTGCGTTGCAGGTAATGCCCGACGGCGCGACCTCGATGGCCACCGACTTCACCAGGCCGATCACACCCCACTTCGAGGCGACGTAGTGCGCGATGTTGGCGCCGCCTCGCCGGCCCATCCCGGATGCCGTCGCGACGATCCGGCCGCGCGGAGCCGCGGCGAGCGGTTCGAGACTCGGCTGGATTGTGTTGAAGACACCGGTCAGGTTCACATCGATGACCTCGCGCCACTGCTGCTCGGTCAGGTCGTGGACCGTGCCGACGGAGTAGACGCCCGCGTTGGCCAGCACCATGTCGAGGCGACCGAGCTCGGCGACCGTGTCCCGCACCACCTCGCGCATCCGGGAGTGCGACCGGACGTCGGCAGTGAAGGACAAACAGCTTCCTCCTTCGGCCACGATCTCCTTGGCCGTCTGGGCTAGGTCCTCGGCCGTTGATAGCGGATACGGCGTGGTCGCGATCGGCTCGGGAGCGTCGACCAGCACTACGGTCGCTCCGGCGTTGGCCAGAGCGAGGGCATGCGACCGCCCCTGCCCCCGTGCGGCACCGGTGACGAGAGCGACCTCGCCCTCGTGTTCTTGTCCACTCGTCGTCATGATGCTCCCGTTCCTCTTCCGCAAACCTGTGCTCGGCGCTCGTTCAGTGACCCGGCTTGGCCGCGATCGGGCCGAACTCGCGGCTGCCGCCCCGCGCCGACATCAGCGATGCGCCGCCGTCGACCATGACGGCCTGGCCAGTGATCCAATCCGAGCGCAATAAGTTGACGATTCCGTCGGCCACGAGCTCAGGAGAACCCAGCCGGCCCAACGGTGTGTTCTTGCGCACGGCAGCGACGAACTCGTCGGTGAACGCCGGGGACAGCAGCGGGGTGTCAGTCGGCCCCGGCCCGATTGCGTTCACCCGGATGTTGTGCGGACCGAGCTCCACCGCGGCCACCCGTGCCAGGTGGTAGACGGCAGCCTTCGACGCGGAGTAGGTCGCCAGCTGCCGGTCCGAGAGGATGCCGTTGATACTCGACACCGCCACCATCGCGCCGTCGAGCCCGGCGCTGATCATGGCGCGGGCGACTGCCTGAATCGAGAGCAGGATCCCCTTCACGTTGACCTCGAAGACCTTGTCCCAATCGTCGACGGCGATGTCCAGCAGCGGGCTCACGCTGGCAACACCGGCGGACCCGACGAGCAGGCTCGGCGTGCCCCAGCGGGAGATCGTCTCCCGCATCGCCTTGGAGATTGACTCCTCGCTTGTCACGTCGACCTGCACGTCGGCCCCAGACTCGATGTCCCACTTCACCGCCCGGACTCCGTTCTCGGCCAGCAGAGCAGCCGTGGCCGCCCCGATACCCGAGGCGCCACCGGTCACCACTGCAGTACGTCCCTGAAGTTCCATGGTTCCCTTTCCAAAGAAGGTCACTCGTCCGCCACGGATGGTGGCGGCGGCGGCCCGCCCGCAGCGGACCGAGATCGTGGTCGTCGTCCTCGGACGGCGATGGTCGCTACTCGGGCAGGGCCTCGTAGCCAAGCGGATCGGTGACGCGGTTGCGCGTCAGACGACCCCAGCGCATACCCGTGAAATGCGCGGCGGCGAAGGGGATCACCTCGTCGACGATCAATTTCCGGATCTTCTCGATGGACGCTCTGCCGGCGTCGTGGTCGACGTGGTTCACGAAGTCCCAGTTGTCGTCGTACAACTCCGGCTCGGAGTGCACGAGGTCACCCAGGAGCAGCCCCTTCTCTCCCCCCGACTCCAGGAGAAGGACGGTGGAGCCGGGGGTGTGCCCACTCGACTCAAGCGTGCTGATGCCGGGGAAAAGGCCCTGCTCGCCCTCGAAGAACTCCATGCGTGAGGCCACCGGCGCAAGTCGGTTCGCGGCGGAGTCCTCCGCCGGGTTCGACGTGGTCGACTCCCACTCGGGGATGTCGTAGTCGGGCGAGACGAAGAAGTCCCAATCACGTCTGTCGCAGCGGTAAGTCGCGTTCGAGAAGAATGGCTTTCCGTGCTGTGCGGCCCAGCCGATGTGGTCCAGATGGAGATGGGAGAACACCACGTCTGTCACGTCCTCGGGGGTGACCCCCTTGGACAGCAGGGACGAGCGGAAGCCACCGCCGAGCCAGGGGTAGATGGGCTTAGACCCGATCCCGGTGTCCAGGACGATCACTCGGTCACCGCAACGGATCAGGAATCCGCCAAGGGTGTTGACGTAGTTGCCCGTGCACGGGTCGAGGTACTGCTCGTGTTCCTTCCAGTCCTCGCGCTCTTTGTTCGTGTACAGGAACTCACCTGGATACGCTGTCTCGCCGTCGATCAGCGCCTCGATGGTGATGTGGCCGATCTTCATCGATCGGCACTCTCGACGATGTCCCTCACGCGCCGTTCTCGGCCGGCGGCAAGATCGGCGATGGTCTCGCTGATTCCCGTGGCGATCGGGTTGACTCGGTAGTCGGGGTCCGCCTTGCGAGGTGCCTCGGTGCGACGGGCGACCGCCTTTTCGGCCAGCTCGGCCTTCCACTTCTGCCGCGCGGGCTCGGTAGCCTCGTGCCGGCCATGCAGCTCCGGGATCACCTGTGTCCCAATGAGTTCCAGCGATGCCATCGCGTCCTCGTGAGAGATGTTCGACGCCATTTGCGGCATGATCAGTAGTTCGTCCAGGCTCGCATCCTCGTAGATCTCGCATAACGCCATGATGTTGTCGACGGTGCCGATCCCGGCTGGCTCTTTCTCGTTCCACTCGACCTGGACTGGCGCACCGTTCGCTGCCTTTTGCGCCTCGAAGATCTCGGTCGGGCTGGTCACCCCGGGAACGTGCTCGCCATCGCGGTAGTAGTGAACCGTCTGCGAGCCGAACAGGTCGAACGCAGCCTGGTACTGCTCTACCGCCTGCTTGCGCGTAGGCGCTGCGTGCATGCCAATGTTCAACGCGATCGACGGGTTGGCGGCCAAGCCGACGGCGACCGCTTCCCGCTCGAAGACCTCGTAGTAGTGGTGCACCCACTCAACTGCGATCTGCGGGTCCACGAAGTAGAACCCCAGGGCACCCATGCCCTTCCTCGCAGCAGCGACGATCTTTTCCCGACGCGACGTTGCCATCCACAGCGGCGGGTGCGGCTGCTGGTAGGGCTTGGGAACCACGTTGCGGACTGGCGCCGACACGAATTGGCCGGAATAGCCCGCGAACGGACGCTCGGTCATCGCCTTGAGGATGAAGTCCAGCCCTTCAGCCCACATCGCGTTCTTCTCGTCCGGGTCAACGCCGAACCCGCCCATCTCTACTGCTGAGGCGCCTTCGCCCGACCCGAACTCGACGCGTCCCTTCGAGACATGATCGAGGGTCGATATGCGCTCGGCCACCCGGAACGGGTGGTTGATTGCGGGCACCGTGTTAACGATGCCGTGTCCCAGGCGAATCCGAGTCGTGCGCTGGCTCGCGGCCGCGAGCAGGACTTCCGGCGCCGAACTGTGCGCGTACTCCTCCAGGAAATGGTGCTCAACCGCCCACGCGGCCCGAAAGCCCAGCTTGTCCGCCAACTCGATCTGATCGAGGGTCTGCTGGATGATCCGGTACTCCGCGTCCCTATCCATCGGCTGGGGTGTGAAGAGCTCATACATGACGGAGAGCTTCATGCTCAATCTCCCTCGATTGATCGTTATGTGGTCGTCGGCCAACACTGCCCGACACTCTCTGCCGGACCCCGACCGAGCGATCGCTCGGTCGGTGTTGGAAGTATGGCAGAGCTCACATCGGGCTGTCAACGTCCGAATCGGAGAGGAACACGACTGCCGCGGTTCGATCGCCCAAGCGCGCCCTGCGGCAGGGCGCCTGACCTGCCCAAGCGTTGACACACTGCAGAACACATGGAAGCATCGGCAAGCGTAAATGCCGAGCGAGCGATCGCTCGGGATGGGTTCTTTCGCAGCTAATTCGCGCTGTCGGTCAATCAGAGGAGATTGATTGTGCTGGTCTCAACGCGGCGCCTGCCATTGGCCGAGCGGACCGAGGCCCGCTGGACACAGCAGGTCGTCGCATCCGGATGGGGTTCGCGCCAGCTTGCCAGCAGCGATGCTCGCTTCGAGGTGAATGGGCGGTGCACCACACACGGGTCTGATCTGCTGAGCCTGTCCGACTGGCTCCCGCCGACCAGCAGATGCCGGCGAGGAACGCCTCGATGAGGATCGGCGACTTCACGATCTGGCCTCTCGTTGACGGGGAGATCTCCTCCGACCCGTCCTTGCTCTACCGGAACCGGGACGACAGGGCTTGGGCCCCATACGATCACTTCCTCGACCCGTGCACCGGCAACTACCTCAGCACCGTCGGAGGCTTCCTGATCCGCGGCGGCGACCGGACGGTGGTCCTAGACGCCGGAATCGGGTCACATCCGGTCTACCCCTGGCTGGGCGGCGGCTTTCGGTCCGCACTGCTGGCCACCGGCACCCAACCGTCGGATGTCACCGACGTGATCTTCAGCCACCTGCACCTCGACCACATTGGATGGGCGACCCAGCACGGGCGGCCGTTCTTTCCGCGGGCGACCTACCGATGCGATCGGCGCGACTGGGACTATTTCAACTCGCCGGACTACGTCCTACCCCTTTGGGAGTCGTCCCGCTCCAATCCCGCCGAGGACGCCGCGCGTAACCGACTCGGTCCCGCAGTCGACCGATTCGAATTCTTCGAGAGCGACGACGAGGTAGTGCCCGGGATCGTCGCGATAGAGGCCAGTGGGCATACGCCGGGATCGACGGTCGTCATGCTCGATTCCGCTGGAGAGCAGGGAATGCTGCTTGGCGACCTCGTGCACACGGAGGCCGAGTTGTGTGGCGAGAATTGGGATTTCATCCATCACGTGGACCACGACGCCGGAATGGCCGCACTCGACAGAATCCGAAAGATCGTCGCCGACCGGCGCTTACCCTTTGCCGCCGCGCATTTTCCGGGGCTGCGCTGGGGGCGCCTTGAGCGATCTCGGGGATCGTGGAGCTACGAGCGGCTTCCCGCCTGAGACGAGGAACGACATTATGACGACGGCGTCCATGAACGAATTCCGTAGCCTCACTGGGCAGGTCGGGAGTACGGGTCAACGCGCTGTTGCCCGGTTCGTGAACACCCCAATGCTGCGCATCTCCGAAGCGAAGCCGAACTCGCGGTGCGCCCGCTTCATCGACTCGGCCTCCAATCGCCACAGATGGCGGCCTGATCCAGCACTAGTCGACCGACGGTGCACACGACCACGAAGGGTGACCCAAATGAGTTCGCAGACGACCTCGCATCTCGTCGATCCGGCCGGGGCGGTGAGCGAGGCGCTCGGTACCGACCGTCGGCTTTGGGCCGACGCCTTCGACGCCGATCCCCGTTACGCCGAGCAGGTCGCGGCGTTCACCAAGACGGTCATGTCCTGCCGGGCGCTCAGTGACAAGGACCGGGACCTGATCCTCTTCGGCGCGGCCGCGGCCGCGACGGCGGCAGACGGGGCCATGATGCAGGCGCACGCCGCGCGTGCACTGCGCAGCGGCGCAACCATCCGTGAGCTCGATGAGGTCTTGCTGGCCGTCGCGGTGCTCGGCGGACACGCACACAGCATCGCGATGACGGCGCTGATTGAGCTCGAACCCGAGGCGGGGCTCGACGGTGAGCTCACAGCCTCCCAGGTCGCACTCAAGGAGCGGTGGATCGCTGCGTGGGGTTTCTGGAACGACCACTGGGACCGCCTCCTCCGGCTCGACGAGGAGTTCTTCGAGGCCTACCTGATTTTCGCCCGGGGGCCGTGGGACAACGGAATCCTCTCTCACAAGTTCATGGAGCTGCTCTATATGGGCATCGACGCCTCGTGCACCCACATGTACGAACGCGGCCTGCTGATCCACCTCCGGGGAGCCCGCAGCCGCGGTGCGTCTCTGACCGAGATCATGGACGTACTGCGGCTGTTCGGCAGCCAGGGCCTGCGCTCGATGAGCGACGGCTTGGCGATCGCACATGGTGTGGCCCCCAGCGCGTGAGGCGTGAGCGGGCGCGGCATGGATCGGCGCACGTGGCTTTGGCGGATCCGGTGCCTGCCGTTCTTCCAGAGCAGTCAGCGGACCCGTGGTCCTGTCCCTAGCTGTCGAACTTCATCAGGGTGAGTGCGAAGTCCACGTAGTCGGCCGCAATCTCCTCTGGGGTCTGCAGACCATCAGCTTTGTACCACTGGGTAATGGCCGTACACATCGTGGCGATGGCCCGCGCTCCTTCCAGCGGCCGAGGCGTGGCGAACATGCCGAGTCGGCGCGCTTCAAGGGCCTCCTCGTTGAGCATCCGCTGTTGCTCGTTGCGGTAGGCGACGATCCTGGCGTGGTCGGGTTCCTCCAGGCCGCGCATTTCGCTCAACCCCAACGACGCGAGCTGTTGACGGTAGGTGTGGTACAGCACAAGGCATTCGATGAGCAGAGCGAAGCGCTCAGCAGCGACCCGTCCCTCTGCTCGTGCCGAACGACTACGTTGAAGCAGGTCGGTCATGGAGCGGTTGAACAGTTCGGCGAGCATTTGCTGCTTGCTCGGGTAGTAGTGGTAGAGCCCCGGTACCGAGAGCTCGGCGCGACGAGCGATGTCGCGGATCTTGGCGCCGTGGAAGCCGAAATCAACGAAGGTTGACAGAGCTGCGGTGAGTGGCTTGTCGAGCACCAGAGGCTCGTAGTGGCGCCACGAACCGCGGGACTCGGCGACCGGGCGAGGGGCAACGATGAGCTCAGACACGAGTGCACCTACCCGCGCACACGCGGAGGACAGGCCGTGCGATGCCGCTTGACCGGCCCCATCGCTGCCGTGTCCACCGCTCACACGGCGTACTCATGCTGGACATGAGGCGATCCTCCTTTACCTTCGTTCGCTACACCCGTTGCGCTTGAGAGGCTGACTGGAAGCACTTGAGAGCGCTTGAGGCGCTGCTCAGTCTACTCGAGCGAGCGGTCGGTCGCCGTGCTGAGGAGGACCCGCCGTGGGCTTCGGCACGTTCGCCGCGCACCGCACCCCTTCTGCTCGTGCGGCCGCTCAGCGCGGCGCCCCCAACACCACTTCGTCCCGTACGCCGTCCAAGGACGCCTGAGGTATCGCGCCGTCAGGCAAGTGGCGAGTCGGCATTGCTGCGACCGATGTGGTGATCTCACGGTCGCTGAGCCCGCGTACTTGGCCAGCTGCTTGGTCGAGAGCCCGATCTACCGATATGCTTGCTTGCGCATGCAGAGAATATGCGATGACGAACCGTAGGGAGACGCGATGAGACCCGCTCGCCGGCAAACCCCGGACGGCCGGCTAGCGAGACGGGCCGGCGGTCGAACTCACCACTGCGCGTCGGCGGTTGACAGTCGACGGCCGCTTACTGCGTGCGTGAGGCGTAGTGACGATGACGGTTCTACGATCGAGTTCGGGCTTTACCTGCCGCACAGAGCCTGGCACTTCACCTTTACCCGCCACCGTTTGACACCTGTCGAGTTCCGCGACACGCGACAGACCGACGACGACCGCGATCAGGTCGCGGTACCACCCGTCTCATGAACCCACGGTATGGGAACGCGCGAAATCAGCGGCGGAGCAGAACCTTGACTTATGGCAAACCGATCGTCTCCGACCGCAAGGCAACACCAAGGGGTACGCGGTTCGAAGGCCAGGACGACGAAGCCTATGTGTCGGCGGGCGGCGAGTTTGATCGTGACACGCAGTACATCACCACTCGCATCACCAGTGATGGTCGCGACGGGTTCCCGGTCGAACCCGGCCGCTATCGGCTGATAGTCGCGCGAGCCTGCCCGTGGGCGAATCGCGCGATGATCGTGCGCCGACTGCTGGGTCTGGAGGAAGTGCTGTCGATCGGGTTCTGCGGTCCCACGCATGACAAGCGCAGTTGGACCTTTGACCTCGACACGGGCGGGGTGGACCCCGTGTTGAAGATCGCGCGGCTGCAGGACGCTTACTTCGCGCGTATCCCGAACTATCCGAAGGGCATCACGGTGCCAGCCATCGTCGAAGTACCAACCGGCATGGTGGTGACCAACGACTTTGCGCAGATGACGCTGGATCTGTCCACCGAGTGGGAGGCCCACCACCGCGCCGAGGCACCACAGCTGTACCCCGAGCACTTGCGCGATGAGATCGACGACATCGCCCGGCGCATCTACGTCGACATCAACGACGGTGTCTACCGGTGCGGTTTCGCCGGTTCACAGCTGGCCTACGAGGCGGCCTACGACCGGCTGTTCACCGCGCTGGACTGGCTATCCGACCGACTGGCGAATCAGCGCTACCTCGTTGGCGACACCATCACCGAGGCCGATGTCCGGCTGTTCACTACGCTGGCCCGCTTCGACTCCATTTACCATGGCCACTTCAAATGCAACCGACACAAGCTGTCGGAGATGGCGGTGCTGTGGGCATACGCCCGCGATCTGTTCCAGACGCCAGGCTTCGGCGACACCATCGACTTCGCACAGATCAAGCAGCACTACTACGTAGTGCACGCCGACATCAATCCGACCCGGATCGTGCCCAAAGGCCCCGAGCTCAACAATTGGCACATTCCACACGGCCGAGAGGCGTTGGGGGGTCGCCCATTCGGAGAGGGGACGCCACCCGGGCCGGTGCCCGAGGGTGAGCGAGTCCCAGCCGGGCACGACGCCGGCTAATGCACGTCTCCCAGGTGACCGCTCAATGACCGCGTCGCCTTACGAGTCGCTCCCCCATGGGGGCCGTTCAAGATTGGGAAAGGACGATGCGGACACGTGACCACTAATCTTGACATGGGATTGCACACCTTTGGCGACGTCACCGCCGACGTCGACGGTGCGCTGCTCCCGCACGCCGTCGTGATCAGGAATCTCATCGATCAGGCGGCGCTGGCCGACGAACTGGGCGTCGACTTCATCGGGATCGGCGAACATCATCGCGCGGATTTCGCCGTTACCGCACCTGAAATCGTGCTGGCGGCGATCGCATCGCGCACCAAGCGAATCCGGCTGGGTTCGGCCACCACCGTCTTGAGTTCGGACGATCCCATTCGCGTGTTTGAACGCTTTGCCACACTTGACGCAGCATCGAACGGACGCGCCGAGGCCATTCTCGGCCGAGGCTCGTTCACCGAATCCTTTCCGCCTTTTCGGCTTTTCGCTCGACCAGTATGAAGAGCTGTTCGACGAGAAGCTCGATCTGTTTGCCGCGCTACTGAAGCAGCAGCCCATCACCTGGCAGGGCCAATTGCGCCCTCCGTTGACCAACCAAGACGTCTTCCCGCCCGTCGAGCATGGGCCGCTCAGGACATGGATTGGGGTCGGCGGCAGCGCGGAATCCGTGGTCCGCGCTGCCCGCTACGACCTGCCCTTGATGCTTGCCATCATCGGCGGTGATCCGAAGCGGTTCCTGCCATACATCGATCTGCATGTCCGTGCCTACCAGGCACTGGAGAGGCCGCCGCAACCTGTCGGGATGCATTCACCCGGATATGTGGCGGCAACAGACGAGCAGGCACGCGAGGAGTTCTGGACCGCCTACAAGGTCATGCGGGATCGCGTTGGAAGGGACCGCGGCTGGCCGCCCATGCAGCGCTCGGAGTTTGATCGCGAGACCGCCCGTGGCTCTTTGTACGTCGGCTCACCCCAGACCGTGGCACGGCGGATCGCCGAGACCGTCACGGCTCTCGGTGTGACGCGATTCGACATGAAGTACAGCGCCGGCCCGCTGTCACATCAGAACATGATGCGTTGCATCCAGCTCTACGGCAACGAAGTCATTCCGCTGGTCCGCGACATGCTCAACCACGACAGCGACCTGACTGGCTCAACCCCGACCTCGGCCGTGTGACTGTTGACACCCGGTTGAGTCGCTCAACGCCGCGATAGGGGTCGCGTTGGTCATGGGACGCCGGCCGTTGGGTTTACACCGGCACGAAGTCTGAGATCAGCCATCGCGCGCCAACCTTGTCAAGGGTCACCTTCACGCTGGAGGCGGTGCTGGTGGGCGCATCGGTCCCGACGATGAGGGACTGGTCGACGAACACCAACACCACGGCATGGTTTGGACTGGCCGACATTGACGCCGCCGCGGGCACAGTCGCCACCGCCGAGATGTGCTTCTGTTGGGCTCCGGGTATAACGACGTCACGGATCAGAGCGCCATAGGAGTCGCGGAAGGCGCCGGTGAGTCGGTCGGCGGCGGCCGTCAGCTGCTTGCCGACGGTGTCAGGTTGGTAGGACAGCAACGCGATGCTGCTGTCGGTGGCCGCGGCCACCGACTGGCTCTGCGCAGCTTCGGCGGCGCGGGCCGAATCATGTTGCCATTTAAGGTATCCAGCACCACCGGCGAGCGCGAACGCCACCGCGGGCAACAGCCCGGAGGCGATCACACGCGCCCAACGTCGGCCCCGATCACCGGAGCCTGCGTCGCCCTTACGACCATCGTCGGGCGGTAGGTCGTCGGTATCGTCAGATGGGTGTGCGTCGTCGGCATTAGAACCGACGATCGCATCGTCGGGCGTTTCCTGAGATGTCTCATCGCCGACTGCTGTGCTCACCACGCAGACCTACCTTTCGTGTCGACGTGGCTACTCACGGGACGAACTGCACGTCAGACACCTTTGCAGTGTCACCGACTTTCTCGACGTCCAAGCGCATGCGCCAACCGCGCGGTTGCCGTTCGGGGACACCGGCATTGGCCGTCTTCACCGACACGGCAACAATCACTTGGGCCCGATCCCCGTCGACCGATGCCAAACCGGCCGCCGTCACACTGCCCTGTGATGTGGATTGCGCCCGTTTGACGACATCGATGAACGGCTGGGACCGCTGTTGGAAGTCGTCATGAAAGGTCCCGGTCGCCGAATCCAGGATCCGCGCGACGTCGGCCTCAGCCTCGGTGTAGCTGATCGTCGTCAGATTGATCGCCGCTTGACGACCCACCGACAAGAAGACCTCACGCTGGTGAGCGGTCGCCTGCATCTGATGTCCGCGGTAGCCCAGATAGCCCGCAAGCCCGCCCAACACCGCGACAATCAACACCGAAGCAAGCCATGCCAAACGACGCCCATTGGCGGTAATCGCCGCGGTGGTGTGCCCTGAGTCCTCGGCAACGGAATCTGTCGGCTTCGCGTCGTCGACATCCGGCGCAGTCGGGTTCGGCGCGTCAGGAGACGGGTCATTGCCCGAGGCGGTCTCGGCGATCCCAATACCGTCTCCCGCTATGCCGTCTCCGTCTCCACCGCCATTAGGCGATGCGGTCGGCGATTCAGGTTGGATATCACTGTCGACCGGCTCAGCAGCAACCGACGCACTCCCCCGCCCTTGGCCCTTGACGCCAGCCCACCTCGAAAGTCGATTCACCACGCGTCTACCCATTCCCTCGCACCAGATAGGCCAATAGCGGGCCATCCCCCGCCAAGCCCAACGGCCACCTCAGGACCGCCCCGTACACGAAACCCCATGCGATGGCCAGCGACAGGACCAGGGACGTCGTGGAACCAATATCGTTGCTTGCGTGTGCAAGTGATGCTAATCATTTCGTAGCCTGCCTTTCAGGTATCCGTTCCCGCACCTCGTCAATGGCGCACTGTTGGTCATCCCTGGCTCCGGCCCGATGGCGAAACGTCAAGTCCGCAACTATGTCCCTGTGGTGCATGGTCTTTCCGGGTGATCAATGGAGCTGCGACGACTGCGCGACTGCGGTTCAACGGTGAGCAGCCACAGTAACGCCAGGCATGCCGCCGCCAATCCGCCGAATGACAGCCAGCGCCCCAGCAGCGCGAGTGGTTGGATCGCGTGCGGGGTGATCGCCAGCGGTATACATGCCGTCGGCGGATGCACTCGCCCCGGCGGCGTGGCGACGATGATGACCGTGGCGACGGCGGCAGCCAATAGCACGGGTAGTCCAACGCCCGCGCCCACCAATGAGATCGGAACGGAGATGGCGATCCCGGCTACGTAGCATGCCAGGATCCGTTGGGGCCGTTCATGGTATCGCCGTGGAGCATGCAGAATGATCGCTGATGTGCTGGCGATGGCCGAGATCGCGAATGGTTGTCCCAGCATGGAGGTGAGTGTCGCCGCGGGAATCAGCACGGCCGCGGCAAGAAGGCTTCGGATCGCGGTACCACGAGTCGCCATCTGCCGACCCGCTCCATCCCGCCATCGCGGCAGGACGCGTCTCACGCGCGATTCGGATCTATCGGGTTTCATTGCCGACAGCAGACGGAGTCGACGCCCACGGCGCATACAAGGCTTGAAGCTGTTGTACAACAGCACTATTACAAGGTGTTGACGCGACCACACATGTCCCTGGCGAGACGACATCCTGGACGTCAGCTCTGCGTGCCGCCGTCATGGCGCCGGCGCCGGCGGCGTCATCAGGTCTTGCCATACTTTGGGCTGTCCGTTTTCACTCAGGTCGGTCTGTGTGTACTGCCTACCGTCCGGCCCCGTATACGTGCCGGTGGCGGGGTCGTAGTGGGCCACCGCGATCGGTGGCGGAGCTGGCTGCGAGTCGGGCGCGCCACCGGCCGATCCGGAGCCGCTCGGCGGCAACTGAGGGACCGGTTGCCCGGATAAGGTTGCGTTCGGGTCCCCCTTCCAGTTGTAGCCATCGTTGAGGGGGATGTATGTATCGTCGCTTTCACACATCTTCACCGTGGGTGCCCGCTTGCCCGGTCGAGTCAGACAGGGCAGGTTGCGCGCACCTCGTACATCCAGCGGCGAATCCTGCGGCACACGGCAGTACATGTCGCCTGCCGGCCGGTCGGGGTAGTCGACCTCACTGGGTGGCCGGATCTGTTGTGGTGGGAGATATCCCGTCGTACATGGCGGCGGCAGGTTGGCGTTCAGGTTGAACGACAGATAGAGCCCCTTATAGTCCTGCTTGGTATTGCGGTTGGCCAGTTGGGATCCCTGCAGCATCTCCACGTCTGGTGGAAGCAGGACAAGTAGTTGTTCAAGTGCGGGCTGGTAGGTGACCGCGACTTGCTCGAGGCTGACCAAATTGGCGAGCATGACCGGCAGGCTTGGCTTCAACCTGTCCAACAATTGGCGGCCCTCGTCCAGCGCTGCTGTCCCGTTGTCGAGAATCCCGTTGAACGCCGGGTCCTGGGCCTTCAGCTGACCGGTGATGTTGGCGAGGTTGGCCGCCCAGCTCTGAATGGATCCCGAGGTCTCGGTCTGGGAGTCCAGGATCGGTTTGGACTGGTCGATCACGGTGGTCAGCGCATCCAGGTTGTGCCGCGCGTCCGCCGCGAGGGTGGTAGTTCCGTTCACGATGCGCGAGATCTCGGGACCCAATCCGCCTACCGCGGTGTAGGACTCGTCGATCGCGGTCTTGAGGTCGTCATGCGGGATGGCTTGCAGTCCCCGGTTTGTCGCACTGAGGATCGCGTTGATGTCGGGCGGCAGGGTGGTGCGATCCTCAGATACGACGTCGCCGTCCTTCAGCGAGGGCCCCGAACCGCTACGGGGGACGAGCTCGACGAACTGCTCTCCGACGGCCGTTTGGCTGTGCACCTGTCCGACGACGTCTGCTGGAATCTTGGTGTCGGAGTTCAACGAAAGCACGGCGTCAACTCCGGCGGGGCTCAGAACGACGTCGTCGACGCGGCCGACCTCGACTCCGCGGTACGTCACGTTGCCATTGCGGTACAGACCGCCCGACGCGGGCAGGTGGAGGGTGATTCGATAATGGCCGACCCCGAACCACATGTTGGGAAGATCCAGATAGCCAATCGCCATGACGCCGACCGCTACCACCGACACGGCGCTGAAGAGCGCCAGTTGCCGTCTGACCCGCTTATTGAGGTACATCTACTACTGCCCCTGGTCGTAGCGGTAGGCAGCGAGCAACGGATTGCCAGCGCCGTTGGGCGGGGCGCTGCCGGTGCACGGGCTGGGAAGCTGACCGATGGTCCGTCCCCATTGGATCTCCAGCCATGTCAGATCGCACTCCCATCTCGTGCCGGTGAACATTGCGGCATCGAGCCGGCTCAGCGTCAGGTCGACCACGAGGCTGACGTTGGCGTAGTCCCCACGGAACCACTTGGCGAGCGAATCCTTGGCAAACGGGAAGGTCGTGATGAGGTTGAGCGATCGCGTGATGGACGTGCCTGCGTCACCTAGTGATTGCAGCACCGGCCCCAAGTCCTTGAGTTCTTGAACCAGGGAGGTCTTGGTTTGGTTGACGGAGTCGGCCGCTAAGGCGCTGAAGTTGCCGAGTTCGGTGACGGCGTCGATCAGGTGGTCGCGCTCCTTGTTGAGCACGGCCAGAGCATCTGGGATGGTGTCCAGCCCCTTGTCGATGACCGGCTTCTGGGCGGCGAGTTGGGCGACCAATCCGTTGAGGCTGTCCGTGGCCCTGATGATGTCGTCGGTCTGCTCGTTCACCCGGCCAATGAAGGTGTCCAGCTGTGACAGCAGGCTGCGCAGGTCTCCTTCGCGGCCGGCGAACGCGGTGCTGAGCGCACGGGTGATGTCTTGGACCTGACCCAGCCCCCCGTTGTTGAGCAGGACGGAGGCCGCCGCAAGGGTCTGTTCGGTGGACGGATAGGCCTTACCCGCCGACAGTGGAATCAGCGAGCCTTGGTGCAGCCGTCCTTCGGGGGGCGAATCCGCCGGTGCGGCCAACTCGATGTGCAGTGATCCGAGAAGGCTCGTCTGGCCAAGGGATGCGGTTGCATTCGCGGGCAGCACGACATCTCCGTTGAGGGTCATCGTGACCAACGCGTGCCAGTCCTGGCGTTCGATCTTGGAGACGGAGCCGACCGTGACGTCGTTGACCCGCACCCTCGAGTTGGGTTGCAATCTGTCGACATCGGGCAGTTGCGCCTCAATGGTGAACGATCCCGGTCCGTTGCCTTGGGTTCCTGGCAGCGCGAACGAGTTCAGTCCACGCCATTCGCAGCCCGTAGCCATCACGGCGGCCAGGGCTGCGATGAAGACGATGCCCGCGAGGCGACGGATGCTCATCACGAGCCCGCCCCTGGTGGGATCATCATGCCTGGCAGTCCGGCGGCGGGATCGGTGGGGCGGGCCGGTGGGGCGTCGGCGACCTGCGCTGCTTCAGCTGCGAGCGGGGGTTCGCCGATCGCCGCTGCAGGATCGGGCAGGGATGCGGCAGGTGGGGGTGTGGCCTGTGGCGGAATGTAGTCCGGGTGCATCCAGTCCTCGCTGTAGGTGAGCTCGTTGGGGCGTGCGCTGGCACCCACCAGAGGGTTGAATCCCAGTGGTGGGAAGTTGTATTGGCGGTTCTTGACGATGGGTGCCAGGTACTGCACGCACAGCTTCGCCGACTGTTCTGCGCCGAGGCGCGACGCGGCTTGGATGGCTCCGCACAGGAACGTGAGGGGATCGGAGAAGTTGTTGACCGCCGCGATCCCGCTGAGCGTGCCCTGAGCGGGCTGGTAGAGATTGGCGGCGTTGGCCGCAACCGTCGGGAGAATGTGCAGTGCCTGCTTGATGTCATCGAGACTCTGGCTCAACGCGGTCGAAACTGATGCGAGTTTGTCGGTCGTGGTTCCGAGGCTCTCACGGTTCTCGGCGACGAAGCTTTTGACTTCTCCCACGACATCATTGAGGTCGCTGATCGCGTTGGCGATCTCATTGGGATCGTTGGCGAACAAGGCCGTTATGGACGCCAGGTTTCCGTTGAGTTCGCCTAGTAGGTCGGTGCTGTCCTGCAGCGCCGACACCAGAGCCGAGAGGTTCTTCACGCTGCTGAAGATGTCACCACTGTGGTCTCCGAGCGCTGAAAGGGTTTGGGAGAGTTTGATGATCGAGTCACGGATGGTCGCGCCTTGCCCGCGCAGATTGTCGGCGGTGGTGTGAACCAATGACCCCAGGGTGCTCACACCGCCGGGTTCGGTGGGTTGCAGCGTGTTGGCCAGCCGCTGAAGCTGAGCACGCACGTCATCCCACTCCACTGGCACTGCAGTGCGCTGCTCGGGAATCACGGCATGGTTTTCCAACGTGGGCCCAGTGCGATACGGCGGCGTCAGCTGGACTGCGCGCGCCGTCACCAATGTGGGAGAGAGGATGACCGCCTTGACGTCGGCGGGCACCTGGTACTGCCCGTCGACCCAGAAGGTGATCTTGACCCGTGAGGGTTCGGGTTCGATCTTCTCGATCTTGCCGACGTTGACGCCTCGAATGCGCACGTCATCGCCGGCGAACACGCCATTGCTGTTGTCGAAGTAGGCGGTCACCTCGACGTGGTCGACTTGCTGATGTGCCCGGACGATCAAATATCCGCCTCCGGCAACGATTCCGACAAGCACGACGGCCAGCACGATGCGCGCGAGACGCCCCCTCATCACTGGCCCGTTCCGTCGAGTTGCGAAGTGGGTGCCGGCTCACCGGGCGCCGGCACGAACAGTCGGCTCGGAGTCGGCGGCGTCGACGCGCCGGGATCGGGTGCTTGTGTCGCCGGTGGCCCCGGAGGAGGGCCGCCCTGCGGAGGTGCCGGCAGTGGATCGCTGTACGGGTAGCAGCCAGGGCCGGGCAGCGGCGCCCCCGGCGGGCCGCACTGGTCATCGCCCGGCTTGCCGGTGATGGCGTCGGGCAGATTCATGCGCGGTTCGCCGCCTTGCCCGGTGCGCGGGTAGGGCACCGGCAACGCCGGTGTTCCAGGCTGGCCGGTGGGCGGGTCCGTGCGCTGCGACGGCAGAAGGACATTGGGGTCCAGACCGAGGTCGGAGAACGCGGCGTCGACGAACGGCTGAATGAACTGGCCCGGAATGAGGTTGGCGACATAGGCCTTGAAGAACGGACCGCCGGAGAGCGCTTCACCGAAGCTCATCGCGTAGGTGTCAAGGCCTTTGATGGACTTCTGGATCTCGGCCTTGCGGTTGTCGACGGTCGCGAGTACGCCGTTGAGCTTGTCGAGCGCAGGCTTCAGCGAATTTCGGTTGTCGGCGATGAACCCGTGCAACTGTTGCGCCAGAGCCGAGATGTTGCCCGAAATCGCGTCGAGGGAAGCGCTTTGGTTACGCAACGCAGCCAACACGGAGTTGGTGTCGTGAATCAGCTGGACGATCTCGCCGGTGCGGTCGGCCAGGACCCCGGTCGCCTTGCTCGCGTTGGAGAGCAGGTTGCGCAGTTCCGCGTCGCGCTGGTCGATGGTCTGGGAGAACCGGGCCACCCCGTCGACGGCCACCTTCAGCTCGTGCGGAGTGTCCTGCAAGGTGGTCGACAACGTTTGCAGCGCCGTGGAAAGTTGGTCGGTGTCCAGTCCGCTGATTGTCGCGGTGAGGTCGCCAATGGCGTCGGGCAGCTGATAGGGCGAGATCGTCCGGCTGGCGGGAATGGCGCCACTGAGGTGGCCCGGACCGCGGGGAGACACCTCCAACACCTTGTTGCCCAACAACGTCGTCGATTTGATCGTCGCCTCGGTACGTTCACCGAGGCGGATGTCGTCAGCCACGCTGAACGTGATCAGCACCCCCTGCGGCGTCAGGGAGATGCTCTTGACGCGACCGGCACGAAAGCCAGAGACCTGCACAGGCGCACCGGTCTCCAGAGCTCCAGCCTCCTCGAAGTACGCGGAGTATGTCTTGCCGTTCGAAATGAACGGCAGGCGTTGATAGTTCAGTGCACCCACGGTGACGATGGCGATGAGCGCCAGTGCGAGGGCGCCGATGATCAGAGGATTGCGCTCACGGAATGATTTCATTGTGGTGTGCACCTACCCGATGACTGACCGGCGATCTTGACGTAGACCGGTTGCCCGCCCTTGCCGTTGAGCTTTAACGCGATGTCGCACAGGTAGAAGCTGAAGAAATCGCCGTTGAGCGCCTGGCGGTTGAGCACTCGATAGGCATCCGGCAACGTCTTGAGGAGGTCGTCGAAGTAGTCATGGTCCGACAGCACGGCAGTGGCGGCCCGGTCGGTCTGCTCCACGGTCTTTTGCAGCGGTGGCCGAGCCTGGCTGAGCAGGTCGGCGATGCTGGCCGCACCCGCATTCGCATATCCCAAGGCGGCGCTGATGTCGGTGTTGCGGCCTTCGAGCGCGTGCACTAGCTGTGACAGTGAGTCGACCGCCTCACCGAACTTGCCTGACCGATCGCCCAGTGAGCCCAGCACCGTGTTGAGGTTGGTCACCACCTGCCCGATCAGAGCGTCGCGGTCGGCCAGCGTGTTGGTCAGCGCCGCGGTCTGAGTCAAGATTGACCCGATCGTCGGCCCCTGGCCCTGGAACGCCGCAATGAGTTGTCCGGTAAGGGCGTTGGTTTGGTCTGGGCTAAGCGCCCGGAATAGCGGTCGGAACCCGCCGATCAACGCATCGAGATCCAGTGCAGGCGCGGTACGGTCCAACGGGATCGTCCCACCGGGCGGTAGCTTCCTGGTTGCCCCTGGCCCTTGTTCGAGTACGAGGTAGCGCCCACCGATGAGGTCGTCGTAACGGATCGCCGCCCTACTTCCCTCGGTGAGCACGACAGAATCGTCGGTCGTGAACGTGACCAGTGCGGTGGCGTCGTCTTCGATGGTGATGCTCTTGACCTGGCCGACCTCGACGCCCGCGATGCGCACGAAGTTGCCGTCTTTCAGACCGCTCACCGTGTTGAACAGCGCGTTGTACGTGGTCTCCCGCTGGAATCGGATCTGCGCGTAGATGATGATCAGTGATCCTGTTCCGACCGCACACAGCACGACGAACGCCGTGAGCCGCCATGCAAGGCCTACGAGATTGCGCCGCACGGTGTTTCACCTTTCACGTCGGGAGCTGATCGGGTCCGAAGTTGGCACGGTCCAGGGCGGTCACGGTGGTGGCGGTGCTGGATCCGCTGGAGCCGCCTCCGGTTGAGGCGCCGGAGCCACTCCGGGATACAACGGCGTGCCGTCGGGCCCGTACTGCGGCGCTCCGTACGGTGGGGCGCCGGGGTAGGGAATGGGGCCCGGGGCTGGAGGTCCGGGGTAGCGAATGCTGGGTGGCTCCGGCACACCCCGGGTGACCGGCAGGTAGTCGGCATAGCCGGGGAAGCCGATGCCCGGGTTGGGCCGCATGTCGACACCGGTGCCAAACCCGGTGTTAGCAACGAGATAACGCACAGGCCAGTTGGCAGCGACGTCGGGCAGCGACCCGCACCCGGGCTTGCCGCCCGGTCCTCCCTTGGCCGCGACGATCGGCAGGTTGTCGGGGTAGCGGTAGGGATCGTCGCCTAGCAGCAGTGCGGCGTCCATGATGAGGGACTTGCCGTTGGATCCGCCCAGCATCTGGGACAGCCCGGCGCCGGTCTTGTCCGCCCCCACCAACAGACACGTCAGCTCGGGGTTGTAGTTCATCAACAGGCTGGTCGTGGGCTGCAACAGGTTGACGGTATTGACGAGGTTGTCCTTGTTCGGGCCGACGAGCTCGACACCGCTGCGGGACAGACCGGCCGTGCCAGCCAGAAGCTGGTCCAGTTGGTTGGATTTCGCGGTCACGGTGGCAGACGTGGTGGTCAGCGCGTCGACTGTGGCGATGATGTCGTGCGCAGCGCCACTGTAGGTGTCGCTGACATCGGCAAGGGCCCGGAAATCACTCTTCATGGTGTCCGTACGCGAATTCAGCGCCTGTAGAACCTCATTGGTGTCGGTGATCGATTCACCGATTTGATCGCCCTTGCCGCCCAACCCTTGTGCCAGCGCGGAAAGCACGCCGTTGAGCTTCGACGGATCGACTTGCTTGATCAGATCGACCAGATTCTGAAAGACGGTATTGACCTCGACCGCGACGTTCTCCGATCGGAGTACGGCACCCGCCGCCAGTCGTTGCGGACTGGGGTCATCGGGGTAGATCAAATCGACGAACTTGCCCCCGAACAGCGAAGTGGCACTGATGCGTGCGTTGACGTTGGCCGGGATGTTCTTGATCTGATCGGGATCGATGTAGAGCTGGATGGTCGCCGAATCGACGCCCCCGACAACGGTGGCCACCCGCCCCACCTGCACCCCACGCATCTTCACCTTCGCGTATGGCTCCATCACCAGACCCGACCGATCCGCGGTGAGAGTCACCGGCACCGTTGACGTGAACGTTTGGTTGAACACGCCCAAGGCAAAACCGACCAGACTGCAGACGATGACCACCAGTAGCAGTGCCAGCCACCCCGAGCCGATCCTGCGGACTTGCCGTCGTCGAAGCACGCCTTATCCCGCAAAGTTGAAGTTGCCGGTCTGGCCGTAGAGGGCCAGCGTGACGAACAGGATGACGAAGACCGCGACGATCAGCGACGCTCGCGTAGCGCGTCCCACTGCCTCGCCGACACCGGCCGGCCCACCTCGCGCGGTGAATCCGTAGTAGGTGTGGATCAACATGATCGCTGTGACCACGGCCAAGCTGACCACGAACGAACGGATGGCGTCAGCGGGGATGAAGAACGTATTGAAGTAATGGGTGAAAACGCCGCCCGACTGCCCATAGAAGTAGACGGTGACCAATCTGCCTGACGTGTAACCCAGGATCAGGGCGATGCAGTACAACGGGACGGCCACGATGATCCCGGCAGCGACCCGGGTCGACGCTAGATACGCGATGGTCCGGACACCCATCACCTCAAGCGCGTCGATCTCCTCATTGATCCGCATAGCGCCAAGCTGAGCGGTGGCACCGGCACCGATAGTCGCAGCGAACGCGAACGCGCCAGTCGACGGCGTCACCAACCGGGTGTTGGCGAAGGCCGATGCGAATCCCGTAAGCGCTTCGACGCCGATGTTCGAAAGCTGGTTATAGCCCTCGCTGGCTAGCGCACCACCGGTAGATATCGTGAGAAAGGTGGTTACCGCCACAGTGCCGCCGATTACGGCCAGCGAACCGGTGCCCAGGCTCATTGCTGCGATCTGACGAAGCAGCTCGCCGCGGTAGTGCAGCACCACATCAACAAGTGATGCGAGCGTCTGGCCAAAGAACCGGGCTTGCTCGCCGAGCCGAAACCAACCCGCCCGCGTTGCTCTGAACACGCGAAGGGCCGAGGCGGGGACCCGTTGATGCACAAGAGTACTCGCGGCGCTCATCGGATCACCTGATATCCGACGGCAGTCAGGATCACATTGACGAAGAACAACAGGACGAAGGAGTAGACCACGGTTTGATTCACTGCATTTCCCACTCCCGCTGGACCTCCGCTGACCGTCGTGCCTTGATGAACCCCGATGAGGCCGGCGATCAGGCCGAAGGCGGTTGCCTTGACCATCGCTACGATTACGTCTGGAAGCCCGGTGACCAGCGTCATACTCGCGACGTAAGAGCCCGGTGTGACGTGCTGGAAGAACACGCCGAAGAAGAATCCGCCGACCAGGCCAGTCAACGTGACCAGCGACGAGATCAACAACGAAACCAGCGTGACAGCAAGCAATCTCGGGGCCAGGAGCGCGTGCACCGGATCGATGCCCATAACGCGTAGCGCGTCGAGCTCCTCTCGGATCGTCCGTGCCCCCAGGTCGGCGCAAATCGCTGCCGCGCCCGAACCAGAGACCACCAGAACCGTCACGAAGGGTCCGATCTCGTTGACTGTCGTGACCGACGCGCCTGTACCCGAGAGGTCCGCCGCCCCGAACTCGACCAACAGAACATTGAAGAGGAAGACCGACAGAACGGTGAACGGGATAGCCAAGAACATCGCCGGCAATAGCGATACCCGGGCTACGAACCACGTCTGCTCTAGAAACTCACGCCAGGCGAACGGCCACTTGAAAAACGCAACAAAGATGTCGAGAGCCAACGCGAAGAAGTCACCGAAGTTGCGGACGGGTGCCAGCGCCGCCCCGCCATCCGAACTCGCCATCAGCGATCTCCTCTGTCAGGTCGTTGTATGAGTCGATGGCGCCACCCAAGACGGCACGCACCGGCCGCGTGACCGCGCACCCAGCCCGAACGGACCGGCGTGAGCCGACCGACCGGTGCCGCCGTGCCGGGTCCACCCCTGTCGCGACGAGTGACGTAGCTCACCGCCGGCTTGCAGCCAGAAACCTAACATCTCTTGCGTGCGCACGCAATGGATTGGGGAAACAACTTTGTTAGCAACGTACGTTGTCGATCGATGATTGAGGTTTAACGCAGCCAGAACTAGAAGGTTACTCCTCGGTGATATGTGTATATATCGTTGATAACAATGGGTTCCGAGTCCACATGAAGCAGTCGTTGTCGTTCCGGTTGTCATCAGAGTCGATGGGACCGCGACGTCATAGCAACTAAGCGCAATCACGACGGGATCGCCGAATCTGTTCGCGACCTGCACGTTGCACATTCGCTGGTGCAGCCGCGGAAGGCGGCATCGCCGCGGTTGGAAATGCGCAGATTCGGTCACAGTCCCACGCGGATGGGCATGGCCCAATCACGCGAAGTCGAAGCCTCCCTTGGAGAAGGTGAGATCGATCCGGAGCGACCCTTCGTTGAGTTGCCAGGCAACGATCTGAAACGTTCGAAGCCCTTGAGCGTGCATCGGGTCTTGACGTGCCAGATGTTCGGCCTGATCGGCCGAGTCGAGTCGAAACACGATCAATCCGTCGCCGTCCCAAGACAAGTCATCGGTCAAGAAGGGCCCGGCAACCAGGATCCGGCCAGCTGCCTCCTGATCAGCAACCCACTGTTTGTGTTCGGGAAACGCCCCTTCGATATCGGTGAGACTGGCGTCTCCGCGCCGGGTGAAGCAGGCGAAATAGATGGGTCCTCCGGGATGGCCCTGTTGTGCGAGTTCTTTGCGGGCGTCGGTGGCGGTCATTGTGAATCTCCTTCTGGTTAGTTTGTCGACGTTGTCGGCACCCCTGTGCCGCACCCGTCTTCCGATCAGCCTAGTTTGCTTGCTTGCGCGCGCAAGAGCACGTACGCTTTCAATGGTTACGCTTTTGGCGCGGCCATGCCCTACCGCGTATTGGGGAGGTGTCGTGACCGGTTCCGTTGCCCACATCGCGCAGCGGCACCTCGAGGGTATGGACCACCGCA
This sequence comes from Mycobacterium sp. AZCC_0083, assembly GCF_014202335.1. GTDB lineage: Bacteria > Actinomycetota > Actinomycetes > Mycobacteriales > Mycobacteriaceae > Mycobacterium. The sequence continues at coordinate 45,677 of NZ_JACHGP010000029.1, read as the reverse complement.
GGCAGGGGCCGCCATTTCGTCACACCTGGGGGCGCCTGGACGATCTCGTGAGCGGCACCGCACACGTCTTCCCGCGTTTCCAACACCACGTGTCCACCCACCGAACAGATGAAGTCGCCGATGCCTTGCAGTACGTGGAAGACGCGACCCGTGACGGCGAATGGGCTTTCGGCTTCGTTTCCTATGAGGCCGCCGCCGGCCTTGACTCAGCCTTGCCTGCGGTTCCCGCCGATGCCGGCAGAGGCGATTCGGCGCTTCCCCTCGTATGGTTTGGCCTCGCGCCCCCGCCGCTGAGATCGACTGAACTCGTCGCCCGGCGGTCGGCCTACCGCGCCGGTCCGTGGTCTCATCACTGGACGCGGTCGGCATACGGCAGCGCCTTCGATCGCGTCAAAGACACCATCGCAGCCGGCCGCACCTACCAGTGCAACTTGACAACGACGCTCACCGCGCCGTTTGCGGGAGATCCACTGTCGTTCTATGCCGACCTGGCCCATGCGCAGGAGTCACGCTATTGCGCATATCTGGAAATAGACAACCACGTGATCGCCAGCGCGAGTCCCGAATTGTTCTTCGAGTGGGTCGGTAACACGCTGCGTACCAAACCGATGAAAGGTACTGCGCCGCGCGGGAGCAGCGCTGCCCACGATCGGACGCTGTTGCGCGAGCTGTTGGACAGTCCCAAAGAACGTGCCGAGAACATCATCATCGTTGATCTTCTGCGTAATGATCTGGCCAAGGTCGCTGCGGTGGGATCGGTGCGGGTTGCGGCGCTGCTGACCCCGGAGGCGTACCCCACGGTGTGGCAACTCACTTCGGAGGTGACCGCTGAGCCCCTACCAGAGACCGGCCTGGTCGCTGTCTTGCGTGCCATGTTCCCCTGCGGTTCGGTCACTGGCGCGCCGAAGGCTGAAACGATGCACATCATCCAGGAGGTCGAGGCACGCCGACGCGGCATCTATTGCGGTGCGATTGGATGGGTTGCTCCACCCTCGGAGACTGTTCGTGCCCGATTCAACGTGGCGATACGCACCGCGCACATCGATTTGTCATACGGCACTTGCCAATACGGCGTCGGCAGTGGCATCACGTGGAGCAGCGAGGCGGTCGCCGAATGGGCCGAACTTCGCGCCAAACACCAGATTCTGGCGAACACCCGCTGGGCCGGCCATCAGCAACTGGCGGGGCAGCATTGAGGCGGCCCGTCCAAACAAGTTGAGACGCAGTGGCCACGTCAGCACAGGTCGGTCAGGCGTCGGTCAACTGACGACTGGCGCGCATGAGGTCGCGGGCCATGGCGGGGTCGCGGCGTCCGAGCCCGCAGGGTGCTGCGACATCGACGCGGCGCCCGGCGGCGGATTCGACCATACCTAAGACCTCACGCAGTTTGTCCAGTCCAAGTGACTCATCGACGAATCCAGCGACCAGGCGGGTGTCTGTCGGCAGCGACAAGTTGGCCAACGGGGCGTAATAAGACCCGGACAGACTGGGTGGGTTGTCTCCGGCGGCCAACGGGATGTGCAGGTAGGTAAGCGACGTGTGCGACGGCCAACGTGCGGCAATGGCGTTGGCCAGCTGGACAATCGGTGCGCAATCCTTGCCAACCTTCATCAGCGCCTTATGGTTGAGGTCGCCAAAACACAGGTGCACTCCGAATTTCGTGCCGTTGGGTGCCAACTTCGCGGGCTCAACCGAGGCCCCGGCCATCCACCGCGCGACCGCCGGCCGCAAGATCCTCGGCGCTCGCGACACGGCGACCAGCTCGGCGGGCAGTTCGATCTGAAATACCACGTCATCTCCGAGAATGCCGCGGATGGACCGTATTTCGCGACTCGCCGCCACATTGAACGCCTTGCGGTACCGCAGCGCTCCGGCAGGACCGAAAGCCAGCAGTGCCAGGTCGAACCCAGACGCCACACCGACCTGATAGATGGCGCCCTCCAAACCATATTCTGCGACCAGGCGGTCTAGTACTGGACGGGACTCCTGCAGCGCGGTGTCATAACCCAGGCGCAACAGATCAGGGTCTAGAGTCGCCCCACGGCGGATTCGGTACCGCGGTCGGTCGTTGTAGTCGGACCACTGCCCGTCGCGTTGCAGCACGACGGCGGGGTGGTTACGCAACTCTGCGATGATCGATGCCACCCATTGGCTGCGCGGTCCGGTTTCTCCATCGGGGATGCACATCAACGTTGGGCCGAGTTGGGTGAGGGCGAGCTTGACCGCCTCATGCGTGTCCGGTGCCGGAATGCTGCCGACGAGCAACGTCCGTCGCGTATCGCGCCGTTCGGTCAATCGATTCATTCATGCCCCGTTCAATGGCGTTGCGAATTCCTCAGATTCGGCGGTGAGCTTGGGCAGGACACGGCCCAACGCGTTGAGGTCGGTGCGGGTGAGTCGCTGCGTGAACAGCGTGGACACCATCGCGACATGCGATTCAGTGGCCTCGATCACCGCGGTGCGACCCTGATCGGTCAGGCTGATCTCCATGCCGCGCTTGTCCTCGCCTGCGGTGTTGCGCGCGACGAACCCCGCCTGCTCCATGCGCAGCAGCAGCCTGCTCACACCGCTTTCACTCAGAAGGAGCCGGTCGCGCAATACCCGCTGACGAAGCCGCCCATCCGGCAGGTCAGCGAGGTGGATCAATACGTCAAACCACTCAAGGGGCAGATTGTGGTCGCGCATCATTTGCTCGCCCATCTTGTCGATGATGGTTCGATGCGCACGCAGGAACTCCTGCCAGAGCATCGTCTCCTCCTCCAAACGGTCGACAACAGCGCGTAACCGCTTTGCATGATCGACTCCGTCGACACTCAGTCGGGGAGTCCGATTATTCGCGGTTCGCGCATCACCCTGGGCAGCCATCGACGGACGCTCCTCTCCTACGGCGAACCGATCGTGGATCGCCGCAGTCCAGAATAGATGACTACGCAAGCTAACCAAATCACTTCCCGCGGGCGTCAGTGCTACCGCGATGGACGGCCGCCCCCGAGTCCCGCCATCTTCCCAGTATCAGCACACATATTCGCGCGCCGCGACCCACTCTCCGAGAGCCTCTCATAAATATCTTGCTTGAGCACGCAAGTTGTGTTAATTTTTCGACGCGGGAGAACGTGGCATCGATGTGCACGCGTCCACCGGAGGCCGCAGCACCACGGTCGGATATCGACACAGGGGTGCGGCTCATGTGCCCTGCTGGCCAGTCGGATCGCGTCGCAACCGAACAGACATTGACAGGAGAACAAACACAATGACATTGGGACTTCAGGACCGCGTCGCCCTCATCACCGGCGCGAGCCGCGGCATCGGATTCGCCATCGCCAAGGCCCTGCAGGAGCAAGGTGTAAGGGTGGCGCTCATCGCCCGCGACGAGGATGCGCTCAAGTCCGCCGCGGCCACGCTCCCCTCGCCGGGACCCAATGATGTACTCACCCTCGGTGCAGATGTCACCGACACCGAGTCGGTCCGCACCGCCGTCGCCAAGGCACACTCCTGGGGAGGCCGCTTGGACATCGTGGTCAATTCCGCCGGACCGCAGCTCACTCCATCGGCACTGACCGAAACCCCGACCGAAACGCTGGCCAGCTACCTCGACGCCAAACTGCTGGGCTTTCATCGCGTCGCCTCCGCCGCCCTGCCCCTGCTCAGCGACTCTGGATCGGGGCGCATCATCAACATCGCCGGAGCGACCGCCCTGACATTGGTACCCAACGCCGGTGTAACCGGCATCACCAACGCGGCTGTGCTTGCGTTCACCAACTACCTGGCGAGTGAGGCCACCGCGAAGAACGTCCTTGTGAACGCCATCTCCCCCGGCATGACTCTGACTGAAGGTTGGACCTCTAAGCACGAAGCGATTGGGCAGTCGCAGGGCAAGACCGCTGAGGAAGTACGCGGCGGCATGACCGCGGCGAGCGGCATCCGGATCGGCCGGTGGGCCGACCCCGCCGAGATCGCCAACGCCGTGGTGTTCCTCGCGTCCGATCTCGCCACCTACGTGACCGGTACGGTCCTCGAGGTCGACGGTGGCATCAGCAAGGCGGTGCTGTGATCAGCCCATGTCGTCCGCCCAAATAGGAAGGAACGCAATGTCATTGGAGACATTGGCAGGTGTGAGCCTGCAACAGGCACTTGATCAGGCCGGCAATCCGGCGCGCTTCTTACGCAGCTTGCCCGCAATGCACTACAAGATGCCGTTCCAGCCCGAATATACGACGTGGCGAGGCGAACAGCGCGCGTGGAAGGAGACCACCGTGCTGTTCGACCAGTCCCACCACATGACGGACCTCTACGTCAAAGGCCCCGACGTGAAGCGGTTGTTCTCCGATCTCGGAGTCAACACCTTCGCGACGTTCGGCAAGGACAAGGCCAAGCAATTCGTGGCGTGCAACCACGACGGCTACGTCATCTCCGACGCCATCCTGTTCGGGTTCGACGACGACGAATACGTTCTGGTCGGCACACCTGCAGCCCCGAACTGGGTGCAGTACAACGTCGAAACGGGTGACTACGACGTCAGCATCGTTCGCGACGAGCGTTCGGAGGCAAATCCGCAGGGACGTTTGACGTTTCGCTATCAGCTCAACGGTCCGGCAACTCAGAAGATTCTCGAAGCAGTGCGCGGCGGCCCGCTGGAACACATTCGGTTCTTCAACATGGGCCGATTCGACATCGCGGGCACGCCGGTGCGCGCCCTCAACCACACCATGGCCGGGGTTCCGGGTCGGGAGCTGACGGGCCTGGAGATCGTCGGCCCCGCCGAGGGTGGACCCGCGGTGCTTGACGCGCTGCTCGATGCCGGCGAGAAGTTTGGACTCCGCCAAGGAGGGTCCATCTCCTATGTCAGCACAATCTATGAATCCGGGTGGATCCCCGCACCAATGCCCGCCATCTACAGCGATGAGCGGCTCGCGGAGTACCGCAGCTGGCTGCCCGTGGCGGGGCTGGAAGGCTTCGCCAGCATCGGTGGCAGCTTCGCCTCGGACGACATCGAGGACTACTACTCCACGCCGTGGGATCTCGGCTACGGGCGCAACATCAAGTTCGACCACGACTTCATCGGGCGTGAGGCGCTTGAACGGCGGACGTCGCAGCCGCACCGTCGGAAGGTGTGGCTGCGGTGGAACGAGGCCGATGCCGCTCGGGTATTCGCCGACAATCTCTACCGGGAGCCAGCCGCTCGCCCCATGCGACTCGACCTGCCAATCACATCGTTCACGCACTTCCAGTTCGATCAGGTGCGCAAGGACGGGCGCGTGGTCGGGTTGGCCACCTTCAGCGGCTACACGGTCAACATCGACTCCCTGTGCTCGCTGGCGATGATCGACGAAGCCGAGGCGGTCGACGGTGCCGAGGTCAGCCTGCTATGGGGGCAGGACCCCGATTCGCCCAAACCGAACCTGGATCCCCACGTCCAGACCGAGATCCGGGCGACGATCAGCACCACCTCGCTGGCATAGAGGCACGCGGCGCTGCGAACCAAAGTCGAACGCCCTCAACCGAACAGGACACATCGTGTTGGAAACAGCTCTCGCCGCGCAGCGCTTGTACGCGTACACCCTACGAGCCGAATCCGAAGACGTGCTGGCGTTGCTGCGCGCTCCCGACAGTCGCGACGCCCGCTGTACCGAGGAGACCACGGCAGTGAACGCCGTGGTCGAGCAAGTCGGTGATGCCAGCGAGGCGTTCCAGGACACCGTCAGCGTCCCACCGGCATACCGCCGCCGACTCGGCCGCAGCTACTTCACCTCACCTGCATTGTGGGCCGGGCCGAGTCAGACCGTCCGCGATCGGACCCGACGCGATGGCAGGCGATGGTGAATACCACCCGCATCGCAACTGCCACCACTAGCGAACAGATCACCGAAACCGTGCTGGCCGCCGTGGCCCCGGCACCCGATCCGCGTGTGCGAGAGGTCGTTTCGGCCTTGATACGCCACGCTCACGAACTAGCGCGCGAAGTTCGTCTTCAGCCGCACGAGCTGTTGGCTGCGGCGCACTACCTCAAGCGCTGCGGTGACTTCAGCGATGAGTCACGACATGAGTTCATCCTGCTCGCTGACGTCTTGGGACTGACCATGACGGTCGACACACTGGCGGCGCCGGTTCCCGACGGGGCACTGGAGGCCAGCGTGCTGGGGCCGTTCTACCGCGCCGGATCGCCCCTCGAGCCCAACGGCGCCGACATCTGCCGAGGTCCCAGTGACGGCGAAACCGCGCACATCGTCGGGCGCGTGATCGACGTCGACGGTCGCGCCATCCCCGGCGCCCAACTCGACATCTGGGGCACCGACCACAACGGTCTCTACGAAAACACCGATCCACGCCAGCCGGATTACAACCTGCGCGGCCGCTTCATCACCGACGACGACGGCGGCTACGAGTTGTGGACGATCAAGCCGGTCAGTTACCCGATCCCCGACGACGGACCTGTCGGAGATCTGCTGCGTGCGACCGGCAGGCACAACATGCGGCCCGCCCATGTCCACGTGATCGCCTCGGCGGAAGGCTTTCGCACAGTGGTCACCGAGCTCTACACCGACGACGACCCTTGGATCAGCAGCGACGCCGTGTTCGGCGTCAAGCCGTCCCTCGTAGTGCATTACGACTTGGTCAGCGACCCAGGCCGGTGCGCCGCCGCCAGTCGCACCGCGCCGTTTTGGGAACTGCGTCATGATTTCGTGCTGACATCAGGCGAGTCTTCCACCGTGTCGTTCAGCACCAGCCGCACCAAACTGCGTTGACCGCGACGCACGGCGAAAGGCTCACGACGACCATGGAATCGGCCCCCTCCTCCACGCTGGCCCCGGCCGGATTCACCCGCGACACGATGCCCGGGCGAATCGTGTTCCGCGACGGCGCGCTCGGCGATGTCCACGACGAACTCGAGCGCATAGGCGCCCAACGCGTGATGCTCATCGCCGCCGAGTGCGGCGGCCATGTGGCGGAGCAGGCCCAGCTCGCGGTCGCTGACCGCCTGCACGTGGTGTGGAGCGAGGTCCGCCAGCACGTTCCCCGCGAACTGGCCGAGCGCGCGACCGTCGCAGCGACCGACGCGGGGATCGACGCGCTAGTGACCGTTGGCGGCGGCAGCGCCATCGGCTTGGGCAAGGCCGTCGCCGTCAGTACAGGTCTGCCTCTGGTGTGCGTGCCGACCACGTACTCGGGCAGCGAGATGACTGCCATCTACGGCCTGACATCGAATGGCGAAAAGAGGACCGCACGTGACAGCGGAGCGTTGCCCAAGGTGGTGATTTACGATCCACACTTGCTCGTCACGCTACCCTCCGATGTCGTAGGACCGAGCGGCATGAACGCGCTAGCCCACTGCGCCGAAGCGCTGTGGGCCCCCAACCCCGATCCCATCACCGACGCACAAGCCCTCGACGGTGCGCGGCGCATCAACCGCCACCTGCTCAGCGCCTACCGCGGAGCGGACGTCGCCGCCCGAGGACAGGTCCTGGTTGCCTCCTGCCTGGCTGGAACCGCACTTGGCACCGTCGGAACGAGCATTCACCATGCGCTTTGCCATCTGCTCGGCGGAATCTTCGACACGCCCCATGCGCTCACCCATGCGATCGTGCTGCCGTATGCAGTGAAGTTCGTGCGTCCGGCGGTGCCGGGCGCCGTCGCGCGATTGGCGGCGGCAATGGACACTGTCAGCGATGAGCTACCCACTGCGATCTGGTCGCTCGGTCGTTCTGTCGGGACGCCGAAAGGACTACGCGCGATTGGTATTACGGAATCTCAGGTAGAGCAGGCCGTAGAGGCCGCACTGGCAAGGGGGTTGACTAGCCCCCGGCCGCTGACTCATGCCCTGGTACACCGCCTACTCGAAGGTGCATGGCGCGGACTGTCGCCGTCGGTCCCCTGAAGTACCCACCGCGCCGTCATCACGCAGCCGCCGCCGGCCCCAAGATCTATCAGAAAGGGATGGGATGTCTGCCTCCGAACTGAATGGTGCGCTGGTCGCGTCCAAACTGCTCACCGATACCGCCCAGCGTGTCGAACTACTCAAGTACTCCTCCGGCAAGGTCCCCTGCCTGGCCACCGTGCTCGTCGGCGACGATCCCGCCTCCCATACCTACGTACGGATGAAGGCCAACCGCTGCGCCGACGTCGGAATCCGTTCACTGCGAGTGCAGCTTGACGCCGCAACCACGACCGACAAACTGATCGGCGAATTGCGCGCCCTATCCGACAGCGATGACGTCGACGGCATCCTGCTGCAACACCCGGTGCCGCATCACATCGATGAGCGCGCCGCATTCGAAGCGATCGCACCCCACAAGGACGTCGATGGCGTCACCGCCGCCTCCTTCGCCGCCATCGCCCTGGGCTCCCCCGGTTACGAATCGTGCACTCCTTCAGGAATTTTGCGATTGCTCGACGCCTACGACATCGACATCGAGGGCAAACATGCCGCGGTGATCGGCCGCAGCTCGATCCTGGGCCTGCCGGTCGGGATGCTGCTCTTGCGACGCAACGCGACAGTCACCTACTGCCATTCACGCACCGCGGATCTGCCGGATCAGGTGGGAAGCGCCGATATCATCGTCGCTGCGGTGGGTCAGCCGGAACTGATTCGCGGAGGCTGGATCAAGCGCGGAGCCGTCGTTGTCGACGCAGGCTACAGCCCCGGCAACGTCGGTGACGTCGAGTACGGGGCGGCACGTGAGCGCGCGCAATGGATCACTCCGGTGCCGGGCGGTGTCGGGCCGATGACGATCGCCGTGCTGTTGGCTCAGACCGCAGACGCCGCAGGTGCTCCGGCCGGTGAAACGGTCCGCCTCACGACCGATCAATGCGTAGGGTAATCCGCCACCAGCGCCGCATGAGCCATCCAGTTCTCGGCCACCCGCACCGCCCCCAGGTTGCTCGCGACATCATGGACGCGGACACATTTCGCACCTGCTAAGGCAGCCAACGCGGAAACGGATGCAGTCGCGGCATCCAGAACGGCGGCGCCAGCGGCTCTGCGCAAGAACCGTTTTCGCGACGCACCGACGAGTACTGGCCTCTGCAATCGGGCGCTGAGCTCGGGCAGCCTGCTCAGCAGGGCCCAGCTTTGTTCAGCGTCTTTGGCAAACCCGATGCCGGGGTCGACGACGATACGTTCGAACTCCACCCCTGCCGCGACGAGGGAGTCTATCCGGCAGGCCAATTCATACCCAACCGCTGCGACGACATCGCCGGCATAGTGGGTGTGCTGTTGCATGACCGCACTGTGAGCGCGCCAATGCATCGCCACAAACGGCACGCCGAGCTCGGCGATTGCGAGGGCCATCTCAGGGTCGGCCAGGCCTCCGCTAACATCGTTGACCACCTGCACGCCCAACGACACCGCGGCAACTGCCACCTCCGCACGCATGGTGTCGATGCTGACCGGAATCCCCGCAGCCACCAATTCGCGCACCACCGGTAGCACCCGGTGCAACTCTTCGGATGCCGAGATTCGTTGTGCGCCCGGCCGGGTCGATTCACCGCCGATGTCGATGATGTCAGCGCCTGCTTGAGCCATCTCGTACCCGTGTGCAACCGCCGAATCCAGGCATAGATAGCGGCCACCGTCGGAGAATGAGTCTGGCGTCACATTGAGTACACCCATCACCAGACAACGCTTCGACTGCTGGGCACCACCTACGGTGGCCGTGAGCATCTCGTCGAAGGGCCGCCGCGCCGACCGCACGCCGGAGCGCTCAACGTTCGCAGCCGGAGTGCGAAGGTCATGGCTCATGTGCTGTCACATCTGTTCTTGGCCGAACGAGCGCAGCGACGCCGTCGCGGGCAGGTGCGACCAGGTACAACGAGCCGGCAACGACGACCAGCCCGTCGGTGCCCGCGGAGGTGACGGCCGTGTGCAGAGCCGTTGCGATGTCGGGGGCGGACATGGCGGGCACATCGGATCGGCGTGCTGCCGCTGAAACCGACTCTGCAGAAGCCGAACTCGTGGAGTGCACCTGTGTTGCGATGACGAGGTCGAAGTCCTCGACGCCAATTCCACGGAGGACTTCAGAAGGATCGCGATTGCCCGAAACCGCACACACCAATACCCGCCGTGCGGGGGTCGGAAAGTATTCATCCAGGGTGTCACGCAAGGCGCGTCCAGCAGCAGCGTTGTGCGCACCGTCGACGATGATCACCGGTTCGGCGCTGCGCACGACTTCGGCGCGTCCTTTCAAGCGGACCGCGCCCAGTGCGTGGCGAACAGCTGCAACGTCGATGGGCGATTCGAGAAACGCTTGAGCCGCCGCCAACGCCAAGGCAGCGTTGCGGGTCTGGTGGGCTCCGCGCAGATTGATCGGTACCTCGCGGTGAATACCCCACGGAGTAACCAGATCAACGGTGGACCCTGACGCCGAAAGCTGTCGACGCGCCACGGTGATTTCGACACCCAGTTGCAGAAGCCGACCCGGCTTTCGGGCCAGAAAGATCGGCAAGATATCGGGGTCGGTTTCGCCAAGCACCAGCGTCGTTCCCGGCCGTACGATGCCAGCCTTTTCCATGGCGATGTGCATCCGACTGGGTCCGGCGAATTCAGTGTGATCGAGGTCGACGTTGGTCACGACTGCGACGGTGCTGTCGATGATGTTGGTGGCGTCCCACCGGCCGAGCATGCCCACCTCTACGACGGCAGCATCGACTCGGGCATTGGCAAACACGGTGAATGCCGCTGCGGTAACGGCCTCGAACCAGCTGGGCGTTACTCCGATCCGCCGAGACATCCATGCCACCCGACCCAGCGCGCCGGCGAGTTCTTCAGCGGAGACAGGATTCTCGTCGACCGTGATTCGCTCGGTCACGTGGGTTGTATGGGGGCTGGTGTAGGTACCGACGCGCAGTCCTTGGCTACGTAGCAGCCTGGTGGTCATCGCCGACGTGGAACCTTTGCCGTTGGTCCCGGTGATGTGCACTGCAGGAAATCGTCGGTTGGGTGTGCCCAGACCATCGGTGATCGCCGCTATGCGTCGCGTGCCAGGAGCGTCGATCGCCCCGGATACTTCATAGCCGGACAGCCCGGCGAGATACTCGGTCGCGCTGACCGGGTCGGACCACGGAAGGCTGCTGCCCTGAACGATCCGGGCGTTCACCGGTCGGATCGTAGTTGGCGTCCCCCCGTATCGTCGGATCGCGTTCACCGACGCGGCTTCGGGCGGCGCCGAATCATCGGAAGACCACCGTCCTGGCTCCGTCGAGCAGAATCCGGTTCTCGGTGTGCCAGCGAACCGCCCGCGCGAGCGCCAGACACTCATTGTCGCGACCCAGCATGGTCACCTCGGCGGCGCTCATGGAGTGATCGACACGGGCGATCTCCTGCTCGATGATCGGTCCTTCGTCGAGGTCCCCGGTGACGTAATGCGCTGTCGCTCCGACCACTTTGACGCCACGTGAGTACGCCTGGTGATACGGGCGCGCCCCTTTGAAGCTGGGCAGCATCGAATGATGGATGTTGATGGCCCTGCCCTCCAGTTCCTTGCAAAGGTCATTGGAGAGGATCTGCATGTAGCGAGCGAGGACCACCAAGTCGACACCGAGCTCGTCGACCAACTCGAGCAGGCGCCCTTCCGCTTCTGCTCGGGTCGCGGCTGAGACCGGAACATGATGGAAGGGAATGCCGTAGTTGTCGGCCATCCAACCCAAATCGGGGTGGTTCGATACCACGGCGACGATGTCGATGTTGAGCGCTCCGTTGTCTGTGCGGAACAGCAGATCGTTGAGGCAGTGCCCGTACTTGCTCGCCATGATCAAGACACGATGCTTGGCCGAGGTGTGAAGCATCCTCCATTGCATCCCGAATCGCTGTGCCAGATCAAGGAAATCGGCACGCAAGCTTTGCAACTCGACCGCGACGTCGTAGGCCGCTTCGAATTGGAGCCGAATGAAGAACTTCTCGGCGTCCCGGTCGATGAACTGTTGACATTCGACGATCGTGCAGTCGTGCGTGAGCAAGAATTCAGTCAGCGAGAAAATGATTCCGGGCCGGTCAGGGCAGGACACCGTGAGCACGTATCCGGTTGGTGCGTGCATGTTGTACAGAGTTCGGCTGGGCGCATTCATGATCATCCTTCAGGAGCTTGCGATGCCGGCAGAAGGCGCGACCGGGCTGCAGTTGAGCCGGGCGGCGACCGCGGCGTTGCGCATGACCCACAGATCGGTCAGCGGCCCGATACCGCCGGGGACCGGCGTGATTGCCCGCGCACGCGTTCGTACCTGCGCGAAGTCGACATCGCCGACGATGTGCATCCCCATCTCGTCGCGGACCGCATTGATGCCGACGTCGAGCACAACGGTGCCTTCGCGGACGTGCTCGGCGCGGATCAGTTGGGGCGAACCCGCCGCGACGATCAGGACGTCGGCACGGCGGGTGTGCCAGCCGAGTTGCCCGTGGCGGCTGGCCCATTCGTCGACCGACTCGGCGGCGGCCTGGCGCTGCAGCGCCAGAAGCAGCGCGGGTTTGCCGACGTTGGCGGAGCGCCCGACCACGACGATGTGCGAGTGGCGGTAGAACTCGCGGTTGTTGATCCCGGACTGATCGATCCATTCGTCGAGGGCGTGAAACGCTGACGCGGCGGTCGGAGACACAAACCGCGGCTTACCCGCCGCCAGCAACCCGAGGTTTTCCGGGTGCACGCCGTCGATGTCCTTCGTTGGCGCGATGGTGGCGAAGATCTCGGCTTCCTCAAGTCGGTCTGGCACCGGACGCAGGATCAGGATCGCGCTGATCGACGGGTCGTCGTTGAGGGCCGTGATGGCCTCGACCACGTCGGTCTGTGTGACGTCATGGGCAAGGCCGACGTGGGTGTGTCCGACATGCAGGTGTGCTGCGGTGGCTGCGATCCGGCGTTCGTACAGTTTGGCCAGATCGTCGTCGCCGACACTGACAGTGGCCAGACGACACGCGATGCCGTCTCGCGCGAGTGCCGATACCTCCTGTGCGACGGTACCCCTGAGCGTGTCGGCGAGTTTGCGTCCGTCGATTACCTGTGCGGTCATGGGAGCGAGCACCGATTCCTTTCAGGAGGGGCAATGCCGATGTCAGGAGGAAGATTGGAACCCCGCCCTGCCGGAGCCGAAGGTTGAAATCTTCCGGCAGGACGGGAGCCTGTCATTCCGTCGGCTTGGTGTGAAGGGTGGCGCGGATGGTCCGTTGGACATGTCGCTCGACGGTTGGCTTGGCCGAACCGCCGCCCTCCTCGCCGAGGACGATGCTCACCTCAGCCCCGTCGACCGCGTGCTTTTCGTCGACCATCGCCATGGAACCCCAGCCTCCGATATTCATGGTGTAGCCGGCGTTGGCTGACAACCCGACCAACTTGTCGCCGATCACAACCTTGTCGTGCGGCCCACTGGCGTAGTTGGACACCGGAATGTCCAGGTACTTGGGTCGATCGCCGGTCCCGAACAAGCTGTCGACGATGACCGCGGCGGTGTCCTCGTTGTTCCAGCGCAGCCACACCTTGGTGCGGTGAGGTTGGTCGGCGAGTTTCTCCAGCGCCGTCCGTCCGACGAAGTCGTGGTCCAACTTGAGCATGTGGCCGTACCCGAGATCCCACGGTGTGACGTAGTAGTCCTCGATATCGTCGGAGTAGAAGCTGCCTCCGATCGACGCGTTGGCTTCAAAGCCATTGGCGGGCAGCCACTCACGGAACGGCTTCATCGCCTCACCGGTGTAGATGGCGGGCACCGGAGACGGAATCCAGCCCGACTCGACTGCGGTCGTCGGGTAGGACCGACCACCGCCTTCGCGCAGTCCAAACTCCTTGCCGGCCTCCAACAGTGCCTGGCGAACCGTGCTGGCCTGATCGAACGGGCCCATCAACTCCAGGCCGGTGAATTCTGCGCCCGGCACCCCCGCCATGGTGTGGTTGAGCGCCCGGATCGGCACGCCGGCGATCTCGAATTCACCCATGTTGAAGAATTTGATCCGGGGTAACGGTCCACCCACGGCCTTCTCGAGAATCCGGCCAGTCAACGGGCCATTCAGGTTGAAGCGGAAAGTCAACCGCGTGCCCTTGTTGTCGACCGCACGTTCATCGCGGGTGACCTTGACGTCGTAGTCGCCGGTTTCGGCCATGAAGGCCACCCAGTTCGGCGCCACGGGACGGCCTACGAGGCTGTACTCGTCATCTTCGAACCCGAACAGGATCGCGTCTCCAATGACGTAACCGTCGTAGTTGCAGCCGACGAACTGCTTGGCCTTGTTGCGACCGAAGTTGGTGAAGCTGTTTATTCCCAGGTCCGAAAACAGCCGCTTGGCGTCGGGGCCCTGGAAGTAGATGTCGGTCATGTGGAATGACTGGTCGTAAAGGACTGAGGTCTTCTTCCACGCAACCTGCTCGTCGCGCCAGTTGCTGTACTCGTTGCGCATCGGATAGTCGTAAGGACCCTGCGGTGCGTTGCGCAGCATGTCGGCGATGTTGCCGACGCGCTGAATCTTGCCTTCGAGGCTCTCGATCGTCATTGTTCTTTCCCTTTCTTCAGACCCACCGCGTCGACGCGGAGGATTTCGCCGTGCGATGTTCTTGGATTCACGCAGTTGCGGCCGCCGAGATTCGGTGTTGCCATTCGACGGTGGCGTCTATCTGGTTGAACGAGAACAGATGCAACCCTTCGATCCCCAGTTCGCGGAATCCGGTTTCGTCGACGATTTGGGAGATGAGCGCCTCCGGCGTATACGACCGGCCGAGTAGGAGGTTCCCGACGAATCCGTGCTGTTTGGTGAGGAATTTCACCGACGATCCCACTCCGATCTTCAGGGACAGTTCGATGAGTTTGCGCGTCTGCAGTGGGGCCGCGACACCGACGCGCACCGGCAGGCTGATGCCTGCCTCCCGCGTCCTGCGCAGCCAGCCGGTGAAGGTGGCGGCTTCGAAGCACAGCTGGCTGACCATGTAGTCGGCATAGGGCTGCTTGCGCTGCAATGCGTCAAGGAGCGCATCGTCTGCGATGTGAGGGTGCCCCTCCGGATAGCAGCCCACACCAATGCGTTGCAGGTCGTGCCCGAGTTCCTGGATCGCCTCCAGGATGTGGAACGCCTCGCTGTACTTGCCGACCGGGTCCGCACCGTCGCCACCGATGACGTAGAGGTCATCGACACCCTCCGAGCTCAAGATGTCCAGGAAGCGCTCCAGTTGGGCTTTGTCCTCGACCATTCGCGCCGCCAAGTGGGGAACTACGCGATGGCCGGACTCGCGGGCGCGGACCACATGTTCGATGGTGCGCTCCAGGCCGAATTTGGGCGAGCACGTGACCGTGATCGTCGACGCGGGCGGAATCGCTAGCGCCTTCTCGTCAGCACCGCGCAGCGGTATCACTTCGATATTGGCCGCGGCGACTAATTCCTCGACTGTTGTGGCTGCGCTCTGAAATGTCATTGGACCTTCCTCAACGGTGCTGCGCATTCTCGTGCGAGATCAAATCCGGGCAGCAAATGACCACGTTCAGACCCATTGGGTACGAACTCTTCAATTCGACGGACGTGTACGCCGCTGAATGTCGTGCGGCGGTTTCCCAACGCTGCGGAGTGATCAGCTCCCGTACTCCAGTACCACTGCGTTAGAAATCACTCTCGTTTAACATTGACGAGTTGTCCAATACCGGATTTGAACCCTGGTGATACCCAAGCAATCCCGTCATCGGATGCCGGGATTTCGGCCGCACGATTTGCGGGGAGCCGCCTACGGGGCGCGGGTGTCGAGGTAGTCGACGAACAAGCGCAGCGTCGGCGCGAAGTTGTCTTGCAAATGCGCGCAATACAAGGGTGCTGGTGGCGCGTCGGTGAGCGGGAGGAACACGACACCGTCGGGCACGGTCTTAGTCGCCGACTCGGGCACCACGGCGATGGCGGTACCCAGCGCGACATAGGCAAGGCAGGAGACGACGTCCTCGGCTTCGATCGCGACCCGCGGGGTGAACCCGGCGCGCATACACATGTCGATGACCTCGTCGGCAAATTCCGGCCGGGTCGAGGGGTAGACGATCAACGGTTGCTCGCGCAGGTCGACCACTGAGGCGGGGCTGCGCCAGTCCAGGGATCTGGTGCGCAGCATCGCCACGTACAGCGGTTCGAATATCACTGGACGACAGGTGATGCCCGGCTCTTCGGGATAGTGGCGACCGAAGCCGAGGTGTAGCACCTTGTCGCGCAAGTAGTCGATCTGGTTGTGTTTGGCGATCAGCTCGAAACTGACTGTCACGTAGCGATGTTGGTCGAGAAAGCCACGGATCAGCTCTGGTATGCCGTTGAGGATCGCAGGATCGTAGTAGCCCACCGACAGATGACCGATCTCGCCGTCGCTGGCCAGTCGAGTGCGCTCGACCGCCCGCGTGGACAGCGCGACGATGCGATAGGCCCGCTCGAGAAACACCGTGCCGGCTTCCGTGAGTTCCATCCCCCCTGCGGTTCGGCGGAACAGCTCCACGCCGAGTTCGCGCTCGAGCCGCTGTATGCGGCGGGTCAGCGGCGGCTGCGACATGTGCAACCGGATCGCGGCCCGGTTGAGATTGAGTTCCTCAGCCACGGCGATGAAGCACTCGAGCTGGCGTGGATCAAGCACTGCCGCTCCGATTGCTACCGGCTTTACCAGGCATGGTGGCAGCGATTGTAGGAACATGCGGCCCGACGCTGTGCTGAATTGACGACATCCCTGCCCAAGGGGCCGCCTGCTGCGGGTCATGCCAGCCGGCCGCCGGATGGCTGCGCGAGCGGTCAGGTCGAGGCACGGGTCGGCAGTCGCAATTGCGCCATGGCCACATCGCTGCTGATCGCCTGCGCGGTCTGTATCAACGGCGGGACGAGTTCGCGCCGAACCTGCGCGGCACTGTATCGAGCAGCCTGTGTGGATATGTTGATTGCCGCCACCACATTGCCGCCTTGATCGTGTACCGGTGCGGCCAGTGAGCGCAGCCCCACCTCCAACTCTTGGTCCACGATGCAGTATCCGTCCCGCCGGACGACGTCGATCTGGCGCTTGAGGGCGGCGCCGGAGGAAACGGTACGCGCCGTCAACGGCGCGAATGTGAGCCGTTTCGAATACTCCTTGAGCTCCGGATCGTTGAGCCCGGCGAGCAGTACCCGCCCCATCGACGTGGCATAAGCCGGGAATCTCGTTCCGACAGTAATGAATACCGTCATGATCCTGCTGACCGGAACGCGGGCTACGTACACGATGTCATCGCCATCGAGGATCGCCATCGACGATGATTCCCCGACGTTGCGGACCAGCGCCTCGATGTGTGGCGTGGCGATCTCGTTGAGGCTCAAACTCGACAAGTAGCTGTAACCGAGTTGGAGGACCTGCGGAGTCAGCCAGAACACCGAGCCATCCGTGGCCACGTACTCCAGTTCGACCAGCGTCAGCAGGAATCGGCGCGCGGTGGCCCGAGTCAAGTCGGTAAGTTTGGCGACTTCGGTGAGCGTCATGCGGCGATGTTGCGCATCGAACGAGCGGATCACCGCCAGGCCGCGACCCAGCGACTGTACGAACTCTGGGGACGGCGCCGGGGCTGATCCGCTTCGACCCATCGCCGATCCGCTCTCCATCGTCGGGTTCGCATTGTGAACAATGCGCTGCAATGCGCTGCAATGCGCTGCAATGCGCTCACCATACGGACGCGGCCGCCGGCAGGCAACACCTGCCCGTGCCGGCAAATCGCCTTCGTTCGCATCGCGCACGCAGAGTCGTCTGTTGAACATCGCTCCAGGCCAGCGTAATCTGAACCATCAACGTCGAGCAGGAGCGACTCTTTGTACACCATCCCCCGCCAGTCGTGATCGACAAAGTCGTCCCGACCGCCGCAAGAGCCGTGGCCGACATACCGAACGGAGCCTCGCTCGCGGTCGGTGGATTTGGCTTGGTCGGCGTGCCAGAGGTGCTGATCAACGCCGTGCTCGAACAGGGTGCGCGCGCCTTGGAAATCGTCAGTAACAACTGTGGCACCGATGGATCTGGCCTCGGCGTGCTGTTGACGGCCCGGCGCATCCGACGCACCATCAGCTCCTATATCGGACAGAACGCCGAGTTCGCCCGGCAGTACTTGGCCGGGGAACTCGAGGTGGAACTCACGCCGCAAGGGACATTGGCCGAACGAATGCGCGCCGGGGGCGCCGGCATCCCGGCATTCTTCACCCCCGCCGGAGTCGGCACTCCGGTCGTCGATGGTGGGCTGCCGCTGCGCTACGACGGCAGCGGCGCGGTTGCCGTCGCAAGTGCGCCTAAGGAGACCCGCGAATTCGACGGGACGACTTATGTTTTGGAGCGTGCGATCGTGACCGATTACGCCCTCGTACACGCCCACAAGGGTGATCGGCTCGGGAACCTGGTGTATCGGCGCAGTGCCCGCAATTTCAATCCGGCCGCTGCCACTGCGGGCCGAGTCACCATTGCCCAGGTCGAGGAACTCGTCGAACCCGGCGCCATCGATCCTGACGACATCCACACGCCGGCGATCTACGTTCAACGGGTAGTGCCGGTCGGCCGCATCACGGTCGGCATCGAGAGAAACACTGCACACCAATGAAGCTCGCTGCAGTTGAGCCGCCCAGACGCTTCGAAACGCACGGGTCATCTCGTTGCGCCTGGCGGCTCGGACCGGCGCCATTCGGTGCCGCGACCAACCAATTGGCCGGATCCAATCGTGCGATTCGGCACGGCCAACGCGCGCAAGGCGGCGTGCAACCCATCGCGCTGATCGTCGGTGAGAACCGAGAGGACCTGCTCCTCGACCGCGCGGACGGCTGCATCAGCGCGCTCGAGAACCCTTCTGCCGTAAGCAGTCAGTGACGCCGGACGCGCCCGCCCGAAACTCACGTTGTCGGGACGGTCAATCAGGCCGCCGTCTTGCATGCGCCGCACCACGCCGTGCATGGCTTGAGGTGAGACGCCGGCTACACGGGCCAACTCGGCGTTGGATTGATCTGGCGCTGAGTTCAGCATGTGCAAGCAGACATAATGCGAGAAATGCAGGTTCAGAGGTGCCAGCGCCGCAACGACCTGAGTTCGCAGCGTCATGAACAGCCGATGCAGCCCATCCACCAGCGGCTCGGCTTCTGGGAGCGACACATCGGATCCTTAGTTCAACGGTCCGGTGCTGACGACCGCGCGAATCTCGGTCTGAACGTGTCGTTCGACGCCCGGCTTGCACGTCCCGCCGTCGGGCTCCCCCCACACCACAGTCAACTCACCGCCGTCGCGGGCATGCTCCTCGTCGATCACTCCGATCGAGGCGAAGCTGCCAATGTTGACGGTGTAGGAGCTGTAAGTGGACCGGCCGACCTGTTCCCCGCCTGCCAACACCGTGTCGTTTTGGCTCACTGCGTAGTCGCTGAACGGCTGACTCATGTACTTCGTGCGGCCCTCGCCCGGCTTCTTGAAGAGACTGTCGGCCAGTACCCGTGCACAGTCGTCAGGATTCCACCGCAGCCACACCTTGTTCGCATGTGGTTGCTCGGCGAGCTCCTTTAGGGCGTCGCGGCCAATGAAGTCGTGGTCGAAGTGAATCAGTCGGCCGTAGCCGATATCCCAAGGTGTGACGTAATAGTCTTCGATGCTGGCCAGGACCTGGCTACCGGCCAACGCGAAATTCGCCTCCAGCGTCATCGGCCCGAGGGACTCGCGGTATCCCTTCATCGCGTCACCGGTGTATATCGACGGGACCGGGAACGGGATCCACCCCGTTTCCAGCGCGGTCGTGGGGTAGGCCAGACCCCCGCCCTGCCGAAGCCCAAACTCTGCGCCAGCCTCGACCAGGGCCGCCCACACCGCAGGGCCCTGATCCAGCGGGCCGATCATCTCCAATCCGGTGTGCTCCATACCCGGCTGGCCGACCATCGTGTGGTTGAGTGCGCGGACGGGTACACCGGCGATCGTGAATTCACCCATGTTGAAGAACATGATCGCCGGCAGTGTTGAGTCGCAAGCTGTTTCGACCACTCGCAGAGCGTTTGGACCCTGGATCTGAAACCGAAAGATCCTGCGCGGGTTGGGATTGATCACGGACGCAAGATCGAACGACACATCGACGTCGTAGTCGCCCGTCTGGGCACGGTATGCGACCCAGTTGCCGGATACGCCGGTACCCACCAGCGAGTACTCGTCGTCCTCGAGCCCAAACAGGATTCCGTCACCGACGATGTATCCGTCTTCGTTGACACCGACGAACTGCTTGGCCTTGTTGCGACCGAAGTTGGTGAAATTGTTAACCGCCGTCTCGGAGAATAGTTTCTTGACGTCCGGACCCTTGAAGTACACGTCGGTCATGTGTGTGGACTGATCGAACAGGACAGCGGTGGTGGCCCAGGCCTGCTGCTCGTCTCGCCAGTTGGAATACTCGGGCTTGTATGGGAATGCGAAGTTGCCCATCGGGGCATTGCGCAGCATTCCAACGACGTCACCACCTGCCTGCTGAATCAATTGCTCAAGATTCTGTACGCTCATCGTCGCTACTCCTTGTTGGCGCTGATAGTGAAATGCGGTGTCAGCATTGGTGTATCGCGTGGCCTGCCTATCCGGCTTCACCCGCGTGCACTCGGCCCAGGATCCGGGCCAGCGCGTCATGTAGCGCCGCGCGTGGGTCGGCGGGCATCGTCATCGATCGCCAGGCGATGTGTTTATCCGGGCGCACCAGCAGCGCACCGCTTTCGTCGACCTGGCGCACCTTGGCCCAGTCGTAGTACAGGTCGGTAACGGCTCGCCCGGGCCCGATGACCACGGCGACGACGGCGACACCCATTTCGGCGGAGACCTTAGCCGCCGCGTCCTCCCAGTCCTCCCCCGCAATGCCGGTGATGAGGGTGAACTGCGAGTACGGGGCGATATCCATGGTGGCCAGCTTGGTGATGTGATCGCCGACCCAGGCGTGGGGTACATGCGAGCCGGGCACCGTTGATTGCTCGTAATACAGTTCGGCGTCTCGGCTCGGCGGCGGCAGCGCGCAACCATCGGAGACGACAGCATCGGACTCGTAGAACTGGCCCATGTCGTGGCCGTGGGTGTTGAACTCAAAGTTCTTGAAGTCCATCGCGTCCACCAGTGCGACCCTGCGACGTAGACCTTCGGCCGTGTTGTCCTTGCGCACGTCGATCTGATGTGCCATCTCCGCGACGTCAGTTGCATCGGTCAGACCGAGCGCGGCGTAGAACTTTCCCCAGTCTCGCGGAGACTGATTGGCACGCTTGACAATTTGTCGTGCGATCGGAGCCCGCTCGACGCTGTATGTCTCGAGCAACGACGGTGCGGCTTGACCTCGCAACACCGCGGCGATCTTCCACACCAGGTTGTGGCAGTCCTGAACCGAGGTGTTTGCGCCCAGCGCATTGCCGGGAGGGTGACGGTGGATGGCGTCTCCGACACAGAACACACGGCCGGATTGCAAATGGGTGGCCCACATCTCGTTGATGCCCCACAGCGAAACGCCCAAAATCTCGACGTCAACATCGGGGTCACCCATGAGATTTCGCGCAATCTGGGCCGCGGCGGTGTCATCCATCAGCGGCGGCTCGTCGCTGTTGTCGTATCCCCAGTTGATGAGCCATTCGTTCCACGGCCTAACCATCCGGATCACTCCTGCGCCGACACCGCCCACGTTGGAGCCCGGCTGAATCACGAAATACAGCGCCGCGGGTCGGTGTGCACACAGGTGGGCGAGGTCGGCTTTGAACATGATGCTCATCGAGCCGTGTACGTCCATTTGACCCTCGAAGGGCACGCCGATATCCGTGGCAACTTGGGAGCGAGCGCCATCGGCGCCAATCACATATTTGGCCCGAATGTTGTAGCGATGTCCGGTCAGCCGATCGCGGACCTGGACGGTGACCCCGTCAGAATCCTGCTCCAGTGACAGGTATTCGGTGAAGAAGCGTGTATGCGTTCCGCGTGCCGTCGCATTGCGCACCAGAATCGGCTCGAGATAGTTCTGCGGCAGATCCAGGCTCAAGCAAGGTGATGCGCGCTGGTAGTCGGCCTCCCGGTCGGGATGGGTACCCCAGGCGTGTATGCGGCCGATTTCCTCGCCGGCCAGCGAGGTACACACCACGGAGTCGCCGACCAGCTCATGACCGGCAGCGTCATGATGAATCTGATCCTCGATACCCATGTCGCGGAAGACCTCGAGGGCGCGTTGATTGATCAGGTGTGCGCGCGGCGTGTCCGCGGTCCACCGATGCTTGGTGATCATGACGTTCGGCACGCCGAGCGTCGACAGCATCAGCGCCGCCGTCGCACCGGCTGGACCTGATCCGATGATTAGTACGTCGGTCTCGACGTTCATCGGTTCTGCAGCCTCGCGGGGCTCGGGATGTTGATCGACAACCGGGGGCATGTCCGGCCTCTCCGCACCGATGCGGCATCGGCGCGCTCGCGCATCGCGTCTCGAGGGGTTGACGCGTGCGGAGTGAGCAGGTGGGGTCTTTCTGTCCGATTTGGGCCACGATGGCCGTTTCGGCGGGTCCGCCACTGGTCTTCGACCCGCTCGCGAGTGAGTCGGATAGCCCACGCTGCCGCATTACCCGGTGCGCACACGATCCAGCTGGAGCCGTCTAATGGCTGTGGTCGTGCGCGCACTCGTGCGCCTCGCCGTCGACGGCGTCGTCCTCGGTCGGCGGAAAGAAGACGACGTAAGGTTCCCTGTTCAAATCCAGCCGCAAACTCTGATACATGATGAATGTGTGGTTGACCGCGAACGTGTCGACACCGCCCAGCCTCGGCCGCCACTTCTCAATTACGGGTTGCGCCGCTTCTGCGCTCGCGGCGTCATACATCGTCTTGAAGTAAACGTAGATGTTCTCCTTGCCGACCAGGTCGCGCGACAGGTCGCGCTTTACCTCTGTCAACTCCAGCGCATGCTGCGCGGCGTCGCGGATGTCATGCATGTACTCGCGCTGCGTGAGCACGTCTTCGCGCGTACCCAAGCGGTTCAGATGGCCGGTGATCATTGTTTCGAAGTCGAATGCCAGGGTGTGGTCGTGATGTTCCATGAAGCCCGGGACATGCTTGGACATTGCAATATTGGCGAACGGAACCCAGCCCGGGTAGATGACGTCGACCAACATGAGAATCTTGTGTTGCGGCATGTAAATGAAGCTGTTGCCAGGCGCGTGATTGTTTCCCTTGTAGACCAGCTCGAGCACCTGGCCACCGACTTCCAGCCGGTGCGCATCCTTGAAGGTGACGTCGGGTGGACGCCGCGCAGGGTCACCCAGTTCGTCGAGCAGCGTGTACGTCTCTTGCTGGCCGATCCGGATGGCGTCGTCAGGAAACTGATTGGTCGTCCCGATGTGATCACCGTGATAGTGGGAGTAAATGACGTGGGTGATCGGCTTGTCCGTGACATCACGGATGGCCCGCGTCACCAGTGGGCCGAGGGTCGGCGGCGCGTCGATGGCAATGACCTCGTTGTCACCGACGACGAACGCGCACTGATAGCCGCCTTCGGTCACCCAGTACACACCGCCCTTGATTTCCTCCACGAGGTAGCCGCTCGAAGGCACCTTCGGGCCGAAGGCTCCCGGTGGTACCGCCGGAACGTCAATTGGCGTACTCGGTTGTTGCTGTGCCATATCGGCTCCTGAACTCATTCGACGAAGAACTCACACCGGATCACGCGGGAAATCCCGCAGACACACGACGATAACCGTAACTTGCTGGCGCAAGCAAGTGTTGATTCGTATGGTAGTGCCTTCACGAAGCCCGTGGCACGTTTTTAGCCAGTTGGTTTGGAGGATGTGTGCGCTAGGTGTGTTGCCGGGGCCGGGCTCTAGATGCCGATGTCGGCAACGGTTGCAACTGCGTCGAGGTGCCCATCGACTGTTCGCAGACACCAACACCCCCTCCGATTCCAGATGACGCGAATCTTCTTGCAAAGCCTGAGTTATTGCTTGCACGCGCACGCAACTATCTGCTAGTTTGCACATCAAGCCTGGTAGGCGTGCCACTGCACCGGTTCCCAGGAAGGCACGGAGGCTGGTCCCGCGGTTCGGGGACCCGCGCCACACACCCGCCCGTCCTGGCAGGGGACCACGGGTGGCGTGACGGCGCTAACCTACGCGCCACCCACCCATCTCGAGCTGGCCACCCGCCCGCTCGTAAGACATCCAGATTGTCAACTCAATTGGTGAACTGAAAACGAAACTCAAGGAGAAGGCGTGAACATCGCGTTATGGACGGTTGCAGGCATCCTCGCGTTTTCTTTCTTCGCGGCGGGCTTGATGAAGCTCGTGCGGAACAAGCAGCAGCTCGTCGATGCCGGTATGCCGTGGGTCGGCGACGCCAGCCCAGGCTTCGTCAAATCAATTGGCGTGTTGGAAATACTGGCCGCGATCGGCCTGATCGTGCCCGCCCTAACCGGCATAGCGCCAGTTTTCGTGCCGTTGGCCGCGGTCGGGTTGGTGTTGGTGATGGCGGGAGCCGCCGTCCTACATGCGCGGCGTAAGGAGATGCCGAATATCTTCATCGCGCTGATTATCTTGGCCTTCGCCGCATTCGTGGCGTGGGGCCGCTTCGGTCCCTACTCTCTTTCCGCCTAGGCGCGGTTCACTGTTACGTCAGTCGGAAGGCCCGTAGTGCGTGCGGTGGCCGCGGAGATAACTCAACCAGAGAGAGGCATTCCGACGGAAGACGAAGAGCCCCAACGCCCTATCGAGGCGTCGCTGGCACACGCATTGGCCTGGGGTGCACCGACCTGGATCCTCGATCAGGACGGCCCTCCGCCCGCGCCCGACATGCGGGCCGCCCGCAGAACGTCGATGATCCGCCGCATCCGCAGCTGGATCAGACGCCGCGGACACTAGGCACGCGAGCCGTGATGGGCGGCGCCGACCGGCCCACTTCATTCGACACATCCACGCGGCAACAGGGCCTAGCGAAAACGGCGCGAAGACCATCCAAATTCTCGATCTGACCCTATATGTCAGAGATTGATCATGTTTTCGGCGAAGCCGTGGAAGCACTCCTCCAGTGCTCCGGACAGCGTCGGACGGGTGCGCACGTACCGGGTGAACTCGTTCACCGTGAGGTCCCGCTTTTGCGCCAGTGTCAGCTCGGGTAGCAGTCGGAGACGTCGTATCCGGTCAGGTGCAGTGGTCATAGGACGCCGGCGATCGTGCTCACATAGAACGCATGCGCGTAGATACCCATCGATCGTGCAAGCACCGCGCTGCCACGTGAGCCCCGATGGTGCCTATGAACCAACCAGGGTCACCCCGGCATTTGAGCACCGCGGTGGCGGTCACATCAGCCACTCACCGGGACCGTGTTGAGATGAGACTGCGAATCCCGTTCGGTACTCAGCAGTCCGGAGACGGTGTAGTAGCGCTGCCCGGCCACCAGAAGTTCCTCGGCCGGGAACTTGGTGATCACCTCGCAACCGTCCTTGGTGACAACGAGTTCCTCTTCGATCCGTGCCGCACCCCATCCGTCGCTGGCGGGCCAGTACGTCTCGAGCGCGAAAACCATGCCCTCCTCCAGGGTTTCGGGGTGCTCGAGGGAGACCAGCCGCGAGAAGACGGGCTTCTCCCAGATCGACAAGCCCACCCCATGTCCGAACTGCAGCGCGAAGGCAGCTTCCTCGTCGGGGAAGCCGAATTCTTGGGCGGTTGGCCAGACGGACACGATGTCAGCCGTGGTCGCTCCAGGCCGAACGAGCCGTATCGCCTCGTCCATGTACTCGCGGCACCGGGTGTAGGCGTCGCGCTGGGCCGAGGAGGCACTACCCACCGCGAACGTGCGGTAATAGCAGGTGCGATAGCCGTTGTAGCTGTGCAGAATGTCGAAGAACGCGGGGTCTCCCGGACGAACGATGCGGTCGGAGAACACATGCGGGTGTGGGGCACAACGCTCTCCGGAGATCGCGTTAACACCCTCGACGAACTCCGACCCGAGGTCGTAGAGCGTCTTGGCCACTACGCCCACGCACTCGTTCTCCCGCACCCCGGGCCGCAGGAACTCGTAGAGGTTCTCGTAGGCGGCATCGACCATCGAGCAGGCGTGCGTGAGCAATCGGATCTCGTCGGTGGTCTTGATCCGGCGCGCTTCGAGGAATACCTGCTGGCCGTCGACTACGGTGATGCCCGCCGCCTGCAGTGCGGCCAACACGGGGAGCTCGATGACGTCCACGCCCAACGGTTCGCCGGCGAGACCGTAGAGGTCCAGCTCCCGCTTGATCTTGCTGGCGACGTTCTCACCCATGCCCACCAACGGATTGATGGCGCCGCGCAGCGTGGAGATGCCGGCGCGGGCGCCGCTGGGGTTGCGTGCGTCGGCGCCGTGATGCGCTGCGTGCGGATCTCCGTCAGAGTGCGCATTGGAGTAGTCCAGCCACGGGTTGTACAGCTGATGGTGCTTGGCCGCCGACCCGAAGTCCCAGACGATCGGTTCGCCGCCGCGCACTAGCAGCGCGAACCGGATCATCTTGTCCACGGCCCAGGTGCCGATGTGGGTTGCGGTCATGTACCGGATGTTGCTGAAATCGAACGCGAGCACCGCGCCGAGCTCGGAGCGCTCCAGCTGTTCGCGCAGCCGGGCGAGCCGTTGGGTGCGCAGCCGATCCATGTCGATGCGCGTCTCCCAATCAACGGTGTTGGGACCAAACGTCGGAATCCCCATCAGAGCGTTCCTTTCGTCCTGACCGACCGGTCGAGGCAGCCGTGGCCATCCTGAATGTGTTAATTAATACTTAACACTGGATCGGCCCGCTGCGTCAACCGCTTCGTTCGGGACGGTCATCCGACTCGCTCGAAATCCAGCCGGGAAACGCCGGCGCCGACTGTGCGTCCAGCGATGGGCTGACGCTGCGGCCGACGACGTGCCACAACCCACGGGCCGGCTCGGTGCCTTCGTTGACGTAGGCGTGTGGAATCGCTGAATCGAAGCTGACCGACGAGCCGGCCTCGATTACGAAGGTGTCGAATCCCAAATGCACGGTTAGGCGCCCGGACAGGAGGAAGCCGTACTCCCGCCCGGCATGACTCATCGATCCACCGCCGGATGACGAGCTGCTCCCCGGCGGATAGGTGACCAACAGCGCATCCACCATTGGGTCAGGGCCTGGGGTGAGGCGTTCCCACGTAACCCCGGTATCCATCACGAGGGTGGCGCGGTCGTCGGCGGTGACCACCGGGTTTACGGGCCTATTGCCGCGGGAAGGGGTCCCGCTCAGCAGCTCGTCCAGCGATAACGACAAGGTCGATACCAGCGCGTACAGGGTCGCGACCGACGGTTGTGCTCGCCCGTTCTCGATTTGGCTCAACATGCTTGCCGAGATTCCGACCCGACGGCTCACCTCGCGGAGGCTCAGCTTCGCCGCCACCCTGGCGGCGCGCAACCGTGCGCAGGCGTCGGGGTCCACGTCGTCAGTCCTTCCTCGGTCCGCGCAGGTGACGCGATCCGATCCCTCGTATGTTGATTGTTACTGAACGTGTCCACGGCCGGCAGCGCCTCGCCGAATCAGCCGATGTTCGTCTGTCCCTCCCAGTCGTTGTGGAAGGTGAATCCGTCGCTGGCCGGCGGAAGGGGTGACTGGACCTCCACCCAGCACAATGGCGTCTCGCTGATCGGGGCAAACCCGTGCGACGCCCCGACCGGTGCGAAGATCAAGTCCCCCACAGCCGCCCGGTCGGTTTCCCCGTCGCAGAAGCTCTGTGTCTCACCGGAGATGAGGTAGTAGATCTCCTCGAACGGGTGGAAGTGCTCCTTGGCGGTCTTGGCGACGACCCCGTCAGGGTTGGGTTTGAACTGCACGATGAACATCGCATGGTGGCGCGCACCGAGCAATTCGTCGACCATCATGCGGATCTGCACGTTCTGCACGTTTGCCCCGTGGTAGCCGGGCATGGATATGGACCCCGGTGGCGCCATGTCGGACTGATCGAAATGACCTGCGAACGGCTTGGCCGGGTCGAGTTCGTCGACCGGCTGGCCGTCGACCGGGACCGCGATCTCAGGTGCACCGAACACACCCCAGTTGCCGCGGCCGCCGATCGGGCGGGGCTGCGGGGCGTGCACCCGGAGTACCCGCGCGGGTCCGTTCGACGGGTTCCTCCAGGCATGCCCGGCACCGAACGGCACAAGTCCGAAATCGTGCGGCTTCAACACGTAGCGCTTGTCTGCGATCGCGACAATCGGGTTGCCCTCGATGACGAAGAACGACTCCTCAAACGGGTGACGATGGCCCGACACCTGCGCACCGGGCGCGAACTCGACGAGCGCGACCGAGAGGTTGACCGCGTCGTGCTCGGGTGAGAGGAACGGCGCGACGCGTACCCCCTGCCCCGGCTCGCTGGGGTGCTCGACGAACAGGCGGTCGCGGCCCCGATAGATGCTCAACGCCCGGGGCGCACGGGGGCTCTCGGTTGATTCGGTCATGTTTTCACCTTGACTTATCCCACCCCTGTTAATCAATACTGAACATGGAGCGGGTATTGCCGATCCAACCGAACCGCTCCGGGTGACCGTGCCAACGACGCGCGCGGAAGCCCGGATACGAGGAGAAGGAGGCGGTCGTGAAAGTCAGCGTGCTGGGGCTTGGCCAAATGGGAACAGCGATCGCCGAACGGCTCATCGATGCAGGCCATTCGGTGAGCGTATGGAATCGCAGCGCAGGCAAGGCGGCCGACCTTGTCCAGCGAGGAGCCACCGAAATCACGTCGGTGCACGATGCGTGGGAGGCAGATGTCTGTATCACCATGCTGGCGGACTCGGCAGCCCTCACCGAGGTGGCGCTGGGCAAGGGCGGCCTCGCAGTCGCTGACAGCGGCCGGGGCAAGTTCCTCATCGACATGAGCACCGTGTCGCCGGAGTCCTCAAGTCAGGTCGCCAACGCCGCGGAAGTCAACGGCATCAAGTACCTTCGCGCCCCCGTCAGCGGCAACCCCGGCGTGGTGCGAGCCGGGAACCTCACCGTGGTGGTGTCGGGCGATCAGACCGACTGCGTGGCCATTGAACCTCTACTGAGGGATATCGGTCCCCACGTCTTTCGCGCCGGCGACGGTGAATCGGCCCGAGTCGTGAAGCTGGCGCTGAACCTGATGATCGCCGGCACAGCGCAATTGCTGGCCGAGAGTCTCGTGCTTGCCGAAGCACACGGCGTTGACCGAGCCAAGATGCTGCAGATCATCGCTGCCTCCGCGGTGGGCTCGCCCTTCGTCAAGTACAAGACCGGCCCATTGTTGGCCGACGACTACACGTCGACCTTCAGCACCCGCCTTATGCGAAAGGACCTCGACCTGATCCTGGGGGCGGCAGCCGCCAGCGGCGTCCCCTTGCCGGTCACCGCGAACGTGCAGCAATTGCTGCAGGCATGTGTGTCGACGGGGCTGGGCGACCTCGACTTCATGTCACTGCTCATCCGGCTCAAACGTGAAGCGGGCCAAACCGTTTAGTCGTCATCGCGACAAGCGGCGGCCGCACTGTGCGCGAGACCGCGAACCGATCACCCCTACGGAAGGAATGAACATGTCGTTGGTACCACTGCTCGCTGGCAGTGAGTTTGATGAGGTCGACCAGGGTGTCCTAGCCGCCGGAGAGAAGGCGTACGGCAAGGTGCTCAACACGTGGGCGGCGATCGGCAACAGTCCGGGTCTGTTCGCCGTGTACCTGCCGTTCCTGCGACAGGTCAACGGAGCCGGCCTGTTGGAGACTCGCGTCAAGGAGCTGACCGCACTGCGCGTTGCCGTGCTGAACCACTGTCGGTATACGACGAGTCACCGTTATACGGCCGCGTCGGCGAACGGGGCGACCGACACCGACCTCGCCGCCGTGGCCCGAGGCGATTACAGCGGGTTCACGGCCCGCGAGCGGATCGCGCTCCAGTTGGCCGATGAGATGACGACGGAATTGCCCGTGTGCACTCGTGAGCAGAGTCCGACGGGCATATCAGCACAGCTGCGGTCCGCCGCGAAGGAGCAGTTCGATGCTCGAGAACTGGTCGAGCTCACAATGAGCATCAGCGTGTGGAATGCGTTGTCGCGCTTTCACCGAGTGATGGAGTTCGACCTCGACATGCCCGAGCCGCCACCGGCGGTGGAATCATTGATCTAAGCCAGGGTCGCACACGCAGGCTGTCATTTCGGCACCTATGCGGGACTGGAGTTCGCAACACGCTCAAATGTTCATGTCGCGAACGCACAAGGTACCGTCGTGAGATGGCCGGGACCGCCTGGGCGCTAGTGAGGTTCGCGCAATGGCGCTAACGCGCGAACAGATGGCAGCACGAGTCGCGGTCGAACTGCGCGGCGCGCAGTACGTGAACCTCGGAATCGGCATGCCTACCCTGATTCCGAGTTACCTCCCTCCCGACGTGCAGGTTGTGCACTCAGAAAACGGTGTCCTCGGCGTCGGCCCGTACCCCACCGAACGCGAAGTCGACCCCGAACTGATCAATGCCGGCAAGGAACTCATCACCATGGTCGCCGGCGGAAGCTGCTTCGACTCCGCAGAGTCGTTCGGGATGATCCGCGGCGGTCACGTGGACGCAGCCGTCCTCGGCGCGATGCAGGTCAGTCAATGCGGCGACCTCGCCAACTGGATGATCCCCGGCAAGATGGTCAAAGGGATGGGCGGGGCAATGGACCTCGTGCACGGCGTCCGACGAGTAATCGTGATGACCGAGCATGTGTCGAGGGACGGTCAACCAAAGATCGTTGAAGAGTGCACATTGCCGCTCACGGGCGTGGCGTGCGTCAACACGATCGTCACTGACATGGCCGTCTTCGAAGTCTGTCAGGACGGACTCTTCCTCATCGAAGCAGCCCCAGGGGTGACCATCGAAGAGCTTCGCGCGATCACTGCGGCGCCTTTCGCCGTCGGATGACGTTCGCGACCGGCCTGTTCGACAGCCTCCGACGCATTTCGGAGTCGCGGCGCGTTTTGTAAATCGGCGCCGCACAGAACGCTGCGGCGGTGCGGCTCACGTACGCAAGCGAGCGGTAGTGCCCGCGGTCGGGATGGTGTCCCGACCGCGGGCGACAACCCAATACCGCGGTGGTGCAGGACTACCGAAGGACGAGCCCACCGTCGGTGACCAACGTCTGCCCAGTGAGCGCGGCCGCACCGTCGGAAGCCAGGAAGGCCACTGCGGCCGCCGTGTCATCCGGAGTCAGCCGGCGCTTCAGGGCTTGCCGGTCAACGACCGCGTCGAACTGGGCATCGGTGTTGATCGTGCGAGAGCCCACCGTATCGGTTAGACCCGGAGCCACCGCAGTCACGGAGATGCCGTCCGAGCCGAGCGCACGCGCCAGTGATCGCACGATCCCGACCACGGCGCCCTTGCTGGCGATGTAGGGCAACAACGCCGGAGTCGGTGGGTCCCAAAACGTGTCCGAAACGATGAACACGATTCGACCGAACCCACGCTGCGCCATACCAGGAGTGAACGCCTGGACCAGCCACAGCGGTGACTCGACGTTGACGGCTTGGACGCGCCTCCACGTTGCGGCGTCGATGTCGGCCAAGTTCAGCGCGTCGAAGGCTGCTGCGGCGTGAACGAACACGTCGCAGCGGCCGTACCGGTCGAGCAACTCGACCGCACCGGTTCGCGTCGACTCCTCGTCACTGAGGTCAACCGAGATCTCGGCGTTGCGGTCGATCACCACGACACGGTGACCGCTGGCCTCCAAGGCCGCAACGATCGCCCCACCGATGGCACCGGCCCCGCCGGTGACCGCGGCGACCCGCTGGGCACCCGTACCTCCGGCGGCAACAGTCATGGCTTCAGCACCACCTTGCCGGTGGTCACCCCCGATTCCAGAAGGCGATGTGCTTCGGCGGCGTCGGCCAACGGCAACAAGTGCACGGCGGGCGTGCGGAGCTCACCCGTCGCGATCCACCCAACCAGCTTCTGCAGGGAGGCGATCGCTACCTCGATGCGGTGCTCGAACCAGATGCCGAGGTTGAACCCGGTCAGGATCTGGCTGGGGGCGGGGTCGTACAGCAGCGGGACGAGCTTGGCGGTGTCGAGTCCCTCCACGGATCCCGTCACGGCGCCGTAGGAAATCAGCGTGCCGAACGGAGCCAGGATGCTCAAGGTCTCTCCCAGGTGGCTTGGCCCGTTCATCTCCAATGCGACGTCGACGCCACGCCCCCCGGTCAGCTCGAGCACGCCGTCAGTCCACCCGGACGCCCGGTACTCGACCGCCTCGTCGGCACCCAATGCAAGTGCGATGTCACGCTTCTCGGGCGTACCCGCGCCCGCGATGACCTTGCCGGCGCCGAGCAGCTTGGCGATCTGGACGGCGTAGCTGCCGACCCCGCCTGCGGCTGCGGGGATGAACACCGTCTCGCCACCGGAGATGCGCGCGATGTCGTTGAGCATCACCGTCGCGGCCAGGCCGGATACGACGATGCCTGCAGCCGCGTCGGCGTCCACACCCGGCGGGATGGGGATGAGGCTCTGGGCGTACGCGAGTGCGTACTCCGCGTAGCCGCCCGAGGCATCGGCCCCGACGGTTCCGAAGACTGGCGTCCCGACGGGAAGGTCGACGCCCTCGCCAACGGCGGCGACGGTGCCCGCCACCTCGGCTCCTGGCACGAATGGAACCGGTGTCGGAACCGGGTAGACGTCGCCACGGCGGCGCATCAGGTCGGAGAAGTTGACCGCGGCTGCGTCGACTTTGATCAGGACCTCTCCCGGACCCGGATTGGGGTCGGGTAGCTCGACGAGCTGCAGCACCTCGGGCCCACCTTGCTCGGTCATCTGAATGGCTTTCATGGTCACTCCTTCGTTGTCCAGACGACCGAGTTCCCCCCGCCGCCATTTACCTGTTCAGGACAACTAACTATGCATTTCGGCCACTTATTCCGTTCCCACGATCTACCTCGTCGACTTGCTCGACGCGCGACCGCGTCTGCATTCCAGTCGACGAGCACCGGCCAAATAGATCTCGGATGCGGACCGACCAAGACTATTGTGGGTGCCGTGACCAACGATCCTGCGCCACCCGATCGCGTGCCGTCGTCGACGGCGGCATCAGGTGGCCCGATCAGCGATTCACTTGTCCGGGTTACTCGACTGCACATCATGCGGATCCGACAACTACTGCAAGGACTGGGACTGCATCCGGGACACGAACTGTTGCTCATGCACCTGTGGGATGCAGGGCCGCAGCGGCAGGCAGACCTCGCGGCCGTGTTCGACACCGACTCGGCCTCGATGTCGCGCACCGTACAACGTGTTGAGCGAGCCGGTTTCGTGCGCCGCCGGCCGGATCCCAACGACGGTCGGGTAGCCCTCGTCGAATCGACACCCGCCGGGTTGGCGTTGCGCGACCGCATCGAACGACTGTGGACCGAACTCGAGAATGACACCGTCGGCGAGCTGAGTCCGGCGAAGCAGCGCGAGTTGCTGCGGGGGCTGCAATCCCTGGAAGCGAGTCTGTCCAAGGCGATCACAGCACACAACGCGTTAGCTCCACCCACGATCGGGACCGATCACGAGCCGCGCCCAGGCTAACCGGATCGGCGCGACCAAGCGGGGCCAGCAGCCGCCGCCGACGTGAGTTACGACGATGCGCCGGGGACGGCAGTCGGCCGCGGGCAAGCAGCGTGGATGCGAAGTCGGTGCCACGTATGTGAGTGATCATCGGATTGGCAGCCCCCGCCTGCCGGTAGCGGTCGAGCACCTGCGTCAGCGTGGGCCCGTCACCGATGGCACACAGGTCGAAGACGAAACGTTCACTGATCGCGGCCAATTGGGCACCCCGGTCGCCCGACGCGGCGGCGTAGGCCGCCACCTCGGCGTCGTAGCCCGCCGCACTGAACATGGCACGGTAGAAGGGCAGCCCGAAGTAGCGGTGCAGTTCCTCGCGAATGCCAGACATCGCGACAGGGACGTCGTCGGTAGCCGCGGCGGCCACGGCGGCAACGACGTCGAAGCCGGTCATGTCACGGCCCGCCGCCCGGCGAACCGCCGCGATTTCGGGGACCACCACGTCACTGATGTAGCTCGACGGGCAGGCTCACAGCACGATGCCGTCGGCGACTTCGGCCGCCAGTCGAATCATGCCTCGACTCAGCGCCGCCAGATAGATTGGAATGTCTTGTCGCGCAGTGAACCCCACGAATCCGCATAGCGAACGCCAACGGGTGCCCTCGGTCGCCGAGCGCCCCCACAACAGCGCGCGCACCACCGACACGTACTCGCGCATCTCGGGCAGCGGATTGCCGATCTCTGCACCGTGCCACCTGCGACATCGTGATCCGATGACAGTTCCCAGCTTTACGGTTCCCGGGATTCATCACGGGGCAGAGGTGGAATCGTGCGTCGTTAGTCTGTCGATTCCGGATCGACCTTCTTCGGAGTAGGTACGCTTTCCTTGCTTGCTGCCAGTGGTCGTTTGGCGAGCACCGGGAGCTCGCCGGTGAAGCCGAGACGTTCCTCTGCGATCGCCAGGATGCGGTTGCGGCAGGCGAACCAGCCCGCAACGAGCAGTGGGATGAACACCGCCAGGGAGGCGACTGTCCATGTTCCTACCGGGTAGTCGAAGGCGATCAGGATGAAGACGCCGACGAGAAAGACGAGGACGAGATACGAGGTGTAGGGACTGCCCGGCATCCGAAAGGTCGCGGGCCGCTGCGCGATTCCCTGCTTGGACCAGCGCGCAAGCTTGAGTTGGCAGAGCGCGAGCATGCCCCAACAGACCAGCGTGCCGAACGCGGCGCCGTTGAGGACGATTTCGAACGCCTTGTCGGGCACGACTGCATTGAGACCGACGCCGAGCAACGTCACGCTGCCCGTGAGCAGGATCCCGGTGTACGGAACACCCGCGGCATTCATTCGGCTGGCGAACTTCGGTGCTGATCCGGCGTACGACATCGAGTGCAGAATCCGGCCTGTCGAGTACAGTCCGGCGTTCAACGACGAGAGCGCAGCCGTGAGCACCACCATGTTCATGATCGCGTCGATGCCGTTCCAGCCGATGGAGCCAAAGAACGTCACGAACGGACTGACGCCTGCCTGGTACGCGGTGAACGGCAGCAGCAAGCACAGGAGCAGCACGGATCCGACATAAAAGACCGCGATGCGGAAGATGACGGTGTTGATGGCCTTCGGGATGACCTTTTCAGGGTTCTCCGTCTCACCGGCAGCATTGCCGAGCAACTCGATCCCGGCGAACGCGAACACCACGCCCGACACGATCAAGATTGCCGGTAGTAGACCGTGAGGCAAGAAGCCTCCACTGTTGGCGATCAGCTGGAATCCGACCTCATGGCCGCCGCTGGGTGTGCCGAATATTACGAACGCGGTGCCGATGAGCAGGAATGCCACCAATGCCACGACCTTGATCAGCGCGAACCAAAACTCCAGCTCACCAAAGACTTTCACGGACACCAGGTTCATCGACAGGATGAGCACCAAGGCGATGAGGGCGAACACCCATTGTGGGACGCTCGCGATCGGGGCCCAGTACTTGCTGAAGAAGTGCATGTAGAGCGCCACCGCGGTGGTATCGACGATGCCAGCCATCGCCCAGCCGAACCAATACACCCAGCCACAGACGAACGCTGCCTTCTCGCCGTAGAACTCGCGCGCATAAGACACAAAGGAGCCGGACGACGGCCGATGGAGGACGAGTTCGCCGAGCGCGCGCAGCACCAGGTACGAGATCACGCCACAGGCGAGATACACGAACATCAGGGACGGCCCGGCGCTGGCGAGTCGCCCGCCGGCACCCATGAACAGACCGGTGCCGATCGCGCCGCCAAGCGCGATCATCTGGATCTGTCGGTTCTTGAGACCCTTGTGATACCCCGCCTCTTCCCCGGAGAACAGTTCCTGCAAGTGCTGCTCGGTGTCTTGTGGAGATAACTCGGGGTAGGTTTTCTGTTGAGGGTGGGCTTTGCTATCGTTGTCCATGTTGATCCTTGCCGTGTCGGGATGGGTGAAGGAATGCAGTTATGCGCCACCGGATGTGCGTGGAATGGATTGCACACGACGGCCGCTGTTGAGGGACGAATCGTTTGCCGAAGCTCGGCGCCTGTTGGTGGTGTGTAGTCGTTCTCCTCTCGTGTCGACGCGGGCCGCGTACCGTTAGTGGGCGGGCTGCGAATCCGGGATGCTCGTAGGTCGACATGTGGCCGCTCGAGTAGCGGCCGCCCGGGCAAAGGCGGCGACCAGCGGGTCGAGCAGTTCGATCGGTGCACTGCGGTCTTCGGGATGCCACTGGATGCCGACGGCCCACTGGTCTTCGAGCTCCACGGCCTCGATCACGCCATCGGGTGCCGTCGCCGCAACGATCAAGCCGGTGCCGAGTGCATCGACGGCCTGGTGGTGTTCGGAGCGGATGGTCAGTGCACCCTCGCCGTAGACCTCGCCGAGTTTGGTTCCCTCGACGATCCGGACCGGGTGGTTGGTCATCTTCGACGGTCCATCGTCAAGCCGATGAATGGTGCCCGCACCCAAGTCTTGGACGAGCGTGCCTCCGAGCGCGACGTTCATGACCTGCATGCCTCGGCAGATTCCGAGGAGCGGGATCCCCGCCACGACGGATCCGCGGGCCAGGCTGATCTCGAACGCGTCCGCATTCGTGTCGACGCCGTACATCGTGTCGCTCCCGCAAGGCTGACCGTAGTGATTGGGGTCCAGGTCTGCGCCGCCGAGAATGACGACACCATCACAGCCGCCGAGCAATTCGGCCGCCGCAGGAGCGCTCGCAGCATCGGTGACGATCGGCACGACGCCGACGCGGCCGAAGGAGGACAGCATCGACTGAGCCAGCACGGCCAGTTCGCGGGTGAGCTTGGGGGTGGCGAATTCCGAGTTCACGGCATATGACATCAGCACCCGTGGAGCCGGATCTGGTGGCTGCGCGATATGGTCAAACACTGGGCCTCCTGCCGAAGCTCAATAAACTATAACCTCTAGAAGTTATCTTTCGCCAGATGAATGCGTCGGTTTTTTCCCCGATCAGCGCCACCAGCGCTCCGGAAGCGGTCGTGCGCCGCCTCACTGAGGCGATCGCCGCGGGTTCCCTGCGCGCCGGCGAGAAACTTCCCCGCGAAGACGAACTCGCGAAGACGCTGGGGGTCGCACCGATGACCCTCCGACAGGCGCTCGCGTCGATGCGGGAACTCAACCTCGTGGAGACCACCCGGGGCCGCAACGGTGGCACCCACGTCCGACACGATGTGTTGGAGCGGCTGCAAGAGGCCGTCAGCGCCTACCCTGCGACGGCCGAGCAAATACGCTCACTGACCGATTGGCGCCGAGCCATCTCGGGCGAAGCTTGCCTTCTAGCCGCCGAACGCGGGACAGAGGACGAGTTCCGGGCGATCGAGGCCGCCGCTGATCGCTTCGACGAGGTGTACCTGGAAGTTGCGCCCCGTCGTGTCGCCGATGCGCGCCTGCATACACTCATCGCCGAAACCGCGCACTCCGAGCACCTGGTGCGTGCGGAAATCGAGATCCAAGAACGACTCTCGGCTCTGATCTTGCCGCTTCCCAACCTGGCCTCGGTCATCAGGGGATTGCCCCACAGCCATGATCCGATCGTCACAGCCATCGTCGCCAGGGACGGCGAAACCGCTCGATCAGCGATGATCGCCCATGCCGAGACCTCGTTCGATTGGTTCATCGGTCAACTCGAGCTCGACCAGTAAGCCCCGCACCGATACCTGCAGTTCTGCGGGGCCTCAACGCAACTCGGGTGCTGATTCGTCTCGGATTGGAAGAAGAAATCAGTCGCCTGGGTGGCGCCGTCCCACATGACCTGGCTTCGCCGGCAGGACGGCCGCACGCTGGCGACCATGTCGTTGACGGAAATGGAGAGCAAGTTCGGTGCGCCGTATCTGGCGATGTACCGGCCGGATCTGATGGACGTGCTGTCGGCGACAGTGTCGACCGCCCGTGTCAGACCCGGTGTCGCCGTCAGCGCGGTTACCGAGTCTGCGGGAGGGCCGGCCGACGTTACGGCAATCAAATTACTTGTGACATCATCACTTAACGTGATTCAGTGTTGATCATCGACGCGGTGGTTGGGAAATGTTCGTGCCCGAGCACGGCGAGCAGTTCCAGTTTCTCGGCTCCCTCGCTGTGTGGGGCTGCGGTGTACACGAGCAACGACTGAGAGTGGTCCTCAGTAAGCAGCGTTTGGCAATCGAGTTCGATGGGACCAAGTTCGGGATGCACGATCGTTTTGTGTTGGGCGAAGCATCTGGCCACCTCGTGTCGGTCCCACAGTTCGGCAAACTCGGAACTGGTCTTCTGCAGCGCGCGCACGAGCTCGCCCGCCTCAGAACGTGGGCCCATTGATGCATACGCGACCCGCAGGTGTGCAACGTTGGCACGGCTATGCCCGTCGCGATGGTCCTCGGGGTAGCGCAACCGCTCAGAAAGGTTGGTGAACCACCTGTAGAACTCGCTGCGTGCCAGGCCGACATAGTGCGACCGGTCACCGAGTAAGGCTGCCGCCATGCGGTTTTGCACCAGCGTGACTCCGAGGTAAGACACGACCAGTGCTGGCGCGTCGCCCAGCCGGTCAAGGACGCGCAGCAGCGCCGGAGCCACGTGTGCCTCGATGGTCACCTGCGACGGGACGTTGCGCCCGGCCACCCGGAAAAGGTAATCGCGCTCGTCGCCGGTGAGCCGCAACGCCCGGGCGAGCGACGCCAGCGTTTGTTCGCTGGGTTGTGGGCTACGACGCTGTTCTAGTTGGGTGTAGTAATCAGTCGAGATCATCGCTAGCGCGGCCACCTCCTCGCGGCGCAAACCAGTCGCCCGGCGCCGCGGGCCTTCCGGCAGCCCGACGTCGACTGGCTGCAACGCATCGCGGTGACGACGGAGAAAATCGGCAAGCGCCCTACGATCCATTCCAACTGTAACCAAGATTGAATGACTTATCATCCAGGTATTGCCGATCCCCCGATAACGGGTGCCTGCCAGATCCGCGGTGCTTCGCCCAGACTGAAGCAATGAACAATTCCGGCAACACCATCTTCATCCCGGGCGCCACCAGCGGCATCGGGTTGGGCCTCGCAATCGCGCTGCAGGCCAAAGGCAACACCGTGATCATCGGCGGCCGCCGCACCGAACTGCTCGAGCGCATCGCCACCGAGCATCCCGGACTACAGACGGTAACCATCGACACTGCCGATCCGGCCAACATCGAGGCAGCCGCCAAGCAGGTTTTGGCCGAGCGCCCAGAACTCAACGTCCTGGTGACCATGGCCGGCATCATGGTCATCGAGGACTGGCACAAACCCGAGTCGTTCCTCGCGACGGCCGAATCGATCGTCACGACCAACTTGCTCGGTCCCATCCGGCTCATCGCAGCGTTCATCGAGCACCTCCAGACGCAAGCGAAGGCCACGATCGTGACCGTGTCCTCGGGGTTGGCATTCGCTCCGCTCTCGATCACCCCGAGCTACAACGCCTCCAAGGCGGCGATCCACATGCTCAGTGAGTCGATCCGGCTGCAACTGGCCGACACCACCGTCGAAGTCAAGGAACTCGTGCCGCCGGGGGTTCGTACGCCTCTGCTGACAGGCTACGAAGACAGCGCCGCGTCGATGCCGCTCGACGAATTTGTGGCAGAGGTCCTAACCCTGCTTGAGAATGAGCCCGACGAGCCAGAAATCCAGGTCGAGGCCGTGAAGTTTCTGCGCTACGGCGAGGCGCGTGGTGACTACCCGCAGGTGGTTTCCGCGCTCAACGCAACCGAATTCTAGGCCAGCTGAATCGGACGGGCGGTGCCGGCAGGCGCGGTTAGTCACAACACTTGATAAATCAAGCAATTCGGCGCGACACCTGCTGCGTCAACTTTCGATTCACTGGAGAGGAATGGTACGTGACTACTCCGAAAGACCCCAGGGATCCGGCGGAAATGGCCGTATTCAACAAGACCGTCATTAGCGAATTCCGTTCGAACAACGGCAAAGTGGACGGCGTGTTCGAGGAAGGCACGATGGCCCTCGTCCATCATGTCGGTGTGAAATCGGGAATCGAGCGGGTCAATCCTCTTGGCTACTTCACCGATGGCGATCGAATCTTCGTTGTTGCGAGCTTCGGTGGCTCAGATGCCAATCCGGCGTGGTACCTCAACTTGATGGCCAATCCGCGCACCACCGTGGAAATTGGTTCCGAGACGATCCCCGTAACGGCACGAGAATTGACTGGCGCCGAACGCGATGAGCGCTTCACCAAGATTGCCCAGACCATGCCCATGTTTGGCGACTACCAACGAAGGACCACTCGCATCATCCCAGTCGTCGAGCTCGTTCGGGACTGACCGGCCCCCTCCTTCCTCTCGCGGAGACCTTGCTCGTTGCGTCGCGGCGACGTCGGTTGGGCGGCGTGCAATCCGTTCTTGTCATTTGCTTGCGCATGCACATGTACTTCACGGCGGCGACTGGTCGGAGACGCGTTCAACTTGCTCAGTGGCAGAACTCCGGACGGCCGGATCGCGGACCGCGGTCGGCGCCTCAACGCAACCCGTCAGCGTAATCGACCGTTGTAGATGGGCCACTACCTGTCATTTCGGAGCACCGGTGACGGACTTGGCTACTTCATGGACGGCTGGTGCCGGAATGCCCGCGACGCGCACAATGCACCGCGAGTCGACGTGCCCTTCCGATGGATGTCTCTAAGCGCCGTTCGGCGGTGCAGCTTAACCGTCTGATCCGGCGGTGAGCTTGGGCAGAACACGGCCCAATGCGTTGAGGTCAGTGTGGGTGAGTCGGTCGGTGAACAGCGTAGACACCATCGCGACATGCGATTCAGTGGCTTCGATCACCGCCGTGCGGCCCTTGTTGGTCAGGCTGATCTCCATGCCGCGCTTGTCCTCGCCTGCGGTGTTGCGCGCGATGAAGCCCGCCTGCTCCATGCGCAAAAGGAGCCTGCTCACACCGCTTTCGCTGAGAAGGAGCCGGTCGCGCAACGCCCGCTGACGAAGCCGCCCATCGGGCACATCCGCGAGATGGATCAACACGTCAAACCACTCAAGGGGCAGATTGTGGTCGCGCATCATTTGCTCGGCCATCTTCTCAATGATGGTTCGATGCGCGCGCAAGAATTCCTGCCAAAGCATCGTCTCCTCCTCCAAACGGTCGACGACAGCGCGTAACCGCTTTGCATCATCGACGCCCCCTTGGGGAACTCGATTCTTCGCGGTTCGCGCATCACGCTGGGCAACCATCGACACACGCTCCTCTCATGCGGCGAACTGATCGGGAGTCACCAGAGCCCACAAAGTAGACAATTATGCAGGTCAACCAAGTCACTTGCTGCGGGCGGTCAGCCCGACCGCGATGGACGACTACTGCTCACAGTAGCCGTCGTCTTCGCCGCATCAATCGTCGTGCTCGTGCGTGGGACAGGCTGTACCAGTGGCGCTCGCAGCTCATTCGCTTGAGCACGCAAGTTATGTCGCTTCTTGGCGCCGTTGGAAGCGCCCCCCAAACCTACAAGCCCCGGCGCAGGCGGGGCGAGTTGTGGGGTCGGGCTTTAGATGCAGATGTCGGCCACGGTGGTGATCGCGTCCAGGTGCTCGTTGACGGTTCGCAGGCCCTCGCCCATCGTGTTCACCGATACATGGGTGGCGCCTGCGGTGACGAACTGCACGAGTTCATCGGCGAACCGCTGCCGGTTACCATGCCAAGTGATGTGGGCTTCCATGCCGATGCTGGCGGGATCCCTGCCCGCCGCGATCGCCGAGCGTTTGACGATCTCACGTGCTTCATCGAGCTCGGGTCCAGGCGACATCGGTGGGAACCATCCATCAGCCACCCGGCCCGCGCGCTCCAGCGCAGGCCGCGTCATGGCACCGATCCACACCGGTATCGGCCGCTGCACCGGCAACGGTGCCAACCCGGCACCGGTGACTCGATGATGCTTGCCCTCGAAGGTCAGCGTCTGCTCGGTCCACAACCGCCGCATCAGCTCGATCTGTTCATCCACCCGCTTGCCACGGTTGCTGAATTCCTCTCCAAGAGCTTCATATTCGACGGCATTCCAGCCCACCCCGACACCAAGGCGCAACCGCCCCTGACTCAACAGATCCACCTCGGCGGCCTGTTTGGCCACCAACACCGTCTGCCGCTGCGGCAGGATGATCACCTTGGTCACCAGCTCCAGAGTCGTGGTGACCGCAGCGAGATAGCCGAACATCACTAGCGGTTCGTGGAAGGTGGTGCGCACGTCGTACGGACCGTCCCACCCGGTGTGTGCGTCCGGATCGGCACCAACGACGTGGTCGTAGGCCACCAAATGACTGAAACCAAGTTCTTCGACACGTTGGCCGTAGGCACGCACCGCGGCTACGTCACCACCGAGCTCGGTCTGGGGAAACACCACGCCAATTCGCATACCAGGCGCCAACGCACCAACACCCCTTCCTATTCCAGGTGACGCGAATCTTCTTGCAACGCCGGAACATTTTCTTGCGCGCGCACGCAATGACGCACTAGCGTGCAGGCTTGGACATCGCGGGCGTGCTGCTGCACGGTGCCCCAGAAAGGAAAGGAAGTTGTTCTTGCGAAGGCATGAACATCGCGTCATGGACCATTGCCGGCGTGGAGCCACCCGGACTTTCAGGTGCCGAACAAGGTGTGTCGCTCGAATCGCTAATACTAGCAACGACTTCCGGCGATCTCGGCCCGCGGAGTGCCGAGGCGCGCCAACATTGTCGAATCAAGCGCCTGCATCGGGCGTTAGACCAGTCGCCTTCACGCCATGAATCGC
Source organism: Mycobacterium sp. AZCC_0083 (assembly GCF_014202335.1). Lineage (GTDB taxonomy): Bacteria > Actinomycetota > Actinomycetes > Mycobacteriales > Mycobacteriaceae > Mycobacterium. The sequence goes on along the minus strand of NZ_JACHGP010000029.1, from coordinate 3,017 downwards.
CGCGGCTTCGTCGTTGTCCGAGGTGTCTCCCGAGATGCCAAGCGCGCCGAGCACAGTGCCCTCGAGATCGCGAACCAGTACACCTCCGGGTACGGGGACGACACCCGTCCGTACCGCGGCAGCGGCAGTGACGACGAAGTAGGCCTGCTGCTCCGCACGTGTCATCAGCGACCGAGAGCCCATTCCGAACTCGAGCGCACCGGTGGCCTTGCCAGATGCGATGTCTACCCGTCCGTTCGACGCACCGTCTTCGCGTTCAGTGGCGATCACGTACCCGCCGGCGTCGAGCGCCACCAGGGCGAGGGGCTTGAACCCGTTCTCGGCACCGAACTTGCGAGCGGCCGCGATCGCGGTGCCGGCGCTTCTCAAGTTCCACATCATGCCCGCTAAGCCCCTTCTTTCTCCGAAGTAGTCTTCCGTATCACGGAGTTTTATTTTCGTATATTGGAAGATACGACGGACCCTGGATCTGCGTCAAGCAGAAGCAGATCACCGGGCGGTCGTGGTCCGTTCGACTCGCACGTGTCCGTGGCACCATGAGCCGAATGAGCACCTCCCCATCGCCTGATCGCCAGGCGGCATCGAATCCCTCGCCCGCCGGTGGTGTTCAGTCGGTCAATCGCGCCCTTGACGTTCTCGAGTTCATCAGCAGCAGGCATCCAGAGGTTCCGATCGGAGAGATCGCGACAGGCCTCCAGCTTCCCCTTCCGACCGTGCATCGATTGCTTGCAACGCTCACTGAGCGGGGATACACGAGACAACTGCCATCCCGTCGGTACTCGCTGGGATTCCGCGTCCTGCCACTCGCAGAGTGTGCCCGTACTCTCATCGGCCCGGTCGCCGAGCGCGTCCTTCACGATCTCGTCGACGAAACCGGTGAGACGGCAAATCTCGCCGTTCTTGCAGGCGATCAGGCCGAGTACGTCGCCCAGGCTCCGTCGCGACACCACATGCGGATGTTCACCGAGATCGGGCAGAGGGTCGACCTCCACAGCACGGGGGTCGGCAAGGCCCTCCTGTCGCAGCTGGATTCGGCGCAAGTCGACGACCTACTCGACCGGCGCGGCCTGCCTGGCCGCACCGAGCACACCATCACCAGTCGCGTTCGGCTCCACGCGGAACTCGAGCGGATTCGATCCGCCGGATACGCCATCGATGAACAGGAGCAGGAACTGGGCGTGCGGTGCGTTGCAGTTCCGATCGCGGGCCTTTCCTCCGGCATGGCAGTGTCCGTTTCGGGGCCGGTCACCCGAATGACCGAGAGTCTGGTCGAGTCCACCGTGCCCCTGCTGCAATCAGCTGCGAGAGCACTGGCCGATTCTCTCGAACGCGCCGATTGACACCACCCGCCTTGTGAGCCTATTTTCGGATAGTTCATTCCACATCGCGGAAGATTCGGCTGATGACTCTCTCGTTCGACATCGACGATCTGGTGCGCCAGCTCCCCGACGGCACGATCGTCACTGACGAGGTGCGGTTGGACAAGTACCGGCGCGACCGGTCGCAGGACCCGGACGTCGGGATGCCGCTGGCCGCGGCCAGACCGACCAGCGTCGAGGAGATCCAGACCGTCGTGCGGTACGCCGCGAAGCACCAGATCCCCATCGTTCCGCGTGGCGCAGGGTCTGGTCTGTCGGGTGGAGCTTCGGCGTTCGATGGGTGCTTGGTCATCTCGACCGAACGCATGACTGGCATTGAGGTCGATCCATTGACCCGGACTGCCATCGTCCAGCCGGGCGCGCTGAACGCCGAGGTGAAGGCGGCAGCCGCGCAGTCAGGCCTGTGGTACCCGCCCGATCCTTCGTCGTATGAAATCTGCTCGATCGGCGGCAACATCGCGACGAACGCTGGCGGTCTGTGTTGCGTGAAGTACGGGGTCACAACCGATTACATTCTCGCGCTGACCGTGGTGCTCGCCGATGGAACCGTCGTCAAGCTTGGTGGACCGCGCGTGAAGGATGTCGCCGGTCTCTCCCTGACCAAGTTGTTCGTGGGGAGCGAGGGATCACTCGGGATCATCGCGGAGGCGACCGTGCGCCTCCTCCCTGCGCAACGTCCGCCGGCCACGCTGGTGGCTTCGTTCCCCACACTGGAAGGCTCGATGGAGACGGTGCTGGCGATCACCCGTCGGATGCGACCATCGATGCTCGAATTCATGGACCGTGCGTCCATCAACGCCGTCGAAGACGAATTGCGCATGGGCCTGGACCGCGACGCCGAGGCGTTGCTCGTCATCCAGTCCGACGAGCCGGGTGTCCATGCAGGCGAGGAGATCGCGTGGATCACCGAAATCTGTGAGGCCAACGGCGCGTTGGAGGTGGTGTCCACCGACGACCCGGAGACCGGTGAAGCCTTCGTCGTGGCACGACGGATGGCCATTCCTGCGGTCGAGAAGAAGGGCCCTCTTCTGCTCGAGGATGTCGGCGTCCCGCTCCCGAAGCTGGGTGCCTTGGTCGGTGGCATCGCAAGGATCGCGAACGAACTCGGCCTGATGATTGCGGTGATCGCTCACGCGGGCGACGGAAACACCCACCCGCTCATCGTGTTCGACGCTGCGAACGTCGCCGAGGCTGCGCGTGCGCGAGAAGCCTATGGCTTGATCATGGATCTTGCGATCGAGCTCGGCGGGACCATCACCGGCGAGCACGGCGTGGGGCGGGTGAAGCTCCCTTGGTTGGCGAACCAATTGAGTCCCGAAGTGCTAGAACTGAATCGCCGAGTCAAGGCGGCGCTCGACCCGGACGGCATCATGAATCCCGGTGCAGCGGTTTAGCTTTCGTTAGTAGCTAAACCCGGCGCGGTCAGTCCCTACCAGTGGGAGCCATGGCGGGGCGCGCTCGACACTCGGCTTCTCAGCCTCTGTGTCACTTCCCGAAGCTCTGACCTGGAGTGATGCAGAGTTCTGCATTTGGGTTTTCGCGTGTACCGCACCATCCGCGTCTACCGGGGCAAGGACAGCCAGGGCCATCGCGACTACGACTACGTCCAGGTCGTGTCGAGCAGATCCATCTCCGTGT
>NZ_JACHGP010000028.1 GCF_014202335.1 Mycobacterium sp. AZCC_0083 | reverse complement strand
CCAGCAGCATCGAGGGAGGCCCGCCCTTCTCGGCGGAGCCACACGGGTGGGGAATTTCGATGAGCGGCAGTGGGGAATTTCAGCGAGCGCGGTCAACGGATCGGAGAGTCATTATCTCGTCCACCCCTATTGTATGAAGAACACTCGAAAACTCGTTCGAAACGTTTCCTAAAGCTACAAGACATCGTCGACATCGTGCGCCGCTACCAAGCCGGAGAAACGACCCAACAGGTCGGCAGTCACTACGGCATCTCCAAGACACGAGTCGCCAGCATCCTTCGAGAGCAGGGCGTCACCATCCGCCGCCAAGGCCTGAACGACGAACAGGCCAGGGAAGCTGCCACGCTCTATGCCACCGGCAAATCACTTGCCTGGCTTGGTGCCCGCTTCGGCGTCTCCCACACGACCGTCGCTGCCATACTCCGCCAACAAGGCGTCGACATCCGACCGCGTCCAGGTTGGCGTTAACCCATGGATCGACGAGCAGGCCAGAGAAGCTGCAGACCTCTGTCGCGCCGGTCGCTCACTAGCTTGGATCGCCAATCAGTTCGCCGGCATCTTCCCTACAACGGTGCTCCGAGCTCTGCGGCGACAAGGTACCGGGGCTCGTCGCCGACTTGGTCGTCTCAGGGGCTAGCGTCCGTCTGATGCCAGATTGAGGCATCCCGCTCCGGGTCATGTTCGGCCAAACCCATTGCCTGTCGCTATCAAACGTCCTATAGCGAAGCCCATTTGGAAAGCTACACCTGTCACGGCCACGCCAAGCGCCACGGCCAGCGTATTGCCCCTCCAGCCGGCTCGCAGTCGACGAAAGGTTAGCCAAATGGCTTTGTAGGCGAGCCATGCGCAAGTGGCGATGGCAACAATGGTGATCGTCGCCGTCAGACGCGCTATGACGTCGACGACGTCGACGGAACCATTCGCCCGTTCGATGCCCCGATATATGGCGTAGATGGCAATGAGAGAGGCGACTATGAGGGCAAACGCGACGCGCTCTGTAAGAGCCTCATGTAGCTTCTTTGCGGGCACGCTCGTGTCTCGAATCCCAAACGTAACCAGCGCCGCAGCAAGCGAAACCACGGCAAGTCCAATCACCATGCCAACCAGCACCCCCGCCGTAAGCCGCTCATGGCCTTGCATCTCGGAGGGATGTGTCAGTTGCTGATAGAAACTCTGCGTTACCCAAAGCACGCCGAAGAAGATGCCGATACTGAGAAAGAACTGTGAGGCATTCGCCGGGACGATGAGGGCTGGCTGGCCTTGTTTGGCGCTGGAGTCGTCCTTTTGGCTTGGGCTTTGCGTCGTCGCCTCAATTGAGTTGACACTAGTGGTGGAGTCGGAGTCGTCTTCGTCGGTCAACTCGTTCCGATCTGGATCGCTCAGCCGGTTGCCGGGCCTAGGGTGGGGCGGCGCCATATCCGGGGCCCCGGCGTGGGTGCTTGATTCGGCTCATCCCTCTGTTCGGGTACCTGCGGATGCGTCACGGAAGCGCTCCCCCTAGCGTGCTTTCGCAAGCGTATCACCCACCCCAACTTGATTCGGCTGTATCGCCGTCTCCACTACCGAAGCGCCCGGCTCAAAAACGCTTCATGTAGCTCGTTAGCGTGGCCCAATCTTTCCAGGAGGTCATCGAATCGCGGATCGAATACATATTTGGCGTCAGACAAGTGACCGAATCAGCCATGCGGACGGGCGAACGCGCCTACGCCTACGCCGTCGGCGGTCACCTCGTGGTGCACCAAGGTGAAGGGGACGTTGGGCAAGTACGCTGGACATGCAGACGTCCCGGGAGGTGTGAGCGCGGTGCCCGACCCCTTGGTGCGCCCTTGCGGCCGGACGCAGCCCAACGCCTGCAGCCGATAATGTACAGACTCGACTTCGCTAAGTCCAACACCATCGAGGTCGACGTTACCGAAGCAGGATTGCTGTCGACCATCGTGCCAATTGTCCTCCGCCGCAAACGGTTCGATCTATCACTGGAGGGCACCGCGTTCTGCATTGGGACATTGGCGAACGGTGAGGCGATCTTCGTGACGGCGCGACATGTCGTCAAGAAGCTGGCCGAAACCGACGCCATCGACGCGGCGTACATCCCGCTTCCCCGGTCTGGGGAGCCGTGGAGTGCCCTGAACGTCCACGCGGTGCCGCTGAAGGTGTTGTCCACGGCGGACACACACAGCGACGTCGCGGCGTTTGTGGTGAATGTTAACGACGATCCTCAGACTCACGGACTGGAAATCAAGACGCTGCCGGTCGCCGTCTCCGAGCCCGTCGTGGGCGCGGAATTAATCGGCTTCGGCTACCCACAGGAGAAGGGGGTGCTGTCCTTCACGATGCTGGCCGCGCGCGGCACAATTGAAGAAGTCCACCCGCACAAGCGGGACTCGTCGTTTGTGACCTGGCCGAGTTTTCGCATGGACGCCGACTTCAACTTCGGTACCAGCGGCGGCCCGGTACTCGATGGCGACGGACATGTCATCGGGGTCGTGTCCACGAGCTCCCATGGCTTCAGTTACGCCGCCCTCATCGGCGGACTAATGGAACTGAAGGTCGACTTACACGGCGTCGACGGGCGCCTCGGCGAACTCAGCATCAAAGACCTGATGACGATGGACGTGATCGCGACGAGGGGGCAGGCGATTCTGCGTCGGGATGCCGACGGCGTCCAGATCGACTGGTCCCGAATAACTTAGGACGGCGCCGCAGTCGTTTCCATCCATGACGAGTATGCCGCGGCATTCAGCTCGTTGGCCGAGAGGCCGAGCTCGCGGGCGCGGTCTTTGATGTCCTCCAGCAGGTGCGCGTCGAGCCTGCCCGGGACGCTCTTCAGCCCCGCCGATGGCTGCGGAACTGGCGCCGTTCGCAACTCGTCATACGGAAATAGGTCGATGAGCGAAATCATCTGCTCAGCACTGATTTCGATCGGCTTACCCTCGACGAAGCCCCACTGCAGGACAACGGTGTTGGCCGATTCGTCACAGATGCCTTTGTTGTGGACGACGTCGTTTCGGATGAGCCGGATATCACCGAAATAGTCGACGAGTATGTCGCTGCGCCTGATCTTCTCGTCGGTCTGCGAGTCCCAGTACTTCGCCAACCTGCCGCGGAACTGTTCTTCCCAGATCGCGAAGGCGTAAGTGAACCACTGGGCGTAAACGACGGCCTGTATCTCGGGCTGATGCTCAACGCTTTGCTGACCGGCGCCACCCACAAAGGACGTCATGCCGGCATCGCAAGCTGACACCAGGTGCTGCATGTGGATACGCCCCGGCCCAGGTTCGTCGACGCAGCTGAGCGTCCTGACGGCGAAATAGTGACCCATGTCTGAGGGGACGTTTCCCTGCAGGAATCGCTGACGCTCGTTGGTCCATTTGTCCACCAGCGGCAGTATCGGATTGTGCGCCGTGAGTGGGGCCACGATCGAAATGAATAGCGAACGTTCGAGATCGGCGACGATCTCATCGATTGACTCGTCCGGTTCGATAATCCGCTCTTCGAGTACGGGTATTGCATTCTCGATGGCGGCGGACAGCGCTGCGACGCTCGGAACGAAGCCGTCGCCGTAGTCGATGTTGTCCAGCTCTGTCGTCACTTCGCTCAGGGCTTCCGCGAGCCAACTGCCCGGTACGAGTGGCTGACTTCCGAGTGTCATCCGAATCTGGTCCGTCGGAAGCAGCGCCGTGACGCGCTTGTCGCGCGCACGATTTGCCTGGCGTCAGGTACGTGGGCGTGAGCTGCGAAGTACTCCATCATCTGACCGCCCTGGCTGAGAATGGTGCTGGCGTAACGCAACGCCTGAAGCCACCGCCGGGTTCGGCTGTGCAAATACATGTGAGTGAGGGTAAGGCCGTCCGCCGACAGAACGTGGGCGTCAACAACGGTGTTTCAGCCGCTTACGACTTCGGCGGACTGTCCGAGACCCGGTGTACTCTGGCAACCTTCGCCTGGTAGCGGAGTCACAGAAGGAGCCCCGCAATGGCGGGTCTTATCACCTGCTCGTGGTGCGACCACAGCATGATCGGTATTGAGAATCATGGCCAAACCAGGACAGACGAACGGCCGAAGCAGTGCGCCGACTGCGGCGAATGCAAGGCGCGGCGATTGCGCGGAGAAGCGCCCGGCGTCGAGGACGATGTCTCAGTCGCCCGGATCCCAATCGAACAGGCCGACACAGGTATGTCGCTGATGGTCAAGCGCAGTGCCCACGCCTACCTGTTCCAGATCGAGAAGAAGACGTTTTCCTACTCGCCCGACGCTGGAACCGTGTTCACCCTCGAGTCCGAGCCCGTCGACGGTGGCGATCCGTGGGTGATCTGTGGTTCGCCGGGGACACCCGTTTTCCGCGTAATGCGTAAGCGGTAGCCGGCCGCACTGGCGATCATCGATCGAAGGTCAGACAGGCGAAACGACATACCGGTGGACCCTCCGCGGCTCGCTTCCACCGCAGCCGTTCGGGAATTGGCGCGATTCTTACTTGGTCCTGGCACCGCTCTGATCGCTTCGGAGAAGACTCACCGGTGAAAATGCCGCGCGAACCTTTGAGGCGGGGTTCGAGTAAGGACACTTAAGTGCCGGGTCAGTGGAGGCAATAGGAAGAAACTCGAACCTCGGTCACCTCTGTAAAAAGTGGTCTGACCTGCGCGAACACATCGCCGAATCACCGGGTCGACCACTTCTATCGGCCCAGAACGGTCCAATACCCCGCTCCAAACGCTTCCTCACCGCCGAAGATGTCATCGACATTGTGCACCGCTACCAACTCGGCGACACCACTCAGGGGATCGGCAATCGGTACGGCATCTCCAAGACTCGCGTTGCAGACGTGCTCTGCGAACAAAGTGTCGCAATCCGCCGTCAAGGTCTGAATGAAGAACAGGTCAATGAGGCGGCAACCCTCTACGCCGCGGGGAGATCGCTGGCGTGGCTGGGTGTTCGCTACGGTGTCTCGCACACAACGGTCGCCGCGGCCCGTCGGCGCCAAGGCTGTCTGTTGCGGCGACGGCCAGGCTGGATTTGACCCTCGACCCCCGATGACCTCCGCTGCGCCGAGGTCAGTTTTCACCCGCCGCTGACACGATTTGGGGCGGCACAAGAGACGACCGACTGTGTCCGCTGACTCAGGGGAATGCTGCCGCGTTTGTCCCCCAATCCGTCCTCATCCGGCAGGCTCCAGGCGCATAGTTCTCAACCGGCTTATCGCACCGTCTCGCTACGGTCGCATGCATGTACATCGAGTCGTGGGACGAAGACTTCCAGGCACACTTCATCGCCGGCGAGCATCCACCGCCGGTCTTCGTATACGACGTCGCAGCTGCCTTGGTCGCCGACTGCAAAATCAACGCGGCCTGGACGACGTATCAAGTCGGCAGTAACTCATCGCAAGGCAACGATCAGCGGACGACGTGGCGGTCATGGCTGGTTCTGGACGGGTCTATCGCCCATTTCGAGGTCGTATTCGATACGGCGTACTACGACGAGTACGAAGACCGCGATCGCGGTGAGCACCCCGTTCCCGGTTTGGTGACGCAGTGTTGGCAGCGCCACCTCAGCGACGTCGTGGGTTATCGGATCACCGGCTTCGGCCCCGTCGCCCAGACACCGCGTCGTTACATGGCGTGGAACTCAGCTTCGCCAACGGTCAAGTCATTGAGTTACCCGGCGAGAGTGAGCTGCACGGTCCTGATCGCCAACGTGCGAACGACTTCCACGCCGCCCTCCGCCAGGTCTGCTCGTCCTAACCGAATGTCGACGCGTCGTCGAGACGGGATCCGGCGGCGTTGCGGTCTAATGCCGTTTACGGAGCTCGGCAATGATGGCGTGCGCCAGGTCGGCGCCGAGATCGCCGAACGAACTTGCGAGTCGACCGGTCGGGACGACGAAGTCGCCACCAGCTCTCAGTTCGGCCGGTCCCGTCATGCCCAGCCGCCCTCCATTACGGGCCCCAACCAGGCGCGGGTCACCCTCGCCGACCCGGTCAGCCCGAGACAGACTCGCGGCCAGCGTCACCGACTCCACCGTGGGAAGCTGCGCCGCGATGACTCCGAACAACGATGCGAGGTCGGTCTGCAAGCTCTGCTGGTCGACCAGCGCACCGATGATGTCGGTATCGAGCGATCGAAATGCACACAGCCCTGCCGGATGCACGAGTGCACCGCGGAACAGCTCGACGGTTAGTTGCTCGGGGAACGAACCCGACGATGTCGTCGCCGGTGGACGCACCGCCCACCCAAAACCGTCAGCTGCCTTGACGACCAACTGATCACCCTCCGAGACGAACCCGACGAAGCGCATGTCGCGCGCCAAACTCCGAGCTTGTTCTTCGAGCTGACGCAGACTGGGCGCCTTCGTCACGCCGATACCCAGCACGTGAAATTCGAGCACCGGCGCCGACACCGAGGCCGGCACGGCGCTGTTGCGCCCTCCGACGAACCCGCTTGCCGGAGTTATGGCCGTCGAAGGCTGGATCTCGCACAACCACGGCACCGTCACAGGCTCCTGCGGTATCGCACGCGGAATCGGACCCCGTTCTGCGTCAAGTGCTTTCAACGCTTCACCGACCGCCTGATTGCAGCTGGCCGGATCGGTAAACGAACGCCACAAGCGCCCGTTCACGTAATGGCCGACCTCGTTTTTGAAGTCGACCTGCGCCGGTTCGTCCTTCTCATCCACGGTCTTGTTGAAGACCAGGATGGGGATTCCACGTTGACGAGCGCGCAGGAACTCCTCCGCCGTCGGAGAAAGACCGGTATCGGGAAACGGTGTCCCATAACGCGGGCCAAGCAACAGGACGTAGACATCGGCCGCCTCGACCCCGGCCAGGCATGCCTCCCGGCTCGACCGGTCCTGAGCTTCGAAGTCCTCGAACCTCAGCGGCTCGTGATTGAACAATTTCAGGAACGGTGGGAGTGCCCTGCGCGCCTCCTTGAGCAGGTGCGTGACCGAGGAGATGAAGACCTTCATGCCGCTCCTCTCCAGTAGGCGATCGATCAACGGATCCGTTAAGGCGCACGAGCGCGGTTTGGACGATAGAGGTGGCCGCCGACGCCAACGTGCGCTCCCGTGAAAGTGTATTGCACTTTCCAAAAACTGTCATACACTTTACCGGTGGAGATCGTGAACCGGTCGAGCGCCCGCGCGCACCTCATCGTCGATGAGGAGGCTAGGGCCGTGATTGCATATCCCGCACTGCGCGTTGGGCTTGCTCCCCGACGAGCGAACACGGCGCCGGTGCTGTTCATCGGGCCCGGCCGCCGACAACCAACCGTGGATCGAGGTCATCGCCGACCTCACCGCCCGCACGTCGTCGAGGTATTCCACGCGACGATGCTGCGTTCCGGCCTCATCACGCGCCTCGGCCTTGACTCGTCGGTGGATCGCGACTACGGCCCTCAGCGGGCCTGATCATTGAAAGGAGTTATCGACATGGGCAAGTCCCGAATCACTGACGACGAATTCGCCGAGATGGCCGCCGACTACGAAGCCAGTCCCCCAACTGCAGCCGAGGTCACCTCAGTCGAGCGGAATCCTGCCTACCTGCCGACGGGGCGACCGAACAAGGGCACTCGGACGGCAGGCAAGACACCTGTTCTGGCGATCCGGCTTCCCGAATCACTTCGCAACGAGTTAGTGCACAGCGCCACAATCCAGGGAGCAACGCCCTCGGAAATGATCCGTCGTGCCGTGGTCGACAGCGTGTCGTTCTACGTGCTGTGGGAGCAGACGTTCGATGGTGACGATTGGCAATGGGTTCGTTTCGACAAGGCACTGACGCCAGATCAAGCCGAGGAGATGTTCAAGCACTTCTCGCGCATCGCACCAACCCATGGTTATCGTCGCGTCCAGATCCGTCATGGCCGCGACCAAGTGATCAAAGAGTGGACGGCACCGGTGTGCGGCCACCGCTGACATCGCGACCGTCAAGTACTGCACCGGAGCGGGAGCTACCAATGGTGAATGAATGGCTCAAAGCGGAACTCAGCGATGCCATGCCGGTGACCGGGGAACTCAGACAAATGTTCAGGAAGCTTCGTGACGACTACGGGAAGCATCGGGCACTGAACCTGATTATCGGACGGGTCTGCTGAGATTAGGTGGGAAAGCGAATGAACCAGCTCGAGAAAGCATTAATTTTTATCACCGACCACAAGACCGAACTGGTGGCCGTCGTGGTGCACCTTAACGACACATATCTAGTCGACGAGCGCCGCGACCGCAAGCTACCGGGTTTCGCCAAACTCATTGCCACTGTGGGGCGACTGCGGGCCCACATTGAGAAGGAAACGGGAGTCGATCTCCTGCTCGTGGTTCATAGCGGTGACTTCCTCGGTCCGTCCCTGCTGAGCAAGTTCGACAAGGGCGAAGCAATGGTGGAACTCCTCAACAGACTCGGCGTTGACTACTGCGTACTTGGCAATCATGAATTCGATCACGGCGCAGAAGTACTTGCTGATCGCCTCAGAGAGGCGAGATTTAAGGTGCTTCTTGCGAATGCAGCCGACCCGACCGGCCTCATCAAGAACGAGTTGACTGGCCTCGCCATGATCAGGATGACGCGAAGAGCCGTCTGGCCGGAAGACGCCCGGCGCAATCCTCCCCCTCGCGTCGCGCTGACGGCTGTCGTCTCCGCCGACGTGCATAGCAGCTTCGAGAGCCCCGACCCATCCGCCGCCTACGGCAAGAAGAAGGGCAAGAAGACCAAGAAAGGGAAGGAAGATAAGGTGAAGTGGAACTTCACCCCCCCGAACGAAACGCTGATCGACGTCTTCGAAGAGTTCACGACCCTCGAAAAGACGAACAGCTCCAACGTGCCGTTCCGCATCGTGCTCACCCACGCCACGCAGACCGAGGACCGGCAGCTGCGGCGACAGATTCCAAGAACGCCGCGCACTTACATTCTCGGCGGTCATGACCACGACATTGAATGGGTCGAAGATGACCAAGAAGTACTCGTGATGAAGAACCTCGCCAATGCAGAAACCGTGCGAGTGATCGTCCTCCTGACGGGCGGGGATGCCATCACCAACGAGATCGCTTCGGCCCACGGCCGTTTGCGGCGCGAGGCGAGTCGGAGAACCCTGTCGTATCCGAAAGATCTGCCTGCTGTCCTGACACCCGCCTCCGATTTGGACAGCAAAGTCTTCAGAGAGCGCATCCGGAAGGCGAAACCGGACTCAGGGTTCAGCGATCTCGCAGAAGCACTCAACGCAGCAAAAACAAAGCCATCGGAAAGTGACATTGCCACCTTCGTGCTGCGCTACGACGACCACGAGGACGCCGCGCCGGATGAGGTCGAGTTCATTAAGGCGGCGCTCAGGATCACGAAAGATCCGGCTGATGCTGTGCCCGTGTGTAATTTCAGCAAGAGAACTGCCAAACTCGAGGCCCGCGATGGTCATATCCGGCGGCGCCCAACAAACGTGGGAGTCTTTGTCGCCGAGTGCGTTCGGCGACAAGCCGGTGCCCAGATCGCCATCATCAATTCGGGTGCGTTCCGCTGCGATAGCGAGCTCAACGCGGAGCTTTCCGTGCGCGACCTGCGCGAGACATTTTTGTACGACGACCCAGATGCGATCATGGTCTTGGACGTCGACTCAACGGTAGTCGACGCACTCATCCGACACGGCCTCCAGCCGGCCAAGAGCGGAACCGGAGCTTTCCCTCAGATCGCGGACGAACGCAATGGTGACACCGGCACGGTACGCCTTGCGATTAGCTCCTTTCTCCTGACCCGAAGCGACAGCAACGATGGCTACGACGTGGTGCTGCATGACTTTTGGGGATCACCAACCAGGAAGTCACCAACCGTCAATGCGACTCGCGATGCCGCACTGAAGGCGGCCACCGAACCGAAGTTCGGCATCATTGCAGCCGTCAGGAACCAAGCGGAAGCAGTACAACGGAAACCGCCCAAGGCGATGTTCCGAAAGCCTGCAGGGCGGGCCGTCAACGAGACACAAAGAATGGCCGAGTTACTACAGCACTACGCCGCCACCTTCGACAAGCACATGAGTCCTGGTCGCGATTCCAGCGAAAAGTTCCGAAGATGGCTCGGGACGGACGAACCCATCGAAGGACAGCTAGAGATACAGGAAGCACGCGACGACGTGCGCGCCTTCCTCCGACAACGCCCAGCCGTTAAGGCATACGCAAGGCAGAAGGGTCTGCTGCACCCGAAGACCGACTGGAGTACCGCCTGGACCGCCGCAGAGGAAAGGCTCAAATCCTTACAGCGAAGCTTAGTAGGTCACGACTTCGTGTTCCGCTATCGCCGCGACTACGCCAGGATGTTCGACATGGCCGCGCGCGGCATACCGGGCTGGTTCCCTTCTTATCCTGACTGATCCGACTGCACGTCTTATCCTGACTGATCCGACTGCACGTCACATTCGAAGGCGCGGGCCGCGCGAAGCGACATCCCATCCCTTCAGACCTGCTCGCTTATGGAAACCAACAAAGGGCGGCGGGACGCCAGCCGCCCACGATGCCGTCAGAACTGTTCGGAATTGGGCGAACGGGCTGCAGACTGCATGCGAGCAGCCGAGAATTCACTTCAAGTCATCTCAGTCACATAAGTAATGAACCGAATCCCGCGCTGCGCGATGGTCGCGATCGTTCGCATGACACAGCCAGGAACCGACGACCAGTTCTAACCTTCCAGTCATGACGCGTGCTGCGATGCGACTTCAGACCATGCCAGTGCCACTGTCGGCTGCGCGCCGCGTGCTCGGTGCGCGCAGCCGGATCCTGAATCTCGCCGATGCTGCGCTGCCAGGCGAGGCGGCGCTGCTCACCGAAGTCGTGTTCGGAATGCAGAGGACGAAGATCGCGGGCGTGCTCGCCTCTTCGGGATTGGCCGATGCGCTGGGTCTGGTCCCCATTACCAGCACCGCGACCTACGGACGAGCCCAGGGGTTCGAGTAACGACACCGGGGTGCCGTGAAAGTGGAGCTAAGGGGACTCGAACCCCTGACCCCCACACTGCCAGTGTGGTGCGCTACCAACTGCGCCATAGCCCCGTAAGTCGTGCTGGTCGACGGTACACCACACTCACTTATGGTTCAAAACCGCAGGTCACGGCACCTCGCCACCGGCCTCGGGGCCGAGCGGACGAGACGGTGTGTGCTCCGTGCTGTTCGGCGGCCTGGTCTCCGGCGCGAAGATCCAGCCGACGGCTGCGATCAGCAGGATCACGCCGCTGATCACGAACGCACTCCCGAACGTCAGGTGCTCGGCGATCTGACCGACGGCCAGCGAGCCGAGGATCGCCCCGAAGTCCGACATCATCTGAAACGTCGCCACCGCAGTGCCGCCACGCGACTTGCTGCCGATGATGTCGGCGACCGCCGCCTGCTGCGGCGAGATGAACATGCCGGTCGCGGCGCCCGTCAGGTACGCGGCCGCCACGAACAGCGGCAGCGAGTCGGTGAACCCGACCAACGCGGTCGTCACGGCCGACACCGTCAAGCCGCAGATCATCAACTTACGCCTGCCGATTCGGTCGGATAGATAGCCGCTCGGGATCACCGCAGAGACGTTGCCGATCGCGAACGTCGCCAGCGCCAGCCCCGCCATTCCGGCACCGCGCCCGAGCACCTCGACCACGTACAGCGGCACCAGTGCGATGCGAAGCCCGAACGCCGTCCAGCCGGTGGCGAAGTTGGAGAACAGTGCCGCACGGTAGGCCCGGTTGCGCAGCGCCGTCCGCACCGAGATCGCCGGCTCGGTCTCCACGTCCGGCGCCGCCAACGACGAGTGGCGCAGGCGGAAGAACACCACGGCCACCGCGATCAGCAGCGCGACGCCGTAGATGACGAACGGTGCCGACAAGCCGAGTCCCACGGTCAGGCTGCCGAGCACCGGCCCGCCCACCGAGCCGACGAGGAACGCACTCGAGAACAGGCCCGCCACGCGTCCGCGTGCATCCGACGGCGAGATGCGAATCATCAATCCCAACGAGGACACCGTGAACATCGCCGAGCCGAGGCCGCCGAGTGACCGGAACACCAACAGCTGCCAGTAGGTCTGCGCGAACGCGCATGCTCCCGTCGACACGGCCACGATCACCAGGCCGGTCAGGTAGATGCGGCGCTCCCCCAGCCGCTGCACCAGCAGGCCGCTGGCCGGGGCGGCGCACAACCGCATCAGGGCAAACGCCGTGATGACGAACGTCGCGGCCGCGATGCTGACGCCGAAGTTGCGCGCATACTGCGGCAGTACCGGGGCGACGACGCCGTACCCGAGCGCGATCACCACGTTGGCGGTGACGAGAACCCAGACTTCGCTCGGAAGCTTCGGCTTGTTGGGCGTCTTACAGTCACCCTCCGCGACGGAACTCACCCTATGACTGTATTCACCACGTCCTTGGCCGCTTCCTGCACCTCCGCGAGGTGGTCGGGTCCCTTGAAGGACTCGGCGTAGATCTTGTAGACGTCCTCGGTGCCGGACGGTCGCGCGGCGAACCACGCGTTCTCAGTCGTCACCTTGAGTCCGCCAAGTGGGGCGCCGTTGCCGGGGGCCGTCGTCAGCTTCGCCGTGATCGGCTCGCCCGCGAGCTCGGTCGCGGTCACCTGCTCGGCCGAGAGCTTGGCCAGCCGCGCCTTCTGCTCCCGATTCGCGGGTGCGTCGACGCGCGCATACGTTGGCGCGCCGTACTTCTCGGCCAGTGCCTCGTACCGCTGCGACGGCGTCGACCCCGTCACCGCAAGGATCTCCGACGCCAGCAGGGCCAGGATGATGCCGTCCTTGTCGGTGGTCCACACCGAACCGTCAGTACGCAGGAAGGACGCCCCTGCGCTCTCCTCCCCGCCGAAACCGATTGTGCCGCTGATCAACCCGTCGACGAACCACTTGAACCCGACGGGCACCTCGATCAGCTTGCGACCCAGCCCGGCCACCACCCGGTCGATGATCGAGCTGCTCACCGCCGTCTTGCCCACTGCCGTGGACCCCGGCCACGACGGCCGGTGGGTGTAGAGGTAGTCGATCGCGACCGCCAGATAGTGGTTGGGGTTGAGCAGGCCGCCGTCGGGGGTGACGATCCCGTGCCGGTCGGAGTCGGCGTCGTTGCCGGTGGCGATCTGGAAGTTCCCGATCTTGGCGGTCAGCGACGCCATCACGTTCGGCGAGCTGCAGTCCATCCGGATCTTGCCGTCGGTATCCAGCGTCATGAACCGCCACGTCGCGTCGACCAGCGGATTGACCACGGTCAGGTCCAGCTTGTACCGCTCGCCGATCGCGCCCCAGTAGTCCACGCTCGCGCCGCCAAGCGGATCGGCGCCGATCCGGATGCCCTCGGCGCTGATCGCATGCACGTCCACCACGTTCTGCAGATCCTCGATGTAGGCATTGAGGTAGTCGTGCCGTTCGGCGGTCTGCAGCGCGCGCGCCAGCGGGATCCGCTTCACGTCGGCCAGGCCGCCGCACAGGATCTCGTTGGCGCGCTTGGCGATCACCCCCGTCGCGTCCGTGTCGGCGGGGCCGCCGTTGGGCGGGTTGTACTTGAAACCGCCGTCCCTTGGCGGGTTGTGCGACGGCGTGACGACGATGCCGTCGGACAGGTCGGTGTCACGGCCGCGGTTGAACGAGAGGATGGCGTGGCTGACCGCCGGGGTCGGGGTGTACCGGTCGGCGGCGTCGATCATCGCCACCACGTCGTTGGCGGCAAGCACCTCCAGCGCAGAGGCCCACGCCGGCTCGGACAACGCATGGGTGTCGCGGCCGATGAACAGCGGGCCGGTGGTCCCCTGCGAGGCTCGGTACTCGACGATCGCCTGTGTGGTGGCCAGGATGTGGGCCTCGTTGAACGCGGCGTCGAGGCTGGAACCCCGATGCCCCGACGTTCCGAAGACCACCTGCTGATTGACGTCGTCGGGGTCGGGCACCACCGTGTAGTAGGCGGTGACCACGTGGGCCACGTCGATGAGGTCGTCTGGTTGCGCCAACTGTCCGGCGCGGGGATTGGCCGCCATGTTAAGAGATTCTGCTCCTGATGCAATCCCGGCGTTGGGCACTCGGAGACTAGCCACCATACTTTCGTCTTGTGTTCGGCCACGACAATCGTGAGTTGGCCGCCGTGTTCATCGGCGGCGCTGTGGGGACCCTCGCCCGCGCCGGGTTGGAACTGCTTGCCGACGGCGATCCGGGCCGTTGGCCGTGGCCGACATTCGTGGTCAACATCGTGGGCGCCTTCCTGCTGGGCTACTTCACCACCCGCCTGCTGGAGAGGTTGCCGGTGTCGAGTTACCGGCGCCCGCTGCTGGGCACCGGGCTGTGCGGCGGGTTGACGACGTTCTCCACCATGCAGGTCGAGACCGTCCGCATGCTCGAACACCAGCACTACGGTTTGGCGATCGGCTACACGGCGGCCAGCATCGCCGCGGGCCTGCTCGCCGTTTACCTCGCCACCGTGCTGGTGCGCCGAGTTCGGATCCGGCGATGACGGCGGCGGTCTGGGCGGGTGTCCTCGTCATCGGCGGGTTCGGCGCGGTGCTGCGCTTCCTAGTCGATCGTGCGGTGTCGGCGCGCGTCGGCGGTCGGTTCCCGTTCGGCACGCTGGCGGTGAACTTGAGCGGCGCGCTGCTGCTGGGGCTGTTCGGCGGGTTGGCGTTCAGCCCTCACGTCGCACTGCTGGCGGGCACGGCGTTCGTCGGCTCGTACACGACCTTCTCCACGTGGATGCTGGAGACGCAGCGGCTGGCTGAAGAGCGGCAGTTGTTCGGGGCTCTCGCGAACGTCGTGGTCAGTGTCATCCTCGGGCTGACGGCGGCGTGGCTCGGACTGTGGATCGGGAGCGCGCTATGAGCGACGACATCCTCAAGCTCACCAGCTACTTCGCTGAACGACAGCGCCACGGGAAACGCTTCGTCTCCGACGAGTTGCTCGACCTCTACGCCGAGAACTCGGTGGCGACCAGCGTGGTCCTGCGCGGCATGGCCGGATTCGGCCCGCGACACGCGCTGCGTAGCGACCAGTCGCTGAGCATGTCCGAGGACCTCCCCGTCGCCATCGCCGCAGTCGACACCGCCGAGAAGATGGCTGGGTTGGCCGAGCGCGCCGTCGGGCTGATGAAGCGCGGGCTCGTCACCCTTGAACGTGCTCGTCTCGCCGCACCGTCGACACCGGTGATACCGGATACCGCCAAGCTCACCGTCTACGTCGGACGCCAAGAGCGAGTATCCGGGCGCCCCGCCCACCGCGCGGTGTGCGACCTGTTGTATCACCACGGATTTGCCAGTGCCGCAGTGTTTCTCGGCGTCGACGGTACGACCCGCGGACAACGACACCGCGCGCACTTCTTCAGTCGCAACGCCACCGTCCCCGTGATGATCGTCGCCGTCGGCGCCGGCGCACGGGTAGCCGAGGTGTTGCCACCGCTCAAGCTCGTGCTGCGCGATCCACTGGTGACCGTCGAGCGCGCCCAGCTGTGCAAGCGGGATGGGGATCTGCTGACCCGACCCGCGGCGTTGCCGGCCACCGACGGCGACGGTCGGGCACTCTGGCAGAAGCTGATGGTCTACACCTCGGAGGCCACTCTGGACGACGGCGAACCGATCCATCGTGCGATCGTTCGTCGGCTTCGAGGCACGCCCGAAAGTCGCGGGGTCACGGTGCTGCGAGGGGTCTGGGGCTTTCACGGCGACCACCCGCCACAGGGAGACAAGCTGATTCAGCTCGGACGGCAGGTGCCAGTGACGACGATCGTCGTCGGCAGCCCTGATCGCATCGCCGCGGCCTTCGACGTGATCGACGAGCTGACCAGCCGCCACGGTGTCGTCACCGCCGAACGGGTGCCCGCGCTGGTGTCGATCGACGGCGGCGAACGACACGGCGGCACCGCTCTCGGACGTTTCGATCCGTGAGCTCCGGCACAAACGACGTAAGCTCCGGAATGATCGCAGCCATCGGCTTTTCCGCGTTCAACGTCGCACCGGGCATGACAGCACCCTGGTACGCGCAAGCACCGTTGAACGTGGGAATGTGGGTACTCGCGGGCGGCGGACTTCTGGTCATTGGGCTCGCTGTCGGCGGCACACTCATCGGCGGGTCTCGCCCACTTGGGCTGGCGTGGGATCTGATGTGTTTCCTTCCACGCGCAGGGCATCCGCTGGCGCCGCCGTGTTACGCCGGGCGGGTGGTACCCGAGCTTTCCGAACGCTGCCGCGTCTGGCTGAGGGACCACGGCGATCATCCGACGGACATCGTGCTGTCCGCACACAGCCTGGGCTCGGTTCTGGCCGTGGGCGTGATTCTCACGCCGCGCATCGCAGAGTCTTCGAAGAGCGCATTGGTCGTTGCTGTCCTACGGCAGCCAGCTGCGCGCCTACTTCAGTCGGATCTTCCCGGAATTGTTGGGCCCCAATGTTCTTGGAACTCAGGAATGTAGGTCGTCCAGTTTGACGACGCCCGACCCGTGGGCAAGGGAGATCGAGGCACACGGCAAGCCGGTGTCCGAGCTCCCGAACGCTCACCAGGATTCGATGCGTGGAGTGCTGTCGGCAGCGAAAGCCACCAACACCCGATGGCGAAACCTGTGGCGACGCACCGACTATCTCGGCTTCCCAGTGTGGGGATACCTCGACAATCCGATCGACCGGCGCGCCGAGGAAGTCATCCGGTTCGACTACCTCGCTGAGATCCAAACCCATGGCGGTTACCCGCGAACGGTTGCATATGACGACGCGTTCGAAGCATTGACGGGACTTCGCAACGCCGGTCGGCCATCACCGCGGCAGCCCTAGCGAACGCCTCATGCGGTGGTGAGCTGGACGCCCGCGGCGATCAACGCAATCACCTTGACGACCTCGAGCGCCACGTAGGCGTAGTGGCCACTAGACCGACCACCCTCGCCCTCCCCCGCGAGCACGGACGACGTTCGTCGCGCCAGAAAGGGCCGCACTAGAACGATCTGAATGAGCAGGGCCGCGACCGCAACCGTCAGCGCGACGTCGAGGCCGACCGTGCTCTGGTGGGTGAAGAGCGCCACCGCAATGACGACGGCCAGAAGCGATTCGCAGACGTTGAGCGCGCGGAAGACCAGCCGGCCGATGCTCAGCCCGAGCTTGAGGTCCATCCCAGGTGCGCGGAACTTGAGCGGCGCCTCGATGAAGGAGATGGCCAGCACCATGCCGAGCCAGATGAACACCGCCGCGACCGCCAACCGCCAGCTTGCGTCCACGGCGGCAGCCTACGACAGCAGGTCTTGAGATTGGGCGCGTGGAATCCTGGGACGTGTGGATCGCGATCGCGTCGCCGAGCTCGTCCGGTGGGAGGACGCCGGTGCCACGTGGCAGGTGATCTCGCGGACGGCCCAGGGTGTGACGATCGCGCTGCTGCGATGCGACGGCGGCGAGGAGGTCGACCGGTTCAGCTCCGACGATCCCCGCCTGCTGGCCTACATCGACGGCCGCCAGCGACCTGACTAACCGTCGATCTCCCCGGCGATCCCGCGTTCGAGCCCGGCGCGCGTCGTGGCAGGCAACACGATGAGACCGTCGAGCTCGCGCACCGCCACGTCGTAGGCCTGCCCACGTTCCTGCGGTGTCGCGCTCAGGTCGGACGCCACCCGCAGCAGGCTGTGCGCACGCGCGATCCGCTGCCGCCCCTCCCGCGAGAAGTCGTTGCGACGACGCCGGATCGCCTCCGCCTCAGCGGTGTTGAAGGCGCTCGCGTAGTCCTCGACGGCGCTCAGGTAGCGCTCGAACGACGCCCTGTCGTCCACGAGGTCCTCGGCCTTGCCCGGCCGCAGGACCTCGGCGCGCAGCTTCGCCTTGTGGAAGGTCGTCATCAGCGGATCACGCATGTCGGTCATGAGCGGGAAGTCGAGCAGCTTGGTGACGTCGAGCTCGTAGTCCAGCCAGCGCCCGTCGATGCGGGCGTGCTCGTCGAGGGTGCGGGTGATGGCCCGCCATTGCGCGGCGGGGGTCGTGGTGGTGCGATCCGCTGGCGCGCCAGCCACGTCGTCGTACGGCGTTGGCGTGCGGTCGGGCGACTGCGCGTACCGCTGAAACGCCCTGAATCCGGCGATGATGGCCCCGACCAGTGGCACGAGGACGATCAGCAGCTCCGCGAGGCGGAATATCAATCCCACATGGCCAGGATGCCACCGCGGGACCAATACCCGCGTCCGACCGACCGTCAGTGATAGCGGCGCGGCGGCCAGACCGGCGCGCCCAGCTCCCGTGACACGGCGCGGGCGGTGTCGCGCAACGCGTCGATCGCATCGGGCGCCAACGGCCAGCGTGCGGAAGGCACGACCAGCCCGATCGCCCCGGTGGCCTCGTCGGAGGAATCGAAAACCGTTGCCGCCACGGCGCATTCCCCCAGCACGGCCTCCTCGACTTCGGTGGCGATCCCGGTCGTGCGGGCCTGCTCGAGTTGACCGGCCAGCACGGCGGGATCGGTGACCGTCTCGCCGGTCATGCTGCGCAACTCGGTGGCCTCGCGATCCGGGCCGAAGGCGAGCAGCGCCTTGCCGAGCGCGCTGGCGTGCGCGGGGATGACGATCCCGACCTCGGGCATCTGGCGGGTGCCGTCCGGACGCGGTTCGTGGGCGACGACCACGACCTCGTCGAATAGCAACACCCCGGTGCGCACCGCGCAGCCGGTCCGGCGCGCCAGGCCCTCGGTCCAGATCGCCACCCGCGACCGCAGCTCGAGGGTGTCGAGGTACACGTTGCCCAGCCGCAAGGTGGCCGGACCGAGCCGGTAGCGACCCGAATCCAGCTCCTGGCCCACCATGCCGTGCGCCAGCAGCGTGCGGACCAGCCCGTGCACGGTCGACGGAGCGAGGTCGATGGCGGTGGCGATCTCGCCGAGGCTCATCCGACGTCCGCCCTGCAGCACGGTGAGAATCCGCAGCGCACGGTCGACGGCCTGGATCATCTGGCCCCGCCTCTCCTAGAAATCGCGCGAATCCGGTCTTGTGGCCCTCGAAGCATAAGCGTATGGTCCAGATCACATTCGATAATGCCGAATGCCATCCGAGATAGTCGATCGCTACTCAAAGGAGAGCACGCATGGACGAGCCGTCGATCATCCAAAAACTCGCCGCCGAAGTGCTGGGTACGGCGTTCCTGGTGTTCATCGGCGTGGGGTCGGTCCCCGCGACGATCATCGTCAACGGCGATGCGCCCTTCACGATGGCCGACCTCGGCATGATCTCCTTCGCCTTCGCCACCGTCGTCGTGGCGGCCGTGTACGCGCTCGGACACATCTCCGGCTGCCACATCAACCCCGCCGTCACCCTCGGACTGGCCGTCACCGGCAAGTTCCCGTGGTCACGGGTGCCTGCCTACGTCGCCGCGCAGCTCGTCGGTGCGGTCATCGGAGCTGGGGCCATCATCGGCGTGCTCGGCACCGCCGCCCGCGACGCCGGCCTCGGGGTCGCCACCTATTCGGCAACCGTCAGTCCGGTACAGGCCTTCTTCGCCGAATTCGTGGGTACGTTCATTCTCGTGTTCACCGTCTTCGGCGTGATACACCGCAAGGCGACCGCCGGCTTCGCTGGCGTCGCCATCGGCCTGGTCGTGTTCGCCGCGATCATCCCGGTGGCACCCACCACCGGCGCCTCGATCAACCCGGCCCGCACGTTCGGCCCGATGCTCGTCCAACAGCTCGCAGGCGGCTCCGTCTCCTGGCATCAGCTGCCGGTCTACCTGGGCGCCGAGCTGCTCGCGGGTGTGCTCGCCGCCGTTGCCTACGTCGCGATCTCCCGCACCAGCGCCGACGCGGCCCCGCAGTCCGTGCCCGCCCCCGCCGTCCAGACCACCGCAGCCTGAGGAGTCACACCGTGAAGAAACTCATCAACGATCCGGCCGACGTCATCGACGAAGCGCTACGCGGGATGGCGATCGCGCACCCCGAGCTTCGGGTCGATCACACCAACCGCATCATCTACCGCGGCGACGCACCGGTCACCGGCAAGGTCGGGCTGATCTCCGGCGGCGGGTCCGGCCACGAGCCGCTGCACGGCGGGTTCGTCGGACGGGGCATGCTCGACGCCGCCTGCGCCGGTGAGGTCTTCACCTCCCCGGTGCCCGACCAGATGCTCGAAGCGACCAAGAACGTCGACGGTGGCGCAGGCGTGCTGCACATCGTGAAGAACTACACCGGCGACGTGATGAACTTCGAGATGGCCGCCGAACTGGCCGACGCTGAGGGCATCACGGTCGAGTCCGTCCTCATCGACGATGACGTCGCGGTGCAGGACAGCACCTTCACCGCGGGCAGGCGTGGTGTCGGTGCCACCGTGCTCGTCGAGAAGATCGCAGGCGCGGCGGCTGATCAGGGGCGCTCCCTCGCGGACGTGGCCGAGGTCGCCCGTCGGGCGAACGCGGCGTCGCGCAGCATGGGCGTCGCGCTGACGTCGTGCACGGTGCCCGCGGTCGGCCACCCCACGTTCGAGTTGTCCGACACCGAAATCGAAGTGGGCGTGGGCATTCACGGTGAACCTGGCCGGCAGCGCCTGCCCATGCAGTCGGCCAGCGCCGTCGCCGAGCTGATGATCGAGCCCGTCCTTGCCGACCTCGACTTCTCCGGCGACGACGGTGTGATCCTGTTCGTCAACGGCATGGGCGCCACGCCGTTGATCGAGCTGTACCTCATGTACGCGGAGTACGCCGCGCTGCTGGACAAGGCGGGCGTCCGCATCGCCCGCTCGCTGGTCGGGCCCTACATCACCAGCCTCGACATGGCCGGCTGCTCGGTCACGTTGTTGCGCGCCGACGATGACATGCTCCGACTGTGGGATCACCCCGTCAACACCGCGGCGCTGCGGAGAGGATGCTGAATGACCGACAGCACGGTGGGCCTGGACACGCTGACCGCGTGGATCCGTGAATTCGCAAGGGTGATAGGCGAAAACGCGCAGTTGCTCAGCGACCTGGACGCGGCTATCGGTGACGCCGACCACGGCATCAACATGGAGCGTGGCATGACGGCGGTGCTCGGTTCACTCGACGAGACGGTGCCCACCGACATGTCCGCGCTGTGCAAGCAGGTCGGCATGACGTTGGTGAAGTCGGTCGGCGGAGCGAGCGGACCGCTCTACGGCACGTTCTTCCTGCGCATGGCAGCGCCATTGGGTGCGACGGACGGCGTTTCCGCCACCGACTTCGCCGCGGCCCTGCGCGCCGGCGTCGAAGGTGTCGTGCAGCGCGGCCGCGCCGAGTCCGGCGACAAGACCATGTACGACGCGCTGGCACCGGCACTCGAGGCGCTCGACGCCGCACTGGCCTCGGGTACCGACCTGTCGGCAGCCCTGTCGGACGCCGCCACGGCCGCCCAAAAGGGCCGCGACGCCACCGAATCCATGGTCGCGCGCAAGGGCAGGGCCAGCTACCTCGGGCAGCGCAGCGTCGGTCACCAGGATCCGGGCGCCACGTCGTCGGCGATGCTGGTGGCTGCCGCGGCGACCGCCTTCGCGGGCCGATGAGCACGATGTCCGTCGGCCTCGTCGTCGTGTCGCACAGCCGCGCGCTGGCTCGGGCGGCAGTCGCACTCGCCCAGGAAATGCTGCACGGCAAGCAGATTCGCATCAACGTTGCCGCCGGCCTTGACGAAACCACCTTCGGCACCGACGCTGCGGCGATCGTCGACGCGATCACCGCCGCCGACCACGGCGACGGCGTGGTGGTGCTGATGGACCTCGGCAGCGCGGTGCTGTCGGCCGAACTCGCCTGCGAACTGCTCGACGACGACGTCCGCGAGCGCGTCCGGCTGTGCCCCGCTCCCCTGGTGGAAGGACTCATCGTGGCGGCGGTCGCCGCGGCAGGCGGAGCCTCGGTCGACGAGGTCGCCGCCGAAGCCAGTGGCGCGCTGGCGGGAAAGATCGGCCACCTCGGGCCCGCGCCGGTCAGCGCAGCGACCGACGAACCCAACGCAGCCGACGAGGTGTCGGGGGCATTCGTCGTCGCCAACCCGCACGGCCTGCACGCACGGCCTGCCGCGCGGTTGGTGCAGGAGGTGCGCCGCCGCGATGCCCGCGCGCGAATCCGCAACCGCAGCACCGACTCCGGGTGGGTGGACGCAGGCAGCCTGTCCAAGCTGGCCACATTGGGTGTCCGGTGCGGCAACGAGGTCGAGGTGCGGGTCTCGGGCAGCCAAGCCGCCGAAACCCTCGACCACGTGCTGGCGCTGGCCGGCCGCCACTTCGACGAATCACTCACCGCCGCAACCCCGATCGCCGAGCCGGCGGTGGCGCATGCCCCGATCGGCGCAGGGCCTGGCCTGGGAATCGGCCCGGCCCGCTCGGCGAGACTGGCCGCGATCGAGGTACCCGACGTAGCCGCCGAGGAACCGTCGGTCGAATGGCGTCGGCTGAGCAAGGCCATCGCCACGGTGCGCCGCACGATCAGTCAGCTGCGCACCAGGACCGCGCGCGAAGTCGGCGAGGCGGAAGCGGCGATCTTCGACGCCCACCAACTGCTGCTCGACGACGACGCCTTGCTCACCGCGGTGCGGGAGCGCATCGACGGCGGCATGTCCGCGCCTGCGGCGTGGTCGGCGGCGGTCGCGGATCTGGCCGCCGAATTCGCCGACGTACCCGACCCATATCTGCGGGCCAGGGCCGAGGACGTCCGCGCAGTCGGGGAGCAAGTGCTGCGCGTAATGCTCGGCACTGCGACGACGACGTCGGCCCTTGCGGGGGTGCTGATCGCGACCGACCTGACCCCTGCCGAAGCCGCGGAGCTTGACCCCAAGCAGGTGGCCGCCGTGCTGCTGGCGTTCGGCAGTCCCCATGCACACAACGTGATCCTGCTGCGCGCCAAGGGAATTCCGGTGATCGTCGGCGCAGGACCCACGGTGCTGACGATTCCCGACGGCACCGTCCTCGCGGTGGACGGTGCCCGCGGCGAGTACGTCGTCGACCCTCACGAGAACGTGCGGCAGGACTTCGCGGCCAGGGTCGCGGCGCTGGCGCAGCGGCAGTCCGACGCGATGGCACGCGCCGCCGAGCGTGCGGTCACCCGTGACGGTGTGACCGTCGGGGTCGGAGCCAACGTCGGCTCTGTCGACGACGCGCGGGCTGCGGCGGCCCAGGGTGCCGACTTCGCAGGCCTGGTGCGCACCGAGTTCCTGTTCCTCGGCCGTCAGGACGCCCCCGACGTCGAGGAGCAGTTCGCCGTCTACCGCAAGATCGCCGAATCGCTGGACGGGCGCCGAATCACGTTGCGCACGCTCGACGTTGGCGGCGACAAGCCGCTGGAGTTCCTGCCGACGGCGGCGGAGCTGAACCCGTTCCTCGGGGTGCGTGGCATCCGGTTGTCGCTGGCTCATCCGGACCTGCTGGCCGACCAACTGCTCGCGATGGTGCGGCTGGCCGAGCAGACGCCAGTCAGCGTGATGTTCCCAATGGTCAGCACGCTCGACGAACTGTTCGCTGGGCGCAGGCTCTTGGACGAGGCGATCGCGCACAGTGGGCGGGACCGTCCCGCCGGCCTACAGGTCGGCATGATGGTCGAGGTGCCCGCGGCAGCACTCAAGGCGGCGGCGTTCTCACGGCACGTCGACTTCTTCTCCATCGGCACCAACGACCTCACGCAGTACGCGCTGGCGGCCGACCGCAACAACGACGCCGTCGCCACCGTCGGCGACACGTTCGATCCCGGACTGTTGGCGTTGATCAAGGCCACGTGCCAGGGCGCCGCGGGACGCGCGTCGGTGTCGGTGTGCGGGGAGTTCGCGGCGGACGAGCGTGCCGTCGCACTGCTTCTTGGGATGGGCGTCGACTCGCTGTCGGTGACACCGCCAGCGATACCGGCGACCAAGGAGGCCGCCCGCGCGGTGGACACCGGTGAGGCGCGACAGCTTGCCGAGGAGATGCTGTCGCTGGACGGCCCCGCCGCGGTGCGAGAACGACTGGGCTGACGCCGCTCAACGGGCATCATGACGGTGGTCGATGATTGATCCGCCTACGCCGAGGCCATCGGCAAGCGGGCAACACCCTGGTGTGGGGCGGGTCCAACACCGGGCTGATGAAGGTGGCCAGAGTGGACGCCGACGCCCTCGCCCATCTCGAGGCGGTCGTTTAGCGGGAAGGGATCTCGTCGACGTCCCGTGAACGTCGTCGGGTGCCGCCCCAGAGCCCGACGGCGACGCCGACGATCGCGCCGCCAAGGCCGATGACCTGCTGGGAGCGCGTCAACTCGTGGTGCACGCGCAGCCCGCCAAGCAGGTCGGCAGCGTCGGCCCCGCCGGATGCGAGGAACCACCCGCGGGTGTCCCGGCCACGCAGCGCCGCCGCGATCAGCAATCCGCCGATCAAGGAGTCGCGGTAACCCATCGAGTGCAGCAACAGCTTCGTCTGCCCCACCGCTTCCTCCTTGGTGCCCCAGAGCCGGTCCGCCCGGATGGGGTCGACGAGGAACGAGATACCCGAGGCAAGACGAATGCTGCCCGCCGCGAGCGCGGCACGGTCGATCGACATGGCCGCAGCCTAAGGCGAGTAGGAGCGATCGGAGGTCGGTTCGAGCACCCACGCCCCGTGTCGCAGCACACCGGTGACGGCGAGCTCTGCGTCCAACACCACCAAGTCCGCGCTCGCGCCTTCGACGAGCCCCCAGGACGGCAGACCCAATGCCCGTGCGGGATTGAGCGACGCCTGACGCGCGGCTTGCAGCAGGGCCTCGTCGCGGGGCAGTCCAGCGTGGGCGACGGCGAATCCGAACACCCGGTCCATCGTCGCGGTGCTGCCAGCGATGGTGTCGGTTCCCGATACGCGCGCCACCCCGCCGACGACGTCCACCCCCAACGGCCCGAGGTGATAGACCCCGTCGGCCATTCCGGTCGCCGCCATCGCATCGGTCACCAGCGACACCCGGTCGGGCCCCGCGCTGCGGGTGACGTGTCGGTAGATGGCGGGGTCGACGTGCACGCCGTCGGTGATGAGTTCGACGGTCACCCTGGATTGCTCGAGGAGCGCGATGACCGGACCTGGCTCGCGGCGATCGATCGGGCGCATCGCGTTGAACAGGTGTGTGCCCACCGTTGCGCCGGCGTCGATCGCGGCCAGGGTCTGCTCATAGCTGGCCTCGGTGTGCCCAACGGCGACCACCACACCCGCATCGACGAACTGCCGGATCGCTGCAAGGGCACCGTCGCGTTCCGGCGCGAGCGTGACCATGCGGATGGTCCCCTCACCCGCGTCGAGGACGCGGTCGATCTCGGCGGGGTCCGGGTCGCGCATCAGCGACGGCTGGTGGGCACCGGACCGCTTGGTGGACAGCCACGGTCCCTCGAGGTGGATCCCGTCGATCAGGCCTGCACGAACGTCGTTGGCCAATTCGCCGACCTGGCGCAGCAATTCGGCGGAGCCTGCCGTAACCAGGGACGCGATCATCGCGGTGGTGCCATGCCTGCGGTGCAGTGCCACGGCGGTCGAGGTCTCGGCGGTCGACGCGGTAGAGAAGTTCGCCCCGCCTCCGCCATGCAGATGGGTGTCGACGAAGCCAGGCACCACCGTCACCGCGCCAAGATCGCGGTCGGCCGGCCGGGGTGCGGTGCCAGCGCCGATCGCCTGCACGGTGTCCTCGGAAATCTCAATCCACCCGGGTCGCAACAGTTCTCGACCGGTGATCAGAGTGTCGGCGGTGATCAGCATCGTGGCGCTCAGATGCTCTGCCAGTCCGGCTTGCTGCGGTACGTCTCGCGGTAGTAGTCGACCAGTTGAAGCCGGCGGGCCGCCGCGTCGTCGAGCAATACCGTCACGTGCGGGTGATGTTGCAGGATGGTCGCCGGCCACAGCGCGCTGACCGGGCCTTCGACCAGCTGATGCACGGCTTCGGCCTTGCTGCGACCGGTCGCCACCAGAACCACGTGCCGGGCCTCCATGATGGTTGCCAGTCCCTGGGTGAGGCAGTGCGTCGGCACCGATTCGACGTCGCCACCGAAGAATCGGGCGTTGTCGATCCGCGTCTGCCTGGTCAGCGTCTTGATCCGGGTCCGCGACGCCAGCGATGACCCGGGCTCGTTGAACGCGACGTGCCCGTCGGTGCCGATCCCGAGAATCTGGAGATCGACGCCGCCCGCTTCGCGAATCGCGTTCTCGTAGGCCGCACATGCGGCCGGGATGTCGGTGGCCAGGCCGTCGGGACTCTGGACTGCGCCTGGCGCGAAGTCGACCCTGGACACGAAGACGTTGTCGATGACGGTGCGGTACCGCTCGGGATGGTCTGCGGGCAGGCCGACGTACTCGTCGAGGGTGAAGCCGCGGGCGTTGGCGAAGGAGATCAGCCCGGCATCGCAGCGCGCCGCCAGCTCGTCGTAGATCGCCAGCGGTGACGACCCGGTCGCGAGGCCGAGCACCGCGGCCGGTGTGCGTCCGAGCAGGGCGCCAATCGCATCGGCGGCGACTGCGCCGATCTCCTCGGAACCCGCGAGGATGACGACTTCCATTTACTTGTTGGCTATGAAAAGGCCTGCACCGGAAGCGATGTCCGCACCCGCGGTGACGGCATCGGACGGCACCACGTTGCCTGCTTCTCGTTCGTCCATGATCACAACGGGGACAATGGGATTGAGGCCCTTGGCCGCGATCGCAGGCACGTCGTAGGTGATGATCAGCTGACCCGCCGTGACGTCGTCGCCCTGGCTGACGTGCGCCGTGAAACCCTCGCCCTTCAAGGCGACGGTGTCCAGGCCAAGGTGAACAAGAACGCCGACGTTGTCCGGGGTCATGACGACGTAGGCATGCGGCATCAACCGCAGGAGCTTGCCGCTGACCGGGGCGACCGCCTCGATCACCCCGCGCGGCGGGTCGATGGCGGCACCATGGCCCACCATGCCCTGGGAGAACACGGGGTCGGGGACGTCCTGAAGCAGAACCGCCCGCCCTGCGACGGGGGCGAGGACTTGCGTCGTACTCACTGTGGGTGACTCCTTCGTCGGGCCTGTGCGCACCAACAATACGAGCGTGCCCGCAACACGGTCTCACGTTCGCACGTTCTCGTCTAAGCTTCCGCACAGCTTCGACGGCGGGCGACGTCTTGCGGAAGCGGAGAGGCACCAGAAATGACCGATACCACGAAACTGCAAGGAGCGCAGGCTAAGTCGGGCTTGCGCATTCCCGGCTTCGCACAATTGCAGCGGCTGGGCAAGAGTCTCATGCTGCCCATTGCGGTGCTGCCAGCGGCGGGAATCCTGCTCCGACTTGGCCAACCCGACGTGCTTGGCAGCATCAAGACCCCGGTCATCGGGCCGTTCTTCCAGGCCATGAGCGCGGCGGGCGGCGCGCTGTTCGACAATCTGGCGCTGCTGTTCGCCGTCGGTGTCGCGATCGGATTCGCCAAGAAGGCCGACGGCTCGACCGCACTTGCCGCCGTCGTCGGCTATCTGGTGGTGCAGCAGGTCTTCAAGACCATGTCGCCGGTCGTGCTTGCTGGTTTGGTCGACAAGGCGGGCGACCAAGCCCAGATCAACTACGGCGTGTTCGCTGGGATCGTGGTGGGTCTGGTCGCTGCGCTTCTCTTCGACCGATATCACACCATCCAATTGCCCTCGTACCTCGGCTTCTTCGGCGGCAGGCGCTTCGTTCCAATTGTCGTGTCACTGGCGTGCCTGTTCCTCGCGTTCGCCATGAGCTATTTCTATCCGATCTTCAACGCCGGACTGAATCACCTCGGCGCGTTCATCGCCGGCTCGGGAGCAATCGGCGCGTTCGTCTACGGCTTCGTCAACCGCATGCTGCTCCCGCTCGGACTGCACCACATCGTGAACTCGTACGTCTGGTTCCTCTACGGTAGCTATCCCGGCGCAGACGGGAAGGTCATCCACGGCGACATCCCGCGATTCACTGCCGGCGATCCGACGGGAGGCGCCTTCACGGCCGGCTTCTACCCGATCCTGATGTTCGGGTTGCCCGCCGCCGCGCTTGCCATGATCCACGTGGCGAACAAGAAACAAAGGAAGGTTGCGGTCGGCATCCTGTTGGCGGCGGCACTGACCGCGTTCCTGACCGGCATCACGGAGCCGCTCGAATTCGCCTTCATGTTCGTGGCGTTCCCGCTGTACTTCGTCCACGCGGTGCTGACCGGGCTCTCGCTGGCCATCGCACACCTGCTCGACATCCACCTCGGTTTCTCGTTCTCAGCGGGGCTGGCTGACCTCATTCTCTACGGCACTGCCCCAGCCGCCAAGAACGTCCCGCTACTGATCGGCATGGGCGTTGTCTTCTTCGTCGTCTACTACCTGTTGTTCCGGTTCGCGATCACGAAGTGGAACTTGAGAACCCCTGGACGGGAGCCAGAGGCCGAATTCGAGGCCGAGGAGGAAGCGAACCTCACCGCCGGCGCCGACGCCGTCACGTCCACTGTTGCGGGCGGATCCGGCATCGCGACCCAGACGGCAACCGCACCCGCCGCCGTCGATAGCAAGGCCGAGCAGCTCATCGCCGCATTCGGCGGCAGGGAGAACCTGGTGAACGTCGACGCCTGCATCACGCGCCTGCGCATGGAAGTCGCCGACAAGACCAAGGTCGATCAGGCTCGCCTGAAGAGTCTCGGAGCCGCCGGTGTCATCGAGGTCGGCAACAGCGTTCAAGCGGTCTTCGGCACCAGCGCGGAGGCCCTGAAGAACGACATCATCGACATCCTTTAAGGACCACCTTGCAGCTACCCGGTAGTGCACCTGCCCGGTAGCGTCGATGCTTCCGCGGTTCGCATCGAACAAGGTAACTCCCATGACCCGCACAGCTCGCTCAAAGCGCCACACTAATCGACAGGAGCCGATGTCTCGGCCCCTCGTCCGCACGCTCCTGACGTTGATCGGTGCCGCGGTGGTCGCGACAGCGCTCATCGCGTCCTGCTCGCCGAAGACCTCGAGCAGCGAGCCGAGCTCCAGCCCTTCGGTCAGCGCACCGCAGGCGCCACCGCCGAATGGCGTGAAGCCCACCGTCGTGCTCGTTCACGGCGCGTGGGCCGACGCGTCCAGCTGGGACGGTGAAGTCGATGCACTGCAGAAGCAGGGTTACGACGTTCGCGCGATCGCCAACCCGCTGGAGGACCTCACCACCGATGCCGAAGCCGTCTCGGCCTTCCTGAAGACCATCGACGGGCCCGTCGTCCTGGTCGGCCACTCGTACGGCGGATCGGTGATCACGAATGCGGCTGAGGGCAACCCGAACGTCAAGGCGCTCGTCTACGTTGATGCCGCCGCCCCCGACGTCGGCGAGAGCAACGGTTCGCTGAGCGGCGCCGACTCGGCACTGCAGAAGCAGCCCAAGAATGAACTGTTCGACTCGGTTCCATACCCCGGGGCACCCCAGGGAGCCGTCGACCTCTATCTGAAGAAGGACATCTTCCTGCTGCACTTCGGCAACGACCTGCCCACCGACCAGGCCACCCGGCTCTGGGCGACGCAACGGGCGGCGTCGACGGCGGCCTTCGACACCCCATCCAAGTACGCCGCGTGGAAGACGATCCCGTCGTGGTACTTCATCAGCAGCGGAGACCAGATCATCACGCCCACATCGGAAAAGGCGATGGCGGAACGCGCCAAGTCGAAGGTGACCGTGTTCGACGGCGGCTCGCACCTGACGCTGATCTCGCATCCCGATGCGGTGACGGCCGTCATCGATCAGGCCATCGAGTCAGTGCACTGAGACGATGACGACGACACCGGCCGCCACCGCGCAGAGATGGGACACGCGCCGCATCGCGAAAGCCGAACGCCTGCAAGCCGGTGCCGCCTACAGCAGCGACAAGGTCGTCGACCCCAGCCGGTTGAAGGACCTGCTGCAGAACGTCATCCGCCCCGGTGACCGCGTCGCGCTGGAGGGTGACAACCAGAAGCAGGCCGACTTCCTGTCCCGCACGCTTGCCGACTGCGATCCGAAGCGCCTCAACGGATTGCACATGCTGATCTCGTCGGTGTCGCGGTCCGAACACCTCGACCTGTTCGAGCGCGGCATCGCGACCAAGCTGGATCTGGCCTACGCCGGGCCACAAAGCGTGCGGATCGCGCAGATGGTCGAGGACGGCACCGTACACATCGGCGCCATCCACACCTACGTCGAGCTGTACGCCCGCATGTTCGTCGACCTCTCCCCTCACGTCGTGCTGCTGTGCGCGGAGAAGGCCGACCGCAACGGCAACCTCTACACCGGCGCGAACACCGAAGACACCCCGACGATCGCCGAAGCCGGCGCCTTCCATGACGGTGTGGTGATCGTGCAGGCCGACGAGATCGTCGACGACGCAGAAGCATTGCCGCGGGTGGACATCCCCGGCAGCTGGGTGGACTTCGTGGTTCAGGCCGACCAGCCGTTCTACCTGGAGCCGCTGTTCACCCGCGACCCCCGCCACATCGGCGACGTCGAGATCCTCAAGGCCATGATCGCCATCCGCGGCGTCTACGAGCGCCACCAAGTGGTGTCGCTCAACCACGGCGTCGGATTCGACACCGCGGCAATCGAACTGCTGCTGCCGACCTACGGCGCGCAACTCGGGCTCAAGGGCCGGATCGCCAGGCACTGGGTGCTCAACCCGCACCCCACGCTGATCCCCGCCATCGAATCCGGCTGGGTCGAATCGATCCACAGCTTCGGCGGCGAATCCGGCATGAACCGCTACGCCGCCGCCCGTCCCGACGTGTTCTTCACCGGGGCCGACGGCGCGCTGCGCTCCAACCGGGTGCTGGCCCAGCTGGCCGGCCAGTACGCCATCGACATGTTCATCGGGTCGTCGCTGCAGATCGACGCGGACGCCAACTCGTCAACGGTCACCGACGGACGGCTTTCCGGTTTCGGCGGCGCCCCGAACATGGGCCACGACCCACACGGGCGACGACACTCGTCGGCGGCATGGCTGGATCTCGCCAACGGTGAGGGGGCCAGCAGGCGCGGCCGAAAGCTGGTAGTGCAGATGGCCCAAACCTTCAGGGCCGGCGGCGTACCCACCTTCGTGGAGACCCTCGACGCGGTCCAGGTCGGCAAGCAGGCCGGAATGCCGCTGGCTCCGGTGATGATCTACGGCGACGACGTCTCCCACGTCGTCACCGAAGAGGGCGTCGCCTACCTGTACAGGGCACCTTCACTGCACGATCGGCGAGCTGCCCTTGCCGCGATCGCCGGCGTCACGCCGATCGGCCGCAATGCCGACGCACGACAGGTCGAGCAGCTGCGAAAAGATGGACTGGTCGCGTTCCCCGAGGACCTGAAGGTCGAGACCCGACTCGCCAACCGGTCGCTGCTGGCGGCGCGCAGCATCGACGACCTGGTCGCCTGGTCCGGCGGCCTCTACGATCCGCCCGCGCAGTTCAGGGACTGGTGACCATGACTGCCACCGCACCCCTTTTGGCGGTTCTCTCCGATGCCGACATCGCCGAAGTCGCCGTCGCCGCCATCCGGTCCGAAGCCGAGCTCACCCCGAAGCCGGGCCTCGTCGATCGGCGCGGATCCGGCGCGCACACCGACATGGACCTCGACATGCTGCGTGCATCGGCCGAGGCACTGCGGGACGCCTTCGTCGAATGTGCTTCAGCAGCACGACGATTGCCCATCGGTCCCGACCTGCGCGCCCTCATCGGTCGGATCGGTCGGGCAGGCGAAGCGCACATGCTCGACGCCACCGGTGGAGTGAACACGCACCGGGGCGCACTGTGGGCACTGGGCCTGCTGAGCGCAGGGGCAGCGACCGGAGGCGGCCTCGCCGTCGCGGTCGACGT
This sequence comes from Mycobacterium sp. AZCC_0083, assembly GCF_014202335.1. Taxonomy (GTDB): domain Bacteria; phylum Actinomycetota; class Actinomycetes; order Mycobacteriales; family Mycobacteriaceae; genus Mycobacterium. Next base: position 54,407 of record NZ_JACHGP010000028.1, on the reverse strand, counting down.
CGCAGCGAGGTTGGCGTTGATCCCCGACCGTGACGCCATCCCGACGACGTCACACGGCGCGCTCGCCCGTCAACGCCACGGCGCTCGTGGTGCGGCAGGCGAGGCGCAGTCCGGGTTCCCGCACGTCCGGTTGCACGCGCTGCCAGCACTGCGCGCCGCACGCCGCTCCGGCGCCGACGAGTCCACCGCACGCCTGGAAGCGTTGCTGGCCTTGATGACTCGGCTCGACGACACCTGCGTCCTGCACCGCGGCGGACCCGATGGGCTGCGCGCGGTGCAGGCCGGCGCACGAGCCGTGCTGACCGCGGGCGGGATCGGCACAGCGCAGGGCCGCAGGCACTTCACCGCGCTCGACGACCTGTGCCTGATGCGGCGGCTGTCACCCGGCGGCAGTGGAGATCTGTTGTCGGCCACGCTGTTTCTCGACGCCCTGGAGAAGCGATCATGCAGACTCTGAACTACACGTTCCCCGCAACACGAGCGGTGCCCCGCGCAGTCCACATCGGATGTGTCGCCTCCGGCGACCTGGAGATCCTCGCCCAACCGGCCGCCGACGGCGATCCATCGGACAACGTCGTCGTCAGGGTGCGCACCAGTGTCAACGGATTCGACACCGTATGGCACGACGTCCTCGAGAGGTTCTTCACCCGCATGCCGTTGGCAGGCACCTGGGAGCTCAACGACTTCGGCGCCACCCCCGGAGTCGTCACCCTGCGACTGCGCCAAGCGGCCGAGGCAGCAAGTGAGGCAACATCGTGACCAACACCGTCCTGCTCCCTGGGCAGAGCTGGCAACAGCTGCTGACGCGCCGCAGCTTCATCGAACTCGACGCACTGGGCCGCGCCACCGCGCTCCTCGATCCCGGCTCCGTGCGGGTGCTCGCAGGTCCGTTCGACCGGCTCGAATCCCCTTGGCTGGCACCGCAAGGCATCACCCCGCAGGCCGATGACGGCACCACCATCGCCCGCGGCACCGCAGACGGTCACCCCGTCGTGATCGCCGCTATCGAGCAGGGTTTCCAGGGCGGAGGGACCGGCGAGGTGTCCGGCGCCAAGATTTCCCAGGCGCTGCTGCTCGCGGCCAAGGAAACTCGAGCTTCACGCACACCCGTCGCTGCCGTGATCCTCTTCGAGACCGGTGGAGTGCGACTGCAGGAGGCGAACCTCGGCCTCAACGCCGTTGCCGAGATCTGTTCGGCCGTCTTGGATCTGCGCCCCCTGGCCCCGGTGATCGGGATCGTGGCCGGCACCGTCGGATCGTTCGGCGGGATGAGCATCGCGGCGGGTCTGTGCACCCGGTTGATCGTAACGCCGCAGGCCCGCCTGGGCCTGAACGGGCCTGCCGTCATCGAACAGGAAGGCGGGGTCGCGGAATTCGACTCCAGCGACCACGCACTCATCTGGGCGATCGACGGCGGTGAGCAGCGGTGCGCCACCGGCCTTGCCGACGATCTCGTCCCCGATGATGCGGATCTATTGCGAGTGGCCCTCATCGACGCAGTCAACGCCCGGGCTACCGACGCCGGGCAGCACCGCAGCCAACGACTCGACGTGCTGGCCTCACGTCTCGCGACGCTGGACCCGTCCGATTCCCCTAGCCCGGATGACCTTCGCCGACTGTGGGGTCCGCACTACACGCCGGTTCCCGCGCCCGCGACCACCGAGGCCACGGCGGTCGACTACCCGCAGACCCGCGGCCGGTCCTGGCTGCGCGCCCTCGTCGGTGACGCCACCATCGACCCGATCATCCCCTCAGTGCTCGCGGCCACCACGCCGACCGCCACCTACATCGCCGTCGTCCCGGACCCGGCCAACCGGTTCTACCGCGCACGGCAAGGCGAGGTCGGATTGACCGAGTCCCTGGCGTTGGCCCAGGCCGTCCACGACGTGATCGACGCCGACGACGGCAAGGCCGTCAAGCGGCCGATCGTCGCAGTCGTCGACCTGCCCAGCCAGGCGTACGGGCGCAACGAGGAGATGGGTGGTCTGCACCAGGCCATGGCCACCACCGTCGATGCGTATCATCGCGCCCGCAACGCGGGACACCCGATCGTCGCCTTCGTGGTCGGCACCGCACTGTCGGGCGGATTCCTCACGCACGGACTGCAAGCCAACCAAATCCTTGTCCTCGACGACCCGCACGTGGAGATCCACGCCATGCACGAGGCCGCCGCGGCACGCATCACGCTGCGCACGGTCGACGAGCTCAACGAGCTCGCCAAGACGATCCTGCCGATGAGCTACCGCGTCGAAGACTGGGCGAAACTCGGTTTCTGCGACGGCTTGCTCTCGGTCGAGAATGCCGATGCCCCAACGCCATCCGACGTCGAGAAGGCGACCACGGCGATCGCCGACGCCACCGACCGTGCTCGTCGCGGTCCTCTCGACCTCTCCAACCGGCTGGACTCCGAGGCTGCCGTCACCGTGCGGCACGCGTCCCGTGCCGTTCGTGAACTGCTTGCGAGACAGTGGAACCCAGAGTGACGCCCCGGCCACACGACCTGTTGCGGCTGTCCGCTGCGGCGGCGGGGGCGTTGCCCTCCCACGCGCCGCCGTGGACACGGGGTGTGCTGCGGACCGCTCCGTGGGTGGTGGTGCGACGCGCCACCGCGCCCGCCGGATTCGTCGCCGCCGGCATCCGCGGCGCCGATCGGTCTCACCGCTACGCCTGGCTGGTCAACTCGGATGACGTCCAAACGACACTGCCCCCGGAGGATCTCGCCGACGTCGGTGCCCTCGCCGGCCGGGACGTACCCGCGATCTTGGCACTGCCCAAGGCACGGGAAATATTGGGCGAAGCACGGTTCCCGTGGGGGCCGACGGGCAGCGTCGGGTTCGAGCTGGCCACCGGAATCCCCACGGCGACTTCGGATAGCGACCTCGACCTGGTGGTCCGGGTGGACCAGCTCGACGCCGTCGCCGTTGCCCGGCTGACCACCCTGTTCGAACGCCTCGCGCACCTAGGCGTCCGTGTCGACTGCCAGGTCGACACTCCCGTTGGCGCGATAGCCCTTGCCGAGCTCGTCTCGGAGAGCAGCGAGGTCCTGGTCAGGACACCGTCAGGACCGCGTCTGGTCGAACGTGCCGTCGCGGTGCGATGAGCCTGGCACTGCTCTTCCCCGGCCAGGGCGCCCAGCAACCGAACATGTTGAGCATGCTGCCGAAGACTCCCGCGGTGACCGAGGTCGTCGACGAATCCCGTTCCTGGCTCGAGCATCTCGGTATCACCACCTCCGTCGACGGTGCCGCCGCGCTGCATGACACGACGAACGCCCAACTGGCGCTCCTGATCGCCGGCGTGGCGTGCGCGCGTGCACTCACCAAGGACCACGGCCTTGCGGCCCAGTTCGTCGCCGGGCATTCCGTCGGCGCGTTCGCCGCGGCCGTCATCGCAGGCGTGCTGACACTCGGCGAAGCGATCACCGCCGTGCAGCTACGCGCAGACCTCATGAAAGAAGCCTGCGGGGAAGGTGATTGGGGAATGGCCGCCGTCACGGGGCTGCCGATCCGGGCCGCGGTGCAGCTGGTCGCGCGAGTGCACACCGACGACGAACCATTGTGGGTGGCCAACGTCAACGGCTCCAGCCAGACCGTCGTCAGTGGGTCGGCATCGGCATTGCGCGAAGCGGCCGTTGCCGCCAAGGCTGCGGGGGCCCGCGACTACACCCTCATCGACGTCGCGGTTGCGTCGCACTGTCCGCTGCAGGCCGACACGGCCGAACAGATGAAGGCGCACCTGGCCGGACTGCCGCGACGTCCCGCCACTGCCTCGTACCTCACCAATGTGCGCGGACGTTCAGTGGGCAGCGCCGATGCGATCCTCGACGATCTGGCCGAGGCCGTGGCGCATACCGTTCAGTGGTACGACGCCACCCGTCTCATGCCCGAACTCGGCGTCACGGTCGCCGTCGAAACCCAGCCCGGCCACGTCCTCTCTCGGCTCAACGCCGCGAATGCGCCGACGGTGCTGGCACTGTCGATGCAGCACAACGGGATTGACGCCGTGGTGGCCCGCGCTCGCTAACCCATTAGAGCCGCGCGAAGCAGGGGTTCGCGTCCGCCTTCGGGATCGACGCGTTCTGGCTGGAGAACTTCCCGACGACACCGGCATCGGTCACCGTGACGCTGTCGGCGTGGATGCCGAGCGGATAGTTGTCGTTCAGCTTCTTCGTCAGCGTGTTGAGTGCGGTCTGCACCGCATCCTTGGGCAGCGGGCCGCTGACGTCGAGGACCTGCAGATCGAGGTCACCGTCGGTGACGACGGGCTTGGCGGTGACGCTGTTGTCGCCTGCCTCGAGGACGATCGTTCCAGCAGCGGGATCCGTCCGCACACCGGTGATCAAGCTGCCCACCCCTGGAAGGTTGGCAGCCACGGTGTCCTTGATGCCTGCGGATTTCCAGGTGAGCGTCGCGTTGAGCGATCCGATGGTGCCTTTGGAGTCCGCCGTCTCCTGCAGCCGCACGTCTTCGAGCGTCACGTCGGCGGTCATGCCGTTGGCCTCTTGCACTCGGTCCCCTGCGGTGGAGACCGAGATGTTGGTGTAGTGGCCAGTGATGTGCTGCCACAGGAAGGGCGGGTTCACACCGAACGAGATGGTGGCGCCGTCCTGCACGACGCACTCGGTGACCTCCGCCAGAATGCTGTCCGCCCGGTGCCGCGCATAGAGCTCGGCGCCGGCAAGTCCACCAGCCAGCAAGGCCACGACGATGACCGCGATCAGGGCGATCGTCTGCCGGTTGAGGAAGCGTGAGCCGCGCTGCTTGTCACCTTCGGGCGGCTCGGTGAGAGCAGGCGGCGGAGTCGGTCGCGGTGGCGGAGGTGGAGCCGCTCGGGGCGGTGGAGGCGGTGCCGCTCGGGGCGGTGGAGGCGGTGCCGGACGCGGAGGCGGCGGCGGTCCCGGACGCTGCGGCGGTCGGCCGGCGGGGGGCGGGGCGCCGGCGGACGGACGCGGCCGGAACTGCTCGGTGGGTACCGCATCCGGAGGCCGTTGCCGCGAGCGGAGCGCCTCGGTGGGCGCGTCGGGCCGATTGGGGAGCGGAATCCGCCGCGTCGCAGGATCGGGCGGCGGAGGTGGAGGGGGCGGCGGGGTTCCCCTGCCGCGCCAACCAGGCTGCCCGGGGCGTTGCGGCGGCGGCGTCGTCACCTGCGCAATTCTGCCTCATCCGCGTGACTTGGCGGGTCAATGCGAGATTCGGGCACATGAGCAGTACCGACGGCGGCCCATGCGAACATCGAGCTCAGGGATAGTTTCGCGGTCTTTGCCAGGCAGCATCGCTACAGTCGCCGACGTGCTGAGTCCTTTGACCGGTCCTGAGGAGCGCTGGTGACCGCATCACCAAGTCCACGCCCGACGTGGGGAGGGGTTCCGCTGACGCGCCGCCGATTGGTGCTCGGCATGGCCGCCGTCGGGGGGTTCCTAGCCGTCGACCTGGGTGCCGTTGCCTGGGCGGGCGGGTGGATCGGCGCTGCGCATCGCCTCGTACCGGATGACTTCATCAAGGCCTTCGCGTGGGTCAACGGGAAGCAACCGGGTTTCCGCAAGAACCATGGGAAGGGCGTCGCCGTCGCCGGCTACTTCGAGAGCAACGGCAACGGTCGCGAGTTGTCCAGCGCGACCGTGTTCCAGTCGGGGCGCACTCCGGTGGTTGGCCGCTTCTCGCTGGCGGGCGGCAACGCGCACGTCGCCGACGCGGCGGCGACGGCGCGGGGGCTCGGCCTGGCGTTCGGGTTTCCCGGCGATTCGCAGTGGCGCACCGCGATGCTGAATCTTCCCGTCTTCCCCGACAACTCGCCTCAGGGGTTCTACGACCGACTCCTCGCCTCCAAGGCGTCCCCCGACACGGGCAAGCCCGACCCGAAGGCCATGGCGGCATTCCTTGCGGCACACCCGGAGACGGCGAAGGCCATGAAGATCATCGGTCAGACTCCGCCAAGTCCAGGTTTCGCGGACAGTACGTTCTGGAGCCTCAACACGTTCTACTTCGTCAGCGAATCCGGCTCCCGAACACCGGTCCGCTGGTCGCTGGTGCCGGTGACTCCCCCGGCGCCGAGGCCATCGTCGGGGCCCAACGCCCTGTTCGACGCCGTCGTCCGCCAGATCCGTTCTAGCCCACTGCAATGGAAGTTGATGCTCACCGTCGGCGAGCCCGAGGATCCCCTCAACGACGCCACCCTGCCCTGGTCTGCCGACCGACGGGCCATCGACGCAGGAACGCTGACCCTGTCGTCGATCGAGACCGAACGGGCGGGCAACGCGCGCGACATCAACTTCGATCCGCTAGTCCTTCCGCCCGGCATCGAGCGGTCCGACGACCCGCTGCTCAGCCCGCGGTCGGCGGTGTATGCGGCGTCCTACCGCGTGCGGGCCCGCGAATCCAACGGCTCCCCCGCCGTCAACGTCGACCAGGTGACACCGTGAGCACCGAGATCCACGACACCGCGGCGACGGTTACGCCTCCGCAGAAGTTCACCGCACTGAGCCGGATGTTCCACTGGCTCACCGCGATTCTGATCTTCGCCGCCCTGCTCATCGGGTTCACCATGGTCAACTGGCTTGCCGGATACGCCACGTTGCGGGTGGTCCACATGTCGATCGGCATACTCGTTCTGATCGTCGTCGTGCTGCGAATCGTCAACCGCCTCGGGCATCACCCGCCCGCATGGCCACCGACGGTCGGGCGACGCGAGGGCAAGGCCGTGATCTGGCTGGAACGCGCCCTGTATGCACTGATTCTCGCCCAGCCGCTGGTCGGATGGGCGATGGTGTCCGCCACGGGAAAGCCGGTACGGGTATTCGGCGTGCTGCCGCTGCCACGTATCGCGCCGTTCAACATCGATGTGTACTCCGTTCTACGCGAGACACATTCGATCCTGGCGTACCTGCTGGTCGTCGTCATCGCGGCACACGTGTCACTGGTACTGGCGCACACCACCGTGCTCAGGGACGGAATGCTGCGCAGAATGACGTTTCAGCTCCGACCCGCGAGGAAGTGACCGGCTCCAGCCAGGTGGCGATGTTGCGGACGTAGTCCTTGAAGACCGCCAGACGCGAAGGGTCGGCCTTGATCTGAGTGCCCGGTGTCTCGGTCACGAATGAGGGCGCCTCGCGATCGAGATCCCAGTTGTAGTCGGCAAAGTGGTGGAACGTCGACTCGGCAACCGCCCGCCCCATCGGCCTGCCATCGAGACCGAGCTCCCCGTCCAGGACGACGGCGAGGTTGAAGCGACGGCCCGTCGTGGCGCTTCGCCCCTGCGCGAGCACTGCGGCGAATGACACGTCGGCCGACACCAAGCCTTCGTGCGGATGGGCGGGGAACCATTCGATTCGCCCGCTGGCGTTCCTCTTGGTGCGCAGCAGCTCGTGCACGGGTTCATTGATCAGTACCGGCTGATAGTCGCCGTTGGCACCGGAATGGAAATTGGGCCAGGAGATCGTGGGGGTGTCCTGATCGTCGGACATCGTGGCCGGGTCGACGCTCTCGTCGTGGAACTGGTTGACCAAGCCCACCGACCCAAGTCCACACAGACAGCTGCCCAAGTTCTCGTGGTCGCGTGCGGTGAGCAACCCGCCGCCCGCCCCGCGGAACCTCGTGATCGCAGCAGCTTCGACATCGGTCAGACCATCTCCGACGTCGACAGCCAAAAGCCACACCTGGTCGTAACCCAACTCGTCGACGTGACTCAGGACCGGGTCGTCATGGCACCCGTCGACGCGGTTGCGCGCAACCACGTCGTGGCCGGCCGACCGCAGCTCGTCGGCAAGAAGCGAGAAGCGACTGATGTCCCAGTCGTCGGGATGAGCTGCGATCGTCGTCTGCAGCAAGATTCTCGACATCGAAACTCAGTCCTCGTCAATGGGTTTCGGCGTGTCCGATTCGGCAGGCACGCGCAGGTGCTTGCGCGTCTCGAGTTCCTCCTCGTCGACGAGGGTGAGCATCGGCTGGCCAGGGACGCAGAGCATGGTGACGACGAAACGGCTGGGGATGTCGTCGCGGTTGTTGCCATCCGAGTAGTGGATGACGTCGCCGCCGGGCTCCCAGAACGCCTCACCCGGGTAGATGACGCGAGGCGGCTCGCCTTCCAGCTCGAAGAGCATTTCGCCTTCCAGCATGAAGCCGAACGCTGGGCCGCTCGGGTGCCGGTGTGGCGGGGCGCCCGCACTGCCCGGCGGGTAGCTGATGACGACGGTCATCGCGTGCGCGCCATCCGGGATGAAGGGAGGCTGCACCTCCTGCACGACGGTGAGCGCGTTCTCCCAATCGGCGTCATACGTCTTCGACATCGGTCGTTCTCCTTCGGTTGGGGTTATCGGATGGTGGTCAGGCGATGCGCTGCTCGGCTGCGGCGTAGTCGCCCCGGCCGTCGGCGACGTGGGCCAATTCGATGCGCAGCCGTTGCCGGCCACGGGCCACCCGCGACATCACGGTGCCATGCGGGATGTTCATCATCACCGCGGTTTCGGCGTAGGTGTATCCCTGCACGTCGGCGTAGTACACGGCGGTCCGGAATCCTTCAGGAAGGGTGTCCATCGCCGCTTTGATGACGTTGTCGGGCAAGGCATCCAACGCCTCCGCCTCGGCGGAACGCAGCCCCGCCGGGAGCCGTTCAGCACTGTCGGCCAGTTCGCGCTCGGTGATGTCGTCGACAGGGACTTCGGATGGGCGGCGCTGATTCGAGCGGTACGTGCTGACCCACCGGTTGTACTGGATCCGGAACAGCCACGCCTTGAGGTTGCTGCCCTGCTTGAAGGTACGGAAGCCCGCGTAGGCGTGCAGCAGGGTGTCCTGCCACAGATCTTCCGCGTCGGCGTCGCTGCGGGTCAGTCGCCGCGCCCCACGCAGCAGGACGTCGAACATGGGTTCCACGTCACGGGCGAAGCGCGCGGCGAGATCCTGGTCCGGCTCGGTGTGCTCGTCGAGCTGCAAGACCGACATGATTTCGAACCTCCAAGGTGCGGATTGGGCTGTCCACCTCAGACTCGCGGTTGCGATGCCGAAGCGAACCCTTGGAAGTCCGTAGTCAGTAGCCCTGGGTCCGTAGTCGTCTCAAGAATCCGCAAGGCGACCTCTGACGCCGACCGCTACCCCTCGACGAACGTCACGGTCTCGTCGAGCGGGGCCCGCGCGTTGCGGACGAACGCGACAGTGGGGTCCTCGTGCCCGATCGACATGCCACAGAACAGCATGAGTTCGTCGGGGGGCGACACCACCTCGGCGACGCTCTTGCGCACCTGCGACCAGGCCATCTGCGGGCAACTGTGCAGGCCTTCGGCGCGCAGCAGCAGCATGACGGTTTGCAGATACATGCCGAGATCCGACCATTGGGGTCGGCCGAGATGACGGTCGATGTAGCAGAACAGCGCGACAGGTGCGCCGAAGCAGTTCCAGTTCGCGATCGCCGCGCGCTGGATCGCGTCCCAGTCGCCCCGCTGAATTCCGAGCGCGCCGTACCGGTCCCTGCCGAAGGCCGACCGACGGTCGCTGTACGGCGACTTCATGTCGTCGGGGTACATCACGTACTCGCGCTCGTCCCAAAGGTCCTTGGACTCCACGCGGGCGGTGGCCACCTTCTTGAGCTGCGTCAGCGGTGCGCCGGTCACGACGTAGATCCGCCACGGCTGGACGTTGGACCCGGACGGGGCGTTACCCGCGGCGGTCAACACGCGCTCAAGGACCTCCCTGGGCACGGGCTCGTCGGTGAAGCCACGCACTGCCCGTCTGCTCGTCACTGCCTCGTAGACGTCCATCCGCTCTTTCTACCGATCTCGGCAGACGAGTGAACCCTTGGAAGTTCGTAGTCACTCGGCACCGATGTGAGAAGCGGAACAGCCATGGATGACTATCTCGGCGTCGATCCGTTCCAACGATCATGCGCACCGCTGAACAGCAGATCGCCACCACCGTCCTCGTCATCGGGACCGGAGGATCAGGGCTTCGCGCGGCAATCGAACTGGCGGAGCGCGGAACCGACGTCCTCATCGTGGGTAAGCGGCCGAAGGCGGACGCCCACACCACGCTCTCCGCCGGTGGCATCAACGCGGCGTTGGCCACCATGGATGCGCAGGATTCGTGGCAGCAGCACGCGGCCGACACCATCACCGAGAGCTATCTCTTGGCCGACCCCGTCACGGTGCAGACGGTGACCGAGGGGGCGGCCGGGTCGATCCGGGACCTCGAGCGGTGGGGCATGGCCTTCGCCCGTGAAAGGGACGGCAGGATCTCCCAACGCTTCTTCGGTGCGCACACGTTCCGCCGCACCGCCTTCGCCGGCGACTACACCGGCCTGGAACTGCAGCGCACCCTCATCAAGAGGGCAGAACAGCTGGACATTCCGATTCTCGACTCGGTCTACGTCACCCGACTTCTCGTCCGTGACAACGTCGTCTTCGGCGCATACGGCTTCAACGTCCTCGACGGCACCCGCTACACGATTCACGCAGATGCCGTCATCCTCGCCACCGGTGGGCACACCCGGATCTGGCGACGCACCTCGTCGCGTCGCGACGAAAACACCGGTGACGCCTTCCGTTTGGCACTCGAAGCGGGCGGGCGGATCCGAGACCCCGAGCTCGTCCAGTTCCATCCGTCCGGGCTGATCGAACCCGAGGACTCCGCTGGCACCCTGGTGTCCGAGGCCGCTCGCGGCGAGGGCGGCATCCTGCGCAACGAGCTCGGCGAACGATTCATGGAACGCTACGACCCCGAGCGGATGGAACTGTCCACCCGCGACAGGGTCGCATTGGCGGCGTACACCGAGATCAAGGAGGGTCGCGGCACGCCCCGCGGCGGTGTGTGGTTGGACGTCTCGCACCTGCCGCGGACGCAGATCATGGACCGCTTGCCGCGCGTCTATCAGACCCTGATGGACCTGCAGTTGCTCGACATCACCTCCAGCCCCATCGAGATCGCACCCACGGCGCACTACTCGATGGGCGGTGTCTGGGTCCGACCGGAAGATCACCGCACCGACGTGGAAGGCCTGTACGCGATCGGCGAGGCATCGAGCGGGCTGCACGGCGCCAACCGGCTCGGCGGCAACTCCCTGATCGAACTGCTCGTCTACGGCAAGATCGTCGGTCGAGCAGCAGCGGCGTACTCCGCGCAGCTCGATGCCCAACGGCGTTCCCGCGCAGCGGTATCCGTGGCCCGAGGCGAGGTCGACGGGGTCTTGTCCACCGACGGTCCCGAGAACGTCCGGTCCCTGCAACGTGCACTGCGCAACACCATGACCGAGTACGCAGGCGTCGTACGTGACGACGCCGGACTACGCAACGGCCTGACCGTACTGGCGGAGATCGAGGAGCGGCTCACCCACCTCGGCGTGCACCCGGACATCGCCGGGTTCTACGACCTCGCCCACGCATTCGACCTCAAGGCCAGTGTGATTGCGGCCAGGGCCACCATCGAGGCTGCTCTGGAACGGCGCGAAACACGTGGCTGCCACAATCGTTCCGACTACCCGCAGCTCGACGAAGCACTCAAGGTCAACATGGTGTGGTCCGGACCGGGCCGCATCCAACGCGAAGCCATCGCCGACATCCCCGTTGAGATTTCGTCTCGGATGCGCGAGGTGTCCAGCCACGGCAAGCTCGTGGAATAGAAGCCAACGCTAGCTTGGTTAGACTGACCTAGGAAGGACAGCAAACTTTTCGACGACGAGGAGGTTGTCATGATCTCGGCTGCAGACCGGTGCGCTCCGCTGACAGACGGTCTTCGATGTGGTCGACGTAGCAACCGAGAGTCGTGCGGTAGCACTCGGACGCCTTGATGACGGTCAGATTCGACGCTCAGGGAATCCCGATTGCCGATCGGGCGGAAGTGGTACGTGCCACGGTCTCGCGGACTCTTGCGCCTCTCGAGATCGACTTCATGGCTGATCGTGGCCCGGCGGCGGCGAGTTTGGCGATCACTGACCTGACTGATCTCACGGTGTGGTCGGTGACCTCGACGGCCAACAAGGTCCACTACAAGGCGTTGCCGCACGACGACTTCAGGCCGAGCCTCTTCCTTGGGCTGCAGAGGATGGGGTCCTGCGTGGTGAGCCAGCGTGATCGCGAAATAATCTTGCGCCCAGGCGATCTTGCGGTCTGGGATTCGACGACGCCATTCGTCATCACTGACGCCGACGGCATCTCCCAGCACAAATTCCGAATACCCCTGGATCGATTGGCGTTGCCGGTTGACGTCATCCGACAAGTTAGCGCTCTTCGACTGTGTCCAGATCACCCAATCGCAGACATGGCCGTCGCCTATTTCCAACGGCTGGCTTCCCGGCCGGGAGCATTTGATCGTCCGGGCGGAGAAGTGGTCAGTCAACCGGGCATTGAGCTGCTTCGAGCGGCGATCACCACCCATCTCGACGCCGTCGACTTGGGCAAGGATGCGCTCCAAGCCACTCTCTTCATGCAAATCATGGAGTACGTAAAACTGCACATTCGCGAACCGGACCTCGACGCCGGCCGCATTGCCGCTGAACATCACATATCGGTGCGGCAGCTCTACCGGGTCCTGGCCGCCGAAGGCGTCTCGTTGGGCGACTGGATCCGACTGCGGCGACTCGAAGGAGTGCATAGGGACCTCGCCTTGGCATTTCAGCAAGATCCAATCTCCGCAGTTGCCCGGCGGTGGGGGTTTACCGATGCCTCCAGTTTCGCGCGAATGTTTCGAACCACCTACGGCGTCTCCCCGAGTGAATGGCGCGAACTGAGCCGCCGACCACCTGCCTGAGCGCGACCGCTCCCCTTCCACACTCAGCAACCTCATGGCTACCGGCGACCGTCGCGAGGCATGTGCCGACAGCGTGCCACAACCGTGTGCCAACACCGGCGAGGCACACGGGCGGCGAGAAGGCCGCCCATGCTCGCGCCGAGCACGACTGCGCTGTCACGACGTTCGGGCGACTAATTCCATTGCCATCGCCGCCAGGGGGTCACGGGCCCCCGCCTCCAGCAGGAGCACGCGGGTACTCAGATCCTCGGACAAGCTCGCCGCCAGCACACAGCACGCAGTTCCCCCGCCCACCACGATGTAGTCATAGCTCTGCCGGGTCGGTCCCACGGGGAGCAAGCTGCTCATCGAGTCACGCTGCCGGTCCCAAGCTGGCGACCGATTCCGCGGTGGCACTCTACGGCACGCATACCGACGCGTCTGATGTCCTCTTGAGCTGCGCCCCAGAAGTTTTCACTGCCTCAGCATCCCCGTCGCGCCTTACGATGCGCTGAATGCCGACTGTGACTTCGGTGCTGCCACGGTGAAAAGGCGGAAGCCGTTGTAGGGCAGCTATAGTCGAAAGATGTCAAGGACGACGCCCTACGGCAGCTGGCAGTCACCGATCGATGCTGTGGCAGTGGCTGCGGGCGAGACCCCGCTCGAATCAGTACAGATCGTCGGACAAGCCGTCTATTGGAGTGAGCGCAGGCCACGCGAAGGCGGTCGCTCGGTCATCATGTGTCACAACGGCTCTGAGGCACATCTGGAGCTCACTCCTCCGCAGTTCAATGTGCGGAGCCGCGTCCACGAGTACGGCGGGGGAGCCTTTATCGGGCATGAGTCAACGATCTATTTCTCGAACTTCGACGACCAACGGCTGTACCGCCAAGACGTCGGCGAGACGATACGTCCCATCACCCCGGAGCCAGGGATCCCTAGTGGGGCGCGGTATGCCGACACACGAGTGACCAATGACGGAAGACTGTTGTTCTGCGTTCGCGAGGTGCACTCGGTAGACGGCGAACAGCCCGTCAACGATGTCGTTGTCATCCCAACCGATGGATCTCGGCCACCGAAGACGGTCGTATCAGGTCACGACTTCTTCGCGGCGCCGCGCATAAGCCCCGACGGCCGTCGCCTTGCGTGGATTGCCTGGGATCATCCACTCATGCCATGGGACGGCTGCGAGTTGTGGGTTGGCGATCTCGCGGAAGACGGTTCAGTGCTCGGGCCGCGTCGCGTCGCCGGCGGCCCAGATGAGTCGATCTTCCAACCGAATTGGAGTCCACGCGGAGAACTGCACTTCGTGTCCGATCGGACCGGCTGGTGGAACATCTACCGGCTCGACGACAATGCGATTACGGCACTGGCGCCCAAGGACGCCGAGTTCGGCGTTCCGCATTGGACGTTTGGGCTCAGCAGCTACGCGTTCTTGTCCGACGGGCGCATCGCGACGGTCTTTTCGAGTGGCGGCTTCGACCAGCTGGCCTTCGTGTCGCCGGATGGCGAACTCACAGTCGCCGAGCTGCCATACACCGCGCACGTGCCGTCATCGTTGTCTGCAAGTGGGGACTCGCTAGCATTCATCGCCGCCTCACCGACGGAGGCCGCAGCAGTCATTCGCATGAATGCGACATCTGGTCAGCGCGAGGTGCTGCGAAGCAGCTCGGAGCTCGCGGTCGAGCCGTCGCACGTCTCACGCCCCCAGGCGATCGTCTACCCCACCAAACACGCTGCGCAGGAGTCGTATGCACTGTATTACCCACCAAACAATCCTGGGTTCGTCGGACCGGACAACGAGCTTCCGCCACTCATCGTGGTGAGCCACGGTGGGCCCACGGCCATGGCGCAAGCCCAACTGAATGCGGAGATCCAGTACTTCACGAGTCGTGGATTCGCCGTCGTCGACGTCAACTATGGCGGTAGCTCTGGATTCGGGCGCCTCTACCGACAGCGCCTCAAGGGCAAGTGGGGACTCGTCGACACCGATGACTGCATAAGTGCCGCACAGTACCTTGCCGCACAGGGGCTTGCCGACAAGGAGAGATTGGTCATCCGGGGAGGAAGCGCGGGCGGATACACGACATTGTGCGCACTGGTCTTCCACGACGAATTTGCCACTGGGGCTAGTTATTACGGAGTAGCAGACTGCGAGACGTTGGCAACCGACACGCACAAATTCGAATCTCACTACCTGGACGGGCTCATGGGTCCATACCCGCAGGATCGAGGCGTGTATCGGCAGAGATCCCCGATCCATTACGCAGACCAACTGTCGTGCCCGGTCATCTTGTTTCAAGGCCTCGAGGACCACGTAGTACCGCCATCTCAGGCCGAAACCATGGTTGAGGCACTACGGGCGAAGCATCTTCCGTTCGCCTATCTGACCTTCGCGGGCGAGCAACACGGTTTCCGCAAAGCGGAAACCATCAAGAGATCACTTGAGGCCGAACTGTTTTTCTATTCGAAGATTCTTGGGTTCCCTTTAGTAGATGACATTGATCCAGTCGATATCGAAAACCTGTAGTGACGTTGGCACTGAACCGGCTCGGGTGAGCTTCTCGGGCACTACGTCAACGAATTCAGGCCCCCGAAACCCCCCGCCCCTCCCGCACCAGGTGAGCGCTCCTGCTTGGGGTCGTCGGGTTTTGGGAACGTCGTCAGACCCGCGGACTGAAACCCGGAGCGGTCACCCGGCGGCGGTGACACGACCGCAGCAGATTGGTCCAATTGAAGCCTGCTAGCTCGGTGGGCATGACCCTGGCTACGAGTCGTCCCGGCAGTGTCGAGCAGTCGGACACCGCCAAGTTGTCACGGGTAGGTGAATCAGAATCAACGGCAGTGATGCCAGCACGATGTTGCGGAAAGCGGTATCCAAGCCGTTCCAGCTGGTTGACCTCCACATCTGGAACCATTCGCCACCGATGTCGATGAAACCGCCCATGAACAGCGAGATGATCATCAACAGGCCGATCGTGGAGAAAGCGCGCGCGCGGGTGTAGCAGGTGCCGCGCTCGATGAACCATTCGGCGGTCGCAGCGACTAGCACAATGCCCGCGACTGACTCCCAGACGATGATGCAGACATAACCGGCGTTCTGCAGTGGCAATGCAGTTGCCGCGCGCCACATCACGTTCGGGTCGAGGCCCGTACCCGGTTTGGCCCCAAAGTTCGTGGTGTCCATCGCCAACACGTGGTGCACAAAGGCTTGGTTGGTTGCGAAGTCGGTAATGTTGCCAACGGCAACGAGCATGATGTAGCCGGCATTCAGGACGACGAAGACACCGATGACGACGGGCAGCGATCCAAGTGCCGTCCAACGCGGCGGCTTACTCGCGCTCACCGCGCGCTCCGTAGGTGTGGCCCAAGTCGTCTCTGCGCTTCGAATGTCAGTCGGATTGCACGAGCGCGGCCCTGCCCACGCGCAGGTGCCGTCACCATTACGGCCCGGCCTTGCACATCACCGCCAGCTGTCATTGCCAAATATTCTCTCCGAGACGGACTTTGCGCAGCCGCCCGACTACGCACACTAGGCGGACAGCTGATGATGGTCGACACACCATCAACGCCTCCGTTTGCAACCTTACCGGATGTCAAATTGCTCACCGGCCAAAGTGAAGGACAGGAACGCCTGTCCCATCAGAAAGGCGGACCCGGGTGGCCCGTCACCCACGGGCGGCGAGAAGGCCGACCATGCTCGCGCAGACGACGACTGCGCTGTCACGACGTTCGGTCATCTAATTCCATTGCTGGTGACACCAATTGGCGAAAGAGACCGCGGTGCCGCACGCCAAACCCGCACGCAACGCGGTTCTGTTCCGCTGCTCTCCTAGGAGGTGAAGAATTGTGTCAGTCCGAGTGAGCGCAGACCCCTGCGGTAGGCCACCGAGCTGCGGTCAGCGGCGATGTTGACTTCGATGCGGGGATCGAGGGGGAGGTTCTCGGGTTTCTGGATCTCGACGATCACCCGATCCTCTTCAAAGATTCTCAAGTTGAAGTCGAAGATGTCCTGCTCGGGTTGATCGATGTCGAAGTTCTTGGCGATCGGGGCGAACATCCTGGTGCGTCGGGTCGACACCGGTGAGGCGGCGTTCATTATGCAGAGCCGTCCTTCGTTGGGGAAGTGCACTACCAGGGTTGCGGTGAAGGGCAGATGCGCCTCGAAGTGCCGCAGCCACTTGAATCCGGGTTCGCCGGTCTTCGCGCCGTGGGGATAGTTCGCCACGGTGCTCCAGTAGTCGACCTCGAAGCCAGAGTCGGTGGTTATGGGGCTGTAGTCGGGGACTTCGGCGTTGTCGGGGTCTCCGAAGGTGTCGACGTGCACGAAGCCGAAGTGCGCGACGTCGAGGAATCCCTCGACCTGGCGGCCGGCGAAGGCCGCGACGTCGAAGGCCGGGCAGGTGACCTGTTGGTAGTCGGGCTCGCCCCAACCGGGCATCCGCGGTATCGGCGCTGTCGAGGGATCGGCGACGTGATGCGGGTCCGGCAGTAGGCAGGTCCAAATCAGTCCGTACCGCTCGACGGCCGGGTAGGTGCGGAGGGTGAGTCTGGCCGGGATCTTCGCCGTGGGGTGGGCAGGGACGGAGATGCACGCGCCGCCCGCTCCATAGCGGATGCCGTGATAGGCGCATGCCACGCTCTGCCCATCGCCAGTGCCTGCCGAGAGTGGCACGCCCCGATGCGGGCAGATGTCGCTGGCGACGACGATCTGCTCCCCAGCCCTGTAGACCACCAGCGGTTCGTCCAGCAGGGTCGCGCTTAGCGGCGCGGTGGTGGCGTCGGACGAACGTGCGATCGGGTACCAATACCGGGCAATGATTGCGAAGTCACTTGCGTCGAAGGTGCAGTCCCTCGGCAATTCGACGACGGGGATTTTCTGATCTGGATCGGTGGCAGTCATGAGACCTTCCCATGCGTGACGGGTGTGGGAGGGCATATGCGCGGCGGGGTTGGGTTGCCTTGCAGCGCAACGCCTCAAGTCGTTCGCCATCCGGCAGCCTTGCCGTATACCCGGGCGAGCAGGCGGGCGACGCACGTCGAGTGCGTCGGTGAGTCGAGATCAAGCTAACACGGTGAACTGGGTGTCCCAGCTGAGAATTGGCTGTCGATCGGTTGTCAGTGGTGCGGGTTGTGCTCGTACACACCGGATTTCGCCACCCGGCGCAGGCGGCTTCGCCCGAGTAATCCCAGCCATCAGCCATCAGCTCTTACGAAGTAGGCCAACGTGCCCTATCTGCAAGTCATCTGGGTTTCACTGACCCCATGAGGAGGCATGTTGCCGACAGCGTGCCTCACCGTGTGCCAACACCTGTGCACCGCGTGCACGACCTGCCTGCCAAGGGTTTGGCGTGCCAGATTCGACCTAGGGTCGCAGTCAAGCGCCATGTCGATGCTCGGCGCCCGAATGAACCAACTCCCCCTTCACACACGAGGAAACGCCATATGACATCGCCCACGAAGCCCAACCCGGTCATCTTCATTCACGGGCTGTGGATCCACTCGTCCGCTTGGCAGCCGTGGCTGGACCTGTTCGAGAACTATGGCTACGCGGTGTCCGCACCTGGCTGGCCCGGGGAACTCGCAACCGTCGCCCAAACACGCGAAACGCCCGATGGGATGAACGATGTCGGCATCCAGCAGATGGTCGATCACTACGCGGAACTGATCCGCGCCCGCGGCGGCGTCAAGCCCCTCGTGGTGGGGCACTCCTTTGGCGGGTTGATCGCCCAAGAATTGCTGGCGGAAGGCCTCATTGCAGCTGCCGTTGCCATCGACCCCGCGCCCATCAGAGGAGTCAAGGCGCTCCCGGTGGCTCAGTTGAGGTCCGCATTCCCCGTCCTCGGCAACCCTGCCAACCGACACCGAACGGTCGCTCTTACTGCCAAGCAATTCCACTACGCCTTTGGCAACGCTCTCAGCGAAGAAGAATCCAACGCCCTGCACGAGGCATGGTCCATCCCCGCAGTCGGCAAACCACTGTTCGAGGATGCGGGCGCAAACTTCTCACGTCACTCGGCAGCCAAGGTCGACACCCACGTGGCCCATCGCGGCCCACTGCTGTTGACCTCTGGCACCGAGGACCACGTCGTTCCCTTGAAGGTCGCCAAGGAAGTCGTTGCCATGTATTCAAAAAGCCCGGCAGAGACGGACTTTCACGTTTTCGAAGGACGTGGCCACTCCCTCACCATCGACAATGGCTGGAAGGAAGTCGCCGGAGTCGTCCTGGACTGGCTCGCGGCCAAGGGATTCTGATCGCCTTGCAGCAGCTTGCTGCGGTACCGCGTCGATGACCGCCAATGCGAATTGGCCTACACCTCAAGCAGATTGGAAGTACTGATGACTTTCAGTTCGAAACGAACCATGCGAGTGGCGGCATGCGCCAGCGCCGCAGCGATGGCATGGGCCATGTTGGGCCCAGCGCCCACCGCCGCTGCTGAACCGGCCGCGCCCCCACCGGGCGGCGTCAAGCCCACCATCGTTCTGGTCCACGGCGCCTTTGCCGACGCGTCGAGTTGGGGCGGCGAAGTCGCGGCGTTGCAGAAGCAGGGATACGACGCCCGCGCGATCGCCAATCCGTTGGAAAACCTCGACACCGACACCCAATCGGTGAAGGACTTCCTCGCCACTCTGAGCGGACCGATCGTATTGGTCGGGCATTCCTACGGCGGATCGGTCATCACGAACGCCGCCGAGGGCAATCCCAACGTCAAAGCACTGGTCTATGTCGACGCCGCAGCTCCCGACGTCGGCGAGACGACTGCCTCGCTCAGCGGAGCCAACTCGGTGCTGACCAGACCCGCAGCCGAATTATTCGACCCCGTACCCTCTTCCGATGGACCCGACGGAGCAGCGGAGCTCTATCTGAAGAAGGACATCTTCCTTCAGCACTTCGGAAACGATCTTCCGCCCGACCTCGCTACCCGAGCCTGGGCCAGCCAGCGGGCAGCCTCGATGGCCGCATTGTTCACGCCGTCCAAGAATGCTGCGTGGAAGGAGATTCCATCCTGGTACTTCATCAGTAGCGGAGACCAGGTCATCACCCCTGACTCAGAATCCGCCATGGCCGAACGAGCACACTCACAGGTCACCCGCTTCAACGGGGGCTCACACCTGACACTGGTCTCACATCCCGAAGCCGTCACACAGGTGATCGAATCCGCAATCGCATCCGTGCACTGAACCGGAGATACCCATGGCTGAATCATTCAATGGCTCAATCGAAACGATCTCATATCGGGTCGACCGGTTGACGATCCAGATCGACGACTCGTTTGATGGTTTCAGGGATCGCTACGAGCGAGCGGTACCGGAGTTCCAGACCGATCGGTTCGACACCCTCATCGAGGAGGGTGTCGACTGGCAGACAATTCTGGATGCGACCGCAGAGAACGCGCCACACGACTTCATCGCCTACTGGTCCCGCGAATTCACCTCGCTCATGGGCCTGGCCGGAGAGCGCGGCCGCTGCGTCGCGTACCTCATGGGCAATCACACCATTGCCCAAAGAATGTATCGCTACAACCCAGGCATCATGCTCCACGCCCCGCTACGTACCGTCATTGTGGAAGACGCCGACCATGGCACGTGGTTCTCCTTCGACCGACCGAGCACCCAGTTCGGCAGCTTCAACACTCCCCAAATCACCAAGGTAGGAAGGGAATTGGACCACAAGCTCGCGGCGTTGCTCAAGCACCTCGACGCCCCCGTGCCTGCCGCTCTCACCGAATCATGAGCAAGCCCGGCTTCCAATTCTCCATGCCGCCGACAGTGAGCACATACATACCACCACCAACAGACGATTGGAAATCAAAATGTCTACTTACATTCTTGTGCACGGCTCGTGTCATGACGGGGACGCATGGGCAGATGTCGCTGAGCACCTACGGCAACGGGGACACCAGGTCCATTGCCCGACCATGGCGGGCCACGGAGAAGGCGTCGATCGCGACGTCAGTCACGATGACTGTGTCGCGTCCGTCGCCGATTACATCGGCCAACACGGCCTCACCAACTTCGTTCTGGTCGGGCACAGTTTTGCGGGTAGCGTCATTGCCCGTCTAGCTGCAAAGACACCCGAAAAGGTGCGGCGACTGGTGTTTTTGAACGCTTTCGTCCCCGAGGACGGGACAAGCGTGTTGGATAACGCACCCGTCGCGTTTCAAGAGCTGTTTCCCATACTCGCCGAGCAGTCGGGAGACAACACCGTCATGCTGCCCTTCGAGATTTTTCGAGACGCCTTCATCGGCGACGCCGACTTGGAACGGGCTCAGGAGACCTACAGCATGCTGAATCCCGAGCCCCTTGGCCCGATTGTCGAAAAGCTTGACATGAAGGCGTTTTACGAGCTGACGACGGTCCCCCGCAGCTATGTTCTGTGCCACGACGACGGTTCCTTTCCGCCGGGAGATCCGCAGGTTGGCTGGCTCGCCAATGCCCGCAGACTCGGGATTTTCAGATTGGTGACCATGGAAGGGTCGCACGAGGTGTTCTACACCAACCCAGCGCTACTGGCGATCAAGTTGGAGCTCGCCGGTCGGGACTGAGAGACGAACGAAGACCTGATTCATCGCGAAGAAGGGAGGCGGGATGCAGTTCGTACTCGTGCATGGGGGCTGGCAGGGCGGTTGGTGCTGGGACGCCGTGTCGGCAGCCTTACGTTCGGCGGGGCATGAAGTCTTCGCGCCCACCCTTCGTGGCAGCGAGCAGGGTGTCGCGGTTGATCGGGTCGGGGTCAATCTCACGGCGATTGGTGACGGACTGGTCGACGCGGTCAGACAGCACGACCTACGGGATTTGGTGCTGGTCGGCCACAGTGGTGGCGGCCCGGTCGCGCAGTACGCCGCGGACCGGCTGGCCCAGCAAACGCGCCGCATCGTCTTCGTCGACGCGTGGGTGCTGCACGACGGGGAAGCCATCAACGACGTGCTGCCCGCGCCATTCGTCGAGAGTTCCGGTCTCGCTGCCCGATATAGCGCAGATCAGACAGTAGCGATCGATCCACAGACGTGGTCGGAGCACTTCATGAACGGCGCCTCAGAGCACGACATCGCCACCGCCACCAGCAAGCTCGTCCCCGTGCCCTTCGGATGGATCAGCGAACCCGTCTCGTTGCCCCGATTCTGGAGTGCGGCGCTGCCGTCTAGCTATGTCTTCCTGCGCCATGATCAGGCAGTTCCCCAAGAGCTTTACCGCGCCATGGCCGGCCGCCTGGATCAACCTCGCCTTCTGGAATGCGACGGCCCGCACGAGGCCATGCTGACCCACCCGGACCTCTTGGCTGCCGCGCTGATCGATGCGGCAAAGGAGCAGATGTAGCGCTGTTGCACAAGGCCTTTCACCAGTCGGGGATGAATCGGCTGACGCACCAGAGCGCAATCAATGCAGCACCGCGACCGCTTTCGCCAATTCGTCTCACCAGCAAAGGAATTGAATGCCCGAGAGTCGTGACAGAGCAGTCGTCCTCGGCGCGAGCATGGGCGGCCTCCTCGCCGCACGTGTACTTGCCGACTTCTTTCGTGTGGTCACCGTTGTCGAACGCGACGTTCTGCCCCATGCTCCGATGAATCGCCGTGGAGTGCCCCAGGACCGACATCCGCACGTCTTGCTCGGCAAGGGCGTGCAGATCGTCGGCGAGCTCTTTCCTGGGTTCTTCGACCAACTCGTCACCGACGGAGCGGTGAAGTGGGACGACGGCGACCTTTCGAGATTCTGGTCCACATTCGGCGGACATCTCATGGTGCGTTCGGCGACCGTGCCGGACCCCACCTCGCTGGTGGACTACCACGTGAGCCGACCGCTGTTGGAGTTCAGCGTGCGAAAGGCTGTGCGCGCCATTCCGAACGTTGAGTTTCTCGAGGGCCACGACGTCGTGGGCTTGACGGCCGATACCGACGCCAACCGCATCACCGGGGCTCGGCTCGCGCGGCAGGGTGATGATGGCGAGACGCTGCTGACCACAGACCTCATCATCGACGCCACCGGCCGCGGCTCGCGGGCGCCGGTGTTCCTCGAGGAATTCGGATACGTCCGGCCGCCAGTCGAGGAACTCGAGATGCGCATCGCGTATGCCACCATGCCCGTACGTGTTCCGCCCGGCATGCTGCGCGAATTGGTGCTGACGGTCAATCCCGTCGCCAGCCGGCCCACCACCTTTGCGATGTTCGCGGTGGAGAACGACACCTACCTGGTACTGGGAGGCACTCTCGGCGGCCAGCAACCCCCGTCGGATCGTGCCGAATTGCTCGAGTTCATCGCGGAGTTCGCGCCACGTCACGCGCTTGACGCGATCCGCGCGGGTGAACCTCTGGGGGACGTGGTCCATCACCGGATTCCATCCAACCGGTGGAGGCGCTACGACCAGCTCGCCCGCACCCCGGACGGACTGCTGGTGCTCGGTGACGCCGTCTGCAGCTTCAACCCGATATACGGGCAGGGCATGACCGTCGCGGCGGCCGAGGCCGAGGTCCTTGGCAAGTGTCTGAGCGTTGGCGACTTGGATCTGCCCCGGCGGTTCTTCGGTGAATCGGCCAAGACCATTCAGGTGGCCTGGCGGACGGCGGTCGGTTCGGACTTGGCGCTGCCGCAGGTCGAGGGTCGGCGGCCGCTGTCAACGCGGATCATCAACACCTACATGGATGCCGTCTTGACCGCCACCGAAACCGACCCGGCGGTAGCACAGCAGTTCTTCCGCGTCGCGTGGATGCTCGACGCACCCGTACGGCTGTTCCGGCCATCCATCCTCCTGAGAATCGCCAAGGCGTTGATCACCGGAGCACGGAACGGCGAGCAGGTCGAGCATCTGCGACAGCTGGCACGACTTCAGAGGTGAAACCGCTGCCTAATTGGCCCACGACAGCGCACGCAGCTGCCGTCGCGAGGCGATGCCGAGCTTGACGAACACCTTGCGCAGATGCCATTCGACGGTGTGCGCGCTGATGAACAGCTGCGCGCCGATCTCCTGATTGGTCAGCCCTTCCGCGGCCAGTCGGGCGATCTGCGACTCCTGTGCCGTCAACTCGTCACCGGAACTGACGGGCTGTTTGCGCACCTTCTCACCGGTGGCCGCCAGTTCCCGGCGGGCCCGTTCGGCGAAGCCCTGCGCACCCATCCCGGTGAACATCTCGTAGGCGGTGTTGAGCTGCCGCCGGGCGTCGATTCGGCGATTCGCCCGTCGGAGCCATTCGCCGTAGGACAGTCGGGTACGCGCCAGGTTGAGCCCGATGTTGGCCCGCTCGAGGCGTTCGATCGCCTCGGTGAAGAGACCGTCGGCGAGGTCATTGGTGGCGAGTTGGGCTCTGGCAGCTGCCACGGCCCCGAGCCCCCAGTCCGTGCCGCTGCTGCCGGCTCTCTCCTCGAACTCCCGCAACGCCCATGCGGCAGTGTCCCGGTCACCGATGTGTGCCGCGGCCTCGATGAGTTCGAGGAGGCACCAGCCGTAGAAACCCAGGTCCTCGTACTCACAGCATTCACGTGCTGCTACGAATGCGTCCTCGTATCGGCCGAGACCGTTGAAGAGAACGGCTGAGGTGTACTTGGTCACCCCGACCAGTCGGCCTTCACCCCGTGCCGCGCCGTTGGCGGCCGCCGCCTCGATCGGATCGGCCGCCTCGGCGAGAATGCCCCGCCACGATGCGACCGTCAGCGAGTGATACTTCACCGGCGTGTAGCCCGTCGAGGCAGTGATGGCGTTCGCCTCTTCGATGAGCGTTGCCGCCGAAGCGAATTCGCCCCGGTATACGTGGACGCCTGCCCGGTAGGCCAGCGCTGCGGGAAGTGCAGCCAGAGCACCGGCGTCACGCGCGCGCCGAACGGTGTCGACCGCGATGCGCTGCAGTACCGCGTCGTCCCACATCTCGTGCGCACCGGACTCCTGGGCAATCGGAAATGGCCAATGCAGAGGCTGCCCGATGCTCTTCTCCGCGTTGGCATTCCAGAGATCCAGCGCAGTCCGCAGATGGTCATAACCGGCACCTGGACCGTCGATGATCCGGCGCGTCATGCCGCTCAACAGGAAGTCGATCGGTCGCTCCAGCTCATCTACCCGAGCGAGCGCGGCGCGGCCTGCAGCGGCCGCCTCCGTCAAGCCGGCCGGGTCACCGAGTCGCCCCGCATACATCGCGGCGGTGAGCGCCTCGAGATGAGTCTCCCTGGCCAGGTCGTCGTCGAGGCCGTCGAGTTCCATTGCAGCACTGAGCAATTGCGCGGCCGCCCCAGTGATCTGGAGTGCCCCCGGCGCACCTCCCCGGCTTCGCACGAACTCCATCTGAGCGCGCATCCGCGCTACCTGAGCTCGCTGAAGCTTGGAAAGTGGCGCCGACTCCGCCGTGGCAAGTAGCTCGTAGGCCGCCTCTGGCGCTGCCGCTTCTCGTTTGGCCTGGGCGGCGGCGATGGCCCTTGATCCACGAAGGGCAGGGTCCGCGGTGAGGACGGTCGCGCGTTCCAGGAAGGCCGCCGCCGCGGCGACGCCACCCCTGCACTGGGCGCGGGCGGCTGAGCCCTCCAATTCGGCGGCCACTGCATCGTCAGGTCCGGCCGCGGCACTCGCGGCATGCCACGCTCGCCGGTCGGGGTCGACCTCGGAATCCGTTGCCTCGGCGAGCGCGCGGTGTATCGCCCTGCGCTCGGTCAAGTCGGCTGCGCGGTAGGCGGCCGAGCGCATCAACGGGTGATGGAATCGCATGCGGGGGCCGAACTCGATCACCCCTGCAGCCTCGGCGGGCGCCAGCGCGTCGACCGGAATGCCGAGTCGCGCTGCGGCGCTCAAGAACAACGCCGCGTCGCCAACCGGTTCCGCCGCCGCAACGAGCAGCAGCGTTTGCGTCTCGGCGGGAAGGGCCTTGATGCGCTGCACCAAGCCTTCCTCGATCGCTGCCGTCGAATTGCGCTTACCCGAGATCCAGAAGCCGCCGGCAAGCTCCGTCGCGGAGACGGTTCGAGGCACTTCGAGTATCGCAAGAGGTACGCCGCGGGTCTCTGCCACGATGCGGTCTCGCACGCGCGGGTCGATCCCGCCGAACATGACCGACTCCAACAGGTCTCGAGCCTCGGCGTCCGACAGGCCGTGGATCTCCAGTTCCGGCAGGCCACTCAACACGTCGGGGCGGTCCCGCACGGCGAAGACCATGGCAATCGACTCGGCCAGCAGGCGACGTGCGACGAACCCCAAGGTCTGCATCGACACCTGGTCGAGCCATTGCGCGTCGTCGACGACGCACAGCAGCGGGCGATCATCGGCGGCGGCCGCCATCAGGCTCAGCATGGCCAACCCGACCAGGAAACGGTCGGGCGCCGCGCCGACTCCGCGACCGAAGGCGACGTTCAGCGCGTCACGCTGCGGTTCGGGCAGTTCGTCGACGTGCTCCATCAACGGTGCGCAGAGTTGTTGCAGTCCTGCGAAGGCCAGCTCCATGTCGGACTGCACCCCCGCCACCTGGACGGTGCGGAACCCCGACGCGAGCTCTGAGGTGTATTCGACGAGCGCGGTCTTGCCAACCCCCGCCTCACCGCGGAGTACCAGCACCTGGCTGGTGCCCGATCGGGCGCGGTCCATCAGGCCCCGAAGTGTCTCTACTTCGGCGTCCCGACCCCGTAAACGTTGCCCCCGACCCTGGCTCGACATAGCACCACTTCGTCTGGTTTTGACAGAACCCTACCGGTTTGCCGTGCGCGAAAGAGCCCGGTCCGATCGTGATCGAACCGGGCTCCTTCGAGACGGTCTTGATTAGGCCTTGGCGGCTGCTTCGAGGATCCAGTCCTCGAACCGGGTGTCGAAGAGCGTCGCGCCATCGCCGGGGCAAAGGGTGCGTTCCCCGAGCTCGATGCCCCAGTAGAGCGCGGTGGGGTCTGCGACGACCTCGCGGGTGTCTCCTCGGGCGACGAGCGCGGTCCTGATGAGGTCTGGCAGCCGAAACGCCTGCGGTCCACCGATTTCGGTGATGCCGTTCACCGGGTCACCGACCGCGGCGATGGCGACACCTTCCGCGACGTCGACGGCTGCCATCGGTTGGAAGTAGGCGGGTGGCATGCGCACGACGCCGTCGACGATCGACGAGTCGGCGAGCGTCTGGACGAACTCGAAGAACTGCGTCGCGTGCACGATGGAGTGGGGAATGGGACCGTCGCCGATGAGCTTCTCCTGGAGCAGCTTCCCCGCGAAGTACCCGCTCTGCAGGGCCAATTGGTCGGTGCCCACCACCGAAAGCGCGACATGGTGACCGACTCCGGCATCCTTCTCGGCCGTGAGCACGTTCGTGGTCGCCATGCGGAAGAACTCGATCGCCGCGTCGTCGAGCGTCGGCGAGTTCGACACGTCGACGACCACCGACGCGCCAGCGAGGACCTCGGACAGACCCTCGCCGGTGAACGTGTTCACACCGGTCGACGGGGCCGCGGCGACGGCGTCGTGACTGCGTTCGGTCAAGGCGCGTACCAGCTTCGACCCGATCAGGCCGGTACCTCCGATTACGACGATTCTCATGGTCAGCCTTCCCTTTTCGTTCCAACGGGCTTCGTGTGACAGCTCCCTGACCGCCAGAACGGATGGGCCGTCGCGAATTCATCCCGGTGCCGGAAGACCCGCTACGCTTCGATGTCATGGTGGGGATGCGATGAGTGCGGGGCTGTTCGGGCTTCTCGACGACGTTGCCGCGCTGGCACGCCTCGCGGCGGCCTCGGTCGACGACATCGGTGCGGCGGCAGGACGCGCGACCGCGAAGGCCGCGGGCGTCGTCATCGACGACACCGCCGTGACGCCGCAATACGTGCACGGCATCACGGCCGACCGCGAGCTGCCGATGATCAAGCGGATCGCCATCGGATCCCTGCGCAACAAGCTGCTGTTCATTCTTCCTGCTGCGTTGCTGCTCAGTCAGTTCGTGCCGTGGCTGCTCACGCCGATCCTGATGGTCGGCGCCACCTACCTCTGCTTCGAGGGCGCGGAGAAGGTGGTGGGCTGGTTCACTGGGCACGACGCCCACGCGGCGC
Organism: Mycobacterium sp. AZCC_0083; assembly: GCF_014202335.1. Lineage (GTDB taxonomy): Bacteria > Actinomycetota > Actinomycetes > Mycobacteriales > Mycobacteriaceae > Mycobacterium. Next base: position 26,718 of record NZ_JACHGP010000028.1, on the reverse strand, counting down.
CGACCTCGGCCGTCGGCGAGGACGCCGAAAAGCAGATGACGTCGAGCGCCATCCGCACCGACTTCATCCTGTCCGCCGAGATCATGGTGATCGCCCTCAACGAGGTGGCCGACCAAGCGTTCGTGCCGCGGCTGATCATCCTCGTCGTCGTCGCTCTGGTCATCACCGCCGCGGTGTACGGCGTGGTCGCCGCCATCGTGAAGATGGACGACGTCGGCCTGAGCCTCACGCAGCGCTCGTCACGATTCGCCAAGAAGATCGGCCGTGGCCTGGTCTCGGGGATGCCGATGCTGCTGACCGCGCTATCGACCATCGGTACCGTCGCGATGCTCTGGGTCGGTGGCCACATTCTGCTGGTCGGGACCGACACCCTCGGGTGGCATGCGCCGTACGGCTTCGTTCACCACGCCGAGGAGAACGTGCGCGCGGCCACCGAGGCGCTGGGTGCCTTCAGCGGTGTGCTGGCGTGGCTGGTGAACACCGCTGCCTCAGCAGTGATCGGCCTGGTCGTCGGCGCCATCGTGGTCGGCGTCGTGCACGTGCTGCCGTTCGGCAAGAAGAAGGACGCCGCCAAGGCCGCGCAGTAGGTCAGGGAACGCAGGGGTCCCCGCCCGGCGTGTAGTACGGCACGCCGGAAGGGGTATAGCACGGTGGCTGGCCTGCGGCTTCCTGTACGGCCCAGTCGTCGTCGTTCGCCAGTGCGACTCCCGCGGCCACGTCGCCGACGACGTGCGAGCATCCGCCCACTTCGACGTGGCGACCGCCGACGGCGCCACAGACCTCGGCGTGGGAAACCGGCGCCAAGGCGATCGGAGCCACCGCCATCCCCAGGGCTGCGAACAGTGCCGCTGTCTTCGTCTTCATGGTCATCGTCACCCTTTGCTAGCCCGGTCCCCCGCGAATATCGGGTCACCATATACACGAGGGCGGTGCTTCAGCGGAGGTTTGCGCAGCGCGCATAGGCTGGGACGCGTGGACTTCGAGTTGAACCGCAAGGACCTACACGACAGCCGCTTCGTTCTCGCCGATCCGCCGTCGCCGGAAGACGGGCAGGCGCTGCTCCGGATCGAATCGTTCGGGCTCACGTCGAACAACATCACCTACGCGGTGTTCGGTGATGCGATGCAGTACTGGGACTTCTTCCCGGCGTCCGACCCGGACTGGGGGAAGTTGAACGTCTGGGGCTACGCCCACGTCGAAGAGTCACTGCATCCCGGACTGAAGCAGGGCACACGCGTCTACGGCTACTTCCCCTGTGCCAGCCACCTGTTGGTCACCCCCGATCGCATCGACGAGAAGGGCTTCGTCGACGCCGCCGCGCACCGAGCCCAGTTGCCATCGGCCTATCAGGGCTACCGCGACGTCGACACCGACCCGGTGTACTCGGCCGACCTCGAAGCCGAGCACATCCTGTTCTTCCCGCTGTTCTTCACCTCGTTCCTCATCGATGACTTCCTCGCCGACGAGGACTTCTTCGGCGCGGACACCATCGTGATCTCCAGCGCGTCGTCGAAGACGGCGATCATCGCGGCCCATCTGCTCGCCAAGCGCGAGGGCATCGACGTCGTGGGACTGACCTCCGCAGGCAACCGTGAGTTCGTCGAGGGACTGAACGTCTACGACTCGGTCCATCTGTATGACGCGGTTTCGCAGCTGCCAGGCGAACGGGCGGTCTACGTCGACATCTCGGGTGACGGCGCCGTGCGCACCGACGTCCATGCGCGCTACGGCGATCGCCTCGCCCACAGCGCCGCCGTCGGCGTCACCCACTGGACCCAGATGACCCAGGGGGCAGGCGAACTCGCAAGGCCGAAGCCCGTCTTCTTCTTCGCCCCGGACCGGATCAAGAAACGCGGCGCCGACTGGGGCACCGCGAAGCTGGACGAGAGCGTCGCCGAGGCATGGTTCCCGTTTGCGCGGTGGGCGACGGATTGGCTACGCGTCGAACGCATCTCGACTGAGGACGACATCCAGCAGGTCTATCTCGAACTCCTCGACGGGAAGCTCGACCCGACGGCTGGCACCATCGTAGATCTCTAGAACGGGGCCCTCATGGCCAAGTACTCGCTGAACGACTCCGCTGTGACCAAGGCGCGCAAGCTCATCGATGCCCGGCAGTACGTCCTCGACAGTGACTGGGGTGAAGTACAACCGCGGGCCGATGCGGAAAACGCCTACCTCGAAACGCACTCGTGGGACGAATACGGCGAATGGCATCTCGGGCTGACCGAGGGCGCAAACGACGATACGAAGGCGCGGTACGCCTTCGTCTACGGAGACTTTCGACGCATCCACCGCATCGGGCTGATCGCCTGCGTGTACCGCGCCTCCGAGTGGCGACACAAGGACGTCGAACTGGCCGCCCACGATCTGCTGCAGTACCTCGACAAGAAGGCAACTCAATGACAGACGGCCAAATCGCCACGCACGCACAACTCTTCGACCTGACCGGCAAGTCCGCGCTCGTCACCGGCGGCACAAGGGGCATCGGCATGATGATGGCCCGCGGTCTGCTGCAGGCAGGTGCGCGCGTCGTCATCAGCTCGCGCAAGGCCGACGCGTGCGCCCAAGCCCAGGAGCAATTGTCGGAGTTCGGTGAGGTGCGAGCGATCGCCGCGGACCTGTCCCGGCACGACGAGTGCCTGCGCCTCGCCGACCTCGTCACCTCCGACTCCGACGGACTCCACATCCTCGTCAACAACGCGGGCGCCACCTGGGGTGAACCGCTGGAGACCTTCCCGGACTCGGCGTGGGACAAGGTGCTCGACCTCAACCTCAAGTCGCCCTTCTGGCTCGTTCAGGCGCTGGTGCCCGCGCTCCGGCAGGTGGGCACGGCCGACGACCCGGCGCGGATCATCAACGTGGGCAGCATCGACGGGATCCACGTCCCTACGCTGTCGACGTACTCCTACTCCGCCAGCAAGGCGGCGCTGCACCAGCTGACCCGAGTGCTCGCGCGCGAGCTGGGGCGGCAGCACATCACCGTGAATGCCGTTGCGCCGGGGCCGTTCCGCTCGAAGATGATGGCAGCGACGCTCGATGCCTTTGGTGACGTGGTCGCCGCAACATCCCCGCTCGGTCGGATCGGACGCGACGACGACATGGCCGGTATCGCCGTGTTCCTCGCCAGCCGCGCGGGCTCCTATCTCACAGGGACGATCATCCCCGTCGACGGCGGCATCGCGACGACCGCCACCGGGAGTTCGGCCTAACCCCGTGCCCGTTTCACGCCGCGACGCCATCAAATTCGTTGCAGCCACGCCCGCCCTCCTCGGTCTCGGGACGGCCGCGGCGACGCTCGGCGCGCAGAAGGCGTCAGCCGCCACCATGCAGCTGCTCGACTTCGCCGAGCGCTTGGTCCCGCCAGATCAAATCAAGGCGGCGGGCTACGACGGCGCACTCGTCTACGTCTCCGAGTTACGGCCTGGAGCGGACTTCGACTTCAAGCCCGTCACCCGCGAGTACGCGGATGGCCTACGCGCGCAAGGCCTTCACGTCGTCAGCTGCTACCAGTACGGCAAACCCAGTTGGCCAGCCTCGCCGTCGGACTTCACCCGCGGCTACGACGGCGGTGTGGCCGACGCGCAGACGGCTCTGCGGTTGCACGGCGCGGCCGGGGGCCCGGATTCTGCGCCGATCTTCTTCAGCGTCGACGAGGGCATCGACCTCGGCACCTGGAATAGCTTGGCAGTCGGGTGGTTTCGAGGAATCAACTCGGTACTTGGCGTGGCCCGCAGCGGTGTCTACGGGTCAGCCAACGTGTGTGGATGGGCGATCCGGGACGGTGTCATCGGGCGCTCGACCACTGCGGGATACCGCTGGGCATGGCAGACGAGAGCGTGGTCTGCCGGTGCGCGCGAGCCCGCGGCCGTGCTCTATCAGTACGTGATCGTCACCGCTTCCGACCCGGGTGTCCTCCTCGGCGGGACCCACGTCGACGTGGACGAGGTGCTTGCCGCCGATTTCGGGCAGTGGGACCTCGACAGGTAGCGACTACCAGTTGCTCGGCGCGTAGTCCTTCAGGAAGCAGCCGGACAAGTCCTCGCCGGACTCCCCGCGGACGATCGGGTCGTACACGCGGGCGGCGCCGTCGACGAGGTCGAGCGGGGCGTGGAAACCCTCCTCGGCGAGGCGCAGCTTGGTCGGGTGCGGGCGCTCGTCGGTGATCCACCCGGTGTCGACGGCCGACATGAGGATGCCGTCGCGCTCCAGCATCTCCCCCGCGCTGGTGCGGGTGAGCATGTTCAGCGCGGCCTTCGCCATATTGGTGTGCGGGTGGCCGGGGCCTTTGTACGCGCGGCTGAACTGGCCCTCCATCGCCGACACGTTCACGACGTACTTGCGCCGGGCGGTCGACGCGGCCATCGCCTTTCGCAGGCGGCTCACCAGGATGAACGGTGCGGTTTGGTTGCACAGTTGCACCTCGAGCAGCTCCATGGCGTCGACCTCGTGCACGTGCTGGGTCCAGCTGTTCACCGATGCGGTGTCGGGCAGCAGTCCACCCGCGTCGATGGCGGTGCCTGCGGCGATCCGGTCCGGGGTCGCGCTGCGGGCGACGAGCGCGAGTTCGGTTACCGCGTGCGGCATGGGGTGCTCGGTGAGACTTCCCGCGAGGGCGGCCGGATGGGCGTCACTGACGTGGTCGAATGTGATCACGTCGACGAGCTCGGGCGGCCGGGTCCGCTCGGCCTCGACGAGCGCCGCGTAGGAGCCGGGCGGGCGGCGCACCGTCTGTGCCGCGTTGTTGATCAGGATGTCGAGCGGGCCCTGTTCGGCCACCGTGTCGGCGAGCGCGACGACCTGGGCCGGGTCGCGTAGGTCGATGCCAACGACGCGAAGCCGGTGCAGCCAGTCGGCAGCGTCGGGCATCGCGGCGAAGCGGCGCACGGCGTCGTTCGGAAAGCGGGTGGTGATGGTGGTGTGCGCGCCGTCGCGGAGCAGCCGCAATGCGATGTACATGCCGATCTTGGCGCGGCCGCCGGTGAGCAGTGCGGTGCGACCGGTGAGGTCGGTGCGGGCGTCGCGCTTGGCCCGGTTGAGCGCGGCGCACTCGGGGCAGAGCTGGTGGTAGAACGCGTCGACCACCGTGTATCGGTTCTTGCACATGTAGCAGGCCCGCGACCGGAGCAACGTTCCCGCAATCGCCCCAACCGCGGTGGAGACGAGGGGCAGCCCCTGCGTCTCGTCGTCGATGCGGCCGGGCGCACCGGTGGCGGTGGCCGAGGTGACCGCGTGGTCAGAGGCGGCCACCGCGTCGCGCTTGGCGTGGCGGCGGGCCACCTTCACCGACTTCCACAGGCGGGCCGTGGCCCGGCGGACCGCCACGGCATCCGGGTGCTCGGGAGGCAGCGATTCGATCTCGGACAGCACCTGCAGGCAGGTGCTGAGCTTGTTCTCGTCGATCGAGGTCACGTTGGAAGGGTACGGCGGCTGCTAGACACTGATGAGCGCCGGCTCCGAACACCGAGGCAAGGAACGACCGATACGCGATGGCACACTCAGAAGCCCTTCTGCAGGAAATGCTCGACGAGTTTCAGTTGCGCAAGCTCGTGTACGGCTACTGTCGCGCCGTCGACCGTGGCGACATCGCGCGCCTGCGGGACCTCTACCACCCCGACGCCACCGACGACCATGGCGCCGTCGCAATGGGGTCTGCCGACGAGCTCCTCGATGCGATCACCGCCGCCCGGCCCTACATCCGGTCGATGCAACACAATGTCACCACGGTGAACTTCGCCATCGAAGGAAGCACCGCCGAAGGCGAGATCTACACCATTGCCACGCACACGTTCAGCGCGCGCGATCGGGACGTCGACGTGGTGGTCGGCGGACGCTACCTCGACAAGTACGAGAAGCGGGATGGCACGTGGAAGTTCAGCCAGCGGATGATCGTCACCGACTGGGCCCACGTGAACGACCCGTCCTCGGTTGACCTGAGCCATCCGATCACCAGAGACACCCCAACAGGCGCCCCTGATGCGAATGATCCGTCATACCAGTTCTTCTCGTTACTGATCAAACACGCGGACTAATCGGTGATGCAGTAGCGAGCCTTGGCCGGCCCAAGATGGGAGTAGTGCTACCGGTTCGAGGAGGCCGCATGCGCACGCGCAGGAGCGAACGCCGATGATGAACGGGCGATGACGGTGGTTGGATCGACGGGCGGCTGCGCTCAGCCGCGCGAGATCAGGTCGACGACCGTGCCTGGATTGAGGCCGAAGACCTGTACCTCGGCTGACTTTCCCTTCAGGGCATGGGATCCGCGGTCGGTGAGTCCGGTCGGTCGAGAGGCCAGGGCGTCGACGCAGTGGTGGGTGAGAAGGATCGCGTCGCCGGTGGTCTTGGTGAGCTGCTCGACGCGGGCGGCGACGTTGACGGTGTCACCGATCAAGGTGAACTCGAGCTTGCCTGCACCACCGATGGTCCCGGCGATCACCAGCCCGGTGTTGATGCCGATGCCGATCCGAAGCTCGCCGCCGAATCGCTCGGCGACAAGGCGGTGAATCAGAACAGCGGCGCTCACCGCCGCGTCGGCATGATCCGCGAGATCGTTGGGTGCGCCGAACACGGCCAGCGCACCGTCGCCGAGGAACTTGTTGACATGCCCACCGGCGTCCACGACGGCAGGCACCACGATCTCGAACAAGGCGTTGAGCCGGGCGACCGTGTCCTCGGCGGAGTTGACCTCCGCGAACGGAGTGAAATCGCGAACGTCGACGAACATCACCGTCACCTCGCGACGCTCCCCGGTGAAGATGTCGTCACCCTGCTCGAGCAACCGCGCCGCCAGGGCCGGATCGACATAGGTGCCGAACGCCACCTGAAGTCGTTGCCGCTCAGCCAAACCGGCCTGCATCCGGTTGAACGACGCCGCCAGCGCGCCGAGGTCATCGTCCTGAACCACCGGCAGGCGTTGGCTGTAGTTGCCCGCTGCGACACGTTCAGTTCCTTCGGCGAGATCGCGGATCGGTCGCAGGGACGGTGAGAACGCGGAGCCGACGGTGATCGGCACCGCGATAAAAAGCGTCAATGCACACCCAATCACCACGGCGAGCACGGGGACCGAAGTGGCCCCATAGAACACGGCCGCCAGCATCGCACCCGTGATGGCGAACGCGAACGCGGTCGCGAGCAATAACACGTTCGACCACGCGGCGAATGTGGGGCGAGAGCGGGGCAGGGACTCACCGATCCCTGTATCACCGGCAATGGCGACCCTGGCTGGCCGCAGCCCCACTTCCGCGAAGCTGTGCACAGCGATCAGCTGGACGGCAGTTCCGAAAACTGCGCCCAAGATTCCGTACTGGATTAGCCGCGATCCGCTCGCACCGGCGATCACACCGACAACCACCAGAAGCATGGCGACCGAAACAGCGGTGACCCCCACCGCTCGGGCAACTGCCCTCCGAGCGTAGGTGTAGGTGGCGTCCAGCGCTTTCGCTCGATCGACCTCGTGGCCGGCTGCCCACCGCTCAACAAGGCGGATCTGGCCCAGGCCGGGAAGAGCGACCACGTACACCACCATGAGCACGGTGATGACGGTGACGGAGGCCGCCTCGACGTAACGATCGGACTTCTCGGAAGCGACAACGACACACGACGGGATGAGATAGATAGCCAGCGTCATGGGGAACGAGACCGCGCAGCCCACCCACGAGTATCTCGCCCCATACCGATCCCACGCCCACTGCCAAATGCGGTCCATGCCGCGACACTAAGCGCCCGCCACCTGCGATCCGCGGAAACGGACCGCAGCCGCGGCCATTGGTTGCACGAATACCGCACCCTAGTCAGATCCAGGAGATACGAATCTGCGTTCAATTCGTGCTTATTTCGTTGTGCCGCATATGAGTAAGCACCGACAGAATGTGGAACGGTGGTCATTGGCCATCTGGCCTCACTGCAAGCCGCGCCGGCAGCAGTTGCCGATCTACCTTGCGAGAAATGCACATGCGAAGTCCGACAGGTATCCGAGCAACTGCTGCGATCGGGGCCCTTACGGTTGTGGTGGGTTTGGTGATGGCGCCGCACGCGCTGGCCGACCCCGAAGGAAGTGTTGACTCACCGAGCGATCCGCCGCCCGCGGAAGTGGTTGACCCATCGGGGACCTCGGCGCCGTTGGAGCAGACCGCGGGAGCAGTAGATGAGACGCCTTCCGGCACAGCCCCTTTCAGTCTGGCGTCGGTAAATCCTTCGAACGGATCGACCGTCGGCGTCGCCAAGCCGATCGTCATCACCTTCACCGCGCCAATCACAGACCGGCCGGTGGCCGAGGACGCGATACACATCTCGTCGGATCCGCCGGTGGCCGGAAAGTTCTATTGGATGAATGACAGCCAGGTGCGGTGGCGGCCCTTTGCATTCTGGCCAGAACACACCACGGTGAACATCGACGCGGCGGGCGCCACGTCCAGCTTCACCACGGGAGACGCGCTAGTCGCCACGGCCGACAACAACACCCACCAGATGACGATCACACGTAATGGCAACGTTGAGCAGACATTTCCGATGTCAATGGGCAAGCCAGGCCACGACACCCCCGACGGCACCTACTACGTTCAGGACAAGTTTTCCGACGTCGTGATGGACTCCGAGACATACGGAGTTTCGAATGATTCGCCAGAGGGCTACCGCCTCCACGTCAAGCTGGCCGTGCAGATCGACAACAGCGGCAACTTCGTGCACAGCGCACCCTGGTCGGTGGCCGACCAGGGGAACCGCAATGTGAGCCACGGCTGCATCAACATCAGCCCCGCAGACGCGCAGTGGTTCTACGACAACTTCGGGATCGGCGATCCCATCGTGGTAACGAACTCCGTGGGCAGCTACACGCAAAACGACGGTGGCCAGGACTGGCAAATCGATTGACGAATGGGTTCCTTGGTCGCGGTCAAAGTCAACGTCCACGACCGCTGACCAGGATATTTTGAACTGGAGATGTCTGCTCATTCGGATTTGCCGACAACGGTCGTTCGCTAGGCTCCGCGATGTCAGGGTCACATTGCGGATGGGAAGCCCACTATGAACGAGCGTGAGCGTCTGAAGGAAGCCGCCGCCGCACAGGAAGCGGAGTATCAAGAAAGCGCCCGTCGGCTCCGGGAATTCGTCACGGAGGCGACGCTCTCGGACGATGACCTGCAGCGGATCGTCCGAGCCGCACGTCGCGCCTCGACGTCCGGGCCATGGCCCCTGATTCAGGAACAGACGCCGTCGGACGCCCTTTACATCCTGCTCAGCGGGGAGGCCGGGGTGTACGTCGGACACGACCGCGTTGCCGTGGTGGGACCGGGTGAGGTGATCGGCGAATCCGCGCTTCGCCACGGGAAACTGCGGAATGCGACCGTGACGACGACCGGTAGGGCCGAGGTCCTGCGTGTTGCGGGCGATGACCTCGAGGGCTTGCTCAACCAGATACCTGCCCTGCGCGACATCATGGATGCGACCGCCGCGCGGCACATGCCGGGGCAACCGTCGATCCGAGTTGACACCGAACGGTGACGGGGGGCGCACTCGGACGTGGGTTCACACGCTCGCCGGGAGTGGTCGAGCCATCGCAGGGGCAACCCGTGAGCGCCGCTGAGTTCGTTGGTGGTTGTCCACTTAGGCACGGCTGTAGACAGCCGCGTCGTCGATGTTCGCGCGGGAACGGTCTGGCAGGGCGACTACGCAGGCCACGGTGATAACCGCGGCAAGCACGATGTACGCGGAAATTGAGTACGGTGTGCCGGTCTCGTGCAACAGCCATGTCGCCAGTAGGGGCGCCGGGCCTCCGGCAAAAACCGACGCCAGCTGGTAGCCGATGCCGGCGCCGCCGTAGCGCAGGTGGGTGGGGAAGCTTTCGCCGATCAGCGCGGCCTGGGGCCCGTACTGCATGGCGTGCACCACCAGGGAGAGAACGATGGCGATGAAGATCAGCGCGTAGCCGCCGTGCGACAAGACGGCAAAGTAGGGAAAGGCGAAAATCCCGGTCAAGACGGCTCCGGCGAGGTACACCCGTTTGCGCCCGAACCGGTCAGACAGGTGCGAGAACAGCGGGATCATCACGAGTTCCAACGTTGCGCCCACCAGGACGGCGGTGAGCACAAACGTCTTGCTGTAGTGGTGCGTCGCCACGACGTAGGTCAGCACGAAGGTGGTGAACAGGTAGAACGGCATTTGCTCGCTGAACCGCGCCCCCGCCGAGAGCAGGATCTCCCGCCAGTGCTGCCGGATCGCATCCATCACCGGGGTACTCGCGGTCTTCCCTTCAGCGAGCACCCTGGCGAACATCGGCGTCTCGAGTATCTTCAGCCGGATCGCCAGGCCGACCGCGACCAAAATCAGGCTGGCCAGGAACGGCACCCGCCAACCCCAGGAGTTGAACGCCTCGGGCGACAACGTGGCCGACAGCAGCGTCATGCCACCGGTACCGAGCACCAGCCCGACCGGAACACCGATCTGCGCCGCACTGCCGAGCAGCCCACGTCTATCTTGATCACCCCACTCCATCGCAAGCAGCACCGATCCGCTCCACTCGCCGCCGATCGCAATGCCCTGCACCAACCGCAGCAGCACCAGGATCAGCGGCGCCGCGAACCCGATCGACGCGGTCCCGGGCAGCACGCCGACGAGGGCAGAAGCGATGCCCATCACCAGCAGTGTGATGATCAGGGTGGTCTTGCGCCCGATCCGGTCGCCCCAGTGCCCGAAGATCGCGGCCCCGACTGGGCGCGCGGCGAACCCGACCGCGTAGGTCGCGAAAGACTGCATCGCACCCGCGTAGGCGCTCGAAGCCGGGAAGAACAGATGCGGGAAAACCAGCGCGGCGGCCGTGTTGTACAAGAAGAAGTCGTACCACTCGATCGTCGTGCCGACCGCGCTTCCCAGCGCCGCACGCCGTACCTGTATCCGCCGCGATTCCTGGTCCAGCTCCGTATTGTCCGTGCCCATGAGTCGATGATGGAACTACTCCGCTTGCCGTGCGACCGGATTTACGCAGTTATCTCCAATTGCTTCCCGGCGGCATCAGCAGCCGGGCTGAGCGGCGAGGTCGATAAATCGCGAGCGTTGACGTCGATTCTTCATCGACCGCTACGTCGGTGGCGCAGCCGAGTGTTGACGAAAAAGGCCCAGGCTCGGGATTATGTCCCTGACCTGGGCCTTTCCTGTGGAGCCGCCGGGAATCGAACCCGGGTCCAACGGCATTCCCTCAAGGCTTCTCCGTGCGCAGTTCGCTAAGTCTCTACTTGGATCTCTCGGTCTCGCGAACAAGCCGTGATGACGATCCCAGTCGCTGTTTGGTGTCCCCGTACATCCCGCGACCGGACGTATGGGTTTGTCCCTCTAGCTGATGCCAGGGTCCGGGCCGAGGGCGCTCCCGGTCTGACAGACACACCGTCGCTTAGGCAGCGAGGGCGTAGTCGCGCTGATTGGAATCGGCGCTTAATTGGTTGCAACGACGCTTACGGTGGTCATTTGCCTGCACCGGCACGCTTCCCTTGATTCGATGCGCGATGTCGAAACCGTTCGGCCCCTCGCATCCCCACCGAACTTCGGCGGGACGATCAATCATACCGTGCAGCTCAACCCGGTCCAGCGATTAAGAAGTCCCGGTTAGATCACGTACGCCATGTGATCGACGATCCGCTGGCCCACCTCGGCGTCGCCCTCGAACTCGACGTCACTCGGGCGGTCATCGCCAAGCGGCCTGCCGCCGCACCTGCGGGTGAACTGCAAGCCGTCGCGACGAAGTCGCTGAGGCCGTAACCGAACGCCGACACCAGCGCGAAGACGACCCCGATCAGGTCATGCCCTTGGCGCGCCGCCCCAGTTCCCTGTTGACTTCCCTGTCGGCGTCCCGCCTGGCCATGTCCTGCCGCTTGTCGTGCGTCTGCTTGCCTCGCGCCAGCGCGAGCTCCACCTTGACCTTGCCGTCGGTGAAGTACAGCGATAGCGGCACCAACGTCAGATTGCCGTCGCGGATCTTGCCGACCAGGTTGTCGATCTCGCCGCGGTGCAACAGCAACTTTCGGTTGCGTCGCGGCGCATGGTTGGTCCAGCTGCCCGCGTGATACTCCGGGATGTGCAGGTTGCGCAGCCAGATCTCACCGTCGTCGAGGGTGGCGAACGCATCGGCCAGTGATGCCTGGCCTTCCCGCAGGGCCTTCACCTCGGTGCCCATCAGAGCGATGCCGGCCTCGAAGGTCTCGAGGATCGAATAGTTGTGTCGCGCCTTGCGATTGGTCGCGACCACCTGGTTGTTGCGCCGGGTGGCCTCGTCGACCTTCTTCTTCGCCATGGCTAACGCCGCACGTACAGCCGCAAGGTGACGTAGCCGGTGACACCGGCCATCGCCACGCCGACGAACAACAGGATGGGCGCGATGTAGAGGATGTCGGCGTAGTCGATCCTGGCGATCAGATTCGCTTGATAGAACTGATTCAACGCCTTCTCGAGGAACAACGCGCGCACCACGATCAGCCCGAGAATCGCGATCACGACACCGAGGAACGCAGCGAGCATCGCCTCGACGAGGAACGGCAGCTGGGTATACCAGCGGCTAGCGCCGACCAGTCGCATGATGCCCACCTCCGTTCGGCGGGTATAAGCCGCGACTTGAACCATGTTGGCTATCAACAGGATCGCACCGACCGCCTGGACAAGGGCGACCGCGAACGCCGCGTTGCTCAAACCGTCGAGCACCGCGAACAACCGGTCTATCAGGTCCTTCTGATTGAGCACGTTGAGCACACCCGGCTGGCCGACCAGCGATTCGTCGAACGCCTTGTGCTGCTCGGGATTGTCGAGCTTGACGATGAACGACGCCGGAAACGCATCCTTGCCGGCGACGTCCTTGTACTGCGGGAACTTCTTGATCGCGTCGTCGTAGGCCTGGTCGCGGTTGAGGAAGCGCACGGACTTCACGTCGCCGCGATCCTCGATCTGCTTGCGCAGCGCCTTGCACGGGTCGGCGTCGCACGTCGGGTCATTGGCCGAGACGTCGTTGGTGAGGAACACCTGGCTCTCGACCCGGTCCAGGTAGATGTTGCGGGAGCTGTCGGCGAGCCGGACGACGAGAAGGCCGCCGCCGAACAGGCCGATCGAGATGGCGGTCGTCAAGATCATGGCGACCGTCATCGTGACGTTGCGACGAAGCCCGGTGAGGACTTCGTTGATCAGAAAGCCGAAGCGCACTTAGCGATCCATTCCGTAGACACCGCTCTGCTCGTCGCGGATGAGGCGACCGAGCTCGAGTTCGATGACGCGCATGCGCATCGAATCGACGATGTGGTGGTCGTGTGTGGCCATCAACACCGTGGTTCCGGTGCGGTTGATCCGCTCGAGCAGATCCATGATGTCCTTACTGGTATCCGGATCCAGGTTTCCAGTGGGTTCGTCGGCCAGCAGCACCAGCGGGCGGTTGACGAAGGCCCTGGCGATGGCGACGCGCTGCTGCTCGCCACCGGACAGCTCGTGGGGCAGGCGGTTGGCCTTGCCGGAGAGGCCGACCATCTCCAGCACGTCGGGCACCACGCGGTTGATCACGTCGGAACGCTTGCCGATCACCTCGAGGGCGAACGCCACGTTCTCGAACACGGTCTTCTGCTGCAGCAGCCGGAAGTCCTGGAACACACAGCCGAGTACCTGACGCAGGCTGGGGATGTGGCGGCTGGACAGCTTGTTGACGTGAAACTTGGACACCTGGATGTCGCCGTTGCTGGGCGTCTCCTCGGCGAGCAGCAGCCGCATGAACGTCGACTTACCCGATCCGGACGGCCCGATCAGGAAGACGAACTCCCCCTTGTCGATCTTGAGCGAGACGTTGTCCAGGGCTGGGCGTGCCGAGGATTTGTACTGTTTGCTCACGTGGTCAAGGGTGATCATCACGGCTCGCCAGTGTAGCGGTGCCCGCGGTGAGACCCCGCTACCTCGGTGGTGGGGGCGTCGTCGGCACCGGTCCGAGTCCGGGAAGTGTCGGCAGAACGAGCGGCGGAATCGGGCCTGGGCCGTCTGGATCGATGACCGGTGGAGGCGCGGTGGTCGACGTCGTGGCGGTTGGGCTCGTCGGTGACGTGGACGTCGGGCTTGGCTCCGTGGTGGTCGTGGTGGTCGGCGTCGTCTCCGTGGTGGTCGGCGTCGTCGTGGTGGTCTTTGGCCGCTCCTGGACGTTGGTGCGGGGCACCCAGGTGTACTCGGGGTCGGGCACGAACCCCGGCGGCACTACCGCCGTATCGGGTACCACGGGCGCCGGGGGTGGCGGCGCGTAGGTGTTGTGCACCCAGGCGAGCGCAAACAACGCGATGACGAGCCCAACGGTGGACGTGCGGATTCGCCCATTGATCAGGTATCCCGGCCATCCGTGGTCGGCGCGTCTCCTCGTGAGCCAGCTCCAGAAGTTCATTCGCGGTCCTCAGGTTTCCGCGACTGCTCCCGATCGCTGACGTCCGCCGGACTCGGAATGGTGTTCACCTTCGGGCTGGTATCGGCCGGGGAGGCGATCCCCGCACGCGTCAGCGTGGCGATCACCAGCAGGCGGAGACGGCGGCCGACCTCGAACTGCTTGCCTGGCAGCGTTCGGGCGACCATGCGCAGGTTCACGGTGTCGAGTTCGATGCTCTCCACGCCCATCACCTGCGGCGCATCCAACAGCAGCTTCCGCAGGCTCTCGTCTTTCATCGCGGTTTCGCTGACGTGGTGCAGGAGATCGGTGACCCGAGTGAGGTCGGCGCTGGTCGGGACCGGGATGTCGATGACGGCGCGAGCCCAGTCCTTGGACAGGTTCATCGTCTTGACGATCTGGCCGTTGGGGATGGTGAACACTTCGCCATCACTGGACCGCAGCTTGGTCACGCGCAGCGTGACGTCCTCGACGGTGCCCTCCGCAGGTGCCGCGATGCCCGCGACGGTCAAGGCAACCAGGTCACCGAAGCCGTACTGCTTCTCGGTGATGACGAAGAACCCCGCCAACAGGTCCTGCACGATGCGCTGCGCCCCGAAGCCGAGTGCCGCACCCAGCACGGCGGCTGGCGCAACCAGCGATCCGACGGGAATGGCCAGCACGTCGGTGATCTCGACCGCCACCATCACGAACAGGATCGCGATCGACACCCAGGAGATGACCGAGGCAACCGCCTGGCGGTGCTTGGCGCTCTCGGTGCGCACCAGCTGGTCGCTGTCCCGGAAGTCGGCATCGATGCGGTTGGTGATCTTGTGCGCGGACCAGGTGATGAAGCGGGCGGCCAGCAGCGAGAAGATGATGATCATGGCGATCCTGAGCCCTCGGGTGAGAATCCACTCGCCAATACCGCCCCGCCAGAAGTCATGCCAGCTTTGGGCCCATACGATCGCTTGGTAGCTAGTCGTCATCTTTCCTATTGCGCCAACGGATTCCTGCTTCTAGGAATCCGTCGATGTCTCCGTCGAGCACCGCGGCCGGATTTCCGACCTCATAGTCGGTGCGTAGGTCTTTGACCATTTGGTACGGCTGCAATACGTAGGAACGCATCTGGTTCCCCCATGAACTGCCGCCATCGCCCTTGAGCGCGTCCATCTCGGCACGCTCTTCTAAACGCTTGCGTTCCAACAACTTTGCCTGCAACACGCGCATTGCCGCAACCTTGTTCTGCAACTGCGACTTCTCGTTCTGGCAAGTCACGACGATACCGCTGGGGATGTGGGTGAGTCGAACGGCGGAGTCGGTGGTGTTCACGGACTGACCGCCGGGGCCACTCGACCGGTAGACGTCGACGCGCAGGTCACCTTCCGGAATCTCGATGTGGTCGGTGGTCTCGACCACCGGAAGCACCTCGACGTCCGCGAACGACGTCTGGCGCCTGCTCTGGTTGTCGAACGGGCTGATCCGCACCAACCGGTGGGTGCCCTGCTCGACCGACAGCGTGCCGTAGGCGAACGGCGCGTGCACCGCGAACGTCGCGCTCTTGATCCCCGCCTCTTCGGCATACGACGTGTCGAACACCTCGACGCCGTAGTTGTGCTTCTCGGCCCACCGGACGTACATCCGCATCAACATCTCGGCCCAGTCGGCCGCGTCGACGCCGCCAGCGCCCGATCGGATGGTGACGACGGCCTCGCGTTCGTCGTACTCCCCCGACAGCAGCGTGCGGACCTCTATCGCCTCAAGATCCTCGCCGAGCGACTTGAACTCGGCGTCGGCCTCGGCCAGCGCAGCCTCTGCGCCGGCACCGGCCTCTTCGGCCGCCATCTCGTAGAGCACCGGCAGGTCGTCGAGCCGTTGCCGCAGTTCTTCGACTCGGCGCAGCTCACTCTGCGTATGGGAGAGGTCGCTGGTGACCTTCTGGGCGCGCGCCTGGTCATCCCAGAGGTTGGGATCGGACGCGTCTTGTTCGAGCTTTTCGATGCGCGCGCGCAGACCGTCCACATCCAGCACTCGCTCCACCGTGGTCAAGGTGGTGTCGAGGGCTGCAATGTCGGCTAAACGGTCGGGATCCACGGGAAATCACAGTACCGACCGCGACGGCCGTCCCTTTCATCCCTTACCCATGACCATCCCTTCCCCCTGGAACGGCCAACCGGGTTTAGCATCGGATTCGTACCCAGCCCGGGACGTCGCGACAGCCCCTTTGCGCGCCCCAGATACAGGACATACGGCTTACAGAAAGCTGAAGCATGCGCCCTTACCACGTGGCGATCGTTGGCTCCGGACCTTCGGGTTACTTTGCTGCCGCATCACTACTGAAGTTCGCCGACTCGACCGATGACGCGGACGTGCGCGTCGACATGCTGGAGATGCTGCCGACCCCCTGGGGTCTGGTCCGCTCCGGCGTCGCGCCCGACCACCCGAAGATCAAGACCATCAGCGCCCAGTTCGAGAAGACGGCCGCCGATCCCCGATTCCGCTTCTTCGGCAACATCGCGGTCGGCGAGCACGTCCAGGCCGACGAACTCGCTGAACGCTACGACGCGGTGATCTACGCGGTCGGCGCCCAGTCCGACCGTCCGCTGAACGTTCCCGGCGAGGAGCTGACGGGCAGTGTCGCCGCCGTCGACTTCGTCGGTTGGTACAACGCGCACCCGCACTTCGAGGAGATGACGCCCGACCTCTCGACCGGTCGCGCGGTCGTGGTCGGCAACGGCAACGTCGCACTCGACGTGGCGCGCATCCTGGTCAGCGACCCCGACCTGCTGGCCGTGACCGACATCGCCACGCATGCCCTTGACCTGCTGCACGCCCGCGGTGTCGAGGAGGTCGTGGTCATCGGTCGCCGCGGCCCGCTGCAGGCCACCTGGACCACCCTGGAGCTGCGGGAGCTGGCCGACTTGGAGGCGATGGCCGACGTCGACGTGATCGTCGACCCCGCGGACTTCGCCTCCATCACCGATGCCGACCTCGAGGTGGCGTCCAAGTCCGTCAGGCAGAACATCAAGGTGCTCCGCGGGTACTCCGAGCGGGAGCCTCGAGGTGCGAAGCGGCGCATCGTGTTCCGGTTCCGCACCTCGCCGATCGAGATCAAGGGCGACGCAAGGGTGGAGTCGATCGTCCTTGGCCGCAACGAACTGGTCGACGACGACGGACGGATGGTGGCCAAGGACACCGGCGACCGGGAGGAGTTGTCGGCCCAGCTGGTGGTCCGTGCGGTCGGGTACCGGGGCGTGCCGACGCCCGGACTGCCGTTCGACGAACGGGCAGGAACGATCCCGCATACCGACGGCAGAGTCGACGGCAGGCGCAACGAGTACGTCGTCGGGTGGATCAAGCGGGGCCCGTCGGGCGTCATCGGCAGCAACAAGAAGGACTCGCAGGAGACCGTCGACACGCTCACCGCCGATCTCGCCGCGGGAGCCGTGGCCGACTTCGGTGACGGGCACTCCGAGGAACTCGTCGAATGGCTGTTGTCGCGCCAACCGAAACTGGTCACCGACGACCACTGGAAGCTGATCGACGCCCACGAGCGTTCGGCAGGCGAGAGCCTCGGCAGGCCGCGGGTGAAGTTGACCAGCGTGGCCGAATTGCTGCGGATCAGCCACGGATGAGCCGGGTCGACATCGGCCCGGCGCTGTAGTCGACGTCGAAGTCCGAGCCCATTCGGTCGCCACGCTACCTGCGGTAACGATCTAAATCACCGCGGCGAGCGGTCGGCCAACGCCTGCCGCGCACATGACGCGTGTTTGACACCGCGGTACCGGCGGTACACGATACCTGCTGTAGCGCGTACTGCCGGTACGCAGACTTGGTCTGAGGGGAGCACGAGTATGTGTCCGGTATCGAAGACGACGAGCCCGCGGAGCGTCGACGCGCCGCAGGCAACGGACGTAACCGAACGCATCGTCCGCAACGGCGATGTCGAGATCGCGGTCTACGAGCAAGGCAATCCGACTGGGGAGACCGTATTGCTGCTGCACGGTTGGCCCGACTCGCATCACCTGTGGGACGGTGTGACGCCGTTCCTGACCGAACGCTTCCGCGTGGTCTCCGTCGACAACCGCGGCCACGGCAAGTCGACCAACCCGAAGAACTTCAGGGACTTCGCAGTTGCGGAACTGGCAAGCGACTACATGGCCGTGATCGAGGCGGTCAGCCCCGACAAGCCGGTCCACGTGCTCGCCCACGACTGGGGCAGCGTCGCAATGTGGGAAGCGGTGTGCGACGAACGGGCACAGCGCAAGATCGCGTCGTTCACGTCGGTATCGGGCCCGAACGTCGCCCACCTCGGCGCGTGGGCGCGCAAGAGGTTGTCGCGACCCACCCCGAAGAACGTGGCGTTGGTTCTGGCCCAACTCGGCTCGTTCGGCTACATGTTCTACTTCATGCTTCCGTGGCTGCCGAAGGCCATGTTCGCCTTGACGCTCAACGGCAACCGCTGGCGCAAGGGGCTCTCCCGCGCGGAAGGTGCTGCGCCAGACGATATCTTCCTCGCCGCCACCTTCGAGAAGGACATCGGAAATGGTCTGCGGATCTACCGCGCCAACATCACCTCCATCCTGACACCGCGGGAGCGGTTCACCCGGGTTCCGGTACAGGTGATCGTCGGAACCCGTGATCCCGCAGTTCGTCAGGCCAGCTACGCCGATGCGCTGAACTGGGCGCCTGCGGTGTGGCGGCGCATCGTCAAGGGCGGGCACTGGCTGCCGTTCTCGCATCCGGAGATGCTCGCCACCGCAGCGACCGAACTCATCGATGCCACGGAAGGCCTGCCGCCCGCGCGAAGCTTGCGCCGCGCCCAAATGGGAAAGCAGCAAAGGCCTTTCGAGAACCAGCTGCTGGTCATCACCGGCGGCGGCAGCGGCATCGGACGGGAGACCGCCCTTGCGTTTGCCCGCGACGGGGCCGAGGTCGTGGTCTCCGACGTCAACCTGGCGTCGGCGAAGGAGACCGCCGCACTGATCACCGAAGCCGGCGGCACCGCCCACGCCTACCAGTTGAACGTCGCCGACGAGCAGGCCGCCATCGCGCACGCCGACGAAGTCGAAGCCGCACATGGGATCCCCGACATCCTGATCAACAACGCGGGCGTCGGTCAGGCGGGGCGCTTCTTCGCGACGCCGTCCGAGGACTTCAAGCGGGTGCTCGACATCAACCTGTACGGCGTGATCAACGGATGCCGCGCCTTCGGGCCGAAGATGGCGAACCGCGGGCTCGGCGGACACATCGTGAACCTGTCGAGCATGGCCGCCTACACGCCGCAACAAGGCTTGACGGCATACGCGACCAGCAAATCCGCGGTGTTCATGTTCTCCGACTGCCTGCGCGCCGAGCTGGCGTCCGCCGACATCGGCGTCAGCACCATCTGCCCGGGCATCGTGGCAACCAACATCGTCGCCGCCAGCGTGGTCTCCGGACTGTCCGACACCGAAGCAGCGAAAAAGCTTGCGGCAGTTGATCGTGCCTACAGGATGCGCCGCTACGGCCCTGACAAGGTCGCCAAGCAGATCGTGAAGGCCGTCAAGAAGGGCAAGTCGGTCGTCCCCGTGACACCCGAGGCCCACCTGCAATATCGGTTCAGCAGATTCGCCCCGGCGCTCGGCCGCCTGGCCGCCGCCAAAGCCTCCCTTGGATAACCCCCGATCACGATCAGAACGGAGCATTCCATGACCACGACGCAACCCGCGCCAAACGCCACCACCTCCGAAGAACTCGCGCTTCATGCGCGCAACGTCCACTTCGACGTCAGTGACGCTCCGCTGCACTGGATTCCGAACGAACCGATCGCCTCGCACTTCATTTCCTCGTTCAACCTCGTGCTCCCCATCGGGGAGGAGATGTTCGTCGAGGGCTTCACCGAGGCTCTGCCGTACGTGAAGGACGCCAAACTGCGCGAGGCGATGCTGGGCTTCATCGGGCAGGAAGCGGTGCACTCCCAGGCGCACGACCGCGTGCTGCCGGAGTTCCTCGGACGTCACGGTATCGACCCGCGCCCCGTCGTTCGGCAGCTCGAATACCTTTCCGCACAACTGACTGCCGTCAAACCGAAGCTCAAGCCGCGAGCCCGCTACCGGCTGCTGATCGAGCAACTCGCGATGATCGCGGCGATCGAGCACATGACCGCGGTGCTGGGCGACTGGGTACTCAACGCCGACCTCGACGGCCTCGGCGCGGACCCGGTGATGACCGACCTCTTCAGATGGCATGGCGCCGAAGAGGTGGAGCACCGCTCGGTGGCCCATGACGTCGCGTCCTACTTCGGCGTCGGATACTTCCACCGCAATCTATTGATCACGCCGACGCCGTTCCTCATCCTGTACGTCTTCCTGCGGAACACCAAATACATAGTCCGCCAGGATCCCTCGCTGCCGAACTACGGTTTTGCACGACTGCTCGTCGAGTGGCTGCGGGCAAGCCGACGCGGCACCCTGCCCGGCGCCAAGGCCATCTTCTCGGCCTGGAGTTACCTGCGCCCATCCTTCACCCCAGAAGAGGTCGGAAACACGGCACAGGCCGTCGCGTACCTTGCCCGCTCTCCAGCAGTGAAACGGGCGGCCGGCTGACAGTGCTCGAACCCGACAGCGGCTCCGTCCCACCGGACATCTACGGCCGCTTCAACCGCGCCCCTACGATCGTGGTCGCCGCCAAACTCATGGCGCCTGCGATCAAGGTCATGGGCCGGGTCCTGCGGCAGCTACCTCCGCCCGTTGGGATCGACCGCTCGCTGCGGTTGACCGTGACGGACCGCAGGGTCGAGACGTCCGACGGCGACGTCGTGAGCGTGCGACTGGCCGACCCCTCGGGCGCGCCCCTACCCGCGTGGACCCCCGGGGCCAACGTCAACGTGCGCCTGCCCTCCGGGCGGATACGGCAGTACTCCCTGTCCGGTGATCCCGGCGACGGCACGTACCGAATCGCCGTGCGGCGCATCCAAGATGGCGGCGGCGGATCCATCGAGGTGCACGACTCCGTCCAGGTCGGCGACCAGCTCGTCATCACGGGACCGGTGAACGCCTTCCCGCTTGCGCTGGCCACGGACGGAACCGGCGAGGACCGAATGCACTTCATTGCGGGCGGTATCGGCATCACGCCGATCCTGCCGATGCTCCGGGCGGCCGAGGCCGCCGGCGTTCCGTGGACGATGGTGTACGCAGGTCGCAGCAGGCAGTCGATGCCATTCCTCGACGAGCTGTCCCCCTATGGCGACCGGGTGAGCATTCGCACCGACGAGGAACACGGAATCCCCTCGATTTCCGACCTTCTGCCTCAGCACGCAACCGACGCCGCAATCTACTGTTGCGGGCCAACTTCGATGCTCGACGTGGTTCGCTCGGCGGTGGCGCGACAACACGGGGTGCCCTTGCACTACGAACGGTTCGCGGCGCCGCCCATCGTCGACGGTGTGCCGTTCGACGTCCAGCTCGGCGCGGGCGGCGAGGTAGTCCACGTTGCCGCGGACCGGACCGCGCTGGAGACCATTCGCGCGGTGAGGCCTGCCGTCGCGTACTCGTGTCAGCAGGGGTTCTGCGGAACGTGCAAGGTACGCGTCGTCGCGGGACAACCCCTTGCCTACGGGGATCGGATGTCGAAGAAGGAACCGACCGAGATGTTGATCTGCGTCGACCGCGCAGAGGGCGGAACCCTCGTTCTCGACATGTGATCGACCCCCGGGCCCAACGCGTGAGCGGCGCAGGCGACGGGATGAAACGTGGACGTTTGTACCCTGAGTCATCACCCTCGGAGGGCTCCGCAATGTCAGACCAGGTACCCACCTCGCGAGTTTCGCGTGGCTCCAAGCTTGGCAAAGCGGCGGCAACGCAGGCGGCCCGGACCGCCAGCGCCAGGGTGTCGATGCTCGGCCGCTCCCGCGAGACGAAGGCACGGATCTCGGAGAAGACGGCGCTGCAGACCGCCGACCAGCTGGTGCAGGTGCTTGGCAGCATGAAGGGCGCGGCCATGAAGCTTGGCCAGATGCTCTCGGTCGTCGACCTGGAATTGGTGCCCGAATCGCACCGCGAGAAGTTTCAGGCCAAGCTCGCGGTGCTGCGCGACCAGGCCCCGACGGTGTCGTTCGACGTCATGCGGCGCCAGATCGAGGACGACCTCGGCGGTCCCGTGACGACGCTGTTCGCAGAGTTCGACGACCAGCCCATGGCCGCGGCGTCGATCGGCCAGGTGTACCGCGCCCGTCTGCACGACGGCCGCGACGTCGCGGTGAAGGTGCAGTACCCCGGTGTCGACGTTGCGATCCGGGCCGACATGAAGAACCTGGCGCTGTTCCTGAAGTTCTGGCGCACGGCGATCCCGACGGTATCGGCGCCTGAGCTCGCGGCGGAGATCGCGCGCAACATGGAGAGCGAACTCGACTACGAGCGGGAAGCGCGCACCCAGCACGACCTCGCGGTGCTGTTCGCCGATCATCCGTTCATCGCAGTACCCGACAGCGTGGCGGAGCGCAGTGGCCGCAGGGTGGTGGTGACAGAGCTGTTCGACGGCATCTCGTTCGACGCGATCCGCGAACTACCGAGTGCCGAACGCGACCGGGTCGGCGAGATCATCTACCGGTTCTACGTCGGTTCGCTGTTCCTGCACAACGAGTTCTGCGGCGACCCGCACCCAGGAAACATCCTGCTTGGCCGGGACGGGAAGGTCGGTTTCATCGACTTCGGGCTCTACAACCACATGGATCCAGTGCACGTCGACTTCGAGCGGCAGTGCATGCGGGCGGCAGCTGAGCACCGTAGCCAAGATCTCTTCGACTTGATGGTCCGTCGCGGCGTGATGGCCGATGACACCGGCGTGACGCCCGAGGAATGCCTCGACTACATCTACGCCGCCGCGGGCTGGCACCTGACCGACGAGGTCATCACGGTCACTCCGGCCATGGCCAGCGTCAGCATGCTCGACGCGATCGACCCCCGGATGACGGAATTCTCGGGCATGCGCCACCAGAACCTTCCACCCGAGCACCTGTTCTCGCGACGCGCAGACTTCTTGACCTTCGGCGTGCTTGGCCAGTTGGGAGCCAGCAACAACTGGCACCGGATCGCCCGCGAGTGGATCTATGGCGATGAGCCCGCGACTCCCAACGGTGTCGCCGACGCAGAATGGCGCGCTTCCCGATGACCGCGCCAGGTCAGATGGCCGGAACGCAAATTAGCCAGTACCGCCGGTATCGGATAAAGTGGTGGTTGTGACAACCAGAGCGCGGGCACGCGGAACCGAGAAGCCGGAGGGCCAGCGACCCGACGCGCGCACCGAACGCTGGCGCGAACACCGTGCCGTGGTCCGCGAAGAGTTCGTCGACGCGGCGTTCCGCGCATTGGGCAAGCTCGGACCCGACGTCAGCATGGATGACATCGCCAAGGAGGCGGGCACCGCCAAACCGAAGCTGTACCGGCACTTCAAGGACAAGGTCGACCTCTTCGACGCGATCGTCGAACGGATTCAGGACATGCTGTGGGAGCGAGTGCTGTCCAACATCAACCTGATGAGCGATTCCGCTGGCGAGCTCGTCCTCCGCGGCGCAACCGAGTACGCCAAGGTGGTCACGGAGTACCCGAACGTCTTCCGGTTCATGGTGCACAGCCACTTCACCCAGCAGATGGAAGATTCCGAGCGGACGTTGCAGTCCGCGCGCCAGTCGGCACATCGCGCCGCCGAACTGTTCTCCAACGCCCTCGACGACGAAGCGATCGATGGCGACTATGCCGAGCTGACGATCTATTCGATCGGCGGTGCCGTCGCATCCGCAACGGACTGGTGGCTGGGCGCCAATCGCACCCAGGGCGATCCGATGTCGATCGACAAGTTCATCGAGTACCTCGCGACCACCGTGTCGGGTCTCGCGGAGTCGACCGCCAGGCTCACCGGAATGACGGTCGACCAGAGCCTCCCCCTGCACCTCGCATTCACGAACGCCCAACCCAGTCAGTAACGACGAACCCAGCCAATTTAGGAACATCCGATGACGCGTACTCCCTTGCAGATCACTGACTTCGGACTCAGCGACATACCCGACCAAACCGGGAAGACGATCCTGATCACCGGAGCCAACAACGGCCTTGGCCTGCAGGCGGCGACAGCGCTTGCCGGCGCGGGCGCACGGATCATCCTGGCTTGCCGCAATCAGGCGACGGGGCAGGAAGCGCTGAACCGAGTGCGCACGGTGGGCCCGCAGGCAGAGCATGGCCTCGTCGCCCTCGACCTCGCCGACCTTGCCGGCGTCCGGGAAGCCGCAGCCAAGGCGACGACGCTGGCGCCCACGATCGACGTGCTGATCAACAACGCAGGCCTCATGGCGATACCGTTCGCACGGACCGTTGATGGCTTCGAGATGCAGATCGGCACAAATCATTTCGGGCACTTCGCGTTCACCGACGGGGTTCTGCCCGCGCTGCTGGCGGCGTCGGCACCACGCGTCGTCTCACTCGCCAGCATCGCCCACCGCCAGGGGCGGATCGTGCTGGACGACCTGAACTTCGAGCGTCGCCCCTACGGCCGAATGACCGCGTACCAACAGTCCAAGTTGGCGAACCTCATGTTCGGCACGGAGCTCGCGCGGCGCAGCGAGGCGGCCGGGCTTGCGCTGAAATCCGTGATCGCGCACCCAGGTGTGGCGGCGACGAACCTGTTCGATCCGATGGTCCCGCCGATCCCTGGCGCTCTGGCGGCAACCCACATCGGGCTGCGCGTCTTCGGCAACAGCGAGACGGCCGGCGCGCTGAGCCAGCTCTACGCAGCCACGATGCCCGATGCGCGCAACGGCGACTACCTGGGACCCAATCGCCTGTTCGGCGTCCGCGGTCCTGTCAGCCGGTCCCCGCAGTCCGAGGCGGCACGCAACGAAACCGTGGCGAAGCGGTTGTGGGAGAAGTCGGTCGAGCTCACCGGTGCTGGATACGACGCGCTCCAAACGGCGTCGAGCAAGCAGTCCTGACCCCGAGGTAATACCAGCCGGGCCACCGGCTGGATGATCATCACCATGCAACGTTTCACCAACCGCGTCGCCCTGGTCACCGGTGCGAGTTCGGGTATCGGCCGCGCGACCGCACTCCGGCTGGCCAATGAAGGAGCATCGGTGGCGCTCGTCGCGTTGCCCGGCGCCGATCTCGACGAGGCAGCCGACCTGTGCAGGGCCGCGGGGCCCGCCGCACTGGCGATTGCCGCCGACGTCACAGACTCCGCTCAGGTGATGGCGGCGTTCGACCGCGCCGAAGAACTCGGCACGCCAACCGCGGTGTTCAGCAATGCGGGTATTTCGGCGATCTCGCCGGCGGCCACGACGACCGACGACGATTGGCTCCGCCATCTCCACGTCAATCTGTCGGGCAGCTTCTACGTGTGCCGCGAGGCGGCGAGACGGATGATCCCGGCCGGTCGCGGAGCGATCGTGACGACCGGATCCGAACTCGGAATGCTTGGTCAGGCCGGCTACGTCGCCTACACGGCGTCGAAGGGCGGTGTCCTCGCGATGACCCGCGCATTGGCCGCCGAGTTGGCCGTACACGGGATCCGCATCAACAGCGTCTCCCCCGGCGAGACCGAGACCCCGATGCTGATGGCGGAATTCGCCGCGGCTCCCGATCCCGCCGCCGAAAGGGCCGAGCACGAGGCGTCGATCCCGCTTGGCCGAATCGCCCAACCCGTCGAGATCGCCGACGCCGTGGTGTTCTTGCTGTCCGACGATGCCACCTACATCACCGGCACCAACCTCGTCGTCGACGGCGGGCGGACGTCCTGCTTCACCGTCGGTTCGATCAGCCGCGCGGAGGGGTGACGCTGTCGGCTTCGATGGCGATCACGACCCTCGTCTCCGGCTGGCCCCTGAAGTTCGGGTAGGGCGTGCCGAGATACTTCTGGGAGATCTCGTCGATGCTCTCGGCGCCACCCTCAGTGGTCATGCCGACCACGCGGCCGCGCACCGCGTAGGACCGGAAGAAGTCGTCGGGGTCGACGACGTTGACCGCCACGCGCCCGTCACGCGCGATGTTCCTGGCCTTCTGCATGCCTTCGACGATGTTGATCACGATGTGCTCGCCGTCGGTGCTCACCCAGGTCTGCGTGAGTTGGGGCGACCCGTCGGGCATCAGGGTGGCGATGAAGCACGGGCTGGGGCGGCGGAGCAGGTCGAGTAGGTCGTCGGGCAGTGCAGTCGGCACGGTCTTCCCTTCGCGAAGTCGTCTCGACCAATCGTGTCATAGGGCCGGAGTACAGTCGAACACGTGTTCGAAGGATCCGATGCGGCCGTTCTGCTGATGCAACGGATGTGCTCGGCGGCGCGCGCGGAGGCGTGTGCGTCGGCGGCCCGGTTGGTCGCGGTCGGGGACATGGTGGCG
>NZ_JACHGP010000027.1 GCF_014202335.1 Mycobacterium sp. AZCC_0083 | reverse complement strand
TCTACCTTCCCCAGACCCAGACCACCCTCGTCTTCTTCATCAACACCGACGTCCCACAACAGGCCAGCGCGACACTCGCGCACGCAATCACCAACATCATCTCCCCCGACCACGTAATCCGCTGATACCGGCAAGCGCCATGCCGCTACTTCCGGGCGTGGCAGAGTTTGACTCAGACCGAATATGCGAAGAGATCAAATATACGGCTTAACCAGCACGCTGCGGGCACATCAGTTGCACTGCACCGCTATTGAACCCTCGAAGAGATCGCCCACTCCACCGCTCGCGGCATCGACTGGTTCAACCTCCGCCGCCTCTGCCAGTAGAGCGGCGACATCCCACCTGTCGAACTAGCGACCGCCTACTACGCTCAACATCAGGGACCAGCCGCCGGCTGAGTTCTCACACCGGAAAGTCTCCGGACTCCCCCGGGGCGGTTCATTCGTTGCTGCTGCTGCAGCTGTGTAGTTTCTCAGTTCCGACCGCATCTCCCAGCCGCCATGACCAGCGCCGTCCCGAGTTGTCTCAGCGCGATCACTCACCGGTTTTTCTCAGTAATCGCTGCATTTCCTATGACGCAGCGCCCGCGGATGGTCCCCCCGCCCTTTGGCGCTTCTACGGGTCAGATGTGACGGGCCGTTTCTTGAACGAGCTGTGGCACGGTGCAACCCACCTCATCCACCTTTCGATCAATCCTCGTCTGTTCGTCCCCTGCGGGGTCAGCGCGAGGGTCACAGGTAAGTGATTGTCCGCCGGGACATCCCGCGGCGCTCGCCGTCGGGGAGCGGCTGACGCGAACCCATCCAATTCGCAACGTCCCCTCGCTGTCGCTAATCTTTGAGTACGTTTGCTCGGTCAACGCCCGACGGGACAAGCGTGTCATCCGACTCAACAGCTTGCGAGGACCATGCGTGGACGAGATCCTTAGCAGGGCAGGAATATTCCAGGGAGTCGCACCCAGTGCGGTCTCGGCGCTGACCAAGCAATTGCAGCCCGTCGACTTCCCGCGCGGGCACACCGTGTTCGCCCAAGGCGAGCCCGGCGACCGGCTGTACATCATCATTTCCGGCAAGGTCAAGATCGGCAACCGTTCGCAGGGCGGTCAAGAGAACCTGCTCACCATCATGGGCCCGTCAGACATGTTCGGTGAAATGTCGCTCTTCGACCCCGGCCCGCGGACATCGAGCGCCACCACCATCACCGAAGTACGAGCAGTCTCGATGGACCGCGGCGCGCTGCGGGCCTGGATCGCCGACCGCCCTGAAATCGCCGAGCAGCTGCTGCGGGTGCTGGCCCGCCGGCTGCGCCGCACCAACAACAGCCTGGCCGACCTCATCTTCACCGATGTGCCCGGCCGCGTCGCCAAGCAGCTGCTGGCGCTCGCGCAACGCTTCGGCATCCAGGAAGACGGCGCCTTACGCGTTACCCATGACCTGACACAGGAAGAGATCGCACAGTTGGTCGGGGCATCCCGAGAAACGGTGAACAAAGCGCTCGCCGAATTCGCCCACCGCGGCTGGATCCGCCTCGATGCCAAGACGGTGTGGATCTGTGACTCCGAACGTCTCGCCCTGCGGGCCAAATAGACGACAAGCCGCTCTAGCGTGGGCGCGTAGTTACCGCGTCCTGCTTATGCGTACACTGTACCTATATACTCGGCGTCCGGCGTAGGAGGCGCAGTGAAGAGATGGTGTGGCGCGCGATCATGACTGACGCTTCGACGAAGCTGACACCGAAGGGGCAGCAGACGCGGCGGCGCATCGTGGAAGCGGCGTCGCGACTTATCGCGATTCATGGCATTACCGGGACGACGCTTGAGGATGTTCGCGCTGAGGCGAGGGTCAGCAGTTCACAGATCTACCATTACTTCACCGACAAGCAATCGCTGCTCCTGGCTGTCATCGACAACCAGGAGAACGAGACGGGCCGCGATCCGATGGTCGGCAACTTCGAGTCAGTCGCAGGGGTGCGGGCCTGGGGTGACTTGCTGGTCGATCAACAACGAGAGCCGCACCGTCACGGTGGTTGTCCGATCGCCACGCTGGGCAGCGAGCTCGCGGTCGCTGATGGTGAGGGACTCGATCGCGTTGCACAGGCGTTTCGTCGACTCCAGGACAGCATCGGGAATGGGTACCGCACGATGCAGACACGCGGCGGCCTGGCGGCGAACGCCGATCCAGACGCGCTAGCGACCGTGACACTGGCGACGGTGATCGGCGGGCTGGTCCTCGCCCAACTCAACCAGGACAGCGGCGCGCTCGCGGCGTCGATCGACGGTGTTCTCGCGCTTCTGACCCCGCACACTGAGGATGTCGGAAAAGCCCAGCGCGCCAGCTAGTTTGGATTCGATAATCCAAAAAGTTGCTTCTACCGTCGGGGTCATGACATTCGATATGAGCGGATCGACCGCCCTGGTGACAGGTTCGACCAGCGGTATTGGCGCAGCGATCGCTGCGACGCTCGCCCAGGACGGAGCCCACGTACTGGTCTGTGGGCGCGATCAGAGCCGAGGCGACAGCGTCGTCGCCGGTATTCGCGAGGCGGGCGGGCAAGCTGACTTCGTCCGCGCCGACCTCAGCGGTGGCGCCGGATCGGCCAAAGTTTTGGCGTCACAGGCTCGTCACGCGGCAGGCGGCCCCATCGACATCCTGGTCAACAACGCCGCGATCGGTGTCCTAGCGCCCACGTTCGCCTTTCCCGAAGAGGCCTTCGACGCGGTCATCGCGACCAACCTGACGGCTCCGTTCTACTTGGTGGGCGAGCTTGCGCCGCTGATGGCGGCGCAAGGGAAGGGAGCGATCGTCAATGTTTCCAGCATGGCCGGCCAGTTCGCGCTGCCGGGAATGTCTGTCTACGGCGCAACCAAGGCCGCGTTGCTTTTGCTGACCAAGAGCTGGGCCGCCGAGTTCGGGCAGCAAGGCGTTCGGGTGAACGCAGTGGTCCCCGGTCCGACACGCACGGCCGGTTCTGCGGAGTTGGGCGATGCACTCGACCAACTCGCGGCTCAGGCCCCTGCTGGACGTGTGGCAGACCCGAGCGAGATTGCTTCCGCGGTGGCCTATTTGGCCAGCGGTGCGGCGAGTTTCATCCACGGCACCGCTCTTTCGGTCGACGGCGGCCGAACCGCGGTCTAGTTCTAGTTCGATGAGTCGCTGCTCCCGCGCCGTGTGGCGGCCTGGGGCGGATCTGTCCGCTGATCTTGTTCTGGGCGTCCTTGCTGATTGCTGGCTGAGATCGGCATGTCTCACGCACGTTGCACAAGATCGAGTGCAGTCATCGTTGAGAAAGTGCAGCAGAACTCGACCATCTTCTTGTGGTTCTCGCCGCTGACTGCATCTCGCGGCAGCATGACCAGCCCATCCCCAGTTGTCTCACCACGATGGCACACCGGTTTGTCTCACCAAGTGCTGCAGTTCCTATGGCTCCGCGTTTGTGCTGTCATTCTGCCTGTGGATCTTCTGGAGCAGCGCCCTCATCCCGCGGGCAGCCACGGCGTCTGGTTCGCTGCGGCGCTCAGGATTTGCGGAGCCCGGCGGTGAGGACCGCGACGAAGTGGCCGGTGTCATGGCCTCCGGCGGCTGCTGCGCCGTAGAGAGCTGCCGTCATCGCGAGGACGTCGGTTGCGGTGGTGTCAGTGCGGATATGACGGGCAGCTTGGGCGCGCTCAAGCAGCGTGCCGCACGTTTGGCGCATGCTCTCGCAGGAATTAAACAACGGCGATTGCGGGTCGTGCAGGGTCCGGATGACTGATTCGGGAAGGCCCTGGTAGGTCGCGGCGCCAGCGCCGAAGGCCTCGAGCCACTCAAACAACGCCGTGGCGGGATCGTCCTGGTCGAGCAGGCGCTGGCCGAGGTCGGTGAGCCGGTACATGCGCTCGGCGATGAGGGCGGCGAGAAGGTCCTCGCGGGTGGGGAAGTGGGAGTAGAGGGTTCCGACGGCTACCCCGGCGGCTTTGGCGATGCTTTCCAGCGATGCCCTGACACCGTCGCTGGAAAATGCGTCATCGGCGGCTGCGATGAGCCGTTCGTAGTTGCGTTGCGCGTCGGCGCGTTGCCGGCGAGTCGGAGGCGTTGTCAATTTGAGGCACCCTCACTATAGTAATTGAGTATGCCTCAAGTTAATCAGATCGCTCGGCAACAGTTGGGCCCGTTCGGAATATGGCTCGGCGGTCCCGAACACTGGAGTGATACCGCCGACTCGCAACGCGACGCGCTGCGCCGGCTCGACGCGCTCGACACCTATGGTTCGGTGTGGACCGGTGAAGGGGTGGGCGGCCGGGATATCTACGCCCACTTGGGGATCTGGTTGGCGGCGACGCGTCGGCTGGCCACCGGGTGCGGGATCGCCAACGTGTGGGCACGCGCGCCCGAGGACGCCCAGGCTGCCGGTGCCACGCTGGCTGAAGCGTATCCGGGCCGGTTTATCAACGGGATCGGCATCGGGCATCGTATGCAGGCCGATCAGGTGGGCGCCGACTACACCACACCCCTTGCCACCATGCGCGACTATCTGCGGCGCATGCGTGAAGAAGCCGAGCACAGTCCGTTGGCGTTGACCCCATTTCCCACCGTGATCGCCGCGGTCGGCCCGAAAATGCTCGATCTGGCCGCCGAATGCGCCGACGGCGCGCATCCCTACTTCGTGCCGGTCGCCCACACCGCCGACGCGCGCGACAGACTCGGACCCGACCCGCTGCTCATTCCCGAGCAGAGTGTGCTGGTCGACCCCACCGAGGAGACCCTGGCCGGCTACCGGCGTCGGTTGTCAATCGGTGCCCAGATTCCGCACTACCGCGCCGGGCTGAAACGCTTCGGACTCACCGACGACGACCTCGATCAGCTCACCGACAAGTGCTTTGATGCCGTCGCGGTGGCCGGCACACCAGAACACGTGGCGGCGCGCATCATTGACCACCTCGACGCCGGCGCCGATCACGTCCTTGTGTCGGCGTTCGGTGACCTCGAATCGATCGTCGATCAGCTGGAACGACTCGCTCCGATGCTCGACAGCCGGCAAGTAAAGTGTCAGTGAAATGGCCAATTGGCCAGACAGTGGCCATCTCGATTGAGATTTAGCCATTCAAACTCAGAAGCCACGAAAGAAGATGTGGCTTCTCAAGTTTCTTCTTCACACCAGGCTTGCTGACCTGTGCCGTCAGCGACGTTCTCACTCAATGTCCACCCCCCGGATTCTCACTTTCGTGTCCACTACACCAACGACACAAAAGCGAGCTCGAAGACCTCCAGTCTCATGGGATATGCGCAGGGCTCCAATTCGTCACAGTGATGAACACCGCAAGACTCTCAACGATGGTGTCGCCTGCCTAGCAACGAAAATGAGCGATTCCGCACTCAAGTTAGAGCCTGGCGCTGCGATTTCGTCCGCGGATGCTCCGGCGGACCAGGTCGGGGATGATGTTGACTGGGTGATCAATCTAGCGAGCCCGTATCCCACATGGCGCATGACGCACTTGGGCACCAACTTAGCGGCGAGTCCGCGTGCTGATCTGTGCGAAAGATTCTGATAGTGCTGCCGCTCAGTGTCGTTGTAGCGTTGCGCCGTTCGTGCCGATAGACCGAGGCGGCCCGGAGTTGATTCCATCGGATTGCGGGAGTGTGCACCATCACCAAGTTACTGCCTCAGAAGGCGTAGATCGCCTGCTTCGGATCGCCGATCAGCACCACCGTCGACTGGCCGCTGAAGGCCCGGTCGATCATCTGCCACTGCACGGGGTCGCCGAACTGTTCGACGAGCGCGAGCAGGCCGCGCTACGGCTGGCCGAGATCACCACGACGCTGCCCGATCACGACACCGCCGAAAGCGAATATGCGCGCGCCCGAAAGGTTCTCACCGACGACGAGCTGTCCGCAGTGATCTGGGTGGCGACGGCGATCAACGCGTTCAACCGGGTGTCGATCCTCAGCAGGCATCCCGTGCGGCCCCAACTAGGTAGTGGCGCGTGGTCGGCGCTCGGCAAACAGGTAGTTACCACCGGTCCCCGGGGGTGCGGGCTATGGGCATGATCACCCTTATGACGAGCGGGTACGACGCGGCGTTGGCCAGGCTGCCCGACGCGTATGCAACAGCGATTCGGCTCGCCGACGCCGGCCTGACGGCGGACGAGGTCGCGGCGACCCTGGGCGTGGAACCGGAAAGCCTGCCGCCGCTGCTCGAGCTGGCCCACCGCAAGTTGCGAAGAGAACTGACGCGGCCGCAAGAGAAGCGACGTTCGCTCAACTAACATTCCCGCCATGGGAGAGCTCTGGCCACTAACCGGCCGAGACGAAGAGTGCGGTCTGATCACCGAGTTGATCGAAGGCGCTGAGTACCGGGGGGTGGTGCTGGCGGGCGGCGCCGGGGTCGGGAAGTCCCGCCTGGCTCGGGAGGTCGCAGGCACCGTTGCTGCCGAGGGGTGGTCGGTGCGCCACGTCGCGGCAACGGCGACCGGTCGGTTGGTGCCGCTCGGAGCGTTCGCGCAATGGACCGACGACTTCGAAGGGACGCCGCTGGCATTGGCGCGCAGAGTGATTGGCGCGCTCACCACGGGCTCCGACTCATCCCGGCTGCTGGTGGTCGTCGACGATGCGCACCTGCTCGACGAGCTGTCGGCGCTCGTTCTGCACCAGCTCGTGTTGCAGCGGGCGGCGGTCGTGGTCGCGACGATGCGCAGCGGTCAGCCCGCACCCGACGCGGTGACGGCGCTGTGGAAGGACGGCCTGATCCGGCGTGTGGAGGTCCAGCCGCTGTCCCACCGCGAGACCGGAGAACTCCTGCGTGCCGTGTTTGGGCTACCGCCCGACCGAGACTGCGAGGACCGGATGTGGAGGTTGACGGCCGGCAACGTGCTTTTCCTGCAGCAGATCGTCGAACACGAGGATCGGGCCGGCCGGTTGGTGCGAGAGCGTGGTTGGTGCCGATGGCAAGGCAGACCCGAGGTGTCATCGTCGCTGGTCGAGCTGGTGGAGCAGCAGATCGGGGCGGTACGCGAGTCAGTGCGCGACGTCGTCGACATGGTCGCCGTCGCCGAGCCCGTCGATTGGCACTGCCTCTCCACGCTCGTCGACCAGGGTGCGCTCGAGGAGGCCGAACAGCGCGAGCTCATCAGAACCGAGGAGGACGCCGTTTACGTCGGGCACCCGCTGTACGCCGAGGTTCGACTCGACCAGTGCGGCCCCCTGCGGCTGCGGCGGCTGCGCGGTCTCGTCGCGGCGGCGATGAAGAACGGTTCTGAGCCGGCCAACGTGGTTCGCCGTGGGCTGCTCTGGCTGGAGTCCGACCTACCGTCCGACCCGGAGGTGTTGTCGGCGGCGGCAACCGCGGCAAGCTCGCTGCTGGACTTCGACCTCGCGGCGCGGCTGTCCCGCGCGGCCGATGAATCCGGTGTCGGTGTCGAGGCACGCGTGCACCTGGCCTACAACCTGTTGATGTCGCAGCAGGGGGGCGACGCCGCGATGGTCATCGACAGCATCGCCACCGATGAGGTGTCCGAGTCGGCCTTCATCAATGACGTGATCCTGCGTGCGGCGAACCTGCTGTGGACCATGCGATCTCCTGAGGAGTCCTGGCGGGTCATCGACGAGGCGCTCGACGACGCCACCGGGCCGCGGCGCGGGCAACTCCTCGCCTTTCGCGCCAACCAGCTGGTGTTGGCCGCCCGACCGGCTGACGTCATCGGGATGATGGACACCGTCGACTACGGACACCTCGACGGATACGGCGAGTCCGTGCGCCTGTGTGCCGAGCTGCTGGCGCTGGCGGAGGTCGGCCGCACGACCGAAGCCCTCGCCAAGGCGCAGGCGTGCTACGCCGTCGTCGAGTCCTCGCAGCAGGGCAGTTTCCTCAGCGGCGCGTTGGCCGAGTTCCACTCGTTCGGGCTCACCATCTCGGGACGCATCCGGGAGGCCGTGGAGGTCGCCCAACGGCACCGCCACGAGTGCGTGTCCAAGCCCGCGACCACGCAGGCGATGGGCGCCGCCATCGTCGGGATGACCGCACTGTCCGCGGGGGATCTGGACGGTGCGCTGCGCCACCTACCGACCGAAAGTGCGGCCAAGGACGCCGATCTGGTGCTCGCCAACAGTTTCTACCGCTTTCAACTGCTCCGCGCGCAGGCGCTCGCCCGGTTGGGAGACGTCGCGGCTGCCGAGGAGGCCGTGCGGATCGCCGACGCTGACCGGCACCCGACCTACGTCCTGGTCGAACTGAACGCCCACCTCGCCAAGGCGTGGCTGGCAGCAGCGCGGCACCGCTCATCGGAGGCTCGCGAATTCGCCAGGCGCGCTGCTGACTTCACGCGAGCCCACGGCCAGATCGCCCGCGAAGTGCTGTGCCTGCAGACGCTGGTCCAATTCGACGACACTTCGGTGATCGACCGGCTCACCGAGTTGGCCGCTGTCGTTGAAGGGCCGAGGGCGGCGCTGGTCGTTCGGTATGCCCATGCCCTGCAGGCCGACGACGCCGACGAATTGGAGAGGGTCTCGGCCGACTTCGAGCACATCGGGGACGCCCTTGCTGCGGCCGACGCCGTGGCTCAGGCCGCGACGTCGCATCGGAGGGCCGGCCGTTCCGGCAGCGCCATGACGGCCGCCTCACGCGCCGGCGCCATGGCGCTGGCCTGCGGTGGCGCGATCAGTCCGGCCCTCGCGGCGGCCCGGCTCCTGCTGCCCCTGACGCGGCGCGAGCTGGAGATCGCGATCCTGGTCGCCGAAGGATTGAGCAACCGTGAGATCGCCGACTCGGTCTGCTTGTCGGTGCGGACCGTCGAAGGTCACATCTACCGAGCGAGTTGCAAGGCGGGCGTCGCCC
Source organism: Mycobacterium sp. AZCC_0083 (assembly GCF_014202335.1). Taxonomy (GTDB): domain Bacteria; phylum Actinomycetota; class Actinomycetes; order Mycobacteriales; family Mycobacteriaceae; genus Mycobacterium. Next base: position 88,899 of record NZ_JACHGP010000027.1, on the reverse strand, counting down.
GGCGTTCAGAGCTGGCAAGCGTGGTCAGCACGCTCATGGCGCCGCAGTAGACCGCAGCCCATACCTGGCGGCCCGCCGAGGAACTAGGTAGTCAAGAGGCGCTCGGTGCCAGCAAAAACAGGTAGTCGAGCACGGGGTCGAATCCGCCGTCCGCCGCGATCATCGATGTGCGCCCACAACGGTGGCGCAGCGGCTGGATGGGGAGCTACGAAATGCCTGATACGACAAAGACGTCGACGGTCGGCGTTCGAGTCACTTCCCCCGCGGCACGTGGCATCCGCATCGACTCGGGACTTGGCGGTGCGAGGGGTTCCGCCAGGTTCATCGGGCGCGTCGGCGCACTCGCGGTGGCGCTCGGTGTGGGCGTCGCAGTAGCGACGAACGCCGGCCTCGCCCGCGCCGACACCACCTCGTCGGACTCCTCGGACTCAGGTTCGGCGCAGAGCTCGACCGGCGCGGCTCGGCCGGGCGATCCGAAACCGTCGGGCACCTCGACGGCGGACGAGCCGTCGGCGGATTCGGCGCCCACACAATCGGGCGCCAAAGATGCTGATTCGGCGCAGAGCCAGGCCACCACGGTGCCCAAGAAGAACGTCAGCTCGTCGGGCGGCGCCCTCACCTCGGGCGTCGATGACGACAAGGCCGAGCCTGCGGTCGTGGCCGTCACACCGAAGCCGGTGTCGGCCGAGCCGGACCCGACCGCCGAACCCAAGGTGGCTCCGGCGGAGGCCGCGTCAGATCACTCGACCCCGGCACCGACTCCCACCCCGACTCCGGTACCGGCGCCCGCCGTCGCGCCGGAATCCAGTGCCTCGAAAACCGACGCAGTCCCGGTCACGCCGAAGGCCGCCGTCGTTGTCCACTCGGTGCAGGCGCCGACGGAGACGACCACCGCGCGTGTGGCGGCAGCTGTCCCCGTTGATTCCGTGAAAACCGTTGACGTACAGACATCGTCAGCTGTCACGGCGATAGTGTCGGCGGTCGCGGCACCACCACCCGCCCCCAACGCCGTCCAGGTCCTACTGGCGATCCCGACCGCCATCGTGAACGTCGCGACCACGTTCGCGGCCGCGCTGCTGGCGCCGTTCTTCGTGCCGGGGCCAGGCGCCCCTGCCGAGCCGCCGCTGCTGTGGGCGGTGCTGGCATGGGTGCGTCGACAGGTCGAGCACACCTTCTTCAACGCGACGCCGACCATGGCCCCGCAAATCGTCAACGTCGCGCTGAACGACACGGCCGACAGCGCGCCGATCACCCTGACCGGTGGACTCGACGGCGACCCCGAGGATGCGCTCGCATACACGGTCGGCAACAGCGGAATCGGCAGCCACGGTGGCACTCTCACGTCGGTGTCGGGGGCCGGCTTCACCTACGCGCCCGACGCCAACTGGGACGGCGCCACCCCCTACGCCGACACCTTCACGGTGACGGCCTCCGACGCCGCCGACGGCTTCCACATCCACGGACTCCTCGGGCTGCTGACGCTCGGCGCCTACGGGCACACCGCGACCGGCACGGTCACCGTCAACGTCGACGCCAGCACCATCTATCCGCCGGCCGTGACCGATCCGGCATGGACGCTCAGCGCGACCCTTCCCGGTGACTCGGTCGGCACCGTGCGCGGTCACGTCAACGCCACCGACCCCAAGGGACTGCCGATCACGTTCGGCAGCACCACCGATCCCGGTGCCGAGGGCACCCTGACGGTCGCCACCGACGGCACGTTCGCGTACGTGCCGAGCGCGCAGGCCCGCCACGACGCGGCCGCCGACGATGCCGCCACCACCGGGGCGGACTCCTTCAGCTTCGACGTCACCGTGACCAACAGCCGTGGCGGTGCGACCACGACGGCGGTCACGCTTGCCATCGCACCCACGACCAACCAGGATCCGTCCGCGCCAACCCCGCCCAACGGCACGACCACGGATCCCGTGACGGGGGCGGTGACCGGCAACCTCGGGTGGACGGATCAGGACGGCGACGTCATCACCTACACGGGCCCAGTGACCGGAAAGTCCACCAGCGGGGGCGACGTCGTCGTCAACGCCGACGGCAGCTTCACCTACACGCCGACGAAGGAGCAGCGTCACGCGGTGACCGCTCCCGGCGCACCAGCTGGTGTCGCCGCTGACTCCTTCGACGTCACCGTCGACGACGGCCACGGCAGCTTGACGACCACCACGGTCTCGGTGACGATCCTCGGTAGCAACGAAAACCCGACCGCTGCAACCACGTTCGGATCACCCGATGCACTCGGCGTCATCACCGGCTCGATCGGCGGCGTCGACGCGGACGGTGACACCCTGCACTACGCGCTCACCAGCGGCCCCACCCACGGCACGGCGAACGTCAATTCGGTCACCGGCGCCTTCACCTATACCCCGGCGCCGCTCCAGCGGCTCGTCGCCTACAACACCGCGGCCACCGACTACGACCCCTTGACCGTCACCATCACCGACGGGCGCGGCGGAGCCACCGTCGTCAACGTCGCGAACGTGCCCATCGACCCCACCAGGGCGGTCGTCACGAGCACCCAGTCCGTTCTCGGAACCTCCGCCTCCACACCGGAATTCGTCACCGGAGCGGACGGCACCATCGCCTACAGCACCCGCATGGGGACGGGCGCAGTCGGCAACCCCTACCGGACGGTGTTGACCGTCATCGCGCCGGACGGCACCACCAGAACCCTCACCGTCTTCGGCGGCGTCCCCTCCGGAACGTTCGCGAAGCCCGTCGTCGGCCCCACCGGCATCGTCGCCCTGGTGACCACCCAGACCTTCTCGAACGGTGACCAGGACACGTCGGTCGCGACCATCCGCCCGGCCGGTGGGTCCGCCTCGGAGGTTGCGTCGGCATACACCGGAACCCCCATCGGCACGGCCGTCATCGGCCCGGACGGGACGGTATACGTCCAGATCGACAGGGGCACCACCAGCACCGACACCGCACTGCTGGCGATCCCGGCGACCGGGCCCAAGCGCGATACCCTGACCTCCGGCAGCATCGGCGATCCCGTCGGGGGGGTCGTGGCAGGACCCAACGGCATTGCCTACCAAACCTTCGTGAAGTACGGGTCGCAGGTGTTCACCACCATCGTGCGCACGGACACCTCGCACGTCCCGATCACTGCGCAGGCCGAGGGGCCCCCAGTCGGCGGACTCGTCGTCGGCAAGGACGGCACCGCAGCGCAGACCATCGACCGTTCGTCCATCGCCGGCGCCACCGAGTATGCCGGCTTGGTCGTCTTCAACCCGGACGGCTCGTCTTACCAGTACACGCAGGCTGGCACTGCCCACGCGGCGTTCAGCACCCCCGTGGTCCAGGACGACGGACTGGTGGGGCTCTTGACCTTCCGTGGCACGGCTGACGGATTCGAGAACATCTTCAGGTACTACGACGGGACCTCCGCGGTGTATTCGTATCTGGTGAATCTGGGTCCACCGATCGGCCAACCCGTACTGGTGCCGGGCGGTGCCGGAGTGGGGTTCGCCTTCGGCGCGAACAACGGACACGTCGTGTACCTCTACGAATCGCTCGTCGGCGGCGGGTTGGCTCCGGGAGCGTCGTACGCCAACCGGGGCGTCGTGGTCGGGCCGGACGGGACGGCCGTCCTCGCCGCCTACGGCACGGACGGCAACAGCCCGCAGAAGACGTACCTCTTGACCATGCGCGGCAATCACTACGGCACCGCGAACATCGACGGCGTCCCGATCGGTCCCGCGGTGGTCGGAGTCAATGGCACCGCCGCCCTCGCCAGTTCCGTCGCGGCCACCGCCAATTCGCCTGCGCTGACCAACCTCGTCGTGGTCGGGGCAAGCACCTTCATCCCCAGCACCTTCTCGTTCTCCGGAACTGCCAAGGGCGGACCGATCGTCAGCGACGACGGCACCGTCTTCCAGACGACGGCGACGGGCGCTGGCACCGTGGCCAACCCCTTCATCACGACGGTGCACGTCATCCGCAACGGCGCCGACGCCGCCGTGCAGATCGTCGGCTTGACGTCGACCGGCGTGACGACGGCCGATGACGGGACCGCGTATCTGACGACCACCGCGGGCAACCGTACGACGGTGACGGTGTTCCATCCGGATGGCGCGACCACCACCGTGGCGATCCCCGCCGGGACCAGCATCAGCACGTTCGGGCAGTTCGGGGCCGCGCAGGACGGCAGGTACTACCTCTGGGGCACGGGCAGTGGGGGCTACACGATAACGGAGGTCCAGTTGGCCGACGACATCGTCTGAGTCGTCTAGCCGCGCAGTCGCAGCGCCAACCCCGTGGCCCGTACCGCGCGCTTCTCGATGGCCGATCGCACCTCGTCGGCCGATCCGACTACGCGCGCACCTTGGACTTGGCCCGGATTACCGCCGTGTAGAACAGTTCTCCGGTCAGCAGGCGCGAGTCTACGGGCGGCACCAGCACAGTCACCTCGGCCGCTTGGGAGCCCTGGCTCTTGTGGATCGTCATCGCGTACATCGTCTCGAGGTCGGGCAGTCGGCTGGTGGCGAATGCCCGCGGTTCTCCTGCACTGGCGATCGCGGCGCGCAGACCGTCCTTGCCGACCACCGTTACCCCGGTGCCGCCGTTGTACAAGCCCAAGCCATAGTCATTCGCCGTGACGAGCACCGGCCGGCCCGCAGATTTCAGCACTTCCTCCAAGACCAGAACGAATACGCAGTGCTCACACCCGGATGCACCTGGTTCCAAAAGGGCAACGCCGTCCACGGTGACGCCTGCGTAGGAGACGACGACTGCATCCTCAGCATCTTCTGGCCACAAGGATTCGACGTCACCTTCATCGAAGAGCCGCCGTCACCGTAGCGACCGAACTCGACGCGCAGGCCAGCCACCAAGCACTCCTCACCCGTTCCGCCATCGCTACAGTCAGTTACCTGCTCACACAACCCAAACCAGGATTCTCACTCTCATGTCCAATTGGACATCGAGTGGACATTTCACTTGAGAAGTGGACATCAAACTTGAGAAGTCACAACGACAGACAATTCTCAGTGCGCCATGTTCGTGAAGCGAGACAGATGTAGCTGGTGCGCAACGGTAATCGTCTTCGTCGGACCATTGCGATGCTTGGCAATGATGAGGTCGGCCTCACCGCCGCGAGGATCGTCTCGTTCGAATGCATCCGGTCGATGAAGCAAGATGACCATGTCCGCATCCTGTTCGATGCTGCCACTTTCGCGTAGATCAGCAAGCATTGGCTTCTTGTCGGTGCGCTGTTCTGGTCCGCGGTTCAGCTGACTCATCGCGACCACCGGAACTTCGAGCTCCTTCGCCAAAAGCTTGATCTGTCTTGAGAACTCGGACACTTCCTGCTGGCGCGACTCGACCTTCTTGCCCGATGTCATCAGCTGCAGGTAGTCGATGACGATCAGCCGAAGGTCTGCCTTCTGGTGCAAACGGCGGGACTTGGCCCGGATCTCCATCATCGTCAGGTTGGGCGAGTCGTCGATGTAGAGCGGTGCCTCGCTGATCTCGCTCATCCGGCGCGCCAGGCGCGTCCAGTCGTCGTCGCTCATGCGGCCTGCCCGCATGTCGGCCAGCTTGATCTTCGCCTCCGCCGACAGCAGCCGCATGACGATCTCGGACTTGCTCATCTCCAACGAGAACACGACGCTCGAATGCCGGTTCTTGATGGAGCACGAACGCAGGAAGTCCAGACCCAGCGTCGAGTTGTGCGTCGGCACCATGCCCTCGCCGGCCAGATACAAGCGCGACTCGTTGTCGACCTGCACGCAACGCACCGGCACGCTATCGACGGGTCGCACCCATGCGACATGCACGCCTAGTTCCAGCAAGGCCGTCCTGCTGCCGGCCCGCGCGGGCAGGGTGGCCGGAATCAATCGATCTGCACCACAACGCAACTGCGCCGTCGTCCGAATTCCCGACTCCGTCGGCCACTGGTGCTCCGCATCCGCGACGATCATCGTCCCGTCGGAGAACTCCACCTCGAAGCACGGCCGTCCGAGCATGACCTCGGTGGCGGCCACGACGCACGTCGGCAAGCCGTCGGCCCCGATGAGCTCGTCCCCGACCTGAACCTCCCCCATCGTCGTCCAGCCCGTGGGCGTCGGCAGGGGCGTGTCGAGCTTGAGCGCCTTCCCCATACCCGGCCTTGCCGCGATGACGATCATCTGCCCGGGGTGCAGCCCGTTGGTCAACTCGTCGAGATCGGTGAATCCCGTGGGCACGCCGCGCGAGATGCCGCCCTGCGACGCGATGGCGTCGATCTCGTCCATGGTCGGCTGCAGCAGCTGCTCGAGTGGAACGAAGTCCTCCGCCGTCCGGCGGTCGGTCACGTCGTACATCTCGGCCTGTGCCCGGTCGACGACCTCGGCGACGTCGGCACCCTCGGCGCCCGCGTACCCGTACTGCACGACCCGCGTACCGGCCTCCACGAGGCGCCGCAGCAGTGACTTCTCGGCGACGATGCCCGCGTAGTAGCCCGCATTGGCCGCCGTCGGCACCGTCGAGATCAGGGTGTGCAGATACGGTGCGCCACCGACCCGCTTCAGCAGACCGCGACGATCGAGCTCCGCGGAGACGGTGATGGCGTCCGCGGGCTCACCCCGGCCGTAGAGGTCCAGGATGGCGTCGTACACGTTCTGATGCGCGGGGCGATAGAAGTCGCCGGGCCGCAGCCGCTCCAGGACGTCGGCGATGGCGTCCTTGGAGAGCAGCATCCCGCCGAGCACGGACTGCTCGGCAGCCATGTCCTGCGGGGGCTGACGGCCGTAGTCCTCCCTCGGCTGCGAAGCGTCCATGTCCGAATGGCCGAGGTCATCCACGACTGCCACGAAGCATCCCACCTCCCCTGCTTCGACGTCGAACATGCATTCGACGTCGCTCCCCGCGACCATAAACCAGCCCACCGACGGACAACCCTCGTCGAGGGCACCGGAACTGTCTGCGACGGCTCACGCTAGACGTTGCTGGAACCGCCGCATAGCGGGCCTGTTGATGAACTCGTGGATGGAGTGTGGATAGCGTTGTTCACTCATGTTGAGGCGCTGGGGAGAACCTGTGCATGAACGCCTTCGTTTTGCGCATCCCCGCAGATAAGCGCACCACAAAAGGCCTCTGTGGTTGTGGATGCCAATTGCCTCGGCGTGTCGGCCCGGGTTGCGATCTCGGGCGTGTTGTGTTGCGCGTTCGCGCCGAGGAGGTTAACAGCTGGTTGCTTCGCCAGGCATTGATTTCGCTTGAGAGTTCGCCAGCAGACACAGCAACGCCCGGGTGAAGACCGATTTGGTCTTCACCCGGGCGAATCGACGCTGGGGAAACTATTCCGCGACGACGCTCAGCGACACGACGGCCGCCACGTCGGGGTGCAAACGCACCATGATCGGGTGATCCCCGACCGACTTGATGTGTGCCTTGGGCAGCTGGACGGTCCGCTTGTCCAGGTTCGGGCCGCCGGCCTTCTTGATGGCCGCGACGACGTCCGACGTCGTGACCGAACCGAACAGCTTGCCGCCGTCGCCGGAGGCGCGTACGGCCAGCGAAACCGCACCGAGGCCCTCGATGGCGGTCTTCAGCTCGTTGGCGTGCCCGAGGTCGCGCACGGTCTTGATGTCGCGTGCGCGGCGGATCTCGTCGGCCTGCCGCTCGGCGCCACGAGACGCGGTGATGGCCAGGCCACGCGGCAGCAGATAGTTACGGCCGTAGCCGTCCTTCACTTCGACGGTGTCGCCGGCCGACCCCAGATGGTCGACCTCGGCGGTGAGAATCAGTTTCATGTCCGTTGTTCTTCCGTCTCGATCTATCGCGTCGCCGAGCTGAACGGCAGCAACGCAACCTCGCGCGCGTTCTTCACCGCGATCGCGATGTCGCGCTGGTGCTGCACGCAGTTGCCGGTCACGCGGCGGGCACGGATCTTGCCGCGCTCACTGATGTAGGTGCGCAGGAGCGCGGTGTCCTTGTAATCGATGTTCTGGTTCTTGCCCTTTTTGGAGCAGAACACGCACTTGCGGGTCTTGATCGGCTTGTCGGGTGCCGGCCGCCGCTTGGTGTTGGTCTTTGGCATGAGTCTTTCTTCCTTGCTTTGCTAAATGATTTGTGTCAGAAGGGCGGTTCGTCGTCGGCGCCGCTGAAGGAACCGGAGGCAGGTGCACTGCCCCACGGATCGTCCTTGGGAGGCTCAGCACTGCGCGGACCACCGCCGCCGCCACCGCTGTTGCCGCCGCCGAAGCCGCCGCCACCGCCGCCGCCGCGACTGGCCTTGTTCACCTTGGCCGTGGCGTAGCGCAGAGACGGACCGATCTCGTCGACCTCGAGCTCGACGACGGTGCGCTTTTCGCCCTCACGGGTTTCGAACGAACGCTGCTTGAGCCGCCCGGTGACGACCACCCGCGCGCCGCGGGTGAGGCTCTCGGCGACGTTCTCGGCCGCCTCGCGCCAGATGTTGCACCGGAGGAACAGCGCTTCGCCGTCCTTCCATTCATTGGTCTGACGGTCGAACGTACGAGGCGTCGACGCGACCGTGAAGTTCGCGACGGCAGCACCGGACGGCGTGAACCGCAGTTCGGGGTCGGCGGTCAGGTTTCCGACGACGGTGATGATCGTGTCACCAGCCACTAGGTCCTCCTGGGGCGGCGCAGGCGCTCTTCGCGCAGCGCACATCGATGCGGCGTGTTTCGCGCGAGCCTACGCAAGGCACACGACAGTCGACCGGAGTTCGGCCGATGAGCGCGCGCGAACAGCATCCGCTGTTGTCTAGTGCTTGTCGGTCCGCATGACCTTGGTCCGCAAAACGGACTCGTTGAGCCCCAGCTGACGGTCCAGCTCGGACACCGTGGCCGGAGCGGCCTTCACGTCGATGACGGCATAGATGCCCTCGGCATGCTTGGCGATCTCGTAGGCCAGCCGGCGACGTCCCCAGATGTCGACCTTGTCGACAGAGCCGCCATCCTTGCGGATCACGTTCAGGAACGTCTCCAACGACGGGGCTACAGTCCGCTCGTCGAGGGTTGGGTCAAGAATGACCATGATTTCGTATGGACGCATGGAAACCTCATCACCTCCTGTGGTCATGTACGGCCACGGACAATCCGTGGCAGGAGTATCGCCTGCGTCGGCAACCGGCCCAGGCTACCTGAAGAGCCCGCCACCAGGGAAATCGCGCTAGATCCCGAGAGACACCGGTCACCGCGCAGGCGTCAGCTCCGGCTCGGGTTCTGGCGTCGGCGTCCTGATCGGCACGGGCTCCCCCGAGGGCCGCAGCCACGACGGCAACCACTGCGGCGGGTCGTCGACGGCGTTCTCGAACACTCCGCCAGACGGGTCGTCGACGCGGCCTCCGGCGCCCACCTGACGGACCAGGTCCAGCTCGGGTCGATAGATCTGGCGGATCACCAACGCGCACAACGCCATCACCGCGACGTCGCGGACGAGCACTGTCGTGGTGAACCACTGCTCGGGCAGACCCATCTTCTGCTCGCCGTACAGGAACAGCATCCGGGGTATCCACACCAGCGCGTCGACCGTCATCCACGCCAGCAGAATCCGTCGGTGCGGCAGCGCCAGCGCCGCGAACGGCACCAGCCACAGCGAGTACTGCGGGCTCCACACCTTGTTGGTCAGCAGGAACGCGGCGACCACGAGGAACGCCAGCTGCGCCAGCCGCGGTCGGCGTTGCGCGGTCAGCGCGATGTAAGCGATTCCGGCGCAACACAATACGAACAGCACCGCGGTCACCGAGTTGAGTATCGACGGCGGCTCCCAGAAACCCAGATCCTGGTCGAAGCCGCGCCAGCCGGTGAACGACTTGATCACGTTGTAGAGCGAGTCCATGTCGTCGCCGCGACGGGTGTTCAGCCGGAAGAACTCCGACCACCCCCGGGGGAACAGCACCATCACCGGCAGGTTCACCATGAGCCACGTCACCACCGCGGCCACTGCCGTCTTGCCCACCTCGCGCAACCTGCCGGTGCGCAGCGCGAGGATCGCCAGCGGTACCAACAGCAGCAACGGGTAGAGCTTGAGCGCAACACCGATGCCGATCAGCGCACCGGCGAGCACGGGTTTTCGCCGCGACCAGGCCAGCAGCGCGCCGATCGCGGCCGCCGTCGCCAACGCGTCGAAGTTGGTGAACACCTGGAAGATCAGCAGCGGCGACCCCGCCACCACCGCCGCGTCCCAGATCCGCCGGCCCGACAATCGCGCCGTCGCCCACACCGTCGCCATCCACGCCAGCGCAAGCCCGAACGCCGCGATGTTGAAGAACATCACCACCTCGGCGACGATCGGCATCGACACCAGCTTGGTCATCGCGGTGTAGGTCTTGGCCAACGCCATCGACACGTACTGGTACAGCCCGGTGAGGACCGGATACTCCATGTAGCGGATGGCCGGGCTGCCGTCGTACTGCATCCGGGGCTTGCCCTCGCCGTCGGTCTCCACCCAGCTCGACTTGTACGGAAACTTGCCGAGGTTCAACAACTCCGCCGTGTACAGCGGCACCGTGTCGGAGTAGCAGAGCTCGTAGTAGGCCCGCTGGTTCTCCCACACCGCCACCCGCTGATCGGCGGTGCCCTTGTCGGTGGACTGCAGGCACGCGGCCTTGGTCGTGTAGCCGAACGCAAGGAAGACCAGTGCGATCAGCAGCATCACCCGCAGCGGCGTGAGGAACCGAGCACGTCCGATCAGCGCGTGCCTGCCGACGGGTCCGCCGACCACACCCGAGAGGGCATGGCCGATCACGTCGGTTCTGCTGGGCAGGTCGCGATCGTCCGCGCTGCGGAGATCCTCGGCCAACGGCTGCGGTGAGACCGTTATCCGATTGGGTTCGTCCCCGGTCACGGCGGCGGAGGCGGCGCAGTCGCGGTCGGGGTCAGTGCGTTCGGGTCACCGGGCGGCGGCGGTGGCGGCCCCGCCGGGATCGTGGTCGGTGGACCCCATGGGATCGTGATGCCCGGCGCGATCTCCAGCGTCGGCTGGATCACCATCTCCGACGGCGGCGGCGGGGGTGGCGGCGGAGGAGCAGCCACCGGCGGGCCCGCGTAGCCACCGATCTCGGTCGGCTTGGGGAACGTCTCGTTGTCGGTGCCCTTCAGCGCACCGTCCATCGTGGCCTTCCAGATGTCGGACGGTATGCCCGACCCGTAGACCGGGCCGCCGGATGACGTCACCAACGGCTTGGTGCCCTCGGTGGTGCCCACCCACACCGCGGTCGCAAGCGACGGCGTGTAGCCGACCATCCAGGCGTCGCGGTTGGCGTCGGTGTCACCGAGCTGGTTGGTGCCGGTCTTGGCCGCCGACGCCCGCCCGCCGGAGAGGTTGTGTCCGCGCGACCAGCCGGCGATGGGCTGCATGGCGGCGGTGACGTTGTCGGCCACCGCCTTGTCGATCTTCTGCTCACCGGAGTTGTCCTGCTGGGAGGCGTCGAAGAGCACCTCGCCGTCGGCGTTCACCACCTTCTGCACGAAGTGCGGCTTGTGGTACACCCCGGACGCGGCAAGCGTGGCGTACGCCGAGGCCATGTCGAGTACGCGTGTCTGGTACTGCCCCAACACGATTCCGTTGTTCGGCGGACCGCCCTTGCCGTCCTCGGACAGCGTGTGGTCCACGCCGGGGAAGCTCTCGGCGATGCCTGCCGCGTGCGCGGCGTCGGCCACGTCCTGCGGGCCGTTCTTCAGTTTCAGCATCAGCCGGTAGTAGCTGGTGTTCAGCGACTGTTTCAGCGCCTCGGCGATGTTGCAGGTGCCGCAGCCTTCGCCCTCGACATTGGTGATCTTGATCCCGTTGACGGTCACCGGCGAGCTATCGATCTGGTAACCCAAGCCGATGCCCTGCTGGAGCGCCGCCACCAACGCGAACACCTTGAACGACGATCCGGTCGGCAGCCCAGCCTGCGCGAAGTCGAAGCCGTTGGCGTCGGTCCCGCCGTAGTAGGCCTTCACCCCGCCCGTGTGCGGGTCGATCGAGACCGCCGCGGACCGCATGTCGGGTTCCTGACCGTCGAGGTTCCCGGTCACGGCCTCCTCGGCGGCCTTCTGCGCCTTGGGATCGATGGTCGTGGTGACCTGCAATCCCTCGGTGTTCAGTGTCTGCTCGTCGATGTTGAACAGTTCGAGGAGTTCCTTGGTGACCTGCCGCTCGATCAGCCCGTTGGGGCCTGTGGTCTGGTTGGCCGCGCGGGCGGCGTCGGCCGACACCGTCGGCGGGAAGACCTGCGCTGCACGGTCGGACGGCGAGAGCGCGCCCATGGTGACCATGCCGTCGAGCACCCAGTTCCACCGCTCGGCCGCACCCTCGGGATCGACGGCCGGGTCCAGCGTCGACGGCCTCTGGATCAGCGCGGCGAGCAGTGCGCCGTCGGCGACGGTGAGCTGTTCGACCGGCTTGTCGAAGTAGGCCTTCGCCGCCGCGGAGATGCCGTACGACCCGCGGCCGAAGTAGATGATGTTCAGGTAGGACTGCAGCACCGCGTCCTTGGACCACTCGCGCGACATCTTCGTCGAGATGACGAGCTCCTTGGCCTTGCGGACCAGCCCGCCAACACCCGACCGCGCGTCGCCGACCAATGCGTTCTTGACGTACTGCTGGGTGATCGTCGACCCGCCCTGCAGGTCGCCGCCGAAGATGTTGTTCTTGAACGCGCGGGCGAACCCGGAGAAGGAGAAGCCGGGGTTGGTATAGAAGTCGCGATCCTCTGCGGCCATCACGGCGTCCCGCACGTGCACGGGTATCTGGTCGATGTTGACGTCGACCCGGTTGCCTTCCGGCGGAACGATCTTCGCGAGCTCGCTGCCGTCGCTGGCCAGGATCGTCGAGACCTGGGCGGTGCGGATGTCACCCGGCTTGGGCACGTCGACGATCAGGTATGCCATCGCGAAGGTCACGATGGGCAGCACCAGCATGGCGGCCACACCGATGTACAGGGTGCGGCGCACCCACTTCCAGTTGACCTTGAAACCGGCGGAGCGTGGCTCCGGCGGTCCACTCGGCGCCCCGTTCGGCGGCCCACCCCGGGGAGGTCCACCGCCGGGCGGCGGGCCGAACGGCGGCTGTTTCGGTGGCGGCTTACCGTCCAGAACCGCCTTGACGACGTCGACCTGACTGCGCAACCGGGGATCACCTACGGGCGGCACCGGCGGCAGCACCATCGTGCGGCGATCGTCGGGTGCGCCCGGCGGACGGGGCGGGAGCCGGGGCGGCGGGGCCGAGTGTGCGCCTGCGTCTGTGCCGTCGCTCACACCGTCAGCCACCGGCCCGTTTCGGACGTCGTCGGCTGACCTGCTGTGGCGCCCTTCGCTATTCACTGGCCGTACGCGCGCCGGATCGCGCCGTCCGTGTGCCGCGTGCCTTTGGAGGACGAGGTGCGCCGAGCACGTATGACTTGACCAAGTGATTCCAGCTGCAGGTTCGGCACACCTCCACCACGTACACCGCGAACTCGTCGAAGCGGGCCGCGAGCATTACCAACTCCTCGGTGCTACGGGCTGAGCCGGAGACGGCGCCCAGGTGGTCGCCGAACACCCACTGCACCAGCGTGAGCTGTTCTTTGCGGCAGATCGGGCACATCGTCGGGCTGGGTTTGCCGTGAAACTTCGCGGCGCGAAGGAGGTAGGGATTGGCGTCACAAACCTCGGTGACGCCCGTGCGTCCCGAGTACACCTCGGCCAGCAGGGATCGCCGTTTGAGCGCGTAATCCACCACCTGTCGCTGCAATCCCACGTTGACCAGAGTACGTCGGCCCCTCAGGCCGGGCGGCGCGACTCCAGTGACCCTGGCGCCGGATTGTTATCTGGTCTGCGGTGATGGCATGCCAACTCCTACGATCTGTCCGTGGCGACACGGCAGACAACGGGAACGCGGGCGAAGGACACCGACCGCAACAACACGTGCCAGATTCTGGACAGCGCGCTCGGCGACGGGCAGCTGTCCCTCGACGAGCACCGCACGCGGGTGGCGTTGGCGACGACCGCCGCGACCCTCGGCGACCTTCAGTCACTCGTCGGAGACCTGCAGAACGCGAATGCGCCGGTTCAGCTGCCCAACCTGAAGAAGCCGTCGCCGTTCAAGTCCAGCGGCACCGGCGCCGGTTGGGGCATGCGGGCCGCGGTGGCCGGCGTGTTGGTGGTGCTCGGCATCGCGATCGGCTGGGGGCTGTACGGCAACACCCCGTCGCCGCTGAACTTCACCTCCGACCCCGGTGCGAAGTCCGACGGCATCCCCGCCAAGGTGCTGACCCCGCCGCGGCAGTTGCATTCGTTGGGCGGCCTGACCGGATTGTTCGAGCAGATGAAGGCGAAGTTCGGCGACACCACCGGGTACGACCTCACCATCTACGCGGATTACGCGTCCCTGGAGCGGACGGATCCCACCGAGCCGAGGCGGACTCTTCGCTACTCCTACCGCGGTGGTTGGGACGATCCTTCGGACACCAGCACGAGTTCGGACGCCAAGGTGGTCGACCTCTCGCAGTTCGACATCCCGAACCTGGTCGGCCTCGTCAGGGGTGCGCCCCAGATGCTGGGCATCAACCCCGCCGAGGTCGAGACCACCTACATCGACATCAAGTCGAATAGCGATATGACGGCCCCGCCCGGCAGCATCGAGATCTCGATCTACGTGTCGCCGAAGTTCGGGAACAGCGGATACATCGAGTTGAACGGCGACGGCTCGATCAAACGCATGAGCTATCCCAGCCCGTAGTAGCCCTGCCTCATCCCCAGTCCGTGCGGGCTGATGTAGCGTCGTATATATCGGCGCGATACAATCGTCCAACGTGTTGAACCGTCGTAGCGACCGAGCTACGTCTTTCCGGGGAGGTGATTCGATTGCTGGAACTTGCCGTCCTGGGACTTCTGCTCGAATCGCCGATGCACGGTTATGAGCTGCGGAAGAGATTGACCGGCCTGCTCGGAGCCTTCCGGGCGTTCTCGTACGGTTCGCTGTACCCGGCGCTGCGCCGGATGCAGGCCGACGGGCTCATCGTCGAGGACTCGGCCCCCGTCGGGGCGGTCAAGGTGCGGCGTGCGCGCCGCGTCTATCAACTCACCGACACCGGCAAGGCAAGGTTCACCGAGCTCGTCGCCGATACCGGACCGCAGAACTACACCGACGACGGTTTCGGCGTTCACCTGGCCTTCTTCAACCGGACCCCGGCCGAGGCCAGGATGCGGATCCTCGAAGGCCGCCGCCGTCAGGTGGAGGAACGCCGCGAAGGCCTGCGTGAAGCCATTGCGCGCGCCACCAACTCGCTCGACCGCTACACCCGCCAGCTACACCAGCTCGGGTTGGAGTCCAGTGAACGTGAAGTCAGCTGGCTCAACGATCTGATCGCGGCTGAACGCGTGGCGCAGAGAAGCGCCGAACAGCAGCCCTGACAAAACACAGCTCACCAGTTCAGTAGTAGAGAAGGAGAACGGCCCATGTCCGAGGCCCCGTCGAATGAAGTCCGGGTCGCCATCGTTGGCGTCGGCAACTGCGCGTCCTCCCTGGTTCAGGGTGTGCAGTACTACAAGGACGCCGACGAGAACGTCACCGTTCCCGGCCTGATGCACGTCAAGCTCGGCCAGTACCACGTCCGCGACGTGAAGTTCGTCGCCGCGTTCGACGTGGACGCCAAGAAGGTCGGCTTCGATCTGTCGGAGGCCATCTTCGCCTCGGAGAACAACACCATCAAGATCGCCGACGTACCGCCGACCAACATCACGGTGCAACGCGGCCCGACCCTCGACGGGATCGGCAAGTACTACTCCGAGACCATCGAGATCTCCGACACCGAGGCCGTCGACGTCGTCAAGGCGCTCAAGGACGCCAAGGTCGACGTGATGGTGTCCTACCTCCCGGTGGGTTCGGAAGAGGCCGACAAGTTCTACGCCCAGTGCGCCATCGACGCCGGCGTAGCGTTCGTCAACGCGCTGCCCGTGTTCATCGCCTCGGACCCGGTGTGGGCCAAGAAGTTCGAAGACGCAGGCATCCCGATCGTCGGCGACGACATCAAGAGCCAGGTCGGCGCCACCATCACCCACCGCGTGATGGCCAAGCTCTTCGAGGACCGCGGCGTGCAGCTCGACCGCACGATGCAGCTCAACGTCGGCGGCAACATGGACTTCCTCAACATGCTCGAGCGTTCGCGGCTGGAGTCGAAGAAGATCTCCAAGACCCAGGCCGTCACGTCGAACCTGCAGCGCGAGTTCAACACCAAGGACGTGCACATCGGCCCGTCCGATCACGTCGGCTGGCTCGACGACCGCAAGTGGGCCTACGTCCGCCTCGAGGGCCGCGCCTTCGGCGACGTGCCATTGAACCTGGAGTACAAGCTCGAGGTGTGGGATTCGCCGAACTCGGCCGGCGTCATCATCGACGCGGTCCGTGCCGCGAAGATCGCACTCGATCGTGGAATCGGCGGCCCGGTCGTCGCCGCATCGGCCTACCTGATGAAGAGCCCGCCCAAGCAGATGGCCGACGACATCGCGCGCGCGGAGCTCGAAACCTTCATCGAGGGCTAGCCTTCCTGCGGTTTGTGCACATGTGGTTGCGGTGTGAGCGCGACTGCGTGTGCGCAAATCGCAGTGGGTAAGGTCCGATCCGTGGTCAATGACGACGAATTGGTGGGCCTCGGCGAGTTCGCCCTGCTGCCCGAGAACGCCGAACAGATCGGGCATACCGGCCCGCTGCCGCCCGTCGAGCGCATCGACTCCGGCGACATCAGCGCGCTGAAGTGGGGCACCGAGTCCCCGCAGGTGATATTCCTGCACGGTGGCGGGCAGAACGCCCACACCTGGGACACCGTCATCCTCGGACTCGGCGTGCCCGCGCTCGCGGTCGACCTGCCAGGGCACGGCCGCTCCGCGTGGCGCGAGGACGGCGACTACGGCCCGAAGCTCAACGCCGAGACGCTGCGGCCGGTGCTGCGCGAACTGGCACCCAGCTCGCGCCTGGTGGTCGGGATGTCGCTCGGCGGGCTGACCGCACTGCGCATCGCCGTCGCCGAACCCGCCCTAGTGCCTGCCCTGGTGCTCGTTGACGTCACCCCGTCGGCCCCAGAGCGCGTCGAGGAGCTGACCAAGGCCCAACTTGGCGCCGTCGCACTGGTACAAGGTGAGCGCACCTTCCCCTCGTTCGAGGCCATGCTCGAGGTGACGGTGGCCGCCGCGCCGCACCGTGACCGGAACTCGTTGCGCCGCGGCGTCTTCCACAACTCCAAGCAGCTCGACGACGGCACGTGGACATGGCGGTACGACTCGTTCCGCAAGGGTGACGGTTTCGACGGATTGTGGGACGACGTCCCATCGATCACCATGCCGACCACGCTGGTGCGCGGCGCCAATTCGTACTTCGTCAACGATGAGGACGCGGCAGCATTCGCCAAGGGCGCACCGGGATTTCAGCGCACCCACATCGTCGCCGACGCCGGTCACTCCGTGCAGGGCGATCAGCCCCGGGCACTCGTCGACATCCTGCGCGACGTGCTCGCTGGCTAGTGGCAACCTTCGTCCTGATCCACGGCGCCGCCGACGTCGGCTGGTACTGGCATCTGCTCGAAGCCGAGCTGCGCGCGCGGGGACACGACACGGTCGCTCCTGACCTGCCATGCGATGACGACGCTGCCGGTCTCGACGAGTACGTCGACACGGTGCGCGAGGCGATCGGCGATCGCACCGACCTCGTCGTCGTCGGCCACTCGCTTGGCGGTTTCACCGCGCCCCTGGTTGCCGATCGGGTCGGCGCCGATGCTCTCGTTCTGGTGGCCGGAATGATCCCGGCCCCAGGGGAACCGCCGAACGACTGGTGGGGGAATGCGGGCTACTCCGCGGCGTCCGACGCGCACGCCCAGCAAGAGGGCTACGCAGATCAGAAGGACGATCCCTTCGTCACGTTCTACAACGGTGTTCCTCGCAAGCTGGCCGAGCAGGCGATGGGCAAGGAGCGCAGGCAGTCCGACACCTGGATGGCCGCGCCGTGGCCGCTCGACGCGTGGCCAGCCGTCCCGACGAAGTTCGTGGTGTGCCGCGACGACCGCTTCTTTCCACCCGACTTCCTCCGCAGGCTGGCGACGGAACGCTTGGGCGTCACCCCCGACGAGATCGACGGCGGTCACTGCGCGGCATTGAGCCATCCCGGACAACTCGCCGACGTACTCGAGAAATACGCGTCGAAGACATAGCGCCTGCTGCGTTTCCTTCCGTTCACCTTCCGCTTCACAGCTGCTCAACAGGAACCCGTAAGTTTCCGACGATCGGCCCCAGCTCGGCCGGTGACTGTCGGAAGGAACCCCCACGCCATGGTGCTCGTGCCGCTGAACCTATTCGTCAACCACAACGGAAAGTCCTCGCGACAGCATGTGACCTGCCGCTACAAGTGCGGCGACGCCTGCTCCAAACCGGTCCCCAACACCAGCGACAACGAATACTTCGGCGACATCGTCCGGCGGGCAGGAGCGAAGCGACCCGAGGATGATCCAGCGCGGGTGTCGCGGCGGTCGATGCTGCAGGCCGCCGGCGTCACCGTGCTGGCCGTCGGGGCCGGTTCTGCGCTGGCCGCCTGCGGGACCGACGAACAACCGGCTGCGACGCCGACTTCGCCGCCACCGCCGGCCGAGCCCTCGCCAGGAATGAAGTTCACCGCCGTAGCGCCGAACATCGAGGACGCCGTCGTGATCCCCGACGGCTACCAGCAGGGTGTCGTAATCAGTTGGGGCGACCCGATTTTGCCCGGCGCGCCCGCCTTCGACGTGAAGGCCCAGACGGCCGCCGCCCAGCGGCAGCAGTTCGGCTTCAACAACGACTTCGCCGCCCTGCTCCCGATTGACGGGCAACCGAACCACTTCCTGCTGGTGACCAACCACGAGTACGTCGACCCGGTGTTCATGTTCCCCGGGTACGACGCCGACACCCCGACGCGCGAGCAGTTCGACATCGAGGTCGCGGCGGTCGGCATGGGTGTCGTCGAGGTCGAACGCGCGCCACAGGGCGGTTTGAAGCCGGTCATGGGCCGCTACAACCGGCGCTTCACCGCCGACACGCCGTTCACGCTGATCGGCCCCGCCGCAGGATCCGACTTCGTCAAGACCGCCGCCGACCCGACCGGTCGAACCGTAGCAGGCACCTTCGCCAACTGTTCCGGCGGTGTAACACCCTGGGGCACAGTTCTTTCGGGTGAGGAGAACTTCAACACCTACTTCGGCTCACCCGAGGGCTCTGCGGCACCCGGCCCCGTGGTCGCCGACCAATACAAGCGCTACGGCATCGCGGCCAAGCCGAGCGAGCTCAAGTGGGAGACCTTCGAGCCCCGCTTCGACCTCGCCAAGACGCCCAACGAGATCAACCGGTTCGGCTACGTCGTCGAGATCAATCCGTGGGACCCCAACTCGACACCGGTCAAGCACTCCGCGATGGGGCGGCTCAAGCACGAGGGCGCCAACGTCTACGTCGCGTCCGACGGCACGGTGGTGGCCTACACGGGCGACGACCAGAAGTTCGACTACATGTACAAGTTCGTCTCCAGCAAGAAGATTCAGCCCG
Source organism: Mycobacterium sp. AZCC_0083 (assembly GCF_014202335.1). Classification (GTDB taxonomy): domain Bacteria; phylum Actinomycetota; class Actinomycetes; order Mycobacteriales; family Mycobacteriaceae; genus Mycobacterium. Next base: position 69,412 of record NZ_JACHGP010000027.1, on the reverse strand, counting down.
GCTCCGGGGCGAGCGGAGCGACGGGGAGTGGATACAGCCCGGCGGCGATGGCCAACAACATGTCCATCCTCGACGAGGGCACGCTGTACGTCGCCAAGCTGTCCAGCGACATTCCGCCTGGCGACATCGACGGCTCGGGCAAGCTCCCGTCCACCGGCTCCTTCAGCGGCTCGGGCACGTGGATTCCGCTGCTGCGGTCGGGCCCTGGCGGACAGGCCGAATCGCTGGTGCAGGGCGTGACCGCACAGGAGGCGGCGGTATTCACCCGCTTCGCCGCCGACAAGGCGGGCGCCACCAAGATGGACCGGCCCGAGGACTTCGAGGCCAACCCGACGACCGGCAAGATCTACGTGGCGCTGACCAACAACGACGACCGGGGCGCGCCGGACGAGGCGGCCGTCGACGCGGCCAACCCGCGCAACGACAACAAGAGCGGGCAGATCCTCGAGATCACCGACGACCACGCAGGCACGTCGTTCACCTGGGACCTGCTGCTGGTCTGCGGCGACCCGGCCGCGGCCGACACCTACTTCGCCGGTTTCGACAAGACCAAGGTCAGCCCGATCTCTTGCCCGGACAACCTCGCCTTCGACAGCCACGGCAACCTGTGGATCTCCACCGACGGCAACGCGCTGGACTCCAACGACGGCCTGTTCGCGGTGGCGCTCGAAGGGCCCAACCGCGGCGAGACCAAGCAATTCCTCACCGTCCCGCTCGGCGCAGAGACGTGCGGGCCGGTCGTCACCGACGACCTGGTCACCGTCAGCGTTCAGCACCCTGGCGAGCACGATGACAACAGCATCGACGACCCGTTGTCGCGCTGGCCCGAGGGTGGCAACGGCACCGCGCGGCCGTCAGTCGTCGCGGTGTGGCGGGACGGCGGGAATATCGGCGTGTGAGCGCACGTACGTTAAGAGCGTGACCTTCCCCACGCGCATCGGCGTACAGCTGCAGCCCCAGCACTCACCCAACTACGGCCACATTCGCGACGCGGTCCGCCGCTGCGAGGACATGGGCGTCGACGTCGCCTTCAACTGGGATCACTTCTTTCCGCTGTACGGCGATCCCGACGGCGCACACTACGAGTGTTGGACCATGCTCGGCGCCTGGGCCGAACAGACGTCGCGCATCCAGTTCGGCGCGCTGGTGACCTGCAACTCGTACCGCAACCCCGAACTGCTCGCCGACATGGCGCGCACCGTCGACAACATCTCCGACGGCCGGCTGATCCTTGGCATCGGCTCGGGATGGAAGGACAAGGACTACGAGGAGTACGGCTACGACTTCGGCACTGCGGGCAGCAGGCTCGACGACCTCGCCGAGGCGCTGCCGCGGATCAAGTCACGGTTGGCCAAGCTGAATCCCGCGCCGATCCGCGACATCCCGATCCTGTTGGGCGGTGGTGGCGAGAAGAAGACGCTGCGCCAGGTCGCCGAGCACGGCGACGTGTGGCACTACTTCGTCGACCAAGAGACCTACCCGCACAAGGCGGAGGTGCTGGCCCAGCATTGCGCGGCGGTGGGCCGCGACCCCGCCACGATCGCGCACTCTGCGGGCGTGGAGGGCGACGGCATCGACGCGCTGCTCGCGCAGGCCGAGGTGATGACCGGCCTCGGCGTCAGCCTGCTGACCGTCGGCGTCAACGGCCCCGACTACGATCTGACCGGTGTCGAAGCGTTGTGCCGGTGGCGCGACGCCCGCGCGTGACCCGAACCCGCCGAACACCTCCGATTGGTCCGTCCACGTGAGAAACTGACCGCGCCATGCCCAAGAAGTACGGCGTCAAAGAGAAGGACCTGGTCGTCTCCCACGTGGTGAACCTGGTCCTGACGGGAAAGCTGCGCTCCGGAGATCGGTTGGACCGCAACGAGATCGCCGCGCACCTTGGCCTGAGCCGGGTGCCCATCCAGGAGGCGGTGGTTCAGCTCGAACACGACGGGGTGCTCTCGACGCGGTACCACCGCGGTGCCTACGTCGAGCGCTTCGACGAAGGCGTGGTCCGCGAACATCACGAGCTCTACGGGATGCTGAACGGCATCGCATCGGCGCGCGCCGCGACCGTGCGCGACCCGAAGGTGCTCGACGCCCTTCGAACGCTGGTGGACGCGATGCGCGCGGGCACGGGGTCGCGCGCGTTCAGCGACGCCGCGTGGCGCTACCGAAAGACGGTCAACGACGAGTACGCCGGGCCGCGACTGCGGGCCGCGATTCGGGCCTCTCTGACGCTCATGCCGCCGTCCTTCTGGCCGGTGTACTTCGGCAGCCACGTCGAACTGCTGGCGTACTTCGTGGCCGAGACCGCGGCAATCGCAGAAGGGGATCCCGGCGCGGCGCGTGCCGCTTGCGTCGACCGGGCCGAATTGATGGGCCGGATCATGCTGGCCGAACTGATCCGGCGGCGCGTCCTAGCGCCGCCAGTCTCGGTCCCGCACGAGACCACGGTTGCGTTCTGAATGAGCACAAGCCGCCGATAGCGCCGCACCGGACGCTAGGTTGCCAGGATGTTTCGGTTACGCAAGACGATGGTCGTCGTTGTCGTCGCCCTCGCGGTGTTCGGCATGGGATTCGCCGCGCCCGCGAATGCCGACGTCGACCAGTGCGCGCCGCCCGGCGTGCAAAGCGCCAGCGCGCTACCCACCAACTTGGCCGCCGCAGCCAAGGGGCCAGGCGAAGACAAGTACACGACCCCGACCGTCCTGCCCCTCGGCGGCATCGACGCTGCCGCACTGCGGTTGGGCACACCCGACGTGCTCACCGTCGGCACGCTGTCCGACGCGCCGCCCAGCATCTGCATCAATTCCCAAGGCCAGTTCACCGGTTTCGACAACGAGCTGCTCCGGGCCATCGCCGCCAAGCTCGGGCTTCAGGTCAACTTCGTCGGCACCGAGTTCTCGGGGCTGCTGGCCCAGACGGCGTCGGGCCGATTCGACGTCGGTTCGTCGTCGATCACCACCACCGATGCGCGACGCAAGACCGTCGGGTTCACCAACGGCTACGACTTCGGCTACTTCTCCCTCGTAGTGCCGACCGGCTCGCCCATCTCCGGCTTCGACAAGCTCGCCAGGGGCCAGCGCATCGGGGTCGTGCAGGGCACCGTGCAGGAGGCCTACCTCATCGACACGCTTGGCCTGGACCCGGTGAAGTTCCCCGACTACAACACCGTGTACGCCAGCCTGAAGAGCCGCCAGATCGACGCGTGGGTGGCGCCGTCGCAGCAGGCGCAGGGCACCGTTCAGCCCGGCGACCCGGTCCAGATCGTCGAAAACACCTTCAGCTTGGACAATTTCGTCGCATACGCAGTGGCCAAGGAGAACAAGCCGCTCATCGACGCGCTCAACTCCGGGCTCGACGCGGTGATCGCCGACGGCACCTGGTCGAAGCTGTACTCCGACTGGGTGCCCCGCGCGCTGCCGCCGGGGTGGAAGCCCGGCTCGAAGGCCGCGCCGCCGCCGCAACTTCCCGACTTCGCCGCGATCGCCGCCAGCCGCGCCCCAGCCGATGCCAACACGTCCGCGCCGAAATCCACTCTGTCCCAACTCAAGGACTCGTTCTTGGATTGGGACCTCTACAAGCAGGCCATCCCCGACCTGCTGGTGACCGGGCTCCCCAACACGCTGATCCTGACCGTTAGTGCCAGCGTCATCGGGCTGATCCTCGGCATGGGCCTGGCCATCGCGGGCATCTCCCGGTCGCGGTGGCTGCGCTGGCCGGCGCGGGTGTACACCGACATCTTCCGCGGCCTGCCCGAAGTGGTCATCATCCTGCTGATCGGCCTTGGCATCGGACCGGTCGTCGGGTCGCTGACCGGCAACAATCCCTACCCGCTCGGCATCGCCGCGCTTGGGCTGATGGCGGGCGCATACATCGGCGAGATCTTCCGGTCCGGCATTCAAAGCGTGGAGGCCGGGCAGATGGAGGCATCGCGCGCGTTGGGCTTCAGCTACTCGGCGTCGATGCAGTTGGTGGTCGTGCCGCAGGGCGTGCGACGGGTGCTGCCCGCATTGGTGAATCAGTTCATCTCGCTGCTGAAGGCATCCTCGCTGGTGTACTTCCTGGGTCTGATCGCCAGCCAGCGTGAGCTGTTCCAAGTCGGCCGAGACCTCAACGCGCAGACCGGTAATCTGTCCCCGCTGGTCGCCGCCGGGCTGTTCTACCTCTTGCTGACGGTCCCGCTGACCCACCTGGTCAACTTCATCGACAACCGCCTGCGCAGCGGCCGGCCAGCGACGGACACCGATGATCCCGCGAGCCCGGCCAGTCCCTCGTCGATCCAGGAGATGGTGTGAGCACCGCGACCCCCACTACCGCGTTCGAGCCGGTCTCGCTGGCGGCCAACGGTATTCACCTGTCCTTTGGAACCAATGCGGTGCTGCGTGGCGTGGACGTCGAGGTGCCCGCCGGGACCACCACCGCGGTGATCGGCCCCTCCGGCTCGGGCAAGTCGACGTTGTTGCGCACGCTCAACCGGCTCTACGAACCCGACAAGGGCGACATCCTGCTCGACGGTCGCTCGGTGCTCAAGGACGACCCCGACCAGTTGCGCCAACGCATCGGCATGGTGTTTCAGCAGTTCAACCTGTTCCCGCACCGCACGGTTCTCGACAACGTCACGCTGGCCCCGCGCAGGCTCAAACGCCTCGGACCCGACGCCGCTCGCGATCTCGGCTTGGCGCAATTGGAGCGAGTCGGGCTGCGGCACAAGGCCGATGCACGTCCTGCCACGCTGTCGGGTGGACAGCAACAGCGCGTCGCGATCGCGCGCGCCCTCGCGATGGCCCCCCAGGTGATGTTCTTCGACGAGGCGACTTCGGCACTGGATCCCGAACTGGTGAAGGGCATCCTGGCATTGATGGCCGACCTCGGGTCGGACGGGATGACGATGGTGGTCGTCACGCACGAGATGGGCTTCGCGCAGTCGGCCGCCGACTCGGTGGTGTTCATGGACCACGGCGTTGTCGTCGAATCGGGACCGCCCGAACAGATCTTCGAAGGCGCCGAGACCGACCGGCTCCGACAGTTCCTTTCCCAGGTGCTTTAGACGTCCCCGCGTAAGACGAGCAACCTCCTGGCGTGCCCGGTCACGTGCGGATCACGCCCAGTTCAAACGAAATCGCCACATGTCGGCGATCTGGCAGGCAAGAACGGTTAGACTAGCGAATTATGGTAGAAACCGAACCGCAGGTCACCGAGCTGGCCGGAGAGCTGCAGCAGGTGCTCTCCAAGGTGTTCTCTGTGCTGCGCCGCGGTGACACCAGCCGGGCGACTGCCGAAGGCACGGCCGACCTGACGTTGGCCCAGCTGTCCATCCTGTTGACCCTGCTCGACAAGGGGCCGATCCGGATGACCGAACTCGCCGCACACGAACGCGTGCGTACCCCCACCACCACCGTCGCCATCCGCCGGCTGGAGAAGCTCGGACTGGTCAAGCGCTCCAGGGATCCATCCGACCTGCGCGCGGTTCTGGTCGACGTCACCCCCCGCGGACTGGTTCAGCACCGCGAGGCCATCGCCACGCGCCGGGCGAAGCTGGCCCGCATGCTCAGCAAGCTCAGCGACGACGAGCGCACGGCGCTGACGAATGCGCTCTTGCCGCTGGCGCGGCTGGCCGAACAGGCGAGCGACGACTAGTTCCAGCCGGGTTTAGCATCCGGCGGGCAGGAGCGCAGCGACTCGGGGTTTAGCCAAGCCAATCCAGCACTGCGGCCGCGGTCCACGACTGCTGCATGCTGCCAAGCGGTTCACCCGTGAACGGTTCGTAGTACTCGGCGAATGTGCCGTCGCTGGCTTGGCGCAGCCCCTCGCGCCGCAGCATCAGCGACCGCTCCGACCACCCGCGTCGGGCGAAGCACCACGAGAACAGCCACGTCGTCACCGGCCAGATCGGCCCGCGCCAGTACTCGCGGGCACGGAAGTCCCGCGACACCGGTGAGGTCGTCGGGATCAGCGTGTACTTCAGATCCGGATGCCCGCAGAACCGCGGACCGTCGAGCAGCTTCAGCAGGGCCCGTTCCTTGTCGTGCGGCAGGCCGCCGCACAGCAGCGGGGCGAATTGCGCGACCGTTTCCGTCGGTATCCATCGTTCTGCTCTGACGTCGTAATCCCTTGCAGCGCCGGTTCTCTGGTCGGAGGAGTCGACGACTCCCGTGCGGAAGCGTTCGGCCCAGGAGTAGAGGTCGCGGACGTCGGCGTTGGGCCGCTTGTAGTCCTCGCCGATCTCGGCAAGCACCGTGCAGGCCACCGACAGGATGGCCGAGACGAACACGTCCTCGACGGCGAAGCTCATCACCTTCGGCAACAGCTCGTCGTCGTAGCGGACCGACTTCATCTCCTCGAGCAGCCACAGGTACCTGTCATATTCGACGTCGGATGGACGCTGGCTGGCGTCGGTGACGATCGCGTTGTCCTCGCGTTGGTACTCGGGCACGTTGCCGGGAATCACGTTGGCGTAGGAGCTGTCCCACCGCGGCGAGTTGTCCATGCCGGATTCCCAGCCGTGGTACAGCGTGACCCGGCCGCGGGACTCGGGGTCGCGTGCGGTGGCCAGCCAGCGGTGCCACCGCACCAGATCGGCCCAGCGACGGTCGAGGAACGACTCCGCGACGGCACGCGTGGAGCGACCCCGCGTACGGGCGTGGTCGAGGATGCGCTGGACCGCGATGGCGTGGACGGGCGGCTGGGTGATGCCCGACGTGTGCCGGATTCGCGGCGCGTTGACTGCTAGCGCCGAGGTCGCCCAGCGGGCAGGTCCAGGGAAGTAGCCGTCGACCCCGTTGGCGAAGACGATGTGCGGGATCATCCCGTTGCGCCACTGCGCGGACAGCAGCGTGTCCAGCTCGACGACCGCCCGTTCCACGCTCAGGGGTGCAAGGCCGATCGACACGAACGCCGCGTCCCAGCTCCACATGTGGGGGTACAACAGGGGCGCGGCGGTGGTCATCACGCCGAGGTCGTTGCCGCGCAGCAGATAGGCGGCACGGGCCGCCAGTTGAGTGGGCGCGAAGCTGGGATCGGGGGGCATCGCCTTCAATGATGCGACCTCGAGGCGAAGTATGCAGGTCGGTAGTGTGACGACGTGCCGACCGCGATGATCACAGGAGCCGGTGGCGGGCTTGGCGCAGCCATCGCCGACGCACTGGCGCCGACCCATACGCTGCTGCTCGCGGGCCGCCCGTCGGACCGCCTCGACGCGCTCGCCGAGCGGCTCGGCGCCCCCACCTGGCCGTTGGACCTCACCGATCCCGACTCCATCGAGGCGGGCGCCGAAGTGCTTACCGAGCTCGACGTGCTGATCCACAACGCGGGGGTGTCCTACCCGGGACGCGTCGCCGAGTCGACCGTAGAAGAATGGCGCGCCACGTTCGAGGTCAACGTGGTCGGAGCCGTCGCGCTCACGCTGGCATTGCTACCCGCGCTGCGCAGCGCGCGCGGGCATGTGATCTTCATCAACTCCGGTGCGGGACAGAACGCCTCGCCTGGTCTGGCGTCCTACACCGCGAGCAAGTTCGCGTTGCGGGGGTTCGCCGACTCGCTGCGCGCCGACGAGCCCGACCTGCGCGTCACCTCCGTGCACCCTGGCCGAATCGCCACCGACATGCAGCGCGACCTCGTCGCCTACGAGGGGCGCGAGTACGTTCCGGAGCACTTCCTGCAACCCGAGACGGTGGCCGCGGTGGTGTCACAGGTGGTATCGACCCCGCACGATGGGCACGTGTACGAAGTCGTCATCCGCCCGCGCTAGTGGCTCAGGCGACGATGTTGACGAGCTTGCCTGCCACCACGATGACCTTCTTAGGGGTGGCACCGTCAAGGAAGGCGGCGACCTTCTCATCGGACATCGCAGCGGCCTCGAGCGCGTCGGCGTCTGCGTCGGCCGCGACGGTGATGCGCCCGCGCACCTTGCCGTTGACCTGGACGGGGTACTCGACGGTGTCCTCCACCAGGTAGGCCGGATCGGCCTGCGGGAACGGCCCGTGCGCCAGCGACGTGTCGTGGCCAAGGCGGCGCCACAGCTCCTCGGCGAGGTGGGGCGCCAGCGGCGCGACCATCAACACCAGTGGCTCGACGGCCGCCCGAGCGCTGACGCCTTCCTTGGTCAGGTGGTTGGTGTACTCGATCAGCTTCGCGGCGGCGGTGTTGTTACGCAGTGCCGCATAGTCTTCCGCGACGCCTGCGATGGTCTTGTGCAGCTGCCGCAGCGTCTCCTCGGTGACCGCCTCGTGGTTGGCCACCCGTTCGGTGCCCGTGCTTTCGTCGACCACTGCGCGCCAGACCCGTTGCAGGAAGCGGTAAGCGCCGACGACGTCCTTGGTGGCCCACGGTCGCGATGCCTCCAGCGGGCCCATCGACATCTCGTAGACGCGCAGGGTGTCGGCGCCGTACTCCTCGCAGATCTCGTCGGGCGACACCGAGTTCTTCAGGCTCTTGCCGATCTTGCCGAACTCTTGCGATACCTCGGAGTCCTGGTAGAAGAACTTGCCGTCGCGCTCAACGACTTCCGCGGCGGGCACGTAGGAGCCCCGCGCATCGGTGTACGCGAACGCCTGGATGTAGCCCTGGTTGACCAGCCGCCGGTACGGCTCGCGGGAGCTGACGTGTCCGAGGTCGTAGAGCACCTTGTGCCAGAACCGCGAATAGAGCAGGTGCAGCACCGCGTGCTCGACGCCACCCACGTACAAGTCGACGCCACCGGGATCGTGCGCACCGTGCTCGGCGGGCCGCGGACCCATCCAGTACGCCTCGTTCTCCTTGGCGCAGAACTCTTGCGAGTTGTGCGGGTCGGCGTAGCGCAGCTCGTACCACGAGCTGCCCGCCCACTGCGGCATCACGTTGGTGTCGCGGGTGTAGGACTTCAGGCCATCGCCGAGGTCGAGGTCGACGTGCACCCACTCGGTCGCCTTGCCCAGCGGCGGCGACGGCTCGCTGTCCGCGTCGTCGGGGTCGAACTGCGCAGGCGAGTAGTCCGCGACGTCCGGAAGCTCCACGGCCAGCATCGACTCCGGCAACGCATGCGCGCGACCTTCGTCGTCGTAGACGATCGGGAACGGCTCGCCCCAGTAGCGCTGCCTGGCGAACAGCCAGTCCCGAAGCTTGTACTCGACACGGGCGCGACCGCGGCCGTCGGCCTCCAGCCTCGCGACGATCGCCTCCTTGGCCGACGCGATGCTCAGCCCGTCGAGATCTCCTGAGTTCACCAGGACGCCGTCACCGGTGTAGGCCGCCTGCGACACGTCGCCGCCGCTGGTCACCTCGACGATCGGGAGCCCGAACTCGGTGGCGAAGTCCCAGTCCCGCTGATCGCCGCCGGGCACCGCCATGATCGCACCGGTGCCGTAACCGATCAGTACGTAGTCGGCGATGAACACCGGAATGCGTTGACCGTTCACCGGATTGATCGCGTAGGCGCCAACGAACACGCCGGTCTTGGACTTGTTCTCCTGGCGCTCCAGATCGGACTTCGCCGCGATCGACGACCGGTAGGACGCCACTGCCTCGGCAGGGGTCGCCGCACCGTAGGTCCACCGCGGGTCGACGCCGTCGGGCCATGCCGCGGCGGTGAGCTCTTCGACCAGTGGATGCTCGGGCGCCAACACCATGTAGGTGGCGCCGAACAGGGTGTCCGGCCGCGTGGTGAAGACCTCGATGTCGCCTGCGTTCGTGGCGAACTGGACTTCGGCTCCCGTGGACCGGCCGATCCAGTTGCGCTGCATCGACTTGACCTTGTCCGGCCAGTCCAGCACGTCCAGGTCGTCGAGCAGTCGGTCCGAGTAGGCGGTGATGCGCATCATCCACTGCCGCAACCGCTTCCGGAACACCGGGAAGTTGCCGCGATCGCTGCGGCCGTCCGACGTCACTTCCTCGTTGGCCAGCACCGTGCCAAGGCCTGGGCACCAGTTCACCATCGAGTCGGCCCGATAGACCAGCCGGTAGGAGTCAATCACGTCGGCGCGCTCGCCTGCAGTGAGCTCCGACCATGCAGGTCCGTCCTCGGGTGTGCGCGCGCCCGACTCGAACTCCGCGATCAGTTCGGCGATCGGGCGTGCCTTGTCGGCCTCCTTGTCGAACCACGCGTTGTAGATCTGCAGGAAGATCCACTGCGTCCACTTGTAGAAGTCGACGTCTGTGGTGGCGAAGCTGCGGCGCGCGTCATGCGCGAGGCCGAGGCGGCCCAACTGACGGCGGAAGTTCACGATGTTGGCCTCGGTGCGCTCGCGGGGATGCGTGCCCGTCTGCACCGCATACTGCTCGGCGGGCAGACCAAACGCGTCGAAACCCAAGGCGTGCAAGACATTGCGCCCGGTCATGCGGAAGTACCTGGCGTAGACGTCGGTGGCGATGTAGCCGAGCGGGTGCCCGACGTGCAGGCCTTCGCCCGACGGATAAGGGAACATGTCCTGCACGAACATCTTGTCCGCAGGCACCGTGCTGCCGTCGGTGGGAGCCAGGGACCCGACCGGATTGGGCACGTTGAACGTGCCCGACTGTGCCCACGTCTCCTGCCAGGCGCGCTCGATCTCCCCGGCCAGGTCCGCGGTATAGCGGAACTGCGGGGTGTCCGAAGCGTCGTCAAGGCGAGCGAAGCGACGGGAAATTTCGGAGACGCCGTCCCGATCAGTCACGTGAACAGGGTAGTCAACGGTGTGTGCAGCTCTGACGGCGCGCCATGTGGCCCAGCTCACGCCAGTTCGCGGTCGCTCCAAGAGGCTCCTGCAACAGCTTGATCTCGGTTCCGTTGCAGTGCGGTCTGCGCATGGTTGCGAGTCGATTCCAGCCCTGTTCGCGGGCCCCCGGCCGTGGTTACAGTCGGCGCCTGACCTCGGGCATCCCGCCTTGGTTGGGCCAGATCGTTTTCCGGAAGGACCACGTCACATGTTCGTGAATGCCCGCCGCTGGGGCCTCCTGGTAGGAGGCTTCGCCGCCGGTGTGGCCTGCGTCGTCGGCCTGGCAGGCACCACCGCCTCGGCCGAGCCAACGCTCCCGCAACCGGCGCTGCCCGCGCCCGCCACCGTCACACAGACGATCACCGTCCAGGCGGGCACCGTGCCGCCCGTCGCACCGGCATCCGCGCCCATCCAGGGGGCGTTCGGCCAACCCGCCGCGGCCGCCGAGGCCGCCACCCCCGGCGTCCAGCCTGCCGCAGGCATGAACGTCGCGACTGCGCCGGTGGCCGTGGCCGCACCGTCCACGATCGTGCCCGCCGCCTCCGGCACCATCACCGACTTCCTGAAGAGCAAGAACGTCGGCCTCGAACCGCAATCCGCCAAGGACTTCAAGGCGCTCAACATCGTGCTCCCGATGCCGACCGGCTGGAGCCAGGTGCCCGACCCCAACGTCCCCGACGCCTTCGCGGTGATCGCGGACCGCGTCGGCGGCGACGGGCTGTACACGTCGAACGCCCAGGTCATCGTGTACAAACTGCTTGGCGACTTCGATCCCAAGGAAGCCATCAGCCACGGTCTGATCGACAGCCAGCAGCTTCCTGCGTGGCGTTCCACCGACGCGTCGATGGCCGACTTCGCCGGCTTCCCGTCGTCGATGATCGAGGGCACCTACCGGCAGAACAATCTGACGCTGAACACCTCGAAGCGCAACGTCATCGCGACCTCGGGAACCGACCGCTACCTGGTGTCGCTGGCGGTGACCACCAGCGCGCAGGTATCGGTAGCCGCAGGCGCAGCCACCGACGCCGTCGTCAACGGATTCAGGGTCAGCTCGCCCACCGCAGCGGCCCCGCCGGTGCCCGGTGCGCCGCTCGCCGGACCTGCACCGGCGCCCGCTGCTCCTGCCCTGCCCGCCTCGCCCGCACTGCTCGGGGTCCCCCGCTAACTGCCGAACCCAGACCGCCCCGCGTGCGGCGGGCCAGTAATGTGTCGGCCATGTTGATCGCCGCGGTGCTGTGCCTGTGCGCCGCCGCCGTCACCGCCGGACTCGGGCTATGGATGTTGTCCCGGCCGCGATCCGGTGATCCGGTCCGGCAGGTGCTGCGCACCGTCGCCCCCACGCAGTTGGCGGCCGCGGCCATGCTCGCCGCGGGAGGCAGCGTCGCACTGTCGGCCCGTCCGCAGACCGGTCTGCTGGTCGTCGTGGTCTGCGTCGTCGGGGCCGTCGGCACCGTCGCCGCCGGGTGCTATCAGAGCGCCAAGGCCGTGGCCCGCCAGGAGGAGGCCGGCGAGGCTGATGCGGCCACTGCCGGCTGCGCCGGCGCCTGCGCCTCCTGCACGCTGTCCTGCAACTGACGGTCATGCCGCGGTGGACGCGGTGGATAACCGCCGACAGCTTCGTCATCGTCTTGCTAGCCGTCGTCGCGCTGGCCGCGGTGTTCCCCGCGAGCGGCGACTTCGGCGACGCGCTGTCGGTCGCGACCAAGATCGTCATCGGGCTGCTGTTCGCGCTCTACGGCGCCCGGCTCGCGCCTGCCGAAGCTTGGCACGGCCTGCGCCACTGGCGACTGCACCTCCTGGTGCTGGCCGCCACGTTCGTCGTCTTCCCGCTGCTCGGCGTTGCCGCCAAGGCGCTGGTGCCCGGCGTCCTCACGCCCGCCCTGTACACCGGGGTGCTGTTCCTATGTCTGGTGCCGTCGACGGTGCAGTCGTCGATCGCCTTCACCTCGATCGCGCACGGCAATGTGCCCGCCGCGATCGTGAGCGCCTCGCTGTCGAACATCCTCGGCGTGGTGCTGACGCCGCTGCTCGTCGTGCTGCTGATGCAAACTACCGGCGGGGTACGCGTCGACGGTTCGGCGGTGCTTGACATCGTGCTGCAGATCCTGCTGCCGTTCGTGATCGGTCAGTTGCTGAGACCCCTGGTGTCCGGCTGGTTGGACAGGCACCCGGTGATCACCAAGACATTCGACCGCGGGTCGATCCTGCTGGTGGTCTACACGGCGTTCTCGCTCAGCGTCACCGAGCACATCTGGAGCGCAGTCAGCGTGCGGCGGATCCTCGCCGTGGCAGCGGTATGCGTGGTGCTCCTGGCGATCATGCTGGCGCTGACCGTCGGGACCGCCCGGCTGGCCCGGCTGAACCGGGCCGACATGACGGTGCTGCTGTTCTGCGGCTCCAAGAAGAGTCTGGCCTCGGGGCTGCCGATGGCGCTGGTGTTCTTCGGGCCAGGCGCCGCGGGCTTGATCATGTTGCCGCTGATCATCTTTCACCAGATTCAGCTGCTGGCGTGCGCGGCGATCGCGAGCCGGATGTCGCGCGCGGAGGTTGGCGAGCTTAGTTCCGGCTGACGTCGATCGGATGCGTCGCGAGCATGGACAGCGGCAACGGCTGCCGCCGCAACACCCGCGACCACAAGTCCACCTTCGGCTCCACCAGCACATCGGATGGCAAGGCGGACAACACGATCCAGTCGTCCCGCTCGATCTCTCCGTCGAGTTGCCCAATGGTCCAGCCGGAGTAGCCGGCATAGACGCGCACGCCCTCCACCATGGGGGCGATCTCGTCGGGCTCGGCATCCAGGTCCACCATCACCATCCGGCCCTGCACGTGCCGCAGGCCCGGCACGCCGGTGGGGTCCATTCCGACCCGAAGCGTGGCCAGGCACAGCGCGGCGTCGCGCTTGACCGGTCCGCCGATGAACATGGTCTTGGGCTTGGTGGCCAGCTTCGCCCACTGCGGCAGGACGTTGTAGACGGCGGTCTCGCTCGGCCGGTTCAGGACCACGCCGAGGGTGCCACCGTCGTTGTGTTCGACGACGTAGATGACGCTGCGCCGGAACGTCGGCTCGAGCAGATCGGTGTTTGCGAGCAGTAGCGTTCCCGCACGTACCCGGTGCACGGAGGGGGCGATGAAATCCTCCGGGTCGTCTGAATGCGCCACCGGTCCATCATGTCACCAGCACCCGTCCGACGTGGCGAACAGGCGCGGCAAGGCGGGATATTTGTAGTGTTGGTGGGATTGCCGATCTCGGCGAAACACCGTTCGACAAGATCGGATCTGACGTGGCCGAATCCCGCGCACCCATTGCCTTGTGGCAGTCGGTGCGCGCGCTGCCCGAATTTCGTCGGCTGCTCGAGCTGCGCCTCGTCAGCCAGTTCGGCGACGGCGTGTTCCAGGCCGGCCTTGCGGGCGCCCTGCTGTTCAATCCCGAGCGCGCCGCGGGGCCGTGGGCCATCGCAGGCGCCTTCGCCGTGCTGTTCCTGCCCTATTCGCTTCTCGGCCCGTTCGCGGGTGCGTTGCTCGATCGATGGGACCGCCGAGCGGTGCTCATCGGGGCGAACCTGGTCCGGTTGCTGCTGATGATCGGCGTTGCCACCCTGCTTGCCGCGGGCGCCGGCGAACTGGCGATCCTGTGCGGGGCGTTGATCGTCAACGGCTTTACCCGGTTCGTGTCGTCGGGCCTGTCCGCCGCGCTACCGCACGTCGTGCCCCGCGAGCAGGTGGTGACGATGAACTCGGTGGCCACCGCGACCGGTGCGGCAGCCGCGTTCCTCGGCGCCAACTTCATGCTGCTGCCGCGCTGGCTGTTCGGCACCGGTGACGCAGGCGCCGCCTCGGTGATCTTCATCGCGGCCGTACCCGTGTTACTCGCGTTGTGGCTGTCGGTGCGGTTCAAGCCGCACGTGCTTGGCCCCGACGACAGCGCAAGGGCCGTGCACGGTTCGGTGGTCTACGCCGTGGCGACCGGCTGGGGATACGGCATCCGGACCGTGCTCGCGGTGCCCGCGGTCGCCGCCACGCTGTCCGGCCTGGCCGCCCATCGCGTCGTGTTCGGCATCAATACGTTGCTGGTGCTGGTGCTCGTGCGGCACAGCGACGTCCGCGACGTCGCAGGGCTCGGCACCGTCGTGCTGTTCGTCGCTGCGACGGGCCTCGGGGCGTTCGTTGCCACGTTCCTCACCCCGCCCGCGGTCCTGCGATGGGGGCGCTTCGCGACGGCCAACACCGCGCTCGGGCTGGCGGCGGTCTTCGAACTCGGCGCGGCAGGACTGCAGCTGCCGCTGATGACGCTGTGCGGGTTCCTTCTCGGCACCACCGGTCAGGTGGTCAAGCTGTGTGCCGACTCGGCGATGCAGTTGGACGTCGACGACGCTCTGCGCGGCCACGTCTTCACGGTTCAGGATTCGCTGTTCTGGGTGTCGTTCATCGGCGCGATCGCGGCCTCGGCAGCCGTCATGCCCGCTGACGGCCACGCGCCTGCGCTGGTGGTGTCCGGTGCCGCGGTGTACGTCATCGGCCTGTTCACGCATGCGGCGATCGGCAGGCGGTCCACCCTGGATCAGGGCGACGAGGAGTAGGAGAGAGCAATGAAGAGTCCGGCTTCGGAGCGGCCCCGGCGGCGACACGGGGACTCGGTGGTGGCCGATCTTCGTGCGGAGAGCGACGAACTCGACGCGCTGATCGCCGACCTGCCTGCTGAGCGCTGGCGCACCGACACCCCCGCGCCGGGGTGGACCGTCGCCCACCAGATCGCGCATCTGCTGTGGACCGACCGGGTGGCGGTCGTCGCCGTCACCGACGAGGTCGGCTTCGGCGAGCTGCTCACCGACGCCGGGAAGAATCCGACGGGGTTCGTCGACGACGGCGCCGACGAGCTTTCCGCGATGCCGCCCGCCGAGCTGCTGGCCGAGTGGCGAAGCACCAGGAACCGGCTGCACGACGAACTCCTCGCCGTGACCGATGGTCGCAAGCTGCCGTGGTTCGGCCCGCCGATGAGCGCCGCGTCGATGGCGACGGCCCGGCTGATGGAGACCTGGGCGCACGGCCTCGACGTCGCCGATGCCCTCGGGGTGTCGCGTCCCGCCACGGACCGGTTGCACTCGATCGCTCACATCGGGGTCAGGACAAGGGATTACGCGTACATGGTGAATGGGCTGGCGGCACCCGCCGATCCGTTCCTCGTCGAGCTTCTTGCGCCGGACGGGACGACGTGGTCGTGGGGACCCGCCGACGCCCCGCAGCGGGTGAGCGGATCGGCCGAGGACTTCTGCATGCTGGTCACGCAGCGCAGGCCGCGTGCCGAGCTCGACGTCACCGCCGACGGCGCCGATGCAGAACAGTGGCTGACGATCGCGCAGGCGTTCGCAGGCCCGCCGGGACCAGGGCGTTAGTCACAGCTGGGTGGCCGCATCGGCGGCGCCGTCACCGTCGGTGTCCGCCAGCCGGACGTCCCACCGGCCGTCACCGTCGGCGTCGACGTACGCCTGGTCGCCGACGAGCGCCCGGTCGGCAAGGCCGTCCCGATCGGTGTCGAGCAGCCGGTCGTCGGCTTCACCGTCACCGTCGAAGTCCACTTGCGGCCCGCCGACCGTCTCCGCCCCGTCCAGCCCGAACCAGCGCATCTCGCCGCCTCGTCCCTTGGCGTCGACGCTCCACGTCCCCGTGCCGTCGTCGGTGAACGCCGCCTCGGCGTGCCCGTCGTCGTCGAGGTCGAGGACGGCGTGATCAACGACACCGTCGCCGTCGAGGTCGGTCAGCGCATCGTCGATGAGGCCGTCACCGTCGAAGTCCAGGCCGATCGCGTCGAAGACGCCGTCACCGTCCAAGTCCAGATTCGGCTCGGCCGTCCACATCGCCGCCGTGCCATCCCCGGCGCCCAAGCAATAGTCCACGAGTAATAGGACGCGGCTCTAGCCCCTGGCGTTCCACCACTTCTGAAGTTCGGCGACGGCCTCGTCGTGATCGAGCGGCCCGCGGTCCAGCCGCAGTTCCTTGAGATACCGCCAGGCCTGCCCCACCTCCGGACCGGCCGGAATGCCGAGCAGCTTCATTATCTCGTTGCCGTCGAGGTCGGGCCGGACCCGCTGCAGGTCCTCCTGGGCCGCCAGCTCCGCGATGCGTTGTTCGAGGCTGTCGTAGTTGGCCTGCAGCCGCGCGGCCCTCCGCTTGTTGCGGGTGGTGCAGTCGGCGCGTACGAGCTTGTGCAGCTTGTCCAGCAGCGGTCCTGCGTCGGTGACGTAGCGGCGCACCGCGGAGTCCGTCCACTTGCCGGCCCCATCGGCATCCGCGTAGCCGTGGAACCGAAGGTGCAGGTAGACCAGCTGGGATACGTCGTCGACCATCTGCTTGGAGTACTTCAGCGCCCGCATCCGCTTGCGCGTCATCTTCGCGCCGACCACCTCGTGGTGGTGGAAGCTCACTCCGCCGTCCGCCTCGTGCCGCCGGGTGCCGGGCTTGCCGATGTCGTGCAGCAACGCGGCCCACCGCAACACCAGATCGGGGCCATCGGTCTCCAAATCGATGGCCTGCGCCAGCACCGTCAGCGAATGCTGATAGACGTCCTTGTGCTGGTGATGTTCGTCGATGGCCATCTGCATCGCCCCGATCTCGGGCAGCACCACCCCACCGAGGCCGGTCTGCACCATCAGATCGATACCCGCCAGCGGGTCGGCGCCCAGCATCAGCTTGTCCAGCTCGGCGGCCACCCGCTCGGCGGTGATGCGGCCGAGTTCGGACGCCATCCGCTCCATCGCCTCGCGGACGCGCGGCGCAACGGTGAAGCCGAGCTGCGACACGAACCGCGCGGCACGCAGCATGCGCAGCGGATCGTCGCCGAACGACACCTCCGGCGCCGCAGGCGTGTCCAGTACGCCTGCCCGCAACGCCGCCAAACCGCTTAGGGGATCACAGAATTCGCCGAGCGCCCCCGGTGCCTTCGGGTCGATCCGCACGGCGATGGCATTGGCGGTGAAGTCGCGGCGCACCAGGTCGCCTTCGAGGGTGTCGCCAAAGCGCACTCGAGGGTTTCGCGACACCTGGTCGTAGCTGTCGGCGCGGAACGTCGTGATCTCGACCCGCTGCGTGCCCTTGGTGGCGCCGATGGTGCCGAACTCGATGCCGGTGTCCCACAACCCGTCGGCCCAGCCGCGCACGATTCGTTGCACGCGTTCCGGTCGGGCGTCGGTGGTGAAGTCCAGATCGGCAACGGCCAACCGGTCGAGCAGGGCATCGCGGACACTGCCGCCGACCAGATACAGCTCGTGGCCGGCCTCAGCGAACAACTCGCCCAACTCGCGCAGCACGAGGGCGTGCGGCTGCAGCGCCCTGACGGCAGCCAACAGCTCGACATCGGCGCTGGAGGCGTTGGGATCGTTCGACACGTTTGCAGATCATTCCATCGCGGCTCACGACGACATAACGACCAGGCGACAAGCCGACCACGATGGTGAGTGCGTCGAGGGCGAAAGTTCGACGGCAGCTACTATCGCTTGGGTGTCGGAGGGCGAACGAGCCAAACCACGACGGCGCCGCGGAAGGCGCCGCGGACGACGCTCGGCTGGTCCGCCGGAAGCCATCGTGCAGCCGACGAACCCCACCCCCTCTGCCGATGCCATCAAACCCAGCCACTCCAACGGTTCCGCCAAGCCCTCAGCCGAGGGTCACAAACCGGGCCCGAGCCGACGTGCAGCACCTGACCGGCTCCGCACGGTGCACGAGACCTCGGCGGGTGGCCTAGTGATCGACGGGATCGACGGCCCGAAGGACGACCAGGTGGCAGCACTGATCGGACGCGTGGACCGGCGGGGCCGCATGCTGTGGTCGTTGCCGAAGGGCCACATCGAAATGGGCGAGACCGCCGAGCAGACCGCTATTCGCGAGGTCGCCGAGGAGACTGGAATCCAGGGCAGCGTGCTCGCCGCGCTCGGCAGCATCGACTACTGGTTCGTCACGGAGGGCCGACGCGTGCACAAGACCGTGCACCACTACCTCTTGCGCTTCCTCGAGGGTGAGCTCTCCGACGAGGACGTCGAGGTCAGCGAGGTGGCCTGGGTGCCAGTCAAGGAGCTTCCCGCCAAGCTGGCCTACGCCGACGAGCGGCGCCTTGCCGAGGTCGCAGGAGAGCTGATCGACCGCCTTCACACCGACGGTCCGACGTCGCTACCGCCGCTTCCCCATTCCTCGCCGCGACGCCGCTCTCAGACCCACTCGCACACCCGAAACCGTCGACCCGACGAGTCCACGCAACCCCCAAAACCTGGCCGGCGGGCGAACGGCTGCGGCCAGGGTCCATGAGGCGCCATGTCGGCTAGCTCGGCTGGAACTGCACTGTCGCGCTTGCTGGCCGTCGCCACACTGCTGACGCTGATCGTCGCACCCGCCCTCCTACCTCGCGTCGCCGCAGCCGAGCCGGGAGCCAAGCCCTTCCTCCAGCTGCACATCGACTCCGTCACCCCGGACATCGTGAGCACCACGAGCGAACCCATGGTGACGGTCACGGGCACGGTGACCAACGTCGGTGACCGTCCCGTGCGCGACGTGATGGTGCGGCTCGAGCACGCGGCGGCAGTGACGTCGTCAGCAGGCCTGCGCACCAACCTGGCCGGTGACGGCGCACAGTACGAAGCCGTTGCCGACTTCACGACGGTGGCCCCCGAGATGGAGCAGGGCCAGAACGTCCCGTTCACGTTGGCCTATCCGATGCGCTCGGCGGAGTTTCCGTCGCTGCACATCGACGAGCCCGGCGTTTACCCCATACTGGTCAACGTCAACGGCACCCCCGACTACGGTGCGCCTGCCCGCCTCGACGACGCGCGCTTCCTGTTGCCCGTGCTCGGTGTGCCGCCAGACCCGTCCACCGGAGCCGCAGACACCGTGGCCGCCGTGGTGGCACCGGATACGTCGCGGCCGACCCGCATCACCATGCTGTGGCCGCTGGCCGACCGGCCGCGGCTGGCCGCTGGCGTGCCAGGCGGCACTACCCCGGTGCGCCTCGTCGACGACGACCTGGCGTCCTCATTGGGCGACGGCGGCAGGCTCGACACGCTGCTCACCGCGATCGACTTCGCGACCAGTCCCGCGGTCGACCCCGGTGCCCAGGTCCGCAGCGCCGCGTGCCTCGCGGTCGACCCCGACTTGTTGGTCACCGTGAACGCGATGTCGTTGGGCTACGTCGTCAACGATGACCCCGCCGGCGGGCTGACGTCCCCGACTCACCCGGGCACCGGCCAGGACGCCGCGATGAACTGGCTCAATCGGCTGAAGGCGCTCGCCCAGCGGATGTGTGTGGCGCCGTCGGTGTACGCGCAGGCCGACCTCGGCGCGCTACAGCGGGTCGGCAATCCTGGCCTCGGCGCGGTGGCGACCAACGACTCAGGCGCAATCGTCGACCAGATCCTCGGCGTCAAGTCCGTGCCAGGGGCGACCCTGATCGGCGACGGCCCGCTCACCGGTCCCGCGGTCCGGCTGCTGTCGGATCAGGGCCCGACCGTCGCCATCGCGGCCCCCGCGTTCACGGTCCAGGACTCCGCCGACGGCGAGCCGTTGCCCATTGACCTCGCGCCGCACCGCTACACGCCGCAAGTGGTCACCGCGCCGTTCGACCCGATGGTCGGTGCCGCGCTCGCCGGCGCAGGGCGCTCACCGGTCGCCCCGTCGTACCAATCCCTTGACGATGAATCCCTTGACGTGCCGCTGCGACACGACTCCTCCGTCGCGCGACGCCAGGACGCCCTTGCGTCGATGCTGTGGCGCGGGCTGCGCTCCAACACCGAACCACGCACCCAGATCCTGGTTCCCCCGCTGGTCTGGGATCTGACGCCGGACGACGCCGCGGCGATCCTCTCCACCCTCGCCACCTCCATCCACTCGGGGCTGTCCGTGCCGCGGCCACTGACCGCGGTGATCGCCGAGAGCGCCGCCCTGCCGCCGACGGACGACCAGCCCCTGCCCGCCGACACGCTTGGCAATTCCCGCGCCCGGTTCGACGATTCGGTGACCGAGGACGTGGCCGCGGCATCCGAGAGGTTGGGGGGTCTGACCTCCGCGCTCACCGTCGACCCGCGCACCGGACTGACCGGCACCCAGTACACCGCGCCACTGCGCGAGGACCTGCTGCGCGCGCTGAGCCAGTCGGTGCCACGTGACGCGCGCAACGGCATGGCCGGCCAACGCGTGCGTACCGTCGGCGCAAGCGTCGACGACCTGTTCCGCGCCGTCACCATCGTCAACCCCGGCGGGTCCTACACCCTTGCCACCGAACGCAGCCCGCTGCCGTTGGCCCTGCGCAACGACCTGCCCGTGCCAATCCGGGTGCGGCTGGCCGTCGACGCACCACCCGGAATGACGGTCACCGACATGGGCGAGATCGAGCTGCCGCCCGGATTCCTTCCGTTGCGGGTGCCGATCGAGGTGCACTTCACGCAGCGGGTGGCGGTCGACGTGGCGTTGCGCACCGCCGACGGGCTGCCGCTCGGCGAGCCCGTGCGACTGTCCGTGCACTCCAACGCGTACGGCAAGGTGCTGTTCTTCATCACGCTGTCAGCGGGTGCCGTGCTCGTCCTGCTGGCCGGGCGACGTCTGTGGCACCGCTTCCGCGGCCAGCCCGACCGTGCCGACCTCGACCGGCCGCGGCGGCGCTATGCGTCCCGCGGCGAACCCGATCCGCTCGACGTCGCGATCGCCCACGCCCCGGACGACTCGTGAACGCTCCCCTGCCACCACCTGCGCTGCCGCCGCGCCGACCGCCACCGGCACCGCCCCACTGGCAGCCGCCGCCTCCACCGCGCCGACCGGCGCCACCGCCGCCGCACCAGCGGATCCCTCGCGGCCCTGCGCCGCGCCGCCGCGCCGGCCAGGTCGAACTCTCCGATGCAGCGGTGGTGTCGCGCTCGTGGGGCATGGCCTTCGCCACGCTGATGAGCCGGATCACCGGCTTCATCCGCATCGTGCTGATCGCGACCATTCTCGGTGCCGCGCTGGCCAGTGCGTTCTCGGTGGCCTATCAGCTGCCCAACCTGATCGCCGCGCTGGTGCTGGAGGCCACCTTCACCGCCATCTTCGTGCCGGTGCTCGCCCGTGCCGAGCGCGACGACGCCGACGGCGGCACCGCCTTCGTTCGACGCCTTGTCACGCTGGCCACCACGTTGCTTCTGGTCGCGACCGTGCTGTCGGTGACGGCCGCACCGCTTCTGGTCCGGCTCATGCTCGGCAACGACTCACAGGTCAATCGCTCGCTGACGACCGCTTTCGCCTACTTGCTGCTGCCCCAGGTGCTCTTCTACGGGCTGTCGTCGGTATTCATGGCAATCCTCAACACCCGCAACGTGTTCGGGCCGCCGGCTTGGGCACCGGTCTGCAACAACGTCGTCGCCATCGCCACGCTGGGCCTGTACGTCGTTGTCCCTGGCGAACTTTCGGTTGACCCGGTGCAGATGGGCGACGCGAAGCTGCTGGTGCTCGGCGGCGGGATGACGCTGGGAACCATCACCCAGGTCGCGGTGCTGTTGGTCGCCATCCGCCGCGAGCGGATCAGCCTTCGTCCCCTGTGGGGTCTCGACGACCGGCTGAAGAAGTTCGGTGCGATGGCGGGGGCCATGGTTCTCTACGTGCTGATCAGCCAGGTCGGGTTGATCATCGGCAACCGGATCGCCAGCAACGCAGCGGCTTCGGGCCCGGCGATCTACAACTACACCTGGCTGGTGTTGATGTTGCCGTTCGGGATGATCGGCGTGACGGTGCTGACCGTGGTGATGCCGCGGTTGTCTCGCAATGCCGCCGCCAACAACACCCCCGCGGTGCTGGCCGACCTGGGGCTGGCCACCCGGCTGACCATGGTGACGCTGATCCCCATCGTCGCGTTCATGACCGTCGGCGGCCCGGCGATCGGTAGCGCACTGTTCGCCTACGGGAACTTCGGCGACGTGGACGCCGGCTATCTGGGCATGGCCATCACGCTTTCGGCGTTCACGCTGATCCCCTACGCGTTGGTGCTACTGCACCTGCGGGTCTTCTACGCCCGAGAGCAGCCGTGGACGCCGATCCTCGTGATCGTCGTGATCACCGTGGTCAAGATCGCAGGCTCGGTGGCGGCGCCGTACCTGACGGACGACGGTGACCTCGTCGCCGGATACCTCGGGCTGGCCAACGGCATCGGCTTCGTCGCGGGAGCGACCTTCGGTTACATCCTGTTGCGGGCCAACCTCAATCCGCACGGCGGCCGACTGCTGAATCTCGCGGTGATCCGCACGATCGTGGTCACGGTCGCGGCATCCTTGCTCGCCGGCCTGATCGGGCACGTCGTGGACAAGCTGGCTGGCCTGGAGTCGCTGACAGTGCACGGGGGCGGGGCAGGTTCTCTGCTGCGCCTGCTGGTGCTCGGTCTTCTGATGCTGCCGATCATCGCTGGGGTTTTGCTGGCAGCGCGGGTGCCGGAGGCGGCCGCCGCGCTGGCCACGGTGCGGCGCAAGCTGGGCCGGGGAGGCCCACCTGCGGCAGTAGCCGCGCGAGTGCCAGTACCGCCCGACCGACCACGTCCGATGGGCCCCCTCACGTACTCTGATCAGAGGAATTCGCCTCCGTCACCTCCGCGTCGAAGTGCCGCGGTGCCATGGGGGGAGCCTCCGGCAGGCGTTGCCGGAGTCAGGCAGCGGAAAGGACCAGCGGTGACCGACGACTCCGCAGCCGGCTCCGCGCTCGGCGACGCCGGTGCGACCACCCGCATTCCGCGCCCGACCGCCGACGACTTCCAGCCCGACGTTCCGCCCGACGCCTCCTATCCCACCTCCGGGCGCCCGCCCGCCGACTACGGCGGCGACCCGACACGCGAACCACTGTCCGGGGGCATGCCCAACGAGCCGCCGATCGAGGCGGCCACCGCCGAGGACGACGTCCACCTCATTCCCGGCGCCACCATCGCAGGCGGCCGTTACCGGCTGCTCGTGTTCCATGGCGGTCCGCCGCACCTGCAGTTCTGGCACGCGCTGGACACCGCGCTCGACCGTCAGGTCGCGCTGACCTTCGTCGACCCGGACGCCGTCCTTCCCGACGCGGAGCTCTCCGAGATCCTGTCCAGGACCATGCGGCTCAGTCACCTGGAGACACCGGGCATCGCGCGCGTGCTCGACGTCGCCCAAACCGGGTCGGGCGGGCTCGTGGTATCGGAATGGATCCGCGGCGGATCGCTCGCCGAGGTCGCAGAGACCGCGCCGTCGCCGATCGGTGGGGCTCGTGCCATCCAGTCGCTGGCCGCTGCGGCCGAGGCCGCGCACCGCGAGGGCGTCGCACTGTCCATCGACCATCCTGGCCGGGTACGGGTCAGCATCGACGGCGACGTCGCCCTCGCGTTCCCCGCCACGATGCCCACCGCAACGCCGGAGGACGACATCCGCGGCATCGGTGCCGCCCTCTACGCACTCCTCGTCGACCGGTGGCCGCTCCCGGAGTCGGGTGTCCGAAGCGGCATGGAAGCCGCCGAGCTCGATGCCGCAGGACAACCCGTCGAGCCGCGTGCCGTCGACCGTGACATCCCATTCCAGATCTCGGCAGCAGCGATCCGCGCGGTTCAGGAGAACGGCGGCATTCGCTCTGCGCCGACGCTGCTCAACCTTCTTCAGCAGGCCACCGCCGTGGCCGATCGCACGGAGATCATCGCCCCCGTCGACGAGCCGGCCGCGCCGCAACAGCAGTACCGCGCAGAGCCCGACCCGCAGGCCGTGGCGCGTCGGCGCAAGGGCCTGGTGATCGGCATGAGCGTCGGCGCGGTGATCCTGGTCATCGCGCTCGTCGTCCTCGGCACCGTGCTGAGCCGGATGTTCGGCGACGTCGGCGGCCCGCTCGGTGGTGACGCACTTGGGCTTGGCAATTCACCAAGTGCCACCAGCACCGCCGACGCTGGCATCGTGAAACCGGTACGGGCGACGGTGTTTTCGCCGGGCGGCGAAGCCGACAACCCGGCCGACGCCGGCCAGGCGATCGACGGCAACCCCGCCACCGCCTGGACCACGGACACCTACAGCGACCCGGTGCCCTTCCCGAACTTCAAGAACGGCGTCGGGTTGATCCTGCAGCTTCCGCAACCCACCGCGGTGGCCACGGTGACGTTGAGCCTCAACAGCACGGGCACCTCGATCCAGCTCCGGTCGGCGCAGACGCCGACGCCGACGTCGCTGGACGACACCACCGAGCTCACCCCGCCGACGCCGATGAAGACCGGTTCCAACACCATCACCATCGCCAACCCGACACCCACGTCGAACCTGCTGGTGTGGATCACCACGCTGGGCACCGTTGGCGGAAAGAGCGAGTCGGCACTCTCCGACATCACCCTCAAGAAGGGCTCCTAAGCCCTGTACCCGGGTCTGCGCATCATTGGGGCCCTAGTCGTCTCATTCGTTCGAGCGCCCGAAGGAAGACGTCTCGCTCATGAGCCGTCAACTCGGAGAGCCACCGTTCTTCACCGAGTTGGATATCGACCTGCACCGCGTTCTTCACTTCGCGCCCTGACGCCGTGATCTCGAGCAGGCGGACCCTGCGGTCGTCGGGGTCGGGACGACGTTCGATGTAGCCCTTCTGCTGCAGCTCGTCGAGAGTGGGGATGATCCGTGTCTTGTCGGCGCCGATGGCGTCGGCGAGAGCGGCCTGCGTGCGCACCGGCGACTGGTCCAGTGCGTTGAGCACCACGTATCCCCACATGCTGACGTCGTGCGCGACGAGGATCGGTTGCTCGGCCGCCACGAGGTCTCTCAGCAACGGATGCAACATCGCCGCGAGGTCGTTCCGCCGGGGCTTCGGTGGCATCGCGATATCTTAAGCGTTGCGATATCGTAGGCGTACGCATATGGTATGTACATGCCTATGAACTTGCCCGACCTTCGCCCCTTACATCGCGTCGCCGTGATGAATTCCCTCTCGCTCGTCGAGTCCGTCCGAGCGACCGACCTCGACGCACCCACCCCATGCGCCGGCTGGAGGCTAGGGGACCTGCTTGCCCACATGACCGTGCAGCATCGCGGATTCGCCGCCGCTGCACGGGGATTCGGAGATCAGCCCGACGTGTGGCGTGCCGACACGGTCGTGGACGCGATCACCGCTGACCCCGGCGGAACGTATGCCGACGCGGTGAGCGACGTCATGACCGCCTTCGTCGACGACGCGGTGCTCGAGGCGTCGTTCGCGCTTCCCGAGTTCGGGCCGAAGGCTGTATTCCCCGGCGCCATGGCCATCGGCTTCCACTTCATCGACTACGTGGTCCATGGCTGGGACGTCGCCGAATCACTGGGTGTGCCCTTTGTCCTTCCCGACGACGTCGTCGACGCCGCGTTGCCCCTGGCCCTCCTGGTGCCAGACGGCCAGGACCGCGAGGCCCCCGACGCGCCCTTCGCGCACGCCGTCGACGCACCGGTCAGGACCAATCTCGACCGGATTCTGCGCCACCTCGGCCGCGGCCCCGACTGGGCCCAGAAGCCGCTTCCCGGCGCTCATCCCCAGGCCGGTGTACGCCTGGGGTGATGCGTCTGCGCTGGTCAACGGCCCTGCGTCGCCGCACCGGCAAAAGAAGTGTCGAGCCGGTCATCCCCGGTTGATTAAGGTTCGGCTGTGGGCAACTTCGGGGGAATTGCCGACCAAGAACGGTCGGATGCCGAGCTGCTCGTCGCGCACGTCGCAGGCGATCGCTACGCCTTCGAGGAACTGTTCTATCGCCACCACCGGCAGCTGCACCGGCTCGCCCGGATCAGCAGCCGCACTCCCGAGGACGCCGCCGACGCCCTCCAGGACGCCATGCTCTCGGCGCACCGCAGCGCGCCGAGGTTTCGCCACGACGCGTCCGTCAGCAGTTGGCTGTACCGGATCGTGGTGAACGCCTGTCTGGATCGGCTGCGCCGCAACAAGTCTCACCTCACTACCGTGCTCGAGGAAGACACCTGTCACATCGGGGATCCGACGCAGCGGGTGGACACGGCGCTGGTGGTCGAGCGCGCACTCATGCGCCTGCCGGTCGAGCAGCGAGCCGCCGTCGTCGCGGTGGACATGCAGGGCTTCTCCATCGCCGAGACCGCGCGGGTTCTCGGCATCCCCGAGGGCACGGTCAAGAGCAGGTGCTCACGGGCGCGCGCCAAGCTGGCCGAGACGCTCGACTACTTCGCGCCGGTCGTTAGTGACTCTGCCGAACCCTGGTGTCCGGCTGCGGCACCTGAATGATGCCGGGGCCGTTGACGACCTGCGACAGGCAACCGGGAACGCCGCGACAGGCGATGATCGCACCCGCACCGGGCGACGAGCCTGGCACGGTGACCGGCTGATTGGGGATGCCGCACGTCTGCAGGTACGGGTTCAAAGGCTGGATTTGCTGGACGCAGGGTGCGGCGGAGGCAGAACCAGCCCCCGTTGCGATCGCAAGTGCTCCAGCACCCAACGTCATGGCCGATCCGATCACGAGGAGCGTGTGACGGAGCCCAACCATGATGATCCCTTCGCTGGCCGAAAGAGCAGGCCTCTTCCAGCATGCACCTCTGTGTCAACCGGGTGGCCGCGAAGGCAATTCCCTACACTGCCAGCCGGGGGCACGCCGAGCACGGGAGCGACGGTGAACGACGACACGAACGGGCCGCCGGCCCCGATTCCGGTGCCGTGGCTCGCCAATCTTCAGGCCGGACTGCTCGACGACGACACCGCCGCCGTCATCCGCCGCCGCGTCCGCGACGATCCCGAATCGGCCCGCCGGATGGACGGGCTGGACCGGGTCCGGCGCGATGTCGCCGACCTCGGCACCGATTCGACCTCCGCGCCCGACGCGCCGGCCGACGTCACCGCACGCATCGCCGCCGCCCTACGGGCCGAGCCGCCTCCGACGAACCACGTCGTCGGATCCTCCCCCGCCACCGCGGCCCATGCCGCCCGCGGATCAGGCATCCGGTTCCGGGCCGGCGCGGCCGTCATCGGCGTTGGCGCGGCGCTGGCCGCGGCAGGCGTCGGCACCGTCACGCTTCTGGATGCCCCCGTTCGCACGCATGCCGCGGACCCGACCGCCGAGCGCATCACCGTGTCAAAACCGTTGGGGCTACCCATGACCGACCCCGAAGTGCTCGACCTACTGGGCAAGCCAGCCGACCTCGGACCGTTGGCCGATCCGCAGCGCCGGGCGTCGTGTCTCAGCGGTCTCGGTTATCCGACGTCGGCGTCGGTCCTCGGCGCGCGCCCGCTCGCCGTTGGCGCCAGGTCAGGCGTGCTGGTGCTGTTGCCCGGCGAGGCGCCACGGGCGGTGAACGCCGTAGTGGTCGGGCTCAACTGCAGTTCGGTCGACACGG
Organism: Mycobacterium sp. AZCC_0083; assembly: GCF_014202335.1. Lineage (GTDB taxonomy): Bacteria > Actinomycetota > Actinomycetes > Mycobacteriales > Mycobacteriaceae > Mycobacterium. The sequence continues at coordinate 41,451 of NZ_JACHGP010000027.1, read as the reverse complement.
GCCTGCTCGCCGAGCGGGTGGTGATCCGGCCATGACGCGTCCCGGCCGACCGTGGGGAACAGCCGGGCCTAGGCTGGTGTTATATGCGTGCCAAAAGCAAATGGCTACGCAGGGGCAGAAAGGCGGACATGACCCCGACTCCCACGCTGCATGACGTGATCATCATCGGCTCCGGACCTGCCGGATACACGGCGGCAATCTACGCCGCTCGAGCTCAGCTCAAGCCGCTGGTGTTCGAAGGCGTCCAGTTCGGCGGCGCACTGATGACCACCACCGAGGTGGAGAACTACCCCGGCTTCCGAGAGGGCATCACCGGCCCGGAGCTCATGGAGGAGATGCGCGAGCAGGCAATCCGCTTCGGCGCTGACCTGCGCATGGAGGACGTCGACGAGGTTTCGCTCGCCGGCCCCGTCAAGACGGTCACCGTCGGCGACGAGACGTTCCAGGCCCGCACCGTGATCCTCGCGATGGGCGCGGCCGCACGCTACCTCGGTGCTCCCGGCGAACAGGAACGCATCGGCACCGGAGTGAGCACCTGCGCCACCTGCGACGGCTTCTTCTTCCGCGACGAGGACATCGCGGTGATCGGCGGCGGCGACTCGGCGATGGAGGAGGCCATCTTCCTCACCAAGTTCGCCCGCACGGTCACGATGGTCCACCGCCGCGAGGAGTTCCGCGCGTCGAAGATCATGCTCGAGCGCGCCAAGGCCAACCCGAAGATCACCATTCTCACCAACACCGCGGTCACCGAGGTCGAGGGCGAGCCCAAGGTCACCGGTTTGCGGCTGCGCGACACCGTGACCGGCGAGGAGTCCAAGCTCGCCGTCACCGGCGTGTTCGTCGCCATCGGCCACGACCCGCGGTCGGCGCTGGTCCGTGGTCAGGTCGAGCTCGACGACGAGGGTTACGTGAAGGTGGTGGGACGCACCACCTACACCTCGGTCGAGGGTGTGTTCGCCGCTGGCGACCTCGTCGACCACACCTACCGCCAGGCCGTCACTGCTGCCGGCATGGGGTGTTCGGCCGCCATCGACAGCGAGCGCTGGCTCAGCGACGCCGACTGAATGAAACGCGTTGAACCGTCCACGATTTCCAACGAAGGAGCAACCCCATGAGTGACACCAAGGCGACGGTCGCCGTCACCGACGACTCGTTCTCCGCTGACGTGCTGTCCAGCAGCACCCCCGTACTGGTGGACTTCTGGGCGACCTGGTGCGGTCCGTGCAAGATGGTCGCTCCCGTCCTCGAGGAGATCGCCACCGAGAAGGCCGGTCAGCTGACCGTTGCGAAGATCGACGTGGACGCGAACCCAGCCACCGCGCGGGACTTCCAGGTGGTGTCCATCCCGACGTTGATCCTGTTCAAGGACGGTGCCCCGGTAAAGCGGATCGTCGGAGCAAAGGGCAAGGCTGCGCTGCTGCGCGAGCTCGCCGACGTCGTCTAACGATGCGGGTCGCCGGGTTGACGCCTGGCCTGTAGGTTTCCGGATCTCCGGGGACGTCTGCGACAATGTTGCCAGGCTGATGCGCCACACAGTGCAGTCGACAGCGTTGATTCGCTGCCATCCGTGACCCGAAAGGCCAGGTATGTCGAGTCTGCGTCGCGGTGACCGGGGCGGCCCCGTGACCGAGATTCGGGCGGCTCTGGCGGCCCTGGGGCTCATCGATAGCCCCGACTCGGATCTGACCACCGGCAGGCACGTGGCGCTCGACGTGTTCGACGTCGACCTGGACCAGGCGGTCCGAGCGTTCCAGCAGCATCGCGGACTGCTCGTCGACGGCATCGTCGGTGAGGCCACCTACCGCGCGCTCAAGGAGGCGTCCTACCGACTCGGAGCCCGCACCCTGGCTCACCAGTTCGGGGCGCCGATGTACGGCGACGACGTCGCCACCTTGCAGGCCCGTCTGCAAGACCTCGGTTTCTACACCGGCCTCGTCGACGGACACTTCGGCCTGCAGACGCACAACGGGCTGATGTCCTACCAACGTGAATACGGCCTCTACCCCGACGGTATCTGCGGCCCAGAGACTTTGCGCTCGTTGTACTTTCTGGGTTCCAGGGTCACCGGCGGCTCGCTGCACGCCATCCGCGAGGAAGAGCTGGTCCGACGCTCGGGTCCACGCCTGTCTGGCAAGCGGGTGATCGTCGATCCAGGTCGCGGCGGCGACGACCACGGTCCGATCATGCAAGGTCCGTCGGGGCCCATCAGCGAAGCAGACATCCTGTGGGACTTGGCAAGTCGTCTCGAGGGCCGGATGACCGCGATCGGCATGGAGACCTTCCTTTCCAGGCCGGTCGGTCGCAGCCCCTCCGATGCCGAACGGGCCACCACGGCCAACACCGTCGGCGCCGACCTCATGATCAGCCTGCGGTGTGCTGCCCTTCCAGGGTCGGCCGCCAACGGCTTGGCGTCGTTCCACTTCGGTAACTCGCACGGTTCGGTGTCGACCATCGGCCGCAATCTCTCCGACTTCATTCAGCGAGAAGTCGCGGCGCGCACCGGATTACGAGACTGCCGCACCCACGGCCGGACCTGGGACCTGCTCCGGTTGACCCGGATGCCGTCGGTTCAAGTCGACATCGGCTACCTCACCAATCCGCACGACCGCGATCTGCTGGTGTTGCCGCAGACCCGTGACTCGATCGCCGAGGGCATCCTGGCCGCAGTGAAGCGGCTCTACCTACTCGGCAAGAACGATCGGCCCACCGGCACGTTCACATTCGCCGAACTGCTGGCCCACGAGATGTCGGTGGAACAAGCCGGCCGCGCCGCGCAGGCCTGACGGTCCGTTTCCGTAGCCCGATCACGGCATCAAGATGGCTTGCACCGTCAGCCCATGTTCGTCGTGGGCAACGTCGATGATCTGGTCGACGGCCGAGCGTGCATGTGACCCGCTGTAGACAAGCCACACACTTCATCGATGCGCTCTACGAGAACATCGGATGGACTCCGCCGCAGGAGCTCACCCCCGAACGTGTCGGAAGATTCTTCCGCTTCATGACCGAGCGTGGTGTGACGGCCCTATTCGAGGCGCTCGTCGAGGATGACGAAGTCCTGCAAGCCATCGCAGAACTCGACCGGCGTGGCGAACTCAACATGTATTGCGAAGGGGCGCTGCGTTTTCTGAACTCCGACGACCTTCCCGGAGTCATCGCGCTGCTCAAGAGCCATCGCGCGGAGTACGCGAGCAAGCACGTCAACGTGAACACGCTGAAGCTATTCCTCGACGGCACGAACGAAACCGGCAACAGCGCCGTTCTGGCGCCCATGTGCAACCACGCGTCGGCAGACTACCGCGGCGACATCGGGATGGAGACCGCTGAACTCACCCGGTGCTTCCTGCTATTCAACACCGAAGGCGCCGACGTGCACATCCATGTCGTGGGCGATCGCTCATTCCGTACGGCCTGCGATGCCGTAGAAGCCGCGCGCACCGAGATCGCGGCCACGGGCGACGTGTGGAGAATTCAGGTCACGTTGGCGCACTGCGAACTCGTCGGCGCCGCCGACATGCATCGTCCCGCTGAGTTCGGCATCATCGTCAACTGAACCACGCACTGGTCCGGGGCGTACTTCGGTGAGGCAGCCAAGAAACACCTCGGCGACGAGCGCTGGGATCGCATGTACCGCTTCAACGAGATCGCGGAAAGCGGTGCCTTGCTTACGTTTTCCAGCGACGTGGTCACCAGCTACGAGTTGCACCGGAGCAATCCGTTGTTTGGCATGCAGGTGGCGGCGACTCGGATCGACCCGGAGTACCCGCTCTCCCCCAGCGTGTATCCGGGTATCGCTCGGCCGGAGCCGGACGCCCGGCTTTCCCGTGAATTGCTGTTGGCCGGATACACGATCAATGGCGCCCAGCAACTGCGTCTGGCCGACAAGATCGGGTCACTGGAGGTCGCGGATCTGTGCGTTCTGAGCGCAGACCTCTTCGAAGTGGAACCCGATACGATCGGCGAGATCAAGTTCGACGCCGTGATCTTCGAAGCACGTGTGGTCGCTGGATCTCTGTGAGTTGACCGGGATTACACGCAAGGTGCAGCGCCGGCGCCGACCGGACGCAGCTGCGCACTCTCGAGCAGGCGCTCCAACGCCGCCTCCACATCGGCCTTCCAGCCCAGCCCTTCCTCCAGTTCGAGACGCATCCGGGGGAAGTAGGGATGCGGTGCGACGACCTCGAACCCGACGTCGCCGAGGAAGTCCGCGTCGACGATGCACTGGTCGACCGAGCAGTCGCCGAGCACTTCGACCACGGGACGCAGTTCGGGCGGCACCGCCAGGGAGTTACCGAGTTCGGCGGCTTCGGCCGTCCGTCCGAACGCCTCCAACGCCTTGACGCCGCGGCGGACGAGATCGCCCACCACCGCCGCGATCAGCCCACGCGGCAATCCGTCGGGATCGTCGGTCGCTTCGATGCCAATGGAGGTGAGCAGAACGGCATCTGCACTCACCGGACCGCTGGGGAAGAGCCGGGCCCTCGGCACCGCGCGCGGCGGTGCGTAGAACGCGTAGCCCAGGCACGGGGCATCCTCCGCTGAGAACCCGTCGGCATCGCACCGCACCGCGAGCTGACCGCACGAGCCCCACTCGAGCATCACCATCGAGAGCCAGGCTTCCTTCTCGAACTCCGGGTCTGCGAGGTGGTCTTCACCCGGCAAGGTCGACGGATCGACTTCCCAGAACACGCAGCGGCGCGCGTGCTTGGGCAGCTGCTCGAACGCTTCGAGTCGCAGCGGCATGATTCGAGCCGACACTAGGGTCCCCGGTTCTCAGATGGTCCAGAAAATCATCGGTTGCCCCTCCAGAATAGTGAAGCCCGCCGGAGCGGGTTCACTTTCAGCCCACCGACGGTCCCAGGCCCCCGTCCTTCGTCCCGTCGCTTCGCTCGCCCGAGTCTTTTCATCCCGTCGCTTCGCTCGCCCCAGGCCGTATGCCGAATCGCGTTGGTGCGCAACGTGTTTCCTCCTCCGAGCGGCCTCAGCAAGCGCTCAAAATGGCCGTTGTGTCACAGTGACGTAATTACGCCGTGTGGTTGGTCACGGCTTGGTCGCGTTCATCAAGTCCACTATTCGCTGCAAGTCGTCGATCGATCCGAACTCCACCACGATCTTGCCCTTCCGTTTGCCGAGGCTCACCGTGACTCGGGTGTCGAAGGCTGTCGACAGGTTCTCAGCAACGTCTTGGAGCCCTGGCATCTGAATCGGTTTGCGACGCGGTGCCGACGGTGCGATCGCTTCCTCCCGATTGGCGAGCGTCACCGCCTCCTCCGTCGCGCGGACGGACAGCCCCTCCGCGACGATCCGCGCAGCCAACTCCTCCTGCTTCTCGGACCCTCCCTCGAGGGCCAGCAGCGCACGCGCGTGCCCGGCGGACAGCACTCCCGCTGCGACCCGCCGCTGCACCGCGATGGGCAGCCGCAACAACCGGATCATGTTGCTGATCACCGGTCGCGATCGTCCGATGCGAGCGGCGAGCTCGTCGTGCGTCACGTTGAACTCGTCGAGCAGCTGCTGGTAGGCCGCCGCCTCTTCCAAGGGGTTCAGCTGTGCGCGGTGGATGTTCTCCAGAAGGGCGTCGCGCAGCATGCTTTCGTCGGCCGTCTCGCGGACGATCGATGGAATGGTGGCGAGCCCGGCTTCCTGGGCAGCCCGCCAGCGCCGCTCCCCCATGACGAGTTGATACCGCGGTGTCGCGCCGTCCGAAGCGATCGCGCGAACCACGATCGGCTGCATCAGACCGAACTCGCGAATCGAGTGCACGAGTTCTGCCAGTGCGTCACCGTCGAACACCTGGCGGGGCTGCTTTGGGTTCGGGTCGATGGATGCCGGATCGAGCTCCCGGTACACCGCGCCGGCCTCGGAGACGACGGGCGTCGGGGGTCCGCCCAGCAGCACGTCGGCCGCCGCGCTACCCATTTGCGGGCCCATCTTTCCGGGCTCGTGGTCGACCGATCCGGTGGGTTCGGGGGGCCCGGTGGGAATCAGCGATGCGAGCCCGCGGCCCAGGCCGCTCTTCTTGCGTGCCGGCTGCGTCATCGGCCCTGTCCCCTCATCGGTACTGTCTTCTCTTCGCGCAAGCGCTCATCGGCACTGTCTTCTCTTCGCGCAAGCGCTCATCGCCGGCTCCCGGGGGGCGCCGTATCCGCCCGCTCCGCAAGCTCCCGGCTCGCGTCGAGGTAGCTCATCGCGCCACGCGAACCCGGGTCGTAGTCCAGGATCGTCATGCCGTACCCGGGCGCCTCGGACACCTTGACGCTGCGCGGAATGACGGTGCGCAACACCTTGTCCCCGAAGTGCGTCCGCACGTCCGCGGCCACTTGATCCGCCAGCTTGGTGCGGCCGTCGTACATCGTGAGGATCACCGTGGTGACCTCCAGGTGCGGGTTGAGATGAGCCTTCACCATCTCGATGTTGCGTAGGAGTTGGCCCACCCCCTCGAGGGCGTAGTACTCGCACTGGATCGGGATCAGCACCTCGGGAGCCGCCACGAGTGCGTTGATGGTGAGGAGACCGAGCGACGGTGGGCAGTCGATGAAGACGTAGTCGAAGTTGTGTTCCTGGAGTCCGGCGAGCGCGTTGCGCAATCGACCCTCGCGGGCAACCATGCTGACCAATTCGATTTCGGCGCCGGCCAGGTCGATGGTCGCCGGCACACAGTAGAGGCGCTCGTTGTGCGGACTGCGTTGTAGCGCCTCCCCCAGCGAGATCTCGCCGATCAGTACTTCGTAGGACGACGGCGTGCCTTCGCGGTGCTCGATCCCGAGCGCGGTGCTGGCGTTGCCCTGCGGATCGAGATCGATCACGAGCGTGTTGAGTCCTTGGAGGGCGAGCGCCGCGGCGATGTTCACCGCCGTCGTGGTCTTGCCAACTCCGCCCTTCTGATTCGCGATCGTGAAGACGCGTTGCCGTCCCGGCCGCGGAAGCTGCTTGGCCTTGGCGGCGTGTAGGAGGCTGACGGCGCGCTCCGCTTCGGCGCCGATCGGGGTGTCTCCACCCACGTCCTTCCATGGTGGCCCCGGATCGGGCGTCCATGTTTCACGTGAAACATCGGGCGGCGGCGGAGCGCCGGGCGCCGCGTCTCCGCCCTGTGGGGGTGTCATCCTCTGCTCCTGCCCGACGGCCCCTTGGGGGTCGCTCGTGAGATCCGCTTCCCGCGTCGCGCCACGACGACGGTGGCGGGTGGAGTCAAATAGTCCACGCCACATTTCACCACCCCTATGTCCACAGCACCCAACGAGCTCAACACCCGCCGATGCTCGACGACTTCATCCTCGGCTCGATCGCCCTTCATAGCGAGCATCCGTCCGCCCTCGCGCAACAGCGGCAAGGACCACCTTGCCAACTTGTCCAACGAGGCGACCGCTCGCGACGTGACCGCGTCCATCTCCCCCAGCTCCCGGCGGACGTCGCCGTCCTCCGCTCGACCACGCACCACGACGACGTCGAGACCCATGTCGTCGACGACCTCCTTGAGGAACTCAGCTCGGCGAAGGAGCGGCTCGACCAGAAAGACGCGGGCGGAAGGACGGGCCAGCGCGAGCGGGATGCCGGGCAGTCCAGCCCCGCTCCCGACGTCCGCCACCGTTTCATCGTCCTCCACTAGCTCGGCCACTGCCGCACTGTTGAGGACATGGCGATCCCACAGCCGGGGTACCTCACCCGGCCCGAGAATGCCCCGCTCGATGCCGGCGCCCGCGAGGATCCCCGCGTAGCGCTCGGCCAGTTCCAGCCTCTCGCCAAAGACAGCAGCGGCCACGGATGGCGTCTCCGGAACCTCGCCATGTTTCACGTGAAACATCCTCCGGGCCCGCCACCGGGCCGCTGCTGGGAACTACATGGATGTAACTCTGGCCGATCAGTCAAGAAGAACGACGACCCGGCGAGACGGCTCGGCGCCCTCGCTCTCGCTGTGCACGCCGTCGACGGCGGACACGGCGTCGTGCACGATCTTGCGCTCGAACGGAGTCATCGGGTCGAGCTGTTCACGCTCCCCGCTCTCCAGCACCCGGTGTGCCACGCGGTCACCCAATGCGGCCAACTCGTCCCGGCGACGGCGGCGCCACTTGGCAATGTCGAGCATCAGCCTGCTCCGCTCACCGGTCTTCTGGTGCACCGCGAGCCGGGTCAATTCCTGGAGCGCGTCGAGCACCTCGCCCTTGCGCCCCACCAACTTGTTCAGATCGTCGCCGCCGTCGATGCTGACGATCGCGCGGTCCCCTTCGACGTCGAGGTCGATGTCGCCGTCGAAGTCCAGCAGGTCGAGCAGCTCCTCCAGGTAGTCGCCGGCGATCTCGCCCTCGGCGACCAACCTGTCTTCGAGCGGCTCGGCTTTCGGCTCGTCCGTCGTCTCGCTGCGTTCCGTCGTATCGGCTTCTGTCATGTCCGTCCTTCTTCCTCGTCCACCGGTCGGGTTGCGGTCGTGATCCGCACTCGGGTCCGGTCAGGGCCTTCGCTTCTTCGGCCGGTTGTTGGTCCGGCGCGGTGCGCGACTGGGGGTCCCGCTGCGCGGGCTTCCGTTGTTGGTGCCGTTGGTCGTCGGCGCGTCATCGACGATCTCCGAGCCCTTGGCGGTCTCGTCAACCGCCGCCGATTCGGTCTGCTCTACGGCATCCGTGGCGTCCTGCACGGCAGGCTTGGGCGCTGCCGCAGCCTTGTTGCGTTTCGGCTTCACACCGGGAGCGGGCGCGTTCGATGCGCGGCGCTCGATCTCCTCGACCTTCTTCGCCTCTTCGCGCTGCTCGATCTTGCCGAACACGTAGTGCTGCTGGCCGTAGGTCCAGATGTTGTTGGCGACCCAGTAGAGGATGATCGCCAATGGCAGGAACGGTCCGCCGACGACCACGCCCAGGGGGAAGACGTACAGCGCCAACTTGTTCATCATCGCGGTCTGCGGGTTCGCCGACGCCTCGGGGCTCTGGCGGGCAACGGAGGCGCGGCTGTTGAAGTGGGTGGCGACACCGGCCAGGATCATCAGCGGCAAGCCCACCAAGATCACCGAGAGTCGATCGAATTCCTTGAACGCGCCGAGGCCTGCGTTCTGGATCATGTTGGCACCCAGCGGGGCGCCGAACAGGTGGGCGTCCAAGAAGTGCCCGACGTCGGTGGCGCTGAAGAAGTAGTTGCCCAGCGACCGATTCAACTCGGGTGACAACTGCGGCTGACCGAAGCCACCCTGGGTCCGGTTGAACGAGCGCAAGACGTGGTACAGCCCGAGGAAGACGGGGATCTGCGCGAGCATCGGCAGGCAGCCCAGGATCGGATTGAAGCCGTGATCCTTCTGCAGCTTCTGCATCTCCAGCGCCATCCGCTGGCGGTCCTTGCCGTACTTCTTCTGTAGGGCCTTGATCTGTGGCTGCAGTTCCTGCATCTGGCGCGTGGTCTCGATCTGACGGACGAACGGCCGGTACAGGATGGCGCGCAGTGTGAACACCAGGAACATCACCGACAGTCCCCAGGCGAAGAAGTTCGACGGCCCAAGCACGAACGAGAACGCCTTGTACCAAACCCACATGATCGCCGAGACCGGGTAATAGATGTAGTCGAGGCTGAACCAGTCGAAGTTAAACAAGCGAGTCGCTCCTCAGCGTGGCGGTTCCGTCGTGGTCGTGCTCGTGTCGCGGGTCCGGTATCGGATCCCATCCTCCTGGATGCCACGGCCCGCACTTCAACAGCCGCACCACCGCGAACCAGCCACCACGGACCAGACCGTGATGCCGCAAGGCTTCCACCGCGTACTGACTACACGTCGGCGTGAATCGGCACGACGGGGGGCGCAGTGGCGAGATCATGTTTCGGTACAGCTCGATCGCGTAGATGACACCGCGTGCAGTCCTGGTGCTGCTGCTGGGCATTCCCCGGCTCGCTGCGCTCGTGCCCTCCGGATCACTCATCACGGCCTCGCACCTTCCCGGGTCCCGCGCGATCCCGACCGGGCGCGCCGCAGCGCGGTCCGCAGTTCCTGATCAAGTCTGGCCGAGATGGCGTCGCGGCTACCGGGCAGAGCGCGGATGACCAACCGATCGCCTGGGCTCAGCTCGTCGACGACGGCGTGGGCGACGTGCCGAAGCCGGCGTGCCACCCGGTGACGCTGGACCGCATTGCCAACGGACTTCGCCACGACCAGACCGATCTTGGGTGACTCGTCGTCGACGGACCAAGCCGCGTGCACGACGAGGTCGGGCTGGACGGCCCGCACTCCCCTTTTGACCGTCAGCCCGAAATCCGTGGACCGCGTCATCCGGTACCGAGCCGGAAGCACCGCGCTAAATCCTGCGTCGGATCACGCAGTGAGCGAGCGACGGCCCTTGCTGCGCCGACCGGAAACGATGGCGCGCCCAGCACGGGTACGCATGCGCAGCCGGAAGCCGTGCACACGTGCACGACGTCGGTTGTTCGGCTGAAAGGTCCGCTTGCCCTTGGCCACGGCTGTCACTCCTCGGTTACTGTCGCGTCGGCGTCCTTCACCGACACGACGTAGTCATGCCGGTTGGGACACAGGCGCAGTTCGTTCGAACGTCTGTATCGCTTGCTAGGCCCGGCGCGGTACCCCGAACTTCCGGGTCGCAGCCGTGTCGTCACATTCGGGCGACTGTTCGAGGGTACTGACGAGATTTCCCTAGGTCAAACCACTCACGCCGACCACGGAATACGTCACACACGTCACATTCTTCACCAGCCTGCAGCCGGGTGTCGCGCAACGCCGATCAATGTTGCAGAACGGTTGGCACTCGCGGCGAAAACTGTTAACTTCTGGCAGTGCCGTTTCGGCGTGAAGCGGCGTTGACCACCAACTGAGGACGACCACCCACCCCGCGAGCCCACAGGGTTTGAAAGCACTGTGACGAGCCCCGGGGGCGCGGCCATCCGACACGTAGACAACGACATGACGACCCGGTGTCCGCTGTCCACAGGCTGTGGATAAGTATGTGGACAGTTTCGGCTTCGTCTATTCAGCCGTCTTCAGCGCGGCCTCGAGGGGGTACGTCTTCTTTTGACAACCGACCCTGATCCACCGTTCGTCGCGATCTGGAATGACGTCGTCGCCGAGCTCAACGGGGACTCGATCTCCGGGGATTCGGTCAACGGCGGTTCCCCGGCACCGTCTCTCACCCCCCAGCAAAGAGCCTGGCTCAAGATGGTCCAGCCCTTGGTCATCGCCGAGGGCTTTGCTCTGCTGTCCGTTCCGACGTCATTCGTCCAAAACGAGATCGAACGCCACCTCCGCGAGCCGATCATCACCAGCCTCAGCAGGCGGCTCGGACAGCGGGTCGAACTCGGCGTGCGTATCGCGACCCCCGAGTCCCCCGACTCTCAGCATGCCGAGGACATCCTCCCGGACCCTGACGAAGTCGACGAGGACGAAGAAGCCCTCGCCAGCGCGGAGGAAAGCTGGCCGTCGTACTTCACCAGGGAGCAGCCGAACTCCTCATCGAAGAACGATGTAAGCCTCAACCGCAGGTACACCTTCGACACTTTCGTCATCGGCGCCTCCAACCGGTTCGCCCACGCCGCCAGTCTCGCCATCGCCGAAGCGCCGGCGCGCGCCTACAACCCGCTGTTCATCTGGGGCGAGTCGGGGCTGGGCAAGACGCATCTTCTCCACGCGGCAGGGAACTACGCCCAGCGCCTCTTCCCCGGCATGCGGGTGAAGTACGTGTCCACCGAAGAGTTCACCAACGACTTCATCAACTCGCTGCGCGACGACCGCAAGGCATCGTTCAAGCGCAGCTATCGCGACATCGACGTGCTGTTGGTCGACGACATCCAGTTCATCGAAGGCAAGGAAGGCATCCAGGAAGAGTTCTTCCACACCTTCAATACGCTGCACAACGCGAACAAGCAGATCGTCATCTCCTCCGACCGGCCGCCCAAGCAGCTGGCGACGTTGGAGGACCGGCTCCGGACGCGGTTCGAGTGGGGTCTGATCACCGATGTTCAACCTCCCGAGCTCGAGACCCGCATCGCCATCCTTCGCAAGAAGGCGCAGATGGATCGGCTGGACGTCCCTGGTGACGTTCTCGAGCTCATAGCCAGCAGCATCGAACGCAACATCCGCGAGCTCGAGGGTGCGCTGATCCGCGTCACGGCATTCGCGTCGCTGAACAAGACGACCATCGACAAGTCCCTGGCCGAGATCGTCCTGCGTGACCTCATCTCGGATTCCAGCACGATGCAGATCAGCGCCGCGACGATCATGGCCGTGACCGCCGAGTACTTCCAGATCACCGTCGAGGAGCTCCGCGGGCCGGGCAAGACCAGGGCCCTTGCGCAGTCCCGTCAGATCGCCATGTACCTGTGTCGTGAACTCACCGATCTCTCCTTGCCACGGATCGGCCAGGCATTCGGCCGCGATCACACCACCGTCATGTACGCGGAGAAGAAGATTCGCGGCGAGATGGCCGAGCGGCGCGAGATCTTCGACCACGTCACAGAACTCACGACGCGGATTCGTCAGCGCTCCAAGCGCTGACCCCTCCCTATTTCGGGCGTCTCGCGCCGAAATCGTCGAAAAACTTTGGTCGCGCCTGCACCACACGTCACACGAAATGCTCGTGGATGCCGCTGTGGACAACTCTTCGACAACCTTCGGCCACGAGGCGACTCCGTTCACATACCGCCCGTCATACACAGGAGCCGCAAATCCACTGGCGACTCATCCACATCCCGTACACGAGCGCCGGGTACGCCCCACCAGCGCACCAACGGGTTCATCCACAGTCCGCACAGCCCCTATTACTAATACTTCTGTACCTACTAAGAATTACTTCTAGAAGAAGGGCCCTGGGGAAAGCTCCTCCCTACCCCCATCGGGCGGTCCGGCGAGGCATTCGTCGGTGACATCGATTAGCTTTCAACTTGGGACGGAACGCTCTACGGTTGTTCTTCTGAGCCGGTACGGTCGTTGAACCGCAGTGGTCTGACTCGTCGCAAGACGGGCGCATATCCGCTGCTTAGAGCTTGTTGGTTGGTTGCATCGAAGGGACGCTATGGACGTGGTGACGACGACGGTTGGTCTCACCGACTTGAAGTTCCGGCTGGTCCGCGAGGACTTCGCCGACGCGGTGGCGTGGGTCGCGCGAATCCTGCCGAGCCGGCCCACCGTGCCCGTCCTGTCCGGTGTGCTTCTCACCGGTACCGATGACGGCCTGGTGATCTCCGGATACGACTACGAGGTTTCGGCGGAGGTTCGGGTTTCCGCTGAAATCGCTTCTCCCGGAAGCGTTTTGGTGTCGGGCCGGCTGTTGTCGGATATCACCCGCTCGTTGCCGGCCAAGCCGGTCGACGTCAGCGTCGAGGGCACTCGGGTATTGCTGACCTGCGGTAGCGCACGTTTCTCGCTGCCAACCATGGCCGTCGAGGACTATCCGACGCTGCCCGGGTTGCCCGAGGAGACGGGCGTGGTTGCGTCGGATTTGTTCAGCGAAGCCATCGGCCAGGTGGCCGTTGCCGCAGGCCGCGATGACACGCTGCCCATGCTCACCGGCATCCGCGTCGAAATCTCCGGCGAAAAGGTGGTTTTGGCTGCCACCGATCGGTTCCGCCTGGCCGTCCGCGAGCTGACCTGGTCGACCGACGTGGCGGATCTCGAAGCCGCGGTGCTGGTGCCGGCCAAGACGTTGGCCGAAGCCGCCAAGGCGGGTACCGACGGTGCCGAGGTGCACTTGTCACTCGGGGCAGGCAGCGCGGTCGGCAAGGAAGGGCTGCTCGGAATCCGCAGCAACGGCAAACGCACCACCAGTCGGCTCCTCGATGCGGAGTTCCCGAAGTTTCGTCAGTTGCTGCCGTCCGAGCACACCGCGGTGGCCACGGTCGGCGTGGCCGAACTAACGGAGGCCATCAAGCGCGTTGCGCTCGTGGCCGACCGCGGTGCGCAGGTTCGGCTGGAGTTCTCCGAGGACGTCGTGCATTTGTCGGCGGGCGCCGATGACGTGGGTCGCGCCGAGGAGGATCTTGCTGTCGACTTCTCGGGTGAACCGCTCACCATTGCGTTCAACCCGACCTACTTGACGGATGGACTGGGTTCGTTGCATTCCGAGAAGGTGACGTTCGGTTTCACGACACCTAGCCGTCCCGCGGTATTGCGTCCGGCAGGCGATGATGAAGGATCCGGGGGTTCGTCCGGGCCGTTCCCGGCGGCCCAAACCGATTACGTCTATCTATTGATGCCGGTGCGGCTCCCGGGCTGACCGGCCCTACGCCACGAAAGAGGCGCACATGCAACTCGGGTTGGTCGGTCTCGGCAAAATGGGTTTCAACATGCGCGAGCGTCTGCGCGAAGGCGGACACGAAGTGATCGGCTTCGACCCGCGGCCAGAGGTGACCGACGTGCCGACGTTGGGCGCCCTGGCGGAGGCGCTCACCGCGCCGCGCGTGGTGTGGGTGATGGTGCCGTCCGGCCCGGTCACACACGACACGATCGTCGCGCTTGCGGAGGAACTCAGTGAGGGTGACCTGGTCATCGACGGTGGCAACTCCCGCTACACCGAGGATGGACCGCACGCAAAGCTGTTGGCGGACAAGGGAATCGGGTTCATCGATGCAGGTGTTTCCGGCGGTATTTGGGGTCTGACGGAGGGCTACGGCTTGATGGTCGGCGGCAGCGATGCCGACATCGCGCGGGCCATGCCGATCTTCGATACTCTTCGCCCGCCGGGCGACGTGGCCGACGGATTCGTGCACTCCGGACCGGTCGGTGCGGGTCACTTCGTCAAGATGGTGCACAACGGCATCGAATACGCGCTGATGACGGCCTACGCCGAGGGTTACGAAATCCTCGCGGCCGAGGAACTGGTCAAAGACCCGCAGGCGGTTTACCAAGCCTGGACCAACGGCACCGTGGTGCGGTCGTGGCTACAGCAGTTGCTGGCGAAGGCGCTCAAGGAAGACCCGGGACTGGACGACATCACCGGCTACACCGAGGATTCCGGTGAAGGCCGCTGGACCGTCGAGGAAGCGATTCGGCTGCGGGTACCGGTGCCAGGAATCGCGGCATCGTTGTTCGCGCGGTTCCTGTCCAGGCAGGACGACTCGCCGACGATGAAGGCCGTCGCCGCGCTGCGGAACCAGTTCGGCGGGCATGCCGTCCAAAGGATAAGTAAGTCCGGATGATCCGGAGGCTGGACCAGAAGCGACTCGGGGTTGGGATTTGTACGTCCGACGTGTGGGATTGACCGACTTTCGGTCGTGGCCGCGGGCCGAGATCGACCTGGCGCCTGGCCGCACCGTGTTCGTTGGTCCCAACGGCTTCGGTAAGACGAATATCATTGAGGCACTGTGGTATTCGTCTACGCTTGGCTCCCATCGGGTGGGGACGGACGCCCCGTTGATCCGCTCGGGGGCGGACCGGGCGGTGGTCTCCACGATCGTCGTCAACGAGGGACGTGAGCTCGCGGTCGACCTCGAGATCACCGCGGGCCGGGCCAACAAGGCGCGGTTGAACCGCTCCCCCGTTCGTACCGCCCGCGAGATTCTCGGCGTACTACGGGCGGTGTTGTTCGCGCCGGAGGACCTTGCCCTGGTCCGCGGCGACCCGAGCGAACGTCGGCGCTATCTCGACGAGTTGGCCACCACGCGGCGGCCCACGGTGGCGGGCACCCGCGCGGACTACGACAAAGTGGTCCGTCAACGCACCGCACTTCTGAAGACCGCGGCCGGCAATAGATTTCGCGGCGACTCGAGCGCCCTGGAAACGCTGGACGTGTGGGACGGTCACCTCGCGACCTATGGCGCGCAACTCATCGCAGCCCGGGTCGATCTGGTCAACCAGGTTGCCCCAGAAGTAGAGAAGGCCTACCAACTCCTGGCGCCGTCATCGCGCGCAGCTGCGGTGCGATATCGCAGTTCGGTCGAGACCGTCGAGGCCGAAGCAGCGGCAGGGACGGTCAGCACGGAGGTATTCGAGGCTGCGCTGTTGACCGAACTGGCACGAAAGAGGTCCGCCGAGCTCGAGCGTGGAGTGTGTCTTGTCGGTCCGCATCGAGACGACTTGGAGCTGCGGCTCGGCGATCAACTCACGAAAGGCTTTGCCAGCCACGGTGAATCGTGGTCCATGGCGCTGGCCCTTCGACTGGCGGCATATGAGCTGTTGCGGTCGGAGGGCAGCGATCCGGTGCTGCTCCTCGACGACGTGTTCGCCGAACTCGACACCGCACGCAGGCGTGCACTGGTCAGCGTTGCCGCATCGGCAGAACAGGTTCTTGTCACCGCTGCGGTGCACGATGACGTTCCAACGGACTGGGATGCCCAGAGAATCGAGATCGGCATGCGTGACGACGACACGGGTCGAGTATCGGAGGTGATCGGATGACGGAATCCGAGGAGACCGCGGACGCGGCAAGGCCGCCCGACCACTTGGCGAACCTTCGAGGGATGGATCTGGTCCGCCGTACGTTGGAGGAGGCCCGCGGCGCCGCGCGCAGTCAGGGTAAGGACGTCGGCCGTGGCCGCACGTCTCCTACCAAGCGGGTGGCCGGACGTAGCGGGCGCCGACGCAGCTGGTCGGGCCCTGGGCCGGACTCGCGGGACCCTCAGACGTTCGGAGCGGCGACCATGGACACGGCGCGCAGCCGCGGTTGGACCCCCCGCGTCGCCGAAGGCTCCATCTTCGGGCAGTGGTCGACGGTGGTCGGCGACCAGATCGCCGAGCACGCGAATCCATCGTCGCTGCGCGAGGGAGTCCTCACCGTCGAGGCCGAATCAACGGCGTGGGCCACCCAGTTGCGGATGGTCCAGGCGCAGATCCTTGCCAAGATCGCGGTCGCCGTCGGGGACGGTGTCGTGACGTCGCTGCGGATCGTGGGTCCGACCGCTCCGACGTGGCGAAAGGGCAGATATCACATCGCAGGACGCGGCCCCCGCGACACGTATGGGTGACCGCGGACTGAGCGGCGGCTGAGAGGCGCGTCAGTCCGCTGACTGCTTCTCTCGGGCGGCCGGACGCGAGGATTGTCGAGAAATTCCGCGCACGTCGTTTTTAGGTGTGCAGAAACGCCGCCTCAGAGTGAGTCCTGACGGGGCCTGACGGTAGACTAATTTCAGACCGTGAGGGGCCCTCGATCCCTCGCTTGCGAACCCCAAGGAGACGCGTTCAACGTGCCTGCCCAGAAGAAGAGTGCTCCCAAGGAGTACGGCGCCGATTCGATCACTGTTCTGGAGGGATTGGAGGCAGTCCGGAAACGTCCGGGCATGTACATCGGTTCCACGGGTGAGCGCGGCCTGCACCACCTCGTGTGGGAGGTCGTCGACAACGCGATCGACGAGGCGATGGCCGGCTACGCCAGCCGGGTCGACGTCAAGATCCTCAGCGACGGCAGCGTCCAGGTCACCGATGACGGCCGCGGCATCCCCGTCGCGATGCACGCGTCGGGAGTACCAACCATCGACGTCGTGATGACGCAGCTGCACGCAGGCGGCAAGTTCGGCGGCGAGAACAGCGGCTACAACGTCAGTGGTGGTTTGCACGGCGTCGGTGTGTCGGTCGTCAACGCCCTGTCCACGAGGCTCGAGGCCACGGTCATGCGCGACGGCTACGAGTGGTTTCAGTACTACGACCGCTCCGTGCCAGGCACCCTGAAGCAGGGCGGGCCGTCCAAGAAGACCGGCACGACCATCCGCTTCTGGGCGGACCCCGACATCTTCGAGACCACCGTCTATGACTTCGAGACCGTGGCGCGGCGGCTTCAGGAGATGGCGTTCCTGAACAAGGGGCTGACCATCGACCTGATCGACGAACGCGTCACGGTCGACCAGATCGTGGACGACGTCGTCAGCGATACGGCCGAAGCGCCGAAGTCCGCCGACGAGAAGGAGGCGGAGGCGAAGGGTCCGCACAAGACCAAGCACCGCACCTATCTCTATCCCGGCGGTCTGGTGGACTTCGTGAAGCACATCAACCGCACGAAATCCCCGATCCAGCAGAGCATCATCGACTTCGACGGCAAGGGCCCCGGTCACGAGGTCGAGATCGCGATGCAGTGGAACGCAGGCTATTCGGAGTCGGTGCACACCTTCGCCAACACCATCAACACCCATGAGGGCGGCACGCACGAGGAGGGCTTCCGCAGCGCATTGACCACGGTGGTCAACAAGTACGCCAAGGACAAGAAGCTGCTCAAGGAGAAGGACGCCAACCTCACCGGCGACGACATCCGCGAAGGCCTGGCTGCGGTGATCTCGGTGAAGGTCAGCGACCCGCAGTTCGAGGGTCAGACGAAGACCAAGCTCGGCAATACCGAGGTGAAGTCGTTCGTGCAGAAGATCTGCAACGAGCAGCTCAGCCACTGGTTCGAGGCCAACCCGGCAGAAGCCAAGACCGTTGTGAACAAGGCAGTTTCGTCCGCTCAAGCACGGATGGCTGCCCGTAAGGCCCGTGAGTTGGTGCGCCGCAAGAGCGCAACGGACATCGGTGGCCTGCCAGGCAAGTTGGCCGACTGCCGCTCCACCGACCCACGCCTGTCGGAAGTCTATGTGGTGGAGGGTGATTCGGCCGGCGGCTCCGCGAAGAGTGGCCGCGACTCGATGTATCAGGCGATCCTGCCCCTTCGCGGCAAGATCATCAACGTCGAGAAGGCCCGCATCGACCGGGTGCTCAAGAACACCGAAGTTCAGGCGATCATCACCGCGCTCGGCACCGGCATCCACGACGAATTCGACCTCGCCAAACTGCGCTACCACAAGATCGTGCTGATGGCCGACGCCGACGTCGACGGCCAGCACATCTCGACGCTGCTGTTGACGCTGTTGTTCCGATTCATGAAGCCGCTCATCGAGAATGGGCACGTATTCCTCGCGCAGCCGCCGCTCTACAAACTGAAGTGGCAGCGCAGCGAACCCGAGTTCGCGTACTCGGACCGTGAGCGCGACGGACTGCTGGAGGCCGGCAAGGCTGCGGGCCGCAGGATCAACGCAGAAGACGGAATCCAGCGTTACAAGGGTCTCGGTGAGATGGA
This sequence comes from Mycobacterium sp. AZCC_0083, assembly GCF_014202335.1. Lineage (GTDB taxonomy): Bacteria > Actinomycetota > Actinomycetes > Mycobacteriales > Mycobacteriaceae > Mycobacterium. The sequence continues at coordinate 22,504 of NZ_JACHGP010000027.1, read as the reverse complement.
CGCCAAGGAGCTGTGGGAGACCACGATGGATCCCAGCGCGCGGGTGCTGCGCCGGATCACCCTCGACGATGCGGCCGCCGCCGACGAACTGTTCTCGATTCTGATGGGCGAGGACGTCGAGGCGCGCCGCAGCTTCATCACCCGTAACGCGAGAGACGTTCGCTTCCTTGACGTTTAACGCCGGTATCCAAAGACGAATAGGGCTGAAACACGATGACTGATACCACCCTGCCGCCGGGCGACGACGGCGCGACCACCGACCGCATCGAACCGGTCGACATTCAGCAGGAGATGCAGCGCAGCTACATCGACTACGCGATGAGCGTCATCGTCGGCCGCGCCCTCCCGGAGGTCCGCGACGGCCTCAAGCCGGTGCACCGCCGTGTGCTCTACGCGATGTACGACTCCGGCTTCCGCCCGGATCGTGGACACGCGAAATCCGCACGGTCCGTTGCCGAGACGATGGGCAACTACCACCCGCATGGCGACTCGTCGATCTACGACACCCTGGTCCGCATGGCCCAGCCGTGGTCGCTGCGCTACCCGCTCGTCGACGGACAGGGCAACTTCGGCTCGCCGGGCAACGATCCCCCGGCCGCGATGAGGTACACCGAGGCGCGCCTCACTCCCCTGGCGATGGAGATGCTTCGGGAAATCGACGAGGAGACAGTCGATTTCATCCCGAACTACGACGGCCGGGTGCAAGAGCCCACCGTCCTGCCCAGCCGGTTCCCCAACCTGCTGGCCAACGGATCCGGTGGCATCGCGGTCGGCATGGCCACCAACATGCCACCGCACAACCTGCGCGAGCTTTCCGAAGCGGTGTTCTGGTGCCTGGACAACTTCGAGGCCGACGAAGAGGCCACTCTGGCGGCGGTGACGGAGCGGGTCAAGGGACCTGACTTCCCGACCTACGGCTTGATCGTTGGCTCGCAAGGGATTCACGACGCGTACACGACGGGCCGCGGGTCGATCCGCATGCGCGGTGTCGTCGAGGTCGAGGAAGACAGCAGGGGCCGCACGCTGCTCGTCATCACCGAGCTGCCCTACCAGGTCAACCACGACAACTTCATCACCTCGATCGCCGATCAGGTTCGTGACGGCAAGCTCGCAGGCATCTCCAACATCGAGGACCAGGGCAGCGACCGCGTCGGTATGCGCATCGTCGTCGAGGTCAAGCGCGACGCCGTGGCGAAGGTGGTGCTGAACAACCTCTACAAGCACACCCAGCTGCAGACCAGCTTCGGCGCGAACATGCTGTCAATCGTCGACGGTGTCCCCCGCACGTTGCGGATCGATCAGCTGATCCGGCTGTACGTGGTGCACCAGTTGGACGTCATCGTCCGCAGGACCATCTACCGACTGCGCAAGGCCAACGAGCGGGCCCACATCTTGCGCGGCTTGGTCAAGGCGCTCGACGCGCTCGACGAGGTCATCGCGTTGATCCGGGCGTCGCAGACCGTCGACATCGCCCGGGCCGGACTGATCGAACTGCTCGACATCGACGACATCCAGGCGCAGGCGATCCTCGACATGCAGCTGCGGCGCCTCGCCGCTCTGGAACGTCAGCGCATCGTCGACGACCTGGCCAAGATCGAGGCCGAGATCGCCGATCTCGAGGACATCCTGGCCAAGCCGGAACGTCAGCGCGCGATCGTGCATGACGAGCTCGCGGAGCTCGTCGAGAAGTACGGCGACGACCGGCGCACCCGCATCATCCCGGCCGACGGCGACGTCGCCGACGAAGATCTGATCGCGCGCGAAGAGGTCGTCGTCACGATCACCGAGACGGGATACGCCAAGCGGACCAAGTCAGACCTGTACCGCAGCCAGAAGCGTGGCGGCAAGGGAGTGCAGGGCGCCGGGCTGAAGCAGGACGACATCGTCAGGCACTTCTTCGTCGGGTCCACGCACGATTGGATCCTGTTCTTCACCACGCAGGGTCGGGTGTACCGGGCGAAGGCCTACGAGCTTCCCGAGGCGTCGAGGACCGCACGCGGCCAGCACGTCGCGAACCTGCTGGCCTTCCAGCCGGAGGAGCGCATCGCCCAGGTCATTCAGATCAAGACCTACGAGGACGCGCCGTACCTGGTGCTCGCCACGAAGAAGGGTCTGGTGAAGAAGTCCAAGCTCACCGACTTCGACTCGAACCGGTCGGGCGGCATCGTCGCGGTGAACCTGCGCGACGGCGACGAACTGGTCGGTGCGGTCCTGTGCTCTTCGGAGAACGACCTGTTGCTCGTGTCGGCCAAGGGCCAGTCGATCCGTTTCTCGGCAACCGACGAGGCGCTGCGACCGATGGGTCGGGCCACCTCGGGCGTGCAGGGCATGCGGTTCAACGAGGAAGACGAACTGCTCTCGCTGAACGTCGTCCAGGAGGGCACGTATCTGCTGGTCGCCACGTCGGGCGGCTACTCGAAGCGCACCGCGATCGAGGAGTACACCACGCAGGGCCGCGGTGGCAAAGGCATCCTCACCATCCAGTACGACCGTAGGCGTGGCACTCTGGTCGGAGCGTTGATCGTCGACGAGGACACCGAGCTGTACGCCATCACCTCCGGAGGCGGTGTCATCCGAACCAGGGCACGTCAAGTGCGCAAGGCCGGGCGGCAAACCAAGGGGGTGCGGTTGATCAACCTGGGCGAGGGCGACACACTGGTTGCCGTCGCGCGGAACGCCGACGAGGACGCTTCCGAGGACGATGAGTCAGACGAGACGTAGCGCGACACCGGTTGCCACCGGCAACCGGCCTTAGCGAAGGAGCCGTAGGTGAGTTCACCGAACGAGCCGGGACACCCGCGCACGGGTGACGGGCCCGGAAGTACCAACGGCTCGACGGGTGGCGACCACGGCGAGGTTCCCCCCTGGCAACGCGGCACGTCCCGGGTCCGCCCGACGCCGCGCGCACCCGAGTCCGCCCCCGAGGGCGGCCGGGCAGGCGCCGCCGCCGGACAGAACCCCGGCGTCGACGCCCGCATCAACCGATTCATCTCGGGCGGCCCTGCCGCTCCAGCTGGGCCGCCGCCGCCGCAGGCTCCCCCTCGTGAGCCGAGCCCGCCCCGTGAGCCGAGTCCACCGCGCGAGCAGGACCCGGCACCGGCGCGCGGCGACCGTACGGAGACCGTGCGTCCCGAGGTCTACGCCAGCGAGCTGCCCGACCTGTCGGGGCCGGTGCCCCGTGCACAGCAGCGCAAGCCCGCCGATCGGCCCGAGCAGCCAGTTGCTCGGCTGGCGGGGCCAACCCGTGCCCAGGTGGCCAGCCGGCCGCAGGGACCGGTGCGCGCCAGCATGCAGATTCGCCGGCTCGATCCGTGGAGCGTGTTGAAGGTCTCACTGGTGTTGTCGGTGGCGCTGTTCTTCGTGTGGATGATCGCCGTCGCGTTCCTGTACCTGGTACTCGGCGGGATGGGCGTGTGGAGCAAGCTCAACAGCAACGTCGGCGACCTGCTCACTAGCGCCAGCGGCAGCGGTGGCGAGCTGGTATCCAGCGGCACCATCTTCGGCGGCGCCGCCCTGATCGGGCTGGTCAACATCGTCCTGCTGACCGCGATGGCTACCTGCGGTGCGTTCATCTACAACCTCACCACCGACATCGTCGGAGGCATCGAGGTGACCCTCGCCGACCGGGACTGAGTCCCGCGGTTTGGGTCGATCGGTGGCGTTACGGTAATCTCGTCGCTCGGCCGTAGTGCGTGTTTACGGGCCTGTAGCTCAGGTGGTTAGAGCGCTTCGCTGATAACGAAGAGGTCGGAGGTTCGAGTCCTCCCAGGCCCACGGTTGCCGGGTCACCGGCTGGCTCACCGGAAGGGTGCACCATGAGGTTGAGGTTGGTGTTGCTATCGGTCGCGGCCGCTGCGGCGGTGATCGTGTGGCGATCCCGGCACGGCGTCGAGGTGTGGCACGTGGCCGCCGATCAGCCCGGCTGACCGCGCGAATTAGGGGCCTTAGCTCAGTTGGTAGAGCGCTGCCTTTGCAAGGCAGATGTCAGGAGTTCGAATCTCCTAGGCTCCACAAAGGGATTTCAAGCAGCGGTGTGGACGTCTGGACTGCGCACATGTTCGGGGCGGAAACCGCGTCCGACGACAATCGGCGGAATGAACTGCAGGGGACCCCGGCCAACGATTCTCGGGACCCGGATCGGCGACAGGTCACCGTTCAGGTTGGGCTCGATCACCACGTTTTGAATCAACACCTGGCCGGCCTGGATGATCCGGGCGGGCAGCTCGCGTCGGCGCTGCACCTTGGCGAGGTCGGCGTTGGTCAGCCGACCTTCGCGCAGCGGAGCCCACAGGATGTTGGCCGCGGCTACGGCATCGGCAACAGCAAGGTTGATGCCGACCCCACCGACCGGTGACATGGCATGAGCCGCATCGCCTATGCACAACAAGCCAGTGCGCCACCATGTCTTGAGCCGGTCGACCCGCACGTCGAGCTGGCTGGTGTCGTCCCAGGAATGCAGGTCGTCGACGCGGTCGCGCAGCTGAGGTCGCACGGAGACCAGGCGCTCCTTGAACGTCTCAAGCGACCCGTCGCGGAGATTGAGCCCCTTCGGCATCGGATACGCGATCTGCCAATAGTCGCCCCGATAGATCATGGCCATCATCAGGCCCCTACGGATTACCGCGAACAGCTCCTGCGGGTCGCCGGGGCGCCATTTCAGCCGGAACCACAACACGTCGATCGGGGAGCTCGCCGTGGCTAGCCGCAAGCCAGATGCGGCCCGCACAGCGGACTTTCGACCGTCCGCCGCCACCACCAACTCGGCGCGCACTTCGAGTTCGGGCGTGCGCACACCGACCACCCGGTCGCCATCAAAGATCAGCTCCTTGACCTCGGCGTTGCGGATCAGAGTGAATTCCGGGTAGCCAGAGGCCTTTTCAGCCAGGAAGTCGAGGAAGTCCCACTGGGGCATCAAAGCGATATAGGGATACCTGAAGCCAAGCGCTTTGAGGGCACCAAAGTTGCCGAAGGTGCGAATCGAGCCGTCGGTGTCGAAGGCGACACGGTTGACCTTGGTATGCGGCAGTCGCAGGAACTCATCGATGAACCCCAGCTCGTCCATGATCCGCAGGGTGCTTGGATGCACGGTGTCGCCGCGGAAATCGCGCAGGAAGTCATTGTGCTTCTCCAAGACGACAACCGGGATCCCGGCGCGAGCAAGCAAGAGGCCGTGAACGAGGCCAGCGGGACCGCCGCCGGCAACACAAACCTGGGTCTCCAGAACCTGTGTCACGGCCCGACACTACTCCGCTGAATGGCGGGCTCACGGGGACGATGCCCGGGCTGGACCGGGTTCCAACAGCCTAGCCGCCGTCGTGAAAACATCGCTTGCCGCGAAGAATATTGGGCCGCCATGTCGAGATCGGCGTGGCGGCTCCGTCCCAGGGGTAGATGAGGCCACAGTGGCCCATCACGAGAAAGGGAGACCACCATGGCCAAGTACCTGATGCTCAAGCACTACCGCGGTGCGCCCGAGTCCGTCAACGCCGCCCCGATGGACCAGTGGACGCCGCAAGAGGTCGACGCTCACGTGAAGTACATGAACGACTTCGCCGAGCGGCTAGTGGGCACCGGCGAGTACGTCGACAGCCAAGCCCTGTCGCCTCAGGGCACCTTCGTCCGGTTCGACGGGGAGGGTCGTCCGCCGGTCACCGACGGACCGTTCGCGGAGACCAAGGACCTGATCGCCGGCTGGATGGTGATCGACGTCGACACCTACGACCGTGCACTCGAGCTCGCCGGCGAATTGTCCGCAGCCCCAGGTGCCGGCGGCAAGCCGATCCACGAGTGGCTCGAATTGCGTCCCTTCCTTGGCGCACACCTGACGGTCAACGAATGACCGGACCGGCCAGGTCAGATCAGGTGCTGGAAGAACTGCTGCTTCGGGAGCTGACTCCCGCAGTGATCGGCGTGCTCGTGCACCGTGGAGTCGACTTCGCGACAGCCGAGGACGCCGTTCAGGAAGCGCTCATCCAGGCCGCGCTGACCTGGCCGGAGCAGCGGCCGGCCGACCCCAAGGGTTGGCTGGTCACGGTCGCCTGGCGCAAATTCGTCGACGCCCACCGTTCCGAGGCGTCCCGCCGCGACAGGGAGGAACGCGTCGCGGTCGAGCCGCCGCCCGGACCGACCGAGGCTGCCGACGACACCTTGCAGCTGTTCTTCCTGTGCGCGCATCCCTCACTGAGTTCGTCGTCCGCGGTGGCCCTCACGCTGCGCGCCGTCGGCGGGTTGACCACCCGCCAGATTGCGCAGGCCTACCTCGTGCCGGAGGCGACCATGGCGCAGCGCGTCAGCCGGGCCAAACGCACGGTCCGCGACGTGAGGTTCGACGAGCCGGGCGATCTGGCGACCGTGCTGAGGGTGCTGTACCTGGTGTTCAACGAGGGCTACACCGGCGACGTCGACCTGGCGGCGGAGGCGATCCGGCTCACCCGGCAATTGGCGTCGATGACCGACGATCCAGAGACCGCAGGACTTCTCGCGTTGATGCTGCTGCACCACGCTCGCCGGGAGGCGCGGACCGGGCCGGGCGGGAGGCTGGTCCCGCTTGCCGAGCAGGACCGCTCGCGCTGGAACACCCCGCTCATCGCCGAGGGCGTCGTCATCCTGCAGAGCGCGCTGGGTCGCGACGAACTCGGTGAGTACCAGGCGCAGGCGGCGATCGCCGCGATCCACGCGGACGCGCCACGCGCCGAGGAGACCGATTGGGTGCAGATCGTCAGCTGGTACGACGACCTGTTCGCATTGACCGAGAGCCCGGTCGTGGCGCTCAACAGGGCCGTCGCCATTGGCGAGGCCGACGGCGCGACAGCGGGTCTCGCGGCGTTGGCCACGGTGGACCCAGGCCTGCCCCGGCACACCGCCGCGTCGGCGTACCTCCACGAGAAGGCCGGCGACACTCGAACGGCGGCGCGGCTGTATGCCGAAGCCGCCCAGATCGCCCCAAACCTCGCCGAACGCCACCACCTGACCCGGCAGGCAGCACGGCTCGGCCAGGCGCTACTCCCCTGACTTGCGTTGGGCCGCGCGGTCTTTCAGGGCTTGGGCGTGACGTCCACACTCGGCGGGAGCGGCGATGGGTCCGGCTGCGTCGAGCGCCGAATGATCGAGAACGCCACCGCCCCAACGGCCAGCACCGCGGCGCCGGCGGCGATCACGAAGATCGGGCGCGGACGGCGCTTGGAGCGCCGGGCCTCCTGCAGCGCCTGCGGCAGGTTGGCGACGACCTCCTGGGCCGCGGCGAGTTCGTTGGCGATCGTCTCTTGCGCGGCGGCGAGGTCCTTGCGCAGCTTGCCGCTGCGGTAGCGGTCACCCAGCCAGTTCGCCGACGAGTGCGCCGAACCCAGGCCGATCCCCAGCACTCCCCTGGTGACGTCGACCGGGCCCACCGTCGAGTACTTCAGACCACGGGCGAACCTCTCCCTTGGCGTCAACCGGACGGCACTCGTCTTCGAGCTCATGCCACAACCTCTCCGCGGTCTACTGAATTGAAGTTCCAGCCTGCCATCATCGCCGACCGGACGGTGGCCGCTGACGGCGACAACACTATTCGGGCGGGGGCCTGATCCGGCACCGAAAAGACGAATGGCAGACTGGCATCCCGTGACGAGCCCAATTCAGACAGCGACCGCGACCCTGCACACCAACCGCGGTGACATCAAGATCGCACTGTTCGGCAACCACGCCCCCAAGACCGTGTCCAACTTCGTCGGACTTGCGCAGGGCACCAAGGACTACAGCACCGAGAATGCGACCGGCGGCACGGAGGGCCCGTTCTACGACGGCGCTATCTTCCACCGCGTCATCTCCGGCTTCATGCTTCAAGGCGGCGACCCGACGGGGACCGGCCGTGGCGGACCTGGCTACCAGTTCGCCGACGAGTTCCATCCGGAACTGCAGTTCGACAAGCCCTACCTGCTGGCGATGGCCAACGCCGGGCCAGGCACGAACGGCTCACAGTTCTTCATCACCGTGGGCAAGACCCCGCACCTGAACCGCAAGCACACCATCTTCGGCGAGGTCGTCGACGAGGAGTCGCAGAAGGTCGTCGACGCGATCGGCGCCACCGCGACCGATCGCGGCGACCGTCCGACCGAGCCCGTGGTCATCGAGTCGATCACCATTTCGTAGAAGTCAGCACCTGCGCGAGCGCGCGCAGAGTGCCTACCTTTGTGGCGTGTCGTGCCGCAGACGCGCGCGCTCGCGGCAAGGTGGTTGGGGACTAGCGAGGGCCGTCTGATGGGCCGTAGCCCGCGTCGGTCAGCGCGTCGAGCACGTCGAGTGGACTTGTGCCCAGATCCCATCGGGTGAACACCAGCAAGCGGTCGTCGGCGGCTGTGTCGACCTCGAGTAGATGCACCTTGCGCCCGATGCGGCGGAATTCCGTGATCCGGATCCTCGCGATGTCGTCACGACGCAATGTATAGGTGCGCAACCAGCCGCGGACGACGAGTCCGCCGGGCGTGATTGCCAGCTTCGGCCGGGCCCGCCACGACATGCTTGCAAACGAGAGCAATCCGACTGCGGCAATGCCTCCGAGGATGCGTCCGGGGGCATCTGTGACTACGGTCACAACGCCCGTAGCCATCCCGAGCCCCAGGATTCCGCATGCAGCGATTCCGGCGGTCGACGGACCCCACTCAGTTTGCTGCATGACTTACTTGCACCCTCTAACCGTGGCGAATCGAGTTATCCACAGGCGCTATCCCCAATGGGGATGAATCACAACGATGTGATTGGGTGACGGAGAGGTTGCGAGACGGGTAACGCACAGAAACCACTTTGAATGCATCCTTACGGGGAAGGATGCTCAACGCCAGCGCATCGTGAGCAACAGGCCGGTAATCATGCAGGCAAACGCGATGGCGTAGTTCCACTGGGCGAGGTCGGCCATCCATTGCAGGAAACTCGGCGCGTCCACGGGGTTGGTAGCCGCCAACTGGAAGACCAGCAGCCACAACAGGCCGATCAGCATCAATCCGATGAAGAGCACGACGAACCACACGCTCGACGGTCCGGCCTTGACCTTGACCGGAGTGCGACTCACCGAGCTGGTGGTGAAGTCACTCTTCTTGCGAACCTTGGACTTGGGCATGGGTACCTTCGCGGACAGTCGGCGTCGCGGGTGCGACGATGGAGCGGATGCACCTGAGAGCCTAACCCAGCACGTCGTCCGACAGAGAAATCTGAACGCGGCCGAGGAGGGGACGATGAGCGCCACGAGGCCGTCCGCCTGGCGTTTCGGCGTGCCTGCCGTGTGCCTGTGCGCAGGCCTGCTGCTGGCAGCCACCCACACCACCTCCCAAGGCGGTGAGATACGTCGCAGTGACGCACCGCGGCTCGTCGACCTCGTCCGCGATGCCCAACGGTCCGTCGACCGGCTCTCCAGTGAGCGCGATGGACTCGTGACCCAGATCGACACCCGCCACGGCGGCTCCCCGGGCGCCGACGCGGCGCTGGCCGCCATCACCAGCCGCGCCGACGTCCTCGCCGCCGACGCCGGGCTGGACCCCATGCGCGGTCCTGGCTTGGTGATCACCCTGACCGACGCGCAGCGCGACGCCGAGGGCCGCTTCCCCGGCGACGCCTCCCCCGACGACCTGGTGGTCCATCAGCAGGACGTGCAGGCCGTGTTGAACGCCCTGTGGACCGCGGGCGCCGAGGGCATCCAGATGCAGGATCAGCGCCTCATCGGTACGTCCGCACCCCGCTGCGTCGGCAACACGCTGTTGCTCAACGGTCGTACCTACGGTCCGCCGTACGTCATCACCGCGATCGGTGACGTGTCGGCCATGCGGGCGGCCCTCGCGGCGGCGCCGTTGGTCACGCTCTACAAGCAATACGTTGTGCGGTTCGGACTGGGCTACACCGAACAGCCGCGGGACCGCGTGGAGTTGGCCGGGTATCCGGCGCCGGTGCGGATGCGCTTCGCCAAGCCCGCCGGTCCCCTTGGCTACTGACGGCACCCAGTAACCTGGTCCGATGCGGGTTCTCGTCGTCGACAATTACGACAGCTTCGTGTTCAACCTGGTCCAGTACCTTGGCCAGCTCGGCGTGAACGCGACCGTCTGGCGCAACGACGATGCGCGCCTCGCCGGCGATGACGAGATCCGCGCGGCCGCCGAGGAATTCGACGGCATCCTGCTCAGCCCTGGCCCTGGCACGCCTGAGCGCGCAGGCGCGTCCATCCCGCTGGTGCTGGCGTGCGCGGCGGCGAAGACTCCGCTCCTCGGCGTCTGCCTCGGGCACCAGGCCATCGGGGTGGCATTCGGGGGTACCGTCGATCGCGCTCCCGAACTGCGGCACGGCAAGACCAGCAGCGTGTACCACTCGAATATCGGTGTGCTGCAAGGACTTCCGGACCCCTTCACCGCGACGCGCTATCACTCGCTAACGATCCTGCCGGACACCCTGCCCGAGGTACTGCAGGTGACCGGGCGCACCGAGGGCGGCGTCATCATGGGCGTGCAGCACGTCGATCTGCCGATCCACGGCGTCCAGTTCCATCCAGAGTCGATCCTGACCGAGGGCGGCCACCGGATGCTGGCCAACTGGCTGACGCTATGTGGCACGCCGCCCGCCGAGGCGCTGGTGGCCCAGCTCGAACGCGAGGTGGCCGATACCGTGCGGGCGGCTACTGCGCGAAGCTCAGCGTGATGGTGTCGGTGGGCTTCATCGGGGTTCCTGCCGCCGGGTCCTGAGTAACGATCCCGTTGGTTGGCACGCCGCTGTTCTGGGCGTTCTGAAGCTTGACGAAGTTGCTACCAATGTTCTGCCAGCCAAGCGACTGCAGGAACGGCGCGGCGTCGTCCCAAAACATTCGCCTCAAGTCGGGCATGGGGAACTGGTTGCCCTGCGACACGTTCACCTGAATCGGTGTGTCCACCGGTACGACCTCGTTCGCGGGGGGAACGGTGCCAAGGACCTGCCCCAGAGTCGATTTGAGCCCGTCGACCTGGATCGGAATGGGTGGAACGGTGAACTCACTCGCCGCGAGGATCGCCGTCGCCTCCTCGAGGGTGCGCCCCTTCACGTCGGGGACGGGCTTGGTGTTCGGTCCACTGCCCACCACGATCGTGATGACGTTGGTGATCGCCGACGTCGAATTGGCCGTGGGCACGGTCCCGATGACAAGGCCCTTCAGGTCCGGTTTGGACGTCGACGTCGTCTGTTGGAACTTTCCGAAGCCGGCGCCCTTGAGCTTGGTCACGCACGCGGCATAGGTCAGGTTTGGGTTCGTGCAGTCGGGCATCATGGCTTGCTCGGGACCCGACGACACGTTGATCGTGATCTCGTCGCCCGCGGAAACGGCGCTGTCGGCCTTGGGATCGGTATCGATCACCTTGCCTGGCGGCGTCGTCGAATCGGAGTGCTGCTGGATGGTGGTCTTGAACCCGCGGTTCTGCAGGGCCGCAATGGCGTCCTGCTGCGTCTGGCCCTTTACGTTGGGCACCTGCTGATCGCGCGGGCTGCCGCCGATCATGTTGATCGCGACCGTCACGACCACGGTCAGCACCGCCAGCACAGCGACCGCGATCAGCCACCGGCCGATCGACCCGCCGCGTTGGGGTTCGACGTAGCCGGCCGGGTGGGTGGGGATGTGTTCGGTGGGTTGCGCGCGACCGCGCGAGGGTGGCGGCGCTGACAGCAGCGACGTGCGCTCGGCATCGGTGAACACCTTGGGAGCGTCTGGTGCCTCGCCGCTGTGCACGCGGATCAGATCGGTGCGCATCTCCGCCGCAGTCTGATACCGGTTCTCTGGGTTCTTGGCCAGCGCCTTGAGTACAACGGCGTCCAACTCAGGGGAGATGCCGGCATAGCGCTGAGACGGCGGCACTGGATCTTCCCTGACGTGTTGGTAGGCCACCGCCACGGGTGAGTCACCGACGAAAGGTGGCTCCCCCGTGAGCATCTCGTAGAGCACGCAGCCCAATGAGTACACGTCCGAGCGAGCGTCCACCTTCTCGCCGCGGGCCTGCTCGGGGGACAGGTACTGGGCGGTGCCGATCACGGCGGCGGTCTGGGTCATCGGGTTGCCGGTGTCGGCCAGTGCGCGGGCGATCCCGAAGTCCATCACCTTCACTGCGCCGGTCTTGCTGATCATGATGTTGGCGGGTTTGACGTCGCGGTGGATGATGCCGTGCTGGTGGCTGAAGTTCAGGGCCTGACACGCATCGGCGATGACCTCGATGGCCCGCTGCGGTTCCATCGGGCCGTCGGTGTGCACGATGTCGCGCAGCGTCACGCCTTCGACGTACTCCATCACGATGTAGGGCAGTGGCCCGGCAGGGGTTTCGGCCTCGCCGGTGTCGTACACCGCGACGATGGCGGGGTGGTTCAACGCCGCAGCGTTCTGGGCCTCCCTGCGGAAGCGCAGGTAGAAGCTCGGGTCGCGAGCCAGGTCTGCGCGCAGCACCTTGACGGCCACGTCGCGGTGCAGCCGGACGTCGCGGGCCAGGTGGACCTCCGACATGCCACCAAACCCGAGGATGTCACCGAGTTCGTAGCGGTCGGACAGGTGCTGCGGGGTGGTCATTGCCCCGTGTCTTCTAGGACCGGAGTGTCATCGTCTCCACCGTCGCCGATGGACCCAGAATCAATCCACTCCGGAGCCGGCATGGCACCAGGAGACGCGGGTGGAGGCGGAGGCACGATGGTGGTGCTGGTGTTGGTGATCGTGGGCGGCGGCGACTGGTTGGCCTTGCGATCCTGGGCGTTCAGCACGATCAGGATCGCGATGACGATGGCCAGCGCGCCGAGAACCCCGGCCGCCCACAGGAGCGCGCGCTGACCGGGGGAGAAGGTGCGACGCTGCTGCACCGGCGTGCGGTGGCTGCCCGTCACCGGGCGAGGTCGGGCTGCGGTCGGTGGCCTGCTGCCGTAGTCGGCGACCGCGCGGGCCTGTGTGACCGACGGGATCGCAGCCGGAGCGGCGCGACCGATGGAAGGCGCATGGTTGGGCCGGGGCGGTCGCCGTCCGGCGCGCACCGCGGCAACGGCGTCGGCGAACGGCCCGCCCGAGCGATAGCGGTGGCCGGGCTCCTTGGCCAGGGTGATCTCGATCAGCTCGCGCACGTTGGGCGGTAGGTCGGAGGGCAGCGGCGCGGGCTGCTCCTTGATGTGCTTCATCGCCACCGTCAGCGCGCCGTCACCGGTGAACGGCCGCCGGCCGGCAAGGGTCTCGTATCCGACGACACCGAGTGAGTAGACGTCACTGGCCGCGGTGGCGTCCTTGCCGAGCGCCTGCTCCGGCGCGATGTACTGCGCGGTGCCCATGACCATGCCGGTCTGGGTGACGGGAGCTGCGTCGACGGCCTTGGCGATGCCGAAGTCGGTGAGCTTCACCTGCCCGGTGGGCGTGATGAGGATGTTGCCCGGCTTGACGTCGCGGTGCACCAGCCCGGCCGTATGGGCGACCTGCAGGGCCCGGCCGGTCTGTTCGAGCATGTCGAGGGCGTGCCGCAGCGACAACCGCCCGGTGCGCTTGATCACGGCGTTGAGTGGTTCGCCGTTGACCAGTTCCATCACCAGGTAGGCCGTGCGGCCCTCGCCGACGTCGAGCTCGGTCTCGCCGTAGTCGTACACGCTGGCGATGCCGGGGTGATTGAGCATGGCGACCGTCCGGGCTTCGGCGCGGAACCGCTCGACGAACTCGGGGTCGGTGGAGAACTCCGCCTTGAGCACCTTGATGGCGACCTGGCGGCCCAGCCGAGTGTCGACGCTCTCCCACACCTGGCCCATGCCACCGGTGGCGATCAGCCGCTGCAACCGGTAGCGGTCGGACAACGTGACTCCGACGCGCGCGCTCATGATCCCTCCCGAAGCGCAGCGGCGATGGTGGCGCGGCCGATCGGCGCGGCCAGCGCACCCCCGGTGGCGGACAACCTGTCGCCACCATTCTCCACGAGAACCGCGACGGCGACCTTGGGGGCCTTGGCCGGCGCAAAGGCGATGTACCAGGCGTGGGGCGGTGTGTTGCGCGGGTCGGTGCCGTGTTCGGCCGTACCCGTCTTGGAAGCGATCTGCACGCCGGCGATGGCTCCCTTCTGCTGAGTCGCCTGCTCGGCGCCAATCATCAGGTCCGTAAGTGTAGTAGCGACCTGAGAGGACACTGCCCGGCGGACTTCCCGAGGAGCGGTGGTGCTGAGGTTGGCGAGGTCGGGACCCTTCAGGTCATCGACCAGATACGGCGCCATCCTGACCCCGTCGTTGGCGATCGTGGCGGCCACCACGGCGTTCTGCAACGGGGTCACCGCGACGTCCTTCTGCCCGATGCTCGACATTCCGAGCGCGGCCTGGTCGCTGATCGGACCGACGGTCGACTCGGCGACCTGAAGGGGAATCGGCAGGGGAGAGGAGTCCAGACCGAATGCCCGCGCCGCGCCCCGCAGCGCGTCGGTTCCCGTGTTGATGCCGAGCTGGACGAAGGAGGTGTTGCACGACTTCGCGAAGGCCTCCCGCAGCGACGCGGTCGGAGCGCCGCCGCAGCTCGATCCGCCGTAGTTCTCCAGCGTTGCGGTGCTGTCCGGCAAGGCAATTCGCGATGCGGCGGTGAGCTGGGTGTCCACCGTCGCGCCGTCCTGCAGCGCGGCGGCAGTGGTGATCACCTTGAACGTCGAGCCAGGGGGATAGGTCTCCGAGATGGCTCTGTTGACGAGCGGCGCGTTCGGGTCGTCGCGCAGCTGCTCCCACGCCTTGGATTGCTCGTCGACATCGTGGGAGGCCAGCAGGTTCGGGTCGTAGGACGGCGTCGACACCATCGCCAGGATCTTGCCCGTCGACGGCTCGAGAGCAACTACCGCTCCCTTGCACGGCCCGTTGCAGCCCTGCTCCATGGCGTCCCATGCGGCCTGCTGCACCTGCGGGTTGAGCGTCGTGCCCACGTTGCCGCCCCGCGGATCGCGACCGGTGAAGAAGTCGGCAAGCCGCCTGCCGAACAGGCGCTCGTCGGAGCCGTTGAGCACGGCGTCCTCGGCGCGTTCGAGGCCGGCGCTGGAGTAACGGAGTGAGTAGAAGCCGGTGACCGGCGCGTAGGCCAGCGGATTCGGGTACACCCGCAGGAAGCGGAAGCGCCCTTCGGTGGACGTCGAGTAGGCCAGCAGCTGGCCGCCTGCCGAGATCTGACCGCGCTGCCGGGAGTACTCGTCGAGCAGCACGCGCTGGTTGCGCGGGTCGGAGCGCAAGCCGTCGGCGGTGAAGACCTGGGTCAGGGTGGCGTTGGCCAGCAGCAGCACGATCAACGCCATGATCGCGATGGAGACGCGGCGCAGGGAGGTGTTCATACCTTCGCGATCACCTCCGTGCCCGCGGCGGCGATCGGCGTGCTGTTGGGCGCCTTCGTGGTGAGCGGGCGGCGGGCGGCATCCGAGATGCGGATCAGGATCGCCAGCAGGACGTAGTTCGCCAGCAGCGACGAGCCCCCGTACGACATCCACGGGGTGGTCAGCCCGGTGAGCGGGATCAGCTTGGTGACGCCGCCCACGACGATGAACAGCTGGATCGCCAGCGTCGAGGCAAGGCCCGCGGCGAGCAACTTGCCGAAGCTGTCGCGGACCGCGATGGCGGTGCGCAGGCCGCGGATGATGACGATCGTGTAGAGCATCAGCACGGCCGCCACGCCGACGAGGCCGAGTTCCTCGCCGATCGCGGCGATGATGAAGTCGGTGGACGCCGCGGGCACGGTGCCGGGTTGGCCGTTGCCCAGGCCGGTGCCGAAGATGCCGCCGGTGGCGAAGCTGAACAACGACTGCACGATCTGGTAGCCGGTGCCGTCGGGGTCGGCGAACGGGTCCAGCCAGGTCTGCACGCGGACCTGCACGTGCGCGAACGCGTAGTACGCCGCAACGCTTCCCGCCGCGAACAGCGTCAAGCCAATCAGGACCCAACTGAGCCGCTCCGTGGCGATGTAGACCAGCACCAGGAAGGACGCGTACAGCAGCAGTGAGGTGCCGAGGTCCTTCTCGAACACCATCACGCCGACCGATGCGGTCCAGGCCGCGAGCAGAGGCGCCAGGTCGCGGGGCCGGGGCAGATCCAGGCCGAAGACGTGCTTGCCTGCGCTGGTGAACAGGTCGCGCTTGGCCACCAGGACCGCGGCGAAGAAGATCAGCAGCAAGATCTTGGAGAACTCGGCGGGCTGAATCGAGAAGCCGGGCAAGCGAATCCAGATCTTGGCGCCGTTCTGCTCGGACATCGACCGCGGTAGCAATGCCGGAATGACCAGCAGGATCAGGCCGCTGAGGCCGCACACGTAGCCGTACTTGGCCAGGACCCGGTGATCACGAAGGAAGATCACGACGAGCGAGAAGCCGGCGACGCCGACCAGCGTCCACAGCATCTGTTGGTTGGCGCTCGGCCCGGGGGCCGCGCCAGGGGCGAGGGGGCCTGCGGCGAGGTCGAGACGGTGAATCATCACCAGGCCGAGGCCATTCAGCAGCGCGACGACCGGAAGAAGCAGCGGATCGGCGTAGGGCGCGAAGCGCCGGATCGTCAGATGTGCACCCGCGAACAGTGCGACGTAGAAGACCAGGTACTGGACCAGGTCCCAGCGCAAGCCCTGCTCCTGATTGGCCTCGACGATGAGCAGCGCCACCATCGTGATGAGCGCGGCGAACCCGAGCAGGAACAGTTCGGCGTTGCGCCGGTTGGGCATTGGCGGCACGACGGACACCGGGGCCTGCGGTTGGGTGGTCGTCATGACGCAGCCCGGCAGGTGGTGCCCGGCTCCTGCGGTGGGGGAGGCAGCGCCGTCACGGTCGGCGACGGCGTCGGCGGTGGCTGCGGTGCGGGCGGTGGTCCCGGCGGCGCGGGAGCGGTCACGGTGGTGGGAACCTCGGCCGTCGGCGACTGGTCCGGTCCAGGCGGTGGCGGCGTCGGAACGGGCGGTGCGCCTGCAGAGGGTTGTGTAGACGATGCCGGTGGAGCGGACGTCGGCGGGGGCTTCTCGTTCGTGGTCGTCGTCGGCTTGGGGGGCGCGCAGACCGGCAGCAGCGAGGTCTGGCCGAGTTCGTTGAGCTGACGGATGGCGTCGTCGACGCTGCCGGTGGGGAGGCCAGCCGTGACCTGCGCGCGCTCGGACTCCCGCAGGTCGCCGACCTTGAGCAATTGGCAGCCGGTGCGGGGGTCGTCGATGCCGATGACCTTCAGGTCGTTGCGAGAGTCGAGACAGGCGATGCGAAACGGCTGCTGCAGAGGCATTCCGAGAAAGGAGCCCTGCACGCCACGCATGATGTAGACCGCGCCGTCGTGCTCGGCGACGTAGTAGTTGCTTTGAACCATGAACCGGCCGACGGCGAGCCCGGCGACCACCAGAAACACCAGCAGGACGGCCGCGTAGGCCATCCTGCGCCGTGACCGGGGTTTCCGCGGCGGCGGTTCCGGTTCGGTCGAAGGCCGTTTCGGTGGGCCAGCCGCGTTGCGGCGCGGGTTGAAGGCCGAGGCCCGGCCCGCCGCGGTGTTTGGCGGGGCGGTCTGGTCGTCGTCGCCGGAGACGGCGCCTGCCAGGATGGGCTGGGTCTGGCCGTAGCCGTAGTCGACGACGTCCGCCACGACGACGGTGACGTTGTCCGGCCCGCCGCCGCGCAGCGCCAATTCGATGAGCCGGTCGGCACTTTGGGCCACATCGGGGATCTGTAGCGCTTCCAGGATGGTGTCGTGGCTGACCGGGTCGGACAGCCCGTCGGAGCACAGCAGGTAGCGGTCGCCGGTGCGGGCCTCGCGCACGATCAGCGTCGGCTCCACCTCGTGTCCGGTGAGCGCCCGCATGATCAGCGAACGCTGCGGGTGACTGTGCGCCTCCTCGGCGGTGATGCGGCCCTCGTCCACCAGAGTCTGGACGAAGGTGTCGTCCTTGGTGATCTGGCCGAGCTCGCCGTCGCGGAGCAGATAGCCACGGGAGTCGCCGATGTGGACGAGGCCAAGTTTGTTGCCCGCGAACAGGATTGCGGTGAGCGTCGTGCCCATGCCCTCCAAGTCGGGATCCGCCTCGACGTGGGCGGCGATCGCGGCGTTGCCCTCGTGCACGGCCTCGTTGAGCTGGCTGAGCAGGTCACCGCCCGGCTCGTCGTCGTCGAGGTGCGCGAGGGCGGCGATCACCAACTGGGAGGCCACCTCGCCCGCGGCGTGGCCGCCCATGCCGTCGGCAAGGGCGAGCAGACGCGCACCGGCGTACACCGAGTCTTCGTTGTTGGCGCGAACCAGACCGCGGTCGCTGCGCGCCGCGTAGCGGAGAACGAGAGTCATGGACGCAACTCGATTACCGTCTTGCCGATTCGCACTGGCGTGCCCATCGGAACCCTAACCGCCGTCGTCACCTTCGCCCTGTCGAGGTATGTACCGTTGGTCGATCCTAGGTCTTCGACGTACCATTCGGCGCCTCGCTGCGACAGGCGGGCGTGCCGTGTCGAGGCGTAATCGTCGGTGAGGACCAGAGTCGAGTCGTCGGCCCGGCCGATCAGCACGGGCTGGGCACCCAGCGTGATCCGGGTGCCAGAGAGCGCGCCCTCGGTGACGACGAGTTGGCGGGCGATGTGCCTGCGGTTCCGATTCGGCAGCAGGGTGCCCCTCAACGCCAGCCCGCGTTTCACCATGACGGCGCCGGTCGGGGCGTACAGGTCGGTGCGCAGGATCCGCAGTACCGACCAGATGAAAAGCCACAACAGCAACAGGAATCCGACACGCGTCAGCTGCAGAACTAGCCCCTGCATCTGACGTCCTCTCCTTCACCGTCCCACAGCCGTAGCCCTGGCGCCCTCCGAACGCGTTCGGCTGCATTCGGCAACGTCACGATACTTGGGCGGTGATAGGCGTGCGGGCGAAGCGAACAGCTTTCACCCAGCCAGTGACCTGCCAGAGCCGTCAGTGAACGCGGACGATGATCTCGGAGTGGCCCAGCCGGATGACGTCGCCATCGGCCAGCTGCCATTCCTGCACGGGGGCATTGTTGACCGTGGTGCCGTTCGTCGAGTTCAGGTCCGACAGCAGTGCGACCTGGCCGTCCCAGCGGACCTCCAGATGCCGGCGTGAGACACCGGTGTCCGGGAGCCGGAACTGGGCGTCCTGGCCGCGCCCGATGACGTTGGCGCCCTCGCGCAACTGGTAGGTCCGGCCACTGCCGTCGTCCAGTTGCAGGGTCACGTTCGCGCCAGCGGCGCCGTAGCCCGCGCCGCCGTATCCGGCAGGCTGTCCGGGCTGCTGGCCGTAGTCGTACCCGGGCTGGCCGTAGCCGCCCTCGGCGTAACCGGCTGGCGGCTGGCCGTAGTCGTAGCCTGCGGGCTGCGCGTAGTCCTGGCGTCCGTAGGCCTGGGCGCCGTAGCCGGCTTGCTCGGGGTAGCCACCCTGTTCCGGGTAGCCGCCTTGCTCGGCGGGGTAACCGCCCTGCTCGGCCGGGTAGCCGCCCTGTTCGGGGTAGCCGCCCTGGTCTGGGTAGGCCGGGCGAGGCTCCGGTCGGCCGTAGTCCTCGTGGCGCGGCGGAGCGGCCGGCGGGCGGCCGTAGTCGTACTCACCTGCGGGCTGGCCGTAGCCACCCGGAGCAGGGGCGGGAGGGGGCGGCGGGTAGCCGCCCGGCGCTGGTGGGCGCTGATCGTAGCCAGCGGCAGGAGGCGGACCGTAGCCCGCGGGCGGGCCCTGGTCATAGGACGGCGGCGGGTAGCCCTGCGGGGGGTAGCCGCCTTGTTCGGGCGGGTAACCACCCTGGTCGTATCCCGCCGGGGGCGGCGGTGGCTGCCGGGGCGGGTAACCGGGGGCCGGAGCGCCCTGCGGCGGGTGGCCGCCCTGCTCGGGCGGGTACTGTCCGCGCGGGTCTTCACCTTGGCGTCCGTAGTCGTAGTACTCGTCGCCGGGCTGCCCTTGTCCCTGGCCGCCGCGGTAGCTCGGGTTGTCGCTCATTGGGAGTACTCCTGGTTCTGCGGTGTACGCGTGCTCTCGTGCGTCCTGGGCGGGTTCGCCGCTGGTGGAATCTGGGTTGACCGCTCCACGTGTGCGGAACTGGCCGGTATGCAGGTTCTGTGACGGTTCGAATCTGACGACCACCTCACCATACGTTTGCCACCCGTGATCACGTATGTATCCCTCCAGGTATCTGGCAAAAGTGGTCGATCTGAGGTCGGGGTCGGCGCTCACCTTCTGATGGTCGGACCCACTGAGGGTAATGACGTAGTCGTTGGGGGCCAAAATGCGCCCGCCGCCGACTGCGCGTGCACCGGCCTCCGCTTCGCGTTGCAACATCGCCTCGACTTCCTGAGGCACGATCGCTCCGCCGAATACGCGGGCGACGGCGTCGCCGACGGTCGACTCCAGTTTCCGCTCGAAGCGGCCGACAAGACCCATGTCACCGCCCACCTCGATCGTCGTCGTTTCGGTCAGGTCCGAGGCCATGCGTGTCGCGAAGCCTCGATGTCGCCTTCATGGTATCGGCCATCGCCGTCGCAACGGGACACACAGAACTCTGAGAATCCGATCACGCCAGGTCAGGGGCAACTCCGGGCCTCGGGTCGGTGCCATCTGCGCGGTTGGGGGGTGTGCCGGTGTGCGTGATAGTCTTCCCCGGTTGTTGGGGCGAGTGGCGGAATGGCAGACGCGCTGGCTTCAGGTGCCAGTGTCCTTCGGGACGTGGGGGTTCAAGTCCCCCTTCGCCCACAATGCGCGGTTCCACGAGCCGCAGGCGCTAAGGTCACGAACCAGATATGGGTCGTGACCTTAGCTTTTTGAGGGGTGCTCTCCGTCGAGCGCCTTGGCAATGAGGGTTGGGGGACTTTCGTCGTCAGATCCCTTTTCGGTCGTCGCACGGTAGCCCTGGCAGAGGTGTGAGACCGTTGTGCCTCGCGGGGCTGCATGGCGTAGCTCGGCGTGGCTGACCGCGGCGGGGCGCCGGTCCCGGCGTCGGCACGGCACCCCCAAGTTTGTGCATGCGCGCCGACAGATCCGCCGAGCATGATCGGCGACCCGGATCGAACTATCTATCTACACTCCACCCGTGAGTCCGAACGTGGCGGAGGATGACACGTCTGCCTCGCGGCGGCTGCGCAAGATCGCTCTCGACAGCGAGATCGCCGGCTGCCGGCGCTGCGAGGGGATGAACATCGCGCCCGTCACCGTGTCTGCACCCGGCTACGGGAGCTTGAGCTCGCCGGTGGCGCTCATCGGGCAGAGCTTGTGCGAGAAGTGCATGGAGAGCCAGATCCCGTTCACCGGCGGTAGTGGCGAGTTGATCGACGAGAGCATCGAGGGTGCGGGCTACGAGAAGAAGGACATCTTCATCAGCAACGCGGTGCACTGCCATCCGCCGAGGAACCGACCGTCGCATGAGCACGAGATCGTCAACTGTTCCCAGTACCTGCACCGCGAACTCGAGATCGTCCGACCGCGGTTGGTGATCACGCTGGGTCGCGACGCCGAACGGGTGCTGAAGTTCTTGTATCCGCGGGCGCGGGTCTCAAAGCCGAACTTCGAGATTCCGCACGGACGACTTTCGAAGGGAGTCCCGTACATCTTCCACGCGAAGCACCCGTCGTGGATCCATCGCCAGCACGACGACGAGCTCGAAGCCGAGTACGTGTCGACTCTGTCCGCGGCCATCCGGTGGAGCTTCGACCGCGGAGGCGAGGATGCGACGGGATAGGTGTCACGTAGCGTCCGCAGTCGTGGAGTACCTAGACGACGATGGGGTGCTCTCCCACGGCTTCCGGTTCCGCCCGTCCTGGTGGACGCCCAGGGCGCCGGAGGGATGGGGCGGCTTCCTCGAACAGCTGCCCGCACAGGAGCGCGGCTACCACCGGATTGCCCGGGAAGACCTGCTCGCAGCCGCGACCGATCGCGGGCTGCCGCAAGCACTACTGGCCGGTTACGTCTGGGGTACCGGCAACTCGGCGTTCCTCGTCGGGCGCCGAGCACGGGTGTTCCGGTACAAGGATGCTCAGCGTTTCGACGACTCCCTGCACGCGGTGGCCGAGACGCTGCGGAGCGGCAACGCCGTCGAGGCCTACACCTCGATGCTGCGGGGGCAATCGCAGAACCTCAAACACCTCGGAGCGTCGTTCTTCACCAAGTTCCTCTATGCCGCTAGCAGACCTGGGGCGGCGACGGCGTCGCCGATGAGGTAGCGGTTGTCGCCTTGATCGACTGCGGGCCGGTCGCACCAGGTGTGGCCGGCTAGGCCGAGGGCTCCGGTGCGGTTGTTGGCGAAGTGCACGACGAAGCCTCGGGCAATCAACACGTCGAGCAAATGATAGGTCGACGACCGCGGCATGTTGAGGTCGCGAGCGATGGCCGCACCCGGCGCGGGGACTGAACGGCTGACTAGATACAGCAACACATCCAACGCGCGGCTGACCGCGGGCGAAGTACTCGACACGCCTGATCTCCCGACCTCTGGTGTTTCCTCAAAGAGTCGGCGGCGGTCTCGGATACGAGAAATTAGCTTCTCTGGGGCGCTTCGCTCTCCACCGTGGTGATCGAAAATTGTGCGCGCCGGTTGCGGTTGCGGACGGGGTCTGCGCTGGTATAGCGG
>NZ_JACHGP010000026.1 GCF_014202335.1 Mycobacterium sp. AZCC_0083 | reverse complement strand
CCCAAAACCGAGGAAACCGTCACCGAAGTCCTGACACACCCACCGTCACCGATCTCCTGATGCAGAACTGTCACCGATGTCCCGAGACATCACACTGCGGACATATCGGAGGATGTGAGAGTGCCCGGCGACTTCGATCTGTCCACCGACGAACTGCGCATCGTCGCTCGCTTCGTGGCGGAGACGGCTGACGAGCTACTCCCGGTCTTCGAGGACGCCCATCCCGGCGATCCGTGGCCGCGCGCCGCCGTGGCCGCGGCGTGGCTCTTCGTAGACGGCGCGCCACGAACCAAGCTCCAGCGAGTCGCATCGATGGATGCGCACCGGGCCGCGCAGGAAGCGTCGACCGAGGCATCTCGCCTTGCCGCGCAAGCAGCGGGCGACGCCGCATCGGCCGCCTATCTACATCCGATCGCCGACGCTCACCAAGTCGGCCACATCCTGCGTGCCGCCGCGAATGCCGCACGCGTATCGGAGATCAACGCCAGCTCAGACCCCGAGGCCGCGGTCGAGATGATTCAAAGGGCGCGACAGCGCGCCACACCGGCGCTGACCGACATTCTCCTTCGCTATCCACCCGCACCTACAGGCGCGAGCCGTATCGCCCAACTGATGGCGACCTTGGACACTGCCCTGCGAGCACGCCTCTGAGCCGAGTTGCCGCGCCGCGAGACCACCCTCTGCCAAGATCCCGGGTATGCCCCTCATCTTCCGCGCCACGACCCTGCTGTGCGCGCTCGTCCTGCTGACCAGTTGCGCGTCCGCCGCACGGCAGTCCGAGTCACCGGCCACCCCCACGGACACCGCCAAGGCCGACGCGGTGATGCGCATCGTCAACGACGTCGTGAAGCAGTCGCACCTCAAGGCGGCCATCGTGCGGGTCACCGAGAACGGCAGCGAGGTCGCCACCTTGGCAGTCGGCGAGTCGATGACCGGCGTGCCAGCCACCACGGCCATGCACTACCGTAACGGCGCCGTCGCGATCTCCTATGTCTCCACGCTTCTGCTCAAACTCGTCGACCAGCACAAGGTCAGCCTCGACGACAAGCTGTCGAAGTGGCTGCCCGACGTGCCCAACTCCGACCGCGTCACGCTACGCCAGCTGGCCCAAATGACCTCCGGCTACGTCGATTACGTCATCGGCAACACCGAGTTCGAGAAGGCGCTCTACGAGAATCCCTTCCGTCAATGGGAGCCCGACCAGCTTCTCGGCTACGCGACGTCGCGTCCATTGCTCTACGAGCCAGGAACCAACTGGAACTACGCGCACACCAACTACGTCCTGCTCGGCAAGGCACTCGAGAAGGCGACAGGGAAGGACATGCCGAAGATGTTGGAGGACGAGGTTCTCCGGCCACTCGGGCTGACCAACACCGCCAACTCTTTCACGCCGGAGATTCCGGCACCCGTGCTGCACGCGTTCACCAGCGAACGCCGTGCGGCACTCAAGATACCCAGTGGCACACCGTTTTACGAAGAGTCGACGTACTGGAATCCGTCGTGGACCATCACGCACGGCGCCATCCAGACGACCAACATCTACGACATGGAGGCCACAGCGGCAGGCATCGGGTCGGGCAAGCTGCTGTCGAAGGAGTCCTACGACACGATGGTGTCCACCGACCTCCGGGGCAAGACCCATGCGTTGCCCGGCTGCACCACGTGCGGGGAGTTGAACGACGTCTTCACCTACGGGATGGGGATCGTCATCTCGGGCGACTGGCTGCTGCAGAACCCGCTGTTCGCGGGTGAGGCCGGGGTCGAGGCATACCTGCCGTCGAAGAAGATCGCGATCGCCGTCGCCGTCACCTATGAACCCGAGGCATTCGACGACCAGGGCAACTACGTCAACGCGGCCGACACGCTGTTCCGGAGGATCAGCACCGAGCTCGCCCCCGACGACGCCCCACCCATGCCGCCCAAGTGATCGCCATGCGGGAGAATGGGTCACCGTGGCTCCCACCGTGCTCTTCATCGTCAACGACCCCGTCGCACCACCGGCCATGCTCGGCGACGTGTTCTCCGAACTCGGATACGACACCGACACGTTCGCCGTCGTTGCCGAGGATCGAGTCCTCGACCCGGCGTGCGCCGTGCAGTTCCCCGATCCACTGAACTA
The DNA here is from genome assembly GCF_014202335.1 of Mycobacterium sp. AZCC_0083. GTDB lineage: Bacteria > Actinomycetota > Actinomycetes > Mycobacteriales > Mycobacteriaceae > Mycobacterium. Next base: position 96,562 of record NZ_JACHGP010000026.1, on the reverse strand, counting down.
CGACGTCGTCGTGCCCCTCGGCGCCCGCTGGGCGGTCTACGACGAACGACTGCAGGAGACGTGGGTGTCCGACGAGATGGCGCTGGTGCGCGCCGCGGACGCCGCAGGGGTCGGTGTGCTCGGCGTGTGTTTCGGCGGGCAGTTGGTCGCCCAGGCGTTCGGCGGGGCCGTACGGCGATCGGCCGACCCAGAGATCGGCTGGCACCAGGTCAGCACCGATGAGCCCGACCTGGTTCCCGGCGGTCCGTGGTTCCAGTGGCACTACGATCGCTTCGACGTGCCGCCGGGGGCGGTCGAACTCGCCCGCAACGGCCGTGCGGCACAGGCTTTCGTGATCGGCCATAGCTTGGGGCTTCAGTTCCATCCCGAGCTCGACGGCCCGCTACTGGAGGCGTGGCTGGACAACGACGGGGCCGAGGCGATCGCACTGGGCATCCAGCCCGACGAATTACGTTCCGCGACAGTTCAATTGCACGACGACGCCGCTCGTCGACTCCGCGCCCTGGTGCGTGGCTTCACCGACCGGGTGGTCCGTCAGCCATGCCCGAGCTGATGGGCGAGCGCGTCCTCGACGACCGGCTGCCGAAACCGGTGGCCAAGCGCCTGCAGCTTGACCGGCACCACTCGCTGATCGGCCTCCGCCAATTCGCGGGCACCACGCTCCCCCAACAGAAGTCGCGGTCCCAGCGACGGGACCGGTAGCACCGCGGGGCGGTGCAACACGTGGGCTAGCGCCGTCGTGTAGTCGACGTTGCGCACCGGGGTCGGCGCCACCGCATTGACCGGCCCGGTGAGCCGCTCGTCGTAGATGGCGCGGTAGTACACGTCGATGAGGTCGTCGAGACCGATCCACGACAGCCACTGGCTGCCGTTGCCGAGACGGCCGCCCAAGCCAGCCAAGAACAGCGGGCGCATCAGCCGCAACGTGCCACCGTTGGCAGCCTGCACGATCCCGGTGCGCACCAATGCAACACGGAGTCCGGCATCGGCGGCGGGCGCGGTCGCGGCCTCCCAGTCGGCGACGACGTCGGCCAGGAATCCGTCGCCACGCATGCTCTCCTCGCTCAGCAGCGCGTCTCCACGGTCGAAGCCGTAGTAGCCGATCGCCGACGCGCTGACGAAGGCCCGCAGACCCGTGGTGCGCCCAGCCAGTTCGGCCAGGCGCCGGGTCGGTTCGATGCGGCTGGCGCGGATGGCGGTCTGGTGGGCATCGGTGAACCGGCCCGCGATGGACTCACCGGCTAGGTGCACGACGGCGTCCACGCGTCCAGCAGCCCCGGCGCGGGATGCTGCGGATCCCACTGCCGCTCACCGTCGTTGCGCGGCGTGCGGCGGACCCGTCACCGCCACCACCAGCGAAGCGGCGCCCGCCCCGGCGGCATCGCGGTGGGCGGCGAGGTCGTCGGCCAGTTGGCGGTGCCGGTAGACGAACGTCGCGCGCAGGGCCGCGCCGGGCACGGGCGCCTCGACCCTGTCGTGTACCCGGGTACGTGCCGAGCTGGCATCGGAGACGTCTTCGAAGTCGTGGGTGTGCCGCCACCTGGCCACCAGCCGGGGCGGTAGGGAACGCGGCCCGTCCGAGGACAGCACCTCGACGAAGCGGCGCGGCGGGTCGTAGCCGGTCGGATCGTGCTGCGCCACCCAGCAGCAGCCCGCCGGGGAGTCCCAAGATCGCCTGCCCGTCGGCCAGTGACTTCGTCTCGGCCACCACCGTCATCGGCTGCCACGGCGGAATCAGCCGCGTCATCGCGCCCGGCCGGGTGTGCCATGCAAAGACGTCGTCCAACGGATGGTCGACCACGCTCTCGAATTCGATGCCCACGATTTCACGATGGCACACTGGCTCGAGTACCCATCGGCTTAGGCTTGCGGGCATCCCGAGCACATCCTCGAAACGGACGTTCCGGGACCGCCGCGAGGCCGGCCGCGTCCTGGCAGGTCTTCTGGCGGGCAGGCGCGGGAGAACCGACGTCGTCGTGCTCGGTCTGGCGCGCGGCGGCGTTCCGGTCGGGTGGGAGGTCGCTGCCGCCCTGCAGGCGCCGCTCGAGGTGTTCCTGGTCCGCAAGCTCGGCGTCCCCAACTGGCCCGAGCTGGCGATGGGCGCGATTGCCAGTGGTGGCGGCCTGGTCGTCAACGATCACCTGATCCACAGTCTTGGCATCACCTCCGAACAGCTCGACGCTGCGATCCGCAGGGAGACCGACGAACTGCATCGGCGCGAGGCGGCCTATCGAGGCGACGACCACGTCGTCGAACTCGGTGGCAAGGAGGTGATTCTGGTCGACGACGGCATCGCGACGGGGGCGAGCATGTTCGCCGCGCTCCAGGTGGTCCGCGCCACCGGCCCAGCTCGGGTGGTCGTGGCGGTGCCGGTGGGCCCGAGGTCGGTCTACCGACGGCTACGCGACGAAGCCGACGAAGTGCTGCTCGCGGTGATACCCGACCGGTTCGAGGCGGTCGGACAGGTGTTCAATGACTTTCATCAGGTCAGCGACGACGAGGTACGAGCGGTGTTGGCCACGCCTACTGTGCCCAGTGGCGCATGAAATCCGTTGCGCGCTAGTCAGTCTTGCTGCGAGTGGTCTCGTCGGCCTGCTCGGCGTGGACAGCCGTGGTGGAGTCGTCCGACTCGACGTCCGCAGACGTCTCCGACTCCTCGGCGACCTCCGCGATCTGCGACGTCGGCTCGTCCGGGTAATCCTCAGCGGGCACCGTCTGCGCAACGAAGGCGGTGGTCTCGTCCGCTTCCTCGTCCTCGGCACCCCTGGAACGTTCCCGCAGCGCGTCGACGATGAGCAGCAGCACTCCGATGACGCTGGCACCGATGCACACCCATGCGATCAGCTCGTTGCTGGTCACGACGGCAGTGACGAGGGCGGCCAGCCCGATGACCGCGAGAACTAGCGCAATGATCAGCATCTATAAGCCGATCAGTTGTTTCCTCGGTTGAACTGGTTGAATCCGCCGCCGTCGTTGTTGGCGGTCGAATCAACCGGTGCCGCGGAGCCGCGCTGGCCAAGCTCCTCGAGCTGCGACTCCAGGTAGGTCTTGAGGCGGGTTCGGTACTCGCGCTCGAACGTCCTGAGCTGTTCGAGGCGACTCTCCAGCACGGTGCGCTGTTGGTTGATGGTGCCCATGATCTCGGAGTGCTTGCGCTCGGCGTCGGCCTGCAGTGCGTCGGCCTTCTCCTGGGCCTGCCGCAGCTGGGTCTCCGACCGGGTCTGCGCGTCGGCCAGCATGGCGTCAGCGCGGGCCTTGGCCTCGGCGACGGTGGTCTCGGCGGTGTGCCGGGCCTCGCTCACCATGGCTTCGGCCTGTGCACGGGCGTCGGCGAGTGTCTTGTCGGCCTCGGCCTTGGCGGTGCCGGTCAGACGGTCCGCCGTGTCCTGCGCGAGCCCGAGCACCTTCGCCGCCCTGACGTGCGAATCGTCGCTGACGTACGCGGGAGCCGCGGGGGGCGCCTCGTACGCCGGCTGCGGCGGTGGCGCCGGCGCTGGCTCGGGTTCCGGTTCCGGCTGGTACAGCGGGATGGCCTGAGTGGGCTGCGGAACACTGCCGCCGCTGGATCGGGCGGTCCCGAGTTCCTGGTCCAGCTCGGCGACGCGCTGACGCAAGTCGGCGTTCTCCTCGATGAGCCGAGTCAGCTCGTTCTCAACCAGGTCGAGGAATGCATCGACTTCGTCCTCGTTGTAACCGCGCTTGCCGATTGGTGGCTTGCTGAACGCGACATTGTGAACGTCGGCTGGTGTGAGCGGCATTGTCTGCCCCCTTGGAGTCTGGACCGTCAACCGGTCTCAAAGTGTAGAGCCATAGTGGTAGTAACTGGCGTCCATCCTGTCACAGCAGACCCGGCGGTTGCATGAGAGGTCGAGAATTAAGAGCGAATTTCAATCTTGACTGCACTGAATATCGACTCCGGCAAACCCACTCCGGCAACGTCAGGCTGCCGCGCCGAACGCAAGTTGCATGCCGACGAAGGCCGCGAGTAGCAACACCATGATCGACAGGTCGAAGCGCACCGCACCTATCGTGAGCTGCGGGATGATCCGGCGCAGCAGCTTCACCGGCGGATCCGTCAACGTCAAGATGACCTCGAGGATCACGACCGTGAAGCCCTTGGGGCGCCAGTCGCGACTGAACGAACGAATGAACTCGACAACGACTCGGGCGATCAGCAGCAGCCAGAAGACGAACAGCGCGAAGCCCAGAATCTCGAAGAACAGGGCCAACTGGGCGACCTCACTCCAAGCGGTGTGACATTGAATACAGGCAGGCATACAGGCGGTACGACAAGCGATTTGCCGCCAGCCTACCCGTCCCCGATGAGACCGCCCGACCTACTGGTAGGCGTAGAACCCGGCCTCTGCGATCCGCCTGCGCTCGTCGGCGCTGACGTCGACGTCCGCGGGCGAGAGCAGGAAGACCTTCGTCGCGACCTTGTCGAAGGAACCGCGCAGTGCGAACGCCAGGCCGGCGGCGAAGTCGACCAGTCGCTTGGCATCGGCGTTGTCCATCGACACCAGGTCCATGATCACCGGGGTGCCGTCGCGGAAGCGTTCGCCGATGGTGCGGGCTTCGCTGTAATCCTTCGGCCGCAGCGTGGTGATCTTCGAGAGCGGGCTGCCCTCGTCGAACAGCGCCGCCATCCGGCGGGGCTCCATGGCCACCGCGCCGCGGGTGGCACCGCGCAGAGTGTTGAACCGCGGGCGCTCGGCTTCGCGCCTTCCGCGGAAGGGTGCGTCGTCGGCGTAGCCGCCGCGGTACCCGGCAGGCACCTCGGCGAATTCACGCTCGAACTCGCGGCCGCCGATGCGCTCCTCGTAGCCCCTGCTCTCCAGGCGCCCGTAGCCCTCGTCCTCGAAGCGCTCCTCACGGGGGCGGCGCGAGTAGGACCGCGCAGAACGATCCTCATCGTCGTAGTACTCGTCGTCGTAGTCGTCCATCGGCGCCATACCGAAGTAGGCCTTGACCTTATGCAGTGTGCTCATCGGAGACCCTTCTGATGACTGAGTTCTGTGTTGTCTGTGATGAAGATGTGACTGGAGTGACTACTCAGGGTGACGTTAGAGGACGGTTCCCCAGAACCGCGGTACCGACACGCACACAGGTCGAGCCATGTTTCACCGCCGTCTCGAGGTCCGCGGACATACCTGCCGAAAGACCGAGCCGCTGCTGGTAGAGGCCTTGTACCCGGTGCAGCTCGGCTTCCAAACGCGCGAACGCCTCGTCCGCGTCGACGCCGAGGGGAGGGACGGCCATGAGGCCGACGAAGTCCAGCCCGTCGGTCGAGTCGGCGAGGGCGCACAGCTCGTCCACGAGATCCGGGCGACCGATGTCGACGCCACCGCGGGCCGGGTCGCCGTCGAGGCTCAATTGGAGGTAGACCCGCAGGGGCACGGTGCGCCGTCCGTCCTCCAGTGCCGTGACCGCCGCCCGGCCGAGCGCACCGAGCAGCGCGTCGCTGTCCACCGAGTGCGCGGCGTACGCCCACCCCGCGACCGTGCGCGCCTTCTTGCGCTGGATTCTGCCCACCATGTGCCAGCGAATTGAGGGCGCAGGCAATTCACCAGACAAAAGAGCCGCGACTTCGGCGACCTTATTGGACGCCTCCGGTTCGCGGGATTCACCGAATGCGGTGCACCCGAGTTTGGTCAGGAGAAATACATCGGAGGCCGGAAAGAATTTCGTGACGGTAAGTAATTCGATTTCTCCTGCGTCACGGCCCGCGGCAGCCGCGGCACGATCGAGGCGCGCCTGCACCGCGGCCAGCGACTCCGCGAGCTCGGCTTGCCTCGGGCTGCTCATTCCATCCACACCAACGACGCCAGCCGCCCGGTCGGCGCTCCTCGCCGATGACTGAACAGCGCGCCGTCCTCGATGGTGCAGCGCGGGTCTACTGCGATCGACACGACACCCAATTCCGTTAATTGCCTTGCGATTCCGGCCCGCAGATCGAGTCCGTCCGTGCCAGCGGAGGTCTTGGTACGACTGCCGGGCAACGCAGCCTCCACGTCGGCAGCCATGACCGCGGGCACCTCGTAGTTGCGCCCGCTGGCGGACGGACCGAGCAGCACGGAGATGTCCGCCGCGTGCGCACCTGCCCGCAGCATCGCCTCGACCCCGCGGACCACGACACCGTTCTGCGCGCCGACGCGGCCGGCGTGCACGGCGGCCACCACACCGGCCCGTGCGTCAGCCATTAACACCGGGACGCAATCGGCGGTTACCACCGCCAATGCCAATCGAGGTTCGGTCGTCACCAATCCGTCGGCATTGTCGACGGTGGGACCTGGACCGTCCACCGCCACCACACGGTCACCGTGCACCTGGTGCATCCACACGATGCGGTCTGCAAGCCCGATCTTGTCGGCAAGACGTCGGCGGTTCGCCGCGACCGCGTCGGGGTCGTCGCCGACGTGGTCTCCCATGTTGAAGGTGTCGAACGGCGCCGACGACGCACCGCCCGCACGGGTGGTGGTCACGCGGCGGATTTTGAAGCTCACGGTTGCCAGTATCGCGGCGGAGCCGAACGAACTCAGTGGCGCATGAAGGGCGGCACGTCGACGTCGTCGTCGTCATCTCCGCCGCCGCCACCGATGCTCACCGTCGCCCCATTGGTGTGGATCGGCACACTCGCCGGGTCGACCGGTTCGAAGACCGGCGTGGTGACCTTGCCGGCCTTGCCCGGCGCGATGCCGAGCCCGGCGCCGACGACCGGCTTGCGGCTCGGCCCCTGAGCGTCGAATCCTGCGGCGATCACGGTGACGCGCACCTCGTCGCCGAGCGAGTCGTCGATGACGGTGCCGAAGATGATGTTGGCTTCGGGGTGCGCGGCGTCCTGCACCAGCGATGCCGCTTCATTGATCTCGAACAATCCGAGGTCGCTGCCGCCCGCCACCGACATCAGCACGCCCTGGGCGCCCTCCATCGAGGCTTCGAGCAGTGGTGAATTGATCGCGATCTCGGCGGCCTTGAGCGCACGGCCGTCGCCACGCGCGGCACCGATGCCCATCAGGGCGGTGCCCGCGCCCGACATGATGCCCTTGACGTCGGCGAAGTCCACGTTGATCAGACCCGGCGTGGTGATCAGGTCGGTGATGCCCTGCACGCCGTTGAGCAGCACCTCGTCGGCGCTGCGGAACGCGTCCATCAGCGAGACGGCGGCGTCGCCCATCTGCAGCAGGCGATCGTTGGGGATGACGATGAGGGTGTCGCAGCTCTCCCGAAGCGCGCCGATACCGGTCTCGGCCTGATCGCTCCTGCGCTTGCCCTCGAACGAGAACGGCCGCGTCACCACGCCGACAGTGAGTGCACCGAGCTTGCGCGCGATCGTCGCGACGACGGGCGCACCACCGGTGCCGGTGCCACCGCCTTCGCCAGCGGTGACGAAGACCATGTCGGCGCCGCGGAGCAGCTCCTCGATGTCGTCCTTGGCGTCCTCGGCTGCCTTGCGCCCGACCTCTGGGTCGGCGCCTGCTCCGAGGCCGCGGGTGGAATCACGGCCGACGTCGAGCTTGACGTCGGCGTCGCTCATCAACAGCGCTTGGGCGTCGGTGTTGATGGCGATGAACTCCACGCCCTTCAGACCCTGTTCGATCATCCGGTTGACGGCATTCACGCCGCCGCCACCGATGCCGACCACCTTGATGACGGCGAGATAGTTGTGCGGGGGCGTCATGGCCGAGTTCCTCCCTGATTAATCGTGGTGCCGGAACTCCTGACCGCAAACCCTAAACCTCAACCATAGGCTTAGAGTTATGTCAAGTAGTTCCGTGCAAACAGAACGGTAGGGCGACCGTGCGGGGTATCCGTGCAGGCGCGCCGACAGTTTCCACGCATTTTCCTGCGACTTGCGTTACTTGACCGTCGGCAAATCCGGGCTGGACACGTCATAGGTGCGACCGGGCTGGGTCAGCAGCGCCCCCAGTTTGAGGGCCTTCTCCTCGGTTCGGTCGGTGGTCCCCCAGATCACCTCCCTGCCGTCGACGAGCGTCAGGGTGATCGACGCCACCGACGGCGCCGCGATCCGACTCACCTGACCCGACACCTCGGGCCGCAGCGCGAGCAGCACCTGCAGGGCCGCCTTCGTCGGGTCGTCGCTCGGGCCGGGGTTGTCGGCATCCAGATACGGCAAGCCAGGCGGTGGCGGCGCAGAGGCGAAGTCCACCCCGTCCCGATCGAAGAGGTGCGAGCCGTCGGGATAGTCCTTGACGACGACGGGCACGCGCTCGGCGACGGTGATGCGCAGCGTCGAGGGATATTCGCGTTGCACCCTCGCGCTGGCCACGCGCCGGATGGTCGCGACACGTTCGGCGACGGCGTCGGTGTCGATCTGCAGCAGCGGCGTCCCCGGCACGATCGCCGCGGCCTGCTCGACCTCCTCCTTGCTCACCGTGTTCAGGCCGCTGATCACGGTCTCGCGGGCGGCCATGACGGGCGTGAAGTACAACACCAGGCCCAACCCGACCACCACCACGCTGACCAACGCAGACCACATCAGCAACTTCAGGCCCCGGATCAGCCCTCGCGCAGGGGTTTTCGACTGATCGACCGGTTTCCCTGCGGCCCGCTTCTTGGCCTCGCGGCGCGCTTGCTCGATTGCCGTCGCCCTGGCCTGGGCCGTGCGACGTTCCTCGCGCTCGCGCCGCGCGCGGCGCCGCGGGCCCTCGAAATCGGCGGCCGCGGCGGTGTCATCGGTTTCGGTGTCGTCGGGGGTGTCGTCAGGGGTTTCGTCGGGTTCGCCGGGAACCGGATCCCCAGTCTCCTCGCCGGTGTCGGTGGGGCCGCTCATCGCCGCCCTCGGCTCTTCGCGCAAGCGCTCATCGCTGCTGCGGCCCTGGCGCGCGGCGATCCGCCTCCACCTGCAGGGCCGACAGGATCTCCTGTCCGAGGAGCGTGACGTCACCAGCGCCCATGGTGACGATGACGTCGCCTGGCCGGGCCGCGGCGGCGACGGTCGCTGCCACAGTGGAGAAGTCGGGCAGGTAGCGCACCCGGGCCGTCACGTGATCGGCGATGCTGGCGCCGCTGATTCCGGCCAGAGGAGATTCGCGGGCGGCGTACACGTCGAGCACGAAGACCTCGTCGGCACCGGACAGCGCGGACGCGAACTCGTGGGCGAAGGTCTTGGTCCTCGAGTAGAGGTGGGGCTGGAACACCACGATCGAGCGCGACTCCCCCGCGACACCGCGCAGGGCCTCGAGAGTCGCGCGGACCTCGGTGGGATGGTGTGCGTAGTCATCGAAGACCCGGACGCCGGCGGACGTGCCGACCGACTCGAAACGCCGCCGCACGCCCTCGAATCCGGCGAGGCCGTCGAGCACCGATGCCGCGCTCCCGCCGACCTCGGTGGCCGCGAGCAGCGCGGCCAACGCGTTGAGCGCCATGTGCCTGCCCGGCACCGCAAGCCGCATTCCGCGGGGATGCGACTCGCCAGCCAACTGAACGGTCGCCACACCGCCCGTGCCCTGCTGTTCCCAATTCACCAGGGCTCCAGCGAGATTCGGGTCATCGCCACTCCCGTAGCGCAGCACCCGCACACTGCTTTCGCCGACCCGCTCGGCCAGCGCGGCGGCGCCGGGATCGTCGACGCAGACCACCAGCGCGCCGCCGGGACGAAGCCGCTCGACGAACTTGTCGAAGACCGCGGTGTAGGCCTCCGCGCTGCCGAAGAAGTCCAGGTGGTCGGGATCGATGTTGGTCACCACCGCGACGTCGGGGGTGTACTCGAGCAGCGAGCCGTCGCTCTCGTCGGCCTCGGCGACGAAGACCGTGCCACTTCCGTGGTGGGCGTTGGTGCCTGCCTCGCCGAGGTCGCCCCCGACCGCGAACGATGGGTCGAAACCGCCGTTCTGCAGGGCGACGATGACCATCGACGTGGTCGTCGTCTTGCCGTGCGTGCCGGTCACCATCACCGTGGTGTAGCCGTCCATCAGCGCTGCCAGCACCGCGGGACGCATGATCACCGGTATGCCGCGGCGCCCTGCCTCGACGAGTTCGGGGTTGGTCTTGGGGATCGCGGCGTGCGTGCTGACCACGGCAGTCGGGCCGCCGGGCAGCATGTCGAGGGACGACGCGTCGTGGCCGATGCGGATCTGCGCGCCGCGGGCACGCAGCGCGGCCAGCCCGCGGGACTCCTTGGCATCGGAGCCCGATACCTGCCCGCCGCGGTCAAGCAGGATGCGGGCGATGCCCGACATTCCGGCTCCCCCGATGCCGACCATGTGCACCCGCTCCAACTCGGCGGGCAGTGCGGGAACGCTCATCGCGACCGCCTCGGGAACTCGGCGGCGACGGCGACCGCCACCTCCGCGACGCGTTGCGCGGCGTCGCGGTGACCGGCCAGCGCTGCCGATGTCGTCATCGCCGCAAGCCGCGACGGGTCGGCGAGCAGCCCACCCACGGTGTCGGCGACGAACGCCGGGGTCAGGTCGGCATCGTCGACGAGCAGGCCGCCGCCCGCGTTGACCACGGGAAGCGCGTTGAGCCGCTGTTCACCGTTGCCGATCGGCAGCGGCACGTACACCGCGGGCAGGCCGACGGCGCTGACCTCGGCGACCGTGAGAGCGCCGGACCGGCAGATCGCCAGGTCGGCGGCGGCGTAGGCGAGGTCCATCCGGCTCAGGTAGGGCACCGCGACGTACGGCGGATCGTCGGCAGCGGGCGAACGAAGGTCGAGAACGTTCTTCGGCCCGTGCGCATGCAGCACTGAAACACCCACCGCGGCAAGATCTTCCGCGGCTCCTGCGACGGCCCGGTTGATCGATTGCGCGCCCTGGGACCCGCCGAACACCAGCAGCACCGTGGCGTCGTCGGAGAAGCCGAAGTGGGCGCGGGCCTCGGCGCGCAGCGCCTGCCGGTCGAGCGACGTGATCGTCGCCCGCACGGGGACGCCGACCACCTCGACGTGGCGCAGGCCAGGATCCGGGACCGCGGACAGCACGCGTCGTGCCGAACGGGCGCCCACCCGGTTGGCCCACCCCGCGCTCGCGTTGGCCTCGTGCACCACCACCGGCACCGACCTGCGGCGCACGCCGGCGCGGGCGGCGAGATAGGCGGGCAGTGCGACGTACCCGCCGAAGCCGATGACCACGTCGGCCTCGACGTCGTCGAAAACCGCACGCGTCTGCCGAATGGCCCTGCGCACCCGCAGTGGGAGCCGCATCAGGTCACCCGACGGCTTGCGCGGCAGGGGTACCGGGGTGATGAGTTCGAGGTGGTAGCCACGCTCGGGCACCAACCGGGTCTCCAATCCACGTTCCGTGCCGAGCACCGTGATCCGAATGTCCGGATCAAGCGCCACCAGGGCATCGGCAACGGCCATCGCCGGCTCGACGTGCCCCGCGGTACCCCCACCTGCGAGGACGACGGACAGTGCGTTCACCCGTGACGTTGGCCTTCCAGTGAGCGAGCCCGACGGCCCTCTTCGCGTTGACGGCCTCCATGATGCCCTGCGTGCCGCACCGACCGGTCGGCCGCCTGGCTGGTTCGCCTCCGCTCGTCGCTGACCGGCGTGCGTCCTGGCTTCGGCTTCGGGGTCTTCTTGGGGTTCGCCTTGGCCTTGGATTTAGGTTGAGCCTTGGGCTTCGATACCGGCTTCGGCTTGGGTTTGGGTGCCGCCTCCGCCTTGGGCCGGGTGCGCAGCCGGTCGCGGGCCACCTCGAGCCGGGTGGGCGAATAGTGCTCTGGCATGGGCAGCCGCAAAAGGCGGTTGAACCGGTCGTCACGCCCTGCGCGCAGCGCGGCCACCGCGTCGGGTTCGTGCCGCGCCGCGTTTGTCATCACGCCCATCATCAGAAGCGTTGTGGCCGTTGATGTTCCGCCCGCGGATATCAGTGGCAACTGCAGGCCGGTGACGGGAAGCAGCCCCACCACGTAGCCGACGTTGATGAAGACCTGGCCGAGTACCCACAGTGTCGTGGTGGCGGTCAGGAGGCGCAGGAAGGGATCCGCCGAGCGCTTCGCGATCCGCATGCCGGTGTAGGCGAAGAGGCCGAACAGCAGCAGCAGCCCGACGGCCCCGACGAACCCCAGCTCCTCGCCGATGATCGCGAAGATGAAGTCGTTGTGCGCGTTGGGCAGATAGTTCCACTTCGCGGTGCCCTGGCCGAGGCCGTCGCCGAACACGCCGCCATTGGCCAGCGCGTAACGGGCCTGCCTGGCCTGATACCCCGAGCCTTGAGAGTCGGCGCCAGGGTTGAGCCAGGACTGGACGCGGTCGGACCGATAGCCCTCCGACATCGCCAGCACGGCCGCCGCCATCATGGCCGCCGCCAGTGAGCTGAGGAATACGCGCAGCGGGAGACCCGCGTACCAGAGCAGACCGAGCAGGATGATGCTCAGCGACACCGTCTGACCGAGGTCGGGCTGCAGCACGATGAGGAAGAGCGCAATCACCGCTGCGGGCACCAGCGGGAACAGCATCTCGCGCAACGACGCGTGCTCGAGGCGTCGTTGAGCCAGGATGTGCGCGCCCCAGATGGCGAACGCGATCTTGGCCAGCTCGGAGGGCTGCATGGAGAACCCGGCGACGACGAACCAACCGCGGGAACCGTTGGCCTCCTTGCCAATTCCGGGGATCAGCACCAGGACGAGCATGATGATCGTCATGACGAAGCCGGGGAAGGCGAGCCGCCGCATCAGGTTCACCGGCATGCGTAGGGCGGCGTAGAACGCGACGAGGCCGACGATCGTCCACAACACCTGCTTGGCGAAGATGATCCATGGCGAGCCGTCCTCGTCATACGAGTGCACCCCTGAGGCCGACAGCACCATGGTCAGGCCAAGGGTGACGAGCAGCGCGGCCACCGCAATGATCAGGTGGAAGGACGTCATCGGACGGCCCAGCCAGGCGCCGAATCGAGTGCGCGGGACGGTCTCGGTCTGGACCTGCGTGGCCTGGTCGGACGCATCGTCGGCGCCGCCCCGCCTCAGCCGCAATCGGGCAAGGATTGTGCTCACTGTCAGCTACCTGACCGCATCGATCTCAGCAGTCACATGAGCAACAGTAGACCCGTTTGTCCCTTGCACCCCAAAATCCTCCCCCGTCACCCCCGTAACGCCGGGTACATCCGGCGCGTGTCGCGAAATGCGCAGAAGAGCGCCAGCTAAGCCCCTACCGTGGCCAGCCATTCGCTGTAGAACAGCGCAACGCCGAGACCGCAGGCAATCGCCGTCAGCAGCCAGAACCGGATGATCACCGTGGTCTCTGCCCACCCGACCAACTCGAAGTGATGGTGGAAGGGCGCCATGCGGAACACCCGCCTTCCAGTGGTGCGGAACGCCAAGATCTGCACGACGACCGAGGTCACCTCGGCGACGAACAGCGCTCCGAGCACGACAGCGAGTGTCTCGGTGCGGCTGGTCACCGACAGACCCGCGATGATGCCGCCAAGTGCCAACGACCCCGTGTCGCCCATGAAGATCTTGGCCGGTGGCGCGTTCCACCACAGAAATCCGATGCAGGCGCCCGCAGTGGCCGCGGCGACGAGAGCCAGGTCGAGCGGGTCGCGTACGTTGTAGCAACCCAATCCTGGGCTGGTTGCGCAGGCGTTTCGGAACTGCCAGAACGTGATCAGCACGTAGGCGGCGGTGACCATGGCCATGGCCCCGGCAGCCAGCCCGTCGAGGCCGTCGGTGAAGTTCACCGCGTTGGACCACGCGCTGACGAGGATCACGACGAACACCACGAACACCAATGGCGCCAACGTCACCGTGGCGATCTCGCGCACGTAGGACAGCTCGGCGCTGCCCGGCGTCAGCCCGTCGGAGTTCCGGAACTGCAGGGCGAGCACCCCGAACAGCACCGCAGCGACCAGCTGGCCGACCGTCTTCGCCGTCTTGTTCAGGCCGAGATTGCGCGAGCGGCGGATCTTGATCATGTCGTCGATGAACCCGACGGCGCCGAGCGAGGTGGCCAACCCGAGGACCAGCAGGCCGGAAGCGGACGGATCGCGTCCGTCGATCACCAGCCCGACCAGGTGGGTGCCCAGGTAGCCCGCCCAGATGCCGGCCATGATGGCGACGCCACCCATCGACGGCGTGCCGCGCTTCTTGTGGTGACTGGGCGGCCCGTCCTCGCGGATCTCGTGGCCGAGCCCCTGGCGGGTGAACAGCCGGATCAGCGCGGGTGTCAGCAGGATCGACACCGCGAGAGCGATCCCGACGGCGATGAGGATCTGTCTCATGCGGTTTCGTCTCCGACGAGCGCATCATCTCCGACGAGCGCGTCGGCCAACGCGCCAAGGCCTGCCACTTTGGATGCCTTCACCAGCACCACGTCCCCCTCGCGCAATTCGGCCCGCAACAGCTCCATTGCGGCGCCGGCATCGGCGACCACGGTGGACTCACTGCCCCACGATCCCTCCATCACCGCCCCCTGGTGCATCGCGTTCAGTGATCTCCCGGTTCCGACGACCACGAGTCGTGACACATCTAAGCGCACGGCCAGTCGACCGATGCTGTCATGCTCGGATATCGCGTCGTCGCCGAGTTCGGCCATCTCGCCGAGGACCGCCCAGCTGCGGCGCCGGTCGCCGCCATTGGCCGCATCGCCCCGAGCCATCCAGGCCAGCGCCTTGAGCCCGGCCCGCATCGAGTCCGGGTTGGCGTTGTAGGCGTCGTTGATCACGGTCACTCCGTCACTTCGCGTGCTCACCTGCATCCGGCGGTGTGACACCGGCCCTGCCGCCGCGAGTGCCGCGGCGACCTGATCCAGGGTGGCCCCGCATTCCAGCGCGACCGCGGCCGCGCACAACGCGTTGGACACCTGATGGTCGCCGTGCACCGCGAGTTCGACGGGGACCGCGCCGGACGGGGCGTGCAACGTGAAGCGCGGCCGGGCCACCTCGTCGAGGGTGACGTCGTCGGCCCAGATGTCGGCGCCCGGCGAACGCGACACCCGGACCACGCGGGCCGCCGTCAGGTCCGCCATCGCGGCCACCGCGGTGTCGTCGGCGTTGAGGATCACCACGCCGGACGCCGGAACCGATTGCGGCAGTTCACCCTTCGTCGCGGCGATGGCATCGCGGGAACCGAACTCGCCGAGATGGGCGGTGCCGACGTTGAGCACTACGGCGATCGACGGCGGCGCGATCCGCGCCAGCGCGGCGATGTTGCCCCTGTGCCGCGCCGACATCTCCAGGATCAGGTAGTCGGTGTCGGTGGTGGCGCGCAGCACGGTCCACGGGTGACCCAACTCGTTGTTGAACGACCCCGGTGGTGCCACCACCGAACCCAGTGGGCTGAGCACCGCGGCGAGCAGGTCCTTGGTGGAGGTCTTACCCGACGACCCGGTTACCCCGACGATCGTCAAGCCCCCTGCGACCAGTTCGGCGGCCACCGCCGCAGCCAGTTTGGCCAGCGCGGCCAGCACCGCGGCACCCGATCCGTCGGTGTCGAATTCGAGGACGCCCGTGCCCGCGTCGACGTCGCTGCCCGCGGGGCTCACCACGACGGCTGGCACTCCGACGGGACGGGCGGCGAGCACCGCCACCGCACCGGCGGCCACCGCTGCTGCGGCGAAGTCGTGCCCGTCCGACCGCTCGCCGGGAAGGGCCAGGAACAGCCCGCCCTTGGCCACGGCGCGGGAATCGAACTCGACGGTGCCGGTGACCCGGATTGCCTCGGCGTCGCTTGGCGAGACGTCGGCGAGATCGCCGCCGACGATGTCAGCGATCTGCGCGAGTGTCAGGTCGATCACGCGTGATTCCCCAGCGCCTCGAGCGCGCGGGCCAACTCGCCGCGGTCGTCGAACGGCCGGGTCGTGCCCCCGCTGGTCTGGCCTGCCTCGTGGCCCTTGCCCGCGATGACCACGACGTCGCCGTCATTGGCCCATGCCACCGCGTACTCGATGGCCTCCCGCCGGTCACCGATCTCGACGACGCTGGTCGCCGGCCCTGCCGCAGCCTCGGCACCGGCCACGATGGTCGCGCGGATGTCGGCGGGGACCTCGTCGCGCGGATTGTCGTCGGTGATCACGACGAGGTCGGCGAGTTCGGCCGCGACGCGGCCCATCGGCTCGCGCTTGCCCTGGTCGCGGTTGCCGCCCGCCCCGAAGACCACCACGACGCGGCCCGGCGTCTGCTGGCGCAACGTCTCGAGCACCGCCCGCAACGCGCCTGGCTTGTGTGCGTAGTCGACGAGGGCAAGGAAGCCCTGGCCACGGTCGATCGGTTGCAGGCGGCCGGGCACAGCGGCCGTCCGCAGGCCGGGCGCGGCCGCCTCCGGTGACACGCCGACGGCGTCGAGCAGCGCCACCGCCAGCAGTCCGTTGGCGACGTTGTAGCGGCCGGGCAGTCCGATCCGGAGTCCGTGGTGCACGCCAGCCGGGTCCACCACGACGAATTGCTGGGCCCCATTGGGGATCGCGTGGATCTCCTCCGCCCGCCAGTCCGCCGCGACGTTATCGACGCCGACGGTCACCGGCCGATCTGCCAGCGCCGCGATGGTCAGGCCTGCCTCGTCGTCGACGCATACCACGGAAACCTCTGCGTGGGTTGATGACTGGGGATCGAAGAGCCGTGCCTTGGCGTTCAGGTAGTCCTCCATCGTTGGATGGAAGTCGAGATGGTCGCGCGATAGGTTCGTGAAGCCGCCGACCGAGAAGTGCAGGGCGTCAACCCGGCCCTGTGCCAATGCGTGGCTCGACACCTCCATCACCACGGTGTCCACCCCGAGTTCGGCCATCACGGCGAGCAGCGCCTGCAGATCGGGCGCCTCGGGAGTGGTCAACGCGCTTGGCTCGTCGCGGCCGTCGATGCGAATCCCCACGGTGCCGATCAGGCCGGGCACGCGCCCCGCCGCCCGCAGGCCGGCCTCCACCAAGTAGGTGGTGGTGGTCTTGCCCGACGTGCCGGTGACGCCGATGACGCGCAGCTGCCGCGACGGGTGACCGTAGACGGTGGCGGCCAGCTCGCCGAGCACCGCTCGTGGCGACGGGTGGGTCACTACGGGCACGCCGACGTCGCTACCCAGCAACTCGACGCCCGCCGGATCGGTGAGCACCGCGACGGCACCGCGACCCACGGCGTCACGGGCGTACACGGCACCGTGTGCCGACCCGCCAGGCAGTGCGGCGAACAGGTCGCCCTCGCGGGCGTCCTGGCTGCGCAGCGTCACCCCGGTGACACGGACCTCCGAGGCGTCCGAACCAGGCGCGGTGACGGCGTGCACGTGTTCTGCCAGTGACGCGAGGTCGACACCTTGGGGGCGGCTGGGACGCAATTTCATGGCCTTGACACAGTACCGGCCCGACTCACACATACTCCTCGCGCAAGCGCTCGTCGGTACGCGACCCGCAGCTCAGGCTTGCAGCATCAGTGGCGGGCCGGGATCGGCCGAAAGCGGCACGTTCTCCCGCTGCAGCAGCCAGGCATCGATGTTGTGGATCAGCGGCGCGGCCGTGGTTCCCGGCGACCCATCGGCGGTGTGGTGCGGGTTGTCCATCATGACGCCGACGACGTAGCGGGGATCATCGGCGGGCGCCATGCTGGCGAAGGTGATCCAGTAGACGTCGTCGTAGTAGCACCCGCAGCCCGGGTTGATCTGCTGGGCGGTCCCCGTCTTGCCTGCGATCTGGTAGCCCTCGACTGCCGCCCCCGACCCGGTGCCCTGCTGGACTCCAGCCGGATCGCGCTGGGTTACGGCCCTCAGCATGTTCCGCACGGTCTTCGCCGTATCCGGTGACACCACGCGCACGGCGTCCGGCCGGGGCTCGTCGAACCGCGTGCCGTCGGCCGCGATCGTGGACTTGATGATGCGCGGCGGGATCCGCAAGCCATCGTTGGCGATCGCCTGGTACATCCCCGTCATCTGCAGCAAAGTCATCGAAAGGCCCTGTCCGATGGGCAGGTTGGCGAACGAGCTGCCGGACCACTGGTCGATGGGTGGCACCAAACCCGAGCTCTCACCCGGCAGGCCCACGCCGGAGCGCTGACCGAGGCCGAACTTCTCGGCCATGTCGGCCCACCGTTCCGGACCGACCCGCTGGGCCAGCATCAGCGTGCCGACGTTCGACGACTTTCCGAACACTCCGGTGGTGGTGTACGGCGCGACGCCGTGTTCCCAGGCGTCGTGCACGGTGATGCCGCCCATGTCGATCTCACCCGGTACCTGCAACACCTCGTCGGGGTTGGTCAGACCGAACTCGATGGCCGAGGCGGCGGTGATGATCTTGTTCACCGAGCCGGGCTCGAACGGCGACGACACCGCGAGGTTGCCGAGTTCGCGGTTGTCCTGCCTGCCGATGTCCTGGCTCGGGTCGAAGGTGTTGTCGTTGGCCATGGCCAGCACCTCGCCGGTCTTGGCGTCGAGCACGACGGCGGACACGTTCTTGGCGCCCGACAGGTCGCGGGCCTGCTGCACCTGCTGCTGGACGTAGTACTGGATGTCGTCGTCGATGGTCAACTGGATCGTCGAGCCGTCGACGGCGTCGTGGCGGTTGCGGTAGCTGCCGGGGATCACCACCCCGTCGGAACCGCGGTCGTAGGTGACCGCGCCATCGGTGCCTGCGAGCTTCGCGTCGAGCGAGTCCTCGAGACCGAGCAATCCGTGCCCGTCCCAGTCGATCCCACCGACGATGTTCGCGGCCAGTGACCCGCCCGGGTACTGGCGGATGTCCTGACGCTCGGCACCCACCTCCGGGTACTTCGTGGTGATCGCATCGGAGATCGCGGGGTCGACGGCGCGGGCCAGATAGACGAAGGAGTCCTTGCCGCTCAGCTTCTTCAATATGGTCGCGGTGTCCGGCTTGTTGTTCAGCAGACCCGAGACGCCTGCGGCGATCTCCGCGAGCCGCTTGGCCGGGTCCGGCGCGCTTGGCGTCTTTGCCTTGGTTTCGGCGAGCTGCTTCTGCACCTTGACGGGCTGGAAGGTCAGCGCGCGCGCCTCGATGGTGAACGCCAGCTTGTCGGCGTTGCGGTCGACGATGCTGCCGCGCACGGCCTTCTCGACGTCGGTGACCTTGAGCTGACCGGCCGCCTCGGCGCGCAGGCCTTCGGCCTTGGGCACCTGGAGGTTGAACAGCTGCGCGGCCGCGATCAGAAGCAGCACCGCGATGACCGAGTTGCCCACCCTGCGGCGGAAGGCGAATGACGCAGTGCGCGTTCCGGTGTCGGCTGCCGCCTCCCTGGTGCGACGGGCACGCGCGGAATGCGACTGATCGGTTCGCGGCTTCGAGGGGGCGGACTTCTTGCGTTCGCTCCGGCTCATGCCTGGGGGCCCGGGACCGGCGCGACGGGGAGCTCGATGCCTGGTGGCGGTCCTGGCAACGTAGCTCCCTGCGGTGCGATGTGTGTTGTGTCAACGACGGGGGGCAGGTCGGCGGGAGCCGGAGCGGGCACCTGCGCCGGGTCCACCGGTACAGGCGCGGCTAGCGGCACACCGGGGGCTGCAGGCGCGACGACCGGGGCACCGGGGGCGGCAAGCGCTGCGGCAGGAACCGGTATCTCCGGATTGACTGGTGCGACGGCCCTCGGCGGCAGGTGCACGGCCACCTCGCGGGGATCAACTACGCGCGGTGCGGGCGGAGGCGGCGGCGCGGCCGGAAGGTCCTCGGGCAGCGGCGAATTCAGCGGTGGCGGAGGAACCCCTTGGGCCGGTTTGGGAGTGCCAACCACCATCCAGTTGCCCGACGGATCCTGCACGAGGTGGGCGGTGTCCCTGGAGGGGATCATGCCGAGGTTGCGTGCTGCCTCGGCAAGGGCCGGTGCGGCCTGCGCCTCGAGCACGCCGCGCTCCAAGGCCTCCTTCTGCTGCAGCAGTGCCTGATTGGTCTCCCGGACGTGGCCCAGCTGGTACGAGCGCTCGGCGGCGTCGGTCGACAGCCACAGCGTGACGGCGAGCCCGAGACCCAGTGCCCCGATCACCAGTACGACGAACGGAACCCTGGTGACGATCCGGCGCGGGTCGAGCTCGATCGACGACAGTTTGACGAGCAGCCGCTCGCGCAGTGGCAGCCGAACGACCTTGGGCGCCTTGGCCTTGCGCGCCTTCGCACGCGCCTTGGCCTGGGCGGCGTTCTTCGGCCTGGCTTGCCCTTCGGTGATCCTCGGGATCGGGCTGGTCTGTGGCGCCGGTCGCGGCGGGCGCTGCTCACGTGTGGGGCGCTGCTCGCGCGTCGTGCGACGGTTGCGCGGCGGCGCATCCTTGGGGCGGCGCTTGGCCGGCTCCCGCGTGCCGCGGCGGCGATCATCTCTGTTGCGAATTGGTTCGGGTCGCTTGGCCATCACGAAACTTCCCTTCTGACAACCTTTTCCAGAGCCCGCAGCCTTACTGATGCACTACGAGGATTGAGGTCGATCTCGGCGTCGTCCGCCTTCTCGGCGCCACGGGTCAGTGACACGAAATCCGGTTCGTGGCCGGGTAACTCGATCGGCAGGCCGGCCGGCGTTCGCGACGCGGTCGCGGCGGCGAACAGGCCCTTGACGATCTTGTCCTCCAGCGACTGGTAGGCCATGACGACGATGCGTCCGCCCGACGACAATGCCGACATCGCCGCGGGAACCGCGTCGCTCAGCGAGTCGAGTTCGGCGTTGACGGCGGTCCGCAGGGCCTGGAAGGTGCGCTTGGCCGGGTGACCGCCAGTGCGCCGGGCCGGGGCCGGGATGGCGGCGTAGAGCAGCTCCACCAACTCCCCCGTGGTGGTGAACGGCTTGCGGGCCCGCCACCGGACGATCTCGCGGGCGATCTTGAAGGCGAAGCGCTCCTCGCCGAAGTCCCGCAGGATTCGGTTCAGCTCCTTGGCGTCGAAGGTGTTGACGATCTCGGCGGCGGTCAGCGGGGCGTCGGGGTCCATCCGCATGTCCAGCGGCGCGTCGTGGGAGTAGGAGAAGCCGCGCTCGGCGAGATCCAACTGCATCGACGAGACGCCGAGGTCGAACAGCACGCCGTCCACTGTCTCGTCGTCGCGGTCGGCCCAGTAGCCGTCGTAACGGGTGCGGACGAACGTGACCCGGTCGCCGAACGGCGCCAACCGCTCCCCCGCTATGCGCAGCGCGGTGGGGTCACGATCGAGGCCGACCAGCCGCAGTCCTGGGAGGTCGGTGAGGAATCGCTCGGCATGGCCGCCTGCACCGAGCGTGGCGTCCACCAGGATGGCGCCGGCACCGGTTGCGTCGTGCCGGGTCAGTGCAGGTGTCAGCAGCTCGACGCACCGGTCGATGAGGACCGGGACGTGGCCGTGTTGTTGATCTCGAGAATCCGGGGGCATCGCAGCACCTTCGCACCGGTGGTGAAGGGTGGCCCTTGCAACGAGGTCTCTGTCCGAGATTACGTACCTGGCGTTGGGGAAGTACGCCAGGGCCGGTTCGGGCAGAGGCCACGTTGCACGGGCCGTGTCCGGCACGAGGGCCGGGTCAAATGATGTCGCGCAGAGTTTCATCGCTGGCCGCGGAGAAGTTCTCTTCGTGTGTCTCCTGGTAGTCCTGCCAGGCCTGGGCGTCCCAGATCTCCAGGTACTGAATCGAACCGATCACGACGCACTCCTTGGTCAGGTTTGCGTACCGGCGGTGATCGGCCGTCAGGGTGATGCGGCCTTGTGCGTCGGGATGTTGTTCGTCGGTGGCTGCGGCCAGGTTGCGCAGGAAGGCGCGGGCTTCCGGGTTGCTCCGCGACGCCTGTGTCAGCCGGTCCGCCAATGCCTCGAACTCGGCGCGCGGGTAGACGGCGAGGCTGTGATCTTGGCTCTTGGTGACCATCAGTCCTCCTGCCAGCGCGTCGCGGAACTTGGCGGGCAGCGTGAGCCGCCCCTTGTCGTCGAGTTTTGGCGTGTAGGTGCCGAGAAACATCCCGCCACCTCCTGCCACCCTCACTTCAACTCAGAGCCCCGGTCGCTCCGATGCACGCCACTTTACCCCACAATCCCCCACTTTGCTCCATATGCTGGCAACAGTTTGGGCGCACGCCCCACCTATCCACCACCGACCTGTCACTTTTCGGGCGCGCGTCGACACCGAAAAGGTCGCACCCAGGCGGAAAACCGCAGCTAGAGGTGCTCAATCACGAGAGTGGGGCGCAGTGGGGGGAGCTACCTGCCAACCGGCCGCGCAGGCGCAAATCCGGCGTGTCGGGCCTCATGGCGAAACGCCAGGAGGCAAACCCCAAGAAGAAGAAAAGGGGCAGCTCCCCACGAATGTGCGGAAACTACCCCTTGACCGACGAGACGATCACTCGTCGAAGCGCCTGCGGAACCTGTCCTCCATGCGATTGGTGAACGAACCACCCGAGCCCTTGGACTTCTTCTGCCGTGGCCCACCGGGTTCCGAACCCGAACGATCCTTGCCACCTGCGACCCGCGGTCCGGTGATCGCGTACACGACACCGCCGAACATGATCACGAATCCCACCACGGACAGAATCGGCAAGCCGCCGATCCACGTCGCCCGAAATGCGATGCCGGACACCAGCATGGCCAGGCCGATCACGAACAGTGAGGCACCCTGCAGCCGGCGCCTCGCCGAAGGGGCGCGCAGATTGCCACCACGCACGCTCGACGCGAATTTGGGGTCCTCGGCATAGAGAGCGCTCTCGATCTGGTCGAGCATGCGCTGCTCATGATCGGAGAGTGGCATCCGTGCCTCCCTTTGGCCGCGTCCGTCACGATTGTCAAAACCGTCGTGTGCGCTCGGTGTACGAGCAACTAACACTAATGATACGAGGTCGATCTGAGCCGTACCACCTAGTTCAATGCCCGATTGTACGACGTTGGCCACACGTGCCGAGCCGCCATGCCACTGACGAGAGCGTGACCGGATAATGGCATCGACTCCGCACTCAGACCGCGAGGGGCACCAAGAGTTGTCGACGTTTCTCATCGAGCTGTCGCAAGGCGACATGAACAGGCGCCTCGGCGACGCTCTGGCCGTCTACGTCGACGCCATGCGGTACCCGCGCGGTACGGAAGAGCAACGCGCGACGATGTGGCTGGAACACTCCCGCCGACGCGGCTGGAAGGCCGTCGCCGCCGTCGACGCGCCCCACGCCGACGCCGACATGACCGACGCACCCATGCTCGGGGTCGCCTACGGCTACTGCGGTGCACCCGATCAGTGGTGGCAACAACAGGTGATCATCGGCCTGAAGCGCGGCGGATCCGACAACTCGCACATCGCTGAGCTGATGACCAGCTACTTCGAGCTCACCGAGCTGCACATTCGTCCGGACGCCCAGGGCCACGGGCTCGGCGAAGCCCTGGCCCGACGGCTGCTCGCCGGACGCGGGGAGCCGTACGTGTTGCTATCCACCCCGGAGATCAACGGTGAGTCCAACCGAGCATGGCGGCTGTACCGCAGGCTCGGCTTCACCGACGTGATCCGCGGCTACCACTTCGCGGGCGACCCTCGGCCGTTCGCCATTCTCGGCCGGTCACTGCCGCTGTAGGGCGAGGTATCTGGCACGATGACCGGGTGCCCGACCGCCGGAGCCGAACCCACGGCCGCACGCCACACCGCACGCGGGTGCTGGCCATGCTCCTGCTGCTGGCGATCGTCCCCATGGCGGTGGGCTGCGTGCGGGTGCGCGCATCGCTGACGGTCTCGCCCGACGATCGGGTGTCCGGCCAGATCATCGCGGCAGCCAAACCGCGCAACGGTGACGACAAGGGCCCTCAGCTCCTGAACACGCTGCCGTTCAGTCAGAAGGTGTCCGTCTCGAACTACGAACGCGACGACTTCGTCGGCACGCAGGCGGTGTTCTCCGACCTCACCTTCTCCGAACTCCCTCAGCTGGCCAACATGAACCGCGACGCGGCAGGCGTCGACATCTCCCTGCGGCGCGCCGGTGACCTGGTGATCCTCGATGGCCGTGCCGACCTGACGTCGCTGAACGACCCGGACGCCGACGTATCGCTGAGCGTGTCGTTCCCAGGCGAGGTGACGTCGACCAACGGCGACCAGATCTCCTCGGACGTCGTCGAATGGAAGCTTCGGCCCGGCGTGGTCAGCACCATGAGCGCCCAGGCGCGCTTCACCGATCCGAGTGCGCGCTCGTTCACCGGCGCCGCGCTCTGGCTCGGCTTTGCGGCGTTCGTGGTGGCGGCCATCATCGGCGGGATCGCGTGGATGAGTAGGGACCGCAGCCCCGTGCTGGCCGATCCGTCCGAACCGCCGCGCTGACCCACCTGCGCACGGAGTTGCTCCGAACGGCTCGGCACGCTCTAGTCTGATTGCACTCCCGGGGTAAGGAAAGGGGCGCCCGCTGAGCGTGGAAGCCGCGGCACCGTCAGCCGTCGAACTGGCGGGCGCCGTCACTGATCAATTGCGTGACTATCTCCGCGAGCGTCGGCGCGGTGCCGAATACATCGGTGCCGATTACGCCGAGCTGACTGCTTCGCTGGAGGAATTCGTGCTGCGCGGGGGCAAACGGCTGCGACCCGCGTTCGCGTACTGGGGCTGGCGCGCGGTGTCCGCCGACGACACGGCAGGCCCCGACGTGCTGCGACTGTTCGCCGCGCTCGAACTGCTGCACGCCTGCGCACTGGTGCACGACGACGTCATCGACGACTCGGCGACGCGACGCGGGCTGCCCACCGTGCACAGGCTGTTCGCAGACCGACATCGCGAGCGCAACTGGCACGGGTCACCCAACCAGTTCGGCCTTTCCGCGGCCATCCTGCTCGGCGACCTGTCGCTGGTGTGGGCCGACGACATCGTCGCCACCGTCGATCTGCCGCTCGACGCGCACCGCCGCGTGCAGCGCGTCTGGGCCGACATCCGGACCGAGGTGCTCGGTGGTCAGTACCTCGACATCGCCGCCGAGGCCAGCGGCGCGGAGTCGGTGGCGTCGGCGATGACCGTCAACACCTACAAGACGGCTTCGTACACGATCTTGCGGCCGCTGCAGCTCGGCGCGGCCGCCGCTGCCGACCGGCCGGACGTGCAGGCGGCGTTCCACGAACTCGGCACCGACCTCGGGGTGGCCTTCCAGCTTCGCGACGACGTGCTCGGAGTCTTCGGTGACCCGGCGGTCACCGGCAAGCCGTCCGGTGACGACCTGCGGTCGGGTAAGCGGACCGTCCTGCTGGCCGAGGCCGTCGAGCGCGCCGACAAGAGCGATCCGGCGGCCGCGAAGCTGTTGCGCACCTCGGTCGGCACGGTGCTGACCGACGCGCAGGTCCAGGAGCTGTGCCAGGTGATCGAATCGGTCGGGGCTCTTGCCGCGGTGGAGGAGCACATCGACATGCTCACCCGACGCGCGCTGGACGTGCTGGCCGCCATGCCGATCGACGTGCACGCCAAGGCAGGCCTCGCCGAACTCGCCGGACGGGCGTCAAACCGGTCCGCCTGAGGAGCATGACTACCCCGACGTCGACGCGCGCCCCGAGATCCGGGTTGGCGTCCGGCATTTCACGCCTGGCAGCCTTCGCGACGTCACAGGAGGCCCGGCCTGCCCTATTCGGCTTGGCGGGTGCCTCGCTGATCACCCTCGGCGGTCTCGGCGCGGGCAGCACCCGACTGCACGACCCGCTGCTCGAGTCTTTGCACCTGTCCTGGCTGCGGTTCGGCCACGGTCTGGTGGTGTCGTCGGTGCTTCTGTGGGGCGGCGTTGCGGTGATGCTGGTGTCGTGGCTGTGGCTGGGACGGCGGGTGGTGGACCGCACTTCGACCGAGTACACGATGGTTGCGACGACGGGTTTCTGGCTGGCGCCGTTGCTTTTCAGCGTGCCGGTGTTCAGCCGAGACGCCTACTCCTATCTGGCGCAGGGCGCGCTGCTTCGCGACGGCCTCGACCCCTATGTCGTCGGGCCGATAGACAACCCGAACTCGTTGCTGGACAACGTGAGTCCGATCTGGACCACGACCACGGCACCGTACGGTCCCGCGTTCATCCTGGTCGCCAAGTTCGTCACCCTGGTGGTCGGCAACGACGTCGTCTCGGGAACCATGCTGCTCCGGCTGTGCATGCTGCCAGGCCTGGTGATGCTGATCTGGGCCGCACCAAGGGTGGCCCGTCACGTCGGCGCCAACGGCGCTGCGGCGCTGTGGATCTGCGTGCTCAACCCGCTGGTGATCATCCACCTGATGGGCGGCGTGCACAACGAGATGCTGATGGTCGGGTTGATGATGGCGGGCATCGCGCTGACCTTCGCCAACCATCCGGCATGGGGCGTCAGCCTGATCGCCATCGCGGTCGCCGTAAAGGCCACCGCAGGAATCGCGTTGCCGTTCCTGGTGTGGGTCTGGATGCGCCAGTTGCGACAGCGCAGGAGTCTCGGATCGGTGCCCGCCTTCGCGACGGCGACGGCAGGCTCGGCGGGCATCTTCGTCGTGGTGTTCGCCGTGCTGTCGTGGCTGGCCGGCGTCGGGCTCGGCTGGCTCACCGCGCTGGCCGGTTCGGTGAAGATCATCAACTGGTTGACCGTGCCGACTGCGGCCGCGAACCTCATCAACGTCGTCGGCGGGCTGCTCCTTCCTGTCAACTTCTACGCCGTTCTGGACGTCACCCGCATCATCGGCATCGCGATCATCGCCATCTCACTTCCCTTGCTGTGGTGGAGGTTTCGCCACGACGACCGCGAGGCGCTGGCAGGCATCGCGCTGGCGTTGCTCGTCGTCGTGCTGTTCGTCCCAGCGGCGTTGCCCTGGTACTACACGTGGCCGCTTGCGGTGCTCTCCGCGCTGGCGCAGAGTCGGTCGGCCATCGCGGTGATCGCCGGTTTCTCCACGTGGATCATGGTGATCTTCAAGCCCGACGGCTCACACGGCATGTACTCCTGGTTGCACGTACTGCTGGCCACGACGTGCGCCGGGCTGGCCTGGTACTCACTGTCCAGGGCGCCCGAAACGCCGGAGCCTGCTGCGGAACAACAGGCCCTCAGTAGCCCATAGACGGCGAGCCGTCAATAGCCCATAGCCTGCGCGCGGCGCACCACTTCGCGGGCCTGATGGGAAGACAGCGCGTCGACGGGACGTCCGTTGGGCTGCGGTTCTGCGCCCCCATCGCGGCTGATCGTCAACGACGGGTCCGGGGTGAACAGCCAGCGCACGATCTCGGTCGGGTTGTATCCGCCGTCGTGCAACACCACCAACAATCCGGGCAGCGATTTGACCAAGTGTCCGGCGTCGTCGAAGAACGCCTTCGGCACGACGGTGATGCCGTCGCGGCGCACAGCGATCAGGTGTCGTTCACGCAGGCGCTGGTGCACCTTCGTGACCGGGATGCCCAGCAGGGACGCCACAGTGGGTAGGTCGTAGACGGCTTCGTCGGGGTCAAGAACGTCCTCGGCGGCCGGAATGGTGCTCACGGTGCGAGTCTAGGATGCTGGCGTGGAGACCAGCCAGCGATCGGACCCGCTTGTCGGCGCCGTTCTGGACGGCCGCTACCGCGTAGACGCGATGATCGCGACCGGCGGCATGTCCACCGTGTACCGCGGCCTCGACATCCGGCTCGACCGGCCGGTCGCTCTGAAGGTGATGGATTCCCGCTACGCGCAGGACCAACAGTTCCTCACGCGGTTCCAGCGCGAGGCGCGCGCGGTCGCCAGGCTGAAGGATCCCGGCCTGGTATCGGTCTATGACCAGGGCTTCGACGCTCACCACCCGTTTCTCGTCATGGAACTCGTCGAGGGCGGCACGCTGCGCGAGCTCCTGCACGAACGCGGCCCGATGCCGCCGCACGCCGTCGCCGCAGTCTTGGCGCCGGTGCTCAGCGGGCTCGCGGTGGCCCACCGCGCGGGTCTGGTGCACCGTGACGTGAAGCCGGAGAACGTGCTGATCTCCGACGACGGCGACGTCAAGATCGCCGATTTCGGTCTGGTTCGCGCCGTCGCCGAGGCGAAGATCACATCGACCAGCGTCATCCTCGGCACCGCGGCCTACCTGTCACCCGAACAGGTGGGCACCGGCGATGCGGGCCCGCGCAGCGACGTGTACGGCGTCGGCGTGCTTGCCTACGAACTGCTCACCGGCGACACGCCGTTCAAGGGCGACAGCGCATTGTCGGTGGCATACCAGCGGATGGACAACGACGTGCCACCGCCGAGTACGGCGATCGCAGGCGTCCCAACGCAATTCGACGAACTGGTGCTGTGCGCGACGGCGCGCAACCCGGCCGACCGCTACGCCGACGCGCAGGACATGGGCGCCGAACTCACGACGATCGTCGAGGAGCTCGGGCTTCCGCCCTTCCGGGTGCCCGCGCCGCGCAACTCGGCCCAGCACGCGTCGGCCGCGGCTCAACACGTCAGCGTGCACGCCGAACGGACCACCGAGGCCACCGCGCAGCCGCCACGCCAGCACACCCGCGAGTTCACCCGTGGACCGGAGGACTGGCCGCACGATCCGGATCGGTTCGCGGGCATCGAGATCGACGAGTTCGAGTGGGCCAGACAGCGCGCAAGGCGGGCGACCCTGTTCTGGGTGATCGCCGTCCTGACGCTGGCCGGGCTCGTCGCCGTCGGCGCGTGGACGCTCGGCAGCAATCTGGACGGGTTGTTCTAAACCGTCTTGGGAAGGCCGTCGTCGTTCAGCGGCTCCCACGGACTCTCGATCATCCGGTACGTGGTCATGATCCGCCGCTGATCCCAAAGTGGCTCGGTGTCCCGGAGGTACGGCTCGCGCCAGGCCGCCCGCATGCTCGCCTCGAAATCCGCGCGGTCGGCCCAGTGCTCGTAGAGCAATATGTGAGCGGGATCCGCGTCATCGCGGTGAAGCCAAAAGCGCAGCATCCCACGCTCTTCGACGCAGGCCGGGCCATAGGTGTCCAGCATCAAGCGCAGCCATTCATCCACCCGCTCGGGCTTCAGCCGGAACTCAGCGGTGACGACGATCGCTTCGCTCATGGATCAGTCCCGCAGCATCTCCGCGACGAGGAAGGCCAACTCGAGGCTCTGCTGGGTGTTCAGGCGTGGGTCGCACGCGGTCTCGTAGCGGCCAGCCAGGTCGGAGTCCGAAATGTCCTGTGCCCCACCGAGACACTCGGTGACGTTCTCGCCGGTGATCTCGACGTGGATGCCGCCGGGGTGGGTGCCCAGCGCGCGGTGCACCTCGAAGAAGCCCTGCACCTCGTCGACGATCCGGTCGAAATGCCGGGTCTTGTAGCCCGTTGACGACTCGTGGGTGTTGCCGTGCATCGGGTCGCACTGCCAGATCACCTGGTGGCCGGTGGCCTGCACCTTCTCGATGATCGGCGGCAGCAAGTCGCGCACCTTGCCGTTGCCCATCCGGCTGACCAGCGTCAGGCGACCGGGCTGGTTGTGCGGATCGAGCCGTTCGACGTACTCGACGGCCAGTTCCGGCGTCATGTTCGGCCCGATCTTGACGCCGATCGGGTTGGCGATCACCTCGGCGAACGCGATGTGGGCGCCGTCGAGCTGGCGGGTGCGGTCCCCGATCCAGACGTAGTGCGCGGACAAGTCGTACAGACGCGCCTCGGGGGCCTCGGACGGGTACTCGTCGGACAGCCGCAACATCGCGCGTTCGTAGTCGAGCACCAGCGCCTCGTGGCTGGCGTAGATCTCGGCGGTCTGCAGGTTGCGGTCGTTGACCCCGCACGCCGTCATGAACTTCAGCCCACGATCGATCTCGGCGGCCAGCGCCTCGTACCGGGCACCCGCGGGTGAAGTCCTGACGAACTCACGGTTCCAGTCGTGCACCGAATGCAGCGACGCCAGCCCCGACGACGTCAGCGCCCGCACCAGGTTCATCGCGGCGCTGGCGTTGGCGTAGGCCCGCACCAGACGCGACGCGTCGTGATCGCGGACCGAGGCGTCCGGCGCGAAGCCGTTGATCATGTCGCCGCGGTAGGACTTCAGCCCGAGCGCGTCGAGATCGGCCGAGCGCGGCTTGGCGTACTGCCCCGCAATGCGAGCCACCTTGACGACGGGCATGCTGGCGCCGTAGGTCAGCACGACCGCCATCTGCAGCAGCGTGCGAATGTTGGCGCGGATGTGCGGCTCGGTGTTGTCGACGAAGGTTTCGGCGCAGTCGCCGCCCTGCAGCAGGAATGCCTCACCACGCGCGACGTCGGCAAGCAGCCCCTTGAGCCGCTCGATCTCCGACGGCACGGTCACCGGCGGGACGCTCTCCAGCACGGTCCGCATCGCCTTGGCCTGATCGGCCGGCCAGTTGGGCTGCTGCGCGGCCGGCTTCGCCAGCGCGGCGTCGAGCCTCGTCCGCAGGCTGTCGGTCAGCGGCGGCAAGTCCGGCAGCTGGTCGATGGGTACGTCGACGGTCCAGTTCACCCGTCTATGGTAACTGGACGAAAGAGCCGGTTTCGCCAGCCATACCAGCAGCTCAGGCGCGTGCGGCCCAGGCCCCGTCGTCTCCGTCTTCGTCAGAGCGGCCGCCCGTCATCACCTGGAACCGGAGCAGATTGTGCTTGGCGTCGACGAGCGCGTCATGCGCGTCGCGCGGTCGCGGTGGCATCCGCGGGGAGCCCCGCTCCTCCCAGAACTGGCGCAATTCCCTGGTGAACCGCGGGATCGCGGGCGGCAGGTCGGTCATCGGGCCCCACAGCTGGCACATCACCACGTGGTCGTAAGCGGCGACCCATGCCCACAGCTCGATCGTGTCGTCCCCGTCGACACCGAAGAAGTCCTCGAGGTCCGCGCGAATCTGACTGCGCGACCGCCACAGCTTCGACGACGGTGACGGCAGCTTCGGGAGCACGTGCTTGCGCACCCACTGGCCAGCCCGCTCCGGGTCGAATTCCGTTGAGATGGCGTAGTACTCGCGGCCGTCCTCGGCGGCCACGCCGATCGAGATCAGCTCGATGGTGCGGCCATTGTCGATGAACTCGGTGTCGTAGAAGTAGCGCATGGTCAGGTCGCGTCCACACTCGCGGTGACCGGCGCGGGTGCCGGGTGGATCTCACGGTCCAGCTGCGCGTTGACCTCGCTGTCGTCGGGGAAGTGCGGCTCCCCCGCGACCACGTGCTGCAGCCACAGCTTGGCCTGGACGACGGGGCGGCGCAGTCGTCGCTCCCGTTCCAGCGCGCGGTGCATCCTTCTGGGGCGGTCGGCGTAGCGCCACCGCGCCCAAGGCGCGTGCGGGCGCGACAGCCGGACGGCTCCGATGATCAGCAGTGGTGTGATGAACATCCCGACGAGCCCGGTCCACACCTTGCCCTTGAGCAGCACGATCACCGCGAGCAACAGGGTCAGCACCGCGACCCCCACCACGGCGGAGCGCGCCAGCAGGGTGTCGTCGGCCCTCCAGATGTCGATGTCGAAGAACGACAGCGGATTGAGTCCCATGATCAGCAGGCCGGCCACCGCCACCGCAGCGAAGACGGCATCCACCGAGGTCCTGCCGTCCTCGGACCAGTAGACGTCCTGAAGGTGCAGGATCAACGCGAACTCGTCAAGCACCAGGGCCGCGCCGATCCCGAAGAAGATTGCTGCCGCGGTGAATTCGGGCACACCCCCGTCGACCGCGAGGGTCACCATGGTCACGCCGGAGATCATCACGAGGATCACGCCGACCACCACGTGGTGGATGTGCATGCCGCCTGCGCCATCCGAAACCGAGATGTTGCGGGGTTGCCACCACTTGGGCGGAGTGGTGCGGTCGGCGTTGTGACGGATGTAACGGACGATCGTCCTGGTCACCAGGAACGTCAGCAGAAACGCGATCAGGCACCACATCAGCGGCAGTCGGCCAGGCGGGATCGCCAAGGCGAACCTCAGGTCGAATTTCGGATCGAGCACGGGCAAAACTTACGCCGACCTGCGCGCGTCACGCACCGGATGGTGTCCGACTCGCCGTGGCGCACCGATAGGCTGTCCGGCGAGATGAGTATTTTCCAGGCCCCCGGCAGGGCCCATCTTTGGCCGACCATCGGCTGGCGGCTGTTCCAACTACTGACGCTGGCCGCACTGGCGTGGGCGACCTGGCGCTTGCTGTTCGACGCGCCGTACCGCATCGACATCGATGTCTACCGGATGGGCGGGCGCGCCTGGCTCGACGGCACCCCGCTCTACAGCGACGGCACCATGTTCCACACCCGCGCCGGTCTGGACCTTCCGTTCACCTATCCCCCGCTGGCCGCAGTCGTGTTCGCGCCGTTCGCATGGCTGTCGCTGTCCGGCGCTGGCGTCACCATCACGGTGATCACCCTGCTGCTGCTGGTCGTCTCGACCTGGATCGTGCTGACCCGGTTGCAGGTCTTGGAACGCGCGGCGTTCGCCCAAGGGCCTGCCTGGCTGCGACGTGGCTGGCTGGCGGTGGCGATCGTCGCCCCTGCCGTGGTCTATCTGGAGCCGATCCAGGCGAACTTCGACTTCGGCCAGATCAACGTCGTACTGATGACGCTGGTGATCGCCGACTGCGTGCCACGCCGGACACCGTGGCCGCGCGGACTGCTGCTCGGCGTGGCGATCGCGCTGAAGCTCACCCCAGCGGTCTTCCTTCTCTACTTCCTTCTGCGCAGGGACACCCGAGCCCTGATCGTCGCGGCGGCGTCCGCAGTGGCGGCCACACTGGTCGGGGGCGTGTTGGCGTGGCAGGACTCCTTCCAGTACTGGACCCGGACCGTGCACGACACCGACCGGATCGGCACCGCGACGCTGAACACCAACCAGAACATCGCAGGCACGCTGGCGCGCTTTGGCCTCGCCGACACCCCGCGGTTCGTGGTGTGGGTCGTCGCGAGCTTCGCGGTGCTGGCGCTCGTGGTGTGGGCGGCCAATCGGGTGCTCAAGGCGACGGGGCCCGAAGGCTCGGATGCACGGGCCGGCGAGGCGGCCGTCCTGGCCCTGGTGTGCGTCGCCATGTTCGGATTGATCGTCTCGCCGGTGTCGTGGTCGCACCACTGGGTGTGGACGCTGCCGACGATCCTGGTGACCACCGTGGTGGCCTACCGGCACCGCAACATCGCGCTGGCGGCGGTCACGGCTGCGGGCATGGCATTGCTGATCTGGACGCCGATCACGCTGATGCCCAAGCACCACGAGACGTCCGCGTCGTTGTTGCGCCAGCTGGCAGGCGATTCCTACCTGTGGTGGGCGATCGTCGTGATCGTGATGATCGGTTCAGTGGCCGGTGCCATCACCGGGCCTGCGCATCAGACGAGGAGGGCTGCCCGCGACGCAGCCCCGGTCGTTGCGGCGAACTAACCCGCCGCAGTGGTCGGGAAACGGGCGGCCGGCTTGCCGTCGTTCGGGCCGTCCTCGCTGTCCTTGACGTCGGCCGCGTACAGGTCGACGTACTCCTGGCCGGACAGCTGCATCAGCTCGTAGACGACCTCGTCGATCACGGCACGCTCGATGAACCGGTTGCCTGCCAGACCCTCGAACCGGCTGAAGTCCATGGGCTTGCCCAACCTGACCTCGACACGACCGAACCGCCACATCTTGGTGCCGGGCGGGTTGACGACGTCGGTGCCGACCATCGCGACGGGGATGACCGGAACGCCGGTCTCCAGCGCGAGTCGGGCCAGCCCCGTCTTGCCCTTGTACAACCGGCCGTCGGGCGAGCGGGTGCCCTCCGGGTACATGCCGAGCACCTTGCCCTGGCTCAGCACGCGCTCGGCCGTGACAAGCGCGGCCTGCGCGGAATCGGCGTCGGTGCGGTCGATCGGCACCTGACCCGCTGCGGTGTAGAACCAGCGGCTGAACCAGCCCTTGATGCCGGTGCCGGTGAAGTACTCGGCCTTGGCAAGGTAGGTGATCCGCCGCCTCACCACCAGACACAGGTAGAAGCTGTCGGCGACGGCGAGGTGGTTACTGGCCAGGATGACTGGACCGGAGTCCGGAACGTATTCCAGCCCTACAACTTTCGGGCGACCCAACAGCGAAAGCAGGGGTCCCATGAAGATGTACTTGAACAGCCAATACCACATCGAACCTCCCGCGTCGGGCGCCCGGACGGTGCCCTGCGACAACTTTACCCACGCTCCGTGGCTGCGACCACGTAGACCGCGGTCCTGGGTGCGCGAGTCACTCCTCGACGGTCACCGGGATGTGCTGATATCGGCCGGGCCCTGCGGGCGGCGGCTCGTCGGGTGGACCGTCCGGCGTGCTGGGCGGCTCGGGCGTCTCGGAGGCACCGGCACTGTCGGCCATTGCTCTGACGACCGCCAACAGCGCGACGCTGTGCTCGGCGATCACGCTCAGCATCGGGTGCTGCTCGCCGTTCACCAGCGCCGCCAGCGCACACACCGGGCACCACACCTGTTGGCACTTGCCATCGCCACCGGCCGATAGCCGCGCCGCTGCGAGGCGTACCGCCGGGTCGAGCTGGTCCAGGATGGTCTGCGCCAATTGTCGCAATTCCGGACCAATGTCAGAGTGAGACCCACTCACGCCGGCCACACCTCCGGATCTGGTCGAAAACGTACCGTCAGCTCGCTGCCACGCAGCTGGGCGTCCACCACGATGCATCGCCGCAGCACGGACGCCAACCGAACCCGCCGCCGCATGCCTCCGGCGCCGATGATCAAGTCATCGTCGACCCGGCCCAGCGTCAGCGCGCCGGAATCGACCTGCGGCAACTCTAGCTGCAACCGATAGATCGCATCGAGCCCGGAGCCCGATTCGCGGTCGACGACGGGTCGCAGCGGCCCTGGCGGCGGCGAGCCGTCCCTGCTGCGGGCGCTGTCCAACAGCTCGCCAAGCGCCTTCGGCCCGATCGGCTCACCCGGCAGGTGCGGCACCAGCACGAGCTTGACGTCGCCGATGGCGGTGTCGAGCTCGTCGAGTACCGCCCGCTGTTCGGAGATGCGCTCGGTGTACCAGTCGAATGCCGGGTGTTCTGGCAGGTTGCGGTACTCGTATGAATCGTCCTGCATCAGAATTTGATTCACGATGAGCTCGTCGACGGACACGCCCATCAAAGCCAACGAGCCGAGGGTGCGCACCGCTTCGGCGGCCACCACCCGCTCCGGGGTGAGCACCAGGTGCGCGCGGACGCGCGATCCGTCCACCAGCAGGGATCCGAGTCGCTCCGTTGCCGCGCTGATCCGCTCCAGCAACTCGACCGCGCCGGTGGACCGGGCGTCCTGCGCCGCCAGCGACAGCCTGCGGTGCCTGGGCCAGGCGCGCTCCAGGTAGAGGCCGAACGTGGCGGGCAGGGTCAGCATGCGCATCGCGTCGGCCGTCGATGCGCAGTCGACGACCACGTGATCCCACCGGCCCGAGTCGGCGAGGTCGGCCACCTCGTTCAGGCCGAGCACCTCTTGAATCCCCGGGAATGCCGAAAGCTCCTCTGGTGCAACGTTTCCCAAGTCGGATTCGGGGAACCTGGCGGCCAGGACGCCTGCCACCTCACGCCAGCGGACTTCCAACAGCGCCAGGGTGTCCAGAGCCAGCGCATCGAGGAATCCGCCACCCGCGCCGACGTCCAGGTCGGCCAGCACGCGGGTCGGAAGTGGCTCGCCGGTCGGCGTCACCGTCGCGCCGAGCACGTCACCCGTGGAGTGCGCCTGATCGGTCGACACGATCAGCACCCGCTCGCCGGCGCGCGCGTCGCGCACGGCGGTAGCGGTCGCCAACGTGGACTTGCCTACCCCGCCCTTGCCGACGAAGAGACTGATCCGTACGGCGGCGGCCGGGTCGGGATCAGTTGCGATCACTCAGCCTCGACTCGTTTCTTGAGATCCTTCAACGCGGTATCGGTGAGCCTGCGCTCGGCCTTGCGCTTGAGCAGACCGATCATCGGGATGATCAGGTCGACCGACAGCTCGTAGGTGACATCCGTACCAGAACCCTTGGGCGACAAGCGATACGATCCATCCAACGCCCTCAACAGGGAGCTCGATACCAGCGACCAGGTGACCGACTTGCGGTCCGCGGGCCAGACGTAGGCCAGCACCATGGTGTCCTTGAGCACCGCGGCGTCGAGCAGCAGTCGCGCCGTGCGCGGGTAGCCCGCGTCGTCGACGTCGAGGACCTCGGTCTCCTTGTACTCCTTGACCCAGTCCGGGTACGTCCCGATGTCGGCGATGACGTCCATCACGGTCGCCGGGTCGGCATCGATGTAGATCGTCTGCGCAGTCTTGTCCGCCACGTGTTCTCTTCCCGGGTCGCTCGGTGCGCTGGAGGGCAGATCCGCGCCCTTCAGCACAAAAATGTACCCGCAACCGTCAATCCCCGACGGGTGGTCACGCCAGCCGGGAGACCCCGACCGGGCGGGTTTCCTCCAGTTTGCGTTTCACCTCGAAGGCCATGTTCTTGCCAGCCACCCGGCGCCTGTGGTTCGCCTTGGCCAGGTCCATCCTGGACAGCTCCCATGCCGTCGCACCCGAAGGCTCGGCGTGCAGGAAGTAGTGCAGGACGACGCCGTCGAGGACGGGCTCCAGCCACACCTCCATGGTCCCGGTCAACGCGCCGGTCACCGTCCAGCGGTGCCCGATCGGACCGCGGTCCTCGACCACCGTCAGCCGAAGGTCCGGCCACCACCGCCGCCAGTTCGCGGGGTCGGCAACCGCAGCGCCGACCTCGACCGGGTCGGCGCAGACGAAGGTCTCGTCCGCGATCTGGATGCTGTTCATCGCAGAACAGCTTCACACACGAGAGGCCGTCGGTGTGACTAGGCCGCCGACTAGGCTATTCGCAGGCAATGCCGCTACCACTGCTGAGAGGCAACGACCGTGCTCGAGTTCAGTGTTCCCGCTTCGTTCACCGTCGGCGACAACGACACCGTCGTCAGCTCCGTGTTCGACCACGAGCGCGACGATCCCAACCACGTGATCATTCAACGGCTGATCAACGGGACATGGTCGAACGTCACCAGCGCCCAGGTGGCCGCGCAGGTCCGATCGACCGCCTTGGGTCTGATCGCCGAAGGCGTCCAACCCGGTGACCGCGTCGCGATACTGTCCGCGACCCGCTACGAGTGGCCGATCATCGACTTCGCGATCCTGTCCATCGGCGCGGTCACCGTCCCGATCTACGAAACCTCCTCGGCCGAGCAGATCAGCTTCGTGCTCTCCGACTCCGGTGCCGTCGTGGCGTTCGCCGAGACCGACGGGCACGCCGACAAGATCGAAGAGCTCAAGGGCGACCTACCGGAGCTGCGCAAGATCCTCCGGATCGATGGAATCGGTCCGGCCGCACTCGAGGAGCTGGCCGACGCAGGCGCGGCCACCGACCCGGCCGAGCTGACGGCCCGGCTCTCGGCCATCAAGTCGGTCGACGTCGCGACGCTCGTCTACACGTCGGGTACCACCGGTAGGCCCAAGGGCTGCCAGCTGACCCATTCGAACCTGCTCTACGAGATGCGCGGCGCAAAGGCCTGCTTCCCTGCACTGCTGGACAAGGGCGAGAAGCTGCTGGTGTTCCTCCCCCTGGCCCACGTCCTTGCCCGCGCCATCACCATCTCGGCGTTCAGCAACAACGTGACGCTGGGATTCACCAGCGACGTGAAGAACCTGGTGCCCACGCTTGGGGTGTTCAAGCCATCGCTGGTGGTCTCGGTGCCCCGGGTGTTCGAGAAGGTCTACAACACCGCCGAGCAGAACGCCCGCAACGACGGAAAGGGCCGGATCTTCGAGATCGCGGCGGCCACGGCGATCGAGTGGAGCCAGGCTCAGGACACCGGCGGCGCGGGCCTGCTGCTCAAGGCCAAGCACGCGGTGTTCGACAAGCTGGTCTACGGCAAGCTGCGCGCCGCGCTCGGCGGCAACTGCCGCGCGGCCATCTCCGGCGGCGCCCCGCTCGGCGCACGCCTCGGGCACTTCTACCGGGGTGTCGGCCTGACCATCTACGAGGGCTACGGGCTGACCGAGACCAGTGCCGCCATCACCGTGAACCGGGTCGACGGCCTCAAGGTCGGTTCGGTTGGAAAGTTGTTGGGCGGCAACAGCATGCGGATCAATGACGACGGCGAACTTCTGGTCCGCGGCGGCGTGGTGTTCGGCGGCTACTGGCACAACCAGACCGAGACCGACGCCGTGTTCTCCGATGGTTGGTTCCACACGGGTGATCTCGGGGCGATCGACGACAACGGCTTCCTGACCATCGTCGGCCGCAAGAAGGAGATCATCGTCACGGCCGGCGGCAAGAACGTGGCCCCGGCTCTGCTCGAGGACCGGCTGCGCGCACACCCGTTGATCAGCCAGGCCTTGGTCGTCGGGGACGCGCAGCCGTTCATCGCGGCGCTCATCACCATCGACCCGGAGGCCTTCCCCGCGTGGAAGACCCGCAACGGCAAGGACGTGGGAGCTTCCGTCGGCGACCTGGCAGAGGACCCGGACCTGACGGCCGAGGTCGAGCTGGCCGTCAAGGAAGCCAACCAGGCGGTGTCGCATGCCGAGTCGATCCGCAAGTTCCGCATCCTGCCGGTCGACTTCACCGAGGACACCGGCGAACTCACCCCGACGCTGAAGGTCAAGCGCAAGGTCGTTGCGGAAAAGTTCGCGAGCGACATCGAGGCGCTCTACGGCAAGGGCTAACCGGTCAGTAGTTCACCGAGGCGCTGCGCCTTGGTGTGCCACTGCCAGTTCTCGACGACCCATCTTCGGCCTGCCGCGCCCATCTGCGTGGCCCGGTCGGGATCGGCAAGCAGGTCGCCGACCGCGACCGCGATGGCGCCGACGTCCCCACCGTCGACGACCAATCCCGTCTCGCCGTCGATCACCGACTCCGGTGCGCCACCGGACCGGCCTGCCACCACGGGCACGCCGGATGCCGACGCCTCGAGATAGACGATGCCGAGGCCCTCGACGTCCAGCCCCGCTCCCCTTGTCCGGCATGGCATCGCGAACACGTCGGCCATCGCATGGTGCGCGGGCAGCTCGTCGCCAGGCACACCGTCGGTGAACACCACGTGTTCTGCGACCCCGAACTGGTGCGCCAGCTGGTGCAGCATGGTGCGGTACGGCCCACCCCCGACGATCACCAGGGCGGCACCGTCGATCCTTTGCCGGATCGCGGGTAGTGCGCGGATCAGCATGTCCTGCCCCTTGCGCGGCACCAGGCGCGAAAGGCACACGATGACGGGCCGCTCGCCGAGCCGGTAGCGCGCCCGCAATTCGGCACGTGCGACGGAATCCGGTTCGAACCGATCCGTGTCGACGCCAGGCGACAGCCGTTCCAGAGCCGCTCGCGGCCCGAACGCCGAGGCGAACCTGTCGCGGGTGTACTGGCTGATGAACGTCACCACGTCGGTGTCGTTTCCGATGCGCCGCAACGCCGTTCGGGCTAGCGGCAACATCGACCAGCCCACCTCGTGTCCGTGCGTGCTGGCGATCACGCGGCTCGCCCCAGCGTCGCGGGCCAGCGGCGCCAGCAGGGCCAGCGGCGCGGCGGCGCCGAACCACACGGTGTCGACGTCGTGGCTGGCGATCAGCCGTCGCATCCGTATCGCCACCGACGGTTCGGGCACCATCAACGTCGTCGGATGACGCACCACCTCATAGCCGTCAGTGGCGGCCTCGAGGTCGAAGGCCTCGCATCCCTTCCACTTCGGTGCGTAGACCGTCAGCGTGTGCGTGCCCGTCTTGACCAGCCCGCCCACCAGGTTCTCAAGGTAGGACTGGATGCCGCCGGAACGCGGCGGAAAGTCATTGGTCACCAGCAGAACTGAAGTCATATTATCCGCTCAACCACTGGCGCCAGGAGGCCACCACCTGGGTCAGGTCGGCGCCGAGGGTGTCGCGGATGGCGGTCGCGACGTCGGGGTGACCGGGACGGCATGCCTCCAGGTACAGCTTGCGCAGAGTCGGCATCCCGTACCGGTCGGCGACGAAGCGGCTGAACCACCACGCCCGGTCGTAGGCCAGCGACCGTGTCGCGCCAGGGGTGTCGAGATCGGCGTCGGTCGGGATCTTGGCCAGGTCGGCGGCCAGTGCGGGCCCCGGCCGCGGCTGAGGCGGGCGTCCGACGAAGTCGGCTACGCCCTCGGTCAGCCAGCGCGGCGCGTCGGCTGCGGTGTCGGCCCGCGCCGCGTAGTGGAAGAGCTCGTGACGCAGCACGATCCGGAGTGCCCCGTCGCTCATCGCCGCCGCGCCGGGAGCGAACACGATCCGCTGGGGTGTCGTCGCCGCGGCGATGTCGGAACCGGGAGTGCCCATGTCCGCGAACTCCTCGTCGGTGCCCGTCGCCACGATCTCGATGTCGCGCCGCCAGCCGTCACCCCAGAACGCGGTGACGGCGTCGGTGGCCGCGTCGAGTTCGGCGGCGATCCTGGCGGTCAGAGTGCTCGACCGGGCGCCGCCGAGCGGGAGCAGGGATGCGGTGCGGCCGTCGCGCAGGGTCAGCGTCTGCGAGGTGAGCACGGGCGTGCTCGATGCGACCGGGGGCGGCGCTGGCGGCGGGACTTGCGCCGGCGCGGGACGCCAGAGCAGCGCGACGGCGACGATCAGCTCGACGAGTAGAAGGAGGCCCAGAAGTGGGCGTTCAGTACCGGCGGACGTTGTGAATCGGCGCATTGTCCACCGGGGCGACCCGAACCGGAGTCCCGTAGGTGGAGGCATGCACCATCATGCCGTCGCCGATGT
Organism: Mycobacterium sp. AZCC_0083; assembly: GCF_014202335.1. Taxonomy (GTDB): domain Bacteria; phylum Actinomycetota; class Actinomycetes; order Mycobacteriales; family Mycobacteriaceae; genus Mycobacterium. The sequence goes on along the minus strand of NZ_JACHGP010000026.1, from coordinate 56,191 downwards.
AGATCCCCACGTGCGAGGCATCCGAGTAATAGGTGACGAGATCGCCGGGCTGCATCTGGTCCATCGATACCGACTGGCCACCCTGCGCAAGGGCCTGACTGGAGTGCGGCAGGTTGATGCCTGCCTGCTGGAACGCCCACATCACCAGACCGGAGCAGTCGAACGAGCCCGGCCCTGACGCGCCCCACGAGTACGGCGACCCGATCCGGGTGAGCGCTGCCTGCACGGCGACCATGCCCTCGGCGCCGGGGCCCGGCATGGGCAGGGCGGCTTCCGGCGGCGCGATGTCGCCACCAGGGGCGGCAGCCAGCACCTCGGGGCCACCGTCACCCGGCGGCACCGCGTCGGGTGCGGGCACTGCCTCGGGCGCCGGCGCGGGCGGTATGGCCGCAAGGGCCTCCCGCTGAGCCGGGGTGAGAATCGAGTACTGCGACTTGACGACGGCGATCTGCACCTGCAGCTTGCTTTGCTTGGATTGCAGGTCCGCGCGCACCGCGGCGGCCTGTTCGGCGGCAGTCTTGGCATCTGCGGCGGACTTGGCGGACGCCGCCTCCGCGCTGGCGGCCGTAACACTGGTGGTTTTGAAGTTCTGCATCTGCACCGACATCTCGGTGGCCATCACCCGCTGCACGGCGAGTTGGTCGATCAGGCCCTGCGGCGACGATGCGGTCAGCATCGCGTCGAGGCCGTCGGTACGGCCGCCCATGTACTGCGCTGCAGCAACCCTGTCGACGCCGCTCTGGAACGTTGCCAGTTGCACGGTGGCCGCATCGACGGCCGCCTGGTCGGCGGCGTGCTGGGCATCGGCGGTCTGCTGCGCTGCCAGCTTGTCCTTGAGGTCGAGCTCCGCGGAGTGCATGGCTTCGGTGGTCGACTCGGCCTGACGAGAAAGCTCGTTCAGCTTTGCCAGCGCGTCGTCTGCGGGGTCGGCGTGCACGCTTCCGACGAGGGCTCCGCCGAAGACCATGAGGCCGGCTATCGCACCGATGACGGGTCGTCGAATACCACCTGTGCTCCAGTGCGTGCAGTCAAGCCTCAAGTTTTGCGTCCTTACAACTGCCGTTGCGAGCCGCGTCGAACTGCTCTTAGGTCTCAGACAGGTTACGAAACGGCATCGGGGTTGTCCATTGGAAGCCGCAAATTTAACAGGCGCCCCGGAATAAATTTCGCTGTACCCGTGGCGCGTGTCGTCAAGCGACTCCCGATTGACGCCCGCGATGAATTGGCACTAGCCGCAGGCGCGGTGCCAACCCTACGTCGGCCAGCACGTCGAGCGCGCGACGTTCGTCATCCTGCAAGGTTTCTGGCACCCCGAGCAGGACACTCACCACGCAGTCCTTGCAGCCGTGTCCACGGACTGCGCAGTCATCGCAGTCGATGACGACGGACCCGGTATCGCCCCCGGTATGTCCTTCGTCCTGCCCCGGTGTCTCGCGTTGCGAGACATCCCTCGTCGCTTCGCTCGCCTCGTCCATCGCGGCGCTCCTTTCTGTTCGTTTGATCGCACGCTAACGACACGCTCTGACAAATCACATCGATGTCAGTCGAGCGCCCTACGGTCACGACATGGCTGGATCTCGCCTCGCCAACGCCGAGCAACTGGCCTTCGACATGGACGAGGTATCGCTGCGCGACACGACGTTCGTCGTGGTCGACCTGGAGACCACGGGCGGGCGGGCCAGCGAGTCGATGCCGGGCCGGGGCGACCACGACCAGATCACCGAGATCGGCGCCGTCAAGATCCGCGGCGGGGTCGTGCTCGGCGAACTGGCCACCCTCGTCGATCCCGGCCGGTCCATCCCTCCGCAGATCGTCGCGCTCACGGGCATCACGACCGCCATGGTGTGCGACGCCCCGCGCATCGAGTCAGTGCTGCCCGCGTTCCTGGAGTTCTCCCGCGGCGCGGTTCTGGTGGCGCACAACTCCGGTTTCGACATCGGCTTCCTCAAGGCCGCGGCCAAGCGGTGCGAACTCGCCTGGCCGCAGCCGCCGGTGCTGTGCACGGTCAAGCTGGCGCGCCGCGTGCTGACCCGCGACGAGGCGCCAAGCGTGCGCCTGTCCGCACTCGCGCAATTGTTCGGTGCGACAACAACACCGACCCACCGCGCGCTCGACGACGCCCGCGCCACCGTCGACGTGCTGCATGCCCTGATCGAACGGGTCGGGAATCAGGGCGTGCACTCCTACGCCGAGCTGCGGTCGTATCTGCCCGACGTGACGCCGAAGCAGCGCGCCAAGCGCCACCTGGCCACCAGCCTGCCGAACCGGCCGGGGGTGTACCTGTTCCGCGGCCCCGCCGACGAGGTGCTCTACGTCGGAACTGCGGTGGATCTACGGCGGCGCGTCGGTCAGTACTTCAACGGCGCCGACCCGCGCACCCGGATGAAGGAAATGGTGGCGCTGGCCACCCGCGTCGACCACGTCGAGTGCGCGCACGACCTCGAGGCGGGCGTGCGGGAACTGCGGCTGCTTGCCGCACATGCGCCGCCGTACAACAAGCGATCGAAGTTTCCGCACCGGTGGTGGTGGGTGGTCCTCACCGACGAGCCCTTCCCCCGCTTCTCTGCGGTGCGGGCGCCCAAGCACGACCGCGCCATCGGTCCGTTCCGGGCCCGCGCCGACGCCATCGAGACCGCGACGCTGCTGGCTCAGTTCACCGGGGTGCGCACCTGTGGCGCGCGACTTGGCCGTTCGGCACGGCACGGGCCCGCCTGCGTCGAGCGCGAGCTGTCGCCGTGCCCGGCGCCACGCGATGTCGCAGCCGACGGGTATGCCGCGGGACCACTGCGCGCGCACCGCCTCATCGCAGGCGACGACGGCGCGGCGCTCTCGGAGGCCCTCGCCCACATCGAGGACCTGGCCGCCCATGGCCGATACGAGAGCGCTGCCCGCCTGCGCGATCACACCGCGACAGCCATCGATGCCCTGTGGCGCGGTCAACGACTGCGTGCCCTGTCCGCGGTGGCCGAACTGGTGGCGGCCCGCCCCGACGACAGCGGCGGCTGGCATCTGGCGGTGATCCGCCGCGGCCAGCTCGGCGCGGCGGGCAACGCACGGCGCGGAGTTCCGCCGATGCCCGTGGTCGACGCGATTTGCGCTGCGGCGCAAGTGATTCTGCCTGCCGCGGCACCGCTGGGTGGCGCGCTGGTCGAGGAGTCGGCACTCATCGCCCGCTGGCTGTCCCATCCTGGAGTGCGGATCGTGCGCACCGACAATGACTCCGAATCCGGTTACGCCACACCGCTCGCTGCGGCAGGACGGTTGGCCGAGTGGGCGGCCCAGGCCCGATCGGCGAGGATCGCCGCCGAGCAGGCCGTTGGGGACGACTACGACGTCCTCTACGGACCGCGCCGGGCGTCCCTGCGGCCTGCGCTCAGACCTTCTGGGTGAACCGCGCCCACTTCGCGAGCAGCTTCTCGGCCGCGCCCGAGTCGATCGCCTCACTGGCACGCGCCAGCCCGGCCTCCCATGCGGGCACCCACTTGGCATCGCTGGACAGCCCGGCGTGGGCGACCATCGCGCCCGCCGCGTTGAGCGCCACCGCGTCGCGCACCGGCCCCTTGGCCCCGCTGAGCACGGCGCGCACCGATGCCGCGTTGGCCTCGGCGTCACCGCCGATCAGCTGGCTCAGGTCGGCGCGCTGGAAGCCGAACGCCGCGGGATCGAACGTCAGCCGCTCGACGGTGCCCTTCTGCACCCGCCAGATGGTGCTGGTCGTGGTGGTGGTCAGCTCGTCGAGTCCGTCGTCGCCGTGTACCACCAGCACGCTGGACCCACGCGTGGCGAACACCCCTGCCATCACCTCGGCGAGGTCTCCCCAGGCGCACCCGATCAGGCCTGCGCGCGGCGCGGCCGGATTGGTCAGCGGCCCAAGCAGATTGAAGACCGTTGGCACACCGATCTCGCGGCGCACCACGGACGCGTGCCGGTAGGACGGATGGAACTGCGGTGCGAACGCGAAGCCGATGCCGACCTCGGCCACGCAGCGGGTGACCTCGTCGGGTCCAAGATCGATCCTGACGCCGAGGGCCTCGAGCGTGTCGGCACCGCCGGACAGCGACGACGCCGCCCGGTTGCCGTGCTTGACGACGGGGATCCCGCTGGCGGCAACGACGATGGAAGCCATCGTCGACAGGTTGACGGTGTTCGCCCCGTCGCCTCCGGTGCCCACCACGTCGACGGCGTCCGCGGGGATCGAACCCGGCGGCATGCGGCGGGCGTGCCGAAGCATGACCTCGGCCAGCTCGGTCACCTCTGCCGAAGTCGGACGCTTCATCTTCATCGCCACGGCGAAGCCGGCGATCTGGGCGGGCGTCGCGGACCCCGTCATGATCTGATCCATGGCCCAGCCGGCCTGTCCGGTCGCCAGCGTCTGACCGGTCGTCAGACGCCCGAGAATCTGGGGCCAAGTGGGGGAAACGTCGGATGCCACGCGGCTGAGCCTAGCCGTCGGCCACATGCCCTCCGTCTGCTCCCGGAACGGACCCTCCGTCTCCTCCCGGAACAGAAAACGACGAATCTCGCGACCCGGGTGGAGTTAATCAACTACAAAGCGTCATACTTCATGTGTGACGAGTGCTGTAGGGACCTCGGGAACCGCGATCACTGCCCGCGTGCATTCGCTGAACCGGCCCAATATGGTCAGTGTCGGCACCATAGTCTGGCTTTCCAGCGAATTGATGTTCTTTGCTGGGTTATTCGCCATGTACTTCACCGCACGCGCCCAAGCTGCCGGTGACTGGCCGCCGCATCCCACCGAGCTGAACCTGTATCAGGCAGTGCCGGTGACCCTGGTGCTCATCGCGTCGTCGTTCACCTGTCAGATGGGTGTGTTCGCGGCCGAGCGCGGCGACGTCTACGGCTTGCGGCGCTGGTACCTGATCACCTTCCTGATGGGCGCCTTCTTCGTCGGCGGTCAGGCCTACGAGTACTACCACTTGGTCACCCACGGCACGACGATCCCCGGCAGCGCCTACGGCTCGGTCTTCTACCTGGCCACCGGATTCCACGGCCTGCACGTCATCGGCGGCCTGGTTGCGTTCATCTTCCTGCTGATGCGGACGACGATGAGCAAGTTCACCCCTGCGCAGGCCACCGCCGCGATCGTCGTGTCGTACTACTGGCACTTCGTCGACATCGTGTGGATCGCTCTGTTCGCCACCATCTACTTCGTGCGATGAGCTCTACTGACGAGCAGCCAGCCAAAAAGCCGATGAGAAGGGGTTCGATGACCAGCAAGTCCCGCCGTCGGCTACGCCGACGCCTCTCGGCAGCAGTGTTGCTGCTGATCGGACTCGCCTTCGCCGGTGGCCTCGTTGCCATCCTGACGCCGCAGCCGCAGGTTGCCGTCGCCGACGAGTCGCAGCTCGGCCTGCTGCGCACCGGCAAGCAGCTCTTCGAGACCTCGTGCGTGACGTGCCACGGCGCCAACCTGCAGGGTGTGCCCGACCGCGGCCCCAGCCTGATCGGTACCGGCGAGGCCGCCGTGTACTTCCAGGTGTCCACCGGTCGCATGCCTGCGATGCGTGGCGAGGCGCAGGCCCCGCGCAAGGACCCGATCTTCGACGAGCATCAGATCGACGCGCTCGGCGCCTACGTGCAGGCCAACGGTGGCGGTCCGACCGTCCCGCGTGATCAGAACGGCACGGTGGCCCAGGACATGCTGATGGGTGACGACGTCGCCCGTGGTGGCGATCTGTTCCGGCTCAACTGCGCGTCATGCCACAACTTCACCGGCAAGGGTGGTGCGCTGTCCTCGGGCAAGTTCGCGCCGCCACTCGACGAGGCCGAGCCGGCGCAGATCTACACCGCGATGCTGACCGGCCCGCAGAACATGCCGAAGTTCGGCGACCGCCAGCTCAGCCCCGAGGAGAAGCGCGACATCGTCGCCTACGTCCACGAGGCCACGAACACGCCAGATCCCGGCGGCTACGGCCTCGGTGGCTTCGGCCCGGCGCCGGAGGGCATGGCGGCATGGATCATTGGGATGGTCGCGATCATCGGCGTGGCCATGTGGATCGGATCGCGAGCATGAGCAACTCGGAGGGCACGCCCAACGAACTTGAGCCGACCGAGGCCCAGCTGGCAGAGATGTCACGCGCGGACCTCGTGCAGCTCGGCGGCCGGATCGACGGCGTCGAGACGGTCCTCAAGGAGCCACGCTGGCCGGTCGAGGGCACCAAGGCCGAGAAGCGCGCCGAGCGCTCCGTGTCGTATTGGCTTCTGTTCGGCGGCCTTTCGGGTCTCGCGCTGCTGCTGGTCTTCTTGTTCTGGCCGTGGGAGTACAAGCCGTTCGGGTCCAAGGGCGAACTTCTCTATTCGCTCGCCACCCCGCTCTACGGCGTCACGTTCGGCCTGTCGATCCTGGCGATCGGCATCGGAGCCGTGCTTTTCCAGAAGAAGTTCATCCCCGAGGAGATCTCGATCCAGGATCGCCACGACGGCGCCTCCCCCGAGCTCCAGCGAAAGACCGTGGCGGCCAACCTCACCGACGCACTCGAGGGTTCGACCCTCAAGCGGCGCAAGCTGATTGGCCTGTCGCTTGGCGTCGGGCTCGGCGCGTTCGGGCTCGGCACGGCCGTCGCGTTCATCGGTGGCCTGATCAAGAACCCGTGGAAGCCGGTCGTCAAGACCGCCGACGGTCTGAAGGCCGTGCTGTGGACGTCGGGCTGGACCCCGCGGTTCCACGGCGAGACCATCTACATGGCGCGGGCGACCGGCGTGCCAGGCGAGTCGCCGTTCGTCAAGATGCGGCCAGAGGACATCGACGCGGGCGGCATGGAGACCGTGTTCCCGTGGCGCGAGTCCGACGGTGACGGAACGACTGTCGAGTCGCACGAGAAGCTGACCGAGCTCGCGATGGGCGTGCGCAACCCGGTGATGCTGATCCGCATCCGGCCGGAGGACGAACACCGCGTCGTCAAGCGACAGGGCCAGGAGAGCTTCAACTTCGGCGATCTCTACGCATTCACCAAGGTGTGCTCGCACCTGGGCTGCCCGTCGTCGCTCTACGAGCAGCAGACCTACCGCATCCTGTGCCCGTGCCACCAGTCGCAGTTCGACGCCCTGCATTTCGCACGGCCGATCTTCGGCCCTGCGGCACGCGCGTTGGCCCAGCTTCCGGTAACCATCGACAAAGATGGCTACCTAGTGGCAAACGGAGACTTCATCGAACCCGTCGGACCGGCCTTCTGGGAACGGAATTCAATGTCATGAGCACAAAACTTGCAGAGATGGCAGCCGCACAAGGCGATGCGATCGACTCGCGCTACCACCCCTCGGCTGCGGTGCGTAGACAGCTCAACAAGGTCTTCCCGACGCACTGGTCGTTCCTGCTCGGGGAGATCGCCCTCTACAGCTTCATCGTCCTGCTCCTGACCGGCACGTACCTCACGCTGTTCTTCGATCCGTCCATGGCCGAGGTCACCTACCACGGCGTGTACCAGCCGCTCAACGGCGTGCAGATGTCGCGCGCCTACGAAACCACGCTCGACATCAGCTTCGAGGTCCGCGGCGGCCTGTTCGTGCGCCAGATCCACCACTGGGCCGCGCTGCTGTTCGCCGCGTCGATCATGGTGCACCTGGCCCGCATCTTCTTCACCGGAGCGTTCCGCAGGCCACGTGAAGCCAACTGGGTCATCGGCTCGATCCTGTTGATCCTGGCCATGTTCGAGGGTTACTTCGGCTACTCGCTGCCCGACGATCTGCTGTCCGGCACGGGCCTGCGGGCGGCGTTCTCGTCGATCACGCTTGGCATGCCCGTGATCGGAACCTGGCTGCACTGGCTGCTCTTCGGCGGCGACTTCCCCGGTGAGATCATCATTCCGCGCCTGTACGCCCTTCACATTCTGCTGATTCCCGGAATCATGTTGGCGCTCATCGGCGTTCACCTGGCGCTCGTGTGGTTCCAGAAGCACACCCAGTTCCCCGGGCCCGGCCGCACCGAGAAGAACGTCGTCGGCGTGCGCGTCATGCCGGTGTTCGCGGTCAAGTCCGGTGCGTTCTTCGCCATGACCGTCGGCATCCTCGGCCTGATGGGTGGCCTGCTGCAGATCAACCCGATCTGGCAGCTTGGCCCATACAAGCCCTCCCAGATCTCGGCAGGCAGCCAGCCTGACTTCTACATGATGTGGACCGACGGCATGGCCCGTATGTGGCCGGCGTGGGAGATCTATCCGTTCGGCCACACGGTGCCCGCGGCCGTCGCGGTCGCGCTGATCATGGGCCTGGTCTTCACGCTCCTGATCGCCTACCCGTTCCTCGAGAAGAAGTTCTCGGGCGACAACGCGCACCACAACCTGCTGCAGCGGCCGCGTGACGTTCCGGTGCGTACCGCGATCGGCGCCATGACCATCGCGTTCTACATGGTGCTGACCTTCGCGTGCATGAACGACATCATCGCGCTCAAGTTCCACATCTCGTTGAACGCGACCACGTGGATCGGCCGCATCGGCATGGTGGTGCTGCCCGCGATCGTCTACTACCTCACCTACCGGTGGTGTGTCGGACTGCAGCGCAGCGACCGCGCGGTGCTCGAGCACGGCATCGAGACGGGCATCCTCAAGCGCCTGCCCCACGGCGCCTACATCGAGCTGCACCAGCCACTCGGCCCGGTCGACGACCACGGCCACCCGATTCCGCTGGAGTACCAGGGCGCACCTCTGCCCAAGCGGATGAACAAGCTGGGCTCCGGCGGCGCAACGGGTACCGGCAGCTTCCTCTTCGCCGACCCCGTGTCCGAGAGCGACGCCCTGGCCGAGGCCGCACACGCGACCGAACGCAAGGGAATCATCGCGCTCAAGGAATACCAGGACGACGAGCACGGCTCCAACGGGAACGGCTCCTCGAACGGTCATCACTGATCGGTCGGGGCTAGCTTCTCGCCGCGCCGACATCTGCACCACGGCTGTGGAATTGCGCTGCCAACGACCCTCGGACAGATCTCGCCGACGTAGCGTCAGGCCAGGACGTCGCGCAGCTGGCGCAGGAAGAACCACGGGACGGCCGGCATCCCCACCGTGACGATGGCGGCCAGCCCGTAGGCGACCCATCCCGCAGTGTCGCTCTCGGTCGCCATGAGATACGTGCCGACACCGATCAGCGCCGTCGCCGCGCCGATCGCGCCAGCAATGACGAGGGAGCTGCGCAGCCAAATCTGGTCGACGGCAGCGGTCGGGAAGCCGACGCGGCTGCTCGCAGGCGGCACCGCGCTGCGGCGGATGGCCGGACCGCCCACCGTGCTCAGTCTGGTGGTGGCCGCGACCGGATCGCCGAACCCGGCCCGTTCCGTGGTCGCGGTGCGGGCGGCGGGTCGCGGGGTGCCGCCGACGGCGGAGCGCCTGGCCCGGATCAGCAGCGGCACCGCGCCGACGATGACGGCGGCCGAGATTGCGATCACCGCGTACAGCAGCCACGGCGTATCCGAACCGGAGGTGGTGGCCGTGTGGTCACTGCCAAGGTCCACCAGAGCCACGACGGCGGCCACTCCCGCCCCGAGGGCGGCCAACCAGAGCGCCGCACACACGGCGGCCAGAATGCGGTCGGTTTGGTCCAAGGTGCCGGGATTGAGCCGCGGTCGGCTCGTGTCGTCTTGTGTCATCAACAGTTGGTCTGCCAGTCGTTGTTGTTCTGCGACGCGATCGTCTGACCGTCGCTCGTGGTGATCGAACAGTTCAGCCTGCTCAACCGCAACAGGCTGGAGGCCTGCACCGAGCCGAATTCAGACATCGAGATCGGGGTCACCGTCAGTGACCACGGGATGTACACGTTCTGTTGGGTGCGCTGGCGACCCGACGCATCGGTGTAGGTGACCGAGATGCGGTCCAGCGGCGCCTTCGTGCCGGTGACGGTATAGGTGATGAACCTCGGCCCGGCCTGCACGCTCGTCGTGGGCAGCACAGCCGACGGCGGCGGCGGTGCCGGTGCTTCGACGACGGGCGGCGCGGGCTCCTGGGTCACGGTGACCGTCTCCGGCGGCGGGGGCGGCGGTTCCTCGGTGGTCGGGGGCGGCGGAGGAGGCGGTGGCGGAGGCGTCGTCGTGCTGGTGGTCGTGGTGATCTCGTCCTGCACGGGAGGCGCGGACTTGCTGGTGCTCGTCGACGGCGTCGCAAGGTTTTCGTTATCGGTACGGGCGACAAGCACCGTTACCGACGTGACGAGCGCGACTGCGGCGATGATGGCAACCACGCCGACGATCCACGGCCAGCGCGGTGGCGGTTCATCGTTGGCCAGTTCGTTCACCGGCTCGTGGGTGTCGTAGTCGTAGAGCGCCGGGTCGGGCGGTACGTACGGCCCGCTGGTGAACTGCTCGGATTCGGGAGCGGAGTACGCCCGCGAATAGATCTCGGTCTCGCCGGTGCTGGTCTTTTCCTGCGCCGGTTCGTCCGACCCAGGAGGATTCGGCCCGCTCATCTACGCCTGTCCTTCTCGACTGCCAATCGGCGCGACGTCACCTCGGAGACTGTGACTGACCGTGCCTCGGCAACAGTACCCAACGGGACGGTTGAGCGGATCTCGTGATGCCGTACGTCGGTCAACTGGGGCCGTATCGTGACCCGGCCCGGTGCGGGTCAGTGCTTCTCGGGTCCGGTGTAGTACTCGAACACCAGGCCGGCAGCCGTCGCGAGCACGAGTACCGCCCCCGCGGCGATCAACCATGGCAGCCACAACGCGACCGCGACCGCGGTCACCGACGCGGACAGCGCGATCAGCAGCGGCCACCAGCTGCCCGGGCTGTAGAAGCCGAGCTCCCCCGCGCCGTCGGAGATCTCGGCGTCCTCGTAGTCCTCGGGTCGGGTGTCGAGACGGCGCGCGACGAACCGGAAGAACGTGCCGGTGATGAGGGTCAGGCCCGTGGTGAGCACCAATGCGGTGGTGCCCGCCCATTCGATGCCGCCATAGGCGTAGAGGGCCGTCAGCGTCCCGTACAAGACGGTGCAGAGGGCGAAGAACGCGGTCAGGAACTCGAACAGCCTGGCTTCGATGTGCATGCGATGTCCCTACTTGCTCGCCTGGGGTGCCTGCTCGCCGCGACGCGTCTCGAACGGGTGCGTGGTGACCGCCTCCGGCGGCAGACCGATGGCCCGCAGCGCGTCGGCGTTCGTCCCGTTCGGGTGGTCCTCGCGGTACTGAAGGTAGGCCTTGAAGTCGTTGGGCTCAACGACGCGCACCTCGAAGTTCATCATCGAGTGGTAGGTGCCGCACATCTCGGTGCAGCGACCGACGAATGCGCCGGTCCGCTCGATGGTGCTGATCTGGAAGACGTTGTCCGAGTGGTTGGCCGCGGGGTCGGGCATGACGTCGCGCTTGAACAGGAACTCGGGCACCCAGAATCCGTGGATCACGTCGGCCGACGCGATCTGGAATTCGATGCGCTTGCCCTTGGGCAGCACCAGAATCGGGATCTCGGTGCTGGTGCCGATGGTCTCGACCTTGTCGAAGTTCAGGTAGGTGCGGTCCTCGGGGTTGAGGCCGCGGATCGGGCCGACGATTTCCTCACCGTGGGCGTCCACCCCCTCGGGCTTGGACGCCATGGCGGCCTTGCGGGCCGGGTCGGCGCCGTCGTAGCTCAGCGTGCCGTCGGTGAAGGCGATCTTTTGGTAGCCGAACTTCCAGTTCCACTGGAACGCCGTGACGTCGATCACGACCTCGGGATTGGGGTCCTTGTGCAGCATCTTCTCCTGCACCACGACGGTGAAGTAGAAGAGCACCGAGATGATCAGGAAGGGCACCACGGTGAGCACCAATTCCAAAGGCATGTTGTAGCCGAACTGGCGCGGCAATTCGGTGTCGGTCTTCTTCTTCCGATGGAACGCGCTAGTCCAGAAGATCAGGGCCCAGACCATGACGCCGACCACCAGTGAGGCGATCACCGAACCGATCCACAGCTCGCGGTTTAGCTTGCCTTCGGGAGTGATGCCGTACGGCCATCCGAGGCCGAGCACCTCCGACCAGCTGCACCCGCTGAGCAGGAGCGTCGTCCCACCCAAAACCACTGACAACGCGACCAATCGGAGCCCACGAGCGGACACGTTGGCGCCTCCTAGAAGTCGGTGAAGCTAGGCGAATACTACGCAGCGTAGACCACCGTGGAGGGCAGGAGCGAAGCGACCGGGGAATGTGGTGGAACCGAGTCTCGATACACCTCACCGAACCGGCATACTGGCGCGGTGTGCGGACTTCTGGCCTATCTGACTGATCCGTCCATCGACGTCACCACCGAGGCCGTCGACGCGGTGTCGGGGGCCTCCCACCTGATGCGTCATCGCGGCCCCGACGAGCCGGGCACCTGGTCGGACGGCTCCGTCGTGCTGGGTTTCAACCGGTTGTCGATCATCGACATCGCGCACAGTCACCAACCGCTGCGCTGGGGCCCGCCCGAGGCATCGGACCGCTACGTGCTCGTGTTCAACGGCGAGATCTACAACTACCTCGAACTTCGCGACGAGCTCGCCCGTGACCACGGCGCGGTGTTCGCCACCGAAGGCGACGGCGAGGCGATCCTCGCCGGCTACCACTACTGGGGCACCGCGGTTCTGACCCGGTTGCGGGGCATGTTCGCCTTCGCGCTGTGGGACACGGTGGAAGGCGAGTTGTTCTGCGCACGTGACCCCTTCGGCATCAAGCCGCTGTACATGGCGACAGGTCCTGGCGGCACCGCCGTCGGCAGCGAGAAGAAGTGCCTGCTCGACCTCGCGCCCACCGCAGGCTTCGACGTCGCCATCGACGAGCGCGCCGTACAGCACTACACGGTGTTGCAGTACGTGCCGGAACCCGAGACGCTGCAGCGCGGCATCCGACGGCTCGAATCGGGCAGCTACGCCCGCATCCGGCCAGGGCAGGCACCCGTCGTGACCCGGTACTTCGAACCGAAGTTCAAGGCCGTCGCCTTCAACGCGGGCTCCGAGCAGGAGCGCTACGACGAGATCACCGCGGTCCTCGAGGACTCGGTCGCCAAGCACATGCGGGCTGACGTCACGGTCGGCGCGTTCCTGTCCGGCGGCATCGACTCGACCGCAATCGCGGCGCTGGCGATGCGGCACAACCCGCGGCTGATCACGTTTACCACCGGGTTCGAACGCGAGGGCTTCTCCGAGGTCGACGTCGCGGTGGCATCGGCGGAGGCCATCGGGGCGCGGCACGTGACGAAGGTGGTCAGTCAGGCCGAATTCGTCGCGGCGCTGCCCGAAATCGTCTGGTATCTGGACGAACCCGTCGCCGACCCCGCTCTGGTGCCGCTGTTCTTCATCGCGCGAGAGGCGCGCAAGCACGTCAAGGTGGTGCTCAGCGGTGAGGGCGCCGACGAGCTGTTCGGTGGCTACACGATCTACCGGGAACCGTTGTCGCTGAAGGCATTCGACTATCTGCCCCGGCCGGTGCGCCGATCCCTCGGCAAGGCCAGCAAGCCGCTGCCCGCCGGGATGCGGGGCAAGAGCCTGCTGCATCGCGGATCATTGACGCTCGAGGAGCGCTACTACGGCAACGCGCGCAGCTTCTCCGACGAGCAGTTGCGGGCGGCGCTGCCCGGATTCCGGCCGGAGTGGACCCACACCGACGTCACCGCGCCGCTCTACGCGTCCTCCGATGGGTGGGATCCCGTCGCGCGCATGCAGCACATCGACCTGTTCACCTGGCTGCGCGGCGACATCCTGGTCAAGGCCGACAAGATGACCATGGCCAATTCACTGGAACTGCGGGTGCCGTTCCTTGACCCCGAGGTGTTCGCGGTGGCAAGCAAGCTGCCGTATGACCAGAAGATCACCCGGTCCACGACGAAGTACGCGCTGCGCCGCGCGCTGGAGCCGATCGTGCCCGCGCACGTGCTCAACCGCCCGAAGCTCGGCTTCCCCGTGCCGATCCGGCACTGGCTTCGTGCGGGCGAACTGCTCGACTGGGCTTATGCGACGGTGGCGGCTTCGCAGGCAGGCCATCTGGTTGACCTCGACGCCGTGCGCCGGATGCTCGACGAACACCGCAACGGCGTCACCGATCACAGCCGCAGACTGTGGACCGTGCTGATCTTCATGCTGTGGCACGCGATCTTCGTCGAGCACAGCGTCACGCCCGCGATCAGCGAGCCGACGTACCCCGTACAGCTTTAGGACAGCGCAGCGGCGATTTCGGTGCCTGCGTCGGCACCGTAGGCATCGGAGATCCTGGCGATCGCCGCTGCCTTGTCCCACGTCCACTCCTGCGGGCCGGGCGCCTCGAACACCAGCACGGCGACCATCGAAGCGAGCTGCGCGGCTCGCTCGAGGCTCAACCCGGCGCTGCGCCCGGTGAGGAAGCCGGCCCGGAACGCGTCACCGATGCCGGTCGGATCGGCCTGATGCGTCTCGGGGACGACTCCGACGTGGACGACGTCTCCGGTGGAGGACACCAGGTCGACGCCCTTGGGGCCGAGCGTAGTGACGCGCAGGCCGATCTGGCTCATCACCTCGGCTTCGCTCCAGCCGGTCTTCTGCAGCAGCAGTTCCCACTCGTAGTCGTTGGTGAACAGAATGGCGGCGCCGCCGATCAGCCGCCGGATGTCTTCGCCCTTCATGTACGCCAACTGCTGCGACGGATCCGCGGCGAACGGCAGCCCGAGTGCACGGCACTCCTCGGTGTGCAGGAACATCGCCTCGGGGTCGTTGGCGCCGATGATGACGAGTTCCGGTGTGCCCGTTCTGGATACGGTGTCGGCGAGCTTGATGGTGCGGGCCTCGGACATCGCACCGGGGTAGAACGACGCAATCTGGGCCATGTCCTCGTCGGTGGTGCAGACGAACCGCGCGGTGTACGCCGATTCGGCGACGAGCACGCTCTCGCAGTCGACACCGTGCGACGTCAGCCAACCCTGGTAGTCGTCGAAGTCCTTGCCAGCCGCTCCGATCAGGGTCGCGTCTCCCCCGAGCACGCCGATCGCGAACGCCATGTTGCCCGCGACGCCGCCGCGATGGATGACGAGATCGTCGACCAGGAAGCTCAACGACACCTTCTCCAGATGGTCTGCCAGCAACGCTTCGGAGAACTTGCCGGGGAACCTCATCAGATGGTCGGTCGCGATCGACCCGGTCACAGCAATGGTCACGAAACGTCACCCTTCATTTCATTAAGCACGTCTACATAAGCGTACCGAGACGGGCGGCTGCGCTGGACCCGCGGTCTCCGCAGGACGGTGCGCTAGCCTAACAACGACATGGCAGGTCCATACCCGTACCCCGAATCGTTCCCTCAGCACACGCCCTATCCGAATCAGGTGCCGTCGCCGTATCCAGGTGCGCTGCCGCCGCCCGTGCCCTACCCGGGCAAGCCGCGCCGCCGTGGCTTTCTGATTGCCGGTATCGCCCTGCTGGTGGTCGTCGCACTCGCCGCCGCGGCGGTGACGGTCTTCTTCGTCCTGCGGCGCAACGACGCCGCGGAGGCCCCACTCACGCCGGCGTCGGCGAAGACGTCGATCCAGGGCTTCCTCGACGCACTCAGCAGGGGTGACGACGAAGAGATCGCGCGGCACGCATCGTGCGGCGTCTTCGACGAGATCAAGGACAAGAAATCGGACATGGCGCTGGCGAATTTGGCCAGCGATGCCTTCCGCAGGCAGTTCGGCAGTGCCAAGGTGACGTCGATCGACAAGATCGTGACATGGTCGCCCAACCAGGCTCAGGTGCTGTTCACCATGCAGGTGACGCAGGCCGGGCGGTCGCAGGCCGAGTCCTCACGGCAGGCCGTAGCTCAACTGCTGATCCAGAGCCACGAAGTCCTGGTGTGCTCGTACCTACCGCGAACCGGCCAGTACTAGGCCGCTGCGCTCAGTTGAACGAGTCGCCGCAGGCGCACGACCCGGTGGCCTGCGGGTTGTCGATCGTGAAGCCCTGCTTCTCGATGGTGTCGACGAAGTCGATGGTGGCGCCCGTCACATAGGGGGCACTCATCCGGTCGACCGTCAGCCTGACGCCGCCGAAGTCGGCGTTCAGGTCACCGTCCATCGTCCGGTCGTCGAAGAAGAGGTTGTACCTCAGGCCCGCACACCCGCCGGGCTGGACTGCGATGCGCAGCGCCAAATCGTCGCGACCCTCTTGGTCCAGCAGCGACTTCGCCTTGGACGCGGCCGCATCGGTCATTACCACGCCATGGGTGGTTGTGCTGACAGCTTCGTCCTGAACGCTCATTGCTTCTCCCTGTGCATACTCATGCCTCGGATGTCTCAACGGTACCTTGTTCTCCGGGTATTCCCGACTCCAGCGGCCACCCGGCCCCGGTTCTGCGCGCCAGTCCGGTCAACTGGTTCGCCGCATCGTCCATGGCCAGCTGGATCGAGCCCGCGTAGTCCGTGATCGAGTGGGCGGCGGCGATTCCCGCGGCGTGCAGCGCATCGGCGTCGAGCGTGACCTGGCCTGCCAGGACCAGCACGGGCGTATCGCGTGCGCCGGCGGCCAGCGCGCTGACCACCTTGCCGTGCAGCGACTGATCGTCGAACCTGCCCTCACCGGTGATGATGAGCTCGGCGACGTCGAGGTCGGCGGCCAGCCCGGTGTGTTCGGCGATCACCGCGGCTCCGGATTCCCTGCGGCCGCCCAGCGCCAGCAGCGCGGCTCCGATCCCGCCTGCCGCACCAGCGCCGGGTTCGGCACCGACGTCACGGCCTGCCACCGCGTTGAGCTCGACGGCCCACGCGGCGAGCCTGGCCTCGAGCAACGCGACCGTGTCGGGGTCCGCACCCTTCTGCGGCCCGAACACCGCCGCGGCCCCCATCGGGCCGAGCAGTGGATGTTCGACATCGGTCGCGGCGATCAGCTCGACGCCGACGAGCCGGGCTCTGGCGGCAGACAAACCGCCGAGCGCGTCGACCAGCGCGCGGCCCCCGTCGGTACACGAGCTGCCGCCGAGGCCGACGACGATGCGCTCGGCGCCCGCATCGACCGCGTCGCCGATGAGCTGTCCGACTCCCCCGCTGTGCGCCTGGATGGCGGTATCGACGGTCGGCGGTCCTCCGAGCAGGGCCAGACCACACGCCTGCGCACATTCGACGTAGGCCGTCGCCGACGCGTCGTCGAACACCCACTCCGCGGTGACGTCATCGGCGAGGGGGCCGCGCACGGTCGCCGTGCGCAGTCCGCCGACACGGCTGGCCAGCACTCCGACGAAGCCGGGGCCGCCATCGGACTGCGGTGCGGAGATCAGCACGTCGTCGGGCCGGGCGCTACCCCAGCCAGTCGCGATCGCGTCGGCGGCCTGCACGGCGGTGAGGCTGTCGCCGTAGCAGTCCGGGGCGATCAGCACGCGTAGTACGGGGCCCGTCATGCCAGCAGAGTAGGTGCCGGGTTGACGGGGTGCATGCCCGGGCGGGAATAACCAGCACGGGACTGAAGTAACCTGGCACACGTGAATCTGCTGGGCCGCAAGAAGGCCAATCCCGCACCGGAGGAGTCCGGAGCGGTCGAGTTGGGCGTCGAGGACGATGCCGCAACCCGCGAGGCCACCCCCACGGCCCCGAAGGGTAGGCCGACTCCCAAGCGCAGCGAGGCCGCACGCAAGCGCGGACCGGTCGCTCCCGCGCCGATGACGTCGGCCGAGGCCCGCAAGCGGCGCAAGGAGCTGGGCGGTCCGAAGCTCAGCAAGGATGAGCGCAAGGCGGAGAAGGTCACCCGTCGCGCCGCCATGTCCGAGCGTCGCGAGAAGATGATGGCAGGCGAGGACGCCTACCTGCTGCCGCGTGACAAGGGTCCGGTCCGCCGTTTCGTCCGCGACATCGTGGACTCCAGGCGCAACATCCTCGGCCTTTTCATGCCCGCCGCGCTCGGCCTGGTGTTCATCATGCTGTCGGTGCCGTCGCTCAAGGTTCAGCAGATGCTGTCGCCCGCGATGCTGGCGCTGGTCCTGATCATGGCCATCGACGGGTTGATGATCGGCCGTCGGGTGAACAAGGCGGTCGACGCGAAGTTCCCCGACAACGTCGAAAGTGGTTGGAAGCTGGGCTTCTACGCCGCGAGCCGTGCCTCTCAGCTGCGCCGGATGCGGGCGCCGCGCCCGCAGGTCAACCGCGGCGACAAGATCGCCTGAGCCGCGGTGCGTGCGCTGGTTCTCGGCGGAATCCGCTCAGGCAAGTCGCAGTGGGCCGAAGGCGCGATCGCACGGGCTGTATCCCCGACCCAGCCGGTGCGTTACCTGGCCACCGGAACCGTCGCCGCTGACGACCCCGAATGGTCGGCACGGGTCGCCATCCACCGGAAGCGACGCCCCTCACACTGGTCGACCGTCGAAAGTCAGGACGTGGCAACGCAGTTGCGCGCCGAATCCGATACCGCGACGCTGGTCGACGACATCGGCGGCTGGCTGGTCGCGGTGATGGACCGGCGCGACGCCTGGACCGGCGGCCTGGTGAGCAATGACGTCGACGACCTGGTGGCGGCCGTCGGCGCGTTCCGCGGACCGCTCGCCTTGGTCAGCCCCGAGGTCGGGTTGACGGTGGTCCCGGCGACGCAGGCGGGACGACGCTTCGCCGACGAGTTGGGCGTGGTAAACCAACGCCTGGCCGCGCAGTGCGACCGGGTGGTGCTCGTCGTCGCCGGGCAGCCGCTGACGGTCAAGGACACATCGACGCGCGAGGAAGAATCATGACGCAATTTCCCGACATCGCGGCACCCGACGCGGCAGTCGAGGCCCAAGCACGGGCCCGTCAGGAGACGCTCACCAAGCCGTCCGGCGCACTCGGCAGGCTCGAGGACCTCTCGGTGTGGGTGGCGGCGTGCCAGGGCGTGTGTCCGCCACGCCAGTTCGAACGGCCGAGGGTGGTCGTCTTCGCAGGTGATCACGGCGTCACGGCCGCGGGGGTTTCGGCCTACCCCGCCGAGGTAACCGCGCAGATGGTGGCCAACTTCGACACCGGTGGGGCAGCCATCAACGTGCTGGCCGAGCTGGCAGGCGCCGGAGTGCGGGTGGTCGACGTGGCGGTGGACAGCGAAGCACCGCTGTCGCCGTCGATCGGCGCGCACAAGGTGCGCCGCGGCAGCGGAAACATCGCCGTCGAGGATGCGTTGAGCGCCGACGAAACCGACGCCGCGATCGAGGCAGGCCGCCGGATCGCCGACGAAGAGGTGGACGCCGGGGCCGACCTGTTGATCGCGGGCGACCTGGGCATCGGAAACACCACCGCCGCAACGACGTTGATCGCGGCGTTGACCACTTCCGAGCCGGTCGCCGTGGTGGGCCGGGGCACGGGCGTCGACGACGCAGGCTGGGCCCGCAAGACCGCGGCCATCCGGGACGCCCTGTTCCGGGCCCGCGCGGTCCGATCGGATCCCGTTGGGCTGCTGAGGGTTTGCGGCGGCGCCGACCTTGCGGCCATGGCGGGATTCGTGGCACAGGCAGCCGTGCGGCGCACGCCGGTGTTGCTCGACGGCGTCGTGGTGACGGCCGCGGCGTTGGTCGCCGAGCGGATGGCGCCGGGCGCGAAGCAGTGGTGGCAAGCCGGCCATCTGTCCACCGAGCCCGCGCATACGCTGGCCTTGCAACAGCTGGCGCTGGACCCGATCGTCGATCTCGGGATGCGCCTCGGCGAGGGCACGGGAGCAGCCATAGCGCTGCCGGTCCTGCGGGCTGCGGTGGCCACGCTGGCGTCGATGGCGACGTTCGGCGAGGCCAGCGTGTCCGAGCAAGTAACCGAGCAAGTCACCGACCCGGCGCCGTGATCGGTTCCCTCGCTTCGGCGTTCGCCTTCGGCACGGTGATCCCGGTCCGCGCCAGGCAACCGCTTGGGCGAGGCACTCTGACCGCGCTCCCCGTGGTCGGGGTCGCGCTGGGTGGACTCGCCGCGGGGACGACGTGGATGGCGGCCGAGGGCTTCGGCGAGGGCAACGCCCTGACCGGCATCCTTGCCGTGGCCGTGCTGCTGCTCGTCACCCGCGGCCTGCACATCGACGGGTTGTCGGACACCGTGGACGGCCTCGGCTGCTACGGACCGCCAGAACGTGCGCTGGCGGTGATGCGAGATGGAACGGCGGGCCCCTTCGGCGTGGCGGCGGTCGTCGTCACCATCGTGGTGCAGGGCCTGGCGTTCTCCACGGCGAGCCTGGTCGCGATCGTGGTGGCCGTCGCCGCGGGCCGGGTGGCCGTCGTTCTGGCCTGCCGCCGATCAATACCCGCCGCCGAAGGCAGCTCACTGGGCGCGCAGGTGGCGGGCACCCAACCGGCGTGGGTGGTGGCGGGGTGGATCGTCGCCGTCGCGGCGGCGGGCGCGCTCGCCACGCCGCGACCGTGGCAGGGGCCAATCGCCGTGCTGGTGGCAGTGGCGGTCGCCGCGTGGGTGGTGGCGCACTGCGTCCGACGGTTCGGCGGCATCACCGGCGACGTGCTGGGTGCCGTTGTCGAAGTGAGCACCACCGTGGCCGCGCTTGGCCTTGCGGTGCACTGACCGATCTAACCCAGTTGGGTCATCCAGCCGTGAGTATCGGCGAAGGTGCCCCGCTGAATGCCGGTCAGCGTGTCGCGCAGCGCCATGGTGACCTCGCCCGGTTCGCCGTCGGCGATGGTGAACTCGCCGTCACCGGACTTCACCCGGGCCACGGGCGTGATGACGGCGGCGGTACCGCACGCGAACACCTCGGTGATCTCGTGCGCCGCCGCCTTCTTCTGCCATTCGTCGACGTCGATCTTGCGTTCCTCGACGCCATAGCCCGCGTCACTTGCCAACTGCAGCAACGAGTCCCGGGTGATTCCCGCCAGAAGCGAACCGCTCAGCTCGGGCGTGACGAGCCGTGCCGACCCGCCGCTGCCGAACACGAAGAACAGGTTCATCCCGCCCATCTCCTCGACGTAACGGCGTTCGATCGCGTCGAGCCAAACCACCTGATCGCACCCCTGCTCGGCGGCTTCGGCCTGGGCAAGCAGTGAGGCCGCGTAGTTGCCGCCGAACTTCGCCGCGCCGGTGCCGCCGGGGCTGGCGCGCACGTATTCGGTGGACAGCCACACCGACACCGGCTTGATGCCGCCCTTGAAGTACGCACCGGCCGGAGAGCCGATCACCATGTAGCGGTACTGCGTGGCAGGGCGCACGCCAAGGCCCGGTTCGGTGGCGAAGATGAACGGCCGCAGGTACAGCGACTCCTCGCCGCCTGCCGCTGGCACCCAGTCACCATCGACGGCGATCAGCTGGCGCAACGACTCGATGAACAGCTCGGGAGGCAATTCGGGTATGGCAAGCCTGCGCGCGGAGCGGCCCAGCCGGGCGGCGTTCGCATCGGGCCGGAACGACACGATCGATCCGTCCGTCCACCGGTAGGCCTTGAGCCCCTCGAAGACTTCCTGGGCGTAGTGCAGCACGATCGCCGACGGGTCCAACTCGATCGGGCCGTACGGGACCACGGCGGGGTCATGCCAGCCGCTGCCCTCGGTGTAGTCGATCGACACCATGTGATCGGTGTGGAAGCGGCCGAAACCGGGCTCGTGCAGGATTTCGGTACGTACCTCGTCGCTCGCCGGAGTCGCATTGCGGGCAAGCGTGAATTCGAGGGGGCCATCGGTCATGTGCCGATTGTATAACCCGTGACTAGCGAGTTTTGGCCTCCACGAACGGTGGCGCGACGACCTCGCACTCGAGCGACCTGCCGCGCACGTCGACCGCGACCCGCTGGCCGTCGACGACACCGGCGTCGGTGTCGATCAGAGCCAGCGCAACACCGAGTTTCAGTGTCGGAGAGAAGGTTCCCGAGGTCGTCACCCCGACCGGCCGACCGTCGACGAGCACGGTCGTGTCGGCACGCAGCACCCCCCTTCCGACGGCACGCAAGCCACGGAGCAACCGGCGCGGGCCTGCTTCCTTCTCGGCGAGCAACGCCTCGCGGCCCCAGAAGGCGTCCTTCTTCCATCCGATCGCCCATCCGCAGCGCGCCTGTAGCGGCGAGATGTCCAGCGACAGTTCGTGCCCGTGCAGCGGATAGCCCATCTCGGTGCGAAGGGTGTCGCGGGCACCGAGACCCGCAGGCTGCCCGCCCGCTGCCGTGACTTCCTCGACCAGGGCGTCGAACACCACCGACGCGCGGTCCCAGGCCGGCAGCAGTTCATAGCCGTGTTCTCCGGTGTAGCCCGTGCGGCAGACCCTGACGGGGACGCCACCGAACTCGGCGTCGGCGTAGCCCATGTAGTCCATGTCGGTCGGGAGCCCGAGCCGGGAGACCACGTCGGCGGCCTTCGGACCCTGCACGGCCAGCACGGCATAGGAGCGGTGCTCGTCGGTGATCGTCAACCCCGCGGGCGCGCGCTCCTTCAGTGCGGCCACGACGGCAGGCGTGTTGGCGGCGTTGGGCACCAGGAAGATCTCGTCGTCGGAGACGTAGTACGCGATCAGGTCGTCGATGACGCCACCAGAATCGTTGCAGCACAGGGTGTATTGCGCCTTGCCCGGTGCGATCCGGCGGAGGTCGTTGGTGAGCGCGGAGTTGACGTACTCCGCCGCGCCCGGCCCCCGCACCAGGGCCTTGCCGAGGTGGCTGACGTCGAACAGCCCGACCGCCGACCGCGTGGCGTTGTGCTCGCTGACCGTTCCCGCATAGGACAGGGGCATCAGCCAGCCGGAGAATTCAGCGAAACTCGCCCCGAGCTCGCGGTGCCGGTCCTCGAGCGGACCGGACAGCAGGTTGTCACTCACGCCAGGCACAGTAATGCCCCCCCGGTCGCTGCGCTCCTGCCCCGCCGGTTCGGTGCCCACGAGTAGGCTCGATCCCCGTGAGCACTCTTCCCGGCCACCAGTCCCCCGCCGTCACCGTGTCCGCCACCCTCCCCAAGCGCCGTGCGGCCTCGGCAGTGCTGATCGTCCCCGTGGTCACGGGTGACGACGACACCGCGACGGTCGTATCGAACCCCTTCCTCGACGCCGAGGCCGTCGGCGAGATCGAGGTGGCGCTGAAGGCACTCGGAGCCAAGGGCAGCACCGAGCAGATCACCCGCGTGGTGGCGCCGTCGCTGCCGGTGTCCAGCGTGCTGGCGGTCGGCCTTGGCAAGTCGTCCGACGCGTGGTCCTCCGACGTGATCCGCCGGGCAGCAGGCGTGGCCGCACGTTCCCTTTCCGGCACCGAGGCCGTCGTCACCACTCTGTCCGAGCTCGATCTGGCGGCCACGATCGAGGGGCTGATCCTCGGTGCCTACCGGTTCACCGACTTCCGCAGCGCCAAGACCGCTCCCAAGGAGCCCGGGCTGGCCACCATCACCGCGCTGTCCACCGCGAAGGGCGCCAAGGCAACTGCGGCGCGCGCGGCCAACATCGCCACCGCGGTGGCGACTGCCCGCGATCTGGTCAACACCCCGCCGAGTCATCTGTTCCCCGACGAGTTCGCCAAGCGCGCAAGGGCTTTGGGAGAATCGGTCGGCCTGGAGGTCGAGGTCCTCGACGACAAGGCGCTGGCCAAGGCCGGCTACGGCGGCGTGGTTGGCGTCGGCAAGGGATCGTCGCGTCCGCCCCGGCTGGTCCGACTGACGCACAACGGGGGCAAGTCGAAGGCGCGCACGCAAGGAGCAAAGGCAGCCAAGGCCAAGAAGGTGGCGCTGATCGGCAAGGGCATCACCTTCGACACCGGCGGCATCTCGATCAAGCCTGCCGCCAACATGCATCAGATGACCTCCGACATGGGCGGAGCCGCGGCGGTCATCGCCGCCGTGGTGCTGGCCGCCAAGCAAGAACTGCCGATCGACGTGGTGGCCACCGTTCCGATGGCCGAGAACATGCCGTCGTCCACCGCGCAGCGGCCCGGCGATGTGCTGACGCAGTACGGCGGCATCACGGTGGAGGTGCTCAACACCGACGCCGAGGGCCGGCTGATCCTGGCCGACGCAATCGCGCGGGCGTGCGAGGACGACCCCGACTACCTGATCGAGACCTCGACGCTGACCGGCGCGCAGACGGTCGCACTCGGTGCGCGCACGCCTGGCGTGATGGGCAGCGACGAGTTCCGCGACCGCGTTGCGGCGCTGTCGCAGGGCGTCGGCGAGAACGCATGGCCGATGCCGCTGCCCGAGGAGCTCAAGGACGATCTCAAGTCGACGGTCGCCGACCTCGCCAACGTCAGCGGTTCCAGGTACGCGGGCATGTTGGTCGCCGGGGTGTACCTGCGCGAGTTCGTCGCCGACGGCGTGCAGTGGGCACACATCGACGTCGCGGGCCCGTCCTACAACACCGGCGGGCCGTGGGGTTACACCGGAAAGGGTGGCACGGGGGTGCCGACGCGCACCATGTTCGCGGTCCTCGAGGACATCGCCGAAAACGGGTAGCTGCGAGCGTCAGCCGTCCTCGAGTTGGCGACGCAGTTCGCGATCTCGCAGGATGCGCTGCCGCGCGTCGTAGTCCCGCATCCGTTGCGGATAGCCGACCTTCTGCACGTCGTAAACCGGGATCTTGAGCCGGTCGCTGAGCTTGCGGGCGCCCGAGTCGCCGCCCGTCCGACGCCGGGTCCATTGGCCGTCGGCGGCTACCAGACAGACGGTCACTTCCGTGACCGTGGTCTTGGGTTCGACGAACGCCTCAACGCCCTCGTGCGCGGCGACCCAGTTCCGCAAATACGTCAGATCAGCCGCAGCATCGCGGCCGTCAGAGCGCTTGGAACCGCTGCGGCGCAACTTGTCGAAGAGTCCCAACTCGGTGTGACTCCCTTCGCTGTGCAGGTGGCGTGATACCGGGTTAGGCCACATCGCCTCATTCGATAGTGCCAGAGCGGATAGTCCACCGGTCTGCGGCGAACGAAGCGCGCGGACGTGACAGGATGGGGGCCGACATTCGGCAGGTGACGAAGACCATTCGAGGGAGTCAAGAAACTATGGCCATCTCCGTTCAGATGCCCGCACTCGGTGAGAGCGTCACGGAAGGGACCGTCACTCGTTGGCTGAAGCAGGAAGGCGACACCGTCGAAGTCGACGAGCCCCTGCTGGAAGTCTCAACGGACAAGGTCGACACCGAGATCCCGTCGCCTGCGGCCGGTGTGTTGACGAAGATCGTCGCCCACGAGGACGACACCGTGGAGATCGGCGGCGAGCTGGCGCAGATCGGTGAAGCAGGCGAAGGCGGCGGCGACGCTCCCGCCGCGGCGAAGGAACCAGAGCCAGAACCCGAGCCCGAGCCCGAGCCGGAACCGCAGCAGGCCGCCGAGCCAGAGCCCGAGAGCGCGCCGGCGCCCGCAGCCGACGGCGGTGGCGGTGATGCGACCTCGGTGACGATGCCCGAACTGGGAGAGTCGGTCACCGAGGGCACCGTCACGCGTTGGCTCAAGAAGGTCGGCGACAGCGTCGAGGTCGACGAGCCGCTGGTCGAAGTATCCACGGACAAGGTCGACACCGAGATCCCGTCCCCCGTGGCAGGCACGTTGGTGTCGATCACGGCGGAGGAGGACGACACCGTCGCCGTCGGTGGCGAGCTCGCCAAGATCGGCGCCGCGGGATCGGCCCCGGCGCCAGCCGCGAAGCCCGAACCCAAACCGGAGCCCAAGCCCGAGCCGAAGCCGGAACCCAAGGCCGAGCCGAAACCCGAGCCCAAGCCGGAACCCAAGCCCGAGCCGAAGGCCGAACCCAAGCCCGAGCCCGCCGCGCCCGCTGCTTCGTCCGGTTCAGCGGACTCCGACGCCAACCCGTACGTCACACCGCTGGTGCGAAAGTTGGCGACGGAGAACGGCATCGATCTGGCCTCGGTCAAGGGCACCGGCGTCGGTGGCCGCATCCGCAAGCAGGACGTGCTCGCCGCGGCGGAGGCCAAGAAGGCTCCCGCACCGTCGGCACCCGCACCCGCTGCGGCCGCGACGAAGGCCGCACCTACAGCAGCCACCCCTGCACCCGCGCTGGCGCACCTGCGCGGAACCACGCAGAAGGCCAACCGGATTCGGCAGATCACGGCCAAGAAGACCCGGGAGTCGCTGCAGACCACCGCGCAGCTGACGCAGACCCACGAGGTCGACCTGACCAAGATCGTGTCGCTACGGGCAAGGGCCAAGGCGAGTTTCGCCGAACGCGAAGGCGTCAACCTGACGTTCCTTCCGTTCTTCGCCGTTGCGGTGATCGACGCGCTCAAGGCGCACCCGAACGTCAACGCCAGCTACAACGAGGACACCAAGGAGATCACCTACTACGACGCCGAGCACCTCGGCTTTGCGGTCGACACCGACCAGGGTCTGCTCTCCCCCGTCGTGCACAACGCGGGCGACCTGTCCATCGGCGGCCTCGCCAAGGCGATCGCCGACATCGCGGCGCGTGCCCGGTCGGGCAACCTGAAGCCGGACGACCTGTCGGGTGGCACCTTCACGATCACCAACATCGGCAGCCAGGGCGCGCTGTTCGACACCCCGATCCTGGTGCCGCCGCAGGCGGCGATGCTGGGCACCGGTGCGATCGTCAAGCGGCCACGCGTCGTCGTCGACGACAACGGCAACGAATCGATCGGTGTCCGGTCGGTGTGCTACCTGCCGCTGACCTATGACCACCGGCTGATCGACGGAGCCGATGCGGGACGCTTCCTGACCACCATCAAGCGTCGACTGGAAGAGGCAGCGTTCGAGGCCGACCTGGGGCTCTGAGCCGGTGGCCAACGGAACCAGTCGAACCGCAGTAGCGATCGCGGGTTCCTCCGGACTGATCGGGTCGGCGCTGACGTCCGCCCTTCGCGCGGCCGACCACCAGGTGTTGCGAATCGTCCGGCGGGCACCGTCGAGCGCCGACGAGGTGTTCTGGAATCCCGACACCGGCGAGTTCGACTCCGACGCACTGCGCGGGGTCGACGCCGTGGTGAACCTCTGTGGGGTCGGCGTCGGCGAGAAGCGCTGGTCGGGTGCCTTCAAGCAGAGCCTGCGCGACAGCCGGATCGGCCCGACCGAGGTGCTGTCGAGCGCCGTCATCGCGGCCGGTGTGCCCACGCTCGTCAACGCCAGCGCGGTCGGTTTCTACGGCGACACCCGTGGCCGCATCGTCGACGAGACGTCGCCTGCGGGAAGCGGCTTCCTGGCCGGACTGTGCGAGGACTGGGAGGCGGCGACGGAGTCCGCACAGCATGCGGGCACGCGGGTGGTGCTGGTGCGCACCGGTCTGGTGCTGTCACCCGCCGGCGGGATGCTGGGCCGCATCAAGCCGCTCTTCTCGCTGGGTTTGGGCGCCCGCCTCGGCAACGGCAAGCAGTACTTGCCGTGGATCAGCCTCGAGGACGAAGTACGGGCGCTGCTGTTCGCCATCGCCCACGACGACGTTGCCGGTCCGGTGAATCTGACCGGACCCGCACCGGTGACCAATGCCGAGTTCACCGCCGCGCTCGGCCGGGCCGTGAACCGTCCGACCGCCCTGTTGGTGCCAGGGTTCGTCTTGCGCACCGCGCTTGGCGAGTTCGCGGACGAAGGTCCGCTCGGCGGGCAGCGGGCGATCCCGGCCGCACTCGAGCGGGCCGGGTTCGAGTTCCACCACAACACCATCCGCGAGGCGCTGGCCTACGCCACCGCCCCCAAGGACACCTAGACCGGCGCCGAGTACCGTCGAATCCGTGGCGGCATCATCGGTTCGGTCAGCACGCACCCCCCTTGACGTGCGCCGGTTGGGCACCATCGACTACTCCAGCGCATGGGAACTGCAGCGCGAACTGGCCGACGCGCGCGTCGCTGGCGGTCCCGACACCCTGCTGCTACTCGAGCATCCGTCGGTGTACACCGCGGGCAAGCGCACCGAGCCCCACGAGCGGCCGGTCGACGGCGTCCCCGTGATCGACACCGATCGTGGCGGCAAGATCACCTGGCACGGCCCCGGCCAGCTGGTCGGATATCCGATCATCGGGTTGGCCGAGCCCATGGACGTCGTGAAGTTCGTTCGCCGCCTTGAGGATTCGCTCATCGCGGTGTGCGCATCGCTCGGGTTGTCAACCGGAAGGGTCGAGGGCAGGTCAGGTGTGTGGGTTCCCGGCCAGGACGGCCGACCGGCCCGCAAGGTCGGCGCGATCGGCATCCGGGTGGCCCGCGCGACGACACTGCACGGCTTCTCGCTGAACTGCGACTGCGACCTTGGCGCGTTCTCGACGATCGTGCCGTGCGGGATCTCCGACGCCGGGGTGACGTCGCTGAGCGCCGAACTCGGCCGCCCGATCGGGGTGAGTGATGTCACGGACGCGGTCGCCGATGCCGTCGGCGCCGCTTTGGACGGCCGACTGGAAGTAGCATTGACCCCGTGAGTGTCGAACCGGGAAGCCGCAAGTTGTTGCGCCTCGAAGTCCGCAACGCCGAGGTACCGATCGAACGCAAGCCACCGTGGATCAAGACCACCTTGAAGACGGGCCCGGAGTACAAGGAGCTCAAGGCTCTGGTGCGTCGTGAAGGCCTGCACACGGTCTGCGAAGAGGCAGGCTGCCCCAACATCTACGAGTGCTGGGAGGACCGCGAGGCCACCTTCCTCATCGGCGGCGAGCAGTGCACCAGGCGGTGTGACTTCTGCCAGATCGACACCGGCAAGCCCGCCGAGCTGGACCGCGACGAGCCCCGCCGCGTCGCGGAGAGCGTGCAGGCGATGGGGCTGCGGTACTCGACGGTCACCGGTGTGGCCCGCGACGATCAGCCCGACGGCGGCGCGTGGCTCTACGCCGAGACGGTTCGGCAGATCAAGGCACTCAACCCGAACACCGGCGTCGAGTTGCTGATCCCCGACTTCAACGCCATCCCCGAACAGCTCGAGGCGGTCTTCGAGACGCGCCCGGAAGTGTTGGCGCACAACGTCGAAACGGTGCCGCGGATCTTCAAGCGGATCCGTCCGGCATTCCGCTATCAGCGCAGCCTCGACGTGATCACCGCGGCGCGCGACTACGGCTTGGTGACCAAGAGCAACCTCATCCTCGGCATGGGCGAGACGCCCGACGAGGTGAACGTCGCGCTGACGGATCTCTACGAGGCCGGCTGCGACATCATCACCATCACGCAGTACCTGCGGCCCACGGTGCGCCACCACCCGGTGGAGCGGTGGGTCAAGCCCGAGGAATTCGTCGAGCACGCGAAGTTCGCCGAAGGACTTGGCTTCGCCGGTGTCCTTGCTGGTCCGTTGGTGCGATCGTCCTACCGGGCCGGTCGGCTGTACGCAGAAGCAGCACGTCTGCGGATGAAGAACAGTCCACCCGTATCCTGACCCAATGGCGAAATCCAGCAAGCCCGCCGTCAACAAGGCCGCAAAGGCCGAGGCGAAGGCCGCCCGAAAGGCGGCGTCCAAGCAGCGGCGCAGCCAGCTATGGCAGGCGTTCCAGATGCAGCGCAAGGAAGACAAGCGGCTCCTTCCCTACATGATCGGCGCGTTCGTGCTGATCGTGGCTGCAGCGGTAGTAGCCGGAGTGTTCAGCGGCAGCACGTTCACGATGGTCACGCTGATCCCGCTCGGCGTGCTGCTCGGCGCATTGGTGGCGTTCATCATCTTCGGCAGGCGCGCGCAGAAGTCCGTCTACAGCAAGGCCGAGGGCCAGACCGGCGCCGCGGCGTGGGCGCTGGACAACATGCGCGGCAAGTGGCGAGTCACCCCAGGCGTTGCCGCCACAGGACACTTCGACGCCGTGCACCGCGTGATCGGCAGGCCCGGCGTGATCTTCATTGGCGAAGGCTCCGCGGCCCGGGTGAAACCGTTGTTGGCGCAGGAGAAGAAGCGCACCGCGCGCCTGATCGGCGATACCCCGATCTACGACATCGTCGTCGGCAACGGCGAGGGTGAGGTGCCGCTGTCCAAGCTGGAGCGCCACCTGACCAAGTTGCCCGCCAACATCACCGCCAAGCAGATGGACGCGCTCGAATCCAAGCTGGTCGCGCTCGGCTCGCGGATGGGACCCGCCGCCATGCCGAAGGGCCCCCTGCCGGCGAACGCCAAGATGCGCGGCGTGCAGCGGACCGTGCGCAGGAAGTAACCGCTACCGCCTCACGACGGCGGTGTTCGTCGCCCGATCCTGCAGCCCGCGCGGGTCTGAATCGGTGACCACCGCAGGTATCACCAGCGCGATCAGCAGGCCCCGCACGACGGCCCGTCCGATGCCGACGTGCTCCCGACCGTCCACGGGGACAACGAGGAGCCCGCACGCCAGCTGACCAGGCGTGAAGCCGAACAGCCGCACCGAGATCGAGCCGAGCACGAACCAGACGATCAAGACCGCGGTCGACAGCGTCGCCATCGAAACGAGGCCGAAGGTCATGCCGAGGGCGGCCAGTCCGTACGCGATGAGCCAGTCGATCAGCAATGCACCGATGCGGCGGCCCATCCTGGCCAGTGAACGCGGTCCGGTCTTGGGCAGACCGAGCCGCTGACCCGGATACTCGTCAGCGCCTCCTGCGCGAGCACCGGCCTCGGACGGTGACGAACCAGACAGCCAGGAACCGAAGGTGCGGGGCATGCCACCAGCATATGGTCGACAGGCATTGCGTAACGTCGGCGCAACATGCGGTTGACGGCAGTGCAACATCGTGTCCCTAGCGTCAACCGGCGGGTTTATCAGATCAAAGGAGATTTCTCAGTGGCAGACAAGACGGCCGACGACATCATCAAGCTGATCAAGGACGAGAAGGTCGAATACGTCGACATCCGATTCTGCGATCTGCCCGGTGCCGTTCAGCACTTCTCGATCCCGGCTTCGGCGTTCGACGAGAGCATCTTCGAGGACGGCCTAGCCTTCGACGGCTCCTCGATCCGCGGCTTCCAGTCCATCCACGAGTCGGACATGATGCTGCTGCCCGACGCCGAGACCGCACGCATCGACCCGTTCCGCGCCGCGAAGACCCTGAATCTCCAGTTCTTCGTGCACGATCCGTTCACCCGCGAGGCGTACTCCCGCGACCCCCGCAACGTCGCTCGCAAGGCCGAGAACTACTTGACCAGCACCGGCATCGCCGACACCTGCTACTTCGGCGCCGAGGCCGAGTTCTACATCTTCGACTCGGTGAGCTTCGACTCGAAGATCAACGGCACGTTCTACGAAGTGGACTCGGAATCGGGCTGGTGGAACACCGGCGAACCGTTCGAGAACGACGGCAGCCCCAACCTGGGCTACAAGGTGCGGCCCAAGGGCGGCTACTTCCCCGTCGCGCCATACGACCACTACGTCGACCTTCGCGACGAGATGGCCACCAACCTGCAGAACGCCGGATTCACCCTGGAGCGCGGCCACCACGAGGTGGGCACCGCAGGCCAGGCCGAGATCAACTACAAGTTCAACACCCTGCTGGCAGCTGCTGACGACGTCCTGCTGTTCAAGTACATCATCAAGAACACGGCGTGGAAGAACGGCAAGACCGTCACCTTCATGCCCAAGCCGCTGTTCGGTGACAACGGCTCAGGCATGCACGCCCACCAGTCGCTGTGGAAGGACGGCAAGCCGCTCTTCCACGACGAGTCGGGCTACGCCGGCCTTTCGGACCTGGCGCGCCACTACATCGGCGGCATCCTGCACCACGCGCCGTCGCTGCTGGCGTTCACCAACGCCACCGTGAACTCCTACAAGCGTCTGGTGCCGGGCTACGAGGCCCCGATCAACCTGGTGTACAGCCAGCGCAACCGGTCGGCATGCGTGCGCATCCCGATCACCGGCAACAACCCGAAGGCCAAGCGTCTCGAGTTCCGTTGCCCGGACAGCTCGGGTAACCCCTACCTGGCGTTCGCGGCCATGCTGATGGCGGGCATCGACGGCATCAAGAAGAAGATCGAGCCGCTCTCCCCGGTCGACAAGGACCTCTACGAGCTGCCGCCGGACGAGGCCGCCAACATTCCGCAGGCGCCCACCTCGCTGGCAGCGGTGATCGACCGTCTCGAGGAGGATCACGAATACCTCACCGAGGGTGGAGTGTTCACGCCCGACCTGATCGAGACCTACATCTCGTACAAGCGGGAGAACGAGATCCTTCCGGTCCAGATCCGGCCGCACCCGTACGAGTTCGCGCTCTACTACGACGTTTAATCGGGGGCTGACCCGCCGAATCAGGCGCGTCAATCCGCAGTAGATTCAAACGAGTCCATCCGTTCGGCGATCACAGCATCGATTGTCGGGCGGGTGGACTCGTCTGCGTGGGCCACAAGTACCCGTATGCGTCCAAAGTCGTGGGCGCGGAGACGTGGCCCATCCGGTCCTGCACTGTCTTGATGTCATTCCCATCGTGAATCAGCGCATCGACGCCAGGTAGTGGCGCAGATCGTGGAACTCGATCCACCCCTTACCCTTCGAGTGCTCGCGGAGGGCCATCTGGTTCGTTCGACGGAGATTCCTCGACAATCTCGGCGTCGATGGGGTCGCCGTCATTCGTGCCGTCAGGTTTGGCAGTCTGTCCTGCACCCAGCTGAGGTCTGGACCTAGCGCCGATTTCTGTTGATCCACTTGCCAATTCGGCGAGGTGAGACCAGAACGTCAGGACCCCTTCGAGCAGACCGTTGGCGTCGTCAGCGCGCCACGGTCTACCGCGTGCTTGGCGGTGACATCGAAAACTCAGTCAACTAGGCCGCTCTCCGTATGACAATTTCGGCTCGACTGGACCCCTATCAGGGTTTGGTCAAGCCCGACCGCCAATTGTCCGAAAGTGCAATCGGCAAAGGCGATTGCTTCGGCTTGGTCGGCGATGCGGCCCGTTATCTCGGGATGTTTGTCGAGGTGGCACTGCGCAGTTTCGCAGTCGGTGTGAAACGTGATCGCCCCGCACACGGTATCGGCGAGGATTCCACGACAGTCGGTGTGGCCGATCACGATCACGCAGGTCGGGGGTTGCCATGTCCATTCATCGCCACGGCGTTCGATGCGGATCGGTGCCCCAGAGGTGGGGTCGGTGGAAACGACGACGCCGTCATGGGCAGTCATCAATGGGATTCCGAGCGCGTCGATTGCACACATTGCTGCGGCCTGCGAGTAGCCGGTGAGCTGCACTGTGTGGCCGGTCGGCAGCGCAGAAAAGGGATAGGCGACTCTGATCGATCCGTCAGGTGCGGTGTGGACCAGGTCTGCGGTGGCCAGCTGTTGCAGCGCGTCCTCGATGTCGAGGCCCAGCGTGGTCGCAGTCTGCCGCAGACCGTCGCAATGTGCATTTCCGTTGAAACAGAAGTCGCGCAGCACTGCTCGGTGAAGTTCCTGGATCGCTGGTGGAAGCTGCCGAGCTACGGTCAGGATCGGCTGGGGAGCGCCAGGCAGATCGTTCATGTGTCGGAGATTCCATTGGTGTGGAGTTGTTTTCGTTCATCGCCCGTGTTGGTGCGCAAGGCGTCCAGAACTCTTGTGGTAGTCGGCAGGTCGAGTCGGCAAGAGTTACCGGTCGGCGCGCCGTCTTCGGGCCGCATCACGTCGACGCCGTCGATGAGGATTGTCGGCGACGGATATGGACCCACGCGGTCGATGATCGGCGTATCGATGCCGAGGGCGGCAAGGCAGTCAACGACAGTTTCTTTGGCTGCGGCAGCGTTGGGGCATCCCAGCGAGGTCAATACTTCAACACGCATGGCAATCATTCCGCAGTGTGGACGTTGTGGCGGCGGCGACGGTTTCGATGTCGTGCAGGATCGGGCAGTCGCGTTCGGCGCGGGGTTGATCACAGGTGTCGATGAGGCGGGCCAGGGCGTCACGCATGCCTGCGAGTTCGTCGATGCGCCGTTGTAAGTCGGTGATACGGGTGCGGGCCATCGCGAGTGTGTCCTCGCAGGAGGCGGGACCCCCGTCGGCGAGGTGCAGGAGATCTTCGATGTCGCCGAGGGTGAAACCGAGTTGTTGGGCGCGCTTGACAAAGCGAACCACCCGTACAGCGTCCGGGGTGTACGAACGATACCCGGCGTGGGTCCGCTCGGGTTCGGGCAGCAAGCCTCGGCGTTCGTAGTACCGCAGGGTCTGGGCGTTGACGTGTGCCTGGGCGGCGACCTCGCTGGTTCTCACTTCATCAGCATGAACCCTGTACCCAACTACCGAGTCAAGCGCAGGCAAGCCCGTCCCGTTCGTGGTGATCACGCGCCGACCTCGAGGCGGATACCTCCAGCGGCAGTGTTGACGCTTTCGGCGGGGTCGGTGAGTTCGTTGTCCGGCGGAAGGGTGCGGCTACCGGATTCTGGGCCGCAACATTCGGGGGTGTCGTCTGTTGGAGTCGTGCAGATGCCGTTGTTCGTGGTTCTGCGGTATCGCCACGCGGCGCTGACCGCGGCCAGGACAACCCCACCGAGGCCAGACTGGCAACGATGGTCGTATGAGTTTGGAGACAGGTGGACACCGACGCGGAGACCTGCACCAGCCCAACGCCGTTCAACTGACCGCCGTCGATGACTGCTGGCAACCGGCGGCCTGACGACCGAACCAGTTAGTCCCTAGCCGACGCATTGCGGACGACTCACCTCGTCCGCAGCGCGTCCGTTGTTTCGATGTTTCGCGCCAATGATCTTGTTTCAGGACCATCATCGAACCGGTGAAGCTCAACATCTCCCGGCCCTCGGCCGATGCACCCGATTCGATGGCGATCTACGACAGGTTGCGCCAGATGTCCGCCGACGAGAACGCGGCTCATAGCGATGAGGACATCTTGAGCGAGGTCGTCAGCGGCCTCTTCAACATCGTCGCCAAACTCGAGTCCGAAAGCGGCGGAGCCTAGCCACGCCCGGGGAGCCGACGGTATTCGGACCCTGGTCCGTATAAGCTGTGAGCATGTCGAAACTGGACGCCAAACTCACCTCGTTCTCGCCGTATGTGCTGAGTATCTTTCGCATCGTGTTCGGCCTGCTGCTGACCATTCACGCCACGCAGAAGCTGTTCGCCTGGCCGGTGGGCTCTCCGGCCGCGGACGGCACGCTCACCGGCCCCGCCGTGCCGTTCGGCATGTGGCCGTATTGGTGGGGCGGGCTCATCGAGATCGTCGTCGGGCTGCTGCTCATGGCGGGGCTGGTCACCCGGCTTGCTGCCTTCGTCGGGTCGGGCGAGATGGCCTTCGCGTACTTCACCCAGCACCAGCCGACTGGGCTGTGGCCGATCGAGAACGGCGGCGAACTGGCCGTGCACAACTGCTTCGCGTTCTTCCTGCTGGTCTTCACCGGCGGTGGCGCCTGGGCCCTCGACGCCCTGCGGGAAGGGAAGACGAAACGCTAGGCCCCGCTTCCACGACTATCTGGACGACAAGCCGGTGGATCTCGCCATGGTGAGTGCCTTCACCGGACTGGTCTCGATGAGCGGGAACAAGCGGGTGGCCGACGTCGGCTGCGGCACGGGCGTCACCACCGCCAAGTTGCGCAGCTACGGTATCGATGCATTCGGGATCGACTTGTCCCCCAACGTGATCGCCGAGGCGCAACGACTCAATCGCGACATCGAATTCAGCGTGGGATCGATGACCGACCTTGGCGTCGCCGATCTGGCCGTCGGCGGTGTCTGCGCCTGGTACTCCATCATTCACGTGCCCGACGACCACCTACCGCGGGCATTCGACGAGTTCTACCGCGTGCTGATACCGGGCGGCTTCGCCCTGCTCGCGTTCCAAGTCGGCGACGAGCCCCTCGTCCTCGACGAGGCCTTCGGACAACGCGTGGAGCTGACGTTCATCCGAAGGCAACCCGACCACGTCCTTGCCCTGTTGGAGCGGGCAGGACTGCGGCCCTACGCCCACCTGGTCCGCGAGCCCGCCGACGGAACACACGAATCCACCAAGCAGGCGTACCTCGTCGTCAGGAAACCCGATACGCCTGCGTGAGGATCAGCCGTCGAGGCGATTGTCCTTGCGGAAGCGCTTCATGGAGTCGATCTTGTCGGCGGTGCTCGACGCAGGACCCGTGTAGAACATCCACGGCATCGTGATGACGCCGTGGATGCCCGCCGCCTCTGCGCGCGCGTAGTGCTCGGGGAGGTAGGCATCGGCCAGCGGCGTCAGGATCGTGAAATCGTCCATGGTCAAGCCCTTTTCGGCCCGTAGCTCACTGAGCCGGTCCACCGACGCGATCGCCCGGTCGGTGCTGATCAGGTCGCCGATCCAGCCGTCGTTGCGCGCTGCGCGGCGCAACGCGATGTCGGACAAGCCGCCGACGTAGATCGGAATGTGCGGTGGGGTTGGCTCCATCTCCAGCCGCGGCGTTTGGTAGAACTCACCGTCGAACTCCGTCCAGCCGGGCTGCCAGAGGGCGCGCATCAACTGCAGGATCTCGTCGGTGCGCTTGCCGCGGCGGTCGAACCGCTGGCCCATCAACGTGAACTCTTCCTCGCACCACCCGACGCCGATGCCCAGTTCGAGCCGGCCGTCGGCCAGACATGCCGCCGTCCCGATGGCCTTCGCCGCCGAATAGGGATCGCGCATGCCTGGCAGGTACACGGTGGTGACGAAGCGCAGCCTGCTGGTGGCCAGCGCGATCGCCCCGATCATCACCCACGGATCGGGCCAGTGCGTGAACGGCTCCCACCGGCGCGAGCCGTCCTCCGTATACGGGTACGGCGTCTCAAGGGTCTCCAGGTTGACGACGTGGTCGGCGATGCCCATCCCGTCATACCCGAGTTCGTCTGCAGCCTTGGCGATTTCGACGACCTCCTTGACGTCGAGGAACGCGGTGCTCACGTAGAACTTCATCCGGCGTCACGCGCCCACGCAGGCCTGATGAATACCCCGTCGGCCTCGACGGTCGGTCCGTCGGCATCGCCGAGGAAGCCCCGCGCGAAGGTCTTGATGCCCTCGGTACGTTCGATGTAGGCCTCGGCGCGCAGCGGCCCCAGCGGTGTGCCCCGAAGATAGCGCAGCGTGATGGTTCCGGTGAACAACGGCTTGGTCAGGCCTTCGCTGGCCGCCTCGCCGAGGATGTGATCGAGAACGAGTGCGCCGATGCCACCGTGCACCAGACCGGGCGGCCCTTCGTAGGCCACGCCCAAGGTGAACTCCGACCAGTACCGTCCGTCGCCATCCTCATGGATCTCCATGGGCGGCGCCATCGCATTGCGAAGCCCGACAGCCGGATTGGTCCACGCCAGTGGACGTCCGGTGCCTGCGTGGCGCAGGGTCGAGGTGTCGGACTGGGCGCGCTCGAGCGTTTCGGTCGTCGCATCGATGGCGGCAATGGCGTCGCGGATTGTGTCGTCGTCCACGCCGGTGCGGATGCCCGCGCCGATCAGCCTGCGGATGGATTGCGTCAGCGGTTCGTACACATCGCGGAGCCGGTCGTACTCCTCGGCGCCGATGAAGTCGAACTGAATGTCTCTATTCAAGCTCCCCACCTCATGCTCCAAAGACCTTTCGTACCACTGTTTTCGCCCGGCGGGTCACCCGCAGGTAGTTGTCGAGGAACTCGCCACCATCGTCGTTGTGCCAGCCTGCGGCCAACGCCACCGCGTTGAGCTGACGGCCAGGGCCCGGCAGCTGATCGGTTGGCTTGCCGCGAACCAGGACCAGCGCGTTGCGCGCCCGCGTCGCGGTCAGCCACGCCTGCCGCAGCAGATCGATGTCTCCCTCGGCGATCAACTCTGCCGCACCGATGGCGTCGAGCGTCTCCAGCGTCGACGTGCCGCGCAACGATTGCACCCTGTGCGCGTGGCGCAGTTGCATGAGCTGCACGGTCCACTCGATGTCGGCCAGCCCGCCGCGGCCGAGCTTGGTGTGGGTGTTGGGATCGGCGCCGCGCGGTAGACGTTCGGCGTCGACGCGTGCCTTGATGCGCCGGATCTCCTGCACCGCTTCGGCAGATACGCCGCCGGCGGGATAGCGGGTCTTGTCGATCATCAACAGGAAGCGCTCACCAAGGTCGGGATCGCCTGCAACGCGGTGTGCCCGCAGCAACGCCTGGATCTCCCACCCCTGCGCCCACTGCGCGTAGTACGCCTCGTAGGACGCCAGCGTGCGGACCAGCGGGCCGTTCCGACCCTCCGGCCTCAGGTTCGCGTCGACCTCCAAAGGTGGGTCCGCGCTTGGCGTCCCGAGCCGCGCGCGCACCTGCTCGGCGATGGTCACCGACCACTTGACGGCGACGGACTCGTCGACGCCGTCCACCGGTTCGCACACGAACATCACGTCGGCGTCGGAACCGTAGCCGAGTTCTCCGCCACCGAGGCGGCCCATGCCGATGACCGCGATCCGCGCTGGCGGCCCCGACGGCGGGGTGTTGGCACGCACGACCGCGTCGAGGGCGGCCTGCAGCACGGCCACCCAGACCGAGGTCAGCGCCTTGCACACGTCGGTCACCTCGAGCATGCCGAGGAGGTCCGCCGACGCGATGCGGGCCAGTTCCCTGCGCCGCAGGGTGCGGGCGGCCATGATGGCGCGCACGGGGTCGGCGTGCCTGCCTGCCGACGCGACGAGGGCCTTCGCCATGCTTTCCGGTTCGGTCTCCAACAACTTGGGTCCCTGTGGCCCGTCGGCGTACTGCTGGATCACCTCGGGCGCGCGCAGCAGTAGATCGGGCACGAACGCCGACGTGCCGAGCACGCGCATCAGTCGCTTGGCCACCGCGCCCTCGTCGCGCAGCGTCGCCAGGAACCAGCGCTGCTCGGACAACTCCTCGCTGAGCCGCCGGTAGGCCAGCAGCCCCGCGTCGGGGTCCGGGGTGTCGGACAGCCAGTCAAGCAGCGTCGGCAGCAGCACCTGCTGCACCCGGCCGCGCCGCCCACTGTGCCCGGTCAGCGCCGCCAGGTGGGTCAGCGCACTCTGCGGGCCCTCGTAACCAAGTGCGGCGAGCTGACGTTCGGCGGCCTCCGCTGACAGGGACGCCGTCAGCTCGACGCCCGCGCCAACCACCGACTCGAGCAGCGGTTGGTAGAAGAGCTTCGCGTGCAGCCGCGACACCCGCATGCTCTGCCGCTTGAGCTCCTCGCGCAGCACGCCGAGCGCGTCGTGCTGACCGTCGGGCCGCATGTGCGCGGCGCGTGCCAGCCAGCGCATCGCCTCCTCGTCGTCGGCCTCGGGCAGCATGTGCGTGCGCTTGAGTCGCTGCAGCTGTAGCCGATGTTCGAGCAGCCGCAGGAACTCGTAGGACGCCGTCATGTTCGCGGCGTCGTCGCGTCCGACGTAGCCACCCTCGCCGAGCGCGGCCAGCGCATCGACGGTCGACGCGACGTGCAGCGAGTCGTCATTGCGGCCGTGCACCAACTGCAGCAGCTGCACGGCGAATTCGACGTCGCGCAACCCACCGGTGCCGAGCTTCAGTTCACGGGCCCGCACCCCCGCGGGTACCAGTTCCTCGACGCGGCGCCGCATCGCCTGCACCTCTGGTACGAAGTCCTCGCGCTCGCAGGCGGTCCATACCATCGGGTTCAGCGCGGCCATGTACTGCGCGCCGAGCTCGGCGTCGCCAACCGCGGGGCGCGCCTTCAGCAGCGCCTGGAACTCCCAGGTCTTGGCCCACCGCTCGTAGTACGCGACGTGCGACTCCAGCGTGCGGACCAGCTCACCGCGCTTGCCCTCGGGCCGCAGCGCCGCGTCCACCTCGAAGAAGGTCTCGGAGCCCAACCGCATCATCTCGCCTGCGACGCGGGTGGCGACGGTCAGGTTGGTGTCGGCCGCCGAGCCAGCCACGAAGATGACGTCGACGTCGCTGACGTAGTTCAGCTCGCGCGCGCCGCACTTGCCCATCGCGATGACAGCGAGTCGCGGCGGCGGGGTGTCGTCCCCGCAGACCGTACGGGTGGCGACGATCAGCGCCGCTCCCAGCGCGGCGTCGGCCAGGTCGGCGAGGTGCTCTCCAACGGTGGCGAAGGGCAGTACCGGCTCGTTCTCGACGGTCGGTGACACGTCAAGAGCAGCCAGCACCAGCATTCGGTCCCGGTAGAGAATCCGCAGCGACG
The DNA here is from genome assembly GCF_014202335.1 of Mycobacterium sp. AZCC_0083. Classification (GTDB taxonomy): domain Bacteria; phylum Actinomycetota; class Actinomycetes; order Mycobacteriales; family Mycobacteriaceae; genus Mycobacterium. The sequence continues at coordinate 16,503 of NZ_JACHGP010000026.1, read as the reverse complement.
ACTGAATTGACCTTGCGTCGGTGGCACTTTCAGCCACTGCCGCGAACTCGCGGCGCAATTGCTCGGCCGACGGCAGCGTGACGTTGCCTGCGAGCAGATGCCAGGACTTCGGGTGTGCGACCAGATGGTCGCCGAGCGCCAGCGAGGAACCAAGTACGGCGAACAGCCGCCCCCGCAGCGAGCGGTCCTTGACCAGCGCGCGGTTCAGCTCGTCCCAGTCACCGCCGAGTGCGTCGGCGATGCGCACCATTGCGCGCAGCGCGGAGTCGGCGTTGGGCGCGCGCGACAGCGACCACAACAACTCGACGTGGGCGTCGGTTTTCCAGCCCAGCCGGTCTAGATCCGCACGCGCGGGAGGTTCGACCAATCCGAGCCTGCCGACGCTGGGCAGCGTGGGTCGCTGCGTCGCGGGTTTGGCCATGCCGTCACGTTAGCGCAGCCGTTATTCCACGCGTTTCCTACAACGACAGGTACGTCTTGAGCTCGAACGGCGTGACGTGGCTGCGGTAGTTCTCCCACTCGGCGCGCTTGTTGCGCAGGAAGAAGTCGAAGACGTGCTCCCCCAACGCTTCCGCGACCAATTCGGAGCTCTCCATCTCGCTCAGCGCCACCCCGAGGCTCGACGGCAGCTCGCGGTAGCCCATGGCGCGCCGCTCCTCCGGGGTCAGGTTCCACACGTTGTCCTCGGCCTGCGGCCCGAGCGTGTAGCCCTTCTCGACGCCGCGCAGACCCGCCGCCAGCAGTACGGAGAACGCCAGATACGGGTTGCATGCCGAATCGGGGCTGCGCACCTCGACACGGCGTGACGATGCCTTGCGCGGCGTGTACATCGGTACCCGGACGAGCGCCGAGCGGTTGGCCGCACCCCACGACGCCGCGGTCGGGGCCTCGCCGCCGTGCACCAGCCGCTTGTAGGAGTTCACCCACTGATTGGTGACGGCGCTGATCTCGCTCGCGTGCTCGAGCACGCCCGCGATGAACGACTTGCCGACGTCGGAGAGCTGCAACGGATCGTTGGGATCGTGGAAGGCGTTGTTCTCGCCCTCGAAAAGGCTCATGTGGGTATGCATGGCCGACCCGGGGTATTCGGCGAACGGCTTGGGCATGAACGATGCCCGCACGCCTTCGGTGAGTGCGACCTCCTTGACCACGTAGCGGAACGTCATGACGTTGTCCGCCATCGACAGCGCGTCGGCGTAGCGCAGGTCGATCTCCTGCTGCCCAGGGGCGCCCTCGTGGTGGCTGAACTCGACCGAGATGCCCATCGACTCCAGCGCTTCGATCGCGTGGCGGCGGAAGTTCGGTGCGGCATCGTGAATGGTCTGGTCGAAGTAGCCGCCGTTGTCAGCTGGGATCGGCGGCTCGTCGTCGGAGCCCGGCTTGAGGAGGAAGAACTCGATCTCCGGGTGCACGTAGCAGGAGAAGCCGAGGTCTGTGGCCTTGGCGAGCTGGCGGCGCAGCACGTGCCGGGAGTCGCCCCACGACGGCGAGCCATCCGGCATGGTGATGTCGCAGAACATCCGAGCCGAGTGGTGCTTGCCCGCGCTCGTCGTCCACGGCAGAACCTGGAACGTAGACGGATCGGGACGCGCGACCATGTCGGATTCCGACACGCGGGCGAAGCCCTCGATGGACGAGCCGTCGAAGCCGATGCCCTCTTCGAAGGCTCCCTCGAGTTCGGCCGGCGCGATCGCCACGGATTTGAGGTATCCGAGCACGTCGGTGAACCACAACCGCACGAACCGGATGTCGCGTTCCTCCAGCGTGCGCAGCACGAATTCCTTCTGGCGATCCATGTCCGCAGCGTAGGCACCGGCTGTTAATTCTGTGTTACGGCGCCGCTTCGTGTCACTAACAGTGCAGGTCTTGCGGGGGCTGCACCGAATCGACCAGAAAGGCGACCACGGCGGGATCCACACACGCGTCGCCGTTGAACACCACGGTGTGTTGCGTTCCGTCGAAGGTGATCAGCGCGGCATCCATCTCGCGGGCGAGATCGACACCGGCCTGATACGGCGTCGCCGGATCGCGGGTCGTGGACACCACGACGACCTTGCCCGCACCCGGTGACGGCACGTCGTGGGGTGTCGACGTCGGCGGAACGGGCCACATCGCGCAGTTGTCACGCGGGGCGAACCCGGTGAATTCGCCGTAGGACATGAACGGCGCCGCCTCGCGGGCCCGGCGGTCGGCGTCGGCCCACGCGGCCGAGTCGGCGGGGTACGGCGCGTCGACGCAGCGGATCGCGAGGAAGGCGTCCTGCTGGTTGTCGTAGTGACCGCTGGGGTTGCGGTGTTGGTAGTCATCGGCCAGCAGCAGCAGGTCGCCGGCGTCGGTGCCGCGCTGCAGACCGAGCAGACCACTGGTCAGGTACTTCCAATATCGCTGCGTGTAAAGGGCGTTGACCGTGCCCGTGATCGCGTCCTGGTAACTCAGGCCGCGTGGATCGGAGGTACGGCCGAGCTGTTGCACCAACGGGTTGACCAGCTCGTGGTAGCGCGCGTCGAACTGGGTCGGGTCGGTACCCAGTGGGCAGTCGGTGGATCGCGCGCAGTCCATGGCGTAGTCGTTGAAGGCCATTTGGAATCCGGCCAACTGGCGGATGCTCTCGCCGATCGGGTCCGAACCGGGGTTCACCGCACCGTCGAGCACCATCGCCCTGACCCGGTCGGGGTACTTCTCGGCGTAGGTGGCGCCGAGCTCGGTGCCATAGGAGTAGCCAAGGTAATTGATCTGCTGCTCCCCCAGCGCCGCACGCACGACGTCCATGTCCCGCGCCGTGGACGACGTCCCGACGTTGGCAAGGAAGTCCATCCCGGTCTTGTCGACGCACAGCTGGGCGAGGTTCTGGTACAGCTGCTCGATGCGCGCGACACCCTCTTGGCTGTAGTCGGTCATCGGCTCGCGCCGGTACGCGTCGAATTCGGCGTCGCTGCGGCAGCGCACCTGCGGAGTGGAGTGTCCGACGCCGCGCGGGTCGAAGCCAACCAAGTCGAAGCGCCGGCCGATGTCGGTGTTGGCCAGTGCCGCACCCATGCCCGCAACGGTGTCGACGGCCGACGCCCCCGGCCCGCCGGGGTTGACCATCAGGACTCCGATGCGATCGCCGCTCGCGGGCACCCGGATGACGGCCAACTGGGCCTGCGGCCCGTCGGGTCTGCTGTAGTCGACGGGGACCGAGACGGTGCCGCACTGGGCGGTCGGGATTGCGGTGGCGGCGTCGGAGACGAAGCTGGTGCAGCTACCCCAGAGCGGGGTTTGCCCGTACTGCTGTTGGGAGGGCTCCACCTCCGGTGACGCCAACGCCATCGGGCACACCATGACGGAGACCGCGAGGATCGCGAGTGGCGCCGCTAAGAGTCCGCCCACCCGCATGGCGAACATGTTCGCACGCAACGCGCTTCGGGTCTGTAGCCGATCCCGGGCAGAGATACGCCAGCAACCATTCAGTGATGCGATGGTGACCTAAGACCGTTCTACGGTCAGCATTTTGCGCCAGGCGGCGGCACTGCGACGTCGACCAGATACTTGGCCGCGATGTCGTCGACACAGGCATTGCCCTGAAAGACCACGGTGTGTTGCGTGCCGTCGAAGGTCAGCAGCGCGCCCCCGAGTTGCTTGGCGAGGTCGACGCCTGCCTGGTACGGCGTTGCCGGGTCGTTGGTGGTCGACACCACAAGGGTGGGCGGCAGTCCGTCGATCTTCAATTGGTGCGGCGTCGACGTGGGCGGCACGGGCCAGAACGCGCACGTGCTCAGCGGGGCGTTCCCGGTGAACTGCCCGTAGCTCATGAACGGTGCAACCTCACGGGACCGACGGTCCTCGTCGACCGTCTTGGCGCGGTCGGTCACCGGCGGTTCGTCGACGCAGTTCACCGCGACTCGCACGTCGGTGGAGTTGTTGTAGTGTCCCTTCTCGTCGCGGCCCATGTAGAGATCGGCCAGCGCGAGCATGGTGTCGCCGTCGCCCCTCTTGAGTTCGGTAAGGGCCTGCGTGAGGTGGCGCCACAGGCTGGGCGAGTACAGCGGCAATATGGTGCCGACGACGGAGTCGCTGTAGCTGAGGCCACGCGGGTCCTTGGTCTTCGCGGGGTTCTGGACCAACGGGTCGACGAGGCTCTTGTAGACGTCGACGGCCTTGGCCGGGTCGGTGCCGAGCGGGCAGCTCGCAGCCTTCGCGCAGTCGGCCGCGTAGTCGTTGAATGCGGTCTGGAAGGCCGCGGCCTGACGGATGTCGGATTCGATCGGATCGGCGTTGGGGTCGACGGCGCCGTCGAGGATCATGGCGCGCACGTTCTGCGGGTAGGCTTCGGCGTACGCCGACCCGATCCTGGTGCCGTAGGAGTACCCGAGGTAGGTCAACTTCTGGTCGCCGAGTGCGATCCGCATCGCATCGAGATCCTTGGCCACGCTTGCGGTTCCGACGTTGGCGAGGAAGTCCTTGCCCATCTTGTCCACGCACCGCTGTACGAAGTCCTTGGTCTCGGACTCGATGTGGGCGACGCCCGCAGGCGAATAGTCGACCTGGGGATCGGCCCGCAGCCGGTCGTTGTCGGCATCGGAGTTGCACCACACCGCGGGCGTCGACGAGCCGACCCCACGCGGGTCGAAGCCGACCACGTCGAAGCGCTGCCGCACCGATTCCGGCATGGTTCCCACGATCGAGGCGGCCGCCTCGATACCGGACTCGCCTGGGCCGCCCGGGTTGAGGATCAGCGAGCCGATCTTGTTGCCGGTCGCCTTGAACCTGATCATCGACAGCTGCGCGATGTCGCCGTCGGGCTTGGAGTAGTCAACCGGTACCGAGAGCATTCCGCACTCGGCACCCGCGGGGATGTCGGTGGCGTCGGACGAGGCGGACTCGCAGTCCTTCCACGTCACGGGTGTGCCCGGCTTGGGGGCACCGATGACCGCGTGTCCGTCGATCACCTTGCTACAACCAGCCACCAGCAACATCAGCGTGGCGGCCACGAGTAGCCCGTTCCGAAGCCTCATGGCTGCACATGCTGCCATGCGCCCACATCACCGCTGTTGAGGGCGCTACCGCGTCGCGTCGAGCAACTCCTGAAGAGCGACCTGGAAATCGTCGGCCATGTCCCATAAATCGGGCAGCAGTTCGGGACAAGAGATGAGGCCGACGTCGAGCGTTCCGTTCAGCGACATCACGGTGATGTTGAGGCCCGAGCCGTGGAAGATCGGGCCAAGCGGGTACATCGCGTTGACCTTGGCGCCCAGGAAGTACAGCGGCACCTGTGGGCCGGGGACGTTGGACACGACGAGGTTGTGCACGGGCGCGGCGCTGGTGAGTCTGCTGGAGGCGTAGACCCGCATCGCGATGCCGAACACCGCGGGTGCGGCGAACTGCGACCAGTCCTGCAGCAACGTCGCGCCGATCGCGGCACTGTGTTGCTTGGCAACGGAATTCGCCTCGGCGATGGTCTTCACCCGCTCGGCCGGGTCCTCGATGTTCGTTCCCAGGCTGGAGAACATGCCCGAAACCTGGTTGCGGCCTGGCCGATCCGACTTGTCGTGGACCGACACCGGCACCATCGCGACCAACGTGTTTTCGGGGAGCTCGTCCTTGTCGAGCAGGAACGTCCGCAGCACGCCTGCCACCATCGCCATCACCACGTCGTTGACCTTGACGCCGAAGTGGTTCTTGACGGTCTTGATGTCCTCGAGGTCGAGCTGGGCGAACGCGACGTTGCGGTGCCCGGTGACCTTGGCGTTGAAGCGGGTCTTCGGTGCGGCGAACGGGGCCGCCATGGTCAGCCCGCTGCGCGCGCGCTTGACGGTGTCCACCACCGTCGACACCGTCGAGGGCAGCATGTTCATCAGCTTGAGCGGGCGGGTGGCGTATTTGATTGCGCCGCTGACCGCGATCTCCAGGTCCGAGCCTCCGCCCACCCCTTCGACCGGGTCCGGCGGTGGCGCGTCGGCTTCGGTGGTGCACAGCTGCGACATCAGGTTGGCACCGGTGACGCCGTCGACGCCGGCGTGATGCACCTTCGTCATGACCGCGAGCCGACCGCCGTCGTGTGCATCGGTGCCCGCGACGTTCTCGATCACCCACATCTCCCACAACGGTCTGCTGCGGTCCAGGTTCAGGGAGGCGATGTGACCGCAGATCTCGCCAAGCTCGACCCGTCCGCCAGGGGCGGGCAGTCCGATGCGGTGCACGTGCCGGTCGACGTCGAAGTCCTCGTCCTCCACCCACACCGGATGATCGAGATTGAGCCGGTTGTCGGCGAGCTTCTCGCGGAACTCCGGCATCGCCTTGATCCGCAGGCCAAGGGCGTCGCGCAACCGGTCGAAGCTGTACCCGCCGGGAATGGTCGAGGTGTCGAGTTCCAGTACCGAGCACACGTGCAGTGGCTGGGTCGCGGTCTCGAGGTAGAGGAAGCTGGCGTCGAGTCCGCTGAGCCTTTGCATGCGCCGATCGTAGGCCCGCCGCACATCGACGTGTGAGCAAATCCACTGCGCATGCGGTTCATCTTCGCCGCCGCAAGTGGCAGACTTTCAGGTGTCAGACGAACCCGGGGACCCGGTCAGGGCCTCGAGGATCGACCAGACCAGATTAGGGACAACGATGTCTGAGCAAACGGTTTACGGTGCTGCAACCAGTTCGAGTGAGACGCGGGCCCCGCGAGTCAAGGTCCGGACTCACCACCTGCAGAAATGGAAGGCCGAGGGCCACAAGTGGTCCATGCTGACGGCCTACGACTACTCCACCGCCAGGGTCTTCGACGACGCCGAGATTCCGGTGCTCCTCGTCGGCGACTCCGCGGCCAACGTCGTCTACGGATACGACACCACGGTGCCAGTGACCGCCGACGAGCTGATCCCCCTGGTGCGCGGCGTAGTCCGCGGTGCACCGCACGCCCTGGTGGTCGCCGACCTGCCGTTCGGCAGCTATGAGGCAGGCCCGCAGCAGGCGTTGGCCACCGCGACGCGTTTCCTCAAGGAAACGGGCGCGGCAGCGGTCAAGTTCGAGGGCGGCGAGCGGGTCGCCGAGCAGATCGCGGTTCTGACGCAGGCAGGCATCCCGGTCGTCGCGCACATCGGCTTCACGCCGCAGAGCGTCAACGGACTCGGCGGTTTCCGCGTACAGGGCCGCGGCGATGCCGCCGAGCAGACCATTCACGATGCGATCGCCGTTGCCGAGGCAGGCGCGATCGCAGTGGTGCTCGAGATGGTGCCCGCCGAGCTGGCCACCCAGATCACCGGCAAGCTGACCATCCCCACCGTCGGCATCGGCGCAGGCCCCAACTGTGACGCCCAGGTGCTGGTGTGGCAGGACATGGCGGGTATGACGGCGGGCAGGACCGCGAAGTTCGTCAAGCGGTTCGGCGACGTCGGCGGCGAATTGCGCCGTGCCGCAGTGCAATACGCCCAGGACGTGGCGACCGGGACGTTCCCGGCCGAGGAGCACTCCTTCTAGTTAGATGAACTCGGGCGCGCGCTTTCCGACGAAGGCGGCGATGCCCTCCTGCCCGTCGGCGGAGCGTGCGCAGTCAGCGATGTAGCGACCCTCGAGCTCCATCTGCTCCTCGATGCCGGTGCGGTAGGTGCCGAGCAGCAGTCGCTTGACCGCGGCGTTCGACGTGCGCGAGGTGCGCGCCATTTCCTCGGCGAGTGCGTCGGTTCTGGTGGCGAGGTCGGCGTCGGGCACCACCTCGGTCAGAAGGCCCCAGTCCAGCGCCTCGGCGGCGGACAACGTCCGGTTGGTCAGCATGAGTTGCTGCGTGCGCCGGATGCCGATGAGCCGGGGCAGGTAGTACGACGAGCTTCCGTCGGGGCTCAGCCCTGCCTTCGTGTAGGCCATCGTGAACTTGGCCGATTCGGCGGCAAGCACCAGGTCACCGGTGACGGCGACGCTGAAACCGGCACCCGCCGCGACGCCGTTGACCGCGGTGATCAGCACCGCGTCCATCCTGGCGAACGTCGACAACGCGCGGTGCAGGTCGACGGCGATGCCCTTGACGAAGGCCGCGGGGCTTGGCGCGGCGGCCATCGACTTGAGATCGCCGCCCGCACTGAAGAAGCGGCCAGCGCCGGTCAGGGTGACGACCTTGGTGGCCTCGGTGTCACACAGCTTCGCCGCGATCGCGAGTTCACGGGTCAACGTGTCGTTCATGCCGTTGCCGGCGTCGGGCCGGTTGAGCACGATCGTGGTGATCGGACCGGACTGGGCAAACGTCAGCGCGTCGAAATCGGGCATGGCGCAGACGGTATCGCAAGCTGTTACGTCATCGCATCGACGTGTAAGGCCAGCCGCTTGGCGGTCGCCTCCCGCAGTGCGGCGAAGTCGCCGTCGAACCCGAGGGTCCGCAGGGCGCCGTCGGCGATGATCCATGGCAGCTCGGCAGGCGCGTCTCCGTCGTCGGAGCGGCGGTTGATCACCGACTCGGCGAGACGGAACGGGAGTTCGTCGGCGTCGGCGGGCCCGTGCGATTCGGCGATGGCGGCCGCCGCCAGCTCGCGGTAACGGTCGCGCAGCTCGGCGCGGCTGATGCGGAACCGGTCGAACCGGTCCACGCGGAGTTCGGGAAGCAGGTAGAGCGCGCCGAGATTCCAGGTGCTCTTGCACAGCTGCGTCACGTCGGCCACCACCAACGTGTGCAGGCGTCCTGCGGCGGACCCGCGTTCGGTGATGAGCTGGGCTGCCAGCTGGAGCGGCTCGTCGACCGTTCCGGCCAGCAGTGCCTCGAGGATGTCGTCCTTCGTGGCGAAGTGGTGGTACAGCGAGGCTTGCCGGACGCCGACGGCATCGGCGATCTTCCTGGTGGACGTGTTGGCGTAGCCGTGGGTGGTGAACAGCTCGGCGGCGGCGTCGAGGATTTCTTCGCGGGCGTTCTTGCCGGGTCGCCGCGACTGCTCCAACCTCGGACGACCACGTCCTTCACTGCTACGGCCTTCGCTGCTCATGGCCCACATTCTGTCACCGGTCGTCCGGCGGTCCCACATTTTCTGTCACTTGATAGAAATAATTTTCAACGCGTCCGTAACAGGCCCGACACCCACAGGGAACGCTCGGCCCGAAAACTTTCAAGTGACAGTTAAGGAGGCCAATGATGTCGAGCACCAACTCGACCCACGGCGCCCGCTCGCACGCCCGCGGACAGGCCGCGGCCGCTCGAATGCGGGTGCCCGCAACCCCGACCGGCGTCGATGAGGTCACGTGGGCCGAAGCCATCCCGCCAGGGTCGTATGCCACCAAGGTGCTTGGCCGGGGCTCGCGCCTGCAACTGGCCGACCCCGAAGGCGGCGCGTGCGCGCACCTCCTGATGTTCCGCGCCGACGCATCGTGGGAGCGGCTCAACGTCGCCGACACCATGAAGGTCCCGTGGCAGGCCTATCTCGGCGCAGGCCATCCCCTGCTCTCCGACCAGGGCAGGGTGCTGGCGACCATCGTGACCGACACCTCCGGCCACCACGACACGCTGTGCGGCATGACGGCCGCAGGCCGCGCCCAGATGCTGCTCGGCGTGCACAAGCACGGCATGGACGTGCGCGACATCGCCCCGTCGGCGTCGTTCTTCAAGGGCGCGCGGGTGAGCGACGACGGCGCGCTGACGTTCACCGGGTCGGCAGGCCCGGGAACGACCGTCGACCTGCTGATCCACCTGCCCGTGGTGGTGGTCCTCGTCAACGCGCCCCATCCGCTCGACCCCTCGCCCGCGGTCACCGACCTCGACGTGGTGGCCTGGCGAGCCGACGACGAGCTGACCGTCCCCGTTACCGGTGAACCCGAGTACCTGCGCGCCTTGTTCAACACCGAAAGCACTTGGGCCGCAGCACGCAGTGCCGTATCACAAGAGAGCGAGGCGATGACATGACCGACGACATCGTCGCCGCCTGCGCACCGTGGTCGGCCGTGGTGAAGGCCGGCCAGCAGCTGCAGATCATCGACCTGCACGGAAACCAGGCCGTCGACACGCTGTTCTACTCGGCGCACGACCACGCCGTGCGGTACAGCGCTCAGACCACCGTCGCCGCGCAGGGCAACGTCTTCCTGACCACGGGTTCGGTGCTCCGCGCCACCGACGGCACCGCACTGATGACGATCGTCGCCGACGAGGTGGGCAACCACGACACCATCGCGGGAGCGTGCTCGAAGGAGTCCAACACGCTGCGCTACGGACACCACACCGTGCACCAGCACGGATGCGCCGAGAACTTCCTCGCCGAGGCGACCAAGTGGGGAATGGGCAAGCGCGACATCGTCTCCAACGTCAACTTCTTCATGAACGTGCCGGTGGAGGCCGACGGCACACTGGGCATCGTGGACGGCCTGTCCGCGCCGGGCAAGTCGCTGACCCTGCGGGCCGACATCGACACCCTGGTGCTGGTGTCGAATTGCCCGCAGATCAACAACCCCTGCAACGGATTCGACCCGACGCCGGTCCGAATGGTGATCACCGGCCCATGACGCAGCCCAATGTCGCCGCCGGTGCGGCTCCGATCGACGTGCTGCGGCCGGGCATGCTCACCACCGTGCAGGACTGGCCGGGCCGAATCGGCTACTGGCACATCGGCGTTCCGCCGTCCGGGCCCATGGACGATCTGTCCTTCCGGATCGGAAACCGGCTGCTCGGCAACCCCGAGGGCGCGGCGGGCCTCGAATGCACTAGGGGCGGGCCTGCATTGCGGTTCCCCGACGGCGGCCGGGTGGCCGTCACGGGCGCACCGGTCGCGGTCACCGTCGACGGCGTCGCGGTGCCACAGTGGCAGTCGGTGGCCATCCCGGCCGGGGGCGTGCTCGACGTCGGCATGCTGACCGGCCCTGGCATGCGCTGTTACGTGCTGGTGGCGGGTGCCCTCGTCGAAACCGAATACCTCGGCAGCGCAGCCACGTTCACGATGGGTACGTTCGGCGGGCACGACGGGCGTGCGGTTCGGGTCGGCGACGTGCTGACCGTCGGCGATGATCCAGGGCCGCACGAGAGCAGGCCCGACCGGGCGGCCCGCGCGGCGATCGACGAGCAGCCGAGCATCGGACATCGCTGGGAGATCGCCGTGACGGAGGGGCCGCACGGCGCTCCGGAGTTCTTCACCCGCGCCGACATCGACACCGTCATCGACACCGACTACATAGTGCACTTCAACTCCGACCGCACCGGAGTGCGCCTCGACGGGCCGAAGCCACAGTGGGCCCGCACCGACGGCGGCGAGGCGGGCCTACACCCGTCGAACATCCACGACAACGCGTATTGCGTTGGTGCGCTGGACTTCACCGGCGACACCCCGATCCTGCTCGGGCCGGACGGGCCGAGTCTGGGCGGCTTCGTTTGCCCCGTCACCGTCGTCGGTGGTGACCGGTGGAAGCTGGGCCAGATGGCCCCAGGCGATGCGGTGCGGTTCGTCCCGGTCAGGGCCGACCGGGCACCGTCGCTGCGGACCATCGACATCGACCGGCGCGCGTCGTTCCCTCTGGTGATCTCGACGTCGAGCGATCACGACGACGGCGTGCTGACCCGATTCGAGGCCGTCGACGGCACCGCTGTGACGCTGCGGCGCGCCGGTGACGGCGGCGTGCTGGTCGAATACGGCCCGATGACGCTCGACCTGGCCATGCGCGCGCGTGTGCACGTACTGCACGAGCATCTGGTGTCCCTCGGCGTCCCGGGGATCACCGAGATCACCCCAGGGGTCCGCTCGCTGCAGGTGCAGTTCGACCCTGCCGCGCTGCCGATGGCCGAGGTGGTCGATCTGCTCGCCCGGCTCGACGGCGAAATGCCGCCGTCGGATCGGCTCGTCGTGCCCAGCCGCACGGTGCGGCTGCCGCTTTCGTGGGACGACCCCGCGACGCACGAGGCCATCCAGCGGTACATGCACGGCGTCCGCGCCGACGCGCCGTGGTGCCCGTGGAACATCGAGTTCATCCGGCGGATCAACGGCCTCGCCGACGTCGAGGCCGTGCACGACATCGTCTACGACGCGCAGTACCTGGTGCTCGGCCTCGGCGACGTCTACCTGGGTGCGCCGGTGGCCACTCCCCTGGATCCGCGGCACCGCCTGGTCACCACCAAGTACAACCCGGCAAGGACGTGGACCCCGGAGAACGCGGTCGGCATCGGCGGGGCATACCTGTGCATCTACGGCATGGAGGGGCCTGGCGGCTATCAGTTCGTCGGCCGCACCACCCAGGTGTGGAACCACTGCCATCCCCACGACGCCCGCTCCTTCGAACCCGGCACGCCGTGGCTGCTCCGCTACTTCGACCGGATCAGCTTCTACCCGGTGAGCGCCGAGGAACTTCTCGACCTGCGTGCCGACATGGCGGCGGGCCGCGGTGACGTCGACATCGCCACCGGAGAGTTCTCGCTGGCGGCCTACACAGACTTCCTGGCCGCCGACGCCGAGGGCATTGCGGAATTCCGGCAACAGCAGAGTGTCGCGTTCAACGCGGAACGCTCCGCGTGGGATCGCGCGGGCGAGGTACAGCGAGCGAGTTGATCGCCGCCGAATTCATCTTGGTCTGGTAAACAGTCAGCGCCGCCACCAGGTGGCTTTGATTCTCGTTCACCCGAATGTGGCAGCCTGTTCACGAGATTCGACTCACGAGATTTACCCACGTGCCGACATCAGACCCGAAGGTGAGAATGGCAGCCGATAAGCGCGAGGCGTCCCGTCACACCGAGATCGAGCGCAAGTTCGCGGTGACCGACGCCACCGTGTCACCGTCGTTCGCGGGCCTGGCATCGGTCGCCAAAGTCGAGCGATCGCCGGTACAAGAGCTCGACGCCATCTACTTCGACACCCCGGATCGCGACCTGGCCGGGCACCGCATCACACTGCGGCGCCGCACAGGCGGCACCGACGCCGGATGGCATCTCAAGCTGCCCGCCGGGCCCGACGCGCGAACCGAAGTGCACGCACCGCTGAACGACGCCGCAGACGCTGACACCGTGCCCTACGAGCTGCGCGACGTCGTGCTCGCGATCGTCCGGCTTCGCTCGCTGCGGCCCGTCGCGAGGATCTCCACGACCCGGACGGTCGACGTGCTGTACGACGCCGCCGGCGCCCCGATCGCCGAGTTCTGTGACGACGTGGTCACCGCCGCCACCGAGCCCGACGGCGAACAACAGACCTGGCGGGAGTGGGAGCTGGAACTCGCCGAGGACGCCGACGTCGCACCCGACCTGATGGACCGGTTGAGCAACCGCCTTTTCGACGCGGGCGCCGAGCCGGCGGGCCACGGCTCCAAGCTGGCCAAGGTGCTCGATGCTGCCCGCGGCGATGACGGCGATGACTCCGACGACGACGAGCCGGCGCGTTCCATCGATCCCGTGCGCCGGGCGATCGCCGATCAGGTCGACGAACTGCTGGTGTGGGACCGCGCCGTGCGGGCCGACGCCTGGGACTCGGTGCACCAGATGCGGGTCGTCACCCGCAAGATCCGCAGCCTGCTGCAGGAGTCCGAGGGTTCGTTCGGAATCTCCGACGACGCGTGGGTGCTCGACGAGCTGCGCCTGCTCGCCGGGGTGCTCGGCGTGGCTCGTGACGCCGAGGTGCTCGCCGAGAAGTATCAAACGGCCCTCGATGGGCTGCCCGCCGAGCTGATAAGGGGCCCGGTCCGTGAGCGCCTGGTGGACGGCGCCAGGAACCGCTACCAGACCGGATGGCGACGGTCGTTGACCGCGATGCGCTCGGAACGGTACTTGCGGCTGCTCGACGCGCTGGAGGCGCTGGTCGCCGCCGACCTCGAACCTGCGGCACCCGGCGAGGAGGCAGCACCGGTCACCATCGGATCGGCCTACAAGCGGATCCGCAAGGCGGCCAAGCGGGCGGACGCGGCGCAGGACGAGGATCGCGACGAGGCGTTGCACCGAATCCGCAAGGGCGCCAAGCGGCTTCGCTACACCGCGGCGGCGACGGGCGCAGGCAAGGTCGCCGAGCGTGCCAAGGTCGTTCAGACAGTGCTCGGCGATCACCAGGACGCCGTCGTCAGCCGGACCCATCTGTCCCAACAGGCGGAGGCGGCTCACGCGGCAGGCGAGGACACCTTCACCTACGGCGTGCTGTACCAGCTGGAGGACGATCTCGCCACGCGCTCAAGGGAACAGCTCGGCGATGCGCTCAAGCAGCTGAACCGGTCGGTGCGCGACTCGGATTAGGTGCGGGCGGACGAGTTGGCCTGTAAGCCGGATTCTGTTCCTCACCACCACGACTGGCAGCGAGGCGGCGACCATCCATCTGGACACACCGTCGCCGGGTGCCTCAAGCGGCCTACCCGCAGGCTCGGGCGAGCAGCCCTCGAACGCCTGCGCGACCGCAGCCAGGCTGCGGCCTTCTTGGCCTTGCTTCGGGTGGGGTTTGCCTAGCCACTCCGGTCACCCGGAATGCTGGTGCGCTCTTACCGCACCGTTTCACCCTTACCACTGGCGAGAGTGGCGGTCTGTTCTCTGTGGCACTTTCCCGCGAGTCACCTCGGATTGCCGTTGGCAATCACCCTGCTCTGTGAAGTCCGGACTTTCCTCGAATCCCAGTCGAGACTGAGACCCGCGGCCGCCCGGCCAACTCGTCCGCGCAGATCACCGTACTCTTATCGACATGCCGCAGGTGCCACCGGCCCGCTATCTGCTCCGCGCGAAGGACCTGGTCGACGCCCGCTACGCAGAGCCGATCACGGTGGACGACCTCGCCGCCGCGGCCGGGCTGTCCCGAGCCCACTTCTCCCGCATGTTCACCCGTACGTTCGGGGAATCCCCGCGCGCCTACCTTCAGACCCGGCGGCTGGAACGGGCGGCTTCGTTGCTGCGCTACACCGATCGTTCGGTCGCCGACATCTGCGTGATGGTCGGCCTGCAGAGCGTCGGATCCTTCACGACCACCTTCGCGCGGGTGTACGGGAAACCGCCTGCGGCCTACCGTGCCAGCCTGCCGTCGGCGGCCAGCCGGGTCCGGGTGCCGAGTTGCGTCCTGGCGCGCGACACCCGGCCGCTCCCTCGATCCCGGGTCAAAAGAGCACACGGGGAGAAGACGGGCCGCGACGACCGACCGTAGCGTCAGGCCCGTGATGAAAATTGCATGTGCCCATCTGTGGGTTCACGATCAGGAAGTCGCACTCAAGTTCTGGACCGAGAAGGTCGGCATGGAGGTGCGTGAGGATGTGTCGTTCCCTGAGGAGATGGGCGCCTTCCGGTGGCTCACCGTCGGGCCGCCAGGACAGGACGACGTCAGCATCGTGCTGATGGCGGTGCCCGGTGAGCCGTTGATGGACGACGACACCCACAAGCAGGTACTCGACCTGACCGCAAAGGGGTTCGCGGGCACGGTGTTCCTCACCACTGACGACGTTCAGGCCAAGTACGAGGAGCTCACCGCCCGCGGCGTCGACTACAACGAGCCGCCCAACCAGATGCCCTACGGCATCGACTCCGGGTTCCGAGACCCGTCGGGCAACAGCGTGCGGTTGACGCAGCTGAACCCGTAGCCGGCTCGACGATTCAACGAATCCGACGACCACCGAGGCTGCACGATGGGAGGCTTTTCCAACTAAGCCGCCGACCTTGGAGCGCGCAATGGCACCCTCAAAGAGCTACCGATTTCTTCAGATCGCGCTCGTCGCCTTTGGCGCGGTGATGATTTGTCTCTATCCACTGGCCGTGGTGTGGCCGTCGGGGTGGGCGTGGCATGCCGGTGCTCCCCACGAGTCCGATTACTTCATGATGATCGTGGGCCTGTACTTGACTCTGGGCGTGTTCCTTTGGAACGCAGCGCGGCGCCCCGAGGCCAACATCAGCCTGATCTGGTTCACCGTGGTCTCGAGCCTCGTCCACGCCGTGATCATGACGTTTCAGTCGTTCGGCGGCGGCCACCACATGGGACATCTCGCGGGAGACGTCCCTGCCCTACTTCTCGCGGCCATCGTGTTGTCGGTCCTCGTACGGACTTCCGGCCTCACCACCAGGTGAGCACGTCCATGCTGCGCACGGTAAAGCCACGTTCGGCAAGTTGAGCCACCTCGTGGTCGAGTGCTTCGCTTGGCAGCGGCACGACGACGAGCGCGGTTCCCGGCCTTACCATCTCGATGAGCCAGTCGGCGTTGGATCGCCTCGATCGCGGCTTGGCCAATCTCTCGGTCGGACTCGTCGTCGTGAGTCGAACGCGCAATGACTCGTAGCATCAATTCTCTATCGCCGTAGCCAGATTCGATGTTTTCAGCGTGTCAGTTGGCTCGCGCGAGAAGACGTTCCGGAAGGGAGGCCAGAGCCTCGGGACGCATCGTCAACCACGTCCCTGCACCAACCCAGCCGTCCAAGAGGCGCCGACAGGACCTCCGCCACCCAGGACGATACCCTCGCGGCGCGATGTCCCAGATCGGCTAGTGCAGCGGCACTCTCCTGCGGGATGCCGGACTGCCGGCACATGAACCTTGCCGGCCAACGACTTTGACCTGGATCAGAACGGTGGTGGGATCGACTCTCGGTCCTCGGGGAAGGTGTCGAGGTAGGACAGGTATTCGTCGGGAATGTAGGGCGGTGGCCTGGGTGTGGTG
>NZ_JACHGP010000025.1 GCF_014202335.1 Mycobacterium sp. AZCC_0083 | reverse complement strand
CGACAGTGCTCACCGGCCGGCGGCTCGGTAATCAGCCTCCCGCTCGAGAACCAAGATCCCCGTCAAGGACACGCTGATCGACTCCCATTAGGCGATGTCGAGGCCTGGGCGAAGCGAAATGGTGCGTGTGATGGCACCCCGTTCTTCCTTGATCCGTGGGGCCGGGCGGATGCGTTGGTGAACGCCTACTAGCGAGATCCCCTGGTGAGGGGACGAGCAACGGGGACGTTGCGTCGTTACGCCTTGTCGTTGAAGGTTTGGCTGGATTTTCTGCACGCGATGGGCGTTCGATGGGATCAGGCGTCGCGATCCGAACTGGCTGCGTTCAAGGAGTGGCGGCTGTCGGCTGAGAAGAACCCTCAGCACGCATAAGGACAACAACCGCCGGCTACACAGCGGCCCGCCAGAGTGGGTGGGCGACGAGAGTGCCGAGAAGTGGGCGCACGCAGTGATGCCGTCGTACCGCGATGTGTCCTAACGCGTTGGCCAAGATTGAGTCGACGACTACGAGCCAGCGTGCCGTCCTCGCCGTGCTGGCGGGGCACGGTGTCTTCGTCGTCGTTCGGGCACGAACAGCCAGACAGCTCCGAGTGCGAAAATTGCACCCCAAATGAACAGCCACTTCGAGGTGCCCGGCGCAAACGGCCCGAGGTGATGCCCGTAGACCTGGTATGCGCCGAACCCGAAGCACAGCAGTGAACCCACCGCACTCAAGACGCCGTGCACCCGATTTGACTTGGTCTGCCAGCGCCGACGGTTATCGAGTAGCTGCGATGCGACGGTCGGTTCCGGCGGCGCAGTCAGTCCCGACGTCGGGTTAGCGGGGCGTTGTGTGACCGAGAACTCCTGCAACTGGCCGGCCAGTTCTGCGGCGATGCCGCGGCCGCTGTGGGCCATTTCCAAGTCCAGTTCCGCCGAGTGGGCGCGGGATTTCAGGTGATAGAGCCACACCCCGTCGTCGTCGTGGACGGCGGTCATCTCGGCGTCTCCACGTAGAAGCGTGAGTATCGGTGAGCTCAAAACCGGCCGGTAGCCGGAAACGAACATGCCTCTCTTGGTGTCGGTGATCAGGACTCGCGTCGGCGTCATAACGAGGAACATCGTTTGCGGCAGTCGGGTGTGCGGTTGCCCATTGACAATCAACGACGGCCGCCACAACGGATTAAGACTCTCCATTTCCATCCTGTCGTGCATGGTCGCGGCGTGCAGCGCGATGCAGCGCAGGATCGGCTCGCCGAGCTCCGATGACAGTTGCGGCTCCAACCGTTGCTCATACTTTCGGAGAAACATGCTCACCGTCCCCACTCAGGTAGAAGCATGAATAAGCGGTGTCGCAGGCCGACGATGCTTCTTTGGGTACGCCTTTGCGACTGTGAAGGGTGGCCGGGTTACATCCCTCTCGGCATCCAGATGCATGCTCGTCCTCGCGCCGTGGCGTGGCGGTCAAAGCCCCCAAGCATCGCATTGCTGAGGCGGAAACTCGCTGCGGCACAGGAAAGGTGGAAGATTGGGCGGTGGGGCAGAGGCTGGCGGATCAGCACCTTCCCACATGTTGTCCAGCGGGGTGCCATCGGCGACGATAACTGTGCCGTCCAGATTGCCCTGCCCGTGATCGACCCTCCACCACGTGTGGCAGACACTCTGATCCCAGTCGACCTGGATGGGGCGCTGGCCTGGGCACCAGTGGTAGGGACCGACTGGTGATGCCTCGGCGGTGCCTGCGCCCAGGCCCGCTAGACCCAACCCGCCAGACGTCAGGACAGTCAAAGCCATTCCTACGAGTATTCGCTTCATCATGTTCCCCTTCGCTCGACACTGGCCCGAATTCCCCTGATCCCCGTGAGGGTTGCCCCGCCGGTGCCGTTGGTCAGAAGCAACCACGCCGGGGCCGCTGAGTCCCAACTACGGGCTTGACGCTAACGGTCTAGCGGGAGGCAGAGGAATAAGGAAAATCACTACAAACCGCCGATCGGGGTGAATCACAGCGCCTTCACAGTCGTCGCTGCGCGGCCGCGCCGCGAACCGGCTGCCGATAGGCTGTGTCGTTGCTGCAGTCCGCGCCTATTAGTGAGTTGCGAGTGCCCCGTTCGACGTCTCCGTGTCAGGAGTGGCTGTCGGCTGCGCGCGCGAGGTCAACCGAGTCGGTCGTCAGCGCTGACGCAGTCGGTCGCCAACGCGATGTAGGCGGCAGTGGTGGTCGCTGAAATCGAATCCGCGGCCGGCGGCGTGGTGAGCAGGGAACCGGAAGCGCAAGCAGTTGCCGACTTCCTGACGTCGGCATGCCACGGCCCCTCCGCCTTGATCATCGCTGGGGAAGCCGGCATCGGCAAGACCACCGCATGGCTAGCGGCCGTGGCGTCGGCGCACGAGCGTGGGTTCGTTGTGTTGTCGGCGCGGGCGGCGGCGGCGGAATCGGTGCTGGCGTATGCGGCGCTGGCTGACCTGCTGGCCGGCGTAGAACCAGCCGCGCTGTCGAATGTGCCTCTCCCGCAGCGCCTGGCGATCGATCGAATACTCCTTCGCGCCGGTGTAGGCGGGCCGCAAGTCGATCAGCATGCGGTGGCGGCGGGCTTCCTGTCCATCCTGGAAGGCCTCGGCGAACGGTCGCCGGTTCTGGTGGCGATCGACGACCTGCAATGGCTGGATCCCTCCAGTGCGCAGGTACTGGCGTTCGTTGTCAGGCGGCTCAACGGCCCGGTGGGCGTGTTGGGGACCGCTCGTGACGACGCCGACAGCGTGACGTCCTGGCTGCACCTACCCACGCCCGACGCGATTGGCCGAATTACGTTGCGCCCGCTGAGTGTGGAGTTAGCGCGTTCCGCTATGGCTCTGTTCGATGGACCAATCGCCGGGCCAGTTGACCGCGGGATTGGATGTCGAGTTTGCGGTAGACGCGGTACAGGTTGACGTCGACGGTCTTCGGGCTGATGAACAGCGCGGTGGCGATCTCGCGGTTGGTCATCCCCGATGCAGCTAGCTCGGCCACCCGCTGCTCCGACGGAGTCAGCTGCTGGTTGGTGCGCCCGCTCGGGCCGACCTTGGTTCGGGCCAACTCCTTGCGGACCCGGTCTGCCCACAGCGTGGTCTGCAGGTCCTCGAAGGTCTGCAGCGCCTCGGCGAGACTGGCTGTGGCGGAGCTCTTTTGGCGTTGCCGACGCTGGAGTTGGCCGAGCAGGAGCTGGGTCCGCGCACGCTCTAACGGCATGAGCAGGCGCTTGTGCTCAACCATTGCTCGTTCGACGGCGTCTACCGCCGCGTCGAGATCACCCTGAGCGGCCAGCAGCATACTGCGACAGCGAGCACCGACAGCCAACATCCAGGCCCTGTCAAGCCGGCAACCGTTGCGCTCCAACGTGTCGATCAGCGGCTCAGCCTCAGCGAGCCGGCCCAACTGGATCATGGCCTCGACGATGTCGGGCACAAACGAGGCGGCCACGATCTCCGTCGCCTCCGGTGCCGCGTCGAGGTGCGATAGCAGAGGTTGGAGCGCGGTCAGCGCCGCTCGATAGTTGCCCAGCGATACTTCCAGAAACCCCAGGATGGTGATCGGCCATTCCGCCAACCGATAGGAGCCGCAGCGCCGGCTGGCCGCCAAAGCCCCGGCAAGGTCACGACGAGCGTCGTCTTCGCGGCCGCCGTACGCGGTAGCCGCGGCCCGGATCGTCAACGCCACGGACAGTGAGACGTCCCCACCCAGCTGCATCGCGCGTTCCACAGCGTCCTCGGCGACGAGCATCGCCTCGATCAGGTCGCCCCGCCAGATCGCTACCAGAACGGCATGAAACGCGACGTACAAGAGGCCGCTCTCGTCGCCGTGATCGAGGCAGAGGCGCCGGATGGACAGCAACTCGTCGTGCGCCGAGTCAAGCTGCCCGGTCCAGCCCAGCATCATGGCGTTTTGCATGCTGGGGCGGAATGGCAGCGGAATACCCGTGTGGCGCCCTTCCATTTCCAGCGCGCGTCGCAGGCTGGGCTCATCGATGACGTCTCCGCGCATGAAGTGCATGATGACCCGCAAGCCCAGTGCCTGGCTCAGCAGATCAGGCTGGCCGAGGGACTCGGCACGCAGAACGGCGTCCTCGATGGTGTCCACGGCGGTACCGAGGTGACCAGAGTTGACCAACGCCCACGACAGCGCCACCAGCGTCTGGACCTGCATCACGAGATTGCCCTCGGCCTCGCCGAGCGCCCGTCGCAGCAGGTCGGCCGCCTCGACGAAGTTCTGGTCGAACACCCGCACCAAGGCAAGTTGGCACATCGCTTGGGCACGAAGCATCCCGGGTGCCAACCGCTCGATCGCCTCTCCAAGGAGGGCCCCGGCGCGTCCGGTATCGCCAGCATCGAAATGGTGTGCAGCCGAACCCATCTGGCGCTGCGGCGTGTCGTCGCCGAGCCGAAGGGCTAGGTCGAACAGTTCAGCTGCGGCCGCTGGCGCGCCACGGGTACGCGCCGAATCGGCCGCAGTATCGAGTGCGGCAAGCGTCAGCGGGTCCGGGCTAGTGGCACTCAGGGCGAGGTGGCGGGCGCGCAATTCGGGTTGATCCACGATTTCGCCCAAGCGGCGGTGCATCATCCGACGCTGCGCGGGCGCGGCATCGGTATAAACCCCGGTAGCCAGCAACGGGTGGGTAAACCGCAGCTGGTTGCCATCGATCCCGATGATTACCTTTTCCTCGGCCTCCGCGAGGATGTCGAGCAGCCGATCTGCGTCGGTACCGATCGCCCTCGACACCAACGAGACGGTCGGATCGGCCAGACAGGCCACGGCCAGCAAGGCGCCTCGCGCATCAGCGGTGAGACTGCCGAGCCGAGCCTGCACCAACTCGGCCAGCGACCTCGGCAGCAGCGGGTCAACGTTCGGCGACCTGGCGTCGATCCCCCGCGCCAGCTCGATGGCGTAGAAGGGGTTACCACCTGAGACTTCGTGGATGCGCTGCATCGTCGGACGCGAGAACGACCGCCCCAGCCGCTCCGAGATCAGCGAATACAGGGCGCCAACAGCTAACGGACGTAGCGTGATCCGCGCAATCGAGTCGAGTTTGGGCAGCTGTAGCCACGAGGCAGCACTGTCAGCATCCCCGCGCACGGTGACCAGTACGCCCACCGGTCCCGTGAGCCGCCGGGCAGCGAACGCGATCACCTGGGCACTGGAGGGATCGAGCCATTGCAGGTCGTCGATCGCCACCAACACCGGCGATTCCTCGCCAAGTCTCTCCATGACCGACAGGAATCCGGCCGATATCGCGTGCTGATCGACTGCGGCACCATCTGTGCTGGCGCGCAACAGGATCCGGTCTACTGCGAGCCGCTGTGGGTGCGGCAAATCTGCCAACGCGGCCGCATCAAGACCGGCCAGCAGGTCGGCCAACGCGCCATACGAAAGCACCGATTCTGCTGCTGCGGCGCGCGCGGACAACACTCGGAAACCACGTTGGCGGGCTGATGCCACAGCCGCCAACCACGAGGTGGTCTTGCCGATGCCAGGTTCACCCGCGATCACCAAGGCCGAAGGCGTACTACATGCCGAGGCCAAGAAATCGGTCACCGCCCGATCCTCGGGCTCACGGCTCACCACGCCGTCGGGCGTGCGCTCAACCTCAGCCGCAGTCGACATCGATACGTCCAATATGGCATTCGCAAACTCACTAGGAAGTGGCTCCAGCAACGGCTTAGCTTATCGGCACATGCGTTCCCGTGCGGCCCCGACAGGCATCCTGCGAGAAAGCTTGGAGTCAGCTGTTAAAACGTCGAGCAGATCGCTTCGGGTGATGCCGCGGTTCCATCGCGCAGGAAACGATCCCCGGCGAAGTGTCCGGGGTCGTTTCTGGTGCTTGCGGCGAGCACCTCATTTGTAGGGATATTCCTTATCCCATGTTCGGCAGTGGTTCGTTAGCGTCGACCGGGTACGTGCGGTATGGCAACTATTGTTTGGGGAGTCGAATGTCGAAGCGGGGCAGGGCAGTCGGCCGCAGTGCCGATGGTCGTCATCGGTGCGCACGTACGCCGTCGCGCAGTTTGGCGGCAGTCCGATCGGTGGGGCCGGTCTGGTGTTGGCCGTTCCGGCGGCGGCGTTGCTGGTGACGCCGGGGCGGGCGCAAGCCGCTCCGCTGTGTGTCCCGCCGACTTTGATCTGCAATGTGTCGGCGGCGGCTTCCCCGGTGGTGGCGAGCATCTTTGGGACAGCGTTTGGTGCGGCAGATCCGTTGTTGGACATTGCCGGTCAGATTCCGATCATCAATATCTTCATCGGCAACGGCGCAGCGGGCACCGCCTTGCATCCCGATGGCGGCAACGCAGGGATCCTCTTCGGCAATGGCGGGGCCGGCTTCAGTCCGACGACGGCGGGTACGGCCGGCGGTAACGGCGGCAGCGCGGGCTTCTTCGGCAACGGCGGGTCGGGTGGCACGGGTGGTCCCGGTGGTTTCAGCCCCCTTGGCGCGCCGATCGCGGGCGGTACCGGTGGCAACGGTGGTCGCGCGCGGTTCATCGGCAACGGCGGGAACGGTGGGGCCGGCGGCGCTGGCGCGACGGGGGCTGCCGGTGTGTATCTCGTCGGCGCCCCGAATCCGGTGCCCGGCGCGAACGGTGTGGGTCTGCAGAACGGTGGCGACGGGACCCCTGGCACCGGCCAAGCCGGTGGCAAGGGTGGAGACCTTGGCGGCGACGGCGAGATCGGCGGCAGCGGCGCGCCGGGCGGCAACGGCGGCAACGGCGTGACGCTCAGGCGGCAGGCGGCTCGGGCGGTATAGGCGGAGACGACGGCGGCCCCGGCACCAGCTCCGGGGACGGCGGCAATGGCGCGCCCGGAGCGAGCGGCGGCACCGGTACCAGTGGTGGCAATGGCGGGTCCGGTGGTACCGGCGGCGTGATCGGCCTCGGCGGCAATGGCGGCACGGCCGGTGCCGGTGGCAGCGGCGGAAACGGCGCGGGGGATGCTGGTGGTAGCGGCGGTGTCGGGGGCGGCGGCGGCTTCGGTGAGGGCGGCGGCGGCGGCGTGGGTCCTGGTGGCCAGGACGGTGACCACGGGTTGGGTGACTTCGGCGGATCCGGCGGTAAGGGCGGCACCGGGGGTACCAGCGGCACCGGCAAGACCGGTGACGGCGGGACCGGGGGTTCGGGTGGCAGCGCCAACAACACCTCCCTGGGCGGTGCGGGCGGCGCCGGTGGCGCCGGTGGCAACGGCGGGACCCCGTAGACCCCTGCGGCGCAACGACTTTAAGGGGCGCAAGTGGCGGCATGCAGGTAGTGGCGTTTGCGCCGTCGCTGAGGGCAGTCGTGGACGACCGCGGTGGAATCACCGCTGACGGCTTCCCGCTGACCAGTGCGCAGGTGGCGAGTTTCCCCGCACACATCACCGTCCCGATGGTCCTCGCCGTCCACACCCAAGGTGGCTCCGATCACGACCCACACCTCTACATAGTCGCCAGGTCCCAAGACGGCGAACGGCTCGGCTCGATCGCGTGCAGCTGGCATTGGCCCGACGTGCCAGGCTCGCCGGTCAAGTTCTGGGTGTCCGCCCCCCACCTACCGCTGGTGGTAACGGCTGCGGGAGTCGTCAACATCGGCCTGTACGGCAATCTCGACGACACAGAACCCTGGCACCTATTTCCGCTGCGCGTGTTCACCGCCAGTCCGCTACTGCGGCCACCGCCGCCGCCGTCGACGCGGATGTAATTGATTCCCGGACAGGCACATACGGGCGTATGCAGGCGCTCACTTGCACAGGTCGACGATCTGCTGTCTGAGCTGATCAGCGTGAACCAGCCGAGCTGCCTGACGTTGCCGTCGATCAGCTTCGCCTGCGACCCGATGGTCGTGGTCGATGGGTCGTCGGCAGCCGCGATGGGCGCCGATGATGCCCACGGAACCTGCTGGCAGCGGCTGCAACGTCGTCGCTGTTGGCAACGTGTCTGGGCACTGGGCCTTCCGGGTGAAGGGGCGGACGCGGCAAAAATCAGGCCGCGTTCAATTCGGCGCAGGGTCGGCGGCCGCGGGGTCTAGACGGCCGCCTCTCCCCCGAGGCGACCCTAGCCGAGGATGCGCAGGATTCCGTTCCGGCCGTCTCCGATGTTGACGGCACCGATGTTGCCCCCGCCGATCTGGACGAGGCCCAAATTGCCGCAGCCGACGTTGACGGCGCCTGCGTTCGCGCAGCCGACGTTGGCGACGCCCACCTGCCCGGCACCGATGTTGGCGATGCCCGACTGCAAGGTGCCGATGTTGGCGATGCCCCCCTGCAAGGTGCCGATGTTGAGCAGCCCGTTGTTCAGATTGCCCTGGTTGGCGATGCCCTGGTTGAAGGAACCGCCGAGCAGGCCGTTGGCCACCCCGAAATTCCCGGTGCCGGGGCCGAGGAGGTTGTTGGCGATGCCGGTGTTGCCCGTCCCGCCGTTGAGCAGGCCGTTGTTACCGGGCGTGAGGTTGATGCCGCTATCGGCGGTGGCGGCACCAGCGCCGACGAGGGCGATCGCACCTGCACCAATGAGCGCGCATCCGAAGACGATGCCTGAACGGATAGATGGCATGACCAAATCCTTAGCTAGCTGGAAACTGACGAGCATGACGTTAGGCCGCCAATTGACACCTGTAAACGCCGGTGGCAAACATTCTGAACAAGTATTTGCGTCATCAAGGAGCTGCGGCACGGCTATGCATCGGGTGTGCGAACCGCCAAGTCCAGAGGCGACTCATCGGTAGTCATGGCAAACATGTACTGGCATTGACATGAGTGCAGATTCGGCATTTACCTGCTTGTAAATAACCGAAAATGCCGTGACGAGCACCGGGTGACGAAATCTCAGCAATCAACCATGCAAGGCGTCGGCTACCGCAGGCGTGCTGTCGGGCGAAGAAACGCCCCCAGCGCGATTCGCGGAATCGCACGCGCCACCCTGGCGAATCACGCCAGCCGCTAGGAAACGTGCGTCCGTGGGCGTCGAATCCACTCCAAACGACTCTTGCCTACGCAAGGACTCTTTCGGGTGTTTGCTGAAACTGAATCGAGTTGCGGAATTCCGAGGAACTGAACCAGGCCCGACCGGCTCAGGCCGGGTTCAACTCGACGCCCGACAGCACGACGGCGTCATCGCGGCTGGGTGCCGTCAGCACCGCCACGAACCCGTCTTCGTGCTTCCAGATGCTGGCCTTGAGCGTCTCGCCGGGGAACACCACGCCCGCGAACCGGGCGCCGTAGGACCGCACCCGCGAGACGTCGCCGTCCAGGAAGGTGTCGACGATGGCCTTGCACCCGATGCCGTACGAGCACAGGCCGTGCAGGATCGGCATGGGAAACCCTGCGGCGGAAGCGAAGCCCGGATCCGAGTGCAGCGGATTGCGGTCGCCGCACAGCCGGTACAGCAGAGCCTGCTGCGGCAGGATCGGCAGGGCAACCTCGCCGTCGGGCGCGCGGTCGGGTGGCTCGACGGATCCGGCCGGGCCGCGGTCGCCGCCGAACCCGCCCTCGCCGCGGGCGAAGATCGACCGCTTCTGCGTCCAGAGCGGAGCGCCGTCCAGTGTGGTCACCGTGGTCTCGGACCAGATCACCGCTGCCTTGCCCTTGTCCCAGATCTCGGTGAAGCGGGTCACCGCCCGCCCCGTTCCCGACGGCGGGATGGGCCCTGGAACGGATACGGCCTCGCTGGCGTGCAGCACCTTGGACAGTTCGATGTCGATGCCGGGGTACTGCACGGTGGGCGGTTCGGTCTGATGGAAGGTCTGAGCCACGCTGCCGAACGTCGGCAGCACCTGCGGGGTGTCGTCGACGAGGTAGGCCAACTCGCGCGGGTCAAGAGGATCGGCACCCGCGCCGAGGCCCAGGTGATACAGCTGCACGTCGCTGCTGCTCCAGGAGAACTCGACCGGGGCGAGCTCGGCGCCGATGGCCTCGTCGAGATTGATCGGCACGCGCTACGCCCCTGGGCCTGCGGCAGCCAGGTGCAGCGCCGCAAGGTAGCCGAACGTCATGGCCGGGCCGATGGTCCCGCCGGGCCCGGGATAGGTGTGGCCCATGACTGGGGCGCTGACATTGCCTGCGGCATATAGGCCGTCGATGATCGAGCCATCGTCGCGCAACGCCCGGCCGTGTACGTCGGTGCGCACGCCGCCCTTCGTCCCGAGGTCGCCAGGCACCATCTTGGCCGCGTAGTACGGCCCGTGGCTGATCTCGCCGAGGTTGGGGTTGGGCTTGTTGGTCGGGTCGCCGTAGTAGCGGTCGTAGGCGCTCTCGCCGCGCTTGAAGTCCTCGTCGACACCCGTACGGGCGAAGACGTTGAACCGCTCGACCGTCGCCTTGAGCTCGTCGGCGGGCAGGCTCGTCTTCTCGGCCAGCTCCTCGAGCGTGTCGGCGATCAGCACCACGCCGGACTCCACCCACTTCTTCGGAATCCGTTGTCCCGGTTGCAGACCCGCGAAGATGTAACGGTCACGGTACTGCTGGTCGAAGATCAGCCAGGCCGGCACGTTCTCGCCGGGGCCCGCGCCCTGGCCGAACTCGCCGCCATACATCCGGTGGCACGCCTCGACATAGGGCATCGACTCGTTCATGAACCGCTTGGCGTTCACGTTCACGATGATCGAGCCGGGGGAGTTGCGCTCGGACAGCGCGAACCACGGCGCGCCGACCAGCGGCACCGTCGGCCCCCACCAGGCGTCCTCCATGATGTCGAGCGCAGCCCCGAGCTTCTCGGCGGCCAGGATGCCGTCGCCGGTGTTGGCGATCGCCCCGACGGTCCACTCCGTGGTGATCGGGGCGCGCTGGTACTTCACCCGCATCTGCTCGTTGTGCTCGAAGCCGCCGCTGCCGAGGATCACTCCGCGGCGGGCCCGGATCAGCCGGGGCTCAGACGATTCCGGGTCGCGGGCATCTCTCACAAAGACCCCGCGGACGACGCCGTCCTCCACGAACAGGTCCGTGAGCGCAGTGTTCAGCTGGACGGGCACGCCCGCCTTCTGCAGGCCGATCCGCAGCGGACCGATGAGCGCGCGGCCCATGCCGACGAGGTTCTTTCCGGTGACCTTGCCCCACGTCGCCCGGATGCCGACCTTGAGGCTGCGCAGCACACCGCGCGGGTGGCGCTTGAGCTGATTGAGCCGGACGTAGTCCTGCTGCATGACGACCATGTTCATCGGGACCTTGCCGTACGGCGGCTCGAGGCCAGGCATATCGGCGCCCAGCTTCTTGGCATCGAACGGCTTCGGCTCGATCGAGCGTCCGCCGGGACGCCCACCGGGTGCCTCCGGGTAGTAGTCGGAGTAGTTCGGCACCCAGCACATCTTCAACGGCGAGTGCTTCAGCACGAACGAGAGCATCTCCGGCCCGCGCTCGAGATAGGTGTCGATGCGGTCGGCGGGGACCACGTCGCCGACGATCGAGTGCAGGTATTCGGCGGCAGCGGCTGGACTGTCCTTGACCCCGTCGCGCTTCAAGATCACGTTGTTCGGAATCCATACGCCGCCGCCCGACCGCGCAGTGGAACCGCCATAGTGCGGGGCCTTTTCGACGACTAGTGTCGAGAGTCCGTGGTGGGCGGCAGTAAGGGCGGCGACCAGGCCCGCTCCGCCGCTGCCGACTACGACGACGTCATACTCCGTTTCCGTCATGTAGAACACGTTATAGAATTGCCCGGCCGACCCACAACTGTGCCGGTCGACGAAACGAGGGGACTTCACCGATGTTGTCCGAGGAAGTACGCGACGAACTGGCCGCCGAGCTGGCTCAGGCCGAGCGGAGCAAGGTGCCGCTGAAGCCGTTGACCGACGGTGTGCCCGGCATGGACGTCGTGGATGCCTACGAGATCCAGCTGATCAACATCAGGCAGCGGGTCGCCGAGGGCGCCCGCGTCATCGGGCACAAGGTCGGGCTGTCGTCCGAGGCGATGCAGAAGATGATGAACGTCGACGAGCCGGACTACGGCCACCTGCTCGACGACATGGAGGTCTTCACTGATAGGCCAGTCAAGACGGCGAATTATCTCTATCCACGCGTCGAGGTCGAGGTCGGCTTCATCCTGGCCGACGATCTTCCCGGCGAAGGCTGCACCGAGGACGACGTGCTGGCGGCGACGGCGGCGTTCGCCCCGTCGATCGAACTCATCGACACCCGCATCACCGACTGGAAGATCAAGTTGTGCGACACCATCGCCGACAACGCCTCGTCGGCAGGCTGGGTGCTCGGCAAGGAGCGGGTGTCGCCCAAGGACATCGACATCCAAAACATCGACGCGGTGCTGACCCGCAACGGTGAGGTGGTCGCCGAGGGCCGCAGCGATGCAGTGCTCGGCAACCCGGTCACCGCGGTGGCGTGGCTGGCCCGCAAGGTCGACCAGTTCGGGGTGCGCTTGAAGGCAGGCGACATCGTCCTGCCCGGATCGTGCACGCGCGCGATCGACGCCCGCCCCGGCGACGACTTCGTCGCCAAATTCGACGGACTCGGTTCCGTCCATCTGTCGTTCGAATAGAAGGAGCGCACATGCCGAACAAGGCAACCGTCGCGATCGTCGGATCCGGCAACATCAGCACCGACCTGCTGTACAAACTGCTGCGTTCGGAGTGGCTGGAGCCGCGCTGGATGATCGGCATCGACCCCGACAGTGAGGGTTTGGCGCGGGCCCGCAAGCTGGGCCTTGAGACCTCGCACGAGGGTGTGGACTGGCTGCTCGCACTGGATGAGAAGCCGGACCTGGTGTTCGAGGCGACCAGTGCCTACGTGCACCGCGACGCCGCACCGCGCTACGCCGAGGCGGGCATTCGCGCGATCGACCTGACCCCGGCCGCGGTCGGGCCTGGGGTGATTCCGCCAGCCAACCTGCGCGCGCACTTGGATGCGCCGAACGTCAACATGGTGACCTGTGGTGGGCAGGCCACCATCCCGATGGTCTACGCGGTCTCTCGCGTGGTCGAGGTGCCCTACGCCGAGATCGTGGCGTCGGTGTCGTCGGCGTCGGCCGGTCCGGGGACGCGGGCCAACATCGATGAGTTCACCAAGACCACCAGCAGTGGCGTCGAGGTCATCGGTGGCGCCAGGCGGGGCAAGGCGATCATCATCCTCAACCCCGCCGAGCCGCCAATGATCATGCGCGACACCATCTTCTGCGCCATCCCCGAGGATGCCGATCAGGACGCGATCGCGAAGTCGATCAAGGAGGTCGCCGCCGAGGTGCAGACGTATGTGCCCGGCTACCGGCTGCTCAACGAACCGCAGTTCGATCCGCCGTCGGTGCACTCGGGCGGGCAGGCGGTGGTCACCGTCTTCGTCGAAGTGGAGGGCGCGGGCGATTACCTGCCGCCGTATGCGGGAAACCTGGACATCATGACCGCGGCCGCGACGAAGGTGGGCGAGGAGATCGCCAAGGAACGGGCGTCAGTGTCCGAGGGAGCGCAAGCATGACCGATATCTTCTTCAGCCCAATCTGGGACGTCCGGCTGACCGATACGTCGCTGCGCGACGGGAGCCATCACAAGCGCCACCAGTTCACCGCCGACGAGGTGCGGGCGATCGTCGCCGCGCTGGACACCGCGGGCGTTCCCGTCATCGAGGTCACCCACGGCGACGGGCTCGGCGGGTCGAGCTTCAACTACGGCTTCTCCAAGACCCCGGAGCAGGAACTGATCAAGCTGGCCGCCGAGACGGCCAAGGAGTCCAAGATCGCGTTCCTGATGCTGCCCGGTTTGGGCACCAAGGACGACATCAAGGAGGCCCAAGGCAACGGCGGATCGATCTGCCGCATCGCCACCCACTGCACCGAGGCCGACGTGTCGATCCAGCACTTCGGGCTGGCCCGCGAACTGGGCCTGGAGACCGTCGGCTTCCTGATGATGGCGCACACCATCTCCCCGGAGAAGCTGGCCGCCCAAGCCCGCATCATGGCCGACGCGGGCTGTCAGTGCGTGTACGTCGTCGACTCGGCGGGCGCGCTGGTGCTCGAGGGCGTGGCCGACCGGGTCGCCGCGCTGGTCGCCGAGCTGGGCTCGGATGCCCAAGTGGGCTTTCATGGCCACGAGAACCTGGGCCTCGGCGTGGCCAACAGCGTGGAGGCGGTGCGTGCGGGTGCCAAGCAGATCGACGGCAGCACCCGTAGGTTCGGCGCGGGCGCGGGCAACGCGCCCGTCGAGGCGCTCATCGGCGTGTTCGACAAGATCGGGGTGAAGACCGGCATCGACTTCTTCGACATCGCCGATGCTGCCGAAGAAGTCGTTGCCCCCGCCATGCCGCAGGAGTGCCTGCTGGATCGCAACGCGCTGATCATGGGCTACTCCGGGGTGTACTCGAGCTTCCTCAAACACGCCATCCGGCAGTCCGAGCGCTACGGCGTGCCCGCGCACAAACTGTTGCACCGCGCCGGGCAGCGCAAGTTGATCGGCGGCCAGGAGGATCAGCTGATCGACATCGCACTCGAACTCAAGCGCGAGCAAGACGCAGCGGCCAGCTAAACCAACTCGCCCGACCGGGGCGGATCGTCGCTCGGCGCGCTTTCAACGGCCTGCCGCCGAGTTCGTCGACGCAGCGGTGTCTGCCTCCACGAAGTTTTTCGTTGCGTGTCACCAAAGTGGGCCGTACAGGTAGTACCATCAGCGAAGTCGAATCAAGTGCTCTCGTCATTAGCTGACGCAGATCTCTTGTGGACTGAAACGGGAGTGTTGTTCTTCACTGCCTTGCCACCGTGTCGGGGTCGAGGGAGGATTTGATGATCAGGACCGTTAGCTGTCTCACCAGTTTTGGAATCGCCGCGGCCGGCGTTGGGGCGTTGCTATTGACTCATTCCGGTTTGTTCACCGCTAACCCCGAACCTCGCGTCGTTCCCGAGGTTCAGCCTGCGGCCTTCAGCTTCGCCCAGATATATCCCTGGGTAGTTGCGCCGGGACCTGCGACCAGCACTGCTGGCGCCGCAGCCTTGTCGGCCAACGCGTTGACTGCCGCCGGTGGCGCCCTGCAGGTCGCAGCAAAGGGCGCCCTACAGACCGTCAATCAACTGGGTCCGCTCGCCTTCGATCTCAACTCGGTACGAGCATTCAGCGCCAGCCAACCGCCGCCAGGAAGCAACACGGCCACGGGCAACTACACCAGCATGGACCAGTGGGTGACCGGGGTGGCCGGCGTGGCCAACAGCACCGGCGCGGTGGGCTTCACCGACAACGTCGCCGCGTGGGACCCCATCCTCGCCACGCACGCCGGCGTCCTGCAGACCGCCAACAACGTCGGCCCATTCTTCTTCAACCTCAACGTCCTGAAGGCCATCGGCTTCACCCAGGCCGCGGGCGGTGGTCTTCTGCCGATCCCCAATGGTCTGAATGACAACTTCAGTGCCGTCGACATTGGCCGGTGGTCAGCCGGAATGCCTGGAGTCATCACGAATACCGGCACCACGGGCTTCGTCACCTCGACCAACTTCACGGGTGGCCCGCCAAACGACTTCCGGATCGGTGGCCTGCACACTACGACGCAGGTTGGCGGGATGCCCTTCGACTTCAACGTCCTGCCGTCCATCAGCCTCGGTCCGGGGGGCATCTCGTTCTCGCTGGCGCCCGACATGACCGCTGCCCCCACCCCGTTCGCGGGAATCACTCCGCCGACGCCCGGGGTGGTCCAGCCCGGTGGCGGCGTTCCGATTCCGTTGGCCGCACCCGTCAGTCCCCTTGCCGTCAGTAGTTCGGCACCGGCGGCCCTCGTCGACGACACCGAGACACCGAAGTCCGATACCTCGCGGGTCAGCACCCCAAAGCCAACGGTCGTGATCCCTGGCGTCAACGGGGCCCCCCTCGCCAAGCCACCGACGGGTACAGCCGGTGTCACCGGAGGCAATCCGTTCAACCCGCTCGCTCCCTTCACGCCGATCACCGACGCGTTCACCAACGGGATCGGCGCCATCACCGGCGCCCGCCCCGGGGCGGCCGGCGGCACCGACTCGAGCGGCGCGCCGTCTGGTGCAGGCACCGGCGGACCCAGTGGCGGTGCCGACTCTGATGGCAACGGATCCGGAGTGGGTTAGACCGGACGCTCCCGGCAACTCACTTGCAGAGTTCGACGACTCTCGCGCTGGTCGCCTCGAGGTCCTTGAGGCGCGCGACCTGCCCGGCGTCGCCATCGGTGGTCCCGGCCAATGCGTTGATCGCGAGACCTTGAAGGTCTGCCGCGACTGAACGGAGCAATCCAGCCAACTCGGACGGAACTGCAGGACTCAGACTGTCGACGAGATGCTGGCTACCGACGGCCATCGCCAAGCGCGCGTTCGCCGCGATCGCCTGTGCTGCGATCGGATCCGAGCCGGTGTCGGCACGAGTTTGGAGCGCGACCGCCGTGCGGGCCAGGCCGTAGGCGTCGCACGCACGCCCCTTCGCCTCGGCGATTTCCTGTGCAGTTGGCGACGGAGGGGCGGTGGACGGCCGGTCCGTCAGCGCCCAGATCGCGATCCCCAGAGCGACGACCGCGATCAGCGTGGGTGCGACGATGGCCAAACGCGACACGATGTCCGGTTTGGGTCGAGCCGGTGCGGCATCTGGCTCGGGCCGCGCGTGCGATACCGGCTGATGCGGCTGCTCGTCGTCCGGCTCAGCGCTATGGGTCATGGTCAACGGATCGTATCCGCTGGTTTTGCCACATACGCCACATCGGCACCGGCATGCCAGGCAATGTAGCCGGGCTAAGCAAGAAATTTCGGGTTTCCGACGCGCCGCGCTGGCCTGCACG
This sequence comes from Mycobacterium sp. AZCC_0083, assembly GCF_014202335.1. Classification (GTDB taxonomy): domain Bacteria; phylum Actinomycetota; class Actinomycetes; order Mycobacteriales; family Mycobacteriaceae; genus Mycobacterium. The sequence goes on along the minus strand of NZ_JACHGP010000025.1, from coordinate 96,434 downwards.
GACGCCGTCGTTCCGGAATCGGACGGGTGGCTCGGGTGTTTGGCGTTCGGTGAGATGGCTAGGCCATGGGCTGCGATCAAACGCATCGCAGACCCAAGGAGGTAACCATGAGCACGACCGCTAAGACTGTTCGTCGCGGCCTGTACGGAATGATCGCCGGAGGCCTGCTCGGCGGTGTCGCCACCGCCACGATCGCACTGCCGAGCGCAAACGCCGCGCCGGACGAGTGCACCGCGAGCGGGGTGGCGACCACCCAGAGCTCGGTGCAGCTGTCGATGAGCACGTATCTGCAGACGCACCCGCAGACCAACCAGGCGATGACCGACATCGCCAAGCAGTCGCCGACGGAGGCGCAGGTGTCCTACCGCACCTACTTCGAGAAGAACCCGAAGGTCGCCGATGATCTCAAGGGCATTCAGCAGCCCGTCACCGACCTGTCGACGCAGTGCGGCATCGAGGTGTCGTCGAACCAGCTGACCGACGCGCTCAAGACGGCCGTCTAACAGCAATCAGAGGCAAGATGGGGCGGTGACGACCGCCGCCCCGACCGCGCACAAACGACGTGTCGGTTCTCTCGAGGTCTTGTTGTTCAGTCTCATCGCGCTGGCGGTTTCCGCCAGCGCGATGAGTGCGTTCGTGGCAGGCGATCCACGTCTGAGCACGGCGGCGACGGTGTTCTGCGGTGTGTTCGTCCAGGCGCTGCCGTTCCTGGTGCTCGGCGTCGTCGTCAGCGGACTGATTGCGGCATACGTCAACGCAGAGCGGCTGTCGCGGTGGTTGCCGCGCAGGCCCGCGTTGGCCGTCGCGCTCGCGGGCGTCGGAGGCGCCGCGCTCCCCGGGTGCGAGTGCGGATCCGTTCCCGTGGCGCGACGGCTGTTCGGCCCCGGCACGAATGGGGCTGCGGCGCTGACGTTCATGCTCTCGGCGCCCGCCATCAACCCCGTCGTCCTGGTCGCCACCGCCGTAGCGTTTCCCGGCCAGCCCGCGCTGGTGCTGGCACGGTGCGTGGCCTCGCTGGCCACCGCGGTGGTGATGGGGATGCTGTGGTCGCGCTTCGGGCGCGACGAGTGGGTGACGCGCGATCTGCCAGAGCCGCCTGCCGAGGGGTCCTCCCGGTGGACGGTCTTCACCGAGGCCGCTCGCCACGACTTCTTGCAGGCCGCGTCGTACCTCGTGGTGGGCGCCGCCGCCGCTGCGGCGATGCGAGTGTTGGTGCCGGCGTGGGTTTTTGAGCATCTTGCGGGCAACCTCATCGTCGGCGTGTTGACGATGGGCCTGCTGGCGGTGGTGCTTGCGCTCTGCTCGGAGGCCGATGCGTTCGTGGCGGCCAGCCTGACGATGCTGCCGCTGGTCCCGCGGTTGGTGTTCCTGGTCGTCGGCCCCGCGTTCGACGTGAAGCTTGCCGCCATGCAGGCGGGCATGTTCGGCAGGCGATTCGCGGTACGGTTCGGGCCCGTCACGTTCGTGGTGGCCACGGTGGTCGCGACGGCCGTGGGGCTGGCGCTGCTTGGCGGTGGCACGTGAGCCGGGGCACCCAGAACCTCGTCCTGCTGCTGGTTGGGCTGAGTACCGCGGTGATGCTCGTCAAGGGGACGTACCTGAACTACGTGAAACCGGGGCTGCTGCCGTGGCTGATCGCGGCCGCCGCGGTGCTCGTCGTCCTCGGGCTGGTGGCCGTCGTGCGTGACCTGCGGCATGCGGCAGCCGATCCCGATCACGACGCCGATCAGGATGAGCACGGCCATCGCCACCAGCCGTGGCTCGCGTGGCTGCTACTCATCCCGATCGCGATGGTGGCGTTCGTGGTGCCGCCCGCCCTCGATGCCCGCGGGGCCAGCCCGCAGGCCGCGGTCAGCACGCCGCACCGCAGGCCCTTCCCACCGCTGCCGCCGGGTCCCGCGCCGGTAGTTTCGCTGCCCGAGACGGTGATGCGGGCGGCCGCCGACTCAACCAATTCGCTTGATGGCAGGTCGATTACGCTGACCGGGTTCACGCTGCATCACTCGCAGGGAGTCGACCTTGGCAGGGTCGTGATCGTGTGCTGTGCGGCCGACGCGCAACTGGCGCGCATCCATCTCACCGGTCCCGGGCTCGACGCGGCGAAGGGGTTTCCCGACGACACCTGGCTGCAGATCCTTGGCGAGATCGTGCCAGGATCGGCGCAGGCGACCGACGGCTTCATCCCGACGATGTCGGTCGAGAGCGTGACGCGGATCGACAAGCCAAAGAACACGTATGCGTACTAGAGGCGATGAGTTCCGGCAGAGAGACAGGTCTGTTCCGATATGACCACCAATGATTCGCCAGGCCGCCCGCCCGTCGTCGACATGGCCACCTGGCAGGCCGCCCGTGACGAGCTCCTGATCCGCGAGAAGGCGCACACCCGCGAGGGCGACGCCATCGCCGCGGCCCGCCGTCGGTTGCCGATGGTGGAGTTCGACGGCACGGTCGAGGTCGTCGGGCCGGACGGGCCGGTCCCGTTCCTTGACCTGTTTCAGGGTCGCGACGAGCTCGTCGTCTACAAGCACATGTGGCACGACGGCGCGCCGCACCAGGGGCAGTGCGGCGGCTGCACCACCACGGCCTGGCACGTGAAGGACGCCGTCTACCTCAACGCCCGCGGCGTCTCCTACGCCGTGCTGACCGAGGGCCGCTGGGACGAGGTGGCTCCGTACGTCGAATTCATGGGCTACACGGAGCCCTGGTACTCGGTGCGCGATCTGGACGCGCCGATCGGCAACGACATGGGTTCGATCACCTGCTACCTGCGCGACGGTGACCGCGTGTTCCTCACCTACGCCACGACGGGCCGGGGCAACGAACCGGTCAATGGGTCCATGGGCCTGCTCGACATGACGCCGTACGGCCGCGGCGAGACGTGGGAGGTCAACCCCGACGGCTGGCCGGAGGGGCGCCAGTCGTGTTGGTACTGGTGCTCGGACGCCGACGGGAACGCCACCTGGGGTGAGACCAGCCGTCCCGTTCCGCAGTGGACTCGGCCCGGCGCCACCCCCGTTGAGACCCTTGGCAGGCACGGCGACCACGACTGATTTCACGCTGCACCACTCCGAGGGCATCGACCTGGGCAGGGTGGTCATCGTGTGCTGTGCGGCCGATGCGCAACTCGTCCGGCTTCATCCCGACGATGTCGGTGGAGAGCGTGACGCAGATCGACAAGCCGAAGAACACCTACGCGTACCAATGATGTTTGGATGACGCCCATGAGCACCTTTCCCGGCTTCGCCGACGAGGGCTTCGGACCGGTCGCCGACGCGTTCGTCGAGAATTTCCGCCGGGGCAGCGAGATGGGCGCGGGGTGCGCGGTGTACCACGACGGCCGACTGGTCGTCGACCTGTACGGCGGCACCGCCGACGCTGCTACGTCGAGACCGTGGACGGCCGACACCCTGACGATCGGCTTCTCCGTATCCAAGGGCTTGATGGCGCTATGCGGCTACCTGGCCCAGCAGCGCGGACTCCTGGACTTCGACGCTCCGGTCGTCACGGTGTGGCCGGAATTCGCCGGGAACGGCAAGCGGGACATCGTGATTCGCGACGTGTTCTCGCACAGGGCCGGACTGATCGCCCTCGATGCGGTGTTGACCCTGGATGACGTCCTGAACTGGGAGCCCGTGATCAGGGCCATCGAGGCGCAGCGACCGCTGTGGACGCCGGGCACGGCGTACTCCTACCACGCGCTGACCTTCGGATGGCTCACCGGCGAGATCCTTCGCCGCGCCACGGGCAAGATGCCGAGTGCGCTGCTGGCCGACTACCTCGCCGACGCCCTCGGCGTGAACGCCTGGATAGGGCTGCCCGCCGCCGAGCAGCACCGGGTGGCCCGGATGCATGCCCCTCGCTCGAGGATCCGGCGCACCGCCTTCCGCGTGCTGCCGAAGATCCTGCCGCGAATCGGTAGGGCGACCACGGTGCGGGCAGTCACGATGGGGGAAGCGTTCCCCTTCTCGTTGATCGACGGCTGCGCGGGTGATTTCAACACCCCCGCGGTGCATTCCGCCCAGATCCCCGCAGCCAATGCCATTCTCGACGCTCGAGCGCTGGCGACCATCTACGCCGCGGCGGTGTCCTCGGTGAACGATGTGCAACTGCTGACGGACGATTCCATCGCCGATGCCGTCAAGGTGCGCTCCGCTGGCCCCGGATGGCACGTTTCACTCACTCCGCCTGGCGTCCGCTTCTCGACCGGATTCCTCGTCAACGGCATCCCGTATCGACCGCTGCTGTCGGACTCGTCGTTCGGCCACGACGGTGCGAGCGGCAGCCTCGGCTTTGCCGACGCCGAGAGCCGCACCGGCTTCGGGTACGTCAACAACCTGATCGGCGGGGGCCGCGATCGACGCGCCAACGACCTGACCGCTGCCCTCCGGCGCTGCCTGGATCGTTAGCCGTCGGACCCTGCGGGCACTATTGCGGGATGGCGACCCGCGAGCAGGCGCAAGCAATCCTCGAGCAGCTGGCCGGACCGCGGGCCACGTTGCGCGACGATCAATGGACGGCCATAGAGGCGCTCGTCGTGCAACGCAGGCGCGCGCTCGTCGTGCAGCGCACTGGGTGGGGCAAGTCGGCGGTGTACTTCATCGCCGCGAAACTGCTCCGCGCCGCAGGCCACGGACCGACGGTGATCGTGTCGCCGCTGCTGGCGCTGATGCGCAACCAGGTCGCCGCCGCCGAGCGGGCAGGCGTCCACGCCGCCACCATCAACTCGAGCAATGTCACTGACTGGTCCGAGATCCACGATCGTGTGCGCAACGGCGACCTCGACGTCCTGCTGGTCAGCCCGGAACGGCTCAACAATCCCGACTTCCGCGATCAGGTGCTGCCCGCGCTTGCGCACGACGCCGGGCTCGTCGTGGTCGACGAGGCGCACTGCGTTTCGGATTGGGGCCATGACTTCCGGCCGGACTACCGCCGCATCCGGACGCTGATCGCCGAGCTCGGCGCGAATGTTCCGGTACTGGCCACCACGGCCACCGCCAACGACCGCGTGGTCGAGGACGTCGCGACCCAACTCGGCGTTGGCGGCGGCGAAACCCTGGTGCTGCGTGGCGGGCTGGATCGTGAGTCGCTGCGGCTGTCCGTGGTGAGGGCTGGCAATCCGGCACAACGCGCGGCATGGCTTGCCGCACACATCGATTCGCTGCCTGGCTCGGGCATCGTCTACACGCTGACCGTCGCACAGGCGCACGACGTCGCGGCACTGCTGCGCGAACAGGGCCACGCGATAGCCGCCTACACGGGTTCGACCGAGACGGCCGAGCGTGAACAACTCGAGGGCGACTTGCTCGCCAACCGAGTCAAGGCCCTGATCGCGACGTCGGCGTTGGGCATGGGATTCGACAAGCCGGACCTCGGGTTCGTCGTCCACCTGGGTGCCCCGTCCTCGCCGATCGCCTACTACCAGCAGGTCGGCCGCGCAGGCCGGTCGACGGCCAGCGCCGAGGTGGTGTTGTTGCCCGGCCGCGAGGATCAGGACGTCTGGCGCTACTTCTCGTCCGTCGCGTTCCCGTCGGAGTTGATGGTGCGCAACGTCATTCACGCACTCGAGCTCGACCGCCCGCAGTCAACGCCTGCGCTGGAGCCGCTGGTGGACCTTGGCCGGACTCGGCTGGAGATGGTGCTCAAGGTGCTCGACGTCGACGGGGCGGTGCGGCGCGTCAAGGGCGGTTGGGTCGGCACCGGCGAGCCATGGGAGTACGACGAGGCGCGGTACCGCAAGCTCGACGAGGCCCGCAAGCGCGAACAGCAGGCGATGCTCGACTATCAGGACACCGAAGGCTGCCGGATGGCCTTCCTGCGCAGCCAACTCGACGATCCCGACCTCGAAGACGGCGAGCGTTGCAGTCGCTGCGACAACTGCACGGGGTCGCGCTACGACGGTGCGGTCGACGCGACGGCGGCCGAGGAGACCAGGGCTCGCCTGATGCGTCCAGGGGTGGAGATCACGCCGCGCAAGCAGTGGCCGTCGGGTCTGGCCAAGCTCGGCGTCGACCTGAGCGGACGCATCGGCGACGGTCCATCGCCTGGCCGGGTCATCGGCAGGGTGACCGACCTGGGCTGGGGAGCCCGGTTGCGGCGTGTGCTCGACGAACCCGACGGCGAGGTGTCCGACGATGTCGTGCAGGCCGCCGTGAAGGTGCTTGCGTCGTGGGACTGGGCGACGCGGCCTACCGCGGTGCTCGCGCTCGACTCCGACAACCATCCGAAGCTGATCGGGTCACTGGCGCGCGAACTCGCCCGACTCGGCAAGCTCGCCGACCTCGGCACGCTGCAGTACGCGCCGGAGCGGAGGCCCGTGACCGCCGCCAACTCGGCGTACCGGGTCGCCGCGCTGCACGGTTCGTGGGTGCCGCCGGATCCGGCCGGGATCGCCGGCGCCGGTGGTCCTGTGCTCCTTGTCGACGACGTGACCGACACCGGGTGGACGCTGACGATGGCTGCCCGCGTGGTGCGGGCAGCAGGTGCACCGGACGTGCTGCCCTTCGCGTTGGCGGCCACCAGCTGACCAGCAACTTCCGTCACATCAGTAACAACACCGGCGAACGCCCCGAAGTCATCTGCAGTGGCCGAGTCACCGTCAGGGGTGTCGCCGGAAAGAAAGAGAGCTTGCCCATGATCGACTCCAAGACCGTGATTCGCCGATCCGCACTCGGAATGCTCGCAGCTGGCGCGGCCTTCGTCGCACTGACGGTGCCTTCGGCGAGCGCCGATCCCGTCGACGCCGATGACACCACCGCACCCACCACCGCGGCGGCCCCCGCCGTCACGGCGACGCCCGTCGCCGCGGCCGCGGGCGACTGCAACGCCGCTGGACTCGCGACGACCATCAGCTCGGTGACGGCGTCGCTGTCGACGTACTTCGCCGCTCATCCCGACGTCAACGAGGCGCTCATCGATGCGACCCGGCAGCCGGCGTACGCGGCGGTCGGACAGTTCGACGGTTACTTCAAGGATCATCCGGAGCAGGCCGACGACCTTCGCGCCATCCAGGCTCCGCTGGCCGCCTTCAAGGATCGCTGCGGTCTGCAGGTGGCGCCCACCGACGCCCTCTCCGTGCTTGCCGACGTCTAGCCCCTGTACTCGTCGTGGCGGGGCCGGTCACTGCTGCGGGTGAATCACCGCCTTGATCGAGTCGTTGACGCGGCTGGCCAGGGTCAGTGCGTCGGCGGATTCGGCGAGCGGGAAGTGGTGCGTGATTAGCTCGCTGACGTCGATCCGGCCCGACGACACCAACTCGATCGCCAGTGGCCAGGTGTGGTTGTACCGGTTGACGAGGCTCAGCGAGACCTCGTTGACGTTGAGCTCCGCCAGCGGCAGCGGGACGTCCTGCTTGGGCATCCCGATCATGGCGGCGCGCCCCGCGGGAGCCAGTCGGGCCATCCCGGCAGCGAGCGCGCCCTGGGCGCCCGAACACTCGAGCAGCACGTCGAACGTCTTGTCGCTGGCGGCATCGGGCGACTCGGTGGCGAAGCCCATCTTGCGGGCCAGCCCGATGCGGAACTCGGAGAAATCGCTCACCGTCACCGAGCCCGCCCCGAACGCGCGGGCGGTCGCCGCCGCCAGCAGCCCGACCGGACCGGCGCCGGTGACCAGCACGTCGTCGCCCGCAGTCAGATTGGCCCGTTTGCAGCCCCAGATTCCGACCGACAGCGGCTCGAGCAACGCACCCTCCTCGTACGACATCGCCTGCGGGATCGGGTACAGATTGCGGGCGTCGATCGCCATCAGTTCCATCAGCGCCCCGTCGTAGGGCGGGGTGGCCAGGAACACCAGATCGGGGCACAGGTGGTAGCGACCGGCCTTGCACTCCTTGCAGTCGCGGCAGGGGGTTCCCGGTTCGATGGCGACGCGGTCGCCGACCGATACGTTCGTCACCTCGCTGCCGACCTTGGCGACCTCGCCGGACACCTCGTGGCCGAGCACGATCGGACCGTCGACCACGTAGTCGCCGATCCGCCCGATCTTGAAGTAGGCGGTGTCGGATCCGCAGACGCCCACGGCGTGGATGCGCACGACCGCCTGCCTGGGGCCGGGCTCCGGCTCCGGAAGTTCTCGAATCTCAATGTGTTCGAGTTCGGTCATCACCGCTGCGCGATTGGACATGAGTTCGTCTCCTTATGGTCTTGGGCTTCGCGTTCAGGCGCGGGGCGAGCGCAGCGACGGGAGATTAGGCACGGCCGTGGCTCGCGCGTGACTTGCGCGCGACCGAGTCGATGGCGACCGCGACCGCAAGCACGAGGCCGGTGATGATGAACCGGTACGACGAGTCGAGGTTCAACAGCGTCAGCCCGCTGGCGATCGCCGCGATGACCAGCGTGCCCAGCAGCGCCGAGAATGCGCTGCCGCGCCCGCCGAACAGGCTGGTGCCGCCGATCACCGCGGCCGCAATCGCGTTGAGGTTCACGTCGCCGGTGCCGCTGGACAGGTTGGCCGATGCCAGTCGGGCTGCGGCGAGGATGCCGCCGACACAGGCGAGAAACGAGCACACCGCGAACGCGGTCAGGTAGATCCGCCGCACGTTGATGCCGGACCGGCGGGCTGCCTCCTCGTTGCCGCCGACCGCTCGCAGACTGCGTCCCCACTGGGTACGGGTGAAGCCGTAGTTCAGCACCAACACCAGGCCGACGAACATCACGACCATCCAGCCCACGCCGCGCTCCTGGTTGAGATACCAGGTGAACGCTGCGAGGGCCGCAACGAGCGCAACCGATCGCAGGATCAGGTAATTCATCGACTGCGCGGACAGATTGGACTTCCTGCGCCGTTGGCGGCGTTCGTAGCCGCTGACGAACAGTCCCAAACCGGCGAGCACGGCCAGCACGTACGACAGCCATGCGGGCACGAACGAGAGTTGAGCGAAATGCACCAACGTGGAGTCGAACGGGAGGTTGACCGAACCCTGATCGCCGAGGATCGCGAGCTGCAGGCCGAGGAAGGCGAGTAGCCCGGACAGTGACGCCACGAAGCTCGGCATGCCGAACCGGGTGAGTGCAACGCCGTAGGTCATGCCGATCAGGAGCGCGACGGCGCAGGCGAGGGCCACTGCGAGCATCCAGTTCCAGCCGTGCCTGACGAAGAGCACGCCGACGATTGCACCGGACAGGCCACTCACGGAGCCGACCGAAAGGTCGATCTCCCCGACCAGAAGGACGCAGACGATCCCGAGCGAGATGATGCCGACCGCGCAGGAGTCCAGCGTCAGGTTCACCAGGTTGGCGCTGGACAGGAAGATCGGATTGAGCGACTGGAAGATCGTGCAGATCACCAGAAGCCCGAGCACCACCGGCAGCACGCCGACGTCCCCGGCCTTGACGCTGCGCCAGAACGAGCGCAACGTCCCGCCGAAACCGGCGTCGTGTCGAAGGCGCTCGTCGGTCCTGTCGAGAGAAGGAGTGGTGGGGGTCGCGGTCATCATGTCCCCGCTTCGTCGTGGTCGGCTCCGGCGCGGTCCCGGCGGCGGGTGACCGCATTGTCGGAAGCGCCGGTGATCGCGGCCACCAGTTGCTCGGTGGTGACCGTCTTGGCGTCGAACTCGCCGTTGTTGCGGCCGAGCCGGAGCACGACGATGCGGTCGGCAACCGCGCGGACGTCCGCCATGTTGTGGCTGATCATGACGACGCCGAGCCCGCGGTGTTTGAGCCGTTCGATCAGATCGAGCACCTCCGCGGTCTGGGCCACGCCAAGGGCGGCGGTCGGCTCGTCGAGGATGATCACCTTGGGCTCACCGAGCAGTGATCGGGCGATGGCCACGGTCTGGCGCTGGCCACCGGACAGCGATGCGACCGGAATCCGGACGGTTGGTATCCGGGCAGACAACTGCTGCAACAGATTCCAGGCCTGCACCTCCATCTCGGTCTCGTCGAGTCGCCACGGGCTCATCTCACGACCGAGGAAGAGGTTTTCGACGACGTCGAGGTTCTCGCACAGCGCGAGGTCCTGGAAGACGGTGGCGATGCCGAGCTCGATGGCGGCGCTCGGGTCGGTGATGGCGACGGTGTCGCCCGCGAAGGTGACCGTGCCCGAGTCCGGCTGGTGCACGCCCGCCAGCACCTTGACGAGCGTGGACTTGCCCGCGCCGTTGTCACCGACGAGTGCGACGACCTCTCCGGCGGAGACGTCGAGTTCGATGGCCGTGAGCGCGTTCACCGCCCCGAAGGACTTGTTGACGCCCCGCAAGCTGAGCAGGCTGGTTGTCGAGGGGGCCGGTGCAGCTCCGGAGGCCACCACCGTCACTAGCCGATGCCCAGCCGTTTGCACGCCGCCGCGTACTCGGCGGTGCACAGCTCGGACGCGGGCGTGATGTTCTTGTCGACGATCTCGGCCTTCAGGTTCTCCTGGGTGACCAGCGTCGGGGTGAACAGTTCGGCGGGGGAGTCGAAGATGGTCGTCTTCGCCTCCGGCGTCTCGCCCTTGAGCAACTTGTCCGCGACGTCGGCCGCTGCGCCGCCGACGATCTCGCTCGGCTTGCTGATGGTGTTGTACTGGTCGCCCGCGATGATCAGCTGTAGTCCGGCGACCGTCGCGTCGTTACCGCTCACCGGCGGAACGGGATTGACGCCCGCGGCCTTGAGTGCGGCGATCGCGCCACCGGCGGTGCCGTCGTTCGCAGCTATCACGCCGACGATGCGCGGGCCGAACTGCGCGATCTGCCCGGCCACCCACTTCTGTGCGTTCTCGGGCTTCCACTCGATGGTGTCGTACTCGCCGAGCACCGGTACGCCGCTGCCGTCGACGGCTTCGTGGACGCCCTTCTTGATGAGGCCGGCGGCGGCGTCGGTGGGCGAGCCGTTGACGATCAGAATGCCCGCGCCAGGCGGCAACGGCTGGCCCTTGACCTTGTCGATCAGCGATTTGCCGATCTGCTTGCCGATGTCCTCGTTGTCGAACGACACGTAGTAGTCGACCCTCGTGTCCGGGATCGGCCGGTCGTAGGCGACGACCTTCACGCCCTGGCCCTTGGCCGCGTTGACCAGGGAGGCGGCTGCGGCCGAGTCGACGGGGTCGAGCACGATGACCTTGGCGCCCTGTGCGACCGCGGAGTTGAATTGCTGCTGCTGCTTGTCGGCGCTGCCGTCGGCGTTGTTGTACAGCGGCTTGCAGTCCGGACACAGCTCGCCGAGGCGCTTCTCGAAGCCGGGCCGGTCGTGCAGCTCGTAGCGGGTCGAGCCGGTGTCGGGCATCAGGAAGGCGACCGTTCCGCCGCCACCGGTCGAACCGGAGTTGCTACTGCACGCGGTCATGGAGGCGGCGACCAGCACGGCTCCCGCGATGGCGTATCCACGTGCTCGGTTCGAACTCTTCACGGACCATCTCCCTGGTTGTGCGACCTGAGGCCGTTCGATCGATTTTGAATCGTGTCAACTACTAGTGAGGAGGCTAGAATGCATCATTGAATCGTGTCAAGCGTCACATTGACGAGCACTCGGGAGCTGGGTAGGTGGATCGTCAGACGTCCAGACGCGCAACGACGAAAGACGTTGCCGAGCGGGCCGGGGTGTCGCAGGGGACCGTCTCCAACGTCCTGAACCACCCCGACTGGGTCAGCGACGCCAAGCGCAAGGCCGTGGAGGAGGCGATCGCCGACCTCGGCTTCGTCCGGCACGAAGTCGCCCGACACCTGCGGACGGGACACTCGCAAACAATCGGCATGCTGCTGCTCGATACCGACAACCCCGGGTTCCTCCACATCGCTCGCGGTGTCGAGGACTACGCGATCGCGCGCGGCTGGAACGTGCTCATTGCGAACAGCGCCCGTGATCTGGAGCGCGAGCGGGCTTACCTGAGGGTCTACGCGGAGGCGCGGGTGGCCGGTGTGATCGTCGTGCCACACGACGAATTCGACCAGGGAGCACACGACATCCGGTCGGGCGGAATGCCCGCCGTCGTAATCGACCGTCTCGAGACCGGCTCGGGCAACATCTCGGTGGGGGTCGACGACCTTGCCGGTGGCAGGCTGGCCGGCCAACACCTCATCGGGCTCGGACACCGGCGCATCGCGTTCGTCGGGGACGTGTCGACGGCAACCCCGGTGCACGACCGCATGGTCGGGCTGAGCACCGCGGTGAATGAGGTGCCGGGTGGTGTCCTCGAAGTCATGCCGACCGAGCTGAGCGTCGACGGTGGACGATCCTTCGGCACCCGGCTCGCGGGGCTGTCGCCATCTTCTCGCCCTACCGCAGTGGTGGCGGCGATCGACCTCATCGCCATCGGCCTGTTGCAGGCGCTGCTTCAGTACGGGATACGGGTTCCCGATGACATCTCCATCGTGGGTTATGACGACGTCCCGTTCGGCAAGCAGTTGTCCGTGCCGCTGACGTCTGTGCGGCGTCCGCACTACGAGATGGGCGCTATGGCTGCGGAACTCCTTCTCGCCGCCGTATCGGGGGACCCGCTCCCGCGACGGCACGTCGTGTTCGACCCCGAACTCGTCGTCCGGTCCTCGACGGCAACCGCACCCTCTGCGACGGAGCCCTGACGGCGCTAACCCGTAACTCCGCCCAACTGGGCCGTGAGGGTGGACGCCGCCGTCATCAGGCCGCGGGCGCACCTGGTGATCTCGCCATCGCTGAGCGCCCGACCGATCTGTAGCGACACCACCATCGCCTGGCGCCGGTGATGGTCGTAGACGGGTGCCGAGATGACGCTGACGTCATGTCGCTGCCGGGGTCCCGAGGCGTTGGCCTCGCTGCGCAGGTACACCCGCTCGCCGATGTCGGAGACCAGTTCGCCGAGCAGCGCCCGCAGTTCATCGGGCAGTGCGCTCGACATCCCCGCCATCAATGCGTAGAGCCGTCGTCCGCCCGGCGTCAGCAGCTCGACCAGGTAGCCCGTAGTGCGGCATTCGTCGATCACCCGGTCCAGCCGGTCGGTGTCGGTGCGCAGCGGAATCGTCGGCTCCTTCGCCAACCAGGTCCGCAGTGCGTCGTCGTCCCACAGCACGAACATCAGACCGACGGGCGGGGTGAACGGGTAGCTCTGTCCAACACGGACGCCGACGTCCGCACCCGGCGGCCCGACGAGTTCCAGCAGCGTGATGCGGTCGTCGATGACGGCCGACAGCGCGGCGGTGGTGTCGTACTTCGAGGAGAGGCGGCGCAACTCCTCGCGGGCGGCGGGGTTCACCCGCATCGATTCCTGCGCGGCGTGGCCGAGCGAGATCAGTGCGGGCCCCAGCCGATAGGTCTTGTCCTGCGCGTCGCGCACCAGGTAGTCGGCTGCCGCCAAGGTGCCGACGATGCCGAGGCAGGTCGGCTTGCTGAGGCCGAGTCGCCGCGCCAGTTCCGACACCCCGAAACGGTCGTGTGGATGCCGTGCCAGGAAGTCGAGAACGGCTACTACGCGCTCGGTGGGCGGGGACGCACGACCGGAGGAGTCGCTGCTCGGCATTTCAGAATTGTACCCACACGGTACAGATATGGACCGCTGGACGACCGATGCGGCGTTGACGGGAACTAGAACGCGTTCTAGTCTGGTGACGAAATATCTACCAGCACGGTCCAATATTGAACCGCGAAGGGTGAACGTCAATGTTCTCAACGCCGTTGGTCGAGGCGATCGCGGAGGCCGAACGCCTCGTCGCGGAAGCGCCCCTGATCGAATCCGAGGCCGACCTCCTCGAAGGTCTGCAGTACCTGGCCGGCTGCATCGCTGGGTGCACGCACGTCGCGTTCGACTACGACCGCGACCACCCGTTCCTGCACGAGGGCACCGGGCCGTTCACCAAGATGGGTCTGGACAACCCGGACACCATGTACTTCGGGACCCGGGTGCAGCCCAACCACGAGTACGTCGTCACGGGCCGGCGCGGTACGACGACCGACGTGAGCTTCCAGCTGCTCGGTGGCGAGTACACCGACGCCAACGTGCCCGACAGCGAGACGGCCTTCGACGACCGCAAGCTCGACATAGCCGCCGACGGCACCTTCGAGTGGCGATTCACGCCCACCGGTCCGGCCCAGCTCGTCATCCGCGAGGTGTACAACGACTGGTCGGCGCAGCGTGGCTCCTTCGCTATCGCGCGCACCGATACCGAGGGCACCGCGCCGCCGCCGCTGACCAAGGAACTCATCGAAAAGCGTTATGCCGTAGCCGGTAAGCAACTGGTCCAGCGGGTCAAGACGTGGCTGCAATTTCCGCAGTGGTTCTATACCGATCTTCCGGTCAACACCCTGGTAGCGCCCCGGCTGACGCCAGGAGGCCTTGCCACCCAGTACTCGTCGGTGGGGCACTTCGACCTGACGCCGGACCAGGCGCTGGTGATCACCCTCCCGGTCACCGATGCGCCATACCTCGGCTTCCAGCTTGGCAGCCTCTGGTACATCTCGCTGGACTACATCAACCACCAGACCTCGCTGAACGGCACTCAGGCGCAAGCTGATCCGGATGGCAAGATCCGCATCGTGGTATCCGATCAGAACCCAGGGGTGACCAACTGGGTGGAGACACTCGGGCATCAGAAGGGCTTCCTGCAGTTCCGGTGGCAGCGGGTATCGCGTGAGCTGACCGAGGCGGACGGCCCGACGGCCGAGCTGGTCGACATCGACCAGGTGGCCGCCGCGCTGCCGTACCACGAATCGAACAAGATCTCCGACGAGGATTGGCGGGCACGGATTGCGCTACGCCAGAAGCAAATTGGCGACAGGATGGTGGGGTAGGACATGACAGGATTGCTGGATGGCAAGGTGGTCGTGATCAGTGGCGTCGGCCCCGCGCTCGGTACGACGCTGGCTCGCCGATGTGCCGAGGAGGGTGCGGACCTGGTACTGGCGGCCCGCACGGTCGAGCGACTGGAGGACGTCGCCAAACAGATCACCGACCTTGGTAGGCGGGCCATCTCGGTAGGGACCGACATCACCGACGACGCTCAGGTGGCTCATCTCGTCGAGGAGACGCTCAAGGCGTACGGCAAGGTCGACGTGTTGATCAACAACGCGTTCCGGGTGCCTTCGATGAGACCCTTTGCGAACACCACCTTCGAGCACATGCGCGATGCCATGGACCTGACCGTGTTCGGTGCGCTGCGGATGGTCCAGGGCTTCACGCCTGCACTGGCGGAGGCCAAGGGCTCCGTGGTCAACGTGAACTCGATGGTGGTACGGCACTCGCAGGCGAAGTACGGCGCCTACAAGATGGCGAAGTCGGCGCTCCTTGCCATGTCTCAGACGCTGGCCACCGAGCTTGGCGAGCAGAACATTCGCGTCAATTCGGTTCTGCCCGGCTATATCTGGGGCGGCACCCTGCAGGGATACTTCGAACACCAGGCCAGCAAGTACGGCACCACCGTCGACGACATCTATAACGCGGCGGCAGTCAACAGCGATCTGAAGCGCCTGCCCACCGAGGACGAGGTGGCCTCGGCGATCCTGTTCATGGCCAGCGACTTGTCGAGCGGGATCACCGGACAGGCCCTCGACGTGAACTGCGGGGAGTACAAGGCCTGATGAGTGGGAGTTCACGCACAGACGTAGGCACCGTCGACGACCTGCATGCGTCGGCAGTCAAGGCCACCGGCCTCGACGACTTCGGCGTCGACGACGACAACTACCGCGAGGCACTCGGCACGCTGCTCGAGTCCTACCGGCGCGACGCCGACCTGACCGAGCTCGGAAGCAAGATGTGCCGCTTCTTCGTCAGGAATGCGCTGGTCGCTCGATTGGTTTCCGAGGCGGCGTGGAAGCAGTATCCCGAGCATGTCGACGTGTCGGTCGAGCGGCCGATCTTCGTCACCGGGCTGCCGCGCACCGGCACCACCGTGGTTCACCGTCTACTCACCGCCGACCCGACCCACCAGGGTCTGGAGTTGTGGCTGGCGGAGTTCCCGCAACCCCGGCCGCCACGCGAAACCTGGTCGGACAACCCGGTATTCGCACGGCTCGATGCACAGTTCGCCAAGGCACACGCGGAGGACCCCGACTACACCGGGCTGCACTACATGACGGCCGACGAGGTCGAGGAGTGCTGGCAGCTGCTTCGCCAGTCGTTGCACTCGGTCTCCTACGAGACACTCGCCCACCTGCCCACCTACTCGCAGTGGCTGGCCAAGCAGGATTGGACGAGGTCGTATCAGCGGCACCGCAAGAACCTTCAGCTGATCGGGCTCAACGACGCAGGGAAGCGGTGGGTGCTGAAGAACCCCAGCCACCTGTTCGCGCTCGACGCGGTGTTCGCGACGTACCCCGACGCGCTGGTGGTGCAGTGCCACCGGCCTGCGGAGACCATCCTGGCGTCGATGTGCTCGCTGGCTCAGCACACCACTGAGGGTTGGTCGAACACCTTCTCCGGCAACGTGATCGGGCAGGATGCGATCGAGACCTGGTCGCGTGGTTTGGAATTGTTCGACGCCGAACGTGCCAAGCACGATCCGGCCCAGTTCTACGACCTCGACTACTTCGAGCTCATCAAGGATCCGATCGGCGTCGTCGAGGCCATCTACCGCCAGTTCGGGCTGCACTTCACCGACGCAGCACGCGAGTCGATGGAGACCATGCACGCCGAGAGTCAAAAGGGTCCGCGGGCACCGAAACACACCTACTCACTTGCCGATTACGGGTTGACGCCAGAAGAGGTCAAGGACCGCTTCAAGGGGCTGTAGCCGCGGCTCAGAGGGCGAAAACCTGCCCGTCGCGGGCGATGGTGACCTTGCCCGAGAGGTTTCTTACCGGTACATGCCCCACCTGGACACGGTGACCCTCCCGAGCGGCAACACGATGACGGTCGACCCGATGATCGGCGAGGACGCGGCACCGGGTACCGCATCGAAGTTCGGGTTGGACTGCACCATCCCGATCAGCCCCAAGTTCAACAAGACCCCTTCGACCGCAGCACCGTGTTCGAACTCGGCGATCCACCGCCCGACGTGGTGGTGATGTCGGAGGCGGAACTGACGCTCGACATGGCGGCGCTCATCCGCGAGGCTCCCCGGACGTGGAAGGAGATCCTCCAGAACTATCACGGGCAGCCGTACCGTGCGGTCTACGGGGCGTTCAGCAATCTTCGCCACCAACTCGGCCGCTGTGACGACGAACCGTGGTACCGCTACACGTTCTCCGACACCGACTTCGCGGTGAGCCCGCAGGAAGGCCCGCCGTCCAACTTCGATCCGCGGCATCGCTGACGTCGCTATCCCTGCCACGGATCCACTGACAGGCCGCTATCGTGAGTCGGTGGAAGGGACGCCATTCGGCCGCTACCAGCTGATCGATCTGCTGGGCCGTGGCGGGATGGGCGAGGTGTGGCGCGCCCACGACACCGCAATCGACCGCGTGGTGGCGCTGAAGATGTTGCTTCCCCACTACGCCAAGGACCCCGACTTCGACAAGCGGTTCCGCCGGGAAGCCCGCATCGCCGCGCGCCTCAACGACCCGCACGTCGTGCCGATCCACGACGTCGGCGAGATCGACGGACGCCTCTACGTCACCATGCGGCTCATCGACGGCGTCGACTTGGACGCGCTCCTGAGAACCGGCCCGCTGGCGCCCGAACGCGCGGTGCACATCATCGAGCAGATCGCGTCGGCGCTCCACACCGCGCATCGCGCGGGCCTGGTGCATCGCGACGTCAAGCCGTCCAACATCCTGTTGGCCGACAACGACTTCGCCTACCTCATCGACTTCGGCATCGCGCGCGCCGCGGACGACACGGGGTTGACGTCCGAGGGGTCGACCATCGGCACCTGGGCCTACATGGCGCCGGAACGCTTCCAGTCCGGCGACATCGAGCCCAGTTCCGACATCTACGCCCTCGCCTGCGTCTTCTACCAATGCCTCACCGGTGAGCCACCCTTCCCCGGCAATACCCTCGAGCAGGTCGCGGTGGGCCACATGGTCGCGCCACCACCCAGAGCCTCCGAGGCGAAGGACACCGTCCCGACCGGACTGGACCGGGTGATCGAGACGGGGCTGGCCAAACAGACGACTGAGCGATACTCCACGGCCGTCGAGATGGCTGCCGCCGCACGGCGCGCCATCACGGAACCGACCAGCCAACCCCATGGCGGTCCAACACAACTGGCTCCGCTCAGCGACACCAGCCCGCGTTGGCCGGCCCCGCCAAACCCGGTACAGACCTATCCGACGCCGCCCCCGCACGGGCCACCACCGCAGTATGGCCCGCCACCTCCGTACGGCCCGCCCCAGTGGGCCCCGCAGCAGTGGGGCCCGCCGCAAACACCGCCGCCCATCGCGAAGCGCTCGGGGCGACGACGCGGCGTCCTGATTGGCGCCATCGTGTTCATCGTGACGATGATCGTGGTGGCAGGCACCGTGTTCGCGGTCGTCGGACTCAATCGGAGCGACGATTCGCCGGCCAAGCCATCAACCCCGGCTGGCGGTGGGCCCGTTTTCAGCGGTACCTACCGTGCCGATTACGGGCCTGGGACGGATCTCGACGACAAGCCGGTCCCGAATGCTCCTGCGACGACGAGCAGTTGGGATGTCCGCTCGGAGTGCGGTGCAAGGGGTTGCGCGGCGACGGCGGCGAGTGCCAGTGGCAATTCCCTCTTGTCGAACATGACATTCGATCAGTTGGGTGGCACCTGGGTGGCCGTTGGCCTCGCCTCTGCGGAGTGTGGCGCCGGAACCCCCTCCGAGGTCTGGGTGGTGGTGACGCTGCAGCCGCAATCCGACGGCAGACTCACCGGCGACACCATCAGATCCTCCACCGACAGTCTTTGCGCCGCAAAGCGTACCGTGAAGTTCACCCGCACTGGCGACCCCGACCTCGGCAAAGTTCCGGATCCAGCCGTCCTGCCGCCGCGGGTGGTGAGCCCTGCCGACGGGCTTCGCGGCAGCTACCGTCAGACGACGACCTTCACGAACGGCCAGGTGATTCCCGGACAGGTTCTCGCCGCCAATACGTACTGCCTTCGCACCGGCGATCGGTGCATGAGCCTGTTCCACGCGGGCGGTGGGGCCGTCACCTTGATGTACGCCGATGACAAGTGGACTCGCAACGAACAGGGCACCACGAGGTGCGGTGCCGGCGGCACGGCGCAGATCACGATCACCGCGGAGTACCCGATGCCCCGGCAATTGGATGACCCGATCGCGGTGCTCACCGGGCGTGGTAGTCAAACCGTCGCGGCGGGCGGGTCATGCACTGGCGGTGGGGATTTCGAGGATCAGTTCCAGCGCACGGGGGATTAGTGTCCTGTGCCATTGGTTCGGGTGCAGCCTCTGTCGGACTTGTGCCCGGTTGGTCAGAACGGGGGTGGGTCGTCGTCGATGGCGCGTTGGTTGCGTTGGCGTTCGGCGTGGAGTCGCTGGGCGGTTTGTTGGGCGCGGGTGTGCTTGCGGGTGGGCATGGTCAGGCCGCGTTCGGGTGAGCCGGTGGCCGCTTCTGGTGCGAGGGTGCCCGGCGGTAGCGGTGTGGTGGTGTCCCAGTGTGGGAAGTGCAGTCTGCTGCCCGGTGGTCGGGTGTAGCGGTGTCCGGTGGGACTGATCCACACGATGGTCCCGTCGGATAGCTGGTGGTCGGTCCAGCCGGTCGGGCCGATCCAGAAAGTCTTGAGTAGGTGGTGTTTTCGGCATAGGGCTTTGATGTTGCCGGGATGGGTCGGCCCGCCAGGGCCGTGGGGTGTGGTGTGGTCGAGGTCGCAGCGTTCGGCGGGGCGGTCGCAGTAGGGGAAGGTGCAGGTTTGGTCTCGGTTGCGGACGAAGCGCGCCAGCTTCGCTGAGGGTCGGTAGCGCGGCTCGCTGCACAGTTCGGCCGGGTGGGGTACGGGGCGTATGGGGGCGCCGAGGCGGACGAGTTCGGCGAGTAGTGGGGTGGGTACGATCCCGCCGCCGGCGATCACCGCCAATCCCGAACCGGTGCTGCGGTGTTCGGGCTGCGGCTGGTGCTCCGACGGTTCCGACGGTTCGGGTTCGGGGGTGGGTGCCGGTTCGGTTTCGAGGTCGGGTGTCGGCTGCGCTGCTGTCCCGCGTTGCGGCCCGGGCGGTGGTGTGTCGGCATTCGGCCCTGGGTCCGGCGGTGGTGGTCCCACGTCGGGATCATTCGGCCCTGGGTCGGGCGGTGGTTGGTCGGGCATCGGTCCGGCATTGGGCCCTGGGTCGGGTGGTGGCGGGGGTGGTGCAGTGTCGGGGTGGTGGTCGGTGAGGATGTGGATGACGATGGCCTCGGCGCGGGCGTCGGGTCCGGGGGCGGTGCAGTCGGGGCGTGCGCAGGTGCAGGGCAGGTGGGTGCCGCGGGCGCTGAGCACCCCGAGTGCTGCCGAGCGGCGTTCACCGGAGCTGCGGGGGTCGTGGGGGCAGACGGTGGCGGCGAGTTGATCGACACATCGCGCCACGAGTTCGGCGTCGGTGACGGTCAGCCGCCCCCAGATGGTGGTGGTGCCGGTGGTGTCGTCGCGGTCCCCGAACTTCACGTCGCAGCTTTTGGCGGCGGTCTGGAAGCGGCGGACGGCGGCGGGGTCGTGGACGAGGATGGCGGCATCGATGGCGTTTTCGAGTTTGGTCACCGACATCGGGCCGAAGGAGGCGGCGATGGCGGCCAGGTCGGCGTCGACGCGGGCCAGGATGTCGGGGTCGTCGATCAGTTGGGTGCGCCAGCTGATGGTGTGGGCCAGCGGGGCGGCCAGGGTGCCCTCGGCGACCAGTTTGGCGATCTGGGGCAGCCGATGACGCAGGGCCAGCCCTTGATGCATGTGGGTGGACGCTGCGCGTTGTCCGATGCCACTGGCGGCGGCGATTTCGGCGGCCGCGCTGTCCCAGCCGTCACAGGCCCAGAACTGCCGCCCCATGGCTTGTTCGGCGGCGCAGCGTCGGGTGGTGAGTTCGGCGATGGCGGCCATCCGGTGAAAGGCCACGGTGGCCTGGGCACGGGTCCAGCCGGTGACGGCATCAACCAGCGCCGCATCATCGACATGGGGCAGGTCATCGCTCTGGGCTAGTTCCTCGAACACGCTTCAATCATGCTGAGGAACCCAGACATTCATGCCCGCAGACCCAGACATCCAACCGACCCGCAACCCCGGGCTGTGGATGAATCGGTGACTGTGCACAACCCCGCCGAACACCGACGCCGAACACCCGAATGTCGGTACCGCGTGCTAGGGCTCAGGGTCCTAGACGGAAGCGATCAGCCGTCGCCGGGCGCCGGGGCGGTCGAGACCTCGTCGAGGCACCCCTCCGCAATGGCATGCTTGATGCTGTCGGCGAGCCGTGGGCAGGCGCGACTGCGGCTGCTGTCGCCGCCGCTCGCCCGCACCTCGGTGAACGTCGCGCACCGCTGCGTCGCCTCCGAATTCCACTGCACCGCAGTGTGTCCTGGGCCGAGCTTCTTGACGGCAACGGTGACGTGGCAGAACCGGCAGTCGACGGGCGCCAATCCAGAGTTGAGGTAGCGCTCGCGATCACGCGCAGTGGCCTCGTGCACCGCCGCCGCCCGCTGCGGGTCGTCGGCGAAATCCGGTGCCTTGCTCCACGAACGCGTGCTCGGGCCCGTGCCGACCGGATCATCGTCATCGTCATCGTCGTGCGCGCCGTGAAGGAGCAGCATCGAGCGGGCCAGACGGTCGACGTCTGGCGTTTGGATCCGCTCGTCGTGCGTGGTCATGTCGCCGGTTGCTCCGCGGCTTCCTTGTCCTGAGCCTCCTGCGCCTGCACTTTGAGGTTCTCCTCGACCTCGACGTGCCACTTCTCGTTGGCGGCCGTGGTGTCGACCTCGATCTCGAAGCGGTCGACCATGTCCGGCGACACGTCGGCGACATCGACGTAGAACTGCTGATACCAGCGGCGCATCTGATAGACCGCGCCGTCCTCCTCGACCAGCAAGGGGTTGTCGATGCGGGTCTTGTGTCGCCAGATCTCCACGTCCTGAAGGAAGCCCTTGCTGACGCCTTCGGTGAACACCCGGGCCAACCGCTCAGTGGTCTTCTCGTCCAAGCCCTTTGGCTTCTCGACGATGACGCCCCACTGCAGCATGAAGGAGTCCTGGTTCACCGGATAGTGGCAGTTGATCAGGATCGACTCGGCCTTGAAACCGCCGTAGTTGTTGTGCAGCCAGTTGATCATGAACGACGGCCCGAAGTAGGACGCCTCCGAATCCAGATGCGCCTCGCCGTATGACGTACCAAGGTCATTCACGTCGGGCCTGCCCACGTTGTGCAGGTACTGCGAGGCGATGTGACCCTCGAAGACGTTCTTGAAGTACGTCGGCAGACCGAAGTGGATGTAGAAGAAGTGCGCCATGTCGGTGACGTTGTCGATGATCTCGCGGCAGTTGGCGCCCTCGATCAAGATCGTGTTCCACCGCCACTCGGTCCAGTCGTCGCCGCCATACTCCGGGATGTCCGGGATGCGCACCTCGGGCGGCGGCGGATTGCCCTCGACGTCGTGCCAGACGA
Source organism: Mycobacterium sp. AZCC_0083 (assembly GCF_014202335.1). Lineage (GTDB taxonomy): Bacteria > Actinomycetota > Actinomycetes > Mycobacteriales > Mycobacteriaceae > Mycobacterium. The sequence goes on along the minus strand of NZ_JACHGP010000025.1, from coordinate 74,074 downwards.
ACAGCAGGCCGCTGCGGATGTCGGTGGTCCAGGAGCGGGTCCTGGCCAGCCGCGGCGTGCGCTTGGCGTACGGCACCAGCTTGCACTTGCCGTCGCCACCCCAGCGCCAGTCGTGGAACGGGCAGGCGACCTCGTCACCCTTGATGGTGCCCTGGGACAGGTCACCGCCCATGTGGCGGCAGTAGCCGTCGAGGATCTTGAGCTCGCCTTGCGAGTCGGCGAACACCACCAGTTTGGTGCCGAATATCTCGATGGAGTGCGGCTTGCCGTCCAGGAATTCCTTCACTGGACCCAGGCAATGCCAGCCGCGCGCGTACCGGTCCGGCAGGGCGCCGGTGTCGATCTCACGGACTCCTGCAGTTTCGGTGGTCACGGTGGGCCTCCCGTTCCTTGGTCTCTAACTAGAACACGTTACAGTTTTTAGGTACGGGTGCGCAACGTCTGGCGCATCTACCTGCGGTATATCTAGTTGATGCCGCTGTTTTCATTCGAGGGACGTTCCCCGGTCGTCGATCCGACTGCCTTCATCGCGCCGACGGCCACGCTGATCGGTGACGTCCACGTCGAGGCGGGCGCGTCGGTGTGGTTCAACGCGGTGATTCGGGCGGACTTCGCCCCGATCATCATCCGGGAGGGCGCAAACGTGCAGGACGGAAGCGTGCTGCACGCACCGCCGGGCATACCGACCGACGTCGGACCCGGCGCTACCGTTGCGCACTGTTGCGTGATCCACGGCGTGCACATCGGTCAGGAGGCGTTGATCGCCAACCACGCCACGGTGCTCGACGGTGCGGTCATCGGCCGGCGAAGCCTCGTCGCCGCGCACTCGCTGGTGGTCGGCGGAACGAAGATCCCCGACGAGGTGTTGGTCACCGGCTCACCTGCCAAGGTGCGCGGCCCGATCGCCGGCACCGGCGCCGAGGTGTGGGTGAACACCAATCCCGGCGCATACCAGGACTTGGCACGGCGCTACCTGGCTGGAATGCAGCCCGTACAGAGTTGATTCTGTGCTGAGGGCCTTGGCTACTCGCACTTTTGCGCCCTGGACGCAGAATCAACGGGTCTTAGAGCTTGCGGGCGCTCGCTGCGGCCTGGTCGAGCTCCCAATAGGCGCGCAGCGCAACGATCTCACCGGCGTCGTTGACCTTGTAGGTGAACACGCCCTCGGCGGTGACCTCGTACCCGGCGGCCCTGATGACTATGTGGCCCACGTTGGCTTCCTCGTTGCCGCACTCATAGGTCTTCTCGAAGTTGAACGTCAGCTCGCTCGGGGCGATCGCCATGTCGAAGAAGGCTGCGATCGCCTCCTTGCCGCGGTGACCCTTGCCCTCCGGGTCGAAGTGCGACGGTCCGATCGGATCCTCGACGATGGCGTCGTCGGCGAAGACGGCCAGCCAGGCCTCTTTGTTACGGGCGACGGCGGCCTCGCGGGAACGCTTGCCCGCTAGATGAACCGGGGAGTCGCTCACTGCTGCCATCCCGAGTGGATGTCGGTGTACTTCACGAGGGCTTCACCGCTGGTTTGTCCGAGCTGACGACCCACATCGAGTAGTACTGCGAGCCACCGCCATACGCGTGCCCGAGCGCCTTGCGAGCACCCTCGACCTGGTGGTCACCGGCCTTGCCCATCACCTGGATCGCGGCCTCGGCGAACCGGATCATGCCCGATGCACCAATGGGATTGGACGAGAGCACGCCGCCAGATGCGTTCACCGGAATCCGTCCGCCGATCGCGGTCTCTCCTGCCTCGGTCAGTTTCCAGCCCTCGCCCTCCGCCGCGAAGCCGAGGTTCTCCAGCCACATCGGCTCGAACCAGGAGAACGGCACGTAGATTTCGGCACAATCGATTTCGTCGATCGGACTGGTGATGCCTGCGTCGCGCCACAGCGCAGCGGCGGCGTCGCGGCCGGCCTGCGGGTTGACCTGGTCACGGCCCGAGTAGGCCAGTGGTTCGGTGCGCAAGGCCGTGGCGTGAATCCATGCCACCGGATGGCTTTCCTGGACACGGCGATCCGCCGTTTCCTCGTTACCGATCACCAGCGCACATGCGCCGTCCGACGATGGGCAGGTCTCGTCGAAACGGATGGGATCCCACAGCATCTGGGAGTCCATCACCTTCTCCAACGTGATGTCGGGCTGGTGGAGATGGGCCAGCGGATTCTTGGCGCCGTTGAGCCGGTCCTTCACCGCGACCATGGCACCGATGTGACTCGGCGCGCCGGAACGGCGGATGTAGGACCGCACGTGCGGCGCGAAGTAACCCCCGGCGCCTGCGCCGACTGGCTTGGTGAACGGCACCGGAATGCTCAACGCCCACATGGCATTCGACTCCGACTGCTTCTCCCACGCCATCGACAGCACGCGGCGGTACTTGCCGGACTGCACCAGGCTGGCAGCGACCACCGCGGTCGAGCCACCGACCGAACCTGCGGTGTGGACCCGGATGAGGGGCTTGCCCGTCGCGCCGACCGCGTCGGCCATGAACAGCTCGGGCATCATGACGCCCTCGAAGAAGTCGGGCGCCTTGCCGACAACGACGGCGTCGATGTCGTCGAACGTCGAGCCCGAGTCGGCCAGCGCCCTGTCGATGGCCTCGCGCACCAGGCCGTTCATCGAGACGTCCTTGCGCTTGGCGACGTACTTGGTCTGTCCGGTCCCGAGCACAGCGGCCAGGTTCTTCTGCGCTGCGCCTGCCATTAGCTCTTTCCTTCCAGAACGGCGACCAGATTCTGTTGCAGCGCAGGACCGCTGGTGGCATGCGCCAGAACCCGCTGTGCGGACCCGTCGAAGATGTGGCGGGCGGCGAGCCCGATGCGTTCAAGCCCCGCGGAGAACATCGGGTTGGCCGCCAGCGTGCCACCTGACGGGTTGACCTTCGTCGACTCGGGCAGCCCGATGGCCTCGGTGAGGATCAGGTGCTGATGGGTGAAGGGCGAGTAGATCTCCGCAACGTCGATCGAGCCGGTGTCGCCCCCCGTGGCGGCCCTAGCCGACGCTGCCGTCGACGGCGACGTCGTCAGATCGCGCGCGCCGAGCGCCGGGGTTTCGATGCGGTGCTCGATGCCGGTGATCCAGGCCGGGTTCTCCCGAAGCTCGCGGGCCTTGTCGCCTGCGGCCAACACGATCGCCGAGGCGCCGTCGGTGATCGGCGCAATGTCGTGGCGGCGCAACGGATCCGCGAAGTACGGCCTGGCGAGCAACTCGTCGATACTGCTCGCCGGCTTCTCGGAGTCGGTCCTGCCGGATACCGCGAACGAATCCAGCGCCACCTGGGCCATCTGCTCGGCGGTCCACTTGCCGGAGTCGAGCCCGAACCGCGCCTGCAGTCCGGCCATCGACACGGCATCCGGCCACAACGGGGCGACCGTGTAGGGATCGGTCTGCATCGCAAGCACCCGGCGAAGCGTGCCCGCCGACGACTTGCCGAACCCGTACACCAGTGCGGTGTCGACCTGGCCGGTCAACAGCTTGATGTAGGCCTCGTACAGCGCCCATGCGGCGTCCATCTCGACGTGTGACTCGTTGATCGGCGGCACCGCACCGATCGCGTCGATCGCCGAGATGAACGAAAAGGCGCGTCCGGCAAGGTAATCCGAAGAACCGGAGCACCAGAACCCAATGTCGGTCTGCTTGATGCCGAGGTCGGCGTACACCGAGGCGAAGCACGGCATCAGCATCTCGACGCCGTTGGTCGTGCCTTCGGTGCGGCGGACGTGCGGGGAGTGCGCGAAGCCGACGACGGCAACGTCACGAAGAGTCATGGGTGCGCCCTTTACAGGTGGTGCTTGTAGGTGTCGTACTCGGCGTCGGGCTCACCCGTCGGCCGGAAGTATTCGATGTTGTCGATGCCGAGACCCCACTCGTCGCGGGGCCGCCACACCGCTTCGACCCGCATGCCCATCCGCACGTCGGCGGCGTCGATCTCGGTGACCAGATGCAGGAACGGGATGTCGGCGCCGTCGAGCAGAACGTAGGCAGCGACGTACGGCGGCTTGATCTTCTGACCGGCGAACGGGATGTTGATGATCGCGAACGTCGTGACCGTGCCCTTGTCGGGCAACTCGACGAACTCGGTGAGCTGCCTGCCGGTGGCCGGATCGGCCTCGCGCGCAGGGAAGTACACCTTCCCCTTATCGCCGCCGTCCAAGATGGCATGGGCCCCGATCAGCTTGCCCTCCTCGAGGCCACGCAGGAACGTGCTCTCGGGCAGCGACGCGGTGTGCTGGATCTCGATAGCGCTCGGGACGACCAGCAGGGTGACGGGCTCGCGCTCGTCGGTTCTTTCCCCCGTCGCTTCGCTCGCCCCAGGCGTGCTTGCCGGAACCTCCTCCGCCACGTCGCCGAGTGCGAAGTACGCGATGTCGGTGATCGAACCCACCGGCTCGTCAGCCCAGTGCACGTGCACCCTCGCGCCCGTGCTGATGGCGTCCGAGGAACCGGCGTCTACGGCGTGCAAGAGCGGGGTGTCGGCACCGTCGAGCTTGATCAAGGCCCATGCGAACGGGCGGTCGAGGGGCTGACCCTCCAGCGTTTGCTCCTGCCACGTCCACGACACCACCGTGCCCACGCTCGCGACCGGCACGACCTCGGTCAGTGGCTGGTAGTCGACGGGGTCATACTCGGCTGGCGGCACATGCACCCGTCCGTCCGACCCGCGCACGCCGAGAACGCGTCGCTCGCGCAGGGCGGTGAAGAACTGGCTGAGGAGTGGTCCGACTGAACGGGTGTAGTCGAATGAGAGCCTCAGCGGAGCTGAAAGTGGCGGCTCATGTGTGTCGATCTGCACCGGGCTGCTTTGGCTGGCGGTCACAGCATCGAGTAGAACAGGTTCTAAGAATGGTTTCAACCACGGGTCGAGAGGTGAGCTAAATGAAGTTGGGCCTTCAGCTCGGATACTGGGGCGCGCAGCCGCCGACGAACCACGCCGAATTGGTCGCGACGGCCGAGGAGGCCGGGTTCGACACGGTCTTCACCGCGGAGGCATGGGGCTCCGACGCCTACACGCCACTGGCCTGGTGGGGTCGTGAGACCACGCGGATGCGGCTCGGCACGTCGGTCATCCAGCTGTCCGCCCGCACGCCGACCGCGTGCGCGATGGCGGCGCTGACGCTGGATCACCTCTCCGGCGGCAGGCACATCCTGGGCCTCGGCGTATCCGGACCCCAGGTGGTCGAGGGCTGGTACGGCCAGAAGTTCCCGAAGCCGCTGGCCCGCACCCGCGAGTACGTCGACATCCTGCGCCAGGTCTGGGCACGTGAGGCACCCGTGCACAGCGACGGGCCGCACTACCCGCTGCCGCTGACCGGCGAGGGCACCGCGGGCCTCGGCAAGAACCTCAAGCCGATCACCCATCCGTTGCGCGCGGACATTCCGGTCATGCTGGGTGCCGAGGGGCCGAAGAACGTCGCGCTCGCGGCGGAGATCTGCGACGGCTGGCTGCCCATCTTCTACTCGCCGCGGATCGCCGACATGTACAACGAGTGGCTCGACGAGGGATTCGCCAGGCCGGGTGCCCGGCGCACCAGGGAAACCTTCGAGATCTGCGCGACGGCGCAGGTGGTCGTGACCGACGACCGGCCGGGGATCATGGAGCTGATGAAGCCGCACCTCGCGCTCTACATGGGCGGGATGGGCGCCGAGGACACCAACTTCCACGCCGACGTCTACCGCAGGATGGGGTACGCCGACGTGGTCGACGAGGTGACCGCGCTGTTCAGGAACAACCGCAAGGACGAGGCCGCGGCCATCATCCCGGATGAGCTGGTCGACGATTCGGCCATCGTCGGCAACCTGGACTACGTGCGTGAGCAGATCAAGGCCTGGGAGGCGGCAGGCGTCACGATGATGGTGGTCGGCGCCCGCTCCCCGGAGCAGATCAGGGACCTCGCCGGGTTGGTCTAGGCGGGGTGTAGACACTTTCTTGCAGATTGTCTAGAACACGTTCTAGATTTGGCGTGTGACCCCCGTCTCGCAGCACACCATCGCAGGCACCGTCGTGACGATGCCCGTGAAGATCCGCGCCGCGACCCAGCACATGGCGATGTTCTCGGTGAACGCCGACGCCGCGCAGCGCATGATCGACTACAGCGGTCTGCAGGTCTGCCGCCACCGGCCGAACAAGGCCGTCGTCGTGCTGATGCTCATGCACTACGTCGACGGCGATCTTGGCCAGTACTACGAATACGGCACCAACGTGATGGTCAACCCGCCAGGATCGAACGCCGCCGGGCTGCGAGCGCTCCAGTCCGCAGGCGCGTTCATCCACCACCTCCCGGTCGATCAGGCGTTCACGCTCGAGGCGGGCCGATCGATCTGGGGTTATCCGAAGGTGATGGCGGACTTCATGATTCGTGACGGTCACCAATTCGGATTCGACGTGACCATCGACGGCAAGTTCGCGGTGGGCATGGAGTTCCTGCCAGGACTGCGCGTGCCGTCGTCCTTCACGTCCAAGCCACAGGTGCACCCCACGTACTCACATCTGGACGGCGTCACCCGCGAAACCGCAGGGGAGATGCGGCTTTCCGGTGTCCGGTACCGACCGGGCGGTGTCCGTGTCCGTCTTGGCGAACACGCGTACGGCAAGGAACTCGCGTCACTGGGCTTCCCCAAGCGCGCAATGCTCTCGAGTTCGGCCGACAACGTCGAGATGACCTTCGGTGACGCCAAGGAGATCGCATGACCCAGACGCTTGCCGGAACCAAGCCCGACGTGGACTTCACCGACGGCACCTTCTACGCCGACGGCGGGGCCCGCGAGGCGTTCAGCTGGATGCGAGCCAATCAGCCCGTCTTCCGCGACCGCAACGGGCTGGCCGCCGCGACGACGTATCAGGCCGTACTCGACGCCGAGCGCAACCCGGAGATGTTCTCCAACACCGGTGGAATCCGGCCCGACACTCCCGGCATGCCGTACATGATCGACATGGACGATCCCTCACATCTGTTGCGGCGCAAGCTGGTCAACGCAGGCTTCACCCGCAAGCGCGTGATGGACAAGCTGCCATCGATCGGCACCTTGTGCGACACGCTCATCGATTCGGTGTGCGAGCGAGGGGAGTGCGACTTCGTCCGCGACATCGCCGCCCCACTGCCGATGGCGGTGATCGGCGACATGCTGGGAGTGCTGCCCGAGGACCGCGAGTTGCTGCTGAAGTGGTCCGACGACCTGGTGACCGGGCTGAGTTCGCACATCGACGAACTGACGGCTCAGGGGATGGTGGACGCGTTCGCCGGCTATACGGCGTTCACGATGGAGATCATCGCCAAGCGCCGCGCCGAACCCACCGACGATCTGTTCTCCATCCTGGTCAACTCGGAGGTCGAAGGCCAGCGGATGTCCGACGACGAGATCGTCATGGAGACCCTGCTGATCCTGATCGGCGGCGACGAGACCACCCGTCACACCCTGTCCGGTGGCACCGAGCAGCTGTTGCGCCACCGCGACCAGTGGGATGCGCTGGTGGCAGATCCTCAGGGCCTGCCAAGCGCCATCGAGGAGATGCTGCGCTGGACGTCGCCGGTGAAGAACATGTGCCGCACGCTCATGGCCGACACCACCTTCCACGGCACGGACATGCGTGAGGGCGAGAAGGTCATGCTGATGTTCGAATCGGCGAACTTCGACGAATCGGTGTTCGAGAATGCCGACGAATTCCACATCGACCGGAATCCCAACAGCCACATGGCCTTCGGGTTCGGCTCGCACTTCTGCCTTGGCAATCAGCTGGCCCGTCTGGAGTTGTCGATGATGACCACCCGGGTGCTCGAGCGGCTGCCCGACCTTCGGCTCGCCGACGGTGCCGACGTGCCGTTGCGGCCCGCCAACTTCGTCAGCGGGCCGGAGGCCATGCCCGTGGTGTTCACGCCGACGGCACGGGTGCTCGATTGACGGCCGTCAGACGGGATTGATCTCCTCGAGGTTTCGGCGCGAGGTCTTTGGCCCGATCCACGCCACCGCCGCGACGGCGATCGAGAGTGCCACTAGCACGACCGTGAACATCGCGGAGGCGCCGTAGTGGTCGAGGACTGGGATGAGGACGAATGGCAGAACTGCGCTCGACAGCCGTGACAACGAATACGTCCATCCGATCGCTGTAGCCCGCACGTCCGTCGGGAAGATCTCCGCCTGGTAGACGTGGTACACGTTTGAGAAGACGTTGCTCGTCGCAGTGGTCAGAAAGCCGAACGCGACGATCAACACGGTGTTTTCGACGGTCGCGAACAACAGGCCGAATGCCGCCAGAGCGGCGATCGTCCCCATGACGAGATACTTGCGCTCGAACCACCCCATCAGGGGTATCGCGAGCACCGATCCGACCGGGTAGCCGAGGTAGGACAGTGCGGTGTACAGCAGTGACGAAGTGACGTCGTAGCCACGGCTGACCAATACCAGCGCAGCCAGGGTGCCGAATCCGTAGTACCCGAACGACTGGAAGGCGTGGAACACCGCCAGCATGCCGAGTCGCCCCCGGTACGGCGAGACTGAAAGGCGCGCAAGCGGATTGGTGACCTCGGCGGTTGGTGCCGGGGTAGCCGGTTCGTCTTTTGCGGCAGGCCCGCTCGGGCTTGTCTCGAATTTGCGAAGGGCGGCCCTTGCCTCGTCGGCCCGTCCGACGCTTGCCAGCCACCGCGGTGACTCCGGCAGGCTACGGCGCATCAGCATCACCAGTAGCGCGCCGATGGAGCCGATCACCAACAGGATTCGCCATCCGGGGATTCCCAAGGGGCTGTGCTTGGTCAACCCGAGCGACATGAACCCGAGTACTGGTACGGCGACGAATGAGCAGGTGTACGCCCACGCCGCCAGTCGGCCGCGGTGGTCCTTCGGCAGCACGTCGGACAGATACGCATCGGCGACGGGGTACTCGGCACCGACGCCGACGCCGGCCATGAACCGCGTCACGACCAGGAACCACGGGGTGGGCGAGAACGCCCCGATCAGCGTCCAGACCGAGAACCAGATCAGGTTGAACAGGAACGCGCGGCGACGACCGATCCGATCGGCGAGGCGCCCCAGCACGGCGGAACCGATGAACATGCCGAGGAACGTGGACGCCAGGAGCAGTTTGAGCGCAGTGCCATCGAGGTTGTACTGCGTCTTCAGCGTGGTGCTGATGGTGCTCGACAGGAAGATCTCATAGATCTCGAAGAACAGTCCGAGGCCGATGGCCACCACCACTTTGCGATGCATCGGACCGACTGCCAGGTGGTCGAGGCGCTGCCCGATTTCGGTCAGCAGTGCGCTGTTGGTCTGTGTCACCCCTAAATCTTGCGCCCCTGGCTGGGCTACTTCATCTGGAAGTTGGGCGCCCGCTTCTCCTTGAACGCCATCGGGCCCTCCTTGGCGTCGTCGCTGAGGAACACCTCGATGCCGATCTGCGTATCGATCTTGAACGCGTCGTTCTCGTGCATGCCCTCGGTCTCGTGAATCGCCCGCAGGATCGCCTGCACGGCCAGCGGCCCGTTGTTGTTGATCACCTCGGCGATCTCCAGCGCCTTGGTCAGCGCCTCGCCGTCGGGCACGACGTAACCGATCAGGCCGTACGACAGCGCTTCGGCGGCCTTGATGTGCCGTCCGGTCAGCAGCAGGTCGCACGCGATCGTGTACGGGATCTGGCGGACGAGTCGCACAGCTGAGCCGCCCATCGGGTAGAGGCTCCACTTGGCCTCGGAGATGCCGAACTTGGCGCTCTCGCCGGCCACCCTGATGTCGGTGCCCTGCAGGATCTCGGTGCCGCCCGCGATCGCCGGGCCCTCTACCGCCGCGATGAGCGGCTTCGTGAGCCTCCGGCCCTTCAGTAGGCCGTCGATGCGCGATGGGTCGTAGCTGCCGTCCTTGAATGAGTCGCCAGGCGGCTTGGCCGTCGCAGCCTTGAGGTCCATGCCTGCGCAGAAGTAGCCGCCGGCACCCGTCAGGATGCACGTCCGGATCTCCGGATCCTCGTCGACCCGGTCCCAGGCGTCGACCATTATCGAGAGCATCTCGGTGGAAAGCGCGTTGCGCGCCTCCGGCCGGTTCAGCGTCACGATCAACGTGTGTCCGCGCTGCTCAACCAGGGCGTCGGGGGCTTTTTGGGAGTCGCTCACGGATGTCCGCCTTCCAGCATCGTCGCCACAGACTTGTCTCGAAATGTAACACGTTCTAGTTTAGGGGCGTGGCCCTGAACATCGCCGACCTTGCCGAGCACGCGATCGACGCCGTGCCTGACCGTGTCGCCCTCATTTCCGATGACGAACAGCTCACCTACGCCCAGTTGGAGGAGAAGGCGAACCGCCTTGCGCACTACCTCATCGACCAGGGCGTGAAGAAGGACGACAAGGTCGGCCTGTACTGCCGCAACCGCATCGAAATCGTCATCGCGATGCTGGGCATCGTCAAGGCGGGCGCCATCCTGGTGAACGTCAACTTCCGCTACGTCGAGGGCGAGCTGAAGTATCTGTTCGAGAACTCCGACATGGTCGCGCTGGTGCACGAACGCCGCTACGCAGACCGGGTCGCGAACGTGCTGCCGGAGACGCCGAACGTCAAGACCATCCTGGTGGTGGAGGACGGCTCAGACGATGACTTCCTCAGATACGGCGGCGTCGAGTTCTACGTGGCGCTGGAGAAGGGCGCACCAGAACGCGACTTCGGCGAGCGCAGCGCCGACGACATCTACCTGCTCTACACCGGCGGCACCACGGGCTTTCCCAAGGGCGTGATGTGGCGCCACGAGGACATCTACCGGGTCCTGTTCGGCGGCACCGACTTCGCGACGGGTGAGTTCATCAAGGACGAGTACGACCTCGCGAAGGCCGCTGCGGCGAACCCGCCGATGATCCGCTACCCGGTTCCTCCGATGATCCACGGTGCCACGCAGTCGGCGACGTGGATGTCGATCTTCTCCGGCCAAACGACCGTGCTGGCACCGGAATTCGACGCCGACCAGGTCTGGCGTGCGATTCATCACCACAAGGTCAACATGCTGTTCTTCACCGGGGATGCGATGGCCCGACCGCTGCTCGATGCCCTCGAGGCATCACACGAAGGCGCGGAAGGGAAAGAAGCATATGACCTGTCGTCGCTGTTCCTGCTCGCCAGCACCGCGGCGCTGTTCTCGGCAAGCATCAAGGAGAAGTTCCTCGAACTGCTGCCCAACCGCATCATCACCGACTCGATCGGCTCCTCGGAGACCGGGTTCGGCGGCACCAGCATCGTCGCCAAGGGGCAATCGCACGCCGGTGGACCGCGCGTCAGCATCGATGCCCGCACAGTCGTCCTCGACGACGATGGCAACGAGGTGAAGCCAGGCTCCGGCGTTCGCGGCGTCATCGCGAAGAAGGGCAACATCCCGGTCGGCTACTACAAGGACGATGAAAAAACCCGGCAGACCTTCCGAACGTACAACGGTGTGCGCTATGCGATCCCGGGTGACTACGCAGAGGTCGAGGCCGACGGCGCCGTCACCATGCTCGGCCGTGGGTCGGTGTCGATCAACAGCGGTGGCGAGAAGATCTATCCCGAAGAGGTCGAGGCCGCGCTCAAGGGCCATCCCGACGTTTTCGACGCACTGGTGGTCGGTGTCCCCGATCCGCGGTTCGGCCAGCACGTGGCCGCCGTCGTACATGCCCGGGAGGGCACGCGGCCTGCGCTAGCCGAACTGGACGCGTTCGTCCGCAAGGAGATCGCGGGATACAAAGTGCCGCGCAGTCTTTGGTTCGTTGACGAGGTGAAGCGCTCGCCTGCGGGCAAGCCCGATTACCGGTGGGCCAAGGACCAGACCGAGGAACGACCTGCGGACGACGTGCACGCGAACCACGTTGGGACACCTTCTTAATGCGCACTGAGCTATGTGACCGGTTCGGCATCGAGTACCCGATCTTCGTCTTCACCCCTTCGGAGAAGGTGGCCGCGGCGGTCAGCAAGGCCGGCGGGCTCGGCGTTCTGGGCTGTGTGCGGTTCAACGACGCCGACGACCTCGAAGACGTGCTGTGCTGGATGGACGAGAACACCGGCGGCAAGCCGTACGGCGTCGACATCGTCATGCCTGCCAAGGTGCCCACCGAGGGCACGTCGGTGGACATCAACAAGCTGATCCCGCAGACCCACCGGGACTTCGTCGCCAAGACGCTCGCCGATCTCGGCGTGCCCCCGCTGCCCGATGACGAAGAGAAGTCCGAAGGCGTACTGGGCTGGCTGCATTCGGTCGCCCGCTCACACGTCGAGGTGGCGCTCAAGCACCCGATCAAGCTGATCGCCAATGCGCTGGGCTCCCCGCCCAAGGACGTCATCGACCAGGCCCACGCGGCCGGTGTGCCGGTGGCCGCGCTGGCGGGTAGCGCCAAGCACGCTCAGCGGCACGTCGACAACGGGGTCGACATCGTCATCGCCCAGGGACACGAGGCGGGTGGTCACACCGGCGAGATCGCGTCGATGGTGTTGGTGCCCGAAGTCTGTGACGCCATTGGTGGTTCGGCCGCGGTGCTCGCGGCGGGAGGCATCGGTAGCGGCCGTCAGGTCGCCGCCGCGCTGGCGCTCGGCGCACAGGGCGTGTGGATGGGCTCGGCGTTCCTCACGTCGGCCGAGTACGACCTCGGCGTGCGCACCGAATCGGGTACCTCGGTGATTCAGCAGGCGCTACTGGCGGCGAACTCGAGCGACACCGTGCGCCGCCGCATCTACACCGGCAAGCCCGCCCGACTCCTCAAGAGCCGGTGGACCGAGGCCTGGGACGCCGACAGCGCGCCAGAACCATTGCCGATGCCACTGCAGAACATCCTCGTCAGCGAGGCCCATCAACGGATGAGCGAGTCATCGGATCCGACGACGGTCGCGATGCCCGTCGGCCAGATCGTCGGGCGGATGAACGAGATTCGGCCGGTCGCCGACATCATCGCCGAACTGGTGGCTGGTTTCGAGGCCGCCTCGAAGCGTCTCGACGGGATCCGGGAGAGCTGAAACGAAAACGCCGCCGAAGTGGCTAACACTTCGGCGGCGCTTCGGGTTGATCGGGTCAGGGCGTGATCGTGGTGTCCGAGTCGATGACGTCGGTGGCCGCGCCGATGACTTCCTTCTGGCTGTCGAGGCCGTCTGCGTTGAGCTGAAGGACGTAGAGGCCGTCGGCGCCGGGGATGACGACCGTCTTCTGTGCGACGACCTTGGTCTCGCCGTCCGACTGCCACGTGCCGCCGAGCTGGTAGGCCGGGTACTCGCCGAGCGTGCTGGTGGCACCCTCGTTCAGCGGCTTGTAGCCGGACAGGTTGTTCAGCTCGCCCGGTGCGAGATCGATGATCTTCTGCGGGTCGACGTCACCGGTCAGCTTCGACACGATGGCGACGATGCTGGGGGTGTACTCCGCGGCTTCGGGGCCGGTGTACAGGATGGCGCCGTAAGCCCACTCGGGAGTGTTCTCACCGGCCGGCTCCCAGCCCTCTGGCACGGGCAGGTTGATCGTCGGCGAACCGGGATCGCCCATGTGGACCGGGGTTTCGGTGATGTTGTTGTCCTTGATGTAGCTGGCGATGCTCGGGTTGGGGCCCGCCGCCTCCGCCGGTGAGGACTCGACCGTTGGCTTCTTCTTCGTCGTCGACGACTTGGTCGATGACTTCGAGGACTCGGTGCTCGAACTGCTGGACGTTGCTGTCTTGGTGTCCGAGCCGCAGCCGGACAGCACGACGGCCAGGGCGGTGAATGCCGCGGCCACACCGGTGATCGCCGATGCTCTCATTTGTTAACTCCTTTAGTTTCCTATGATTCGTTCGTGGGCGCCGAAGCAAACACCATCAATGTCCATTTCCGCAGCGAAGCGTAGCTCAAAATGCCCCCTACGCAGGGTGAGTAGATCTACTCGAATTCGGTGATGCGAATTCGCTGCAATCGGTGTCACGCGGTTTAGGATGCTTTGCTCCGGCGCGAATCGTGCGGATGTGTCCGATTCGTTCACGATTGCCGCGGGCGCCCCGCCCTACGGTGTCGTCATGGGTATTCGCTTGACGTCCGCCGTCTTCCAGATCTTCGCCAACGACCTGCAGCGATCGTTGGACTTCTATCGGCTACTGGGCCTTTCAGTGCCGGACCCGGACGGGCCGCCGCATGTGGCGGTTGAACTCCCCGGCGGGAACACCTTGTCGTTCGACACCGAGGAAACGATCGCAGGCATGCACCCCGGTTGGGCGCCACCGGCCTCGTCATCCAGCCGCATCGCCCTGGCATTCGGCGTGGATGCCCCAGCGAAGGTCGACGCGTTGTTCGAGAAGGTCACTGCGGCCGGACATGCCGGAACATTGCAGCCGTACGACGCTCCGTGGGGACAGCGCTACGCGACGGTGGCCGACCCGGACGGGAACTGGGTGGATCTGTTCGCGCCGCTGGAGACGTGACGCAACGACGACAGCCCAGCCCCTGTGAGATCGCGCACCTCGCGATGCAGGTGCGGCTGGTCCGAATAACCGGCTCCCGCAGCGGCTTCCGTGTATGACGCGCCGAGGTCCATCAGCTGCAGTGCTCGCCGAAACCGCAGGATCCGACGTAGCGTCGCCGGGCCATAGCCGTAGACGGCCGTGCACTGGCGCTGCAGGGTACGGCTGGACCATCCGATCTGGTCGGCCACCCTGGCGACGGCGGCACCGCCTGCGAAACTGCGGGTGACGTGACCGAGCAAGGCCATCGACCACGGCGCCGTCTCGCCGTTGGGCGCCCCTGAGGCGAGCGCGGTGGCCAGCTCGATCAGCGAACCACCTTGGGCAGTGGGCACTCCCAGGTCGGCAAGCGGCACCCGGCTGTCGCGGAGTTCGGCCGCGGGGACACCGAGAAGCCGGGGCAGCATCCCCGGCCGAAAGCGTAGGCCGACGAACGGCTCCGCACCGTGCTGGCTGATGGATGCTCCTGTGTCGGGGCCTGCCACGACGACGCGCCCGTCCATCCGGATCAGGTCCATGCACCCGTCCGGCAGCACTCGCACCGGACCGCAGGGACCGTCCACCACCCACGCGCACTCGACGAGTTCGCGTAGCCGGGTGGGCGGCGGCCGTTCTCGGTATCCCACCGTTGCCACGCTACCGCTGGACGGGAAAGACCGGGTCGTCGCACTCGGTGCCCTCGGCGGACAGGATCCGCTTGAGCACCTTGAACGTCTCGGTCCGCGGGAGCGCGGCGCCGACTCGGATGAACGACGGCCACTGCTTGGGTCCGAGGTCGGGCTGGTCGTCGAGGAACGCCTCGAACTTCTCGACCTCGAATGCGGCACCCTCGCGGAGCACCATGGCCGCCATCACCCGGTCGCCGACCGCGGGATCCGGAATGGCGTAGACGGCGACCTCGACGACATCGGGGTAGCGCAACAGGATCCGCTCGATCGGTGCGGTGCCGAGGTTCTCACCGTCGACGCGCATCCAGTCGCCGAGCCTGCCCGCGAAGTAGGCGTAGCCGTTCTCGTCCCGGTAGGCCAGGTCACCGGTGTGGTAGACGCCGCCGGTCATCCGCTGAGCTTCGGCCGCCTCGTCGCGGTAGTAGCCGCGGAACCAGCCGCGGCCGGTGGGGTTGACCAACTCGCCGATCTTGCCTGCCGGGCAGGGCTCCCCGGTGTCGACGTCGACGATCGCGACCTCGTCGGTGAGCGGGCCAAGTGATCCGTCCGGGGTGTCAGGGGTGCGGGCGATCGCCACGCCACCCTCGGTCGAGCCGAAGCCGTCGACCACGATCACGCCGAACCTGTCGGCGAATCGCGGCACGTCCCGCGGCGCACCCTCGTTGCCGTACATGAACTTCAGCGGGTTGTCGGTGTCGTCGTCGCGTGGCGGCGTGGCCAGGATGTAGGACAGCGGCTTGCCGACGTAGTTGGCGTAGGTGGCACCGTAGCGGCGCACGTCGGGCATGAACCCGGATGCGGAGAACTTGCGCCGCAACGCAATCGAGGCACCGGCCGCCACCCCGACCGCCCAGCCCGCCATCACGGCGTTGGAATGGAACAGTGGCATCGACAGATAGGCGGTGTCGGCTGGCCCGAGACCGAACCGATCCGCGAGCATGCGACCAGGGAACGCCACCTTGTCGTGGGTGATGCGCACCGCCTTGGGCTCCCCGCTGGTGCCCGAGGTGAAGATCAGCATGAAGAGATCGTCGGGGCTCGGGTCGGCGAACGTGACCGGTGCGCCACGGTGCGCCTCGAGTTCGGCTGCCCACTCAGGGGATTCGACGTCGACGAATCCGACCCCGACGGGGATGCCCGATGAATTGTCCGTGAGCACCAGCTGACAGTCGGCGCGCGCGACGTCACGGGCAAGGGCCTCGCCGCGGCGGATCGGGTTCAGACCGACCGGGACCACCCCTGCCAGCCCTGCCGCCACCAGGACCGTCGAGAAGAACGGCGTATTGCCCAGCAGCACACCGACGTGCGGGGGCCGGTCCGGGTCCAGGCGCGCGGTCAACGCGGCAGCCAGTTCGGCCGCCGCCTGGATGTGGTCGCGCCAGCTGACGAAGGTGGCCTCGTCATGCACGCCGCGGTCGGTGACGTCGACGAGGGGTGCCAGCAGATCGGCGACGGTCGGGTTCGGCTGAGTGGTCACCTGGAACGGGTCGGGGTCAGACGGGTGTGTCGGCGAGTTCGCGGCCGATGCGCAGCAACTGGCGCGTCGCACCACCCACCGCGAACTCGGTTTGCTTGGCGGCCAGGAAGTAGCGGTGCACGGGGTGGTCGGTGTCGATTCCGACGCCGCCGTGCACGTGCACCGTGGTGTGCGCGACCCGGTGGCCGGCCTCGGCCGCCCAGAACGCCGCGGTGTTGACGTCGACGTCGGCAGGAAGATCCTCCGACAACCGCCATGCCGCCTGGGTCAGCGTCAGCCGCAGGCCCTTGATGTCGATGTACCCGTCGGCCAGGCGCGCCGAGACCGCCTGGAAGCTGCCGATCGGCCTGTCGAATTGTTCGCGCTCACGCGCGTAGACCGACGTGAGCTCCAATGCGCGCTCGAGCACGCCGAGCTGAAATGCGCTGCGGCCGAGCGTGCCGTGCGTGGTCAGCCAGTCGACGACGTCGCTGCCACCGACGACGCGGTCGGCGCCGAGTTCGACGCCCTGCAGGTCGAGGTGCGCGATGCTGCCGAGCCCGGTCGTCTTCAGCGATTCGACCGTCACCCCGTCGGCACCGGCATCCACGACGAAGACCTTCGCGCCTGAATCGGTTTCGGCGGGTACGAGGAATGCGTCGGCGATCGGGCCGTAGCCGACCTGCGCGCGGGTACCGGTCAGCCGGTAACCGGAGCCGTGAGCCTGAGCCTGCACTGGGCCTTCACCCATGTCGCCGTCGAGCGCGACGGCCAGTGTCTTCTGGCCGTTGATGGCGGGCACCGCCCATTCCTGCTGCAGGCCTTCTGGAGCAAACTTGGCGAGGGCGCCCGCCGCCAGCATCACGGATTCGAGGTACGGGACCGCGGCCATCTGCCTACCGAGCGCGACGAGCACCGCCGTCTGCTCGAGTACGCCGAACCCACCGCCGCCCAACGATTCCGGGGCGGCGGTCGACAGGATGTCGGCGTCGATCAGCTTGCTCCACAGGTCGCTGTCGAACCGTTCGTCGAACCCGTCGAGCTCGCGCTGATGCTCGGGAGTGCACACCGACTCGGTGATGGTGCGGACCAGTCCACCGAGGTCGTCGGAGGCTTCGGTTGTCTTGAAGTCCATTCTCAGTCCTTAACGATTCACTCGGGGCAGGCCGAGCGCGACCATGCCGATGATGTCGCGCTGAATCTCGTTGGTGCCGCCACCGAAGGTCAGGATCAGGCACGACCGGTGCATGCGCTCGATCTTGCCCCGCAGCAGTGCGCCGGGGGAGTCGGTGCGCAGCGTCGCCGACGTGCCGAGCACCTCCATCAGCAGGCGGTAGGCCTCGGTGGCCAGTTCCGTGCCGTACACCTTGGCCGCCGACGCGTCGGCGGGGGACGGCGCCTCGTCCGTCGAGGAGGCCAGCTCCCAGTTGATCAGCTTGAGCACCTCGGCCTTGGCGTGCACCCGGGCCAGGTTGAGCTGCACCCACTCCGAGTCGATCAGCCGGTTGCCGTGCACGTCCTTGGTGTTCTGCGCCCACTCGCGAACGCCGTTGAGCGCCACGTAGATCGGCTGTGCCGAGACCAGTGCGACGCGCTCGTGGTTTAGCTGGTTGGTGACCAGCTTCCAGCCGCCGTTCTCCTCACCGACGACGCTGGACGTCGGAACGCGCACGTCCTGGTAATAGGTGGCGCTCGTATCGATGCCCGACATGGTGTGTACCGGCGTCCACGAGAAGCCCTCCGCGGTGGTCGGCATGATCACCATCGAGATGCCGCGGTGCTTCTTGGCCTCGGGGTTGGTCCTGACCGCGAGCCACACGTAGTCGGCATAGGCGATCAGGCTGGTCCACATCTTCTGACCGTTGATCACGTAGTCGTCACCGTCGCGCACCGCGGTGGTGCGCAGGGCGGCAAGGTCGGTGCCCGCGCCCGGCTCGGAGTAGCCGATCGCGAAGTGCAGCTCACCCGCGGCGATCTTGGGGAGGAAGAACTTCTTCTGCTCCTCGGAGCCGAAGTGCATGATCGTCGGCGCGACGCTGTTGATGGTCAGGAACGGCACGGGGACGTTGGCAATCGAGGCTTCGTCGTTGAAGATCAGCCCGTCCATGGGTGGGCGGGCCTGGCCGCCGAACTCCTTCGGCCAACTCAGCGTCAGCCAGCCGTCCTTGCCCATCTGGGCGACCGTCTCCCGGTAGACGTTGCCGCGACCCATTTCGCCGTCATTCGAGGCCAGAGCCTCGGCGCGGTCGGGGGTCATCAGCTTGGTGAAGTACGCGCGCAACTCGCGACGCAGCTCCTCCTGCTCGGGGCTATAGCCGATCCGCATCGCTCGTTCCTATCTGGTCCGTCGCCTCTGGTCCGTCGCCGTTGCCGCCGGTACCCGTCGACATCCCCGGTTGTAACACGTTCTAGTCTTGGAATCCAGCCGGTGCCGAGGTGGTATCGGTCCGAGGCGTCGTATTCTGACGACTTACCGAGGGCGGGCCATCCGCGCGAGGGGTCCGATGAGCCGGGAGGAGATCGTCATGCGAGTCGAAGTCGACCGTGATCGCTGTGAAGGTAACGCGGTGTGCGTGGGTATCGCCCCAGATCTGTTCGATCTCGACGACGAGGACTACGCCGTCGTCAAGGCCGATCCCATACCCGCCGACGAGGAGGAGCTGGCGGACCAGTCGATCGCCGAATGCCCAAGAGCCGCCCTGATCCGGAAAGACTAGAGGTATTCATAAAGTGACTGTTGATCCCCATTCGGCCGACCTGTCTGGCCTGGTCGCGGTAGTGACGGGCGCCGCCGCGGGTTTGGGCCGCGCCGAGGCCATCGGATTGGCCCGTGCGGGTGCGACGGTGGTAGTCAACGACATCGCCGCCGGCCTCGACCAATCCGACGTCCTCGACGAGATCGCCGCTGCGGGTTCCAAGGGCGTCGCCGTCGCCGGTGACATCAGCGCGCGCAGCACCGCCGACGAACTGGTCGCCACCGCAGACGGCCTCGGCGGACTGAGCATCGTCGTCAACAATGCGGGGATCACCCGCGACCGGATGTTGTTCAACATGACCGACGAGGACTGGGACGCCGTCATCGCGGTGCATCTGCGGGGCCACTTCCTTCTCACGCGCAATGCCGCCACCTACTGGCGGGACAAGGCCAAGGAGAACGGCGGCACGGTCTACGGCCGGCTCGTCAACACGTCGTCAGAAGCCGGCCTGGCAGGTCCGGCGGGCCAGGCCAACTACGGGGCCGCCAAGGCGGGTATCACCGCGCTGACGCTGACGGCTGCCCGCGGGCTCGGTCGCTACGGCGTGCGGGCCAACGCCATCGCGCCACGGGCCAGGACCGCGATGACCGCCGACGTCTTCGGCGACGCTCCCGAGCTCGACGAGGGTCAGGTCGACGCCCTGTCGCCCGAGCACGTCGTCAACCTGGTCCGATTCTTGTCGTCGCCTGCGGCTGAAGAGGTCAACGGCCAGCTGTTCATCGTCTATGGTCCGACAGTGACGCTGGTTGCGGCGCCGACGGCGGAGAAGCAATTCACCGCAGCCTCCGATGTGTGGTCCGCAGCCGACCTCGACGCAACGTTGCGTGAATACTTTGCTGGACGTGATCCGGAGCGTGGATTCTCGGCCGCGGAGCTGATGCAGTCGCGAGACTGACGGTCTCGGATGAACGCTCGTCATAGAGGTAGAACACGTTTCAGGATGAGGTACGTCACATGTGTCCTGACCAGTGTAAATAGACTTATATCGATGGATTTCGCGGTTCTTTGACACTGCGAACGTGTTCTAGTTAATATGAGCCGGCTCACTAAGAGCACCGCTTTACGGTCGAGTGGAATTGCCGTAAGGACCGCTAGTCCCGGGTTTCTTCGCCAATAACCACTCAACCCCCCGTGCCGAGAACGGAGCCAAGGTTGATCGAACAGCTTGCGGCTCCGGCCCGGGCCGTGGGCGGCTTCTTCGAGATGTCCCTGGACACCTTCGTCAAGACCTTTCGGCGGCCATTTCAGTTCCGTGAGTTCCTCGATCAGACGTGGATGATTGCGCGCGTCTCCCTGGTTCCGACGCTGCTGGTCGCCATCCCGTTCACCGTTCTGGTGGCGTTCACGCTCAACATCCTGCTTCGCGAGCTCGGCGCAGCCGACTTGTCGGGTGCGGGCACCGCATTCGGCACAGTGACCCAGCTGGGTCCGGTGGTGACGGTGTTGGTGGTCGCGGGGGCCGGTGCCACGGCGATCTGCGCCGACCTCGGCGCGCGCACCATCCGCGAAGAGATCGACGCCATGCGGGTGCTCGGCATCGACCCGATCCAGCGCCTGGTCGTGCCGCGCGTGCTGGCCTCGACGTTCGTGGCGCTCCTTCTCAACGGGCTGGTGTGCGCGATCGGCCTGTCTGGCGGCTACGTCTTCTCGGTGTTCTTGCAGGGCGTCAACCCCGGCGCGTTCATCAACGGCCTGACGATTCTGACCGGCCTTGGCGAGCTGATGCTCGCGTTCTTGAAGGCCATGTTGTTCGGGGTCGTCGCCGGCCTCGTCGGCTGCTACCGCGGTCTGACCGTGAAGGGTGGCCCCAAGGGTGTTGGTGTCGCGGTCAACGAGACGGTGGTCTACGCGTTCATCTGTCTGTTCGTGATCAACGTGATCGCGACGGCGATCGGCGTCAGAGTGTTGGCGCGATGAGCTACGACGCCACGCTGCGCTTCCGCCGCCTCTTCCGCGGTGTGCCGAGGGCGGTCGACAACATCGGCGAACAGGCCCTGTTCTACGGCGAGTCGATGCGCTACATCCCCAATGCGCTGACCCGCTACCGCAAGGAGACCATCCGCCTCATCGCCGAGATGACCATGGGCGCGGGCGCTCTCGTGATGATCGGCGGCACCGTCGGCGTCGCGGCATTCCTCACGCTGGCCTCCGGCGGTGTCATTGCGGTGCAGGGCTATTCGTCGCTTGGCAACATCGGCATCGAGGCGCTGACCGGCTTCCTCTCGGCGTTCCTCAACGTGCGCATCGTTGCCCCGGTGATCGCGGGCATCGCCCTTGCGGCCACCATCGGCGCGGGCACGACCGCGCAATTGGGTGCCATGCGGGTTGCCGAGGAGATCGACGCCGTCGAGGCGATGGCCGTGCACTCCGTGTCCTATCTGGTGTCCACGCGCATCATCGCGGGCCTCATCGCGATCGTCCCGCTGTACTCCCTTTCGGTGCTCGCGGCATTCTTCGCGGCACGGTTCACCACCGTCTTCATCAACGGGCAGTCGGCAGGCCTTTACGACCACTACTTCAATACGTTCCTGGTGCCGACGGATCTGCTGTGGTCGTTCCTGCAGGCCATCGTCATGTCGATAGCCGTGATGCTGGTGCACACCTATTACGGCTACAACGCGTCCGGCGGCCCTGTCGGCGTCGGCATCGCGGTCGGCCAGGCCGTGCGCACCTCACTCATCGTCGTCGTCACCATCACGTTGTTCATCTCGCTCGCCGTCTACGGAGCGTCCGGCAACTTCAACCTCTCCGGTTAGGGCAGGGAACGAATGGCCAACGGTGACGCCAAGCGCAGCCACGTAAGGATCGCTGCGGCGATCCTGGGTGCCCTCTTGGTCGCGGCCACCGTGTTCACCTACCTCTCCTACACCGCCAGGTTCACCTCGGTCGACACCGTGACGGTGACCGCGCCGCGGGCCGGCCTGGTGATGGAGTCCGACGCCAAGGTGAAGTACCGCGGCATCCAGATCGGCCGGGTGAAGGGCATCGAGTACGCAGGCAATGAAGCCAAGCTCACGTTGGCGATCGACAGCAACCAGCTGCCCTACGTGCCGTCCAACGCGAAGGTCCGCATCGGCGGCACCACGGTGTTCGGCGCCAAGGCGGTGGAGTTCCTGCCACCCGACTCGCCTGCTGGCAACTCATTGCGGCCCGGCGCGCACGTACAGGCCGGGGACGTGCAGCTCGAGGTCAACACCCTGTTCCAGACGCTGTCCGACGTGCTGCAGAAGATCGATCCGATCAACCTCAACGGCACGATCTCCGCACTGGGTGAGGGTCTGCGCGGAAACGGCGACGACGCGGGCGCCACCCTGGCCGGCCTGAATTACTATCTGCAGCAGCTCAATCCGAAGCTGCCGACACTGCAGCAGGACTTCCAGAAGACGGCACAGGTCGCCAACATCTACGCCGATGCTGCGCCCGACCTGGCCTCGCTGTTCGACAACGTGCCCGTGATCAGCAAGACGCTGATCGACGAGCAGGACAACCTGAATGCCGCGTTGCTCGCCGCGACCGGGCTGGCCAACAACGGCACCGCGACGCTGCAACCCGCCGCCGAGGACTACATCGCCGCCATCCAGCGTCTGCGGGCGCCGCTGAACGTGTTGGGTGAGTACTCACCGGAACTCGGCTGCATCTTCACCGGCACCGCGAAGGCAATCGACACCTTCGCGCCCGTCATCGGCGGCATCCGCCCAGGCCTGTTCGTGGCGTCGAACTTTCTGCCAGGCGCACCCGCCTACACGTTCCCGGAGAGCCTGCCGATGGTGAATGCCTCCGGCGGTCCGAACTGCCGCGGCCTGCCGAACGTGCCAAGCAAACAGTACGGCGGATCCTGGTACCACACACCATTCCTGGTCACCGACAACGCCTACGTTCCGTTCCAGCCGAACACCGAGTTGCAGTTCGACGCGCCCTCGACCCTGCAGTTCCTGTTCAACGGGGCATACGCCGAACGGGATGACTTCTGATGAGCGCTTGCGCGAAGAACATGGTGCGCTGATGACTCGCGATACCAAGACACTGGTGAACGTCATCGTCTTCACCGTCGTGATGCTGCTCGTCGCTGCGGGGCTGGTGGTCGTGTTCGGCCAGTTCCGCTTCGCGTCCGGCAACACCTACCACGCCACCTTCGCCGAGGCGTCCCGGCTCAAGGCCGGTCAAGACGTCCGGATCTCCGGTGTGCCAGTGGGTTCGGTCAAGAAGGTCAAGCTCAATCCGGACAACAGCGTCGACGTCGCGTTCGACGTCAACGAGCGGTATCAGCTGTACACCTCGACCAGGGCCGTGGTTCGCTATCAGAACCTGGTGGGGGACCGCTACCTCGAAATCACCTCCGGCCCAGGGGATCTGCGCAAGCTGCCCCCTGGCGGCACCATCGCCAAGGACAACACCCAGCCCGCGCTCGACCTCGACGCGCTTCTCGGTGGGCTCAAGCCGGTGCTCAAGGGGCTGGACGGCAACAAGGTCAACGAGGTCAGCAACGCGGTCATCGAGCTGTTGCAGGGCCAGGGCGGCGCGCTGTCCAACCTGCTGGCCAGCACCGGATCGTTCACCCAAAACCTGGCGTCCCGTGATCAGCTGATCGGCGACGTGATCAACAACCTCAACACGGTCCTGGCCACCGTCGACGAGAAGGGCACTCAGTTCGACGCCAGCGTCGACCAGCTTCAGCAACTGATCACCGGACTGGCTCAGAACCGCGACCCGATCGCGGGCGCCATACCTCCGCTCGCCTCGGCGTCCAGCGATTTGACCGAAATGCTGCAGGCCAGCCGTCGTCCGCTGCAGGGCGTCATCGAGAACATCCGACCGCTGGCGCAGCGGCTCGACGAGCGAAAGGGCGACGTCAACAAGGTGATCGAGCCACTCGCCGAGAACTACCTGAGGCTCAACGCGCTCGGCGCGTACGGGTCGTTCTTCAACATCTACTACTGCTCGATCCGGATGAAGATCAACGGCCCGGCGGGCAGCGACATCCTGATTCCGTTCGGTGGTCCGCCGGACCCGTCCAAGGGGAGGTGCTCGGACAATGGCTAGGCTGGACGGCAACCCGACCCGAACCGGGATCTTCGGCATCGCTCTGGTGGCGTGCCTGGTCCTGGTGTCGTTCGGCTACACCAAGCTCCCGTTCTGGCCACAGGGCAAGAACTACCAGGCGTACTTCACCGACGCAGGCGGCATCTCGCCAGGCAACGACGTCGCCGTCTCGGGGATCAAGGTCGGACAGGTGTCGTCGGTGGAACTTGCGGGCGACGCCGCCAGGGTGACGTTCACGGTCCAACGCGACATCAAGGTCGGCGACCAGTCACTGGTGGCGATCAAGACCGACACCGTGCTCGGTCAGAAGTCGCTTTCGGTGACGCCCGGTGGCACGGGCAGCTCGACGACGATCCCGTTGGGCCGCACCACGACTCCGTACACGCTCAACACCGCGCTGCAGGACCTCGGCGGCAACGCCAGCGCACTGGACAAGCCGAAGTTCGAAGAGGCGCTACAGACGCTCACCGACACCCTGCATGACGCGACGCCCCAACTGCGCGGCGCACTCGACGGTGTCGCGAACCTTTCGCGCAGTCTCAACAAGCGCGACGAAGCGCTGGAACAACTGCTCGCCCACGCCAAGCGGGTATCCGACACTCTGGCCCAGCGCGCGGGACAGGTGAACCAGTTGATCACCGACGGCAACCTGCTGTTCGCCGCGCTCGACGAGCGCCGCCAGGCGCTGAGCAACCTGATCTCGGGCATCGACGACGTGTCACGCCAGCTCTCCGGCTTCGTCGCGGACAACCAGCGCGAGTTCCTTCCCGCGCTGCAGAAGCTCAACCTGGTGATGGACAATCTGCTCCAACGCAAGGCGCACATCGGCGAGGCCCTGCGCAGGCTGCCTCCGTATGCGACCGCGCTCGGCGAGGTCGTCGGCTCGGGCCCTGGCTTCCAGATCAATCTGTACGGCCTGCCACCCGCCACCATCTCCGAAGTGTTGCTCGACACCTACTTCCAGCCGGGCAAGCTGCCGGACAGCCTCGCCGACATGCTGCGCGGATACATCTCCGAGCGCATGATCATTAGGCCGAAGTCGCCATGACACAGGAGAATTCGAACTCGGGCCGCAACCGCTGGCTGCGGATCGCGCTGGCCGCCGTGCTGGTGGTGGTGCTGGCCGGTGGCGTGTACGCGGTGTGGCCGACGCGGGGCGGCAAGAAGGTCGTGGCGTACTTCCCGTCGGCGGTGGGCCTGTACCCGGGCGACTCTGTCAGCGTGGTCGGCGTGCCCGTCGGCACCATCGACTCGATCAAGCCGCGCGCCGCCGACGTCCAGGTCACCATGACCGTTCGTGACGACGTGAAGGTGCCCGCCGATGCGCGGGCGATCGTCATCGCCCCGAACCTGGTGTCGGCCAGGTTCGTTCAGCTCACCCCGGCCTACACCGGTGGCGCCGTGCTTGCCGACGGCGCCGAGATCGGGCTGGACCGCACCGGTGTTCCCGTGGAGTGGGACGAGGTCAAGGAACAGCTCACCCAGCTCAGCGCACAGTTGGGGCCGAAGCAGGGTGGGATGCAGGGCCCGCTCAGCGCGTTCGTGAACCAGGCGGCGGACACCTTCGACGGCAACGGCGACTCATTCCGCAAGGCGTTGCGCGAGCTCTCCCAGACCGCGGGGCGCCTCGGTGACTCGCGTACCGATCTGTTCGGCACCGTGCGCAACCTGCAGGTGCTGGTGAACGCATTGGCCAACAGCAACGAACAGATCGTGCAATTCTCCAACCACGTCGCATCGGTGTCCCAGGTGTTGGCCGACAGCTCAAAGGATCTCGACGTCACACTGGGCACGCTCAACCAGGCGCTCGGTGACGTGAAGGGCTTCCTCAACAAGAACAACGAGGCCCTGATCGGCCAGGTCGGCAAGCTCGCCGAGTTCACCCAGATCCTGACCGATCACAGCGACGACATCGAGCAGATCCTGCACATCACGCCGAACGGGTTGGCGAACTTCTACAACATCTACAACCCAGCCCAGGGCACCGTCGGCGGCCTGCTGTCGCTGCCCAACTTCGCCAACCCGGTGCAGTTCATCTGCGGCGGCACCTTCGACACGGGCTCGAACCCGGACAACTACAAGCGCGCCGAGATCTGCAGGCAGCGGATGGGCCCGGTGTTCAAGCGGATTGCGATGAACTTCCCGCCACTGCTGTTCCACCCGATCAACAGCATCACCGCATACAAGGGCCAGATCATCTACGACACCCCGGAGACCGAGGCGAAGGCGCAGACCCCCGTGCCGTACCTGCAGTGGAACCCCGCACCCGGCGTCACGCCCCCGACCGTTGGGCCGGACGGCAACCTCAGCGACCTGCTTCTGCCGCCGCCAGCCGTCGTCGGCCAGATCTCGCCCGCCGGCCCTGCGCCGGGACCGTCGCCGATGGGGGCGGGCGCCCTGCCCGGGCCGGCACCCACGCCGGAAGCGCCACCGCTTCCTGCGGAAGGAGCGGGCGGATGAGAATGAACATCTCTGCGGTAGCACGACGCGGCCTGGTGCTGGGTTCTGGCGTGTTGCTGCTGGCCGGCTGCCAGTTCGGCGGGCTGAACTCGCTCGACATGCCTGGCACCGCGGGCCACGGAAATGGGTCGTACACCATCACGGTCGAACTGCCCGATGTTGCGACGCTGCCGCAGAACTCGCCGGTGATGATCGACGACGTCACCGTCGGCAGTGTGTCGGGAATCGAAGCCATGCAACGGCCCGACGGGACGTTCTTCGCGGCCGTGAAGCTGTCCCTGGACGGGAACGTCAACCTCCCGCAGAACTCGACGGCGACCGTCGCGCAGACGTCCCTGCTCGGTTCTCAGCACGTGGAGCTTGCCCCGCCGGCCGACCAGTCCGGAGAGGGCAAGCTCAAGGAGGGCTCGAACATCCCGCTGGCGCAGGCCCGTCGCTACCCGACCACCGAAGAAGTGCTCTCCACTCTCGGCGTGGTGGTCAACAAGGGCAATCTCGGTGCGCTGCAAGACATCACCGACGAGGCGTACGCCGCCGTGGTTGGACGTGCGGGAAGCTTCACCGACCTGATTCCGCGGCTCGCGGAGCTGACCAGTTCGCTCGATCAGCAGACGACCGACATCATCGCCGCCGCCGATGGTCTGAACCGCTTTGCGGGCATTCTGGCCAAGAGCAAGGACAGCCTGGGCAAGACCCTGGATTCGCTGCCCGCCGCGCTGAAGGTGCTGAACGACAACCGGTCGAACCTCGTCGACGCGTTCACCGCGCTGCGCACCTTCGCCGGTGTCGCCTCACACGTGTTGTCGGAGACCAAGACCGACTTCGCCGCGGACTTCAAGGACCTCTACCCGGTGATCAAGGCGCTCAACGACAATGCCGACGACTTCATCAAGGACCTCGAACTGCTGCCGACGTTCCCCTTCCACTACAAGTACCTGCGCAACGCGATCCGCGGTGACTACATGAACGTGTTCGTGACGTTCGATCTGACGCTTCGGCGTTTGGGTGAGTCGGTGTTCACGACGTCAAAGGGTCTCGATCCGAACATGAAGCACATGGACGAGGTCATCAACCCGCCTGACTTCCTCGTCGGGGCCATGGCCAACCTCTCCGGCCAGGCGGCAGATCCGTTCAAGATCCCGCCGGGAACCGCAACGCAGCACGACGGGGGGACACCGTAATGCTGGACCGGCTGACGCGCCTGCAACTGTCGATCTTCGCGGTCGTCACGGTGATCTGTGTTGGCGCCATCTCGGCGTTCTATCTGCACCTACCTGCCGCGGCTGGCATCGGGGCATACAGCATCACCGCGAACTTCGTTGCGGGCGGCGGACTCTACGAGAACGCGAACGTCACCTACCGCGGCGTCACCATCGGCCGGGTGGAGTCGGTGGGGCTGTCCAAGGACGGTGTCGTCGCGGACATGCGGCTGAACTCCGACACGCCGATCCCGCAGAACGTCACGGCGACGGTGAAGAGCGTCTCGGCCGTCGGCGAACAGTACGTGGATCTGGTGCCACCGTCGGACCCCTCCAACGCCCTGCTCCGGGACGGCTCGAACATCGGCGTCGATCACACCGCCATCGGCCAGGACATCGCAGGACTGCTGACCCAGGCCGACAATCTGGTGAGCAGCGTCGGGGACAGCAGGATTCAGGATCTTCTGCGCGAAACGTTCAAGGCGTTCAACGGATCCGGCCCGGAGCTGTCGCGGCTGATCCAGTCGTCACGCCAATTGATCGACGAGGCGAACGCCAACTACGGGCAGACCACCCAGTTGATCGATCAGGTGGGGCCCTTCCTCGACGCGCAGATCCGCAGCGGCGACGACATCAAGTCGCTCGCCGATGGGCTTGCCCGGTTCACCGCCGAGGCCGCCCATGCCGATCCGCAGATTCGGAACGTGCTGCAGACCGTGCCAGGTGCGGCGGACGCCGCCAACACCACGTTCGACGGCATCAGGCCGACGTTCCCGATGTTGGCCGCCAACCTGGCCAACGTCGGCCGCATCGGTGTGATCTACCACAAGTCGATCGAGCAGGCACTGGTGATCTTCCCGGCGCTGATGGCGGCGCTGATCACGGTTGCGGGTGGGGTCCCCGTCGACGAGGGCGGCAAGCTGGACTTCAAGGTGGATCTCGGTGACCCTCCGCCCTGCTCGGTGGGCTTCGTCCCTGCCCCGTTGATCAGGTCGCCCGCCGACACCACGCTGCGGGACCTGCCAACGGACCTGTACTGCAAGACTGCGCAGAACGATGCGGCCGTGGTGCGCGGTGCGCGCAACTATCCCTGCCAGGAGTTCCCCGGCAAGCGCGCGCCGACCATTCAGCTGTGCCGCGACCCGCGCGGCTACGTGCCGATCGGCACCAACCCGTGGCGCGGCCCGCCGCTTCCGTACGGCACGCCGATGGACCAGTCCGAAGACAATCACTACGAGCCGCCGGGCCGAAGCATCGCGCCGTACAACAAGTTCCCGTTCATTCCGCCGCAAGCCGATTATGACCCGGGTCCGCCGTCGGTGCAGTTGCCGCCCGGCGTCGTGCCGGGTCCAGGACCCGCGCCGCAGGCGCCGTTCCCATTGCCGGTGCCGCCGAACGACAACGGCCCGCCACCCCCGTGGCCGTACTACGCGCCGCCCG
Organism: Mycobacterium sp. AZCC_0083; assembly: GCF_014202335.1. GTDB lineage: Bacteria > Actinomycetota > Actinomycetes > Mycobacteriales > Mycobacteriaceae > Mycobacterium. Next base: position 44,656 of record NZ_JACHGP010000025.1, on the reverse strand, counting down.
ACCAGATCGTGCCGCCGTACGGTCGGCCGGGACCACCCGGGGCGCCGGCGCCACCACCACCCGGACCGCTGCCTGCAGAGGCTCCGCCACCCGATGCGCCGCCGCTGCCCGCCGAGGGTGCGCCGCCGCCGCAGGCCAGCGGCCCGACGTCGACGACGTACGATTCGAAGACCGGCGTGTTCGCCGACCCTGCGGGCGGGACGGGCGTGTTCGCCGGAGGTTCGAGCAAGGTTGCGGTTGCGGAGACGTGGGTCGACCTGATGATGGATCCAAGGCAGGCATGAGCGAACAAGACACGGACGCGGGCGAATCGACCGACGAGGCGCCCGAGTCGGCGAGGAAGGCTGCCGCCCGCCGCCGCCGGGCCTCCCGGGCCGCGGGACCCGCGGCAGGGGCCGTCGTCGCGACCACGGGTGTCAAGGTCGAGACGCCTGCGACGATCAAGGTGCGGATGGCCCGAGTCGGGCCGCCGCCGCGCCGCAGGCCGAACGGTCGTCTGGTGGCCCTGGTGGGCTTGAGCGTCGCCGCGGTGCTGGTGGCCGTGCTCGGCGGTCTGGTGGCGCTGCTCGTCACTCAGCAGCGCACCGCCGATGCCGCGCAGGCACGTCAGCAGGAGTTCATCGACACGGGCACGCAGACAGTGGTCAACATGTTCAGCTACAACCAGAACAACATCGACGACAGCGTGAACAGGTTCGTCAACGGCACCAGCGGCCCACTGCGCGACATGATGAGCCAGCCGGGCAACGTCGACAACCTCAAGGCGATCTTCCGCGACACGAATGCGACTTCGGAGACCGTGGTCAGCGGAGCCGCGCTGGAGAAGGTCGACGAGATCGCCAAGAACGCCTCGGTGCTGGTTTCGGTGCGGGTGACGGTGACCGACATCGATGGCGTCAACAAGCCGTCGCAGCCCTATCGGTTGCGGGTCATCGTGCACGAGGACGACAACGGCCACATGACCGGCTACGACCTGAAATACCCGGACGGGGGCAACTGATGGGCCGCTGGACCACCAGACTGGCCGCGGCCTTCGGGATACTGTTCGCCGTCGCATTGGTGGCGCTCGCAGGCGTCGGTGGCTACCTGTACTGGAATCGCGTCGAGATCCGCGCCGAACAGCAAGCCAGCCAAGAACTTCCGCCGCTTGCGGCACAGCAGATCCCGCTGATCCTCGGCTTCGACTATCAGACGGTGGAGCGTAGTCGCACCGAGGTGTACAACCTGATGACGCCAGATTTCCGGCGTCAGTACGAGGACGACACCACCAAGAACGTGATCCCACAGGCAAGGGACCGGCAGGTGGTCAGCCAGGTGAACGTGGTTGGCACCGGAATGCTGTCCGCCGAACGTGATTCGGCTTCGGTGTTGGTGTTCATGAACCGCACCGTCACCGACAAGTCCAAGACACCCGTCTACGACGGAAGCCGCCTGCGCGTCGACTACCAGAAGATCGACGGCACGTGGCTGATCAAGGACATCAAGCTCCTCTGACGTCCGACCCGTTGCCGGTGTTGCGGGTGTCGGCAAGCGCGTCGAGGAACGAGCGCGCCCAACGGTCGACGTCGTGGGCGAGCACCTGGCGGCGCAGCGCACGCATGCGTCGCCTGCCCTCCTCGGGAGACTGGGTCAGCGCGGCTTCGATCGAGTCCTTCACACCGTCGAGGTGATGCGGATTGGTCAGGTAGGCCTGTCGGAGTTCTGCTGCGGCGCCGGTGAATTCGCTGAGCACCAGCGCACCGCCCAGGTCGCTGCGGCATGCGACGTACTCCTTGGCGACCAGGTTCATACCGTCTCGAAGAGGAGTCACCAGCATGACGTCGGCAGCCACGAAGAACGCGATCAGTTCATCGCGTGGAATCGGCCGGTGCAGGTAGTGCACCAACGGATGGCCCACCGTGCCGTACTCGCCGTTGATGTGGCCGACCTGACGCTCGATGTCCTCGCGCATCGCCTTGTAGCTCTCGACCCGCTCCCTGCTGGGTGTGGCCAACTGGACCAGCACCGTGTCCTCGGCATTGGCGCGGCCTTCGTCGAGCAGCTCGGAGAACGCGTGCAGCCGGACGTCGATGCCCTTGGTGTAGTCCAACCGGTCGACGCCGAGCAGAACCTTGCGGGGGTTGCCCATCTCAGCGCGGATCTCGCGGGCCCGTTGGCGGATGCCGCGGTCGCGGGCCTTGCGGTCGAGTTCTGCGGAGTCGATCGAGATCGGGAAGGCGCCCACCTTGACCGTTCGGAAGCCGACTTGGATCTCACCGAACCGGGACCGCACTCCGACCGTCGCACGCGAGGTGTTCGCACCGACCAGCCGTCGGGCCAGGATCAGGAAGTTCTGCGCGCCGCCGGGTAGATGAAACCCGACGAGGTCGGCGCCGAGCAGGCCCTCGATGATCTCGGTCCGCCACGGCATCTGCATGAACAGCTCGATCGGCGGGAACGGGATGTGCAGGAAGAAGCCGATGGTCAGGTCCGGCCGCAGCATCCGAAGCATCTTCGGCACCAGCTGCAGTTGATAGTCCTGGATCCACACGGTGGCGCCGGGCGCCGCGGCGCGCGAGGTGGCCTCTGCGAACCGGCGGTTGACGTCGACGTACCGATCCCACCACTGGCGGTGGTAGATCGGCTTGACGATGACGTCGTGGTACAGCGGCCAGAGGGTGGCGTTCGAGAAGCCCTCGTAGTACTCCTCGAAGTCGTCGGCCGACAGGCGCACGGGACGCATCTCGAGGTCGTCCTCAACGATGGGATCTTCGTCGCCGTCCGTGACGCCCGGCCAGCCGATCCAGGCTCCGCGGCGTTTCCTCAGCAGGGGCTCGAGCGCCGTTACCAGCCCGCCTGGGCTGCGTTTGAACGTCGTGGAGCCATCGGGCAGCCGCTCCATGTCGATGGGCAGCCGATTGGCCACGACGACGAAGTCGGACTCGCCGCTCTCCGCAACGAAGTCGGAGTCACCGGAGTCGGCATCCGCGCCGTCTCCTGATGTCACTACGCGTCTTGTTTCGCCGGCCCGATACCCAACATCGACAGGAACACGCGGCACTCGTCGGCATCGACGGCATAGGCAGCGACAACGCGTCGCGCCTGCCGAGCGGTGCTATCGGCCAAGGGTTCGACGTCACCGAGTTCGGCGGGATCAGTTTTCGCAGCCATGACACAACTCTAGGCGACTCGTCGAATCGCCTAGAGTTCCGCCTGCTCTTTTACCCTTCGCTACCGGTAATGGTCGGGTCGCTGCCGACCGTCGACTCGGGCGTGACGGCGGGCGCCGCGTCCTCGGCAAGGCCGATGCACTGGCCGCTGTTCCGGCCGGTGCAGGGGACGCCGTCGATCTCCGGGATGTCCGGGTTGCCTGCGGTCGTGCTGAAGGGTGAGTTCGGCACGGTGTGGGGGACGCACGCGTCCGTGTACAGGTCCTCTTCCTCGCCTGCGGGGCACGCGGCGACGTGCACACCGGGTGCAGTCGGCACGGTGAACGCGGCAACCGCGGGAGCCGCGGCGACGGCGAGCGCGAACCCACCGGCAAGGATAAGTCGTCGCGCTGAAATCTCGAATGGCGCCATCGTCACGCTTTCTGTCGTAATTGACTGTCTCGTCGGAAGGATTCTATGGAACCTGCCAGGAATCTGCATACGTTCCGAGAGTTCCCTGAGAACGCGCCGCTTCCTGGTGCGACGAGCGTGACGACTTAGCAGGCGGAATTCGCCGCGAAACTAGGGGCTCGAGCTGATCGACGAGTGCGGGACGGCGGCGGGGCCTTCCGCCTGCTGCTCCTCGGAAAGGCCGATGCACTGGCCGGAGTTGGCGCCCGTGCAGGGGACGTTGTCGACTGAGGGCAGTCCACCCGGAGACGACTGGAACTCAGGCGAATTCGGAACCAACTCGGGCGTGCAGGTGCCGGTGAACGTGTCTTCTGTCTCGCCGTTGGGGCACGCAGCGACGGACGGTCCCGCGGAGGCGGGGACGGTGAAGGCGGCGACCGCCGGTACGGCGGCGATCGCAACCGCGAACCCTCCGGCAAGGATCAGTCGTCGTACGGAGAACTCAAGGGTCGCCATCGTCACGCTTTCTGTTGTGTTGACCGACTCGACGCGGAATGGGCTGATTGCCAGCCGAATACCACCTCGAGAATACGCGCAGAGGAGCGGAAACATCGATCGATCACGAGTCGAAATGGTGCGCCCGTGCCGTTTCTGTGAGCTACCTGCCAGACCCCTGTGGCGTTGCTGATCGACGGAGGGCCCGGAATCTCCGTGCCGCGGCCGCGCGGCGTGGTTCGATGACGAGAACGTGTTCCAGTTTTGGTGCTCTATTCGGACAACCCGAAGGGAAAGCGGTGCAGCTCTCGTTGGCGGATCGGACCATCCTCGTCACTGGCGGGGGCAGCGGAATCGGCAAGGGCGTCGTGGCGGCGGTGGTGGCCGCCGGCGGCAACGCGATGATCGTCGGGCGTAACGCCGACCGCCTGGCAGCCGCCGCGGACGAGATCACCGCTGCGGCTGGAGATGGCGCCGGCTCGGTGCAGTACGAACCTGCCGACGTGACGAACGAGGACGAGGTCGGCGTGGTGGTGGAGGCCGCCACCGCGTGGCACGGCAGATTGCACGGTGTCGTGCACTGCGCAGGCGGATCGGAGACCATCGGGCCGATCACCCAGGTCGACTCGGACGCCTGGCGCCGCACCGTCGACCTCAACGTCAACGGCAGCATGTACGTGCTCAAACACAGCGCGCGCGAGCTGGTGCGCGGCGGGGGAGGCTCGTTCGTCGGCATCTCGTCGATCGCGGCGAGCAACACCCACCGCTGGTTCGGCGCCTATGGCGTGAGCAAGTCCGCGCTCGACCATCTGATGATGCTGGCCGCCGACGAACTTGGCGCATCCTGGGTCAGGGTGAACTGCATCCGTCCCGGCCTCATCCGCACGGATCTCGTTGCGCCCATTCTGGATTCGCCCGAGATCAGCGGCGACTACGCGAGTTGCACTCCGTTGCCGCGGCCCGGTGAGGTGGACGACATCGCCAACGCCGCGGTATTCCTCCTCAGCGACCTGTCGAGTTGGATCACCGGTCAGCTCATCAACGTCGATGGCGGGCACGGCCTTCGACGCGGCCCCGACATGTCAGCGATGCTGGGGCCCGTCTTCGGGGTGGACGCGCTGCGCGGGGTCGTCGGCTAAGGACGGACAGGGTGGTGGGCAGGATTAGTGCCGCCCGCCTCCCACGCGCTCAGCGCGCCGACAGCCGCCCAGTCCAGCTGGCCGCCACCGTTGGCCAGCAGGGTCAGGAAGCGGTCGCGCAGCAGGCTGGCGATCGGCAGCGGCACCTGCAGCTCCTCACCGGCGGCAAGGACCAGACGGATGTCCTTGAGCCCCAGCGTCGCGGCGAAGCCGGCGGGTTCGAACTGCTCGCGGGCGACCAGGCCGCCGTAGGTCGAATAGACCGGCGAGCCGAACAGGGTCGAGGTGAGGATGTCGAGGTACTGAAGCTTGTCGACGCCCGCCTTGCCCACCAACGCCATGGCCTCGCCGAGCGATTCGATCACCGAGGCGATGAGGAAGTTGCCGCTGAGTTTGACCAGGCTCGCGGCCGTCGGATCGTCGGCGACGACGAACGTGCGCTGACCGATCGCATCGAAGATCGGTGAAACCGTCTGCAGTACGGCAGGTTCGGCCGCGGCAATGACGTACAGCTTGGCGGCCTCGGCCGCCTCGGGCCTGCCGAAGACGGGTGCGGCGACGAAGCGCTGACCGGCCTCGGCGTGGGCCGCACTCAGGCGGGTGGCGAGTGCCACGCTGATCGTGGAGCACGACACGTGCACCGCCCCCTCGCCCAGTGATGCCAGGATCCCGTCCGCCCCGAACGTCACCGCTTCGACGGCGTCGTCGTTGGCCAGCATCGAGACCACCACCTCACCGCCGCAGGCCTCGGCGACCGTTCGGGCGGGCCGCGCGCCGCGTTCGGCGAGTGCGTCGACCTTGTCCAGAGAGCGGTTGTACGCGGTGACCCGATGGCCGGCCTTGAGCAGATTGGCGGCCATGCCCGAACCCATGTTTCCCAACCCGATGAATCCGATGTCCATGGGTGTACTTCTACTCCGGACAGTTGAGAATGAGCTGATGGGGTTTTCCACGATCATGTTCCGGGACGGCAACAACACCGGGATCGAGGTACCTGCCGAGGTCGTCGAGGCCCTCGGTTCGGGCAAGCGGCCCCCTGTCGTCGTCACGGTGAACGGCTACTCGTACCGCTCGACCATCGCCCCGATGGGCGGCAAGTACCTGATTCCCTTCAGTGCTGAGCGGCGCAACGAGTCCGGCATCGCCGGTGGCGACGCGATCGACGTGGAAGTGGTCCTGGACTCCGCACCCCGAGTGGTCGACGTGCCCGAGGACCTGCGGACCGCCCTCGACGACTCGCCGGAGGCGGCAGCGGCATGGGCGAAGCTGTCGTACAGCCACCAGAAGGCGCACGTGACGGCGGTACTGGGAGCCAAGGCGGCCGAGACCAGGGCGCGCCGGATTGCCGGGGCCGTCGCGAAGCTGGTGGGTTGAGCGGCTACTTGGGCGTCTTGTCGCGGCAGTAGGCGTACACCGCGACGCCGGCGAATGCGGTGATGTCGTCCACCGACCAATTGGTGGCGTTCTTCACGTGCAGCAGCGCGTCGTTGACGGTGCCACCGCGGTGCAGCAGGTCGCAGGTGGAGTGGGCCAGATCGATGGCGTCCTGGGAGGACTTGACCTGGACGCCCTTCTGTTTGATCGCGTTGACGAACGCCTGGTCCAGTTGTTTTGCCTGTTGTTCTTCCTGGGGGTCGGCGTGCGCAGGGATGGCGACCACGGTGGCCAGGCCGATGCTCGTGCCCATGGCAAGGACGACCGCAGCCACGATGTTCTTCTTCGACCTCATGTGTCTCCCCTGTCACGGACAACGCAAGTCACAACAGTACGACAGCAAACCGCACATTGAGTATCGAAGCAGGTCGGTTGGGTGTTACTCGACCGGCCCGCGAAGCCCCGACTCTTGGTGAACGTCGTGGTGAATTCGGGAATCGACCTCGGCAAGCGGACGGCCGCGGCCGCCCCAGCGCCTCGCGATGATCTCCGCGACGATCGACACCGCGGTCTCCTCGGGTGTGCGGGCTCCGAGGTCGAGTCCGATGGGGCTGGCCAGCGCGTTCGTCTCGGCCGTCGTCAAGCCCATCTCGTGCAGGCGGTCCAGGCGGTCGAGATGGGTCTTGCGCGACCCCATCGCGCCGACGTAGCCGACCCGCGGCAGGCGCAGCGCCACCTCGAGCACCGGCACGTCGAACTTCGGATCGTGGGTGAGCACGCAGATCACGGTGCGGGCGTCGATCGCGCCGACCGCCTCCTGGCCGGCGAGGTAGCGGTCGGGCCAGTCGACGACGACCTCGTCGGCGGCGGGGAAGCGGGCTGGCGTCGCGAACACGGGGCGGGCATCGCAGACGGTCACCCGGTAGCCGAGTAGAGCGGCCTGGCGCGTCAACGCTGCGGCGAAGTCGATGGCGCCGAAGACGATCATCCTCGGCCGAGGTGCGTGGCTGGCGACGAACACCTCCATGCCCTCACCTTGGCGTTCACCGTCGGATCCGTACGTCAGAACGGCGGTGCGGCCTGCGGCGAGCAGGCCGCGGGCGTCGTCGGCGACGGCATTGTCCGCGCGGGCCGAACCGAGTGAACCAGAGGTCGTCGACTCATCGATGACGAGTCGCCTGCCGACCCATTCCGGATCGGGGTGGGCGACGACGGTGGCCACCGCCGTCGGGCGGTGCAGGGCGATGTCGTTGGCCACCGCCCCCAATTGCGGGAACGTTTCGCGGGAGACCGGCTCGGCGAAGATGTCGATGATGCCGCCGCAGGTCAGGCCGACGGCGAAGGCGTCGTCATCGGTGATGCCGTAGCGCTGCAGCCGGGGCCGCCCGGTCAGCACCACCTCGCCTGCCAACTCGTAGACCGCGGCCTCGACGCATCCGCCGGACACCGAGCCCGCAACGGAACCGTCGGGGGAGACCACCATGGCGGCGCCTGCCGTGCGCGGTGCCGACTTGATGGTGCGCACCACGGTGGCAAGGCCGGCCGTACCACCGGCACTCCAGACCGAGATCAGCTCGTCGAGGACGTCGCGCACAGTTCGAGTGTAGGTTCGCACTCCGTGCACGGCACCCCACCTGAGTGACTGCTCAGCGGCCGGGGAGGGCCGCACGTAGGGGCTTCTGCAGCCCACCTTTGTACTCTCGGCTTAGGGTCACGTTGGCTCGTCGAAGGGACACTAGTGAATCTGCCCGTGTTGGGGCCAATGCCGCTCTCGGCTTTCGCGCATGCGTGGTACTTCCTGTTCCTCGTCCCGATCATCGGTCTGGTCGTGCTCTATCTGGCCGTGCAACGGTCCCGACGGCACCGGTTGGCACGGTTCGCCGACTCGGAGATGATCGAGAGCGTCTCGCCACTGCGCGCCAGTCGGTGGCGTCACGTACCGGCGGTGCTGCTTGCGCTCGCCCTGGTGTTTCTGACCATCGCGATGGCCGGTCCCTCCCTCGACCGCAAGATCCCCCGCAACCGCGCGGTGGTGATGCTCGTCATGGACGTGTCCACGTCGATGGGTGCCACCGACGTGGCGCCGACCCGGATGAAGGCCGCCCAGGAGGCGGCCAAGAAGTTCGCAGGCGATATCACCCCCGGCATCAACCTCGGCTTGATCTCGTATGCCGCGAACCCCACGATGCTGAGTTCACCGACCACCAACCACGACGCCACCAAGATCGCCATCGACAAGATGCAAATCTCCGACCGGACCGCCACCGGCGAGGCGATTTTCGCTGCGCTGCAGGCGATCTCGACGGTGGGCGCGGTGATCGGCGGAGGTGACACGCCGCCCCCCGCCCGCATCATCCTGTTCTCCGACGGCAAGGAGACCAGCCCGTCGAACCCCAACAATCCGCGTGGGGCATTCACCGCGGCGCGCGCCGCGCACGATCAGGGCATCCCCATTTCGACGATCTCGTTCGGCACCCCCGACGGCACCGTGACCGTCGACGGCAATCAGGTTCCGGTGCCGGTCGACGACACCACGATGAAGCAGGTCGCGCAGTTGTCGGGAGGCACCGCATACTCCGCGACCGACCTCAAACAACTCGAGAAGGTCTACACGTCACTGCAGAATCAGATCGGCTTCGAGACGATCAGGGGCGAGGCCAGCACCGGCTGGCTGCGACTGGGGGTCGGAGTGCTCGCCATCGCCGCGATCGCCGCACTGCTGATCAATCGGCGCATGCCGGTCTGAACTCGCCCGTTTCGGCGGCCCGGCGGTTGGGTATTGAACGAACATCCAATCGTCGGCTGCTGAAGGGATTTCCCATGGTTGACCAGGAGGTCGGCGGCCTCGAAGATCCGATCGCCGCCGTGTTGGCGACCCTCGGACTGCTGCTCATGTTCGTTGCGGTGATCGGTCTCGTCATGGGTGTGGCGTCCTTCGGCCTCGGTGGCGGCGTCTTCGCCATGATCAGCTGCGCCATCGCCGCGTTGAGTTTCGTCGGCAGCATCGCTTGCTTCGTCATCGACGGCAAACGACTCGCCGCAGCCGAGGAAGCGCTGCCCTTCCCGAGCATGTTGCGCAACCCGTCGACTCCGACCGGGTGATTGCCGGTACCGTCTGCTCATGCGGAAGGTGGTCGTCGGCATGTGCGTGCTGGCGCTGGCGTTGTTGCCTGCCTGCAGCCGCAATCGGACGCCCAACTCGTTGTTCGACGCCTCCGGCTATCACGTCACCGACGACAAGGTCTTCTACCTGAATGCCTTCCCTGGCAAGGCATTCCAGATCGACGGGGCGGATGTCGCGTCGTTCCAGGTGTTCGACCAGACCTACGCGCGCGACAAGTCGAACGTCTACCTCAACGGCGGGGTGCTGTCCGGCGCCGACGCCGCGACCTTCCTACCGCTGGAGCGGCCTGGCTTCGCCAAGGACGCACACCACGTCTATCAGCGCGACGTCGCGATCAGCGCCGACCCGGCCCACTTCGAGCTGCTCGACGGCGAGCTCTCCAAGGACGGGTCCGCGGTGTACTGGTCCGACGGGAGGGTGCTGTCGGAGGACCCCGCGCACTTCGTGATCATCTCGAACGTCGACCACTACCTGTTCACCAAGGACGCCGAAACCGTTCAGGTCAACGGCAACCCGATCGACCAAGCCGACCCCGCCACGTTCCGCGTGCTCGGCGGCGCATACGCGACCGACGGTCGGCGCGCCTTCTACTTCACCGACCGGATTCCGGATGCCAGCCTTGCATCGTTCCATCCGATCCGGCGACCTTCCGCGTGCTCAACGCGGCCTTCGAGTGCTCGGCCGATGCCGAACACGGCTACTACCGACAGACCGTCGTCGCGGGCGCGGATCCACGTGCGTTCCCGCCGGGGCGCGCCGTGACCGGGTGTTCGCATACGTCGATCACGTTCGCCGACTAGCGTGTGCGGGCATTGCCGCCGAAACCGGAATCCAGAGCGCTGCACCGGTGAAGGTCACCCCGGACAACTTCATCAGGGCGGAGTCCGACCTCTACTTCAGTCACATCGTGAGCGACAACGGGTTTGGGCACTTCAAGCACAGCCGTGAACTCACGCCGCTGGACAAGCAAATGGTCATCCGGCAGAACCGCGACACGCTCTACTCGGCGGCGGTGTTCGATCTCGACGCGGGCCCCGTCACGGTGACGACGCCGGACCCGGGCACTCGATTCACATCGCTGCAGATCATCACCGAAGACCACTACGTGCCCGAGGTGGTCTACGGCCAGGCCCGGCGCACCTTGACCCGTGACGACGTCGGAACGCGTTACGTCGCACTCGCCGTGCGCATTCTGGTCGACCCCGACGATCCCGCAGACCTCGACGCCGTGCACGCATTGCAGGACGCCATCACCGTCGAGCAGGCGTTGCCCGGCGGCTTCGAGACCCGCGTGGGACGCCGCGAGTCAGAAGGTCGTGCGCGATGCGCTCGTTGCGCTAGCGACCACGCTGCCCGACGCCAAGGGGATGTTCGGCACCAAGGACACCACCGATCCGGTGCGCCGGTTGATCGGTGCGGCGAACGCGTGGGGCGGCAACCCGGAACGGGACGCCTTCTATCTCACCGTCGTGCCCGCCCGCAACGACGGCACCACGGCCTACGAACTCGTGGTGCGCGACGTTCCCGTCGACGCGTTCTGGTCGGTCACCGTCTACGACGCGATGGGCTACTTCACCCCGAACGACAGGAACGCGTATTCCCTCAACAACCTGACGGCAACGCCGTCCGACGACGGGTCGGTCGTGATCCGGTTCGGCGGCCGCGAGGACCGGCCCAACTGCCTTCCGCTCGTGCCTGGATGGAACTACTGCGTGCGGCTATACCGGCCATGCGCGGCAATTCTGAACGGGGAGTGGACGTTTCCCGCCGCGGAGGTAGCCGAGTAGGAACACGTCGGCGCGCCAAAAAACCAATTCTTGACTGATTCCAGAAAAGGCGCAAGACTACGGGGCGTGGATGCGACCGCGGACTTCCGGGAGATGCTGCAGGCGTCAGCCCTGCGCGTGACCCGTCCCCGGGTGGCCGTCCTGAGCGCGGTGTACACGCTGCCGCACGCCGACACCGACACGATCATCCGTGCCGTCCGCGGCGACCTGCCCGACGTATCGCACCAGACCGTCTACGACTCGCTCAACGCGTTGACGGCCGCGGGTCTGGTGCGGCGCATCCAGCCATCGGGGTCGGTCGCCCGCTACGAATCGCGAGTCGGCGACAACCACCACCACGTCGTGTGCCGGGTGTGCGGTGTCATCGCCGACGTCGACTGCGCCGTCGGCGATGCGCCCTGTCTCACGGCTTCTGATGCCAACGGATTCTCGATCGACGAGGCCGAGGTCATCTACTGGGGCACCTGCCCCGATTGTTCAAACGTTCGAAGTTCCTGATCACATCCGTGAACACAGCCCTTAGTTCACCAACCCCGGAAGGAAAGTTGTGTCCGATAGCGAGAACCCAGCAATCGATTCGCCGAAGCCCAAGGCGCATGCACCGCTGACGAACCAGGATTGGTGGCCCGAGCAGATCGACGTGTCGGTCCTGCACGCGCACTCACCGAAGGGCAACCCCCTCGGCGAGGACTTCGACTACGCCAAGGAATTCGCGAAGCTCGACACCGACGCCCTCAAGGCCGACGTCATCTCGGTGATCACCACCTCGCAGGACTGGTGGCCCGCCGACTACGGCAGCTACGCAGGCCTGATGATCCGGCTGTCCTGGCACGCCGCAGGCACCTACCGCACGTTCGACGGCCGCGGCGGCGCAGGCCAGGGCATGCAGCGCTTCGCTCCGCTCAACAGCTGGCCCGACAACGCCAACCTCGACAAGGCCCGCCGCCTGCTGTGGCCGGTCAAGCAGAAGTACGGCAACAAGATCTCTTGGGCCGACCTGCTGGTGTTCGCGGGCAACGCCGCGCTGGAGTCGGCTGGCTTCGAGCCGTTCGGGTTCGGCTTCGGCCGTCCCGACTTCTGGGAGCCAGAAGAGGTCATCTTCGGCGAGGAAGACGAGTGGATGGGCACCGACAAGCGCTATGCGGGCGCCCCTGCGTCGGCGCGCCAGCTCGAGGAGCGCTACGGCGCCACCACCATGGGCCTGATCTACGTGAATCCCGAAGGCCCAGAGGCCAACCCGGATCCGTTGGCAGCCGCAATCGACATCCGCGAGACGTTCGGCCGGATGGCGATGAACGACGAGGAGACCGCGGCGCTGATCGTCGGCGGTCACACCCTCGGCAAGACCCACGGCGCCAGCGCCGACCCGAACGGCCCAGAGCCGGAGGGCGCGCCGATCGAGCAGCAGGGGCTTGGCTGGAAGTGCCCCTTCGGCTCAGGAAACGCCGGCGACTCCATCACCAGCGGCCTCGAGGTGGTGTGGACGCCAACCCCGACGCAGTGGAGCAACAGCTTCCTGGAGATCCTCTACGGCTACGAGTGGGAGCTGACCAAGAGCCCCGCCGGAGCGTGGCAGTTCCAGGCCAAGGACGCGGAGGCGATCATCCCGGATCCCTTCGGTGGTGCGCCGCGCAAGCCCACGATGCTGGTCACCGACGTCTCGATGCGCGTCGATCCCATCTACGGCCCGATCACCCAGCGCTGGCTGGATCATCCCGAGGAGCTCAACGAGGCGTTCGCGAAGGCCTGGTACAAGCTGCTGCACCGCGACTTGGGGCCGATCAGCCGCTACCTCGGGCCGTGGATCGCCGAAGAGCAGCTGTGGCAGGACCCGGTGCCCGCCGTCGAGGGCGCGCTGATCGACGATGCGGACGTCAAGGCGCTCAAGGCCAAGGTGCTCGACTCCGGCCTGTCGGTCCAGCAACTCGTCAACACCGCGTGGTCGGCGGCGGCGAGCTTCCGCAGCACCGACAAGCGCGGCGGAGCCAACGGTGCGCGGCTGCGTCTCGAGCCGCAGAAGAGCTGGGAGGCCAACGAGCCGTCCGAGCTGGCCAAGGTGCTACCGGTCCTCGAGAAGATCCAGCAGGACTTCAACGGTGCTGGTGGCAAGAAGGTCTCGCTGGCTGACCTGATCGTGCTGGCCGGTTCGGCGGCGGTGGAGAAGGCCGCCAAGGATGGCGGTGTCGAGATCGAGGTTCCGTTCGCGCCGGGCCGCACCGACGCCTCGCAGGAGAACACCGACGTCGAGTCGTTCGGGCTGCTGGAACCGCGGGCCGACGGGTTCCGCAACTACGTCAGGGCGGGCGAGAAGCTGCCGCTGGAGAAGCTGCTGCTCGAGAAGGCCTACTTCCTGGACGTCACCGCACCCGAGCTGACGGTGCTCATCGGCGGTCTGCGTGCGCTCGGGGCCAACCACGGCGGCAGCAAGCACGGCGTGTTCACCGACAAACCGGGCGTGCTCACCAACGACTTCTTCGTCAACCTGCTCGACATCGGCACGTCGTGGAAGTCGGGCACCGACGAGAACGTCTACGAGGGCGTCGACCGGGCATCGGGCAAGACGAAGTGGACGGCCACCGCCAATGACCTGGTCTTCGGCTCGCACTCGGTGCTGCGTGCGATCGCCGAGGTGTACGCCCAGGACGGCAGCCAGGAGAAGTTCGTCAAGGACTTCGTCGCCGCGTGGGTGAAGGTCGCGAACAACGATCGGTTCGACATCTGATCCCTGCAACGAACTGACACAACACCCCGCGAGCCCACCCGGCTCGCGGGGTGTTGTGTTTGTTGGGTGGTTCGAAGTCTCCGTCGAGAAAGTGAGGGAATCCGGGCCCGCGTCGCTCCTAGTTGGTGAACGTGGCAGATCGCCGCGACCAACCTCGAAGGAGACATCATGCCCACCAACCTCACCAACCGCATCGCAGCCGCTACCGTCGCACTGGGCGCAGGTGCCGCTGCCGTCGGCCTCCTGGTCATGGCCCCCGCGGCCCAGGCCAGCCCGATGACGTTCGCTCAAGCCTGCACCACCACGCACGGCTGGGTGGCGACCGTCGTCACCGCGGGCATCGAAGAGTGCCACTGGCAGGACCCGAACACCGGCAATGAGTGGATCAAGAAGAGCCCGATCGGTGCACCAGCCGTGTCGGCCAGTGGCGCAACTGCTTTCGCGCAGGCCTGCGTCATCACGCAGGGCTGGAACGCGGTCATTCCCGCCGCGGGCATCGAGCAGTGCCATTGGCAGGATTCCGACGGCAACGAGCACCTCATTTCGAGCAAGCTGCCGACGAAGCCGCCGCTCCCTACGAAGGTCCCCAACCTCCCGCAGGCACCGCGGTCGGTGAACTGATCACGTCAGGGATTCACCCTCTGCCACAGGCAGTCGCCGGTCATTTCGATGGAGAACAGCTTCGGCACCACCTGAAGCGAAAGTGGCTGTCCTGGCCCACCTTCGCTGTCGTGAGGTGGGCCGGCGCCAACGCCGGGAATGACGGCGATTTGCTCTGCGCCGCACCGGGCGTCGGGGTCCAGCGGTGTGGCCGTCCAATCGCCCGACTGGATGCTCGCGTTGCGCAGGCCCTCTCCGTGCAACTTCATCGGGGGACCGAAACTCACCCACCGGTCGCTGACCGGATACGGCGAATCGACGGTCGTCCATTGATGGCCGGCGGGCCCGCCTGCGCACACCAACGGCGCCGTACCGTCGGGCGGCCACGTCATCGCATCGCCGAGGTTCGCGCCGCAGGACGTACCCGGTTGCGGTGCAGCGGGATCGGCGACCGCGACAGCCGGTAGGGCCAACGCCAGTGCAACTGCGGCAACGATGAAACGCAGCACGCCGCCTCCTACACCTTGGTCAGGTCGGTCCGCATCAAGCCGACGTTGTACTCGCCCCACCACGACAGATTCCAGTAGAGGTCGGATCCGGTGCCCATCGTGGACGGGGACCACGGGTGCATCATTGGCGCGTAGATGCCGCCGGGTTGTTGTCCCATCAGCACTTTGGCCGTCGACCAGGTGCCCTGTGGGGTATCCGAGGTCCGCATCACGATGTTGTTGAACTGGTCGCCGTAATGCGTCACGTACTTCTTCAGCTGCTTGTTGTACTGCACCGACATCTCGCTGACCTGGTTGCCAGCGTTGGCGACACCGCAGGCTCCCTGGTCCTGGCCGAACACGGGGGTGGCCGCGGCGGGATTGTTCCTCTGCCACCCGGCTGGGGTGGCGCCCCATCCGAACCACCCGCCCGGGTTGCCCTTGCTGTAGTAGTCGTACTTCGACACGTCAAGGATGTCCTTCTCCAGGACGCGGGAGACGTACGCCGCGCCCTGCCTGCCGTTGGGGGTGCCGTACCAGTAGACGTAGCCGTCGCCCGGTCGCACGAAGGCGCCCTGCTGGAAGTTCGCGTTGCCGCTCCACGGATCGTTGTACCGGATGGAAGTCGGTGCCACGCTCCAGTTCTCGCCGTTGTCGGTCGAGTAGGCGATGCCGGAGAAGTTGGTGGTCCACTGGCCGGGTGAGCCCCAGTTGGTCACCGACATGAAGTTGACGTACTGGGTGACCCCGAACCGCGTCCCGGGCGTCGGCAGCGAGATACCCGCGGTCGGAATGAGCGTGATACCGGCCGAAGCGCCCGGCGGCATCGCTTCGGGATTGATGATCCGCCGCGCATAGTTCTCGTACGGCCGCCCCGGCGGAACGTCCCACAACGGCATGCCACCGAACATGTTGCCGTTGCCGAACTCTCCGTCCGGCACGTCAACGCCGTTCGTGAGATCGGTATCGGCGCTGCGCATTAGGACGTTGAACCTCCAGTCCTCGCCGGGAACGTTGCGCAGCCCGAACGTGTCGCCGAACGCCATCAGGATCTGATGTTCGTTGTAGGGCGTGCTCGGATCGTCGACCATGCCGTTGTCCCACATGACGCCGATGTCGGTGCCCGACACACCGAACCGGGCCAACGTGTCTGCGATCAAGGGGTTTCCGGTCTGATAGTTCCCGGTCACCCAGTTGACGAACTGCGTCGACGGGCTGAGCTGCGCGCCCGGCAGCGGGAAGCCGGGCACGTTGGCGACGGCAGCGGCGGCAAGCGCGAGGCTGGTCGTCGTCTGGGTGGCGGCGAGCGCGACGTTGGTGGCGTTACCGCCGCCCAACGACGAGACGAAGTCGTCGATCTCGCGCCGTGCGAAGGCAAGCAACGTCCAGGCCAACGGCGCCTGGGCAGGCGCGCTCGGGGCGGCGGCGCCTGCGAGCGGACCGAACGCCCAACCGAGGACGTTCGACACGATGTTCGACACCGCGCCTGCCACCATCTCCAGCGGGTTGGGGGCCGCCACCGGAGCCGCCGGTTGCGGGTCCGTGCCGGCTGCGACCCTGGCTGCCAATGGCGCCGCGATCGTGGCATCCGCTTCGGCAGGTGCGGATGCTGCGGCTAGCGCGTTGACGGTGTCGGACGTGTCGCTCGCCGATTTCGCCGCGGCACGCGCTTGCACCGTGGGGGCGGATGGCGTGACTGCCTTCGTCGGCGGCGCGGTTGCCGAGGCCGATGGGTTCTTGTTGGGCGTCGGGTCTGGTTCGACGGTCGGCTTCGGCGTTGCGGTCTCGGTGGGTTGGGGCGCCTCGGTCGGTTCCTCGGGTGTTCCCGTTTCTTCGGGGGTCTTGGCGTCGGGGGTCTTGGTGCTGCCCGACGATCCCGTCGTGGTTTGGGCGCTCACCACGACGCCGGGAGCGACGGTGTTCGTCGTGGTGTTCGTGGTCGTGGTGGGCTCGGTGCCGGTCGCGGTCTCCGCAGGCGTGGTCTTGGGTTCCGTGTCGGGCTTCGGCGACGCGATGTCCGGCCCTGCCGTGCCTGCGGTATCCGTCGACTGCACGGTTCCGGCGGACGAACTGTCCGATGACGGCGAATCGTCCGCGATTGCGACGCCGTGTCCGGTGGCGATCGCCGTCCCCACCCCTAGCGCGACCGCCAGACGACCGACACGACCGACGTAGGAAGCTGCTCCCATGCTCGAACCCCTCTGTGATGGATAGCCGCCCCCGACAGGTGGAGCTATTCAATCGCAGCGTCAGCGGGCACGTTGAGCAAAAGGACAAATTGGCATCAAAATTCACACCAGAATCATGATCATGGGCTTTTGGCCTTGATCCCCGCCGCAGGGCACCGGGTCAGCTACGCCGCGGGTCTCTGTCAGTCGAGCTTCTCGAGCGCTTCCTCGTAGAGCTCGATGGCTTCGGGGAGACCCTGGTTCAGCCACGCATCGACGATGCCGACCTTGTCGGCGACCAACTGAACCTGGGTGACCCACCGGCCGAAGTCGTGGTCGCCGCGCAGGGAGTCGATCTGCTGTTTGGTGCCCTGGATCAGGATGAAGCCGCCCAGTTCCGTGCTCTGCGGTTTGAGGACGGCTGTATCGAAGCGCTCGATCCGGCCGTCCCGGACGAGGCCATCGAGATAGTCGGTCGTCGTGTGCTTGAGCAGATCGAGCGCCTGCCGTTCACGCCCGCGGGCCGGAATTCCCCAAGCCACCCAGAACCCAGCTTCAGCCACGGTTTGCTCCTTCGTCCACTCACTGTCGACCCGTGACGAACATATCGGCGACGACGGGCAAGACCCGCGCAACATGCCCGGCGGACGAGCCGATGGACCGCTGGGTTGCCCACGTCGTCAGGACGTTAGAAGGGGCCGCGCACCGTGCGCGACCCCTTCAATTGAGTTCCGTTTCAGCTGATTGACTCCCTGAACTCCACGCCAGCCTGCGCCGATTGCGCCCAGTCGTTCATGTCGACGACTGGATAGATCTGGAACAGGTTGAACGGGGCGAACTTGCTAGTGCCGTCGAGCAACTCTGCCGGATCGTCGGTCTCCACCACGGCGAACCCTCCTTCGCCGTCGATCCGCCCGACGAATTGGTGGAACGTCGAGCCATCGGGTGGCTGCCACTTCGAGAACAGCTGCAAGGCGCGTTGCACGCCCGCTTCATTTTCCTTGCCAGAGCCGCCGAGACGGCTCGTCCAAGCCATGACGTACTTCATGTGTGCCTCCTATTGATGGGCCCCGAACGGGTTGTCATGCGGGGAGGGATCTCCCGGCATGGCTCGAACTCTCCTCGCAAGAGACGGCGCTCATGGCCGAACGACAAAAGGGTCCGCAGGCTGGTTCACACGGTGAAGATCTACGCGTCCCGCACCCGGATGGTGACCAGTGGGTAAATGATGGCGATGACACGCAATGTGGTGTCAACTGCAATTTGCACCGAGGTGCCGGTTGTTAGCAACGCTGATGACGTTGGAGCCAGCGCCTACCAGGCTCCGTACCGCAAACGGATTTTCATCCCGACGCCCAAGGCCTGCACGTGGGGCACCTCGACAGGCAAGGGGTCAGTCACGGCGTCGATCCACGCATCACGACCTGGACTCGAGAGCGCACCCATCAGTTGTTTGCCCGCCGCGGCGAAACAACGGCTGGGAATGCGGGCAAATTTGCCTCGGGTCGGGCGTTCGTGGCAGGCCATGACCGGCTGATGGCCACTGGAGACGGTCGTTTCCCAGAGGAGGCCTCGAACGGATTCTGCCTCTGGTGCCCGGGCATCCACGATGGCCGAGCACGTCTCCGCGTAAGGGGAACAGCCGAGTCCATTCTCAAAACGAGTAGTCGACTACGCATGCGTACCGCTGGTGATCACGTCATATTTGGACCACGTGGTCGTGAGCGGCCACCAAACGGACTCGGCCCCGCCACCAGGGGGGTAGGTGGCGGGGCCGAGTCCTTCGAGAGCGCCGGGCGACGCTCCCGATTTCCAACGTAGCCGAGTTTCCTGGCAGAACGCCGACAGCCATCGGATCCCAAGCGCGTGGTCGTTCTTAGCGGTGGTGGTAGAGCAGGGCACCCTCGTCGCCGCCGAAGGGCTGTTGGTTTTGGGCGGCTTCTTGCGACGCTTCCCCGGGAGTAGCGGTGATTTGCGCATTTCCCGGGCTCTGATTCACGGTAGCGTCGGCCGCGGCGATCGGTGCCAGGCCAATGGCTGCCGCGGAGGCGGCGAGAACCAGTGGTGCGACGATTCGCAGTTTCATCATTTCTTTCTCCTTGTTTGGATGACATCGCTTACAGCGAAGTCGGTCGAAAATCGGGTTTCCGCAGGCATGCTCGCGTCTACGGATACACGCGTGGCTCCAAAGGCTTTTCGTCCTCGCTATGTATCTCAAGACTGCTGGACGCGGGCACCGTTGTCGTCGGCGCTAGCCACCAAACCGCTTCAGGAGAATCGGCACTCCCGCATGGTGGCTAGCTGCAATGCTGAGCGCCACACCGTGGGTGAGGTCCGTTGGCTGACAAGGTGTTTCGGATCACAATGTGCGCTGATCGCCGGTGCGTCGACACATCGGCGACGACGGGCAAGACCCCGGCGCATGCCAGGGCGGACGAGCCGGCATGCGGTCGATTCGACACCCACGTCGTCAGGACGAAGAAGGCTGTCAGTACGACTGACCGTCGGCGTATCGCTGTCGGCGGTAGTGGCGCCCGTTGCCACGGTTCCGACTCTTGTACGTCGGCAGCTGCGAGTCACAGTTCGGACAGATCAGCCGCAAGTTTTCCCGTCCATTGTTCATCGGGTCGCCGTCGATGTGGTCCAACACGAATGCGAGG
Organism: Mycobacterium sp. AZCC_0083; assembly: GCF_014202335.1. Lineage (GTDB taxonomy): Bacteria > Actinomycetota > Actinomycetes > Mycobacteriales > Mycobacteriaceae > Mycobacterium. The sequence continues at coordinate 24,560 of NZ_JACHGP010000025.1, read as the reverse complement.
GGCAGGCTCAGCCACGCGTTCGCTCCGCCGCAGATCGCGCAGCAGCCCAACTGAGCGTCGGCGAGATACTCACGGATGTAGTGACCTTGGTGGCTATCGATCCGCGCCGTGCCCGATTCGAGCCAGCGCTTGGTACTGGTGTCTCGCCGCATCGAGGCCTGACAAGCGTTACTGCAGTAGATCTTCTGGCTGCGCTTCGACATTGCTGAACCGCAGCCGCGACATTGCCTCATGCTCCGAAGTTACGACCGGCTACCGACATCAGTCGTTGCCGAGTGGAGCCCCCTATCGGGATTGAACCGATGGCCTTCCGTTTACAAGACGGACGCTCTACCACTGAGCTAAGGGGGCGGGCCGAAACCGGCCTCATCGTATCGGCTCAGTCCTCGTGCTCGATGACCCGCTGTGAGGACACCGGCCGTGCGGACGGGCGGCGGCCGGGCCTGCGACCGGGGAACGGGAACCGATCGGCGATGTTGCTCAGCGGATTGACCACCGCGCTGAGGGTGCTGACGGCGTCGTACAACGCGTCGATCGTCGGCGTCAGCGCCTCCAGCCCAGGTGTCAGGCGGTTCAGCGTGTCGGCGACGTCGGCCAACTGCTCCAGCGGTCCATTCTGTGCGGTGAGCTTCTCGATCAACCCACCTTCGGCCAGAAGACGGTCGGCCAGGCCGTCCTCGGCGAGCAACCGCTCGACCAGCCCTTCCTCGTCGAGCAGTTGATCGACAAGGCCTCCAGGCTCGATGGCGCGCATCAGCCCGCCGTCCTCCTTGGTCAGCCGATCGAGGGCGCCGCCGGGTGCCGTCACCTTGTCGACGACCCCGCCTGGACGAAGCAGCCGGTCCAGCGGGCCGTCCGGGGCCAGCGCCCGGCCGAGTGGCTGGTCCTCGTCGATCAGGCGGGCGATGCGGTTGGCCCGCACGATGGCGTCGTCGATGCCGAGCATGTGCGCTACCGCCGTCGATCCTTGCCCTCCACTGGTATCTCCCAGCGAGGACCTCGCCATTCCCAGCGCACCCGTGGCCACGGACAATCCGGCATCGGCGGCGGCCAACCAGAGGCGCGCGGGGCCGAGGGCCAGGTCGACCAGTGTTTTGCCAAGATTCATCCCGTCAGTCTATGACGGCGGTCACAGCTGGCCCGCCCCGTGGCTTAACGCCCCCGAAACCAACTCACAGGAAGCTCACAGCGCTCGTGCAGTTCTAATGCAAGCAAATGGGTGGACTCTAGTTCCATGGCCATGGCTGCTGCTATCCCCGAGTCCACCCCCGAAGCGCGTGTCCTCGTCGTCGACGATGAAACCAACATCGTGGAACTGCTCTCGGTGAGCCTGAAGTTCCAGGGCTTCGAGGTGCACACCGCGTCCAGCGGTCCCGCTGCGCTGGACAAGGCGCGCGAGATTCGTCCCGACGCCGTCATCCTCGACGTGATGATGCCCGGCATGGACGGTTTCGGGGTGCTGCGCCGCCTGCGCGCCGACGGCATCGACTCGCCGGCCCTGTTCCTGACCGCGCGCGACACCCTGCAGGACAAGATCGCCGGGTTGACCCTCGGCGGCGACGACTACGTCACCAAGCCATTCAGCCTCGAAGAGGTAGTGGCCCGGCTGCGGGTCATCCTGCGGCGGTCCGGCCGCGGCGTCGAAGAGCCCCGCACGGCGAAGTTGGCGTTCGCCGACATCGAACTCGACGAGGACACCCACGAGGTGTGGAAGGCAGGCGAGCCCGTTTCGCTGTCGCCCACCGAGTTCACCCTGCTGCGGTACTTCATCATCAACGCGGGCACGGTGCTGTCCAAGCCGAAGATCCTCGACCACGTCTGGCGCTACGACTTCGGCGGCGACGTGAACGTCGTCGAGTCCTACGTGTCCTACCTGCGGCGCAAGATCGACACAGGTGAGAAGCGTCTGCTGCACACGTTGCGCGGAGTTGGGTACGTTCTGCGCGAACCGCGCTAGTTTTCGCCAACAATGGAGGGATGGCAGCACTGGGCGGACGCGGCGTACCCCTTCGGGTCGGGCTGGTAGCCGCCACCCTGCTTCTGGTGGCGTGCGGGTTGCTCGCATCGGGTATCGCCGTCACCTCGATCATCCGGCACAGCCTGATCAGCCGGGTGGACCAGACGCTGCTTGACGCGTCCCGGGGCTGGGCGCAGGCCCCGCGACGGACGCCGAGCGCCCCCGTCGAAGGCCCCAATCCGGCCCGCCCACCCTCGAACTTCTACGTGCGTGGCATCGACCCCGACGGTCGCGTGTGGATGGCGGTCAACGACCGCAAGGCCGAACCGGCGTTGCCCGACGACAACGACGTCGGCCCGGTCCCGGTGACCGTCGGCTCGATCGACCACTCCGACGTGCAGTGGCGGGCGATGACGGTGCGCGGCCTGCGGGGCGAGCTCACCACCGTGGCGATCGACCTGTCCGACGTGTCGTCGACGGTGCGCGCGCTGACCTGGTCGCAAGTCGGGCTCGGTGCGGCGGTGCTGTTGGTGTTGGGCATCGCCGGATACGCCGTCGTGCACCGCAGCCTGAGGCCGCTCGTCGAAGTGGAGCAGACCGCCGCCGCGATCGCGGCAGGTGAGCTCGACCGCCGCATCCCGCAACGCGATCCGCGCACCGAGGTGGGCCGATTGTCGTTGGCGCTCAACGGAATGCTCGCCCAGATCCAACGTGCCGTTGCGTCGTCGGAGGAGTCGGCCGAGCAGGCGCGAACCTCCGAGGACCGGATGCGCCGCTTCATCACCGACGCCAGCCACGAACTGCGTACACCGTTGACCACCATCCGCGGTTTTGCCGAGCTGTACCGCCAAGGGGCGGCGCGCGACGTCGAGTTGTTGATGAACCGCATCGAAAGCGAGTCGTGGCGGATGGGTCTGCTCGTCGAGGACCTGCTGCTGTTGGCGCGCCTCGACGCGCAGCGCCCACTGGAGCGCAACCGCGTCGACTTGTTGGCACTGGCCAGCGACGCCGTGCACGACGCCAGGTCGGTGGCGCCTGCGCGCGACATCAACATGGAGGTGTTCGACGGGCCGGGCACCCCTGAGGTGCTCGGCGACGAGGCCAGGCTTCGGCAGGTGCTGAGCAACCTGGTCTCCAACGCGTTGCAACACACGCCGGAGTCGGCGGGCATCTCGGTGCGCGTCGGCACCGACGTCGACAACGCGGTGCTCGAGGTCTGCGATGAGGGGCCAGGAATGACCGGTGAGGACGCCCGCCGGGTGTTCGAGCGGTTCTATCGCACCGACTCGTCGCGGGCACGGTCCAGCGGTGGAACCGGTCTCGGGCTGTCGATCGTGGACTCGCTGGTGTACGCACACGGCGGCACGGTCAGCGTCACCACCGCGCCGGGGAAGGGCTGCAGGTTCACCGTCAAGATGCCGCGCATCGCCGACGTGGCGGTTTCGGTCGGCTAGCCCAGTTCGGCGAGGGCCGCCTTGATCTTGGCCTGCGCCTCGTCGAGGGACTCGGGCGTCGGGTTGCGATCGACGTTCGCGAAGCCGAAGTCGGTCAGGTTGTAGGCCGGGAAGACGTGGACGTGCAGGTGCGGCACCTCGAGCCCGGCGATGATCAGCCCGGAACGCTCGGCGCCGAACGCCTTGCAGACCGCCTTGCCGATCTTCTGCGACACCGCCATCACGTGACCGAAAGCCGCCGAGTCGACGTCCTGCCAGTTGTCGATCTCGGCGCGCGGCACCACTAGCGTGTGGCCGTGCGTCATCGGCTCGATGGTGAGGAACGCGACCACGTCGTCGTCCTCGTAGACGAATCGGCCCGGCAGGTCCCCGTTGATGATCATGGTGAAGACGGACGGCATGCCTCGAGCATGCCATCCGGGCGGCGCTGCCAGTAAGTTCCCAGCCAGGGGTCAGATCGGTGGCAGCTTGCTCGGCGACGGTTGACGCCATGACCGACCTGGCAGGGCCCAGTGCGGCCGAGATGGATGCGCGCCCAGCGGCGAAGCGCGCCGCGGCCCGCGACTACGTCCTGGACATCGTCATCCCGGTGTTCGACGAGGAACGCGACCTGCCGGCCAGCGTCCGGCGTCTGCACCACTTCCTGGCCACCGAGGTGCCCTATCCAGCCCGGATCACGGTGGCCGACAACGCCAGCACCGACGGCACCCTCGCGGTGGCGCGACAGCTCGCGCGCGAACTGCCCGACGTCGACGTGATCCACCTCGACGCCAAGGGGCGCGGCGGCGCATTGCAAGAGGCGTGGATGTCGTCGACGGCGACCGTCGTGGCGTACATGGACGTCGACATGTCCACCGACTTGACCGCGCTGATGCCGTTGGTGGCACCCTTGATCTCGGGGCACTCCGACGTGGCGATCGGGTCGCGGCTGTCGGCGTCGTCGCGCGTGGTCCGCGGCCCCAAGCGCGAATTCATCTCGCGCAGTTACAACTTGATCCTGCGCGGCGCACTCGGTGCGCGGTTCTCGGACGCGCAGTGCGGGTTCAAGGCGGTCCGCGCCGACGTAGCGCACCAGTTGCTGCCGTTGGTCGCCGACACCGGATGGTTCTTCGACACCGAACTCCTGGTCATCGCCGAGCGAGCCGGACTGCGGATCCACGAGGTGCCCGTCGACTGGGTCGACGACCCCGACTCCCGCGTTGACGTTCTGCACACCGCGATCAACGACCTCAAGGGATGCTGGCGGGTCGGCAGGGCCCTTGCCACCGGGGCGCTGCCCGTGCGCGAGCTGCAGGTGAGCCTCGGCCGCGAACCGTTGATCCCCGGAGTACCCCACGGCATGGTCGGACAGTTGTTGCGGTTCGGCATCGTCGGCATCGCAAGCACGTTGGCCTACGCGCTGCTGTACCTGATGCTGCACTCGACGATGGGTGCGCAAGCGGCAAACCTGACGGCGTTGCTGATCACGGCCATCGCCAACACCGCAGCCAACCGGGCGTTCACGTTCGGCATCCGCGGCCGCGGTGGTGTCGCGCGCCATCAGATGCACGGTCTCGCCGTGTTCGCGTTCGGCCTGGCCATCACCAGCGGGTCGCTGTACGTGCTGCACCGTTTCGACCCCACGGTCGGCAAGGTCGTGGAATTGTCGATCCTGGTCGTCGCCAACCTGGTCGCCACCCTGGTCCGGTTCGTCGCGTTGCGGCGGGTGTTCGGAGTACACCGCATGTGAGTCGGAGTCGCTGGTCGCTCACCGCGCTGCTGATTGGCAGCGCGGTGTTGTATATGTGGGACCTCGGTGCGCAGGGCTGGGCCAACGCGTTCTATTCGGCTGCCGCTCAGGCGGGTTCGCAATCGTGGAAGGCATTCCTGTTCGGATCGTCGGACGCGGCGAACTCCATCACGGTGGACAAGCCACCGATGTCGCTGTGGCCCATGGCGTTGTCGGTGCGGGTGTTCGGCCTCAACCCGTGGAGCATCCTGGTGCCGCAGGCGCTTGCCGGCGTGGCGACCGTGGCGCTGGTGTGGGATACCGTGCGCCGCAGGTTCGGCGACATGGCCGCTCTGATCGCAGGTCTGGTGTTCGCCCTCACGCCGGTGGTCGTCGCGATCTTCCGGCACAACAATCCCGACGCGCTGTTGGTGCTGCTACTGGTGGCCGCGCTGTGGGCGGCGCTGCGGGCCGTCGACGACGGACGCACGCGCTGGCTGGTGCTGTGCGGCGTGTTGGTCGGCTGCGGCTATTTGACCAAGCAACTGGTGGTCGTGCTGATGCTGCCTGCGTTGTTCATCCCGTATCTGGTCGCGGGTCCGCCGTCCTTGCTGCGTCGGCTGTGGCAGGTCGCGCTCGCCATCGCGGTCGCGGTCGCGGCGAGCGGCTGGTGGGTGGCGCTGGTGCAGCTGTGGCCCGCCGATGACCGGCCGTGGATCGGTGGCTCGCAACACAACTCGGAACTGGAATTGACGTTCGGCTACAACGGATTCGGTCGACTCAACGGCCACGAGGTCGGCGCCGTCGGCGTGCCGCTGGACACCTCCGCGCCGCTGGCGCATGGCCCCGAAGGACCGGGCTTCGGCAGGCTGTTCCAGGAGGGGCAGATCGGGCAGATCGCGTGGCTGCTGCCCGCCGCGACGGTGTTCCTCGTGGTGTTGCTGGTATGGCGGTGGCGCGCACCGCGCCGCGATGCCGAGCGGGCGTCGGTGCTGGCGTGGGGGTTGTGGCTGATCGCCGCCGCCGGGGTGCTGAGCTTCATGGCCGGGATCTTCCACGCCTACTACACGGTGATTCTCGGCCCACCTGTCGCGGCGCTGGTGGGGATCGGTGTCGCGGTGTGCTGGGAGCGCCGCGTGCAGGTGTGGGCGCAGGCGACCCTTGCTGCGGCAGGAGCCGCGACGGCGGCGACGGGATACGCCGTGTTGCACCATGTTCCGCACTACCAGCCGTGGCTGCGGTGGGTGCTGATCGCTGCTGCCGTCGTGCTTCTGGTGTGGCTGATGCGGGTGGACGCGGCATGGACGCGGCGGCGCGGCGTCCACGCCGTCGTGTGGGCGGCGCTCATCGTGTTGGGCCTGGCGGGTCCGCTGGCATATGCGGTGACCACGGTGTCCCTCGGTGCGTCCGGGGCAATGCCTGCGGCTGGCCCGCCGTCGATCTTGGCCGCCGCCCACTCGGCAACTGCGGCCCTCAAGCGGGCCGAGTCCGGTGCGCCGCCGATCGTCGCGGGAGGGTGCAGTCTGCTGACGGCGGGCACGCCGCCCGCCGAAGTGGTCGCCCGCCTCGAGGTGGATGCCGATCGTTTCACCTGGGTCGCGGCGACGGTGGGCTCGACGTGCGCTGCGGGTTACCAACTGGCGACCGAGAAACCGGTCATGTCACTCGGCGGCTTCAACGGATCCGACCCGTCACCGACGCGAAAGCGGTTCGAGCAATTGGTCGCGGCACACGCCATCCACTACTTCATCGCGATGACGGGGGACCACCGCACCGACTACCGCTTTGGTCAGCATCTGCTCGACAGCGGCAAGATTCAGCAGTGGGTTCAGATGCGCTTCGCGCCGATCGTGATGGGCAGCGTCACGATCTACGACTTGACCGCGCCGCGGCCCTCGACGTGACGAGCCCGTCGAGCTCGTCGATCGACCACGGCGGCGAGTCGTGGTGATCCCGGTAGGCCACGATGCCAGGCGTCGCACGCTCGAATCGGCCCACGAAACCGCCTGCGGCGATGAAGATCTGGCCAGTGACGTCCTTGGCAAGGTCACTGACGAGATAGGCGTACGTGGGAGCGACGTACTCGGGCGGCGCGGCATCGAGCGCGCCCTGAGTGCTGACGTCGTCGAGCAGACCACGGCGATTCAGCTCACCGATGTGCTCTTCGTAGTCCGTACCGGTGGACAGCCGCGTCTTCGCGCCGGGGCACACCACGTTCGCCCGCACGCCCTGCGCCTTCAGCTCGGCGGCGATCGCCAGCGTCAGGCCGTTGACGCCACCCTTTCCTGCCGGGTATCCGGTGCCGCCGTAGTCGCCGAGGAACGCGAACGAGCTGGTGTTGACGATCGCGCCGCCGCCCCGTTCGATCAGCTTCGGCGCGGCCGCCCGGCACGTCTCGAACGCCGTGCCGAGGTGCGCGTCGAGCAGCTCGCGGAACTGCGCAGAGGTGACGTTCAGGATCGACGATCCGGCAGGCTCGGCGGTGCCTGCGCAGTTGATCAGAATGTCGATGCCGCCGAACTCGGCGACGCAGGACGCGATCAGCGCGTCGGCCGTCGCCGGGTCTGCGGGTGAACCCGCGAATCCCGTTGCGCTGCCCCCGATTCGTTCGACGGCCTCCGACACGGCGGTGCCATCGCGGCCGTTGACCACGACACCGGCGCCGAGGCTGGCCAACAGTTCGGCCACCGCAAGCCCGATGCCGCGCGAGCCGCCGACGACGACGGCCGCGCGGCCTGCCAGCGCGTCGCCCGTCAGCTCTGCTCTTCCTGGCCGAACTGCATCACGTCCAGGTTCCAGTAGCCGCGCATGTTGGCGATCAGCCCGGCGTCGTCGACGCGGTAGGTGAACACCCCGCGCACGGTGCTGGTGAAACCACCCTCGAACCTGCTGCGCAGCACCAGGATATGAGCGATCTCGTCGGGTGAGCTGGAGGGGAAGGTCTCCTCGCAGGTGATCCGGAGCTGGTTGGCCGAGATGTTCGCGTCGTAGAACGCGGCCATGGCCTCCTTGCCGCGCACGCCGGTGCCGTCGGGGTTGGTGACCGATGGGCCGATCGGATCCTCGACGACGACGTCGTCGGCCATCAACGCCAGCCAGCCCTCACGATCGTGGGCTTGCACGCAGCGCCAGGAGGCCTGCGATGCGGTGAGGGCGGGTGACTGCTGAGCGGTCTCCTGTGACACGGTCGGCCCCTAGCGGTCGGCGTCGGTGTAGCGGATGACGCCGCGGATGTTGCGGCCCTCGAGCATGTCGGTGTAGCCGTCGTTGATCTGCTCGAGCTTGTACTGCCTGGTGATCATGTCGTCGAGGTTGAGCTTGCCGGCCTTGTACATCGACAGCAGCTGGGGGATGTCGTAGTGCGGGTTGCCGCCGCCGAAGATGGTGCCCTGCAGGTTCTTCTGCATCAGGGTGAGCATCGCCAGGTTCAGCGTGACGTTGGTGTCCAGCATGCTGCCGATGGCCGTCAGCACGCAGGTGCCGCCCTTGGAGGTCAGGTTGACGTAGTTGTCGACGTCCTTGCCGTCCAGTTCACCGACGGTGACGATGACCTTCTTGGCCATGAGTCCCGCCGTCACCTCGGCGACACCCCCGAACGCGGTCTCGATGTCGGGATAGGTGTGGGTGGCTCCGAACTTCAGTGCAGCGTCGCGCTTCCACTCCACCGGTTCGATGACGAAGACGTTGCGGGCGCCCGCGGCGACCGCTCCCTGAAGGGCGGACATGCCGACGCCGCCGACACCGATCACCGCCACGTCGTCGCCGGGGCGGATGTCGGCGGTCCGGACGGCCGAGCCGTAGCCCGTCGTGACGCCGCAGCCGACCAGGCAGGCCACCTCGAAGGGGATCGACTTGTCGATCTTCACCACCGAGCTCTTGTGCACCACCATGTAGGGGCTGAACGTGCCGAGCAGCGTCATCGGGAAGACGGGCCGGCCGTTGGCGTGCACGCGGTGCGTGCCGTCGGAGACCGAGGTGCCGCTGAGCAGGAGTGCCCCGATGTCGCACAGGTTGCGCAGGCCGGCCTGACACGATGGGCACACGCCGCAGGACGGGATGAACGAGAGCACGACGTGATCGCCTGGTTCGAGTCCTTCGACGCCGGGGCCGACCTCGGTGACGATGCCCGCGCCCTCGTGGCCGCCGAGCACCGGGAAGCCCGCCATCGGGATGCCGCCGGTCACCAGATGGTGGTCGGAATGGCACATGCCCGCCGCTTCCATCTGGATCTTGACCTCGTCCTTGACCGGGTCGCCGATCTCGATCTCCTCGACCGACCACGGCTGGTTGAACTCCCAGATGAGAGCACCTTTTGTCTTCATCCGCACGTGCCTTCCACTAGAGCCGATGAGGCCAGACTAGAGTCATTAGTTAGATGCGTCACACGCGCCCCCAAGCAATCGCTTGGCCGGGTGTCACCAGATCGGAACGGGCGCCTTGCCGAGCGGGTAGTAGCCGGGCACCTTCCCGCCTGCGGTGGCCCGCTGGATGCGTTTCTGCATGCCGTCGGACAGATCGCCGGATCCGATGAGCTGGCCGAACATGTAGGCGACGTGCCCGAAGTCGAAGAAGTCGCGCTGCCACTCGATCAGCAGGTCACTGTTGAGCCGAAACCAGCTGCCGCCGATGCCGTAGATCTCGCCCTGGGTGCCGTCGGTCTTGTTGACGATCTGCTTCCAGAACCCGACCACCTCGCCCTGTTTGTCGTCGACGAGGACCTTCTGGTACTCGTAGACCCAGTTCTCCAGGCCTTCCATCTCCAAACCCAGTGCAACATCCCTTATTTCGTCCTTGCCGACACACATGACGTCTTCCTTCGGGCCGATGTTCCAGCCGTAGGTGGCGTCGTCGGTGTAGAAGTCGGCCAGCGGCTTCCAGTCGCCCTTCCGCTCGCATTCGCGGTTGGTTTCGAGCCATTGTTCGACCCACTTGTCGAGGTGTTCGCGGGGCAATGACGGCATTGGCTTCACCTTTCCTTACCATTCCTGGTTGTTCAGTCTTCGTCAACGATGGACAGTGCTTGCGTGGGACAGGCCCACACGGCTTGTTCGACCTCGGCGCGGTCGTCCTCGGACGGTCTGTCGTCGAGGATCTCGACCTTCCCGCGCTTGGGTACGGTGAAGTACTTCTCGGCCTCCAGTTCGCACATTGCGTGGCCCTGACACAGGTCGATGTCGACTTCGACTCGAAAGCCCATTCGTGAGTTCCTCGGCTTCTACGCGTTGCGCTTGCGGTAGCGGACCTTCGCGGGTCGGTCCAACTGAACGACCATCTTGGAGTGGTCGTTGCGGTAGGTGTCCGCCGGCTGCGCCATCTCGAACTCGTACTCGCGCAACAGAACCGAGAAGATCGCCTTGATCTGCATGGTCGCGAACGCCGCACCGACACAGCGGTGGCGTCCGGCACCGAACGGAATCCAGGTCCACCGGTTGGCGACGTCGGCCTGCTCGGGCTTGTCGTAGCGGTCCGGGATGAACGCGTCGGGATCGGGGAAGTCCTCGGGAATCCTGTTGCTGACCGCGGGGGAGGCGGCGACGAAGTCGCCGTTGCGGATCGGGAAGCCCTGCACCTCGAAATCACCCTTGGCGACCCGCATCAAGATGATCAGCGGTGGATGCAGGCGCAGCGTCTCCTTGACCACGTTGTCGAGTTTCGGAATCTGGCGCAGCGCATGGAAACTCACCTCCTGACCGTCGGCGTAGAGCTCCTCGAGCTCGCTCAGCACCTCGGCGTAGACCTCCGAGTGGCGGATCAGCTCGATGAGTGTCCACGAAGAGGTCCCGGAGCTGGTGTGGTGCCCGGCGAACATCAACGAGATGAACATGCCCGTGACTTCGTCGGCGGAGAACCGCGGCGTGCCGTCCTCGTCCTTGATGGAGACCAGCACGTCGAGCATGTCGCGGTCGGCCTTGTCCTTCGGCGGATTCGCCAGCCGAGCGTCCATGATCTCCTGCACCAGCGCCACGAGTTTCACCCGCGCCTCGTCGCGGCGCCGGAAGCTCTCGATCGGCAGATACGGATCGACGTAGCACAGTGGATCGGTGCCGCGTTCGAGTTCGTGGTAGTAGCTCGCGAATCGGGCGTCGAGTTGTTCGCGGAACTTGAGCCCGATCAGACATGCGGTGGAGGTGTAGATGGTCAGCTCGGAGAAGAAGTCGAGCAGCTCGATCTCGCCTTCGTCGCCCCAATCGGCGATCATCTTCTTGACTTCGCCCTCGATGGTGGCGGCGTGGCCCTTCATCTGTTCCCCGCGCAGTGCGGAGTTGTGCAGCATCTCCTTGCGCCGCTCGGGACTGGCGTCGAACACCACGCCCTTGCCGAAGATCGGCGTCATGAACGGGTAGGCCTCGGCCTGATCGAGATCCTCGTCGGCCGAACGGAAGAAGAACTCATTGGCCTCGGTGCCGGACAGGAACACGACGTGCTTGTCGACCAGCTGGAACCAGCCGACGTCACCACACTCGTCGCGAACGCGGTTCATCAAACCGATTGGGTCGGTGCGGAATTCCTCGAGGTGCCCGTGCTCCTCCTCCCCGCCGGAGACCCGCTGCACTTCCTTCGTGATCGTCACTGTTCCGAATCCCCTGTCGCTTCGCTCGTACCCTCCGAATCAGGCATCCCTTCTCCGCCCAATGAAAGCTTCTGGCGGTCCTTCGTGTCGGCCAATGGCGCTTCCGGCTGCAGTTCCATCGACGCGATGAAACCGCCGCGGGGCGTCTCGGCCACGAAGGTGATGGCGCGCGCGAGATCCTGCGCGCGCAGGAAGTAGTCGTGCCTGGCCTGGCCCCACTTGGCCCAGTCCTCGAGCGCGGGCCCGATCAGCTCGGCGGGCAGGCTCCAGCCCATCGATGTCTTCGTCGGGCCTGGGTGCACGATCGAGGCGCGGACGCCGGTTCCCTCGAGTTCCATCTGCAGGTTGGTCACCATCGCGATGAGCGCCGCCTTGGCTGCGCCGTAGGCTCCCATGTGCGGACGCTGGCGCAGTGCGACGTCGGATCCGACGAAGATGACGTCGCCACGCTGACGTTCCACCATCCCCGGCAACACCGCGGTGGCAAGACGATTGGCACCGATCAGGTGGACCTGGATCTGTGACTCGAACTGATCGGTGCTGATCTCGTGCAACCGACCGAAGTAGGTGTCGCCAGCACCGGCGACAAGCACCTCGATCTCGCCGAGCGCGTCGACGGACTGCGAGACGAACGCCTTTACCGAGTCGGGATCGGTGACGTCGAGGTGAAAGGCCACCGCCTCACCGCCACTGGCGCGGATCTGCTCGACCAGTTCGTCGAGCTTCTCCACCCGGCGGGCGCCGAGCGACACCGGGAACCCACGGCTGGCGAGGTCGATCGCCGTGGCGGCACCGATGCCCGACGATGCGCCGGCGACGAGCGCGGGCCTTCTGGCGGGAAGTGGGGCGAAACGGGGCATCAACGGGCCTTTACGGTGATGGGTAGGTGGGCGAATCCGCGCACGTTGCTCGAGTGCACGCGGACGGCGTTGGCCTCGTCCACCTCGAAATGGCTGATCCGCTTGAACAATTCGGCAAGGGCGACCCGAGCCTCCATGCGCGCGAGGTGTGCGCCGAGGCAGAAGTGTGCGCCGCTACCGAAACTCACCAGCTTCGAACCGATGTCGCGGCCGATGCGGTAGTCGTCGGGGTCCTCGAACACGCGGTCGTCGCGGTTGGCTGACCCCGGCAGCAGGAGCAGCACGTCGCCGTCGGGAATCGTGGTGTCGTAGATCGTCAGCTCACCGGCGACGCTGCGGGCAAGGATCTGGCTGGACGTGTCGTAGCGCAATGTCTCCTCGACCCACAACGGGATCAGCGAGTGGTCGTCGAACACCGGGGTCAGCTGATCGGGGAACTTGTGACCCCAATATGCCGCGTTGGCAAGCAGTTTGGTGGTGGTCTCGTTGCCGGCGACGACCATCAGGAACAGGAAGGCCATGATCTCTTCATCGGTGAGCCGGTCGCCTTCGATCTCGGCTTCGAGCAGCGCCGAGGTCAGGTCGTCGCTGGGCTTCTTGCGTCGTTGCGTGACCATGTCGGCGTAGTAGACCAGAAGCTCGGCCGAGGCCTGCATTGCCTCTGCGGGCACGTCGGCGACGCCTTCGTCGCGGTGCATGACGCCGTCGGCGAGGGCGCGAATGCGGTCGCGGTCGGGTACGGGAACGCCCATGAGTTCGGAGATGACGTCCATCGGCAGCTTGCCTGCGAACTCGTCGACGTAGTCGAAACTCTCCGACTGCAGGGCGACGTCGAGGTGCTGCACGGCGATCTCGGTGACACGTGCCTCCAGGTCGCGAATCCGCCTTGGCGTGAAGCCCTTCGACACCAGCGTCCGCAGCCGGAGATGGCCAGGATCGTCAAGGGCGAGGAACGACATCACCTTGTGGGCGTCACCGTTGCGTGAGACCGGATCGAGCGAGACACCGTACTTGTTCGACAGCGTGGTGCTGTTGCGGAAGCCTTGCAGCACGTCGCGGTGTCGCGACACCGCCCAGAACTTCAGCTCGTCGTTGCGATACAGCGGGGCCTCGTCGCGCAGTCGGCGGTAGTACGTATACGGCTCCTCGTGGAAGTCGTAGTCGTACGGGTCGAGAACCAGTTCACTGGCTGCGGACCCTGTTTCGATGCTCATTGTTCCTCTCCGACGATCAGGCCGACCACGTAGCTGAGCCTGTCGGCGATCTGGTGGTAGGTGAGGGCGCCGCTGCCCGCATTGATCACTGCTCCGAAGTACGTCATCTCCAGCGCCGCGACGACACGCGCGTCGGCGCCCGGTCCGACCGCCGACCTGATGCGGCGATGAATCTCGGCGCCGATGCGATCGCGCACCTTGTGGGTGGTCGGGTCGCCGCTGGCCAGAAGCGCCGTCGTGCAAGCCGCCGCCAACTCCGGCTCGTCGGCCACCGCCAGCGCCAGGCTGCGCAGCGCCTTCTCGACGCGACTCGGCATGGGCTCGTTGACGTCGGTGAAGTAGGGCACCTGGCGCATCAGGTCGAGGTACACCTCGGCGATCAGATGGTTCTTCGACGAGAAGTAGGTGTAGGCCGTCGCCGGTGCGACCTTCGCGCGCGCAGCGACCGCTCGCACGGTCAGATCGGCGTAGGACGATTCGCGCAACGTGGCCACGGCCGCGGTGAGAACCTTGCGGAAGGTCTCCTCCTGCCGCCGGTTGCGTGGCGGATCGGCAGGTCCGGCCTCGGAAGACTCTGCGCCCTCCGTGAGGGCAACCGCTGCATCGCTGGACACATGTCCAAGTTATCCGACGACAGCGTCCCAAGGCAAGCGTGTCGTCGAAAATGGCATTACGAACTGCATAAACTCGAATCCGTCGAGATGCCGTGGCGGGCCACCCTTGCGGCCCGGACGCGCCTGAGGTTATGGTTCGACTGAACGTGGCCGGACAGTTGTCCAGGCTGAGACATACCTACATCCAACCGAAACTTGGCACACGGGAGTTCCGATGGCGCTACTGGGCGATCGCGAGAGTCGACTGCTCATCGACGGGAAATTGGTGGCGGGCAAGGGGGGCACGTTCACGACGGTCAACCCCGCCACCGAGGAGGTGCTCGGCGTCGCGGCCGACGCGAGCACCGACGACATGGGCCTGGCGATCGGGGCGGCGCGCACGGCGTTCGACGACACCGACTGGGCCACCAACACCGAACTTCGGGTCCGCTGCATTCGGCAGTTGCAACAGGCGATGCGCGACCACGCCGAGGAACTGCGGGAGCTGACGATCGCCGAGGTCGGGGCGCCGCGCATGCTGACGGCGGGCGCGCACCTCGAAGGCCCGGTGGAGGATCTGAGCTTCGCCGCCGACACGGCGGAGTCCTACTCGTGGACCGTCGATCTCGGTCGTGCGACGCCGCAGGGCATCCCGACCAACCGCACCTTGGCTCGGGAGGCCGTGGGCGTGATCGGCGCGATCACGCCGTGGAACTTCCCCCACCAGATCAACCTGGCCAAGGTCGGCCCCGCACTGGCGGCGGGAAACACCTTGATACTCAAGCCCGCTCCCGACACCCCATGGTGCGCGGCGGTGCTCGGCGAGCTGATCACCGAGCACACCGACTTCCCCGCGGGCGTCATCAACATCGTCACCTCCAGCGACCACGGGGTCGGTGCGCTGCTGTCCAAGGATCCGCGCGTCGACATGGTGTCGTTCACCGGGTCGACGGTGACCGGGCGCGCGGTGATGACCGACGCCGCGGCGACCATCAAGAAGGTGTTCCTGGAGCTTGGC
The DNA here is from genome assembly GCF_014202335.1 of Mycobacterium sp. AZCC_0083. Classification (GTDB taxonomy): domain Bacteria; phylum Actinomycetota; class Actinomycetes; order Mycobacteriales; family Mycobacteriaceae; genus Mycobacterium. Next base: position 9,185 of record NZ_JACHGP010000025.1, on the reverse strand, counting down.
GGCAAGTCGGCCTTCTTGGTGCTCGACGACGCGGATCTGGCCGGCGCCTGCTCGATGTCGGCGTTCACCGCCGCCATGCACGCCGGGCAGGGCTGCGCCCTCACCACCCGCCTGGTGGTGCCGCGGGCGCGATACGAGGAAGCCGTCGAGGCCGCTGCGGCGACCATGGGTTCGATCAAGCCCGGCGATCCGACCAGCAAGCGGACCGTCTGCGGCCCTGTCATCTCGGCGCGGCAACGCGACCGTGTGCAGGGTTACCTGGATCTGGCGCTCGAGGAGGGCGGCAAGTTCGCTTGCGGCGGTGGACGACCGGCCGACCGCGATACCGGATTCTTCATCGAGCCGACGGTGATCTCCGGGCTGACGAACGATGCCCGGGTGGCGCGCGAGGAAATCTTCGGCCCGGTGCTGACAGTCATCGCCCACGACGGCGACGACGACGCCGTGCGCATCGCCAACGACTCGCCCTACGGGTTGTCGGGCACGGTGTTCACCGCGGACGACGACCGCGCTCAGGCAGTCGCGGCGCGGATGCGGGTCGGAACGGTCAACGTCAACGGCGGCGTCTGGTACTCCGCTGACGCGGCATTCGGCGGCTACAAGCAGTCCGGCATCGGCCGGGAGATGGGCATACCCGGTTTCGAGGAGTACCTCGAGACCAAACTCATTGCCACGGCAGCGAATTAAGGAACGAGGACTCTTCACATGGGACTGTACGGAGATCAGTTCAAGGACAAGGTGGCGATCGTCACCGGTTCCGGTGGCGGCATCGGCCAGGCGTACGCCGAGTCGCTGGCCCGCGAGGGTGCGGCCGTCGTCGTCGCCGACATCAACGTCGAGGGCGCCCACAAGGTCGCCGACGGCATCAAGGGCGAAGGCGGCGACGCACTGGCCCTTCGGGTCGACGTATCGGACCCGGACTCCACGAAGGAGATGGCCGCTCAAACGCTTTCGGAGTTCGGAGGCATCGACTACCTGGTCAACAACGCCGCGATCTTCGGAGGGATGAAGCTCGACTTCCTCGTCTCGGTCGACTGGGAGTACTACAAGAAGTTCATGAGCGTGAACCTCGACGGCGCACTGCTGTGCACGCGGGCGGTCTACCGCAAGATGGCCAAGCGTGGCGGCGGGGCGATCATCAACCAGTCGTCGACCGCGGCGTGGATGTACTCGAACTTCTATGGTCTGGCCAAGGTCGGCATCAACGGTCTGACTCAACAGCTCGCAACGGAGTTGGGCGGCCAGAACATTCGCATCAACGCGATCGCGCCTGGGCCCATCGACACCGAGGCCAACCGGACCACGACGCCGCAGGAGATGGTCGCCGACATCATCAAGGGCATCCCGCTGTCGCGGATGGGCGAACCCGAGGACCTGGTCGGCATGTGCCTGTTCCTGCTGTCGGATCAGGCCAAGTGGATCACCGGACAGATCTTCAACGTCGACGGCGGACAGATCTTCCGGTCATGAGCGCTTGCCCGAAGAACAGAGGGCCCAGATGAGCGAGCAAGACCTCAAGCTCGGCTACATCGGCCTCGGCAACATGGGCGCGCCGATGGCCAAACGCCTCGTCGAGTGGCCGGGCGGGCTTACGGTCTTCGACGTGCGAGCCGAAGCGATGACACCGCTGGCCGAAGCGGGTGCCACGTTGGCCGACAGCGTCGGGGACGTGGCGACCGCCGACATCATCAGCGTGACTGTGCTCAACGACGCGCAGGTGCGCGAGGTCATCGGCGAGTTGGCGGCCAAGGCCAAGCCCGGCACGGTGATCGCCATTCACTCGACGATCAGCCCCGAAACGGCCGTCGAACTCGCGGCTCGACTGCAGCCGCAGGGGATTCACGTCGTCGACGCGCCGGTCAGCGGTGGAGGCGGCGCGGCGGAAAAGGGCGAGCTTGCCGTGATGGTCGGCGCGGAGCGTGAGGCGTACGAGCGGATCAAGCCGGCGTTCAAGCAGTGGGCGTCACTGGTGATCCACGCGGGCGAGCCGGGTGCGGGCACCCGAATGAAGCTGGCCCGCAACATGTTGACCTTCACCTCCTACGCGGCGGCGTGCGAGGCGATGCAGTTGGCCGAAGCTGCGGGTCTGAGCCTGCAGGCCCTCGGCCGGGTGGTGCGGCACAGCGACGCCCAGACCGGTGGGCCTGGCGCGATCATGGTCCGCGAGGACATGACCCAGCTGGCACCCGAGCACTGGCTGCATGATGCGTTCACGCACACCCGGGGTCTCGGCGAGAAGGATCTGAGCCTGGCGTTGGCGTTGGGTGACGCGGTGGACGTCGACCTGCCGCTCGCAAAGGTGGCACTGAAGAACCTCGCGCCCGGCCTCGGCGTTCCACACACAAAGGAGTGAGCATGGACGAACAGCGCCGCAAGGGCCTCGACAAGATGAACGAGGTCTACGCGTGGGAGATGCCCAACATCGAAGGCGATGACTTCTTCGCGCTCACCGTCGACCACCTCTTCGGCAACATCTGGACCAGGCCGGGACTGTCGATGCGCGACAAGCGATTGATGACGCTGGCGGTGGTGACCTCGCTCGGTCTCCAAGACCTCGCCGAGGTACAGGTCAATGCGGCACTCGAGAACGACGAGCTCACCGAGGCCGAGCTCAAGGAGATGGCGATCTTCCTGACCCAGTACGTCGGCTTCCCGCTGGCGTCGGGGTTCAATGGAGTGGTGAGTCGCGTTGCAGGCAAGCGGAAGAAGGCGGCTGAAAGGGGTGACGGCGTGGACAAGAAGGCCAACGTCAACGCGGCCGTCAAGATGAGCACGGGACGCACCCTCGATGAATAGTAGATACGCCGCCCTCTCGCGCGACGAACTCGCCACGCTGGTACCCGAACTGCTGCTGATCGGGCAGCTCATCGACCGGTCCGGCATGGCGCATTGCATCAGTGCGTGGGGCCGCGACGAAATGTTGCAGATCGCGATCGAGGAGTGGGCGGCGTCCAGCCCGCTGTACACCAAGCGGATGCAGAAGGCGCTCAACTACGAAGGCGTCGACGTCTTCACCCTCTTCAAGGGTCTGCAGCTCGACATCGGCGCCCCGCCGCAATTCATGGACTTCCGCTACACCGTGCACGACCGTTGGCACGGAGAGTTCCATCTGGACCACTGCGGTGCACTGCTCGACGTCGAACCGATGGGCGAGGACTACGTCCACGGCATGTGCCACGACATCGAGGACCCGACGTTCGATGCCACTGCGCTGGCCACCAACCGCAAGGCGCAGGTACGCCCGATCCATCGGCCGCCGCGGGTGCCGTCCGGCAGGACCCCGCACTGCGCATGGACCGTGATCATCGACGAGTCCTACCCGGACGTGCCGTTCATCCCAGCGATGGACATCGTCGCCGCCACCCACGCACACTCGTGCGAATTGGATCCAATAGATCCGAATGACGAAGGGATGGCGGACTATTCGGGGGAGTTGTTGGCCGACGTCGACTTCGGTGCGTTCTCGCACTCAGCGCTGGTCCGCATCGCCGACGAGGTCTGCCTGCAGATGCACCTGTTGGTCAAGTCGTTCACGATCGCGGTCGAGGCCAGGGCAAAAGACGATACGGCGCTTGCGCGATCGGTCCGCACCAAGCAGCTGATCGGCATCGCCGGTGTGGCCGCCGAGCGGATCCACAAGGCGCTCAACCTTCCCGGCGGCGTCGAGGGTGCGTTGCGCGTGCTCGAGTTGCATCCGCTACTGAATCCGGCGACCTATGTATCAGCCGACGTCGACCCGGACTTCGTGCACGTGCGGAAGTCGCCTGCCTACGCTGATGACGCGTGGATCTCGTTGGTGTCGCCAGTCTCCGACAAGCCTCTGCAGGCCATCGCCGCAGCCGTCGACCCGCGCCTGCGCGCCGAGGTGTCCGGCACCGCGTCCGACTGGACCGTGCGGATGGTCGAGACCGACACCCCGGCCAAGGAATTCGGTGAGGTCTCGGTGACCAAGTTCAGCGGCGGTGCGTCGTGGGTGTTCGAAGAGCGAAAGTCGTTGCCGCTGACGGTCGTCTGATCAATCGATCACCGGCCCAGACGACGAGGGCGGCGGCGGCGAACGCGGCTCCGACGACACTTGCCTCGGTCCACCCGCCATCGGCGTAGGCGACGGTGGCCGCGATGGCGCCCGCGCCCGTGCCGATCGAGTAGTAGACCATGTAGCCGCCGATGAGTCGGGTGGTCGCCGCGGGGTCGGACTCCACGATGAGATGTTGATTGATGACGTGGATTGCCTCGCCTGCGAAGTCGAGGACGACGAGGCCGATCGCGAGAAGTAGCAAGGAGTTCGGGGTCTGGGCGATCGCCACCCACGACACGAGGAAGGCGATCAGCATGACGCCGGTCGCGACCTCGGCGCGGCCCCGGTCGGCCCACCGGCCCGCGCCCGACGCTCCGAGTGCACCGGCGGCCCCGACGATGCCGAACAGTCCGATCTGCGCGGTCGTCAGATGCCACGGCGTGGTGGCCAGCGGTAGCGCCATCGACCCCCATGCCGCGCCGAAACTCGCGAACATCAGTCCGCCGATGAGGCTGCGCACGCGGAAGGTCCTGTCGCGCATGGTCAGCGTGACGACTGAGGTGATCGCGTGGCGGTACGGCACGACCTCCTTGGCAATGGTGTCACGCGGTAGTACGAACGCCAACCACGCGGCGACGCCGAGCATGACCACGGCGGCGATGGCGAAGACCGCGCGCCACCCCCAGAGGTCGGCGATGAACCCGGAGATGGTGCGCGCCAGCAGAATGCCGAGGACCACACCGCTGGTCACCACGCCGACGGTGCGTCCACGCCTGCCGGGCGGACTTGCCGCCGCGGCGAACGCAGTGATCACCTGAACCACCGTCGATGCGGCGCCGAAGAATGCGGAGAAGACCAGCAACGTCCATGCCGAGGGTGCCACGGCGGCGCCGAGAAGCCCGACGGCGGTGAGGGCCAGCTGGGCGAGGATGATGCGACGCCGGTCGAAGCGGTCACCCAGTGGCACCACCATCACCAGGCCGACGAGGTAGCCACCCTGCGTCGCGGTGGTCACCCAGCCCAGGGCGGCGGCTGACATGTGCAGCTGCGAGCCGAGATCGTCGAGCAGCGGTTGGGCGTAGTAGACGTTGGCCACCGCGGCGCCACTGACGAACGCCAGCAGCAGGGCCATCCGCGAACCGATGGTCTGGGGCACCCGGCTGGCGATGTCGGCCGTGCTCGTCATCTGATCGGCTCGTTTCCTTGGACGTGAAGCAAGGTGGTACTAGATTGAAACCAGACCTTAGACTCAGTGGTTGCAAAATGCAACCAGAGTGTTTGGAGGAGGTGTCATCGACATGAGCACACGGCTGGGTCGATCCACGTGCCCCGTGGCGCGCACGGTCGACGTCGTCGGCGACAAGTGGACGCTCATGATCCTGCGCGACGCGTTCGAGGGGCTGACCCGATTCACCCAGTTCCAGCGCAGCCTCGGGGTGGCGAAGAACATCCTGTCGGGGCGTTTGCACCAGTTGGTCGAGGCGGGGGTGCTCTCGGTGCGGCCCGACGCGGGCGGCTCGGCCTACAACGAATACGTGCTCACCACGAAGGGCGAGTCCCTCTTCCATCTGATGGTCGCGCTACGGGAATGGGGCGCGGACAACGGCTTCGACGACGAAGAGGAGCCGCGGAGCACCTACGTCGACACGCGGACCGGCGGATCGCTACCCCGGTTGCGATACGAGACACCAGACGGCGACGAGATCCGGCCCGAGCACACCCAACCGGTCAGACCGGACGGCTGGACCTCGCCGTGACCGCCGAACCCACCCAGCGCCGCAGGTAGTCGCGCAGGTCCTCACCGGTCCGTGGCGGACGGCCGGGGTCGAGGATGAACGACTGGATGATCCGCAGCAGGTGCTCGGCGAGTTCGTCGAGATCGGCGTCGGTGAAACCCAACGAGGCCCAGTCGACGTCGAAGCGGCGCACCATCGAGTGCGCGAACTGCAGCGAGACGTCGGATGTCACGCCCTCGGTGTGCACGTTGCCCCGGTCGGGCGCGAGCAGCAGCCCGATGTGCTTGTCCTTCGGCAGCCATTCCAGCGCGGTGGCGATGGCTTCGGCGACGGCCTCAACGGGGTCGGTGATGCCGTGCAGGTGCTGGGCCAGCCGCTCGTGGAAGTCGGCAGCGGCGTGCACTGCGGCCGCCACCAGCAGTGCGTCGGTGCTGGGGTAGTAGCGGTACACGGTCTGGCGCGTGACACCCAGCGTGCGGGCGATGTCGGCGATGCTGAAGTCGGCGCCACGCTCGTCGATGGCCTTGCCCGCGGCGTCCAAAATCCGGGCGATGGCCTCGTCGTCCGTCGCGGGAGCCGATCCCGACCAGCCGTGGGTGCGCACCCGCAGATCCTAGCTGGGTCCGGACATCACGCGTGGTACGCGACCTGCAGCTTCTTGACTCCATTGATCCAGCCCGACCGAAGACGTTGCGGCTCGGCAAGTTTGGCGATGTTCGGAACCTGGTTGGCGAGCTCGTTGAAGATCAGCTTGATCTCCATCCTGGCCAGGTTGGCCCCGATGCAAAAGTGTGCGCCGTTGCCGCCGAAGCTCAAGTGCGGGTTGGGATTCCGCAGGACATCGAATGCGAATGGGTTCTCGAAGACGGCATCGTCGTAGTTGGCGGAGCTGTAGAACAGGCCGGCCCGCTGACCCTCGCGGATGGTCGCCCCGCCGAGTTCGACGTCGGTCAGCGCGGTGCGCTGGAAGCAGTGCACCGGGGTGGCCCAGCGGACGATCTCGTCGACCGCGGTGGCCGGACGCTCGCGCTTGAAGATCTCCCATTGCTCGGGGTTCTCGAAGAACGCGTTCATACCGTGGGTCATGGCGTTGCGGGTGGTCTCGTTGCCCGCGACCGCGAGCAGGATGACGAAGAACGCGAACTCGACCTCGTCCATCGACTCACCGTCGATGTCGGCCTCGATCAGCCGGGTGACGATGTCGTCGGCTGGGCAGCGGCGCCGCTCCTCGGCCATGTTGTAGGCGTAGCCCATCAATTCGGCGTTGGCGGCCATCGGATCCGAGTCGAAGTCGGGGTCGTCGGTGTTCATGATCGAGTTGGTCCAGTGGAACAACTTCTCCCGGTCGGCCTCCGGAACGCCGATCAGATCGGCGATCGCCATGAGCGGCAGGCTCATCGCCACGTCGTCGACGAAGTCGCCGCTCTCCTTCTCGGCCGCGGCGGCGACGATGTCGCGCGCGGCAACCGCCAACTTCTCCTCCAGTGACGCCACCGCCCGCGGCGTGAACAGCCTCGACACGATCTTGCGCAGCCTGGTGTGTTCGGGCGCATCGTGGTTGATCAGCAGCGCCTTGGTCAGCTCCAGTTGGTCGCTGGTAGTGCCGTCGGGCAGCACCATCACCGCGCCCTTGCGGTTGGTGGACCACAGCTCGCTGTTCTTCGAGATGGACTTGACGTCCTCGTGGCGGCTGATCACCCAGTACCCGCCGTCGTCGAAGATCGACTCACTCTGCTCGTTCCACCAGACGGGCGCGGTCTTGCGCAGTTGGGCGAACTCGGTCACTGGGATGCCCTTGAGCAGGACATCGGGGTCGACGAAGTCAAACCCCTGCGGCAGGAAGGGGCAGCCGGTCTCCGCAGTCGTCATGAGATTTCTCCTCGTGTGAGCCAGAGCACTTTGCCTAAGACCATACACCTGGAAGTCAAGTGTATGCCCGCCGATCGTCGGGATGGCGGCCCCGCCGACGGCGCTGCGATTAAGGTTGGCAACCGTGCGCGTCCTCGTCGTCGGATCCGGAGCCCGTGAACATGCGCTGCTGTTGGCGCTGCGCAAAGACCCCGAGGTGGAGGAGCTGGCGGTGGCGCCGGGGAACGCGGGCACCGCGATCATCGCCGACCAATACGACGTCGACATCACCTCCGGCGAGGCCGTCGTCGGGCTGGCCCGCCGCCTCGGCTCGGACCTGGTGGTGATCGGGCCTGAGGTGCCATTGGTGCTCGGCGTGGCCGACGCCGTAAGGGCCGCAGGGATCGCCTGCTTCGGGCCAACCAGGGATGCGGCGCGGATCGAGGGTTCGAAGGCATTCGCCAAGGACGTGATGACCGCCGCGGGCGTGCGCACCGCGACCAGTGAGATCGTCGACAACCCTGCACATCTCGACGCTGCCCTCGACCGGTTCGGCACGTCAGCAGGCGACCGGGCCTGGGTGGTCAAGGACGACGGTCTCGCTGCGGGCAAGGGCGTCGTGGTGACCGACGATCGCGACGCGGCACGGGTCCACGCCGCGGCCCTTCTCGACTCAGGCCACCCGGTGCTGCTCGAATCGTTCCTCGACGGTCCCGAGGTGTCGCTGTTCTGCGTGGTCGACGGCGAGACGGTGGTCCCGCTGTTGCCCGCACAAGACTTCAAACGGGTCGGCGACGGTGACACAGGCCCCAACACCGGAGGCATGGGCGCGTACGCGCCGTTGCCGTGGCTGCCCGACGACGTGGTCACGGCCATCGTCGACGACATCGTCAAACCCGTTGCGGCCGAACTCGTCAGCCGGGACTGCTCGTTCTCCGGTCTGCTCTATGCGGGGTTGGCGATCACGTCGACCGGCCCATCGGTGATCGAGTTCAACTGCCGGTTCGGTGATCCCGAGACCCAAGCCGTGCTTGCGCTGCTGGAGACCCCGCTCGGGCAACTGCTGCGGGCCGCAGCCACCGGCGAGTTGAACACCCAGCCGCCGCTGGTCTGGCGCGACGGCGCCGCGGTCGCCGTGGTGTTGGCCGCCGAGAACTACCCGGGCAGGCCACGCGTTGGCGACGTCATCGTCGGCTCGGAAGCCGACGGCGTGCTGCACGCAGGCACCAAGCGTCGTGACGACGGAGCGGTGGTGTCCTCGGGCGGCCGTGTGCTGTCGGTGGTCGGCACCGGCGCAGACCTGAGCGCCGCCCGCGACGCCGCTTACGCACTGATCGGGTCGATCCGCTTGCCGGGCAGCCATTTCCGCACCGACATCGGGCTTGCCGCAGCCGAGGGTCGAATCGCCCTGTAAGTCCTTCTCCCCGCGAGCAGTCGCAAAAAGCCCTGAAATCGCACGATTGAGGGCATTTTACGTCTGCTCGGCGAGGTTAGACATCCCAGGTTCGTAAGGTGTCAAGCGGCTTTGGCGGGTTGGCGGTGTGCCCAGGCGGTGTGTTCGTCGTAGGTGCTGTGGTGGCGGA
>NZ_JACHGP010000024.1 GCF_014202335.1 Mycobacterium sp. AZCC_0083 | reverse complement strand
CTCCGCCACCACAGCACCTACGACGAACACACCGCCTGGGCACACCGCCAACCCGCCAAAGCCGCTTGACACCTTACGAACCTGGGATGTCTAACGAAACCGCCGTCCTCTGTGCTGGCGGCGATGGCACTGCGAGCCGTCGCAAACTTTGTCGCGGACGATGCGCGCCACACCTGCTGAGATCACCTTCGGCAGAATCGGAGCCTTGGCACGAACTGCGGCAAGGTGCTCGACCAAGTCTTGCGCCGTCGCCTCGTGGGATAGACCGAGCGAAAGCGCAACCCGGGCCATCGGATACCGCGGATCACGGCACAATGCGCCAGTGGCGCGCTGTGTCCTAATTGATCGTCGACTGACTGAGGGATTCCAGCACCGCCAGGTACTCGCGAAGGCCCTTGTCTCGGGTCATCGGCCGCTCACCACCATAAGAGTCGCAGCATCTGGTCTGACACGCCGGTTCACATTCTGGCGGTGTGTGATTCGATATCGAACTGCTCCAAGACCCGGGTCACGACGTGCGCGACAATGGACGTCGACCCGGTGATCCAGCTGCAACTACCGTGGCGTTCGACGTGCGGCAACCTATCTGATGGTGGCGGCAACGTCGTTGGCCATCGCTGCTAGTTGGGGACCCCAAGTAGACCAGTCATGGTTGCCGCTGGTCGGGAAGTCGAAGTGAGCGTTGTGGCCCATGTTCGCGCGGTACTGCTGGTAGAAGATCTTGTTGGTGCCCTGGGCCTGATCGCAGTACCCGACCATTACGGCGGGATCACTACATCCCAGCGTGCTCGGGCTAAACACCCAGAGCCGCGAATTGTTGCTCACTAACAGGCCAGAGTGAACGTTGGGGTCGTGCCACTTCCAACGACCCGCTTGAGGTAGCCCCCACATGCTGCGGGTGTCCACCCCACCGAACTGCGCCATTCCCGCGGTGATCGCGCCATTGACCGCAGTGCTCGACGGATACAGATAACCCGACAACGACCCCGCGTAACGAAACCGATCGGGGTGGAACTCAGTCAGCGTGATCGCGGCGGTTCCTCGCTGGGCCGCCCCGACAATCGCATGACCGCCCGGTGCCATTCCCTTATTGACCGCCAACCAGTTCGGGAGTTCACCAGACAGGAACGTCTCCCACTGCTTGCTGCCGTCCTGTTCCCAGTCGGTGTAGAGACTGTAGGCACCACCCGCCGGTGCGACTACCGACACACCTTTGCCGGCAAGAGTATTCATCGCATCGCCCGCGGTAACCCAGTTGCTTACGGTGTCGCCCGCATTGAACGCGTCCAACAGAAAGACAGCGTGCCGACCGCCGCCCAGAAACGCGACGGGTATGTCACGATCCATCGCCGCCGATGGCACCGTCAGGTACTCCACGTCGGCAGCCGTCGCGGTCCCCGAAGCATTGGCAGACAGACCCACGGCCAACAGCATCGTTGCCGCCACACCACGAAGTACCGTCATCGCCCTCATGCAATGCATCGCTGTAATCCCTTGCTTGTCACGGCAATCGCGCTCCGATGCGTACAACGGTGGGTAGACACCACGAAGGACCGGGGCCGGGATCCATCGATCAGGGCTGTCCGTAGACGGCTACGACGACGGTGCGGTCGAGACTGTTCGCCGACCACACCCCGATGAGGGTGTTGCCGCAGTCCTGCATGATCGCGAGGGAGGCGGGGTCGTAGTACCACATGTTGATCAGCTCGATTCCGCTGATGGACAGTGCTGGATTGATGGCAACCGTTTCTGCGACCTTGCCGGTGAACCCGGCTGCCCTGGCCCGATCCTGCGACGTGGATCCGTCGGAACCGATGTCGCCATCCAGATTTCGGTTGTTCAGTACGTCGTTTGTGTGCCACTCTGAGGCGAGCTGCAGTTGGGGACTCACGTAGAGAGTGTTGGTGCAGCCAGCATGGCGTTGCACGGTGTACACGTTGGACACCACACTCTTGTTGAGCCGTGCATTGTCGGCATGACTCGCTGGCGCAGTCACCATAACGACAGCGCCAGCGATTACAACGCCGAGCAACACGGCCGATCGATCAGACATCCCCAACCTCCATGCTTCCCTGGTCATCCCGCGGTCGGCCGATGGTGCGCCGCAGACGTACACGACACACAGCCCGTAGCGGTGGCTGCGACGCAGAGCGCCGGTTGAACTTGCGACTCGTCATAGCGTTCAAACGGGTTCGAATTTCGAAATGAGCCACCGGTCGTGCACCTTCTCGAGTGTGACTCTGACACTCGATGCGGTATCGGTGGGCGCATCGTTGCCGATGGTCGCGGTTTGATTGACGAACACCAACACCACCGCGTGGGCCGCGGTGGCCGATACCGACGCCGCCGCGGGTACGGTCGCGACCGCCGAGATCTGCCGTTGCTTGGCACCAGGAATCACAACGTCATTGGTCAACGACGCATAGGAGTCCCGGAAAGCGCCGGTCATCCGATCACGCGCCGCCGCGAGGTTCCCCTCGACGGTGTCGGGCCTGTACGACAACATCGCCACGGTGCTGTCGATCGCCGCTTGGACAGACTCGACCCGAGTTCGCTCGGCGTCCCGCGCCGTCCCGCCCACGAACTTCAGATAGCCCGCGACACCGCAGAGCAGCAGAGCCACGCCAGGCAGGACGGCATAGGCAACAAGCCGCAGAAGCCACCCCCGACCACGGCCAGCTCCGCCGGTGTCGGACGGACCGGCTGTGTCGGCGATTGGTTGTTCGCGGCGGGCATCGCAGCTCGCATCCTCACTGTCGTTGGCGTCATCGGCGTCCAATGACTCCCCCGACGAATCTGGCCGGATCGACCTGAATCTGGCGAGAATCCGCGCTGGACGCCTCCCGCACCTGTCCAGCGGCATCCCATCGTCACCGGCTGCATCGACGAGGTCGGCGACTGCGGGCACCCTGGGGAGGGCTGCCTCCACACCTGCTATGGACATGTTGATCTCTGCTTTCGTTTGCGTCGGTGGCGTCACGGAACGAATTGGACGTTGGACACTTTGGTGGTGTCGCCCACCTTCTGCATGCTGATGCGCATACGCCAGGCACGCGGTTCCTGTTTGGCCGCACCGGCATTGGACGTCGTGACCGCAACGGAAATGAGCGCCTCAGCAGTGTCCCCGTGCACCGCCTCCAACCCCGACTCGGTGATCGTGCCCTGCGAAGTGGACTGTGCCTGCTTGACCACGTCGACGAATGGTTGCGACCGCTGCTGGAAGTCGTTGTAGAACGCACCCGTCGCCGAGTCCAGAATCCGCTTGATGTCGGCGTCGACCTCGGTGTAGCTGATCGTGGTCAGATTCAGCGCGCCCTGGCGCCCGGCCGCCAGAAACGCGGCACGCTGCTGTTCACGCTGATGAGAATCGTTGGCTCGGAAGCCAAGCCAACCCGCCAAGGCGCCCAACGCCACCACGGTCAGCACGCCCACGGTCAGCGCCAGTCGTAGCCCGTGTCGATTCGAAGGCAACTGCGCCAGCGACTCGGAGCGCTCCGTCGGCTCGCTCTCGACCGCCTCACCGTCGATATCATCTGTCACATCCGCACTTTCGCTTACGGGCTCCCGCAGCGCTAGTTGGGTACCTGCGGCATCAGCATCGTCTGCCACGTCTGCTCCTTTGGCTTGTCTTGGGCCAGATTGGACTGGGTGTAGATATGGCCGTCCGGCCCGACATAGGTACCGGTGGCGGGGTCGTAGCCAGTGACGGCAAGCGGTGGAGCCGGGCCGGGCGCGGCCTGGGCCGCGCCGGCGGGCGGTAGCGCCGCGGGTGGCGATCCCGGCGGAAGCTGCGGTATGTCTTGAGCCGACAAGGTGGCGTTGGGATCGCCCTTCCAGTTCATGCCGTCATTGAGAGGTACGTAGTTCTCGTCGCTTTCGCACATCTTGACCGTGGGCGCGTACTTGCCCGGGCGGGTAATGCAGGGGTCATTGCGCGCGCCACGAACGTTGAACATCGAGTCTTGTGGGACCCGGCAATACAGGTCGCCCGCGGGTCGGTCGGGATAGTCCTCGAAGCTGGGTGGCCGCTGCTGCTGAACCGGCAAGAAGCCGGTCGTACAGGGCGGCGGGACGTTGACGTTCAAGTTGAAGTCCAGATAGGTGCCCTTGACAGGCTGAATGGTGTCTTCGTTTGCGATCATTCCGGCCTGGAGCGCTGCGACCCCTTGCGGAATGAGCACGAGAAGCTGCTCGATCGCTGGTTGGTAGGTGATGGCGACCGAATTGATGCTGACCAGGTTGGCCAGCAGCACCGGCAGTGTGGGCTGCAGGCGCTCGACGAGGGCACGAACCTCGTCGCTGGCCTGCGGGCCGTTGTCGAGGAACCCGTTCAGGGAATTATCGTGCTGCCGAAGCCCTTTGGTGATGACCGCGAGATTGTCCGCCCATGCGTCGATCGCGCCAGCCGTGTCCGTCTGGGAGTCGAGCACCGGGGCCGAGTTGTCGATGAGGTTGATGAGCGGGTCGAGGTTCTTTCGTGCGTCCAGGGCCAATTGCGTCGAACCTTGGACGATCCGGGATAACTCGGGGCCGAGCCCGCCTACAGCGGTATAGGACTCGTCGATCGCCGTCTTGAGGTCGTCCCGTGGGATCGCCTTTAGCCCCTTGGTGATCGTGTCGAGCAGCTTCGTGGTGTCGGGCCCGATGGTGGTTCGGTTCTCCGGGATCACGTCGCCGTTCTTCAATGGCGGCGAGTCAGCGTTGCGGGGTGTCAGTGCGACGTACTGTTCGCCAAGGGGAGTCTGACTGTGCACTGAGGCGTCCAGATCAGACGGAATCTTGATGCCGTTCTTGAGCGAAAGCACCGCCACCACGCCGCCGGTGTCGGTCAACCGAAGGTCCTCCACCAGACCGACTTCGCTACCGCGGTAGGTGACGTTGGCCTTCGGGTAGAGATTGCCCGTTTCGGACATGGTCAGGTCCACGTGGTAGCGGCCGAGGCCGAACCAGTTGCCGGGAGCCTTGATGTAGCCGAAGACCATTATTGCCATCGCGATGATGGACACCACCGCGAACACGATCAGTTGGATGACGGTGCGCCTGTGCAGCCGCATATCAGGGCCCCTGGTCCAGTTGGTAAGGCACCACTAGCGGATTGCGCGCGGTGACCGGGCTCGGCAGCTGCCCGATCGTGCGACCCCAATACATCTCCAGTTTGGTCATGTTGCCCTCCCACCTGGTCCCCGTGAACAGACCGGTGTCCAGCCGGCTCAGGGTCAGGTCGAAGACCGCCGACAGGTTGGCGTAATCACCGCGCACCCAGTTGCCAAGTGTTCCCTTGATCCATGGGAAGGTCGCGATCACGTCGAGCGACCGGGTCATCGCAGGGCCTGCGTTGGCCAGTGACTCCAATACCGGTCCGACATCCTTGAATTCCTGTACCAGCGAGGTCTTGGTCTTATCGACCGAGTCGGCGGTCAGCGCGCTTAGTTTGCCGAACTGATCGAGCGCTTCATTCAGGTTGTCGCGCTGATCGCTGAGTACCGCCAACGCTTGCGGTATGGTGCGAATTGCCCTGTCCACCACGGGTTTATTCGCGGCGAATTTGCCGACGAGCTGATTGAGGCTGTCGGTTGCGGCGATGATGTCATCCTTCTGATCGTTGAGATAACCAACGAACCGGTCGAGCTGCTCCACGAGGCTGCGCAAGTCTGATTCGCGCCCGACGAAGGCGGTGCTGAATGCCTGCGTGATGTCCTGGATTTGGCCCACGCCACCGCCATTGAGCAGCATCGACAGCATCGCCAGCGTCTGCTCGGTGTCGGGGTAGGCGCCCGCCGACGCCAGCGGGATCACTGAGCCGTCCGTCAACTCGCCCTGCGGCGGGATACCGACCGGTGGCGCCAGCGCCAGATGAAGGGTAGCCAGCAGGCTCGTCTGCGCCAGCGTCACCGTGGCATTGGCGGGCAGGTGAACGTCGCCATTGAGGCGCATGGTGACCAGCGCATGCCAGCCCTGACGTTCGATCTTGCTGACGGAGCCGACGGCCACGTCGTCGACGTTGACTGGCGAGTTCGGCTGAAGGTTGCTGACGTCGGGCATCTGAGCCTGCACGACGAACGCGCCGGTGCCGCCGCCTTCCGTGCCGGGTAGTGGCAGAGAGTTCAGTCCGCGCCACCCACAGCCCGCCAGTGTCGGCAGGAACGCCACCGAAAGTAGCAATGCGGCGAGTCGCGACCACCACCGACTCGTCATGATCCGGCCCCGTTCGGCACCATCAGGCCGGGCAGACCCGCGGCTGGGTTGGTGGCAACGGGCTCCGCCGACTCAGGCGGCGGTGCCTCGGCGGCCAGCGGCGCGATCGGCGCGGGCGCCTCGGCGGGCGGGGGCGGGCCGACGGGCGACACGGCTGCGGCGGGGTTGTAATCGGGGCGCATCCAGTCCTCGCTGTACGTGATCTCGTTGGGTCGTGCTTGCGCGCCGACGATGAGGTTCTCCCCGATCGGCAGGAAGTTGTACTGCCGGTTCTTGATGATTGGTGCGAGGTACTGCACGCACAACTTCGCCGAATCTTCGGCGTTCATCCTGGATGCGGCTTGAATTGCACCGCACAGGAACGTGATTGGGTTGGCGAAGTTGTTGAGAGCGAGCGCGCCGGTGAACGCCGCATGTGCCGGTTCGTAGATGTTGAGGAAGTTTTGGAATGCTGTCGGCGCCACGTGCAGCGTTTGTTTGATGTCGTCGAGGCTGTCGTGCACGGCCGTGCTGATCGTGGCGAGTTTGTCGGAGGTGGTGCCGAGCGCTTCGCGGTTCTCGGCGACGAAGTCCTTTACCTTGCCAGAGGCGGTGTTGAGGTCATCGACGACCTGCCCGACCTCATCGGGGTCGTTGGCCAGTAGTCCCGTCACGGCCGCCAGGTTGGTGTTCAACGCACGCATCACGTCGGCGCTGTCATGCAGGGCCGAAACCAAGGTCGACAGATTCCGCAGGGTCGAGAACAGATCATTGCTGTGATCACCCAGCGCCGAAAGCGTCTGTGACAGCTTGATGATCGCGTCGCGGATGCTGCCGCCATTCCCCCGCAGGTTGTTGGCAGCCGTGTTGATCAGCTCCCCAAGCGGGCTGACTCCGCCGGGTGTGGTGGGCTGCAGCGCGTCGGCGAGCTTCTGCAACTGGTCTCGCAGATCGTCCCACTCCACGGGAACGGCCGTGCGGTCCTGAGGTATCACCGCGCCACTCGACAGTGCCGGCCCGCCGCTGTACACCGGCGTGAGGGCGATGGCCCGCGCGGTAATCAACTGCGGCAACAGAATCACGGCCTTGACGTCGGCGGGGATCTTGTACTGGTCGTCGACCCAGAAAGTGATCTTCGCCCTCGATGGCTCTGGCTCGATCTCAACGATCTTGCCGACCGGCACTCCAAGCATGAATACGTCGTCGCCCCGGAAGACACCGTTGCTGTTGTCGAAATAGGCGACGAGTGTCGTCTTGCCGATGTGGCGCACAGTGGCGACTACGGCAATACCACCAACTAGCACGACGGCCAAGAACGCTGCGACAAGTGCCTTTACGCGACGTGGTGTCATTGTCCACCTCCGCTAGGGACTGGCCCGGCCGGTACTTCACCGGGAGCTGGCTCGTATACCGGCTTCGGGGTCGGCTCGGGAGTGTTCGCCAGGTTCGGCGCCGGCGGCAAGGCCGGCGGGCCTGGAGGCGGCCCACCCGGCGGCGGTGCAGGCAGCGGCTCGCGGTAGGGGTAGCAGCCGGTAGGCCCGGGCAATGGCAAACCGGGCGGACCGCAGCCCTGATCGCCGGGGTTTCCGGTAATCGCGTCGGGCAGATTCAGGTGGGGTTCGCCGCCCTGCCCGGTGCGCGGGTACGGCACCGGCAACGCCGGGGTGCCGGGCTGGCCGGTTGGCGGGTCGATGCGTTCCGACGGGGACAGGGTGTTGGGGTCGAGGCCGAGATCGGAGAATGCGGCATCGACGAAGGGTTGCACGAATTGCCCCGGTAGCAGGTTGGCCAGATACGCCTTGAAGAACGGGCCGGACGATACCGATTCGCCGAGCGACATGGCGTAGGCGTTGAGCAGCTTGATGCTCTTCTGTACCTGCGCCTTCCTGTTGTCGACGATGGTGAGTACACCGTTGAGCTTGTCGAGCGCCGGACGCAACTGTGCCCGATTCTCGTCGATGAAACTGGACAGCTGGTGTGCGAGCGCAGAAATGTTGGCAGATATGTTGTCCAACGAGCTGCGCTGGGTCTGCAACGCGGCCAACAGCGAATTGGTGTTGCGGACCAGTCCGACGATCTCCTCGCTGCGTTCGGCTAGGACCGTCGTGGCCTTGTTGGCATTGGCCAGCAGGTCCCGCAGTTGCGCGTCGCGCTCGTTGATCGTTTGAGAAATCCGAGCAACGCCGTCCACTGCGATCCTCACGTTGCCAGGAGTCTCGGCGAAGGTCTGAGCCAGCGTGGTCAGCGACTGGTTCAGCTGATCGGTCTTGAGCCCGCTGATCGTGGTGGACAACTCCCCCAACGCGTCGGCCAGCTGGTAGGCCGGCTTCGTGCGTTCCAGCGGAATCGGGCCGTCCTGCGTGCCGTCACCTCGCGTAGTGATGTCGAGGACCTTGGTCCCAAGCAACGCCTTGGTTCTGATGGTCGCTTCGGATCGGTCGCCGATGCGGACGCCGTTGGAGACGTCGAAGGTGATCAATACCTTGTTCCCGTCCAGTGAGATCGAGTTGACCTTGCCCACTCGCAGGCCTGCCACTTGGACGTCTCCCCCGGTCATCAACCCACTCGCTTCAGAGAAGTAAGCCGAGTACCGCTTACTGCCGTTGAGGAACGGAACATTCGCGAAACTCAGCACGAAGGCAACGATCAGGGCGATCGCGGCAACGCCAATCGCGCCGATGACCACTGGGCTGCGCCACTTGATCGACTTCACTTGGGCGCGCACCTTCCGGTGGACTGGCCCGCCACTTTTACGTAGACCGGTTGACCGCCCTTGCCATTCAGCTTCAGGGACAGATCACAGAGATAGAAGCTGAAGAAGTCGCCGTAGAGCCCTTGGCGACCCAACTTCTGGTATGCGTCGGGCAGCGTGTTGAGCAGGTCATCGAAGTACTCGTGGTCGGCCACCACGATGCCGGCAGCCCGATCGGTTTGCACCACGACGTCGTGCAGCGGCGGGCGACTCTGATCGAGCAAATCGGCAACCGTGGCTGCGGCGGCGTTCGAGTAACCAATCGCGTTGGCTATGTCGGTTTTTCGGGCGGCCAGGCCGCCAATGAGTGTCGACAGCGAGTCGACCGACTTGGCCAGCTCGTCGCTCTGACCGCCCAGGGTCCCCAACACCACGTTGAGGTTGCCGATCACTTCGCCGATCAGGGTGTCGCGGTCGGCGATGGTGTTCGTGAAGGCCGCTGTCTGAGCCAGCAGTGAATTGATCGTGCCTCCCTGTCCCTGAAAAGCCGAGATCAATTGACTGGACAGACTGTTCACCTGATCGGGGCTTAGCGCGCGAAACAGCGGGCGGAAGCCCCCGATCAAGGCGTCGAGGTCGAGTGCAGGCCGGGTCCGGTCGAGGGGAATGGTCGCCCCGGGTGACAGGAGCTTGCCGTCCCCCGGTCCATCCGCGAGTTCCAGGAACCGCCCCCCGATCGGGTTGTCGTAGCGGACGTACGCCTTGGATCCGTCGGTGAGCACCACCGTGTCGTCGACGGCGAAGTCGACCACCGCGTGACCGTCGCTATCGATGGTGATGTCCTTGACCTTGCCGACCTCCACACCGGCGATGCGTACGAAGTTGCCGCCGGAAAGCCCTGACACGGTGGCGAACACGGCCTTGAAGGTCTTTTGATTGCCCTCGACGCGCAGTTGGGCGAAGACCATGACGAGCGCAGCAGCACCCAGCAGGCAGACCGCCACGAACGCGGCGAGACGCCACACCGTAGCCCTGAGGTTGTCTCTCATTTGGCCAATTCCTGTCAACTCGGCGGGGAGTCGGGGGCTGGCGCCGGTGGTGGCGGCGCGGCTGGCGCTCCTGGCGGCGGGTACAGCGGGGTTCCGTCGGGCCCGTACAGCGGCGCGCCGTAGGGGGGCGCCCCTGGGTAGGGAATGGGGCCGATGGCTGGCGGGCCAATGCCAAGGAAGTAGGGGAATTCGGGGATGCCCCGAGTGGCGGGGAAGTAGTTCGCGAACCACGGATGTCCGATGCCAGGGTTGGGCCTGATGTCCAGCCCGGTGCCCCAACCCGTGTTGGTGACCAGCGCGCGCACGGGATAGTTCTTCGCAACATCCGGCAGCGACCCGCAACTGGGCTTCCCACCGGGACCGCCCTTCGCCGCGACGATGGGCAGATTGTCGGGATAACGGTACGGGTCATCGCCGTACAACAGACCGCTGTCGATGACGAGCGAGTACCCGTTGCCACCCCGGGTCTCCCGGCCGCCGTGGTCAATGAAATGTTTGGCGCCGACCAACATGCAGGTGTACTCCGGGTTGTACTTCATCAACAGATCGGTCGTCGGTTGCAGTCCGTTGATGCCAGAGACGAAATTGTCGGCGTTGGGCCCGATGAGGTTGATGCCGGCATGTGACAGCCCGATCGTGTTGAGCAGCAACGTATTCAGGTCCGACTCATGACTGGTGATCGTGGCGCTCGTGGTCGTAGCTGCGTCCAGCACGGACACGATGTTGTCGGCCGCACCGTTGTAGGCATCGCTGAACCCCTTGAACGAGCGCCAGTCCCGCGCGACGGTGTCCATCCGATCGTTGTAGGCGATCAGCACCTCGTTGGCGGCGGTGGTGGCCTCGCCGATCCGTTGGCCCTGACCGCGTACCCCTTCGGCCAGGGCTGCCAGCACGGCGTTGAGTTTCTGCGGATCGATTTCCCGCAGCACGTCCACCAGATCCTGGAAGACCGTGTTGACCTCGGTGCTGACGTTGCGCGACTGCAGCACTTGTCCGCTGGTGAGCCGCTTCGGGCTCGGGTCGTCCGGGTAGATCAAGTCGACGTATTTGGTGCCGAATGCCGTGGTTGCCTTGATCTGCGCGCCAACGTTTTGCGGGATGTACTTGATCTGGTCGGGGTCGATGTCCAGCGTCAGCCTGACCCCAGACCCTTGGCCGGTGATCGTGCCGACATGACCAACCTCGACACCACGCAACTTCACTCTGGCACCGGTGTACATCACCAGTCCAGCGCGGTCAGAGGTAAGGAAGACCGGAACAGCCCGCGACAGCTTTCCCGAGAACAGGGCGATGCTCAGTGCGATCAGCCCGACGACGGTGACGACGAGTGTGACGGTCCACCACAGCGGATGGACGCGTTGCAGCATTGATCTGTTGGGCACGGCGCTATCCGGACATGTGGAAGTTACCGGTGCGCCCGTAGATGGCGAGCGACACGAAGAGGATCACGACTGCCGATACCACCAGCGACGTTCGCACCGCGCGACCGACGGCTTCGCCAACCCCGGCGGGACCGCCGGAGGCGGTGTAGCCGTAATAGGTGTGAACCAGCATGATCACGACAGCCATCGAAAGCGCTTCGAAGAACGACCAAACCAGGTCGAGCGGGATCAAGAACGTGTTGAAGTAGTGGTCGTAGACCCCTTCCGACTGGCCGTAGATGAAGGTGGTGCCGAATCGGGCGGCCAAGAACGACATCAGCATCGCGACGCAGTACAGCGGAATGACGACGATGACACCGGCAAGCACCCGCGTGGAGGCCAGGTAGGCGATCGAGCGAATCCCCATGACCTCGAGGGCATCGATCTCTTCGTTGATCCGCATGGCGCCCAGCTGCGCCGTGGCGCCGGCCCCGATCGTCGCCGCCAGCGCAATCGCCGCAGTCAAGGGCGAGATCAGCCGAACGTTGAAGAATGCCGAGGCGAACCCCGTCAACGCCTCGACACTGGTGGCGGCCAGCTGGTTGTACCCCTGTACGGCGACCAAGGCGCCGGTCATCATCGTCAGGAAGCCAACGACCGCCACCGAACCTCCGATGATCGCCAGCGCGCCTGCCCCCAGGCCCATTTGGGCGATCAGCCGCAGCGTCTCGGTCTTGTAGTGCACGACCGCGTCCCCGATCGAAAGGATCGTGCGCCCGTAGAACTGGGTCTGCTCCCCGACGCGAGTGCCCTCGTCGATCCACCCTCGCACCCTGCGAGTGACGCGTGGATATCGGGCAGCGATGACGTCGGCGCCGCTCATCCGATGGCTCCGACGGTCGACACACTCACGGCGGTGGCGATGATGTTGATCGCGAACAGCGCAACGAATGTGTAGACGACAGTTTCGTTGACCGCGTTCCCAACACCGGCCGGACCGCCTCCGACCGACATGCCCTTGTAGCACGCGATGAGGCCGGCGGCCAGTCCGAACAGCGCGGCCTTGATCCACGCGACGATGACTTTGCTGATTCCGGTGATGAACGTCAGGGACGACACGTACGCCCCGGCACTGACGTCTTGAAAGAACACCGAGAAGAAGAATCCACCCGTGATACCGACGAGGATCACCAACGACGACAGCAGGACCGCGACGAATGTTGCTGCAAGGACACGCGGTACGACCAGCGACTGGATTGGATTGACACCCATGACGCGCAGCGCGTCGAGTTCCTCTCGGATCGTGCGCGCACCCAGATCTGCGCACATGGCCGTGGCGCCGGCTCCCGAGATCACCAGCACCGTCACGATCGGGCCGATCTGGGTCACCCCACCCTCGCCGGCGCCGACGCCGGAGTAGTCGGCAGCACCGAACTCGGAGAGCAGGATGTTGAACATGAACACCGCCAACACGGTGAACGGGATCGCCAGCAGCAAGGTCGGGAGCAGGGCCACGCGTGCCACGAACCATGACTGCAACAGGAATTCGCGCCAAGCAAACGGTCTCCGCGGAATGAGTGTGAGTGTCTCCCAGGACATTCGGAAGAATTCGCCAAGCGAGCGCAGCGGTGTGGTTGCGCCAGCGGAGAGCGCCATCAGTGCTCCGTTCGCCGGGCAGGTCGGTGGCCCGCGTGTCCGGTAAGAGACGTCACGTGCGTGGACATGGGAAACGGCCATGGGCGCAGGTTCGCCACCCGAGTTGACCGACCGGCCGATCCGGCGATGTGCACAACACCTCCCTCTCAGGGGTCACGTCTCTACGCGTCCGTTTCGTATACGTAATATCCGTATACCGTATCCCTCAAAATGCGAAAGGACAACCACTCGTATTCGAGCCCGCCAAGCAGGTCGCGTCCGACATCGGTACGCCGTCGGATCTGTCATCTCGCGCGGGCGCGGCAACACGTCGATCAACACCCAGAGCTCCTCTTGCCCGGGCTCGAACTGTCGCGCAAACGCATCGTCGTCGACATCGCGAGGAGCGCGCCCACCGGCAGCTCCGACATACGACTGGGCGAAAGGCCTTGTCAAATAGAACAAGTCGCGCACACCTGGTTTCTCAGAATGTGCTCCAGCCATTGTCAGTCGGCATGATCACGCCGTTGACGTTGTCAGAGTCGTCCGACAACAGCCACAACATCGCTCGGGTGACAACCTCGGGCTCCACGACCTGGGTTGCCGTGGCGATCGCGGTGGCGGCCCGCTCCTTCGCGAATTTGGACCTGAATTCGATGTCCATCGCCGTCTGAACCGCACCCGGTGCGACCGCGTTGGACCGCACGCCCGTCGGGCCGTAGTAGTAGGCCACCGACTTCACGAACCCATGGAGGGCATGTTTTGAGGTCGTGTAGGCAGCACCAGAGACCGATGAGCGCAGCCCAGCCTCGGACGAGGTAAACACGAGTGCCCCCTTACCCGCACGGATCATCGTCGGCAGCACCGCGCGCGTCAGCCGCATCGGCACCGTGACGTTCAGCTCCATCACGTTGTCCCAGGTCTTGTCGTCCACCTCGCCGGGTGGCAGCCAGCCGTCGAAAATGCCTGCAACACTTGCGACCCCGTCAATCCGATCGCCTGCGCTGGCGACGACGCGGTCGACGGCCCCGTCGTCGGTGAGGTCTCCCGCAACCGCGTGTAGCCGGTCGGTTCCCGCCTCTTCACTGAGCGACTGCAGTCGGTCCGTCGACAAGTCGGCAGCGATGACCGTGGCACCGTTGGCGATCAGGGCCAGCACGGTCGCCCTCCCGATGCCGGCGCCCGCCCCGGTCACGATGATCGTGCGCCCCGCGAATCGGGCGTCGCTGCCGGTATGGTGTTCACTGCTGAATTGCATGAAGGTGGCTCCCTTTCGAGTTAGATTCGGTGGCAAGCACATTCGGTGCGATCTACGGGAGATTGACTATTCGCCCGGCGGCGCTGCAGTCGAGATGGCCGCCATCGCACCGCCATCGACCACCAGATCGGCGCCTGTGACGAACGAGGCCGATGGACTGAGTAGGAACTCGACTGCCGCAGCAATCTCCTCGGCGGTGCCCAATCGACCTGCCGGCGAGCTGGCGATCAGCTGGTGCACCAACCGTTGGTCGCTGCCCACGAGTTCGGCGTGACCCATCGGAGTCGCGATGACGCCGGGACTGACCGAGTTGACCCGGGCCCCTCGCTCGCCCCACGGCAGTGACGCGGCCCGGACCCTCAGTTGGGCCGCTCGCTTGGCGAACACATAAGCGGTCGCGCGGTCTTCGTACCGACTGGCATCGAGCAAGCGCGACGTCGCCAGCTCCCGAGCTGGAATGGTACTGACGGCCCGCTCGTCTTCCGGTGACAACCCCGGAAACATATGGCCCACGTTGCTGGCTATCACGACGGCGGCTGCACCACGCTGTACGTGTCCGACGAACTCTTCCAGCATGAATGCGGGTCCGAGAACATCGACGAACAGGATCGCCTGAATCGGGGCTTGCGCGGGTGACACTCCCGCGGTGTGGATGATCCGGGTGACCGGGCCAAGCGCTGCGGCGGCGCCTGCGAGCGCGGCCATCGACTCGGGTGAGGTCACGTCGGTTGGCTGGGCGGTGGCGTCGAAGCCATCCGAGACGAGCTTTCCGACGGTGTCATCGAGCGATTCCTTGGACAGATCGGCGATCAGCAGCTTCGCGTCCGCCCCGAGCCGACGACCGATTGCGCGGCCCATTCCCCCGTTTCCGATGATGACGGTGACGTTCTCGCGCACTTCACCCTCCTCATCAGTACGGCCGGATCCTTCAATGCACACTGTGACCTAAAACGGTATACGGGATATGGGATGCATACAAGCACCGTGTGGGATAAGGCCCTGACCGTGCTCGACCGCACGCTTGGGACACCGACCTCGTCAGTGCACGCGATGCAGGTCGAGGGACATGTCGCCAAGGCGCGGGATCGGGGGACGGGATTGCTGGGTTCCCCCAACATCCGTCACTTGACTCTCAGCACGGTGCTGCCGCACTGTGGTACATCGCACATGGTGCGGCTGTTCCTACGTGCACGACAACGGAGGTCGCGATGGAGGAATTCGGTCCCGACTTAGCGGGTTACATCCGTCTCAAACGCCAGTTGTTGCGTCCAGAACTGATTGCCTTGCCCGACGAGCGACAGCGGATGGCCGCCGATTTGGACCACCGCTCGGATGTTGCCTCGGCGCTCGGACTGAGTTTGAGCGACTACGACCGGCTCGAAGGTGGCCGTGAGCACCCCTGCGAGTCGGTCCTGTACGGCCTAGTCGATCTTCTCGAGCTGACCAGCGAAGAGGCCGCGGCGCTGATTGCGCTGGTCGACGCAGCGCAGCAGGGCGCTCGCCTAGGAGTCCATCCCAGTCTGCATACGCTGCTACAGAGCTGGCCAATGACCGCGTCCTTTGTTTGCGACACCCGATTCAACGTGCTCGCCTCGAACCCCATCGCCAAGGCCCTGTCACCGATGTTCGATCAGGGGGCAAACGTACTGCGCGAGATGTACCTCGATCCCGACGCCTACGACATGATCCGCAACGTGGAAGAAGTCGACGAAGTGACCGCGGCATGGGCAAAGCAGCTGTCTTCCACACACTGGAACGACACGTCCTGGATCCGGATGGTCATCGAGATCTCGATGAGACGACCGCGCTTCCAACTCGCATGGGAGGCCATGGCGACACCGAGCGGTGTCGGCGATCTGCTGCTGGAGCATCCCGCTGTTGGGGCGTTGGACCTGCACTTTCATCGCTTCCAGCCCGAAAGCTGCCCGGATCAGTTCCTGATCACCTTGCACGCCGACCCGGAGTCTCCGTCGGAGGGCGGTCTACGTCTGCTCAAGGACTTCGCGCCGCCGCAGTGACGACTCCCTAGTGCTGCCGCGAGGCGCTATCCGTCGGGATGTAGCAGGTCAGTACCGATGGAATCGATTGTTGGCCGCCCCGACAACGCCATCGCCATGTCGAGTTCCGTACGGAACACGTCGATCACACCACTGACACCGCGAGCACCGCCCGCAGCCAGCCCCCACCAATACGGTCGGCCCACCAGCACCGCACGCGCACCCAGTGCCAGCGCCTTGAGGATGTCGCTGCCACGCCGCACGCCACCATCGACGAGTACCTCGGCGCTGTCGCCGATTGCCTCGACCACTTGCGGCAGCACTTCAGCGGTCGCAGGAGTGTCGTCCAGTTGCCGCCCGCCGTGATTCGACACCACTATCGCGTCCGCCCCCTCACGAACAGCCGCCCGTGCATCGTCCACCGTCAGAACGCCTTTCACGACGAGAGGCCCGGGCCACAGCCGGCGCAGCCACTGCAGTTCGCTCCACTCCGCGGCAGGGTTGGTGAGTTCGTCGTTGACCCATTGCATCAGTGCCATTCCCTTGGCGCCAGGGGCTAGATCCTTGAAGTTGACGAAGGTGATCTCCGGTCCTCTGACGAGATGCGTGACCCAACCCGGATGACGGGCACCCTGATAGACGTTGCGGGGTGTGATTCGCGGCGGGATGCTCATGCCGTTGCGCAGGTCTCGTTCCCGTCGGCCGAGAAGTGGCACGTCGACGGTGACGACCAACGTTGAATACCCAGCCGCGATCGCGCGGGATATCACGTGCTCGAGGGCCTTGCGGTCACGCCAGGGGTAGACCTGCAGCCACAGGTCCCCAGAACCGGCGTCGGCGATCTCCTCAACGGTGAAGGCGGTCGATGCACTGACCACGAACGGGATGTCGGCTTGGCCGGCGGCTCTTGCGACTTCGAGATCGGCCCGGCGGTGCACGAGTCGCTGCAAGCCGGTGGGTGCCAACAGCAGCGGCATCGACAAGCGACGGCCCAAAACCGTTGTCTCCATGGAGCGTTTGCTCACATCGACCTGCTGGCGAGGATGCAGGCGCAGCTGCGCGAACGCCGCCCGGTTTAGATGCATCGTCGTCTCGTCGCCTGCGGCACCGTCGGCGTAGTCGAAGACGAACTTCGGGAGTCGGCGTTGTGCGATCCGTCGGTAATCCTCGATCGTCACCGGCCGGTCGGTCATGACGGCGACGCCTCGGCGAACTCATTCAGGTGGGCCTGCTGCAGTTGCAGCGCCCGCTGGGCCGACTCGTCCTTGACCGAGTCGTAGCCACGGACCGCTTCGGGCATCGACGCGATCCGGACAGCGGCGTCATAGTTGTCATCACTGAGTTGTTCCAACAGTCCCAAGATCTCACGCTGGTAGTCCCCGATGCGCCGTCGTTCCTCGCGCCGGTGCTTGGTCTTTCCGAAGACGTCCAGCGGAGTTCCACGGACGCGGCGGAGCGCCGAAAGCACGGTGAACGCGGGTTCGATCAACCCGAATGGAATTTCAAACTTTCGTGCCCGGCCGGTCAACGGATCGCGTGCGTTGAACAGCTGTGGCGCCAGGTTCACCGCGATGCGGAAGTCGCCATCGAACTCCTCGTGCAGTCGTCTCTTGAATGCGGGATCCTTGTACATCCGCGCCACCTCGTACTCATCCTTGTACGCCATCAGCTTGAACAGGTAGGTTGCAACGGCCCTGCCCAGCTCGCCATCCACGCGCCCGATGCGCTGCTCGGCGGTCCGGACCTCGTCGACGAAAACTCGGTAACTGCTGGCGTAACCAAGGCTTTGGTATGTCGCCAGCCGTTCGGCACGGTCGTCGACGATTTGCGCAACGGATGGCTCGTCGTCGGTCCCAGACGCCGCGGGGCCGGAGAGCAACTGACCGACCGAACCGTCTCCAACCGCAAGCAGCCGCCCCAGCCGCAACGCCTGCAGATTCTTCTCAACGCTGACCCCGTTGAGCTCGATTGCCTCTTCAATGGCCTTGACGCTGACCGGAAGTCGACCTCGTTGTGCAGCAAATCCGATCAACAGCACGTTGGAGTAGATCTCATCGCCCAGCGCGCCGATCGCCAGCTCGTTGGCATCGACCAGATCAAGCCGGCCGCCGGTGGCCGCCCGCAGTGTCTGCACCATCTGCTCGTCACCCAGGTTCAGATCAGGGTTGTCGGCGAACGCGACCGTCGGCTTGACATCCCGATTCACGACCGCGCAGGCGCGTGCAGTGTCGTACAAATCCAGCGTCGCCTGCGCAGCGGCCACCACGATGTCTCCGCCGATGATCAGATCGGCGGACCCGGGTGCGATCCGCGGTGAGAGCAGGGCGTGGGCTTGCGAGCTGATCCTGACATGGCTCTGCACGCTGCCATTCTTCTGTGCCATCCCAGTCTCGTTGAGAACCGAGACGAACCGCCCCTCGACGAATGCAGCACGGCCCAGGATCGCACCAATGGTCAGCACGCCGCTGCCTCCGATTCCGCCGACGACGATGTCGTAGGTCTCTTGATCATCGCCTGCGAGGACGGGATCTGGAATCGCGGAAACGGTGTCGAGCGCCTCAATGCCCACGATTCGACGCACTCGCGGTGTCGCGCCGTAAAGCGTCACGAAGCTCGGGCAGTACCCGTCGACACAGCTGAAATCCTTGTTGCAAGAGGACTGGTCGATCCGGCGCTTCCGGCCCAACGGAGTATCGAGCGGTTCCACGGAAATGCAGTTCGACGTCGAATTGCAATCGCCGCAGCCTTCACACACGTCGGGGTTGATATAGGCGCGCTTGTCCGGGTCGACGGCGCGGCCGCGCTTGCGGTGACGGCGCAACTCGGCTGCGCACTCTTGGTCGTATACCAGCACGGTCACGCCTGGGACCTTGGCCAACTCGGTCTCGACGTTGAGCAACTTCTTGCGATGCTCGACACGTACCCCACGAGGAAGGTTGCCGCGCTTGCGGACTCGACGTGTGTCCTCGGTGACCACGACAACCTTTGATGCACCTTCGGCCATCACGATGCGGCAGATCGTCGGCGTGTCGAGCTGGCCGGGAATGTCCTGCCCGCCCGTCATCGCGATGAACCCGTTCACCAGAACCTTGAACGTGATGTTGACACCCGCGGCGACAGCGGCGCGCACGCCCATCGAACCCGAATGAGAGAACGTGCCGTCGCCGACGTTCTGGAACATGTGAGTGCGATCGGTGAAGGGCGACATACCGACCCACATGGCGCCTTCCCCACCCATGTGATGCAGGATCTCGGTCTGGCGGCCGTCCATCTCACTCATGGTGGCCATCGCGTGACAACCGGTGCCGCCCAAGTTCATATGGCCGTCGGGCACCCGCATGGAGGTGCTGTGCGGGCAGCCCGAGCAGAACCCCGCCGCCCGGACCAGTGCTCCGCCGACCGGGGTAAGGCTCAAGTTGCGCAGATCCATGGCCGGCGTCTTGTCCGGCGCGGTATCGATGTCGTATCGGCCGAACCGCCTGCGCAGCGCAGAGGCGACGATCCGGGCGTTCAAGCCGCTGAGTTCCGGAACGAGGGGCGCGCCGCGTTCGTCTGTCTTCCCGACGATCAGCGGCCTCTCCGTAGCGGACAGCCGATTGGCCAGCCTGTTCAGCTGGTCTTCGATGATCGGGTGCTTGGCCTCGACGACGATGACTTCGTCCAGGCCGCGCATGAAATCGAGCGCGCCGCTTTCTTCGATCGGCCATACGAGTCCGAGCTTGTAGACGCTGACACCGGCTCGTGCGGCACGGTCCTCGTCGATGCCGAGATGAGCTAGGGCATCGATGACATCCAGATACGCCTTGCCGGCAACGGCAATACCCAGCCGGCGATTGGTTCCGCCGACTGCGATCTGGTTGAGTCCGTTGGCCCTGGCGAACCGGCCAACCGCCGGAATACGCCGAAGGCGGATGTCTTCCTCGATTTCGAGCAGGCCCTTGCGCAACTGGATGGGTGGCGGTTCGTGGCCATCAGGAACGGAGAATCCGGGGATCTGGCTCAGATCGATTGTCGCGGCGGCGTCCACCAGGTCGTTGAGGCAGATCATGCCTACCCATAGCTTGCTGTAGCGCGACAGTGCCCAGCCGGCCAAGCCGAACGTCAGGAACTCCTGGAGTGTGGAGGGGCTCAGGATGGGCATGCCCATGTGCATGAACAGGGGCTCGCTTTGCTGTGCCGTCACAGTGCTTCGGGCCTCGTGATCGTCGCCCGCGAGTGCAAGCGCTCCACCAAGGCGCGAGGTTCCGAAGTAGTTCGCAGTCCGCATCGCGTCCGTTGATCGTTCGACGCCCGGCCCCTTCCCGTACCACATGCCGAAGACGCCGTCGAGGCGGCTACCGACGCCGCCGGTATCGAGGTTTTGCGTGCCCCAGATCGCAGTCGCTGCAAGGTCTTCGTTGATCGCAGGGTTGAACTCGACGCCGAGGGTCTTCAGTCGTGAACGCTCCCGCCGTAGCAGCGAATCAAGTCCACTCAGCGGCGATCCTGGATAGCCCGTGACATAACCGGCTGTGTTGTGGCCGGCGGCCGCATCGAGCTTGCGCTGAATCACGGGCAGTCTCAACAGGATATCCGAACCGGTCAGATAGGCCTGGCCCGTTGTGAAGTCCAATTCATCGAGCGCCGGGTCATGTTGGCGTCCTTTGGGCGTCGGCATGTGAAGGGGAACGACCTTTTCATCGAGTGTGGAGGCGACTCCGCTACGCCGCCCTAACAAACCAGCGGGCCACTAAACCGTATACCGGATACGGTATAAGAGCAAGCGGAACGGGCTCACATTTCCGGTGCCGGCGACCGGTTCGCTCACTTGGTCGGCGGTAACACACCCGCGGGCGTCGCCTCGAACAGGCTGGGTCCAATAACGTTGGTGTGTGGCCGAATTAGGGAATTGCGGCGGTCGGCGTGGCGCGCGGACGCCGATCGCGCAGGAACAACTGGTCTGGGTCGAATGCCCGAAGCACATCGAGCTCCGCGGGTGTGGGTGCCGGCTCCACGATGGGGCGTGGTGCGACGGCATAGGCGAATCCGGTTCGGCGTCGAACTTCGGCGAGAGCTTCGTCGACGTTGTCACCCGACGCCGGGAGCAGTGCGGTCAATACGAAGGATGACTCACCGTCGACGCGCTGGAAGACGCAAAGGTCGGTCACGATGGTGCGAACGCGTGCTCCTGGTGAGGTCACGTACCGCACGCTGTCGACAAGCCTGTCTCGCTGGTGCGACACCGTGACGATCACCTCGTCAGCGCCGCTGAGAACGTCGTTGGCGCCTCCGGAGCCGACGATGAAGTCGCCGTCGTCGGTATAGGTGGAGTTGATGGCCCCGGTGCCGTCGATCTGGCCCGCTCCGACGAGGCCGACGCTCTTCGTCGCCGGACCCGAAACATAGGTGCCGAGCACGCTCATCACGTCGGTGAGCATCTTGTTGGTCGGCACATTCTGGCCCGCAAAGATGAACGGCTCTCCGGGGCCGGGGGTATAGCCGAACAAACCGATCTCGGCCATGAGGTCGACGTCGACGCCTGCATCGCGCAACCGGCGGGCGCCCAGCCACGCGGCGAGATTGGCAAGGCCAACCCCGGCGAGAATGGCATGGTGCCCGCGGGTTCGCACAGCTTGTTCGAGCCGCCGCGCGGTGACGACGACTTGAGTCTCCAGGACCCCGGCGGGGCGGTCGGTCGGTACGTCGGCGACCTTGGGCGGCGTCGTGCTGCGGCGCAGCGCCGCGACGCGGTTCGTACCGAGGTGGGCCAGATAGTCCCTGTGGCCAGGCAGCGCCAGTATCCACTCGGTGATGTAATCGCGAAACGTCGCCGTTGTCTTGCTGGCTGCCAGCGTCGCCGCCATGAACTCGGCATCCTCGGTATAGCTGTCGATCCCAGCGATGCCCGGGTTGTTGAACCCGTACGGATGAGCGCCGAACGGTGCTTCGCAGACCGCCCGCACGACGTGGCCAGGAATGCGGACGAGTGTGTTCATCCTGCGAATCTCTTCGGTGGACACCAGTTTCTCAACCGTCGCGATGACACCTCCGGTCGCCGCCAGTGCGCCGGCCTGGCCTTCGCCGTATGGCGCTGCGAGGACGATGTTGCCGAACTCGTCGGCGGCGGCGGCGTGCAAGAGCACGATGTCGGGCCGTAAGGCACTGACCAAGCTCGTCGAATTATGCTGTTCGCCAGGGACGTTGATGAGTTCGCCGCGGCGCGCTGCCTCATCGCCCATTGAGCTGCCTCTCATCGATTGCACGGGAAAGTGCGACACCCCCAGCGCTCCTGCCGTGAGCCGTGCAATCAGGGCCCACAGCGACCAGTGCTCGATCTCGACCCGCCCTTCGGAGATGGCTCGAACCAGCGCAGGGTTGGGCCGAGCCACTGGATAGTTCTCTCCGGCGAAGGACACGATGAGCTTGCGAACCAGTCCGAGTTCGATCAGAGCGTGCTGAAGATTCACCAGGCCCGCCGAGACGACGGTGAACTGCGGGTTGGTGCCGGCAAAGCGGCGGGCCAGTTCCTGCAGGGCGGCATTGGGCCTGGCGTCGGAGTAGCCGACGTGCACGGTCGCGCCCGGTTTGACGAAGCGCTCGATTGCCTCGCCGAGGTCCGCCAGTTTCGACGCCCCTTCGTCGACGCGCAGGTCGAACCGAACCTGTCGGACGGCGTTCGGAGCGTTCACGATGTCATTGTCAATCCACCACTGACACTTATGGTTTGGCCGGTGATGAAGCTCGCCGCGTCGGACGCCAGAAACACGATCGGGCCCGCCTGTTCGATTGCGGTACCCATTCGCTTGAGCGGCACAGCTCTGATCATCTTCTCTATGACGTGCTGGTCGGATTGCGCACGAAGCAGCGGCGTATCAGTAGGACCCGGAGAGATGGCATTGATGCGGATGCCGTCGCGAGCGACCTCGC
This sequence comes from Mycobacterium sp. AZCC_0083, assembly GCF_014202335.1. Lineage (GTDB taxonomy): Bacteria > Actinomycetota > Actinomycetes > Mycobacteriales > Mycobacteriaceae > Mycobacterium. The sequence continues at coordinate 91,381 of NZ_JACHGP010000024.1, read as the reverse complement.
GTGCCAACGATTTGACGAACCCGATCACGCCCGCCTTGGCGGCGGCATAGACGGTCTCCCCCATCGTTCCGACTTTGCCGGCATCGGAGCTCGTCAGGACGATCGTCCCCGACTTCTGTTCGCTGAGGATCCGTAATGCGGAGCGGCACAAAAAGATCGAACCCATCAGGTTGATGTCCACGATCTTCCGCCAGTACTCTTCGTCCTCCTGCGCGAAGAACGTCGTGTCGGACCATCCCACCGTGCTGGTCACGATATCGAGCCGGCCATGGGCCTCGATGACCTCGCTGACCAGTAGGTCGGTTTGGTCGGGCTTCGTGATGTCGCAGATGTGTTCGGAGACTCGGGCTCCTAAGGAGCGCAACGTCTCTGCGGTCTCGGCGACACCGTCCTTGTTGATGTCGGCGACTGCGACACTGGCTCCTTGGGCGGCGAACAGTTCCGCCGTCGCTCGGCCGATTCCACTACCACCACCGACGACGATGGCCACCTTGCCGTTGCAATCCACTTTGTTGCCTTTCTCGGAGTTACTTTCGGAACTGTGCGAAATCAGGGGCGCGCTTCTGCAGGAATGCCTGTGTGCCCTCGTGAAATTCGTCGGTGCCGTGGATAAAGTTGATCATCTGCTGGCCGTGTTGCACTGATGGCCATAGTTGGTCGCTTTCAAAGTTCAGCGAGATCTTGGCGACCCGCAGTGCCTGCGGGCTCAGCGCCAGCAGCTGCTGGCACCATTCATCGACCGCCGTGTCGAGTTCATCTGCCGGGACCGCCTTGTTGATCAGGCCCATCTCCACTGCATCAGGGGCCGGGATCTGCTGGCAGAGCATGACGATCTCTCGAGCGCGCCGCTCGCCGACGATGCGGGGCAGGAGCTGGGTGCCCCACCACACGGGCACGCTGCCCATCTTTGGTCCGGCCTGCCCAAACTTGGAATCCTCGGATGCGATGGTGAGGTCGCACAGCATCTGCAACTCGTTGCCACCACCGACGGCATATCCCTTGACGCGAGCAATGATCGGCTTGCCACAGCCGCGCATGATCAGCGACAGATTGCTGGTGCGTCGGTTCATGCGGGCGGCGCCGACCGGGTCGGAGGCGTTCTCCCATGCGATGTCACCGCCCGAGCAGAAGGCCTTGTTGCCGGCGCCGGTGAGGACGATGACCCCGACCGTCCGGTCGGCTTCGGCGGCGCTGAATGCCGCGATCAGATCGTCGAGTGTTTCCTCTCGGAAGGCGTTGTACTTCTCGGGTCGGTTGATGGTGATACGCGCGACGCCGTCGGCGACTTCGTACAACACGTCAGTGAGATGCATGCGTGCTCTCCTATGAGCTCAATGGGGTTGGAAAACGGGTGTGGTGCGCGACCGGAAGGCGTCGAATCCGGTCTGGGCGTCGTCGGATGCCATGTGATCGACGGCCAGGCAGCGCTCAGCGGCGATCGCGTCGGTCAGTGGCCGGTCTGCACCGATGCGCACCGCGGCCTTGATCGCGGCATTGCCCGATCTGCTCTTGCGGGCCAAGGTATCTGCCATGAGTTGCGCCTCATCGAAGACGTCGGCATCGTCGACGACCCGATTGACCAGGCCTAGCTGAAGTGCCGTCTGCGCGTCGACGGCTTCGCCGCTCATCAGCATCCACATAGCCACCCGTGGTGGGATCAGCCGCGGCAGCCGCTGGGTGGAACCGCCGGCGGGGAAGAGACCGAAGTTGGCGTGCTGGTCGCCCAGCACCGCGCTGCGCCCCAGCACGACGAAGTCACATGCCTGGGTCAGTTCAAGACCTCCGGCGTATGCGAACCCGTGGACCGCGGCGATCGACGGCACGGGGCTGTCCTGGAGCAGCAGCAGCGATTCGTGCCAGAAGTCGAGGAATGTGCTGAACTGGGTCTTGTCGCGCACCAGTGCGGAGACCTCATCGAGATCGCCACCGGCCGAGAACGCACGTCCCGTTCCGCGCAGGATCAGTGCGCCAACCGACGGGCTGCCCTCAATGCCGGACAGCGCGGTCCGAATGCCCTTCAGGACACCGGAATCGATTGCATTGAGCTTGTTCGGGCGGTTGATCGTCAGGGTGGCCACCGACGAGGTGATGCTCAGGACGACCCGTCCTTCACAGCTGTTCGACACCTCTCGCGTCAGTGGCAGCCACGAGAGTTCTTCGGTCACCGGGCCAACTCCCCGAAGTAGGTTCGCGCTATGAGCATGCGCAGAATCTGGTTGGTTCCCTCGTAGATCTGATTGATCTTGGCGTCACGCAACAGCATCTCGACCGGAAAGTCACGAACGTATCCGGCTCCACCGTGGACCTGTACGCCCGCAGACGCCACCTCCATCGCGACATCGGATGCATATGTCTTGGCGATCGCCGCCAACCTCGAGGCATCGGGATGCTGCTGGGTGAAGGCACGCACCGCGTCGTAAACCATTGCCCGTGAGGTGTATACGCCGATGGCCATATCGGCGATGAGAAACTGCACCCCTTGGTAGGCCGCGATTTCCTTGCCGAATTGCTTGCGTTGGCCGGCATAGCGGGTCGCGGCGTCCAGCGCTCCTTGAGAGATTCCCAGCGACATCGCTGCCACACCGAGGCGGCCTTCGTCGAATCCGCGCATCAGATAGCTGAATCCACGGTCGGACTCTCCGATGAGGTGATCGGCCGGTACTCGCACGTCGTCGAACTGCATTTCAGCGGTTGCCGAGCCGTGCAGGCCCATCTTCTTCTCCCAGCGCGCTGCAGCGACTCCGTGGCGGTCCGCTTCAACGACGAACAGGGAAAGCCCGCGGGGTCCGGGTCCGCCGGTACGCGCCAGCACGGTGTAGAAGTCTGCGAACCCGCCGTTGGTGATGAATCGTTTGGTGCCGTTGATGATCCAGCGGTCACCGTCCATTCGGGCCTTTGTGGTGATGCTGCCGAGATCTGAGCCGAAGTCGGGCTCGGTGACCGCGATGGCGCCGAGCATGTCTCCGGCCGTCGCTGCCTGCAGCAAGGGACGTACCCAGTCGGCTTCGTTCTCGCCGGTGGCATGCAGGGCGATCAGTTTGGTGGCCAGCCAATGCGCGGTCAGGTACGTGCATGCGCTCGGGTAGACGCGCGCGATCTCCTCTAGGACGACGCACTGATGCCCGATGTCGCTCTGGGTACCACCGTATTCCTCGGGTACCACGAGTCCGAAGAACCCCGCGGTGCCCAAGATCTGCTGGATTTCGGGGTTGAACGTCGCCGATTCCTCGGTCTGTTCAATCAGAGGCGAGATCTTGGACTCGGCGATATCACGTGTCAGAGAGGCGAGATCCCGTAGGTCTTCGCTGAGGTCTGATTGCTGCATCAGGTCTCCACCCTCGAGAACATCGGCGCCAGCACGCGGCGGTCACCGGTGCCTATCCACTCCACGTTCATCGCCACCCGCTGGCCGTGTACCGGTGGCGGTTCACCATCGGCACAGGTGATTTGGGCGAAGAAGCGCACCCCTTCGTCTAGATCGATGTATCCGGCCCAGAAGGGGACATCGAAGCCTTGAGGCGGTATCGCGATCCTCACCGCCTCATAGATCGTGCCGGCACCGGTCAGGCTGGTCGGCGTGCACGGCGTCGCGTCGTTGGGGCACAACTCGCGTGGGGGCACCCTGACGTCCGCGCAACGCGGACAGCGGCTTGCGCGCAACCGGTATGCAGCGCCGCTCCCGTCGAGAAGTGAATACCCCAGCGACAGCTCTCCCAGTTCGGGCATCTCTACCGCGCCGCCAGTATCGTGATCCCCGACGTTGCGAAATCACCTTCGTGGAAGCCACCGGAGATGTGGGCCAATGCAGTTCGGGCGCCACGCACCTGACGCGCACCCGCACGGTCGTTGAGTTGGTCGCTGATCTCGACGATCTGCGCGACTCCGGTTGCGCCGAGCGGGTGGCCTCGGTTGAGCAGGCCTCCGCCGGTATTGACGGGTATGCGGCCATTCAGCGCCGTGTCGCCGTTCTCGACCAGCTTGCCCCCCGCACCTGGTTCGCACAGTCCCAAGTCTTCGTAGTGGATGATCTCGGCGAACGAGAACGAGTCATGGACCTCTGCGACATCGATGTCCGACGGTCCGATGCTGGCGATTTCATAGGCTTTTCGCGACGTGGACCTGTCGAGCGAGAACGACGTCATGTCGCGGTCTTGATCTCGGTAGTACCCCGTCCCCAGTACCGATGCAGCGATGCGGATCGTCGGTTGCAGTCCGAGCTTTTTTGCACCGGCCTCGTTGACCAGAACCGCTGCTGCGGCGCCATCGCCGGTGGGGCAACAATCGAGCAGGTTCAGCGGCGACACCACCGCTTTGGAGCCCACGACATCATCGATGGTGATGGGATCGCGATACTGGGCCTTCGGGTTGTGTTGTGCCGCTGCTCGATTCTTCACCGCAACGGACGCGATCTGCTCGCGAGTGGTGCCATACATCTCCATGTGCCGGCGCGCTGCCATCGCGTAGTAGGCCGGAGGGGTGAACCCTTGTTCGCCCTCCAGCGCCATGCCATCGGAGGTCAGCGGGCGCCCGGCCCCGTCTCGGGACGACATCTTCTCCACGCCGACGACCAGCGCGATGTCGTGGATACCGGCGGCAAGTGCCATGTGCGCGATGTTGAATGCCACCGCACCCGAGGCACAGAACGCCTTCTCGTTGTAGACGGGCACTCCTTCGATGCCGAGCTCCCAACCGATCAGCTGCCCGACGCCGCTTTCGCGGGAGTGCAGCATGCCGCTACGTGCAGACCCGCAGGCGATCATCTCGATGCGCTGTGGTTCAACTCCGGCGTCGGTGAGCGCCTCGCGTCCGGCGGCGCGTCCAAGGGTCGCCAGGGTGGCGTCGCGGAACTTGCCGAACGGCGTCATCCCGACGCCGGCCACGTAGGTAGTGACCATCAATCGTCTCCTGTCCGGGGATACTGGATACGGACTACGTGTACGCAGTGGTTTCTTCAGCGGTACGTCAGACCGTCACCGGAGGCGGCGGCTTGGCGCTGAAACTGCGGGCAGCCGTCAGCTGCTTGCGGGCATGCGCGTGGTCTCTTGGCGAGTTGACTGATTCGCATCCGAGCAGTTCCGTACCCCGGTAGCAGTACACCGAGAACTTGTCAGGTCCGGTCTCGACCTTCTCGGTTCTGTCGTACCCAGAGGTGAGACCGGCCATTTGGAGTTTGCGGCCGTGCTGCTCGGTCCAGAACCACGGGACGACGTCGTATGGCGAGACCTGTTCGCCGGCAATGAACGCCGCGACGTGGCGTGCGTGATCGCTGGCGTTCTGCACTGACTCCAGGCGTATCCCCGATTGCGTGCCTGCAATGACGCGAGGGAAGCGTGCGCAGTCGCCGATCGCCGAGATGTTCGGGTCCGTGGTGCGCAAATGCGCGTCGACGAGTACCCCATCGCTGGTCGCCAGCCCGGCTTGAGCGGCCAGGGCGTCATTTGGAACGACTCCGACGCCGACCACCACGGTATCGGCGGTAATGCTCGATAGTCCAAGGCGCAACTCGATACGATCCGCGACCGGCTGCAGCGACGAGACCTTGCTCAAGAGCCGTACGTCGACGCCGGCGCCGGCGTGCAAGCTGTGGAAGTAACGTGAAATAGGCTCTGAGACAGCGCGTCCCATCAGGCGCGCCGCGGCCTCCAAGACGACGACTTCCTTGCCCGCATGGATGACCATCGACGCGGCTTCCAACCCGATGAATCCACCGCCGATGACGACTACGCGTTTGCTCGCGGCGATCCGCTCGCGCAGTTTGACGCTGTGGTCGGCGGTATGCAGGTGGCAGACGGATTCCGCGCGGGCACCCGCAACCGGCAAGGGGCGTGGGCGTGCGCCAGTCGCGAGCACCAGGTGGTCGTACTCCAGCGACCCGCGCCCCTCAAGGTGCACCGCGCGGGCGATGCGGTCAATACCGATGACTCGATGGCCAAGTGCGAGTTCTATGTCGTGATCGTCGTAGAAGGCGGGCGGCCGAAAATGCGTGTCCGACAGCGTTTCCTGTCCGGCCAGAAACTTCTTGCTCAACGGCGGCCGCTGGTACGGCAAGATCTCTTCCGTGTCGACCAGGGTGAGCTCGCCGTCCCACCCCATCGTCCGAAGTGTGGCGGCTACGGTGAAGCCGCCGTGTCCAGCGCCTACGACTACGACCCGGCGCGCTCTCACAACGCCTGCTCTTCGGGTAGGTAGACGACGATGCCGTCCAGTTCATCACAGGCTTCGAGCTGGCATGACAGTCGACTCGTGGCCCTTCGTTCTGACGCAGTGTCCTCCAACATGGCTTCCTCGTCCTCCGATAGCGGAGGAAGTGCGTCGAGGTCCTTCGAGTCGACATAGACGTGACAGGTCGCGCACATGGCCTGGCCGCCACATTCGCCGAGAATGCCTTCCACGCCGTTGGATTGAGCTCCCAGCATCAGCGATTTTCCGGAAGCGATATCGAATGTTTCTCGGATACCGTCGGATTGAACGTACGTCACCTTCGGCATGCCGGCCGCCCTTTCGTCGCCGTAAACTGTCGCTCCGTGTTCCGTATACGGTATACGGGACACACACAAATTGCAACCGCACGTCCGTCGCCGAAGCGATTGATCAGTCGAACTGAACGCCGTGGGCAGCCAGGTGTTCCACCAGGCCGCGGCCGGATTCCACGACGTGCTCGGTCATGTACTTGCCGGCAGTCTTGTGCTTTTGGGCCCGCATCGCGGCCAAGATCCGCGCGTGATCGGCGTTGGAATTGGCGTTCCACTCTGGAATCTGCTCGAGGAAGTCGCGCGGCAGATCCACCGACACCTTGCGCAGTGCGACTATGAGTTTTCGCGACCCCGACATGTGGTTGATCCTGCGGTGGAAGCTCCAGTTGAGCTCAACCATGGCACCCTGGCGCGTCTGCTCGGCGGCGTCGAGCATCGACCCGTGAAGCCGGTCCAACGATTCCAGATCCGCCGCGGTCGCGCGCTCGGATGCGCGTTCTGCGGCCATACCGGTCAAGACGCCCTCAATGGTGAAGGCATCCATGAGGTCTTCCTTGCTCAGCGGCGCCACCACGATGTGGCGCCCACTGTCGAGCGTCATCAGCCCCTCGTGCACCAGCTCGCGCAGTGCGTCGCGCACCGGCATGCGGCTGGTGCCGAACCGTTCGCACAGTTGTTGCTGTGAGGTTCTGGTTCCGGATGGGAGGACGCCAAGCAGAATTTCGCGTCGCAATGTGTCGGCGATCTGATTCCCGAGCGGATTGCGCTGCAGTTCGCTCGAGGTCAGCACGTTCGAGCCCGCGTCAGCACTCACCTAAATCCTCCTGTTGCCCACGGCCGACTAGGCCCGTTCATCCTGTATACCATATCCCTGTTTCATGTAACGGTCCCCCGCCTGGACGGATCGCCGCTGAACGTTTGCCACCACGACTCGCAACTCCCCTTTCCGCACCTTGCCCGTCGATGTCACGGGAAGCGCGTCGATCAGGTGCAGTCGTTCGGGAAGCGCGAACTTCGCCACCCCGCCTTCGCGCAAGAACGTACACAGATCCTCGAACGTCGGCGCTGCGTCGGCCACCGCCGGCACCACTACCGCGCAGCATCGTTCACCGAGCCTGCGGTCCGGGTAGCCGACCACGGCGACGGCGGCAACACCGGGATGGGTGGCGAGGCGCTCTTCGATACCACGCACGCTGATGTTCTCGCCGCCACGGATGACGATGTCCTTGATCCGGCCCGTGACCCGAATTCGCCCGTCCTCGTCCATGGTCGCGAGGTCGCCCGAACCGATACTAGGAACCGCGGAACGCCCACTGGCCAAGAAGAGGTCGAGCCACGTCTCCGAGGTCCAAAGGCCACGCCCCTCGAACTCGGCACGGATCGAGTCGTCAACCCAGCAGGTGAGATGTGGGCGGTTCGTTGACATCGACTCGCTCATCGCGGCTCGCGCGGCCACTACGCCGATACCGGCAGGCCGATGCACGTCGCTTCACCGGATTCCATGCCGTACAGGTCGTGGGTCTCGCCGAAATCCGAGAACAGGATCGTATTTGCGCCGAGCCGTCGTCCATCCAAAGACATTGCACCCGAGCCAATCCAAAGAATCTGAGTGCGTTCGGCAGACAATCGTAGCGCAGCGTCATCCGACCAGCGGTAACTGACGACGTTGAGATCTTCATCGGTGAAGTGTCCAAGCTCTTTGACGTCTACGCCGTCGGACTTCTTCGACCAATCGAATCCCTCGGGCCGCATCACAATCGGTTGCTGATACTTCGGCGAAGGAATGACCAGAGGCTTGCCGTTGACCGCCTCCCACACGGCGTTGGTGCCGTCCTTGCGCACCTCTTGACCATCGTCGTCAACCGAAACGTAGAACCCGTCCTTGAATTGACCGGTGTTGGCCAGTTCGGCGTAGGCAGCATCCGACTGCTCGCGGGTGACCCAATCCGGACTCCACTGCAGGAGAAAGATCTCCGCAGCCTCGAAGCGCTCGGGGCCGTAATAAGCACCCGCCGGGAAGAACGTCGCGTCGCCAGGACCTGCGATCTGTTCGTATCCGTAATCCGTTTCCCCAGAAAGGGTCAGCCGGATTTGGTCGAAGTTGTGGCGGTGCCGGGGCGCGGTGAACACGCCGTGCCCGTCGTGATACTTGACGAGGTCCGAGGTGTAACCGACACCAGGGGTCAGCTCGCCTTCGCGGATGAACTTGCGGGAGATCTTGCCGGTGCGGGTGTTGGCCTTCACCGGATCCCACGGCATCTCGGCGGTGTCCAAAACGAACATTGTGTGAGCTCCTCCTCAGCGCAGGGTAGTTAGTGTGAAACAGGTGTGCTTGCCCGGTCGGGCGGCCTCAACAACTTGGCTCGCGACTGACGGGTGCTGGCCACACCGGCGTCGAGATACTGAAGATCCGAACCCATGGTGACAATCTGGGCGCCGCGAGTTATCCACGTAGCGGCGGCCTCCTCGTTGCCCGTGAATACGCCAAACGGCATCTGCTGCTCAAGGCACACCGTGGCGATGCGCATAACCGCTTGTGTCACTGCCGGATTGGCCAGATCGTGCAGGTAGCCCATCGACACCGCTAGGTCAGCGGTGCCGACGAACACCGCCGTTAGGTCGTCGGTGGAGACAATCCCGTCAAGGTCGTCCAACGCATCGACGTGCTCGATCATGGCGATGACCGCGATCTCGTCGTTGACCCGCGCAATGTAGTCGGCGCGGCCCCCATGGAGGCGGCTGGCGCGGCGCGGCCCGAAACCGCGAATACCCTTGGGGGCATAGAAACATGACCGCACCGCAAGGTCGCAGTCAGCACGCGAACGCACACCCGGAATGAGCACGCCTTCAGCGCCGAGGTCCAGAGCCTGGCCGACCAGGGCCGGGTTGTTGTCAGCCACCCGTACGACTACGGCCGCCTCCGTGGGATGCAGCGCCGTCAAGACGCCCTGCAGCTGTGCCGCACTCATCGCAGAGTGTTCGGTGTCTACGACGACGAGGTCCACACCGGCGGCTCCCATGACCTCGGCGGTGAACGGATCGGGGATCGTGATGAAGCTCGCCACCGAGGATGAGCCTTCGCGTAGCCGCTTGAGCAATGGGTTGTCACGCATTGTCTACTCCGTCCCGGCGTCCATTAGACGCGCTGAGGATCGATACGGACGTCGAGCACGATCGGTCCGGCTGCGAAGTCGACTTTCTCCAGAGCATCTTCGAGTTCCTTCTTGTTTCGTACTGTGACGCCGTGCGCACCGATGGCCGCAGCGATTGGCCCGAAGTCGGGCCAGTCGAGTGTCGTGCACGCGGGGTCCATCCCGCGATTCGCCAGGTGCACGTACTCCGCGCCGTAGGCGCCGTCGTTGAGCAGCAGCACGATGATGTTGCGCCGCTGCATGACTGCGGTCACGAGTTCGGACAGACCACCCTCGGCGAAGCCGCCGTCGCCGACCGCCAACAGCACTGGGCTGTCAGGAGCGGCGTAGGACGCGCCAAGGGCGACACCGATACCCAGCCCGATCGACCCGTAGTTGACTGCATGGACGTACTGGGACGGGTGCTCCACGTGTAGGGCAACGAAAGCGTGCTTGATGAACCGCCCGTTGTCGGTGACAAGGATGCGGCCACTCGGCACGAAGCTGTCCACCAGGCGCAGCGCCGTGTGGATGTCGACGGTGTCATCGGTGCCGCGGTCGGTCGTCTCGGTGTTGCGCGCGGCGATTCTCTGGACCGCGCGATCGATGAAGGCGGTCTTGGCGACTTCGGCTTCGTCCAGCAACCGCACGAAGTCTCCCGCCGCGCTGGCCGCGTCCGCGGCAACGGCGACGTTGACATGTGAGTAACGGTTCAGACGGGCACGGTCGATGTCGACGTGCACGACCCGCTTGTCGTCGAGCAGTGCGCCCTCTGCAGTGGTCCACTCATTGAGTCCGGCACCGAAAGCGATGACGCAGTCGGCCTGCCCGATGATGTCGAGCGCCACGTCATCGGACAGGGTCCCGAAGATCCCGATGTTGCCGGGAACGTCGGAGAACAGGTCCTTGCCGCGCAGCGTCGTCGCGACGGGGGCACCGAGCCGTGCGGCCAACTGCACTACGGCTGCCCTGGCGTCGTCGCTTCGCGCCCCTCGACCGGCCAGGACCAGCGGCCGGTCGGCGGAGGCGATCACGCCGACGGCCTCTTCGATGGTGTCCTGATCGGCCAACACCGTAGGCGACATCGTCGGCGCGCCGAGTATCGGTTGATAGTCGACCTCTTCCCACTCGATGTCGATGGGGATGTTGACCATTACGGGCGCCGCTTCGGCCCAGGCGAGTCGGACAGCCTCAGCGATGTCGGCAACTGCGCTCGCCGCGCTGCGAACTTGATGAAAGTGCACTCCGGCGCTCACAACGACGGCCCGTTGGTCGATGTCCTGGATGTGATCGTGCTTGGTCATCGGGGTATCGCCGGCGAGAACCAGCATTGGGACTCGGCCCCGTTGTGCCTCGATCAGCGCGGTTAGCGTGTTCGTCAGGCCGGGTCCGTGTGTCACGGTTGCCGCACCGAGCTTGCCCGACACTTGGGCGTAGCCGAAGGCTGCCATCACCGCGCCGGCCTCGCTCGACGTCGGGACGTACCGTCCGCCCGCTTTCGTGCGGAAACTGTCGATGATGAACAGGTTGGCATCACCGACCACGCCGAACAACTCGTGAACATCGTTGTCGGACAGCGCCTGAGCCAGCGCTTCGTGGACATGCATCAGACTCGACCTCGCTGTGGGCACGACGGTGTCACAGGCGTGCCAGAACTTCCTCTGTCGTTGCCAGCTCGGCAAGCTTCGGGAAGATCTGGTTCACGCTGTGGCTGTGGGCATGAGCGTCGAGGTCCCCGATGGCGTCGGTGACGACCACGACATGGTAATTGCGTTCATGAGCGGACCGTGCCGTCGATTCCACGGCCTGGCTGGTGGTGACACCGGTTAGGAACAATTGGCCGGCACCGACCTCCATCAGCAAGGCCTCCATGCGGTCGTCGTGAAACGCGCCCCACCCGAACTTGCTGAACGTCTTGTCCGACGGTGCCACACCGAGCTCCTCGGGCAGGTCGGTCCAGTTCTCCGGCAGGTCCCCCATCTGGGGGGAGACGTCCACCCGTCCCGAACTGCCGCCTGCCACGTTCACCCACACCACCGGAAGGTTCTTGTCGCGGAATGCCTTCGCCAGTCGGGCGGAGTGCTCGAAGATGTCCGAGGATGTGTTCGGCGTTGTCGGCATGCCTGCCGTTGCGACCTGCAGGTCAAGCACGATCAGGGCGGCGTTGTCTTCAATTGCGCTCAATGTCATGAAAATTCCTTTCCGGGGTATTCGCCCGAGAGTTGTTGGAGCGGTTTGTTGAATCGCTACTGGTCACCGGCCATCGCGGCGACGAGAGCAGTGGTGTCGCAGTAGTCACGAAAATGCTTGATCAGGCCGTCCTCGTTGAACTCGATGACACCGCATATCGGAATCGACAGCGCCACCGATCCGTCGGCGCGGATGATGTGGTCGATGCGTTCGTTGTAAACGAGATTGCCTACCTGCGCGATGTTGAGCGTCTCAACGTGGATACGGTCCATCGCCAGCGAACTCTCGTTGGAAGGCCGCAGGATCTGTTCGTACGCCTCGTCGACGCCATGGACTTGAGGGAAAACCGGTGTGTTCCACCAAATCGCGTCTTCTGCGAAGTACTCGTGAAACGACGCGCACATCGTCGGAAAGTCGGTGTTCCAGGCATCGAAGAACTTCAGAGCACTCGCGGCGTGCGGATGATCGGTCATGGGCAGTTCCTTCCTGTTACGTCGTGACTACTCGTCGAAGACCAATGGCGCGCTGAACCAGCTGTGCCGCAACACATGGACGACGGGTACGGGCTCGCTGACCTTGCGTATGCTCGAGAACCGGTCGAGAAGTTGGCTGAGGAAGATCCTCATCTCCGTGCGTACCAGCTGTGCCCCAATGCACATGTGAGGCCCGAACCCGAACGCGACGTGCTGGGTTGCGTTTGCGCGACCGACGTCGAACGTATGTGGATTCGCGAAGGCTTCTTCGTCGAAGTTGCCTGCCGCGTAGAGCAAGAAGATCCGTTGACCAGCCTTGATCTTGACGCCACGAATCTCTGTATCCTGCAATGCAGTCCGGACGAATGAACGGGCGGGAGTTACCCAGCGCAACGCTTCTTCGATGCCGAGATTCACCCGTGACCGGTCCTCTTTGAGAAGAGCCATCTGATCCGGGAAGTCTGCGAACGCCAACATGGTGCCGGTGAGCAGTGCCCTTGTGGTGTCGCTGCCTGCGGCCAATACCGTTGTGCTGTAGGCCAAGATGTTCGCGTCCGTCACCGGTTGCCCGTCAAGGCTGGCCTGCAACATGTCGGCGACCAGACCGCTACCAGGCGTAACACGCTGGCGGGCGAACTCCTCTTCGAATACCGTGTTCATCGCGGCGAACGCTGTCTTTGCCGCTTCGATCTCCTCCAAGGTGTCAACGGAGTTCATGTCTTCGAGGGAGTCGCTCCAGTTCTTGACCATCTCGATGTCTTGCACCGTGATTCCCAACAGGCGGGTGGCGATCATGATGGGGAGCTGGTCGGCGATCTCGGTGACGAAGTCGATCGGAACACCTGGCTGGATCTTGTCGATCAGTTCGGTGATGTACTGCTCGATCAGCGGCTTCATGTCATTGATGTTGCGGACGGCGAAGGCCGGAGTGATCAGGCTCCGCAGTGTCTTGTGGCGAGGTGGGTCGGCAAACGCGAAATGCTCTGCATCGCTGGGGAAGAACCCGTCGAAGACCGACGTCTCGGCGGCGGTGTCCTTCTGCATGCGCAGATCGTTGAGGAACAGCCCATGGCCCGATGAGAAGACACCGGCCTGCCGGGCGGCCTCGCGGATGTCATCGATCTTCGTGAGTACGAAGATGTCCAGCGGTTCGTAGTAGTAGACCGGGTGGTCGCGCTGCAGGCGGGCGAACACCGGATATGGATCACCGATGTAGAAGTTGGGGTCCTCGAACGGAATGAACTGCTCGACCTGTGATGTCATGTACTTCCTCCGGGGCTGTGTTGGCATGTCGGCGATGGACGGCGGAACGCTCGAGGCACGGTCATAGGGCCGGCCCCGCAAGCTGACCCCCGTCGACGAAGAGATGGGACCCGGTGGCGAAGCCGCTGTCGTCGGAGGCCAGAAAGGCTGCGGCGCCTGCGATCTCTTCGGGCTGCGCAATCCGTGGGATCGGGAATCGCGCGTAGAAGGCGTCTTGGTCGAAGCCATCGAATGCAGGACCCTGGCTCATGGGAGTCTCCACTCCCCCGGGGTGCAGCGAGTTGACCCTGATCGCCGATGGCCCCAGCTCGAGCGCTGCCGACTTGGCCAACGACATGTTGGCGGCCTTGCTGGCCGCGTACGAGGCGAACCCTGCCGCTCCAACCATCGAGGCGGTCGAGGACACGATGATCACCGATCCGCCGCCGCGTTCACGCATTGCGGGGATGACGGCCTGGATTCCGAACACCGCGCCGAGCACATTGACGTCGAAGCTCATTCGGTAGTCGCTGCCGTCGGTATCCGCTATCGAGCTGGGGATCATCACGCCGGCGTTGTTGACAAGCACGTTGGGCGGACCGAACACCGCGTGGCATCGAGCGACAATGCGTTTCCACGACTCCCGCTCACGAACATCGAGCGTCTCGAAGCGCAACTGCTCCTTGGCGACGCCATCGGCGTTTGGGCTCGTGACGTCACCGACCATCACGAGGGCCCCCTCAGCGACGAAGCGCTCGGCGATCGCTCGCCCGATGCCGCGCGTCCCTCCGCTGACGATTGCGATCTTGTCCGTCAGTCGCGTGCAGTCCGTGGAAACCGCCATCGTCAGATCGCTCCCTGCAGCCAAACTGCCCAGGTACCACCAGTGGCGTGGTTGCCCAACGGGTTTCGAACGGCGATGATCATGGCTGCTTCGTCGGCGGGGTGACAGTACCTGCGCGATTCAGGAACAACTCACCGCCGCCGTCTGCCATGATCGCCTGGCCGTTGACGAACGACGCCTCATCCGAGCACAGGAACAGGTGCAGGTATGCCACCTCGATCGGCTCGCAGATGACGCGACGCGCGCCCTCGATCTTGCCGGTGCGGCGGGTGGCTCGCGCCTTCTCCAGTTCGTGATCGTCATACTTGTATGACTCGTCGATGTTGGTCAGCATCCGTCCTGGGCACACGCAGTTGACTCGGATGTTGTCGTCGGCGAGCTCGGCGGCGAAATGCCGAGTGATGCTGACGGCCGCCTGCTTCGAGGCGCTGTAGGCGGCCAGCTTCGCGCCACCCAATGTGGTCAGGCCGGCGATCGACGCGCTCGACGTCATCGCGCCACCGCCGGCGCGGCGGATCGCGGGTGCAGCGTATTTGAACGAGCGCCAGGCGCCCGCCGCATTGACCTGCATCACCTCGTCGAACTCGTCCTCGGTGACGTCTTCGAGAAGCTTCCGCGAAGCGGCACCGCCGATTCCGGCGTTGGCCACCATGATGTGCACGTGCCCGAAGGTCTGTTCGGCATGATCCACTAGTGCTTTCACTTGATCGGGATTGCGCACGTCGGTGTATTGGTACGTTGCCTTGCCGCCCTCGGCCTCGATCTTCCTGACCACATCAGCGCCGCGCTCGTCGTGGATGTCACCAAGCGCGATTGCGGCTCCCTCCTCAGCGAAGAGCCGTGCCGTGGCCTCACCCAGTCCAGAGGCTCCCCCGGTGATGATGGCGACCTTGCCCTCAAGCCTGCCCATTGGTTCGTTCTCCTCGCGTTTCGATGTGATCAACATGCGGCCGTTCGCCGCTTGGTCGTTTCTCGCCCTGCGAGCCGTGCGGTCACACCGGCTGCGATGTGAATAGGACGTGAACCGGTGTAGTGAGCTTGAATATGGAGCCCTCCAACCCGGGCTCGGGAGCATCGGGATCCAACCGAAGGTTCTCCAGCCGATTCACGATCCGCGAGACTCCCTCCTGTAACTCGACTCTGGCGAGGGACGAGCCAGCGCACGCACCGATCCCGACGCTGAACGCGAGGTGCTGACGGGGGTTCTTGCGTTCGAGATCTACCTCGTCGGGATCGTCGAACCTGGTGGCGTCACGGTTTCCAGACCCGATCACGGCGGCGACCTTGTCGCCTTCGTGAACGTCCGCGCCCTCTAGCTCAAAGTCTCGCTGGCAGATGCGGTTACGGAAATGAACCGTCCCGACCAGGCGCAACGCCTCTTCGATGAAGTTGCCGACGGTACGCGCATCGGCATGCCGCACCTTCTCGAGCATTCCCGGCGTCGTGAGTATCAGGTGCAGCGCGTTGACCATCGATGTACGCGTCGTATCGCTGCCGCCTGCGAAGAAGGTTCGAACCAGGCCGTACCGGGAATCTTCGGTCCACCCGTCAAGTGCCTCGTCGCGCCACACCCGGCTGATGATGCTGTCGTCGGCATTCGTCTTGCGTTCATCCATGTAGGGGCGCAGGAGCCGGTCCACTTCGTAGGTCGCGGCAAGCGCGATCTCGGCATGCGGTATCGCTTCCTCGGGTTTGAGGTAGACGATGCCCTTGTAGTGCTCGATCTTGTTCAGGTTGACCCGCATCTCGGCCATGTAATCGTCGTCGCGCCACGGCAGACCAAGCACACCGGCGATGACGCGGTCGGACACGCGTTCGGCATAGTCCTGCACCAGTTCTGCGCGCCCGCGCGGGGCGATCTCGTCGACCGTGGCTTCTACGATCTCAGAGACGACACCCGCGCGGTACCGCTCGATCTCGCGCGGGTTGAAGATCTGCAACCACCACCGACGGTGCGCCAGGCGTTCCTCACCGACGAGGCTGAATGGCGAGGCAACGATCCGGCTGTACTTCTCGCTTGGCACGATCTGGGTCGGCAGCGGCCGGGCGAAGGTATCTTCGTCGGTCAGGACGTCCCGAACCGCGTTGTAAGAAGCGGCGACCCAGTTCTTCGTCGGGTCCTCCCAGGTGACCTTCTCGCGCGCACGGGCTTCCGCGTAGTAGTCATAGGGGCACCTGTCGACGGTGTCGCCGAGATAGTGGATTGACTCACTCATGTGCTGATAGCTCCTCATTCCCTTCGTTCTGGCCCATCGGATGCCTTGCGCTCAGGCAGCCAATGACCGTGCGTATTCACCGATCTCGTGGAATGGGTGCTCGCCGGGTGGTAACGGCGGCACGATGCGGAACATCCGGTTATGGCAAATGGCGACCGCGAGGCCGGTGTCCAGGTCGGCCCACGCGATGGATCCTCCAGCGCCGTTGGATGCCAACGTGTGTCGTCCGGTGCCGATGACGGGTTCGGCAGGCGGTGTCTCGCCGCCCAACCAGTACCCGCCGATGCCGATCCATGGCACCTGGCCGAGTACCGGGTCGATCTGATCGGAATTCGGTCGGGGCTCGGTGAAGGCTGCGACGCGGTCTGCGCTGAGTAGCCTGCGGCCGCCCAGGTTCCCCTTACCCGCAATCATCGCGAAAAGTCGTGCCACGGAACGGGCGTTGGCGATACCGCCGGCGCCGGGGATGACGGCGTCGTAGAGGACTGGATTGTTCCACAACTCGCCGGGCTCCACCGCTGCCGGCATCGCCTGCGCCCGAAGTGGTGGCGGATCGACGCGCAGGGTGGCGCCGGTCGTCAGTTGGGCGATCCGGTCATGCTGGCGACCATTCATTCCCACGTAGAAATCGTCGATGCCGAGCGGCTCGAGAATGTCTTCGCGGGTGAACTGGGCGAAATTCCTACGGGCGGGATCGGTGCGGCGGACGAGCTCGCCCAATAGCCATCCGTAGCTCAGCGACGCGTAAGCGCTGGAACCCACGGGCAGGATTGGCTCGAGCGCGGCGATGCTCTCCACACACCACTCCCAGTCCTGCAGACGTTCAGGGGTGACGCCAGCAGGCATCTGCGGAAGGCCGGCTTGATGGGTCAGCAGTTGACGCACCGTGATGTCCTGCTTGCCGTTGACCTTGAACTCAGGCCAGTACGCGGCGGCCGGCGACTCATAGTCCAGCAAGCCCCGCTCAGCTTGTAGGTGAATCGCGGTGGCAGCCAGCCCCTTCGTCACCGAGAAGATGGGGAACAGAGTCGATCCCGTCACCTTGGTCCCGTGCGAATCGGCGTTGCCGATCCAGCTGTCGATGATCAGGTCTTCACCGAGATATGCCGCGACCTGTACACCGCGTTCGCCGCGATCGATCGCGGTCTGCAGCACCGCTTGCAGGGTCGCATCGCTTCGACTCATCGGATGAGTTCCGTTGCTGACAAGGAGATTCCTCTTCTCTAGAACTCGAAGTCGACGACAGTGCGGCTCTCGACCCCTTGCCGGATGAGGTCGACGAGATCGAGGTGCGCCTGGTGCCGTTCGTACGACGCATAGTCACCGACCGAGTCCAGATCGACGATGATCGCGAAGTCGCTGCTGCCCGCGGTGACGCCTGCGTCGGTCCCACACGCCACCGCACGCACCTCCGGAATTGCCTCGGGTAGACCGTTCACGCTTTGCGCGACCTTCGTGCGATACGACTCGTCAGCGTCGGCTTTGAAGTTGATCAGGACCGCGTGACGGAACGTCATTTCTTCCCTCCAGTGATTCGCAATTTCACACAATTGACCAGCGAACGGGTAATCAGGCCAGTTGGCTTCGCGGGCCGCCTTACGGGTCGAACTTGCCCTCATTCGTTACTCGTATACCGTATCCGGTGTACGGATATTAGGCAAGGAGGTGGTGTAACCGTTTCGATTCGACTACCCGGTCTGCTTAGAGCCGCTGAGTTGCTGGCACATGGACGACGAGCCCATCGAGCTTGCCGTGACACCCGATCTGGCACGAGAGACGGCTGAACTTCGTCGGCTCTTCGGATGTCGCTTCAAGCATGTCTTCCTCATCGTCGCTGGGCTGAGGTAGTGCGTCGAACCAGTCCGGGTCGACATAGACATGGCATGTCGCACAAGACAAATCACCGCCACACTCACCGACAATCCCGTCGACGAGATTGTTGACGGCTGCCTGCATTACCGACTCTTCGGTCGCGGCGACGATCTCTTGGCGTTGGCCGTTGGGCTTGATGAAGACAATCCGGGGCATGAGCAACTCCTTGCCAGATCATGCGCGATGGGCTTGCAGGCGCGCCCATATTGCTGTACGTAACGCCTCCCCCGCGCGGAGAGGACGCGCGTGTCGGGCGGGCGGCATCTGCTGCGAGGACGTGATTCCTCAGCGATGCGACTAGACAACGCGGACCGGTAGCGACAGCAGCTGGTTGATGAGTGTGCTCCACCCGCGCTGCGGCTCGCCGTTGATCTCCAGACGAATGTCGCGGCGGTGCATCTCCTCGAACAAGATGCGCGAGTCCATCTTTGCAAGCACGTTGCCCACGCACCGGTGCAGACCACTACCGAACGCTAGGCCGTCCCCACCTGCCAGCGCCTTACCGCGAGGCCGCAGTGGGTCGAAACAGTGTGGGTCGACGAACACCTCGGGGTCACGATTGGCAGCGATCAACATCAGTTGCATCGTGTCGTTGCGTCGGATTGCCTGTCCGTGGAAATCGATGTCCTCGGTGGCCGTGCGAGTGACGTTCATTGCAGGCGTCACGAAGCGAAGGAACTCTTCGACGACGGGGTTGAACTCGCCGGCGTCGAAGGCAGAGTTGCACGTGTCCCGAATATCCTTGTCCTCAAGGATGTGTCGCATGGATTGGCCGATCAGCGTGTGGGTTGTTTCATATCCGGCAATCAGCAGCGCTGCGGTGTACATGGCGTATTCGCCTTCGTCGATCTCGCGGCGGTCTAGGCACTGAGCAAGCACACTGACCACGTCCTCCTGCGGATCACGCAGCTTTTTCTGACCCAGCTCGGCCATGTACGCATTGACTTCCCCGAACGCTTGCGCCAACGCCGCCCCATCATCCTGGTTGACCTGGCCCGTGAAGATGGCGTCGGACCAGTCCACTACCTGGCCGCGCAGTTCGCGCGGCACGCCCATGACCGCCGCGATCACTCGGGACGGAATCAGCCGAGCAACATCCGCGATCCAGTCGAAGCTGCCACGCTGCAAAGCGTCGTCAAGTGTCTCGTTGACGATTTCACGGATCCACTCGTCAAAATGCGCAACCACCCGCGGGCCAAAGGATTTCATCGCCACGCGGCGCACGCGGCTGTGCACGGGTGGGTCCATGAACAGGATGTGCTTGCTCATGGGACCGTCGCCGCCCATGTTCGCCAGGGGAAAGAACGCACCGGGAACCGAGCTGAACGCCCCCGGCTCCTGCTCGATCTCGACAACCTCGTTGAACCGTGTGACAACCCAGAATCCGCCGTTGTAGGTGCCGTCGGCCGCGTCCTGCCAGTACAGGCCCGGCCGCGCACGCAATTCGTCGAAGGCATCGTGCGGAATGCCTGCCACGAACGTAGCCGGATCAGTGAAGTCTGGAATCTCGATCGAGCTATCTGCCAGTGTCGTCACAACTAACACCTCCATACATTTTGTGCGGGTCGGCGCTTGTCGCCTCCGGACAAGCGCGAAGCAGCGGCAGGACGCGAATCGTCCACCGCGTGCTACATCACACTCGACCTGGTATACCGTATCCCGATAGACGGTGTACCTGCAAGTGCCAAACGGTGGGCAGCACGGTGTTGGCTGAAACGCGATCCTTCGGGGCACCGGCGAGGATGTGCAGCACGTCTCGCACAACACATTTCGTCTGTGGACCGCCACAGCCAGCGGTCGGTTTCGTGGCGAACACGCGATAGTCACACCCGGTCATAGCCGCATCCGGTATCCGGCGGCGAGGCTGGGCGTGGCAAAGCGGTGCGAACCGATCCTCGGGACGCCGCCTCGCTGCGCGGGTGCATGTGGGGGACTGCGCGTTCTCGAAGTCGCCTGAGGACACTAGGTTTCCGACCGAAGTGACAATCTCGTCGCGGATGCTGTCGCATGGCGTCTTCGTCGTGGGTTGTTCGTAAGGCTTCATCGACGCGCGTGTCGAACGTCTAGTTACGGGCTAGCCGTCGGGCTAACGGTTGAGCAGTTCCAGGGAGCTCTCCCACAAGCGGGTTGCAGCCTCTGCATCGAGGGCATAAGCGGCCACGCCCTGTTGGCGCTCATGCCCGAGCTCGGGATCTACCACCTCCGCCTCATGGCAGTCTTCGAAATAGCGTCCTCCGATGCCGGCCAGCAGCGGAGTAGTGGCGACGAACACCGTTGTGGCAGCTCCCTCTTCGACCGTCTTCCAGTCGTAGGTCCGGTCGACCTCTTCCCATTCGGGTCCTGACTGATGCCGCTGCAGTTCGGTCCGGATGCCCCCCGGCATCACTGCATTGGCAGTGATGCCGTCTGCGCCCCAACGCCGTGTGGCTTCGACCGCGAAAAGCACACTGGCGGTCTTCGACTGCCCGTAGGCCAGCCACGGGTCGTAAGGCCTACGCTCGAACTGCAGATCGTCGAAGACCACTGGGCTGAAGAAGTGTCCTGACGATGTCAGTGCCACAACCCTTGCCGGTGCGCCGACGGCCAACGCGTCGTGTAATCCCACCGCCAAACCAAAATGCCCAAGGTAGTTCGTGGCGAATTGGTGTTCCCATCCCTCCTCGGTCCGCCGTAGCGGCTCCGCCATTACTCCCGCGTTGTTTATCAGCATGTTCAGCGGACTCTTCCACCGTTTGACGAAGGCGTCCACTGAATGCCGGTCAGCTAGCTCCAAGGGCTCTACAGCGATGTTGGAGTTTCCCGTACGCTCTGTGATCGACTCGGCGACACGACGTCCGGCTTCGACGTTGCGCACTGCCAGAGTTACCTCGGCACCAGCGCCAGCCAGGGCGCGGGCAGTTTCGGCACCGATACCCGAGCTAGCGCCAGTGATGACTGCGCGATGCCCCGTCATGTCCATTCCCGCGATGACCTCGTCGGCGGTGGAATGCCGACCGAATGGGCTGGTAATCGGATCACTTGACGGCACGGGAATCCTTCCTGACGCCACTCAAACAAACAGCATGACGGTATACGAACTAACCGTATACCGATAATTGTGTCGTCGCTACCGGGTTTCGCAATCGGTGCGTTCGGCGAGACGGCACCCGGACTCTTGGCCGCCGATAACTGAGTGGCCACTTGCGCAAATCTGGTGCCCGGCATGCTGCTCGGGCCGGTGCCGCAGGACGAGCATGCAACGTCATGAGCCACACAGCTGTTCCGATACCGTCCAAAGCTGCTCGGCGCGAACAGGATCCGTCGCATAGGGCATCACGTTATCGCTGACCGCGCATTCCTTGAGGTAGAGACCGCCCACTCCAGCCAGATCGTCGGACACCGATGCCCACACCGAGGTGGCCGCACCCTCTTCGGCCGAGATGACCTCCAGCCTGGCAGGCTTCGCGGCCGGCTCACTGCTGGCCGTCCCCAGCCCCATCATCGCCTTCATGTCGTCCCGTGACATGTGCCGCGACAGAGACGTGGCGACCGTACCGGGATGCACCGCGAAGCTCCGCACGCCGGTGTCGCGGTACCGGGCGTCCAGCGCGACGGTGAACAAGACGTTGGCCGTCTTGGACGAGCCGTAGGCCTTGAACTTGTCGTATGGCCGTCGCTCCCAGTTGGGATCCTCCAGATCGATGTCGAAGATGTGATGACCGTCCGAACTGAGGTTCACCACCCGCGCAGACCCCGTGTTGAGCAGCGATGGCATCACGCCGCGCGTCAGCTCGAAATGCCCGAGGTGATTGACGCCCAATTGAAGCTCGAACCCGTCCTCGGTTCGGCCGAAGGGCGTGAACATCACTCCCGCGTTGTTGATCAAGACGTCGATGCCCGGGAACCGCGCCACGAGCTCGGCGGCGGCCGAACGAACACTGGCCAGGTTGCCCAGCTCCATCTCGACCGTTTCGACTGCTGCGGTGGGCGATTCGGATGTGATGTCCTCAGCCGCAGACAGAAGACGTTGCGGATCCCGACCCGCGAGCACCACCGTGGCTCTGGCCGAAGCGAGCCCGCGGGCGGCCATCAGACCGAGTCCGCTGGTGGCGCCGGTGATGACGAAGACCTTCCCGGTCAGGTCAACGCCCGACAGGACCTCGTCGACGGTGAGTCCCATGTGCGTCCCTCTCGAAGGCGGTATTGGTTCAGTGAACTGCATTATTGCAGTGTCCTGCAATCAAGGCTAGTCCATGGACGGTTGACGTAATAGGTAATCCGCGTATGCTTCTTACTATGGAGGATCGCGCAGCGGGCTTCGACTACCCGGCAAGTAGCCGGTTCGGCACCGCCACGCTTGCCCCTGCGCAGCTCGTATTGAGCCAGGAGCTGGCCAACACCATCGGGTTGGGCCACCTGCCCGACTTCGTGGATCTGCTGGGCCAGGTCGACACCGCACAGCACTGGATCGACGCGGTCCTGCCGCATTGGTGCGCATCGTTTGGCGCAGACGACCCGCACCTACTCGCAACCGAGGCCGAACTCCCCCGCCTACGTGCCGTCCGAGACACCCTGCGCTCGGTCCTTGGCGACCACGACGCTCTCCGCACCGATGCCGTCATCACAGGCACCGCAGGCGTCACCATCACCAGCGCAGGCGCGCACCTCGAACCACGCGGTTCGGGTGCCGCGTGGCTGGCCGCGGCCATCGCCATCGAAGCCGCCACCGCCCACGGCCAGGACACCTTCCGCCGGCTCAAGCTCTGCCACGAACCGCTATGCCGCACCGCGCTTTACGACCGCTCCAAGAACAACAGCAGGGTCTGGCACGACACCGCAACATGCGGCAACAAGGCCAACGCCCGCGCCCACCGCGCACGACGCCGAGCAACCGCTCGCGACGACCCATCTCAATAAAATGGAGGACCGATGTCTGACACCTACCGCGCCTGGCAAGCGACCGGACAGCACCAGTTCGAGTTGGTGGACCGCGAGGTGGCTGCGCCGAATGCCGACCACGTTCGCATCCGGGTAGAGACCTGCGGTGTCTGCCACAGTGACTTCCTTGGCGCTGAGGGCATTCGTCCCGATCCCAGCCAGCCCGTCGTCCCCGGGCACGAGATCGTCGGAACGATCGACGCGGTCGGCGACGCCGTGACCACCTGGAAGGTCGGCGACCGGGTCGGAGTGGGCTTCCTCGGCGGGCACTGTGGTGTCTGCGAGTGGTGTGCCCGCGGCGACTTCGTCAACTGCACCAACCAGCCCCAGCCCGGCACGACCGAGGACGGCGGCTACGCCGAAGTCGTCTACGCCAGGGCCACCGGTCTGGTCGGGATCCCGACCGAGCTGTCGTCGCTGGACGCCAGCCCGCTGCTGTGCGCAGGCATCACCACGTTCAACGCGCTACAGAGCATCGACGCGCCTCCCGGCGCGCTGGTCGCCATCCAGGGCATCGGCGGTCTGGGCCACCTCGGTGTGCAGTACGCGAACAGACTGGGGTATCGGGTGGCGGCGATCGCCCGGGGCGAAGACAAGCGTGCACTTGCCGAACAGCTTGGCGCACACCACTACATCGATAGTGCGGCAACCGATCCCGGCGCAGCGTTGACCGAACTCGGCGGTGCTGCCGCCATCATCGCGACCGCCGCCAGCGGGGCGTCGATGTCGCCATTGCTGGCCGGTCTGCGGCCACACGGCCAACTGGTGGTCGTCGGCGCCGCGCCCGACCCCATCGAGGTCTCGACGTCCGACCTGATCTTTGGCGGTCGTTCGATCCTGGGGAGCCTGACCGGCACCCCCATCCAGAACGAGGACAGCCTGGCCTTCAGCGCCGCGAACGGCGTGGCCGCGATGATCGAGAAGCTGCCCTTCGAGGACGCCCCGAAGGCCTACGAACGGATGATGTCGGGTCAGGCCCGGTTCCGGGTCGTGCTCGACGTGGCAGGCAAGTAGCGAGTCGCGTATCGGCCACCAGGAGGGGGCGGCACGATCGCAGGTAACCACGTGAGGTACCTCATGAATATAGTATCGATGTGTGCCGCCCGGAGCCGTCCCAAGGACTGACGCGATGACCGTGGCCGACGGCTCCGAGCCCGAGCGGCTGGGATTGCGTTATCTCGTCCTGGCCCAACAGGTTCGGAAGGTGCTGGACAAACACATGGTCAGCAGCGGCCTGTCGCTGGCGCGCTGGAAGGTACTGGAAGTACTCGAGGGGACGGGCTCGATCCGTCAGACGGCGCTGGCCCAGGAGTTGGGCTTCGCCCCGCGGTCGGTCACTCAGGCGGTCGAGAGTCTGGCGAGCGACGGGCTTGTCGAACGCACGCCCGATCCGGACGACGGTCGGGCCAAACTCGTCGCGCTCACCGACGAGGGAGCCGCGGCGCTCGCGGCGGGCACCAAGGCGGGCGAACACATGCTCCGGCAAATCTTCGGCGCCCTCGACCGCAAGCAGCTGGCGCGTCTGGACGAAATCCTCAGAGTCATCGACGACACCACAGGGGAACTGAGCTAAGGCCACCGGCCCGTTCGTCGCCGAAGGTCTTGGCGCCCAGCGCGAACGGCGATACGGCACAGCGCTTCCACCGAGACTTCGGAATTCATGAGGTACCTCAGCGATGCTATAGTCCTGAGGTACCTCATTACTAGGTGCGAACGGAGAATCCATGGACACCCGACCGGTCGTCATCATCACCGGGGCCACCAACGGCCTTGGCCGAATCGCTGCCCTCGAGCTCGCCCGCTGGGGCGCCCACCTTGGCGTCGTCGTCCGCAGCCAGGTGAAGGTGGACGAGCTGCGCCGGGAGATCCTGCTGGTGGCCCCAGGTACGCCGGTCGACGCGTTCTTCGCCGACCTCACGTCGTTGCGAGACGTTCAGCGAGCAGGGAAGCAGATCGACGCACGCTACGAGCGAATCGACGTGTTGATCAACAACGCTGGTGTGCATGCCTTTTCCCAGCGCATCACACCCGACGGATTCGCCGAGATGGTGGCCGTGAACTACCTCGCTCCGTGGGTGCTGACCAACACGCTGCGCGGCAAGCTGGTGGCGTCGGCGCCAGCGCGGGTCGTCACGGTCGCGTCCGAGGGTGCCCGGTGGGCCGGCCGCATCGACCCCCTCCCAGATCTGACCGCGACCGCGACGTACACCAGGCGCGAGGCCATGACTCTGTACTTCCGATCGAAGTTGATGGACATCATGGTCACCCAAGAACTCGGCAGACGGTTGGCAGGCACGGGTGTGACGGCGAACTGCTGTGATCCCGGTTTCAACGTCAGCGGCCTCGGCAGGGACCTACCGTTCGCCGGAGTACTCGAACGACTTCTGCGCGCATTGCGGATCGGCGACCCGCGCCGCGGCGCAGGAATCATCGTGCGACTTGCCACCGACCCCGTCTTCGCCGAAACCACCAGTGGTTATTTCTCCGTCAAGGACGCCGCGCCCCTCGCCTGCCCAGAACCCGGACGTAGTGCGCGATTTCAAGCCGACCTGTGGGAGACCACGGCCACCCTGCTCGACGGAGTTCTGTCCTCAACCGGATGACAGGACACCAGATTCCGACGACCCGAATCAGCCCGAGCGCGAGGCGTTCGCGGCTGCCAAGGTGAGCCGGGCGATGCGTTTGGCGGTCATCGCCGCGGTCCGCGCCGGCTCGGCCGTACTCGCCGTCGCCAACGCGCCGTCGTAGAGGAGGACGAGTGCGTCGGCCAGCGCCTCGGAGTCAGCGAGCCCGGTTGCTGCGGCGAGTTCGACGAAGGTCTGCCGGATCCAATCGCGGTACTCCTCGATGGCCTGCTGGTGGGATTCTCCCGCCGGGGCTTCGGCGGCGGCATTGACGAAGGGACAGCCGCGGAACCCCGGAAGGGACACATAGTCAGCGATCGCGTCGAAGATCGCGAGGATCTTCTCGTCTGGATCGTCGACACCGGCCTGGCGCTCCTCGATTCGCTGCTGCCACGCATGGAGGCGGCCACGAAGATAGGCGGCGACCAGTTCGTCTTTCCCCCCGAAGATGTAATACAACGAGCCCTTGGCCACGCCCGCCTTCGCGATGACGGCGTCGATACCGGTGGAATGGACACCGTCGCGGTAGAACAGCTCGTCAGACGCGGCGAGCAGTCGTTCACGCGCCGACGGCCGTTTCGCTGTCTTCGTCGCCATCACGGCAGTTTACCAGACAGACTTGTCTGAACATCAGGATGCGCGTCAATGTACGCGACAGACGCAGGATCGTGCCCGCAGCAGTGGCGACAGGCGTTGACAGGGTTGGCGGGCTACGGCTATCTTCATCTTTAGTCAGACCTGTCTAAATGGAACGAGCAGGTCGCCAGACATCGAAGGGCCGAGAGATGACTCTGATTGCCGAGAGCAGCCTTGACGGCGAATACGTGCCAAGCCGCGTGGAACGCAGCCGCAACCAGGTGGCCGAGTATGAAGCCAGCGACGGGCGCGAGGGCGGAACGTTGGAAGGCCGGCCGGTGGTGATCTTGACGTCCGTGGGAACGAAATCGGGCAAGGTCCGGAAGAACCCGGTGATGCGGATCGTCGACGGTGATCGGTACGTGGCCGTGGCATCCGCGGGTGGTGCGCCCGCAAACCCGTCGTGGTACGCCAATCTGGTTGCCCACCCACGGGTTCGACTTCAGGACGGCGCCAGCGTCAAGGAGTTCCAGGCCCGCGAGGTCAGCGGGGACGAGAAACGGCACTACTGGACGGTGGCCGAGCGATTTTGGCCGCACTTTCCCGAGTATCGACGGCTCGCCGCGGGACGCGACATCCCGATCATGGTGTTCGAGCCCGTCGCACCGCGGACGTCCATCGGTATTCCGGCCGAGGAGCGCAACAAGACGCTCGTGCTGGAGGCGTTCGACACGTTGTTCAATCGGCGTGATTACGCAGCGGCGCAACGGTTCTGGTCGCCTGATTACATCCAGCACAGCGCGCACATCGAGCCGGGCCGTGACGGCCTGTTCAATCTGATCAAGGCCTCACCGGCAGAGATGCGTTACGAGAACGCGCTGACCATCGCCAACGGCGACTACGTGATGCTGCACGGCCGGTTCTCCAATACCGGGCTGCCGGCCAACTGGATCGCTGTCGACGTCGTGCGCATGCAGGACGGCCTGCTCGCCGAACACTGGGATGTCCTGCAGGACGAGGCCACAGCGGAGGAGTCCAAGAGTGGGCTCCCCATGTTCGGCGACACCTTCCCGACGAGGGGCTAACGCCATGCCGACCAAGATGAACATCTCCGCCCAGTTCGCCACCTCGCTGCACTCCCCCGAGCACATCGCGGCCGCCGAGCAACTCGGCTACGACCGGGCCTGGCTGTTCGACACACCGCACCAAAGCCCGGACGTGTGGATGATGCTCGCGTTGGCGGCCGAACGCACCACCACGATCGGCCTGGGTCCTGGCGTGCTCGTCCCCACCCTGCGTCATCCCATGGTCAACGCCTCGGCCACCGCGGCGCTGGAAGCGCTTGCCCCAGGACGGGTCGCGGTCGCATTCGGCACCGGCTTCACCGGCGCCCGCGCGCTAGGCGCCGCACCGAGCACCTGGTCGTTTCTGGAAGACTACATCCGCACGTTCCGCGCCCTGCTCCGCGGCGAACCCGTCCGCTGGCGGAACTGCCTGATGCAGATGCTGCACCCGCCCGGGTTCGCACCCCTGCGCCCCATCGAGGTTCCCCTCCTCATCTCCGCGCTCGGCCCCAAGGGCGTCAACGTCGCCATCGAACATGCCGACGGGCTGTTCACCGTCAACGGCGAGACCCGCTACGCCACGCAGTTCACCTGGGCTGCCCTCGGCGTGCACGGCACCGTCCTCGCCCAGGGCGAGACACTGGACTCGCCACGGGTGCAAGCGGCCGCTGGGCCAGGAAACGCATTGGCCTACCACGCCGCATACGAATTCGGCGGCGACGTCACCACCCTGCCCGGCGGCGACGTCTGGCTCGAGACCATCAACCAGACCCCGTCGCAGGAGCGGCACCTCGCGGTGCACGACCAACACCTGGTGGCGCTGAACCGCGCCGACACCGCCGCGTGGGCGGCGGGCAGTTGGAAGGCCATCACCCAGACCACCCTGACCGGCACAGCCGACCAAATCAGCCGCCGCGTCGCCGAACTCGCCGACCAGGGCATCACCGAAATCATCTACCAACCGACCGGGCCCGACATCATCGACGAACTCGAGGCCTTCCACGCGGTAGCGCGCAACGCTACAAATGCCGCAGCGTAAGACAATTCGCCACGCTAATCGAAACAGAATGTCGATTCCCGCGGAACTACAAGCCCACCTACGAGTCACGAGAGGCAATCATGACATCTACCGAGGAACAGACCAAGTCATTCGTCCTGCACGCATTCGACACATTGTTCAACAAGCGGGATTACGCAGCGGCGGAAGCGTTTTGGTCGGCAACTTACATTCAGCACAGCGCGCACATCCAGCCGGGACGCGAGGGCCTGTTCGAGCTCGTCAAAGCCTCGCCCGCAGATATGCGCTACGAGAACGGGCTGGTCGTCGCCACTGACGACTACGTGATGCTGCACGGCCGGTTCACCAATGTCGGCCAACCCGCCAACTGGATAGCCGCAGACATCGTGAGGATCGAAAACGGTCTGCTTGCCGAACATTGGGATGTCATCCAAGACGAAGCGACACGGGAGGACTCCCAAAGCGGGCTGCCGATGTTCAAAGACGAATTCCCTTCCTAGCCAGACCTGGAATCGGTCGTAGGCCATGTCCACCGGAGTCGTCATCGGACCTGACCCCGCCGCCGCGAACGCGGTAGACGATGCGGTTTCACAAGCGTCTACGGCCTTCCACCGCGGCGTGCGCCACGTGTGGCTCGGTCAACGATTCGATGTCGACGCGTTGGCACTGGCAGCGGTGATCGCCAGCGCGGTACCCGGCCTCGGCGTCGGCACCGCCATCGTTCCGATCAACCCTCGTCATCCGTTGCTCGTCGCCGCCGCGGCGCAGACCGCGCAGGCCGCCGCGCACGGAAACTTCAGCCTCGGCATCGGTCCCGGCGGAAACGCTCTGCAACAGCGCGCATTTGGAATTCCGCCTGGCAAGGAGATCGCGTTCCTCCGCGAATACCTCACCGTGTTGCGGTCGATCCGCGATGACGGCGAGGTCGACTTCCACGGCCAGGAACTGGTCGCAAGCCCACCCCTGTCACCAGCGGTAGCCGGCGGTACCCCGTTCCCCATCTACGTCGCAGCGTTGGGGCCGCGCGCGCTGCGGGTCGCGGGCGAACTGGCCGACGGCACCCTGTCCTATCTGGCCGGCCCACGCACCGTCGAAGAGTTCATCGCGCCCACCATCGCTCAAGCCGCCACCGACGCAGGCCGCCCACCGCCGCGGATCATCGCCTCCATCCCCGTGGCCGTCACCAACCACCCCGACGCAGCCCGCGCGGAGGCGGCGAAGAGCCTGGGGTTCTACGACCAATTCCCCTCCTACCAGAAGGTCATGGCGCGTGAGGGCATCAATCGCGCCGCCGACATCGCAGTCATCGGCAATCCGGATGAGGTGATCGGTCAGCTCCTGCGATACCGCGCCGCAGGCGCGACCGACCTGGTGCTCAACCCCTTCCAAACAGACGCATCGGCGCTGCACGCGGTGTGGGCCGTAGCCGGCGAACTGTAGGCCGACAGGAATCGCCTTTGTTCTCCTACTTCCCGAACAACTACACCTGGTCGTCTGCGGTGATGTTGTGCCTCATGGCCGGCGGTCAACTCGGGCAGATCGACCGCTTGCTGGCGTCGCTGCGCAACGGCGACCCCGACATCGACGCTTGGACCGCGGCTTGGGGCAACGCTGCAGCGGACCGAGAAGGACACGCCAAACAGGACCTGCGGCAAGGTTTTACGCGCAGCGCCAGTGCCCGGTATCTACGGGCGTCGACCTACTACCTGACCGGGGAGCGGCAAACACCGCCCGGTCTGGCGAAAAGCCGCAGCTACGCGGCGGGGCTGTTCGCGCGTTTTCCCCCCAAGGCGACGAAGTCATCTTCCAGGGCGCCCTCGATTCGCACTCGGCGTTGTCCAAAGGCTGGCTGCGCGCGTCGAAGCGCGAGCTCGACCCCGTGATGAGCACGCCATACCGGCCGTACCACACGCACGATGAGATCCAACCGCTCACGCCGGGCCAGACCTATCAGTTGGACATCGAGATCTGGCCCACCAGCGTGGTGTTGCCCCGGGGCTACCGCGTGGCGCTGACCGTCCAAGGCACCGATTGGAAGTTCCCCGGTGTCGTCAATGCGGGACGCCTGCTCAATTTCGGTGTCCCGCTGCAGGGTTCGGGGCCATTCCAGCACAACGATCTTCTCGACCGGCCGGCCGATATCTTCGGCGGCCGTACCACGGTGCACACCGGCGGCGACGCAGCGTCTTGGCTGCAGCTTCCGATCGTCGGATGAAACGGCTGACGTACCCGACAATTCGTGCAGGAAGACAGCCCCGACGAGATCAGCGCCACGATCGCGGACTTCATCTACGAGTGCCGCCAAGCGAGTCCGAATCATTGTTTCACTGATCGTCCCCACCAACGGTGGAGCCGGGAATACCCTCTAGCCGACCGCTGGTTACCCCTTGAGGAGTGTCGCCGCGTCGGTGGCGGCGGCCCAATTGGCAGATGGGATCACGGATATGGACGAGCCCGTCATCGATCGCGCATCGGTTCGTCAACGTCTTCTCGACGCCGCCGACGAGCTGTTCTATCACGAGGGCCTGCACCGGGTGCACATCGACCGGGTCATCGAGAAGGCCGGCGTCCCGCTCGACACGCTTCGCGACGCGTTCGGAAGCACAGACGAGCTCATCCGCACCTACCTGCGTGCCCGTCACACCCGGCTGCAGGACGCGGTTGCCCGAGAACTCCCTCGGTACAACACACCCCGAGAACGTCTGGTGGGCGTCTTCGAGGTCCAAGGGCAGTCGTTCGTCGAACCAGGTTTTCACGGGTGTGCGCTGGTGACCGCGAGCGCCGAAGCCTTACCGGGCGAAGTCGTCGAGGAAATCGTCACCGAATACCGGGACTGGCTACAGAACCTGTTCTTCGATCTGGCCTTTGCCGCCGAGGTACCGCATGCCGAGGAGCTGGCCGAGCAGCTTGTCGTGCTGTTCGACGGCGCAGGAGTTTCGGCATGGCTGGACAGACGACCCTCAACCGTCAACACGTCTCGCGCAGTAGCCGAAGCGCTCATCGACGCAGCCCTGCAGAGGCAGCCCTAGCCGAAGTGGGTGTGCGGCCGAGGCAATCGGGCACCGTCGACGAAGATGTCCAGCTTTTCGTTGTAGAACGCGATCATCCCGGCGATGGGAGCGACCTCGCGCAACGGGTAGTCGTAGGTCCAGGCGAGATCGGGATACACAGCCTGCCCGACCCTGACTGTCCAGTAGCCCGAGGTGATTCCTTTGTAGGGGCATATGGTTTCGGTGTTGCTCGGCTCCAAGTGTGAGAACGCGACGTCAGTGCGGTCGATGTAGAAACGGGTCGGCAGCCCTGTCTCGAAGAGCAAGACTGGGCTGTGGGTTTCGGCCAGAACGACGCCGTCGAGCTCCACCCTGATGTGACGATGGGAACGCAACGAGTCGACACGGATGTAGGGGTTGCGTGGATGACCGATAATGGGTTCATCCTCTTCGAACCACTCGAGCGCGTCCCATTCGAATCGGACGGTGCCGGCGACCGAACCCGAATCGTACACGCGGGCAGCAGACTTCAGTGTGCGCTCAGGCGAGGTCAACGAATGTAGCCGCGAGGAACCGAACTGCAGCTTCTGGGCGTGGTTCTCGTCCTGCAAACGCTCCATGCGAACGTCAGACACCGGAATGTAATACTGCGGGTAGTAGGAGATCTCCCAGACGTAAAGGGCGCGGGTCGTGTCGAATACGAGTACGTCATCGAAGTAGCCGCGTACCCGACGTGGTGAGGGCTCGACGAGACCGCGGTCCCCCACCATCTGGGGGTAGTCGCGATCGGGATTCCGCGACTCCGGAGTCACTGGTCCTCGGCTTCCGACGATTGGCGTAGTCATGAGGCCGACTCCTGTCTGCGTGGCGGGAGTGTCTGTCCACCCACCGCTTTAGACCGATCTGTATATATTTGACGTTACGCCCCGAATCAAGGTCGCGTCAACCTCGCCGATCACCAGCTGCCGACGGAAGAACCGCGGGTAGGCCGGCCGGTGGTAACGTTGCGAACAGCCCACACCTTCGGCGAATGCGGTGATCATCGTGGGCAAGGCGCAGCGATGGTAGTGAGCTACTTGACGGATATCAGCGATCCAACCCGGGACCTTCACGCGGGAACAACCCCCGAATTACGCGACGGTGCGGGTGCCGCTGTGCCACCGTTAGCGCGCGTCGCAAGTCCGGCATACTCTGCACCGCTGAGCGTATCTGGTGAGCTTGGACCAGCATTGCGGGCGTGGCGCGAGCGGTTGACGCCGGAAGGCGCCGGAGTGCCGGCGACCGGTCCACGCCGCACACCCGGTCTGCGGCGGCGCGAGTTGGCCATACTGGCCGGCGTCTCACCGGACTACATCACCCAGCTCGAACAGGGTCGCGCATCGACGCCATCGGCCCAAGTGTTGATCGCGCTGTCGCGCACCCTGCAGCTATCCGAAACTGAGCAGGAACACCTGTTTCGTCTCGCTCGGCAACCGGCACCGTCGAACCAGCAATCCGGCGCCTCACTGCCTCCCGAAGTGATGCGTCTGATCAATCAACTCGACGCGAGCCCGGCAGCCGTTTACGACGCGCTATGGAGCCCCCTGACCTGGAACCCGCTGTGGTCGGCGGTCCACGGCGACGTTCAGTCGCGACCCAACGCAGAGCGCAACCTGGTTTGGCGAACGTTCAACGACTTAGGTACACGACTCGTGCGGACGAATAGCGACAAGGCCGCCTTCGAGGAGCGGCTCGTCGGCGACCTTCGCCTGACGTCGAGTCGATATCAGCGCGACCCTGGCCTGACCAGCTTGCTGGATGATCTGACCCAACGAAGTAGGCGCTTTTGCCGACTGTGGGACTCACGAAGCGTCGACGTCTACGACAACGAACGCAAGACAATCAAGCATCCCTCGGTTGGGACGATCAGAGTCACGTGCAACGTGCTCTTGACACGCCGCAGCGATCTACGAGTCATCGTCTACACACCCGAAACCGGCACGTCTTTGGGGCGCCTCAAGGAATTGCGCGCCGCCATTACCGACGCCTAGCTGGACTGAACGATATTCGCGGTCCCGATACACACCACCGCACCGGTTCTTTGTTGGCTTCCAGATCTGCGTTCGTCGAGATGCGCAGTAATTCCCGCATCGTGTTTTGAGACCTCCGCTGTGTGATTGATGGGCCAAATGTTTGGCTCGGGTTCAGGCGATCCAGCGCACTATTCGAAACCTGTCGCCGGTGCGCCTGATTTCTGCGGCGTGCCCGCCAGCGAAGTGGTTGGCCAAGAGGAGTGCGTTCGTGTCCGCAGCGCGAGAAAGCACCTCGCGACGGGTCCACCGTGCTTGTTGGGGATCCTCGCAGAAGCAGCTGTTCCAATGCGGCTCCACGATCTGTATCGGATTGTTCAATACGTCACCGACGAAAATTGCACGGTCAGAGCCGGACTCGAGAGTGACGATCGCGCTTCCCGGCGTGTGGCCTGGGGCGGCCACGAGGCTCAAGTTCTCGTCAATGGTGTGGCTGCCGCTCCACAACACGGCCTGCCCGGCATTGTGGATCGGCGCAATGCTGTCCTCGTATGCGTTTTGATTGACAAGCGCGCCAAGCGGCTTGGTGTCGTTGAGCGGATTCCAATAATCGAAGTCTTCGAGGGTGAACAGATAGGAGGCGTTGGGAAACGTGGGAACCCACTCGCGATTTTCCAACACCGTGTTCCAGCCGACGTGGTCGAAGTGAAGGTGGGTGCAGACAACGATATCCACGTCTTCGGGTTTCACTCCCGCGCGACCGAGGTCCTGGATATAGGGAGTATCGAGGTGTGACGACAGCGGAAAGTAGGGGCGTTCCTTGCCGTTTCCGGATGCTGTATCGATCAGGATGTTCTTGCCGGCACTGCGGACCAAATACGATGCCGAACAGGTGACGACCTCGTTCGACTCCCGGTTCCAGAACCTAGGTGCCAGCCACGAACTGTGTCGCTCCCAGACCTCGCGGCCGCCTTCAGGGGCGAGCTGGGCAGTTATCGGGGCGCAGCCTTCCCATTCCGTGATGCGCGTGACTGTCACGTCACCCAGGGTGATCGATTCCATCAGTCTCCCTCGATCTGTTGTCTCCAGTAAGGCGTCCGCAACGGTTTGGTCCGCCCGCTCAATTGGCGACGGCGCAATCGCGGCATTTCGCGTAGCGACCACACCCGAGGAGTCGGCCTCGTGCCGAAGCCTGTCGCGTCTTTTTCGGCATCGAACAAGGCTATCAGACAGTTCTGTCTAATTCCATCGTTGGTTCGCTGATGAGACTGCGGCGCAACGGTTCTGGTCGTTGCGTTGGGACATTTCGTCCAGGAAGTCAGTGCTTGCCAGCGCATCCACTGCTGGGTTACTTGCGGTCGCCCCGAAGCCGGCACGCGCACGTGGTGACCCGAACGAGCGTGGCGTTATTGGTACCACTCTGCAACCAGTGAAAGGACGTCGGTCGGTACTAGCGTTGTAACCGCAAAACCGTTAGCAGACGCGTGGCAGCGAAAAGTGCGGAGACTGGCCCGTGCGTGATCATCGCGCGCTCCCTCAGGCAACTGCCAGCACCGACCTCGGCAACCAAAGGAGCCGCCGATGACCTCACCCACCCGACCCCACCCGGTCGTCGTCATCCGCCCAACTGGGATCCAGCGCGCCTTTTTCGACGAGGTCGTGACAAAGTCAGGAATTCCCGAAGCTGGGTTGGGCGACGGGGACGACGACGACCTGATCCGGGCCTACCTGCAGTCCCGGTTCGCCAGAATCCAGGATCGGATGCTGCGCGAGCTTTCACGCTTCCCCTCTGCCCGGCAACGCATTATCGGCGTCTTTGAAATCCTAGGCCCGTCGTTTGCCGAGCCAGCCTTTGAGCGTGACGTAGAGGAGTTAACCCTGGCCACCGAAGCCAGCCTGCCCGAGGCGCTGGTCGAGGGGGTGAGGACGAGATATCACAACTGGATTCACAACCTGTTCTGCGATCTGGCTCACGCCGCGCAGGTTACTCGTCCAGAGGAACTCGCCGAACAGCTTGTCATGATCTACCGCGGCACCTGCGTCACAGCCTGGATGGACCGACGGCCCGACACCGCCGCGACGGCATCTTCGCTGGCCCGCAAGGTGGTGGCCGCCGCGACGGACCCGTCCCCGAACTAGAACGGGCAGTCGAGCTGAAGACTCTGCCTCGGATCAGAGCCACGCCCTGTGTCTCTGGTAATAGACGGCGACACTTGATAATTCGACACGTGGGTCGAGCCGTCGACATCAGTTCGGCGTAACATTTCGTCGGGCACATTTGCCGACTCCCTGCGGTTCGCCAGCCGGTAGGGGGACCCGGCTCAGGAGGCGACCTCGCTGCGACGACGTTGCCCCTCAGGGAATATTGGACGATGGGCTTGCGTCTTTAGTCTGGTCGGTCTAAATTTTGGCTGGGCTGTCCGATCAAACAGATCGGTACAAAGACATGAGGAGCGGACATGACAAGCCCCACGGTGGTTCGGGATCTGGAAGGCAAGGTCGCGCTGGTCACCGGCGCGACATCGGGTATCGGTAGGGCCGCTGCGGTGCAGCTGGCCGCACAGGGGGCCACGGTGATCGTGCACGGCCGCGATGCCAGCCGGGGCGCTGAGGTGGTCGCCGAAATCGAAACACTCGGTGGCTCAGCGCGTTTCGTCGGCGCCAACCTGGGCGACCCCGCGGTAGCACTGCGGTTGGCTCATGAGGTCGGCGACGTCGACATCCTCGTCAACAATGCAGGGTTCGCCTGGTTCGGTCCAACCGAGAAGCTGGCCGTCAACACGCTGGATCAGCTGTTCGTCGCCAACGTGGAGGCCCCCTACCTGCTGGTGTCGGTACTGGCCCCGAAGATGGTGGCCCGGGGCGATGGCGTGATCATCAACCTGGCCAGCAGGGCCGGCATCGTCGGTAAGCCCGACAGTGCCGCCTACGGCGCCACCAAAGCCGCACTGGCCTCCTTGGCCCGCTCATGGGCCGCCGAATACGGACCCGCCGGCATCAGGGTCAACGCCATCTCACCGGGACCCGTCTACACCAACGCAGCCCCACGGGAGCTGTTCGATTCCATGGCCGAGACCACTCTGCTCGGTCGGGTTGCCGAGCCGCAGGAGATCGCCGACGTGATCGGATTCCTGGCTTCCCCCCGCGCGTCCTACATCACCGGTACCAACGTGGCCGTCGACGCCGGTCGCCCCGCCGCCGCAAATAAGCAACGAACCGAATTGGCATCATGAGCATCTCGATAATGGCGGTCAGCTTCGACGCCCGCGACGCCGCCCAACTCGCACAGTTCTGGGCCCAGGTCCTGCACCGCACCGTCAATGACGGCGCAACCGAGGACTCCGCGTCGATCCCGGCAGACACCGACGGTGAACAGGGACCCCTCCTGTTGTTTCACAAGGTGGCCGAGGACAAGACCGTGAAGAACCGCGTGCACTTCGATCTGCGGTCCAGCGACGTCGCCGCCGACGCCGAGCGACTGATTAACCTGGGCGCCAAGCAGATCCGCTCACTGGCGGAGAACGACAACCGATGGATCGGCTTCATCGACCCCGACGGCAACGAGTTCGATCTCGTGGCCAGCTGACCGCTGCCGCTGCCCGCACGAGGAAGGGATGCGCCATGAGCAACCCCGCTACGTTCGCTAGTACTGAAACACCCGTCATGCAGCGCCAGATCCTGCTTGTTGGACCATACGGCGTCCTTGGTACTGGCGTTATCGACGCCGTCGCCGAGAACCCGCAGTGGACGGTCACCACAGCCGCGCGTCGACCCGCACCGGCCTATCGAGCGCAGTCCGCACCCCCTCACATCAGCGTCGATCTGCTGGACCGCGAGGGCACGAAGAGCGCCTTCTCGTCTCTCTATGAGGTGACCGATCTGGTCTTCGCCGCCTACGTCGAGAAACCCACAATGGCCGAACCGTCGAGCCAAATGCCAGAATGTTGAGAAATACGCTCGACGCTCTCGCGGCGGGCAACGTGCGCATTGAACGTGTCGTACTCGCCGGCGGTGCCAAGTCCTACGGCTTCAGCCTCGGCGCCTTCAATGCTCCAGCGAAGGAGACAGACCCACGTCTCATTGCGCCGATCCACTACCACCAGCAGGAAGACATTCTGGCTGACTGGGCCGCTGAGACTGGGGCTAGTTGGACGGTTTTCCGTCCCCATCTGGTCATGGGACCAAGCCAGAACTCGCCAATGAACCTGGTTACCAGTCTCGCGACGTATGCCGCGATGAGTCGCGAACTGGGGTTGCCGTTGCGTTTTCCTGGCACCAAAGTG
Organism: Mycobacterium sp. AZCC_0083; assembly: GCF_014202335.1. GTDB lineage: Bacteria > Actinomycetota > Actinomycetes > Mycobacteriales > Mycobacteriaceae > Mycobacterium. Next base: position 53,459 of record NZ_JACHGP010000024.1, on the reverse strand, counting down.
GGATGGAACAGTCTCCAGGAGACAACGGACGCCGAATTGTTCGGCCGCGCAACGTTGTGGGCCCTGGGTGAAGACAAAGCACGCAATGAGATCTTCAACGTGTCGAACGGCGACGTCTATCGCTGGAGGCAACTGTGGAATGAGCTCGCCGCCTTCTACGATCTGCCAGTCGCAGAGCCGCTTGCCATGTCCACCGTTTCTGAGATGAGCGAGAAGGCTCCGTTGTGGGATTCCATGGTTGCCCGCTATGGCCTGTACCCCACGCCCTATGAGCAGATCGCGAACTGGTCGTTCGTGGACTGGATGCTCAACTTCGGTGAAGAGACCATCTAGAGCACAATCAAGATCCGTCAGGCGGGGTTCGCGGATTGCATCGACACGCACCAGAGCTTCGGGCGGCAGCTCACGAGACTCCGCCAACTTCGCATCATCCCCTAAATGGTTCCACTCGGGTTGCCGCAGGCGCTGCGACCAAGCCGCCGGAGACCTCATGCGCTAGGAGGCACATCGTGGTGGGAGCAAAACCCTACGGGCAACTGAAGTATCGCAACGTCAATGGGTACCGGATGGCCTACGTCGACGAGGGCGACGGCAACGCCATCGTCTTTCAGCACGGCAACCCGACCTCGTCCTACCTGTGGCGCAACGTGATGCCGCACCTGGAAGGGCTGGGCCGGCTCGTGGCGTGCGATCTCATCGGAATGGGCGGCTCGGACAAGTTGCGCCCGTCGGGCCCAGATCGCTACAACTATGCCGAACAACGTGACTACCTGTTCGCGCTGTGGGACGCACTGGATCTCGGCGACAACGTGACACTCGTGCTGCACGACTGGGGTTCGGTCCTCGGCTTCGACTGGGCCAACCAACACCGCGACCGTGTGCAGGGGATCGCGTTCACGGAGGCCATCGTGATCCCGATGACATGGCCGGAATTCCCCAGCGCGATCCGCGAAATCTTTGAGGGCTTTCGCTCCCCGCGCGGCGAGCCAATGGTGCTGGAGCAGAACGTGTTCATAGAGCGTGTCCTACCTGCCCAGATCCAGCGCGAACTCAGTGACGCAGAGATGGACCACTATCGGCGACCCTTCGTCATGCCAGGCGAAGGCCGCCGCCCAATGCTGTCGTGGCCACGCAATCTGCCGATTGACGGTGAGCCGGCAGACGTGGTCTCGGTCGTTGATGAATACAGCAACTGGCTGGCGGCAACCGAGATGCCCAAGCTGTTCATCAATGCCGAACCGGGTGCCATTGCCCACGGCCACGTCCGCGAACTCATCCGATCCTGGCCCAGCCTGACCGAAACGACCGTTAGCGGAATTCATTTCGTTCAAGAGGACAGCCCGGATGAAATCGGTACCGCAATCGCGGAGTTCGTGCGTAAGTAATAACCACCCGGGCGCGGGCGAATGGTCAGACGGCGGTACGGCGTCCGTGCGTTGACAGCAGCGGCGAGTACAAGTAATCTTGATTTAGACAGATCGGTCTAATCAATGCGATCGGTCCCATCACCGAAGACGGACGCCGCACGAGCCCGTCCAACACAGCACGAAATAGGAGGATCAACTGATGACACGACTGGATGGCAAGGTCGCCGTGATCACCGGCGGCAGTAGCGGTATCGGACTGGCGATCGCACAGAGGTTCGTCCAAGAAGGCGCCCACGTCTTCATCACCGGGCGCCGACAGAGTGAGTTGGACGCGGCCAAGGCGTCGATCGACGACGGCGTGACCACCATCGCAGGCGACGCCACCATCTCCGCGGACTTGGACAAGCTCTTCGCCACCGTTCTCTCGGAGAAGGGCGCGCTGGACATCCTGGTGGTCAACTCGGGCCGGGTGGAGCCGGAGGAGTTGGGAAAGATCACCGAGGAGAACTTCGACCTCACCTTCGACCTCAACGCCCGGGCAGCCCTGTTCACGGTGCAGAAGGCGCTGCCGCTGATACGCAACGGCGGCTCGGTCATCCTGGTCGCCTCGATCGCGGGCTACGTGGGCATTCGCGGCTACAGCACCTACAGCGCCACCAAGGCCGCGCTGCGTTCCTACGCGCGCACGTGGACCCGCGAGTTCAACGACCGTGGCATCCGGTTCAACACATTGAGCCCGGGCCCGATCGACACCCCCATCATGGACGGTCAGGCCGACTCACCCGAGGGCGCGGCCGCGATCAGGGCGGCGTTTGCCGCGGCGATACCGCTGAACCGGATGGGCCGCCCCGAGGAGATCGCCGCTGCCGCACTGTTCTTGGCGTCCGATGACAGCAGCTTCGTGGCCGGCGCCGAACTGAGCGTCGACGGCGGTATGGCGCAGGTCTAGACCTGTGCGCACGACGGAGTAGGCGCGTTCGTCAGGTGAGTCGCCGGCGCGTATTGCGTTGGCGCAGCAATTCCGTCGTCTGGTCCGACACCGGACTCGCCAAGACCGCCGCGACCAAGTCGATCAGCCTGCTGGTGAACAACCGGTCGTCGGCGCGGGGCCGCGCGGCCGCGCGGGCGGCCAGTTCGACATGCGTGAAGCGGATCGCCGCAAAGCGGGTGTGGAAGATCTCGACGGACTCCCGGCTCAGCAGGGGGTCAACGCATTCGCGCCAGGTCAGGATGCCGACGCCGATGGCCTCGTTCATGAGAACGTCGAACTGCGGGTCCGGACGATTGACCAGTTCGGCAAAGATCCTCAGGAACTCGCGGCCACCGTCGGGGTCCGACAGCTTCGCCGCGACGGGTAGGACCAGCGCGGCTGCCAGTGCACGCAAGTCAGCTTGCCCGGCATCGCGGTACTGCTGAAGCAACACGTCACGGCGCGCGTCGACGTCGGGCCCGTGCTTGTCCATGATGGCTTTCAGCAGCCCCGCGCGGTCTGAGAAGTGGTACTGCAGGGCACTGGCATTGCGTTGGCCCGCATCCCGATTGATCTCGTTGAGCGACACGCCGTCGACCCCCCGCTCCGCGAACAGCCGCTCGGCGGCGGAGATGAGCTGCGACCGGGTGTCCTGCCCGGCCACCGACGCTTTCACTTCCCTGCCCTCCTCGTGCTAGCTTGATTGATGCGATCACATTAAATCACAAGTTGACCGCATTACACGCGATGGGAGCGCACAGTGGCATGGGACTTTGAGACCGACCCGGACTTTCAACGCGAACTGGACTGGATCGACACGTTCGTCAGGGACGAAGTCGAACCGTTGGATCACGTGCTCGGCGACACCGCGGACAAGACCGATCAGCTGGTCGCCTCGCTGGTGCGACCGTTGCAGCAACAGGTCAAGGACCGCGGACTGTGGGCGTGTCACCTCGGTCCCGAACTCGGTGGACCGGGCTACGGTCAGTTGAAGCTGGCACTGATGAACGAGATCCTCGGCCGCTCCCGTTGGGCGCCAACGATCTTCGGCTGCCAAGCTCCCGATTCGGGCAATGCCGAGATCCTCGCGCACTTCGGCAACCCCGCACAAAAGGACCGGTTCCTGCGCCCGCTGCTGGCAGGCGAGATCTCCTCCTGCTACGCGATGACCGAACCACACGCCGGGGCCGACCCGACGCTCTTCCGCACCCACGCCACCCGCGACGGCGACGAGTGGGTGATCAACGGCGAGAAGTGGTTCGCCTCGAACGCTTCGTCCGCGGCGTTCTTCATCGTGATGGTCGTGAGCAATACCGAAGTCGCTGCGCATCAAGGAATGTCGATGTTCCTGGTGCCCGCCGGCACGCCGGGACTGGAGTTCGTGCGCAACGTGCACACCGAGGGCGAGCACCACGGCTCGCACTCGTATCTGCGGTTCGACAACATGCGGGTGCCTGCGGAGAACCTGCTCGGCGACGAGGGCACGGCCTTCGCCATCGCACAGACCCGACTGGGCGGCGGCCGGATCCACCACGCGATGCGCACGATCGCGCTGGTTCGGCAGGCGTTCGACATGATGTGCGAGCGTGCGGTCTCCCGCCAGACCAGGGCCGGCACCTTGGCCACCTTCCAGATGACCCAGGAGAAGATCGCCGACAGCTGGATCGAGATGGAACAGTTCCGCCTTCTCGTACTGCGCACCGCATGGCTGATCGACAAGCATCAGGACTACCGCGTCGTGCGCAAGGACATCGCTGCGGTCAAAATCGCCATGCCGAAGGTGCTGCACGACGTGGCACAGCGCGCGCTGCACCTGCACGGCGCACTCGGTGCGTCCACCGAAATGCCGCTTGCGGCAATGCTGCTCGCCTCAGAGGTCATGGGGCTGGCCGACGGTCCGACCGAGGTGCACAAGATCACCCTGGCCCGCGAACTCCTCCGCGACCGCGTCCCTGCGCCTGGCCTGTTCCCCACCGCACACCTGCCCACCCGCCGCGCCGAAGCCCGTGCCCGCTATGCCGACCTGCTCGAACACGCCGTCGGCAACGACGACCCCGCTCTCCTCACTCGATGACCGCGACGCCCGCAGAGGCCGAGACGGGAGTCGATCTGGACCGGCTCGCCACCTGGATGGACGAGCAGGGCCTGCCCAGCGGTCCCATCACCCACGTCGAGCGACTCACCGGTGGCACGCAGAACATCCTGCTCAGGTTCCGTCGCAACGGGAGCGACTACGTGCTGCGGCGCCCGCCAATCCACAAGCGCGCCAAGAGCGACGAGACGATGCGTCGGGAGGCCCGCGTACTCGCCGCGCTTCGCGATTCGCCCGTTCCTCATCCCGCTCTGATCGCCGCATGCGTCGACACCGACGTCCTCGGCTGCGCGTTCTACCTGATGGAACCCATCGACGGATTCAATCCGGTCAGCGGGCTACCGGCACCACACCGAGACGATCCGGCGATCCGGCATCAGATGGGTTTGTCCATGGTGGACGCGGCCGCGGCGATGTCCAAGGTGGACGTCGATGCCGCAGGGATCGGAGACCTGGGGCGCCGGGAAGGCTATCTCGAAAGGCAGTCCGCGCGTTGGCAATCGCAACTGGAGAGCTACCGCGAGCTTCCCGGTTACGCGGGTTCAGAGCTATCCAGCGTCGACGCCGTCGGCCAGTGGCTGGACCGCAACCGACCGTCGAGCTGGCAACCCGGACTCGTGCACGGCGACTTCCACCTCGCCAACGTCCTGTTCTCACCATCAGGTCCCGCGCTTGCCGCAGTGGTCGACTGGGAGATGGCCACGGTCGGCGATCCGCTGCTCGACCTGGGCTGGTTGCTCGCCACCTGGCCGGACAGCGACGGTCGATCCGCGTCGACCCTCCCAATCGAGCCGTGGTCGGGATTCCCGACTAGTGACGAGCTCATTGCGAGGTACCAGGACGTCAGCGGTCGCGACTTGACCGCCCTGCCGTGGTTCCAGGTCCTCGCCGGTTACAAGCTCGGCATCGTCCTCGAAGGCACCCATGCCCGCGCTTGCGCCGGACTGGCCGACAAACCGACCGGCGATCTCCTCCACGCCGCCGCGGTGAGCCTGCTCGAACGCGCCGGGAAACTCATCGCCCAGTACTGACAGCTCGACCGAGAAGGCGTTCAGTCTTGCCAGAAGTCCATGACGAGCTTGCGGCGCTGGTCACGCGTGCCCTTCTCGACGAAGTCGGCGATGCCTTGCCGTTCGAGCTGACGGGGCGGTGCGACTTCGAAGATCATGCTGTTCGCCAGGTCGAGGTCGGCACCCTTGTCGAGGAAGTACTTCGTGACCTGCAGGGTGGCAGGGTTTTTGGCCAGCATGACCTCGACGAGTGCGTCGACCTCGTGATCGAGCAGTTCCGGTTCGCATAGACGGTTGATGAGGTTGTGGCGTTCAGCGACCGCAGCGCTGAACATGGCGCCAATGAGGTTCCACTCCTTGGCCTTTCGACGACCCGCGAATTTCGCGATCTTCGCGGTGCCACCCCAGCCGGGGGTGATGTCCCAGTTGATCTCCGGCATGCCCCACCGTGAGCGGTTGGTAGCCACCACGAAGTCACACACCAGGGTGAGCTCCAGTCCACCGCCAGTGCACACGCCATCGACAGCGGCGATCGTGACGGGCACCATGTCGTCGATCACGTTGACGGTGTCCTGATACATGCGGACCTGCCAGATGAAATCGTCAGGGCCCCAGTCGTTGAACTCCTTGATGTCATCGCCTGCGCAAAAGGTATCGCCGGCCCCGCGAATGATCACGACGCGACAATCCCGGTCGACGGAGACCTCCTTGACGGCGGCGTTGAGCTCAGCGGAGACCTCACGATCGAGCGCGTTGTGGCATTCCGGGCGATTCAACGTGATCGTCGTGACCGGCCCCTCACGACTCACGATCAGCTTGCCGGACGGCGACGGGTGATCAGACATGTGCGACTCCTCGATCTGGATTGGACACGATTGGCCGACGTTATCGAGTATGGTCTTCTTATGCAAGCGTCTTTTTTAGAGAGACAATCTATGATCGGTCGGACCATGAGCAGCGATCGAGGAGATCAGGCCCTCGCCGTCGACCTCGATTCGATCTATCGCACCGGCGAGGTCGTTGGAGACGCGTGGTCGTGGTTGGTCATGCGTGAATCGGTGCTCTATGACGTTCGCCGGTTCTCCCAGTTCCAGGCCCGACTCGGTGTCGCCCGCTCAACCCTGATTGCGCGCCTGCGGCAACTCACTTCTGGAGGCCTGCTCACCGAGCACCCTCAGGCGTCCGGGCCCGAGTACCACCCCACCGAGAGTGGCCGCGACTTCCTCACCTGCTTGATGGTGGCGATGCGCTGGAGCGACCGGTGGTACTTCGAGGGGCGCACGCGTCCAACCCCGGCGATTCACGTTGGCTGCGGCCAACCGCTCGAGGCGGTACTGCGGTGCGACGACTGCCGGGAGGTAATCTCCGCTCGCGACGTCACTGCCTGGAGACCCGGCCCCTTCACCGCATCACCCCGCCTGGGCCAACGACGGCGCACACCCAATCTGTCTCTGCTGGAACGGAACCGAACGTGTTCGATCGGCCGGACCCTGGGCGTGATGGGTGATCACTGGACGAGCCTGCTCATTCGAGAGGCCTTCTTCGGGACCCGCCGATTCGACGACTTCCAACAAAACCTCGCCATCGCGCCGAACATTCTGTCGGGCCGGCTTCGACGCCTCGTGGAACAAGGGATCCTCGTTGCAGCGCCCTACGGCGATTGGCCGGTTCGCCACGAGTACCGGCTCACTGAACGAGGACTCGACCTTTATCAGCTGCCACTCTCGATGCTCACCTGGGGTCAACGCTGGCTCGACCCCAATGAGTCAGACATCCACCTGACCCACACGGTGTGCGGCAATGAGCTCAAGCCGGTGCTCAGCTGCGACCGCTGCGCCGCCCCCATCGCCCGCGAGGACATTCGGCTGAGTTAGCGGACTTGGGGCGCGGAGATAAAGCGCCCGAATCCAACCAGGCGATGAGTGCGGGCGGTGGGACTCGAACCCACAAGCTCTCTCGAGCACGGGCACCTAAAGCCCGCATGTTTTCCAATTTCATCACGCCCGCAGCGTCCAAATAGTACCGCGCCGATCGCTCCCCGAATTTGTCGGAGGCCGTCTCTAGTTTGGAGACATCGGGACGGCGGGGGGCAAACAATGAGGTCCTTGGAGGAGTTCGACCAGGCCCAACTACTCATTGCAGCGGGCACAAACGACTGCGCCATCGCGCGGCAGACGGGCATACCGCGAACTACCGTGCGCGATTGGCGGCGCCGACGGCAGGTCCTACCGAGAACGCCCGGAGGCTCATCGGGGTGCGATATCAGCCACGACTTCACCGAACTTCCGGCTGCACCGTACTCGTACTTGCTCGGGATGTACCTTGGCGACGGTTACATCTCACGTCAACGCCGAGTCTGGCGTCTCCGTGTCACCTGCGCTACGCAATACCCCGCGATCATCGCTCGCTGCTGCGAAACGATCGACGCTCTGATGCCAAAGCAACACGCGACAGTCGTGCAGCGTAAAGGCCGCTGCGTAGACGTCTCGCACTTTTCCAAACACTGGCCATGCCTCTTCCCTCAGCATGGCCCCGGCCGAAAGCACAACAGGCCGATCCGGCTCGAGCCGTGGCAGGAAGCGATCATGTACGAGGAGACCGAAGAATTCGTCCGCGGCCTGATCCATAGCGACGGCTGCCGCGTCGTCGCCAATGATCGCGGGGTCATGAGCATCCGGTACCACTTCTCGAACCGGTCGGAAGACATCATCGGCCTGTTCACCGCCGCACTCGACCACCTCGAAATCCCCTGGACGCGGTCGACGAAGTACATCGTCTCGATCTACCGCAAGGCCGCCACGGCCCGCCTCGACGAGTTCATCGGGCCGAAGTCGTGATCGGCAGTCTCAGGTGTACAGCGTGATGGGCTGCACGTCGCCGGTCAGGAAGTTGGCGCCAACCTCGATCTTCTTGTAGTCGATGGGGTCGTGCAGCGAATGGGTGCGGATGTTGCGCCAGTACAGATCCAGGCCGACGTCACTGCGCACGGAGCTGGTGCCGGTGACCTCGTACACGCGCTGAGCCACCTCGAGGGCGGTCTCGGTGGACACCACCTTCAGTTGGGCAATGCCGACCTCCACCTCGGCGCGGTCGGCCGCGGTGACCTCCGAGCCGCGGGTGATCACCAGGTCGTAGCGGGCGTTCCAGTGGTCGGCGAGGGCTTCGACTGCGGCCACCCGCGACACCAGCTCTCCGAAGACCCTCTGCACCAAGGGATCTCGAGAATAGTGTTCGGCGCTGCTCAGCAGCCAGGCTCCTCGTCGATCCAGCGTGAGCTTGCGGGCCTTCTGCAGCGCGCCCTGCGCGATGCCGAGATAGAGGTTGCCGAATGCGAGCTGTATACCCGGCGTCACCAGCGTCGAATACGGTTCCTCGCCGACGACGCCGAGCACGTCGGACGTCGCGACCGCGGCGCCCTCGAACTCGACCGAGCCACTCGCCGAGAGTCGCTGCCCTAGGGCATCCCAATCATCGACGAACCGCACCCCGGCTCGTTCGTGATCGATGACCACCGCAAGTATCCGGTCGCGCCCCTGCTCGGCCCCCATCACCAGCGTGACGTCCCCGGTGGACGCGCCAGTGGAGTAGCGCTTGCGGCCGTCGAGCCGGTACCCGGGACCGTCCGCGGTCAACGCGAGGTCGGGGTCGATCGGGTTGACCGAGTCACCCCACAACCAGTTCCCGGCAGCGGAGGCCTGGAACCAATGCGACCAGCGAGCCGGATCCCCGAAGAAGACGATGCCCGCGTGGTTGACGTAGTGGTAGGCCAGGATCTGCGCGATGGACGCGTCCGCGCGCGCGAGTATGCGGACCGCCCGCAGCGCGGTGCTCCAATGTCCGCCGTGCCCGCCGTACTCGGTCGGGATGAGCAGGTCGACCAGACCTGACTCCTTGAGGAGTTTGAGTTCGGCGGTGGGTTGCTCGTTGGCACGGTCGCGGGCCAGTGCATCGACAGCCAGTGCCGTGGCGACGTCGGCGGCCGTCGCATCCCATTGCGCCGACTCCGCCGCGTCGGGCAACGTGGTCCAGGGAGTGCGCGGCATCGGTGCTCCTTCACTAAGAACGGCGAGGCCACGGTAGCTCCGCCGATCGGGCTCAGGAGCGAGCGTCGTGATCATCACTTCCGCGGCCAGCACGAAGACTTATCGTCACGGTGAGCGATACGGTGAAGAGCCGCTATGCGGCAGGCAGTCGGATCCCTGAGCTCTCGTCGAACAGGTGCAGACGGTCCGGCCGAACCGTCACGGCGACGCCGTCGCCGGGCACCGGCGGTCGTGCCCAGCGCGCCACCTCGGCGTCCTCAACGACGGCGGTCAATCGCTGTTCGCCGATCGTGATGATGAAGACGTATCGGGGACCGAGCAATTCGACCAACTCGAAGCGCCCTGCCCCACCGGCGTCGGGTCGCACCAACACGTCCTCGGGCCGCACTGCGACCGTCACAGCCGCCTGATCGGGACCGGTAACGTCCCAGTGAATGCCGTCGGCCGTGAAGGACCCGCCGTCGATCCGGCCTGTGATCAGGTTGGCGGTCGGCGATCCGATGAAGCCTGCGACGAACGTGTTGGCAGGAGTCCGGTAGAGGTCGTGCGGCGTGCCGCGCTGCTCGATCCGGCCCGCGTTGAGCACCACCAGCTGGTCGGCGATGGTCATCGCCTCCTCCTGGTCGTGGGTGACGTACAGCGCGGTGATGCCGAGTTCCTGCTGCAGCCGCCGAATCTCGGAGCGCAACTCGACCCGCAGCTTGGCATCGAGGTTGCTCAACGGCTCGTCGAAGAGGAACACCGACGGTGTGCGCACCAGGGCACGCGCGATCGCCACCCGCTGCTGCTGGCCACCGGACAACTGGCGCGGCTTGCGGTCGAGCAACTTCGTGATGCCCACCCGCTCGGCGGCCTCACGGGCCCGTTGTGCGGCAACGTCTTTGGCTATCCCCGCGTTGCGGAGTGGGAACGCGATGTTGCCCGCGACGCTCAACTGCGGGTAGAGCGCGTAGTTCTGGAACACCATCGCCACGTCGCGCTGCCTCGGGGTGGCGGCGGTGACGTCGCGGTCACCGATGTGCACCGTGCCGCTGTCGGCCGATTCCAGCCCGGCCACGATCCGCAGGGTGGTGGACTTGCCGCAGCCCGACGGCCCGACCAGCACCGTCAACGAACCATCGGGAAGGGACAGGCTCACATCGTCGACGACCGCGTTGTCACCGTAGGACTTCGTAATACCAACCAGCTCAACGGCACTCACTTGATCGCCCCCGTCGCAAGCCCGCCAACCAGGTACCGCTGGGCCGCCAGCGCCAGGACGTACACCGGCGCGATGCCAAGCAGTCCCGCCGCCGCCTGCTGGCCGAACTGCACATTGCGATCACCCTGAAACAGCGACAATCCGACCGTCAAAGTCTGACTCTCCTTGGTCACCGCGAGATACACCGCGAACAGAAAATCGTTGTAGCTCAGGAAGAACACCACCAGCAGCGCCGCCACGACACCTGGCCAGAGCAGCGGCAGCACCGCCTTGCGGAACGCACCGACCACCGACAAGCCGTCGATGACCGCCGCCTCCTCGATCTCGACCGGGATACGGCGCACGAAGCCGTCGAGCAGCCACACCGCGACCGGGACGTTGGCGATCCCGTTGACCACCACGAGGCCCAGCAGGTTGTTGGTCAGACCCGCATACCGCAGCAGAAAGAACAGCGGGATGATCGCCACGATCGGCGGTGCACAGTAGCTGGCCAGCAGGGCCGTCAGAAGTCGTTCCCCGCGGTAGCGGCGCGCCGTGAAATACGCTGCAGGCGTGGCGATCACGACTGCGAGCACCGCCGCGCCCACCGCGATCACCCAGGAGTTGCGCAACATCGTACCCAGCGCGATCGTGTCGAACACCTTGGTGAAGTTGGTGAGCGTCCACTCGGTCGGCCACAGCCGGGAGTTCAGCACGTCGTCGGGGGGCCGCAGCGACAGCGACACCAGATAGCCGACCGGTATCAGCGCGGCGATCGCGATCACCGCCAGCGCGACCCGGACCGCCCAGTAGTGCCGACGGGTCGGGTTCACGAGCCCTCCGCCTTCAGCGCGCGTGCCCGGGTGGCGGTGACGATCGTGGCGACCGCGCCGACGACGGCCGCGAAGATCAGCGTCTGAGCGGCCGCAGTGCCCATGTCGAAACTGCCACGAAGGCCGGTCTGGTAGATCGCGTACGGAGACAGGGTGGTCGCGAAACCCGGTCCCCCTGCGGTGATCACGACAATCAGGTCGAACACCTTGTAGCCGATCACCAACTCCAGGACGGCCACCGCACACTGGGTGGGCGCAATCGCAGGCCACACCACGGTGGTGAAGGTCCGCCACGTGCCTGCACCGTCGATCCGGGCCGACTCGAGCAGCTCGGGGCGCACCACGCCGAGCGCGGCGAACGAGATCAGGACGGCGAACGGCGTCCACTGCCAGACGTGGATGAGCAGAATCACCAGGAACGCACCGACTCCGGAGCCCAGCGGATTGAACCCGCCAAGGCCAATGGCCGAGAACGCTTGCGCGAAGCCGCCGCCGACCGGAGCGAGCAGCAGTTTCCACGCCACCCCGATGAGGACGGGGGCGGTCACCAACGGCAGCAGTAGGAGCGCGCCGACCACGCCGAACTTCGTCCCGCGGGCCCGAAGCAGTACGGCGAGCGCCAATCCCAACGAGGTGGTCGCGACCGTCGCGAGCACGGCGAAGACTGTGGAGCGCGCCAGCGAAGGGACGAACGCCGCCGACGACAGCGCCGACGAGAAGTTCTCGGCACCGGAGAAGCTGCGGAGCGGATGGGCCAGCGATGAATGCGTAATCGCCAGGGCGATCAGGTATCCCGTCGGATAGACCAGGAACAGCAGCAGCCCGGCCACGGCCGGCAGCGCCAGCCAGAGCGGGACACGCCGACTCATGTCAGCGATTTCTCCCAGCTGGACTGCGCGTTGCCCAGTGACTGTTCCACGGTTTGGCTGCCCGCGATCGCCAGCGCGAGCTGATCGACCAGATCCTGCAGAAGCTTCGGTGCGCCAGCCTCCTTCGGCCACACCAGGGGTCGGCCACCGAGGCCTTCCCTGATCGGTCCGATCGCCTTGGTGACCACCTTCGCGTATCCGTCGGCGCCGAGTACGGCGCCACGGACCGGGTCGATGCCTGCGCCTGCCGTCGACGAGACGCTGAGATTCTGCGCCGCCGCCGTGGCCCACGCCACGAAGGCCGCTGCCGCGTCGGGGTTCTTGGCGGCAGTAGAGATGCCGAGCCCGAATCCGGCGTCCAGCGCCGTGCGCGGCGTCTTGTTCGTTCCGCCGACGGGCAGCGATACCGCACCCCACCGACCCGAGATCTTCGACGCCGTTGGATCCTCGGCACGCAGTGCCATGTCCGTCCAGGTGTCCAGCAGCGCGCCCTGCCCCGACAGGAACGCCTGGTTGGCCTGGTCGAACCCGATCTGCAACGGGGTGGGCAGTGCGGAAGGGGTGACCGCGACGAGGTGGTTGGCCGCGGCGATGGCGGCATCGGAGGTCAGTGCGGGCTTGCCGTTGGCGTCGACGAGCTCCCCGCCGTAACCGGTGAGCCGGTTGATGAACGAGCAGCCCAGGATCATCGGCACCTGCTGGCCGGACACGATCGCGCCGTACGCCGAGCCGCGGGCGTCCGTGGTGATCTTGGCCGAGACGGCGTCGTAGTCGTCCCAGGTCTTCGGCGGTTCGACCTTGTAGCGGTCCAGCAATTCGGCGTTGTAGAACAGGATGTGGACGTCCCCGTCGTAGGGCAGGCCGTAGCGCTTGCCGCCGAGCAGGGTGTACGGGTCGTAGATCGACGGCAGGTAACCGGCCACGTCGATCTTGTCCTTGTTGGTGTCGATCCACGCGGTCAGGTCGGTAAGGGCACCGGCGTCGACGAGATCGCCCAAGCCGAAGTAGAAGTAATCGAAGACGTCGAATTCGCCTGTGCCGCTTTGCACGTCGAGGATCTGCTTGCTGGTCAGCTGGTCGTACGGCGCGGCCGTCACGTCGAGATCGCCGCCAGAGGCCGCCTTCCACGCCGGCGCAAGCACGTCGCGGAACGACGTGACGTGCGGTTGGTTCACCAGCAGCTTGAGCGTGATGCCGTCGAATCTGCCTGACACTGGGGCATTCCCCGCCAAGGCGCGGGCACCGTCGGAGGAACCGCAGGCGGCCAGCACCGGGCCAAGGACGGCTGCCCCGCCAGCCAGACCGATCAATTGCAGCGCGCGGCGCCGTGAAAAGGGGGAAGTAGTCACGACCTCTGAAGCTATAAAGCCGCGGCCACCGAGGGCGAGGTAAAAACTCATCACGATCGCTAGGCGGAGTCGTCGTTCCACCCCGCCTGCAGGTGAAGGCCAGAAACCGGGCGCGGTACCGTGGAACGATGTCCACTACACGGCGTAGGAGGCCAGCACTCATCCTGCTGGTCGTCGTCGCCGCGGCCGGCTGCCTTGGCCTGGCCTGGTGGCAGTGGACCCGCTACGAGTCGACCTCGGGCACCTTCCAGAACCTGGGCTACGCCCTTCAATGGCCGATGTTCGCCGCGTTCTGCTTCTACGCCTACTACAAGTTCGTCCGCTACGAGGAAGCCCCGCCCGTGAAGGCCGGCAAGGGCGAGCCAACCGAGATCCCGGCAGGCCTGCTGCCCGAACGGCCGAAACCCGCACCCGCATCCGCGAACGACCCGGCGCTGCGCGAGTACAACGCCTACCTGGCCGCGCTCGCCAAGTCCGACGCCCCTTCCGATACCGCCGATGACAGGACCACCCCATGAGCAGCCCCGACCCCGAAGCACCAGCCGAACGCCCGGAAGCCGCTGACCCGGCGCCCGTGGCACCGCAGGCGGAGACGATCCGGAAGGCACTGCTCGGCTACCGCGTGATGGCGTGGACGACCGGCATCTGGCTGATCGCGCTGTGCTACGAGATGGTGCTGAAGTACATCGTCAAGGTCGAGGACCCGCCCAGCTGGATCGGCATCGTGCACGGCTGGGTGTACTTCGTCTACCTGCTGTTCACGGCGAACCTGGCGGTCAAGGCGCGCTGGCCGATCGGCAAGACCGTCGGCGTGCTTCTCGCCGGCACCATCCCCCTGCTCGGCATCATCGTCGAGCACTTCCAGACCAGGAACATCAAACAGCAGTTCAACATCTGACGTCCTCAGGTCAGGTGCTTGAGCACTTCTTCGGCCAGCCGCTCGCCACGATCCTCCTGAAGGAAGTGCGAGGCACCCTCGATCTCGACCTGCTCCGTCGCGGTCGGAATCAGATCGCAAAAGGCTTGTCCCGCTTTCGGATACGGAAAGACCGGATCCTGATCCGAGAACGCCACCAGTGCCGGCTTCTGCCACCGTGACAATTCATCGGTGACCGCACGCATCGCCTGCGCGCCCGGCGCATCCTCGGTGAGCGGCACCAGCAGTGGGAACTGCGCCGCCCCGGCCTTCGACTCCGCATTGGGATAGGGCGCGTCATAGGCGGCGACGACGTCATCCGGCAATTCGGTCGCCGTTGCGCCCTGAATCACGAAGCCGACCGGTAGATCCGGATTCTTCTCGGCGAAGTTCCGCCACGCCATGAAGCCCTTGGAGACGCGGCCGGTGAACAAACCCGTATTGAAGATCGCAAGCGCGCCGACGTCATCTGCGTTCTCCACGGCCCAGCGCAGCCCAATCGGCCCACCCCAGTCCTGCACGACCACGATGGCGTCGCGCAGATCGAGGCCGCCAAGGACCTTCGACGTCAGCTCCACATGCCGGTCGTAGGTGTACCAGCCCCGGTCGGTGGGTTTGTCGGAGCGCCCGAATCCGGCGTAGTCGGGGACGACGACGCGGTGTCCGGCAGCCACCAACGGGCCGATCATCTTGCGGTACAGATACGCCCAACTCGGTTCTCCGTGGAAGCACACGATCGGTCTTCCGTCGCGAGGCCCCTCGTCGAGGTAGTGCATTCGCAACCCGTCGACGTCGGCGTAGTTCGGGGTGAAGCCGTAACCCGGGAGATCTGTGAAGCGGTCGTCGGGTGTGCGGAAGACCTCGGATGTCGTAGCCATCGCCTCAACCTAACTTCACTTGACCGACCGGTCAACTACTTCCTATGATCGGCCCATGCCCCGCACGTCGGACGCCCGCGAGCGCATCGTCTCGACCGCTGCGCGGCTGTTCCTCGAGCGCAGCTACCAGGCGGTCGGGGTCGACGAGTTATGCCAGTCCTCCGATGTGCGCAAAGGCAGCTTCTACCACTACTTCTCGTCGAAGTCAGAACTCGGCAAGGCCGTGATCGACCTGCACGCGCAGGCGTTCGAAAAGCAGCTGTCCGGCTCTGTTGCCACCACCCCGACGCAGAAGCTGCACGCGATCCCCGACGCGATCGGCGCGATTCAGACCGCGCTGGAAGCACAGTTCGGTCGCGCGGTCGGGTGCCCATTCGGCAACTTCGCCGCTGAGCTGTCGACCACCGACGACGATCTGCGCAGGCACCTCGCCGACAGGCTCGCCGCCATGGAGCGCCACCTGGCAGCGGTGTGCCACGACGCGGCCGCGGCAGGCGCACTGCGTGCAGGCACCGATCCGGATCGACTCGCGCATGCACTCTTGGCGCAGTACCAAGGCATCATCTTGCTGGCGAAACTCAATGACTCAGGCGTATCTGCTCTAGCGCCGGCACTTCACGACTTCATCGACGGCTATGTGGTCGACGGATCCGCAAGCTCGGTCAGCCAGCGAGCGCGCGCAGCGCAGGCACCAGCAGCGCCAAAGCCCGACCCCGATGCGACGCCGCGTCCTTCTCCGCAGGAGTGAGTTCGGCGGCCGAGCGCGCTGACCCGAGGGGCACGAAGATCGGGTCGTAGCCGAACCCGCCGTCGCCGCACGGCTCGCGCGCCACGACCCCGGGCCACTCCCCCCGCACCACGGTCTCGCCAGCCGACGACACCAAGGCACACGCCGAGACGAACGCGGCCCCGCGCCGGGAATCGGGCACGTCGCCGAGTTGGCCCAACAGCAGTCTCAGATTCGCCACATCGTCGCCGTGGGATCCGGCCCATCGCGCCGACAACACACCCGGCATGCCGTTCAGCGCGTCCACCGCCAACCCGGAGTCGTCTGCCACGGCGGGCACGCCGGTCGCCTGGAACGCATCACGCGCCTTGGCCAACGCGTTCTCCTCGAACGTCGCACCCGTCTCGGGCGCCTCGTCGAACGCCGGCACGTCGTCCAACGACAGCAGGCGCAAGCCCGACACCCCCGCGGCGTCCAGCACCCGGTGTAGTTCGGCCAGCTTCTTGAGGTTGCGGCTGGCAACCAGCAGGTCGGTCATCGGGTAACGCGTCAGCTCCCGAACGCCTTCTTGGCCGGCGTG
This sequence comes from Mycobacterium sp. AZCC_0083, assembly GCF_014202335.1. Classification (GTDB taxonomy): domain Bacteria; phylum Actinomycetota; class Actinomycetes; order Mycobacteriales; family Mycobacteriaceae; genus Mycobacterium. The sequence continues at coordinate 36,645 of NZ_JACHGP010000024.1, read as the reverse complement.
GACGGCTCAGGCAGCACGCCGGGGTACGGCAACGCGAGCGCCGCCTGCTGAATCGCGAACAGTTGCTCGGTGGCGACGAGCGCCAAGTCGAGCATCTTGTCCAGCGTCGAGCGCGGGAACGTCGCGCCCTCACCCGTGCCCTGGATCTCGACCAGAGTGCCGGTGTCGGTGGCGACGACGTTCATGTCCACCTCGGCGCGCGAGTCCTCGGTGTAGGGCAGGTCAACGCGCACCCGGCCGTCGACCACCCCGACGGACACCGCGGCGATCGCGCAGGACAACGGCCGCGGGTCGGACAGCCGGCCCGCGGCGGACAGGTACGCCACCGCGTCGGCCAACGCCACGTAGGCGCCGGTGATCGCGGCGGTGCGGGTGCCACCGTCGGCCTGAAGCACGTCGCAGTCGATCGCGATGGTGTTCTCGCCGAGCGCGCCGAGGTCGATGCACGCTCGCAGTGAGCGGCCGACGAGTCGGCTGATCTCCTGGGTGCGACCGCCGACGCGGCCCTTGACCGACTCGCGGTCCGACCGTTCGTGGGTGGCGGCGGGCAGCATGGCGTACTCGGCAGTGAGCCAGCCCTGGCCGGATCCCTTGCGCCACCGGGGCACGCCCTCGGTGACGCTTGCCGCGCACATCACCCGGGTCTGCCCGAACTCGACCAGCACCGAGCCTGCCGGGTGGGAGGTGAAGCCGCGGGTGATGGTTACCGGGCGCAGCTCGTCGTCGAGGCGGCCGTCTTCTCGTCTGGACACGCAGCAACCCTATCGGGCGGCTATGACTCAGTGATGGGTGACGTCGAACGTCTCGTCGCACACGACCGCGTGCACCGGACCGTCGAACTCGGCCTTGGCCTCGCTGATCACGTCCTCACGGGACGTCCACGGCGGAATGTGGGTCAGCAGCAGTTCACGCACACCGGCGTTCCTCGCCGCCATGCCCGCCTCGGTGCCGGACAGGTGAAGTTTCGGCGGACGGTCGGGCGCGTGGGTCCAGGACGCCTCGCACAGGAACACGTCGGCGCCACGCGCGAGTTCGACCAGCGCGTCGCAGTACCCGGTGTCACCGCTGTAGACGAACGTCGCACCGGACGGGTCGGTGAACCGCATGCCGTAGGACTCCGTCGGATGGCACACCAGACGGGGCACCACCGAAAGCGACCCGATGTTGACCGGCTGGTTGTCGACCCAGTTGTGGATCTCGAAGACGTCGGAGAAGTCGTCGATCTCGCGGCCCTCTGGTGAGGACGCCGCACCCAACCGTGCCCAGGTGTTGGCTGGCCCGTACATCAAGGCGCGGCCCTCTGGCGGATTGGGGTGGTAGCGGCGCCAGACGAACAGGCCGGGGAGATCGAGGCAATGATCGGCGTGCAGGTGCGAGAGGAGCACGCTCACGGTGCCGGGATCGGCGTGGCGTTGCAGCGCGCCCAGCACGCCGCCGCCGAAGTCGATCACCAGCGGTGGCGTATCGGGTGCGCTAACCAAATATCCCGAAGCCGGCGAATCTGGCCCGACGACACTGCCGGAGCAACCCAGTACGGTGATTCGCACGCTCACTAGCTTGCCATGCCCGATCTTGCTTTCGCGAAAACATCACGGCATTGAGCGATGAGTTTCATTCTTGCTACACGATGTGATGTCTCACGGGGTTCGACGGCCGCAGCGGCGTCACACCCGAATCGCCGGGAATGTGGCGAACGACTCATCCCAGCAAAGGGCTGCGCGGGTCAGTAGGACAGCTGCGGCGCTGTCCCGGACTTGCGCTTCTCCCGGGCCTTGCGCTCAGGCCCGGACAGCAGGTACGCGGCGAATACGCCCGCAATGCCGCCACACAGGTGGCCCTGCCACGACACCCCGAAGGTGCCAGGTAGCGCGCCGAGCAGAACTCCGCCGTAGATGAACAGGACGACGATGCCGACGATGATCTGCCACGCCTTTCGGGTGAAGAACCCGAACACGATGAGGAAGGTCAGCCAGCCGAAGATCAGCCCGGAGGCGCCGATGTGGTTGGTCTCCACGCCGGGCGGGGCGCCGATGTTGCCGATCAGCCAGGTACCGAAGCCGCCCAAGATCCAGACGATCGCGGTCGCGTAGATGAACCGGGACATTCCGGCCAGCGTGACGAGGAAGCCGAGCACCAGGGCAGGCCCAGTGTTGGCGATGAGGTGTTCCCAGTTGGCGTGCAGCAGTGGCGCCCAGATGATGCCCCACAGCCCGTCGGATTCCAGTGGTCGGATGCCGTCGGCGTTGAGCTCCTGGTGGTTGACCGCATCCCACGCCTCGATGACGTAGAGCAGCGCCACAAAGCTGACGACGGTGGCCCCGCCGATGACCCAGGCGGGGCGCTCCTTCTTCTGCGGCGCGGGTGTGTAACCGGCAGTGCCGCCGCTCATGCCCATAGCTGCCCTTCCAATGCGTCCTCTGCATCATCAAGGCTACCGGCGTATGCGCCGGTCGACAGATACTTCCAACCGGCGTCGGCCACCACGAACGCGATATCGGCGCGCTCGCCTGCCTTGCGTGCCTTGGCCGCCATGCCAAGCGCCGCGTGCAGGATGGCGCCGGTCGAGATGCCTGCGAAGATGCCCTCGACCTGGACCAGTTCGCGGGTGCGTTTGACGGCGTCGAACGAGCCGACGGAGAAGCGCGCGGTGAGCACGTCGGGGTGGTAGAGCTCGGGGATGAAGCCCTCGTCGATGTTGCGCAGCGCGTAGACGCCCTCGCCGTAGCGTGGCTCGGCGGCGACGATCTGAACGCCGGGTACCTGCTCGCGCAGGAACCGCCCGGTGCCCATCAGCGTGCCGGTCGTGCCCAGACCCGCGACGAAGTGCGTGATCTCCGGCAGGTCGGCGAGGATCTCCGGACCGGTGCCGTAGTAGTGCGCGTCGGCGTTGGCCGGGTTGCCGTACTGGTAGAGCATCACCCACTCGGGGTGCTCGTCGGCCAGCTGCTTGGCCGTGGCCACCGCGGTGTTCGAGCCGCCCTCGGCGGGCGAGTAGATGATCTTCGCGCCGTAGAGCTCCAACAGCTGACGACGCTCGATCGACGTGTTCTCCGGCATCACGCAGATCATTCGATAACCCTTGATCAGCGCGGCCATCGCCATGGAGATGCCGGTGTTGCCACTCGTCGGCTCCATGATCGTCGCGCCCGGCCGCAGCAGCCCGTCACGCTCGGCCTGTTCGATCATCCGCAACGCGGGCCGGTCCTTGATGGAGCCGGTCGGGTTGCGGTCCTCGAGCTTGGCCCACAGCCGAACGTGTGGGACGTCGGTCCCGTCGTCCCACTGCGGTGAAAGCGTGCGCAACCCGACGAGCGGGGTGTTGCCGAGCGCCTCGAGCAGTGAGTCAAACCTTGTCATGCGGGGCCAGCCCTACCCGCCGGCGACGGCGGGCAGGATCGTCACCGAGTCGCCGTCGGAGATTTCGGTGGCCAGCCCGCCGGAGAACCGCACGTCCTCGTCGTTGACGTAGATGTTGACGAACCGGTGCAGCTTGTCGCCGTCCACGATCCGCTCGGTGATCCCCGAGTAGTTGGCTTCGAGATCGGTGATGACCGCCTGCAGCGTGTCACCGGTGGCGTTGACCCGCTTCTCCCCTCCGGTGTGGGTGCGCAGGATGGTCGGGATGGAAACGATGACGGTCATGGGCTGGTCCTTCTAGTAGGCAGAGACGATGTTGACGGGTTCTTCGGTGACGACGCCGTCGAGGATGCGGTAGCTGCGCAGCTCGTGCTCTCGTGCGTCGCGGGTGGAGATCAGGACGTAGTGGGCGTCGGGCTCCGAGGCATAGGAGATGTCGGTGCGGCTCGGGTACGCCTCGGTGGCGGTGTGCGAGTGGTAGATGACGACGGGCGTCTCGTCGGCCTCGTCCATCGCGCGCCACACCTTGAGCTGTTCGCCCGAGTCGAACCGGTAGAACGTCGGCGACCGCTCGGCGTTGTCCATCTTGATGAATCGCTCAGGACGGTCGGAACCCTCCGGTCCCGCGATCACACCGCACGCCTCGTCGGGATGGTCGGCGCGCGCGTGGGTGACCATGGCGTCGACCAGATCGCTGCGAATCACCAGCACGGTCCGTTCCCTCCTAGTCGCAGAACGCACTACTGTCCATGGTCGCTGAACGCTCCCGGCAACATGCCACGGTAGGTCGGTATTCCAGCGACCGACTCGGCGGCCAGCACTCCGGCCAGGACCGCTCGGGCCAGGCAGTCCGCAGCTGCGGCACCGACGACCGTCGTCAACTTCGTCTCCGGCGACATCGCAGCGGGGGTATCGCCGGCAGGTTCGACCTCGATGGCACCGGTCGCCAACGCGAACACGGAGTCACCGTCCAACGGGGTGTGCGAAGGGCGGATGGTGCGGGCAAGGCCGTCCTGGGCGGCCACCGCGACGCGCCGGCACGCGGCCGGGCTCAGCAGCGCGTCCGTGGCGACGACGGCGATCGTCGTGTTCAACGGCGACAGTTCGGTGACGCGGTCGGCGAAGGCGCTGATCTGATCGGCAGGCGGCGCGACGAGGTTCAGCTCGGCGATGTGCTCGGCCATCCACGGCAGCCCGGTCGCCGGGTCGGCGACGTTGCCCGCCGCATTGACCGCGACGATGGCGCCGACCGTCACGCCGATGTCGTCGAGCCGAATCGATGCCGTGCCGATGCCGCCCTTGAGCGCGCCCGCACGTGCACCGACGCCAGCGCCGACGGTGCCGGTCGCCACGTCGACGCCTGCGGCCTCGGCGGCCGCGTAGCCGAACTCGGCGGTCGGGCGGCACTGCCAGCCGCCGACGGGGAGGTCGAAGATCACCGCGGACGGCACGATCGGCACGACGCCGCCGTCCATCACCACGCCGCGGTCGTGCTGTTCGAGCCAGGTCATGACGCCATCGGCGGCGGCCAACCCGTACGCGCTGCCACCGGTGAGCACGACGGCGTCGACGTAGCGCACGCTGTTGGCCGGGTCCAGCAGGTCCGTCTCACGGGTGCCAGGCGCTCCCCCGCGGACGTCGACGGCGCCGACGGTTCCCGGTGGAGTCAGTACGACGGTGGTCCCGGACGCCCAGCCAGTCCCGAGCGTGGCGTCGTCGTCGAGCCGGTGGTGGTGCCCGACGAGGATGCCCGACACGTCGGTGATGGAGCCGGTCACGAGCGGCTGTTCAGGCCAAGGACGAGGTACTCCTGCAGCACGGTCAGCCACTGATACACGTCGAGATGCCCGGCCATCGGATGCTCGGGCGGAAGCCGGTCTGGGCCATCGGGACCGATGTCGAGCATGGTGCCCAAGGCAAGTCGCACGTCGTTGACGGCGGCCGCCCAGCAGTGCCCGTCCTCCTCGGTGATCTCGAACTTGCCGCCCTTCGGCGGGACGGTGTCCAGCAGCCGGTGTGCCGCTTGACGTTTGGCGTCGATGATGTCGGGCTCGTGCAGGCCGCGCAGTGCACTGTTGAGGCTCTCCGCGGCGGCTGAACCGGCCGGATGTTCGGTCTGGGGTTTGTAGAAGTCGGGCAGCAGCCGCTTCATCGTGTCGTCCTCTGGCGGCGTGGAGTGACCCGTCCGCATGCCGGTGATTTCCGCGAGTTCATCTCTTGGCGAGGTTGATTCGCGGCCATCGAGCATGTCCACCAATGACTTCACCAGGCTCTGCAGCAGCGCCGACTCATGCGCAGCCAACGACGAACGCAGGCGCGTTCCTTCCGCGGTGTCCACCCGCTTCCACTTGCGCACGTACGCCTCAGCGGTCCTGCTGCATCGTGGCCCACAGCCCTGCGGCGTGCAGTTTGGAGACGTCGACCTCCATCGACTCACGACTGCCCGCAGACACGACGGCCTTGCCCTCCTCGTGCACCTGCATCATCAATTTGGTGGCGTGCGGTTCGCTGTAGCCGAAGAGCTTCTGGAAGACGTAGGTGACGTATGACATGAGGTTCACGGGGTCGTCCCAGACGAGCGTCACCCACGGGCTGTCGGTGGCCGCCTCCTCGCCCGAAGACGGATCGACGCTCGTTTCCTCGCTCGTCCCCGGACGTGTCTTCGCCGGCGTAACCATGTCGCCAAGAATAGCGGGGCGCCAAACCCGATACGGTTGGGCGTGTGACCGTGGCGTTGCTCACCGACAAGTACGAACTGACGATGCTTGCCGCCGCGCTGCACGACGGCACCGCGGAGCGTCGCACCACCTTCGAATTGTTCGCCCGCCGACTGCCGGAGGGCCGCCGCTACGGAGTGGTCGCGGGCACAGCCCGGTTCGTGGAATCCTTGCCGCAGTTCACGTTCGACGACGACGCGCTTGGCATGGTCGCGGAGTTCCTCGACCCGGCGACCCTGGCCTACCTGGCGAGTTACCGGTTCAGTGGCGACGTCGACGGCTACCCAGAGGGTGAGCTGTACTTCGCAGGCTCCCCCGTGCTGTCGGTGCACGGCACCTTCGCCGAGTGCGTAATCCTCGAGACGCTGGCCCTGTCGATCTTCAACCATGACTCGGCGATCGCTTCGGCGGCCGCCAGGATGGTCAGCGCAGCCGAGGGGCGACAGCTGATCGAGATGGGCTCGCGTCGCACCCACGAACAGGCCGCCGTCGCCGCTGCGCGGGCCGCCTACCTGGCCGGGTTCACCGGAACCTCGAACCTCGCCGCACAGCGCCGCTACGGCGTGCCGACGACGGGCACCAGCGCCCACGCGTTCACGCTTCTGCACGCCACCGGGGACGGCCCCGACGAGCTGGCGGCGTTCCGGTCGCAGGTCGCGGCGCTCGGCGTCGGCACAACGCTGCTCGTCGACACCTACGACATCACCGCGGGGGTGGCCAACGCCGTCGCTGCCGCAGGTCCAGACCTCGGCGCCGTCCGCATCGACTCCGGTGATCTCGGCGTGCTCGTTCGACAAGTCCGCGCCCAACTCGACGGCCTCGGCGCCACCGGGACGAAGATCGTCGTGTCGAGCGACCTCGACGAGTTCGCCATCGCCGCCCTTCGCGCCGAGCCCGTCGACAGCTTCGGGGTGGGCACGTCGCTGGTCACCGGGTCCGGCGCCCCCACCGCGGGCATGGTCTACAAACTGGTCGAGGTGGATGGCGTCCCCGTGGAGAAACGCAGCAGTCACAAGGAATCCCACGGCGGCCGCAAACAGGCCCACCGGTTGGCCAAGCCGTCGGGCACCATCGTCGAAGAGGTCGTGCATCCGGCCGGTGAGCCGCCCGCCGCGGAGGGTGACCTCGTCGCCCGGCCGCTGGCCGTGCCGCTGGTCCAGCAAGGCGAACCCGTCGCCGATCTCGTCCTGGCCGACGCCCGCGAGCGCGTTGGCGCTGGGCTGCACAGCCTGCCCTGGCACGGGCTGAAGCTCTCCCGCGGCGAGCCGGCCATCCCGACCCGCATGGTCCCGCTGCGCCGTGGCTGACCCTCCCGCCCGCACCACCGCCCTGCTGGCCGCCGCCGTCGCCGCGCTGGGTGGTACCGAGCGCAGCGGCCAGATCGAGATGGCCGAAGCGGTCGAGCGCGCCTTCGACAGCGGCGAACACCTCGCCGTGCAGGCGGGCACCGGTACTGGCAAGTCGCTGGCCTACCTGGTGCCTGCCATCGCGAAGGCCATCGAAGCCAATGAACCGGTGGTGGTCTCGACGGCGACGATCGCGCTTCAGCGTCAACTCGTCGACCGCGACTTGCCGCGCCTTGCGGACGCGTTGACCGCCGAGCTGCCCCGCAGGCCGGTCTTCGCTCTGCTCAAGGGTCGCGGAAACTATCTGTGCCTGAACAAGATTCACAACGGGTCGGCCGAGTCAAGCGAGGACCGGCCGCAGGAGGAACTGTTCGACGCGGTCGCGACGACGGCCCTCGGCCGCGACGTCAAGCGGCTCACCGAATGGTCGTCGGACACCGAGACGGGTGACCGCGACGACGTCGTCCCCGGCGTGCAGGACCGGTCATGGGGCCAGGTCAGCGTCTCGGCACGTGAGTGCATCGGCGCCACGCGCTGCACGTTCGGCACCGACTGCTTCGCCGAGAAGGCCCGTGCCAAGGCCGGCTCGGCCGACGTCGTGGTGACCAATCACGCACTGCTCGCCATCGACGCCATCGCCGAGGCCAACGTGCTCCCCGAGCACGACCTGCTCATCGTCGACGAGGCGCACGAACTCGTCGACCGGGTGACGAGCGTGGCGACCGCGGAGCTGTCGGCGACCGCACTCGGGGTCGCCCAGCGGCGAGCCGGGCGGCTGGTGGAACCCGAACTCGCGCAACGCTTCGAGGCCGCGTCGGCGACGTTCTCCTCGGCCATCCACGACGCTGAACCCGGACGTATGGACCGCCTCGACGACGAGATGGCCACCTACCTGACGGCGCTGCGCGACGCCGCCGACAAGGTCCGCTCCGCCATCGACACCGCGCCCGGCGACCCCAAGGCCGCGGCGGCCCGCAACGAAGCGGTGACGACGCTGACCGACATCAGCGACACCGCATCGCGCATCCTGGTGTCGTTCGGGCCTGCCATCCCCGACCGCACCGACGTGGTGTGGTTGGACCACGAGGAGGCGCGGGGCGCCAGCACCTCGATGCGGGCCATTCTCCGAGTTGCACCGCTGTCGGTGGCGAACCTGTTGCGCGGCAGGATCTTCGACCAGTCGACGGTGATCCTGACCTCGGCCACCCTGACCGTCGGCGGCACGTTCGACGCGATGGCACGGTCCTGGGGACTCAGCGGCGACGACGAGGACCCCGGCTGGCGAGGCATCGACGTCGGGTCTCCCTTCGCGCACGCCAAGTCCGGCATCCTCTACGTCGCCGCGCACCTGCCTCCGCCTGGCCGCGACGGCGCGGGGTCCGCCGAACAACTCGATGAGATCGAGGGCCTGATCACCGCGGCGGGCGGGCGCACGCTTGGCCTGTTCTCGTCGATGCGCGCGGCCAAGGCCGCCACCGAGGCGATGCGTGGTCGGCTCGACACCCCGGTGCTGTGCCAGGGCGAGGACACCACGATGGCCTTGGTCCGCCGGTTCGCCGAGGACGAGGAGACCTCGCTGTTCGGCACGCTGTCGCTGTGGCAGGGCGTCGACGTGCCAGGCCCGTCGCTGTCACTGGTGCTGATCGACCGCATCCCGTTCCCCCGGCCCGACGATCCACTGATCACGGCGCGGCAGCGCGCCATCGCCGCACATGGTGGCAACGGGTTCATGGCCGTCGCGGCCAGCCACGCCGCGCTTCTGCTCGCCCAGGGCGCGGGCCGGCTGCTACGCGGCGTCGACGACAGGGGCGTCGTCGCCGTGCTCGACTCGCGGATGGCGACGGCGCGGTACGCAGGATTCCTGCGGGCGTCGCTGCCGCCGTTCTGGTCCACGACCGACTCCGAGCGGGTCAGGGCCGCGCTGGAGCGCCTCAGATCAACCTGAGTTGGCAGCTCACGGCCATTTCGAGTCGGTGCCGCACTGCGTTCACTATCCTGACAGCGAACTTTCAGCGCGCGCCGCCCCGGCCGCCGGACGACATGAAAGGCGGCGGCATGAGCCGACGGCACCTCGCAGGCGTCGCCATCGCCGCGTGCACGGTCCTGCTCGTCGCGTCCTGCTCGACGACGCTGCAAGGCAAGCCGGTCTCGGTGTTCAGCGACCCGTTCAGCGTCGCAGGGATGCCTGCCACCGACGGCCCCACCGGCTTGCGTGACGACGCCGCCGAGCCGTCGCGCGTCGTGATCGGCACCGACAACGGCCGCATCGACGAACTCGGTCGCCAAGCGGTCAGCGACATCGAGGAGTTCTGGCAGCAAGCCTTCCCAGGCACGTTCGACGGCGAGTTCACCCCCGTCAAGCAGGTCATCTCCTGGGACTCCGACGGATTGGACGGAGAATTCTGCGGCGATGCCACCTACGGCCTGGTCAACGCCGGCTACTGCTTCGACGACAACACCATCGGATGGGACCGCGGCCAGCTGCTGCCCGCACTGCGCAAGGCCAACGGCGACATGGCCGTCACGATGGTGCTCGCGCACGAGTACGGGCACTCGGTGCAACACCAGGCCGGCCTGGTCAAGCCGCGAACCCCGACGCTGGTGTCCGAACAGCAGGCCGACTGCTTGGCAGGGGTCTACATGCGCTGGGTCGCCGAGGGGCACTCGCCGCGGTTCACGCTGAACACCGGCGACGGGCTCAACAATCTGCTGGCCGCGATGATCGCCTTCCGCGATCCACTGCTCAACCAATCCGACCCCGAGGTCGGCGAGGACGAACACGGCTCGGCGTTCGAGCGGGTGTCGGCGTTCCAGTTCGGCTTCTCCGACGGCGCGGCGTCCTGCGCGGCGATCGACACCAAGGAGATCGAGCAGCGCCGCGGCGATCTGCCCGTGCTGCTGCCCGACGACCAGACCGGCGAGCTGCCCGTCACCGAACAGTCGGTGCGCTCCATCCTCGAGGCGATGGGCATCCTGTTCACGCCTGCCAAACCTCCCGCGCTGACGTTCGAATCGCAGGACTGCGCAGACGCCAGGGTCACCCCGCCGGTCGCCTACTGCCCATCGAGCAACACAATCATCGTCGACCTGCCCGAGCTGGCGAAGGTGGGCACAGCGGGAGAGGGTGGCGACGGCGGCGGCCTCGTCACCGGCGACAACACCGCATATTCGATCCTGGTGTCGCGCTACATGCAGGCCCTTCAGCGCGAGCACGGCGGTGTCGCGCTCGACAACGCCGAGGCCGCGCTGCGCACCGCCTGCCTCACCGGCGTGGCCACGGTGAAGATGACGCACGAGGTGACCACCCCCGACGGCAACACCATCGCGCTGACCGCAGGCGACGTCGACGAGGCCGTCTCGGGCATTCTGGTCAACGGCCTGGTCGCCAGCGACGTCAACGGCGAATCGGTGCCGTCCGGGTTCTCCCGCATCGACGCCTTCCGCGTCGGCGTGCTCGGCGATGAAGCGCGCTGCTTCAAGCGCTTCAACTAGGCCCCTCCTCCCCCGCGGTTTCGGCGCTCGCGGACGGTCAGCGTCCGGAATCGCGCCGAAATCGCAAGGGGGGTGGGTCAGTTGGTGGGGAGCCGCCACACGTAACCGGCCTCGAGCGCCACCCACAGCGCACCGTCGCGCCCGATGGCCATGCCGTGCGGCTCGCTGCCCGACGGCAGGTCGATCGAGACGACGACCTCACCGTCGGCGCTCACCTTGACTACCTGGTCGGAACCCCACAGGCTCACCCAGACCCCACCCATCGGATCGGCGACAACCGCGTGCGGCTTGCCGGGTAGGTCGAGTTCCTGGATCGCGTCGTCCGTCGGGATGCGGCCGAGCTTGTCGGCGCGGATCGCGGCGAACCACACCGCGTCGTCGTGCGTCGCGGCGATGCCGACGGGTCCGGCAGCGGGCGTCGGCACCGCCCGAATCGTCAGGTCGCCCGACGGCACCAATCGCCCAATTGCGTTGGCCGCGTTGAGCGTGAACCACAGGGCGCCATCGGGTCCCGCGGTGATCATCGACGGCATGCCGCCAGGAGCGGCGACGTCGGTGATCTCGCCGTCGAGGCTGATCCGACCCACCACGCCCGAGGACATCGCAGTGAACCACAACGCCCCATCCGGGCCCGCTGCGAGACCGAACGGCGCACTGCCGCTTGTCAATTCGAATGCGCTCAACTCACCGCCGGTGGTAATCCGGCCGATGCGGTCGTCGCCGCTGCGGGTGAACCACAGCGCGCCGTCGGCGCCGGCCACGATGATGGACGGCTTGCTTTCCGGCGCAACCAGATACACCTCTAGCGCACCGCCGTCGGTCACGCGGGCGATCTCGCCGCTATGCACCAGCGTCACCCACATCGCACCGTCGGAACCAGCGGCCAGCGCGTATGGCCCACCCGGAATGGGGACCTCCAGAATGCCGCTCACGCCAGGGTGACGAGGCCCAGTTCGGTGTCGGCGGCCAGCAACGGGTGGTGCGGCAGGACCCGGACCGTGTAGCCCACCGGCCCGGCGACCGGCAGTGGCGTCGTCGTCGTGAACACCTCGTTGCCTCCGTCGGCCGTCCCGGTGTGCGCCATCGACACGGTCTCCGGTTCCACCAGCACGTCCCCGGCGTCCACCCGTCCGACGACGGCCTCCACCACCACCTCGTCGGGGCGCAGCCCGGCCAACTGCACCGTCGCGGTCAGAGTGAGTTCCGAGCCGAGCAGCGGCGTATCCGGCAGCCCATAGCTGTCCACGTCGGTGATCTGGATCTTCGGCCAGGCGTCCTCCGCCCGCTGACGGTAGGCGGCGAGCTGCCTGGCCGCGCCGAACGGCACGCCGTCTTTCGCTTCGATGGTCCTGTGCAGCGACTGGGCGGCAGGCGCGTAGTACTTCTCGGTGTAATCGCGCACCATCCGCGACGCCAGCACCTTGGGTCCGAGCACCTGCAGCGTGTGCCTCACCATCTCGACCCAGCGGGCCGGGATGCCCTGCTCGTTGCGGTCGTAGAACGTCGTGGTCACCGAGTTCTCCAGCAGGTCGTACAACGCGGCGGCTTCCAGGTCGTCGCGGCGGGTCTCGTCGATCACCCCGTCGGCGGTCGGGATCTCCCAGCCGTTCTCGCCGTCGTACCACTCGTCCCACCAGCCGTCGCGAATCGACAGGTTCAGCCCGCCGTTGAGCGCGCTCTTCATGCCCGACGTGCCGCACGCCTCCAGCGGGCGCAGCGGGTTGTTCAGCCAGACGTCACAACCCCAATAGAGGAGCCGGGCCATCGACATGTCGTAGTCGGGCAGGAACGCGATGCGGTGGCGCACCTCGGGCCGGTCGGCGAACTTCACGACCTGCTGGATCAGCGCCTTGCCGCCATCGTCGGCGGGGTGCGACTTGCCCGCCACGATGAGCTGAAGGGGACGCTTCTCGTCGAGCAGCAGCTTCTCCAGCCGGTCGGGGTCGCGCAGCATCAGGGTCAGCCGCTTGTACGTCGGGACGCGCCTTGCGAATCCGATGGTGAGTACGTTCGGGTCGAATGCCGTTGCAATCCAGCCCAACTCGGCATCCGACGCGCCGCGCTCCAGCCACGACCGGCGCAGCCTGGCCCGCACGTCGTCGACGAGCAGCTCGCGCAGCTGCGAGCGGATCCACCACAGGTGACCGGGATCGACCTGCTGAAGCCGCTCCCAGGTTTCGGGCTCGCTCAGCGAACCGAGGTCGTCGCTGCCGAGCAGTTCGCGACCGAGCTCCAGCCATTGCGGCGCAGCCCACGTCGGTGCGTGCACGCCGTTGGTGATCGAGCCGATCGGCACCTCGGCGGTGTCGAAACCTGGCCACAGTTCGTTGAACATCCCTCGACTGACCCGGCCGTGCAGCAGCGACACCCCGTTCGCGCGCTGCGCCAACCGCAGGCCCATGTACGCCATGTTGAACTTGGACGGATCGTCCTCGGCGCCGAACGCGACGATGCGATCCAGCGGCACGCCGGGAAGCAACCGGGAATTCGCCCCAGAGCTGCCGAAGTAGTGCTCGACCATCTCCACCGGGAATCGGTCGATGCCTGCGGGCACGGGCGTGTGGGTGGTGAACACCGTGCTCGACCGCACCACCGCCAGCGCGGTGTCGAAGTCGAGACCACCGTCGGTGACGAGTTCGCGGATGCGCTCGACGCCGAGGAAACCGGCGTGGCCCTCGTTCATGTGGAAGACCTGCGGCTCCGGCAACTCTTCGACGGCGGTGAACGCGCGGATCGCCCGCACCCCCCCGATGCCTGCGAGGATCTCCTGCTTGATCCGGTGCTCCTGGTCGCCGCCGTAGAGCCGGTCGGTGACGCCGCGCAAATCGTGCTCGGTCTCCGGGATGTCGGAGTCCAGCAGCAGCAACGGAATTCGACCGACTTGGGCAACCCACACCCGCGCGTTGAGCTGGGCCGAGTCCGGCATCGCCAGTGAGACCAGAACCGGCTCGCCCGCGGCGTCGGTGAGCAGCCGCAGCGGCAGACCCTGCGGGTCGAGTGACGGGTAGTTCTCGTGTTGCCAGCCCTCGGCGGTCAGCGATTGGCGAAAGTAACCCGACCGGTAGTACAACCCAACGGCGATGAGCGGCAACCCCAGGTCCGACGCCGACTTCAGGTGGTCACCTGCAAGGATGCCGAGGCCACCGGAGTAGTTCGGCAACACCTCGGCGACGCCGAACTCCATGGAGAAGTAGGCGATGCCGTTGGGCAGCTCGACGCCTGCGGCGACCCGCTCCTGATACCACATCGGTCGGGTCAGGTAGTTGTCCAACTCGCCGGCTAGATGGTCCAGCCGGGCCAGGAAGGATTCGTCGACCGCCAGCTCGTCAAGACGCTTGGGGCTGACTGCGCCGAGCAGCGCCACCGGGTCGCCAACCTGGTCCCACAGTTCCTGATCCACCGTGGCGAACAAGTGTTGGGTGGGCGTATCCCACGACCACCGCAGGTTTATCGACAGTCTCTCCAGCGCAGCGAGACGCTCGGGCAGATGAGTGCGGACGGTGAACCGGCGGAGGGCTTTCACGTGGCTCCACCTTACTGAAAAATCCAGGGTGTGCAGGCGAGCGTGGGGCGAAGAGCAGATGTGCGGCGATGAGCGCTTGCGCGAAGAGCAGATGTGCGGGGGTCACTGTGATCACTGCATCGGGGCCCATGGGGTTGAGCCGGACACTACGGTGGGTATAGGACGCGACGAGGCTTTGAAACTAATCGGACGACAAGCGCGCGGCGGTGTGGCCGCGCCAGCGTAAGGAGTTGGGTGGTGGCCGGTCGTATCGAGATCGACGACGTCGCACCAGTGGTTTCGGGCGGCCGTTTCCCGGCCAAGGCCGTGACCGGCGAAGTGGTTCCGGTCAAGGCGACGGTGTGGCGCGAGGGCCACGACGCCGTCGCGGCGACGCTCGTCGTCAGGTACCACGGCACCGCGTATCCGCGGCTGGCAAAGACGCCCGCCGGCGTCCCTGCCCCACAGGTGACGGCGGTCCCGATCGAGGAGGTCGTTGGGGCGACTCCGAAGGTCAAGCCACAACTGTTGGCGATGTCACCCGGTCGCACCCCCGACGTCTTCCACGGCCAATTCACCCCCGACGCCGTCGGATTGTGGACGTTCCGGGTGGACGGCTGGGGCAACCCGCTCGCGACGTGGCGGAAGAACGTCACGGCCAAGCTCGAAGCGGGCCAAGGCGAGTCGGAACTGTCCAACGATCTGATTCTCGGTGCGCAACTACTCGAGCGCGCCTCGACGGGCGTGCCGCGCCAGGACCGCTATCCGCTGATCGAGGCGGCGGCCAGACTGCGCGAACCTGGCGACCCGTTCGCCCGCGCAGGTGCCGCGCTCGCACCCGAGGTCACCGAGCTGCTGCGCAAGTACCCGTTGCGCGAACTCGTCACCCGCGGTGAGCAGTACGGCGTCTGGGTCGACCGCCCGCTGGCCCGTTTCAGCGCCTGGTACGAGATGTTCCCCCGCTCCACCGGCGGGTGGGACGGCAAGGGCAATCCCGTTCACGGGACGTTCGCCACCGCCAGCAAGGCGCTGTCCCGGATCGCGAAGATGGGCTTCGACATCGTCTACCTGCCGCCGATCCACCCGATCGGCAAGGTGCACCGCAAGGGGCGCAACAACAGCGTGACTGCGGCCCCGAAGGACGTCGGGTCGCCGTGGGCGATCGGCAGTGACAAGGGCGGTCACGACGCCGTACACCCGAAGCTCGGCACCATCGAGGACTTCGACGACTTCGTGGCCGCGGCGCGCGACCAGGGTCTCGAAGTCGCGCTCGACTTCGCGCTGCAGTGCGCTCCTGACCATCCGTGGGCGAAGGCCCATCCGGAGTGGTTCACGGTGCTGCCCGACGGCACCATCGCCTACGCCGAGAACCCGCCGAAGAAGTATCAGGACATCTATCCGGTCAACTTCGACAACGATCCGGCGGGCATCTACGCCGAGGTGCTGCGCGTCGTCCGGTTCTGGATATCGCACGGGGTCAAGGTGTTCCGGGTCGACAACCCGCACACGAAACCGCCCAACTTCTGGGCATGGCTCATCGGCGAGGCCAAGAACGACGATCCCGACGTCCTGTTCCTGGCAGAGGCGTTCACCCGCCCTGCGCGACTGTTCGGGTTGGCCAAACTCGGCTTCACGCAGTCGTACACGTACTTCACCTGGCGTACGGCGAAGTGGGAGTTGCAGGAGTTCGGCGAATCCATCGCCGAGCACGCGGACTACTCACGACAGAGCCTGTGGGTGAACACGCCGGACATCCTGCACGAGAGCCTGCAGCACGGCGGCCCGGGGATGTTCGCGATCCGCGCGGCGATGGCGTCGACCATGAGCCCGACCTGGGGCGTCTACTCCGGCTACGAACTGTTCGAGCACCAATCCGTCCGCGCGGGCAGCGAGGAGTACTTGGACTCGGAGAAGTATCAGTTGCGTCCCCGCGACTTCGAGGCCGCCCTGGCCAACGGTGACTCGTTGGAGCCGTTCTTGCAGCGGCTCAACGAGATTCGCCACCTCCATCCCGCGTTGAGCCAACTTCGCACCATCAAGTTCCACCCCATCGACAATGACGCGCTGCTGGCCTACAGCAAGTTCGACCCGGTCACCGGCGACTGTGTCCTGGTGGTGGTGACGCTCAACGCATTTGGCCCGGAGGAGGCCACCATCTGGCTCGACATGGGCGCCCTCGGGATGGAGGCCTACGACCGGTTCTGGGTGCGCGACGAGGTCACCGGTGACGAATACCAGTGGGGCCAGGCGAATTACGTACGAATCGACCCCGCAAAGTCCGTCGCCCACATCCTGAACATGCCGCAAATTCCGAGCGAGAAGCGGCTCAACCTGCTGCGGAGGGAATGAACACATGACCCGCGCCAACGACATCGCCAGCGACCACCTTCGACCGGACAACGGCGACCTCGGCCGTCTGCTGTCCGGGGAGCACCACGACCCGCACTCGATCCTGGGCGCACACGAATACGGCGACCACACGGTGATCCGGGCCCTGCGGCCGTGGGCCAGCGAGGTCGTCGCGTTGATCGGCGACGAGCGCTTTCCGTTCGCCCACGTCGAAAAGGGACTGTTCGCCGTCGCGGTGCCGTTCACCGGCTTGATCGACTACCGGATCGAAGTCAGCTATCCCGGCGGCGACTCCCCCGTCGTACATACCGCGGCGGACCCGTACCGCTTCCTGCCCACGCTCGGCGAGGTGGACCTGCATCTGTTCGCCGAGGGCCGCCACGAGCGGCTGTGGGAGATCCTCGGCGCGCACCCGCGCAGCTTCACCACCCCCGACGGCGTCGTGGATGGGGTGTCGTTCGCCGTGTGGGCGCCGAATGCCAAGGGCGTCAGTTTGGTCGGCGAGTTCAACCACTGGGAGGGCGACGAGGCGCCGCTGCGGGTGCTGGGCTCCACGGGGGTTTGGGAGCTGTTCTGGCCAGGCTTCCCCGTCGACGGTCTGTACAAGTTCCGGGTGCACGGCATCGACGGATCCGTCGTCACCCGCGCCGACCCGATGGCGTTCGCCACCGAGGTGCCACCGCAGACGGCGTCGCGGGTGACGTCCAGCGATTACGCCTGGGCCGACGGCGACTGGATGGGCGGCCGCGCGCTGAGGAACCCGGTGTTCGAGCCGATGAGCACCTACGAGGTGCACCTGATGTCGTGGCGCCCCGGCCTGAACTATCGCCAGCTGGCTGGCGAGCTCACCGAATACGTGGTGTCGCAAGGGTTCACCCACGTCGAACTACTGCCCGTCGCCGAGCACCCGTTCGGCCCGTCGTGGGGCTACCAGGTCACGTCGTACTACGCGCCGACGTCGCGATTGGGATCTCCCGACGATTTCCGCTACCTCGTCGACCGGCTGCATCAGGCCGGCATCGGCGTGATCGTCGACTGGGTGCCCGCCCACTTCCCGAAGGACTCCTGGGCGCTCGGCCGGTTCGACGGCACGCCCCTCTACGAGCACTCCGACCCCACACGGGGTGAGCAACTCGACTGGGGCACCTACGTTTTCGACTTCGGCCGGCCAGAGGTGCGCAACTTCCTGGTGGCCAACGCGCTGTACTGGCTGCAGGAGTACCACATCGACGGCCTGCGCGTGGACGCCGTCGCATCGATGCTGTACCTCGACTACTCGCGCCCGGCGGGCGGTTGGACGCCCAACATCTACGGCGGGCGGGAGAACCTGGAGGCGGTCCAGTTCCTGCAGGAGATGAACGCCACCGTGCACAAGATCGCACCCGGCATCGTCACCATCGCCGAGGAATCCACATCGTGGCCCGGCGTGACCCGTCCGACGAACCTTGGCGGACTTGGCTTCTCGATGAAGTGGAACATGGGCTGGATGAACGACACGCTGGCGTTCATCAGCCGCGACCCGATCCACCGCAGCTATCACCACCACGAGGTCACGTTCTCGATGCTCTACGCATTCAGCGAGAACTTCGTGCTGCCGATCAGCCACGACGAGGTGGTGCACGGCAAGGGCACGCTGTGGGGCCGGATGCCGGGCAATGACCACGTCAAGGCGGCGGGGCTGCGCGGGCTGCTGGCATATCAGTGGGCCCACCCCGGTAAGCAGCTGCTGTTCATGGGCCAGGAGTTCGGCCAGCGTGCCGAGTGGTCCGAGGAGCGGGGCCTTGACTGGTTCCAGCTCGGCGAGGAGAGCTTCTCGACCGGAATTCAGCGGATGGTGTCCGACATGAACGGCGTCTACCGCAGCCGGCGGGCGCTGTGGTCGCGCGATAGCAGCCCCGACGGCTACTCCTGGATCGACGCCAACGACTCGGCCAACAACGTGCTGAGCTTCCTGCGGTACGGCGACGACGGCTCGGTGCTGGCCTGCGTCTTCAACTTCTCCGGCAGCGAGCACACCCGCTACCAGCTCGGCCTGCCACACACCGGCACGTGGCGCGAGGTGCTCAACACCGATGCGACGGTCTACAACGGTGCGGGCGTTGGCAATTACGGTGCCGTCGAGGCCCGAGACGAGCCGTGGCACGGCAGGCCGGCATCCGCCGTGATGGTGCTGCCCCCGATGGCCGCGCTCTGGTTCGAGCCCGCCTAGTACAGCGCGTTGGCGAGGTTCCTGCGGCCCGCGATGACCTGAGGATCGGCGGGATCGAACAGGTCGAACAACTCGATCAGCCGCGTCCGCACGGCCGTGCGCTCGTCGCCCGCGGTGCGCTTCACCAAGGCGATCAACCGCTCGAAAGCCGCAATGACGTCCTGCTGCAAGATCTCCACGTCCGCCGCGGCGAGGGCTGCGTCGATGTCATCGGGTGCGGCATCGGCAGCCGCCAACGCGTCGGGGCGCTGCGCGGTCGCGCGCTGCAGGAAGGCGATCTGGCGGACCGCGCCCTTGGCCTCGGCATGGTTGGGCTTGGCGTCGAGGATCGCCTGATACGCCGCGAGCGCGGCGTCGAAGTCGCCGCCGTCGAGATGGTCACGCGCCTGCACGAGTTCGGGATCGACCTCCTCGGCGTCCTCTGCCCCGGCTTCGAGCTTGCCCGCGGTCGCATCGAGCAGCGAGTCGATCCAGCGCCGCAACTGCTCGGGGGGCTGTGCCCCCTGGAAGCTCGACAGCGGCTGACCACCTGCGAGGGCGATCACGGTCGGGACGGCCTGCACGCCGAACATCTGCCCGACCCGCGGGACGGCGTCGACGTTGACCGTTGCGAGCGCCCACTTGCCGCCGTCCGCGTCCGCCAGTCCGGAAAGGAGCTGCCCTAGTTGGGCACTGGCCTCGCTACGCGGCGACCACAGCAACACCACGACCGGAACCTGGCTGGACCGGACGATTACCTCGGCTTCGATGTTCGCTTCGGTAATCTCCACGCCGCCGGGCGCACCGCCTGCCGGTTCAGCGCCGGCGCTGGGCGGGGGTTGTTTGAGAGCCGACAGGTCGACCGCGCCGGCCAAGCCGGCGCCCATGGAAGGTCGTGGACGCGTCACGCCCTCAAGTCTGTCACGTCGTGCCGGACGCCGATGTTGCCGGTGCGGCCACCGTTCCGGCACCCACGCGACCGGTGCGATCCACCCATATGAGGAAGATCACACTGGCCAGCGGCACGATGCTCGCCAGCAAAGCCAGGAACCACGTCGAGACCGTCCACTTGTACGCCATTCCGACCAAGAGTGCGACGACCACGAAAGCGATGAAGACCAGCCCGTGGGCCATGCCGAACACCTTCACGCCGATCTCCGTGCGCGGGCTGCCCAGGTACTTGAAGTACATCCCGACCAGCAGCCCGACCCAAGTGACTGCTTCGGCCAGCGCGACGAGCCGGAACCACCCGGCGACGTTTCGACCAGAAAAAGTGCTTGTCATGGCGCCATTGTGCCCGAAGCGAGCGTCAGCTACTACGCTGCGTCGTTTTAGACGGAGTTTTGGGTGGTAGTTGTCGTTACGGCCGGCGAAGAATCAGCGCGTCACCCTGGCCACCTGCGCCGCAGAGCGCCGCGACCGCGTAGCGAGGCCCTTCCTTCTTCCCGTCGCTTCGCTCGCCCAGGCGTGCCAGCTCAAGGGCCGCATGCAGGGTGATTCGCGCGCCCGACATGCCGATCGGATGGCCGATCGCGATGGCACCGCCATCGACGTTCACCTTCGCCGGGTCGAGGCCCAGCTCCTTGGTCGACGCCAGAGCGACGGCCGAGAACGCCTCGTTGATCTCGACGACGTCGAGCTGATCGATCGAGATGCCCTCCTTGGCGATCGCCTTCTTGATGGCGTTCGCCGGCTGGCTCTGCAGCGTCGAATCCGGGCCCGCGACCACGCCGTGCGCACCGATCTCGACGAGCCAGCTAAGTCCCAGCTCTTCGGCCTTGGCCTTGTTCATCACCACGACAGCGCACGCACCATCGGAGATCTGCGACGCCGAGCCTGCCGTGATGGTGCCGTCCTTGCGGAAGGCCCGCTTGAGCCCGCCCAGTGACTCAGCCGTGGTGTTGGCGCGAATGCCCTCGTCCTCGGTGAACTCGATCGGGTCACCCTTGCGCTGCGGGATCTTCACCGGCACAACCTCATCGGTGTAGACGCCGTCCTTCCACGCCGCGGCGGCCCGCTGGTGCGACAGCGCAGCGAACTCGTCCTGCTCGAGCCTGGTGAACTGGTCGACGTCGTTGCGCTGCTCGGTGAGCGCCCCCATCGGCTGATCGGTGAAGACGTCGAACAGGCCGTCGTAGGCCATGTGGTCGAGCACCGTGACGTCGCCGTAGTTGTAACCCGACCGGCTGTCCATCAGCAGGTGCGGGGCCTTGGTCATCGACTCCTGGCCACCCGCGACCACCACGTCGAACTCACCCGCGCGGATCAGCTGATCGGCCAGCGCGATGGCGTCGATGCCGGACAGGCACATCTTGTTGATGGTCAGCGCGGGCACGTCCCAGCCGATGCCTGCGGACACCGCGGCCTGGCGGGCGGGCATCTGCCCCGCGCCCGCGGTCAGCACCTGGCCCATGATCACGTACTCGATAAGGGAAGCCGGAGACTCAACATTCGGGAAGGCCTTCTCCAGTGCCCCCGCGATCGCGATGGCACCCAGATCACTGCCGGAGAAGTCCTTCAGCGAACCCATCAGCTTGCCGACGGGGGTACGGGCTCCGGCAACTATCACCGACGTCGTCATTTATTGCCTCCAAAGGCTTCTCGGCGGGCCGGTGTGGCCCATCACACATTCCGAAAACGTTCTAGTAAAGGTTACCGTTACGTTATGACGGCCGAGCAGGTTGATGCACGTCCAGTGCTTGCCAGTGCACTGGTGACCGGTGTCGATCACGTCGGCATCGCAGTCCCCGACCTCGATGTCGCGATCAAGTGGTATCACGACTTCCTCGGCATGATAGTTCTGCACGAAGAGGTCAACGAGGACCAGGGCATCCGCGAGGCCATGCTGGCCGTCCGCGGCGCACCCAAGGGCAGCGCTCAGGTTCAGCTGATGGCTGCGCTCGACGAAACCTCGACCATCGCCAAGTTCATCGACAAGCGCGGTCCAGGGATTCAGCAGCTCGCTTACCGGGTTAGCGATCTCGACGCGCTGTCGCAGCGGCTTCGCGATCAGGGCGTGCGGTTGCTGTACGACGCACCTCGTCGGGGCACGGCAAACTCCCGGATCAACTTCATCCACCCCAAGGATGCGGGTGGCGTGCTCGTCGAGCTGGTCGAGCCAGCCACAGACGAGCACTAGCAGAGCACTGAGTTCTCAGCTCAGGACCACTTCCTCGTCGGACTGCGGTCGGTCCGCTTGGCCCAGCATGGCGTTTGCCAGTGCCTGCGGTCCTCGAGCGCGGCCTCCCCAATCTCGGCCCTCCACACCACCACGTGAGCCGTGCTCGGCCTGATCTCGTGGTCACACCCCGGACAGCGGTAGGCCTTGGTCGCCCGCGCCGCCGCGACGGGCTTGACCTCGTAGTCGTACCCATCGGGCCCCTCCTCGACGCGGCGCTGCGCAGGGAGCGGCGTTAGCGAGCGTTGCCTGCGGGGCGGGACGCGGCGACTGGCCATGCCACCATTCTAGGCCGTCAGAACAGTCGGAATTCGCTACTGTCCATGCCGCGCATGACGTCGTAATCCAATGTCACACAACGAATTCCGCGATCGACCGCAAGCGTCCGTGCTTGCGGCTTGATCTGCTGCGCGGCGAACACCCCACTCACCGGCGCCAGCACGGTGTCCCGGTTGAGCAGGTCGAGGTAGCGGGTGAGTTGCTCGACGCCGTCGATCTCGCCGCGGCGCTTGATCTCGACGGCCACCGACTGCCCCAACTCGTCGCGGCACATCAGGTCAACCGGGCCGATCGCGGTCATGTACTCACGACGGACCAGCGTGTAGCCGACGCCCAGCAGTTCGACGTGCTCGGCCAGCAATTTCTGCAGGTGCGCCTCGACCCCGTCCTTGACCAGACCGGGATCCACGCCCAACTCGTGAGTGGAGTCGTGCTCGACGTCTTCCACGGTGATGCGCAGTTGCTCCCCCGCCTTGTTCTCCACCACCCAGACCAGCGCGCCCTCACCGTCCTCCTCGGTAACCCAGCACGGCGGGCTCATCCAGTTCAACGGCTTGTAGGCGCGGTCGTCGGCATGCACGCTGACCGAGCCGTCGGACTTGAACAGAAGCAGCCTCCGGGCCGAAGGGAGGTGGGCGGTGAGCCGCCCGACATAGTCAACGGTGCACTGGGCGATCACGAGACGCACGCGAACAACCTTAGGTGCAGGGACCGGCAAATTAAGCTGGGGCCACGATGACCGCCAACAAGAGTGTCGCGCAACGGCTGGGCGGGGTTCTGGAGAAGGTCACTCGGCAGAGCGGACGCCTGCCCGAGACGCCGGAGTACGGGTCCTGGCTCCTCGGCAAGTCCTCGGAGAGCCAGCGGCGCAGGCGGATCCGCATTCAGGTGATCATGACCGTGCTCATCCTGTTTTGGAACATGCTCGGGATCGGCTCGGCGTTGCTGCTCGTGACCGTCGCATTTCCCGTCCCGAGCATCTTCACCGACGCTCCGTGGTGGATCACGTTCGCAGCGCTACCGGCCTACGTCCTTCTGGCGTTGGTGCTCGGCATCTTCTGGATCACCGGGCGGACGGTCAACGCGCTGAGGTGGTCGATCGAGGAACGCTCACCCACCCGAGAGAACCAGCTCAACACCTTCCGGGCGCCTTGGCGGGTCGCGAAGGCGCACCTCGTTCTATGGGGCATCGGATCTGTGCTGTCGACGATCCTCTACGGGATGGTCAACACCATCTTCATCCCGCGATTCCTGTTCGCCATCGGATTCGCGGGTGTCATCGTGGCGACGGCCTGCTACCTCACGACCGAGTTCGCGCTGCGCCCGGTCGCCGCCCAGGCGCTCGAAGCCGGCCCCCCGCCTCGTCGGCTCAGCGCAGGGATCATGGGCCGCACCATGACGGTGTGGTTGCTCGGCTCCGGGGTTCCGATGGTCGGCATCGTCGTCACCGGGGTGTTCGCACTTTCGCTGCAGAACCTGACCGAGACCCAATTCGCCGTCGCGGTGATGATCATCGCGGTGCTGGCGCTCGTCTTCGGGTTCATCTTGATGTGGCTGCTGTCCTGGCTTACGGCGACCCCGGTACGGGTGGTTCGCGCCGCCCTCAAACGCGTCGAGCAGGGCGACCTGGACTGCAACGTGGTCGTGTTCGACGGCACCGAACTCGGCGAGCTGCAACGGGGCTTCAACTCGATGGTGGATGGCTTGAAACAGCGCGAACGGGTGCGCGATCTGTTCGGCCGCCACGTCGGGCGCGAGGTGGCGGCCGCCGCGGAGTTGCAGCGCCCCCGGCTGGGCGGCGAGGAACGCCATGTGGCGGTGATCTTCGTCGACATCATCGGATCCACACAGCTGGTCACCGGTCGGCCCGCGACCGAGGTGGTCGACCTGCTGAATCGCTTCTTCGCGGTCATCGTCGACGAGGTCGACCGCCACCACGGGTTCGTCAACAAGTTCGAGGGCGATGCCGCGCTGGCAGTGTTCGGTGCACCGAATCACCTCGAGGACCCCGAGGGCGAAGCGCTCGCGGCGGGCCGCGCGATCGCCAGGCGGATCCGCGACGAAGCCCCCGCATGTGATGCGGGCATCGGCATCGCGTCTGGAGAGGCGGTGGCGGGCAACGTCGGCGCCAAGGAACGCTTCGAGTACACCGTGATCGGTGAGCCCGTCAACGAGGCCGCCCGCCTGTGCGAGCTGTCCAAGACGGTCGACGGTCATCTGGTCGCCTCGTCGGAGACGGTGCTGCGAGCCAGCGAGACCGAAAGTGCGCATTGGACTTTGGGCGAGACGGTGACGCTGCGCGGTCACGACGAGCCGACCCGGCTGGCCACGCCGGTCTGACATCCGATCAGCCGGAGAGGCCACCGTGGACGGAAGCGCGCGCGGCCGCGACCGCATCGTCGACGGTGCGGTAGCGGACCGCTTCGAGCTCCGGTTCGGTGCGGAAGACGATGCCGTCCGGGTCGACGAGGTAACCGTCCTTGCCCTGGGTGCGCAATGCGGCGGCCATCCCCGCCAGCAGCGCGCGGGCCGCGTCGTCGATCTCGTCGACCCTCGACACGTCGAGGATGGCGACGTCGAAGTCCTTGCGCTCGCGGTCCATCGTGCGCACCACCTGCTCCGCGCCGCAGAACAACAGGTCGCCGTGCGTCTCGTAGACGCGCACGTTGTCGCACGGCTCGTACACGGCACGCAGCGACGCGCGGGAGTCCCGCGATACGTTCAGGAAGTGCAACCCAAGTTGCTCGGACATGCTGCGGCACACCCGAACTCCCCGCACACTGTTGCCCTTGGCGTCCAGCAGCGGTGAGTAGACGCCGATCCCGAGCTGGCCGGGCAGAACCGCGACGATGCCGCCGCCGACCCCGCTCTTGGCAGGCATGCCGACGGCGCTCACCCAGTCACCCGCGGCGTCGTACATGCCGCACGTCACCATCACCGACAGCGTGCGCCTCACCACAGCGGCGTCGGTGACCCGACGGCCCGTCATGGGGTTGACGCCGCCGCGCGCGAGCGTGGCCGCCATCCGCGCCAGGTCGGTGGCCGTCGCGTTGAACGAGCACTGCCGGAAGTACACGTCGAGCACGTCGTCGGGATCGTCGTCGAGCACGCCGAAGCTCTGCAACATGTACGCGATGGCACGGTTGCGGCTGCCGAAGGCCTTCTCCGACGCGTACACGTCGGCGTCGAGTTCCAGGCGCCGGCCCGCGAACGCCGAGTAGAAGTCCTGGATCAGCGCGAATCGTTCATCCGGCGTGCTCGCGGGGATCAGCGACACCGCGGCGATCGCGCCCGCGTTGATCATCGGGTTCTTCGGCGTCTTCGTCGTCTTGTCGACGCTGATCTCGTTGAACGCCTCACCGGAGGGTTCCACGCCGATCCTGGCGTCCACCGCGTCCTGCCCGATCCGGTCGAGCGCCAGTGCGTAGGTGAACGGCTTGGAGATCGACTGGATGGTGAATTCGACTGCGGCATCTCCGGATTCGTAGACGTACCCGTCGCCAGACGACAGCGATAGGCCGAACCCGTTCGGGTCGACCCGCGTCAGTTCGGGGATGTAGCACGCCAAGGCACCGTCGGATACCTGGGCGTGCTCGGCGCGAATCCGGTTCAGGTACTGCTGCACCAGTGCTGCCACGCAGCCGATCCTATCGAGGTGTCAACGGCGGTCGACCGACCGTCACTGCGGGTACGGCGCGAATCGGTTGTCGAAGCCCGCCTTGCGCGCGGCGAGTTGGGCGGCGCGCTCCGCGGGAGTGACGTAAATCGTGTTCGCGGGCAGCACGCTGGCGAGTTGGCTGAGCGGCACGACCTGCGACTGGACGGTCGGCAGATGCGTTGGGTCGAGGGGAAGGTCCTGGAACCGGATCGAGATGGTGCCCTGGTTCAATCCCCCGGTGGAGACCCAGTTCGCCACGCCAGGATCGGTCGGCGAGATGACGATCGTGTACACCCCGTCAATCGCGGTGGCCTGCACGTTGTTCAGGCTGGTCTGCTGATCCCAGTAGTCGTCGGTGATGGTCCAGTCGTTGGTCACAGGAACCACGAAGTAGGTCGCGTCGCCCGGATCGATGGTGAGCACCAGCGCCTGGTCGTCGGCCAGCTGGAAGTACCCGGCGCTCTGCAGTTGCGTGGCGAGGAATTCCGCGTTGCGGGTGGGGTTCTTCAGCACGTTGGGCTGGATGCGCGCGCCGGTCGTGGGATCGGTGGTGGCCACCGCGATGTACTGCGCCTCGCGCTGAATTCCGAGCAGCATGATGCCTGCGGCCACCACGCCCCGCAGCAGCGGCGGCGGGTCGGCCAGCGGCGGAACCAACGACACCAGCGTCGTCAACAGCGGACTATTGGCGACCAGCGTGCCGATCACCGGGAGCGCGAACCCGCCGAACTGACTGAACAAGCTGTTGGGTGGCCCGCTGACACGCTGGATCGACAGAGACATCGGTTCCTGGTTTGCCAAGTCCGACAGCGTGTTTCGCGTCGCGATCAGGGTGGAGTCCGATGTCAGCTGGATGTGATTCTCCCCCGGCGCTCCTGGCGCCGCACTCACGGTGATGGTGAACGTGCCGTCCGGGTTGACCACCAAGTCTCGTCCGCTGATGTTCTGCGCGGTGGTGCCCTGCAGTCCGGCCAGCAGGCTGAAGTTCGTGTTCTCCCGCACGCCGTCGGTGAGGTTCGCGAAGCGGCCGGTGATCACGTACGTCGACGTCCTGTTGACGCCCATGAAGCGGTAGATGGTGTCCGGGTTGTCGTAGAGGATGCGGGAGCCGTCGACGTCCTGCTCGTACCAGCCGTGTGGCGGCGCGACCTGCATGACGACCGTGGGATCCATCGAGTTCAGCAGCTGTTGCTGAAATGCCGCACCCATCGCGTATTCGTCGACGGCCCTGCTCAATTGGGCGAGGTTCTCCTGATCCGGACCATCCACCAGGTTGAATTGCTGCTGCGCCGCGTTGAGGAAGCCGAACCGCAGCACCAACTTCGCCAGCTGGACGGGCAGGCTGTCGACGGTCTGGGCGGCAATCTGCTCGGCCACGAGCTGCTGCGCGGTGCCCAGCGGACTGACCGCGGCGATCGAGGCGGCCGGCGCCGAGGCGTTATCGGTCTCGCGGCGCGCCACCGCCAGCATCGCCAACGGGGCCGGTGATTGCGGTGGTGTCGCCGGGGCGGTGGGTGTCTCCGTAACGGCGGTCGACGCGGAGTCGACCGCCGCAACCAGAGCTCGTACGGGCGGATCCGCCTGCGCGGGTTGTGATTTCACCGCCGCGACGGGAGCGCTGGCCGCGCTCGTATCGCTGGATGCCGTCGTGCCGCGGTTGGTTTGGGCCGTCACCGACGTCGGCGGGTGTGGCTTGTCAGCCTTCGACTCCGCTGAAGTGGTGTCGGCGTCCTTGGCCTCTGGGTCCTTTGTCCCTACGTCCTTCGTCCCTACGTCCTTGGTCTCTGCGTGCGATGCCGATGGCGGAGACGTCGAGGGCGAGCCGTTCGTCGCGCCGGAGCCGGCGGACGCATCCGAAGGACCGGCATCCGACGACGAATCGGACCCAGTGGTTTCGGCGGCCGCAATCCCGGGGCTGTTCGCAACAGCGGCCCCGATCCCCAGTGCCACCGCCAACCCTCCGACCCGGCCGATGAACCTGGCGGAGGACGGGGCTTGCCGTCGGCGATGCCGCGCCACGGGCCGTGGAGTGCAGGATTCATCGCGTGGCATCGACATTGAGGCGCACCTTCCGGGACGGGCAAAGACCCGAACGCCGGGGCGAGCGAAGCGACGGGGAGAATTTGGTTATAGCAGCGTTTGCCAGGTTTGCTGCGGGTTCTTCGGTTCCTGGTCATCGGACCCGGCCGGCCGGCCGGGCGCGAGATGAATCACACGACCCGATCCAAAAAGTTAGTGATACCGTCCGTCACGGTAATTAAGCTGGTGTCATGGATCGCGGTACGGGGCACGGATTGGTGGAGCACGACGGTCTGTTGCAGATCGAGGAATGCCTGGATTCCAGGGGTGACGTGGTGTTGCCGCCCGGGGTCAACCTGATATCACTCATCGACCGCAACATCGCGAACGTGGGTGACGAGGTGGCCTATCGCTATCTGGACTACACCGGCTCGTCGGACGTCCGGGCCGTCGAACTGACTTGGACCCAGCTCGGTCGTCGAATGCGGGCCATCGGCGCTCGTCTGCAGCAGGTCTCCTCTCGGGGTGACCGGGTGGCGATCCTTGCCCCGCAAGGTCTCGACTACATCGCCGGGTTCTTTGCGGCGATCAAGGCGGGCATGATCGCCGTGCCGTTGTTCGCACCAGAGCTCCAGGGCCACGCCGAACGTCTCGAAACGGCGCTGCGCGACGCCCGGCCCTCCAGCGTCGTCACCACCACCGCGGCGGCCGATGCGGTGTGCGCGTCGCTGTCGAAGCTCGAGTTCGCCCGCAGTCCGCACGTCGTGATCATCGACGAGATACCCGACGCCGCGGAGGACGCGTTCGTTCCCGTCGACATCGACGTCGACGACGTCTCCCACCTGCAGTACACCTCGGGCTCGACGCGGCCACCGGTCGGCATAGAGATCACGCACCGGGCGGTCGGCACCAACCTGATTCAGATGATCCTGTCGATCGACCTGCTGGACCGAAACACCCACGGTGTCAGCTGGCTGCCGCTGTACCACGACATGGGACTGTCGATGATCGGCTTCCCCGCGGTGTACGGAGGACACTCGACCCTGCTGTCACCCACGGCGTTCATTCGCAGGCCCCAACGCTGGATCCACGCGCTTGCGGCTGGGTCGCGGCGTGGACGCGTGGTCACCGCCGCACCCAACTTCGCCTACGAATACACCGCGCAGCGCGGCTTGCCCACCGCCGGTGAGGATCTCGACCTCAGCAATGTGGTGATGATCATCGGCTCCGAACCCGTGAGCATGGATGCGATCGCGACCTTCAATGCCGCGTTCGCGCCCTACGGGCTATCCCCCTCGGCGATCAAACCCTCGTACGGCATCGCTGAGGCGACTCTGTTCGTCTCGACCATCGCGCCGGCCGCTCGCGCCACGGTCGTCCATCTCGATCGCGACCAACTGGCCGTCGGTCGCGCCGTGCGCGTCGGGGCGGACGCCGCAAGCGCAGTGGCCCAGGTGTCCTGCGGGCAGATTGCTCGCAGTCAGTGGGCCGTCATCGTCGACCCCGACTCCCACGGCGAACTGCCCGACGCGCGGGTCGGCGAGATCTGGTTGCACGGCAACAACGTTGCCCCGCGTTATTGGGGACGTCCCGAGGATTCCCGGCTGACGTTCGGCGCCACGCTTCGGTCGCCACGGGGCGCGGGCAGCCACGCCGACGGCGCGCCGATCGACGCAACGTGGCTGCGGACCGGAGACCTCGGCGTATACCTGGACGGTGGGTTGTACGTGACCGGCCGCCTCGCCGATCTGGTGGTCATCGGCGACCGTCAGCACTACCCGCAAGACATCGAGGCGACGGCGTCCGCGGCCTCACCGATGGTGCGGCAGGGGTACGCCGCGGCATTCTCCACCGACGAGGGCGTCGTGATCGTGGCGGAACGCGCCTCGGGTACCCGCCGGGCAGACCCGGCGGCCGCGATCGACGCCATCCGAGCGGCAGTCTCCGACCAACACGGGCTCTCCGTCGCCGACGTCCGCTTGGTGCCGGCCGGCGCGCTGCCCCGCACGACGAGCGGCAAACTGGCTCGCCTCGCGTGCCGCAGCGCCTATCTTCGCGGCGAATTTGGCAGCCGGTAGATCGTGCAGTCGACGACACCCATACCCGGCTGGTCGGTGCCGCTGTTCTTCGTGGTCGGCGCGGTCTCGCAGTACGTCGGTGCCGCCATCGGCGTGTTCCTGTTTCAGACGACCGAACCGTCGACGGTGGCGTGGTTGCGTGCTGCCGCTGCCGGTACGGCGTTGTTGCTCTGGCGGCGGCCCTGGCGGAGTGGGCTGACCCGGCACGACATCTTCGTGGCGGTTCAGTTCGGCCTCGTGACGATCGCGATGAACATCGCGTTCTACGAGGCCATTGCTCGGATTCCCCTTGGCACTGCCGTGGCCATCGAGTTCCTCGGGCCAATCGCGGTCGCGGCCCTCAGTTCCCGGCGAGCCACGGACCTGGTGGCCGCCGCGCTAGTCTGCGCGGGAGTGGTGCTGCTCGCCGGGTTCGAATTCGACGTCGACTGGGCGGGATTCGGCTTCGCCCTGGCAGCCGCGGCCCTATGGGCGGGATACATCCTGCTCGGCAAGCGGGTCGCCGACAAGGGTGATGGGCTCGATTCGCTGGCGCTCGGGATGGCCATCGGCGCTGCGGTATTGGCGCCATTCATCTTGATCCCGCAGGCATTCGTCGACTCTTCGGTATTCCTCGATTCGCGGACATGGCTACTCGGTGTGGCCGTCGGTCTGCTGTCCACCGCGGTGCCGTATGTACTCGATCAGCTCGTACTGACGGTAGTCGGTCGAGCCAAGTTCGCGTTGCTGCTCGCGCTACTGCCTGCTACTGCGGCCATCATCGGCGCGACCGTTCTAGGACAGACTCCCACGCTCGCAGAGCTTGTCGGCATCGGGCTGGTCATGCTGGCGCTCCTGATCGGTGCACGGCCCGATGGCTCGTCGAGCACTGCGCCGACGGGCGCTCCACCCACCTAGCCGCGGACGCTCACGGGCACTGGCCGTTGTTCACACATCCAGGCGCCGCCGTTGCCTTGAAGGTCGGGGCGGCGAACGACGTCGCCACGGTCTCTGCCGGTTTCGCCGCGGTGACCGTAGCTCCCATCTTGAGGTTCGTCGGATCGATCGTCATCGCCGGGACCACCGGAGATGAATACGTCCCACCGGTCGACGAATCGCCCGAACCTCCGGCGAGATGGGTCACCGGCTGACTGGGATGCATGAAACCTATTGCGATCGCGACCAAGATGGCACTGCCACCAACCAATCCCGCGACTTCCTTGATGCGCATGACCGTCATCTGAGTCCTCCTCATCGGCAGCGGACACACCACCGTGGCCTCCACTTCCGTCCTACCTACGCGTGCGCCGACCGTCAATCAATTCCGACGCTGTCTACGCATACGCGAAGCCGACTATCAGCATCAATCACCCGCGTGTCGGATCGTAATCGACTGACCTCCAACATATTTCAGGCAAAAGTGCGTCGATGGAGCTGCGAACGGGCCGGTGACGTTCAACTGCTCCCCAGCGAATACCACAGGAAATCACAGCAGGATTCATGGTGCCGTCACAGCCAGCGCGCGACCATGGAATGATGAAATCACTTGCAGCGCCGCCCCATCAGGCAGGGCGTGTCCAGCGGCCCGCCGCGCACCGAGCAAACGTGGCCCTGAATCAGGTATTGATCACCGTCGGCTTCACCTCAGCAATCGTGGCAGCCGCGGCGGCCGGAACTGGCGTGG
The DNA here is from genome assembly GCF_014202335.1 of Mycobacterium sp. AZCC_0083. Classification (GTDB taxonomy): domain Bacteria; phylum Actinomycetota; class Actinomycetes; order Mycobacteriales; family Mycobacteriaceae; genus Mycobacterium. Next base: position 4,819 of record NZ_JACHGP010000024.1, on the reverse strand, counting down.
CTCAGGCCGCTTCATCGCCGAGTGTCGTTGGACAGAAGTATTCCGACGCCCGAGCGGCACTTTCTGGCGCCGGATTCACGGTCGTGGTCTCGAACACGGTCGGCGATCAGACCGCATGGCCCGATTGCATCGTCGCCCGCCAGCAAGACCAATCCGTGCCGCCACCAGAGAACACTGGCGCATCGGCTACCAACCAGACGCTGCTGGCCCTGAACTGCGACGCGCAGGTGGCTTCGGCGAAATCGCCAGGCAACTCGCTGGCGAGCCCACAAGGCCGTGCCGCCGCGGCGTCCGCTGCCGCAGCCACGACGAAACCGGCCGCTCCACCCGCCTAGTGGCTTTCACCCACGACGAAGCGTCAGCACGGTGATCTCGCTCGGGGCGAACACTCGGAAGGGCGGGCCCCAGAAACCCGTGCCGCGGCTGGTGTAGAGCTGTGTGCGCGCGCCGTGCGAGCTCAGTCCGTGGACCACCGGCTGATCGAGTCTGACGAGGAAGTTGAACGGCCAGATCTGCCCACCGTGGGTGTGCCCGGAGATCTGCAGGTCCACGCCCGCGTTCGCCGCCGAGGTGACCTGCTTGGGCTGATGTGCGAGAAGCAGCACCGGCAGCGCCGGGTCGGAACCCGCAAGGGCCGCATCCAGATTCGCGCCGTGCCCGTCGACACCCGACGCCTGGGCCGTCGCGTCGTCCACTCCAGCGACGATCAGCTCGTCACCCCCACGCTCGACGACGATGTGCCGGTTGTGCAGGGAGTCCCAGCCGATGGTCTCCATGTAGTCGAGCCAGCCCTGCGCCTCGCTGAAGTATTCGTGGTTGCCGGTGACGTACACGCGGGCGAGCTTGCCCCGCGCCGCGGCGAGCGGCTTCACCTGCTCCTCGCGAACCTCCACCGTGCCGTCCGCGAGATCGCCGACATGGCACACGATGTCGGCGTCGAGCTCGTTGACGCGGTCCGTCACCGCCGCCGACCAGCCGGCGCGGTCGATCGGCCCGAAGTGGGTGTCGGTGATGATCGCCACGCGCAGGCCGTCCAGTGCGCTTCCGAGCCTGGCGATCGGTACGTCGACCTGTTTCGTACGTGGAAGTCGCATTGCTTCGGTGTATCCCCACACGAGCAGCGCCGCGACGACGGCGACGACCGCGCCTGCCACGACGCGCGATCTCGTCGGATCGTCCACGCCGAGTGCGAACAACGCCAGCCGTAGCAGTTGGGCCAACACCGACCAGACGAACAGCACCCACACCCCGCCGAGCAGCGCGTCACCGGTCACGGCCGCCGAGTCCAGGTGCCTGCGGCCGTGGCCCCACATCATCGCCGCGGGCAGCCCAGCGAACACGGCCGCGAACACCAGCGTGCCGACGACCACCACCGCAGCCGGCCACCGCGTACCGGCCGAAAGCAGCGTCCACCACGGCACACCGAGCAGGATCAGCACGATCGCGAACACGGGAAGCAGGCGACGCCACGAGCGCCGCGAACGGTGGTGCTCGCCGGGCTTCACCTGAACGGATGGCGAGTCAGACATCGCGGAGCGCCTCGGTTTTCTGTGCGGCGGAACTATCGACGAGGTTACCCGCGTGCCGAATGTGCGCTGGGTTGCTGAGTCAGCACACGGTGCTGGATGCGACGAGATTCGCGTGGTCCGGCAGGATCACGTTCAGCATGATCACGACTGACGGTTCCTCCGCGACGTCCCGACGGCGCCACATCGTGCGCCTCGCCCTGTTCGCCGCGTTCTTGCTCGGGCTGTTCTATGTGGTCGCCGTCACGCGGGTCGTCGACGTCGAGGAGGTCCGGCGTGCGGTCGCGGCGACGGGTCCCGCTGCCCCGCTGACCTATGTCGTGGTGTCCGCGTTGCTCGGCGCGGTATTCGTCCCTGGACCGATCCTCGCTGCGGGCAGCGGTGTGCTCTTCGGGCCCGTGCTCGGCACATTCGTGACGCTCGGCGCGACGGTTGGCACCGCAACCGTCACCAGCCTCGTCGGACGGCGAGCGGGCCGGGACAGTGCACGTGCGCTCCTCGGAGGTCGACGTGCGGACCGCATCGATGCCCAGATCGAGCGGAGGGGATTGTGGGCGGTGGTCGGCCAGCGCTTCATCCCCGGCATCTCCGATGCGCTCGCCTCCTACGCCTTCGGTGCGTTCGGAGTTCCGTTGTGGCAGATGGCCATCGGAGCCTTCATTGGATCGGTGCCACGCGCATTCGTGTACACCGCGCTCGGCTCGTCGATAGGCGACTTGTCGTCGCCTTTGGCATACTCGGCGATCGCGGTGTGGTGTGCGACTGCCATCGTCGGCGCCGTCGCCGCACACCACGGATACCGCCACTGGCGCAGCAGCCGCGCCGGCGAGCGGGAGCCCGACGCAGCTGCAGATTCGGATTCCGAAGGGGACCCGAGCAACTGATCCGGCCATGAGCCGACGATTCTCCAACAAATGGCTCCACTTCGATGTCGGTTTTCCGCCAGTGATGTCAGACCCGTCGTGTAATGGTCGAAGCATGCACGAGGATTTCGACCGCTGTTACCGCGCCGTCCAGTCCAAGGACGCCCGGTTCGATGGCTGGTTCGTCACCGCGGTGCTCACCACGAAGATCTACTGCAGGTCGAGCTGCCCGGTTCGGCCCCCGCTCGCCCGGAACATGCGGTTCTACCCGACAGCGGCGGCCGCGCAGCGGGCGGGCTTCCGGGCCTGTAAGCGGTGCCGTCCGGATGCGTCGCCGGGATCCCCGGAGTGGAACGTCCGCGGAGACGTGGTGGCCCGGACGATGCGGCTGATCGCCGACGGCACTGTGGACCGGGACGGTGTCACCGGATTGGCGGCCCGCGTCGGCTACACCACCCGGCAGTTGGAACGGCTGCTGCAAGCCGAGGTCGGTGCCAATCCCCTGGCCCTGGCCCGCGCGCAGCGGACGCAGACCGCGCGGGTATTGATCGAGACGACGGACCTGCCGTTCGGCGACGTCGCGTTCGCCGCCGGCTTCTCCAGCATTCGCCAGTTCAACGACACGGTGCTGTCGATATGCGCACTCACGCCTACTGCGCTGCGGGCACGTGCCCGCACCCGCTTCGGGCGAGACGCCGGTGGCTCGGGAGTGTTGTCGGTGCGGCTGCCGGTGCGCACGCCGTTCGCCTACGAAGGCCTGTTCGGCCATCTGGCGGCCAGCGCCGTGCCCGGTGTCGAGGAGGTCCGCGACGGCGCCTACCGACGCACGTTGCGCCTGCCTAGCGGTAACGGTGTCGCGAGCTTGACCCCCCAGGTCGACCACGTCAGATGCGAGTTGGTGCTCGACGAATTCCGCGACCTGTCTACGGCGATCGCCCGGTGCCGGCGGCTGCTCGATCTGGACGCCGACCCGGAGGCGACGGTCGACGTGTTGAGTAGCGACCCCGAGCTGAGCGCCCTGGTCGCCAAGGCACCGGGACAACGCATCCCACGGACCGTCGACGAGACCGAACTCGCGCTGCGGGTGGTGATCGGCCAGCAGGTGTCGATAAAGGCGGCACGCACGCACGCCCGGCGTCTTGCGGAGGCGTATGGCGCACCGGTCGACGACGCCAACGGTGGGCTCACCCATGTGTTTCCCGCGGTCAAGCAGCTCGCCGAGATCGATCCCGCCCATCTGGCGTTCCCCAAGTCTCGACAGCGCACCGTCGCAGCGCTGGTCCGTGCGCTCGCAAACGGGGACGTCGTCCTCGATCCAGGATCCGACTGGAACCGTGCCCGTGATCAGCTCCTAGCATTGCCCGGCATCGGCCCGTGGACCGCCGAGGTGATCGCCATGCGCGGACTGGGCGATCCCGACGCCTTCCCGGTGACCGACCTAGGCGTTCAGTACGCCGCCAAGCAGTTGGGCCTGCCAACCCTCGTTCCCGCCCTGACCGAGCGCAGTTCTCGTTGGCGACCGTGGCGGGCGTATGCGACCCAGCACCTATGGACGGCACTCGATCATGAAGTCAATGACTGGCCTCCCCACGATGACAAGAAGCCAGCCGAGAAGGAGAAGTGATGGAAACGCTGCAATACCGCGCCGTCGACAGCCCGGTGGGGAAGCTGACCCTAGCGGGCCGCGAGAACCGGCTGCGGCATCTGCGCATGGACGATCAGACCTACGAGCCCAGCCACGAGGGGTGGGAGCCCGACGACGATTCGTTCCCCGACGCCGTCGCACAATTGGAGGCGTACTTCGCCGGCGATTTGGTCGAATTCGATCTCGAGATGGACCTGGTCGGAACGGAGTTTCAACGCCGCGTGTGGGCAGCACTGCTGACCATTCCCTATGGGCAGACTCGCTCCTATGGCGAGATCGCTTTACAGATCGGATCGCCCAACGCTTTTCGCGCAGTCGGGTTGGCCAATGGCCACAATCCGATCGGCATCATCGTGCCGTGCCATCGCGTCATCGGAGCGAATGGCAGCCTCACCGGATATGGCGGTGGAATTGAACGAAAGAAGAGTCTTCTCGATATGGAAAGGCAGCGAACGGATCCGGTCGCGACGCTATTCGACTGACAATTCGAATTGAAATGGAAATGCCGGTGCCCCCCGAACTGTTGTTTGGGGGGCACCGGTTGTAAAGGGTGTTCGGCGGTGTCCTACTTTTCCGCCCGAAGGGGCAGTATCATTGGCGCTGGTAGGCTTAGCTTCCGGGTTCGGGATGGGACCGGGCGTTTCCCTACCGCTCTTGCCGCCGTAACTCTATTCACTCATTTCCGAGTGCCCCCACATCTGGTGTGTGGGGAAGTGTTTTTGGTGGTGGGGTATGGATCTGAATTCGTGGTTGCGTGGTTGCGGACGCGTCGTGCTGCGGTGTAA
>NZ_JACHGP010000023.1 GCF_014202335.1 Mycobacterium sp. AZCC_0083 | reverse complement strand
TACAGATGACCTCACCAACCAGCCGGGGCACGATCTAACCCTAGGAATCGACCATCGCTCCAGGCGACGACAGTGCTCACCGGCCGGCGGCTCGGGTAATCAGCCTCCCGCTCGAGAACCAAGATCCCCGTCAAGGACACGCTGATCGACTCCCATTAGGACGGTGCGGCTTCGACCAGGCTGAATGGTGAAGCGGTCGGTATGACGCGGGTCATCTGAAATCCTGTTTTCTGCAAGAGGATTCGGTACTCGTCCGCGGTGCGTTCCCGCCCCGCGTTTCCGACCAGCATCTCCAGGTCCAACCACTTCGTGGAGAACTCACGGTGGTGCGGCGGTATCACGGACTCGACCAGGATCAGCCGCGCACCGTCGCGGGTCGCTGCGCGCACGTTCTTGAGAATCTCCAGTGCCTTGTCGTCGGGCCAGTCGTGAATGATGTTCTTCAGCAGGTAGAGGTCGCCGCCGTCGGGAACCGGGCCGAAGAAGGAGCCCTCGGCGACGACGACGCGGTCTGCGACGTGGTGTTTGCGCAGCAATGGCTCGGCATCTGCGACGACGTGTGGCAGGTCGAACAGGACGCCCTTGGAGCTTGGCGTCGTCGCCAAGATGCCTGCCAGCAGCCGGCCGTGGCCGCCTGCGATGTCGACGATGGTGCGGTAGCCGGTGAAGTCGTACGCGGCCGTCACCACCGCCACCGCCATCTCCGAGAAGTTCGTCATGGCCTGGTTGAAGACGTCGTTGAGTTCTGGCTGGGTCGACATGTAGTCGAAGGCCTCCATGCCCCGGAGCTTCGGAACCACCGACTCACCTGTCCTGACCGCATCGATGAGGTGGCTCCAGTGTTCACGGTCCTGTGGCGAGCCGAGGAAACACGCAAGGGCCGCCATCGATTCCGGCGGGTCCCATCGGAGGGTCTTCGCCAGCGGTGTCAGGCCGTAGCGGCCATCGCGGCGTTGACGGAAGATGCCCCGCCCGATCAATGCCCGCAGCAGACGGCTCAGCGCGTCGGGGTTCGCGCCGACCTCGCGCGCCAGTTCGTCGATCGCCAGCGGTTTCTCGGCAAGGACATCAGCGATGCGCAGTTCGGCGGCGACCGTGATCGCCTGCGCCAGCCACGCGGTCGAGATCAACTCCATCATTGCCGCAGGCGCGGGGGCCATCGACTGGTGAAGCCGCAACAGGTGATGGCGGGCGCGCTCGATCCCGCGAACCAGCTGGGCCGGTGGAACCTTGGTGAAGACGCTCAACTGTCCATTCCTCTCGTGGAGAACTCATTGGTCTGGCACTCGGAATCGATCGTCGGTGGTCACCAGGTGCTCGAGCTTGGAAGGTTTCGTAGGGATCCGGCGGAGATTGCGGGCAGGCAGTCGGTGGGGTGGCACGCGTTGAACCTATGGCCGTGCCGACCGGCTGACGTGAGTAGTCGACTACTCCAGTTTCCGCGCAGGCGGACGGGTGAGATCGGTAGCGATTTGCCAGGCTCTGCGGCGGCCCGGATTGACCAGAACTACCGGTTGAATCCGCTGTCGAACCGCGTTACGGTTTCGGCGACCTTGATCCTGTCAGAGGGTGCTCTGGCGATCCTTTGAGTTTCGACGATGAATCGAGTGACTGTGGCCGAGCCGGCGGCGAATGACGGAGAAGCTCCAGTAATCGTCGGGCTGTCCGACGCGGCGATGCACATGTATGACGCCGCGATCGACACTCTCCCCGACCCAGGGGATCCCGAATTCGCCCACCGCGCAGGGATCATCCTCGCCGGGCTCCGCAAACTACAGGCATCACTTTCCGAAGCCGCGGGCCGCAGCAGGGTCACGCCGTCGGTCATCGTCGCCCTGAGCGGTGTCCGGACTCGCTACGACCAACTGATCGAGACCGCCGCCAACGGACCGAGCGCCACCCTTGGCCAGCGGCTGTACGTCGCGCGTGGGCACGCCAAGCTCTCGACCAAGGAAGCCGCGAACGGAGTGGGGCTGCGTCGGGACCTCATCGAAGCCGTCGAGGCCGAAGAGCCAGCCACCGAAGAAGAGACCGCCAAGATCAAGGACCTCATCGCCGCACTCGGCGGTTGACCTGAAGCGGCTGACGCCCGTCAGCCCCGCTTCGAGAATCTGGCTGCCGGTCACGACGTTCATCGTCATCACGTTCTTGGTCTCCGCCGTATGCCAGGCCGGTCAGACCGCGTTCGGGATCGACCCCGTCCTGATCGAGATAGTCCAATTCGCACCTGGATTCGCTGCCGTCGTGACGGTTCTGCTCTTCAGGGGATCGACGCGGTGGCGCTTCGAGTTCGTGCCGGGAACCTTCACCGGCGGCGGTGTGCGAATCGGTGCGGCCGCGGCCGCAGCCGGCATTCTGATACTGCTGACCGTCGCGCTGTGTGCCGCTGCCGGGATCACCATGCCCGTGACGGCTGGCGCTGCTTCCTTCAGCCCACGCTCGGTACCCGGGCGGGCGCGGTCACCACCGGTGTCGTGGTCGGATTGATTTGGGGGCTGTGGCACGTCCAGGTGATCGCGCTCGGACCCTGGTACCTGCTGGCGTTCCTGGCGGCCACCGTCGGGATGTCGATCGTGCTCGCACTGCTGCTTCACAGCAGGGGTGCCCCGGATCTGCTCGTCGCTGGCACCTTTCACTTCCTGATCAACATCGGCTTGCTGGTGGTCCTCGACGAGGAGAGCGGAAACGCCGCGCCGGAGATCGCGTTCGGCGTTGCCGCTCTCGTGGTGGCGGGCGGCGCGATCGCGGCCCGGTACGTGTACCTGCGCGTCAGATGAACGGACTGTCGCCCTTGGCCACCCGGGTGCCCACGTCGATCAGATTCTGCGCCGATCCGTGCAGCTGCTCCCCCGCCTCCTGGCTGGCCTGGCCCACCAGATAACGGGACCACGTGCCCTCGATCACGATGCCGAGCTTGAAACACGCCATCGCGACATACCAGTCCAGCCTTGATGTTTCGCGGCCGCCGGCCCCGAGGTAGGCATCGAGAAGCTCGCCCCGGCTGGCCAGTCCACCCAACGCGGCCAGTGCCCCGCCTGCGGCGATCATGCTGGTGTCCAGTGGCCAGCAGATGAGCATCCAACCCAAGTCCAGCAGGGGATCGCCGACGGTGCACATCTCCCAGTCGACGAACGCCGCCAACTCCGGCCTGTCCCTGCGCAGCAGCACGTTGCTCAGATGAGGGTCGCCGTGCAGGATCCCCGGCTCGCCGTCGGCAGGGCGGTTGGCCTCCAGCCACCCCGCGAGTTCGCCGACGGCCAGCGATTCGGGCGCGTACCGGTCGTGTCGATAGCTTTCGAGCAGCCGCAGGAACTGCGGAACCTGGCGCTCCAGAAAGGAACCCGGCCGCTTGAGTTCGGCCAACGGCTTGTCCTCCCATGCCACGTTGCCGAGCTGCGCCAGGCTGGCCGCATATGACAGCCCGACCTGATGCCGCCAGTCGGCGTTGCGGACGTACGCGTCGTCCATGCTGTCGCCGGGGTTGAAGCCGTCGACCTCCTCCATCAGGTAGAACACGACGCCGAGCACGTCGAGGTCGTCGCACCCGGCGATGAACCCGGGGTGTGGCACCGTCGTGCCGGCCAGCGTCCGCAGCGCCGCGATCTCGCGCAGCATCGTCCTGTCGCTCGTCGGCCGCGGATGGACGGGAGGACGGCGCAGCACCATCGGGCGCCCGTCAACGTGCAACCGCACCACGATGTTCTGCGTGCCACCGGTCAGCGGCTCGACGTCGGTGACCGTCGACCCCAGGCCCTGCTCACGCACCCAGCGCTGCACCGCAGCCTGGTCGTCATGACTCAGTGTCGGCAGCTGCTGCGCGTCGTCGGGCATCCAGCCATCGTGTCAGGCCTTGCGCGCGGTCAGCAGCAGGTACTCCCATTCCATGGTCGACGAGGCACTCAGCACGCTGTCGCCCACCTCCGCGATGGCCGCGTCGAGCGCGGCCACGCGGTCCGGATCGCCTTCGACGTTGCGGTACACCGCGATCGTCGGCCCGTAGAGGGCCTTGAAGTAGTCACGGAACTCGACGCCGTCGGCGAAGTGGTCGACGGTCAGCATCCGTCGCTCCGTGACGACGTCGATGACGCGTTCGCCGAGCAGCGCCCGGACGTGATCCTCTTGACCCCACAGCGGAGGCGGCTGCGCGCCCGGCGGGGGTGGCGGGGCGTAAGGCTTCATCGCCGCCCACAGCTGCCCGATGTGACCCTCGGGCGTCCAGCTGATCAAACCGAGCCTGGCGCCCGGTTTGCACACCCGAACCAGTTCGTCGGCCGCGCGCTGATGGAACGGCGCGAACATCACGCCGATGCACGACATCACCACGTCGAATTCGCCGTCCTCGAACGGCAATTCATGGGCATTGGCTTCGCGCCACTCGAGGTCGACGCCGCGCTCGGCGGCCACTCGGCGCCCCTGCTCCAACAGTTCGGGGACCAGATCGCTCGCGACGACGCTCGCACCGGTCTCCGCGGCGGGAATCGCCACGTTTCCGGTGCCTGCGGCCACGTCGAGCACACGATCGCCCTCGGCTATGCCGGTGGCCTGCACCAGCACGGGGCCAAGCGGCGAGACGAGTTCTGCAGCGAGTTTCGCGTAGTCGCCCGACGCCCACATCGCGCGATGCTTGGCCGCCACCTGGCTGTGGTCGACGGCTACGGTTGGATTGCTCATGATCGACGTCCTCCTTGCTGGGTACGAACATCGTCCCGTCGCCGATCGTGCGGATCTAGTTACAGATCTGTACTGACACTGGTTCCATATCTGTACTGCCCACTTGACGCTCGGAGGTGTGCACATGTCCGGATACGGCCAATTCTGTCCTGTCGCCAAGGCGATGGAGGTGCTCGACGAACGCTGGACGCTGCTCGTCGTGCGGGAGTTGCTGCTCGGCAGCAGGCACTTCAACGAACTGCGACGTGGCGTGCCCAAGATGTCGCCTGCACTACTGTCCCGGCGGCTGAAGTCCCTGGCGCGCGTCGGCGTGGTGGATCGCACCGAGGTCGACGGCCGCACCACGTACTCGCTGACGCCGTGCGGGCAGGAGCTCTTCGACGTCGTCGACGCGCTCGGCTCGTGGGGCACGCGCTGGATCGGCGAGCTCGGCGAGGAGGACCTCGACCCGCACCTGCTGATGTGGGACATTCACCGCACCATCCCGATCGACGCCTGGCCGCGGTCGCGCACCACGGTCGCGTTCCGGCTCGACGGGGTGGCGTCGAAGGCGTCGCGATGGTGGCTGGTGGTCGCCGACGGCGAAGCCGACGTCTGCGACTTCGACCCCGGTTACGACGTGGTGGGCACCGTGGAGACCAGCCTGATGACACTGACCCGGATCTGGCGGGGGGACGTCGGCTGGTCGCACGCGCTACTCGATGGCAGCGCCGCAGTGTCCGGGCCCACCGACGTGCGCCGCGCGATCCCGTCGTGGATCGGGCAGGGCTCCAAGGCCGCCGTCGCTCGGCCGGCCTGACTGGTGAAGGTCGTCATCGCGGGAGGCAGCGGCTCACTTGGCAGACGGATCTCGGCAGACCTGAGCGCCCGCGGCCACCAGGTGGTGGTGTTGGCCCGGCGGCCCGACGCGAGTTCGGCTGTCCGCCAAGTGCTCTGGGACGGACGAACGGTCGGTGACTGGGCCGCCGAGCTCGAGGGGCCCGACACCGCGGTGATCAACCTGGCGGGCAAGCTCGTCGACTGCAGACCCACCCCTGCCAACGTCGCAGAACTGCGGCGCAGCCGCGTCGAACCCACCAGTGCGCTTGTGCAAGCCAGCCAGCAACTGGAACAGCCTGTGCGGCACTGGATCCAGGCCAGCACCACGGCGATCTGGTCGGACGCCGGCGAGACGCGGTGCGACGAGTCGACCCCGTTACCCGTCGGCTTGCCTCAGATGACGGGCGTGGCGCAGCCGTGGGAGGCGGCCTTCGCAGGCGCCAACACCGAGCACGGCGTGATCATTCGTACGTCGATCGTGCTGGATCGCGACTCCCCCGTGCTGCGCCGCCTCGTCGGCCTGACGAAGGCGGGGCTGGGTGGTCGGATAGGTGATGGCCGGCAATGGGTTTCGTGGATCCACCTCAGCGACTGGCTGACCATCGTCCGTGCCTGCCTCGGCCTCGAGGACGGCATCTCGATCCCCTCGGGCATCCTGGTCGCCGCGACGGATCACCCGGTCCGCAACGCCGACCTGATGGCCGCCCTGCGCCGCCACCTGCACCGGCCGCCTGCGCCGCCGACCACGGCCGCGCTACTGAGGATCGGCGCCGTGGTGCTGCGCTCCGACCCCGCACTGGGCCTGACCGGCCGCTACGCCACGTCGAAGGTATTGCGCGAGAGAGGCTTCGCGTATCAATTCGCCACCCTCGACGCGGCGCTGGCCGAGCTTCTCGGCTGAGGCCCTTACGCCTGGTACTCGAGGCAGGGTTGTGCGCCGTTGATGACGCCCTCCCGGAAGGCCCGAGTGCGGTCGAATCCGGCCCCCTGCCGTTCCACGTCACCTGCGCCGCGGAACAGCAGCAGCGCCTTGATTCCCTCGTCCAAGTCGCCCGGCGAGATGTGGTAGGTGCTGGTGGCTTCGCGGTTGTAGAGGATGACGCTCGCGGTGTACGCGCCGGCCAGGCAGTCACCGCGCAGGGTGGAGGTCTTCTCGTCAGAGTCGTCCCCAAGCCGGCTCAGCGCCGCAAGGCCGTACTGCGTGGCGAGCAGCGTGGCGACGGCGTAGTCGCCGCCCTGCCGGTACACCTCGGGCATGGTCTTGACGTTGTCCCACCCGACGTAATCGTCTGGCACGCAATAGAACAGCACGTAACCCTCGGCCGACTGGTTGCCGCACATCGGCGGGTCGTTGGGGTTGAACGCCTCAAGGCCCTTCATCGGCGGCCACTGCTTCCCCTCGGCCACCTCCGGGTACACCTGGGTCCAGTAGTCCTCCAAGTCGTAGGGCACGCCGTTGACGATGGAGTCGTACGGCGCATTGCCCTCGTTCGCCGCGTCCTCCTCGTCGTTGAACGGCAACTCGAGCACCATGGGCTCGCCGTCCTTGTACCCCTTGCACTTCTCCGCGCCGTTGTCGTAACCGTCTTGGAAGGCACTGACCCGGTCGAAGCCGCTGCCATGGGCCGACGAGTCCTGGGCGTTCGTTCCTGGGGTGTCCCTCAGGTCGAGGATGCCGGCCAGTGCGCTGTCGAGATCGCCGCTCGACACCTCGAACACGCCATCGTCCTGGGCATGCCGGGACCACCCGCCTGCGAAGCAGTCGGCCTGCAGTTCCGAGCTGACCGTCAGCTTGTTCTCGTCGAAGTACCCGGACCGCTGCTGCATGGCGTGCCCCCACTCGTGCGCGAGGACCACGGGGATGACGAAGTCCCCGTACTTCGACTGCAGCTCGGGCAGCAACCCGTCGGCATCCCAGGCCACCGAGTCGTCGAGCTTGCAGTAGAACGCGTTGCCTGCGACGTCGCCGTAGTTCGACGCGCATTCGGGGCCGGACTCCGAGTCCGGAGTCAGGGCGTACAGGCCGCCCTTGACGGGCTTGTAGTCCTCGCCGTAGAGCTTGGGGAACTCATCGGCCCAGTACACCTGCAGATCGGCGATGGCGTCGATGGCCAGCTTGTTGACCGGGGCGGATGCGTCTCCCTCGATCTTGATGCCGCTGATGTCCGGCTTCTTGTTCTCGGGCTGCTTGGGTATCTCCGGCTTGGGGCCACCGCAGCCGACCAGGAGCAAGACGGCAGAAAGAAACGCGAGGACGCACTTGATCATGGGCAAACATTAGCGGGCATGCTGGGAATTGGCTTGGGAAGTACCCAACACGCGCTGTCAATCCAGGAGACGACGCGACACGTTGGTGGTGACCAGGTCGAGCAGCTCGTCGGCGCGGCCGGCCATGATGGTCCGAATCGCGTAGAGCGAGAAGCCCTTGGCCTGCTCAGCGGTGATGGAGGGCGGGATCGAGAGCTCCTGGCGTGCCGTGACGACGTCGACGACCGCGGGGCCGTCGTATGCGAAGGCATCGGATAGCGCCTGCTCCAGTTCGGCGGGATGCTCCACCCGTTTCCCGAAAACGCCCATAGCCTGTGCAACCGCGGCAAAGTCCGGATTGGCCAGGTCGGTGCCGAAGGTGACGATGCCGGCCGCCTTCATCTCCAGTTCGACGAAGTTCAACGACGAGTTGTTGAAGACGATCACCTTGACCGGTAGCCGGTTCTGGATCAGCGTGATGAGCTCGCCGAAGAGCATGGTCAGGCCGCCGTCGCCGGCAAGGGCGACCACCTGGCGGTGCGGGAAGGCCGTCTGCGCGCCGATCGCATGTGGCAGCGCGCAGGCCATGGTGCCGTGGTTGAACGAGCCGACGATCCTGCGTTTGCCGTTCATGGTCAGGTAGCGCGCGGCCCAGACGACTGGTGAACCGACGTCGACGGTGAACACCGCGTCGTCGGCGGCCAGCCGGTCGGCAAGTCCGGCAAGGTATTCGGGGCGGATCGGGGTGCGGTCGCGGTCGTTGACCGCCAACGCGTCCATCGACTTGCGCGTCTTGCGGTAGTGCTGCAGCGAACGGTCGAGGTGAGCACGGGAATCCTTCTGGACCAGGAGCGGCTGCAGCGCGGCCAGCGTGTCGGCCACCGTTCCGCGCAGGCCGAGGTCGATCGGGGTGCGCCTGCCCAGGTTGCGCCCTCGGACGTCGACCTGAATGACCCGCGCGTGATCGGGATAGAACTGCTGGTAGGGGAAGTCGGTGCCGAGCATCAGCAGGACGTCGGCCTCCTTGATGGCCTTGTACCCGGACGCGAATCCCAGCAGCCCGGTCATCCCGACGTCGAACGGATTGTCGTACTCGATGAACTCCTTGCCTCGCAGCGCATGCACGATCGGTGCGTTCAGCGTGCCCGCCAGCCGGACCAGTGCATCGTGGGCACCGGCCACTCCCGCGCCGCCGAGGATGGTGACGTTGTCGCCGACGTTGAGCAGGTCCGCGGCCTGCCGAAGCGACGCGTCGTCGGGCCGCATCACCGACCGGGTGGGCTCGATGGGCCTTGTCAGCCAATCGGATTCGCTGGCCGCCGCGAGGAAGATCTCGCCTGGCACGACCACGACGGCGACGCCGTTCTCCTCCACCGCGGCCCGCATCGCCATCTCGAAGATACGCGGCGCCATTTCCGGGGTGCTGACCAGTTCGCAGTAGACGCTGCACTCACCGAACAGGTCTTGGGGATGCGTTTCCTGGAAGTACTCCGACCCGATCTCGCTGCGCGGGATGTGCGCCGCGATCGCGAGCACCGGCACCCGGCTGCGGTTGGCGTCGAACAGTCCGTTGATCAGGTGCAGGTTGCCGGGACCGCAGCTGCCCGCGCACACCGCGAGCTCACCGGTCAGTGCGGCGTCGGCGGCCGCGGCGAACGCCGCCGTCTCCTCGTGCCGGACGTGCTCCCAGGTGATGTCACCCGATCGCCGGATGGCATCGGTGAACCCGTTGAGGCTGTCGCCGGGCAGTCCGTAGACGCGGCGAACACCGTTGCGCGCCAACGCCGCGATGAGTTTGCTTGCAACGGTCGCCACGAGCGCCTCCCGAGTCAGCGATTTGTGCACGCTGGGTAGCGCTGAGCGCGACTCAGTGTGCCGAAATCACTCTATTACTTGGGGGCGAAACGCTGGCCGGCATCGAGGCGAAGGCACTGGCCGTTGAGCATCGGGTTGTCGACGATCGCGAGCGCCAGCTTCGCGTACTCCTCGGGCTTGCCGAGCCGCTTCGGGAACGCGGCGTCCTTGGTGAGCGCCGCGGCGAACTCATCGGGAATACCCTTGGTGAGACCGGTGGCGAACAGGCTCGGCGCGATGGCCAGCACCCTGATACCCAAGCTGCCGAGATCACGCGCCATGGTGAGGCACATGCCCGCGATGGCGGCCTTCGACGCGGTGTACGCGAGTTGCCCGATCTGACCCTCGAACGCGGCGATCGATGCCGTGTTGATGATGACGCCGCGCTCTTCGGCGTCGTCGTCGACGGGCTCCTGCTTGCTCATCTGCCACGCCGCCAGCCTGCTGATGTTGAAGGTGCCGATGAGGTTGAGGTCAATGGTCGCGCGGAAGGAGTCCAGGCCGTGCGGGCCGTCCTTCTTGACGGTGCGTTCGGCGATGCCGCCGCCCGCGGTCGTCACGATGACGTGCAGCCCACCGAGCTCGTCGATGGCGTTCTGCAGCACCGTCTCGGTTCCGGCGAAGTCGGTGATGTCCACCTCGTGGAACGCGGCACCGATCGCCGATGCGACGTCCTTGCCGTCCGACTGTGCCCGGTCCAGAATCGCCACGTCCGCGCCACGCGCAATGAGCGACTCCGCGGTGGCCCGGCCAAAGCCCGAGGCACCGCCGACGACGATGGCCTTCTTCCCCGAGATCTCCATCTAGCTCCCTTTCCATATTGAGGCCAAACTGTAACGTCACCCTACGGTAAGGATTTCGGGGCTCCGAGTCGGTACCTTGGCGTTATGGCGGTTACCGCGCGCACTCCCCCGCCGACGGCCACGTCGCGTAGCTCTCCGCTCACCGGTCTCGCCGCCGCAGCGATCGCCCTCGGCGTCAGCGCCCTGGTCGCGGTGCCATTCGGTTCGAGTGCCGATGCCCGCACCGCTGTCGGCTCGTCGGTGATCGACCTGACGCCGGGTCCGGTCAAGGAGTGGGCGATCCAGACGTTCGGCACCGCCGACAAGTTGTTCCTGTCGGCGATGGTGCTCATCGTGATCGGCACGGTTGCCGCAGTGGCCGCGCAGTGGGAGCGGTCGCGCATTCCGGTCGGCAGCGTCGCCATCGTGCTGGCCGCGCTGGCGGGCTCGGCAGCCGTGCTGAGCCGCGCGGGCGCATCGGTGTTCGACGTCGTGCCCACCCTGATCGGGGCGGCGTGCGGCATCGTGGTCCTGCGGTTCTTGACGTCGGAACGGTTCACCGACGGCGACGTGGTGCCACCCCGATCGGATGACGGCGAAACATCCGATCGGCCAGCCAATCCCGGCCGCCGGCTGTCGCTGGCGGCGATGGGCTTCGTCGGCGCCGGCGTGCTGTCCGGTGTGTTGGGCGCGGTGCTGTCGCGCAACATCCATTCGGTATCGGGCGACCGCGAGGCGTTCAAGCCACCGCCGATCAAGGACCCCATCCGGCCGGTCCCTGCGAACGTCCAGCCCGACGGGGTCGCCCTGCCCAGTTTCGTCACCGCCAACGCGGACTTCTACCGGATCGACACCGCGTTGAGCGTGCCGCAGCTCAGTCGCAACGAGTGGCAGCTGAAGATCCACGGCATGGTCGACCGGGAGATCACCTACCGCTTCGACGATCTGGCGAAGTTCGATCTCGTCGAGAAGATGGTGACGCTCACCTGCGTGTCCAACCCGGTTGGCGGCGACCTCGTCTCGAACGCGGTGTGGACCGGGTACCGCGTGCGGGATCTGTTGGCGGCGGCGGGCATTCACCCCGACGCCGACATGGTGATGTCCACGTCCACCGACGGATTCACCGCGGGAACCCCCGTTGAGGCGCTCACCGACGACCGCGACTCACTGCTGGCGATCACGATGAACGGCCAGCCCCTTCCAGTCGAGCACGGCTACCCGGCGCGTCTGGTGGTGCCCGGGCTGTACGGCTACGTCTCGGCGACCAAGTGGATCGTCGACCTCGAGGTGACCCGGTTCGATCGGGCCGAGGCCTACTGGACACGGCTCGGTTGGTCTCCCCGGGGTCCGATCAAGACGGAGTCGCGCATCGACGTCCCGCGCAGCGGCGCGGACGTCCCGCGCGGCCAGGTGCGGTTCGGTGGCGTGGCGTGGGCACAGCCGCGCGGCGTGAAGGCCGTTGAAGTCCAGATCGACGACGGCCCATGGCAACCCGCGCAGCTGGGTGCCGGCTACTCCGATGACACCTGGCGGCTGTGGAGCTTCGATTGGCAGGCCAACGTCACGGGATCGCACCAGATCGCCGTGCGGACGACCGACAACTCCGGTGCGGTGCAGACGTCGCAACAAGCCGACGTCATCCCCGACGGCGCCACCGGCTGGCACACGGTGTCCTTCGCAGTGGCGTAAATGCGCTCGAGCCGCCGTCAGACAGTGGCTACCGTGAACCGCATGGAAGACCCTGCCGCACAATGGCGCCAAACGCTGCGGGCGCAACTGATGGCCGCCCGCAAGGACCGCGACTCCATCCGGGTGTCGGCGCTGCGGTCAGCACTGAGCGCCATCGACAACGCCGAGACCCCCGACGTCGACGTCCCGGCCGCCGGTGCCATCGCGGCCAGCGTGGCAGGCCTCGGCAGGGCCGAGGTGCCACGGCGGGTTCTGACTGACGCCGAGATCCGCACGCTGCTGCGCACCGACGTCGACGACCGACTGCTGGCCGCTGAGCAGATGGACGCCGGCGGGCAATCCGCCCGGGCGTCCGCCGTCCGCGCGGAGGCAGCGGTGATCGTCGACCTGCTCAGTGGCGGGTGACCGCGACTTCGAACAACATGAATTGTTCACCTAAGAGTTTAGATCCTGGTGAATTGCCTTGGGATGAAAAAAGGTTGGAGACGGGGCCCGCGATCACCGATTGACCGTCAGCGGTGGGAAAACCTCATCCGATCAGTGTCAGACCCACGGACGTATGGTTCGCGCCTCCTGCCCGCAAACGCAGATAGGGCCCACGTCAGGCGGGCTCGCCAGCCGCCCGTACTGGCTGAAAATCCATTGCCACAGTCCGGCGGTGGGCGAAAGCCCACGCTCGGTTGCCCGAATCAGGAAGGCGCGGTGACCGGCCCGTCCTTGCGTACGCGGCTGGTGGCGTTCTGGATGAGTTGCCTGATGCTCGGCAAGGCCACCTGCATGGCCAGGGTGAGCGCGGCCTCCTCCTGTGGCGACATGTCCGTCAGCAATTCGGCCAGCCGGTCGCGGCGGTACCGCCGCCGTTCATCTAGTAGCGCCCGGCCGCCGTCGGTGATACCCACCAGGGCGGCGCGCCCGTCCTCGGGGTCGTTTACTCGGGTCAGAAAGCCCTGTCGCTCCAGTCGCTGGACTAATTCGGTCATCGACGGCTGGCTGATTCCCGCCGCCGCGGCTAGCGCCGTCAGCCGGATCGGGCCTTCCCGATTGAGCGTGTCCAGTGTCATCGATGCGGTCAGGCTCAACGCCGTGCGGTCGGACAGATGCCGCGTGATCAGGATCGATGCCTGTTCGAGCGCCTCCGCGATGTCGTCTCCGTTGGTGCCCGGGTTTGCCCGTTCCATCCAGCATTTATATCATGTACCCGATATACACTTCGTTTCATACGTTGATCCGAGTACCGCAGGCGGAACCCCGGCAACGACGTCGGCGCCAGATGCTTGCGGACCGTGCCCACCCTCCCTGACATTGCGGCGGTGATCGATTGGGTGGTCGTCAGCGGCAGGGCGAGCGGCTGGTGTTGCCACGTGAACATGAAGACCCGGGCGGAGCCGACTCCTGATAAAAATCTCCGATGTTTCCATATCATATAGGTATACGATGCAATGGCGGAAAGGGGATGGACATGGTCGAGGCGAAGTCGCCGTCAGCCGATCATCCCTTCTGGACGCCGTCTCATCGCGATGCCGGCGCTACCGCATCCAACCGCCCACGGCGGCGCACCCGACACAGGTCAATGTCAGGCAGTCAATGCCATTGCTCCGAGAGGAAGTGGTACCGATCGTGACTGCTGTACTTGCCGAATCTGCGGATGGCGCGGGCGAACTGGCGGTCATCGATGCGATAGGGCCCTTGTGCCCAAACCCCACCCGCAACGCAGATCTCGTCGAAGACACCGTTGCGGAGCTGGCCGCGCGCTTCGAACGCGAAGCCATCCCGTTGTGCGCGCCTCTGTATCGCCGGGCTCTGCGCATGACGCGCAATCCGGCCGACGCCGAGGACCTGCTGCAGGAGACCATGCTGTCCGCCTACGCCAGTTTCAACTCGTTTCGACAGGGCACCAACCTCAATGCGTGGCTGCATCGGATCCTGACCAATACTCACGTCAACGCCTATCGCAAGAGCCAGCGGCAGCCCGTCACGTATCCGGCCGAAGAGATCACCGACCTGCAGCTGATGTCCAACTCCGAACACACCTCGCTCGGGCTGCCGTCAGCGGAGGACGAGGCGCTCGCGCTGTTCCCCAACACCGCCGTGGCGGCAGCAATGAAGGCTCTGCCCGACAGATTCCGGATCGCCGTGTACTACGCCGACGTCGAAGACCTCAAGTACAAGGAGATCGCCGACATCATGCACATCCCGACGGGAACCGTGATGTCCCGGATTCACCGCGGACGGCGGCACCTCCGGGACCTCCTCGCGGACGTCGTCTCGGTTGACACGGCGGTTTGACCGGCGCACAAGGTATTTGGACAACATCCACATCCGAGATCGATGTATGGACCGTTGTTGATTCTTTGTTGAGCGACCACGCGGTGCTCGGGTGTGCGGCGGTCGACGCAGGCGGGGCAGGCGAGCGCGCCGGGTCTACCGGACTGTCGCGCATGTGCCGGACTCGGCTTCCCGGGCGTCCGCCGGACGGTGTCCTCATGAACAAGCACAGCCAGCTCGTTCCGCCCAGGTCGTGACTCCGCGTTCGCTGAGATCGCAAAAGTCCACGCCGTCCTGCTTGTCGACGAGTGGAATTTTGAAGGAGAATTGGACACAGAGTTTGAGAAGCCACAGGTGCCTCGGCGGATTCTGACCGACGCCGAGATCCGCACGCTGCTACGCACCGACGTCGATGACCGACTGCTGGCCGCTGAGCAGATGGACGCCGGCGGGCAGTCCGAGCGGGCGGAGGCCGTCCGCGCGGAGGCAGCGGTGATCGTCGACCTGGTCAGTGGCGGGTGACCGCGACTTCGAGTTACTGGCAGCGAGCCTTGAAGTCGCGCATCGGCTGACGGATCCCAGCCATCTCGGACTGGACCTGCGGATTGCCCGCGTAGTAGTCCTTGACCTGCTGACTGATCTGGTCCCGCGGTTGCCCCTTGAGAGTGGAGAAGAACGCGTTGACGTCGGGATGGGTGAAGAAGTAGCCCGCGGTCGCAACCGAGACGTCACCCTTGACCTGCTCGAAATCGGCCGCCGAGCAGCCCACCGGGGGTGGTGGCGGTGGGTCGGCCAGCGCCGACGGCGCGCCACTGAGCAACATGACGCCTGCGATCGCACCAGCACCGGCCGCGGCTACTGCCGCGCGCCGCGCGACTGAGGTTGAAAACAACATGAATCGTTCTCCTAAGAGTCTAGATACCTGATGAATTGCCTTGGGATGAAACGAGGTTGGAGACCGGACCTGCGATCACCGATTGACCGTTAGCGGTGTCCGCCTCCTCCACCTCCACCGCCACCGGAGTGGGACCCACCGCTGGGTTGTAGGGCCGTCCCGCCGCCGGCAGGATTGAAGTACCACTCGTCGTCGGAGGGGTATTGATCGACCGAAGAAGCGGGTGGGGAGTCGTTGATTTCGACGTTCCCTGGCGAGTCGCAGACCGCCACCGAGGGGTCGCACTCGTCGTCGGCCGCCGCCATCGGTGCGGCACCGATCGCGACCACGGCACACGTCGCCGCGAAGAGCGCCGCTACTCCGGTCCTTATTGCTGGCATGACAATTCCTTCCCGGCGCCGCGATTCGGCGAACGACCAGCGAAAAGTACCACCGCGTGTTCGGTATTCATCGCGGTCTGGCAAATCCTGCAGCGCGCGTCGGTCAGGCGATGTCCGACCCCCGTGCCAGGCTGGTCTCGTGCACCTCGTCGACGTCGCCACCGCGTCCGCCGACGTCGGCTCCGTGTCGGCGCGGTTGGCCAAGGTCGGCCGCATCGCCGAGGTGCTGAAACAGGCCGCCGCCGAGGCCGACCCGACACTTGTCGCCATCGTCGTCGCCTGGCTCTCCGGCGACCTGCCACAGCGCCAGATCGGGGTGGGGTGGGCCGCCCTGCGCTCGCTACCCGGAGCCGCGGCCGAACCGTCGCTGACGGTGCGAGGGGTCGACGCCACGTTCACCGAGATCGGCACGACCGCGGGCCCGGGTTCTCAGGCGCGCCGCTCGGAGCTCGTCAACGCGGTCTTCGCCGCGGCCACCGACGTCGAGCAGGCATTCCTGCGCCGTCTGCTCGGCGGCGAACTGCGCCAGGGCGCGCTCGTCGGGGTGATGGCCGACGCGGTCGCCAAGGCCGCCGAGCTCCCCGCCGCCGACGTGCGTCGGGCCGCGATGCTGAGCGGTGACCTCCCGACCGTCGCGGCGGCGGCATTGACCGGCGGCCCGGCGGCACTGACCGAGTTCACGCTCAAGGTCGGACGCCCGGTCGGCCCGATGCTTGCCCAGACCGCGACCGGAGTGGACGCCGCACTCGAAAAGCTCGGCGGGACGGCCATCTTCGAGGCCAAGCTGGACGGCGCGCGGGTGCAGATCCACCGAGCGCACGACACCGTGTCCGTCTACACCCGCAGCCTCGACGACATCACCGCGCGACTCCCTGAGGTCGTCGAGGCCGCGCTGGCATTGCCTGCGAAGGAGTTCATCGCCGACGCCGAGGCCATCGCGCTGCAACCCGACGGGCGACCACACCGGTTCCAGGTCACGGCGTCGCGCTTCGGCCGGACCGCCGACGTCGTAGCGGCCCGTGCCGCGCAACTCCTGTCGGTGTTCTTCTTCGACCTGCTCCACCTCGACGGCACCGATCTGCTGGATCTGCCTGCGGCGGACCGGCTTGCCGCCCTCGACGCCATCGTGCCTGCCGCCCAGCGCGTCGATCGGTTGGCCACCTCTGACGGCGTGGCCGCGGCGGCCTTCCTGGCCACGACACTGGCCGCGGGACATGAAGGGGTGATGGCGAAGTCGCCTGCGGCGCCGTACGAGGCGGGCCGACGCGGTGCCGGCTGGCTCAAGGTGAAACCGGTGCACACCCTCGACCTCGTCGTCCTTGCGGTGGAGTGGGGTTCGGGCAGGCGCACCGGCAAGCTGTCCAACATCCATCTCGGGGCGCGCGATCCGGAGACGGGTGGATTCGTGATGCTGGGCAAGACCTTCAAGGGCATGACGGACGCGATGCTCGACTGGCAGACAGCGCGATTCACCGAACTGGCAGTGGACGGCACGGACGGTTACGTGGTGGCCGTCCGGCCCGAGCAGGTGGTCGAGATCGCCTTCGACGGCGTGCAGACGTCCACCCGCTACCCCGGCGGGATGGCCCTGCGCTTTGCCCGCGTGCTGCGCTATCGCGACGACAAGGGGCCCGTCGACGCGGACACGGTGGACACCGTGCGCGCCCTGTACGAGCGCTAGGCGTCGAGGTGCGCCGCCAAGGCGGACGACGATGCCGCGAAATAGGCAGCGTCCTCGGATGACTGCTTCCACTCGGCCTGGCCACGCCACGCCACGCTGTGATGGCGCATGTCGTTGCCGTATCGGACTCGAAACAGCATGGAACGAGCCGGACCGTTCTCGAACTCGTGCAACTCCCCCGGCGGATGCACCTCTCGAGCGGGCTCGCGCGCAGCCGCTGCTTGGCCAGATTCAGCGTCGCCAACGACTCAAGGCCGCCGCGACGGAGACGTTGCGCGAGGCGATGGCGGCGTTCGAGGGCATGGGATCCCGCTGTGGGCCGAGCGGGTTCGCACCGAGCTGGCACGCTGCGCGGTGGTGCCCCGTCGGCCCACCGAACTCACCCCGGTGGAGCGGCGTGTCGCCACGCTGGCGGCCGAAGGAATGACCAACCGCGACGTCGCCGCTGCATTGTTCATCAGCACAAAAACCGTCGAGGCCAACCTATCCCGGGTGTATCGCAAGCTCGGCATCCACTAACGCGCCGAACTTGGTCGTTACATGAGTCGGTCCGACCTGTAGGGAACACCTGAGGCCCGCGCAGCGGCTCAGCCTGGCGATTGACGCCCGCGCTGCGCGTCAGCGATAGGGAAACCCCTGATTCTGCGCGGCACTTGGCGCCATAACGTCAACGCGCGGGGAGACCAGACAGCACTCCCGTACGGAAACATCCGAGAGGACGTCATCATGGCCAAGCATCGTCAGCGAGTTAGCGGTTCAGGGCGGACGCGCACGCCGAGTCATGCATGGGCGGCGGCGATCGGAGGGGCCGGGATCGTGTTGGCCGCTCCGGCAGCGGCGTTGTTGACTACTCCGGCGCTCGCTCAGGCCGCGCCGGTGCCGCCGACCGGTCCGTTGTGCCCCCTGTTGGTGGGGTGCGGGTCGGGTGGCGGCGTTGGCGCGAGTATCGCGAGTCTCGTCCCGCCGGGCGGTCTTGCTGATCCCTTCGGGTTGCCCACTGCCTTACTGGGTTTCGCCGGTGCGATTCCTGGCTTGAACATCTTCATCGGCAACGGCGCGGACGGCACCGCGTTGCACCCCGACGGCTTCAACGGTGGGTTGTTCTTCGGTGACGGCGGTAAGGGCTACAGCCCCACCACCCCCGGCGCCTACGGCGGCAACGGCGGTGCTGCGGGGTTGTTCTTCGGGAGCGGCGGAGACGGCGGCAACGGCGCGGACGGCGATGTAAGCCTGAACCTGCCGGGCGGCAACGGCGGCAACGGCGGCGCGGCCTCGATGTTCATCGGCAATGGCGGCACCGGCGGCGCGGGCGGTAGGGGCCTCTACCTCCTCACAAACGGCGACAGCAACGGCGGCAGCGGCGGCAGCGGCGGCGCAGGGGGCGCCCTGATCGGCAATGGCGGTGACGGCGGAAACGGCGGCGAGGCCGAGGTCGTCCAGGGGGACAGCCTAGGTGGCGACGGCGGTGCGGGCGGCGCCAGCGGCTTGGTCGGCGGCGGCGGCAACGGTGGAGGTGGCGGATTCGCGACGGCCACCTCGGGGACTGGCTTCGGTGGCACCGGCGGCGACGGCGGCACCGGGGGCTTCAGCGGCTCTGGCGGAACCGGTGGCGATGGTGGCGGTGGCGGCGTGACAGACCTCGGAGGCGTCGGGGCGGGCGGTAACGGTGGGAACGGCGGTGCGGGCGGCACGGGCGGCGATGGCGGCAACGGCGGCGGTGGCTCCGCCAACGACGGCGGCGGTGTCGGCGACGCCGGCCACGGCGGGAACGGCGGCACCGGCGGAGCCGTCACGGGTAACGCCGGCAACGGCGGCAGCGGCGGCAAGGGCACCGGCTTCTACGGCGACGGTGGCTACGGTGGCGACGGAGGCAATGCAGGCGCTTCGGGCCCCGGCGGGTCGGGCGGCGCCGGCGGCGACGGAATCAGCAAGGCACCCGCCAACGGCGTCGGCACCGGCGGTGACGGCGGCAGCGGCGGAACCGGCAGCCCTGGCGGCACCGGCGGGGCCGGCGGCAACGGGACGAGCACCAACAGCACTGGCCGGGGCGGCACCGGCGGTACCGGCGGTGCGGGCGCCAACGGCGGGGCCGGCGGAGCGGGCGGCACCGGCGGCAATGCCACCGCTGGCGGCACCGGGAACGGCGGCGACGGCGGCCCCGGTGGCTCGCCAGGCGGGCCAGGCGGTGCCGGTGGCACCGGCAACTCGGCCAACGGAAACACGGGCGCCAACGGGTAGCGACGAACGGTTTACATTGACGACGGGAGGTTGCGGCGGTCGGTTGTGGCGGGGGCCCAGTGGCGGGATACGACTTCATCGTCATCGGCGCCGGCTCCGCAGGCTGCGCGGTGGCCGGTCGACTGGCCAGCGACTCGTCGTCGACGGTGTTGCTGATCGAAGCCGGCGGAACGGACCGCCGATTCACGATCCGGGCGCCGTTGGCCTTCGCCCTGCAGTTCGGCACCTCACTGGACTGGGCCTACGAATCCGGACCCGAACCCGGCTGCGCCGGCAGGCGGATCAAGCTCCCCCGCGGCCGCGCGCTCGGCGGTACCAGCGGCATGAACGCGATGATCTGGGTCAAGGGCAGCAACCTCGACTACGACGGCTGGCGAGTGCCGGGCTGGGCATGGACCGACGTGGCCCCGGTATTCGCGCGCATGGAACGACGCATGCACGTCGCCCGGTTGCAGGATCCCGACGAGTTGTCGTCGCTGTTCGTCACGTCCGCCCGCGCCGCCGGTGTTCCCGCCAACGACGACGTGAGCGGGCCCGAATTGGACGGCGCGGCAATCTCATCCGTCACCATCGACCGCGGGCAACGCTGGAACACCGCCCGCGGCTACCTCGGTCATCAGAAGAACCTCACCGTCGTCACGAGGGCCCACGTCCAGCGCGTGGTCCTGCAAGACGGCCGCGCCACCGAGCCGATCGCCTCAGCCGTCGATCGGGAACTCGTCCCAGGCGCGGGACGCGACATCGAGGCGGTCATCAGGGAAACCGCCATCACCGCAAGCCATCCCGGCTGCACGGTCGCGATGGGCACCGACCCCGACAGTCCGCTCGACGAGAAATTGCGCGTCCGCGGCGTGCGGGGCTTGCGCGTCGCGGACGCGTCCGCGCTGCCCGTGTTGCCACGTGCCAACACCAACGCCCCGTCCATCATGATCGGCGAGCGCCGACTTCGTGCTGTCCGACGCACGTTAGGCGCGTGAGCCGACGAAGACGTAGCTCACGCCGGTGAGCCGCTCGCTGACGTCGCACAGTTGCTCGGCCACCGCGGCGTCCCGCGCGCGCACCGAAATCCGGGCCTGCCGAACCGGTCCGGTGACGCCGACGGCGCGCAATGAGCAGACGGCCGGTCAGCGCGAAGTGTCCCAAATGGTTGGTCCCGAACTGCAACTCGAAGCCCTGTTTGGTCTTGCCCTCCGGCGGGGTCAACACCCCACCGTTGTTGATCAGCAGGTCGAGTCGGCGATGCCCGGCCAGGAAGTCGTCGGCGAAGCGGGCGACGGAGTCCAGATCGGCCAGATCCAGCGACGCCGACGCGATGCTTGCGTTCGGGGACTCGTCGCGGATCCGCCGCACTGCCTCAAGGCCCCTGTCATGGTGACGGCATGCGGCGATGACGTTGGCGCCCTTGAGTGCCAACTGTCGAGCGGACTCGAATCCCAACCCGCTGTTGGCGCCGGTCGCCAGGGCGGTCCTGCCCGCCTGGCAAGGGATGTCGTCGAATGTCCAGCGTGCCATGTGAACTCCCTCCCCATCCCGCCTGCGCAGTATCGTCCGAGTATGCCAACGGCACCACTCCGTCGAGCGAATGTTGGCGCAAGATCAAGGGTTTCCCGTGATCAGCGCGGCACGCGGGCGTCAATGGCCGCGCTGAGCCGATGTGCCGGAATGCCGGCCTCCCGGCATACCCTGTCGACAATCTCCTCCGAGCCGGCCACGAAGACGCCGAAGACCAACTGGTCGTCCGGCACCGCGAGCGCCATCAACAGCCGCACCGGCGAGCCCTGCGCGCACACCGAGGACACACACTCGTCGAGTTTGGTCACGGCAGAATCGAGCAGTTCCTCAGTCAGCTCGGACCGATACCACTCGGCGAGGTAACACCGTTGCGGCAACCCAGAGGAGCTCATCGACCCAACGCTAGGCGTGCAACACACCCTTAGAATCAGGTGTTTCCCTACGGATCAGATTGACTCAGGTGGCCGCCGAGCTCGGGCCGCAGCTCATTGCGAGCTTGCGATAGACCCGAGAGAGGTTTGCCTCCAATGACTTTAGGTCGATGAACAGCTGGGGGCGGCGGTCGCCGTGCACATCAGCCGTTGGCTCCCTTCGAGCCGTCGGTGCCGGTCCCGCCAGGGCCGCCTACACCGGCACCCCCGGCTCCGCCTGCGCCGCCGGGGGTACCCCCCTTGCCGCCGTCGCCGCCGGTGCCGTCGCCGCCGCTGCCAGTGGCTTTGCCCGAACCGCCGTTTCCGCCGTCGCCGCCGGTGCCGGTCTGGCTGTCGCCGCCGGGGGCGCCGTCGCCGCCGTCGGCGGAATTGCCGGGTTGGTCGGCGCTGGCGTTGCCGCCGTTGCCGCCGTGGCCGCCGTGGCCGTTCTGGCTGCTACCGCCGTGACCACCGGAACCGCCGCCGTTGCCTGAGTTGTTGCCTGCGCTGCCGGAGCCGTTGCCGCCGTTGCCGCCGTCGCCCCCATTGCCGGTGCCGGAGCCGTTGCCGCCGAAGCCGGCGTTGCCGCCGACCGCGAAGCTGGTGCCAGCCGTGTTCGAGGCGTCGCCGCCGTTGCCGCCGTTACCGCCGCCACCGCCGGCGCCGCTGCCGCCAGCGACACCGTTTGTACCGCCGATACCGCCGACGCCGGCGTTGCCACCGCCGCCCCCGGCACCCCCGCCGGCGCCTCTGCTGCCAAACCCGCCGTCGCCGCCGCGGGTACTCGAAATGCTGGTAGTCAGGATCGAGTCGCCGCCGTTGCCGCCGTCACCGCCGCTGCCGCCTTTGCCGCCCTTGCCGCCGTTCCCGCCGTTCCCGTTGGAGCCCGCGGCCCCAATGGTCAGGCCCACACCGCCAGCGCCGCCACCGCCCCCGTTCCCGCCGCTGCCGCCCTTGCCGCCGCTCTGGCCGTTGCCGCCGTTGCCGCCATTGTCTCCGTTGTCGTCGGGGTGCGTCTGCCCGTCAGGCCCTGTCGTGCCGTTTGCGCCCGCCGCGCCGGCGCCACCCTTGCCGCCGTCGCCGGCGTTGCCGCCCGCGCCGCCATTGCCTTCGGTCCCGGCGACACCGGACGAGCCGCCGGTACCACCCGTCCCGAGGGCGCCACCGGCTCCGGCCAGTCCACCAGCACCACCCGTACCGCCGCCACCGCCGGCCTGACCGTTGCCACCGACACCGCCCGGGGTCGTCGCAGCCACACCGTTGGCGCCGTCCGCACCCGCGCCGCCCTTGCCACCGGTGGCGCCGTTACCGCCGTTACCGCCGCTGCCGTTGACCCCGGCAGTACCCGACGTCGCGCCCGCGCCACCAGCTCCGGCGTTGCCGCCCGCACCGCCCGAACCGCCACCGCCACCGCCCTGACCCACACCGCCCTTCGCGCCAGGAGTCGTCGCTGCAGGGCCCGTGCCACCAGCCGCGCCGGAGCCACCCTTGCCGCCGTTACCGGCATTGCCGCCCGCACCGCCATTGCCTTCGGCCCCGGCCCCGCCCGTTGCGCCGCCCGCGCCACCCGTCCCGGCGGCGCCACCAGCGCCCGCCAGTCCACCGACACCACCGGTGCCGCCACCGCCACCGGCCTGACCCACACCGCCCTTTGCGCCCGGCGTCGTCGCATCCACGCCGTTGGTGCCGTTGGCACCCGCGCCACCCGTGCCACCGGTAGCGCCGTCGCCGCCATCGCCACCACTGCCGTTGACCCCCGCAGTACCCGTCGTGACACCCGCACCACCGGCCCCGGCATTGCCGCCCGCACCGCCCGCGCCACCGCCGCCCCCGCCCTGACCCACACCGCCCTTCGCGCCAGGAGTCGTCGCCGCAGGGCCCGTGCCGCCAGCCGCGCCGGCGCCACCCTTGCCGCCGTTACCGGCATCGCCGCCCGCGCCACCGCCGCCGTCGGTACCGGCGACACCCGCCGAGCCGCCGATACCGCCGACCCCGGCCGCACCACCTGCCCCCGCTAGTCCACCGGCACCACCGGTGCCGCCACCGCCGCCGGCCTGACCCACACCACCGACAGCGCCCGGGGTCGCTGCAGCCAGACCGTTGGCGCCGGTGGCACCCGCTCCACCCGTGCCACCGGTAGCGCCGTCGCCGCCGTTACCGCCGCTGCCGTTGACCCCGGAAGCGCCGGCGCTACCGAAGAATTCGGAGGCACCGCCGGTCCCGGCATTGCCGCCCGCGCCGCCCGAACCGCCACCGCCGCCGACCTGACCCACACCGCCCACGGCACCCGGAGTCGTCGCGGAAAGACCGGTCGCCCCGGCCCCACCGGCGCCACCAGTCCCGCCGGTCCCGCCGTAACCCCCGGCTCCACCGTCACCGATGAGCCCGGCCGTGCCACCGTTACCGCCGGCCCCACCGCCGCCGCCGTTCGTCCCGCCAAGGCCTAGGACCCCGGTGACACCGGGCGCACCCGCGCCACCCATGCCGCCGGCGCCACCGTTGCCGATGAAGAACGACGCGGCGCCGCCATTCCCGCCATTGCCACCGGCGGTGACCGCGTCGCCGATCGCGCCGTTGCCGCCACTGCCGCCGCCGCCGAAGAACAGTCCCGCTGAACCACCGTTGCCGCCGCTGGCCCCCACCGCGGTCGGGCTGTAGCCCCTTCCGCCGTTGCCTGCGAAGATCCCGCCGTTGAAGCCGTCGGGATGGGCCGCGGTGCCGTCAGCACCGTTGCCGATGAAGACATTGACGATCGGGATGGCACCGGCCAGGCTCAGGAAAGCCGTTGGCACTCCGAAGGGATCTGCGAGGTTGCCTGGCCCGGCAAGGCTCGCGACCGCTGATCCCACGCTGGGTGGATTGCACGACCCGAACAGCGGGCACAACGGATCAGCCGCCGGGGGCGGTGCGGCCTGGGCCACGCCGGGAGCAGCCAACAACGCTGCCGCTGGAGCGCTCAACGCGATACTGGCCCCACCGATCGCCATCGCCGTGGCAAGTAGCGGACGACTCGGTGTCCGCGACCGCCCTGCACCGTTACCCCGCCGCCGATGCCCAGCCATCTGAGTCTCCTTGCATCATGCCCCGAACCCGAAGCGTTGGTCCCTCGCGTATCGACGCTATGGAGCGACGCACGGTGCAGAATCAGGTGTTTCCCTACGGCTGACGCGCGACACTGCCGTCCAGAGCTGGACCGCTCGGCGTCAGGGACCACCAAGCCGTCCAGCACTACGGCGACCGCGAGCCAGTAGTCCGACCAAAATGCCTGCCGCCCCGACGATCACCAATGGGACGGCCCAGTGACGCCGCCCGGATATCGCGGATTCGCATTCGGCGACGTAGTCGAGATGGAGGACGACCTGATTGGCGACCGGGACGCCTGCTGCCGTCGCGTCGTTCGCCGCCCGCGGCACGGATTGGTCGGCGACCACTGCATTCCCGCACGCGACGGTCGAACTATTCCCGTCGAACACCGACACCGGCAAGAAGAGCCCAACCACACCGGCAATGAGCACCAACGCGCCCACCGCCACATTCCGCAACCGATTATTCACGTTCTCCTCCTAGTAATTCGTTGTCGCGCAACGTCATTGGCGCGATCCTTTCGTTGTGTCGGTGACACTTCGGACGACGGTCAGCGGTCTACCCGGCCGGTGCCGCGCGTCAGCCCCCAGCGCCGCCGGCACCGCCGGCACCGCCGCCACCGCCGAAGGCGGGTCCGCCCTCGTTGCTGGGGACACCGGTGCCACCCGGCTTGCCATTGGCGCCTATGTGTCCAGCGTTGCCGTTGCCGCTGATTCCGCCGGTACCGCCGGTGCCGCCGGTGGCGCCAGGGCCGCCGGTGCCGCTGGCGCCTTCAGGGAGGCCGCCGACGCTCCCGCCGCCGCCCCCGCCGAAGCCGCCGGTCCCCCCGGTGCCGCCGTTTCCGCCAGGCCCGCCGGTGCCGACGGACCCGGAACCGGACGCGCCGGACCCGGGTGCACCACCGTTGCCGCCGTTCCCGCCGAAGCCGCCGAACCCGCCGCCACCGCCGCTACCGCCGTGGCCGCCAGTGGCGCCGGTGCCGGGTCCGGCGACGGTGCCGCCGTTGCCGCCAGTGCCGCCGTCACCGCCCGTGCTTCCGTTGCCACCTTTCCCGCCGGTGCCCCCGACGCCACCGTTGCCGCCGACACCGGAGACAGACCCGCCGCGGCCGCCGGCACCGCCACTGCCTCCTGCGCTTCCGGACTGACCGTTGACACCGTCGGAAGCAGCGTCGCCGCCGTCGCCACCGTGGCCTGCGGTCCCGCCGATGCCGTTGGTGCTGCCGCCGTTACCGCCATTTCCGCCGGCACCGCCGCTGGCTATGGCGTCACCGCCGTCACCGCCGTCGCCAGCCGGGATGCGGGAGGTTGCCGGATTGCCGTTGCCGCCCTTTCCGCCGTTGCCGCCCAAGCCGCCTGCGTCGCCGCCGTCGCCCCCCGGGAACGTCCCATTGCCGCCGTTCTGAAGGCCGACACCGTTGGCTCCGCGCACCGGGTTGGGGGCGCCGGTTGGGTTCACGGCGTTGGCGCCCGTCGCGCCTGCCCCGCCGTTACCGCCGCTGCCGCCGTCGCCGAACAGTCCGGCGCTGCCGCCGTTGCCGCCACTGCCGCCGGGCAGTAACACCCCGCCCAAGCCGGTGCCGCCTGCCACGCCGTTGCCGCCGTTGCCGCCGTTGCCGCCGAACAACCCCGCTGTTCCGCCGTTACCGCCGTTTCCGCCAAGGATCAGTCGATCAGCCGCGGTGTAGCTGTAGCCGTTGCCGCCGTTGCCGATGAACAGCCCGGCGTTGCCGCCGTCGGGATGTGCTGCGGTGCCATCAGCCCCGTTGTGGACGAAGATGTTGACGAACGGGATCTGACCCGCGATACCAATCAGGGCAGACAACGGCCCATTCACGCCGGCTCCAACTACCCCGACGGCCAACGCATTCGGCGTCGGCGCCGCCAGGCCCACAACATCACCGATTCCCGGACCCAAGCCTCCGGACGCACAACCCCCGAACAGCGGACACACCGGATTCGCCGCAACCGGGGCGGCCTGGGCCACCCCAGGAGAGACCAATAGCGCTGCGCCCGGCGCGGCCAGCACGATCCCCGCCCCACCGATCGCCGCTGCCAGCCAGGCACGGCCCCGTCTGCGCGACGCCTCAGAACCCCTACCCCGCCGATGATGGTTGGCCATCTCGAATCCCCCTCGAACGTCTCAGCACTGGAGCGGTGTACCGACTCCACCCGCCGACGCTATTGACTCCCGGCATCCGCAGAATCAGGTGTTTCCCTATGGCCCACGCAGTTCGGCAGAAAGACACCAGGCCAAGCCGATCACCAAGGCCGAATCCGTTTGGTCTCGACGACATCAGGCGTTCAATACAGATCCGTTCGGCCCACGTGACGGCCGGGCTCGGCCCGCGAGTGGATGACGAGCTTGCGGCAGACGCGGGACATCGATCACGTCCGCGCCGCTGCCCGATGACGGAGGTGACCGGGCCGGGTCGGCGGGATGTAGAACACCGGGCCCAGGTGTGGGCCCGGTGCTCTGTCGGGATCGAATCGCGATGGGACCCTGATGAGTCCCTACCGCGTGGCGGTCACGGTGCGCCGCCGCTACCGCCGCTACCTCCGCTGCCGCCGGGCCCCCCACTAGTGCCGGTGCCGCCGGAGCCGGAGTCGCCGGACCCGCCAGGCGTGCCCGTTGTGCCGCTACCGCTCTTGCCGCCAGCGCCCCCGCTGCCGCCGACCGCGCCGGTGCCGCCGGTGCCCGCAGTGCCGTTGCTGCCGTCGGCGGCGCCGAGGGTGCCGGTGCCGCCGGTGCCCCCGCTGCCGCCAGTGCCCCCGGTACCGCCGGTGCCGCCGGTGCCGCCGGTGCCACCAGCGCCGGGCGTCCCGCTGCTGGTCAGGACAGGCAGCAGCCCGCCGGATCCGGCTGTGCCGCCATTACCACCGGGGGCGCCGTTACCGCCGGCACCGCCTCGTTCGCCCTCGCCACCGCTGCCACCGCTGCCGCCGGCGCCACCGCCAGCCGGGCCGTCGCCGCCTTGTCCGCCTGTACCACCGCTGCCGCCGACCGCGCCGGCGCCGCCCTGGCCGCCCACGCCACCCGCGCCGCCACCACCGCCGCTGCCGACGATGAGTCCGCCGGCACCACCGGTGCCGCCGTTGCCGCCCGCGGTGCCATTGCCGGCGGTCGCGGTCGAGGCCGCACCGTCGCCGCCGCTACCGCCATTAGCAAAGACGGGGCGTCCACCACTCCCGCCGGCACCGCCGTTACCGCCGTCGCCGCCATTGGCAAGGGCGTCGCCGCCGTCGCCGCCATTGCTGTTGAAGACCGTCGACACGTCTGCGCCGTCGCCGCCGTCGCCGCCGTTACCGCCGAGGAATCCACCACTGCCGCCATTGCCACCAGGGATACTGACAAGTGGATCCCCTTGGGAGTTTGCGCCGTCGCCGCCGTTCTGGAAGCCGAAGCCGTTGACCCCGTTGCCCCCGTTCCCGGTTCCCGCCGCGGCGGTGTTCGTCGTCGTGGGATTCACCCCGGTACCGCCGGTACCGCCGGCGCCGCCCGCACCACCGGCACCACCGTTGCCGATGAACATCGCGGCTGCGCCGCCGTTGCCACCCTGTCCGCCCGCGGTGGTGGCGTTGCCCGCACCGCCGGCGCCACCACTGCCGCCGCTGCCGATGAACATCCCGGCGTTGCCTCCGTTGCCCGCGTTCGCCCCCGGAGTGGTCGGACTGAAGCCCTTGCCGCCGTTACCGAAGAACAACCCGCCGTTGAAGCCGTCCGGATGCAGTGCGGTGCCGTCAGCGCCGTTGCCGATGAAGATATTGAGAACCGGGATGGCACCAGCGAAACCGAATAGGTCGGTGGGCAACCCGAGCGGATCAGCAAGGTTATGAGCGACGCTTGCCCCCAAGCCGCCCGAAGAGCAGCTCCCCAACAGCGAACACAACGGATCCACCACTGGCGGCGGCGCGGCCTGAGCCACCGCGGGAGTGGCCAACAACGCCGCGCCAGGAGCAGCCAAGGCGATACCCGCCCCGCCGATCGCCACCGCCGTTGCCAGCCACGGATGACCCGCCTTGCGCGACCCCCCAGAGCCATTACCCCGCCGACGATGTGTAGCCATCTGAAATCCCCTCGGATCATCCGTGTACCGCAAGGCCGTGTGGTCTCCCGCCCGTTGACGCTATTGAGCCAAGGGCCAGCGCAGAATCAGGTGTTTACCTACAACTGACGCGCTAGCGCGGACGTCGATGACCAGGCTGAGCCGCCGAGCGGGACCCCGGCCTGCCAGCACACCGAAGACCACCGCAGACGCGACGCTAGGCCCGCCCGACACCGACGAAATCCGGTGTTTCCCTACAGATCTGTTTGGCCCACGTGACGGCCGAGCTCGGCCCGCGAGTGGATGCCGAGCTTGCGGTAGACGCGGGAAAGGTTGACCTCAACCGTTTTTGGACTGATGAATAGCGCTGCGGCGACGTCACGGTTGGTCATCCCGGAGGCGGCGAGCTCGGCGACACGTTGTTCGGCTGGGCTGAGCTCAGTCGGCCGGCGTGGGACGACGGCGCAGCGGGCCAGCTCGGCGCGGACCCGATCGGCCCACAGCGGGATACCCATGTCCTCGAATGCGGCTAGGGCTTCGCGCAGCGTTTCGGCGGCAGCTTCCTTGCGGCGTTGGCGACGCTGAATCTGGCCGAGCAGCAGCTGGGTGCGGGCGCGCTCGAAGGGCATCGGCAACCGCGCGTGTTCCGCCATCGCCAGCACCGCAACCTGGCTGGCCCCTTCGAGGTCGCCGCGGGCGGCCAACAGCATGGCGCGGCCGCGCGCCCCGACCGCCAGCATCCAGGCGCGGTCGAGCCTGGCTCCGTTGCGTTCGAGCCGCTCGATCAGTGGCTCGGCCTCCGCGAGCCGACCCAGCTGAATGAGGGCCTCGACGGCGTCGGGCACGAACGACGCGGCGATGACCTCCGTTCCGTCCGGAGCGGCACCAAGCCTTGCCATCTGTTCCTCGAGCGCGGTCACCGCTGCGGCGTAGTTGCCCAGGGACACCTCGAGGAAACCGAATACGGTGTCCGGCCATACCAACATCGTGGTCGAATGGCTGCGCTGACCTGCTTCGAGCGCCGCAATCGCATCGGAGCGAGCATCATCGACCCGGCCGGCGTAGGCGGCGACCGCGGCCCTGATCGTCAAAGCAATGAACAGTGGCAAGTCACCGCCGAGCAGCCTCGCGCGCTCCATGGCGTCTTCGGCAACCCCGGTGGCTTCGGCGAAATCGCCTCGCCAGATTTCGATCAGCGCCCCGTGGAAGGCGAGGAACATCAGCTCGTTCTCCTCCCCATATTCGAGGCAGCGGTGACGGACGCCGAGGAACTCGTGATGGGCCCGGTCGAGTTGCCCGGTCCACGCCAGCAGCGCGGCGTTCTGGAGACTCGCACGGAAGGGCAGAGGAACGGGCGCCTTCGGGTCCTCGAGCTCGAGTGCCTGCCGCAACGCCTGCTCATCAAGCCCGTCGCCGCGCACGACGTGAGCCACGACTTGCATGCCCAGCGCCTGGCTTAGCAGATGTGGGTGGCCAAGCCGCTTGGCGTCGGCCACCGCGTCGTCGGCGCTCTCGGCGGCGGCGTCGAGCTCGCCGACGTTGCCCCGCGCGAAGCACAACGAGAGCAGCATCTGCACCCGCATCGCCAAGTCCTCACCGGCCTCACTCAGTCCGCGCTCCAGCAAGCCGGCCGCCTCGAGAAAGCTGTCGTCTGTCAAGCGCACCATGGCCAGCAGATACAGCGCTGCCGCGAGCAGTGCCCCGGATGTCAGGCCCTCGATGGTCTTCTCGAGCATCGTCCGGGCCCGCCCAGGATCTCCAGCCTCGAAATGATGGCTCGCCGAGCGGATCCGGCGCTGCGGCGTATCACCGCCGAGCCTCACAGCCAGGTCAACCAGCTCGGCCGCCGCCGCGGGCGCGCCGCGCAGGCGCGCCATCTCGGCGGCCTCGTCGAGAGACGCCCACGTGACGGGGTCACCGCTGGTCGCCGCCAGGGCCAGGTGCCGGGCCGCCTGCTCGGGTTCGGTGACGACCTCGGCCCAGCGCCGATGCATGGCCCGCCTCGGCGCCGGAGCGGCGTCGGTGTAGACACCCTTGGCCAACAACGGATGGGTGAAACGCACCCGGTTGCCGTCGATCCCGACGATGCCCTTGCGCTCAGCATCCCCAAGGAGTTCGTCAACCCTTGCCGCGTCGGTGCTCGCGACGCGCGCCAGCAGCTCCACCGTCGGCGCGCCTGCACACGCCACCGCAAGCAACACCTCGTGAACGTCCTCGTCGAGGACGCCGACCCTGGCCCGCACCAACTCGGCGAGCGTGCCCGGCAACGACCCGTCGGCATCCGTTGCGCCATCGGCGATCGCCCGCGCCAGCTCGAGGGCATAGAACGGATTGCCTCCCGAGACCTCCTGGATGCGCACCATCGTCGGCCGCGGAAAGGACCGTCCAAGCCGCTCGGACACCACGGCATGCAAACCGCCAACGGCCAACGGACGCAACCGAATCCGCTCGACCCAGTCAGCAGTCGGCAACTGCAGCCAGGACGCAGGACTGCCGTCATCCGGATCGGTGCGGA
Source organism: Mycobacterium sp. AZCC_0083 (assembly GCF_014202335.1). Classification (GTDB taxonomy): domain Bacteria; phylum Actinomycetota; class Actinomycetes; order Mycobacteriales; family Mycobacteriaceae; genus Mycobacterium. The sequence continues at coordinate 91,307 of NZ_JACHGP010000023.1, read as the reverse complement.
CCGCGCCGAGTACACCCACCGGCGCCGAGAGCCGCCGTGCCACGAACGCGAGGGCGCGTGCGCTTGACGGATCGAGCCACTGCAGGTCGTCGACCGCCAGCAGCATCGGCGTCTCGTCGGCGAGGCCCTCGACCACCGAGAGGAGGCCCGCCGCCACCGCGCGCTGATCCGTGGGCTCCGTTCCTTCGGCCCTCAGCAGGACCCGATCGATCGCGTGCTGCTGCGGGTATGGCAGGCGCGCAATGGCGGCCTCGTCGACGTCGCCCAACAGGTCGGCCAACGAGGCGTATGCCATCACCGACTCCGCTGCCGCCGGCCGGGCCGACAAGACGCGGAACCCACGCTCACGGGCCTGCTCCACGATGGCCGACCACAGGGTGGTCTTGCCGATGCCCGGCTCACCCTCCACCACCAGCGCCGACGGCCGCCGGGACGCGGAGGCCAGGAAGTCGGCAACCGCCCGAGCCTCGGCGTGCCCGCTCACGGGATCAGAGGCCATCGAGATCAGAGGCTTGGTCGACGTGGCTACGGCAAGACGCGAAGCACGGTGCCGCGCCTGCGTATCGGGATGAATTTCGCAGCGACATGTGCTTCCGCTCGCGCTAGTGATCTGCTTGCGCAGAACATTAACCGTTTGCCGGGCTGCGGGGGGGACAACGTCGTGGTCAGCGTGCGCACCCAAAGCCCCCGTTTCGCCAACCGCCGCGGCACGCGATGAAAGGATCGGAGCATGGCTTCATCTTCTGGTCCTACCGCTGCGGAGCGCTCGGAGGAGACCGTCGGCGACATCACCTACGTCCGGACGGACCCCGACCTGCCGCCGGTGGCGATCATCGACCGGTCCCCGATCACCACCAAGCACAAGATCGTGTTCGGCGTCATCGCCCTGCTGGGTGCGATCGCCTGGGCGATGATCGCGTTCTTCCGTGGGGAGACGGTGAACGCGGTCTGGTTCGTCATCGCGGCCGTCTGCACCTACCTCATCGGATACCGGTTCTACGCGCGGCTGATCGAGATGAAGATCGTCAAGCCGCGCGACGAGGACGCCACGCCCGCCGAGGTGTTCGAGAACGCCACCGACTACATGCCGACCGACCGGCGGGTGTTGTTCGGCCATCACTTCGCCGCCATCGCCGGTGCGGGCCCGCTGGTTGGGCCGGTACTGGCCATGCAGATGGGCTACCTGCCCGGCACCATCTGGATCATCGTCGGCGCGGTGTTCGCCGGCTGCGTGCAGGACTACCTGGTGCTGTCGATCTCGGTGCGCCGTCGTGGCCGCTCGCTCGGGCAGATGGCGCGCGACGAGCTGGGCACGACGGGCGGTGTCGCCGCGATCGTCGGCGTGCTGGTCATCATGGTCATCCTGCTGGCCGTCCTGGCGTTGGTCGTCGTCAACGCGCTCGCCGAGAGCCCGTGGGGCGTCTTCTCGATCGCGATGACCATTCCGATCGCCGTCTTCATGGGGTTCTACCTGAGATACCTGCGGCCCGGACGGGTGTCCGAGGTGTCCCTGATCGGCGTCGTGCTGCTGTTACTGGCAGTGATCTCCGGCGGCTGGGTCGCCGAATCGGCATGGGGCGCCGACTGGTTCACGCTGTCGAAGGTCGCCCTGTCGTGGTGCATCATCGTCTACGGTTTGGCCGCGTCGGTGCTTCCGGTGTGGCTCCTGTTGGCGCCCCGGGACTACCTGTCGACGTTCATGAAGGTCGGCACCATCATCTTGCTGGCCATCGGCATCCTGGTGGCGCAGCCCATCATGGAGGCGCCCGCCGTCTCGTCGTTCGCGTCCAGTGGAACGGGACCAGTGTTCGCGGGCTCGCTGTTCCCGTTCCTGTTCATCACCATCGCCTGCGGCGCGCTGTCCGGTTTCCACTCGCTGATCTCCTCGGGCACCACGCCCAAGCTGCTCGAGAAGGAAAGCCAGATGCGGCTGATCGGCTACGGCGGCATGCTCACCGAGTCGTTCGTCGCGATCATGGCGCTCATCACCGCGGCCATCCTCAACCAGCACCTGTACTTCGCGATGAATGCGCCCGCCGCCCAGACGGGTACCACCGCGCAGACGGCGGCCGACTACGTCAACGGCCTCGGCCTGTCGGGCGCTCCGGTCACCGGCGCCGAGATCACCGAAGCCGCAACGAGCGTGGGCGAGAAGACGATCGTGTCGCGCACCGGCGGCGCACCGACGCTGGCGTTCGGCATGTCCGAGGTGTTGCACACGGTGTTCGGCGGCACGGGACTCAAGGCGTTCTGGTACCACTTCGCGATCATGTTCGAGGCGCTGTTCATCCTCACCACCGTCGACGCGGGCACCCGCGTGGCGCGCTTCATGCTCTCGGACGGCCTTGCCAATCTCGGTGGGCCGCTGAAGAAGTTGCGCAATCCGAGCTGGCGGGTCGGCGCGTGGGCGTGCAGCATCATCGTGGTCGCCGCGTGGGGCAGCATCCTTCTGATGGGCGTCACCGATCCACTCGGCGGCATCAACACGCTGTTCCCGCTGTTCGGCATCGCCAACCAGCTGCTCGCCGCGATCGCGCTGACGGTCGTCACCGTGGTGGTGATCAAACGCGGTCTGCTGAAATGGGCCTGGATTCCCGGTATTCCACTCTTGTGGGATCTGACGGTGACGATGACGGCGTCGTGGCAGAAGATCTTCTCCGCAGACCCGAAGGTGGGCTACTGGTCGCAGCACGCCCAGTACGTCGACGCCAAGGACGCAGGCAAGACGACGTTCGGAGCAGCCAAGAACATCGGCCAGATCGATGCCGTCATCCGCAACACGTTCATCCAGGGCACCTTGTCGATCGTGTTCTCCGTCCTGGTGTGCATCGTGGTCGTGGCCGGGGTCGTCATGGCGTTGAAGGCGATCCGGGGCGCAGGACGGCCACTCAGCGAGGACGACCCGACGCCGTCCCGAATCTTCGCACCGTCGGGCTTGATCCCGACTGCCGCTGAGAAGGAGGTGACCAAGCAATGGGAAGCGTTACCAGCGTTGCACACAAGATCAGTTGGTACTGGGGCACATTGATGGGCGACAACCACTATCGGCGCTACGTCGACCTTCGCAACCGCACCCACCCCGGCGAGGCCGGGATGTCGGAGCGGGATTACTGGCGGATGCGTCACGCGGCCACCGAGGAGAACCCGCAGAGCCGGTGCTGCTGAGCCACTCGATCGCATGACCGACGCCCAAGATTGGCAAGGCACGCTCGACGATCTCGAGCGACGGCGTCGACGTGCGTTGGCGATGGGTGGCGCGGAGCGCGTCAGCAAGCATCGCGACACGGGCAAGCTCGACGTGCGGGCGCGGATCGACCGGCTGCTGGACGAGGGATCGTTCCACGAGATCGGCACCCTGGTCGGCGGCGAGGTCGCCGCCGACGGCATCGTCGTCGGCTCCGGACTGCTCAACGGAACACCCGTCATGGTGGGCGCCGAGGACTTCACCACACTGGCCGGCACGATCGGGCCCGGTGGCAACGCCAAACGCTACCGCATCGCCGAACTGGCTGTGCGGGACCGAATTCCGCTGGTGATGCTGCTGGAGGGCGCAGGCTTTCGGCCCACGGGGGAACACTACGGGCGCTCCCCCACCGACCTGATCGCTCAGGCCAAGTGCTCGGGCCGGGTGCCAACGGTCGCCGCCGTCCTCGGCCCGTCGGCGGGCCACGGCGCTCTGGTCGCTCCCGTGTCGGACTTCAGGATCATGAGCAGCCACGGCGCGATCTTCGCCGCAGGCCCGCCCGTGGTGAAGGAGTCGACGGGTGAGGACGTCTCGAAGGAGGACCTCGGCGGCCCCGCCGTCGCCCTCGCCAGCGGGGTGATCCACAACGTCGCCGAGGACGACGAGGCGGTGATCGACGACGTCCGCCGGTACCTCTCCTACTTCCCGCCGAGTGCGTGGTCATACCCCACGCAGCTGCCCGCCGACGAGACCGCGGCGCCGCGGCCCACCCCGGAGTTGCTCGACATCGTCTTCCGGGACAACCGGCGGATCTACGACATGCGGGCCGTGCTCGACGTGATGCTCGACCGGCCCGACTGGTTCGAGGTGCAACCGCGGTTCGGCCGGGCGATCATCTGCGCGCTGGCTCACCTCGGCGGACACCCCATCGCGGTGGTGGCAAACCAGCCGAACGTGTCGGCCGGCTCGATCGACGCCGACGCCGCCGACAAGGCCGCGCACTTCATCATGGTCGCCGACTCGTTTCACCTGCCGATCGTGTTCCTTGCCGACAACCCGGGCATGCTGCCGGGCAGCCGCTCCGAGCGCAGCGGTGTATTGCGCGCTGGTGCAAGGATGTTCGCCGCCCAGACTGCCGCCACCACGTTGAAACTGCACCTCACCCTGCGCAAGGCCTACGGCTTCGGATCGATGGTGATGTCCATGCTCGGCTTCGACGATCAAGTGGCGACGTTCGCCTACCCAGGCGCGACGATGGGCGCCATGAGCGCAGCGGCGTTGAGCCGTGCATCGAATGCCGCAGAGGATCTCAGCGCCAATCTGCGCGACGCCGAGCTCGAGGCGTCGTACCGGTCGGCCGAGCGCTTCGGGTTCGACGAGCTGATCGATCCGCGCGAGACCCGCGACGCGTTGCTGGCAGCCCTACAGCGAGGGCTGTTCGGCAGACAGGTCGCCGCGGAACCCATCACCCGCACGGTCATCATGCCGTGAGCCAGACACTGCGCGACCGCATCCTTGGCGCCTGGCAGTTGGTGTCGTTCACGGCCCGCAACGCAGCCACCGGCCGCGTCCGCCATCCGCTTGGCACCGCACCCCGCGGGCTGATCCTCTACACCGACGACGGCCACATGTCGGCACAGCTGGCCGACTCGGACATGGGCCGCTACATCGCTTACGGCGGCCGCTTCGAGGTGAACGAAGCGACGTCGACCCTGTACCACGACGTCACCATGTCGATGGTGCCGGAACTGTTGGCCCGTCCCCAGTTCCGGCAGGCGAGAGTGGACGGAGACCTCTTGACGCTGTCAGCGACGATGACCGACAACGCGGGCGTGACCAGGCACAGCACCCTGGTGTGGCGGCGCGCGGGTAGCGCCGAGGCGTTGCCGGCGCCGTAGGCCGTCACCCGACGGTTCGATAGCCTGGTGTTCCACGATGGCGACACCCCGGAGCCCCCGGACGCCTGAGCCGGAGGACGACGACGATGAGCACGGCGGCACAACTGATGGTCAACTGCCTTGAGGCAGAGGGTGTTTCCCTGGTCTTCGGCATACCCGGCGAGGAGAACATCCACTTCGTCCAGGCGCTGGCGGCATCGTCGCAGATCAGGTACGTACTGACCCGCCACGAGCAGGCCGCGGCGTTCATGGCCGAGATGTACGGCCGGGTGACCGGCCGTGCCGCCGTGGTGTCGGCGACGCTCGGACCCGGTGCCATCAACATGCAGCTCGGTGTCGCCGACGCGACCACCAACAGCACCCCACTGGTGGCGATCTCGGCCCAGGTCGGACAGGACCGCGAGTACAAGGAGTCCCACCAGTACGTCGACCTGGTGTCGATGTTCGCTCCGATCACCCGCTGGTCCGATGGCGTCCCCACGACGGCGGCGATCCCCGAGATGTTCCGCAAGGCGTTCAAGCTCGCGGAGACCGAACGCCCGGCTGCGGTGTATCTGGCCGTGCCAGAGCACATCGACGCCGACGAGGCCGACTACGACCTCAAACCCCTGCCCCGCAACGTGGTTCAGCCCGAGGCGCCGTCGCCCCGCCAGGTCGTCCGTGCCGTCGATCTCCTACGTTCGGCGAAGCGGCCGGTCATCCTGGCAGGCCATGGCGCGGCCCGCGCCGACGCGACCGCGGCGCTGGTACGCCTGTCCGAGGAGCTCGGTGTGCGGGTCGCCAACACGTTCCACGGCAAGGGGGTCATGCCCGACGACCATCCCAACAGCATGGGAACGATCGGCTTCATGCGCCACGACTACGTCAACTTCGGTTTCGACGACGCCGACCTGATCATCGCGGTCGGCTACGAACTTCAGGAGTTCGACCCGGTCCGCATCAACCCCGACTCCGACAAGCGGATCATCCACATCCACCGCTTCCCCGCCGAAGTGGACGTGCACTACCCGGTCGACGTCGGCATCATCGGCGACATCAGCGAGTCCCTCGACGCCGTGCGCGAATCGATGGCGGGACACCAATTCGACATCGAAGTCGCCGCCCCCGGCGCGGGTCTGCTCGCGGAGGAATTCGCTCGTGGACAACGGGACTCGAGCTTCCCCCTCGCGCCGCAGCGGATCGTCGCCGACACCAGGGCGGCACTGGACCGCAGTGACGTCGTGCTTGTCGACACGGGTGCGGCGAAGATGTGGATGGCCCGCCTGTACCCGACCTACGAGCGCAATACCTGCCTGATCTCGAATGGCTTGTCCACCATGGCCTTCTCCCTTCCTGGGGCGTTGGGGGTGCAGCTGGCGCAACCCGACTCGAAGGTGCTCGCGGTGATGGGCGACGGCGCCTTCCTGATGAACAGCCAGGAGATCGAGACCGCGGTCCGCGAGCGGATTCCCCTGGTGGTGCTGATCTGGGAGGACGGCGGGTACGGCCTGATCGAATGGAAGATGGATCTCGAACTCGGTGATCACTACTACGTCGGCTTCACCAATCCCGACGTGGTCAAGTACGCAGAGAGCTTCGGCGCCAAGGGATACCGAATCTCCGCCGCCGACGAACTCCTGCCAACCCTGCGCACGGCCCTCGCCGACGACGGTGTGTCGATCATCGCGTGCCCCGTCGACTACTCGGAGAACCTGCGCCTGACCGAACGGCTCGGGCAGCTCGACGACACGCTCTAACCGGCGGTGCTGCGGTAGACCTCGACGATCGGCGCGAGTTCGTCCGGCGTGGCTCCGTGCATGATCACCGCATCGGCGCCGTAGTCGAATTCCTTGCGGACGCGGTCGACGCACTGTTGGGCAGAGCCCGTCGCCGACGGTTCGAGCCACTCGTCGGGGATCAGGGTGGCGATGTGCTCGATCTGCGCGGCGGTAGCCTTGTGGTCGATGCCGCCGGGGATGGACGTCACCACCGGGTCCTCCCGGAAGCGTTGCAGCACAGCGGGATCCCACCCGTTGGTGTTGACCATGAGGTCGCCGTAGCCCTGCAGGTAGGTGGTAAGGCGGGCGACCGTCTTCTTCAGCCGCAACGCCTCGGGCAGGTGATCGCCGATCGTGGCGAAACATGACCAGACCTTCACGTCGTCTGGGTTGCGGCCCGCTTGCTCGGCGGCGTCCTTGACGGTCTTGACGGCGCGCTGCAGCGTCTCCCGCGTGAAGTAGGTGTGCAGGATGACGTCGTCGAACTCACGCCCGCCGAGCGCGAGGGTCTTGGGACCGAACGCCATGATCGCCAGGCGGATGTCCTCGTTGAAGTCCGGGTCCAGATAGAGCAACTGATACTTCCCGATCGGCCCGTCATGGCCATAGATCAGCTCCCCGTGCCAGAGCCTTCGCATGACCTTGGCGAAGTCCTCCATCTGCGCGGTGGTGACCGGCGGCACGCCGAATGCCCCGTACACGGCGGCGATCCCGCGGCCGATCCCGAGGGTGAATCGGCCCTTCGACAGCCGGTGCATGGTGGTGGCCCACGATCCGGTGATCAGCGGATGGCGGGTGTTGTGATTGGTTGCGGCGGTGGCGATCTGCATGCGGCTGGTGACCGCGCAGGCCGCACCGACCAATGACGACGCCTCCTTGACGTTCCATCGCTCTGAGATGAACGCGGTGCCGAAGCCGAGCTCCTCACCGCGTCGCGCCTCGTCCATCAAACCGGCGGGGCCCTCGCCGCCCGCGCCGGCCAACAGGTAGTAGCCCAGCTCGTCCAGCACCCGGTCCTTCACTCGCAGGCTCCCATCCAGAAATCCCTACTGTAGAGTCTTCCATAACTTCGGATCGACGAGAAGAGACACGCACGTGGCCGAGACCCGCGGCTTCCCGGAGCTCATACCGGTTGACGCTCCGCCGGAATTGGAGCGGTTCGCCACGGCGGTACGCCGCCTGCAGGACCTGGCCGTATCGACCAAACCCGACGGCGAGACGTGGAACACCGCGACGGACGCTATCGAAAGTGCCTGCGCTGCACTCGAACCCCACCAGGTGCCCGATGGTCAGGCCCCCGCGGGCCGCGCCGTCAAGCTACCCGGCCTTGGTCACCCGCTGATGCCGCCGTGGACGATCACGGCGTTCGATGCGGAGGGAGTGACGATGGAGGGGCACTTCAGCAGGTATCACGTCGGCGGCAACATGGCGGTGCACGGCGGGGTGATACCGCTGCTCTACGACTGGCACTTCGGCATGATCGTGTCGGCCGCGGGACGGCCCATCAGTCGCACCGGCTATCTGCACGTCGACTACCGCGCCGTCACCCCGATCGACACCCCTCTGATCAGCCGCGGCCGCATCGATCGAATCGACGGCCGCAAGGCGTTCGTCACGGCGACCATGACCGATGCCGACGGCACCGTGCTGAGCGAGGCCAACGGCCTGATGATCAAGCTGATCGCCCACCAGCCCTGATCCCGTCGGAATCCCGTCAGGAACCGGTCCAATTGGGTGCGCGCTTCTCGGCGAACGCCGTGGCACCTTCGATCGCATCCTTGGACGAGAACACCGGCCGGATGAGTTCGCTTTGCTTGCGCCACATCTCGTCCTCGCTCCAGCCCGCCGACTTCACGATGATCTCCTTGGTCGCCGCGACCGCAAGCGGCCCGTTCTTCGTGATGCGCTCGGCGAGGGCGAGTGCGCCGGCCAGCGCCCCGCCCGGCTCGGTGAGCACGTTGACGAAGCCCCAGGCGCACGCCTCCTCGGCGGTGAAGTTGTCGCCCGTGAGTGCCAGCTCGAGAGCCTTCTGGTACGGGATGCGATGGGGCAGCCGGAGCAGACCACCACCCGCGGCCACCAGGCCGCGCTTCACCTCGGGGATACCGAACTTCGCGTTCTTGGCCGCCACCACCAGGTCGGTCGCCAAGACGATCTCGGTACCGCCTGCGAGCGCATAGCCCTCGACGGCAGCGATGACCGGTTTGCGGGGCGGTTGCTCGGTGAATCCGATTCCGCGGCCAGGGATCGAGACGTTCTCCCCGGCCACGAATGCCTTCAGATCCATGCCTGCGCAGAAGTTGCCGCCTGCCCCGGTGACGATCGCGACCGACAACTCGGGTGTCGCGTCGAGTTCGTCCATGGCATCCGCGAGCCCCTTGGTCACGGCCAAGTTGAATGCGTTGCGCGCTTCCGGGCGATTGATGGTGATGACGAGAGTCCGCCCTTGGCGCTCCGTCAGAATTTCGTCGGCCACTTGGTTCCGTCCCAACCTGTTCACTGTCGGTCGTCGATTCCCCTACCCGGAGAAACTTACTATGGGTATTTCAGTAGTCTCCGAGCGGGGAACGACGCGACCCCGTGACCAGCACTTCCAGGGCCCAGGCGCCCGCTGCCGGTAGATTGAGTTGGCCCATCCCGTACGGGTGCGGTGCCAGGGGTAGTGATCTTGACGGAGGTGTCCTCGTGGCCAAGCCGGCGACCGCCGAAAAGCGACAACGTCGCGAACGCGGCTCGATCAACCCCGACGACATCATCAAGGGCGCCTTCGAACTCGCCGAGGAACTCGGCATAGACAACGTCAGCATGCCGTTGCTTGGCAAGCATCTCGGCGTGGGCGTGACGAGCATCTACTGGTACTTCCGCAAGAAGGACGAACTCCTCAACGCGATGACCGACCGGGCGTTGAAGCAGTACGTGTTCGCCACGCCGTACGTGGAAGCCAAGGATTGGCGCGAGACGTTGCGCAACCACGCGCGCAGCGTACGAAAGGCGTTCCTGGGCAACCCGATTCTGTGCGACCTGATCCTCATCCGTTCGGCGCTGAGCCCACGCGCGGCCAAGCTCGGCGCCGCCGCGGTGGAGAAGGCGATCGAGAGCCTGGTCGAGGCGGGCCTGTCACCCGAGGACGCCTTCGACACGTACTCCGCGGTGTCGGTGCACGTGCGCGGATCCGTTGTGCTGCAGCGCCTGTACGACAAGAACCGGTCGTCCGACGGCGGATCCGGCGGCTTCGAGGAGAAAATGGTCCTCGCGCCCGAGACGACGCCGCTGCTGGCCAGGCTGAGCGATGAGAGCCACCGGATCGGTGCCCCCGACGACAAGAACTTCGAGTACGGCCTCGACTGCATCCTCGATCATGCCGAGCGGCTGATCGAGCAGGCATCGACCAAGGCGGCTCCGTCGCAACGCCGCAAGGCGGCGCGCTGAATCCGAGCGCTCAGACCTCGGTCAAGCAGGTACGCGATAGCCCGCCGCGGACTGCCGCAACTGCCAGATCTGGGCAGGGCACAGCTCCTGAGTCGCCTGGCTGAGCAGATAAGAGATCTGGAACTCGTCGGACGTGTTGAAGTCGGACCTGATCGAGGACGCCAGATCGGCGTAGCTCTGTTTCTGGCCGATGCGGTCGCAGAGGCCGTGGCCGTAGTCGAGCGCCGCCTGCGCATTCGCGAAGTTGTACCCCGGCCTCAGGGTCACGTTGATGATGTACCCGATGTCATCGGCCTGAGCTGGTGCTGCCGTCACCACTGCGGCGCCCGCGGCGCAGGCCAGAGCTGCAATGACACCGGCAATCGAACGCTTCATTCTCAGCACGATAGCCGAGCGTGACGAGCCAGGAGCCGGTTGCGGCGTTGATATTGCACTGAGGGCCGTCGAAATTGCCGAGGCACGACCGCGATGACAATCCGAACGCTTAGGAACCACCTGCGGCCTCCGACTGAGCAGGCGCATCCGCATCTGCGATCACGCCCCGCTCGATCAGATGGTCGGTGAGTGGCGCGACGCCGACCGTGAAGTGCTCGGCCATCGCCATCCTGGCCCGATTGGCATCCCTGCGCTCGAACGCGGCGATCACGCGACGGTGGTCCCTGATCGACAGCTTCGGCCAGCCGCTCACCGTCGGGAACACCGACTCGGGGGCGTATCGCGTGATGCCCGACATGAACTGGGTGAGCTTCGGTGAGTCCGCTGCCACGTTGATGGTGCGGTGGAACTCGTGGTTGAGCCGGACGGTGCGCTCCAGGTCGTCCTGCTCATAGGCCCGCTCCAGCTCGTCCTGGATTCCGCGAAGGGCGGCCAGTTGCTCGTCGCTGATGTTCTCCGCGGCCCGCGCGGCGAGTTCACCGCCGATGAAGGCCTGCACGTTCGCCACGTCGGCGATGTCGCGCGCGGTCAGCTCGAGCACGACGAAGCCTCGCCGTGGCTGCTGTATCAGCAGCCCCTCGGCGCAGAGGTTCAACAGCGCTTCCCGCACGGGCGTGACGCTGACGCCGAGTTCGACGGCGAGCTGGTCCAGCCGCAGGTACTCCCCTGCCCGGTAGGTGCCGTTGAAGATCCGCCGCCGGACATAGCGCGCGACGTCGTCGGACAGCTGCGGCCTTGCGGCGAACTCCGGTTCCCCCCGTCGCTTCGCTCGCCCCTCCGGGTCAGAGTCGATACTCATGAAGGAGGCTCTTGCTGATGATGGTCTTCTGGATTTCGCTGGTGCCCTCACCGATCAGCAGGAACGGGGCGTCGCGCACGAGTCGCTCGATCTCGTACTCCTTGGAGTAGCCGTAGCCGCCGTGAATCCGGAAGCTCTGCTGGGTCACCTCCGAACAAAACTCGCTGGCAAGGTATTTGGCCATCCCCGCCGCGACGTCGTTGCGCTCCCCCGAGTCCTTCAACCGTGCGGCGTTGACCATCATCAGATGGGCGGCCTCGACCTTCGTCGCCATCTCCGCGAGCTGGAAGGCGATGGCCTGGTGGTCGGCGATCGGCTTGCCGAAGGTGCTGCGCTGCTGGGCGTACCGGACGGCGAGCTCGAACGCCCTGATGCCGACGCCGCACGCGCGGGCAGAGACGTTGACCCTGCCGACCTCGATGCCGTCCATCATCTGGAAGAAGCCTTGCCCTGGCGCGTTGCCGAGCACGTCATCGTCGCTGCACTGGTAGCCGTCGAAGATCAACTCGGTGGTGTCGATGCCCTTGTAGCCGAGCTTGTCGATCTTGCCGGGAATGACCAGCCCTGGCGCCACTTCGCCGAAGCCCGTTGGCTTTTCGATCAGGAACGCCGTCAGGTTGCGGTGCGGCTTGTCGGCTCCCTCGTCGGTCTTCACCAACGCCGCCACCAGCGTGGAGCTGCCGCCGTTGGTCACCCACATCTTCTGCCCGGTGATGGCGTAGCCGCCGCCCGGATTGCGAACGGCCTTGGTGCGGATGGCCGCAACGTCGGAACCCAGCTCCGGCTCGGACATCGAGAAGGCGCCGCGCACCTCGCCGGTCGCCATCCGCGGCAAGAACCGTTGCTTCTGCTCCTCGGTGCCGTGCTGGCGGAGCATGTACGCGACGATGAAGTGGGTGTTGAGCACACCGGACACACTCATCCAGCCGCGGGCCAGCTCCTCAACGCACAGCGCGTAGGTCAGCAAGGATTCGCCGATCCCGCCGTACTCCTCCGGGACCATCAGACCGAACAGGCCCATCGCCTTCATCCGATCGACGATGTGCTGCGGGTAGGTGTCTGAATGCTCCAATTGCTGCGCGTTCGGAATGACCTCCTTGTCCACGAATTGGCGCACGTTGGCGAGGACCTCGGTTTGAAACTCCGTGAGGCCGATCGTCTGAGCCAGCCGGGTCATGCGCGATCCCGCTTCGCTTCTCGCTTGGCTGTCATGCGGCGATCCCGCTTCGCTTCTCGCTTGGCTGTCATCCCGCGACCCTCTCGAACACCGCGGCCAATCCCTGCCCGCCCCCGATGCACATGGTCTCGAGTCCGTACCGCGCGTCGCGCCGGTCGAGTTCGCGCGCCAGCGTCGCCAGCATCCGGCCGCCGGTTGCGCTCACCGGGTGCCCCAGCGAGATGCCCGAGCCGTGCACGTTGGTGCGCTCCCGGTCGGCGTCGGTGAACCCCCATTCGCGCATCACGGCCAGCGCCTGCGCGGCGAACGCCTCGTTGAGTTCGATCAGGTCGACATCAGAGAGTTCGAGCCCAGCGTTCCGCAATGCGACGGCGGTCGCGGGCACCGGGCCGATCCCCATCACGTTCGGCGCCACCCCGGCGACGCCCCACGACACCAGTCGCACTAGCGGTCGCAGGCCCAGCTCGGCCGCCTTCGCCGGTGTGGTGACGATGCACATGGAGGCCGCGTCGTTCTGCCCGCTGGAATTGCCCGCGGTGACGGTGGCCTCTGGATCCTCACGCAGCAGTACGGGTTTGAGCCGGCTCAGCGATTCCACCGAGGTGTCGGCGCGGGGGTGTTCATCGGTGTCGATCAATTCGTCGCCGTTGCGCCCGGGCACGGTGACCGGGACGATCTCCTCGGCGAGGATCCCGTTCTTCTGGGCGGCGATCGCGCGCTGGTGCGACGCCACCGCGAGCTCGTCCTGTTCGGCACGCGAGATGCCGTACTGGCGCCGCAGGTTCTCTGCCGTCTCGAGCATGCCGCCTGGCACCGGGTAGTTGCGCCCGCCCGCGGTGGTGCGGCCGCGGGCCAGGCCGTCGTGCACCGTCACGCCGCCCCGTGCGCCTCCCCACCGCATGTCGGTGGAGTGGAACGCGACGTTGCTCATGCTCTCCGCGCCGCCCGCGACCACCAGATCGTTCGCACCGGCGCCCACCTGCAGGCACGCCTGGATCACCGCCTGCAGGCCCGATCCGCACCGGCGGTCGACCTGCATACCCGGAACCGTCACGGGCAAGCCGGCGTCGAGTGCCACCACCCGCCCGATCGCCGGGGCCTCTGGCGAGGGATAGCAGTGCCCAAGGATGACGTCACCTATCGCGTCGGGCGCCACGCCCGTCCGCTCCAGCAGACCCTTCAGCGCGGCTACGCCCAGATCGACGGCGGTCACCGACTTGAACATTCCGCCGTAGCGGCCGATCGGAGTGCGGACCGGTTCGCAGATCACTGCGGACGCGAGGAGCGATGTAAAAGAAGTGTCTCTCGTGAAGTCGCCCATCAGATGTGCCTTCCCCCAGTCACTTCCAGCACGGTGCCGGTCATGTACGACGACAGGTCCGAAGCCAGGAACAGCGCGACGTTGGCCACCTCGGCCGGTTCCCCGGCCCGGGCCATCGGTATCTCGGCGAGCTTGGAATCCCAGATCCTTTGCGGCATGGCCTCGGTCATCGCCGAACGGATCAGGCCCGGCTGGATCGCGTTGATCCGCACGCCGAGATGCGCGACCTCCTTGGCCGCTGCCTTGGTCAGGCCCACGATGCCCGCCTTGGCCGCCGAGTAGTTGGTCTGCCCGATCAGCCCGACCTTGCCGGAGATCGACGAGATGTTGACGATGGCGCCGCGCTTGTTCTCCCGCATGACGTCGGCCGCCTTGCGGGTGCCATTCCAGGTGCCCTTCAAGTGGACGGCGATGACCTGGTCGAACTGCTCCTCGGTCATCTTGCGCATCGTGGCGTCCCTGGTGATACCCGCGTTGTTCACCATGACGTCGAGTCCGCCGAACGTCTCCACCGCGGCGGCGATGAGCGCCTCGACGTCGGCGGCCTTCGTCACGTCACAGCGCACCGCGGCAGCGACGTCGCCACCGCCGAGTTTCTCCACCGCAGCCGCGGAGGCATCCGGATCGAGGTCGCCGAGCACCACCCGCGCCCCCTCGGCGACGTAACGCTCGGCGATCGCGAAGCCGATCCCCTGCGCTCCGCCGGTGACCACCGCGGTTCGTCCGTCGAGCAAAGCCATGCGCTCACCCTTCCTGAAGGTTTTCACAACATAAAATATGATATTTGTTGCACGACGCCTACACCGCCCCCCGGTCAGGAGCACGACGCATGGCAGACCCCGCCGTCTCTGAAGCCGACTTCCGGGACATCCTCGACGCGACGCGGCACTTCATCCGGTCCGCTGTGATGCCTCGCGAGCTGGAGATCATGGCCGACAACCGGGTGCCCGACGACATCCGCAACCAGGCCAAGGAGATGGGTCTGTTCGGCTACGCGATCCCACAGGAGTGGGGCGGGCTCGGCCTGAACATCGCCCAGGACGTCGAGATGGCGATGGAGTTCGGCTACACCACGTTGGCGCTACGGTCGATGTTCGGTACCAACAACGGCATCGCCGGTCAGGTGCTCGTCGGCTTCGGCACCGACGAGCAGAAGAGCCGCTGGCTGGACGGGATCGCCGGTGGCGAGGTCGTGGCGTCCTTCGCGCTGACCGAGTCGGGCGCGGGGTCGAACCCGGCGGGCTTGCGCACCAAGGCGATTCGGGACGGTTCGGACTGGGTGATCACCGGCCAGAAGCGGTTCATCACCAATGCGCCGACCGCCGACCTGTTCGTCGTCTTCGCCAGGAGCAGGCCTGCGGACTCCGACGGCCCAGGCATCGCGGTGTTCCTGGTGCCCGCCGACGCCGCTGGCGTGGTGGTTGGCACGAAGGACGCCAAGATGGGCCAGGAAGGCGCATGGACCGCCGACGTCGGTCTCGACGAGGTGCGGGTGGGCGACGACGCGCTCATCGGCGGGGCCGAGGACATCGGCTACCGAGCCGCCATGACATCACTGGCACGGGGCCGCATCCACATCGCCGCGCTGGCGGTGGGCGCCGCGCAGCGCGCGCTTGACGAATCGGTGAACTACGCCGCCACCGCCACCCAGGGCGGCACGCCGATCGGCGACTTCCAGCTGGTGCAGGCGATGATCGCCGACCAGCAGACCGGGGTGATGGCCGGGCGTGCGCTAGTGCGCGATGCCGCGCGCGTATGGCTATTGGGCGAGGATCGCCGCATCGCCCCGTCCGCCGCGAAGCTGTTCTGCACCGAGATGGTCGGCAACGTCGCCGATCTCGCCGTGCAGATCCACGGCGGCAGCGGCTACATGCGGGAGGTGACGGTCGAGCGCATCTACCGCGACGTCCGGTTGCTCCGCCTCTACGAGGGCACCAGTGAGATCCAGCGCCTCATCATCGGCAGCGGACTGGTCAGAGCCGCGCAGCGGTCGTCACCTGGGGCGAGCGAAGCGACGGGGGGATCCTAGAAACTCAGGCGATGTAGCGGACGATCGACTCCACCACGGCCGCAGGCTTGTCGGTGCCTTCGATCTCCACCGTGATCGTCGTGGTCGCCTGGACTGCCCCGTCCAGCTGATTGACCGAGGTGAGTTCACCGCGTGCCCGCACGTTCGCGCCCACCTTCACCGGGGTGATGAAACGGACCTTGTTGTAGCCGTAGTTCACCGCCAGCGCGATGTTGGCCACGCGATACAGCTGCTGGGAGAAATGCGGTAGCAGCGACAGCGTCAGCAAGCCGTGCGCGATGGTGCCGCCGAACGGCCCGGCGGCCGCCTTTTCGGGGTCGACGTGTATCCACTGGTGGTCGTCGGTGGCGTCGGCGAACAGGTTGACGCGCTCTTGGCTGATCGTCAGCCACTCGGTGGGTCCGAACTGACTACCCTTTGCCGCCGCGAACTCATCCAGACCCTCGAAGACCTTCACAGCACTCCCTAGAACGATGACGCCGACCCCACTAGCCGACCCAACATGTGTAGCGCGTCGCCTTTCCCGGCACCAGTCCGGCCTCGCCCGAC
Source organism: Mycobacterium sp. AZCC_0083 (assembly GCF_014202335.1). GTDB lineage: Bacteria > Actinomycetota > Actinomycetes > Mycobacteriales > Mycobacteriaceae > Mycobacterium. The sequence continues at coordinate 74,729 of NZ_JACHGP010000023.1, read as the reverse complement.
GTCCACCGTCCGGGCCCCGTAGCCGCCGCCGAGGCGACGACGAGCCTTTGCCGACACCACCCAGTGAACACTCGGGAAACTCTCGTATACTGCCCCGGGCGGGCCCTGAAGCCGACGCATAGTTTGCCATCATGACGATTTGGCTACCTAATTGCTGGTATCGAAGCCATCGCCATGATCGATGAATTGTCCAATCCACAATAACAGGCTAAAAGTATTTTTATTGAGCAAACAACGGTCAATACAAGATCAACGCAATGGCTCCAAACGGGCGCCAAAGAGCGATACTTAGACGGTATTTGCTATCCATTGGATGCGCATATGTGGCAGCGGCTTCAACAACCAGGCCTGCCCCAGAGAACGGACACCTATGAGCGTTTCGACGCTGGATGCCAGCGATTGCCTTCCCGTTTGCCTCGACCGCAGCATCGAGTGGTGGGATCCGGACACCGAGTGCACGCTCGTGGCAGCCGAGCCGACGACGGAACCGCGACTTTGGGCGGAATACGTACGTGGCGCACAGGACAGCTACTGCCGGCACGGCGTCGAGCGCGCGCTTGACCTGGAATCACTGCGCAAACCCAGCGATACTTCGCTGTTCCTGGCCGTGATGGACCAGGGCGGCCAGATGGTGGCCGGCGTTCGGGCCAAGGGGCCATACGGCGCAGCCGACGAATCGCACGCGGTCGTCGAGTGGCACGGGCGCCCCGGTTTGGACACGGTTCGGAAGTTGATCAGCGATCGAATCCCGTTCGGTGTCGTGGAAATCAAAACCGCGTGGGTGACCGACGACCCGGCCCGAAATCGTTCGCTCACCAACGTCCTCGCCCGTTTTCCGTTGCACTCCGTATTGTTGCTCGACGCCAAATTCGCGTTGGCCACCAGTGGCACGCACGTACTGGCCCGATGGCGCGCGACGGGCGGGTTGGTGGCGACCCAAGTTCCACCCACTCCCTATCCCGACGAGCGATATCAGACAACGATGATGTGGTGGGACCGCGGCACGTTCGCCAAGCACGCCGAGTCTCGGCAAGCTTCGCGGATCGCCGCCGAATTCCGGCTAATCGCCAGACATTTGGACGGGGCAGGTGAGACCCGCCTGCTGGCCGGAAGCCAACAGTGACGGTCCACTCCGACCGACACCGGGACCACGCCACGGTCGGCGTTGCGTCGATGCGTGGCAACACACTGCAATACAATTTCCGAGAATTGGCGACCACTCCTTCCGGACGGAGCGCAGGCCCCGGTTCTTGACCGGCGCCCCGCGACCATCGGTGCGATGCCGCCGCCGCGCGCTTCGCCAGTACCTTTCACCGCAAGGCTGACGAGATACTGGAGGAACGGGTGCAAAGCAGCCTCGACGTCGTCGTCACCCGGGTGGCGACGCGCCTGATGGGAGTCGACGCGGCCTCCTCCGTCAAGGTCAGCAGGCAGGTGATGGCCGACCTCGTCTCCCACTTCGACGTCGACATCGGCTTCCTGCGCCACCATGACCACCGAATTCACGCCACCCGGCTGATCGCGAAGTGGCCACCGCGCGCCGACGTCGATCCGCTCGAGCTGATCTACTTCGCCGAGGCCGATCCCATGTTCGCGTTCGCGGAGCACCTCACAGAACCGACGGTGTTTCACGCCGAGGCAGAGGACTACCAACGTGCCACCCAAGACCGCAGACAGGTACCGACTTCCTCGGTAGTGTGCGCGCCGCTGTTGTCCGGTGACGTCACCACCGGCGTGCTCGGTTTCGTCAAGCATGGCGCTCGCGAATGGAGCGTCGCCGAGCTCAACGCGTTGATGGCGATCACCTCGTTGTTCGCGCAGGTCCAGGCGCGCGTCGAGGCGGAAGACCAGCTGCGCTATCTGGCCGAGCACGACGATCTGACGGGTCTACGCAATCGGCGGGCACTACTGGCAGACGTGGACGCGCGCTTGGCGCCTGGGCAGCCGAGTCCCGTCGCAGCACTGTTCATCGACCTGGACCGGTTGAAGGCCATCAACGACTACCTCGGCCACACCGCCGGTGACCGCTTCATCCAAGCGCTGGCCGACCGGCTGGAGGCAGCGACCGGCGAGCGCGACATGATCGCGCGCCTTGGCGGCGACGAGTTCGTCGTGATACCGGCACTGCCGATGTCGGCGGAGAAAGCCGAGGCGCTCGCCCACCAATTGCAGTCCGTCCTGCGCGAACGGGTGGCCATCGACGGCGAGTTGCTCGCCCGCACGGTGAGCATCGGGGTCGCCTTGGGCGTTCCGGGTAGTGACACCACGACGGATTTGATCCGTCGGGCCGATCAGGCGGTCCTCACCGCCAAGGCCGCAGGCGGGAACCACGTTTCCATGTTCTCCGCTGACATGTCGCTGACGTCGGAGTACCGCACCGACATCGAACTGCATCTGCAGAGCGCCATCGAGACCGGGGGGCTGTTTCTGCGCTACCTGCCTGAGGTCGACATGCGCACCGGTGAAGTACTCGCCATAGAGGCGCTGGTTCGATGGCAGCATCCGACCCGGGGGCTGCTACCTCCTGCCTCGTTCATCGCGGTCGCCGAATCCATCAATCTCGCAGGCGAACTCGGCCGTTGGGTAATGCGTACGGCGTGCTTGGATTTCACGCGGTGGCGCTCGCATGGTCTGGGCGCCAACACCGTGCTGCGGCTGAACGTCTCGCCGATGCAGCTGGTTTCAGATGGTTTCGTCGACTCCGTGGCGAGCACGTTGCGCGAGTTCGGCCTCGAGCGGGGCTCGGTGTGCCTTGAGATCACCGAGAGCGTCGTCGTTCAGGACATCGAGACCACCGGCGTCACGCTGGCCGCTCTCAAGCAGGCAGGTGTCGCGCTGGCCATCGACGACTTCGGTACCGGCTACAGCGTGTTCGCACACCTCAAGGCGCTACCAGTGGACCTGCTCAAGATCGACAGGGGATTCGTCACCGATCTGGGCACCAATCCGGACGATCTCGCGATCGTGCGGGCGATCATCGCACTCGCCGAGGCATTCGGCTTGCAACTGGTGGCCGAGGGCGTCGAGACCGAGGTCGCCGCGAGGACGTTGCTACACCACGGTTGTTACCGGGCGCAGGGCTTTCTGCTTTCGCATCCGCTGAGCGCCGGGCACATGGAGGCGCTATTGGCCAAAGGCCGTGTGCCCATGCACTTTTCCGCAACGCCAAAGATCTGACGGAACCTGACGGGATTCGCGGAGATGGCCGCGCAGCTGACGCCCTGACCCCGAGCAGACCGGTTCGACGACGGCGGGCGCCGCAATGGTGATCAGCTCGACGCGCCCGAAGCGGCTGGCGGACCGCCCGACGAGGCACACCTGCTTGCGGTCGCCTTGGGATGGGGAGGTGAGCTGGCCGGCCGCAGCCGGCCCATTGTCAGGCGGCGACAACGTGACGCCGCGGCGGGTGCCGACGGCGTACGGACCATCGGGCGTGTCGAGCACGACCCCGACGATCAGCCCTTCCTCGAAGACGATGCGTTGCAGCGAGCTGGCCGAGAGCACTTCGACGTCGCGGTCGTACGCCTGCCCGCCCATCCAGTCGAGCAGGTCGTGTTCGCCAAGGCCGTCGTGCCAGTCGATCTCGCCGACTGGGATGACCTCGATGGCCTCGCCGTCGGACGAACGCATCCTGGTGCGCTGCCAACCGAAGACGCTCGAGTGCAGCGTCCCGTACGGCGACCCGAGGCACTGGATGTCCCAGGCCCGGATCGTGGCGCCGACGAACGGCTCCACCGACCGGCCGTCGCCCGTCCACGGGCGCGCGACCCGCGTCGGCACGCGAGACGCGCCGGGACGCCGGGCCAGCGGGTCGAGACCCTCGACCACGGCAGCGAGGAAATCCTCGGTCTCGACGTCCACGCCGTCGTGCTGCAACCATCCGCGCGCCGCGCCGAGACCCCCATGAGTCGCCACCGACGCAGCAATCTGACCCGTGTCGGCGACGATGACGTCTTCGCCCGCGTCAACGGTGGCGATGGCAGTGGCCAGGCCCCCGATTCCAGCGCCGATACACACAAGGTCGACTTCTGTATCCCACATCTGCGTTAACTACCTAAAGATTGCTTACCCTGAATCGTGAGGAGTGGAAGTTGTCGCGAAACTGTCGCGATGACGTCCGTCGCCGCGGGCATTTGCGCGCGGTATTTCGTCCTTGGGAACCGATTATCTAGAGCTCCAGCGGCCGAACTGAGTACTGACCCGTCGCACCGAGTTCGAGTCGCCACGGTCCGCACTGAATTCGAAGGGGGGTTTGCCAATGCGGGCCGTGGCAACATCAGGGACGTACCACTGGCGTGGCACGTACGGGCCTGACCGAGCATGCTGGTCACGGCCCTCGACGACGTCACGACCCCGCAGTCAGCCACAGCCGAACGCGGACCAAGAGTCATCACATCCCGTACTTTACATACCTTTGGATTGTTATGCAGCTAAGGTGATGACTTAAAGTCTGCGGCAAAATCGGCCACCATTGACACTGGACAATGACCGGTCCAGGGGAATCGGGATAGTCGGGGTTAGTGGCAAGGGCTGACGGTGACTGAGCAGGCGGACAGAAGGGCCGACGCGACGCGGCAGCAGATACTGCAAGCCGCGGCACACGAGTTCGCCACCCGGCCCTACAGCCAGGTCAACCTCGACGACATCGTGGCGAGCGCCGACGTCACCAAGGGCGCCCTGTACTTCCACTTCCGGTCAAAGCACGCGTTGGCCAACGCCGTCATCGAGCATCGCGCCGAGCGAGGCTGGGCCACCGTCGAGCAACTTCGCACCAACGGACTGTCCGGACTCGAGACCACGATCGACGTCGCCTACGTGATCGCGGTCTCCGACATCGGCGAGGCGGATGCCCGGGCCGGTCTCAATCTGCTCGAGGCCGTCGGCCGCTTCGACGGCCTTCAGGCGAAGGTGCTCGACGTCTGGGTCAATGGCTTCGCGTCGCTGACCCGTCGCGCCATCGGCGAGGGCGACGTCGTCGAGCACGTCGACCCCGAACACACGGCCCGCCTTCTGGTCTCGATGTATCTGGGTCTGCGGCAGACGAGCAACCTGGACGAACCCGAAAGTTTCATCCGCGATCTGGAGTCGCTGTGGATGCTGGTCCTTCCGGGTTTCGCAAATCCCGAGAAGCTCGGTTACTTCGCAGGCTTCATCCGGCGCCGATCCGCACTCGCCGTCAAGAACGCCGTCCCTTTGCGCGCCAACAATCTATGATCCTGGGGGCGGCGAACTGCCGTCTCTATGGGCTGATGGAGGTGCACGGGGGTGGTGCGCCAGGCCAGATCCGAGGCCACTAGACGGAGGATCATCGACTCGGCTGTCGCCTTGATCAACGAGATCGGTTATCCCGCCAGCGGTCTCGCTGACATCATCGAGCGCGCCGAACTCACCAAGGGCGCCTTGTACTACCACTTCGAGTCGAAGGAGGCGGTGGCGACCGCCATCATCGAGGAAGGCACGGACACGATCCTCGGTGCCTTCCGTTCCGCGGGCAGATCTGGTTCCCCGGCGATGGAGAACATCGTGCACGGCTGGTTCGTCGTCGCCGATGCCATCACGGCCGACAGCGTCGCGCAGGCGGCGTGTCGGTTACTGCGCACGTTCGGCGGATTCAACCCCTCAGCGAAGGCCACCTACGGCGTTCTCGAAGCCGAGTTCGCCGAGCGCGTCCGCGCGGCCGTCGAGCAGGGCGATGTCCGGTCCGACATCGATGCCGATGCCGTCGTCGCGACGGTCCTGGCCTCGATGCTGGGGGCCGAACTGGTCTCGAGCGCGATGACCGATGGACGCGATCTTCGGCGCCGCTTCGCGCGCACGCTGGAGATCCTGCTGCCCGCAATCGTTACCGGGGACTCGCTCGGGTACTACCGCGAATTCCTCGCCCGCCAGTCGATGCGCATCTTGCCGTCGTCCTAGAATTCGGCACGGCAGAACTGGCCTTATAGTTCCTCGGACCACAGCCGTTCGGTGACGTCCTGGAACGTCGCGAGTGCGACGGGGTCGTCACCCCGAAGAAGTGCCGACTTGCTCATCCTTGCGCGGACGACCGAGCGGTCCCGGTGGCGCAACTCGACGACAAGGCCGGCGTGGGCCTGCAGAACGGACAGTGTCGATTCGTCGGCAGGCATGCTGTGAAACACCTGCCGGAACCTCAACGCCATGACCTCGTCGACGCTCCTGCCCACCATCTCGGCGAAGGCGCCGTTGGCGAAGATGATCGAACCGTCCTCGGCGATGGCCAGCACCGGCACCGGGAACCGCTCCAGCAAGACCAACGCAGGCAGCTCACTCAACAGTGTCATCGGCGACCGCCGGGTCTCTCCATCACGACGCCTGTCCACGGGTTGATTATTGCGCCTTGGGGGGCGATCTGCGGGCACCCCGACATGAATCCGAGTTGGGTAACTAGGTTTACTGTCTGGGTACGGTCATCGACGGACGGGGAACCCATGGATCTGACGTGGTCGCCCACCGACATCGCCTTTCGCGATGAGGTGCGGGCCTTCCTGCAGGACAAGCTGACACCGGAACTGCAGCGGGCCGGTCGCCTGATGACGAGCGTCTACAGCGACCACGAGGCGAGCCTGCAGTGGCAGGCGATCCTGCACGAACGCGGTTGGGCAGCACCGGCTTGGCCGGTCGAACACGGCGGCTGCGATTGGAGCCTGACGCAGCACTACGTCTTCAGCCGCGAGTCGACGCTGGCGGGCGCCCCATCACTGTCACCGATGGGCATCCGGATGGTCGCGCACGCGATCGTCGCCTACGGCACGCAAGCACAGAAGGACTTCTTCCTGCCCCGCATCCTGACCGGCGAGGTGTTCTTCTGCCAGGGCTACTCCGAACCCGAATCCGGGTCCGATCTGGCATCGCTGTCCATGGCCGCCGTCTCAGATGAAGCGAGCGGCGACTTGATCTGCACCGGCAGCAAGATCTGGACCACGCACGCCAGGGAGGCCAACTGGATGTTCGGCCTGGTCCGGACGTCGCGCACCGCCAAGAAGCAGCAGGGCATCACGTTCGTGCTGATCGACATGAGTACGCCCGGCATCGAGATACGGCCGCTGGTGATGACGTCCGGCGAGGAGATCCAGACTCAGGTCTACTTCGACGAGGTTCGGGTTCCGAAGTCGAACGTCATCGGCCAGATCGACGACGGCTGGACGGTCGCCAAGTACCTGCTGGAGTTCGAGCGTGGCGGCGGCGCCAACGCCCCCGCACTACAGGTGAGAGCCGCGGAGGTGGCCGCCGCGGCGGCAAGCCAGCCCGGCCCCGCCGGCGGCAGCTTGATCGACGACCCCGGGTTCGCCCGCAAGCTCGCCGACGCACGCATCCGCACCGAGGTGCTCGAGATCCTCGAGTACCGCGTGCTGGCCGCACTGTCCGGCGGCGGGCACCCGGGATCGGCATCGTCGATGCTCAAGATCCTGTCGACCGAACTCAGTCAAGCGCTCACCGAACTGTCCATGGAAGCGGCGGGACCCCGTGGCCGGGCGTACCAGCCACACGCCGCCCTTCCCGGCGGGCCAGTCACCGGGTACGAACCTCCAGCGGATGGCTACGTCAGTGGCGAGCCGTGGCAAGCCGTGGCTCCGCTGCACTACTTCAACGACCGCGCAGGCTCGATCTTCGCGGGCAGCAACGAAATTCAACGAAACATTCTCGCCAAGGCGGAGTTGGGACTCTAGATGGACTTCACCCTCTCGAACGAACAGGAACTGTTGCGCGACGGCCTCTCGAAGTTCCTGTCGACGCGCTACGACTTGGAGGCCAGCCGGGCGGCCGTCAAGACCGGAGCGGGCTGGCAGCCCGACATTTGGCGGGCATTCGCCGATGAACTCGGCATCCTCGGCGCCGCCTTGCCCGAGAACGTCGGCGGCATCGGCGGTGGGCCCGTCGAGGTGATGGTCATCGCAGAAGCCCTCGGCCACGCACTGGTCGTCGAGCCGTACGTGGACACCGCCGTGGTGGCCGCCGGCCTGCTGCGCCGCGCGGACGGCGACGTCGCCACAGCGCTGCTCGAGGACATCGTCGCCGGCCGGGCGATCGTCGCACTGGCCGCCGCGGAGGCGGGATCCGGTGATCGCTGGCAGGACGCCGCGACCACGGCGCGACGGGACGGCTCCGAGTGGGTTCTCGACGGCGCCAAGATCATGGCCGTCGGCGCCCCCATCGCGACGCACCTGTTGGTCACCGCCCGTACCGACAGTGGTATCTCGTTGTTCTGCGTGGACGTCGGCACGGCAGGCCTCGAGTTCCACGGTTACCGCACGATCGACGACCGCCGAGCCGCCGATCTGGTGCTCACCGGTCTGCGACTGCCCGCCGACGCGCTTCTCGGTGAGGAGGGGCAGGCGTGGCCGTCGCTCGATCGGGCCCGCGACGAGGGCGCGGCCGCCGTCTGCGCGGAGGCTGTCGGCGGCATGCGAAAGGTGCTGGCCGACACCGTCGAATACTGCAAGCAGCGCCAACAGTTCGGACAGCCGATCGGGAGCTTCCAGGTGCTGCAGCACCGGATGGTCGACATGCACATGGAACTCGAGCAGTCCGTTGCGGCCGTGTATCTCGCGGTGCTCAACCTCGAGGCCGAGCCGGCGACGAGGGCGCGGGCGGTGTCGGCGGCCAAGGCTACGATCGGTCGGGCGGCCAGATTCATCGGCCAGAACGCGGTCCAGCTGCACGGCGGCATGGGCATGACGGAGGAGCTGGCGATCGGGCACTACTTCAAGCGACTCACCGCGGTGCAGTACGAGTTCGGTACGACCGACCATCACCTGGCGCGATATGCGGAGCTGACCAAGGCGTGAGCCTTCGCGGGTGGGTGTTGTTCGCCGCCATGAGCGTCATCTGGGGTATCCCCTACCTGCTCATCAAGATTGCGGTGGAGGGCGTGTCGGTGCCCGTCCTGGTGCTGGCACGAACCGCGATCGGCGCTGCCGTGCTGCTGCCCCTCGTGCTATCCCACGTGACGTGGGCCCCGGTGTTCCGGCATTGGCGCCCGGTATTGGTGTTCGCGTTCTTCGAGATCATCGCCGCGTGGGCGCTGCTGTCGGATGCCGAGCGCCACCTGTCCAGTTCGTTGACCGGCCTGCTGATCGCGGCTGCACCGATCATCGCCGTGGTGCTGGACCGATTGACCGGCGGCGAAACGCGATTCGGCGTCAAACGGATTGCGGGGCTGGCCGTCGGGCTCTTCGGCGTCGCCGTGCTTGCCGGGCCCGAACTCACCGGAGGCAGCGCGTGGTCCGTCGCCGAGGTGATGTTGGTGGCGACCTGCTATGCAATCGCTCCCCTGGTTGCCGCGCGCTACCTCGGCGACGTGCCGACGCTGCCGCTCACGGCCGCATGCCTGAGCGTTGCCGCTGTGGTGTACGCCGGCCCAGCGGCGGCGACGTGGCCCGACCGCCTGCCAAGCACCCGAATCCTGTTGGCGTTGGCGGGCCTTGCCGTGGTCTGCACCGCGTTGGCCTTCATCGTGTTCTTCGCCCTGATCCGCGAGGTCGGCGCCACACGCGCGCTGGTGTTCACCTACGTCAACCCTGCGGTGGCGCTGGCGGCCGGGGTGATCATCCTCAACGAACCCCTGACACCGTGGAACGTCGCGGGCCTGGCGTTGATTCTGGGCGGTTCGGTGCTGGCCACCCGTCGGCCCGACGCGGACCCGGTGCCCGTTACCCCGGAACCGACTGGGGTTGGGCCGCGCTGAGCATCTCGGCGACCGCGACGATCTTCACCCGCGGGCGCGAGGTCGCTGCGCCGCGCACACGCTCCTCCTCGTCGATCGCCCGCCATCCGCGCCACGGAATCGGGCGGGCTCCGCGCTCGGCGAGCAAGGCCTGCAACGCATCCCGGTCCTCTACGACCCGATCGAGTAGCCCGGCGTCGAAGTCGTCCCATAGCGCGGCGACCGTCTCCTCGGCACACGCTCGGTTGGTGCCGATCATGCCTCGGGGGCCCCGTTTGATCCAGCCCGTGACGTAGACGCCGGCGACCCGGCTGCCGGACCCGTCCAGCACGCGGCCGTCGTCGTTGGGGATGACGCCGTTGGCGTCGTCGTAGGCCAGCCCGGGCATCGGCGCACCCCGATAGCCGATGGAACGCAGGATGAGTCCCGCGTCGATCACGTCGCCGCCGTCCAGCCGCAGACCCTCGGCCCGTTCGACACCCACCACCTCTATCGGAGTTGCGTTGAACCGGAACACGATTCGCTTGTTGCCAGGAGTCGGTGCCCGCCGCGCGTACTCGCCGGCGATCTCCAGTATGAACGAGGTCTCGACGTCGGCGTCGTCGTCGGCGTCGTCGGAAAAGGTCTCGGACGTGTCACCGGGTTCGATGACGACGTCGACGCCGTCGAGGCGGCCGAGCGCGAGGAACTCGCCGACAGAGAAGGCGGCATCGCGAAGGCCGCGCCGACCGAGGATCACCACCTCTTCGATGGCGCTGTGGCACAACGCATCCAGCGCATGCTCGGCGGCGTCGGTGGCGGCCAGGCCATCGGAGCCCATCAGCAGGACCCTGGCGACGTCGAGCGCCACGTTGCCGTTGCCGACGATCACCGCCCGCGACGAGCCGAGATCGAACGAATGCGCGGCGCGATCGGGGTGGCCGTTGTACCAGCCGACGAAGTCCGCGGCGGCGTGGCTGCCCGGTAGCTCCTCCCCCGGAATTCCCAACGTACGACTCGTCGCCGCGCCGAAGGCATAGATCACGGCGTGGTGGTGCGCCAGCAATTCGTCGTGGGTGACGTCCCTGCCCACCTCGACGTTGAGGTGACACCCGAACCGCTTGCTCGTGAACACGTGCTCGAAGACGTTGGTCACCGCCTTGGTGTGCAGATGATCGGGCGCCACACCAGCACGGATCAGCCCGAACGGTGTCGGCAGCCGCTCGAAGAGCTCGACCTCCACACCGTCGACGTCGATCAGCTCGGCCGCGGCGTAACAGGCGGCGGGACCAGCCCCGACGATGGCGACCCGCAGCGCACCCGGCGTCACCGCAGGACGCGACCGACGCGCCGGGGTCTCGTCGGGTTCGAGCGGGTGGCGCTCGAAGTAGGCGGCGTTCATCTCCTTGAACCGCTCGAGGTGCGACGGCAGATCCTCGTCGTAGTGGATCGCGTCGACCGGGCACTCGTCGAGGCACGCACCGCAGTCGATGCACGACTCCGGGTCGATGTAGAGCATCGTCGCAGTTGACATCGGGGCCGTTGACGAGTCGTCAATGGGCCGGATGCAGTCGACGGGGCACACCGGCACACAGCTGGCGTCCTTGCAGCAATTCTGCGTGATCACGTATGCCACGGTTTCCCCTTCCGGCGTTGGCGCCACACTCTACTGGACAGGTGTCTGATTTGGTCATGTGTCGTGACTTACGACATACCGCCAGCGCGGGTGGGCGACCACCTGGTGGTTCCAAAAATTAGCTGTTCCACGGAATTTAACCTCGTCGATTGCGAACCACGAACCCGTCGGATAAACTGGACACATGTCCAGCTCAACGGTGGCGGACGTCATTCGTCTGCGAGACCCGCACGCGCGCATGACACACACCCACCGGCGCGTCTTCGGTGCTGCCGCGGCCATGCTCGACGGGTCCGAGCGGTCGGACGTCTCCCTGCCGACACTCGCCGCGCGAGTCAGGATCCCTCCCGCCGCGCTTCGCGCGCACTTCTCGTCACTCGACGCCATGTTCGCCGAGCTCTACCTCAACCGCGTGACCGAGCTGCCGCTGGTGGTCGATCCCACGGCGAGCCTGCAGTCGCGGGTGAGCGTTCAGTTGCGGGCCATCACGCTGATCGTCGCCGACGAACCCCGCCTCGCGGCAGCGTGCACGCAGGCGCTGTTGCGCCACGACGATCCCGCCGTCGACGACGTCCGCGGCCGGATCGGCGCAGAGGTACGCCGCAGGCTTGGCGCAGCGTTGGGCACCGGTGCATGGCCGGAGGTGCTCGCCACGCTCGAGACGGTGTTCTGGGGAGCGCTGATGCAGGTGCAGTCGCGGTCCGTCGGTTATCGCACCATGGCGAATCGGCTGGACACCATGCTGTCTCTGATCCTACCTGCGGAGTGACTCAACGAACCTGGACCGCAACGCCTTCGGTGACGGCCAGCAGCTGGTCGTAGGTCAGCGGCATCACCGAGTCGGCGGTACCGGCCGCAGTCCAGATCACGTCGTACCGGGCCAGTGACTCGTCGACGACGGTGCGCAGCCGACTGGGATGGCCCACCGGTGCGACGCCGCCGATCACCTGGTCGGTCGCATCGCGGACCATCCGCGGGCTGGCCTTGCCGATCACGTCCGCACTCAACGTGCGGGCAAGCAGATCGGTGTCTACCCGCTCCGCGCCACTGGCCATGACCAGCAGGGGCGCGCCGTCGCAGTCGAACACCAGGCTGTTGGCGATGGCTCCGACCTCGCAGCCGAGCTGCGCGGCCGCGGCGACCGCGGTCTTGGCATCCGCGTCGAGAATTCGGATGGCTGGTTCCACGCCTGCATCCGACAGCGCGCGCGCAACACGCGAATTGCGTTCGTTCACACCTACGTCTCCTCCCGGGTATCGACGTCACAATCTGCCAGGTTTCGCGGCGTGCTGTTAGCATCCCCGTGGTCCAGCGACGGCGAAGAAGGGGGGACGAGTGGTCCGCGCACTGGCGTTGCCGTTTGCCGTCGCCGCGATCGCAATGATGTGGACGTCACCCGTCGCTGCGGCGGAACCACAACCCGACACCGCCTTCTACGCCATCGGCAAGTGCTTCGATCTGGCTCTGCCCCCACCACAACGACCGACGCGGTTCGACTACAACTGCGACGGCACCGGCGTATTGCAGGACATGACATGGACGACGTGGGGCGTGGGAACCGACTTCGTGACCATCGACGGTATGCCCGCCGTCCACTTCTCCGAACTGAAGCCGAACTGCCGACCGCGCTGAGCGTTCACATAGCGCTCAGGGCGCGGCCCACTCGCACGTCTACGCCGCCACTGCCATCTCGATGACGCCATGACAAGCTGAGGGCGATGAACGACCGCATCGACCTCATCCACGAGCTGGTGTCGTCGGCAGCGGCCGCGGTGCCCGACCGGCAGGCCATCATCTGCGCCGACGGCTCGTCTGTCACCTTCGCTTTGTTCGACCGGCAGGTGCGCTCCGTCGCGAGTTGGACGGCGCAGCGCACCCGTCGCGGCGACCGCGTCGCGGTCATCGCGGACAACGGCGCCGCGTACGCCCGGCTGTACTACGGCGTTCCCCGCAGCGGCCGCATCCTGGTGCTGATCAATCAGCGCCTCAGCCCCGCCGAGCAGATCGCCCAACTCGCGTTGGCCGAACCCGCCATCCTCGTCGGCGACGCGCGCTACCTCGACGTGCTGCCGGAGATCGCCGAACATCTCCCGTCCGTCGAGCACGTCGTGACATTCGACGATGCGGAATGGCAACGCGCGGAACACGAGACGACCGGACCCACCGAAGTGATCGCACCCGACGACCCCGCCTGGCTGCTGTTCACCAGCGGATCGACCGGGCCGGCGAAGGGTGTGCTGCACACCCACCGGTCCATCACCACCGCGGTGCGAGGCACCGTCGCCGGACGGTCGGTGCGATCCGGCGGCGTGTACCTGCTGCCGTTTCCGATGTGCCACGTCGCGGGCTACAACATGCTGGTGCACCACGCCGCCCAGTCCACGGTGCTGCCCGTCGTGGCGTTCCGCCCCGATGCCTTCGCGGAGGCGGTCAACGCCTTTGGCGTGACGTCGTGCTCGCTGGCGCCGACCATGCTGCACGGTCTGCTTGCTCATCTCGAGGACACCGGCATCGAGCTGCCGACGCTGCGCGACATCGCCTACGGCTCCGCCGCGATCCCGGCCGACCTGCTCCGCCGCGCCCTCGCGCGACTCGACGTCGACTTCCATCAGGGCTACGGCATGACCGAAACCGGGGGCAACATCACGTTTCTCGGCGCCGCCGACCACCGCGCAGGGGCGGACGGTGACGCGGCGATCCTGGCCAGTGCGGGGAGGCCGCACGTCGAGGTGCAGATCCGGATCGCCGCCGAGAAGGACGGTGTCGGTGAAATCCTGGTCCGCGGCGCACAAGTCGCCGCAGGCTACTGGCCCGACCACACACCGGCGACGGTCGACGGCTGGTTTCACACCGGCGACGTCGGCCGCATCGACGACGGGCGGTTGGTGGTGCTCGACCGCCTCAAGGACGTCATCATCACCGGCGGCGAGAACGTATCGTCACGCGAGGTCGAGGACGTGCTGTCGAGCTATCCGGACGTCGAGCAGGTCGCGGTGGTTGGTGTGCCCGACGAGTACTGGGGCGAAGCGATCTGCGCGGTCGTCGTCGCCCGCGCCGGCGAACGCCCGTCGGCGGAGGCGTTGGCCACCCACGTTCGTGCGCGGATCGCCGCGTTCAAGCGCCCACGGCACGTCCTCTTCGTCGACGCGCTTCCGCTGACGTCCAACGGAAAAGTACTCAAAGAGGCCGTGCGGCAATACACAAGGAGCAAACTCTCGTGACGGTGGTACTGGTGCACGGCAACCCGGAGACCGACGCGGTCTGGGATCCTCTGGTCGAGACACTCGGCAGAGACGACGTGATCCGGCTGTCCCCGCCGGGCTTCGGCGCCCCGTTGCCGGACGGCTGGCCAGCGACCTACCTGGACTACCGCGACTGGCTGGAGGACGAGTTGTCACGCGTCGATGGACCGGTCGACGTCGTCGGACACGACTGGGGCGGCAACCACGTCGTCAACGTGATGATGCATCGCCCAGAGTTGGTGCGCAGCTGGGTCAGCGACATCATCGGGGTGTTCGATCCCGACTACGTCTGGCACGAGGCGGCGCTGGTGTGGCAGACGCCCGTGGAGGGCGAACGGCTGGCCGACGCCATGCTCGGCGGGACGCTGCAGGACCGAACGGATCGGCTGGTCGGGCTTGGCCTGACACCCGAGGTGGCAGCCAAGATGGCGACCGCCCACGGCCCTGAGATGGCTCGAGCACTGCTCGCGCTCTACCGCTCGGCGCGCCACCCCGCCCTCGCCGAGGCGGGCCGGTCGCTGGAGCGGGCCGCGGCGCGACCCGGGCTCTGCCTGCTGGCGACCGAGGACCACTACGTCGGCTCGGAGGAGATTCGGCGGCGGGCCGCGGCGCGCGCGGGAGCCCGCACCGAGGTGCTCGACGGGCTTGGCCACTGGTGGATGGTGCAGGATCCGGAACGGGGCGCGGCCGCACTGACCCGCTTCTGGGACTCGCTCGGTGGATACTTGGCCAATGGCTGATCGCAACGTGCTTGGCGGCCCGCTGGAGCCGTGCGGAACCGACCCGCTCACCGGCTTCTACCGCGACGGCTGCTGCTCGACCGGGGACGAGGACCACGGCAGGCACACCATCTGTGCCGTCGTCACCAGTGAGTTCCTGGAACATCAGCGCACCATCGGCAACGACCTCTCGACCCCGATGCCGCAGTACCGGTTCCCTGGCCTCTCGCCCGGCGACCGCTGGTGCGTCACCGCGGTGAATTGGCTGCGCGCCCAAAGCGATGGCTACGCCGCGCCGGTGGTGCTGGCGGCCACCCACGAGCGCACCCTCGAGGTGGTGCCCCTCGAGACGCTGCGCGAGCACGCCATCGACGTGCCCGACGACCTCAGCAGCCTGTGACGGACTAGTCGTTCGGGTCGGCTCAGAAACCGGCGGCCTGCCCGTCGCGGCGCGGGTCGCTCGCCGCCAGATACCCGTCGGGCAGGCGCCAGATCGCCTGGCAGCTGCCGAACTGGTTGTAGTCGTTGACCACGACGAGATCGTGGCCGCGCCGACGCAGCTCGTCGACCGTTTCCCGCGGGAAGCCGTCCTCGACGCTCACCTGCATGCCGTGTATCCATCGGAACCGCGGGCCGTCACACGCCGCCTGTGGGTTCTGGCCGTGGTCGGCGATGCGCGCCACGATCTGCAGATGCCCTTGCGGCTGCATGGTGCCGCCCATCACGCCGAAACCCATCACAGGGGCGCCGTCTCTGGTGAGGAAGCCGGGGACGATGGTGTGGTACGGACGCTTGTGCGGCCCAACCAGATTGGGGTGCCCCGGTGTCGCGCTGAACTCCGTCCCACGGTTTTGCAGGGAGATCCCGGTGCCCGGCACCACCACGCCCGATCCGAAGCCCTCGTAGTTGGACTGGATCATCGACACCATCATCCCGGACGCGTCGGCGGCGGTCAGATAGACCGTGCCGCCTCCCGGCGGCCTGCCGGCCGCGACCGGTGTGGCCCGCACCGGGTCGATCAGCGTCGACCGCTGCTTCAGGTATTCGGCGTCGAGGAGTTGTTGTGGGCCCACCAGCATGTGGTCGGGGTCGGCGACGTAGGCCAGCGCGTCGGCGAACGCCAGCTTGATCGCCTCGATCTGGAGGTGCACGCTGTCTGCCGAATCGACTGGGAGCGAGGCCATGTCGAAGTGCTGCAGGATGCCCAGCGCGATCAAGGCGACGATCCCCTGACCGTTGGGTGGGATCTCGTGCAGGGTGTAGCCGCGGTAGTCGATGCTGATCGGGTCGACCCAGTCGGCTCGGTGTGCAGCGAGGTCCGAGGCCAGCATGACACCGCCGTTCGCGGTCGAATGCGCCTCCATCGTTGCGGCGAGTTCGCCGCGGTAGAACGCCTCCCCGCCCGTTGCCGCGATCTTCTCCAACGTCGCCGCGTGTTCGGGCAGCCGGAACAGCTCCCCCGGTGAAGGCGTCCGTCCGCCAGGCAGGAACGCCTCGGCGAACCCCGGCTGCATCCGCAGCTCCTTCGCCTGCGCGGCCCACTGCCCGGCGACCGTCGGCGAGACGAGGAAGCCTTCGCGCCCGTAGCCGATCGCCGGCTCGAAGAGCCGCGCAAACGGCAGCCTGCCGAACCGGGCGTGCAGCTCGGTCCACGCCGACACCGCGCCAGGCACGGTGACCGAGTTCCAACCCCGCTCCGGTACGGGGCCGCCGCCGAAGTACTCCGGAGTCCATGCGGCAGGCGAGCGCCCCGAGGCGTTCAGCCCATGCAACGTCTCGCCGTCCCACACGATGGCGAAGGCGTCGGAGCCGATGCCGTTGGACACCGGCTCGACCAGCGTCAGGGTGATCGCGGCCGCCAGTGCCGCGTCGACCGCGCTGCCGCCGTCGGCGAGCATCGCCAGACCGGCTTGTGCGGCCAGCGGTTGGGACGTGCAGACCACGTTGCGCGCCAGCACGGGTTTGCGCGGCCATGCGTAGGGCAGCTCCCAGGAGAACGGTGGGGTCATCGGTGCAATCCTAGGGAGCCCGGAACTCGCGGCGTCGGACAGGCCGATGGTGGTCGACGGCTCGGAAGCCCGACGGCCCGCACCGGCGAGGGGTCACCGGTGCGGGCCTGTCTGAGGTGGGTGATTCTTGACCGTTACCGCCAGCCCCAAGGGAACCAGGGACCGCCCCAGCCGCGGTCGCCGTGCCAGCCGCCGCGGTCACCGCCCCAGCCGCCGCCGTGAAAACCGCCGCCGCCGCCGCCGTGAAAACCGCCGCCGCCGCCGTGACCGGCCTGGACGATGTGTCCGCCGGCCATGGCGCTCGACGCGGTGGCCACCACTGCCGGCTGAGCCGGAGCGGGATCGGCCATCGCCGCGGGAGCGACGGCGATGGCTGCCGCGGCAGCGCCGGCTGCCAACGCCGATGTCAGGTACTTCATTCCAGTGCGCATATTGGTATCCATTCGAAAGACTGTCTGTGCTTGCCCTTTCCAGAGTTGCGCCCCACAGAAGCCCTGTCGTCGCCGCTGACCCCCATCCATGCCCCCCACCAACTGGAATCGATGTCTACCGCTCATCGTCCAGCGGCCGATCGCCGGCTCGAAGATCAGCGCGAATGGCGTTAGCCGAGTACCGACGCAGCAGTCAGTGAACCGACATCTCCGCCATCGCTGACCAACCCGACGCGTCGAGGGTCTGGCTGATGATTCGTGGCGTTGAGGCGAGCGCCTGTGGGAGTTCGCGCATCGCGGACGCGAAGTGATCACTGCTGACGTGCGCGGAGCCGGCTGTGGGATCACGGAACGCCTCGACGAGAACGTATTCAGCCGGGTCCTCAAGGCTGCGCGACCAGTCGAACCACAGATTTCCTTCCTCGGCCCGGGTGGCCCGAGTGAACCCGGCCACCAGCTCCGGCCAGCGGTCCGACCACTCCGGCTTCGTTTCGAAACGAACGACGATGAAAATCACCGGTACGCCTTCACCGTCATGCGGCCTCCTGCCTTCGAGGATGCGAGTTGTGGATACTCGCCGATCACACTGATACTGGCCCGTCCGATGGCATGCCGATACAGCTGTGACAGCAGCCAAGCGGGCGTGCCGTCATCGGAAATGTCCAGGCGCGCCACGTCGAGAGCATGAACCGAGATGCGGTAGGTATGTGGTCGGTCGCCTAGCGGCGGGGAGGCTCCGATGTACCGGGTGAGCTTGAGATCGTTGGGGAGCTGGCGGGCACAGTTCGGCAATCCACGCCCGCTCGGGTGTCCCGCGTCAGATCTGAGTTCGGTCATGCCGGGTGGGATGTCGACGACGATCCAGTGCCAGAACCCGGAGCCGCCCAGCCCTTGCTCGTCGAACATCGTGACGACGTAGCTGAGCGTGGGAGTGGGCGCACCCTGCCACCGCAGGTGTGGTGAGATGTCGTCACCATCGGCCCCGAGTACACCGCTGAGTTGGGGCGCATCGAATATGCTGCCGTCGCCGACATCATCCGATATCAGGGCGAAACGCCGCAAAGCCGTTGGATACGAGCACATCTCGACCTCCTAACCAGTGTCGTGGACGGCGTCAGTAGATGTTGGACGGGCGGACCATGCCTTCGGCGAGATCACCGAATCCGGGGGCGATGATCGCGCCTGGGTTGACCAGGATCTCCTCGACGACGAGCGTCTCGGTGGTGAGGAGCAGTGCAGCGATCGACGCCGCGCTTTGCAATGCGGATCGCGTCACCTTCAGTGGATCGATGACACCGGCCTCGGACATGTCCCCGTAACTGTCGGTGACGGCGTTGAAGCCCTGTCCGACAGGCAGTTTCGCGACCCTTGCGACCACTTCGTCGCCGTCGAAGCCGGCGTTGATCGCGATCCATCTCAGTGGTTCCTCGACCGCACGGCGCACGATCTCACGTCCTTCGGCCACATCTCCGGTGAGCTCGAGCAGGTCCAGCGCGGGCTGTGCCTGCAGCAGCGCGGATCCGCCGCCCGCGACGACGCCCTCCTCGAGGGCGGCGCGCGTCGCCGACAACGAGTCCTCCACCCGGTGGAGCTTTTCCTTGAGTTCGACGTCGGTCGCGGCGCCGACGTGGATAACCGCGACCCGGCCGGACAGCCGAGCGACCCGCAATTGCAGGTTGTCCTGGTCGTGCTCATTTTGGGCGCGGTTCAGCTCGCGTTCGATCTGGCCGATCCGTGCTTCCACGTCGGCCGTGGAGCCCGCGCCGCCGACGAGGGTGGTGAAGCGCTCGGTGACGGTCACCTTCGCCGCTCTTCCCAGGTGTTCGATGCGCACGTTCTCCAGTGCCAGCCCGGACTCGGGGCTGACCACCGTACCGCCCAGCAGGGTTGCCAGGTCTTCGAGTTCGGCGACCCTGCGGTGGCCGAAGCCAGGTGCTCGCACCACGACTGAGCGGAAGGTGTCGTGCACGTTGTTGGTCACGAGCATGCTCAATGCCGGTCCGTCGATGTTCTCGCACAGGATCAGCAGCGGCTTCTTGGCGCGTTGTACCTGCTCGAGAACCGGCATCAGGGTCTGCACGGTGGAGATCTTCTGGTTGGTCAGCAACACATAGGCGTCCTCCAGCACAGCCTCCATCCGGTCCTTGTCGGTCACGAAGTACGGCGAGACGTAGCCGTGGTCGAACTCAACGCCGTCGACGTAGCTGAGCCCAAGACCGAATTGTGGCCATTCCTCCACGGTCACGACTCCGTCGGCGCCGACCCTGGTCAGTGCCGCGGCGATGACGTCACCGATGTCGCTGTCATTGTTCGCCGAGAGGGTCGCGACGTGGCGCAGGTCGGCCTCGCCGGTGGTGTTGCGGCTGCGTTGGCGCAGGGTGTCGACCACGGCGGCGGTGGCCCTTTCGATGCCACGTTTGAGTTGGATGGGGTTGGCGCCGGCCTCGACCGCCCTCAGGCCTTCACGCACCATCGCCTGCGCGAGCACCGTCGCGGTTGTCGTTCCGTCACCGGCGACGCCGTTGGTCTTGGTGGCCACCTCCTTGACGAGCTGAGCGCCCATGTTCGCGAAGGGATCACGCAGTTGAATCTCCTTCGCGATGGTGACGCCGTCGTTGGTGATCGTCGGTGCTCCGGTGAGCTTCTCCAACACCGCGTTACGGCCTTTGGGCCCCAACGTCACCTTGACCGCGTCAGCTAGAGCGTTCACGCCCACTTCGAGCAGCGCTCGAGCGTCCTTGCTGAATCTGAGATCTTTAGCCATGTCGTACGCACCTTTGTCTTGAAGTTTTTGAAGTCAACGAAAGCGTTCTGGGTCCGATCAGGGCACGAGGATCGCCCTGCCACGGATCTTTCCGGCGTCCAGGTCGTCGATGGCGGACTGGAAGTCGTCGAGCCGGTACTTCACGGTGTGCAGATGGACGGCTCCGCGGGCGGCGAGCACCATCAGGTCGCACAGATCGTTGTACGACCCGACGAGGTTGCCGATGAAGTTGATCTCGTTGGAGATGATGTCGATCGTCGGGACGTCGATGTTCTCGCCGTAACCGACGACGTGGTAATCCCCTGCGCCGCGGAGCATTTGTACCCCTTCGCTGGTCGCGCCGCCCTCGCCGACGAAGTCGATAACGGCCTCCGCGCCGTTGCCGCCGGTGAGTTCCAGGACCTGCGCCACCTGTGATCCGTCGGCGACGACCGCGTGGTCGGCGCCAATGGACAATGCGAGCTTGACGGCGTCGGCGTTGCGATCCACCACGATGATCTCGGCTGGCGTGAGTGCTTTGAGCACCTGAATACCGATGTGCCCCAACCCTCCTGCGCCGATCACCACGCAGCGATCCCGAGGTGTGAGGCGACGCGCGGCCTTCGCGGCTGCGTGGTAGGCGGTAAGGCCGGCATCGGCGAGTGCCGCGACATCAGCGGGTTCCAGTGCGTCGTCGATCTTCACGACGCTGCGGGCCGACGTCTTGAGGTAGTCCGCGTAGCCCCCGTTGGTGTCGATGCCGGGAAAGGCGTTGGCCTCGCAGTGCACGTCGTCGCCGGAGCGACAGGCACGGCACAGCCCGCAGGTGATCAACGGGTGCACGATCACCTTGTCCCCTTCGCGGACATTGGTCACCGCGGACCCGACCGCGTCGACCCAGCCGGCGTTTTCGTGCCCGATCGTGTAGGGCAGCTGGACCTGGGATTTTTCGGCCCATTGGCCTTCGAGGATGTGCAGATCGGTTCGGCACACTCCCGCTCCGCCGATCTTCACGATGACGTCGAAGGGTCCGGTCGGAGTGGGGACCGGTACCTCCGTCATCTCGAGGTTCTGGTGGTAGCCCACTACCTGGACGGCTCGCATGGTGCTCATGGGTGGAGTTCCTTTCCTCAATCGGGGATCGTCAGCGTGGCCAGCGGTACGAAGGTCGGATCACGCAGTGCGGCGGATGATTCGGCGGGATATCGAGTGCTCAGCAGCCCACGGCAGAAGTGGGCATTGCCGTCGATGGAGATGCGGGTGGACCTGGCGCGGCGCAACCCGACCGGCACATCGTCGGGGACATAACCGCGGCCGTGGTGATCGACCATCACCACGGACTGCGGCGCGAGCGACAGGCCGAGGACGGCCCGGCGCCGGAGCAACGCGTTTGTGATCGGGTTGTCCGGCAGGTCGTGCAGTCTTACCTGCCCAAGCGATGCCTCGGGCCGATCGGGGTCAGACCGCAGCAGCTGTGTCAGGCAGCGTTCCATCGCGGCCGTGTGCGCCTTGCGTTGGAATGTGAGCCTCAGGTCGTCGAGGTCGCTGTCTGCCTCTTGACCGAACGTGCCCCGGTACCCGGCGTCCGTGGCGAGCCCCGCATTGATGATGTCCGAGTCATGATGGTCGTCGAGCTCGACCACCACCCGCTCGGTCCAATCAAGCTTCGTGAGAGCATCTTTGGCGTCGGACGCCATCAGGTACGCGAAGTTCGGCGCGCAGAACGACGTCGGCAGCCGAAGATGGACTTCGACGTCGCCGCCAGTCGTCACGAGCGAGCGGACGAACCCCAGATCGGTGATCGGCTCGTCGAGCTCGGGATCAACTACCGCCCCCAGCGCCGCGTACGCCTCGTCGTGCAGGTTCACATCAGGCCCCGACCAGATGGTCCGCCGCTTCGGTGACGTTGTCGGCGCCGCGCGGGCCGACCGCGGGTTCGTCTGCAGCCGGCAGCCGCGACTCGGCCGGGACCGCGATGTCGTACATCTTCGCCGCGTTGAGGCCGAGGATCTTCTTCTTCTGCTCGGTGGTGATCGCCGGGTACTCGCCGAGATCGTCGGGAATCTGGAAATCAACGAACGCTTCGACGAGCCAGCGCGGTGTCCACAGTGCGTAGTCAGAGGAAAATTGGATGCGGTCCTCGCCGACCCAGTAGAGCAGTTCGCCCATGATCTGCGCGAAGTATTTCGGCCGGGTGTGAATGAACGGCATCGCGACCGCAAGTCCGGCGTGCACGTTGGGCTCCTGGGTGGCGATCCAGCAGAAGTCCTCCAGGCGGGGCAGTCCGCAGTGCTCGACGACGAAGTTCAGATCGGTGTAGTCGGAGGCGACGTGATCGATGTCGGCGACGTCGAAGGCATCCCGATCCAACGGCCTGATGGTGGGGCCCTTGTGGACGTGAATGTTGCGGATCCCGAGCTCCTGGCAGGCTTCGAGATAACGATGCGCCCACGGATCGTCGAGCTTGTAGCCGCGCGACTCGCCATGCCATTCGGCGGTGTACAGCTTGACGCCCTTGAGGTTGAACCTCTCGGCGTCGGCGCGTAGCTGATCGAGGCCGGACTCACCGTTTCGGGGGTCGAAATGGTGGTTGTAGGTCAGCTTGTCGGGATGCGCCGCCGCCAACGCGGACGCCTCATCGGTCTGCCCGAAGCCGCGGTAGTAGAACTCGCCAAGGTACGCCGGCTGGAAGATCGCATGGTCGACATAGCCGTCGGTGAACAGGTCCTTCATCAGTCGCTCGCCACCCTGGTAGAGGTACTCCTCGTAGCTCCACACCTCGGATTCGGGCGACAGATTGCGGTGATAGTCGTAGAAGCAGTCGATGAACTGCTTGCCGTGGATGTTGCGCTGGTTCTCCGGACGGGCGTCCCAGAGAGCGATGTGGGCGTCGACGATGAAGTACTTCTCGCCATCCTTCTCGTACATGGTGTGCTCCGTTATCAGGTGGTTGGGGTGCGGGCTGTGCTGAGAATGGGGGGATTCATTCGACGACCTTCAAGTCGAAGCCGATGTACTCCGCCGCGTCCTCGGGGTTGGCGAACAACATCGTGTGGTCATCGAAATGCACCATCCGCCCGTAATGGGTGGACATGATCTCCTCGAAGTCGTACAAGTCGAACTCGGCGCCGAGTGCATCGGTGATTTCGCCGAAATCGAAGGTCAGGACGTTGTGCCCGTCCACGCGGATCATCGACGGGAACTCGGTGATCGTGACGTCGGGCTTGCGCCCCATCACTTCGGCGACGACGTAGCCGTTCTGGTTGTTCATCAGGGTGACGCCGCACATGTTCGACGACCCGACCGAGGCGCCGAACTGCATTTCCGTACTCATCAGGAGAGCTCCTTGGGCTGGTCGAGGTCGAGATCGGACAACACACTGCGCAGCCCGGCTTTGGCTGCCTCGAAGGACTCGGCGAACGGCACGGTGCGTTCCTGGGGCTGCGACCAGATGGGCTGCAGCTCACGCGCCGCCGCGATGCTCAGCGGCACCCATTTCTCGAGCCAGCGCGACAGCAGTTCTCGATTGTGGTCGCGGTGCTCCGGGTCGTTGGTGAGCATGTTGAAAAGCGCTCGGGTGTAGCCGAGGTCGCGGTTGTAGTCGTTTTCGCCGGAGCCGACCAGGCTGGGCGTGACGTAGTCTCCGTTGCGCGCCGAGATCTGCATGACGAGGTGGCTGCGGAACAGCACCCCCACCAACTGCTCGAAGACGATGTTCGTGGCGAAGACAGCCTCAGCCCAGTCGGCCGCCGCGGTGAGCAACTCGACATTCTTGCGCACGCCCTGCCAGACCGGGTCGTTGTGCCAGACGTCGCGGTGCGCCGAGCCGTCGAACCCGTCCAGCGATTCGCTCAGGTCCAGATTGAACAACGCGAGGTCCTGGGCGAACCGGATCTTGTGCGCACTGTTGACCGCGACGGCGGTGTTGATCATGTTGGTCGGGCCCGAGCGCTGCACCGCGATGAACACGTGCAGCCCGATGCCGTTCTCGGCGTGCATCCACGCACCCAGATTGCGCTCGATGAACTTCCTCCACGTCGGAGTCCACGACGCGTAGGCGTCGGCGAGTTTGGCATTGGCGAGGTTCTGCTGGATCTGCCGCACCACGTTCGCGTTATTGCGGTAAATCGTCTGCTCCCACTCCTCGTTGGGATCGCGGAACTTGTGCCAGTCGGAGGACTTCAGCTCGGTCCAGTCCTGCGGGTAGCCGCCGGGGCCGTTACCGAACCCGTAGATCCAGCCCTGGGTGAGGTGGCGATCGGGATCGGGCTGCACGTCGAAGGTGACGTCTTCATACGTGGTGGCCCGCAGCTTGGCCGGCTCGAAATAGCTGAAGCTGCGGCTTTTTGAACTGGGGAACTCCAAAGCGCCGGCTTCGGCGTCGGTGAATTGCGGCTTGGGGAAGCTGCGGACCGGCGTGGCCGGCTCGGGGTCAGGCGCGGCGCGCTCGGCGGTGGGTGCGCTCATGTGGGTACTCTCCCTTTCTGGTGGACTACGCTTGGTGAACCGTGGTGGTGAACTTGTCGAAGTAAATATGTTCCCGGGCAACCGTTTTGCCCTCGAGCATCGCCATAGCGGCGTCTACCATCGGCGGCGGCCCGCAGACGTAGACCTCCGCCTCGCTGAGGTCGGATTCACGACGGTCCACGGCGTCGGTGACGAACCCGAAATCCCCGCCAGTGACACCGAGCGACGTCCAGTCCGCTCCCGTCTCCTCCGACAACACCGGCACGAACGTGAAATTGACCAGCTGGTTGCCGAGCTCCTTGATCTCGTGGAGGTAGAACAGATCCTGGGCAGTGCGGGCGCCGTAGTAGAAGTGAACCTGGCGGTCGCTGCCGGACTCGACCAGATGCTTGAGCAAAGACAGGATGGGTGCCATACCGGCACCGCCGCCAATGCAGACGATGTCACGTTCGGAGTCGTGTTTGATGGTGAACGAGCCGTACGGGCCACGCAGCGCCAACTCGTCGCCGACTTGGAGCTGCGTCTCCAGCAACCCTGAGAAATGCCCGCCCGGGTAGCGTTTGATGATGAACTCCAGCCGGCCCGGAGTGCTGGGGGTGGTCGCCATGGAGAAACAGCGGTGTTCCTCGGTGCCCGGGATCATCAGATCGGAGTACTGACCGGGCTTGAACTCGTAGCCCTCGGGTTCGATCAGCTCCAGCTTGAGCGACACGATGTCCTGGGTTAGGTCGGTGAGTTCGACGATCCGGGTCTGAAGCTGTTGCAGCGGAACCGCGTTGCGCAGCTCGTCCTCGTCGAAGTTGATCAGCTCGATCTCGCAGTCGCTGTAGGCGTGGGCCTTGCACAGCAGTACGTACCCTTCCTCACTTTCGTAATCGGCCAGGGCGAATGTCGAGTAGCGGTCCATCTGGATGTCACCGTCGAGCAAAAACGACTTGCATGCCGAGCACTGGCCTTCCCGGCAGCCGTGCATCAGCGAAACACCCTGACGGAACGCCGCATCGAGAACGGTCTCGCTCTCGTCGACCTCGATCTCGAGGTCAACCGGCTCGAACCTGATCTTGTGGGTATCACCCATCGGACGGTCTCCTAGTCTTTGGAAAGTCCCGTTGGAGGCCCTGGTGGCGCGGCGGGTTTGGTCGCGCCGCGCCACCCGGACCGGGATCAGGCCGGTACCGCAGCCTTGGCGGGGCGGCCGGCCGGTCCACCCGCCGTGTATTCGGCGAGGTGCGCTTCCCGTTCGGCGTCGGACATCTCGTTCAGCAGCACATTTGGACTCTGGAAGGTGATGCCGCGCAGATCCTCGACCGTCCACAACTTCTTCGCGTCGTCGAGATCGAGGTGGGGCTGCGGGATGAGCGTCTTGCCGTCGTCGCGGACATAGCCGAGCCCGGTGACGATGTCGGCGAGATCCTGGTTGTGATGCAGGGTCTCCCATTCGCGATGCCCGGTGAGCCGGCCCATGTTCGGCGTCGGCCTGCCCTCGTACTCGGGGCGGAACGCTTTGATGTCGGTCCACGCGCAGGTCTCCGAGCAGTACGTGCGCCACTGGCCGTCGACCTTCTCGGTGACCATGTCCTCGCGGATGAGGCACGGCACCATGCACGTCCAGCACCGGTGCGGGTACTGGTAGTCGACGTCTTCGAAGGCGATCGGCTTATTGCGGCCCGGGTACTTCAGCCGGTTGTAGTTCTCCCACCACTTCCCGTACTTGTTGTACCAACCGGGGTACTTGTCTTCGAACCATTCGAAGTCCTGGTCGGTCATGGGGTCGATCCGCCAGTAGTTGACCGGCCAGCCGGTAGCGAAGAACTGGGCGACCTCGTGCACGTAGCCCTTGTTGACGATCCGGTTCCACGACTCCTCGACGAGGTCGTGCGGGATCTTGAGTCCGTACTTCTCCAGCGGGATGAGGTAGCTGCGGTAGTAGTCGTCGTAGATCCAGCGGCGCCACATCTCGGCGTAGCTGTCGCGGTCCTTGCGGCGGTCCTTGGTCCCGTACTCGATGAATGTGCCGATGGCGGCGTCGACCACGCAGTGGTTGTTCCACCAGGCGTAGCGCAGGTCCCGTTCCAACAACTGGCGATTGTCCTCGTCGGCGAGCGCCATCAACAGGATCGAGTAGCCATTGGAGATGTGTCGCGACTCGTCTGATTGCACCGAGTGGAACACCGTCGGCAGAAGATAGTCGCCGTTGGCGGCGGCCTCCGACGGCATGGCCACGAACAGGGTGTTGGTGAAGGCGGTTTCGGCGACGACGGTCAGGTAGATGTTGGCCGCGGTGATCGCGTCACCGGTGATGAAACCCTCGCCGAACTGTCGACCGATGGTGCCGGCGTAGTTGTTGGCGAACGCCTTCTCACTGATGTCGAAGCCGGCGGGATCGATGTAGTGGTTCATGTAGAGGCGCTTGAGGTTCATCTGGATCGTCGAGTGCCGGACCTCGTCGATCATCTGGACGGCCAACCCGTTGTGAATCTCGGGATTGGGGACAGCGTCAATGGCCATCGGCATCGCCCGAGCCGCGGAGATCTCCGGGAACGGAATGATCGACAAGAAGAGCTTCTGCCACTCCATCCAGCGCTGCTGGACCTGGCGGAACATGTTCCCGCGGATCGCACCGTCCATCGCGCCGAAGACGCGGTTGTCCTTCTCCTCCTCCATCGGGAAGTAGGACCGCAGGATCTGCTTCAGCGGGTCCTTCTTGGGCGCCTTCTCGAAGCTGTAGTCGGTGCCGAATCGCGTCGCCGGAGTGGCGAATGTGGGTTCCCACGACAGTTCGGTGATTTTCTTGTGAGCCTTGCTCAGACTTTGTCTGCTCAACGTCTCTTCTCCTGGTTGGGCCGGATGTACTGCTGTAACCAATGGCACAGGTTTGCGCGTAGGCTGGGCGTCTCAATGTGAGACCGGTCACATATTGAGACGGCTCTAGCCTCTGAGTGCAGCCGCTCAACACCGAGGTGAGTACATCGAATGGATTCCAGCGCGGACGTCTCCACGAACCTCCGCCGAGCGCGGGAGCAGTTCCTCACGGTCGGGTCCCTGGATGCCGTCAACCTGGGTCCCGGCGTCCTGGATTCGTGGCGCCGGTCGCGTGACCTGCATGTTCATCTAGATCGGGTCGACCTGCCGTTCGTCCGCGAACCGAATACCGACTCGCCGTTGGTGCATGCGGCCGCCCCTGTCCTGCGGCGGGTGGCCGACGACTTGGCGGCGCAGGCCGTCAGCGTGATCCTGACGTCGGCCGACGGTGTGGTGCTGGAACGGGTGTGCACCGACGCGACGATGATGCGGGCACTGGACGGTGTTCGACTTTCGCGCGGATACAGCTATGCCGAGGAGTTCGTCGGCACGAACGGGATCGGGACGAGCCTGGAGACAGGGCGGGCCACCTACATCCGCGGTGCCGAGCATTACATGGGGACGCTGGGCCGCCTCGCCTGCGCAGGCGCTCCCATTCGAGACGCCATCACCGGCAAGGTGGTCGGTGTCATCGACCTCACCTGTTGGGCCAGCCAGGCAAATCCGCTCCTGTTCGCTCTGGCCAACAGTGCCCGCAGCCAGATCGAGGATCGAATGAACGCGCTTACCAGCGAGAACGAGACGGCCCTGCTGGAGACCTACCTGCGGCAAAGTCACAGATTCCCGCTCGGGGTGTTGGCGATCGGGGGTGACGTGGTGCTGATGAACCCGTACCTTCGCCGGGGGCTGGATGCCGGCGACCAAATCGCCCTGCTGGAGCATGCATCCGACATGCGCGGCTCCGATGCCGTGAGCACGGCACTCGTCGAGCTGCCCAGTGGTGGTACAGCCAAGATCACTGCCGCGGAGCGCATTCCGATTCGGGGCCACGGAAGCTACGTTGTCTTCCAGATCCGGCTCGCCGTCGAGGAGACGGCGCGTCGGTTCGGCATTGGGCCACCGATCCACCCGGGCATTCCGGGTCTGGCCGGCCGAAGCAGCTCGTGGCACCGCTCTTGCCAGCAGATCGAGCGGTGCTGCCGTGACCAGGACTGGGTCGCCTTGGACGGCGAGCCGGGCTCCGGGCGAGCGAAGATCGCCCAGGCAGTGGCACAGCATGTGAACGCGGACAAGATGGTTCGCGTCCTACGAATCGAAAACTTCTCGGGCGCTGAGGAATTCATCAGTGAGCTGGTCGCCTCGACCGACGACGACGACTTCGCCGTGGTTCTGGCCGACGTGGACTGCCTACCCGACGAGGTGCTGGAGACGCTCGCCGCTGTCCTGCCACCGTGCGCCGGGCGGGGGTGGATCGCGGCGACGATGAACTCGACCAACCACTCGGCGCTGGTCGAGATGTTGCTGCTGCCGTTCTTCACTCACACGGTCACCGTGCCCGCGCTGAGGCACCGGATCGAAGACCTTGAAGCGCTGGTTCCGTTCTTGTTGCGCGAAATCACCCGCGGGGCCGACGTCCAACTCGCCCCCGAGGGGATGCGCCAACTCGGCAAGCTGCCGTGGCCAGGGAACGTCGCACAGCTACGGCAGGTACTAGTCGAAACCGTTGCCCAGCAGCGCTCAGGTGTCATCCAACCAGAGAAACTTCCTCCCGAGTGCCGATCCCTGGCCAGACGCAAGCTGACCCAGATCGAGGCTCTTGAACGAGACGCGATCGTGCGCAGTCTTCGAGAGAATGGGGGCAACAAGACCGACGCCGCCAACGCGCTCGGGATGTCGAGGGCGACGATCTACCGCAAGGTCAAGGACTTCGGAATCGCTTGACAGCGCCTGACGGTCGGTTGCGAAGTCGTGCGAGCCAGGGCGACTGCCGCTTTCGAGGCAGCCGCTACTCCCCCACCACGCTCACGTCGGGCACGTAGCTGCGCTGCGCCCACTGATACACCTGCCACGCGGCGAGCTCGTCGAACTCGTCGTGGACGCGCCGCGCCGACTCGGCCCCGATCGGTCGGGCGCCACGGGCCTTCACCTGAACCTCGGCGCAACGTTCCATCATCAGGAAGTAGCCGACTGCCGCGTCGATCGTGGCCCCGACGGTCAGCAGCCCATGGTTGCGCAGGATCACCGCGCGGGTGCCGCCGATCGCCGCCGCGATGCGCTTGCCGCCGTCGGTCGATCCGATGTTGACCTCTTCGTCGTCGAAGATCTCGTGGTCTCCGAAGAACGCGCACGACTCCTGTGAGATCGGCTCGAGCAGGGTGACGGTCGCCGAGAACGGCGTGCCGTAAGGCGTGTGGCAATGGGCTGCCGAGACGATCTCGGGCCGGGCCTCGTGCACCGGGGCGTGGATGTAGTACGCAGCGATGTTGATGTGCCCGCCGCCCTCGATGGTGCCGTCCGGACGAACCAGGACGAGGTCGTCGGTGGTCATGGACCGGAACGGCACGCCGTACCGCCCCAACCAGAAGCAGTCCGGTCGCTCGGGGTCACGGGCCGAGATGTGCCCGTCGCCGAGCGAGCCCCAGCCCATCGCGCCGAACACCCGGTACGCCAGGGCGAGCCGGCGTTTGCGGTGTGCGCGCAGCTCGACGGGATCGGCGATGTCCGGCTCGTAGGCTGCCGGGTCGAGGAATGGCCCGTCGTTCGTCGCGTCATTCATCGAGTCCCACCTGTCGCCAGGAGCCGACGAATTCACGGGAAACTGACATAATTGCCTCTCGTCTGCCCTTCTCTTGCCTTTTAGATACAATATCGAAAAGGAATTGCCAACCACCGAACGGAGCAC
Organism: Mycobacterium sp. AZCC_0083; assembly: GCF_014202335.1. GTDB lineage: Bacteria > Actinomycetota > Actinomycetes > Mycobacteriales > Mycobacteriaceae > Mycobacterium. The sequence goes on along the minus strand of NZ_JACHGP010000023.1, from coordinate 44,114 downwards.
CCGTGCCGAATCCTCCCCGCGTGCTCGTGCTCGCCGAGCCCGACCCGGACGTGGCGCTTCCGCCACTGCACATGATCCCCGGTGACGTCGAGGTTGTCCCCGTCGGCTCGGCTCCCACCGACGAGGAGCTGGCCGGGGCGTCGGTGCTGTACGTCTGGGACCACCGCTTCGCCGACCTTGCCCCGATCCTGCGCCGAACCGACGAGCTGCGGTGGGTGCACGCCGCGTCGGTCGGGGTCAATCGGCTGATCTGCCCAGAGCTGGGCCAAGTCACGCTCACCAACTCGCGCGGTGTGTTCGACACGTCGATCGCCGAGTGGGTACTCGCCGCGGTGCTCGCGCACGTCAAGGGGATGAGTAACACCTGGGGATCCCAGCGAGAGGGCGCCTGGCGGTACCGCACCACCGGGCGGCTGGCCGGAACCCGTGCCGCGGTGGTGGGTACGGGTTCGATCGGCCGGGCCATCGCCGACCGCCTCGCCCGCCTCGACGTCAACGTCACCCTGGTCGGTCGCACCTCGGGCGACGACCCGCAGTTCGGCACGATCCGCGGCTCGGACGACCTGGTCGCCGTCGCCGCGGGCGTCGACCTGCTCGTCCTCGCGGTGCCGCTGACGCCGGCCACCACCGCGCTCGTCGGAGCCGAAGTATTGGTCGCGCTGGGACCACGCGGGTTCGTCGTCAACGTCGGGCGGGGACCTACCGTCGTCGAATCCGATCTCATCGACGCGCTTCGATCCGAGACGATCGCAGGCGCCGCGCTGGACGTGTTCGAGGTCGAGCCGCTGCCCGCTGACTCACCGATGTGGTCGATGCCGAACATCCTGGTGTCGCCGCACATGTCCGGCGACTACGTCGGGTTCGAGATCGACATGATGTCCGTCTTCACCGACAACCTCGATCGGTGGCTGCGCGACAAGCCGTTGCACAACGTCGTCGACCCGGCCGTCGGCTACGTGCCGCGCTGAGCGCGCACAGCCCCAACGTGCCCGTCACGAGACCCCCACAATCGCCGGACGCGACGGCCCGCTGCCTGCACCGCTGCGTGCGATCGCGGCGGAGATGGCGTCCAGGTCGTCGTCGCTCAACTGCAGGCCCGCCGCGTCCAGCCAGCCATCGATCTGCGCCGGTCGCCGCGCCCCCACGATCGCCGCGGTGACCCCGGGCCAGAGCAACGTCCAGGCGATCGCGACGCTCGCCGCGCTCGTCGAGTGGCAGGCCGCCACGTCGGCGATGGCCGCGGCGACCGCCAGGTTGGCCGGCAGGTCGGAGGTGAAGTCGGATTCGCCGCGGCGCCAGTCGCCAGGCGCCAATCGCGACGGGTCGAACGTGCCAGACAGGAGGCCTGAGTGGATCGGGCTGTAGACGATCACACCGGTGTCGTTGACCTCGCACCACGGGATGACGTCGGCGGCCGCGGCGCGGTTGATCGCCGATAGCGGCGGCTGCAGCGAGTCGACATGCCCGACCACCTCGGCCCGAGTGAGCTGGTCGACGGAGTGGTTGGACAGGCCGATCGCCCGCACCTTGCCACTGGCGCGCAGGTCGACCAGCGTCGCCCAGTAGTCCTCCAGTGCCGTGCCGTCGGTCGGCGGCCAGTGCACCTGGTACAGGTCGATGCGGTCCACGCCCAGTCGCCGCAGCGACGCCTCGCACTCGGCCCGCAGCGACGCGGCGTCCCCGACGGCGGTCGCCTCGGCGTGTCGATTGTCGGGATCCCATACCATTGCGCACTTGGTGAAGACCAGCGGCCGGTCCGTCTCCGACATCTCGGCCAGGGCCCGTCCGACGATCTCCTCGGAGTGGCCCAGGCCGTACTCCGGCGCGGTGTCGAGCCAGTTGATGCCGGCGTCGACGGCGTGGTGGATGGTGGCGACCGACTCGGCGTCGTCCTGCGGGCCCCAGCCGAAGGCCCAGTCTCCACCGCCGAGCGCCCAGGTGCCGAGGCCAACCGTCGTCAGCTCCCAGCCCGTAGCTCCGAAGCGCCGTACCGGCAGCCCCATCAGCTGACCTCCTCGACCTGCTCGTACCACCGTTTGCGGGTACCGACCTTGGCCCGCAGCTTCCAGCGCCGCGATTTGGGTGCCGCGGCCAGGTGTGCCCGCAACGTCTCGATCTGCATCCGGACCCGCGCTGCCAGCTCCGGGTCAAGTCCGGGTCGCTGCACCGACTCGTGCAGCAGGGACAGGTTCAGGTCTGCCGAGTACCAGAACCCCCAGTCGTCGCACAGCACGTCGCGGATGCGGTTGAGGTCGATCTGCCCGGCGGCCTCGGCCCCGATGCGATGCTCGCCGAGCAGCACCGTGAGGTCGATCAGGTCGTTGGCGGTCATCTCGTGGATCTGCAGCTTCGACAGCACCAGGTCGGCAAGCGAGATGCACGGGTCGGCCAGTTCGAGCCGGTCGGCGAACTTGATCGAATGGGCCATCACCAGGGCGTCCATGAAGACGTCGATCTTGATGCCCGTTTCGGGGTGGCCGAAGATCTGCCGCTTGATGCCCCACTCCCGCAGCCCGCGCGCCGCCGGGTCGGCGAGGTAGCCCTCGGCCTGGAAGAACGCATCGATCCGCTGGTGATCACGATCGCGACCCCAGAAGTCGATGTCGTAGAACGGTCGTCGCCCGAGCTCTCGCATCAACCCGTTGTGTTGGGAGCAGTGCAGATGCACGGCCACCGAGCCCGTGATCCGCAGCAGTAGCGACTGCTCGGCGGCGGCCCCGACGAGGCGCGCGGCCTCGCCGGGGATCCGCTCATGCCGTGACACCGTCGCGGCAGCGGCGAATTGAGCCTGAGTCGCGGCGTCCATCCCGTCCATCACTCGACCGGGATCTCGCTGAACTGTCCCTTGAGGTCGGCCCCCTGCCTGGCCCGGTAGATCCGGAACGCCGCGTACCAGGTCAGTGCGAACACCGTGACGGCGACCGTCATCACCTCGGAGAGGTGGTTGTTGGCCCCGTAGGCGGCATCTATCAGCAACCGGTAGAAGACGAACACCACGCAGGTGAGCGCGACGACGCCGATCACCGATATGACCGGCACCTTCCCCAGCCGATATGCGATCGGCGAGGACTCGAACTCCCGTTTGCGCCGGAACGGGAAGATGATCGCGGCCAGGCAGACGCCCATGAACGGAATGCACTGGCCGAGAAAGCCACCGAGCACCAGGACCGAACTGGTGAATGCGTAGAGGCAGACCCAGACGAACGCGATCGCTGCCGACAGCGCCAGGGCCCAGGTCGGAGTGTGGAACTTGGCCGACACCGCCGAGAACCACTTCGGGGCCAACCCGTCGAGCGACCATGCGAGCATGCTGCGCGTTGCAACGATCAACGAACTCGCCCCGACGAAGAACAAAAGCGAGAGCACCCACAGACTGTTCACCACCGTGAGCACCGGATTGCCGCCGGCAATACCGGTGTACAGATTGACGTACGGTGCCGCATCGAGCGGGAACTTGTCCGGCGTCACCTCGGTCGACGCGAGCATGAACGAACTGCCGAACGCCATGCGGTACAGGAACATCAGCAGCATCATCGCCCCGCCCATGGTGACGATGGCGAGCGTCATACCTCGCAGCTGACTGCGCTGGCCGTCCTTCACCTCGCCGCCGAAGCTGACCGAGAGAACCGCGAACCATAGTGAGAACGCCGGCCACGCGGCGAAGAACGCGGTTTCCGAGAGGCTGAACGGGTGGTGCGAGTCGCCCGCCGCCGCGATCACGTTGTCGTACGCGCCTGCCCCTGCGGCGGCGTCGAAGCTGTGGTGGAAGTCGAGCACGCCGGTCGCCGCCAGCGCGAGGGTGATGAACGTGACCAGCAGGCTCGCCGCCGTGACGTAGCTGGCCCACCGCTGGACCTTGAAGTACACCCCGGCGCCGCGGTATTGCACGATCGAGAAGATGCCGACCACGAGCACGCCGCCGAGGAACAGACCCCACTTGCCTGCGAACCAGTTGCCCGCGCTGATCAGGGCCGCGTTGTGTTCCTGGACGCCCAATGAACTGAGCATGGGCGCGATCCCGAACTTGGACAGGAACGCCCCGTTGACCCCGGTGTAGAAGAGCTGCCAGAAGACCAGGGACATGCTCAACGCGATGCCTGCGACCGGATGCAGGATCCTCGACATGAACACGTAGTCGCCACCGGAACGCGGGTAGACCATGCTCAGCAGCCCGTAACAACCGGCGATGAAGAGCCCTGCGACGGTGGCGATCAGGGTGGCCAGCTCCATCGATGCACCTGGGTAGAACTGCCAGGCCGCAACGATGAAGATGATGTAGCCAAGGGCGATTTGCTGCCACCCGTAGAACATCACGTCGTCGGTACGGACCTGCCTGACCAGCCCAGAGCTGGCCCGGGTGAAGACCCCGGCTGTGGTCGGGACCCCGGATTTGAGGGTCGGTGCAGCAGTCATGGCGATCAGCCCCTTACCAGGCTCGTGTTGACAAGGCCGTGTCGTTCATCGAGATCGATGAGCAGGCCGCCCAAGATCCCCTCGCTGTACTCACTGCCGGGGTTGCCGATCGGCACGCCCGCCAGCTCACGGACTCCCCGGGATTCGTGGATGTGTCCGTGCAGGCCGAGCATCGGCTGATAGGTGGCGATGGCGTCGCGGGTGGCGGTGCTGCCGACCGGCACCATCTGTGGGCCGCCGGACGTGACGACCGCGCGCAGGTCCTCGTCGAGCTTGGGCGCGTAGTCCAGCCCCGAGGCGTACGGCGGGACGTGCAGGCTCATGATCGTCTTGCCCGGGTCAACGGCCTTGGCCATCACCTCGTCGATCCGGCGGCCGAGGTCCTCCTCGGACACGTCACGCGGGCACGCCCACGGCGTGATGTTGCCGTAGCCCATGCCCATCATCTGGAAGCCGCCGTCGAGATCGATCACCGTGCCGTTCGGGTCCTCGATCACACTCGAGCGGCTGAGCATGTCGTCGACGTCGAAGTAGTCGTCGTTGGCGCCGCTGATCAGCACCCGGACGCCGGTTCCGCCGAGGCGGTCCTCGGCCATGTCGATCCAGCGCTCGACGCGCTTGAGGATCAGCGTGCGGAAGAGGTCATCGATCCTGTCCTGGTCACCGGCATAGGACTCGAACTCATCGGGCGTGGTCAGCCACGCGTACTCACCGGCGTCGCCGATCATGGCGAGCAGGTTGTCAAGCTGCGCGCCCGAACTGGCCTTGCGCTCGATGCCTGCGAAGCGGGCCTTGTACTTGCCGCGCTTGGTCTCGATCACGGGCACGATGAACTTCCCGGTGATGTCCCCGCCGATCACGATCGTGTCGCACTCGTAGTGCTTGGGCGTGGCGAGGAACTTCTTCCAGCACCGCTCGCTCCCATGGATGTCGGTGCAGAAGTACATGCGCACGGTGGGCGCCTCCAAAGGCAGCGGGTCGGATCGTCGGACAGAAGCGAACGTAGGAGCCAGTTGTTGCGTGCACAATAATTACCCGTGTCGATAACGTATCGAATTGGACGTTGGCACCCGTCCGTAGTATCAATTGACGGGACGGCGGGATTACAAATCGATGCAGTATCGATTTGGCTGGTAAACAACATGGAGGCAGCTGTGAGCGACGACCTGATGACCCCGGCGCTCGGCGCGGGCACCGTCGAGTACGAGTGGATGACCTGGCCCGAGATCGCTGCCGCGGCCGCCGCAGACGCCCCGGTCGTGATCGCGGTCGGTTCGACCGAACAGCACGGCCCGCATCTGCCGGTCAGCGCCGATTGGGTGGTCCCCCAGGCACTGCTGCGGCTGGCCGCGGGCCGACGCCCATTCATCGTGGGTCCGCCGGTGCGGCTCGGGTACCGCTCGCGCCCGGCCAGCGGTGGCGGCCAGCAGTTTCCCGGCACCCTCTCGCTGCGCGCGACGACGTTCATCGCCATGTTGGAGGACCTGCTCGAGGAACTGATCCGCACCGGATTCCGCCGGATCGTGCTGTACAGCTGGCACTTCGAGAATCAAAACTTCGTGTACGAACCGGCGTACCTGGTGTCCGGGCGAAACCCCGAGGTGAAGATCGTCGTCATCGAGAACGGTATGCCCGACTTCGAGAGCGCCGACCTGGACGTGCTGTTCCCGGACGGCTTCCCGGGCCTGGCCCTCGAGCACGCCGCGGTCATCGAGACCTCGCTCTTCGAGTATTTGCGGCCCGCCACGGTCCGCATGGACCGCATCGTGGACGACGCCCCCGCACGCAACGTGCCCTGGGACGTGCTCCCGATCGACCCGACGATGTCGACCCCCACCGGCGTGCTGGCGTCGGCGACCCAGGCCAGCGTGGCCAAGGGTGAACTGCTGACCGAGCGGATCGTCGAGCACATCATCTCGATCCTGGACACGGAGTTTGAAATGACCGACCGCACTCCGGCATTGGAGATGCTGATGACCGCAGAGGAGGGGCGCTAGATGGCTGGCGCTGCTCTGGTGACCGGAGGCGCAAGCGGCATCGGCCGTGCCACGGCTTACGCGCTTGCGGCCCGCGGCTACCAAGTCGCGGTCGATCACCTCGGTCGCGAGGCCGAGGCCAAGCAGGTGGCCAGCGACATCGGCGGGATCGCGTACGAAGCCGACGTCTCGGACGTGGCGGCGGTCGATCAGCTGGTCGCCGCCGTCGAATCCGACCTTGGCCCAATCGAAGTCGCGGTGGCCTGTGCGGGCTTCGACGTCGACCTGCCGCTCGAGGAGGTGACGCCAGAGCTGTGGCACAGCAGCCTGGGCGTCATCCTCGGCGGCTGCGTGAATGTGATCGCCGCGGTCGGCCCTCGGATGCGGGCACGACGACGCGGCTCGATCGTTGGCATCTCGTCGGAACTGGCCCTGCTCGGCGACGAGGATCACGTGCCGTACGTGACCGCGAAGTCCGCCATGCTCGGCCTGGTCCGCTCGGTTGCCCGCGAGTACGGCCCCGACCAGGTGCGCCTCAACATCATCTGCCCCGGCCCTACGGACACCGAGATGCTCACGCCGCGGTGGCGCGGCGAGGACTACCGGCACAGCATCCCCCTCGACCGGTTCGGCACCCCGGAGGAACTGGCAAGGGCGATCGTCGACGTCGCCGAGTGGACGTGGCTGACCGGCCAGGTGATCTCGCCCAACGGCGGGGTGGTGATCCAGTGAGCGCCGGAGTCGCCCTCGTGACGGGAGCGGCCGGTGGCATCGGGCGCGAGATCGTTGGCGCGCTTTCGAAGGCGGGCTGGACGGTCGCCGCGACCGATCTCGCTGCGGCGGGCGAGGTTGCAGGCGCCGAGCTGACGATCCCGGCGGACCTGCGCGGGCGGGACAACTGTCGGGCGATCATCGATGACGTCCTGGCCCGGTTCGGGCGGCTGGACCTGCTGGTCAACAACGCCGCGACGATGACGGTCGTCGAACCGACCGTCGATACGATGCCCTTGTGGTGGCGTGACATCGAGGTCAACCTGACCGCTCCCCTGTGGCTTACCCAGGCGGCGGCCGCGCCGCTGCGGGAGAGCGCCGGTCAGGTCATCAACCTCTGCAGCATCTCGGCGCTACGCGGCGAGGCCGGCTTCAGTGCCTATGCGGCGAGCAAGGCCGGGCTGCTCGGGATGACCCGGTCGCTGGCCCGCGAGCTCGCTCCGGCGATCCGGGTGAACGCGATCGCCCCAGGACCGACAGAGACCGAGCAGCTCAACCGCGACGCCGAGTTCCGCGGCGTGGGACTCGACGAGCTGCATCGCGACTACACGACGGGCATGCCGACCGGCCGGCTGGTGCAGCCCGCCGAAGTGGCCGACGTGGTCGTATTCCTAGCCGGCGCCAAATCTTTCACCGGAGAGTGCGTGCAGATCAACGGCGGGATGTTGATGTCGTGAGACGATCGCGGCAAGGGAACGGCGGCGCCCGATGCCGGCGGCTATGGGGCGGACAGGATGTCGATGACACACCACAACACTGATCAAGCCAGCCTCGAGGACGAGGCGGTACTCGGCGTCGACTCCGATCGCCGCGGTCACATCCTGGTCGTCGCCGCCCGTCTCTTCCGCGAGCGCGGCTACCTCAACACGACCATGACCGAGATCGCGCGCCAGAGCGGGCTGGGCCAGTCATCGCTGTACTACTGGTTCCGCCAGAAGGAGGACATCCTCCTCGGTCTTCTCGAGTTGAACACCGTCTCGCTCGACTTCGCCAGAAAGGTCGTTTCGGAAACCGGCTCGCCTGCCGTCCGGCTTCTGCGGCTGCTGCGCCTCGACATCCGCGAGCTGTGCTCGTCGTCGGTCGACATCTGCGAGGTCGAGGTGCTTGCCGAGCAGCAGCCCGATGTATTCGTCGGGTTCTGGGCCGACACCGCCGAGCTGCACCAGCACATCGCCACGCTGATCAGCGACGGCATCGCGTGCGGCGAGTTCATCGAGTGCGATCCCGAGTTCGCCGCGCTGAACATCTGCGCCGCCGAAGAGGGCGTGCAGCGTCGGTACCGCAACTCGGCCGCGCACGCGCCCGGCGGCACTAGCCCGTTCCGACACCAGGACTACTCGCGCGAGCATGTCGCAGGAGAGCTCGCGGCCATCATGGTGCGGGGGTTGCTCCGCGATCCCGCGACGTTGCCGAAGCTCACCGAGGCCGCGGCAACCCACGACGACCACGCACCGGCCGGGTCATCGGCGCCGACCGACGGATGATTTCCGAGATGCGCACGGCCGCACTGCGCCGCGGCTGGTACCCGGTCGCCCGCGCCGTCGACCTCGACCGCCCTCAGATGGCGGTGTTGCTCGGCCGTCGCCTTGTCGCTTTCCGCACCGCCGACGGGCAACCTCGGGTTCTGCCCGACAGGTGCCTGCACCGCGGCGGGGCACTGCATCTCGGCGGGGTCGTCGACGACTCGATCGAGTGCCCGTACCACGGGTGGCAGTGGCGCGGTGCAGATGGGCAGTGTGTGTACATCCCGTCCAACGGACCGTCGGCACCGATTCCGAAGGCCGCCGTCATCGGCGCCTTCCCTGCCGTCGAGCGCTACGGCCTGGTCTGGACATGCGTCGGCGATCCGCTGACCGGCCCGCCCGACCTGCCCGAACTCGAAACGCTCGGAATGACATACGCCGCAGGCGAGCCGGTCGACGTCGAGGCCGGGATTCTCGCCGCAATGGAGAACTTCCGCGACGTCGCCCACTTCCCGTTCGTGCACCGCGGGACAATGGGCGATGTGCCGCACCGGGTTTCGAAGTTCGAGGTGCGCCGCGCGGGATACGAGACCTGGATGACGCGCCGCTACTCCGCCGCCAACGGCGAATCCGAACTGTTCCGTGACGTCGAGGATCTGACGTTCGACTACCACGCGGTGGCGCCGGGCATCGCTACCGTGCAGCTCGATCACGGTGCGGGCGGCAAGCGGGTCGTCATGGAGGCATTCACCCCGGCCGGCCCGACCGGGTGCCGGATCTTCCTCGTCTCCGGCACCGCGGCGGGCTACACGGCGTACGACCCGGCCGCGACGCTGGCCACCGAGATGGCTGTGCTGCACGAGGACCTGCCGACCTTGAACACCCTCGACCCGCTGGAGGTGCCGTTCGATCGCGAGCAGTACGAGCTTTCGGTCGAGGCGGATCGATACACGCTCGCGACGCGACGCGCCTTCGTCGAGTTCATGCGCGACGCTGGTGCGGACGCGTCTTTGCCATCGAGCCAGAAGGGCCATGATGTCTACCAGTGACGACCCGATCATCGGTGCCACGCCATCGGGACAAGTGCCCCGATACGCCGGCAAGGGCACGTTCGCGCGGATCGCGGACATCCACGAAGTAAGCGACTACGAAATCGCCGTTCTGGGAGTGCCTTTCGACGGTGGCACGTCCTATCGGCCGGGGGCGAGATTCGGCCCGATGGGCGTGCGACAGGCCGCGCGTACCCTGCGTCCCGGCTTCCACGTCGAGCTCGGGGTTGCCCCGCTCGAGGAGGTCCAGATCGTTGATGCCGGCGACGTGACGGTGACGCCGTACGACATCACCGAAGCGTGCGCGCAGATCGAGAACCACGTGCGGGAGGTCATCGGAGACCGACAGCGCAAGGTGGTGTCGATCGGTGGCGACCACACCATCGCACTGCCGAATCTTCGTGCGCTGCACTCCATTTACGGACCCGTTGCCCTCGTTCACTTCGACGCGCACCTCGACACCTGGGACACGTACTTCGGCGCGCCGGTGACGCACGGCACGATCTTCCGGAGGGCGTTCGAAGAGGGCCTGCTGGTGGAGGACCACTCGATCCACATCGGCATCCGCGGCCCGATCTATGACCAGATGGACCTCAACGACGATGCCCGGATGGGCTTCCGGATCATCCGGGCAGGCGACCTCGACGTGATGGGAGTCGAGGCCGCGGTGGACGTCGTCCGGCGGCGAGTCGCCGACGTGCCCGTGTACCTGTCGGTCGACATTGACGTCCTCGACCCGGCCTTCGCTCCAGGCACCGGAACGCCCGAGGCAGGCGGGCTGACCTCGCGGGAGCTGCTGCGCATGCTGCGACAACTCACGGGTATCAACATCGTCGGCGCCGACGTCGTCGAGGTAGCGCCTGCCTACGATCACGCCGAAATCACCTGTGTGGCAGCCGCCACCGTGGTCTTCGACCTCTTGAGCCTCATCGTGGCGAATCGACGAGCGCCTTAGCGATCAGCCGCCGGTGAGCACCAGATCCACCCGCTCGGCGCAGATCTCCGCCACGTCGACGCCATCGAGATTCAGCCTTTCGTTGAGCCGGATCAGCGCGACGGCGAGCAGCAAGGCAGCGGTGACGTCGTTGAACCGCATGTTGCGCACCCGGTGCCCCGTCAGTCGCTCATAGCGCTCGATGCTCTCCTCGCGACTCGGCGTCCCCGGCGCCAGCCCGCGGTTCTCCAGCGGGCTGCTGACCCAGTCGGTCATGAACATCCAGGCCAGGTCGGCTTCTGGGTCCCCGAGATAGGCGACCTCCCAGTCGAGCGCCGCCGCGGCGCGAAGGTCGGGCCGATAGAGGACGTTCGACATGCGGGCGTCCCCCCAGCACAGCGTCACCCGCTCCGGGACGTAGAGGTGGGAGTCCAGCCAGTCCAGCGCGCGCGCGAAGGCGGGCTTCATCGGACCGTCGCCAGTGGCCCAGGTGATCGCGTAACGCAGGAAGTTCGCCAGCCCCTGCGGCGCGGTATCGCCGTAGGCCGCCAAATCGAGGAAACCCAGCCGGTACTCGGCCGGATCGAGTCGGTGGACGGCGGCGACGATGTCGAGACATCCGTTCCACAGCATGGCGCGTCCGGCGTCATCGGTGTCGGCAAAGATGCCGGCCTGGTGATACGGCGGAAAGTCACTCACGCTGACCGCATCGTCGACGCGATCCATGATGAAGTACGGCGTCCCCAGCGCATCCGGCCCTGCGTCGATCCACCGCACCCGCGGTACCGGGATCGGTGACGGTTCCAGGCGCTGCATGGTCAGGAACTGCCTGCGTAGATCGTAGTCGGGCAGGATCGCGAATTCCGGCGGCCTGCGAAACACCAGCCCGATGGACGACGGCTCACCCTCGATACCGGTGACGTCGAACAGGAACGTCTCGGTGGAGAAGCCACGTTCGGTCGGCGCCCAGTTGGCGATGGTCGCGCCCCCGGCACCCGGGATGCGTGACCGCAGAATGGGTTCCAGCGCCGCCGGCAAGTCGTCGGCGGCCAGACGCGCCGTCGACGGACTCGTTGCTACCATCCCTGGTAGCCGTAACGTGGGTAGGCGCCCATGCACACCATCTCGACAAGCCCGTGCCCGACCTTGCCGTCCATCCGGACCTCGCACAACGTCTCGCTGACCAGGCTCACCGGTCGGACCACCTCCGGATCGGCGGAGTTCACCGTGAAACCGTCGATGAAATCCCTTCCCCGCCAAAGCCCTGACGCGTAACCGTTGAACTCGTCATAGCCGGCCAGACCGGGCCAGAAATCAGTCAGCGGGTTCACGTCGATGGTGCTCGTCGAGCGATCGCCGCGATGAACGATGAACGTGCCACCGCTGATCACCCGCTGCTCGGCGCGGAACTTCAGGTCGTGCTCGACGTCGATGATCGTGTCGTGCGAACGTCCCGACTCGAGAGGATGAAGTACTTCGCCCTCGAACTGCCACCGTGTGCCGTCGCTGTACTCGCGCTGCGCGAAATGCACCAGCTCGTCGTCGAATTCGAAGATTCCCATGTAGTACAGGACGCCTTCGGGAATCTCGGGAGGCTGCTTCTCGGTACCGTCCGGCAGGCTGCCACCGCCGGGCCCGTTGCGCACACCCCACGAGTGGTCCCTTCCGAACCACCAACGATCCGGATCGATCTCGATGCGTTCACCGTCGACGTCGATCCAGCCCTCGAGCCGACCGTTCTGATAGAACCGTCTGGCGTCCTCGCTGACCCGGCCGCGGCTGCGGTGAAAGGCCGGTGTCTGTTCGTAGGTCTCGAACCTTCCGGACAGGCTCAGGTCCAGGCTCAACCCCTGTTCGTTGGGCGCGATCGTGGATCGGACCCGACGCAGCGGCTCCTCGATGCGGTAGGTGTACGGCCCAACTTCGTAGACGCCGAGGGCACCCGACTCCGGATTGAGTTCGGTCGACATCCGGACCACCTTGGTTTCACCGCCCCGCTTGGTGACCATCGCGTAGGCGTCGGTGACGTTGCGGTTCGGGTAGCGCGCCATCCCGGTCATCACGTTGACGTCCCCGGACTTGTCGAAGCCGTACATCACGATGCGCTCCACCCAGCGCAGGTCGCTCTGCGAGACGTGATCGAACGTGGTGGGCAGTTGATGGGCGAGCATCTCGTCGTGGGGCGTCAGCATGGCAACGCGTCTCCTCTCGGGGTCGATGGCGCATTACGTTATAGCGTCACACGTAATAAAACTAGCGCTTTGAGGTACTTTTTCAGAGATGACCACCGCACCCCAGCCGATGCCCGGTCGCCCGCGGGATCCGCAGAAGGACGTCGACGTGCTGCAGGCCGCGCGCGACCTTCTGGTCGAGCACGGCTATCAGGGGACGACGATCGTCGCCATCGCCCGACGGGCGGGCGTCGGAGCACCCACCATCTATCGCCGGTGGCCCAGCAGAGAGGCCCTCATCGAGGACGCGGCGTTCGGCCACACCGAACCGGCAGCCGTACCCGAGTCCAGCGGCGACCTCCGCACGGACCTCGGCGCGTGGGTGCTCACCTTCCTCAACCAGCTCGCCGACCCGGTGACCAGGGCGGCCATCCCCGGACTGCTGCTTGCCTATCAGCACGAGGACGGTCTCTACGAGCGACTGGTCAACCGAGCCGAACGCGACGTCCGGGCACTGCTGACCCGGCTCTTGGCCGGCTACCTAACCGACCTCACCGCACGGCAACTCAGCGCGCGCGCGGAGGCGGTGTTCGACTTCCTGGTTGCCACCACCATGGTTCGCGCGCTGACGCAGGGCCTGACCGAGCACGAACGATTCTGCGACCAGACCGCCGATGCGCTTGCGGCCCTGGCTCATTCGACATGGCAGCCAAGCCGCCGCGTCAAGTCCTCGAAGACCACGCTGCGCCCACTGAGATAGCGACGCTCACCGGCCGGGGGCCACGACCCCTGCGAGATCGAGCTCCTTGCCAAACGCGCGCGCCGTTTCCAGCAAGGCCGGAACCGCGGCGCCGACAAGCGACTCCGTCATGCGTGTCGACGGGCCCGAGACGGAGATGGCAGCCCTGGCCCGCTCACCGGGGATGGCCACGGCGACGCATCGCACGCCGATCTCCTGCTCCTCTTCGTCCATGGCGTAACCGTTTTCGCGTATCCGGCCGAGTTCGTCCTGCATGGCATCCATCGTCGTGAGCGTGTGCGCGGTCTGAGCGGATAACTCCGAGCGGCGCAGGATCTCGAAGGCGCGGTCGGGCGGCATCGCGGCGAGCATCGCCTTGCCGACTGCTGTGCAATGCATGCCTGCGCGGCGCCCTACTTCGGTGAACATCCGCATGGAGTGCCGTCCGGGGACCTGGGCCGCGTAGACGACCTCCTCACCGTCGAGCAGCGCGAGGTTCGCACTCTCGCCCACCGCATCGACGAGCCGCCGCAGGTAGGGCGTCGCCCACGTGCCGATCAGTCGGCTGGCGCCCTCGCCGAGTCGCACCAGTCGAGGGGCGAGTGCGTACGCCCTCGACGGCTCCTGGCGCACGTACCCGAGGTCGACGAGCGTGCGCACCAGCCGGTGGATGGTGGGCACGGGCAGGCCCGAGCGGTGCGCGAGTTCGGACAGCGTCGCGATGCCGCCAAGATCGGCCATCGCCTCCAATAGGTCGAAGACCCGCGCGATCGACTGCACACCACCGGTCGGGCGTCCGGCGGGGTCACGTTGCTGGGCCATTCCGGTCCTCCCCTCACGGCAACTTCTCGTTGACTGCATACAGAATACGTCCTATAGTTGTCGTATCGCAAGAAAGAAATTCCACAATGCGAAAGAAGACCTCCGATGACGCACCGTCTCCGCTATCTGGCGAACTGCTCGATCCTGTTCCCCGAACTACCGCTGCTACAGCGCCCGGCCGCCGCGAAGGCTGCCGGGTTCGACGCGGTGGAGTTCTGGTGGCCGTTCCCCACCGCGGTCCCGACCGACGCCGAGGTCGATGCGTTCACGCACGCGGTTGCCGACGCCGGCGTCGCACTGATCGGCCTGAACTTCTTCGCCGGTGACCTGGCAGGTCCGGACTGCGGGGTGCTGTCCATCCCCGCGCGATCGACGGAGTTCCGCGACAACATCGACGTCGCCATCGAGATCGGCACCCGCCTTGGCGTGCAAGCCTTCAACGCGCTGTACGGCAACCGCGTCGACGGCGTGGTACCGCAACAGCAGGATGACTTGGCCGTCGAGAACCTCGATTTCGCGGCGAAGGCGGCGGCAGGCATCGGCGCGACGGTGCTGATCGAGCCGATCAGCGGGCCGAAGCCCTACCCACTGCGCACCGCCGCGGACGTCGCCGCGGTGATAGGTCGGGTCAAAGCCGCCGGTCACGACAACGTCGGATTCCTGTGCGACCTCTACCATCTGGCCGCGAACGGCGAGGCTCTCGACACCGTCATCGATCAGTACGCGGCGGGCATCGCCCACGTACAGATCGCGGACGCACCCGGCCGTGGCGAGCCGGGCACCGGCGCGCTCGACATCGACGGATATCTCACCCGCATCGAGGCCGCAGGCTACCGCGGCTGGGTTGGCCTCGAGTACAAGCCGACAACCCCCACCACCACCGAGAGCCTCGCGTGGCTACCGCGCGAGCGCCGCGGCGCGACCACCGCACCGCGCTGACGAAAGGACCCAAACACATGACCACCACCATTGCCTTCATCGGACTGGGCATCATGGGCAAGCCCATGGCGATCAACCTCGTCAACGTCGGTTTCGACGTCGTCGGATACAACCTCGCCCAGCCTGCGATCGACGCACTCGTCGCGGCGGGCGGTCGCGGCGCTGCCAGCATCGGCGAAGCCGTCAAGGACGCCGACGTGGTCGCCATCATGGTGCCCGACTCCCCCGACGTGGAAGAGGTGCTCACCGGGCCCGACGGGGTGTTCGCCACCGCCAGGGAGAACGCCCTGATCATCGACTTCTCGTCGATCCGGCCGGACGTGTCGGCGCGGCTGGCGGCCGAAGGTCAGCAGCGCGGCTTCCGCGTGCTGGACGCCCCGGTGTCCGGCGGCGAGCAGGGTGCGATCGACGGCATCCTCTCGATCATGGTGGGCGGCAACGCCGAGGACTTCGCCGCAGCCGGCGAAGTCTTCAAGGCCGTCGGCAAGACCGTGGCCCTCGTCGGTCCCGCCGGATCCGGGCAGACCGTCAAGGCGGCCAACCAGCTCATCGTGGCGGGCACCATCGAGCTCGTCGCCGAGGCCATCGTGTTCCTCGAGGCATACGGCGTCGACACCGAGGCCGCGATCAAGGTGCTGGCAGGCGGGCTCGCGGGCAACACCATCCTGCAGCGCAAGGCGGCAGGCATGCTGGCTCGCGACTTCACCCCAGGCTTCCGGATCGCGCTGCACGACAAGGACATGGGCATCGTCACCGCCGCCGCTCGGCAGGCGGGCGTCGTGATCCCGCTCGGTGCGGTGGTCGCCCAGTTGATCGCCTCATTGAAGGCCCAAGGCGACGGCGGTCTCGACCACAGCGCGCTGCTCAAGCTCGTCGAGCAGCTCTCCGGCCGTAGCAAGTAGTCGAAAGAACTAGGGAGAACCAGCCATGCCCCGTATGCGTGCAGTCGACGCGGCCGTCGCGATCCTGCAGGCCGAAGGCGTCACCGACGTCTTCGGGCTGCCCGGCGCCGCCATCAACCCCTTCTACTCAGCCCTCAAGAACAACGGCACCATCCACCACACGCTGGCTCGGCACGTCGAGGGCGCCTCGCACATGGCCGAGGGCTACACCCGCGCCAAGGCAGGCAACATCGGGGTCTGCATCGGCACGTCCGGACCTGCGGGCACCGACATGATCACCGGCCTGTATTCGGCTGCGGCCGACTCCATCCCGATCCTGTGCATCACCGGGCAGGCCCCGGTTGCCAGGCTGCACAAGGAGGACTTCCAGGCCGTCGACATCGCCACGATCGCCCAGTCGCTGACGAAGATGGCCGTGACGGTGATGGAGCCCGCGCAGGTGCCTGGGACGTTCCAGCAGGCATTCCACCTGATGCGGTCGGGGCGACCAGGACCCGTGCTGATCGACCTTCCGGTCGACGTGCAGCAGGCCGAGATCGAATTCGACCCCGACACCTATCAACCGCTGCCGGTGTACAAGCCGGCCGCCAGCCGCGCCCAGATCGAGAAGGCGCTCGACATGCTGGTCGCCTCGGAGCGGCCACTCATTGTCGCGGGCGGCGGCATCGTGAACGCCGACGCGGCCGAGTTGCTCGTCGAGTTCGCCGAGATCATCGGCGTTCCCGTCATCCCGACCTTGATGGGCTGGGGCACGATCCCCGACGATCATCCGCTAATGGCGGGGATGGCCGGACTGCAGACCGCGCACCGCTACGGCAACGCGACCGTCCTGGCATCGGACTTCGTGCTCGGGATCGGCAATCGGTGGGCCAACCGGCACACCGGCGGTCTCGACACCTACCGCGCCGGCCGCAAGTTCGTGCACGTCGACATCGAGCCGACACAGATCGGCAGGGTCTTCGCGCCCGACTACGGCATCGTGTCCGACGCAAAGGCCGCGCTCGCGTTGTTCGTCGACGTGGCCCGTCAGCGCAAGGCAGCGGGCACGCTGCCCGATCGGAGCGTTTGGGCCGAGGAGTGCGCCGAGCGGAAGCGGACGTTGCATCGCAAGACGCACTTCGACAACGTGCCGGTCAAACCGCAACGGGTGTACGAGGAGATGAACCGCACGTTCGGCCCGGAAACCCGGTACGTCACGACGATTGGGCTTTCGCAGATCGCGGCTGCGCAATTCCTGCACGTCTACCAGCCCCGGCATTGGATCAACGCCGGTCAGGCCGGACCGCTCGGGTGGACGCTGCCCGCCGCGCTGGGCGTGTGCGTCGCCGATCCCGATGCGACCGTCGTCGCACTCTCCGGCGACTACGACTTCCAGTTCATGATCGAAGAGCTGGCGGTGGGTGCGCAGTTCAACCTGCCCTACATTCACGTGCTGGTGAACAATGCGTACCTGGGTCTGATCAGGC
This sequence comes from Mycobacterium sp. AZCC_0083, assembly GCF_014202335.1. Lineage (GTDB taxonomy): Bacteria > Actinomycetota > Actinomycetes > Mycobacteriales > Mycobacteriaceae > Mycobacterium. Next base: position 26,469 of record NZ_JACHGP010000023.1, on the reverse strand, counting down.
AGGCGCAGCGCGCGTTCGACATGGACTACTGCGTGCAGCTGGCCTTCGACAACATCAACGCACCCGACGTCAACGGCTACGGCGTCGACCACGTCGCGGTTGCCGAGGGTCTTGGGTGCAAGGCGCTGCGCGTGTCCGAGCCCGACGAGATCCTGCCTGCATTCGAACTCGCCAAGAAGCTGATGGCCGAGTTCCGCGTGCCCGTCATCGTCGAGATCATGCTCGAGCGAGTCACCAACATCGCGATGGGCCTCGAGATCGACAACATCATGGAGTTCGAGGACCTCGCCGTGCTTCCCGAGGACGCCCCGACCTCCATGGCGCTGCTGGACTGACGCCCTGCCGTGCACGTGCTGGTCGCGCCCGACAAGTTCAAGGGCTCACTGACCGCGGCCCAGGTAGCGGCACACGTCGCTGCCGGGCTGCGATCGGTGCTGCCGGACCTCGTCGTTCGCGAACTCCCCGTCGCCGACGGCGGTGACGGGACCGTCGATGCGGCGGTTCAGGCCGGCTTCACTCGGGTAAGGGTGCGCGCGTCGGGTCCCACCGGCGTCCCGGTCGACGCCAGCTACGCCCGGCGCGACGATCTTGCGGTCATCGAGATGGCAACGGTGTGCGGGCTGCTCAGGTTGCCGGTGGGTCGGCGAGACCCGCTGCACGCCAGTAGTTTCGGGCTCGGCGAGGTGGTGAGCTCGGCGGCGGCCGCGGGGTGCCGCCGCATCGTGCTCGGCATCGGAGGAAGCGCGAGCACCGACGGCGGCGCAGGCATGCTGCAGGCCCTCGGCGCGCGCCTTCTCGACGAGCGGGGCCGTGAGCTCCCGCCGCGGCGGCTACCGCTGCGCGACACGTCCTACACGCTTGAGCTGGCCGGACTCGATCCGCTACTGCGCGACGTCGAGATCGTCGTCGCGTGCGACGTCGACAACCCGCTCTTCGGAGGCCAGGGCGCGGCGGCGGTGTACGGACCGCAGAAGGGGGCGTCGCCCCAGGACGTGTCGCTACTCGACGCCGCGCTTCGACGCTGGGCCGAGGCGGTTGCGTCGACGACCGGCACCGATTGGGCCGACGCACCCGGCGCCGGGGCGGCGGGTGGTGTGGGTTTTGCCGCGCTCGCGGTGCTCGACGGGGTGTTGCGGCCAGGCATCGAGATCGTCTTGGACTTGGTCGGTTTCACCGAACACCTCGCAGACTGCAGTCTGGTGATCACGGGTGAGGGCGCGCTCGACGAGCAGACGCTCGCGGGCAAGGCACCGGCTGGGGTCAGCGCAGCTGCACATTCCGCCGGCGTCCCCGTCGTGGCAGTGGCGGGCCGATCCACCTTGACGCCAGCCGATCTCGCCGCGGCGGGCATCGATGAGGTGTACCCGCTCAGCGAACTCGAGCCCGACCTGGTGCGCTCCATCGCCTGCGCCGGGCCCCTGCTCGGGCAACTCGGCGCGCGGATCGCGCGGGAACGACTGGCGACGCCCGCAATCCGCTGAGCGAGGGCAAAGCTCGGCAATGTGCCGAAGATCTCACCGTGTTCAGGGCATGAGCTGAATGTTGGCGACTGTATGGTAAATACCGGTCGTAGCCTCGATCAGCCAGCAGCCACGACGAGAGCGGAGGGCTCCGGTGACCCAACAGGACCTTGCGCCAACTCACACCTCGGGGGATTCACGGCCCATGCGGTCACCCCTTGCACGCCCGGCACCGCTGCGGGAGGCGGTCTACGACGCCCTCACCGAAATGATCATCAGTCGCGAACTGCAACCGGGCACCCATCTGGTCGAGAGCGAGCTGGCAACTCAACTCGGTGTGAGCCGGCAACCTGTTCGAGAAGCGTTGCAGCGCTTGCAGACCGAGGGTTGGGTGGACCTGCGCCCTGCGCTCGGTGCGTTCGTGCACGTACCCACCGACGCCGAGGCGGATCAACTGCTCGCCGTCCGCACGCTGCTCGAGGCGGAGTCCGCCAGGCTGGCTGCCCAGAACGCGACACCCGAGCAGGTGGATCAACTCTGGGACGTCCAGCGCTCCGGGGAGGAGGCCCTGGCCGCTGACGACCAGGAAGGTCTCGTCACCGCCAACGCCGCACTGCACGCCAATGTTGTTGCCATGTCCGGCAATTCCGTGCTTGCCGATCTCATCGCGTCCGTCGATCGACGGGTGCGGTGGTACTACCTGCCCATCGCGCGCACCCGCGGGAAGGACGCCTGGGACGAGCACGCCGAGCTCATCGACGCGATCGCCCGGCACGACAGGGGCCGGGCCGGCGAGCTCATGCAGCTGCACACCGAGCGCACGAGGGAGATCTACCACGAACGCCAAGCGACGGCCAAGGGCGTTGCCTAACAGGCACTTTCCCTTGGCCGCCGCCGGTGCACGCGTCCGCTAGTCGGCCTTGAGATCGGCCAGGCTGGGCTCCGACAATGCCTCTACTCGAGGCGCCGCCGTGGCTACTCGAGGCTCCGCCGTGGTCCGCCTTCCCGGTTGCCGCAGGAAGAGCGCGATTCCCGCTGAGACAAGCGCACTCACCGCAGCGATCCAGTAGGCACCGGTGTAACCCCAAGCGTCGATGACGCTGGCGCCGACGCCAATCCCGACGACTGACCCGAGCAGCTTGGAGCTGTAGATCAGGCCGTAGTTGCTGGCGTTGTTGTTCTCGCCGAAGTAGTCCGGGGTCAGCGAGGCGAACATCGGGTAGAAGGCGCCGCCGCCGAATCCCACCAGGAACGCAAACGACAGGAACGCAATCTCGTTCTGCGCCTTGCCCGCGTACAGCAGACCGACCAGTGCCACGGCCGATACCAGCAGCACGGCCAGCAGGGTCTGCTTGCGCCCGAAGCGGTCCGACAGGTAGCCGGTCAGCGTGCGACCGGTGCCGTTGACGATCGACAGCACGCCAGCGGACGACGCCGCGATCAACGGGCCGAAGCCGAGCTCCTTGGCGAACGGCACCATGTAGCTGATGCCGAACAGCGAGACGCCTGCGCTGATTCCGAGCGACAGCCACATCAGCGGCAGCATGCCGGTCTTGATCGCCTCCATCGGTGTGTACTGCCGGACGGCGGGCGGGTTCTTGCGAAGGCTCTCCGCGCCCTTCTTGCTGGACGCCCACTTGATCGGGTCGACATCGGACGGCCACCAGTTCTTCGGCGGATCCCGGAACAGCAGTCCGCACGCGGCGACGACGATCAGCATGTAGACGGCGACCAGGTCGAGCACCCAGACATAGGTGTTCGGGTGCAGTGCGTAGCTGAAGATGAAGATGAATGGCACGGCGCCGTAGGCGAATCCACCGTTGACGAAGCCGGTCTTGCCGCCTCGCCGCTCTGGATACCACTTGCCGACGAGGTTGATGCACGTCGCGTAGACCAGGCCCGCGCCGATGCCGCCGCATACCGAGAACCCGAGGTAGGCGATCACCAGGTTGTCGCTGTTGGCGATACTGAAGAAGCCAACCGCAGAAAGGACCGCGCCTACCAACATGGCCGTCCTGGCCGACACGATGTCCTTCTCCCGGAGCTTTCCTGCGGGAAACGCGATGAGCGCTTGGAAGAAGGCCCAGATGGACAGCAGCCAGAACGTCTCGGACATGGTCCAGTGGTGCGCGTCGCGCAGCGACTTCGCGGCGGCGCCATAGCCGTACTCGTAGACACTGATCGCCATCATGGCGGCCCACGGCAGCCAGACCATCCAGGCCCTGGATCTGCCGAGGAGTTCGCGGTCGGTCTCCCCGACCCGGTACACGCGACCGTTCGCGTCGGTTACTTCACGACTTGTCATTGTTGAAGACATCGTCGCCTTTCTTTCTCGCATTGGTGGGAGTTTTGGGATACGTCGGCTGCCGAAGACCGGGCGGCGCCCGACCGGCCGTTTGGCGTGCCCGTCGTCCACCTGCCGCGACGTGTTCCATGGCCTCGACTCCCTTGATCTTCTGGCGGGGGATTCCGCACTCCGACGCGATCGACTCGGCGGCGAGACCCCACGGACCCGTGGAAGAGAACTCCGTCACAACATTGCATACGGTATGAGGTAGGCAATAGTCTGTTTCATAGTGTGGCCTACGTAACAACTCTTGTCGAGGGGTTAGAGACGAGTTTTTGCGAAGAGCTTTCGCCGACCGACTGGCAAGAGGAGACGTCAGCAAATGCATCCAGATGTCAGGGACGCGTTCTGCGCGAGAACGAACGTGCTGCTGGCCAATGCCGGCCGCTACGAGGCCAAGGTCCAGCCCGGCGTGGCCGTGGTGACGTGCATGGACGCCCTGTTCAATGTCCACGCGTTGCTCGGCCTCAACGAATGCGACGGGCACGTCCTTCGCAATGCGGGCGGCGTCGTGACCGACGACGTGATCCGCTCACTCGCCATCAGTCAACGCCTGCTCGAGAGCTCCGACGTCATGCTCATCACGCACGCCGCCTGCGGGGTTCGCGATGCCACCCGCGACGTGGCGGCAGAGGCACGCCGGGGCGTGGCACGCCTGCGTAACGCCCCGGTTCTGCACCGTACCAACGATATTCGCGGATACTTCTTCGACGAGACGACGGGTGAGCTTCGTGAACTCAGTTGAGCCCAATCCCCACCAAAGCCAATTACACCAAAGCCAATTAGGAGTCCCATGGGACGCGTGACCAGCAGATACCGGGTTCTGCGCGTGGCCGACGGAGTGACGACCGCCCGCCCAGACACCCTTGCCGCGGAGGAACCCCTGGAGATCCGGGTGGCCGGCCGCCCGCTGTCGGTGACGATGCGGACCCCTGGAGACGACTTCGACCTGGCCCGGGGCTTTCTGGTCAGTGAGAGCGTCGTGGCGGCCGAGTCGGACATCGCCGCAATCCGGTATTGCGCGGGTGCGACCGCCGACGGCGGCAATACCTACAACGTGCTCGACGTGCTCCTCGCCGACGGCGTTCCCCTCCCCGATCCGTCCGTGGAGCGCAACTTCTACACGACGTCGTCGTGCGGCTTGTGCGGCAAGGCCAGCCTCGAGGCCGTGCGCACCACCAGCAAGTGGCACGTCGATCGGGATCCCTTGCGCCTGACCCCCGAGACGATCGCGACCATGCCGGAGAAACTCAGGACGGCGCAGCGCGTCTTCGACAGGACGGGCGGACTGCACGGGGCCGCACTGTTCGGCGCGAACGGCGACCCACTGTGCGTGCGCGAGGACATCGGCAGGCACAACGCGGTGGACAAGGTCATCGGCTGGGCGTTCTCCGCAGGCCGTCTGCCGTTGCGCGGCACCACGCTGATGGTCAGTGGCCGGGCGTCCTTCGAACTGGTGCAGAAGGCCGTGATGGCCGGGATCCCCGCGCTGGCCGCGGTATCGGCGCCGTCGTCACTCGCCGTGGATCTGGCACGGGAGATGGGGTTGACGTTGATCGGTTTCCTGCGTGGATCATCGATGAACGTCTACTCCGGAGACGAGCGGATCACCTCGGCGGAGCCGAGCAGTCCCGCACTCGTGTAATGCCGCTCAGGACTTGGCAGCCCGCTGGTCGTGGTAGAGCTGCCGGGTCCGCTCCGTGTGCAGGTTCATGACCTCGCTGGCCCGGTCGGCGTCCCCGGCCGCGATGGCCTTGATCAGGTCGGCGTGCTCCGACCAGGCGTCATGGCCGCGCGGTTGCGCGATCAGGTGGTAGTACCAGCGCCACCGGCGCTCGACGAGCCCGATGTGCTCGGCGAGTACGGCGTTGCCCCCGAGCGCTCTGATGCTCGCGTGCAGGGCCGCGTTGGCCGCCACCAAACCCTCGACGTCGTTGTCCGACAACGCGTTCAGCCCGTCCTGCTGCAGTTCCCACAGCCGGTTGACGTCCTCTGGCGTGGCGTGGGTGGCGGCGAGCCGGGCCGAGTAGGTCTCCAGGACCGAGCGGACGCCGAGAAGCTGGTCGGCCTCCTCTTCGGTGGGGCTGTGCACGAAGGCGCCCTGTGCGGGACGCAGATCTACCCAGCCGTCGGTCTGCAAGCGCTGCAACGCTTCACGCACCGGCTGACGGCTGACGCCCAGATACTCGGCCAGTTCGTTCTCGACGAGGTGCTGACCCTGCTTGAGGGTCTCGTTCACGATCAGTTCCACGATGGCGTCGTAGACGGCCTCACGCAACGGAGCCGGGCGCTGCACCCGGCGAGCGGCTGCGTCGGAAAGCCCGTTACCCGACGCCTGGCCAGGGGGGCGCCGGCTCTGGAGGGGAAGTGACATGGCGTGCTCCTTCGCCTAGAGGACGGTTCTTAGGGTACAGGTTTTCGTATGCAATGAACTGTCTTGCCATGTCACGATTTCCCATTCGTGCGACATCCAAAACTGGGGACGCCCCAGGTGCGGGCAAGTCCTTGGCAGGACGTGGCCCACACCCGGGGCGCTGACTGCGAGGCGGACGCTAGTCGAGCACCAGCGCGGCCTGCGTGTCGTCCTTCGTCGGCGTCCGTTGCTGCTCGGCGGGCAGCTTGGGTTGCTTGAGGAGGATCGTGATGAAGGCGCAGACGACGCCGACCGTACCGGCGATCACGAACGCCGTGCCGTAACCCCAGTTGTCCACCACGACCGAACCCATACCGGCGCCGACCAGGCCCGAGATCACCTTCGAGCTGTAGACCAGGCCGTAGTTGGTCGCGTTGTTGTTCTCACCGAAGTAGTCGGCGGTCATGGCCGCGAACAGCGGGAAGATCGCGCCGCCACCGAAGCCCGAGACCATCGACGCCAGAAGGAACAGTGGCATGCTGCCGATGGAGCCGGACAGGTACACCGCGTACTGGGACACTCCCAGTACCGCGCAGACGATGATCAGTGTGTTCCGCCGCCCGAACAGGTCGGAGATCCAGCCGATCACGCCGCGCCCGGTGCCGTTGATGATGGCCTTGAGGCTCATCGCCAGCGCCACGATGCCACCGGCGAAGCCCATCTCCTTGCCGAAGGGCACCTGCATCGCAATGCCGAAGATGTTGATGCCTGCGGTGCAGAGCAGGACGAACCACATCAGCGGAAGGATGCCGGTCTTGATGGCCTCCATCGGCGTGTACTGCTTCACCGCGGGCGGATTCTTCAGCAGGGCCCGCCGGATTCGCGGGTCTTCACTGGCCACCAGCGGGTCGACGTGCGCGGGCCACCAGTTCTTCGGGGGGTCCTTGAAGAAGAACCCGCTGATGGCCACCAATGCCGCAAGGAAGACGCCGACCGCGAACAGGATTCCCTCGTAGTTGCTGACAGACAGGTACGAGGTGAACAGGAAGATGAAGGGCACCGAACCGTAAGCGAACCCGCCGTTGACGAAACCGGTCTTGCCGCCCTTCCGTTCCGGGTACCACTTGCCCACCATGTTGACGCAGGTGGCGTAGACGAAACCGGCAGCGGTTCCACCGAAGAAGCCGAAGCCCAGGTACGCGAAGAAGACGTTCGGGGCGAACGCCAGCGATATGTAGCCCAGCAGCGCCCCTCCGGCGCCGAGCATCATCGCCGCCTTGGCCGACAACTTGCCGCTCTCCCGCAGCCGGCCTGCCGGGAATGCCACTGCGGCCTGGAAGAACACCCATACGCCGAGCAACCAGAAGATGTGGCCGTGGCCCCAGCCGTGCGCTTCGACGAGGGTGTCCTCGGCCGAGGTGAACGCGTATTCGGACGAGCTGATGGCCATCATGGCAATCCACGGCAGCCACACCATCCATGCCCGTGAACGTCCAAGGAGGTCGCGGTCGGTCTCGCCGATCCGGTACACCCTGCCGTTCTTGTCTACTACTTCTCTATAGCTTGGCGACGCTGTTGAAATCATTGTGCTACGGCTCCTTCCGGTTCCCCTGCAACCGGTTGGGGACATCGTCGCCGACCGGGCAGGAATTTCGCCAGGTTTTGCTACCGCAATACCCGCGGTCCTGGCCCAATTGATTTCCGAACCGAGCGCCGCGACCGGGCGTCTCCTCCTGACCGAACGTCCTCGACGACGTGCGAGGTGCGTTTGGTGAAGATCATTGGCGATGTGTGCATCACAGGACACCCTTCGCCTTCAGGGTGACCAACTGGTCGCCGAGACCGAGTTCCCGGCCGTAGACGTCCTCATTGTGCTCGCCAAGTAAAGGTGGGCGGTGCACGTCGACCGGGGAGTCGGACAGCTTGATCGGGCAGCCGACCGTGCTGAACTCGCCGCGCTCGGGGTGGTCGACGCGGACCACCATCTCGTTCGCCGCCAGCGACTCGTCCTCGATGATTTCCTTCGTGGACAGGATCGGGCCGCACGGGATGTGATGCTCGGTGAGCGTCTCGAGCACCTTCCACTTGTCGATGCCCATGGTCCATTCCTCGATCAGCTGGAACATCTTGTCCAGCTTGTCCAGTCGCGCTTCTGGTGTGCTCCACTCGGGGTCGGTCACCAGCTCGGGACGGCCGATCAGGTTCGCGATCGGCGCCCAGCACACGGGCTGGATGACGATGTAGACGTAGTCGTTGGGTCCGCCGGGGGCGCACTTCACGGCCCAGCCCGGCTGGCCTCCGCCGGAGGCGTTGCCCGAGCGCGGCACGGTGTCGCCGAACTCGTCGTTGGGGTACTCGGCCAGTGGCCCGTTCTGCAGCCGCTGCTGATCGCGCAGCTTGACCCGGCACATGTTCAGCACCGCGTGCTGCATGGCGACGGTCACGCGCTGCCCGCGGCCGGTGTGCTCCCGCTGATACAGCGCGGCGAGGATGCCTGCCACGGCGTGGACGCCCGTACCCGAGTCGCCGATCTGCGCGCCGGTGGCCATCGGAGGACCGTCTTCGAACCCGGTCGTACTCATCGACCCGCCCATGGCCTGGGCGACCACCTCGTAGGCCTTGTAATGGGTATAGGGGCCGTCGCCGAAGCCCTTGATGGAGGCGAAGATGAGCCGCGGATTGATCTCCTGCAGCGTGTCCCACCCGAAGCCCATGCGCTCGATCGCGCCAGGGGCGAAGTTCTCGGCGAGGATGTCGAACCGGGGCAACAGATCGGTGAAGATCCGCTTGCCCTCCGCTGACTTCATGTTGAGCGTGATGCTCCGCTTGTTGCAGTTGAGCATCGTGAAGTAGAGGCTATCGACCCCGGGGATGTCCCGCAGTTGCTTGCGGGTGATATCGCCGCCGGGGGCCTCCAGCTTGACCACGTCGGCGCCCAACCACGCCAAAATCTGTGTGCATGACGGTCCTGATTGGACATGTGTCATGTCCAGGACACGCACCCCTTCGAGCGCCTTTGCCACGGCATTCCCCTTACTCATTCGACGTCTGGTTTGCGGTTCCCGACGCATCTACGTCGGGGTTCGGAAAGCAGATGTGACCGGCTCCTCTGACTGATACGAAGAGTGGTCCGTGTCACAGCTGACGGTATACTACATACAATTGACCGCGCAAGACTTTAAGCACAGTTCGCTGTGAGTTCGCTGGTGATGGGCCTGTGCATCCGCTGGGAATCCGCCGACCGCCTGGTCCGCGGTGTGTTTTTCGGTCAGCGGGGCGGTATCGGCGGCGACCCCCAAGCGATGAAGTGCTGCCCGACTACCGGTCGACTCTGTGCTCACGGTGTGCGCCACGCGCACTTTCACGCCCTAGCCGCAGAGCCGACGCCCGGGAGGCACGCGCGGAGCGACGAGTTGTCCGCGGCGAGCCGGCTCCGACCAGCGATCGGGCCCAATACCGAATTCAAATCGCAACTTCCTGTAGGTTCCGTAACTCCTAGGCGGACGGCGATGTCTCTACCAGGGCGTTTGCAGAATTCCGATCGAAATGGCGGATGCACTTTTCCGCTCTTCATGGCGGACCCTAGAACCGTACGGTCGTCCTAAAATTCATCTCGACGGTGTGCCGCTGCTGAATCCTCAAGGCGTACGCGGTCTACTTGAGTCGTTTCGTCACGTAACGATAGTCAGCCACAGTCGCCTGCCGCGCCCGGATTTTCCCAAGGTTCCGGATATGCGTCGAGACGTGTCGTGGCCGGGAAACATATGAGCGGTGTGGTCGTCGGCCGCTCGCTCATGATCGTTCACCGGCAGTCTGTCTGGGTTCGCGCGTCGGAGCCCGCTATAGATTCGCGACAGATGCGAGCCGCATTTTCTATATCGTTGTTACTCAATATAATTCGATGATCCGCCGGGTCCGCTCGACGACCTTCCGCGCGCCACTGTGATTCATGCGGCTGAATCAGTTCAACGCCGACGGGGCCGCGTCTGCCCGGCGACGGATCTACGCTTAGCCTGTGCCCCAGATTGAATAAGAATGCCCCAACATCAATGACAACGAACATGCGACTCTGGCAAAGAGTTAAGGGCCTTACTATGAATAGTATTGTGCTACAACGGATTTAGTGACAACGGAGAGTACGCCAGGTAAACCACTGCGCATTCTCTATAATGTGGTACCACAACATAATTCGATCATGATCGGTCTAGGCGGCATCAGTGCGATAATGGGTTGGGCTACGGTGCAGCATGGCTCGACACACCGTGCTCCTCAATCGACTCTGCCCCTGGGTGTGCGGCCACCATCTTCCCCTTCTCAGTTTCTGCCGTCCGATCATCGCGGTATCGGCCGGGCTGCACCGCCTCTCCCCTACCGGGGGACTGACGCCCGCGGTGTCAGGCCCGCCGAACTGTCACCAGCGGATCGCGCGGTAGCCCATCGCGCGGGCGAATCTCACCATGAATGGGTCTGCAGAGATCAGCGTCGAGACTCTGGCACTACATCGATCCGCGGTTTGCGCGAGGGCGGCCCCGCTGCCAGTGCACCAAGAAACGGGCTCTGGAACTGCCGGAGGGGCGTGTTCGACGGCTAGCTGGTGATCGATCACGCGTTGAGATCGGATCGATGGGACGGCGTTTTGTTCGTTTCAACCGGCCATCATCAACCGGTCCTAACGGCTCGGTTGGGTAAGTTCCTTGGCGTGGTGTGAATTCGGGGACGCGGCGTAGCCGCAGCTCGGGCGTGTCGCGCCGGTTCTGTGGGTGGGCCATCGCGTAGTGATGAGCGAGTTACCGACCAAAGTGACTCGACCAAAAGGAATCCACGCGATGACCCATGACCATTCTGCCCTGATCGCCCAGCTCGATGCCCTCAAGGGCGCTGATCCAGCGAGCGTGTTCGCTGAACTGATCCGCGCCGGGCTGCAGGCGTTGATCGACGCCGAGGCGGCCGAGGTGCTCGGCGCCAGGCCGCTACGAACGCACCGGTGAACGCACGAACTACCGCAACGGAACCAGGCCCAAGGCTGTGGCCACCACCAGCGGGGATGTCGAGGTGGCGATCCCGAAGCTGCGGTCGAGTTCGTTCTTCCCCAGTCTGCTGGAGCGCCGCCGGCGCATCGACCAGGCCCTTCGTGCGGTGATCATGGAGGCCTGCGTCCATGGTGTGTCCACCCGCAACGTCGATGACCTCGTCACCGCGCTGGGCGTGGGATCGGGGATCTCCAAGTCGCGGGTCTCGCAGATCTGCTCGGGCCGTGATACCGAGATCGCGAGATTCCGGGGACGGACGTTGACCCACACCACGTTTCCCTACGTCTTCCTCGACGCGACGTACTGCAGGGTCCGGATCGGGGCGCATGTGGTCTCCCACGCACTCGTCGTGGCCACCGGCGTGTCGATCGAGGGCACCCGGGAAGTCTTGGGGACCGCGGTCGGCGACAGCGAGTCCTTCGATTTCTGGCGTGAGTTCCTGGCTGGGTTGCGGGCGCGTGGCCTGGCCGGGGTGCATCTGGTGATCTGCGATGCCCACGCCGGGTTGAAGGCGGCGGTGGTCCAGCAGTTCACTGGTGCGTCCTGGCAGCGTTGCCGGGTGCATTTCATGCGCAACGTCGGCTCGGCGGTGTCGTCGAAACATGTGCCTCCGGTGATGGCGGCGATCAAGACGATATTCGCGCACACCGAGCCCGATGCTGTTGGGGGCAATGGGATCAGGTCACCGACACCCTGCAGAAGTCATTCCCGAAAGTCACGACGATGATGCGTGAGGCCAAGGAGGACGTGCTCGCGTTTCGGGCGTTCCCGAAAGCGCATTGGCAGAAGATCTGGTCGAACAACCCGATCGAACGATTGAACAAGGAGATCAAGCGCCGCGCCGACGTCGTGCAGATCTTCCCCAACCCGGCGGCGTTCCTGCGATTGGCGACGGCGGTGGTGATCGAAGCGCACGACGAGTGGGAGGTCACCCGCCGCTACGTCTCCGACGTCAGCATGGACGAACTACGGGTGATCATCGCCGCCAAGGAACGAGCAGCCGCAGCCCAGACAAGCGTGTCATCGTTGACACCCGAATTCGAAAGCGCTTAACATACAACATAACTCGTTGATCACGAATCAGATGGTTCACCGATCCGAACTACACCACCCCACGGGACGCTGTCGAGCACATGGACCGAATAACGTATTTCCATCCAGGGCTCATCGTCGTCCAGGCACTCTTTGTACCTAGTCTGTGAGCGTCGGAAACCTCGCGGGAACGAAAAGTCATCCAGGGCCTGCCTGATCGAATCCATGAATCGCTGCAGAGACTGACGGTCTCCGACCTGTGCGATCAGTCCGCGACTTCGCGCCAACTCGTCGACTTGAGCGAGCAAATCTTCCAGGTCATCTCCGTCACTGCACATCGCCGCCTCCAAGTCCGAAATCAGTTCCGGCGTCTCTACGTACCTTCTAGACAGCGTGGTGCTGAGCGCTCCGTCGAAGACACTCAAAACACGCAAGTACGCGCGCGGAGTAAGGGCATTCTCCAATGTGCCGCGCGCCGGTAGGCGTTGATGCGGCATCTTGTTGCCTTCGTCAAGCAGCACCCGCGGCTCACATCCGGAAACGCAGTACAGAAGTATCTCAGCTAATTGCGTGACATCGCTCGCGTCGCCACGGCCACCGGTCGCGTGCTCGGGCAGGCGAAGGAAGCGGCTCCCGACCTCCTCCCCCACACGGGTCCCGTCGTCCTCTTCGGCGTTGTTGAACGAGAGACCGAAGTCCACCAGTACCGGCCGCATGACGTCGCCGCCGCGCAAGACGACGTTCGTCGGCTTGACGTCACCATGCACGACGGCGTTCGTGCGGCAGCGGCACGTGACAAATCTGAATAGTCTTCTGGTACACCACCGCCGGCTGCGGGACTAGGTCTGATCACCGAATTACTTCTGTCCCAAGGGGATTCACTCACATGCATCGTCATGGGTATTCGTCATTATCTATGTACTTTGGGTTGGCTTGCTCCCTCGCGGCGCCCCGGTCTGATCGAGGAAACGATGACAGCACGGGCGAGGCCACAGTGGGCATCGACCACGTCTCCGTCCCGACGACCTGGCCCGGCTGTCGCCGTTCGATGTCGTGCTCGTTGACGCGGGAGCGAACACCATTGCTGCCCGGCATCATCGACGGACTCCCACGCTGCGACGTTCGCCCCACCTGGATCGTTGAACACGTCGATCGACATGGCTGCAGCCGCCGACGCCGGCATTCGTGTCGGCACGCAGGGGCACCGTCGCTTTCACCCATGGTGGCGGGCTTGGCTGACACCATGGACACACCGCCGGTCGAGACGAAGGACTTGGGTATGGCCCTCAGCGCAGTCGCGGTACTCTTCGCGGCTACGGGTCCGCTCAAGGACATCGTCTCGAGTGTGCGAGCGTTCACAACGCGCTTTGCCACACGCGCGTGGAAGGCCTGCCGGGGCGACGCGAGTCAGAACCCCAGACGAGTACGCGTAGCGGCGAACCCGCATCCTGGACGAGTTGTGAGACACCTACGACCGCGTCTTGAGCGGCACTGCGGATGGCTTGCTGCATCGTGGTCGGCGCGCGACGAGGGCCGTCGGCGACGGGCTGAACCAGCGCCGCCCGCGCATCCGGGTGAGTTCGACTACCGGATTCCCACGACGTGGGTCGCAACGAGAAGCTTGGCCAAGGCGTCAACGGCGCGGAGCACGAGCGTGATGCAATCATTGCTGAGTGTGGCGACGGTTACGGTGCGGACCGCGTGGCGCCCAGCGTCGACTTCAGGGCTCCGCGCGCCAGCAACGCACCGCGCAATTCAGCGACAAGGTACAAAGAGCCCGTAATGAGCAAGCTGGATTCGCCGCGGTTGAGTAGCCATTGGAGGGCGCGGTGGCTGTCTGACTGCGCCGAGACGTTCTCGATGTCTCGTTGGCGGGCAATGTCGATTAGCTCGTCTGCCGGCCATGATAGGCGCCCGAGATCTTGCTTCGCGGAGAAGTCGGTGATCACCAAGGTCGACGCGAAGGTGGCGATGACATCCAGGCACGACGACACCTTCGCCTCGGTGGACCGGCCCAGGGCGGCCAGCACGGGTATCTGCTTGACACCGAGACCGGCCAACGACTCGGCAAGCGCCGAGAGTTTCTGCGGATTGTGCGCACCATCGAGAATGACGTACTGCTCGTTGAGCACGAGCACCTCCATCCGCCCCGGGGGCATGAAAGCGATCGGCGGAGGGCGGTCGCGGTCGATCTGCGGCAACCCGTCTCGTGCGGCGACGTGGTTGACCACTGCTTGCGCCAGGCTCCAGTTGCGGTGCTGAAACAGTGGCACGTCGTCGCGCGACCTCGTGCCGGTGTGCGGATCGCTGGTCACAACGATCTGCGAAGCGCGGCGCGCCTGCGCGGTACTCCGTAGCACCGACAGCACAGCCGGGTCCTGTCCGCCCTGGATGATCACCATGTTTCCCGGCTGGACGATGCCAGCCTTTTGCGCGGCGATATCTTCGACTGTCTCCCCGAGGATTTCGGTGTGATCGAGTCCGATGTCGGTGATCACGGCGATCTTGTCCGGACGCGAAATCACGTTCGTGCCGTCGAGCAGGCCACCTAGACCGGTTTCTATGACCGCGTAATCGACGTTCTCCGCACGGAACACGTCGAACGCGAACGCCACGAGCATCTCGAAGTAGCTGGGCTGCAGACCACTGGCTCGCACGCGTGGGAGGAAGTCGTTGAGGTAGTCGACGAACATCTGCTCCGGCACTGGGCCGCCGATCTGCACCCGCTCGGTGATGGACTCTACGAACGGCGAGATCGTCAGTCCTGTCCTGAAACCCGCCTCTTGCAACAGCCCGGTCACGAAGTAGGCCACTGACGTCTTTCCGGACGTGCCTGCGACGTGGATGCTCGGGTACGCCTCTTGGGGGTTGCCTAGGCACTGCACCACGGATTGCATCCGGTCGAGGGCGTAGTTCTCCTTCATCGGTGTTTGCGGGATGTAGGCAGCCAACGTCGAGGACGCCTCTTCGATTGTGGTGATCGTCATATGGCTTGCTTCCTGTCTGGTTGAACGGACACTGAACGTTTTGGATGGCTGGTGCCGCTTAGGTGGTTGAGGTCCACCATGTTTCGTCATCTGACGTGTTGGCCGCCAGCGATGATGTAGCGGCATGCTCGCGTCATCGTCGCGCTTACGGCTTCGTCGAACAACGCCGGGGAAGTCTTGTGACAGCCGTGCACCCGCTTCTAGCTCCGCCAAGTGGATTCTGGCCCAGACGTTGTTGGCGTACTGGCCGCGTGCGGCGGTGGCGGCCTGGATCTCGTTGAGCAACGTTGCGGCGCCGCCGCGGTCACCGCTGAGCATGCGGTACTCGGCGAGACGAAGCTGCCATCGCACGGGGCCAAATTGGCCTTCGATGCCGCCGCTGGCGTCTCAGTAGTGCTGGGCCGCCCCCCTTTCCTGCAATCTTGTGGCGAATTTGTTTCTTGGCGTGGGCGATCATGTTTTCCACCGCCTTCTCGGTCCTGCCCAGTCTTGCGGCGATCTCCCGCACGCTGTATCCACCCGACTGCATTGTCAGCGCGACTCGGGCATCCTCTCGGGTCACCTGTTGTAGGGCACGTTCTGCCCCCAGTGTGTATAACGTCGTTTCTCAACATCGGTAAGCGCCGCCTGCGAGTGCGCGCGAATAGCGGTGTCATCTCCGAGGACGTCGCGGCCTTGCTCGGTGAGCCAACGATTCATAACAGCGACGAACCGGATCAGACACTGGCCGACGAAGAATGTCCGCAGCGACGCTCCCCGGCGAGGGTTCCACTTGCTGGGGATCAGGACACGATCGCGGAAGTAGGACAGTGCCTCAGCCACCGTCTCGTCGGCGATCTCATCGACGTCGCTGATGCCCAGATCGACCTCTTCGAGACTCGGAACATGACGGAGCCTCTTCTCCCGGCATCTGGCCTCAATCGTGCGACGGGTCAACCATCCGGCGACGATGGCGTGTCCGTAGCGGGCCAACACGGTCTCGACGGTTTGGTAGTCCTGGCTCTGTTCGGCATCGGACCGACAACTTCGCCCGCCCAGATGCGTTCGGTGTGGACATGTCTCACGGCCTCGAAGTCTCCGTGCATGCCTGCTGGATGCAAGGTGAGTCGGTGCACATCGAGAAAGTCTGGGCTGATTCCGATGTGGCAGCGGCGATCGACTGGATCGCAACCAACGCTGGCCGGCGCCAACCGCGCGAGACATGGCCAAGGGGTGCGGCCTCTTTGAGACGCGTATGAATTCCGGCTTGTTGTCGCACCGAGAGCAATCGCCGCTGACGTATGCGGTGCTAGGGGCGCGGAGAGACCGATCAGTGACGCCGGTGGTTGGGGTTGGGAGCGCCAGGATTCCACGGTATCGATCCACCCCGTCGCCGCCGCCACATTGGCCCTTCTAGGCGCCGCGTCCAAGACAGTCAAAAATACGTCGAACCGGCGCGTATGGGCGACGCGACTTGCCGGTTCATGGATGACTGCGGTTATCACGAAACACCGACCGCACGGTGGACGCCGGTGAGAAGACCGACTCCGCCGCGGTTTCTCGACCAGAGTGGTTCGCTGCCTTCTTGGCCGACCGCGGCACCCGTAAACCGTCGCCGCACTCCATGAAGGCCTACCGCCAGGACTTCGACACGATCGCCACCCTGATCACCGGCGCCGACACCAGCGACGCGTCGGCAATATCGTTGAGTGACATCACGACCGACTCCATGCGCAAGGCGCTCGCGCGATACGCCGAAACCCATGATGCCGCAACGATTCAACGGTGCTGGTCGACGTGGAACGTCCTGTGCACCTTCCTGTACACCTCAGAGCTGATCGTGGCCAACCCGATTCCGCTAGTCGGCCGGCCCAAGCCCGCTAAGCTAAGACAGACTCGCAGCCGCGGCGACGACGGTGCTGTCATCCACGTGCACGGCAAGGGCGGCAAAGATCGCCGGGTCCCGATCGAAGCGGCGCTGGTCGAAGTCCTCGAGCGCTATCTGGACAGCCGCGTCACCCGCTTCCCCGGCCACCGCCAGACAGCGCTCCTCCCCCGGCAGGGGATTGGTTGCTGGGCCAGGAAGCCCCAGTCCCGCTCGCTGCCCAGGTTGAGTGGCCATTGCGCGGGGTCCATGACCGTCGGCACGTCGTCAGAACCGCCGGCCTCCAGTAACAGGACGCTGACGTCGGGGTTTTCGGCGAGGCGTCGCGCCACCGCTGAACCCGAAGAGCCGGGATCCACAGATGATGAAGTCGTAGCTCGAAGCAATTTCGCTGAGCGCCACAGCGTTTCCCGCTTTCGTTGAGGACAAGATTCACCGCTCAGGGTAGGCTTCGGGAGCGTTACGCGCCGCTACCGAAGCCGGGCATCGGCACTTTCTGGCAGTAGCAATCCTGCTGGACACGGCGTGCAAGATTGCTGCCATTGCGTCGGTCCAACGTGGGAAGGAATCAAAGCAGCCGGTGACCGCTGGCTTTAGCTGACGTTCGCGTCGACCGTCAGCCGCATGGCGCGGCTCGGTTGCTATCACATAGGTTGTACTTCGACACAGCACAAATGTCGGCCCAAGCCATCCTCTTCGAGTCCGCTCGGCCGCCATCGTTTGATTGCCTGAAATCGCAATCCTTAACTGAGACAGTGTGCATGAGAGGACTCTAGTGCCTTGACGGCAACGCAATCCGGCACGTTCGACGGCGTATATATCGAGCACGCCGCATCCCCGGCGCAGCCCACAGGTGCCCCCATCGTGTTCGTCCACGGCGGTGCGCACGGTAGCTGGGTCTGGGACAGGTGGCTGCCTTATTTCGCCGCGACCGGTAGGCACTGTTACTCATTCAGTTGGTTCGGCCACACCGGATCTCGCGATTTGCCTGACCGCGCGTTCGCCGCGCGCACGCAGGCCGACACTGTGGAAGAACTCGAGATCGTCGTCGCTCACGTCGGACAGACCCCCGTCATGATCGCCCACAGCATGGGCGCAACGGTCGTCCAGAAATACGCCGAACAGCATGCGACTTTGGCCCAGGTGCTACTGGCTCCCTCGATCTGCGCCGAAGTAGGTGTCATCGATGCGCAGATCCACTTCGACCTCGACGCACCCGTGGAGCCACCGCCCTTCGACCTCGCCCGGGACGTGTTCTTGGGTGGTTGCACCGAGGAGGACGCCCGGTGTTACCACGCTCTGTTGACCAGGGAGTCGCCGACGGCGATGAAGCAAGCGACCTTGGCAGAAACCAGTGTGGACCGCATCCGCATCGGTGGACCCTCGCTGATGGTCGCGGCGGAGCACGACGTCGTCGTGCTAGCCGAAGCAGTGCGACGAAGCGCTGCGCACTTCGGATCTGACTATCTGTTTTTGGCCGGCCGTTCCCACAACATCGTTCTCGAACCCCGCTGGCGCGAGACCGCCGATCGCATCCTCGCCTGGCTCAACCACCACGATTGGTGACGCGGTCGGAGCAGCCAGTCAAGGGGATTGGCGTGATCGTGAGGGCGAAACGTCCTGAGGAAACTCGTTGCTGGGATAGCTCAGCCATCCTTGGGCTCTGGTCAAAGCCGATCACGTCGGCGCCGCATGCGGTTAGCTCTTCGGCGTAGAGCCCAGGGCACCGCGTTGAGAACGGTCAGTACTGCGGCATCGCCGAGAAGCGAAAGGCAGGCTGGCCGGTCGTAGTGGGCATTGTAGAGATTGTTGCTGGCGTGATCGAGGAACTGATCGGCGTATACGTCGTATTGCGGATGGGACCCAACGGCGTCGCTCACCAAGCCGGTCTCGCAGAACATCACCAGCGATCGACGAATCAAGTTGCGGTGGTCCCCGTGGATCCATAGGGTGCCCGCGGTCCGGATAATCCGGTCGAAAATCGGCCTGATTCTTAAGCCCCGGCAGTTGTTCTGCGTGCAAGGGCGCCAACCCGCACCTCGCTTTCATCCACGGCATCCACTTCTGCCTGGGCGCTCCGCTCGCGCGCGTGGAAGGCGAGATCGTCTTCTCCAAGCTCCTGCAGCGCTATCCGTTTCACCGCGGGCAGCCAGCAAGCTGTCCGAAGGACCGAGGCCATCATCTCCGGGGGGTGGCTCAAGCGCCCTGTCAAACTGGGATCCGCGACATGACGACACAGACTCGCTGGCCCGAGACGCCGTGCCAAGTCGTCGAGCACAGATGCGGCGTCGATGGCGAACCCCCGGGTGTGGTGTCGGTAACAACAGCGGATCTGCATGAACGCCGCGCAATTCAGGGACGGCGGATGCTGAAAATGGGGGCCCTGCGACTCCTAGTACAACTGCGGCCTGGCTCGGATCCGGCACTGCCGCAACCATAGTCAGGACGAGTGGAGGCGTGCCGCTGCACCGCTTGTCGTGACCCGAAAAGGAACACAGCCATGGTCGCGCGGCCCTTGAAGCAGCAGCATGTTTCGGCTTCTTCGTGCGACGCGGTAACGCCTACAGGAAAGGATGACGATGTCAAGGACTTGGCTTATCACAGGAGCGTCCTCGGGATTCGGCCGATTGCTTGCCGAACGAGTCGCATCGGCCGGAGATCACGTCATCGCGGTGGCACGGCGATCGGGCCCACTGGGCGACTTGGCGGCGAAGGCACCTGGACGGATCACTCCCGTGGTGCTCGATATCACCGACAAGGAGGCAGGCCAGATCGTCAAGTCCGCCGTGGATCACGCAGACGGCTTAAACGTTTTGGTGAACAACGCCGGATACGGGTTGATGGCTCCGGTTGAGCAGACGGATGACGCAGCGGCAAGGAGCATATTCGAGACGAACTTCTTCGCAGGACTCACTATTCTGCAGGCCGCCTTACCCGCGTTGCAGGCATCCCACGGCAGAGTCATCCAAATCTCGTCGTACCTCGGCCAGGTGGTGTGGCCGGGAGCCGCGCTGTATTCGGCCACCAAGGCTGCGGTGGAAGCGATTTCCGCTGCGCTTGCAGTGGAGCTGGAGCCACTCGGCGTCAGTGTGACAACGATACAGCCAGGAATATTTCGTACAGAGTTCAGGGCATCTGTGCCGATGGTCGAGCCGAACAAGCTGTACGCGAACACGGTCGGAACCTTCCTGTCCGAGCTCTTGGCTCTGCCCGAAAGCGCCTTGGGTGATCCGACGCTGGTAGTGGACGCTGTGATGACGGCTGCCACACATCCCAAACCTCCCCTGCGTCTGGCGGTCGGCCGCGACGCGGTACAGGGGATACGCAGTGCGTTGACTAAGCAGTTGGCCGAGATCGCAGAGTGGGAGCCGGTGAGCATTGGCGGCGCGGAAAAATAGAGGGCGCCGCCGACCGTTGATGACGCTGGTGATCGTCGGTGCATCATGGTCGTTGAGGCACACCTGCACTAGCTGGCACGCTGGAGAGACCGGTCTGAGCAACCTGGCACACGGGATATCCCGGACGGGATCCTGACATCGGCAGGCCCCAACCACATGAGGCACCCCGTAGTGGGAGAATTTCATTTGTGGCGCAGTAGGTTTGACATGCCCGACTCTGATGGACAACATTTGCTCGTCTATCACGCCGAGCCGGGGACCGAATACGCCGCAAAGCTCGCGTCCCTTCAGTCGAGTCTCACCGGCGGGACTCACTCATAGGAGCAGTGCTCCTACCCTCTGTTGCAATTTCGGAACTACGTTGCGGTGGTGGAACAGAATCCGAATGCGTTGGGCGTGTTTCTTCGCACCCGGCGCGATCTCGTGCGACCTACGGACGCGGGTCTGTACGTGGGAGACCGTCGGCGCGTCCGCGGACTTCGCCCCGAGGAAGTGGCGGTGCTGCCTGCATCAGTGCGGAGTACTACCTGCGGCTCGAGCAAGGCAGAGAGCGTCAGGCGTCGGACCAGGTGCTCGCCGGGATTGCGTGTGCCCTGCAACTCAATGTTGATGCTGGCCATGCGGTTGGTCACGCCCCAGGGGATGGCGCGGGTCGCGGCACCGCCAGCCATCCCTCGGCGATGCCGTACACCCCTGCGAGGCGGGAACCGCCGCCACCTGCACACACAGCCAAGGCATGAGCACGACCTGACCCAAGGTTGGCGCGGGATCGTAGAACACAAGGACGACACCGCCGAGCAGACCGCCTGCCCACAACAGCGCCGCGATCGGGTACGCCCGCAACGTCCAGAGACCAGCCGAAACCAGAGCGTGTTTCAGCATCCGGCCACCCAGCCACCCCAGCGGGGCGACCACTACAGACGCCGTCACGACGAGCAATTCCACGTGGACGGCGGCGGACTTCGCCATGCGCAGCCACAGCGGCGGGATCACCGTGTCGTCATGCGGGTCGGTCAGCGGGGGGTGGCCACCGCCCGCTGACGTCCCCGGACGCTGCGGCCCAGGACTTCGGCGCGCCGGCGCTGGATGGTCGACCACCCCTGATGGGCGGCGATCCACGCGCGGCGCATCTCGTCGAACTTGTCGTCGACGCCGTCGCGACGAGCAGTCATGCCCTGAGCTTAAGAGTCGTCGAGGGGGTGCTCGTGCAGAAATTCTGCCAGGGTCCGATGGCGTTCTGCCGTACCTGCGTGGGGTGGCTTTGGCCTGTGGGTGGACAGCCGGCGGCCGAGCGGCGATGTCGTTGCGGGTTAGGCTCGCTGACGAGCGCGACGACATCCACGACTGCGGGTCAAAGCGAGATCGCCCCTCGTACGTCGGTGGAAGTGTCGCGCAATTGCGGGAGCATCCAGCATTGCCTTCCGCTCACAGGCACCACCGACCGCCGCTTGGCCGCCGCCGAAACCTTCATCGTCAAGATGCTCGGGGGCCCTGTTGGGGGTCGCCAGTACTTCGCCGCCGTGCTCGAGGCGTTGGCTTCGGTGGGGACGATGTGGCGCAAGGCGAAGCGGGTGTCAGTGGTTCGCCATGAGGGTGTTGCTGGGCAGAGAGGCGTCGAGGACCTTGCGG
Organism: Mycobacterium sp. AZCC_0083; assembly: GCF_014202335.1. GTDB lineage: Bacteria > Actinomycetota > Actinomycetes > Mycobacteriales > Mycobacteriaceae > Mycobacterium. The sequence goes on along the minus strand of NZ_JACHGP010000023.1, from coordinate 4,369 downwards.
GCGGTCTCGACCCCGGCGATCGGAAGCCGACCGGCGTCGAGCAGGCCGAGTTGGACGAGCACGCTGGCCTGATCCCAGTAGATGTGCTCGTGAACCAGCTTGTCTCCCTCGAACTGAATGACGGCCACGGAGGCGATCTCCACTGCGCGCCCCGTGGGCTCGATTCCCGGCAGCATATAGTCCATTCGAGTCGTATGCGTGAAGCGGACCACGAACTCGTCCACCAACGAGCTGTGCCCTACCGTCCGGCTGACGGGCACGAGTTCGAGGTCGGGCGGGTTCACGCCGATGAAGTGGTTGGCATAGAAGTCGCGTAGGTTCTCGAAGCCGACGCCACCGGTCATCGTCGGCACGTGGTTGACGTACGGTTCGGCCACCATGGTGGCCATGGTGGCGTCCACATCGCGCGTCTCGAACTCGAAGCGGCAGTGCGCCTCCCACAGTTCGGCAAGATCGTGAGCGGTCACGGTCGTCCTTTCTCGTCGGCCGCACTAGCCTACCGTGGGCGGCTGGACTCCGCCCGCACGCCTGCAGTTCCCGAGACCGGACCGGTCAACACGTCAACAGTGGCTGCAGACGGGTGAGACCCATGCGACGGGGTATGGGCGGGTCGACGTCGTCCGCGAGACTTTGCGAGACACCAGCGATGCAGCCACCCCAGACATGACTGCCGTCCCCCGGATCCTGATCCGGGAGACACCCGCGGTTTCGAGCCCGCGGAGGTGTCGCGCCTGGATCGACTCCGCCCGATTCGGCGCAGACATCTGGCCTATCGATGCAGGTGATCGCCCGCCGGGGGGCTTGCCGGATCAACGACATCGCCCAGGAACTGGTCATCACCGTTGGGGGACAAGCAAGCTCGTCGATCGGATCGAAGCCCGCGGACATTGCCGGCGCCGCCCCAACTCCCACGACGGGCGTTCGTCGATCATCGAGCTCCCTCCTGGGGGCCGGCGCCTGCTCAACACCGCGGCCCGAATCTTCGAAGCCGAGCTGGCGGATCGGCTCGAATCGGCGGCCTCCCGCGGCGCGCTACAACAGTTCGGCGACACGCTGGCACGGCTGCGATTGGCCAACAACCGTGTCACGACAAACGAGAGCGATCTAGAAGGCCCCTCCCGGTTGGCGTTTGTGACAACGGATTTGGCGACTGGCAGCCTCCGTTGACGCGTTCGTGGCGCTCCGCCACCGGTTTGCTCGCCGTCGAGGACCTCGGCTAAGCCTTGGGCTAGACCGGGGCTAGACCAAGGCTAAGAGTCCGCTGTCGGATCCGATCGTTGCGGGATGGACATAGTTCCACGACAGAACGCAGTCAGCGCGAGTTACACGGCCCGGCAAACAGACTCGTCTGCAGCGGGTGCGCGAGGATGAGATTCCGACGAGTGTGCTGCGCGGGTGGCCAGCGCCCGACTGATCGAGCGGATGTCGGGGGCTTGTCGATCGACCTGGCCGCCGGCGAGCGCGGCTTCGTGAACTTCACCTGCTGGCTTTCGCGGGCATCGGGAATTGATCCGTGCCGGCGTCGCCTGTGGGGATCACCGGCAGTTCCACACTTGAGGGATGCGCCGTGTCGTGCAGGATGGTTTGGGTTGCTGGCTGCACAGCGTTGCCTCGGCCAAACGGTACGCCGGTGTTGGGGTTGGGTGCGAACTGAGGGTAGTCACTGCTTGAGATTTCGAGACGAATCTCGTCTCCCGCGGCGAAAAGGTAACTCGTCGGCCAGATGCTGATCCGGTAGTCATACGGCTGGCCGGGGACAATGGCCTGTGGCGTGGACAGTGAGTCCCGAAATGCCGCCCGGATGATGCCGTTGTTGAGGTTCAGCACTTCTCCGTCTGGTCGCACGACGTCCAGCTTTGCCGTGAAATCGGTATCCGGAACAGACGATTGCGCCCAGAGATTCACCGATACAGGCCCGGTCACTTCGGTGTCAGTTGGCAACGGGGCGGTGGTGTACATCAACACATCAGAACGTTGTTCGACCGGTGTCTGATCGTAGGGGCCCTGTGGGCCGGCCTGCGCGGAGCAGCACGAGTGCCCGCCGAGGCTCGGCGCAGGATAATCGGGTTGGTAGACAAAGGTATCCGGCTGCTCCACGCCTGGTGGCGTGCCGCCGAGTACCCCTGCGCGGTCCGGCATCTGGCCGTTACCCGACAGATAGTACTTGGTCCAATGGGTTTGGGGCAGAGGCCAATTGCCAGCCGACTTCCAAACGTTTGCGCCCATCAGGAAATAGTCCACTCGAGGTTGGCCTGCAACGCCGTTGTCTACGTCTTTGAGGAAATGATCGAACCAGCCAACCATCAACTCGTTGATCGGGCTGTCGGCCTGCACTCCGATCGATTTCAGCAGCGGAGCGGGTTGGGAATTCCGCCGGCCCCAGTTGATGTGGTCCCACGGTCCGATCACGAGGCGCTGGTTGCTGCGCGCTTCCGGCGTGGCGCCTCTGCTGACCATCCCGGCGAAGTTCTCAGTGCCTCCGGCGAGGAAAGCATCGTACCAACCCTCGATATCCAACACCGGGACTTTCACCGATTCGTACCATTCCCTGATGCTCACCTGCGTCCAGTAGTCATCGCGGGCCGAATGCCGAATCCAGTCGAAATACCACGGCGCGACGGCGGGACTGTCAGGTCGCAGCGGCGGCAACTGATCGAACGGGCGAAAATTGATCCAACGCGTCGGATCAGCGGCCGCAGCCTTGAGCTGCTGCGCCGCCGCGCCGTCCTTGCGATTGGCCGCCGCGGTGGTGGCGATCGTTTCGATCGCCCAGGGCTCCACGAAGGCCAATCGAAACTCACCGCCTTCGTATGTCCAGCCGTCGTAATAGTCGGAGGCAGTATTGGCCGGGACGATTGCCGCTAAGTGCGGTGGAGCGGCCGTCGCCGCCAACCACTGCGTTGCGCCCACATATGACGAGCCATACATGCCGACTCTTCCATCTGAACCACGCAGCGTGGCAGCCCACTCCACCGAATCGTATCCGTCATCGCGATCGTGAGTGAACTCGCTAAAGGTGCCGTCGGATGAACCTTGGCCCCGAACATCCTGAACCACAACGAGATAGCAGTGCGATGCAAACCAGTCTGGTGTTTGGTAACGAGCGGGCTGCACTTGGGCGGCCGACTTGCCGTATTGTGTCCGCATCAAGATGACCGGCACCGAGTCGGATATCTGCGGCCGATAGACGTCAGCCCGCAGGATCGTGCCGTCGCGCATCGTCGCTGGCACATCCGACTGTTTGCTGACCGCACATGACCCGCGCCCAGCGTTCGGCGGCCAGGACGAATCGGCTCGCGCCGAGTCGCCTCGTGACGGCTCACCCCCGCAACCGCTCAGAACCAAAAACGTTGTCATTGCGGAAGCTACGACGCGCACAGCAGCTGAAGCCGACACCCATCCGACTATACCAGCCGCTGGATCAACTTCGCGTCAGTCACATTGCGCCAGTGAGTGTTCGGCGCACCGATCTCGTATGGGGGCATGTTCGGACGGGACACCGCGTTCGCGCACGCGGGCGACGAATGCGAATCGAGCGGGACGTTGTCGGCTACGTTCTCGTCCGATCGGCAGGGTCGTTCGGAGAGTGGTCGCCGCGCCGTATTTTCCCTGTGGGACCGAATATCCCGGTCGGCAAGAGACGCGACAGCGCGATGGTCCGAGCACGGAAGTCCTCCAGCGACCGACCGTGGAGCGGCCGCAGACGAGTTCGCGAGTTTCTCGGGCCGGAAGCGTCAGCGAAGGCAGTAGCTTGCGCGCAGCGGAGCGCCGCCACAATCGGAACGCTGGACGCCAAAATCGCCGTCAGTCAGCGAGATGCGGTGAGTCGGTGAAGTGCAGAGGGTTTCGCTGTTCTGTCGAGATCTACCCGCGGTCGTCTTGTGCGCACTCGCCATCACCATGTAGCTCAAGGGTTCCGTAGTGGTGTTCAGCCAGAACCTGCTGAAAACCTGCGTAGCCGCTACGGCTCGGCGGGCAACCAAGACGACCCCACTTCGATGCCTTCGTGCTCGCCGATACGTCGCGCCGTCGCCGGATACATACGGGGCGTGTCACCTCCTGATGATCACTCTGCCCTCAACTCTCACAGCCCTGGACCTACGACACGGGTACAGATCTCCGGCTCGAACAGCCGGGGTCAGGCCAATCGGCGCCGACTCCGCTCCCGGACTCACTACGACCGCAACAGGACCAAAGGCAAAACCCCACCCTGGCCGTCTCCGCCCTGGCCCGCCGACGCATCAACGTCCTGTGGGCCACGCTCAGCGACCACGCCGCCTAATGGGAGTCGATCAGCGTGTCCTTGACGGGGATCTTGGTTCTCGAGCGGGAGGCTGATTACCGAGCCGCCGGCCGGTGAGCACTGTCG
>NZ_JACHGP010000022.1 GCF_014202335.1 Mycobacterium sp. AZCC_0083 | reverse complement strand
CGCCACCACAGCACCTACGACGAACACACCGCCTGGGCACACCGCCAACCCGCCAAAGCCGCTTGACACCTTACGAACCTGGGATGTCTAACCGCCGCTCACCTGCCCGCCCACGACCCGAAAGTCCCAGTGGAACAACCCGACACCAGAGGTCGGGCACTCACCCACGCCCAACACCAGTCCTATGGTGGACAACCGAACTCACCCCGACATCAGCAGCGAATCGGTGCATTCAGGCTAAGCCCCCGGCGTGATGGATCGCAGCTTCTATCGTCGGCCCGGCCTGCTCGCTCATGAGATCGAGCACAAAAGGGGAGCGACCAGGCCGGCGGCGGTCGAAGCCAGTTCGCCGAGCGGGCCGGCGCGCCGTGCCAGTGCGACGACGCGGTCGCCGGCCGATGCGACACGCTCAGCGAGCAGTCGGCCGAATCCCGACGATGCGCCGGTGATGAGCCACGTTTTGGACATCGCGGATGTCGCTTTCTGTTGTGTTGGGGCTTCGCTCGTGTGGCGCAATATGGTTTGGGGGACGGACGCCAGCTCCGATAACTACGACGTCTGGCTCGGCATGCGAAACCAGAACCGCCCCATACGGTTTCCTTGCCACGTTCGCCACGCTAGGGTCCGCGCGGGGAGCCGACCAGGTCCCATTGCCAATGGTCTCCATCGAGCACATCGATACCGATGCCCCGTAGACGCGGCTCTCCACGCCGGCTTAAGCTCGATGCCGCTAGCCATCGACCTGATCGGTGAAGACCATCTGGAACTGAATCTGGCTGGGGTCCCTCAGGTCCACCGCATATTCGCAGTTCTGCCAAACAATCCGGGTGGGTGCTCAACCGGTGGACGTGGCATCGGATATGAACAGGCTGCTCGACGCGGTAGCCGCCACCACGCCGCTATTGGTGGCCACGCTGGCCTCGGTGAACGCCACGCGCGGTCCGGGGCTGACAACGACGCCGGTGGCCAGCAGCGGATCGCCCTGCGGGTAGACCGATTTGAGGAAGCTGACTTTGATCTCCATGGATGCTATGGCGACGCCGGCGGGCTGCATGCTCAGCAGCGCGGATGAGGCTGCGGAGTCGAGCAGTGTGCCGAGGATGCCACCGTGAATCGTCCCGATCGCGTTGATCATCGATTCGTCGGGTGTGCAGCCGAAGGTGACCCGGCCCCACGCTACGTCGATTAGTTCGATCTGCAGTAACGCCAAGCTAGGTGGGGGTGCCAGTCGCTTGTCGAGGATCGCTCGCAGGTAGTCGATGCCCGGCATCGAGCCACCGACGGTGACGGTCCGATGCGGGTCGTACCATTCGACCGTCCGCCGGCGCGGCGGCCCCCAGCTCGTCGGTCCGGCTCCCACCAGATGGCCATTGCCCATTGTTGTTCCCTTCACCACCGCTGGTCGACGTTCCATGGCATTGACGACTCCCGCTCTTGGGTCCTCGGACTCAAATCCTGGACCAGGCAGGAAGGTCCACAACCCGCTGGGCTCGCACAAGGCCATGTGCCCTCGCAAAACCAAACGCATGTGCCCGACCGCGTTGTACGGATTGTGACGGAAATGGCGAGGGCGGCCACTGGTGATCGTCATCACCACTCGCCTCTGCGTTGGGTCGGTGGGCGGATGAATCAGCGCTCACAGTCGTTAAGAATGTTGGGGTGTGCAGGGCGGCAGGAACCGCTTGCCGTGAATTGCGCAACGGAAGGAGCACGTAGTGACACGCGTGGCGCTTGTGACGGGCGCGAACGGGGGCATCGGTTCTGCGATCTGCGACCGGCTACGAGCTGACGGTTTGACGGTGCGCACAATGGACGCATATGGGTCGGCCGACGTGGTTGTCGATCTAACTGCGGACCCGATTCCGCAATCGGCGATCGCCGACGTCGACATCTGTGTGTCTGTGGCGGGCATCGTCGACACGTTCGCACCCGCTCACTCGATGTCGCAGGAGCAATGGTCCCGCGATGTGAACGTCAACCTCTCCGGAGCTTTTCGAGTGATTCAAGCGTGCCTGACGGGCATGCGGGAGAGGCGATTTGGTCGCATCGTGGCGATATCAAGCATGGCGGCCCAGATGGGGTCGGCAGGCAAGGTCGCCTACGCCGCGTCAAAGGCGGGCCTGCACGGGATGATGCGGACCATCGCCATTGAGAACGGCTCCTGCGGAATCACCGCGAACTGCGTCCTACCCGGCATGATCGCTACCCCAAAGGTGCTGATGTTGCCGGATGGCGATCAGGAGCGCATCCGGGCAGCGCTGCCCAGCGGCCGGTTCGGGCGGCCCGGGGAGGTGGCCGACCTGGTCGCATTCCTTACCCGCGACGATGCTGGATACATCACCGCCCAGGAGATCGGTATCGATGGTGGCTTGGGCCTCAACACACTATACGTGGGTCCGACTCGCTGACGGCGATGTGCAGGACGAGTTCTGACTTGGCCGTGCAAAAGCTGCAGTTCAGCAAAATGATTCGGGTGATTTTGGCGGCCGGGGGAGTACCTCGGTCGATGCGCGGCCGCATTGTCGGCGAATTCTTCGCGCCGCAGACACAACGCAATAACCCGACGCGGTCAAAACAGCTGCTCGACGCGGTCAACCGATGCGAGCCGCGCGCTGGTGCACACGCGGTGACGTCGGTGGTCACTAACCGCCGCGACCGACATGAGCTGTTCAGCCATATCTGCGCACCAACCTTGGTCGTGTCGGGTCGCCACGACCGCGTATTTCCGCCCGCTGACAGCCAGCGGATGACCGCGGCAATTCCGGGCGCCCATCTTGTGGTGATCGACGACGCCGCAGCCCTCCTAGCCGCTGAAGTGCTGGATACGATCAGCACGCTGATCGAGCAGCACATCAGTTCTGCAGAGGCACACCATGGTTGAGATCTCGTGCGCGTTCGCCACCACAAACGAGTCGCCTCAGCACATCCGCGTCGCCGAGCAGCTCGGATATTCGCGGGCGTGGCTGTATGACACGCCGCAGCAGAGCCCCGACGTGTGGATGATGCTCGCGCTGGCCGCACAACAGACATCACGGATCGGATTGGGCCCGGGCGTGCTGATCCCGAGCTTGCGCCATCCGATGGTCAATGCCACCCAGACCCTCACACTGCAGTCAATGGCACCCGACCGGCTCGCGGTGGCCTTCGGCACCGGCTTCACTGGCCGGGTGGCGATGGGATACCGCCCGCTGACTTGGCGCTACGTCGGCGAATACGTGCGCGCCTATCGCGGCCTGCTCGCGGGGGATACCGTCGAGTGGGAAGGCGCAAGGATGCGGATGCTGACCACGCAGGATGGTCAGCCACCATCGACGACTCTGCCCCCGATCCTACTGGGTGCGATGGGACCGCGCGGCGCACAGACCGCCGAATCACTTGGTGTGGACGGAATTATGGCCTTCGGATATCCCACCGCCGCGATGAAGGATTATCGATGGTCGGCGCTCCTGATTGCCGGCACGATCCTGGACGACGGCGAAGAAATCAGCAGCGCACGGGTGCGCGAGGCCGCGGGCGCGGCGTGGGCGATCAACTACCATTACCCCTATGCCTTGGGCGGTGCCCAGGTCATCGAGACCCTGCCCGGCGGCCGCGCATTCCTCGACGTGGTGGAGCAGACTCCGGAACCCGACCGGCATCTTGCAGTCAATCAGGGACACCTGACTTCGCTGAACGCGGCCGACCTAGCCGCATGGGACGCAGGTGGGTACGCGCTGGTCGAACACCTTCCGGTCACCGGCCCCGCAGACAAGCTTGCAGGCACCATCGGCGAATACGCCCGACTGGGCGTTACCGAGGTCGTTTACCAACCCGCCGGCGACGACATCCCGCGCGAACTGGAGCGGTTCATCAGTGCCCTCGGCGGTACATGATGACTCGCTGGGAGGATGATGTAGGTCACATCAACACCGCAAGGAGTCGCGTGAATTCATCGACGTCCCGGCCCCGCACACGGTAGCGTCTCGCACCGCAGGACCGGCGAAAGCAGCTCGTCCGGATAGGGTTGAGCATGCTGGTCGACCGCCCCATCCAGGAACTGTCGGTCGACGCGGTGACCGTCGAGGCAGGCATCTCGCGCGGCCTGCTGTTTCACTACTTTCCCACCAAAACGGCCCACTACAGCGAGGTCGTCGCCGGGGCAGGCCGCCGCGTGCTACGAAACGTCACACCTGATGCGGGGCTTCCGCCGACCGAGGCGGTCACTCAGGTGGTGTACCGCTACATCGCCCAGATCGACCGCAGGCGCAAAGCATACGTAGCGCTGATATTCGGTCGGATCGCCGAGATCGGCGACGCCAAAACGACACCGGTTTCCCTGCGCACGTTGATCGCATGCTGGTCGACTCGGTCGACCTTGACGAGCGTGCTCTTCCTGTCGTGCACGCCTGGATCGCCTACGTCGAAGACCGCGCCTTGCAGTGGCCTGCCAAGAGTTCCGCGCGACGGGAAATATCGATGGAGGTCGTCGTCGACGACTGCGTGTCGGCACTTCCCTTGTTGCTCGGCAGAGATCCTGACACGACCCTGCGCTGATCGTCCAGCGGCGGTCCGCTGCAGAAAATGGATGTCCCGCACCAGGACCCGTCTGATCATCTGTGGTTGTTTCCGCGTAAGGCACTACCTAACTGAGCCGCCCGCATACAAAGTTGTCGGAGCGCCGTCGCCCAGCGACATCGTCACGTGAGAATTGCGGGTAACGACTGTGCATCCTGGGTTACGCGGGACTGGTAGTGGTGCGGTCTGGTTCACCGACGCTATGTACGTGACGATTACAACAGCAGCTTGTGTATCGCGACGCGAGATTCGCGGGGTAAAGACAGTGTCGACGTTTGTCCTCGTCGATGGCGCCTTTCTTGACGGCAGTGCGTGGACACAAGTCATCAATCGGCTACAACAGCACCGCCACGTCGCGCCGTTCGAGCTATGGCGCGAAAGGTTTATCAACGATGGCGATCTGGAATAGGCGCGCTCTTCCTACGACCACTTGTCACCCGAGCCGTTAGCGCCGCTAAAGGAGCGCCAAGACCTCACTAAGTTCCACACGCTCGACATTCCACGCAGCTACCTATTGGGCATCGAGGACATCGCGTTGCCGCCGGGGCAGTGGAGCTGGCATCCGAGGATGAGTGAGCGCTTGGGCCTATGCAGCCTTTTCAGATCCCCGACGGGCATGAGCTGATGTTCTCCAATCCGAATGGGTTGGCCGACAAGCTCATCGAAGCCGGCCGAGACTGACCTCCTGGACTGGTGGCAACAGTTGCACTGCCACCAGCGCTGAGTCACGCCTGGTACTCACGACGTCGCGCTCAGGCATGAACGGGACCAGCGGAATGCGGATCGCCAGCGTCAACTGCCGACGGCGCTTATGGCGCGTTGATCGACTGTGATGAAAGTGCTTGGGGCGCGGGCATCATCGGGCGATGTCAAGCGATCATTGACCCTCGGCCGTCGAGAATCTTGTCGATCGCGTGCTGGTGCGGTGGTCTGCCCGCACCAGCACGCTGACGACTCCAAATGCCGACAGTCATTGCGTTGAAGGCTTTTCTATGGAGGATGAACGTTGTCATGAGCGGATGGCTGTGCACTCTCGGCGGACCGTTGGGATTGTGTCGAGAGGTGCGCGGTGAACCACGTTGTGGCTGGCGCCAACGTCTCGCGCTGATGAAGTGACCAGAAGGCAGGACCACGTCGATGAACGACCGCACCGATGATCGCACCTATGCCAGCCAAATGGCTGCGACAGGAGAGGATTCGTGGAGATGCTTCGAACGAGATGTGATGCCCTTCGCGAGTTATCTTCGTCGCGCTGCGCTGGGTTACACGAGAAACCAACCAGACGCCGAGGAACCGGGGCTTGCGCCCGCGCTACGTCAGCACTCAAGGCAGGCATCACGCATCCGGCTGCCGGGTCCGCGGTGTGACCAGTGCTGATGTATTCGTCGAGATAGCTAAATAGGCATGCTCGCACTACGGCGGGCGTCGCGGACTCGGTATCGGAGACGAACGGCTCGCCGAAGGTAGGCGTCGATGACGGCCTCAAGGATCGCCTCCTTGGTCGGAAAATTTGAGTAGAACGCTCCTGAAGTCACTCCCGCAGAGGAAGCGAGGCCGTCCACGCCAATCCCGTTGAACCCAGACGTTTTCAACGCACGCGCACCGGCCTGGATCAACGCCTTCCGGGCTTTGGCCTTCTGGTCGGGTGGGTGCCTCATCATCCCAGTCCTCGCTCGCGTGCTTGATTCCCAGCTTAGCAGGCGATAGCGCTCGTTATATAGTGATCACATCCGATGCCAAGGTGGCAGCATCGTGATGTACAGGAGCGGATGGCGTACTGCTGTCTGGTATTTGGGCGCAGACTCCTTGCGAGGTGCTTCGTTATCGTGTCGCTGTGGCCGTATCCGACCATCAGCGTTATGTAATTCCCATACATGCGTTCGAGAAAGAGCGATACGGAGGGCCGAAGTCGCTGGTGGTCACAACGAGATGCTTTGGAGGCTGAGCAACCGTCCCGTGCAGGTAGACAAGACCCGCTGTATTCATAGCTTCGTGGTGAGATGATTTGTTGCGTCTGCGTCGGTACTACTGAGAAGTGCGCGGAATGCGCCTTCAGCTCTGATTTGCAGGCCCGACTTCCGGACGCAGCGGCGGCACCAGCTGTTGATCCGCACCTAGCGCGACGATGTCGTCGCGATCTAGTAGCCGCAGCAGCGCCGGCATGCCGCTGAGCTCGCTCACGGCTCCGCGACACGATGCGCAACCCTGCAGGTGCGCCTCATACTGACGACGCTCCGCGCTCGACAACGATCCGAATATGTAGGCGCCGTCCCAGAGTGCGTACGGGTCGCGGTGTACGGGCGCACAGCTGGAGGGCCGCTCCTCGAAACGGGTCATCTTCTCACTCCCTCGAAACACCTCATCACGTCACTTTCATCTACTCAAACGCAAGTCTTAGCGTCTGCATTGCGTAGCGGAGCCGACACTTCGCGGTGCCCTTCGGCGATGCCCAGGTGTGTGGCGATCTGCGCGGTCATCCACCCGTGGTAGTACGAACACCCCGGCATGGCCCGGTGATGATTGGGCATCGGAGCGAGTTGGCGCGCCCTGTGACGACGTCCTTAGTTGTTCCAGCTCAGTCCAGCGGGTGGGCGATTGCAGCACCACAGCACAGCCATCTCGTCGACCACGGTCCTGGGGCACGCGCTACGAGATCACGTGGCGCAGGCGTGCCAGCCAGCTATCGAGGTGACGAATGATATTTTCGTAGAATAGATTTCGATGGTAGAAGTCGTCATCGAAGAACACAGCGTGAGCCGGCCCTCGAAGACGAGCTCCATTTGGAAACCAACGACACGGTATATTCCGACGGGCTCATCGAAGCGCAAGTCGACCTCGAGGTCACCTGAATGCGATCTGCGTTGAGGACTTGGCTCGTTTGTAGAGATTCGGGAGTGATCAGATCTTGGCTCATCTTGTCGCTTTGTTTCCATATACTCGCCACGGCTCACTCATCGCACGAAAGGGTGAAAGTCATTCCATAGCAGCAGAAGACGGCAACCGTAGTGCATTGTCTCCTAGTCCGCCCTGTGGGTCATTGCGGCAGGAGATGTAGCCGATGGAATCAACGACATACGACTTGGTGTCAGGTGCTTGGCATGGTGGCTGGGCGTGGCGACCGGTCGCCGCGCGGCTGCGGGCATCCGGACATCGAGCGATAGCGTTGACGCTGCCCGGTCTGGCTGACTGAGATGATCCGTCGGGACATCGCCTTCAGGACGCCATCGAGTACGTCGCGGCGGCACTGGAGCGCCAGGATGCCGACAGGGTGATCTGGTCGGTCGCAGCTGGGGTGGTTATCCAATGGCCGGGGCCATACACCGGCTGCCGCACCGAGTGCACAAGGGCATCTTCCACAACGCGCTCATCCCAGTACCGGGGCGATCCGTGGTGGATGACACGCCGCCACAGAACGCGCGGATCCTCAGGGACCTGGCCGACGCGTCAACGAATCGGACGATTGCGCTCAGCCTGGAGTTCGTCCAACAACTATTCCTGCAGGACGTTGCCGTGGATGCCCAGCGCTTGCTGTCCGAGCTGCTCACACCGCAGCCCACGGGCTACTTCTTCGATGCCTTCGAAGGGCCGGACGTGGCCACACTCGGGATCCCCTTCACATACATCCTCAGCGAACACGACCAGGCGATGCACCGGCCCGGAACCCAGTTCGCTTCGTGGCTAGGCGTCGAGCCGGTCATGGTGCCCGGAACGCACGAGACCTTGTTGACTCATCCCGACGCCGTGGCGCAGGCGATCCTGGCGGCGTGACGTCAGTCCCGCAAGCATCCGCCTCACCCAGTTGACACACGGCCAGGATGGCCTCTCACCTCTCGGGACGCCGGCACATTGGGGCGCACGATTTAGTCGCCTGCAAGAACATTCCCGCGGTTACCCCGGTCATCACCGTTAGCTGGCCGTGGAACGCTGAGTCGGCGCAGTCCGCGACTACGATGAGATCGCGATCAGACACCGCCCACGCGACCACAAACGAAAGCCGTCCCATGGCATGACGTTGCTTGGTGTGCAGCAAGCTGTCAGTCTCCTCATGTGATGCCGTCTCTGACCGGCAACCGCGAAATGCGACTGAAAGCGGCTCCTTGCCAGAAGATCTCGGCAAACAGCGGTTCCCGGTCGTGGGCCAACTCGCAAAAAGGGCAGACGATGGCACGGTTCGCCGGGCTGTAACAGCCGGAGTCCCCGACGCGGCTGTCGTCGCTGACGTGCCGTCCAGATTCGTTCGGAGAGCGTGTGGCTCTCGTCCGTGGGAATGAGGAGCGCAAGCCGTCCCTTCGCCGGCGCAGTGTACCTGCGTTGGACGCGATACCTCATAATTGCGTCGAAAGGTTGCAGCCCACGTTAATCCCCAGTGGCGCAATATCGTTCAGGTGTGAGGTTGGTCCTGAGTGTGCTTCGGCGCACGGTAATTCGCCATGAGCGGCACCGCCTGTGTGATATCCAGCACAACCGGCGCCATAGACAGCCCAGAGCGAAGAATTATTGCCGCACAGGCATTTACATCTGTATGCCCATACTCGCTCCTGTGGTGATCGCCGACTTGGACGCCGCCCAGCAGTGCGGAGCTATCGAGATTGCTGCCGATACACGCCGAGATGTCGCTGATTGTCCCTGACCGCCACCCGCTTACCTCACAAATGTTCGCCAATAGCGTTACGCCTCTGGGAGAGAAGACTTGTCCATGAATGCGCCAATGCGTCCAAGTACGGCTGGATCTGCTACTGCCAGCGAGCCGATTGCGATCGTGGGCATCGGCTGCCGCTTTCCTGGCGGCGTTGTCTCCCCGGAGGATCTGTGGTTGGTGGTGCGTGACGGGAAAGACGCGATCTCGGACTTTCCCACCGACCGGGGCTGGAGGCTCGACACCCTGTTCGGCTCCGACCCCGACGCACCAGGAGCCACCTACGTGCGGGCGGGAGGGTTCATCGACGAGGTCGCCGGATTTGACGCCCCGTTCTTCGGGATCGGGCCACGCGAGGCCCACGCCATGGACCCGCAGCAACGACTGTTGCTCGAGACCGCCTGGGAGGCGTTGGAACGGGCCGGCATCGACCCAACGGAGCTGGGGGGCAGTGACACCGGCGTGTTCGTTGGTGCCGGCGCTCAGGAGTACGGCCCACGCATCTACGAGGACCGCGAAGGCAACGCCGGTCATTTGACGACCGGCACCACGTCCGGCGTGGCTTCCGGCCGGATCGCCTATGCTCTTGGCCTCCACGGACCCGCCGTGACGATTGACACCTCCTGTTCCGCGGCCCTGGTCGCCGTGCATCACGCGACCCGGTCGCTTCGGTCTGGCGAATGCGAACTAGCGTTGGCCGGTGGCGCAACAGTCGTCTGCTCGCCGAGCATCTATGTCGGTTTCGCTCGCCTGGGCGCGCTAGCAGAAGACGGTCGATGCAAACCATTCGCCGCTTCGGCCAACGGTTTCGGCGTCGCCGAGGGCGTCGGAATGCTGGTGTTGACAACTCTGTCCCACGCCCGCGCGCTGCAGCTTCCGGTTCTTGCGCTGGTCCGCGGGACCGCGGTGGGACAGGACGGCGCGTCCAACGGGCTATCAGCGCCCAGCGGCGGAGCGCAAGAACGGGTGATTACTTCAGCGTTGGCCGACGCCGGATTACGTCCGGAGGACATCGATGTCGTGGAGGCTCATGGCACCGGCACCAAGGTTGGTGATCCGATCGAGGTGCGAGCGCTGCAGGCGACCTATGGCGCGGCACACGACTCCGCCCAGCCGCTGCTCATCGGCTCGGTCAAGTCGAATATCGGGCATTCGCAGCAGGCGGCTGGTCTAGCCGGAATAATCAAGACCGTCGAGTCGATGCGCCACGGCGTCGTGCCGGCCACCCTGCATCTGGATAGCCCCACCCCGCAGGTCGACTGGTCGGCGGGCACAATCGAGGTCGTCGGCATGGCTCGGTCGTGGCCGGCGACCGATCGGCCACGCCGGGCCGGCGTCTCGTCGTTCGGTGTCAGCGGCACCAATGCCCACGTCATCCTCGAGCAAGCACCTCCAGCCACCGCCGACGAGGTACCTGATGCCACTCCGCAGGTCGTGCCGTGGACACTGTCGGCCACCACTCCTGTCGCGCTTGCCGAGCAAGCATCGCGGTTACGTGAATTCGTCGAAAGCCGAGGCGATCTCGATCCGGCCGACATCGCGCATTCGCTGACCCGCCGCGCGTCCTTCGAACACCGCGCCGTGGTGATCGCCGAAAGTCGCAAGGAGCTGCTCGGTGGTCTTGCGGCGATCGAAGCAGGCACTCCGGCGATCAACGTCGTCACCGGCAGGGCGAGCGGAATCGCCAAGACAGTATTCGTCTTTCCGGGGCAGGGTTCGCAGTGGTGGGGAATGGCGGCCGAGCTGATGACATCGTCATCCGTGTTTGCCGAACACATGCAAGCCTGCGACGCTGTGTTTGCCGAATTCGTCGACTGGTCGCTGCTCGACGTCGTGCTCGGCGTCGCCGACAACCGCGCACTGGAGCGGGTCGACATCGTGCAGCCTGTGCTGTTCGCGGTGATGGTGTCGCTGGCGGCCCAGTGGCGCGCGCTCGGTGTGCATCCCGACGCAGTGATCGGGCATTCGCAAGGCGAGATCGCCGCAGCCTATGTCGCGGGCGCGATCACGCTCGCCGATGCAGCTCGAGTGGTTGCTCTGCGCAGCAAAGCCATCCGCGCGATCGCGGGCAGCGGGGCCATGCTGTCGATCGCCTCGTCCGTCGACGCCGTCACCCGGCTCATCGAGCCGTGGGGCGACCGAATCGCGGTAGCCGCCGAGAACGGTCCGTCTTCCACCGTGATATCCGGATCGGCCGACGCGCTCACCGAAGTCATGGCCATGTGTGAACGTGATGAACTGCGGGCAAACTGGATTCCGGTCGACTACGCGTCGCACTCGTCACATGTCGACGGTTTGCGGGCAGAGTTGCATGACGCATTGGCAGGGGTGCACTCGCGCTCGGTCGACGTCGAGTTCATCTCTACGGTGACCGGCAAGCCTATAGACACCGAACAACTCACTGGTGACTACTGGTTCACCAACCTTCGTCAGACAGTTCGGTTCACGGACGCGGTCCGCACCGCCCACCGGCTCGGCTACCGCGCGTTCGTCGAGTGCAGCGCCCATCCAGTGCTCACCGCGGGGATCGCAGATTCCCTTGACGACCTCGGCGACGACCACAGGGTCGTGGGCACACTGAGGCGTGACGAAGGTGGACTGGCTCGGGTGCTCCTGTCGGCGGCCGAGGCATACGTCGGTGGCATTTCAGCCGACATGGCGAGCACTTTCGATTCCGGCGCGAGCCGACACGTAGATCTGCCCACCTACCCCTTCCAACGTAAGCGCTACTGGCTCACTGCCGCCGAAAGCTCGGTAGAAGCGCGTAGCCTCGGCGTCGCACGCGCCCAGCACCCGTTTCTCGGCACGATGGTGTCACACGCCGATTCCGACGAGGTCATCTTCACAGGGCGACTGTCGTTGGACTCCGAACCGTGGCTGGCAGACCACGGGGTGCACGACACGGTGGTCGTTCCTGGAGCGGCGTTGGTCGACATGGCCCTGCACGTCGGAGACGAGACCGGGTGCCCACACGTCGAGGAGCTGGTGCTGCAGGCTCCGATGGTCCTGGATGCGCGACGTGCGCTGCTTGTCCAGGTGATCGTCGGGCCGCCTCGCGAAAACGGTGAGCGGCAGGTGCGGTTCTATTCGCGCACTGACCGTGACGGTGCGGACCTGAGCTGGGCCCGCCACGCGGAAGGTGTTCTGAGGCCTCACGACTCCCACGCCTCCGCTACGACCGAATCGGATTTCGTCCAGTGGCCACCAGCGGGCAGTCTGCCGATGAGCGTGTCGGAGACCTACGAGAAGCTCGCCGCGCGCGGATACGGGTACGGCTCCGCGTTTCGCGGTCTGCGTGGGGTATGGCGCCGAGGCACCGAGGTGTTCGTCGAAGCCGCGCTGCCGGAGCAGGTCAGTGGTGATGCACGGCGATTCGGTCTACATCCGGTGCTGCTGGACGCAATTCTGCAGGTCGTCGACCCCAGCGGGATTCTGGCCGAAACCGAATTGACCAGGCTGCCGTTCGATTGGCAGGGAGTATCGCTGCACGCGACGGGCGCCCGCACCGTGCGCGGCCGGATCACTCCGGTCAACGCCGACACAGTGGAGGTCCGGATCGGCGACAGCTCAGGCGCTTTGGTCTGCGCAATCGGTGGGATCACGCTGCGTGGCGTAGCCGCTGGACAGCTTGCTGTGACCGCCACCGTCGACGACGCCCTTTACGACCTTGATTGGGCGCCGGTGTCGGCCGCCGCTGGCTCGCTGCCTCGCGCGAATCTCACCGTCCTGCCGTGCCCGCCAACAGACACGTCCAAGGACGACGTTCCCGCGGCCGCGCGCCGTGGCCTGGCCAGGGTTCTCGAGTTCGTACAGGAGTGGTTGTCCGACGCAAAGCGGCCCGAAGACGCGCAGCTGTTGGTGCTCACCCGCGGCGCCGTCGCGGTTGATGCCGCCGACCGGGTGACAGACCTCGGTCAGGCTGCGATCTGGGGTCTGTTGCGCACCGCACAGACGGAGAACCCGGGCGCGATCATTCTTGCCGACGTCGACGATATCGACGAAGCCGTCGAAGCAGGCGCGATCGAGTTTCCCAGCAACGAACCGCAACTGGCGAGGCGGGCGGGGACGTGGCGGGCACCGCAGATAGCCCGGATACCGGCCGAAGAGATGTCCTGCGCCAAACCAGGAGGCTCGGACAACTGGCGGCTGACCACGCTCGGCGACGGTACCCTCGAGCGGCGCAACTTCGTATTGCGTCCTGTTCCAGAGACGGCAGGCGGATTGGCGGCCGGCGAGATCCGGATCGGCGTGCGCTGTGTCGGCGTGAACTTCCGGGACACCATGATCGCCCTCGGCATGTACCCCGATCCCGATGCGGTGATTGGCTGCGAAGGCGCGGGCGTGGTTCTCGATGTTGCCGACGACGTGGTCAGATTCGCGCCCGGCGATCGGGTGTTCGGAATGTTCACTGGCGCAGGACCCGTTGTGTGTGCAGACCACCGGACCATCGCGCGGATTCCGGAGGGCTGGTCGTTCGCCCAGGCCGCCACCGTACCAGCGGTTTTTCTCACCGCTTACTACGCGTTGGCAGATCTCGCGTCGTTGAGATCGGGCGAACGCCTGCTGGTGCATTCCGCCACGGGCGGCGTCGGGATGGCTGCAGTGCAACTTGCCCGGCATTGGGGCGTGAACGTGTACGCGACAGCGAGCCCGGCAAAGTGGGACACGTTGCAGGACATGGGCTTCGACGATGATCACATAGCAAACTCCCGCACCACCGACTTCGAATCCCAGTTCATCGAGGCGACCGGCGGGGCGGGAATGGACGTGGTGCTCGACGCTCTTGCCGGCGAGTTCGTCGACGCGTCGCTGCGGCTGCTACCGCGCGGCGGCAGGTTCATCGAAATGGGCAAAACCGATGTGCGTGATGTCACCGAGGTCGCGGCAAGTCATCCCGGCGTTTACTACCGCGCCTTCGACCTCTTCGAACCAGGGCCGGACCGGCTGGGCGTGATGCTTGCCGAATTGGTCACACTGTTCGAGTCCGGCAAGCTGCGCCCGCTTCCACTGCGGGCATGGGATATTCGTGACGCACGGGACGCGTATCGCTTCCTCGCCCAGGCGCGTCACACCGGCAAGCTCGCCCTCACTGTGCCCGGCGCTCTTAACGGCGACGGAACGGTATTCGTCACCGGCGGCACCGGTGTGCTCGGTCGGCTCGTCGCGCGCCATCTGGTCACTCAGCACGGTGTGCGTCATCTGCTCCTGGTGAGTAGGCAGGGTCAGTCGGTCGAGGGTGCCGCCGAGATCCAATCCGAGCTGGCCGCTCTCGGCGCCTCTGTGCGGATCGAGGCGTGTGACGCAGCGGACCGCGAGTCATTGGCCCAGGTGCTCGCCGGGATCCCCGCGGCCCATCCACTGACGGCTGTGGTTCATGCCGCCGGTGCCCTTGACGATTCCGTGTTCACCGCGCAGACGCCGGCACATTTGGAGACGGCACTACGCCCCAAGGTCGATGCCGCCTGGAATCTGCATGAGCTCACCCGCGACGCCGATTTGGCCGCGTTCGTTCTGTTCTCCTCCGCCGCAGGAGTTCTCGGATCGCCGGGGCAGGCCAACTACGCCGCCGCCAATGCATTCCTGGATGCACTTGCCCGCCATCGCGCGCAACTCGGGTTGCCCGCGGTGTCACTGGCGTGGGGATGGTGGGCCGAGGCCACCGGGATGACCGGCCACTTGGACAGCGCCGACAAGGCCAGGATGGGCCGCGTTGGCTTCACCCCGATGTCGACGGCCGACGGGCTGGAGCTATTCGATGCAGCTCTGCGCCAATCAAACTCGTTTGCCTTACCTGCCCAGCTTGACCTAGCCGGTATGCGCGGTCGCGCCCGATCGGCCGGACAGGCAGCGGTACCTGCGCTCTTCCGCCGCCTAGTTGGCCCGGCTCGTCGCCAGATGGACGACGCTGATTCTGCTACATCCGGGACGAGCCTCGCCGACCGGTTGGAGGCGATGAGCGCGGTTGAACGGGAGCGCGAGCTCCTCAATCTCATTCGGCGTCAGGCTGCAGCGGTGCTGGGCTACGACTCTGTCGACGCGGTCGGCGGCGACCAGGAGTTCAGGGCGCTCGGCTTCGACTCACTGGGTGCCGTGGAGTTCCGCAACCGTGTCAAAGCGGCGACGGGGGCGAAGCTTCCGACATCAGCGGTGTTCGACTACCCCACGCCAATCCAGTTGTGCCAGTTCTTGTCCCGGTTCTTCGAAACGGGGGCCGCCGATGAACCGGCATCCGGCTCCGGCTCGCAGATGTGGCCGCTGACCGGGTACCAACGCGACATCGTGGCCACCGGCATGCGTTATCCAGACCTTCCCCTTGTGCAGGTAGTTGGTCATGTGCGGCTGACGGGCACCGTCGATCTGGATTGGCTGCAGGAGTGTGTGCAGCGGGCACACATACGCAACGATGCGCTTCGGCTGCGCTTCGAGTTGGGTGACGACGGTCTGCGGCAGTGGCTGAGCACCCTCGTGCCGGAACTCGAGTGCGTCGATTTCACAGGTGAAGCAGTTCCGGAGGCCTCGTGCGCCCGCTGGATCGAGCAGGCAGCCGAGGCGGTGCTGCCGATGGACGGGCCGCTCACGCGCTTCGCGGTTCTTGTCGACCGGTCCGACTCGTTCGTGATCTACGGATGTTTCCATCACGCGGTGGGTGACGGGTGGGGCATGAGCCTGGCGATGAACGAGATTCTGGGGGAGTACTCCGCAGGTCGCGACCAGACCATCCGGCACCACGAAGCGCCGAGCTACCTTGACATCGTCCGCACTGAGCAGGATTACCGGGCTTCGGCCGAGTGGACCGACGATCGACGATTCTTCGTCGATGGGTTGAGCGACGTCGAACCCGCCCTGTTCGCCCGCGCGGCATCGGTGCGTGAACACCGCAGAAGCAAGCACGCGCTGCGGATCAGTCCAGAAGCGGCACAGCACATCCGTGGCACCGGAGTATCGATGTTTGCTTTCACCGCAGCCGTTCTCGGCGAATTCCTGCGCCGTCTGCACCGCGAAGGCGATATCGTGATCGGCGTTCCGTTCCTCAATCGGTTCTCCGAAGAAGAACTGGCCACCGTCGGCGACCTGGTCAACATGTTGCCGTTGCACCTACCCGCTGACCCGACAGCCTCTGTCATTGACCTCGCCACCCGTATCGGCGACCGGGTGTGGGATCTGCAGGGCCGCCAGAGGTTCGCTTACGGCGATATCGTCAACGCTCTGCAGGAGCAGACGGGCACGGCTCCCACGCTCTTCGATGTCACCTACTCGTACTCCACGATTCCCGCCACCGATGACAACGACTGGATGCGGCAAGAGATGACCGTGCTGGCAACGGGTTACTCTCTGGACGCCGTCAACATCGCCGTCCGCGACTATCAGGCCGACGGGTCGCTCGACGTAGAGGTGTTCTACGCGGACGATGCCTTCGTAGGCCCGTACCCGTTCACCGCAGCGGTGCGCCACCTGACGGCGTTGCTCGAGGCCGCGGTCAATAACCCCGACACACCGGTGGGCGACCTCGTGATGTCGTCCGACAACGAACGGGCCGAACTGGCCTCGTTTGAGGCCGGTCCCGTCATCGATGTCCCGACCGGGCTGGCTACCGATCAAGTCGGCTCCGTCGTCTCGACTGACCGGGCTGCGGTGTACGCCGACGACCGCACACTGAGCTACGACGAGTTCGACCGAGCAGCAAACGGTATGGCGCAGCGATTGCGCGACAATGGAATCGGACGGAGCGACAGCGTCGCGCTGATCCTGACCCGGTCGCTCGAAATGCTGGTGGCCATCCACGGCATCATGCGGGCGGGGGCCGCGTATGTGCCGATCGACCCGGAGTATCCAGAGCTGCGTATCCGCGCAATCCTGACCGAGTGCGGGGCCCGGGCCATCGTCGCTGCGCCCAAGTTGGGTTCTTTAGCAGCACAATTGGGGATTGACCTCGTTTCCGCCGACATGTCCGATGGCGCGCCCGTTCCGGCCGTCGCAACTCCGGACGACTTGGCGTACATCATCCACACGTCGGGTTCGACGGGTCGACCGAAGGGCGTGATGATCGAACATCGTTCGGTGGTCAACCGGCTGGCCTGGATGCAGCGCCAGTACCCGTTGCACGTCGACGATGTGATCCTGCAGAAGACGCCTACCGCATTCGACGTCTCTGTGTGGGAGTTGATGTGGTGGTGGATGGCAGGCGCGGGTGTTGCGATTGCGCCCGCCGGGGCGGAACGCGACCCGCGCAAGCTCATCGAGGTCATCGAGCGTCACCGCGTCTCAGTGATGCACTTCGTACCGTCGATGCTGGGGCCCTTCCTGGACCAGATCGAGGCCGAGGAGGACGCCGTCACGCGGATCTCCCCCCTGCGCTTGGTGTTCTGCAGCGGAGAGGCGTTGGCGCCTGCGCAGGTCGAGCGGTTCAATCGGCTGGCCGCTTCGTTGGCGCAGCCACCGCGGCTGATCAACCTCTACGGCCCGACCGAGGCGACTGTCGACGTCAGCTACTACGACTGCCCCACTGCGGGGTCCGTCGGCGCCGTGCCGATCGGCCGGCCGATAGACAACATCACGCTGCAGGTACTCGACGATCGCGGGAATCGGACCCCCGTCGGCATTGCCGGTGAGCTCAACATCGCCGGGGTGGGCGTGGCCCGCGGTTACCGCAACCGACCCGATGAGACTGCAGCGGCATTCGTCGACGACGAGTCAGTGCCGGGCGGACGTCGTTACCGCACAGGGGATCTAACCCGCTGGAGTCCCGACGGCACTCTGGAGTATCTCGGCCGGATCGACGATCAGGTAAAGATCCGGGGCAACCGGGTCACCCTCGCCGAGGTCAACGGGGCGATGTTGTCGTGCCCAGGGGTTCGTGCCGCCGTCGCGGTTGCCGACGCCAGCGAGACACACGGCACCCATCTCGTCGGCTACTACGCTGCCGATGAGCTCACCGTCGACGAACTCGCGACGCACGTCTCCCTGCGGCTGCCCGCCTACATGGTGCCGACCGCCTTCGTACGGCTGCCGGAACTGCCCGTGACCGCGAGCGGCAAAATCGACCGACGCGCATTGGGGACGCCCTCGGTAGAACGGACGGCGCAGGCCCCAAGTACCCAGGCCGAAGCCGTGCTCGCCGAGGTATTTGCAGAGGTTCTCGGCCTCGAGTCCGTCAGTGTTCACGAAAATTTCTTCCTCATCGGCGGCGATTCGATTCTTGCGCTGACGGCGCGTACGAATGCTGAGCGCCGCGGTGTGACTCTGGACATCGACGAGTTGTTCGCCAAGCCGACCATCGCCGAACTTGCCGGGTCGGTGGCCAGCTCAATGCCCACAGAATCGGCCGTGGTCGAGCCGTTCGGGCTAGTGCCGCTGATCGACCGTGCGGCACTGCAGCACGCCGAAGATGCATTCCCGGCGACCGCACTGCAACTCGGAATGCTCTTCCACAGCATGGAAAGAGTCAATTCGACGGCCTATCGTGACGTCTTCACCTACCGCTTGCAGATGCCCTGGCGGGAAGCGGAGTTCGTCGAGGCGTTCAACCGCTTGGTCGCGCGCCATCCCGCCCTGCGTTCATCGTTCGAACTGACCGGGCATTCGGTTCCGGTCCAGATCGTCCATCGCAGCGTGGCGTCTGCCTTCGACGTGGTGACTGGCGCGACGGACGCCGAGCAGAGCGCGTACTCGGCTGAGCGTGCCGTTCGGCCGTATGCTTTCGATGAGGTACCGCTCTACAGCATGCGGGCGTACGTGGCGGCCGATAACAGGGTCGACTTGGTGTTCGCCTTCCATCACGCAGTGCTTGATGGCTGGAGTGTCGCCAGCCTAATGCAGGAATTGTTGGCCGACTATCTCTCGCAGATGGGCGCCGGTATCGCACCGGTGGACGGAGAACCGCATTCCACACTGGCGCTGGCCGAATTCGCCCGACTCGAGCAGGCGGCCCGTGACAACCCCGAAGCGCGGCTGTTCTGGCAGCGCGCACTGGAGGGCTCTCACCCCACCACACTGGAGTCCCGCGCGGCGCACGAGCCCCAGGCGTGCACATCGAAATCCGATGTGACATACGTGATTCCGACGTGGCTACAAGAGTCGGCACAGCGACTTGCTGCCGACCGTGATGTGACATTGAAGATGGTGATGTTGGCCGCGCACTGCTTGGCGCTGCGAAGCGCGACTGGCGAAGATGACGTCACCACGGGCCTCATCACCCATGGCCGCCCAGGGGTGGCCCGCGCAGAACGAACGGCGGGGTTGTTTCTCAACACGATCCCCGTCCGCCTGCGCGAACGGCCGGCCAGCTGGATCGACACCGTCGAGCAGCTCACCAGGTTCGAACGATCCAGCCATCAATTCCGGCGGTACCCGTTGCAGGCCATCCAGTCTGACGCTGGCCGCGAGGTCGTGTCTGCGGTATTCAACTTCGTCAATTACCACCAGTTCCGCTCGCTCGTCACACGCTCGGACTTGTCGCTGGTCGGCTTCGAAGCACTCGAGCAGACGAACTTCGCTCTGCTGGTGACGGTCGGCTCAGACCCTCGCTCAGATCGGTTGGCACTGCGCGTCAGCGCAGACCCGGCCGCACTGACCGCCGGACAGATACGTGAGTACGCCGAGTCGTACCTGCGAATCCTCGCGACCATCGTCCGCGAGCCCGATGCGCCCGTCGATTTCAGCACGATCGCCTACGGCGATGTCGCGGAGCGGGTGTCGGCCCAAGCTGCGGCCACTCCTGGCGCGGTCGCACTGCTCGGAGACGGCGAAAGCTGGAGCTACGCCGAACTGACCGAAGGTGCCGATCGGATCGCCGCGGGCCTGCTCGCGGACGGCATGCCGGCCGGTGCCCGCGTGGGGGTGATGCTGGACCGCTCGCCTGAGCTCATCGCCACGGTTCTGGGCGTGCTCAAGGCGGGTGCGGCCGTGGTGCCGCTGGACCGCTCCTATCCGCAACAACGCATTGATGCGATGGTGGCCCGCGCGGAGCCGTTCCGCGTGCTGTCCGACCCGGCTGAGGTGCGTGTACTGATGGGGACACCCACCACAACACTGCCTGCGATCGATCCGGCCGACGCCGCCTACGTGCTCTTCACGTCCGGTTCGACCGGTGAGCCCAAGGGCGTCACGATGCCGCACCGATCGCTGGCCAACCTGGTCAGGTGGCAGAACCAAAAGAGCTCAGGAATGGTCGGAGGCGTCACGCTGCAGTACGCGCCGCTGTCGTTCGACGTGTCGTTCCAGGAGGTCTTCTCGACACTGTGCGGTGGTGGGACGCTACGACTGGTCGCGGAACCGAATCGTCGAGACCTGCCTGCTCTGGTGCGGCTGGTCGCCGAGGATGCGGTCGAACGAGTCTTTCTGCCGTTCGTAGCACTGCAGGCATTCGTCGAGGCCGCGCTCATCGCCGAACTGCCGATGCCTGCCCTGCGGGTCGTGGTGTCGTCGGGAGAGCAGTTGAGGATCACCCCTGAGATCCGAAAGTGGTGTTGCGCCAACCCGCAGCTGTTGTTGGAGAACCAATACGGCCCCACCGAGACTCACGTCGTGACCAGCTACACGCTGTTCGGGCCACCGCAGGACTATCCAACACTGCCACCGATCGGCCGGCCCATCGATGGCGTAACGGTGCAGCTGCTCGACCAAGACGGCCGTCCGGTCTCAGGGGGCGCCACGGGCGAGATCTGGCTCGGTGGAACATGTCTGGCACACGGCTACGAGCAACGTGCCGACCTGACCGCGGAGCGCTTCAGCACTGTGAACGGGATTCGGATGTACCGCACCGGCGACCTGGGCACACAGCTACCTAGCGGCGAGATCGTATATCTCGGTCGCACGGACCGTCAGGTGAAGGTGCGCGGCTTCCGGGTCGAGTGCGCCGAGGTGGAGAACGCCATTCTGGCGGTGGCAGACAATGTGCTCCGATCGGTCGCAGTGGTCGCACACCGGCTAGCGGAGATCGACAGTGTGCTCGTCTGCTACTTGGTTGGCGAAGAAGGCAAACTGTCGACGGACACTCTGCGGGCGCAGCTTCGCGAGGTGCTGCCTGCCCACATGGTTCCCCACCACTTCGTGTGGCTGTGGGAGATGCCACTGACCCCAAGCGGCAAGCGTGACGACCGGGCGCTGATGGAGCGTCCACTGCCGTTGGCGCCTACGCCGAGCACCGGGTGTTCGGCGGGCAGTCAGGGCGAACAGGCGATCGCGGAAATCATGGCCGAGTACGCGAAAAGTGATGCGGTCACGGCGGGCGCGGACTTCTTCGCCGCGGGCGGGACATCCATCGGTGCGTTGCGAGTCGTGATGGCGATCGAGCGCCGCTGGGGTGTTCAGGTGCCCCTGAGCACGTTCGTCGCCTCACCAGATGCGGCCGCACTGGCCGCGCTGGTGGGCAGCGGTGAGGTCCATGAGTTTGATCCGGTCGTGGTGTTGCGTGCCGACGGCGAGGATCCGCCACTGGTGTTGGTGCACCCGATCGGCGGAAATGTGTTGTGCTACCTCGATCTGGTCAAGCAGTTACAGCCCGGACGGCCGGTCTATGCACTCCAGGCGCCAGGCGCCGAGCCGGGTATTTCACCGCTTCGCACCGTCGACGAGCTCGCCGCGACGTACCTGGCGGCGATTCGACGGGTACATCCCGATGGTCCGTACGTGCTCGCCGGCTGGTCCTTCGGCGGATACGTCGCGGTGGAAATGGCTCGTCAACTCGACGAGGCGGATATCGCAGCGCTCGTCTTGCTGGACACCGTCACGATCGGTGACGGCCCCCGCAAGGCGGCCAGCGAGGAGGAACTCGTCACATGGTTCTTCATGGAACTTATGTGGGGCGTCCACGGAGAGCGAGTGACGGAGCTGACGCTGGTCGGTGAGGGACGAGATGATATGTTCAAAGCTGGTCTGAAACATGCAATTACGGCGGGAATCCTGCCGGCAGGCACATCGCCGCAAGCGATTCGCCGGCTCTACGACATGTTCTTTGCGCACTACGAGGCCACGCTGAATTACCACCATGACCCGCTCGACCGCGACGTAACTCTATTGCGATGCCGGGAAGAGTTGCCTCGGTCGTGGCGGGATGTCCATCTAGCCGTTGGTAGCAACTTCGACAGCAGCACAAACGGCTGGGAGAGAGTTGCGCCACGCAGCCTCATCGTTCTTGACATCGAGGGAAATCACATGACGATGATGGGGCAGCCACACGTTGTTGACGTGGCAGCCAAGCTCGCGTCAGCCATCAATGGGGTGCGGCGATGAGCCGGCCAAGCGTGTTGATCGTCGGGGCGGGAATCGGCGGATTGACCGCCGCAATAGCGTTGCGGGCGAGGGGAATACCGGTTGAGATCTGCGAGGCGGCGCCGGCTGCCCGCATGAGCGGTACAGGCCTGGGAATAGCCAACAACGCCACGCCGGTACTTCGTGCACTCGGCATCGACCTCGGTGACGGACGTTGTGGTCAGGTCACCGAGCGACTCGAAATGCGCACCGCAGCCGGAAAATTGCTGCGCGCGTTGCCAGTCCAGTCCGTCACTACCGACCTCGGCGACCCGATCGTCTGCATCGGTCGTGACGACCTGATGGCCATTCTGAAAGACGCCTGCGGGGACACACCCATTCACTACGGTACGGAGGCCGTCGGCGTGGACGCTGGAGGCGGGCGTCCCGCAATCCGCTGCGCGGACGGCCGAGTGCTATCGGCGGATGTATTGGTCGGCGCAGATGGAATCGGCTCGGCGGTGCGAGCAGCCATCGCCGGCCAGTCCGCGCCGATCGACGGTGGATATGTGTGCTGGCTGGCGACGGTCCCCTTCAGTCATCCCCAAATGGTAAGGGGATACACCGGGCAGTACTGGGGCCACGGCCAGCGGTTCGGGCTTTCCGACATCGGCGGAGGCACGGCCTACTGGTGGGGCACGAAGAACATGGCACCGCGCCAGGATCGCCGCGCCAAGGCTGCCAAGAGCGACATCGTCGAGGCTTACCACGGTTGGGCTCCCGAGGTCGTCGAGGTCATCAGCGCGACGCCCGAGGCAGCGATCGTCACCACCCGGCCACTGGACCGGCCGTTTCTATCGAAATGGGGACGAGGGGCAGTCACGTTGGTTGGAGACGCCGCTCACCCGATGCTCGACGCATTGGGACAGGGCGCAAGCTCGGCGATCGAAGACGGCTACGTGCTCGCCGGAGCCCTGGACAGAGGAAGCGATCCCGTTGCGGCACTCCGGGAGTACGAGGATCTCCGGCGAAAGCGAACGAGGATGCTGGTCCGGACCGCTCGCCGGCTGGCAACGCTCGAGCAGTCCGAGAATCGCGCAGTGCAACGCGCGCGCAACTACGTACTGACACACATGCCGAGCCGAATACTGACCATTCAGGCAAAAGCCCTGCGCTTCGATATGGAGGCGGTTGTATGACGACCAAAGCGAAAGGCATCCAGCGGATCAAGATGTCCATGCCGGACCGGATATTCCTGTCCTCCGATACCGAGGTCGTGCACACCCACATATCGGGTGTGCCCCTGTTACGGATATCGGGCAGCGCATCGGCATTCGTCGAGGATTTGATAGCGTGGGCGCACGCGACCACAACCGTCACCGCGCCGTTCAGCTACCGCGTGCCTGGCCGACGGCCGCGTGGACGATGGGAAGTCATCGACGTCAGCGCCGTCGATTTCTCGCAGCACGTGGTGCGCGCGACGCTGCCGTCGCCCGGCAGCATGCGCGACCTCGAATGCGCGGTCGCGCGTATCCACTCGCGGCCGCTGGACCGAACCAAGCCGTTGTGGGAATTCCACATCATCGACGGGCTGAGCGATGGCCGGATTGCGCTGTGCCTGAAGATCCATCATGCGCTGATGGATGCCGCGACCCTGGTCAAGTTCATGGCGCGTACGTTTTCGTCAGACCCCAATGACCTCGACGCGCAGCTGATCTGGTCCCAACCCCAGCGCTCATCGAGTGGCAAGCCGGGCCGTCGGCGGCTCGGCTTCGCGCGCACGTTGGGCGTGATGCGCGAACTGGCCTGGTCGGTGTGGAGAATCTTCGTCGAGGCGTGGCGGCGGACCGACCCGGCAATCGCCATTCCGCTCCGCTGCGCGTATTCGCGCCTACTGAACGGCCAACTGAGTGGTGACCGGGGCTGGGCGGCACTCGAGTTCGACAGCGCACGGCTGTGGGAGTTGGCGCGCCGTGCTGACGCAACACTCAATGAGCTCATCCTCGCGGCGCTCTCCACGGTGTTGCGCGAGTACCACAGCGAGAAGGGTGAACTGCTTCATCGCAGTCTGACTGCAGGCGTTCCGGTCTCCAACCGGGGACCAGATGTCGATCCTCGCCACGATGCGAGTGGACTGATCTTGGTGAACCTATTCACCGATCTAGCTGACCCAGCCGAACGGCTGGGTAACATCGTCCGCTCCAGCCGCCTGGCCAAAGAGCACCTCGCATCGCTGTCCCAGGAGGCCGCCGATGTGCACACATTGCTGGCAATGGCGCCGACGCTGTTGCAATCGGTGACCGGGTTGAGTGGGCGTGTGCGGCCGTCATTCAACGTCACGGTCTCGAATGTGGCCGGCCCAAGCTCGCCCCAATATCTGCTCGGGGGCGCGCTGGACGGGCTGTTCGCAGCGGCCCCTATCTTTCCCGGACAACTCCTCAACTTGACAGTGGTGTCGACGTGCGGACGCATCGGCGTAGCTTTCACAACCTGCGCAGAGGCGATTGGCGACACGAACCGGCTCACGGAATTGTTCGAGGACGCCATCGCTGAACTCGAATCCGTAATGCGGGTGACAGCGGCATAGCCGGCGCAAATCAACCTCTCGGCCTCCTCTCGCGCCCGCTGTTTTGCGGAGTAGCGGGCTACTGATGAACACGCCGGTGGTCAGAGCGAACGAGCATGCCGCGATGACCAGTTCACGGATCGTCGGCCCGGCGCCGTGGTGAGTCTGACCGAGGTTGAGCGGTATTAATTTCGCAACTGATGGGCTCAGTAACTTCGCGATCGCAGACAAGCTGGACGTGCACATTTCCAGTGCCCGTAAGTGGCAGAGGCGGTTCGGCGTGCAGCGCCTCGCCAGCTTGCTCTACGGGCCCCGGCCCAGCCGTGCGCGCACGGTAGCAGATGAACAACGGTCGAGGCGGTGCTCATTGCACGGCGTCCCGGACCTGACGGCGGTCGGATTGGCTCTGCAAAAGCGGGATTCGTGGAGGTGGCCCTCGAAGCGTTCTTAGTGGCGAAGATGCGTGGCATCGTCTGGTCGTACATGAAGCCCGAGCGCGCCCTAATGCCCTGAGCGGCGGTGAGAAGACTCGGATTCAAGCACTCGACCGGACTCTACCTCGGTGCGTTGTGTCGGCAGGTCGAGGCTTGCGCAGCGGGGGATCACTTGCTCGGCCGTCTCATTCGAGATACCCGTCGGTGGAAGGCTGGCTTCCACGACTTGACCCGATCCCACTCATTGGCAAGAAGCCGGTTGCGCGACACATCGGTTGCAGGAGCGGTTCTCGGCTTCGAAGGCCACCAGTTCGCTCGTCCGACGAGAACGGCCATCGCGGGCACAGTCACGGTGCGCACGATGAAGGTATCGAGCAGGATGCCAACCCCCACGATGAATCCGGCCTGGACCATCGTGCTGACGCTACCGAAGAGCAGTCCGAACATTGACGCGGCGAAGATGAGCCCCGCGGAGGTTATGACGCTCCCGGTCGAGCGAATGGTGCGCATGATCGCCAAGCGGATACCGTCGGAGGACTCGTCGCGGATTCGGGAAACCAGCAGCATGTTGTAATCGGCGCCTACTGCCACCAATACGAGGAAGCTCAGCGCTGGAACACTCCACGAGAGCGGCTGGCCTCCAATGAACTGAAAGGCGATGACACCGATGCCCAGTGCAGCCATATAGGAAATAATAACGGAGGCAACAAGATACAGAGGAGCGACGATAGCACGCAGCAGCAGTATGAGGATGAGCATCACCACCGCGACGGTGATGATGATGATCAAACGGAGATCGTCGTTGAAGTCGGCCCGCATGTCGTGGTACAGAGCGGTTATTCCAGCCGCCGATATCGTGGCGTCAGAAAGTGAGGTGTTTGGTTGTGCCTTGCCGGCGGTGTCGAGTATTGCGTCGAGCTGATCCATTGCAGCTGTCGAGAAGGGGTTGAGCTTTGACTGCACTAGATAGCGAGCGGTGTGTCCGTCTGGTGAAATGAAGAATCCTGCGACCTGTTTGAACTGTTCAATGCCGAAGTATTGTGGGGGCACGAAGAACCCGGCCATCGAGGGCTGAGACGCGCCGTCTCGCATGGACAGGAGGAAGGCTGAAGCCTCAGACAGGCCCGAACCTATGTCCTTTGTCTTGTCGACCAGTGTTTGGACGGCGTCCGTGAGTTGCTTGCTGCCATCGGCGATCTCATTGGCGCCCTGCCGCAGACTGCTCAGTTGCCTGGTGACAGCCTGAGGGCTGGTCAGACCCATACTGCGGAGGCTTTTCATCACGGTGTTCAACGATGCGCGAAGCCGTTCGATCGATTGATCGTCTGCCATGCCCTGGAGTTGACGTGCGAGTTCGGAGAGCTGGTTGAAGGTGCCGTTCGCCCGAGCGGTGTCGACGATCTGCAACTGGGTGCGCGCGGCGGTGCAGGACGGGTCGGCGTCGCAAACTGGGCTGGAGTTCAACGCGTTCATCACCGGTCCTGTCCAGCCGAGTAGCTGGTCGATGTCGAACATGTTGACACCGATGGTTTTACCAGCGGACCGCAAGTTCGACACGAGCCTTGCCAAATCGTCGAGGTGTGCGAGGTTCGCCGTCCCACCATAACGGTTTTCGACATCCGTTAGCGTGCCCACGAGGGTGGTGATGATGGTCGTCGATTGACTGACCGCGCCGCGGACGCGGGCAAGAGTATCCGAAAGTTGCTTGGCTCCGTCCGTGAGCTTGTCGAGATTATGCGAATTGCTGTTGATCTGGGCAGACGTGTCGCCGAGCCTGGTGCCGACTTCTCCGGCTTGGTAAGACAGTGTCGCCTGCTGGAGGGTTTGCCCGGTAGGTCGGGTTATTCCTTGTAGCAAGGCTATGTTTGGTAATTGGCTAACCCGAGAAGCCATCTCTTCGAGGTCGGCGAGCGCTTCGGGGGTGCGCAGATCGTGAGGCGATTGAACGAGCAGATATTGCGGGATGAGGGAGTTGACGGCGAAGTGGCGCTCCATGACGGCGTAACCGACGTTGCTCTGTGCTGATGCCGGCAATGTGGTGCGATCGTCGTAGTTGTAGCGAACCAGAGTTGCACAGCCGGCCAGAATGAGAAGCACGACGAGGCTAAAAACCAAGTGCCGCTGCGGCCGACGTACGATGCGCACGGCGGAGAGCCGCCAGAAGCGGCTCATGAGTTTCTTTCTGGGCGCTATCCATCCACGCCGTCCAGTGATCACGAGAATTGCGGGCAGCAGGGTAATAGCGGCGAGGAACGCGACCGCGATCGCCATGGCGAGTGCCGGACCGATCGTCGAAAGCAGCGGAAGCCTCGTGAAACTCATGCCGAGGAAGGCCAACCCAACCGTACCTGCCGAGGCAGCTATCACCTTTCCGATGGCGGCCAGCGCTCCGACGACAGCATCGTCTGAGGCTGCTCCCCGTTCCATATACTCGTGGTAGCGGCTGATCAGAAACACCGCGTAATCCGTGCCGGCGCCCATCATCATTCCGCTGAGCAAAACGACGGTCTGGCTGGTAACACCCCAGCCTAGGACCCCCAGCAAGACGACCAGGCTCTGGGCGACGACTAGGGCGACCCCGATCATGGCCAGCGGCACCACCATCGTCACCGGCCGTCGATACACAACGAGCAGGATGGCGAGAACCATGAGCCCGGTTGCAATCTCAACCACCCGTACGTCTCGTTCCGACACCACCACCTGATCGATGAACGTAACCTCAGGTCCAGTTACGTGAGCGGTGAGGGATGTGCCCGCCGTACTGTCGGCAACGGTCTTGGTGACCCACTCAGAAGAGTCTTGCCCGGTGGGGGTGCCGAGATCACCGACCAGACTTACAGGCAGTACCCAGGCCTTATGATCTCCGCTCTCGAGGGCTTGACGCAACGGTGGCGTAGTGATGAAGTCTTGAACAGTGCTGACGGCGCCGGGATTTCGCCGCAGATTGTCAGCAACGCCGTGATAGGTGTCTTCGTCCGCTCGCCCGAGCCCCTGCTCATCGGTGAGCACAACCAACAGGGCGTTTTCGCCCTCGTGGAAAGCAGAAGCCATCTGAGTCGCGGCGACGGTTGCAGGATCGTGAGCGGGCAACAAGTTCACGGGCCGATCGCGAACGATCTGAGCTAACGATGGCAGAAGCGCCGGGAGAATCGCTGCCATCGCGACCCAAATCAGGATCACAATGACCGGATGGCGAACCAGAACCCCACCGAGCCAACGAAACCCGCTCTGTCTTGACGGCGCGGCGTTTTCGCTCGGTTCTGACACGATCGCGAGACTACACGCCCGGCCGATGTGTCGAGGCAGAGTCACCTTCGCTCAGGCCCACACTTTGCTCGACACCCGACAACGTCCAGAAGGTGCAACAGCATGTGGCCCGCCGGGGGTCTTAAGGCGACCCTTCGAGACCGCATAAGGCGTGACTTACCTTGCAATGCAACGCGGTTGGCAACCTCTACGTCCGCGGCCACAGAAGTGGCCTTCTGAAATGTTCGGTGAATGAGAACACACTCGAGCTTCCGGCTCGTTCTCGATATCTGGCTTGAGGCGGGATAAACCAAGGGTCGTCGGGGATGGGAATGGGTCGTAGAAGAGGCGGTGAAGAAACTGAATGATTTCCGTTTCCG
Source organism: Mycobacterium sp. AZCC_0083 (assembly GCF_014202335.1). GTDB lineage: Bacteria > Actinomycetota > Actinomycetes > Mycobacteriales > Mycobacteriaceae > Mycobacterium. The sequence continues at coordinate 106,560 of NZ_JACHGP010000022.1, read as the reverse complement.
TGGCGTTGAAGTTGAGGGGGGGTCATTTACCGAGGAGGCGTGCATGGGACAGAAGGCTGGATGCGCCGCAGCGTCGCGTTCATTCGTGCTTGGGGAGTTCGGATCGTCCAAAGACGTTCCGGCCGAACGCCCGCGGTCGAGGGCCAGCTGATCGCCATCGGGCACTGCGGATCGGATGATGGCGATAACCGCATAGGACACCAGTGTGGCACTGCCACCTCGACCGGATGGAGGCCTGATCCGACGACGCGCCATGAAGGTCGATACTTCGTCACCGACCGTCCGACCAACAGGGTGCGCAACGGCAAGGCCGAGACGACCGACCCCGTCGGCGGCCGGATGCTCCGGCGATACATCGAGATACCCGCGCCAGGCCCTCAAAGCATCCGATCGACCTGGCTGGGCACGACCGCCATGACAGCCATCGTCGGGCTGATCACCGCAGCCGTCTGGTGTATCCAACATCCCCTCCGCCCGCCACCAGCCTCGCCCGAGACCGCCTATCTCTCCGATCTGCGCGACTCCAATCTGGCCGGCGCGTTCACCTCCGACGCCGAGGCGCTCGCCCACGGCAGGCAGGTATGCCGACAGCTCAGCGACGGCGGCCCGCAGCAAGGTACAAAGGCCGACAAAATCGCCATGGGCGTTTTCTGTCCGCAGTTTTCCACGGATTTCCGCGTCCTTGAAACTGCCTCGGTGTCGGGCACTTTCGTGCTTACCGACTCGATGGCGAGTATGGGTGTCAGCTCGATCGCCTCGGATGGCACACGGTGCGAGGGAATCAAGGGTTTCTCTGATATCGGCCGCGATACCCAGCTAACCGTGAAGAACGGCACGGGCGAAGTGTTGGCCACCACGGCATTGGGAGAGGGCCGTGGCAACCCCGCGACGTGCACGTTCGCCTTTAGCCTGTCTATCACTGGGGGCCAAGACCGCTATGTCATATCCGTGAACCGGCGCGGCGAACTCAGCTACACCTTCGACCAGCTTCAGCGAGCGGGCAGCATACAGATCCGGCTTGGCCACTGACGTAGGGCACCCGCATGAATCCGGAAGCCGACTTCAGCGTCACACACGACACCAAACAGCAAATCTAGGCACCGTCGCCTCACCGTTCCGTTCGCAAATCGCAAGGAATGCGTTGGCCTTGACCTCGATTCGTGTCAGCAGCACGCTTCACGTGCCGTGATAAAACTTACCGATGAGTCATGTTGTTTGACCGTGAACGACGTCGGATCCATGCGATAGCGGACGGTCCACCGTTGCAGGACCGTTGAGTCAGTACCCGCGCAGGAGGCCGTCGGGTCGGAGGGAAATCTCTGCACCGGGTTGTCCTGCCTTGCGGTGCGCCGGCCAATCGAAAGCTTGGTTGGTGACGTATCAAGCCATTGCGAGGCGGGCGGTCTGCGAGGCGCGCGTGGGAACCACGTAGCCTCGGCCGAGCACCAGGCGCTGCACAGCAGCATCAGCACGATCGCGGCAAGCACCCACAGCCCGTACTGGATGCCCGCCATCGCGCCAGGGGAGATCCAGTGTGATGAGGTGCCGGGGGCAGTCACATAACGCCCGATCGCTGCTGGGGACAGGGCGTGGCCGTACGAGATGCGGGCATGTGCAGGCCCTTTGCCGCGGGCAATCACGCCGGCGAGCTGAAGGTACGACGCCACCAAAAAGAAAGCGCCGGCGCTGGCGAGCAACAGGGCGAACTTGTGCTCCAGTACCGCGCAGCCGGAGTCGTCCACCAGTCGCTGGGACAGCACGGGCCGCAGGACCACTAGATATAAGAAGGTGCCACCGACCACACCGATCAGCCCGATGAAGTAACCAGCCTTGGACAGTACCCGCCACACCCCGGGTGGGATTCGCGATGGCGGCCGGAATCGTTTGTGCCAATGGGGAACCCATGGAACTCCTCCATCGCTGTCGGGATCTCGGTGGTCGGAACCCGCTTCCATAAGGTAATCAACATCAGCGGCGGCCGACTGGTTCACGCGGCGCATGCAAAGAGATGTACGACACATCACCGCGTGTGGCGTCGATGCGCTCGCGATCACAGACCTGCCGGGTCCGCAACACCCGCCAACTCTTCTGCACCGCTGGCCCACGGCGGAGATGCGCCAGCAGTAAACTGCCGCAGGCTAACTCGTTAGTATTGCCAAACGACCCGAACACATGGCGCTTCGCGCGATGCCCCACACCGAACCGCGGTTCTCGACAACGGATTCCGAGACACGACGTCGGCCACTACGTTCTCGGCGCACGGCGCACCAGCGCGATCACCACCGCGGCGGTGGCGCACGGCCCGGCGAAGACTCTGTTGACGATCAGTGTTTACCGGTTTCCGAGAATGGTGACCAGCCGCGTAGCGAGCCCGGCATAGCTACTCACCACCACGATATCTGTTGTGACAAAGGTCAATCCAATCACTGCGTACCGCCTCAACAGTGAAGCCGCTGGGGTGACAAACTGCGGCAGCACAGCCAGATAGAAAACTAGCGCCTGGGGATTGGTTGCGTTGACCATGAATCCGCGCCCATTGAGGTTGCGGCTCGGCACTGGGGTCATCTGCCCCACGCATCGCTACCACCCGGTAGTCATCGCACAGGCGCCCGCGTCCATGAGCATCCTGGTCGACGGCCGGTTCTTCTGGGAATCGGCTCGGGCGACGGCTCAACGAACACATCGTGGGCAACGGTTGGCGCAGTACACCCGTGCGCCACGAGATGCTCCGCTGGAGCAAGGCCAGCGCCGCCGCGACGCGGTCGCCGACCTCGCCGCGTTGTCGCCTCCCCGGCCGGTGTGGACGTTACGGGTCAGCTGGTCGAGGTCGGCGCCGAACGAGCTTGAACGAAAACCAGTCCGAAAAGCGTTTCGATGAAGACGGTGTCGGTGGCGCGCCGTTTGTCACACGATCTTGGGAGGAGTGCGCGGTGCAGGTTGGCTTGACGGTTTTCGCTGAAGCGTATGCACGGCAGGCACAGGCAGGTCGTGCCGGTATAGCGTGGCTGGCTCAACCTGGTGACCTCGGCGTGCGCGCGAGAACCGCACGCCGGACAACGAATACCATTGGGGTAGAATGGCGTCCGTGCGGACGCCATGGTTCGCTCGCGCAGTGGACCCCTATCGGGCAGGCGGAGTCGTTCGGAAGGGGCGGGAGCCGTACCCGGCGCGGGCGTACGAATTACCGTAGCTGAGTACAGCGTTATAAACTCAGGATTCGCAGCATCACCGCTGACGAAAGGCATGAATATGACGACCGAAATCCCCGGTGACGTCGGGACCCTACGCCTGACGGAGCTCTACGCGACCGATTCTCAGCTGCAGGCGGCACGGCCGTCGATGGCCGTCATGGAGGCCGCGCGTCGCCCCGGCATCCGGCTTGCTGAGGTGCTTCGTCGGTTCATGGAGGGCTACGCGGATCGGCCAGCCCTGGGGACGCGCGCCACATCCATCGTCCGTGACCCGGCCACCGGCCGCGCTGAGCAGAAGTTGCTGCCCGCGTTCGACACCATCACCTACGGTCAGCTGTGGTCGAATGTGACGGCGATCGCCGCCGCCTGGACCGCCGACGGCGAGCCGGTTCAGCCGGGGGACTTCGTCGCCAGCATCGGTTTTGCCAGTGCCGATTACCTGACCGTCGATCTGGTCTGCAACTATCTCGGATTGGTCGGCGTTCCGCTGCAGCATAATTCGCCGGCGTCGCGCCTGCAGCCGATCTTCGCCGAGACCGAACCTCGGGTCCTGGCGGTTAGCGCCGACTATCTGGATCTGGCCGTGGAGTGCGCATTGAGCACCTCGTCGGTGCGCCGGATGATGGTCTTCGACTACAACGCCGAAGTCGACTCGCAGCGAGAGGCCCTGGAGGAGGCCCGCATTCGGTTCTCTGACACTCCGGTGAGCATCGAGATCCTCTCCGATGTCATCGCGCAGGGGCGCACGCTGCCGGTGCCGCCCGGCTTCGACGGCGACGACGACCAGCGGCTGGCAATGATCGTGTACACATCGGGTAGCACCGGCCTACCCAAGGGTGCCATGTGGACCGAGCGCATGTTGTGCATGATGTGGACCAGCGACATGGTCACCGGCACCCCGGTCCTCAACGTCAACTTCATGCCGCTGAACCACCTGGGCGGGCGCATCCCGTTGATGGCATCCTTTCAGTCCGGCGGCACAAGCTATTTCGTTCCCGAAAGCGATCTGTCTACTCTGTTCGAGGACTGGGCGCTGGTTCGTCCCACCCAGCTGGTCGTGGTTCCGCGAGTGGTGGACATGCTGTTTCAGCGTTACCAGACCCGCGTTGACCGATTGCGCGGCGCGGGAGAGGGCGCCGAGGCGGCTGACGCCATCGCGAAGGCCGAACTGCGCGAGGATCTGCTCGGTGACCGGGTGCTGGGTGGGTTCGTCGGCACCGCCCCGCTGGCCGAGGAGACGCGGGCATTCCTCGAAAGCTGCGTCCACGCGCAACTGGCGGACATCTACGGGCTGACCGAGGTAGGCGGCGTGACCCGCGATGGCGCAATCATGCGCCCGCCGGTGATGGACTACAAGCTGGTCGACGTTGCCGAGCTGGGCTACTTCAGCACCGACCGTCCTTATCCCCGCGGGGAGCTGCTGGTCAAGACGGCAGCAGCGATGCCGGGCTACTACAAGCGGCCCGATGTCACCGCCGAGGTCTTCGACGCTGAGGGCTACTACCGCACCGGCGACGTGATGGCCGAGGTTGCGCCTGACCAGCTGGTCTACGTCGACCGCCGCAACAACGTGCTCAAGCTCGCGCAGGGAGAGTTCGTCGCAGTGGCCAACCTGGAGGCGGTCTACGCTGGCGCGCCGCTGGTCCGGCAGATCTTCGTCTACGGCAACAGCGGGCGCTCCTCGCTGCTGGCGGTGATCGTGCCGACTGACGAAGCTCTCACGCGCTGTCCCGACCACCATGACCTGAAGAGTGAGTTGCGCGATTCGCTGCGGGCTACCGCGCGCGCCGCCGAGCTGCAGTCCTACGAGGTGCCCGTCGACTTCCTCATCGAAACCGATCCGTTCACCGCCGCCAACGGCCTGCTCTCCGGTGTCGGAAAGCTGCTGCGGCCCAAACTCAAAGAACACTACGGCCAGCGGCTCGAGCTGCTCTACGCCGAGCTGGCGCAGGCCCGCTCCGATGAACTCCGCGCACTACGGGACGTGGCGCACACCCAACCGGTGACCGAGACCGTGATCCAGGCCGCGCAGGCGCTGCTCGGACTGCCGGGTGCCGCGCCCGCACCCGATGCGCACTTCATCGACCTGGGTGGGGATTCGTTGTCGGCGCTGAGCTTTTCCAACTTGCTCGGCGAAGTGTTCGGCGTCGAGGTGCCAGTCGGTGTCATCATCGGCCCGTCGACCGACCTTTCCGCGCTGGCTATCTACGTGGAATCCGAGCGCGCATCCGGCGGCCAGCGTCCCACCGCCACGACTGTGCACGGCGCCGGCGTCACGTCGATCGCAGCAGCAGATCTGACCCTGAACAAGTTCATCGGCCTGACCACCTTGAACGCGGCCAAATCGCTACCGGCTGCGACCGACCACGTCCAGACCGTGCTATTGACCGGCGCCAACGGCTACCTCGGCCGCTTCCTCACCCTGGAGTGGCTGCAGCGGCTGTCGAACACCGGCGGCCGACTGATCACGCTGCTGCGCGGCGATGACGCCGACTCGGCACGACGCCGACTTGAGCGGGTGTTCGACTCCGACCCCGCGATGTCGATCCAGTTCCGCGAGTTGGCCGCCGAGCACCTTGAGGTGATCCCGGGTGACATCGGCGAACCCAACCTCGGCCTCGATGAGGCGACCTGGCAGCGAGTGGCGCGCGACGTCGACCTCGTCGTGCATCCGGCGGCCCTGGTCAACCACGTGCTGCCGTACGGGCAGTTGTTCGGCCCCAACGTCGTTGGCACCGCCGAGGTGATCCGGCTGGCCATCAGCGAGCGGATCAAGCCGGTGACCTACTTGTCTACGGTCGCCGTGGCCATGGGGGTGCCCGACTTCATCGAGGACGGCGACATCCGCACGGTCAGCGCACACCGGCCGATCGACGACAACTACGCCAACGGCTACGCCAACAGCAAGTGGGCCGGAGAAGTGCTGCTGCGTGAGGCGCACGATCTGTGCGGGCTGCCGGTCAGCGTCTTCCGATCCGACATGATCCTCGCGCACAGTCGGTTCGCCGGTCAGCTCAACGTCCCCGACGCGTTCACCCGCCTGCTGATCAGCCTGCTGTCGACGGGGCTTGCGCCGCGCACCTTCTACGCCGAGGACGGTTCCGGCGCGCGCCCGCGAGCACATTACGACGGGCTGCCTGCCGACTTCGTCGCCGAGGCCATCACCACTATCGGTGCTAACGGTCTCGACGGGTTCCGGTCCTACGACGTGATGAACCCGCATGACGACGGCATCTCCTTGGACGTCGTCGTGGACTGGCTCATCGACGAGGGCGCCGCGATCACCCGCGTGGACGATCACGCCGAGTGGATAGCGCGCTTCGAGGGCGCGCTACGGGCCCTGCCCGAACAGCAGCGCCAACGCTCAGCCCTGCTGCTACTCGACGCCTACCGGGTCCCCGAACAGCCGCTGCGCGGCGCACTGGCCCCGACGGCGGTGTTCCGCGAGGCGGTGCAGGCCGCCAAAGTGGGCCCGACACACGACATCCCACATATCAGTGTCGACCTCATCCGCAAGTATCTGGCCGATCTGAAGGAGCTGGACTTGATGTGACGGCGATCCGGCGTCCGGCTCATTCACCTACAACAGGGCACATCGGAGTGCCCTCGTAGGCAGGTCCCATCGCCGCCGCCCGGTTCGGCCTGCAGTGGCTGTGTGGCAGTGGTCGCTGCCTCGGGCACAGGAATAGATCGGGTCGCCGCCGGCGTCTAATACATCGTGGACGAGAAGAATCGAGACCCTCGTCCCGACGGTCGCGCAGTCATCGGAACGGCTTTCGCGCTGCTGGATTACGTGCAAGACCTGGAGCCTGTCCGGCTAGTGGACCTGGCGGCTGCAACCGGGATTCCGCGTCCCACCGTGTACCGGTTACTGCAGCAACTAGTCACTGTGGGCGCTATCCGCCGCGATGGCACACGCTACCGGCTGGGCGCCACACCGTTGGGCCTGGGCGCGCGCGCCATGTCCGAGCGCCGGCTTCGTGTCGTTGCGCGGCGGCCGCTGGCCGAACTGTCCGCGGCTACCGGCGCCGCGGTATGCCTGTCGGCCACGATTGAAGGTGGCGGCGTGTTCCTCGACATGGTCGATGCTCGCGTCCCGCTGGGTTACAGCGTCGAGCCGGGCGATCGTGTGCCGCCCGGAACCGCGCAGGACCTCGCCCACAGCGAAACATCGGACGCCACACCGATAATCGATGCCAGCAAGGTGATCGAAGGCATCAGCTGTGTGGCGGTCCCCATTCCGCTGGGCGGCGGCGCCGTGGCGGCGGTCTCGACAATCGTCGCAGCCATCGAACCGCCATCGGCGCTGTTGTCGGCGACGCGGCTGACCGCAGCACGGATCAGCGGTCTGCTCATGACGGCGAAGAGTTTACTCAGCGGACGATAAATGGGGGGCTATCGCGGGTCCTTCTAGCGTCACACACATGAGCAGGTCATCCGAGTTCGACTTCGTTTTCGTTGGCGCCGGACACAATGCCCTCATCGCAGCCTGCTATCTGGTTAAACAGGGTCGCAGCGTATGCCTGCTCGACCGTGGTCCGACGCCGGGCGGCTGGGTCCGCAGCGAGGAGTTGACGCGTCAAACTCGCACGGCCACAGCAGGTGGTTGTCAACATCATCGGCGACGGAGCATGGCACTACAGCCCGACGCCGGCCGCCCTCGGGTTCTCGCAGGAGTACGGTGTCCCGCTGCTCATCGTGCTGTGCAACAACCGGCAATACGCATCCCAAACGTGGAATGTGCTCAAGTACTTCCCCGACGGCGCCGCGGTAACCACACAGAATATTGCCGGCGACCTCATTGAACCCGCCCCCGACTACGTGAAGCAGGCCGAAGCCTACGGTGGGCGGGGGCAGCGGGTCCAGACACTCAGTGAGCTCACACCAGCGCTGCAGCGAGCCGTAGACGTCGTAGCGTCGGGTCGGACCTTCCTGCTCGACGTGGCTGTCAACCCGTGACGTCGATCACCGGGCAGGCGCGCGCATTGCAGGAAGGACAAAAGCCAGCTCGGTTCGGACGGTTTGGTCGACTGCCATCTCGTGCACTCGGTGCCGTCGCCAGCAAGACCTGTCGCGGCCGTCATTGCCGGCTGAGCGCAAGACTAACCCAGCTGCGTTCTGCAGGCGGGATGCGGTTTTGACGACGCGATGCGCTGACTTCCGATAGCGCTGAACGTGTCGGCAGTTGTTGACCGTTGTGAAGAGCGAACTGCCGTTGTCGCTCAACGCAATTGACACGGGTGGATGTCGGTAGAAGTCGCGCGGTGAGCTCAGTCCTGCCTGTCGCTCAATGTCGTGCACTGGTGAAGTGACGAGAGAAGAGGCCGATATCCATCAATGACGGCACCGACGGTCATGAACCGGCCGGCGAAATGTCGGAGACACGGTACAAGGCGTTTGACAGGTTCGATGAAAACACGCATGCCAAGGCTTGGTTGCTGACCATCATGCGAAATACGTGGATCTCCAGGCACCGCGCCGCAGTGCGCCGGCCAAGTGAGAGCCTGGTTGGTAACGCACAGGCTGTGCGTTGTCCTAGGCGCGCACATCACGGAGTCACGAAACATATAGCAGCACATTGCAACAGCGAACGCTCCGCGCTTTACCGGCAAGACTGCGTATTCGCTTTCGTCGCATTCGCCGCGTCGGTGCGTTTTGACGGGGGAGGTCATTGACACTGTTGCCGGCTCGGGTGTGGCGAACTCTCAGTCGCGCACCCGCCCGGGCCTGCTGCAACACCAATGAGATTGCGCTCGACGGGCCGGAGGGGGTACCGGTGGGTGTATTCGGCGGCTTGATGTGCCGGCATCGGCGTTGGCCCCAACTGACCGAGGTCCGGTCTGTCCCCGGTCACCGAGCTTTCCCCGCCGGGTTGCGTGGCGCGTATCCTCTGTCACCGGAAGCAGGTTCGTGGACGCGACGATCTACAACGCGAATTCGGCGATACCGGACTCGGCTCGGTCCACTGCTGGGACGTGGCCGAACAGGCCGGGCAATCCGCCGGTGTGAAGGAACGTTGTCACCTCGCCGGCGACGATGTCGCCGTCTTCCACTGCTGCGATGAGCCCGGCCATCGCGCGTCCGGTGTAGATCGGGTCAAGAATGATTCCCTCGGTTCGAGCGACCAGCGACATCGCCGCAGCCACCGGTTCGGTCAGATCGCTGTACCCGCTGCCCACGACATCACGGCGACATCGCAGTTCGGATTCGGTGATGGCAGAACCGCCGGCGTCAGTCGCGAAACTCGCCGCCGCGCGGAGCGGGTCGCTCATCGCTCCCGTATCGATACCAAGTACGGCGTGTGGTCCCAGTTCGGCAACCAGGCCCGCCATGGTGGCGCCGGAACCCAGAGCAACCACGACCGTGCTCAGGTCGGGTGTCTGCAGTCGCAATTCTCGGGCACATTCGATGTAACCCTGCGCGGCGATCGCGCTGGATCCCCCGAAGGGAATAGGTGCGGGATGGGCACCCTCATGGCGCAGTTGTTCAACGACTGCATCGACCGTGTCGTTCAGTCCCGCCTCATCGACATCGCCGGCCCAGGCGATTTGGGCGCCAAGTAGACCGTCGAGAACCAGATTTCCTGATCGAGAAGATCCGGGTGAGCCGGGGAAGACCAGGATCACCTTCAGCCCCAATTTGGCACCGGCGGCCGCAGTCAGACGTGCGTGGTTGCTTTGCGGCGCCCCGCTGGTAACGAGGGTGTCCGCTCCGTCAGCGATCGTGGCACCCACGGTCCATTCCAGTTTCCGGATCTTATTACCGCCTCCAGCGAGGCCAGTAAGGTCGTCGCGCTTGATCCATAGATCGTCGGGGCCAAGTCCAAGTGCTTGTGCCAGCCGAGGCGCTGGTTCGATCGGCGTAGGCCAGCTGCCCAAGGACACATGCCGGTTGCGGTGGCCGGGATCTTCGATGCTGGCCATGACGGTTCCTTCCCAATTGATCGTCGAGGTGTGGTCAGAAGAATGCGTAGCGACTCCGGTTCGGCGGTGAAACACCCACTCATCCACGGTGATTCAGGCGGGCCAGAAAGTTTCGGCTCTGGCTGAGCGAATCCGATGTAGCCGGATGGCGTGATAGCCCCCGACCAGGAGTATCGCCCAGAACGGAAGTGCGAAGATGGCGACTCGCTGTCCGTCGTCGAACCAGAGCAGGACGGTGACGAACGGGAGGAAGCCAAGCGACGCCCAACACAGGGGAGTGGCGAACGGCAGCCTGAAGCTGCTGGCGCGCGCCTGCGCGCAGTTCAACGCGGCGCCGGTACACAAGGTGGCAGGACACAAGGTGGCAGGACACGATGACACCCCATGCCCAGATGGCGCCGATCGCCGCCACCGACGTGACGTAGGAGAAGGCCTGCTCGGGCACGAGCGCATTGATCGGCACACCGACGGCCATCCCGGCGGCGGAGGCGATGATCGCCGCAGCAGGGACATGTTCACCGTTTGTCGTGCGGAAGTAGGGGGGAGCCAGACCGTCGTCGGCGAGCTTCTTGAGTAACCGGCCGTTGCTGTACCGCCCGCCGCTACACGATGACAGCGCCGATGCGAGTACAACGAAGTTCATCACGCTGGCGGCAGCCGGGATTCCGATCTGACCAAAGCCCTTCACGAAAGGGCTTTGGCCCGGTCCAAATTGGTCCCACGAGAACAGCGACAGCAACACCACAAGGGTGCCGATGTAGAAGATTGCGATGCGCCAGGGGATCGAGTAATCGCTCGGGGGATGACCTCGCCGCGGTTCTTGGTTTCCGCGGCCGTCATGCCGATCAGTTCGACGCCCCGGTAGGAGAAGATGACGATCTGGAAGGCAAGCAGCACAACGATCATCCCCTGCGGAGCGATGCCACCCTGCTGCCAAAGGTTGGCGATCCCGCCGGTCCTGCCGGCGTTGCCGATTCTGAAGACGAGGACTGCCGTTCCGCCAATGATCAGACTGAGGATAGTGGCGATCTTGATGCATGCGAACCAGACCTTGGCTTCGCGAAAGCATCCGACCTCCGCGAGATTGAGAATGAGGATTGCGGCTAGCGCCTGCGGCCGCCGCAGCAGCGATCAGCACGCCGGTGCCGTAAGTCGTCGCAGCTTCGGCGTTGGCCGGCGTCGGCGGACTCATGTGCAATCCGGTCGCGGTTGCGGTCTCCACCACCGCGATGCTGCCGTCCTCGGACAGGAGAAACGATCCCTCCATCGCCTGACCCAGGGGCCGGTCGTGGGAATCGTCATAATCCTGGCGGCCAAGACTTTAGGGACCACGTCGGCAGTACCCTCGCCGCCGTCCGCGAGTGCCACGATCAATGGATTCCCGCCGGCATCGCGCACACCGGCAGCAAGAGCATCAGCCACAACGTCGGCAGACATCGTGCCCTTGAATGAGTCTGGCGCCCCCACGACCGTCGGCAGGGCGGTCACGGTCGGGTTCGAGTCGTGAGTGGGAACGCCGATGAGTTTGCCATCGGGGCAGGGGCACACGCCGGAAAAGGCCGACTCCGACTTCGTCGAGGCTGCCGCGGCGGCGATCGCAAGCCTTGGGTTCTCGTCTTCGACCAAATTGCCAGTGCTGAAGCGATCAGCGCGGCGATGCCCGCAGCCGTTGCAATGAATTCCCAGCCGTGGCGGATCGCGGTCATGTCGATGCCAGCTTGGTAGATCATGGTCAGGACAGGAGGAATTGTCAAGACCTGTAGATGAGTGGCGCTCGCTGTAGCCGCGTTCACCCCTGCGGCCGTATCCCGACGGCAGCATTCTCTTCGGCTGTGCCCAGCGTGTAGCCGTATCTGGCTGCGGCGGCAACGAATTGGGCGAGCTCGTCAGCCGTTGGCGGCTGCAACGGTGCGCTGGTCGGGCGGCCGACTTCCTGGAAGAACCGTCCGAGCCGAACGGTGGTGATCACCAGCTCGATCGCCGGCTCGCCGGACACATTGCGGTGGGCGTGTGGGGTGCCGCCCGGTATGTGTACGTAATCACCGGCGTGGACGTCACGCCACTGCAGTCCCTGATCATCTTTGATCAGCACCTGCTGCGTGCCGGCAAGGAAGAAGAAGTCCTCGGGGTCGTCGTGGCTGTGCACCGGCACCGTCACCCCGGGCGGGACCACACCCCGCATGACGCAGAAGTGCGCGTCGGGATCGTCTGGTGGGATAAGGAATTCGACCGTTGGACCCAGGACGTCCCACACCTTGCGCGACGTTCCGTCTACGAGGCGGTCAAAAGTGATGCTGTTGTCACCCGCGATCTGCATGTACCCGTCCTTTTCCTTCACATAGGTCTAAACTTCCTTCACATAGGTGTAAACCGATGTGACGCTCGATTCATTCACTCTTTCCTTCACGTAGGTGTAAACCGATGTGACGCGCTGTCGATCTTCCGAGGTCGGACGGGATGCCCATCAATGCCTTAGCGCTCCCCGTAGGTGGTCGCCAGATCGGCCAGTTGCTCGGGGCGGCGAGCGGTCGCAGCGACCGCGTCACCTGTGTCGAGCGCAGCTCGGACCAGTTCGCGGCCCAACCCTCGCGACGACCCTGTGATGAACCAAACCTTGAGATATTGTCAATACTTGTCGATCAGCGATTTTCAGGCGACCTCCGATCCAGCGTTTGACGGCTCGATGTTTGATGTTTCGGGTGTGATGTCGATGGGACGTTCGAGTAGCTTGCCTTTGTGGAACGTCGCGCCGGCACGGACGAGGGCGACGAGGTGGGGTGCGTTGACGGCACGCCAGCGGGCTTGTGCGGCGTCGATCAGCTTGTAGGCCATGGCAATTCCGGCGGCGCGTGAACCCGGACCTTTGGTGACCTTGGTTCTCAAACGAACGGTGGCAAAAGTGCTCTCGATCGGATTTATCGTGCGCAGATGCACCCAATGCTCGGCCGGATACTTGTAGAACTCCAGCAGCACGTCGGCGTCGTCGACGATCTTCGTGACCGCCTTGGGGTACTTCGCACCATAGTCGAGTTCGAACGCCTTGATCGCGATCTGTGCCTTGTCGATGTCCTCGGCGTTGTAGATCTCCCGCATCGCCGCCAGCGCGCCGGGTTGCGCCGACTTCGGTAGCGCAGCAAGCACATTGGATTGCTTGTGCCACCAGCAGCGTTGCTCACGAGTGTTCGGGAACACCTCGCGCAGCGCCTTCCAGAACCCCAGCGCGCCGTCGCCGACTGCCAGCACCGGGGCGGTCATCCCGCGGCGGCGGCAACCGCGCAGCAGATCGGCCCACGACTCCGTGGACTCCCGATACCCATCGGTCAACGCGACCAGCTCCTTGCGGCCGTCGGCGCGGACACCGATCATCACCAGCAAGCAGAGTTTCTCCTGCTCGAGGCGAACCTTCAGGTGGATGCCGTCGACCCACAGGTACACGAAGTCGGTGCCCGAGAGGTCTCGCTCCTGAAATGACTTGGCCTCGTCTTGCCACTGGGCGGTCAGCCGGGTGATCGAGGCCGCCGACAGACCCGCCCCCGAGCCGAGGAACTGCTCCAGCGCCGCATCGAAGTCGCCGGTCGACAGGCCGTGCAGGTACAGCAGCGGCAGCACCTCGGTCATCTGCGGCGACTTACGCGCCCACGCCGGCAGGATCGCCGAGGAGAATCGTTGCCGTTCACCGGAATCCGGATCGACTCGCTTGTCGTTGATCCGCGGCGCCGCCACCCTCACGGCCCCCGCCGCGGTCAACACGTCGCGCTCGTGGTGGTAGCCGTTGGGGACCACCAGCCGCCGCCCGTTCTCGTCGACCTGATCGACGAACTGGTCGATGTAGGCGGCGACCTCGGCATGCAACGCCGCCGCCAACATCTGCCGGGCACCGTCGCGGACGATCTCGTCGAGCAACGACCCACCCGCCGTGCCGTTGTCGTTGGATGATTCCTGATCGTGAACTACCGTGAGCAAGGGCGTACCTTCCCGAACCAGCGCGTCAACGCCGGCTCTTGATCAGACCTACTAGGACTTTCAGATCATTCCCGGGAAGGTGCGCCCACTCACGTCACCTCGCCGAGAACCATCCACAGGTTCTGATCATTGCTCTCAGGACAGTGGTGCCCAAGACCGTGCCCAACTGGCGGGCGGTGTTGATCAGTGCGGATCCTGCGCCCCATTGGTGGGAGGGCAAGGCCAGGCCGGTAACAGCAGAAAGGCTGGGAAAGACCAATCCCACTCCGGCTCCAGTCAACAACTGACCCGGAAGAAAATCAGCGAGGTAGTCGGACTCTGGGCCCATCCGGCATAGCCAGACGACGATACCGACCACAAATAGGGAGGTTCCTGCCGCGGCAACCGCGCCGACACCAACCTTGCCGATCAGTCGACCCGCCACCGTCAGCGAGACAATCACCACGACAACGGGACCCGGCGACAGATGCAACCCGGCGACAGCCGGTGTATCGCCCCACACAGTGGTGAGAAACATGACGTTGCCCAGCAGCATCGCACCAAACGCCGCGGCGAAGAGCAACAGCGCAGCGCAACTGGACCACATCGGCACCACGCGGATAGCGGCGAGGTCGATTGCCGGCGACGGATGCCGCCGTGACCGCCATACCGCCAATGCCATCGCGCCTGCGGCGCTGAGAGCAGCGACGGTGACCCTCGCAGCGCTCCATCCGGCCCCGGGAAGTTCGATCAGTGCCCACACCAACGCTCCGACGCCAACCACAAGGCTCACGGCGCCGAACAGATCGGGAACCCCGGCGCCGACAGAAGTCGTCTTGGTCAGCACCCAAGGGCCGACGGCGAGGGCCAGCAGTCCCACCGGCATGTTGACGAAAAATATCCACCGCCAGGACAATTCGACCAGTAGTCCGCCCAGTGGTGGCCCTAGCGCCGCAGCCATCGCACCCACGGCCGACCAGGTGCCGACGGCCACAGCGCGCCGCGATGCGGGTACCGCGGCCATCAACAGCGCAAGCGAACTCGGCATGAGCATCGCGGCGCCGACTGCCTGAGCCACGCGTGAGGCGACCAACATAGGAAATGAGGTCGAAAGCCCGCAGGCCGCTGACCCGATCGTGAACACCGCCAGACCCCACAGGAACATTCGGCGGTGCCCGTACCGGTCGCCGAGCCGGCCAGCCGGATTGAGGAAGGCCGCGAATACAACGGTGTAGCCGTTGAGAATCCACGACATCGCACTGAGGTCAGCGCCACCGAACGCTCGGCGGATGTCGGGGAAGGCGATGTTGACGATGAACAGGTCCAAGCTGGCTAGAAATGCCGCCGCGGACACGACGAACACCGTCGCCGTCGAGGGCGTCCTCGATTCCTGCGTGGTCGCTACCACTTCATGCCTCGCGGTTGAGTTCGATGACCGGCCGACGGGGACATCACGGTCCGATGCTGAGTATCTCATACTATACTCAGATACATTCAGACGCCGAAGGCGCCAGACATGAGGTCATCGCACCGCGCACATCCCGTTGGCCAGTTTGAGCGCCTGAAATCAGTCCGTAAGCTCTCACGCGGTGAGGGAAGCCGCGAATTCTGGATGGCCGAAAAGGCCGGGTGCTCCGCCCGTGTTGATGAAGACCGTTGGATCGCCCGCGCTGATCAGGCCGTCGCGCACTTCGGCGATCAGGCCGACTAGACATCCCAGGGTCGCAACGTGTCAAGCCGCTGTGGCGGGTGTCGATGCGTTCAGCAAGCGCTCGTTGACCGACACCGACTACGTGTACGTGTGGGTCGACGGGATCCACCTCGAGGTCCATCTGGAGCAGGACAAGGTGTGCCTACTGGGTGATGATCGGGGTGCGCGCCGACGGCCGCAAGGAGCTCGTCGCTCTTGCCGACGGGTTTCGCGAGACATCGCAGTCGTGGGTTGATCTGCTGCAGTCGTGCCGCTGGCGCGACCGGTCGAATGTCCAGGCGAATTCGCCGCGCTGATAAGGCGCGCGCAGACCGCCGATTGAAAGCACCCGATCCACAAGTATTGACAATCGCTCCGAAGGACACCCGGCGGCGATCTGATATGGGAGGAATTTGTCAAGTGGGCAGGGTGAAGCGGCACCGCGGCCGTCGTCGTGGCCGCCGCTTCGTTGTCCGGATGAGTCCTCGGGGGCGTCGAGCGTGTCATGGCGGCGGGTGTCAAATCGGATATGCGCGGGTTGGTTACCGCAGGACGGGACTTCGAGTCGGAGTGGTCCGCTTGTCTAAAGGGCGAGCGTCATCAGTTGTCTAGCAACATGATTGCTCAAAGGTCGCACGCGGGTCACTCCCAGACGCTTGCCGTCACCACCGAGTTCTCATCCGGACAGTCATGGGGTACTACTCATCGAGGATGGCCAACGACCAGCACCAGCCAGCAAGTTCGCGGGCGATGGCCGCGTTGGCCACTCACTGCGCGTTTCTTGCGTACATCGAAACCAGCCCAGCGAGCATTCAAAGGTCGGTTGGCTGCCTGGCCCCGTGCCCGGGCTGCCGGGGACGCCGTCTCCCACCGCTTCCGCAGCTCGCGCCCTGGCCGGTACCGGGGTCGGTGCTGCCAGGCCGCTTCGACCAGCAGGCGACGGCCATTGCTGTTGCCGGCGTTGGTGACCCCGCCCTGGGAACGGGTCGCCCCCGAGGAATTCTCGGTGGGCACCACCCAAGGTAAGCGCCGATCGAGCGCCCGTTGAGGCGCTGCCAGTCTCCGATTTCGACGGCCAACCCGAACGCGGTCAGCGTGGAGACCCCGCGCACGCACCCCAGCCGAGTGACCACCGGGGTGAACGCTGAGTTGGCGGCCATGGCGGTGATCGCGGTATCGAGGCGCTCCCGCCGGTCCATGCATGCCAGCATGGCATCGAACGCGGCGTCGTAGGCTAGCTGCGGCCCGACGTGTCGTTCGTGATTTGTCTCACCGACGACAAAGCAATTGGGCGCGAGATCGGTCACGGGAGCGCAAAGGTGTCCGTGTTGGAACGGCGTGGTTTCGCCATCGTCGTCTCGAATCGCCGGCACGATCTCGATCGTCGCGGCCATATCGGGGTTCTGTGCGAAGTGGATCGTGGCGACCAGTATTTGCGGCCGGTCCAATGGGAACAACGCTACCGCGCACGCGATACTGCGGCCTCGGGGGCGGCTACGATCATCGCCGTGATCAGCCAACGGCCGATGATATCGTCGGAACCATGGCGCGCGTGTCGGCACCGTTGACCACGTCGGAGAAATTGCTCGATGCGGCCGCCGATCTGTTGCGCAAGGGTGGCGTGCACGCGCTCTCGACGCGCGCCGTTGCGGCCGCCGCCGGGATGCAACCGCCGGCACTCTATCGCCAATTCGGCGACAAGGACGGCCTAATCGAAGCCGTCACGCTGCACGTACTGGAGCGATATCTGTCGCAGAAGCGAGCCATACTCCAGCAATCCGACGATCCGGTCGCAGACCTTAGGCGCCTGTGGGACCTGTATGTGGCGTTCGGGTTCACGCACCCCGAATGCTTCGTGTTGATCTACGGGCAGGTGCGTGTTGCCAAGTCGTTGTCGACGGCTACCGACGCGACGATTGCCCTCTTGCAGGATGCGATTGCGCGAGTTGGCGATTACGGCAAGCTGCGGATGAATCTGGAGCGTGCCACCGCCCTCTTCCACTCTTGCGGTGTGGGTTTCGTGCTTACACAGCTCAGCATGCCGAAGGCTCATCGTGATCCTGAACTGTCGGACATCGCCCGAGAGAGCGCGCTGTCTGCCATCCTGATCACCGCCGGTTCGACGCGGCGGCGTTTCGCGGCGGCCCTGTCTGGGCGGGCGTCTGGGCTGCGAGCGGCTCTGCAAGACAACGGTTACGAGCCTTTGACCCCGGCCGAGGGTCAACTGATGGTGGAGTGGCTGAACCGGATAGCGAACAACGCGAAATGACGTCGATTCGGGTAATTGATCGGCTGCGACGTGCTGTCGGGTGAGCTGACGGCTGGCTGGGTCCGAACCAGAACGATATGCGCATCCCCTCGTCTACGGCTATTGGTTAGCCGGTGATGACAGAGGAAGCGTCTGAGGCGAAAACGTAAGGACCGAGCTGTTCTCGTTGGTTGCTCCAACGGCGCAGGCAGATTCGTGCCTTCACCCATTCGGTGATCGTCGGATTGTTGACCCGCCGGCCAACGCCGTCCTGCCGGTGAGGTCAACCAATGGCGGACATTTGGATCCCGTGGGGTCTTCCCAGTCCATCCTGCGGGATAGCTCGGCTGCTGGCACGCGCGGAGGCGGCCTCATGCCATCCTGTGCGGGCTCGGCCTTGGCGTCATCCGGTGAGCCTGATTCGACCGCCTCGGCCGATGTCTCGGGAGGCGAACCTGGGGCTGCGTCGAGCGGAATCGCGTTAGCCTCCCGCAGTAGCAGCTGCGTGATCAACGTCAATATCGCTGTGGCGATCAGATACAGACCCACGTAGGTGATGCCGTGATGGGCTGTGAGCCGCGCCGCGATGGAGAGTGCCACCGCGTGGCGCGGAGAATACCGCCGAGGCCGAAGCAGACCCCTGAGCCGGTCCACCGCCCCCGCCCAACCCCGCCGCGCCACCCACGATCGGGCCGGTCCGCTGACGCCGTAGCGGCTTGGGCTGCGTAACAAGTCGCCGCATTCCAACCATCTCAATTTCCCCGGTCAACCGCGGGTCCGTCCTTGTCGAGTGCGGGGCAATGGGGGAAGGTTGGCGCGCCCGGGTCCTAACGTGGCCGTGCGACCGGTCGGCGAGGCCAGCCAGACCCTGCTGTAGGCCCTCGCGTTGTCCGCGTCGAAATGGAATCGCAGTCGCTGGGTTCACATTGCAAATCCACTAGCCTGTGCATAACCTCGGAGGAATGAGAACGCCGCGGATTCCGGACCCCAGGGTTTGTTCGATCGATGCCGCGCTCAAGGTCATCGGTGAGAAATGGGCGCTGCTCGCGCTACGGGAACTGCTATTCGGAGCAACGAAGTTCGACGAGATCGTCTTCAACACCGGCGCACCCCGCGACGTGCTAGCCACCCGTCTGCGCTCGCTGGAGGAGGCCGGCGTGGTCGACAAGGACCAGTATCAGGAGAAGCCGGTGCGGTACGCCTACCGCCTGACAGAGTCCGGCCGAAAATTGTTCGACCTGCTTCATGTCATTCGAGACTGGGGGGACCAGCACGTGCGCGTCGACCCCGAGAATGTCGTCACATTCCACCATAGTTGCGGCGCGAAATTCACGCCTGAAATGCATTGCGCCGCTTGCGGAAAAGCGGTGGAGCCGGGTTCGATCACCTCCGAGCGCGACGTACACCGCTCCGATATCGCGATCGGCTAGTCCCTCCACGAGATGCCCGCTTGCCATGGCTCGGGCACCGTCGGCCAAGATGTGGGTTGCGTTTTCCAATCCACTATCTTATGCTCGTCTCAGGCGGCACCATCTGCCGCACCGGACAAGGGAGATAGCCATGACCGCATCCGACACTCCTCGAGTCGCACTCGTAACGGGCGCTGGGCAAGGAATCGGACGGGCCGTCGCCCTCCGCTTGGCCGGCGACGGCTTCGATGTCGTAGTCAACGACATCGCAGGTTCCGCAGAAAAGGCGCAGGCAGTTGGCGCGCAAATCGAGGAGTTGGGCCGGCGCAGCGTAGTTGCGCTCGGCGACGTCACCGAAACAGACGACGTCAAGGCACTGGTCGAGACCGCGGCAACGCGTCTGGGACGGCTCGACGTTGCAGTTGCCAACGCGGGGATCGCCCGTGTCGAGTCGCTTCTCGACGCGACTGCCGAATCGTGGGATCAAACGTTTGCCATCAACACGAGAGGCGTTTTCCTCACCTGGCAGGCAGCGGCGCGCCAATTCATCGCCCAGGGCACGGGTGGCAAACTGATTGCTGCTGCGTCCCAGGCGGCCCACCGGGCTTCCGGCGATCTGCCGGCGTACTCGGCCAGCAAGTTTGCGGTACGCGGCCTCACGCAGGCAGCGGCACAAGCGCTAGCACCGCATGGGATCACGGCGAACTCCTATGCGCCCGGGATTGTGCGGACGGCGCTCTGGGACGGTGCACAGGAAGCGTTCGATGCGCTGTCCTCGACGATCCCGCTGGGCAGAGCTCAGGAACCGGAGGACGTCGCGGCACTGGTGTCGTTCTTGGCTTCGCGGGACTCCGACTACATGACCGGGCAAACCGTGATCAGCGACGGCGGCATGATCTTCGCTTAAGTCACGGCCCTGCAACCCTTTTACGATCCCGCGGAGGAGACATGACTTCCCTCGAACACCGTCTGCCGAAGAGGCCGTCATGAGCGGGCAAGCATCGGCATTCAGAGTCGGGACGGTGAGTACCGGTGGCCACGTCACCGCCTATCTGGAGCGGGGCCCACAGGAAGGACAGCCGGTGATCCTGGTGCACGGCTGGCCTGAGACGTCGTGGTCGTGGCGCCATCAGATCACGTCACTCGCGGCACGCGGGTACCGGGTTATCGCCCCCGACCTGCGTGGCACGGGCCAGTCGACCGTTTATACCCGACATCAGGATTACGCGTTGCGCCATCACGTGGGCGACATGATCGCGTTGGCCGACGGGCTCGGGATCGAGCGTGCGAGCTGGATAGGCCACGACTGGGGTGCTCCCATCGTGTGGACGACAGCGCGTCGTCACCCCGAGCGATTTGTTGCCGTCGGCGCGCTCAGCACGCCCTACGACACGCTCGAGCGTGGATTTGAACGGATGGTCTCCTTCGTGCGTCGTGACGTCTATCCCGAGCACACCTACCCGGCCGGACAACTCGACTACTTCTTGTTCTACCGCGACAACTTCCAGGCGGCGCAAGAGCAGTTCGAAGCCGATCTACCGAGTTTCTTCGCCGCGGTCATGCGCTCCGGAGAGCCAGGCGAGCAGAATGAACCGTTCTTCACGGCGAACGTGCGCGCCTTTGGAGGGTGGTTCGGCGGCGGCCGTGCTCCGCGGGTCCCGATCGACGAGCGCGTCATCGACGAGACGGACCTCAAGCACCTCGTGGACGCCTACGGACGGACCGGTTTCTTCGGCATCAACTCGCTATACATGAATGATGCCGACAACCGCGATCTGGTCGAATCCTCGGGCGCGACGCAGATCGATATGCCGACCCTGTTTATCGGTGGCCGATGGGATTACGTCAACGACGCAACATACTCCCGCCTGGCCGACCCCATGCGGGCGCTGTGCACCAACCTCGACTATCGCCTGTTGGACGCGGGGCACTGGATCCACCACGAGTGTCGTGATGACGTCACAGATGCCATCGACGCCTGGCTAGGAGGGGTCCTCCGGCATCAGATGTCAAAAGTACAGCTAGGCAGGAGAAGTCAATGAGCAACCCACTGGACGGCAAGGTGGCCGTCGTCACGGGCGCCGGCAGCGGAATCGGCCGCGAGACCGCAATCACCCTGGCGCGCGCCGGGGCTGCCGTCGTCGTGTCCGATGTATCGGAGCATGCGGGACAGGAGTCGGTCGACATCATCGGCGACACCGCCTGTTTCATCACCACCGACGTCACGGATCGGGCGTCGGTCCAGCATCTGATCGACGAGACACTGCGCCGCTACGGAAAACTCGACGTCGCGCACAACAATGCCGGCATCTCCGGCGACGTGGGGCGCACGGCCGATCTGAACGCCGAGGACTGGGGTCGCGTGATCGCGGTGAACCTGACCGGAGTATTCAACTGCCTTCAGGCTGAGCTTCGCGTGCTGGTGCCCCAAAAATCTGGCTCGGTCATCAACAC
Source organism: Mycobacterium sp. AZCC_0083 (assembly GCF_014202335.1). Taxonomy (GTDB): domain Bacteria; phylum Actinomycetota; class Actinomycetes; order Mycobacteriales; family Mycobacteriaceae; genus Mycobacterium. The sequence continues at coordinate 84,703 of NZ_JACHGP010000022.1, read as the reverse complement.
CGCCTCGGTGCTGGGCCTCGGCGCGATCCCGGAGCAAGCACACTACATCGCCGCCAAACACGGCGTGATCGGACTGACCAAGGCGGCTGCGATCGACTACGCCACATCCGGGGTGCGGATCAATGCCGTTGCGCCCGCACCTGTTCGCACCACGCTGGTCGAGCGCCTCGATGCGGAGAACCCGGGCTACATAGAACGGCTGTCCTCCTACATTCCGGCCGGGCGCATCGCACTTCCCGCCGAAATCGCTCAAGCCGTTCTCTACCTGGCATCAGACGCCTCCGAATTTGTCAACGGCACAGTGTTGCGCGTCGACGGCGCGCTTGCCGCGCTCTAGCGCGTCAGCTCCCGATTAACACCATCGATAGAAGAAAGAAGGCACCGACATGACAACGACCTACCGCGCCGACAGCGCACAACTTCACAAGGTACCCGGCCAGCTCGCCACGTATGGCTACCGGGAATTCGGACCGCACGGCGACATCCCCATCGTTCTGCTGCAACGGTTCCGGGGCACGGTGGACGATTGGGATCCCAAACTACTCGAGCTGCTCTCCGACGAGCGGCGCGTCATCGCCGTGGACAATGTGGGAGTCGGGTCGACGGACGGCGTGGCCCCATCCTCGATCGCCGACATGGCCGAGGGCATCGTGGATTTTCTCGCGGCACGTGGACTGGGCACGGTGGACCTGATCGGCTGGTCGATGGGAGGTTTCGTCGCCCAGCTGCTTGGACTGGACCACCCGGAGCTGTTCCGGCGGATCGTGATCGCGGGCTCGGGCCCCGGCGAGGCGAGCATCCGTCCGGAGGAAAGTGCTCGCTCGCAACAGATTCGCGCCAAGTCGGAACCCGACGTCGACGACATCCTTTACCTGTTCTTCCCGGACACCGAGGACGGCCGCGCCCAGGGTCTGGAGACGCTCGGCCGGTTCTTCCATCACGAGTCCGGTGAGACGCTAACCGTGAGCGAGGAGTCCTGGCAACGGCAGGGGCAGGCCATCGCCGACTGGAACAACGGACATGGATCCGCCTGGGATCGTCTAGCGACGTTCACGGTGCCGCTGCTGGTGACCGCCGGCGCGTTCGACGTGATGGAAGACGCTGCGCAGGCGTTCGAGACCTCGCGACGCGTGGGTGGCGAGTCGACCACCGCGATCTTCAGTAACTCGGGTCATGCTTTTCTCTTCCAATACCCGGAAAGATTCAGCCGACTGGCTCTGGGCTTTCTAACGCAGACCACATAGCTGGACGCCTGCCCACGATCGGAAGGCTCAATGATGTCGATATTAGCGGACCGAATCGCCCACCGTCTGGCACCGTTGCAGGTCGATGAGGGCTTTGCCAAGAGCGGGGACAACCTGATTCACTACCGCTGCTATGGCAGCGGTAGTGCAATCCTGTTTCAGCACGGCTTCCCGGACAATGAGCTCACGTTCGTACATCAGGTTGAGGAACTCGCCAAGGATCACTTGATCATCACTCCGACCCTGCGCGGCTACCCTCCTAGCTCCATCCCGTCGGGGTTGGACCACTACACCATTCCCGCGCTGGCAGAGGACATCGGGGCCGTCCTGGATCATCTCGCCATCGGCGCTGCTGTATTGGCGGGGCATGACTGGGGTGGCGTACTCTGCCAAGCTTTCGCCTCGGCCTACCCGGACCGTGTCGACGGTCTGATCATCCTCAATTCACCGATCCTGGGGCCGTTTCTGCACCTGGTGAATCACGATGCCGAGCAGCAGAAGCTCTCCGAATACACGCTTGACTACCTCGCCCATGAGGAGGGCGATGTCCTCGACATCGCCTTCGTCACCCGGACGATCCGCGACGACCGGTGGCGCGCGGCGATCAATGAGTACCTTCAATCCGCACCGATTGACGGCATGCTCAACTACTACAAGATGGGCTATCCCGCGCCGCCCTACGGCGCACCGGATCCGCCGGACCGCTCTCCGTTCATCTGTCCGGCGCCGGCGCTGATCGTGTGGGGACTCGAGGACGAATACTTCTCGCTCAAGGTTCTCAACAACCTGTGGGACTGGTTCACCGAGTCCTATCGCCTCGTGACCGTTCCTGGGGCGGGTCATTGGGTGTTTCGCGACGAACCCGAGAAGATCAACGCTGAAATTCGATCGTGGCTCGCCGCTGAGGCAAGAGGGCTAGGTCTCATCCCAGACGAATGATCCGGCGGGGCAGAGGTTTCGGAAGCGAACTCACAGCGTGACGCGACCCGTGTCGGGCGTCGAACGTGCAGCTAGCCTCTTGCTCAGCCTTCTGGTCGAGCTGGCCCTGAACTGACGCGTATTAAACCGGAGCGGCCGGGCGGCGATCACATGTAACCCTCGACCACAACCGCTAAGCCGGCCCACGTCTCGTGTCCGACCAGCCACGCAAGCATCGCCAACAAGGCCGCCAGCGTCACCAGACGAAACCAAATCTTGGCCACAGCATCACCTTCCACACTTGGCGTCTTGTCGACACGCCGACGGCCCAACCTAGACAACAGCAACGCCTGGGTGACTCGTATACAGCCCATCGTTGTTCATCCCTGCCGACGTCGACACCGAGGGCAAGCGATGACCGATAACGGCTGCACCGCCCTGCAAACTCTGCGTACGAATAGGGATCGTCCTGGAAAGCCCTGGCCCGCCCTCCGCTCGCGCGAAGACCCGGCCTCACTGTTCTCGAGGCAGCGCGACTTGACTAGGCGCCGTCCGGTGACGGATTGCCCGATTCCGGTTTGGTTGGCGGCTCCGCGACGACGTTGGTTGGCGTCGCATCGAAGCCCATCAATCGAGTAATCGGGGCGCAATCTGGATTGCGCCACAACGGAACTGGTGTGCGAACGAGCCGATCATCCATGTCAGCAATCATCAACGTCGTAACCAAAAGCAACAAGGCGGCAGTCCTACTGGGACTGGCAGTCCCAGTATCGGTTCGTGTGCAGCGAGTCGACAGGGCGCACAACAGCGACCGCATGCACGACGGCCTCAGCACCTGCGCTCGACTTGAGTGGGTCACGGGCCGAACACTCTCCTGGTTGACGAAGTCAACAGCGCTGAAGCACTCGTGACGGCAGCCGAGCCGACCGGTCTTGCGGCTCGAGGTCCTCGGTAGGTCAGGTGCGCGACGAGAGGGCACGCTCGACGAAGCCGGCGGCCTGGTCGGTCATGCCGTTGACGGGGTATGCGCCGTGCGCTGCTTGGTCATCGCCAGTGGGGGAGCAGATCGGATCTTGGGGGACGCACAACTCGATGGTCTTGGTTCCATACCGCTGCCCGATGGTGATCTGAGGTGCGTCGCGGTCGATCATGCTCAAGAACCCGCTCGATGGCTTGCCGAACAGCACGACGGCGGCGACGTGTTTCGCGGCATCGGCGGGCATCGGGCCCGAGATGCCTGCAGGCAATACGAATTCGGCGGGCACGGTGTCGGTTGTCGTGTAGGCGGCCACCGCCGCGCCCTGCGAGTAGCCGCCGAGCACGATCTTCGTGCTGGGACAACTCGAGGACATCGTGACAACCTTGGTGCTGGCGTCGGCCACCCCGTCGGCTGCTCTCGCGAAGTCCAGCGATGCTGGGTAGTTCACCGGATATACTTCGACGGACTCGCTGGCCAAACGATCGCGCAGAGCATCGATGAAGGCCTGCCCGGTTACTCCGACACCTGGCGCCTCGAATGTGCCTCGGGCGAAGACCACTTCGACATCCGGACACGGAGCGGCGGCCGCATCGGGAACAACCACCTGGGAGACGATGAGTATCACCGCGATGGCGGGTGCAGTTGCGGACCGCGCGAGCCAGCCGATCGTGCCGATCAGCAGCAATGCCACGCGAGATCTCAAGACATTCATGGGCGGACCCTTTTCGTGATGGCACACCTTCGACGTGTGCGGTGATGCGATAACGCGATCGTTGACCGAGGGCCGACGGGTGCTCACTCAGTCTTCGAACACTGAGAGTCGGCCCTACATTCCCGTTATCGCTTTGCGGGACTTGGTGATCGCGGTAGTTAGACTACAACGGCAAAGTCCCGTGCGATCGACCGAAGGACCTACGTCACACCCCAGCCACGCCACGTCCGAAGACATTACTCGTGCAGGTCCCCACTTCGCCTGGCAACACAGGCGTTTCACACGCACATACGGCCGACGGCATGACGGCTGAATACGCTCTATCGTGGTGGGGTCCATGGAAGCTAGGCGTCGAGATCGATGAGAGACGGGGCGGGGAGATGACAAGCGAAGCCAACACACCAGCCCTATTGATCCGAGCGGCACGAGCTGACGATGTCGACGACTGCGGACGCATCTGCCATGACGCATTTGCGGCGATCGCTCATCGCCATCGGTTTGTGCGCGACTTCCCTTCGGTCGCAGCGGCGACCGACGCGGTTTCGGCCCTGATCGGTCATCCGCAGTTCTTCGGCGTCGTCGCAGAACGGGACGGTCGTGTCGTAGGCAGTAACTACCTCGACGAGCGATCGACGATCGCTTCGGTCGGCCCACTCACTGTCGAGCCGGACAGCCAAGATCGTCGAGTCGGAACAGCGCTGCTGGAAACGGTTCTCGATCGGGCCAAGCTACAGGGTGTACCCGGTGTCCGCCTGGTCCAGGCCGCCTACCACAACCGCTCGTTGAGCCTTTACGCCAAATTCGGATTCGAGGTTCGTGAACCGCTGGTCACACTTCAAGGTAATCACCTCGGCGTTGAGGTGGAAGGTTGCGTCGTTCGGCCAGCGACCGAGGACGATATCGGGGCATGCGATGCGTTGTGCGTCATGGCGCACGGACACGATCGGGGTGGTGAACTACGCGAATCGGTCACCCAGCAAGTGGCGAGCGTGGTGGAACACAATGGCCGAATTACGGGTTATACGACGGGCATCGGATTCTTTGCCCACTCAGTAGCTGAAACCAACGATGATCTGTGCGCCCTAATCGGAGCCGCTCCATCCATCGGCGGCCCGGGATTGATTCTGCCGATGCGCAACACGGAGATGTTTCGCTGGTGCCTGGCGCGCGGGCTGAGGGTGGTGCACACGTTGAACCTCATGACCATCGGGCTCTATCATGAACCGCGCGGCGCCTACCTGCCGTCGATCGGGTACTGAGCTTGATCGGTGCAACCTCTAACCGAATAATGTGCCGCAGGAGATTCCGCGGCAATGTCGGCAACATGGTCGCCGTCGTCGTAGCACACCTGCGAGATCGCCGTTTGGCAGCTGATCGGCAGGATGCGTCTCGGCATCAGGCCGATACGGCAGCCGCTCAGGAAGACACGCCGTGTGCCGTGCACGTTGTGAGCATGGAGAAGGGCCTCGGCCTTGCGAATCAGGACTGCGCCGACCACCACCGGTAGAGATCCTCGAGTGTCGAACCATGTTGTGCTGCCTCGGCAACGCTGACGAGCTGCTCGTCATCCCTGGTCCACGCCACCGTCGGCATCCCACCGCGTAGACCGCATACCAGAGTACCGGTGCTGCGGTCTGGGGTCGCGTTCGTGTGCCAGGGGCCTGGCGACTGGACGTTGCCTGGGCAGTTCACGATGCGCAGGCTTTGCACAACCTGATCAAAAGCGGCCGCAAGGGTCGTGCCGTCGCGAAGGGGTGTGAAGGAGGCCGATGTCGGTCCGCCTGCATCAATGCTTTGACCGCAGGCTACCTGCACGAAAGCACCGTCGGGCGTCGCGGCCGGCGCGCAGGTGCTCCCCGCGTAACCAGAGGGGAGGAGAGGCATGAGCCGGTGTTCGGCGCCTCGATCGGCAGTAGGCGCCAGCGATATTGCGCTAGAGCGTGTTTCATGGCCGGTCGGATCGGACACGAGCCAGAGTACGAGGTATGCAACGACGAGGGCGATGACAACAATGACCGTCATGCCGATCGAGTAGCCGACGCGCCCGCGGTTGCGCATGGGCTGCTGCGCACCAGCGAATAGGTTCCACCATTCGCCCTCCGATGACGGCGGTCGCGGAGCCGACCATCGCGGCCGTGCGGTCAGGGTTGCCGAGTCACCGCGACTCGGCGCGCCGTTGGGCAATGGATGTGTAGTCGTATCGGCGGAATCAAATCTGGGTTCGCCGTCGATACCACCGCCGCGCGGGGCGGCGGTGACGCATTCGGATCGGGCCACTTCGGGGGAGTCACGGTTCCACATTATTACCTGCGCGCGTCGAGTTATGCTTGGCATCTTGCGTATTCGCCCGCGCGGTGTGGGATGACGGGCTCTGCCGAATGCTTCCGAGCAGGTGGCAACCCGCCCGGTCGGTCATGGGATGGGAAATGCGGGAATGGGCCCGATGATCGCCGCGCGGCCTCGATCACGCTCGCGCTGACGCAGTCATGGCCGTGAAATGTTCCACACCAAGACTTTTCGAGACTCGGAGCGGATGGGTGGCGCAGATGGGCCTCCACGAGACGCCAAATGTGGTGTGCTCATTGGTCTCCGACGAATCGTGCTGTTTGATCAGTGAGTGAGGTTCAAGTGCGCTGCCAAGCTCTCGGCGGTGGCCACCAGCGTCTCTTCGGCAGATCTGGGTGCAAAGCCCAAGGTCGACTTCGCCTTCTGGTTCGACGGGCGCGGGCTTTCGCCGACGACCGGCGCTTCGGCGGGCTCGGTTGAACCCGTCCACTTCCGTAACATGTATGCGATCTCGCGCATGGTCAGCGGCGGATCGTCACAACTGGCAATGAAGCGTTCCCCGGCAGCTGCGGGGTGCGTCATCGCACGCACGTGGAGATCGGCGACGTCTCGGACGTCGACGATCGGTGATGCCAAGTTCGGGGCCGCCTCAGCACCGTCCTTCATCATCATCGCAATCAACTGGACAGAAGCGGAGAAGTCCTCGCCCAGGACGGGACCGAAGATACCGACCGGGTTGATCACGGTGAGTTCGGTGTCGCCGCCCTCGCGGCCGATGAACTCCCATGCGGCGCGTTCGGCGATGGGCTTTGACCTGATGTAGGTGGTAAGGCCGGTCGCGTCGACGTTGGTCCAGTCGTCCTCGGTGAACTCACGCCCGGTATCAGTGTGGCCGAATCCGACCGCGGCGAACGATGACGTCATGACCACCCTGCGCACCCCAGCATCGCGGGCGGCGCGCACTACCCGTAGCGCGCCGTCCCGCGCGGGAGCGATCACCTCATCGGGGGTCGCCGGTTCATCGCGAGGGAAGGGGGAGGCGGTATGCAAGACGTAGTCGCAACCGTCGACGGCTTCAGCCCATCCGCCGTCGGAGGTCAGATCGGCCTGCACGTTGAGCAGCCGACCGTAGGTCTCGGCCCCACCGGCGGCCACCATTTCTCGAACGTCCTTGTCACGGTGCGGTGATCTGACCGTTGAACGCACGCGGTATCCGGCGTTCAGGAGGGCAACGATGCAATGTGCTCCCAGAAACCCGGAGCCGCCCGTCACCAGGACGCGTTCATTCGTCATGCATTTGACGATCGCACGAACGGCACCGGTGCGCCAGGTACCCGCAGTACTGGGACCGGCAGGGCTACCTTGGCCGAACGAGTCGGCGCTATCGTCGGTTCAAGCCTGATCGCGTCGGACTGGTGACGGTTTTTCGTGCGTCAGGCCAGGTTCAGTTGCGCGGAACGATGCCACCGTCGAGTGTTATCGCCTTGTTGGTCAGATAGCCGTTCCGCAGCATTGCCACTGCCATATCGGCGATCTCGTCGGGACGACCGACGCGGCCAACCGGGATCTGGACTCCAGGCATGCCCGTCTCTGGGTCGGCGGGAAACATCGTCGTGTCCAGATCAACGGGGAACATCATCGTCGCACCGACGAGCGCGGGCGCCAGGCTGTTGACGGTGACGCCGTCGGCCGCCACGCGCGGCGCGAGGTGATGCATCAGGCCGTGCAGGCCTGCCTTGCTTGCCGCGTAATGGGCGCCCACCACGCCCCCGGTGATGGCAGCCACCGATGAGATGAACAGGATGCGGCCGAATTTCTGCTCGATCATGCCGGGAAGTACCTGCTGCGCCAGCAGGAACGGCGCAGTCAAGTTGATCGCGAGGGTGGCATCCCAAGACGCGAGATCGGTGTTCTGCCAGGTTCTTATGTCGGCAGTGCCCGCGTTGGGGATGAGAATGTCGACGTGACCGTGCTCCTCGAGAGCGCGCGCTACCAGTCCCGCGGGCGCCTGTGGATCCGACATGTCGGCAGCGACGACGGTGACCCGCCTGCCCAGTTTGCGGGCGTAGCCCCCGACCGACTGGGCGGCGTCGGCGTGGCGGCCGTAGGACAGGCACAGATCCGTGCCCTCCTCGGCGAGCCGGCGCGCGATCGCGGTGCCGATGCCACCGGATGCACCCGAGAGCAGGGCGACCCGACCCTTGAGATCGTGCTTCGAGGACGAATCGGTTGTCATCTGGATGTCCCTCCGTCAGAACTGGTCTCGCTGAGTTCGATGGCATTGCTTTTGGGAACTTCTCGGATCGTGTGATGCCGCGAGCCCGAAACTCGAAGCCGCCGCCGGACCGCTTCCAGGCCAGCCGCCCGTGCACCTCTTGGCCCGATCGCGGCGCGGAGGTCGGATGTTTCGGGGGGGAGCTACGCGGATGTGAGAGCGTGGATCGGGTCCAGTAGACACTCGCCGGCGAAGGCGACGAATTCATCCATGTTCGGCCCGGCGTTCAACAGCGACAGTCCCGTTACCCCGGCAGCGGCGTACTTCGCGGCGAGAGCCAGGTACGGCTCGGGATCAGGACCGACCGCCACCGACGGGGCCAGGTCTGCGGGCCTGACGAAACGTGACGCTCGGTCGAAGAGTGCGGGACGGGGTATTTCGGCGTCGGTCGCCACGCCCAAACCGCTCCAACGGAACGTCCGCGCCACTGCCTCGAGTCCGGCTCGGGTCGACTCGTCGAAGCCGACTGACATCTCGCCAAGGACCGTCGCGGCGCCACCCGCGCTGCGGAATGTGTCGATGAGCGCGCCGTCGGGCGTTGTCACGAACATGCCATCGCCGTGATCGGCGGCGATTCGGGCTGCCTTGGGACCTGAAGCGGCGATGATGATCTCGGGAAGAGTCTCGGGCAGATCGTAGATGCGGGCATCCTCGAGCCGCAGGTGGTTGCCTTCGAAGGAGTGAAACCCGCCGATCCACAAACGTCGGATGATCTGCAGTGCCTCCCGCAACATCTCGTGACGAACCCGCACGCTGCGCCAGCCGCCGCCGACGATGTGCTCATTCAGACGTTCACCTGATCCAATGCCGAGAAAGAACCGGTCCTCGGAGAGGATGGCCATCGTGGCCGCTGCCTGAGCGATGATCGCCGGGTGATACCGCACCGTGGGGCACGTGACACCGGTGCCCAAACGTATCCGCTCCGTTCGCGCCGCGATCGTGCCGAGGATCGACCAGGCGAACCCGGCGTGCCCTTGCACCGCGCCCCCTTCCGGCGCATCGAGCCACGGATGGAAGTGGTCGCTGATCTCAACGAAGTCGAACCCCGCCTGCTCGGCGAGCACCGCCTGTCGCACCAATTCGCCCGGCGCGAATCCCTCTGCGAAAAGCTTCAACCCCAGTTCCATGTCCGCCTCCCAAGTCTGTCGTGAGTCAATCTGTCGTCAGTTAAGACGATCAGGAGCAGCCGATCATCCGACGTTGTTGCCCTTGTCACACGTCGCGCCGGTGAAATGCATTGGCCAAACCCACCCCTCCTGGCTCGTCATCGCCGCGTGACGGGTTTTACGGAGGCCACTTTCGTGGCGCAACGCAACGACGTTCGGCGATTGGCCGTGGCGTTCTGTCCACAACCGAGGATCGACATTCAAATTTGCGTCTCACCGGCCACGCCGAACCCGAATGATTCGGCGGCCTGACGTCGTGGGTGATGTGGCCATCGGGCTGCACCTAGGCCAGGCGGTCACCGCTGTAAAGCGGTGAGTTTGTCCGCCGACTCGGTCCCGGGCTCAGCATGGTAGGTCTGCAGATACTGACCTGGGGAGTCCGGGATGCTGAATCTGTTTCGCCGCAAAATCAGTTGCCCGACTTGCGGATGACGCAAGTGACTTGAACCTGCCGGCCGGAACCCGACGTCGGCGCGCGACCACAGAATCCGGAACCGCTCGCTCTCGGTTGAGAGTTGATTCACGATCGCGGTGAGGCGCGGGTCCTCCGGGTCAGAACCGGCGCCTTGCCGAAGTCCGCCGACGACTCCCGCCGTGGCGGCATCCCAGTCGACGTGAAGTCGGTGTTCGGCGGGATCGAGGAACAACTGGTACAACAGGTTGTGGCCGATCGTGAAGGTCGGCGAAAGTGCTCGGGCGAGCTCGTTGGCCGCCAGCACGTCCAGGTATCGCCCGGCCACGAATGCCGGAATGGTCAGCTGGTCGACGAGTGTGACGATCCCTTCGCCGACGCGCTCGGGCGCGCTGTGCTGGCGATACTTCCGCCGTGCCAATTCGTGCAGATGCGCGGTCGCCGCCGCATCGAGCCGCAATGCCTTCGCCAGGGCGTCCAGCACCCGAGGGGACGGATTGTCGTTGCGGCCCTGCTCGATACGCAGATAATAGTGGGAGCTGATGCCGGCGAGCGTGGCGAGCTCCTCGCGGCGCAGCCCCGGAACACGGCGCCGCGCGCCGAGCGGCAGTCCAACGTCTTCGGGACGTACCGCGTTTCGCCGCGCCTTGAGATACTCACCGACGGCATTACCGCGGGGCAGGCGTTGTGCCCGCCTCCCGAGGGGTTGCCCACCGCGGGGATCGAGCATGCCATCGCCTTTCCACTCGACCGCGCACGCACCGGGTGCACGAGCGTCGCGTCGATACTCGATGGCGTCGACCTCGATGTGTCGGTGAAGCCCAGCCGGAAAGTCGACGGCCGCAGCGTTCGATCGGTTCACCCGCCTCAGTGACGGTCCGAACGCGCGTTCTCGGGAATCCCAAATGGAATTGAAGGCGCACTGATCCGGGTCACACGAAGCATTGCGACACAACGGTGTTCGGACCGGCAGCCTGCTAGCCAGTCAGGGCCCTCAGTCGGCGTGGCTATCGGGCTGTCATCGGCGGCGGACGGGCCACATCGCAGGTCCGCTGGTTGGTCAGCCTCGCCAGTCGGTGCAGACGTTCTTCAGAACACGTGCCGGCTTCAGCGTCATGAGCGACAAGCACTTGCCCGGTTTCGGGAACGGTGAGTGTCCGATAGATCAGGCTTAGTCGCCCCACCTGAGGGTGGCAGAACACTATCGTGCCGGTTGTCTTTTGTTTTACCTCGTGTCGAGACCAGAGAGTGCGGAACCGCGCACTCGCACTGCACAGTTCGTCGACGATGTCGAGTAGCTCGGGGTCGGCAGTCCCTTCGGCACCGAGGAAGAAGCGCAGCCACGCCACCTGAGCGGCAGTGATGGTCTCCCAATTCTGGATGATCTGTCGCATTTCGGGCTCCAGGAAAGTGGCCCGCGGTAGGTTCACTCCCCGGCTAAAGAAGGGTGTGAGAGCGCGAGCCAACGGGTTAGCGGCGATCACACTCAGCATGGAGCCCTGGACGTATGCCGGTGTCAACGACCATCGGTCGATCATGCTTTGCAGAATGGGTTCCACGTGTTGCGAGGGAATTTGGCGCCGCTGAGACTCCGGCCGGGCCAGATCGCATATGTATTGGGCGGCATCGCCGTTGAGTTGCAACGCGCGTGCCAGACTGCCAAGCACCCGCTCCGATGGCCGACGCTCTCTGCCCTGCTCGAGCCGAAGGTAATACTCGGTACTGATGCCGGAAAGCATGGCGACCTCCTCGCGGCGTAGCCCAGGGACGCGCCGGTTGTTCCCGTCGCGGATGCCGACATCCGCGGGCCGCACGAGACTGCGACGGACGCGAAGGAACTCGCCCAAAGCATTTGAATCCTCTGGCATCACTGGAAGGTAGCGCTGAAACCTCAATCCCGGGTGGGTGCGGCACTCCTAGTAGTGATACTCCAAGGCGCCTGACCGCGGTGCGCGCGTGCCGGTCGGCGTGTGTTCAAGTTCGTACCCCGGTGGGGAAATGTGTCACCGATCCTGGACGTCAACCCGGCTGCGCCACAGCCACATATCGCGGCGCGGTGGGTGCGGTCAGGAATGCTGCAGTCCCGCGTGTGGGTCCTCGCACCTTCTGGTTCACCCGCGCAGAGTCTCAGAACGGGAAGCGGGCCCGCGTGGCGTATCGGCCGGCTCCCTGTGGGCATGCACCGCGGGGTTATCGGAATGGGCCGGGGTCGGTGATGGAGTGCCTGCCATGCGCCGTGTGGCGGTCGCGATCGGCTTCGTTTGAGTGACGATTACGTTGCTAGATCTCGCGCTCAGCCTGTGTCTGGCAATGCCACCATATGCAGAGCCGTCGAGAAGAGCGGTCTGGGGCCATTGAATAGCAACAGAACGCGCCGCCGTCCCGCGGTGTGAGGTGCGATACTGACGTTGTGCGACAACGGGTTTGATGCGATATAAATGAAACGCGATACCGCCCGACATGGAGGTGTACGAGATGGTTCTGTCAGTCGATCCGCCTGGGCTCGGCGCGTTTTCGTCCGCCAACGCTGCCGCGGCAGAGCTGATCTCGTCGGCGGGTTCGGCGGATTCGGCCGGCATGCTGGGTGCCGCGGCGGCGGCTCTGGGACCGATCGGGGCGTCTTATCTGGCCGCCTACGGCCCGGCGCAGGACGGAAACCTGACCGGCACGCTGCTGGTGTCCGGTGTGCATTCGGCGATCGCTGGGGCGACCGAGGTTTCACGCACGTCCTTCATCGCCGCCGACAACGGATGACGTCGGGCGACGACGGTGGTACTAACGCAGACCGGCACCGCGGGTCCAATGACCCCCACATCCTCGACCGGACCCGTCAGTCCTGCGGGCCAGTCGGCACATGGTCTGAATGGATCCGAAGCGACGTCGGTGCTCGACGCGCAAGAGGCAAATCTCGCCGACTACCTCAATAGGCCGGTCCACGAGATCCTTTCACGGTTGGGAGTGCCGTCTGCCGGGCAGGCCGCATCTCCTGCATCGGGTCCGGGCGGCGAAACACCGTCCGGACCAGTCAATCCGATGGATCCTACGCAACTGATCCGGCCGGTGACCGATGCGCTGGGAACGTTGGGCCCCGGTCAGTTCGGGAATACCGACCCCACGCAGATATTCAGCGGAATCTCGCAGGCGCTGGAGTCGGCGGGCCAGTCGGTGAGCCAAGCGGTGTCCTCGCTGGGTGGTGTGTGGCAGGGGCTGGCCGCGACGTCGGCGGGTGCCAAGACCAGCGCCACGTTGGCTGATGGGGCGCAGCTAGCCGGTCAGGCCACTGACTTGGGTCAGAGTCTGACCACGGCGGCCGCCAGCGTCGCGCAGGCTCAGACGCGACTGATCGCGATCGTCGACGAGTTCGCGGCGATGATCGCGGCCATCGGCCCCAACATCGTCTTTCCGTGGGGTATCGCGGCGGTCATCGAAGCCGCCAACGAGGCCGTCACCGAGGCCACCGAGGCCATCACCGAGACGCAAACCACGCTGGCCGCTCAGGCCGCCCACGTCAGCGCGGTCGGCGCCCCGGTCGATGTGACATCTGCACCCGAACTTAGCGGTGGCGCCGCAGCATTCAGTGCTCCGGTGGCCGCGACGCCTCTTGCGGGACTCGGTGCGCAGGCGATCGGCCCGCTGGTGCAACTGGCGTCGAGCGTTGCGTCGCCGGTGATGGAGGGCGTAAGTGCGGTGACTGGCGCGGTGCAGGCCGGAGCGACCCGCCAACCTCCTGCCTCTGATGGTTCTGGCCCCAATGATCAACCGGCGGGTGCCGCGGGCCCCACCAAGGGGGCGCTCGCCGGGGCAGGGAGCAAACCGGCTGGCGGCGGGCTCAATGCAGGAACTCAGACACGCTTGGCTGCGACGTCGACGGCTCCGGCAACAGATCCGGCTTCCGCGAGCGCGCGCGGTGTTGTCGGCGAGGGCGCACCCGTCGCGATGAGCGCAGGACCGATGACCGGCGGTGCCCCTATGGGGGCCGGCGCGAGGGCTGGTGCCGACCGCGGTCACAACGCCGCAGCGTTCCTGCACACCTCCGACCACGGTGATGAGGTGCTCGGCGATCTCGGCACGGTCGCCCCGCCGGTGATCGGCGAGCGGGACACCGCCGACGCCTCAGACCTCGAATTGGGAATCTAGAAAAGGGAGTTTCGGCGTGACACGCAATGATGGTTACCGGATTGAGCCGCTCGCGGTAGCGGATGCGACCAACCAACTCGACGAGTTGGCCAGTCGCATCGAACGGCTGATGCAAACCGAGGCGCCCAACCTCACGGTCGCTGCCCCCGCTCGCGACGAAGTCTCCCAGCGGGTCGCCTCGACCCTCAACGACGTACAGGCCGGGTTCGCAAGGTCCACCGATCAAGGCACCCACGAGATGCGTGCGGTCGCTGCGACGTTACGGGCGCACACCAACAATGTCGCGGCGGCCGAGCAGGACTTCACCGTCTGATCCGTCAACACCGCTGACCCCGCAGGCCCTCTAACGGAAAGGAGGTCAGGGCATGAGCTTTACCAACGTGGCATGGGAGTCGCGCAGCACCGAGCAGCTTGCCGGTGACCTCACCGACGGGCCAGGGCCGATGTCGGTCGGCCAGGCGGGCGCCGCCTGGGTACGCATGGCCAACGAATTGGCCAGCGTATCCGAGGAATACGACAAAGTCGTCGACAGGATCAAGAGTGCGTTCGCCAGCCAGGGCGCGGACGCAGCGGTGCGCAAACTCGACGAGTTCGGCCGGTGGCTGCAGAATGTCAGCCTCAACGCGGTCGGCAACGGCCAGCGCGCCGAGGAGGTCGCCGTCGCCTACAGCGTCGCCGTGCTGGCGATGCCGAGTGTGTCCGAGGCCATCGAGGCCCGCGCGGCCCACGACGTGATGGCATCGCTGGCGGCCTACAACGGTGCGATCCTGCACGGGCAGTTCGCCGAATTCGACGAGGCAGCTACCGCCGATCAGGCCAACGCGGCGGCAGTGATGTATCAATACGAACAAGCATGCGACGGGGTCGCCCTACCGTGGGATCAGCCCCCGCCGCCTGAGGTGTCCAACGGTGCAGCACTGGCCGCGGAGCGAACCGCGATCACCGCGAAGCAGGAAGCAGCTGCAGGTGGCGGTCATGACCGCGGCGGTGCGGTAGGCATGCCGCCCGCTCCGCTGGCACCGTTTCGGGCTCGCGAGGTCAGCTCCAGCCGCGCCTCCAAACAGTTGCAGACGGCCGGGTCTGCCGGCGGCGGATCGGCTGCTGCCGGTGCGGGTCCCACCGGCAGCGGGTACGGCCCGATGGCCGCGTTGGGCCGTGCGGGCGCCAGCCGCGAACACCAATCGTCCATGCAGCCGGCAACCCTCGACGGTGGCGGTGAGCCGGGGGCATACCCGTCCCCGTCCGGTGGGTCGTGGTTACCGGCGGCGGGGCCCGGCGATGCGCCGTTCGTGGTGTCCGATGTCAGTTGGGGCCCGAGTACCTCGGTCTTCGATGACCTCGTCGGGCCCGACCAGCCCGAAGCGGCTCCATATGCCGAGGACCCGGAACGCACCCTGCAGCAGGTGTCTGATCGGTGGGTGTCCCCGCCGGTGATCGGCGCCGACAAGGGCCTGACGCTGTGACGGCCGCGCTGACCGACCAGTTCGCCCTCACCGTCGAGCAGTTGCGGGCGGCGGCGTTGCGTGTGGGTGTTGTTGACTTTCCGATCGTTTTGGCGGTGCGCTCGGCGCACGCCACCATCGGCGGGCGTGAGGCGGGGTTGGCCGCCGCGACCCGAGAGTTGGTGTCTGCCAACCTGATCGTCGATGGCGTTGTGCATCCGGATCTGGTGGCGATATTGCAGGGACTGGCGCGTCCCGATCGTGAGCTGGCCATGCGGTTGGTCACGCCGCAGGGCATGGCGCGGGTCGCGGTGATGCGCTGCGGGCAGCTGTGCGTGCTCGCCCGCCGGGTGGGCGATGACGTCCTGTTGCGAATCATCGGGCAGAGCGTCGAATTACGGAGCGTGGCTTCGGTGTTGATGGCTGAACTCCCGCGCTGTCGGCCCGCTGATATCACGCCAGTCGGAGCCCCGCTGCACGAGATCGTCGACAGCCTGTGCGGCACCCATGACGCCACCGGCCTGGCCGATCGTGTTCGGGCCCTGGGAGCCGAACCCCGCGCAGCGATGCTGCTCGGCACTGCGCTGGCGTCGCGGCAGGCTTTCGCCGAGATCGTCTACTACCGGCTTTCCGCCGGAGAGGGCAGGATCTGGCGCGGTCCGGGCGCGACCGCGGTGTTCTACACCGGTCGTGGGCGCATCATCGGGGTGCCCAGTGTGTCGCCGTCGGGGCAGCTATGGACCACCCTGAAGGCGGGCTCCGATCACGCCCTAGGCCAGGCGATCGGTCAGCTCGTCGAGATCTCCAACCAAAGATGGGAGAACTCCTAGCAGATATCGCAGTCATGAGCCGAATAACCCTGTCCTGCAACACCAGATAACTCGTCTCAACAACTCGTCTAGATAGTCAATGAATCAGAAAGGGAAACGGTGCGAGTCCAATGACACTGTCACTGACCAAGGATCAGGCCGATGCCAAGATCGCGCAGATCAATGCCGCCCGCGATGCTGCGGTCGCCAAGCTGACCCAAATCCGCGACAGCCAGGACGCCATGCTGGCGTCGTCCTGGCACGGCCAGAGCGCCACCACCTACGCCAAGACCTCTGCGCAACAGCACGAGGACTTCGATCAGATCATCAGCACGTTGAACAACATCGTCGAAACGGGCTCCGAGCACGTCCGCTCGGTGGCCAACCTCGACAACGGCTAAAGGGAGCACGACCCATGAGCGAAATTCTGTACAACTTCGGTGCCAACCACGCCTCGATCGGTGACGTGCAGGGAGCCCTTAACGGGATTCAGGAGGCACGGGCCGACATCGACAACGTGTTCAAAGCGCTGATGACCGTTTACGAAGGTCAAGGCGCACAGGCATTGGATGCCGCGCACGCCAAGTTGAGCGCGATGCTCGACGACGCAGTCAACAACGCCGCCAACACTCAGCGGTCGGCCGCCGATCAACAAGAAGCCATGCAAGCCATGGACCGGGCGAACGCCTCAGCGTTCTGATGACCGGGGTGGAGCCCGGGCACTGTCGAGACCGCAGGCCCGGGCCCCACCCACCGAAAGCCACACAGATGGGAAATAGATGGCGATCTCTGATTTGACGGACAACATGAACACGATCAAGGACAACGGAAAAGCCGATCTCAAGTTGTCCGAGGCCACACGCGACAAATACCTCCAACTCATCAACGACCACCGCGCCGACATGGATTTCGCGGTTCGCGAGATCCGCCAGACGCTGGAGTCGTTCGGCAATGTCGGCTCATTCCAATCCGCGCACCAAGTCAAGGACAATCTGATACTCGACGTCAAGGGTCCCCTGGGTGTTGAGGCCACGATCGACAACTACAACAACTACCTCGACACCCTCGCGGAAACCGTGAAAAAAGCCGCCAATCGCCTGATCAACTCCGGATAACACGAAACCCTCCTAGTCATGACGGAGATATATCAGGCCCCTCAGGACCCCCAGGTCCCAGATGCTCCTGCATACAAAAACCCTCTGGATAATGGGGGCGTCAAGTCGCCCAATACCGACGGGCAGCTCCTCAACAGCAACACCGAGGTGAAGGGCCCGTTTTCCATTACTCTTGAAGATTTGCGCAACGTGTCCTATAACGATGCCCTTGCGGCCATGCAGGGTGCGGACGACGATGCTCTTCCCGGCCATCGCGACGGGTGGCGGAACATCGCCGGTACGATCACCGCCAACCTGAACAAATTCCAGCTAGCGCTCGCCGCGCAGGAACAACTCGGCGATTGGCAGGGCAAGACCCACGATGCCGTCATGGAGAATGTCAATAAGTCATTCATCGAGCCGCAAACGGTGGCCAATGGCGCATTGATCATGTCCTACCTGAGCGACGTGTTCGCCAAGACCCTGTCCGCGACCAAGCACTACCTCACCGACGTCGAGGACACGTACCGCAACAACCTGAATACATACCCGGAATTGGCCGACCAAATCCACCACGACTTCGATTCCTACGCACAAGCGGTGCTGAACAATGTTTACGGCGGAGGCGTCAAATACGTCAGCGAGAACAACCCGGCGTTCAGTTCCGGACAAACAACGAACCTCAAAGACGTCCCCGCCCCTCCACCGGCGCCGCCCGACCTGTCGAAGGCAAGTGGGCCCGGTACCCCGCCGGGGGGACCCAACGATCCAACGGGTCCCCCCTCCAATTTGCTGGAAGGGCCTAGTGGGGGACCGTTCAGCCCTGGCGCGGGGCCATCGGGTGCATCGCTGTTCAACAATCCCGGCATCTCGCCGTCAGGGGGTCCCGGCCTGGCGCCGTTGAATGACACGCTGAACGCGCCCGGGGCCGGCGGGCTCGATCCAAACCTTGGGACCCAACCACTTTCGGCTCCACCCGGTGCGCCCGGTGACCCGTTCACCGGCCCCGGCAGTTCCTTGACCACGCCAGCTGGATCGCCCAATGACCCCAGCAGCCTGCTCAATAATCCGGGCAGCCTGCTCAATGATCCCAGCAGCTTGTTGAATAATCCGGGTGGTCTGTTGAACACGCCTGCTGGGGGCTTGGGTGGGTCCACCGGCCCCGCCTCGGGGCTGAGCAATCTGGCCGCCACACCGAACTCTGGTGGTGGTCCCGCTGCTGCGGCCGCGGCCCTGGGTCCCGCGTTGCAAAGCGCACAAAGCGCGCTGGGTCCCGCTGGTGAGGCGCTGCAACGGGCAGCCGGCGCTGCGCAAAATCGCCCGGCCGGTGCGATGCCGCCCGAGGGGGCGCTCGGCCTCGGCCCAAAGGGGCTCAACGCCCTGACGCCAGCTGGGGGCCCCCACGGCGGGGGCGGCGGGGGCGGCGCCGGGCTCGGTCCGCGCGGGGGGGACCTGTCGGCACCACCGGGCTCAGGGGTCGCGCCCTCCAGGGGATTTGACACCCCTGCTGCCGGCCAGTCAGCCACGGGTGCTCCGTTGGGGGGGATGCCCGGCGGCGGGGGGCCCGGTGCCGGCGCAGGTCCGGGCGGCGGCGGTCCCAGCGGCGGGCAGCGGGGAGCACCGGGTAAGGAACACAAGCCGAACAAGGAGTTGCGCCGCAAGAAGAACGGGAGGGTTGTCTTGGGCGACGTCGACGCGGTGGTCGCCGTGATCGGCGACGATGGTCACAACAACACCCAGCGCCCAAGCGCCGAGCGCGCAGGTTCGCAGCGCCCAAGCTCTGAGCGCGCAGGTGCTGAGCGGCCCGACACCGAGCAGCCCAGCACCAATCCGCTGCGACCGGCGCCGTGGACTCTGGAGCTATGACCGCGCAGCGGTGGTCGCCGCCCCCAGCCTCAACGCCGGTGCTGATCGCCGCCGGTCAATCCGCACGGGATCGCCATCGGCGGCGGGGCTTTTCGGGGGCAGCCCCAATGGTGATGGTGCAGAGGTGAACTCGGTGTCGCTCAGAAGTGTCGGGGCCATCGATCTGGTGGACTTCGACGCCATCTGCGAGTATTACGGTCGCGACGTTTTGCCGTATCCGTTCCGGTTCACCCAGCCCACGCGTTTCGCCAGTGACGACGCGGCGCGCGCCTACCGCACGACGGTGCCGGATCGGCTCCATCACGGGGACCTGAGCGTCTTCGGTGAGTGTGTGGCCGCGTACTTCGGCGCCGATATCCGGGTCGAGTACCACGTCCAGCACATTCCGTCCGACACTGCCAGCGGACGTGTGATCGCTTGTCGTCAAGGGCAATTCGGGTTTGTGCTGGAGCAGCGGCCCGATTCCGACGTGATCGATGTCTCGGCGGTTTCACCGTTCGATTTGGGTGCGGCGGTCAGTGACGCAGTCCCGCTGACCCAACCCGGCCGCTACCAGCGGATCGTCGTTCCGAAATACCGGCCGCGGCCGCAGCCGGACTTCGACACCAACGACATCCAAATCTTTCAGCCGATGGACACACCGTCGGAGGTCATGATCACCGAACAGGAGGTATCGGCCTACGCAACGGTGCAAAGTCATTGGCGCCCAGCGCGCAACTGGGGGCTGGAGCGGACCAAACAATCGGTATTGTGGATCCGCGTCATCGACGACGGTGAGTACGTCTTCACACCAGATGCCCCCTACGCCGTACCGATGACCCAGCCGGCGCTACGTGAACGCATCGACCGACTCATCTGCGATGACATCGCGGTCCTGCGGCAGCTGCGTAGTGACCGAATCATTCAATTCTGCGCGTCGCGATGACTGGAGACATCCGCGCATGGGCGCACACAGCGCAGGCATGAGAACACACGGTGGGGAGATGGGTAGAGGAGGTAGTGGTGGATAACGACGCTTTGCGCCACGAAGTCGAGGACCTGGGGGCGCTCGTCGCCGACCAGATGCGAGAACTGGCGAAGTTCAACGAGAAACGGTCCGCGCTGGCGGCAAAGGCGGCGGTGGCCGATGGCATGGTCGAGGTCAGCGTCGACGCGCAGCATGTCCTCACCGGGGTTGTCATCAACGACTCCTACCTCAACGACTTCGAATTGGCCGATCTGGCCGACTACATCACCCGCGCGGCACAGGCCGCCGCCCACGAGGTCGACCGCCGGTCGGCGGCGCTGGTGATGCCGGTGACTCAACGGCGCGAAACGATTACCCGGCTATCCGCAGCTCTGGTAGACGTGCCCGAGTTCGGGGACATCCTCGCTGGGCTGAGTGCGTTCACCGGACCCCCGGGTGAGTCGCGGTCCAGCGATGCGCTCGACGATCCCCGGGAGCCAGCTGTGGTGTATCCGATTGTGAAGGAGAGAACTGATGACTGAACCGTTTCACGTCACACCCGACGAACTGCGTTCCACCGCTACAGACCTCGCGAACGTCAGTTCACGGATCAGCCAGGTGATGTCGACACTGCGCGCCAGTCTCGACGGTGAGGGTGCGCCGTGGGGTGATGATTCGGTGGGTCATAACTTCGCCAACGGTGGTGGTGGATACCTTGCGCAGATGGCGTGGGTGAATGATTCGGTGAACGCCAAGATTGGTTTGTTGACTAGTTATTCGGAGTCGTTGCGGACTGCGGCGGACACTTTGGAATCCCAGGATCACCATTAGCCCAGTGGTGGGTGTGGTGGGTGTGGTGTTGAGCCTCGTGGGTAGTCGTCTGTGAGTATTGAGTTGCCGGCGGGTTTGCGCTGGGTGGCGGTGTTGACCGGCACCAAGTGGCCCGATGGCGATGAGGACGCGATGTTTCGCATCGCAGAGTACTGGTATCGCGCGGCCAAGAACGTGCAGGGCACCATCGCCGATATGGCCAGGGTGCGCGCGGAGACGATGGCGGTGCTCTCGGGGGATACCGCGGTGGCCGCCGAGCAGCAGCTCCGCATGCTTTTCGATGGCGATTACTCGATGGACAAACTCGCCGATGCGATGCACGCGTTGGGTGATCTGGTGCATGCCGCGGGTGCGCAGTTGGAGAACACCAAACTGCAGATCGTGTCCACGCTGGCGATCACCGGGGCCGAGATTGCGTGGGCGTTGGTGTCGGCGTCGTGGACTCTTGGGGCGACGCTGAGTTGGGTGGCGTTCTTCGAAGCGTTGGCCAACCTCTCGGTGAGGAAGCTCTTGGAGATCTTGGCGGAGCGGCTGCGCACGGCGCTGGCCTCGGTGTCCACCCGCACCGGAGTCAAGCAGTTGATCAAGCACGGGGGCCAGGAGGCGATCGAGGAGGCCCTCACCTCGCTGGGCCAGGAGCTGGGCATCGAGAAATATCAGGCCGGCCAACACCACATCACCGGGGTCAACGCGAAACAAGTCATCATCAGCGGTGGTAGCGGCGCGTTGGGCGGGGGGGCGGCCGGCGGCGCGCACCGACCCGTGTCCGAAGTGCTGGGCGAGTCCAACACCCTCGTGGGTAAGGCCCTCAAGGGGGCGTTGAGCCATTACGGGCTGGGGGTGATCGGCAACCTGGCCGGCTCGGTGACCGGCGGGCAGATCACCGGTCTGTCGCTGTTCGGGGGTGCCTCCAGCGGTGCGATCAGCGGATCGATCCACGGCACCGGCGGGCACGGCGCAACCCATCCCGCAGACCATCCCGCCACCGCCGGCACCGCACCCGACATCCACCCGACCGGGCCATCGACAGCACCCGACAGCGACATCAAAACCACCGGCCCCGACCCCACCACCGGCACACCCGGCGGCCCACCACCACCACACACCACCAACACGCCACCACCATCACCGGCACCATCACCGGCACCATCACCGGCACCGGCACCGGTGATCAACGGTGCAGCGCCGAGACCGCACCCACCCGGCGGACACACCGATACCGCGGTGATCACCACCCCCAGCCCCACCCCCGCCGGGCCGGCAACAACCACCACCACCACCAACACCACACCCACCAACACCACACCCACCACCACCGCACCCACCGGCACCGGCAACCGCCCGGCCACCACCCACCAAGCCGACCCCAACAACCCCACCGCAACCCCGGCTTCATCGGTCACCCACGATGGCCCACAGGCACACCCGCCAGCCACGACACCGTCGACCACCACCAAGGCCTCGCCCACCCAGTCCAGCGCAGCGGGTACCCACGGCACCGCCACCGCCGACAACCAGCCCACACCAGTCGACCAGCCAACCGCAGCATCACCAACGCCCACCGCGCCGACAACGCCCACGGCATCGGCAGGTAGTGGGCCGCACGGTGATACGGTCACCAGCCCGCCCACCCACACGTCTGGGACCCAGACCACCCACCCGACATCGGCGCCGCAGCCGCCGACCGGTACCCCGGGCACCGATACCGCCGACGCCGCGCCCCAGTGGGCCACCGATACCGCGGCGGTCCCGCCGGGATCACCCGAAACCGCCGTGAGCGCCCCAGCCCAGCACGACGGTGCCGAATGGTCGAACTGGCCGCCGCCGATCTACACAGAGACCGACCCGATGCTGCCCCCTACCAATGGTTCAAACCCGTCGCCCACCCTGTCGCCGGACCAGCGGTTTAAGCCACCCCCGCCCTACGCCCCACGCCCGCTGGACAATTCAGCGAAAACGTTCTCCTGGCGTGAGCAGCCCCCGCCCTACCCCGCACCCGATACCCGCGGCTCACAAGAATCCGGTGATGACAACCACGCCCCGGCGCCACAACCGGGCGCGGAGCTCTCGTCGCAGCCTGTCCGCAGAGTGGTGCGTGGTGTGCCGGTCGCTGCGCCGGCCGGCCCGCCGCCCAGCGGGGAAGACCGACTGTCACCAGCCGAGGATCGGGTGCAGGCGCTCGATGGTGACCTAGGCCCATCGGGTCCGTCCCCCACGCCGGGGGTAACTCGACCACTACCCACACCACCTACCGACAAGCCGGTGCTGGCCGCTATACCGCACGCCCACACCACCATCGAACAGATCAATACCTGGATCGGCGATATCAACCACGACGGCGACCCCACCACACCTGTGCGCGGTCAGCGGCTGGTCAACTGCGGACCCACCACCATGGCGGTGTTTCACCGACTGTCGGGCACCCCCACCACCACCAGAGCCCACCTGGGCGAGATGACGCCCGACGACCTCGGCGAAGCCACCGGCCTGGCCCTGACGCCCACCACCTCCAACGGCATTCAGGCACGCCTCAAAGACGAGGGACTCGGCGCCCACACCATCGTCGTGGCCCGCTACCGCGATGGCACCCAACACGCCTTCAACGCCTACTACGACCGCCACCACGACCAGGTCTACGCCCTCGACGGACAACTCGGAAAAGCCACGGACTGGCCACCCACCATCGACCGCCCCGACAACCCCGTCGACACCTGGTTCATGGGCACCCCAATCCACGCCGACCCCACCATCTTCCAGCGCGCCCACCCCACCCCCACCCCGCAACGCTCACAACTACACGCATCGCCGACATCGCCAGAGTCTGATGACGACACCACCCCACCATCCGTGCACGCACACGACCACGCCTCCCGATCGCCGGACTCGCTGAATTCACTGCGGGCGTTGCCAGGCAGTCCGGTCACGCCTCTCGGTGAAATCGACGGTTCTGGCGCTTTCCCGTCGACACTTGGGGAACGCGGGCCGCAGTCACCGCCGATTCACGATGACCGCGACCACGTCTCGGTCATCGCCCCGATCGACCGGCCTGCACCCGACCCAAATACCTTCGGGGCCACAGGACGTATCGTCGACCCCCACGACGTCCACGTTCATCAGACCTCGGTTGTCTCGCAGCCGGACGCGTCGTCCCATGGCGACGGCGACGGCGACGGCCATGTAAAGGCCGATGACGGCGCCGTGTACTGGGGTCGGTACGGCGCGGCCGGATTGTTGCTGCGCGCGCCGGGACCCGACGGTCGCCCAACGGTGCTGCTGCAGCTCCGGGCGGAGTGGACTGATGACGGTGGCACGTGGGGGCTTCCCGGCGGTGCACGCAACAGCCATGAAACCGCCGAGGAGGCGGCCGCTCGTGAGGCGCGCGAGGAGACTGGGCTGCACGCGGATCAGTTCACCGTCCGCGACGCCGCCGTGACCGCCACCGCCAGCGGCATTGACTGGACTTACACCACCGTGATCGCCGATGCGCCGTGGCTTCTGCCGACGGTTAGCAATGACGAGAGTTCGCAGTTGCGCTGGGTCGCGTTGGACGAGGTGGTCGACCTGCCTCTGCACCCGGGGTTGGCCGCGAGCTGGGACCGGTTACGGGAAGTGATGGACAGGACCCCGCTCCCGCCGACGCGGCCGAGCGCCCAACTCGACCCCAGCGTCGATCTCGCCGACGTCATCGACGTCTATCCCAGCGGTAGTCCTACCGGCGGTCCAATCTTCCGCAGTGACAATGATGTCCTCTACCGCGATGACACTCGTCCGCCGGAGATCATCTTCGAGCAGGGATTCGCTCCGGTGGAGCCAGCTGGACTTCTCAACCCGGAGAGCGCTTTCGTCTCCACCACCCGCAAACCCGATCTGAATTTCCTTGGGCCGTCTGAACCCGGTGCGCCGGTTTACCGCTACACCATCGATGCGCCCGGTGGCGTGGATGTCAACGCGACGGGAGGACTTGGCCGCCTTGATTACCAGCAGGAGATTGCGTTCCCGGGTGGGATCAGGCGGGAGAACATCGTCGCAGCTGAAGAGGTTCTGCCCCCGCAGGGCGAACTCGACGGAGATGGTCAGCCCGCTCCGCTTACTTTCGGAGACTTCCATGAGAACCCGAATTTCGACCCGCAAATGCCCAATGCCGCCCGGGGTCCGTCGCGGCCTCCCGTCGATGACTCGGGTGCTTCCTCGTGGCGGCCTGGCAGCCCCATCACGTTCTCGCCGCTTGGCGGCGGTGGTTCGCGGCCTGCCGATGGTGAGTCAAGTCGGTCTGAGCCTGGGCGTGGTGGCGGTCAGCCGAAGGGTTCGGAGAGTAACGACCGTTTCGGATCGCCATCAACCGCCGCGCTATCTTCTGCAGCAGAGTCTGGGGCGCTTGGGTTCCGGAGTCCTGGCGGCGGGGCCGGTGGAACCGAGCCGGCTCCGGTGGTGGCGCCGGCCAGTGGTCGCGCTACCACGGGTGACGACGATGGTCATCATTTCCCGCCCCGGGCGGCACATGCCGAGGTGTCACGGACGGTGGGTCTTGCGCATACCCATATCGCCGTCAACCCCGTGACTCAGGACTCAGGGCCGACCACGAACGACCGACAGTCGATGGACGCCGCCGAAGACATTGCTGCACAGGGTTTGTCGGTCGGTGATGGGTCTGTTCGGCTCGGTGCTGGGTTGAATGTCGTTGCGACACCGAAGGCTTTGGCTGGGGTTATCGATGAGATCGCGGGTCTGCGGCAGGTGGTGGCTGGTGAGGATGTGGGTCTTGATCCGGCTGCGTGCACGGTGCTGCTCGGTAAGGCGGTGCGGGCGTTGCATCCGGGTCGGTTCGCCGCGATGGCGGGCGCTAGTGGCACGGTGGATGATTCGGTGCTCGATGGGCGTGCGGTCAGTGCGCTGATCGGTGGCGCCACGCCGGTGGGGGTGACGTCGTGGGCGGAGGTGCAGCATCGGTTGCATGAGGCGGCCGCCAAGCCCGAGGCCGCCGGGTCGCAGCGGGGTCATACCGCGTTGGTGTTGGTTCATCGGGCCAACGGGTTGGGGCATGCTCTGGGGGCGCATCGTTTCACCAGTGGGGAGATCGCCTAC
This sequence comes from Mycobacterium sp. AZCC_0083, assembly GCF_014202335.1. Taxonomy (GTDB): domain Bacteria; phylum Actinomycetota; class Actinomycetes; order Mycobacteriales; family Mycobacteriaceae; genus Mycobacterium. The sequence goes on along the minus strand of NZ_JACHGP010000022.1, from coordinate 58,504 downwards.
TTCGATTTGCATGCTGCGCCGGAGCAGCGAGTGCTCACCCGGCCGCCGGACGTGAACCTGGCGCGGGCGTCGGTGGTCATCGTCGACGGCGCTGGTCGCGAAGTGGTCCAACCCCCGGCGGCGGGAACGTCGATAGTGGATGCGCTCATCGACCCACCCGAGGATCGGCGCTACGGTCGAGGCGGCCTTGAAGCCGAATACCACGGCGGCTACCTACAATTCCCTCCACACCTATTCGATCCGGACCGGGGCGACTCGCCGGAGGTCCTTGGTCAACGCGTGCCGTGGGTGGCGAAAAATGAGGGGTATGGGCTCACGGTGGTGCTCGACCACGGGCCCTTCCATCTGCAACACGACGGCCGTGTGGCGACGTTGGGGCAGGCGACCGGCCCCGTCAAGCAGAGGATTGGCCGCCCGATCCTGGAGTTCAAGACCGAACAGCCGGTGGCAGAGTTGCGCAACGACCCGCGCACGAACACTACCGAGGCGTTAAACGTCATTCAGCGCACCACCAGTGCCCTTGACAGGATCGACCGCCTAGTGGGCGGTGGCGGAAGTTTCACTCAGGGTCGCAAGCTCGCAGAAATCCTCCCAGCAGCCGACGGATGGACACTGCACCCCAACGCAACTGACGTGTGGTTCGTTCCGGCCATGTTTGGGGAGTCCGGGACGTTGTCGCTGCATCACACCAAGGGGGTACCACTCGGGGCAGTCGCGCAGTTCATGCGCGATATCGACGCGCGCATCTGGGTTCCCTCGCACCAGGGATCTCACCGCGACGGCCAGGAATTCGCGGAGCAGGTCGTTAGTCGGTTCAGATCCAGCGGAGGGAGCGCCCATGACCCGGTACACCCAGACGAGCCACCCTCCGAAGCTGAGCTACGTGATCTGTTGGGAGCGATGTGGTTGACCTATATGCATGTCGCCGGGCTGGCGATGGCCACAACGGAGGCGATCTCGGTCGGCGGTAAGAAGTACAGCGCGGTGGCGATGCGACAGAGTCTGCGCAGCCTGCGCGGCGAGTTGTCGCCGCGGACCCGGGACTTCCTGCACAGCAATGCCGAGTGGATCCGGGGAGCTTTCGAAGATCGCTATCTGTCCCAGGCCATTTTTTTCAGCGCGTCTTACGTCGAAGCGCGCAACTTCGCCGCTGCAATCCATGAGTCGACGGCGCCGTTTTACTCCATGCCGCCACGGCTGCCCGAGGACGACGAGATCCGGCCGTTGCAGGCAGTGCGTTACGCGGCCCGGAATGAGTCCCACGGCCGCCACACTCTCAAGGTCGGGGACTACCTGGACACGATGCTGCTGAACGAACCCGCGGTCACCGTCAATCAGCAGGAGGCGTTCGGTGTGCGCACGTATTTCGACGATTTGGATCGTGACCGGGGGCCCGATGAGCGGGGCCTGCTGTTGTTGGAGCTGCGCACCGTCGGGCAGCGTCTCATCCCGCCCGAGCAGATCGGACCGCAGTACGCCGAGCTGACCAGCGTCGTACAGGCGGCGGTGACCGAGGTCGAGCCGGCTACGGTGTCGGGATCGGGTGGGCCGTCGGGCAATCGGGTGTTCGTGGCCGATGGGCGAATGTCGGCGCCGCCGGTGGATCCAACGTCGGCCGCTGGTATTGATCGTGACGCGGAGAGATCGACGGGTGACAGATCGCGTTCTGATTCCGATGTGAACCATGGTCTGTGGCGACCGGGTGAGGCCGGGTCACCGTTGTCGGCTTCGCAAAGTGTTCCAACGGGATCGCGGTCGTCGGCCGATGAGGTCACCCAGTTTGGGGCCGATGGGGTGCCGAGTCCTGGCGGCGGGGCCGGTGCAACCGAGGCTCGACGCGGTGGCGAGGGGCAGCCGGGTCAAGGCACGGTGGTGGTGGAGGCTGTGGCGCAGCATTCGGCGCCCGGTGTGGGGTTGTTGCCGCCGCCGCACGGTCTTATGCAGTTTCTTGCTGGATTGCGCGGTGCGGGTGCGGGGCCGGTGCGCGCCGGGTCGGGTCAGGTGCCGGTTGGGGAATCGTCTGGTCGGCACCCTGCGGTTTCGGGGCCGCCCCGGATAGAGATCGACAGGTCTGAAGTGCCGATCACCCAGACCACGATCGCCGAGATCAAGGGCTGGATCAAGGGGGTCAACCGCGGCCACGACACACACCGTCAATGGTTGAGGGCCTTGACTGGATCACGATCGTCGGACCAGGCCGATGAGCGGTCCGCCAACTGTTTGTACTGCACGTTGGCGGTGTTTGACCGGTTGTCGGGTCGGGCGACGTTCCGGGTGGCCCCACCGTTGGCGGTGACAGACGGCGGTCAGCCGGCCGACATCTCGCAGGCGCTGGGTCTGTCGTTTTACGACCTCTCCGCGAAGGACATTGAGAATGTTTTGATCCAGCAGGGGCGGGGTGCCTTCACGGTGGTCGCCGGTTATCGTCGCGCCGATGCATCCGACCCGCATGGGTTCACGTCGGGCCATGTTCTGGTCGTGTTCTACGACGACACGGGGGTGCACTCCCTGGACGGGCAAGAAGGAACGGTGTCGCCCTGGCCGCCCATCGGCCGTGATGACGGTTCAGTGGTCTGGACCATGTTCGGGGTGTCCCCGCAGACACCGGCACTGCCGTCCCCCAACATCGGCCACGCACAAAACCAGCAGAACCCAAATGACTTGTGGCCGCCGCTGAATCGGTTTGTTTTTCCGGCGCCGGGTCCATATCCCGGTGCCGCGTCGAGCGGTGCAGCAGCCGGGCCGTCTGCTGCACCGCCCGCGGATCAGAGCGGGTCAGCGTCGTCGGCTCGGTCTTCGCGGGCCCAAAGTGGGTTGCCGGTGAGTACGGCTAGTCGGTCTGGTGATGTGGGATCGCCGCACGACGATGGTGAGTCCGACCGGACCGAGCGTGGGCCGGGTCACGAGCAGCGGGATGCAGACTCATTGTGGGTAGAGGCAGTACCGCAGTATTCAGCGTCCCAGCTCACACCACCGACCGGTCTGAAGAACCTGAGGGAACCGCTCAGCGATGTCGGCCACAGCGCTGCCGATCAGGCACCGACCGCATCATCCGGCAGGTCGGCCGTTGCCCCGCCGGTCATGCTCGGCGATTCGAATAGCGCGTCCGATATGTCGGCCCACAACCGTGCTGTCGCAGATTGGTTGGACGACATCGGTCATGAAGAGCGTCCGAATGTCTCACGCGGTCATGCGATTCCACTCAACGAAGCTCTGGACGAGGAACACTGGTGGAGGCTCTACATCGACCCGCGTCATCACGCTGATGCGATCGCGCGGAGCCAATGGGGCGCCTTGTACGACACTCAGAGATCTCCTGGGTACCAGCAGGACATGCTCAACGCGTTTCAGTCGGTGTTGAATGATCCAGCTGCGCTGCGCAAGCCAGTGGACTGGAACGAGTACCTCCGCATGCATGAGTTGGTGACGGACATCGCGCGTCAGTCACCGGGAGAGAGCGATTTCGCCATTTCTGGCACCGCGGGAACACACACCGGTCATGAACTAGCCAGTATGTGGCCAGCACATGACCTACTGGCTGAAGACGTCAACGGGCATCCGCTAGTGACGGAGCGTCAGCTCGAAGATGTTCCAGCCGACCTTCGTGACAACGCAATCGTGACGCTACCCCCGCCAGGGTCTCACCAAATATTGAGAACTGAGTACAGCGCCGACCGCGTACCGGCCATGGTGGGTGCGGCATTTGCTCGGTACTACGACGAGCAAAACCAGGCACAAAACGAGCGCGCGCGGCTACGAGCAATCGCCCGAGTCGTGCGCACGCTACACGTGATGCACCCGTTCGTCGACGGAAATCAACGCCGCAACGTTTGGTTGCTTCTGCCGAGACTATTGCTGGCCAACGGATTCAAACCGGTCCTCGTGCCGGCGATGTCCCACATGTTCTCTGGTGGCTTCTCGCTCGACCAGATTGCGACGGCATTGCGATGGGGTCAGGACCGTGACCCGACGATCGGGTTGGACGATGCTCAGGAACACGGCGGCGGCCTCACGGACTCTGACGACTCCGACTACGGCGAAATGTTGGCCTTTGCGCGCCCGGATTCAGACGACGACGCGGAAACACAGGCGGCCCGGTTAAGCGAGGAATCGAACTCCGGTGGTACGCCTGACCGGGCGGTACATGAGCCGTTACATGATGCCGAGGGCGGCCCGAGCCAGCCGGGTCGGCTTGACGGGTCGAAACCGGACACATTGGTGGTGGACGCTATAGCGCAGCACTCGACGTCCCAACTCCCCGCGCCGACCGGCCCGAAGAAATCGCTCAGCGATGTCGGCCAGAGCGCCACCGATCACACACCGACCGCATCGCGGCCGAGGCGCGGGGGAATGGGCAGCGATGCACTGCTCCAAAGGCTGACAAACCAAGCACAAATGATCCAGCACGCTCGTGAGCAGTCCGGTCGGCACGCGGTGGCCGAGGAGCGGTTTGGTCCAGATCCGTTCGGGCTACGGGATCTCGCTCCGGCTCCGACTCTTCTGCGTGACGTGCGCCTAGCCGAGCTTCCCACCGAGCTGCTCGGGAGCTACTTCCGTGCGCTGGACCTGGCCGGGACGGAGGCGAACGCAGCCCACGCGACGGAGGAGATTTGGGCCGAGCTGGCACCCTCTCAACGGGACTGGTGGTGGCCAGGCAGCCGACCCAGCGGTTCTCAGCCTCTGCCGGCTCTGCCGACGCGGTTCGAGATGCCGAAGATCTTCCACACCATCTGGCTGGGCGGCCCCATAACCGATCACCGGCCGGAGACCGACCTGGTTCGCCGCAACCTGGAGGCGCTCAGCAGGAAAGCGCAAGCGGAACGGATGCGGGTAGTCCTCTGGACCGACGTCCCCCGCGACCAGTTCCGGCAGACCACCGGTGATGCCGCCGAAATGCGCGCATGGGCGCGCGAGCACAGCATCATCCTGCTCAATCCCGATGAGGTGTTTCACGCCGATGAACCGATGAGCCTGGCCGTGGAGTACCGGTTGGAGACTTCCAAAGGAAATGCCGTCGGCTACACCGCGGCCAGCGACATCCTGCGCTTGGAGGTTCTGCACCGCTTCGGTGGCATCTACACCGATCATGACAACATGGTGCACAGCCTGGATGGCTTGCGGGATCTGCTGCGCGCGCCTGGTTTCGCCGTGCACGCCGATCTTCCCGACCTGGCCAATTCCGGTCTGCTTGGGGCGCGAAACCACCCCTTCATCAAGCAGTACCTCGAAACAATTGCGTCCAACTACCTGCTCCGGCAGGACCAGCTCGACCCCAGCACCCACATTGTCGGCAATTCACTGGAAGAGCACCACGCCCATTACATCCAGGACGGTGAACGGTCCTACCGGCGTCGTTCGATCATGGAGCGCAGCGGCCCGGTCAACCTCGGTTCGGTTGCCGAGGCGCTGGGTCTGCCTAACCAGCTGATACCACGTATCCCATCGGATCGACTGGGAGTGGGAACCGCAGGCACCTGGCTGAGTACCACGCCTCGGCGATACGCGCCGGAGCAGACGATAAGTGTGCTGCAGCATGCCATCAGCGGCCTGATCCGGGACCTGCGCAACCGACACGGTGATCTCAATCTGGCTGCAGTGGCGCCGCTCATCGAGGGCCTGCCCGATCCCGCCGCCGGCTGGGAAGCCGTGGTCCGCTACATCCACAGCGTGCCGGCGCTTCGCCTGCAGGTGCAGACGGTTACCTATTCGTACCTGCAGCGCCCCGATGAACCGGGTCTGTTCGCTCCCGTCCAGCTCCATGAGGTTGTGCTGCCCCAATCCGTGCTGGACGTGTTCGGACTTCCGCCCCACGGACATGCGCAGGAGGTGCCGGGGGTCTGGCGCCGGGCATCGTTCGGCGCACAAGTTCAATCCGGCAACTGGTCGTATTTGACCGTCGACTTCGACTCCCGCCAGCGCAGCCTGGCTTCTGTAACGCCGGGCCTGAAAGCGGTAGCCGAGCACCTTTCCGGCCTCGGAAACGCCTGGAGCCACGTCGAAGTGTGGGTAGAGGGTGGTGGCGCCCGGCCTTGGAGCAGCGCCGGCAGGGACAGGGCCGCCTCGGTGCGGCAGCACCTCATCAACCTGACCCGTGATTCTACGGTGACATGGAATGAGCCGACCAACCGTCGGACCGGTGCGACCGCCGCGCCCGTGCCGGGGGGAAACGAGCGACCTCAGCAGGTCATGATCTGGTGGAGAGCCACGCCGACGCCCGCAGCGTTGGAAGACACTGTGTCCGAGATGTCATTCGGCGCGAACCCCGATGTGCACAGTGTGGTACCTGCGCAGCTCGAGGCGGTGGATCAGGGCCCTGAGCGGGGGGAGCGACGGCCGGGACTGGCTAGGTCGGCGCGTGGTTATTCCGGTGAGTCGTCCGTGGCTACTGGTAGCTCGATCGACGAGTTGTCGGCGGCCGGCCTCGGAAATCAGGGATCGGAACCGTCGGCGGAGTCCGGGTCGCCCGAACCGGAGTCACAGTCGGACCCGACCGGATCGCGGGGGTCGGAACACATCGTCGCCGACAGTGGACGGACCTTCCCAACCGAGCCGCTGCCGCCGCGTGCGGTGCCGGAACATGTCTCCCCCGGCATGGATCCCAGCGCGGGGAAGTCGACGGGTGCGCAGACGCTCCCTACGGATGAGCCGGTCAGCCAGCTGGTTTCGGATGGCGACGCTGACGGGCCGACGCCAGCACCGCGGTCTCAGCCGATCCCCGACGATGCGGCGTCCGCACCGCCCGAGCCGCACCACTCGGAGGACTCGGCTCCGACTCGGTCTGATGGCACGGTGCCTCTTCGGGTGCCCGCCGATGGGTGGTGCTTGTTGTATTCGGTTTTGGCGAGTACCCCACCGGATCATTGGCCTGCCGGCCTGGGCGAACCGGTGGTGGACGCGCGCGCCACGCACACCGCGGTCCTGGAGCAGCTCCGGCAGCCTCGTGAACCTGGTCCCATCGATGAGGAAACCCCGCTGTATCGGTCTGCGGATGCGCTGCGTCGGATGGTCCTGCGGATGGTGAGCGACGCCGCGCCCGAGGCCCTGCCCTTGGGTGTGAGGGAGCACTACCGGCGCAGCGCAGGCCGGATGCGGCGGCTGCTGGGCACTGACCTGGACCGAGCGTCTGACGATGAGCTGCGTGTGCGGCTGAGCAGTCTCGGGGTCGAAACCGTGCAGTCGTCGCATTGGCTGCAACCGGAGGTGTTACGCGCGCAGTACATCCAGGCACGTACCCGACACCTCGTGAATCCGCCGGATGGGCCGGGCATCTCCGAGGTGGCCGCGCGGGCACGGGCGGTATCCGAGGTGGAACAGAGAGTCAATGAACGAACGGGCGCCCTGGTGCTCACGGACGACGCACTCGGGATACAGGGGCAGTTCGATTACTTGCGTGGCCGTGACGTGAACCTGCCACTGAACCTCATCGAGACCCAGGGCCTGCGGGACGCCTACGCCGAGACGATGGCTGAGCGAGAGCTGGACTGGGACGAATGCCGGGAGCTGGCTGATGGGCTGGCCGAGCGGCTGAGCACGTGGCGGCCGGGCACCGCCGCCTGGAACACCGAGGAGGGGGAGATGTTCCCTGCCTTGGTGGCACACGCCCTGGACTTGGAGCTGCGGCTGCGGAGCCCCAATTTTGACGCTGCCACTGTCGTCGGACCGGCGGGCACCGGCCGCTCGGTCGATGTGCTCTACAACGGTAACGACCACTACGACGCCATTCAGGTGCGGGAACAAGAACACCAGCATGGCCAACCGGTCGGGTTGGATGCTGGGCAGTTGGATGACAGGTTCGGCGATGCGGTCGCGCCGAAGACCGTGAAGACGACCGAAAAAGACGACCAAGACCAGGTGCGGCTGGCCTTGCACCCCTCCGATGCCAGTGTCGCCCTAACAACGCCCCACACAGGCGACGCGCGACACAGGGTTGACAACGAAAGTGTCTCGCACACAACAGATGCCGATGGCAGCCGACCCGAGCCGGAACACGTGGATCTCGGCTCGGCGAGCCGCCAATCTATAGACCAAGATTCCAGACGTGTCGACGGTGGCGACATCAATGTCCGTGACATCTCAGATCGTGTTGCGGTGGAGTCTGTGCGGGCGAATGTCTCGACTGATTCGTTCGAGACCGGTGACTTTCACTCCGTTGAGAGCGGGCATTCCGGCCGTGGGGCTGACAACACGCGACCTGAGACTCCAGACCAGACAACGCAGGTGGCACCAGCATCGGCTTCTGATCTCGGGCGCGCCGAGGCCCAGGCGCCGGAATCGATTGCGCGGTTCCCGGGCACTCTCGCCGGAATGGCCGAGGTGGCCAAGGTGTCGCGTGAACGCAAAATCGACACGGCGGCTATCGCGGCGCTGGTCAATAAGCGCCGCTATGGGCCCCGTGCTGTGCAAGCCGGTCAGGGAGCCACCAGTCACGCCGAGGTGGTCAAGGCCTTCAACGACGACGACCTCACGAGCTTTATGCGGGCTGCGGGTCTAAACCAACACGACATCGACCAATTGGAATCGACCAGCTACAAGTCCGGCTCGGTCTACCCGAGCGCAACGTTGCTGGGTACCGTCCTGCAATACCTCGCCGCGCCCCTCATCGGTCTCACGCACGGTTCGTCTGCCACGTTTTGGGCCAGCCTGGGATTCGTGAGCGCCCAGATCGCCAGCGCCGCAGGACTTCAGCCGGCGGTGATCACACTCTCGGAGCACCTCGCCAAAGGTAACGGCCCGTTCATCGAGGTCGACAAGGGCAAGATCAACTACAAGGTGCGGTTGACCCAGGCCACGCAGGAAGCGCGCGAGGCCAGCACGAGCTACACCGAGCGCGTGGAGGCCTTCAAGCAACTAACCGACGGGTTCGCGGGCCTGACTGCAGACCAGCTGAAGGCTGTCTTGGCGGACATGCAGGCGCCGCAGCGTGATCATCTGCGGCAGGCCAGTACCGCTGTCACTGACGGCAGAGCAATAGTCCACGCCAAGCAGGAGGTGCTCTTCACCGCACAAGGCGGGCTGCAGCGACAGCAGGAAGGCGCATTCTGGCAGATGCCGGTACGAGTGCTCCGATCCCCGATCTCCACGCTGCTGGGTTTACTGTCTGGCGTTTCGCCACAGCTGGCGTCCGCTGCCGGGATGCGGGCACAGACTTTGACGCCCCCTCAGCTGTTCGGGCTGCAAGCCGGGGTCAACATGGCACTGCAGGGCCTCGGTCACGGTGGGGCGGCGCGCGACGAATACAACAAGGTGAAGTTCAAGGCTCAGCTGAACATCATGTATGCCGACCTGCTCAACGAAGCCGGCCACCGGCAATGGTCCAACGGTGAGGAGGTGACCGCTGCCGGTATCGACGAGTCCAAGGTGCGCAAGTTGTTCTCCTCGCCGCCGGAGGCCATCGGCAAGGTGGTGTCCAATCTCTACCGATCCGACCTTAAAAATCTGCGCGGTCCGGAGGCTGACGCCTTGCAGACGGACTTGAACCTGCTCAATGACGGCGCGTTCGACCAGCTGGACCCGAGTCGGCCCATAGCGCAGACCATGCTCGGCGCCAGCGGCCCCTGGGGATGGCTGGACCTGGTCAGGCGCGAAGCGATCAGCAAGTATCAGTGGCCCGAGTTGAAGGCACAATTCGTGCAGCGCTTCAACCAGACTTTTCATGGCGGGGCTTTGGGATCGGGGGTGGCCACCGTGCTGCCCCGCGGGGTGGGCGCCCTCTTCGGCGGAAGCTCGCATCTCGCCAGTCCTGCGATTGGTGGGCTGGCCGCCGCGTCAACAGTCATGGCCGCCGTTGGCGCAGTCTCCCAAGCCAAGAGCACTGTGCAAAAGAACAACAACAAAGAAGTCGAGCCTCCCTATAGCATGAGCAAACAGATCATCGAGGGCACCAGCGCGGGGTACCTCCTGATCAAAGAGAACTTCGAGGCGGCACACGCAGGCCACTCCGCCGCCACAGCCTTGGCCGATCATCAGGGAACAGCCCAACGGGCCCAAAACCTGCTCGACACCCTCAACCAAATCGAGGAAACCAGCCAGCTGTCCCAGCGGCCTCCCCACGAAAATGCCGAGCAGCTCGCCACTCCCACCCCGCCTGCGGAACCGACCGACCCACCGCTATCGAGCGCCGAGCCGCCCACGCACCAGCCCGAACAGACCACCATCGGACAGCACCACGACACGACGTCACCACATACCCCTGCCCAGCCCGACCCGTCCAACGTTGGCACTCCGCCGCCCACGCCAACACCCACCAACGTCCAACCGACCGCCCATGTCGAAGCGGACGTCATCGAACCCTCGCCAACACACCCTGAGCCACCACACGATCAGCCCGCAAAGTCGATAACCACCGCCCCGACATCCGAGCCCACCCAGGACCACCAGCCCCAACGAACCGACACAACACCCCAGCCATCTCCGCAACAATCACCCACCCCGGGCAGCGCCCCGATATCGGTGCAAGACAACATCACGAATGCGGCACCGCCAGGACACCACCCTGCCCTACCCGACCAGCGATCCGACCTATCAACCAGCAACCACAACCCCGACAGAGTCTTCACCAACCTGTCGATGAAGTATGGGACTTCGCAGACGCTCCCGTCGCGCACCGCCCAGGTACTGCCGGAGCCGACACCGCTGACCCCCAGTGATTCTCTTGGTGCGCGACCGTCCGGACCGCAGCCGCGTGGAGACGAACCGGGTTCGGTGCCGTCGGTGTCGTCGCGACCGAATTCGGCTTCGCACCCGTCGGATTCGGGTGTCTCCTCAACGGCGCCTCACGCTGACGATGTGGGTGCTGGGCAGTTGGACCAGGCCGCGCACGCCGTGACGTCGGCGACGACAGCACCGGATGCAGACGCTGATGCCACACCCCGCGCCAGGCAACCGCATGGAGACCAGTCCGTATACGGGAGGGAAGACAACGCCACAGCCCAGGAGGCTGGCCAGCCCCAAGACGACCACCGCGTCGCTGCTGAGGCGGTAGCGCAGATCAACGCTCTCGAACCACCGGCGCCGACCACGCTTGCGGATAGGGGGGAGTCGGAGTCCGGTTTCGGGGCGGATCGACCGTTGCCGCGACGGCTTGACAGTGCACTGGCGGGCGGGACGGTGTTGGGCGACGGAAACCGGACACAGGAGGAACCGCACCCGGCTGCGCCGCCCCGGGGAGTGCAGGCGCAGCGGTCGCGGGAACACCAGGCTGGTCCCGAAGCCGCGGAGACGGCGGCGGTTGGCGTTGCGTTCAACCTCGGCCACGCGGAGTCCAGCTTCGGCTCACGGCACCTTCTGCCCTTCGATGAAGGCGCAAAGTCACTCAATGAGCAGCAGAACGCGCAGGTCTCACGGGTCGCGGCCGACGTCGCCGAACACGCAGCTACCCTCTACCGGCAAGGGCGGCGCAGCGGCCTGGTCCTCCACGCCGAGGGCGGCGGTAACGGCGGGTTGTTCAGCAGAGGGCCGGACGCCGTCGGCGTGTTACGCGCCAATGCCGTCCTGGCCGCCTTAGGCCCGCAGATCAACCGCCAACTTGAGGCACGCGGGATATCCGAGGAGATGGTGACGATCTCCGCGCCAACTTCGCGGGGTTCCAGACTCACGAACGGAATTCCCCAGTCGGGCAAAGCGGCGCGACGCGTCGTCGTGGTCCACATCGAGGACCCGCTCCCAGCCGAGACCTCTCAGCCACTGGACGATGACCCCACCCCAACCGCACCGCCCGTGGTGGAGTCCGAGCCGGTCGATCCGGTGCAGAGGCCCGAGCATGCCACCACTTTCCGCCACGCTGAAGCAGGGCCGCCGGGACCATCTTTGACGGCTCCAAGACGAAATACCGGTACGGCCGGTCTACCCGTCGCGCGGAGCCAGCTCAGTCGGCCGCCCGGCCATGCAGCACAAAGTGAGCAGTTGCGGGAGGCCTTCCGGCACCTCGGCCGCAACGAAACCGCAAGCGTTTTGCCCGAGCCGGGTGCCCATCACGTCGAGGAGATGACCGCTGAACAACTGCACGACCAGTGGGATGACCTCGATCCAGGGCAGCTGAACTCCATGTTGAGCCAGCGGCAGGCACTGCCGCACGGGCCGACGCCAGCACCGCGGTCTCAGCCGATCCCCGACGATGCGGCGTCCGCACCGCCCGAGCCGCACCACTCGGAGGACTCGGCTCCGACTCGGTCTGATGGCACGGTGCCTCTTCGGGTGCCCGCCGATGGGTGGTGCTTGTTGTATTCGGTTTTGGCGAGTACCCCACCGGATCATTGGCCTGCCGGCCTGGGCGAACCGGTGGTGGACGCGCGCGCCACGCACACCGCGGTCCTGGAGCAGCTCCGGCAGCCTCGTGAACCTGGTCCCATCGATGAGGAAACCCCGCTGTATCGGTCTGCGGATGCGCTGCGTCGGATGGTCCTGCGGATGGTGAGCGACGCCGCGCCCGAGGCCCTGCCCTTGGGTGTGAGGGAGCACTACCGGCGCAGCGCAGGCCGGATGCGGCGGCTGCTGGGCACTGACCTGGACCGAGCGTCTGACGATGAGCTGCGTGTGCGGCTGAGCAGTCTCGGGGTCGAAACCGTGCAGTCGTCGCATTGGCTGCAACCGGAGGTGTTACGCGCGCAGTACATCCAGGCACGTACCCGACACCTCGTGAATCCGCCGGATGGGCCGGGCATCTCCGAGGTGGCCGCGCGGGCACGGGCGGTATCCGAGGTGGAACAGAGAGTCAATGAACGAACGGGCGCCCTGGTGCTCACGGACGACGCACTCGGGATACAGGGGCAGTTCGATTACTTGCGTGGCCGTGACGTGAACCTGCCACTGAACCTCATCGAGACCCAGGGCCTGCGGGACGCCTACGCCGAGACGATGGCTGAGCGAGAGCTGGACTGGGACGAATGCCGGGAGCTGGCTGATGGGCTGGCCGAGCGGCTGAGCACGTGGCGGCCGGGCACCGCCGCCTGGAACACCGAGGAGGGGGAGATGTTCCCTGCCTTGGTGGCACACGCCCTGGACTTGGAGCTGCGGCTGCGGAGCCCCAATTTTGACGCTGCCACTGTCGTCGGACCGGCGGGCACCGGCCGCTCGGTCGATGTGCTCTACAACGGTAACGACCACTACGACGCCATTCAGGTGCGGGAACAAGAACACCAGCATGGCCAACCGGTCGGGTTGGATGCTGGGCAGTTGGATGACAGGTTCGGCGATGCGGTCGCGCCGAAGACCGTGAAGACGACCGAAAAAGACGACCAAGACCAGGTGCGGCTCAATCCGCTGTGGTATCGGCTGGAGGATTTCAAGCTGGCCCTACTGGAACGCGAAGGTGTGTGGCTCTACGCGATCGACGAGCGAGGTCAGATCTTCATTGGTAGTGAAGGTGTCTGGTCCCTTGCCGATGCAGGAGAGCGTGATGCCCTCCTCGGGGGGATGCGGCAGCACGACCCCGAACTGACGATGGAGAAGTTGAAGGCCGCGATCAACGATCAGGGCGTTCCCACGGTGGCGGCCGGGTTCGACGAGCGTGGGGCGACCCTGATCGCCCAGGCTCGAGTCGGCGGGGAACTGTTCAAGGATCCGGTGACCGGCCGGTGGACCATCGATGCCTCCAGCCGCTACACCGGACCCGTCGTGCGCCCCGGGGTGGAACCGGCAAAGGTCACCGGGTGGGTGACCAACGCCGCCCAGCAGATGAGCGCGGTGCTCGGGATCGGCATCGACGCTCACGACGCCGAGCATCCCCGGGTAGCCCACGGCGCGTTCGTTGCGGGCACCGCTCACCCGACAACCGATCAGGAATTCGGTCCGCTCGCAGGTCCCAAGAAGGTCAGGGATCAAGAGTTCGACGACACCAACCAGGTACGGCTGAACCCGCTGTGGTACCGGTTGGAGGATTTCAAGCGGGCCCTGCTGCAACACACCGACGCGGTCTGGCATTACACCGTCGACGAGGACGGCCAGATCCTGCTGGGCAGCGACCAGCTCCTGACCATCGCAAAAGAAGACGAACTGCAGAACCTCTTGGCAAACATGCAGGGCAAGCACCGCGGGTTGACCATGGACCAACTCAAGGGATACCTCGACAACCAGGGCCACCCCACGGTCGCGGCCGGATTCGACCAGACCGGGGCCACCCGTCTGCGCCCCGCACGAATCAGCGGGGATCTGTCCTACCGGAACGGCCGCTGGCAGGTCACCGACAAATCCGGCCGCTACATGAGCAACAAGGTCCGCCCCGGCCTCAAGCCCGAGGACGCGCAACGCTGGCTCACCCGGGTAGCCCAGGACATGAGCCGCCAGTTCGGAGTGGACGTCGCGGCCGTGCTCTTCAAGAACGCCGCAACACCCCACCCCGCACCCTCACCCGCCGAACCCCAAGCACCCCAACCACACCAGACCCTCGAGGACAACCCCGCCACTACAGCGGCCCACCAGCATGGCCAACCGGTCGAAGCCGCGCCACGCGAGAACACCACCCGTGCCGGGCGCCGACGACCCGAGGACGGAGTCCGATCCATCCCTCGAGCAGTTGCACCACGCCGGCGCACACCGTGACGCGGGAGCAGATTGGGAGGGTGGCGGATCGATCGTTGCCGGGACGGCTTGACAGTGCACTTGCCGGTGAAAGGGTGTTGGGCGGGGGGCACTGGGCGCAGGACGGTCCACACCCGGCCGCACCAGCCGGGGCAGGGCAGGCGCAGCAGTCGCTGGAACAACGGGCGGGCGCCGGGGCCGCGGGGGCGGCGGCGGACGATGTTGCGTTCAGCCTCGGCCGTGCGGAGCCCAGCTTCGGCTCACCGCTATACCTGCCGCCTTTCGATGAAGGCGCCAAGTCACTCAATGACCGGCAGACTGCACGGGTCTCACGCATCGCGGCCGATGTCGTCGAACACGCAGCCTCCCGGTACGCGCAAGGGCGCAGCGGCCTGGTTCTGCACGCCGAGGGCGGCGGCAACGGCGGGGTGTTCAGCAAGGGGCGGAGGCCGTCGGCCTGATGCGCGCCGACGCCGTCCTCGCCGCCTTGGGGCAGGAGATCAAGCGCCAACTTCGGGCGGGCCAGATACCCGAGGAGATGGTGACGTTCTCCGCACCAACCTCGCGGGGTACCAGGCTCACCAACGGCATTCCCCAGTGGGGCAAGCAGGCCCGACGCGTCGTCGTGTTCACATCGAGGACCCAGCCTCCAGCTGAGACCTCCCAGCCGCTGGACGATGACCCAACTCGCACCTCCCGTGGTGGAGTCCGAGCCGATCGGTCGGGCGTTGGGGGATGACGCGGCGTCGGTCGACCCACCCGATGACAGGCTGCTCGGGCAGGGCGGGGCGATCACATCATCGGTTGGTGATGACGACGTCGAGATGCGCGAAAGACGCCCTAAGCGCGGACGTCCCGTGGTGAGCTGAATCGCCCGAACTTCTCAGACACCGCGCCGGCCAGCTCGAGGTAGGCCTGGACGGTTGCCGGCTTGAGCAAACCGAAGTCGAAATCTGCGCCGGCGGCGAGGTGCCGTTCGTAGGGAATCACGTGAATCGACGCACAGCGCGCCTCGAAGTGTTGGAGGACCTTGTCCAGATTTAGCGTGGCCGAGCCGGGTTGTGCTCCGCTGAGTACCACGTGTGCTTCCCGCGCCAAGTCGGCGCGGCCGTGTCGCACGAGCCAGTCCAGCGTGGCCGAGGCGCTGCGGGCGGCGTCGATGGCCGGTGAGCTCACCAGCACGATCGCGTGAGCCAAATCCAGTACGCCGGCCATTGCCGAGTGCATGATCCCGGTGCCGCAGTCAGTAAGGATGATGTTGTAGTAGTGGTGGAGGATGTCGATGGTGCGCCGATAGTCGGCTTCACCGAAAACCTCCGCCACCGCAGGGTCCTGTTCGCTTGCAATCACTTCCAGCCGGCTGGACGCCATGCGGGTGTGGTTGCGGACATCTGCGTATCGCGCGATGTGCGGATCCCGCAGCAGGTCACGCACGGTAGATGTGGTCGACGTGTCCGGCACGCGTTCGGCGAGGGTGCCTCGGTCCGGATTTGCGTCGACGGCGATTACGCGGTCGGTACGCACCGTCGCGAGTGCGGCGCCCAACCCCAGTGTGGTAGTGGTCTTTCCAACACCGCCCTTGATGGACAGTACCGCGATCCGGAAATCGCCGACGATGGGTCGGCGGATCCGTTCAACCAGCTCGCGGCGTTCACGCTCTTTGCGTGAGACACCTGGGTTAACCCGGCCGCCGGTGACTTTGTACACCATGCGCCGCCATCCGGACTGGGGCGCATGTCGATCGCGGCTCAAGACTTCCGCTTCGTCCAGAGATGGCGTTCCAGGTGTGCGCGGCGCGCTGTAACCGGTCGGCGGTGCTGCCTGCGCCGGCGACCGTGATGACGGTATGAGGTCGCCGCGAGCGAGCTGTTGCGTGGCAACGTGTTCGGGCGGGTGCAGCCACGGCGCGTGGCCCTGCCAGCCCGGCGGTGGCGGCATTCCGGGCGGCCACACCGGAGGCGGCGGTGGGCCTTGCCAACCTGGCATCGGCAGGGGTAACCCGGGCGAGAATCCCGGCGGTGGCCCCGGCGACGGGTCCGCGGGCGGCTCTGCCGGATGGCTTTGTGGTGCTTCATGGTTGGCGGGTGCCGATGCGATGGCCGTCCCCGACTGTTCGGGAACATCCGGCTCCCCGCTGAACACCGTACCCATCGGGGAGGACGGAGCCTGCCACGGCGGCAACGCCATGCGCTGCGCGAAGCGGTGCCGCCCGCCTTTATTGGGTGCTGGATGTTCGTCCGACGCCGCGGGCAGCTGGGGGGCGACGAGCGGTTCCGGGATCTCATCAACGCTGTTCTGGACGGGTTCGCCCCATTGCATCGCAGTGAACTCGATGGTCGCATCGTCGGACGGCCCGTCTGTCTCCGACGTGGATCTCTCATCGCCCGGCGGTGACTGCTGCGCCGGTCGTTGGAACCGTTGCTCAGCCATTAGGGCCATCAGGCGCGCGGCTCTGCCTTCCACCTCGTCGAAGTCGTCGTCCTCATCGAAGTGCGGTGCGCTATGCCGATCTGGACTGTCGATGTCCTCGTCATCCCGCTGTGACGTGAACCGTTGCGTGTTCGACGGATCGGAGGCAGGCCCAGCAGGGAATACCGCCGGAGTCGAATCTTCCCAGAGTCGGTCACTGCCCGTCACGATTGCACCTCAATCTTTCTTGCAGAATGTCGCATTTCGAGCTGCGGTCAACCCGTTCGGGGCGTGCCCGGAGACGCCGGACGCACTGTGCGACGGCTGATCGTGCGCATCCGAGCCTCTGAGGCACGAATTGCACTGCCGCAGTTGGCTTCACTCTCGTTTTCCAGCGGGCTTCTTGGCCAGCACGAGGGCAACAGCCGCCAGCGAAACGCACACACCCACGATGATCAGCACGATATTGCGTGTCCGCGGTCCACCTGGATCCTGCTCGGGCGGGCGGGCAACAGCTTGGCCGCCCACCGAACTCGGCAGCACGTCGGTCGGCGGCAAGTCGTAAGTTAACGCGGCGAGTGGGTCGACGACGCCGAAGCCGGTTGCCGCGTTGGGGCCGGCCTCCGGCGTCCGTGCGGTGCGCATTATCCGTTCCATCACCTCGGCGGCAGACATCTCGGGAAAGCGTGCCCGGACCAGAGCGACGACACCGGAGACGAGGGCGGCGGCAAAGCTGGTGCCGCTGATCGGCACCAAGCCGCGCTGCTGATCCAGCCAGGCGTTGATCAGACCAGGCCCTGTAGAGCTCAGCGAGGTCAGGTCCTCGCCGGGTGCGGCCAGATCCACCCACGGTCCGTGTAGCGAGAAATCAGAGGGCAGCCCGTCGGGCCTCACCGCGCCCACGGTGAGGACATAGTCGGTGAACCACGCGGGGCTGGCGACGGTGCGCACCGAGCTCCAGGCGTCGGCGAGAGGAAGGTTCGGGTCGCGTACGCCGTTCTGGGTGCTGCACAGCCCGCCCGAGCTGATGTTTCCGGCGGCGGCGACGACCACCACATTTCGTTCGAATGCGTAACGTACGGCGTAGCCGACTGCGGCGTCGTCGATGTCGGCGCCCACCGGCGCGCATGCTGCCTCGGAGAGATTGATCACCGTCGCGCCCAGATCGACGGCGTGAACGATGGCCAGCGCCAGGGTCTGAGTGTTGCCGTAACCTGGCGACAAGGCGTTTGGGTCGTTCTGCGGGGGACTGGCTCCTTGTGCCGAGTACGAGCCGCTGTTCTGGCGGATCGACAGGATCGTCGCGTCGGGTGCCACGCCTGCAAAGGCGTCGTCGGGGCTGGAAGTCGCTGCGATCAGACCCGCGACTAGGGTTCCGTGGGCGTCGCAGTCGACCAAGCCGTCCGTCGTTGAGACGTAGTCTCCGCCGCCTTGCAGCGCCAGGAATCTGGGACTGGGCGTCACACCCGTGTCGATCACTGCGACCTTTTGCCCGGCGCCGCGTGAAAACGTCCATGCGCCAGTGTAGTTGAGCATTGCGTCGGCTCCCGGCTGCAACCGGAACTGACTGTTGGGCAACGTCGCACCTACGCCGCAGGCGGATTTCTGTTCGGTTGGGGTGGGCGGGGCGACCGGCCCGGTCGGGGGCGGCCCGGGTGGCACCACGGGCGGCGTGATGGCCACCGCCGGGGCAGGTGCCAGTCCGGCGGCTGCTATGAATGCCAGCACCGTCAGGACCGAGACCCAGCGCATCACTGGACGCCCAATCGCCCGTAGGCGCCGCTCACCCACAGTGCCAACGGAATCACCGCCGCGGTACTGAGGTAGCTCAGATAGGCGAGCCCGGTCCGCACTCGCGCGGGCGGCGGGTCGGCCCAACCGCTTGACCCGATCACCGCGAACAAGACGGTGATCACCAGCAGCGCACCGAAGGCTGCCAAACGTATCGGTTGGACGGCGTCGTACGCTTGCGCGCAACTTGCCGCCCCCACGACGGCAGCCGGCACCCCCAACGCTGCGCGCTCCACTGCGGTGGCGGGCCGCAGCGTGTAGAGACCCAGCGTCGCCGCGCACACAGACGCGAAAGCCAGTTCACTCCACTGCACTTGGGCTGATGAGTGCAGGACGAGCGCCGTCCCCAGCCCGGCGCTGACTGTCAAGCCTGCGTACACACCCGAGCGGGTCACGGTGGCACGTCGCACGCCGGCCCAAACATCATTCGCGGCGGACGGTGAGGAGCTGGGGTCGACCTGTTTGGGCCGAGCGGATCGGACCGGCAGGCAGGGCACGGCCAGACATCCCAAGGTGGCCATCACCGCCAGTCCCGCGCCGACCATGTCGGCGCGGACACCCGCGGTGCGTAGCACTACCGCAATTCCGCTGAGGCCAAAGAACACTCCAGCGGCCAGGTAGCCCCAGTGCCCTGTTCCGATGGCACGGAACAGCGCCGTAGCGACCACCACCATTGCCGCGCACCCGACGGCCAACCCACGGCCGCCCAGACCCGACAGCGCCACCCAGCCGGTCGCGGCAACTATCGGAAGAACCGCCCACCCCAGCGCGGCGCCGATATCGGACTGCCCGTACGAGCGCTGGGCCAGCGCTGCGGCGCCCACGAGAGTCAGCACCACGACCACCGACACCGCCACGAATGTGGCACGATTCGGCGTGAACGCGTCGGCCAACAGGAAGTACGCCCAGGCCGCCGACACCATGGCGACGCCAGCGAATGTCATCCAGCGGGCCGCAGTGGCGTCCCAGCCGGCGAAGCCCGCCTTGTTCAGACGTGCTGCCGCATCGACCACGTCGTCGTAGAGGGTCGGCGCGGACAACGTGCGCTGCGCAGACAGCCGCAACAGCTCGCCATCGACGACACCGGCGTCGCGCAGCGTGATGTCCGGCGGCAACGGCGTGTCGGGGTCAAGGCGGCTCAGCACCCAGATGGCGTGCCTGGCCTCCTTGGTGAACGAGTCGTCGACGGTGCCGGACTCGGCGATCTCGCGCGACCCGACGACCTTGATCAACTGCGGAACCAGACTGGCGATGGGCACGTCGAGCGGCAATGCCAGATCCACCTGAGTTCGCTTGCCCAAGAACGACAATCGCACACGATCAGCCGCGGGCGAATGAGTGGCTGGTTGGGCCGCCCCTGGCCTGGTGGTCACAGGTCGGGCATCCGCGACAGTTGAATCACGTCACTTTTCATGGTGCGGGAGATGAACATGCCACGTCCCGCGGGC
This sequence comes from Mycobacterium sp. AZCC_0083, assembly GCF_014202335.1. GTDB lineage: Bacteria > Actinomycetota > Actinomycetes > Mycobacteriales > Mycobacteriaceae > Mycobacterium. The sequence goes on along the minus strand of NZ_JACHGP010000022.1, from coordinate 38,342 downwards.
ATCGGTTGGGCCTTGTACCCGAACAGCGCCCCCTCGTCCTTGGTGCCGCTCATCACCAGCCCGTTGCACGACAGGTCCTTGAGGCGGCCGATGATCGGATCCATCATGGCCCGCGCCGCGCCTCCCATCCGCCGGGCGACGACGACCCGCAGACCGATATCCCGTGCTTGCGGCAGGTATTCGACCAGCGCCGCGAGCGGGTGACTGAGCGAACCGCCCGCAATCAGGTCGTAGTCGTCGATCAGCACGTACAGATCCGGACCATGCCACCACGAGCGTTCCTTGAGCTGCTGTTGCGTGATATCGGCCGGTGGGAGGCGTTCCTGCAGGGCTGCCGCCAACGAGGCCATCAGTTCCGCACAGGACTGCGCGGCCGTGGCGTAGCCGCCGAGATAGTCGTTGTCGACAACACCCAGAAGGGTGCGCCGGAAGTCGACCAGGATGATCTTGGTGTCTTGCGACGATGTGTTTTCCATCAGTCCCTCAGCGACATTGCGCAGGAGGCCGGTCTTGCCGCATTGAGTGTCCCCGAGGACGACCATGTGCGGTTGCTCGTCGAAATCGACGACGACGGGCGCCAACTCGGCCTCGTCGATGCCGATGGCGATCTTCCCCTTGCCCAGCGCACCCACTTGGCGGGCAGCATCGACGATCGCGGCGCGGTCGATACTGTGCGGCAGCATCCGTACCCGCGGGGCTTGCCGGTCGCCATAGAACTGGCGGACCGCCTCACAGGCATCGGCGACCCCGGTGGGCAGGTCCTCGAGATCAGAACTGGAATCCAGCCGCGGCAACCCGATCAGGATGTGCAGCCGCTCTGCGCTCATTCCGCGGCCGGGCCGGCTCACCGGGACGAGCTCGGCCCATTTGCGGCCGATGTCGCTGTCGACCGGGTCGCCCATGCGTAACTCGACGCGGGTACCCAGCATGTCTTTGACCGCCGGGCGGATCTCCATCCAGCGGCTGGCGGTGATCGCCAAGTGGATGCCGTAGGAAAGACCGCCGATTGCGATGGTCTGCAACGCCTGTTCAAGCGTGTCGAAGTCGCTTCGGATGGTCGCCCACCCGTCGACTACCAGCACCACGTCGCCGAACTTGTCGTTGCTGAGGGGGTCTCGCGCCGCGGCTTCCGGCGCCATCTCGGCCAATCGCGCTTTGCGTTGCCGGAAGTCGCGCATCGACTCGATTCCGAGATCTCGGAATCGCAACTCGCGCTCACGCATGAGCCCGGTGATCTCGGCGACGGTACGGCGAATGCGGTCGGAGTCCATGCGCCCGGCCACGCTGCCGACATGGGGCAGATTCGTCAGGCTGCCCAGGGTGCCGCCGCCGAAGTCCAGGCAAAGGAACTGCAGTTGCTCGGGGGTGTGGGTGGCCGCCGCCGCCATGATCAGGGTGCGGATGGCGGTGGACTTGCCCGACTGTGGACCACCGACCACTGCGATGTTGCCTCGGGCTCCAGACAGGTCGATCACCAGTGCGTCTCGACGCTGGTCGTAGGGTCTGTCGACCACGCCGACCGGCAACAGCAACCGCGCGTTGAGGTTGTGCGGGGCGTTCCACGTCGCGTCGGGCAGCAGGTCGTTGACGGCGGGGCTGGCGTCCAGCGGAGGTAGCCACACTTCGTGGGCGGGGCGGCCGTGTCCGCGCAGCCTGCCGACCACGACATCGAGGAGGGTGGCCGTGGTCGGCGACGAGTCGGGTTGGGGCTCGTCGGCCGCGGCGTCCGCCGGGGTCAGGGGAGCGGGGTCTCTCTCGGCCGGAGTGGCGGTGAACAGCTTGGGGGCGCGCGGGCCGAGTTGTGAGATCCGGCCCCGGGGTGAGGACATCCTGGGTTTGACGTACTCGCCGGAGACGTAGCACGTGTTGAAGCGAAGGGGCTCGTCGGCATCGCACTTCAAGAAGGCAGAGCCCGGGACGCTGGGCAGGTGGTAGGCATCCGGGACGCCCAGCACACTGCGCGACTCGCCGGCCGAGAACGTCTTGAGTCCGATCCGGTAGGACAGGTGCGAGTCCAGGCCGCGTAGCTTGCCTTCCTCCAGTCGTTGGGAGGCCAGCAGAAGATGGATGTGCAGCGAACGGCCGAGCCGACCGATCATCACGAACAACTCGGCGAAATCCGGTTTTTGCGAGAGCAATTCGGAGAATTCGTCGACCACGATGAATAGCGCCGGCAGCGGATCCAACGGCGCGCCGTTGGCACGGGCGCGTTCGTACTCGCTGACGTTGGGGAAGTTGCCAGCCGAGCGCAGCAACTCCTGACGGCGGTTCATCTCCCCGGCGAGGGCATCACGCATCCGGTCGACCATCGTCAGTTCGTCTTCGAGGTTGGTGATGACTGCTGCGATGTGCGGCGCGCCGTCGAGGCCCAGAAACGTTGCCCCACCCTTGAAGTCCACCAGGACCAGGTTCAGCGCTTCCGGCGAGTGCGACGTGATCATCGCCAACACCAACGTGCGCAGGAACTCGGACTTACCGGAGCCAGTCGCGCCAATGCACAACCCGTGCGGGCCCATGCCACCTTCGGCGGACTCCTTGATGTCCAACTCCATCGGTCGACCCGACGGGGTGAAGCCGACCGGCACCCGAAGACGCTCGCGTGGCGTGCGCGGCCGCCATACTTCCTCGGCCACGATCTCGGCGGCATCTGGAATCTTCAGCAACGCCATCAGGCCAGGATCGGTGGCGCGGGATGCCGCCTCGAGGTTGACGAGATGTACGGCGCCGCCGGGCCGGTACGGACTGAAGGCGCGCGCGGTGGCCTCGGCTTCGGTAAGCGTGAGTCGATCGGGGGTGGCGAAGCGTTCGGTGCCTGCCGCGGTGCGAGCGGCAACGTCGTCGCCTTCCACCACGAGTTGCAGACCGCCTCGGGATTCGGGGCCCTCCCGGGGGCCGTTGAGATCGAGCACCGTGACACTGTCCAGTCCGGCATCGGTGACGAGTCGTTCGTCGCCGTTGACGTAGCCATCATCGATCACGACGACCAGCTGTTTGACGCCCTCTGTCGGCTGGGCGGTGCGACTGAACCGACCGCGCTCTGCGAGTTCGGATTCCAGCGAATTCTCCAGGAGTTGAAGCGACGGGAAGAGCATCCGCATCGTGCCGCAGCCGTCGCGAGCCGACGCGTGTTGTGTCTGCGGCAGCCATTTCACCCAGGACCACTTCTGGTTGTCCGGATTTGCCGTCACCAGTGCGATCTGCAGGTTGTCGGGCCCGTGAAATGCGCACAGCTCCAGTATCATCGAGCGAACCAACTGTTCGACGAGTTCCCGGTCGCCGTCGAAGGTGATGTTCGGGAAGGCGCGTAGCGACACCGCTGTGGGCAATGCGTGCACCACGGAATGCGTGGTAACGAACCGGCGTAGCGCAATGGTGGACACCGGTTCCAGGTCCTCTGGTGGTCCCGTTTCCGGTGCCGTCAGCCGGGTGGCCAGCCGGTGGGTGCCCACGCCGACCCGAACGTGGCAGTAGTCGCTGTCAGTCGGGCGACGTTCCCACATCCGGCGGGTACCAGCCACGTCGATCAGAGTCCGCGGGTCGGGGTGGCTCCATTCCAGCGCGGCGCGTTGCCCATCGCCCGTGTCTTCGGTGTCATCGCGCAGATTGGCAAGGTAACTGAAGAAATCCTTGCGTTCCTCGTTGAGTTCTGCCGCCGCCTTGCCCGGTTTGCCGGCCCCACCCATGAACATGCCCGCCATGGACATCAACATCATCACCGGAAAGATCAGGAACATCGGGTTGCTGGTGAGGTCGCGACCGCCCAGGGTGACCATTAGAGCGATGATGCCGATGACTGCGACGAGCATCACGATGGGCATCAGTTTCATCAGCAGGTTGCCCGAAATGATCCGCGGTACCTCCGGAGGCGCCTGTAGGCTGACCTCTCCGCCGGGCATGCGCGGCGGCGCGACCCGCAACCGACGGACAAATCCCTGTCTAGCCAAGGCGCCGTCTCCTGTACTGACTCATGTCGGCAACCACCGTCGCCTCCTCGCGTCGTAACCCACGAACGCGTCGGTAGTACCCGTCGGGGATACCGACGACGTCGCGCATTGCACGAGATGACGACGGATGCGAAGGGGCTCGCCCAGAGCATCCGAATCCGCCGGCACCACTGGAAAATAGCGCCGTATCTCGAATCTCGGGTAGGTGTCGTACTCCTAGTAGTGATGGTCCCAGGTGCCGGGCGGCGCTGCGCGTGCCGCACCGCGTCTGCATCGCCATCGCGCTGGCAACGCCGCCAACCGAACTGCGCTAGCGTCCAAAGGTATTGTCACACCGGGGATCGCGAAACAGGAGGGCTCCATCCGATGGCTTCACCAGTACCTCTGGCGGAACTGGGCCCCGAATCCGAGGAGGATCAAGAGCTGAGTCGGATGGTGATTCTGGTCGGCAGGTCGCTGATCGACGTCGGATTGCCAGCGCGCGTGAGCATCTCGGTACTCATCCACGATGTCATCGAACTAGCCAACGAGCAGGTTCGGATGCGCAACCTCGGCCCCGGCGAGTTCGACAACACCGAAGGCAGGTGGACCTTCGCGCGGTTGACGGGCGGCGCCATCGATGCGGACCGCTCACTGGCCGATGTAGGCGTCCGAGACGGCGACATTCTGGTCGTCTCGAAGATCGGGGCGCCCGCGTCCTCGCTGTTGGTGGACGACATCGAAGGCGCCGACCAATCCCTGGACAATCGCAAGCTCTGGTTCGCCGAGCACGGTTGGCGGGCAACATGGTTCACGGTCGCCATTGCACTCTCGGCTGCTACGTCACTGGTGCTTCCTTCACTGGCCAGCACCCCCGTAGTCGCCGGCGTGCCGATCGCGGCGATCGCCGCGTTGGTGTCTGGAGTCGGATGTGCCGCCGTCGCGAGTCTGATATCGTTGCGGTCCGCAGACCCTGGCAAGTCTGCGTGGCTCGCCGGAGTGGCCCTGCCCTTGATCTTCGGTGGGTCGTTACACGTAGTGCCGGGAGTAACTGGTTGGGCCGCATCACCGATCGCACTGGCGCTGACGGCACTGATCGCCTTGCTTCAGCTGCTGGTGTCTGGGCGCGGCATTGCGCTCTACACGTCCGTGATCGCGCTGGCCCTGTTCGGCGCTCCGGCGGCGATGGCGCAGCCACTGCTCAATCCCGATCCGCGAACTGTGGGAACGATATTGGCGACGGTGGCGGTCATCGTCGTGTACCTCGCGCCCAGGGTGACGATCGTGCTGTCTCGGCTGCCCGTGCCGCGGGTGCCGACTGCGGGTGAACCCCTCGACGACATCGAAACGCACGGCGGTACCGCGGTGGAGGGCGTCAACGCGATCGGTAAGCAGGTGATCCCCACGGAGGAGAGCATGCTCGGCAAGGTTCGACGTGCGACGCAGTATCTGACTGGGATCGTCGCGGCGGCCGCAATCGTCGCTATCGCTGGTTGCTACCCCGCCGTCGACGGCGGCAATGGATTCTTCTGGCAGGGTGCGGCTTTCGCCACAGCCATAGCAACCGTGTTGTGTTTGCGCGGACGCAGCCACCATGACCTCGTCCAATCGGCCGTGTTGATCGGCGCAGGCCTCGTGATCGCGCTGATCGTCATCGTGAAGACAGCCACGTTCGTCGCGAGCTGGCAGGCAAATGCTGCTGTTGCTCTCGTTGTGCTGACCGCGCTGTTGTTGCTCTGTGGGCTAGTGGCGCCAAAGCTGGAGTTCTCTCCGGTGATGCGCCGTTGGGTCGAGATCGCCGAATACGTCGCAATCGGGCTAGTGTTCCCATTGGCGTGCTGGATCATTCGCCTCTATGCGTTCTTTCGCGAGTTGCGGATCTGATCTCAGCTCTTCGGCGGGGCGATGTTCACCCCGGCGGTGTCTGCGGCGAGCCCGTCATGGGCGATCAACGCTGCCTGCTGGGACAATCCGGGCCCGGCCGGGAGCAGTGACAGCACCGGCCACGGTGCACGCTGTGGAAGCGGGGCGGTGCTGCCCGTCTGCTGAACGCCGACGACACCGAGCGCCATCGCCGTCGCAACGTCGTTGATGTGGTAGCGCACCCCCATGTCGCTGACGTAGTACAACTGACCCATCGCGCGACTGGTGGGTTCAGCGCCGGTGTCTTGTACGTATTCGCCGGTGCCCGGCCGGAGGTACACGCTGTCGAGGCGGGGTCCGCTGCCGTCCGCGGTGGCCAGACGCACGGGCTGTGCACCATTGGGCACCGGCAGTCGATTTCCGACGAGTAGGTGAGTCGTCGCCTCGGCAGCGGAGTTGTCGCGCTGCCAGGCCATGCACACCACCCGGTCCGGGTCGGACCGGACGAACCGCGGCGACGTCGCCGGGTAGTGATCTACCTGCAACGCGTGCACGGCGGGGGCAGTGCTGGCCAGTGCGGGTGCGACGCTGATCGGGTCGGACGATGACGGCGACAGCGGGTTGCCGTACCGGATGATGTCGGCAGTCGCCGGCGAGATGGGTTGCAGGCCTTCGCGAAGCACCACGAGCAGTTGGTCCCCCCGTGAGTCGACGATCTTGAGGATCGACCCCACCCGGTAGCTCGACGGGAGATAGTTGGTTGGCTCGCCCGCGCCGGAGATGACAATCGGCACAATCGGGTCGACTAGTGGGAATGCGTTGAGAAGACCGGGGGAGACTTCCCGAATCTCGCTGTTGCGCAGCCGCAATGCTTGGGACAATATCGGATCGTGCGGATCGATTGCGGCCCGCACGCCGTTATAGATCAGGAACGTGGTGTCACCATCAGTGGTGAGGATCATCTGGTCCGGCGATGCTTGGCGGACGTCGTTTCCGAGTACGGGGTCGTTGGCAAGCACCGTGGTTTCAGCCACGGCCGTCCCGACCTGTTCTGTGATCGAAGGGAGTTGCGTGGTGTCGCAAACCGTCCACGACGACGTGGTCATGTCGTCGCCGCCGTTGATACGGGTTGGGGCGCCCACGATGCCGACCGACGGGCCCAATGCGACGCTGTTGAGGAATTTGTCGTCCACTTGCTTGGGGGGGTCGCTCTTGCCTGAGATCAACCGCGCTGACGCGAGGTTCAGCGCGGGGTGCAGTCGATCACCGATCCGTACGAACATCGTGCCATTCGAATTGCTGATCATGATGGTTGAACCACCGAAGTTCGGTGTCGGCCTGATGAAAGCGAGGATGCCGGCGGCACCCGTTATCACGACTGCGGCGACAACCCCGACCAGCAATGCTCGCATCTGTCCCCGCATGGGGTCGTGGATCATTCGCGAATCGCCGCGAATCAGGGCGTGCTCCAAGCGCCGGATGAGAAACCGATATCCGTTCACCTGTGAGCGCGTGGTGACTTGCGCTGGCATAGTGGCCCCTATCAACGTTGCGTCGGAATCCCGAGATCCAGATCAGGAACACGATCAGGCTACCGACTCCAATGCCATCGCGGGCGACGGCCGACCGTCCCGGCGCCGAGAGGCCCACCGTTGATGTCGCGCCGTGGAGCTCGGCACCAGGCGGCGCACCCGCTCTCGCCCACAACGCTTTTCACCGCAGCTGGCATTGCCCCGCAACGCGCATTACCGCTGTCGAACCTGTTACTGATGCAGGCGTTGATAGCCGCGGGGTTTGGCTTGGGCCTGCTACTCGACGGGCCCGCCTGGCGCGGGGCCGTAGCGGGTTTGGTATTGGCATTGGTGCTCGTAGTGCGAAGGCGCGGATTGTCGATACCGGGAGTGATCGCGCGGCGGCTCGGATTCTGGTGGGGTACACGCCCGTGGGTGAACACCCACAACGCACAACTCTGTGAACCGTTCGACACGGACCTGCCCGACGGATCACAGATCGGCCTGGTCTGCGACGGCAGAATCGTGACTTCGGTTTTGCGCATTGAAGTAGATCCACAGGCGATGATCATCATGGAACCCGCGATGACGGTCACCGGTCAGACGGTCTCTGTTCAGATGCTGGCGGATTGCCTGCAGCAGTTCGACATCAGACTGACCTCCATCGATGTGATCAGCCAGGGTGCGCGGTGCCACGGCCACCGCGACCTCGCGGCGATATACGACGCAGTGCTGGGGCCATTGCCGGCGATCGCCAAACGCTCAGTCTGGGTGGTGGTCCGCCTGGATCCCACCATGTGCACGGACGCGGTGCGCCATCGCGGCGGCGGATGGGACGGGACCCTGCGGACGACGGCGACTGCGACCCGGCGGGTCGCCAACCGGCTCGCCGATGCCGGACTGCGACCGCACATCCTGACGGCGGCCGAAATCACGCACGCCACACACGAACTGTCGGCGGGGCCGGACCTTTCCGGCATCGACGATACCTGGCTCGCGTGCCGCCGCGGCCCGCTCTGGCTGCGAAGCTTCTCCATCAAACCGTCGATGTTCACCACCGCCGGCCTCGAACTGCTGTGGACAGTACCGACTCATTCGACGACGGTTTGCGTTTCGCTGCGCCGCGACGAACGCGCCGACGTGCTCAAGGTTCGTGCACTGGCGCGGTTCAACGGCTACGGACGCAAAAGTGGCCCTCTGCGCGGTCTTTCAGATCTGCGCGGCCGGCAGTACGCGGCATTGCTGTGCAGTGTCCCGTCGGCTCGGATCCGGCAGAACATCCGGGCGTGGCTATTCGCCAACGGTGATGACGCAGTGCGGAATCTCACGCTGCCCGCGTCCGGATGTGGCCAAGTGGTCGGGGCTGACCAACGTGGGCGAGCGGTCGCACTGCCCCTGTTCGGGCCAAACATCGCGCGAGTGGAGATCTGCGGCACATTACATCTCGCGCAACAAGTAGTGCTGCGCTCCCTCGCGCTGGGTGCTCGGGTTCTCATCCACACCACGCGGGCCGGTGCGTGGCGGGCGATGGTCGAACAAGTCGGCGATCCGGATGTGTTGCAGGTCAGCAATCCACACCGAGGCACGATGCAGGCGACGTCGGGTCGAAACTACTCAGTCGAGGTGTTGGACGGTGAAATCGAGCCGATGTTTCGGGGGGGCGTGACCACGATGGTCGTGAGGCCCTCACATGCCACGCCGTCTCCCGACGCCGACGCGGCGTTGCAACTTCTCGACCACGATCGTGACATCGTGCGTGTGAGCACCCGGGCCGGATCGGCGGTGGTGACGATGGTGGCCAGCCCCGACGAGATGCGTTACATCAAGTCATCGTTCGACACTGCAGGGCAGTAGTCTGGTTGCAGACCGGTCATCGAGGCGATGCCTATCCACCACCATCAGGAGCGGCCATGACTAACACACCTGCGTACTCCGGGTACGGCGTTCCCGCCGGTGGTGTTGTCCAGGATTCATTGGCAGCCAACGAATCCAATGTCGAAGCACGCTGGCTACGTCGTTCGCTGTGGACGGTCGTCGCTGTCCTCGGCGTGGCGATCTTCGCGGTGAGCTTCGGTTCGCCCGATGTGCCCGCGTTCCCGGCGCGGCTCGCCGTGCTTGCAGCCATCGTCGCCGCGGTGTGCCTGCTACCCGGACAGGGTCGACGCGGTTGGATAATCGTCACGCTGACGCTTGCAGGCTTCCTGGATGCGCTGAGCGCCTGGATCAGGGCCGCCGATCCCAGTTGGGCGCTGACGGTCATCATGGTGTTGAGTGCGCTGCAGTCCGTCGCCGCGATTGGCGCACTGTTGCACGAGGCCAGGATGCTAAGACCGGCTGATTCCAGTGATTCGCAAGGCTATTCGCCGTACCTTCAGATGGCGGAGGCCTACCAGGCAGCGTATCGGGCATATGCCGCCCACTACCAGCAAACCGTACCATCGCAGCACTACGCAACCGGGCAGGGCACGGCGCAAGCAGGGGTTGGGGCAACAGCTTCGGCGCACACCGTGGATGGAGGCACGGCCGCGGGGCAGGAATCGTTTGCCGTGCTGCAGGCGAGATACGAAAGGTTTAGCGAGAACCCCTCGCCACCTCAGCAGCCGCCCGGCTCGACCGAGGGACTGTCACCAGTCCCAGTAGCCGATACCGCGCCCGGCGTGAATCGCGTTGTCCAGCAATGTCAACCATATCGGGCCGAACCCGGGAGCTCCGCGGGGGCATCGGGCTGAGGGGATGGTGCGCTCGTCGCGCGCTGACGCGCCTGGCCGCAGATGACCCGTATCTCAAGCTTTGGTGCGATTCGGGCGACCGAATGCATCTGCCATCGAAGCAGCCAGATTCATGTACTGCCGGCGCGTCAGGGGGTTCATCAGCTCCAGCGCTACCTCACCGCCTTCGGCGAGGTGACGATCGTAGGAGATGGTGAAGACCGACCGCACTCGAGACCGAAAGTGGTGGGTCAGCTGGTCGAGGTTGATTGGCATGTCCCCTGGCCGAGGCGAACTCAACACCACAGTCGCGTCGGGTACCAACCCGGAGTAGCCGTGGTGCAACAGCCAGTCGAGCGTCGCCAACGCGCTGCGGGCCGAGTCGACCGCTGGCGAGGCAACGACGACCAGGGCGTCGGTCGTCTCGAGAACGCCTTGCATCGCCGAATGCGTCAAACCGGTGCCACAGTCGGCGAGGATGATGTTGTAGAAACGGTCCAGAATCTTGTGCACGGCACGATAGTCGCGCTCCGAGAACGCCTCCGATACCTCGGGATCTCGTTCGGAGGACAGGAATTCCAAACGGCTGGAACTCTGCGAGGTATGCCTGCGGATGTCGGAGTAGCGCAGGATATCTCCGTCGGAAAGAAGATCGCGCACCGTCGAACGGGTTTGATTGGGACCGCGCTGGGCCAACGTTCCGAAGTCGGGATTGGCATCGACGGCGATGACTCGATCGCCCCTCAGCGACGCGAACGTCGTGCCCAAACCGACGGTGGTCGTGGTCTTTCCGACGCCGCCCTTGATCGACAAGACTGCGATGCTGTAAGACCCTCGCACGGGTTGGTTGACGCGGTCGGCCAACGCCTGCGCGCTCGCTTCAGCCGCCGAGACACCCGGATTCACCGACCCGCCCGTCGCGCGGTGTACCAACTTTCGCCAGCCTCGCTGGGGAGTTGCCTTCACCGGTGGCACTAGGCCGAGTTGGCTCGCGGTCGGTGCCGAAGAGTGTTGCTGCCCGGCCGGCACGTCGGGCTGGTTGGCGGTGAAGTTCGTGCCGATGGGGCCGGCGATCTCACCCGTCGAGTTGGCGCCGCCGAGTCGGTCACGGTAGGTCATGGTTTCTCCCGGGGACGGGAATGAATTGAGGCGCCACGGGACTCAATCCAGACTCAGGGTTTGCAGGATGCTGTTCAAGGCTGCCTTCATATCGTTGAGCTCGATGTTCATCAAGGCTGCCTCGTCGAGGCCTTGCAAGGTGGCTCCCTGCTCCTCGGTGAGACGGTAGGCGCGTTCCTCCTCCGCGGCTTCGATGACGTTGCGCACGAAGCGGCCGTTACCGGCTAGATCGATGACCTTGCGGACCTGGCCGTCGTTGTCGGCGGATTCCATGGCGCACAGTCTGGTACACACGGAGACCAACTCCTCGTGAGCGGCCGAGGACAATTCGGAGTCCCGTGATTTGGCCATCATCCTGCCGATGTCGCCCAGCTCGGTGGGGGTGTAGGACGGAAATCGGATGCGTTTGGTGAACCGCGACGACAGCCCATCGTTGGAGGCCAGGAAACGGTCGATCTCCGCGTCGTACCCGGCGATGATCACCACCAGGCGGTCACGGTCGTTTTCCATCCGCGCGAGCAACGTGTCGACAGCCTCGCGTCCGAACGCGTCGCCGCCGGAAAGACCAGTCTGGACCAGCGTGTATGCCTCATCGATGAACAGCACCCCCCCCATGGCGGTATCGATCAGTGCGCTGGTCTTGATGGCCGTGCTTCCGAGATGCTGGCCGACGAAATCTTGCCGCTTGGCCTCGACGACCTTCAGGGATTCCAAAAGCCCAAGGCCACAATAGGTCTGCGCCACGACTCGTGCGATCGTCGTCTTGCCCGTTCCGGGTGGACCGGTGAACGCTAGGTGGAGGCTTCGCGGCGCCGTGCTCAGCCCCTTGTCCTCACGCAATTTCGACAATCGCACCCCAGAGCGGAGTTTGGTCACCTGCATTTTGACGCCAGCCAACCCGACCTGGCGGTCCAATTGCTCTTGCGCGGCACGCAGGTGCGTGTTGCTGCGTTCAGTCATGCTTTCCGCGTCGAGGTCGGCCATCGTCGGAGCGCTGGCCGGATCCCACTTATTGGTGCGGGAGTCGATCACTTCCTTGGTGGTGACGACGAGCCGGAACTTGGGGTCCTGCAGGGCGGCGTAGTTGGCCTCGAATCCGGGTTCTTCGCTGTAGGTGCGCTCAAAGATCTTGCGGGCTTCCGGCTCATTGCCCATCTCCCGCAGGGTGAGGCCCTTGCAGAATTCAGCGGCCCGGCGAGCGGCCGGTATTGGACCTTGAATCGCCTGGTCGAGACGGCGAATTCCTTCGCCGAACAGTCCCATCTGCGCGCACGCCGAGCCGACCATGAGGTGGGCTCCCGCCGACAGATATTCGTCGGCAAACGATGCCGAAGTAGCCAGTGCAGTAAGCACATCCGGCCAGCGTTGGGTATTGAAATGCAGGACGCCCAGCACGTAGGCGCAGATCTCATCGCTAGCTTCGTCGCCGCGCGCGGCCACTCGCATCGCCGCGAGTCCATCCAGTGTCAGCCAGGCCTCGTCGTAGTCTTTGCCCTGAATCATGCTAGAGGCATACGCCAGCTTGATCTCGGTCAGAGTACTTAGTGTGTAGTCGAGGTAGAGTCCAGTCTCGAAGCGGGCAGTCAGTGCGCGCGCTGGCAGACCCAACCGTCGCTGCTCACGACCTAATGACTTGCTCGTGCGGTGCAGGTGGTGAATGACCTCGGCCGTGCTCTCGCCTGCAACTGCGCGACCAAGCCACGCGTCGCACATGTCAGGGTCGTGCTCGGTTGCTCGCCTGAATGCCAGTGCTGCGTACTCGATGTCGCGGTCAACTTCCAGGCCGTCGACTGGAATGCCTAGCGACAGCACGCCGGCATCGAAGACACGCTGCGCATCCCTGCTTCCATCACTCATCTGCGGCCACCAAACTTCCTATCACTTCGACCCGTTTTCGCAAATAGCTGACACGGGTATCGCCGGCGTCCGGACAGTGACTGATTCCGGGTCTCCCACGATTATACTAAGTTGTTGGAGCACAGATCATTTCGGTGCCCTGGGTGGGAGGAGGACTACCATGGACGGGTCATTGCGCTCGCCAGAGCGCGGGATCGAGGTCCGGGCTTCCGAACGTGGGCTACCGATCGCGTTGAAGTTGGAGCGGCGTGCGCTATCCACCGCGCCAACGCAGTTGGCCCGCGACATCCTGCTGTTGTGTCAGCTGTGCGCCAAGCGCATGCAGGTTGCGCGACGTCGCGATCTAGTTGCTCGCGGTTTCAGTCCCGCTGAGTTCCGCGGGATGAACCTGAGCACTGAGGAAGAGCTCGCCGGCGCCGAGGCAGTGTTATCCGGCAACGATTCGGACGCCGCGCCCGAGACCTGGATGAAGCCAATATGACCGGTGGGCTGGCGGATTCGCTGATCACGCGCATCGTTGCCCAGCGTGACCTGGTTCAGGCGATGAACGAGCATTGCAAATCGATATCGGCCCGCGTGACGAGTCCGGACGGATCGGTGAGTGTCGAAGTGGACGGGCTCGGGGCGATGACGGGTCTGTGGTTGGGCGAGTTCGCCTACCGCAACGGTGTTGACGCACTTGCCAAACTGATCGTCGAAACCGCCCAAGCGGCGGCGAAGGTAGCGCTGGAACGCCAGAACTACCTGCTCAAGGAGTTCACCGAGCGGCTGGGGCGGCTTCAGACCGCACCGCTGTCCCGCCGCGACGGCAGCACCTTCCACCCGGATCAATAGGTCTGGCCCACGACAACTGATGGACCACATTCCACACCGGGCGCGACATGGCGCGGCGAGACATCTGCAGCGCCATGACCTCCCGCGCCGTCGGCTACCCGATGGGTCCAGTCACGCCGGGGACCCCAGTCGGACCGGGCGGGTGCGCCAACCCCTGGCGACGATGGCTTCGGTCTTGCGGACGGCCGGCTGGGCGCCCGCGGTCAAGCCGGGGTAACGCTGGAGAAGCTTGGAGAAGACGATCTCGCCTTCCATGCGTGCCAGCGGTGCGCCGAGACAGAAATGGATGCCGTGGACGAAGCTGAGATGCGGGTTGGTATCCCGATTGATTCGGAAGGTGCCCGCATTCGGGAAGATGCGGGGATCGCGGTTGGCGGAGCTGAGGAGTCCCCAGCACAGTTGGCCCGGTTCGAGTTGATGGCCTCCCATGGTGGTCGATTTGGTCACTCTGCGGGGTACCAGATGAAACGGCGGGTCGAGGCGCAGCATCTCTTCAATCGCTGCGCCTACTAGCCCTGGGTCCTCGCGCAGGCGTTGCTGCGCCCGCGGGTTCTCGATGAGCATCGTCATGCCGCTGCCGATGAGGTTGGCCATAGTCTCGTTGCCAGCAGCCAGTAGCAACGCCAGTTGGGCGACTGCCTTCGAGACCGTCAGTGGCCCATCGTCTTCTACTGACGCGGTGGCCACCAGCGTGATGAGGTCGCCAGCGGGGTGCACTCTGCGGTGCTCGACTAGGTCCTCGAGGTATTCGAATAGTGCGAGGCTCTCCGAGACGATCCGATCGCGCTCGTCGCCGGCGATGCGGGGGTTGAAGGTACCGACGAAAGCGTCAGTCCAGACGCGGAAGCGTGCCGTGTCCTCGGGCGGTATGCCGAGCATCGCCGCGATCACCTGAATCGGTACGCGAGGGGCGAAGTCGGCCATGACGTCTATGTCGGCGCCCGGGTTGACTTCCTCGAGCAGTTCGTCGGTGATCTGGGCGATCATCTGCGGCCAGCGCGTCAGCGCGCGGGGAGTGAAAGCGCCCCGCAGGAGCGAGCGGATCTGCGTATGAGCCGGGGGATCGGTCAGCATGAACTGCTGTAGGAAAATGGCCATGAACCGCTCGTGTTCGCCTTCGGGTACCCCGTGCACGTTCTCGATGAGACTCGAATAGAAATCGCTGGAAAAGACTTCGGGATCGGTGTAGATCGAGCGGACATCGTCGTAACGCGTGCACAGCCAGCCGCCGAGTTCCTCGGCCCAGTGCACGCCGTCATTGACTTCGCGCAGCTCGTCATATAGTGGATACGGGTCCTGGACGTTCCCGTGGGTGAGAGCCGAGATCAGTTCGGCCGGAGTACCGGTGCGGTGGATTTCGGCAGTCAATTCGTCGGTTCCTTCTAGTTTTCGTGCGTGGTTCGGCGGTTCGTTGCTGGCTGGGTCAGCAGGCGCACCTGATCGCGAAGTCGCGCTCGTTGCCGACGAGATTGTCGCGGTGTAGGGCGTTGTTTGTTAGTACGGTGCCCTGGATCTCGTTATCGATGCGGTAGATGTCGACGACTAAGTCTTCCCAGTCGCGAAGGCCGCTTTCATCCCAGGTGAAGGGCAGCCGCGGCAACTGCCACGCCGCGTTTTTGGTTGTGCGAGCACCTGTTTGGATTGCCTCGCGAATGACATCCCGCTGCTCGTCGGTAACGTTGGGTCGTCCTCCGGGGCAGCCGAGGGGGAAGTCGAGGAATGTCGCGCGTGGCGGCTTGACCGATCGAGCCTGCTTGTACAGCGTCGTCAGGCTGGTCGTGGGCAGGCCCCGCCGCTCGATCGCCCGGGCGACCACACCGGCCGCCACATGGCATTGAGGACAGTACGGTAGCACCAGCAGCAGGTCCACGCCGAGCTGCCGGCATTCGTCGACGATGGCCGGCGCCATGATGGTGGCCAGTTCGTCGAACATGCTGATGGAGCCGACAATGGAGATCGCCCTGTCTGCGTATCGACCGATCACACCGGCCCGCTCGAGGTCAATCATGGTGTCCCGCGGGTACGCGACATTCGGATCGGCGAGTGCGAAGGCGCGAATTGGAGTCCGGTGTGCAAATAACACTTCAGACAGGTCACGCTCGCGTGGCAGCATCCGGACGGACAGATCGTTGTGACGCCCCATAGGCGGTTGATCGGGATAGTAGGCGCCGCTGGTCACGAGCAATCCGACGGTCGCATTCTCAGGTGCGACGGTCAACTCGGCGAGTTGCGGGTCGTCGAAGACAGGGATGTCGGGTTCACCGATGTTCAAAACCGCTGCTGCAACCCTGCTTTCCCAGTCGAAGTACGGTTCATGATGCGATTCGGAGGCGGTGTTCATCTCGCTAGCTTTCGGTCGTCGTGCGTGTCATCGCCCACGCTAGGGCGCGATTTGGTTTGCAGCCAGATGCCGTGGTCGATGGGTCTCATCGATGCGATCGATGATGATCGGTCAGACGGTGGCAGCGAGGGAGGCGATGCGGTCTCGCAGCCAGCGGTGCGCTGGATCGCGGTGCAAGGCGGGGTGCCAGTACATCTGTTGAAGGATTGGCTCAATGGAGAGGGTCGTGCGCAGGGGCCGCAGTTCCCGTCGAAGATGCGGCTGCTGCAGGAGGCGTTGCTGTACAAAGCCAAAGGACTGTGTGCCGGGGAGAAGTAGTGGGACCAGCGCAATACTGCGTGTCGTCAACATAACCCGCGGGGTGATACCCAACCTGGCCAGTGTTCGGTCGATGAGTGCGGGTCCGCAGCTCTCGTCGCAAGACGCGATGTACGAAAGCCGCTGCAGTGCAGATTCATCCAGTGTGTCCCCGACCTCGTGGTTGTTGGTCCATACCACTGGGACGTAGTGTTCGGTGAACAATTCGAGACGCTGGAGGTGTGAGGTTCGCGAGGTCATGGTCCGCTGTGGAACGATGGCCATGTCGATCTGAATCCGATCCACCGCGGTCGGCGTCGACACCGTGTCGACCGGCACTACGTCGACAGCGATGCCGGGAGAGTCCCGCTCGAGTTGCTCCAGGAGCGGGCGCAGTAGGACGAGCGTGACGTAATCGCTAGCGGCGATGGTGAATGACCGGCTATCTAGCTTGGGATCGAAAGCCGGTGCGACCGTGAGCAACTGCTCGAGGCCGGCAAGAACGTTGTGCACCGGGTCGAGCAGTGCACGACCCATCGGAGTCAACTCCATGACGCGACCGTTGCGCACCAGCAGCGGGTCGTCGAACAGTCGCCGGAGTCGCGCCAGCGCCGAGCTCATCGCTGGCTGGCCGATCCCGAGAGTTTCGGCGGCGCGTGTCACATGCCGTTGGTCCAGCAACGCGGCTAGCGCGGGTACGAGGTTGAGGTCGGCGCGACGCAGAATGGTGGAGGCGTCCATGTCAGCTTCAACCAGTGGTAAGCCTGACGAATTCTGTCTCGGTGGGCGCGCGGGCCGAGGCAGAATTCGGGCCACCAAGGCCAACGACAGTGAACCGAGGCTCCTCTTTCTGGCAACTGCTCGATGATGCTCTTGACGGCATACGCTCACCGACGATCATCTTGGCCCCTGCTTTGGCAACACCACACGAACATCAACGCTCCTGGCTTGCGATAGCCGCAAGATCGGGGTCGTGACCTTCGCCACGCGGCGATCGCGTTGCAACCGCGGTCACCGCCTGGCATGACCGGACATCGGCTCGAATCGTCCGCACCCCGTGGTGGTCGCTAACACGACCACTCGCCAGCCCGGACGTGGCGAACGGTACTGTGCGGTCGCAACTGTCGAGTCGCACCGTTGCGGGGGAGCCGGCTAGAAGGTGGCGGAGACGGCGGGTTTCGGATTTGGCATTTGTGCCTGTTGTGTTCGGTAGTGGGGGTGGCTGCCGTTGAGGGCGGCTTTGATTTGGATGGCGAAGTGGCGGGAGTAGGGGCGGCAGCAGGCGAAGCGGCGCGAAACGCTACGCCGATGGCTGCGCGAGGCTAGAGAGCAGCCGCAGACTTTCTTCCGATGCAGATCCAGGTTCGGCCACGTAGGTGACGAGCATCTGGCGTCTACTGGGAAGGATGAAGGTGTGGTACTGCAACACCAGCCGGCCTACCTGCGGGTGGTCGAACAGCGCAGGACCGCTGGTCTTCTGCTGAACGTCCTGACGTGCCCATAGAGTGCGGAACCGCGGGCTGGCGATGCTCAGCTCGCCGACCAGCGCCTGCATATCGGGATCGTTATTACTGTCCTCGGCAAGCAGAAACCGCGCCCAAGACACCAGTGTCGCGGTGACCGCGTCCCAGTTTCCCACCCACTCACGCAGTTTGGGCTCCAGGAACACCGCCCGCAAGATGTTCACCTGTGGAGCAAAGTACGGCATCATGGCCTGGGCCAATGGGTTGGCAGCCAGAATCGTCATTCGGCGCCCCTGGACATACGCCGGAGTCAGCGGCCAACCTTCGATCAGCGTCAAGATGCCGGGATCGAGCCGGTCAGCAGTAACGCGCTTGCGGCGACCGGGCACGGGCCGCGCCACATTGCGCATGTACTGCACCGCATCGTCGTCGAGTTGCAGGGCCCGGGCGAGGCCTTCGAGTACCTGATCTGATGGTTGGCGTTCGCGGCCTTGTTCTAACCGCAGGTAGTACTCGGTGCTGATGCCGGCCAACATCGCGACTTCTTCGCGGCGCAGGCCGGCAACTCGCCGATATTCGCTCTGAGGCAAGCCGATATCAGCGGGCTTAACGAGGTCGCGCCGACTGCGAAGGAACGTCGCCAAACCATCTGGACTAGCCATAATGCCACGGTAACGCGGTCTCGTCGGATGAAGGTAGCCCTGCTGCTACTAGGACGAGACGCATGTGGCCCTATGAACTGATCCGCAACACCTTCTCGGCGTTGCGGTGGGCGATCGCGTTTCGTTGGTCATCGGTGAGTTCGGCCTGCTTGAGGAAGTCGGAGACGTTGTCACGGACGATGTAGGGGAAGTCCTCGGAGTAGATGATCCGCTCGGCGCCGATTTCGGCCAGAATGAACTTCAGTTGATTTTGGCTGTACATGCCCGACGGCGTCGCCCACACTTGCTCGCGGTAGTACTCGCTTGGTGTGCGGCCAAGGCGCGCGTTCCCGCCGATCAGCTCGTCGAGTCGGTCGAGCCAGCCCGCGACGAACTCGCCCCAATGACCGCTGAGGAGTTTCAGGCCCGGGTGACGATCCAACGCCCCCGACAGAATGATGCGCACAACGTGGATGCCGGCCTCGGCGTGCCAGCCGATCGCGGGTCCCGAGAACAGGAAATGCACCGCTGCCGGCCAATTGCCCGCGTAATAGGCCCTCGACACCGGGGCTTCCGGGGGTCCCGGGTGAACGTAGATGGGCAAGTCAACCGCTTCGGCTGCGGCCAGAACCGGATCGAACCGCTCGTCGTCGAGAAACAACCCACCGCAGCTTCCCATGATGAGGGTTCCCACGAAGCCCAGTTCGTTGACGCATCGCCTCATTTCGTCCGCTGCCGCGGCAGGGTCGTGCAATGGGATGGTCGCGAATCCCCGGAACCGGGTGGGATGTTCCGCAATCTGTTGTGCAAGAGAGTCGTTCACCCTTCGGCACAGCTCGATGGCTTCTGGGTGGTTCAGTCTGCTGGGACTGTTTGCGCCGTGTGACACCACCTGGATGTCGATTCCGACCCGATCCATGTGCGCCAATCGGTCTCCGCCTAGCCGCTCGGCAGAATCCTTGTCCGGCATGAAGTCCTGAAGGAATCTGTCGAAGCCTTCGTCGGGAACGACGGGCGCCCTGGCCAGTTCCAGGACCCGGGCAACGACCTCGGGTTGATGAAAATGCTCTTCAACGGTAATGACTCGCAACGAAATCCCTTCACGTCTCGGACAAATGTCAGACGCTCCCCGATGGTGCCCGCCGTTCTTACTACCCCGGGAGTGCCGTGCACGACAATGGTGGCGCCGCGACCAGGCGCTGACGGGCTCGCGATCCACCCGGCCAGCTCCCCCCATCGCGGCGGACGGGTGGGCCTGGCTACGTGACGACGGTATCGGAGGGCGTCGTCAAAACCGGAATCGCTGATCGAGCAACCCCGCACGTCGACGTCAACGAACTGATCGCCCGTCCGGGACGCCAAAGCACAGGCGCCGATGTCGGCACTCACGCGCGCTGAGCCCCACCCCCTCGGAAGTAGAATCGACGAAGTCAATGACCGCTTCGGCCCAATAGGCCATCTTCGCGCCGATGCGATAGCGATCCTCGTCGCGTTCCAGGAATCCCTCGGCGACCAGATTGGCCACCAACCGCTGCACTGTCGACGTCGGAAAGCCAGTGGCGTAGCGTAATTCGCTCAACGTCAGCACCGGCCTGGCCAGTGAGAAGGCATCGAGGATCCCGGAAATCTTGCTCAATACCAGCAGCGGTTTGATACCCGGTGAAAGCTGACGCGGGCGAGGTGAGGACGCCGCGGCGCCGACGTTGGTCGTCGCGGTTTCCTCAGAAGCATCCGCCATGATGCCGTCATCCTAGTCGCCGCACGGGTAGCGCGGCGCGGGCTTCGAGTAGGCCGTCTTCATCGCCGAACCAACGGTAGATCGTCCGTGGGTGAACGCCCGCAGCCGCGGCCACCGCCCCAGCATCCGAACCGCGGGCGGCGCTGTCCGTTCGGGAGTCTCAGCGATGTTTCCAATGATAACAATGTCACAGTACCGACGGAAGCGCTT
Source organism: Mycobacterium sp. AZCC_0083 (assembly GCF_014202335.1). GTDB lineage: Bacteria > Actinomycetota > Actinomycetes > Mycobacteriales > Mycobacteriaceae > Mycobacterium. The sequence goes on along the minus strand of NZ_JACHGP010000022.1, from coordinate 17,837 downwards.
GGTGTTTGCGTTTAAGTAGCTGTCACTAGAAGTATTGAGGAGTAACCGCATGTCAAGAGACTCGTATGACGTCATCGTCGTTGGCGCCGGAACCGCCGGTTCCGTGTTGGCAGCGAGGCTGTCCGTGGATGCCGACGTCCGTGTACTGGTGGTCGAGGCCGGGGCCGCGACGCAACCGCTGGCCAGCGCGAATCCACCGGAGTGGCAGACGCTGCTCCGCAGCCCGGCTGACCTAGGCCACCTCACCACCGTGCAGGCGGGTACGGGAACCGCCATCCATCTGGCCCGCGGTCGCGGTGTCGGAGGATCCTCGGCGATCAACGCGATGATGTTCGCGCGCGGGCATCGGGACAGTTATGCCGACTGGGACCAGTTCGGCGCGAAGGGATGGGCATTCGACGACCTTCTGCCGTACTTCAAACGCAGCGAGACGGCCGCTCACGGCGAACCCGCACTCCGAGGTGCGGACGGTCCGTTGGTGGTCGCACCGGCGAATCCGGTCAACGAAGTGCTCGCCGCCGCGCTGGTTGCTGCCGTTCAGTTGGGCCACCGCCGCGCCAAGGATGTCAGCGGCGGACTCGAGACCGGGTTCGCGCCTGCGGATCTGACCATCGCCGACGGAAAGCGTCAGAGCGCCGCGGACGCCTATCTGTTGCCTGCGCTGCTACGGCCCAACCTCGACTTGGTCGCCGATGCGGTGGTACATCGCGTCCTCGTCGACGCTGGACGCTGCACCGGGATCGAATACCACACCGGTGGTGGGGAAGTGGTCACCGCACGCGCGAGTGAAGTCATCGTCGCCGCTGGCGGCATCGGATCGCCGCATCTGCTGATGCTGTCGGGCATCGGACCCGGAGCAGAGCTTCACGCGGCCGGGGTCAGCGTCGTGCACGACTTGCCCGCGGTCGGGTCGAATCTGCAGGATCACCCGATGACCGGGGTCATCTACCGCGCCGCGAGGTCGGTCCCTGCGGCCCGGAACAACCACGGCGAGGTGATGGGAGTCCTCCGCACAGCCGCCAACAGCGGTGCACCAGACCTGCAGATCCTGTTCGTCGATTCCGCTGCGGTCATCGGACTCGACGTGCCGGACACCTATTTGATCGGCGTCTGCGCGCTGCAGCCACACAGCCGCGGCACCGTCCGGCTCGCCGGGCGCGGCCCCGAGTTGGCGCCGATCGTCGACCCGAACTTTCTCGGCGACGACCGCGACATGCACACCATGCTCGAGGGATTCAGGATCGCCCGCGAGATCGGCAATGCACCCGCGCTCGACTCGTGGCGAGCCGAGGAGTTCGCTCCGGGTCCTTCGGTCAACGACGAACAGTCGCTTCGCGGCTTCGTGCGCGCGACGACGGCGTCGTATTACCATCCGGTGGGGACTTGCGCGATGGGTGAGACCGACGAGTCCGTGGTGGACAGTGCGCTGCGTGTGCACGGCCTCGACGGGCTGCGGGTGGTGGACGCGTCGGTGATGCCCTCGCTGCCGTCGAACAACACGGTGGCCACCGTGTATGCCATCGCCGAACGCGGCGCCGAGCTGATCCGCCGAGGGTAACGGGCTTCCCGCCAGCGACCGCATCTGTACGTACGTGCACGGCGTGCCGGTGGACAGAGGCGGTCGCTTTCGGGGGTGCAACTAGCGCCAGGTACAGCGGCTGTCGGTCGGCGCTACCGTAGTCGGTCCCCGCCGCGACACCCTTGGGCGCCGCGGATCTGTCTGAGCCGACACGTAATTCGGTCAGCACGCGGTCGACCTCGGTCTGGCTGGCCGCGTCGGTCCGAGCCGGCAGCGCCTGCCGGTAGCGGCGACCAGTGCTCGGGCCGGTCCCGGAACGCCGCGAAGGTGAACGGCTTGAGGAGATATACACCATCTCCAGTTCACGTTCGGAGGTGACCGCATGATGTCGGGGCCGTCCGCAGTCCCCGGCAGGTCCGCCGCCGGCGCCATACCGTTCGCGTCGGGCAGCCCGGTGTCGAGCACCACTGGGTCGGCCGGCGCGTCACCTGCCTCCGCATCCGATGCGGCACGCATCGCGTCGCGGGCGATGTGCGCGACGGCTGCCACCGAAGCGCCCCGCAGCCGGCCGCGATATGTGCCGTGCGCCTCGGCGATCAGCGGCTCGTCCTCGGTGATCGGCACACTGATCACGATTTCACCGCCACCACCGACCCATAGGTCACATCAGCGGTCAACGTGCCCCGTGCCCCTTCACCACCTGGCCCACCACGCCAACCCCAGCCCGAAGTGGCCAGGGTCACCCTTCGTCGAATAACCCTGCCGCATAACCTTTACCGAACGTCGTCCCGGTGATCGTGGACACCACGGTCACGTTGTCGCTGGAATGCTCACGACATCGAAAGATGCAAGGCCAAACCGGAGCGATCCGGCCGGTCCGCTCATTGTCCGATACCACGAAAAAGGTTGTCCACCAATGCATCAACGAAGTCACGCGTCAGCGGCTGATCAGGCAGCAGCAGCCGGTGGTAGCAGGCGCCCCACAACTGATCCACCACCGTCTCTGGGTCCAGGCTCTCGCGCAGCTGCCCGCGTTCCTTCGCCCTTTCGATGGCAGCACAGGCCAATGCGCGGCGCGGCGACGAATACCGTTGCAGATATGCAGCCTTCAGCTCGGGATCGGACTGAGCCTGTCCGATCAGCTCGGCGATCAGCTGGCCCGCTGGGCTGTCACAGATCACGCGCAGGAAGGTGTTCATCTGCGCGCGCAGGTAGGCCTCGATGTCGCCAGAGTCCGCAAACGCGAGCTCGGGTGCGACTTTGTGGAAATAGCTGTCGAGCGCCAGTGCGCCCCTGGACGGCCACCACTTGTAGATCGTCATCTTGCTGGCACCGGAGCGGTTCGCGACCTTCTCGATCGTGAATGCACCCATTCCCTCGGCGAACAGCAGTTCGGCCGCGGCCTCGAGGATCTCCTCGCGCACCTCGGGGGCAGGCCGCCGCCCACGCCCGCGCCGGGGCCGATCTGTGGTCATGCACGTCCTCTCCGGGGAATATATGGACGAATCGTACATTTAGTGGTTATATGGACGCAACATACGCAATCAAGGAGACTGAGATGACTGACCGTGTTGCCATCGTCACCGGAGCCTCGGGCGGCATCGGCCACGCCGTCGCCGCCCGCCTAGCCCACGCGGGCATGGCCGTGGCCGTGCACTACGCGGATAACCGGGACCGAGCCAGGGCGGTCGCCGACGAGATCGTCGCCGCAGGGGGCCGCGCCATGGTGGTCGGCGCCGATGTCGCGGATGAAACCCAGGTCGCCGCCCTGTTCGATCAGGTCGAAGCGGAGTTCGGTGGTGTCGACGTGGTGGTCAACACCGCAGGCATCATGCTTCTCTCGCCGCTGGCCGAATTGAACCTCGACGACTTCGATCGGATGCACCGCACCAATGTGCGGGGCACGTTCGTCGTCAGCCAGCAGGCCGCAAAGCGGGTCCGAAGAGGCGGGGCCATCATTAACTTCTCGAGCTCGGTCACCAAGCTGGCGTTGACGACATATACGGCCTATGCGGCGACGAAGGGCGCCGTCGACGCGATGACCCTGATCCTGGCAAAGGAGTTGCGGGGCCGCGATGTGACCGTCAACGCCGTCGCGCCAGGGCCGACCGCTACACCGCTGTTCCTCGACGGAAAGCCGCAGCAGGCCATCGACAACCTGCGCAGCATGTCCCCGCTGGAGCGCCTGGGCGAGCCGGCCGACGTCGCCGAAACCGTCGCCTTTATCGCCGGACCCGCGCGCTGGATCAACGGCCAAGTCATCTATGCCAACGGAGGAGTGATCTGAGATGAGCACACCGAACGTCATTCGCCTGGATACCTGCCCTGCGCTGGCTCTGCTCAAGCCTCTGACCTCGCCTGACGGTGATGCGTGAAAGTCGCCAACGCGACTTGTATACGACCAGCGGGCCGCCTCAGCGTTGTTGGCAAGCGCCCCAAGGAAAACGCGCGTAGCCGGCAGGCGCGGATCGACTTGAGAGGTGATGCCACGATGGCGCAGGCAAACGCTCCGTCTTGGGCGTCCGTGCGACTTCCTCATCGACGGGCCGTCATGAGAATGCGGCACCCCCTTCTTACGGTCGCTACGATTGGAGGGACCCGTGTTCTCGTCAGGGTCCTTCGGCTGAAAATCGTTTCCGCAACTCGGTTTTCAATACCTTGCCACTGGGGTTGCGCGGTAGTGCTGCGACGATCTCCAACCCTTTCGGGTGCTTGTAGCTGGCGAGTCGTGCGGTCAGGAGCTCGTCGAGGTCGGCGAGTTGCAGAGAATGGTTCACCACTGCGACGACCGCTATCGGAACCTCGCCCCATTTCTCGTGGGGACGACCGATGACCGCTACTTCGGCGATAGCGGGATGGCTGGCGAGGACGTTCTCCACCTCGGCGCAGTAGATGTTCTCACCGCCCGAGATGATCATGTCCTTCTTGCGGTCGACGACCCAGACGTAGCCTTCGTCGTCGAGCCGTACCAGGTCGCCGGAGTGGAACCAGCCGCCGGCGAGCGCCTCTGCGGTGGCCTGTGGATCGTTCCAGTACCCGGCCATCAGCGTGGGAGCCCGGTAGACGATCTCACCGACGTCGCCGATCGGGACGTCGTTCATGTTCTCGTCCACCACTCTCGCGGCGACGGTGGGTATCACCTTGCCCACGGAACCGCGTTTCCGCAGCGCGTCCTGGCCCAGTAGGACGCAGGTGACGGCTGACATCTCGGTTTGACCGAACATCGCCAGGATCTGGGCTCCGGGGAACCTCTCCGACATCTGCCTCAGCAGAGTGTCCGATGCCGGCGCCGCACCCCACAAGAGCGCGCGAAGGCTGACGTTCCGCGGTCCGGCCCGTTGTACCGCACACACCGCCTGCCACTGTGCGGGCACCAGGAAGATCACGGTGACCTTCTCGGCCGCGAGCACGTCCAACAGGTGACCCGGGTCGAACGCGCCGAGTGGATAGATCACCGTCGGGGTGCCCAACATCAGACCGCCCAGCGTGGCGCCGATGCCGGCGATGTGAAACAGGGGTACGCCGACGAACCCGACGTCGCCGTTGATGTCCGCCCCGATGGCATACATCGCCGTCATTGCCTGCCCGGTGAGATTCGTGTGAGTCAGCACCGCGCCCTTGGGAGACCCGGTGGTCCCCGAGGTGTACATGATCAACGCCGCGCTGTCATTGGGAACGTCCACGACGACATGGGCTTTCCCATGCTCGGCGATCAAATCCTCGTACCCGATCACCTCGTCTCCCGTGGCCGACCCCACCACGACGACGGTCGTCAGTGCCGGCACGGCGGAACGCACATCGGTGGCCACCGAGGCGAGCGAAGGCTCCGTGACGACGACCTGCGCGCCGCAATCTCGTGCCAGAAACGTGATTTCCGGCGAGGTTAGCCGGAAGTTGACGGGCACGGCGATCGCCCCGAGCGTATTGGCCGCCAGCATGGATTCGACGAATTCTGGGCGGTTCAGCATCAGGATCATCACCCGGTCTCCGAAACCCACCCCGCGCCGGCTCAGGGCGTCGGCGAGCGCATTCACCCGACGATCCAGCTCGGCCCAGGTCGACGTGTGCCCGAGGTATCGCAGCGCCGTAGCGTTCGGCTGCATCAGTGCGTGCCGAACGAGTTGATTCGCCCAGTTCTGGCTGCGCGCAAAATCTGGTCGTTCAGAGTCGATTTGGTGACGGCCCATCACCGACGAACCGCCCGGCCGGGTTGCCATTTCATGAGATGCCCCGTTTCCCGTGGTGATGATTCGGAGTGGTTGCCGACTTTGGGCGGTCTTATGTCCAGTGTCAGTTAGGGGGCGCGGTTCCAAACAGTCCCCAGGACTCCTAGTACGAGTACTACCATTCACGCCGCCCAGTCCAATCAATGAAGGTGCGCCGCCCCGCGCCCGGCTCTCTCACCCACGCGCCCGGGCGTGTATGCGACAGCGGACTCTTAGCCAAGAATTCCTCCGTTGCAGTGCTTCCGGCGATGCGTCCCACGGACGCCGATGCCGGTCGTTGTCTTGCCGTTGTCAACGGCAACCGAAAACTGATCAGTTGTCGCCGCGCAGTGGTCAGTATTCAGTTGCCGCCCACAGCCGTTGAACTTGTCGAGGTCGTGATCAGCTCACCACAGCCCAGCCCACCAGGTATCTGCGTTGGTTGTTGGTTGTTGGTGTTGGTGGGTTGGGTGGGGTTGTGGTGCTACTAGGAGTGTTTGGGAGTGGTTGGTGTTGTTGTGCGGGTGCAGGGTTGTAGGGGATCACCGGATGTGGTGGTCGTCAATGTGTTGGTGTTGTGCCTGTTTGACTGGTGTCCCTGGTGGGCGCGGTTGGGGGGCTTTTCGAGTGAGGTGATTGAGATGGTCGGGATGCGTTCGGTGGAGCCGTCGACGGTTGTTGCCCGGTGGTTGGGTGTATTCAACGAGGCGTTGGCCGCCCAGGATGTGCAGGCGGTCGCGGCGTTGTTCACCCAAGACTGCTATTGGCGTGACATCGTGGCGTTGTCCTGGGATGTGGGCTGGGTTCATGGTCGCACCGAGGTGGCAGAGGTGATGTTGAGCGATGTCGCCGATATCGACCCGAAGAATTTCACGGTGTCGGGCAACAACAGTGCCCCGGTGCGTGTCGAGCGTCTGGGTCGCGAGGTCATCGAGGCGTTTCACACCTTTTCCACCGAGTATGGGTTGGGCAAGGGTGTGGTGCGGCTGGTCGCCGATGACTCCAGTCCGGTGGGGGTGTCGGCCTGGACGATGCTGACGACGCTGTCCTGCCTGCACGGCGATCAGCCCGCACCGGCCGGTGTGCGCCCAGCCGGTATCGGCTTCGACCGCACCGCCACCACCCAGACCTGGGCGCAACGACGCGCGCAGCGTTTCGCGTTCGCCGACCGCGACCCCGACGTGTTGGTGGTCGGTGGCGGGCATTCCGGTGTGATGGTCGCTGCTGAGCTGGGCCAGATGGGGGTCGACACCTTGGTCATCGACCGCCATCCCCGGGTGGGCGACAACTGGCGGCGACGCTATGACTTTCTGGCCCTGCACAACAAGACCGACGTGGTGCACTTCCCGGTGCTGCCATTTCCCGACGTGTTTCCCGAATACCTGCCCAAGGACAGACTGGCCGCCTGGTTCGAGCATTACGTCGAGGCACTGGACATCCCGTTTTGGACCAGCACCGAGTTCGTCTCGGCCCGCTACGACGACCACGACCGGCGCTGGGCGGTCACGGTGCGCGTGGACGGTGCGGAAAAGCAGCTGCGGCCCCGACACATCGTGCAGGCCACCGGCGCCGACGCCGGCACCCCCAACCGGCCCGCCCTACCTGGGCTGGACAGCTTCACCGGGCCGGTGCTGCACACCTCGCAGTTCCGCACCGGCACCGACTTCACCGGCCAACGCGTGCTGATCATCGGGGTGGGCACCAGCGCCCACGACGTGGCCTACGACATGCACCGCCACGGCGCCGAGGTGACCATGGCGCAGCGCGATTCGACCACGATCGTCAACCTCGACAGCGCCAACATCCCGTTCGCCGAATACAGCAACGGGCGCCCGATCGAGGAATGCGACCTGCTCTCCGCCCAGGACTTCACCAACCCGCTGCTGATCCAACTGTGCATGAACCTGACCAAGAAGACCAACGAGCTCGACGGCGAGCTGCTCCAGCAGCTACGCGCAGCCGGCATGCAGATCGACTCCGGGGAAGACGAAACCGGCTACGTCATGAAACTGCACCGCTACCGCGGCGGCTACTACATCAACGTCGGTGCCTCCGAACTGATCGCCAACCACCACATCGGGCTCATGCAATACGACGACATCGACACCTTCGTGCCCTCCGGGCTCAAACTGCACGACGGCACCCTGATCGACTTCGACGCGGTCATCCTGGCCACCGGCTACCTCAACCAACAAGCCAACGTAGCCAACTACTTCGGACCCGACACCGCCGCCAAGATCGGCGGCATCATCGGACTCGACGAACGCGGCGAATACGCCAACACCTTCCGCCCCACCGCCCAACGAGCACTCTGGTTCAGCGGCGGCGGCTTCGCCTCCTGCCGCCCCTACTCCCGCCACCTCGCCATCCAAATCAAAGCCGCCCTCAACGGCACCCACCCCCACTACCGAACACAACAGGCACAAATGCCAAACCCGAAACCCGCCGTCTCCGCCACCTTCTGATGAGACGAGACCGCATCCACTGAGTCCGGTCATCACGGAAAGGAAGTCCATTGGTACGAAGGTTCGCCCGACACGATGCCTTGTACTTCGTTGTAGCGGACTTGTGGCACTGGCCGGCATCAGCCAAGGGCGAACGGTTTCGCACGCTGTGGTCACGCCGAGACACGGGACTTCGGCCAGCGAGCTCGAGTCACATGCCGCATCGGCAAGCCGAGGTGCCGGTGTTGCGGCCACGGATTCGACATCCGCGACCACGGAGAAGTCCATAAGGACGCTCACGGGTGCCCAGCTCGAAAATCGGTCGGCCGAATGGCTTTTGGGGGCCGTACGTTCCGGAGCTGCGGTTGGGCAAGCGGGAGCCCGGTTGCGGCCATCCTGGTAATAGCACACCTACTTATCGTGGGTCGTTCGGCGCTACCATCCGATTATCGGCGGTCGTCAATGTCGGCAACATTCCTTCGGCCCGCCGCGGGCTGACCGGTTTAGGCAGGCGCTCGGGAACGGTCGATGACCGGACCGAGTGTCGGGGTGGCGATTGGCAATCCCAGTAGAACGCCGTTCTGAATGGGGTCAGCCGTCGCCGGAATTGTGGGCGGCTGAAGGACAGTCGCCATTACCCGAAGGAAGGAACCCGACGGTGCCCCAATTCCTGGGTCGTACGGCACTTGTCACTGGAGCGGCGCGAGGTGAAGGCCGATCGCACGCCGTCCGGCTGCCGGCGGAGGGCGCAGATGTGGCGGTTCTCGACATCTGCCGCCATCTCGACAGCGCAACCTATCCCGGTCCGTCAGAGACGGATCTGGGTGACACCGTTGCGGCGATCGAACAAGAAGACCGCGCAGCGTTCGCCCGTACCGTCGACGTTCGTGATGAGCAGTCGGTTCAGTGTTACGTCGACGACGCGGTAGCTGCATTGGGGTCGGTCGACATCGTATCGGTGAACGCCGGGATCTTCGGACCCGGTTCTCCCACTTGGGATGTGGAGATCAACCAGTGGCGCGAGGTCATCGACATCAACCTCACCGGGGCGTTCACCACCGCCCGAGCGGTACTGCCGCAGATGATCCGCGCAGGCAACGGCGGCGCGATCGTCTTCACCAGTTCGGCGGTTGCCATCCGGGCGGTCGAGAATTGCGCAGACTACGTCGCTTCCAAGGCTGGAGTGATCGGCCTGATGAAGGCGATGGCTCTCGAATTGGGCCGGCACGAGATCCGCGTCGACGCGTTGTGCCCAACCCTGGTTGATACCCACATGATTCTCAATGAGCCCCTATACCGATTGTTTCGCCCCGATCTGGAACGGCCCGGTCTGGCCGACGTGGAGCCTCTCTTTCGGGCGAACAACGTCCTCGATACGCCGTGGGTCGAGCCGCGCGACGTCAGCGAAGCGGTCGTGTGGCTGGCATCGGAAGCCGCGCGCTACGTGACGGGGGTCGCTTTACCCGTTGACGCGGGCATGAGCCTCAAATGAGTAGGCGTACTGGGGTTGGCGTTCAACCTTTCCCAGCTCGACGCCGAATTGCCGGCTCTGACGCGCAGCGATTCTTCCCACCCAAGACATGGGTGCCGAGACCATCGATTGACGACCCCTACTTTCATCGCCCAGAGCTGAAGGCGATCATGAACGCAGACGCCCATATTGAAGCTCGATCGGCTCGATGGGACCCGAGGCGGCCGCGTCCCGATGGCGGCTCCGGTCGCGGTGTGGGCCATCTGGAATGCCCCGAAAGGTGGTGCACGTCGGGTACGCACTGCTGCCGCGACTAGGTGCGTGTCCAAGCGTTCTTCGACCGTTGGCGCGTCGAAGAACTGGCCTTCAGGGGGCTGTGGTCGACCCGCAGGTGGTTTTGGTTTACGCGAACTATTGAGCGGCAGGGCAATTGAACGCATTACCCATGATGCCTCGTTGACGAAGTCAGACGACGTTTGCACGGCCAACCCCATCGGCGCGGATGATTCCGCAGGGGCGTCGCACTGCGACCACAGTCGCGATTGGCGCTCAACGTCGCGCGCCGGTGAACAGACGAGAGAACAGGATCACGATCGATGTACCATCGCGAAGATGATCACACGCACGCCGCCCAGGAATCTGCGTCACGAAGTGATTCGTACCGAAGTTTCGAGCGAGATGTGCTGCCGCTAACGGCTGATATTCGCCGGGTTGCGTTGCGTTACACCAACAATCGGCACGATGCCGAGGATCTCGTTCAGGAGACGTTACTCAAGGCATTCAAGGCGTTCGACGGGTTGGCTGAGAATTCGTATTACAGGGCGTGGCTGCTGACCATCATGCGCTATACGTGGATCAGCGATTACCGCGCCGCGGCGCGTCGGCCGAGCGAGAGCCTCGTGGCAAACGTTGCAGACCACGAATCGACGATCCCTGCGCGGAGCGCGAGAGACGACTCCGCCTCAGCCGAGCATCAGGTGTTGCGTCACCTGATGGACGACGATGTGCGTGAGGCCGTGCTCGCGCTGTCAGCAGAGATGCGCGAAACGGTGTATCTCGTTGCCATCGAAGGCATGAAACATCGCGAAGCGGCTGAGGTCATGGGCATCTCACCAAGTACCGTGATGTCCCGGATGCATCGCATCAGACATGTTATGCGGCAACGATTGGCTGACATTTGACGACAGCGACGACGGATAGCCGAATAGCGGAAGATCGACGCGGCCTCAGGTACACGACTCACCGATTGTGACGTCGGCGAAGACCATCGGCGATGCGCCCGGCAACATCAGCAGATTGCGTCCACCATCATGGAGCACATCACCACTGAGAGTCGCTCGGTGCAGCGCGCGTTCAACTGACAAGTTTCTCCGGTCCCGGCGTTGGCTTGCCCGGTCGAACCGATCCAGGTAAGCGGCACGCGAAGAGTTCATCACCACAGTCTGCAGACCAACGCCGGGTCGGAACCACGATGAGCGCGCACACGGATAGCCACGGAACCGCCACAGCGCAGCGGGAATCGCGGCAAGACGGCGCCGCCGATGCACGTGCCTGCCCACGATCAGCACACCGTTCGCGAGACGGCAGGCAGCGCCAACGGGCGACCACCACGTGCTGACGTCAGACTGCGGCCCTACGCACTAGCGCGAGCACCACTGCCGCGGTCACGAAGAGGCCCGAGAAGAATCGGTTCAGCACGAGTTGCCGACGCGGGCCCAGCACTCTGTGCAGTCGCGTTGCCAGCGCCGCGTAGATGCTCATCACCACGACGTCCACGGCGACGAAAGTCGAACCGATGATCACATACTGTCGCAGCAACGGGACGGTCGGCTCGACGAACTGCGGTAGCACGGCGAGATAGAAGACCAATGCCTTCGGATTCGTCGCGTTGACTAGGAAGCCGCGGGCCAGAAGCGGCAGCCCGCCTTTCACCGGCGAGGCGCTCAGCTGCTCGCGCAGGTCCCCACCGGAGGCACGCAACTGACGCGCGGCAAGGTAGAAGAGGTACGCCACGCCAATGAACTTGATGATGGTGAAAGCCGCGACGGACTTAGCAACGACCGCACCCAAACCCACAGCGACAAGGATCAACTGGAACATCAGGCCGACCTCTTGGCCAGCGATGCTCCAGTACGACCGCAACAGACCATGAGTCAATCCCGAAGCCATGGACTGGATCGCTCCGGCTCCCGGAAAGAAGGCGATGGCGAACGATGCACCAAGGAAGCCCAGCCACAGGTGCCAATCAGTCGCAACGGTATGTTCCGCTCCGGTCATCTCAGACTCCGCCATCCATGGGTTGAAGACACGTCAAGGGCTTCAGAAATCAGTCATGCATTTCGGTTGTGCGCGTGCCCGTCACTGACGGTGGCCGCCGCGCAACGAGTTCCGGCCATGCTTGTCAAAACGCCGGGACGCGGGAAATCGTGCAACGTCCAAGCGGGCAGCGCACAAATGTGATCAGTGACATCTTCAGTCCGCAGCCGTGGATGCGACCCGAACTTCTCCGAACCGATGGGTCGATCCACTACGGGTGAGTGCGCGCGGCAGCGCAGCCAGTCGACTGCCTGATAACTACGCATTTGCCGTGGGCTTCAATGACGCGCGATTCGGCTACGTGCGTCGAGGTGATTGGTCGGAAAGCATGATCCGGTGGTAGCGCGGTTGCTGATACCGGTTGCTGATACCGGTTGCGGCACCAGCGGTCTGCCAGACGGCCTGGGCCAATGCCGCCTGGAGCCACTCCCTGAAATCGGCTTGGACAGTGGGCCGCAAGCAGCGCCTCCAAGTCGCGACGCTCGACGTAGAAGCAGGGATCGATCAAGGGTGGTCTGCCGGATCGGCGCTACGCAACCGTACCGAGATGCGGCTGGCCGGATCGACGAGTGTCACGACGCCCCGCGTGCACGGTACTTGCGCGTATCCAGTCCCGTCATCCCAGTACGAAGTACCGCCGGCGTCGATCTGATTGTTCGGCGGTTTGCTGGCTCCCGAGGTCGAGAAGAACATCGCGGCTTCACGACATCGGTCCCCGCCCGGTCGCCTTCTGGCACGCTGTAGGTATGAATCGCGGTGAATCGGTCGCATGCGCAAGAGCACCGTACGGCCTCCGCGAATCTCGTCGGACACGTCCTTGAGCACGTTCGTCACCTGGATGGGCACCCAGGCATCTCGGCGTCTCCGGATGCCAGTGCCCCGCCATTCACTAGTCGCGTCCGGCCTCGAGGATCTTGTCGGCCAGACGGACGGGGTTGGTAAACAACAGTTCGTGGCTGCCGGGCATGTACACCAGCCGGTGCACGCCAAGGCGTTTGCGCATCACCGAGGCAATTTCGAACGTCGGTACCGCCGAGTCTTCGGTGCCAGCGAGGTAGCTGCGGGGGATCTGTAGTGTGTAGAACTTCTTCAGATCAAGCTGCTCGACCAGCTGACCGTACGGCGCGGGCGTGAGCTGTTCATAAGAGCGACGGGCCAGTTCGAGATCGGCATCGTTGATGAACGTCTCTCGCCAGATCTCGAAGGGCACCATGAACGTGTTGTCCGGCGACTCGGCGGCCAGGCGGGTGGCCAACTCGCGCAGCGCCGGTGAGCCCGCGTCTGCCATCGATTCGCCGTCGTTGAGGACGAATGCGCTCCAAAACACCAGCCGCCGTATCCGGTCCGGGATCGCTTCGGCGACCTTGCTGATGATCGTGCCGCCATAGCTGTGTCCGACGAGCACAATGTCGGTGAGATCCCGTTCGACGATGAAATCGACAATCGACTGGGTTGATTGGGCATGGTCGACGTGTTTAGTAGCGGCCTTGCCGTGCCCAGCTATGGTGGGCCCGAAGACGGTATGCCCAAGTTCTTCCAAGCGTTCGATGACCCGATCCCACATCGACCCGTCGTGAAACATCCCATGAACCAATACGAACGTCGACATGTTCGACACATCCACACCTTCGGCTGCAGCGTGCACGTCGTTGATTGCCGTCATCGCGGTGGATCCCGCGAGAGCCGTGCTGGGCTGCGGCTGTCGTACAGACATGGAAGATGTCCTCCTGGGTTAAAAGCCAGTCACGTACCGACGCGCCTGGGCCTGCAGGATCATCGTCGCCCCCGACGGCAGCATCGCACCAGGCCGCAGTTCTACCGGGAACGCTGCCCCCCATGCTCGGCCGGATCCATCGCTGACTTGCGCAGCGCTCGTGACGATCGACCAACCGCTCCTGGCCGCGACGGTCACCATCGGCGTGGGCCAGGCCGTGAGCCGACTTCTGGGCCGATCTGGTCGGCGATTTTGGTGTCGTCAGTCTTATCCTCATCGAGTGCGTGCCGTCGCAGTTGGACGCTGAGAAGGTCAACAGCAGACTGTTTTTCACAACGAAGAGGCTTTACCGCGCCGAACGGGTGCGCGTCGCGGGACAGACCGGGAATCTGGTGGCCGGGCCGGATCGCATGGAAGTGGTTGACGGGGTCGCTGGGATCACCAGGCATCAGGTCGACCGACAACAGCACCGCCCCTGTGCTGCCCCGATAGAAGCATGCGGCGTCCCCCACCCGATAGCGCGGATCGCCGTCGAGCGAGAACCGGTGGTGGGCGTCGTCGAACAGTGCTTCAACAACACCAAACGGTGGCGCGGCGAGGTCACCCGCTCCGACAAACTCTCCTGCTCGACCGCGGCGGCGCAGCTACGAGCCATGTCCCTCTGGCTCAAACACTTCGGAGACATGCTCTAGTCCGAACACGAGAGAGCCGAGAGGCCGACTCGGGTCATGGATGAGTCTGGACCGTTCATGTGATTGGTCGAGGGGTTCGTGATGGGCTCTACCGGAGGCGGCGCGCTGGATCGCATGCGATTGGGTTGTGCCAGAGACTCCGCTTGTTCCAGGTGCGGTCGTAGAACGTCGAACGGCACGTTGGGTTACGGCACTGTTTGAGACGTTGCCAGGTGCCGGCGCGCTGGCTCAACAGGACTTCGCCCCATACGGCTGATGCGAGCCACCGCCATCCCGATCCAGTCGGAGTCCAAGCGAGCTCACCCATGACCGAAACGGTCAACACAGCAGAACCGACTGAGCGGTCGTGAGAATCGAAGGGAAAGCCCGCGACCACGGCGTCCAGCGAATCGCGCAAACCCCGCAGTTGTGCCGCGTCGTGGTCCGTCATTGTCGGCGCCAAGCCGTCGGCTCCGCGCTGTGCGCTCCACGCTCGCACCGCTGCGTCGACCCACCGCTGAGCCTGCACGGCATCGAAGAGCATGTCCGGACCGTGATCCGCGTTGTAGCGAGTGTTGAGAAGGTCCTCCACCAACGCAAGTCCGGCTGGCGCCGGACGGACACCGTAGCGTGCGGACGCCATCCAAGTCGGTAGTGGTTCGGACACTGGTAACGCTCGTTCGACGCCGAAGTTCGGACGCCCTTGGATGACTGATACTGGCTCGGTGACCTCCCCGTCCGATCGCGAGGCGATGGCGTGGTGGCGTTGCGCCGCTTCAGCTGTCATTGGTTGGCGGTCCTTACACTCGGGGGCTTTCTACCAGCCTCCCGTGCGCGACCAGCGCCATCCAGGTCGCAGTCATCCTGGTAGGTGCAGGGCCAGGATACGGTGGTCGCGGTGCGCTGAATGATGGTGGCGATACGAGCCGGCAAACCGCAATGCCGATCGGTTCGGTGTTTGCCCTCGCTGCCGCCCGAGTCGAAGCATCCGACTGCGACATCCGGGTGGGATCGTCTCGACTAGTGGACCTTCGGCCTGGGCAGCACCGAAAACCGCTGTGACGCTGGATGTGTGAGCATGTCCATCCGCGGTTCGTGGCTCACCCGATAGCAGCCGATTTCGACACTGGCAGAACACGGCCATGGGATTGCGCCCACGTCGCTGCAGGAAAGTCGGCGCTGGTGACCGGGGGCAGAGGGCTCGGTGTCGCGATCGCCGTTGAACTGTCGAGGGCCGGAGCGAACCTGGCCCTAGTTGGTCGCACCGATGAGACCCTGCGTGCTGCCGCATCTTCCCTGACGGGAGAGGCCAGCGCGGGCCCGCGAGCGGTCAGCGGGATCATGGTCGGGCGGTGGCTGAATCGGTCGTATCCGTCGACGAAGGCGTTCATGAGGAGTCACCTGGGTGCGGGTTTCGATCCGAACCTGTGTCCCGTCAGCGGTCGCGCATGTGCAGGACCCGAATAACCTCCAAGTGTGAGGCGGTACAGCGCTCGACCGAAAAGCCGGTCGCACAAAGCCCGTGGCAGACGCCCGGGCGGATTCTCGTGCTGCTGGAATGATCAGTGCGTGCCGGTCGCGCCGGCTGATCCGTCGGCGCGGGTGCCCCGCGTCTACTCCGACACCGTCTACTCCGACACCGTTGGCCCCGTGTCGTCGTCGAGGCTAGTGGCGGTGGCTTGGCGGGCATTCTGACCCGTAGCTCACTCCAGGATATTCGTACCCACGCGATGCTCGGCGATGAACACGTCTTCACTGCTTGCGAACGGCATTGAGTCGTCCCTGTGCAGAGTCTGCACCTACCGATGGAGCGAAGCGGCCCGTTGCGACAGTTCGACTTCTTGTGCGGCCTATAGAAGCGCACTCCGAGCTGCCGAGCGGAGACCGCCAGGCCCAGCTAGAAGGCGAGGAGCACGATTGCCACGGCGACGAGGAAGGCACGACGCTGCGGGCGGCGGCCTGGGCGCTGATGCCGAACGCCGCTGTGCGGTCGCCGATCCGGGAGCGCGGAGCCGAGCAGGAAGGGCGGCCCAGCGGCATCACTTCGACTGACGACCGGTGCGGGTGTCGCGCGTAGTGACCGTCCAACCACGCCGGGACTCTGGCGTCCACCCGACACCGGGCGATCCCACGGTGCGCACAAGCGCTGCGCCGGGCATCCGCCCGGCCAAGTGGGTGCGCTACCGCTGGCGGCAGTGTCGTGCTCGCAGAACGCCGATTCGAGTGGACCACTGATGCCGACGGCCTGCTCAGCGTCACGCGCGCCGACGCAACCGGGCCGACCCTGGTTCGACCGTATGCGTTGTGGTCGGCGCACTCCTGACCACTGCCCAGCCAGCTGGCATACCTCGCCAGGTCGCGCCGGCCGGCCTCCAAGTTGAGTCAGGAGCAGTCGGTGCAGATGAGCCGACCGTTCAACTCCCTGGCCAGTCGATGGCGATGTTGCACAAGGAAACAGCTCGAGCACGTGAACTCGTTGGCCTGCTTGGGCAGCACCCGCACGGTGAATTCCTGACCGGACAGGTCAGCGCCGGGCAGCTCGAAGGCCTCGAGATCCTCGCCGTCGTCGACGTCGAGCACCGCGTTCGCCGCATCGCTGCGTCGACCGGCGAGTCGCTCGAGCGATTCGCCAACGTCGATGTCGATGTCGGCCTCCGTCCTGCGGGGCGCGTCGTAGTCGATGGCCATCTGCATCCTCTCGGGTTCGGGAATTTGGCATAGCGACAAACGCCGCCGGCCGGACGCAACGTTCCCGATGCGATGGGTTTCACATGTGTTGAATTCGCCGGGAATGGCGCTCCACCGAGGCTACGAAGCCTTTCAGTGGTTCAGTCCTGCATCGCCGCGTTGCAGGTTGACGTAGCCGGAGGAGGGGACTGGCATGAGCGACGCCGACGAGGACGTCACCATCGCCCCGTCAGTTCCGTCGGCTCAGACCCCTGACCGTCGCAGTGAAGCGATTGGTTCAAAGCGGTCGTTGATTGGCAACGTGGGGTCAGGTGGGGTGCAAGTCGCTGTGGTGGTTCGTCTCGTCGTATGGCGCAGGGCGGGGGCTGAAGATCGTGGTAGAACTGCGGTCTGGTTGCTTCTGCTCGCGACAGTGATAATGGCCAGTACGTGCACCTGGCTTGTTCGTGAGGCAGTTCCGTTATGGCGCAATCCCGTTGGGCCCGCTGAGAGAACCTAGTGCTAGCCCTGCTCTTGAACCTGCTTCTCGAAGCGTGCAACACTGATCACCGTATCGGCCCGTGGACAGCACCGCTCACGGGGCGAGTCCCCGGTGACTGAGTTCGCCAGGTCTATGCCCGTGTTGTTGGTTCAGGTTGTAAGAGTTGAGGACGCAGTGATCATCAGGAGGATTCTCAATGACGTTGTCAAGCGGCCGTGACTGTAGTTGCGGGTTGGTTAGACATCCCAGGTTCGTAAGGTGTCAAGCGGCTTTGGCGGGTTGGCGGTGTGCCCAGGCGGTGTGTTCGTCGTAGGTGCTGTGGTGGCGG
>NZ_JACHGP010000021.1:45871-138014 GCF_014202335.1 Mycobacterium sp. AZCC_0083 | reverse complement strand
CAGCAGCATCGAGGGAGGCCCGCCCTTCTCGGCGGAGCCACACGGGTGGGGAATTTCGATGAGCGGCAGTGGGGAATTTCAGCGAGCGCGGTCACTGCAGTCAGCAGAGCCCGTTTCGTGACGGTACGCACGCCCCGCTGTCCGCAGCTGAACTCGCAATCCTTACCGCCGGCCCCATGGTCGGCGACCGTCACGGGAGGACTGGCGTCGTTCCGAACACCCATTCTCGGGCGACAATGGACCGCGGACAACCGTCGGGATCTACGGGCGTCGGGCTTTAGGACCGTTCTCGGTGTCTCGAGGTCACATGAACCTGCCGGCGTTGCGCGGACGGACTGCTGAGTTGAAGCGCGGTCGCGGTGCTGGATCGGACGGTGGCCTCGGGTCAGGGCGCCCTACTGGTCGTGTCGGGTGGGGCCGGCATCGGGAAGTCGGCCCTGATGTCGGAGATCTGCCGGGGAGCTGTGCATCGCGGCTACGGGGTCGGTGTCGGCAAGGCCGAGGAGTCCGATCAGATCGCCTCGATGGCGCCGTTGTTGCTGGCGAAATCAACCGACTCCGCCGCCGGCGCGGCATCCAGGACCTCGAAAAAGCCGACTTCACAATGGAGTCGGCAGCAGGTCCCGTCGTTCCTATCGGGTCGTGAGGATCCGAAGCGACACTGCGGCTGCAGACCGACATCGTGCGCACGCGGCGGGCAGGGTGGCTTATTGGCCTGCGGCTACCGACCGATACATCGTCATCGCGTGCGCTGACCGCTGTGTGACGTAGCCCAAGGCACGGCTCATATCCGCGGAAAGTGGATGGCCGGCATCAGACGCTTTTCCGAAGCACTGAGATTGCGGTGCGGATCTCAGCGGCATTGACGCATCCGTATCCGATGACCAACGCGGGACGAGCGAGGTCTGGAATCGTGCGGAACTCGTCGAGATCAGCGATGCGCAGACCCAGACGGCCCACCTTTTCGACGAGCCCGCCCGCACTGATGTTTGGATCGAGCCGCACGACGACGTGTAAGCCCGCATCGATGCCCTCGATCGCTGCCACAGCGTCGATCTGTGAGAGTTCACGAAGCAAGACTTCTCGTCGATCCGCGTATACCTTGCGTGCTCTGGCGATGTGACGTGTCAACGCACCACTGGTGAGAAGGTTCTCGGCTACGTGCTGAACAGGGGTGGCCACGGTGCAACCTAGCGCTTGTCGCACACGTGTCATGCGATCCACCAGTTGTGGCGGGACGCGAACATAGGCGAGACGTAGGCCGGGATCCATCGTCTTGGACATGGTGCCGACGTACACGGTGTCGGCCGTATCGTCCATCCCAGCCATGCTCGGAAGGGGGGCCACGCCGAATCGAAATTCGCTGTCGTAGTCGTCTTCAACGATCGCAATGCCGGTATCCGCGGCCCAGTCGAGGATGCGGCGTCGAGTCTCGAGATCGATGCGGTGCCCCAAAGGGTACTGATGACTAGGAGTCAGATACACCGCTGCCACACGCGAACCTAGTTGCGCCAGTAGGTCGGGCAACATGGTCGGACAGGAGCTGTCAAACGGCGTCCACTTGATGTCCGCGACTTCGAGGGTTCGACGGACGGGCGCATACCCAGGATCTTCGACTGCGACGGTACGACCCCGCCAGTTCAGCGCCAGCCCAGCCATGAGGATCGCCTCCGACGTGCCCGCACACAGGAGGATCTGCTCTGCAGAGCACGCCAGCCCGCGCGCGTTTCCGAGATAGGAGGCTAGCGCCGCACGCAGCGCGGGGGATCCTTCGGGCGGAAGAGGCTCATTGCTGGGCCTGACGTTTCTCCAAGCGCTGCGCCATAGAGTCGACCGCACGATCTCCGGATCGGGGACTCCCGGACGCATGTCGAGTACTGCCGGCGGATCCACGTCACGAAGTGACGCATTCTGATGACCGCTTCGACTGGATGAGTCGGACGAATAAGTGCTCGGTCGTTGAGATACGAACGTGCCTGCGCCTTGCACCGTCTCGATCCATCCTTCGCCTTCAAGTTCGAGATACACCGATGTCACCGTTGTCCGCGATGTTCCCAGTGACTTGGCCAGACTGCGTGTGGAGGGCATGGGGAAGCCAACAGGAAGCAGACGTCGGCCAATCGCGTCACGAAGCTGGGTTACCAGCTGACGCCGAATCGGAACCAGGCTTGCTGCGTCAAGTGATATCGGAATGTCGAGGCCGTCCATCATCACAGTTTGCGGTCACCAAGCGTTGTGCCAAAAATCGGGCGCTTAGCGTTACCGCAATGTTGCCGAGGTTTCCAGACATGTAACAAACTGGTCTAGTGCCAACCGTGCGCCGTGGCCTTTCCGTGACGGGTGCTCCCAGCCAGGATTCAGGGTATGACGACAAGCGATGTCGCGGCCGAATCCGCGCACGACGACGACAAGCTTCCCGATAAGCCGCACTTGCAGGTTCAGCGATACAAGCAGTTGCAGAGAGGCCGGGTGGCCGACTTGTACGACGTCCTCGACTGCGGCCTCATTGCCCACGTTGGATTCTCTGGCAACGCCGGAAAGCCGATGGTCATCCCCATGGCGTACGCCCGAGACGGTGACGCGATGCTCATGCATGGTTCGACCGGTGCGGGTCTCAGCCGGTCGTCCGGCGAGTCGCTACCCCTTACCGCGACTGTATCGATCTTCGACGGTCTGGTGTACGCGGAGTCGCTATTCGACTCCACCGTGAACTACCGGTGTGCGATGGTCTTCGGTTCTGCCGACCCCGTACCAGATGATGAACGCTTGGAATGTGTCAAGAAGATCTCCGATCATCTAATGCCGGGGCGCTGGAACGAAGTTCGGCCACCGACCAAACGCGAGCTGGCCGCGACCTATGTTCTTCGACTGCCTCTAGACAACGCCAGTGTGAAGATTCGTGCCGGCGCGCCGACCGGCGCACCTGTTCCGGGCCTATGGACGGGATACGTGCCGTTCAGCACCTCGATGGCATCCGCGGTGACGCAGGACGGAGTTGACGCGCCTCTTGCGGCATCGGTCGAGGTGTCACGCCAGTCCTGGGGTGGGCGACTGTCTCACGTGGGCCTGGCCAGCCGCTACCTGTCAACTGATTGAACGGAGCGCGAGGTCATCGACGGGGGAACTCAGTCTGAAAACGGTACTGCACTGCCGGCCGCTGCTCTCTGACGAACCAATGTCGTCAAGAGTCGGGCGGCGTCACACGATGTCGTGCATAGGCGCGATCGTTGAACCAGACCGATCTGTATTGGCGAGCGAAACGGACATAAACCCTTATTACTTCTCGAACCCTTCAACACGGCGAGCGTTACATATCAGTAATGCGCCGGACCGGGAATCCGCGAACCCTCGAGATAATTGAGATGGCTACTGGCTGAGCCGAACGGCGGATCCACTGTTCAGCCCCTGACCGCACCTCAAGGAGAAGCGATGACCAAGCCGGTACTGGTCTTTCAACACGCCGATGTCGAGCCCCCCGGGGCGTATCTACCTGCATTGGCATCGTTGGGCTCCGTACAGACGGTGCGGGCAGGCATAGACCCATTTCCCACTGGCACCGATTACTCCGCTGTGGTGTCCATGGGCGGCCCCATGGGTGTGGGTGACCGCCACCGGATCCTTTGGCTCGATGAAGAAATCGACTACATCCGTGCCGCGGTGCACGCCAGCGTCCCCGTCTGGGGAGTGTGCCTGGGCGCCCAGATTCTTGCTGCTGCGCTCGGCGCCACCGTTTACACCGGTGCGGCTCCTGAAGTCGGTATTCAACATGTCGAGCTGACCGAAGCTGGTCAAGTCGACCCCGTGTGGTCGGCGTCGCCGAGCGCGTCCAAACTTGAAGTTCTCCAGTGGCATTCGGACACATATACCCTGCCCGAGGGAGCCGCGCTGCTGGCATCCTCGCCCGCATACCCGAATCAGCTCTTCCGGTACGGTCGCTGCTACGGCGTGCAGTTTCACATTGAGGCCACTTCGGCGCTCGCGAAGGACTGGCTGACTCTCGAGGAGTACCGTGCGTCTTTGGCGATCGCTGCGGGCCCAGCGGCCGAGGAAGAGTTCCTTCATGAATTGGCGCTATCCGAACACCGTTTGACGGGATTGGCCGCCGTAGTGATGCGGCGTTGGATCGAAGACGTCGTTGCGCCGCCATGCACGCCACGCGCGTGAGTTTGGACGCCTCGCGATGAGCGTATTGCTTGCGCAGCAATACCGCTCGGCAGCTCCGCTGAATCCCTCTCTTGGAGGCTGCGGACCGCGCAAAGGTACATGTCGCCTTCGCCGCACGTCATGTAGGTGATGTCGGAACTCCACACGGCGTCGGGCCGGCCCTGATCGAATTGGCGCTCGACCAGATCAGCCGGGAACGATGCGGTGGATCGACGATGGTGGTGCGCACTTTGAACGTGCGCGGGCTGATCCCTGCGAGCCAGATCTCGGACATGATCTTGGCGACCGTCTTGTCCGACACACTCTCACCGGCAGCGCGAAGGTCAGCGGTGATCCGGGGCGAGCCGTACACCCCACCCGAGTCGCGATGATGGTCGATGATGTTCACGGTCAGGTCGGCCTTCCGTTGCCCTCGATCGCTTAATTCTGTTGTTGCCGAACGGTTCGCACGCTCGTAGTAGCCGGAGGTGACACCTCCAGCAGTCGTGCCATTCGGGCGATCGCGGTGGTCGCGCACTCTGCGGCCATCAGCTCGAACCGATCTACTTCGGTTGGCCGGCGGCAAAGTACGCGGAGGCTTTTGTCAGGAACGCGATGTCCTTCTCCCGCTCGGCGACCTGCTTGCGCAGACGCGCCAACTCGGTGCGCTCCGCCGGGGTTAACGGCTCGTCGTTACGGGCTGCCGCGGCCTCGACGCGGCGTCGCTCGTCGGCGACCCACCGTCCGAGCAGGCCCTCATTCACACCAAGCTCGCGGGCGACTTCGCCGATCGTGCGCCCGGAATCGATCACCCGATGAGCGGCCTCAACCTTGTACTCGGTCGCGAAAGACCGGCGGGTTCGGGACATGGTGACATCCTTCCAGCGGGACCATTCATCCCGCTATCTCGATGTCCACCGTTGGGGGGAGCCTCACTAGTGCCCTTGAGCACGGCGGAGGAGCATCTCTACGAGAACGTCATACCGTCGAGTTCTTCATACGAGCTACCAGTAACGGACCGCACCGCGCTCCTATACTCCTCCGGTGGGCAGTGAGAAACGCATCCAGTCGGTCGGCAACGCCACTCGACTATTGAAAGTATTGACCGAGGCCGGCGGTCCCCTTCGACTCAACGACCTGAGCTTCCGCCTAAATATGACTAAGAGCTCTGTCCACCTGCTGCTCGCGACACTAGCGGACGCTGGTTTCGTGGAACAGACGACTGAAGGTACATACCGGCTCGGCCTGGGCATCTTCGAGGTCGGCACTGCGGCGCTGCAGCAGTTAGGTCTTGGTGCGGTTCTCTCGCCTCCCCTGGAAGCATTAGCCGAGCGGACGCGTGAGGCAGTGACGTTGGGTGTACTGCATCGCAATGAAGTGCTCATGGTGCAGCGATTCGAGAGCGACCAGGTGCTTCGGGCGTCGATCCGAGTGGGACGTCGAATGCCGGTGCACAGCTCTGCCAGCGGAAGAGCCTTGTTGGCCTTCCTGCCTAAGGAGGATCGAGACGCACTGCTGGCGGCATCTGAGATCAGTGCGGCAGAGTTGCGCCGCGTGGTCCGCAGATTGCGTGACATCCGCGACGCGGGATATGAGATCCAGCGAGACGAGTGGGCAGCCGGCATTTCATCCATCGCAGCACCAGTGTTTGGAGTTACAGGCGCGCCAGTGGCCGCCGTCAGCATTTCATCTCCTTCGAGCCGATTCGACCCGCAGCCCTTAATCGAGCCGTTGCTGCACATCGCAAATGAGTTAGGACGCTTGCTGCTTCAGGTACAAGCGGGGCCGGGGCATCTAGCGCGAATGGCGCACTGATTCAGCGGCTCACTGTCAGCAGGAAGGCTCGGGCAAGCCGAACACCGATCTTGCGGCTAATGGCTTTCACTGAGCTCTCGCAGCATGCGCCGAACAAGCGTTAGTTAGCGGGCGGGAGCGGACTCTGGCGGGAATGTTCTATCGGGTCCCCCGATCGGACTTCTGATGGTTAGTGGAACTTGGCCGTCTGGAGCAGACCTTCCCATCACGGGTTGACAACGTGAGGTCATACTGCCCGCGCATATCTACCTGAGCGCAGGGAGCAACTCGTCCGCAATCAGGCGCAGCTGGTCTTGCTCGGTGCTCACCGGCGTGAGTACCAGACACTCGACGCCTGCTTCGCGGATCACGGCAAGACGATCTCTGATTTCATCCACAGTGCCGAACAGGTACGCCGCCTGTAGTTCGTCGGGGTCTCTACCCGACCACATCATGCGCCCAAAGGCGCGCAGCTGCTCCTCAACGATCGAATCCCGCTTTCCGGTAGGGACGACGTGCACGAACTGCGTGTGGCCGAACGTTATCTCCGATGGGTCTCGTCCTGCCCGCTCGGCTGCCTCCCGAATCGTCGCCCAATCGCTTCGTACGCCTTCCAGCGACCGGCCACTGGATCCGGACAGCCATCCGTCCGACTTGATGATCCGCTGCAGCACTGCGTTCGGCATGGTGCGCGCGCCCGCATCCGCCGTCGTTGCCGCCCCCCCGGCAACCCAGATCGGCGGTGCCGGCATCGTCGGCTGCAGAGATACGTTTGAGAATCGCGTGAATTGCCCGTCGAAGCTCGCGTTCGGCTCGGACCACAGCGTCTTCATCACGTCGAGGTGTTCGTCGGTTCGACGACCGCGCTCGCGCTTAGGGACGCCGAGCGCCTCGAACTCCGGCTCGTACCAGCCCGGTGCGACGCCGAGGATGATCCGGCCGTGCGACATCACCGACAGCGATGACACCTGCTTCGCGAGCATCACCGGGTCGCGATGAGGAAGGATGACGATCCCGGTCCCGAGCTTCACTCTGGTGGTGACCGCGGCAGCGTAGGCAAGCACCTCGAGTGGGTCGAGCCACGACGCGCTGTAGATGGGAGGCGCCACCAGGAGGTGCTCCAGCGTCCAGAGCGAATCGAAGCCGAGGCTTTCGATGTCTTCGATGTACGAACGAAGCCCACTGACCTCCGTGTCAGTCAGGTCAGAGTAGGTTGGAACACGAATTCCGACGTCCATGTGCGTCCTTTCTTTCTGGCCGGTTCGGCACCGCAGTGCAAGATGCAGGGAACCTAATCTGGTTCCCGCCCTTGGGAAGTGCCGCTACGGCCTCGACGTCTTGGTCAAGGCTCAGTAGGAGATGATCAGATTTCCTTGGGCGTCCTGCAACACTTTCTGTTCCGGGTAGATCACCGCGGTGGACCCCTCGCCCAGAATGACCGCTGGGCCGACAACCGTCTCGGGTAGCCTGCGATTGCCGGTCAACCGCCACAACTCACACGATTCGAGTTCGGGCTTGTCAAACGATGCCTGCCAGGGCTCCGATGTGGCCACCTGGTGACCGACCGTCGCCACTTGCAGACCGATCTGGTTCGTTCGTTTGGTCATGACGACGCGCAGATTCTCGATCTCCGAAGGGTGGTCCTCGAGCACGTACCCGTAGACGTCCTGGTACTCCTTCAGGAAGTCGCCGTGCGCGCGCTCGGTGAAGTCCTCGTCGTCGAAGCCGTGCAACGTGATTGGCAACGTCGAGCCCTGTCCAACGAAGCGCATATCCGCCCTGACCTTCGTGTCGAAAGCGCTGTGATCCGCTCCGTTCACAGGACTCAACGCCTTGCTGCACAGCTGTGCGACCAGACCGGACAGCGCGACGCCGTCGATTCGCGCGGTGAGGGTGAGCAACGAAAGGGATGATTCGTAGCGCTCTGGCGACCACACCGCACCCATGGCGCACAGCGCTCCTGCGAAGCGCGGAATGATCGTTCGGCGAACCCCGAGACTCCGACCGATGCTCGCGGCATGGAGTGGGCCTGCGCCTCCGAAGCCGATCAAGTCGAAGTCACGCGGGTCCAGACCGCGACGAACCGTGATCGACTCCAGCGCCTGCTGCATGGCGGCGTCAGCAATCTGCAGCACGCCCCTGGCCGCTGCCAAGACGGTGATGCCGAGCGGAGTCGCAAGGTTCTTCTCGATCGCTTCGGTCGCTGCTGTGACATCGATGGCGATGGTGCCACCAAGAGGCTCGTCGGCAACGAGGTGGCCCAAGACGACGTGAGCATCGGTGATGGTCGGCTCCTGACCACCATTGCCGTAGCACGCCGGCCCTGGGCTCGAGCCCGTGCTGCGGGGACCAACCCGCAACAGCCCCGCGCGATCGACCCACGCGACGGTACCCCCGCCGGCCCCAATCGAATTGACGTCGACAGCCGACAAGATGAAGCGAAAATCGGCCACCGCCACGACCGATGTTGTCTCCGGGACGCCGCCCCGGATGACGGTTACGTCGCAGCTGGTGCCGCCCATGTCCATCGCCAGCAGCCGATCGGCATCGGGTTGCTCCCGGCTCAGGGCCGCGGCTCCCGCGACTCCGGCGGCCGGACCCGACATCACAGTTAGCACCGGACGACGCCCGGCCGCACGCGCGGTAACGGCCCCACCGGTCGAGTCGGTGATGCGTACGGCGGCCGAGGGCAGGATGCTGGCTAGTGTGCGCTCCAACTGCTCGAGATAGTGCAGCATCGTCGGTCCGACGTAGGCGTTGATGCAGGTGACCAGGGTGCGCTCGTACTCTCGATACTGCTGCACGACATCGCAGGAGGCCGACACGTAGAGTTCGGGCAGTTGGTCACAGAGGTACTGTTTGAGCAGCCGCTCGTGACTCGGCTCGATGAAGGAATTGATGAGGCAGATTGCAACTGCCTCGGCTCGACACTCGCGCAGCTGGGCCACCAGCGTCGGGCCCTGCGTCTCCAGATCGGGTGCCGTCTCCACCGATCCGTCACTGAGGATTCGTTCGGTGATCTCGAACCGGCGAGAGCGCGGCACCAACAGCTTCGGGCTGGGCTGGTCGAGGTCGTACAGCTTCGCGCGGCTTTCCCTACCGATCTCCAGAACGTCACGGAAGCCCTCGGTCGTGACCAGGGCGGTGCGACTGCCCCGCCCCTCGATCACCGCGTTGAGCGCCAGTGTCGATCCCACCGTGATCTCCGAGATGTCCTGTCTCCCTGTGTCCGTCAGCTGTGCGAGGAGGCGGTCGATGACCGCAACGATCCCCTCGGTCGGATCCGGTCTCGTGGTTGGGCTCTTGGCGGACACCTGCTCACCGCTCACGGGAGAATGGAAGAAGCCGTCGGTGAAGGTGCCGCCGACGTCGATGCCGATGACGGCCATCGTGAGCCTCGCTTTCGTGCGCGCGCGTGCGCTAGTTGGTGGTGTAGCCCTGTTCGATGTCGAACGCGAGGGCGCCGGGTGTTCTCTCAGTGGGATCGCCATATCCGCCACCACCGGCCGTCTCGGCCACAAGGCGGTCTCCTACGCTGACGTCGACGACGCACTTGCTCGGTAGGCTTTGTCGCGAACCGTCACTGCGGACGATCTGATGAGCTGAACCGGCGGCCTCGCCGCCGCCCATCAGGCCCCAGGGCCGATTCACCGCTCGATCCGAGAGGATCGCAAGGGTTCCGGGCTCCCGGAATTCGTACTCCTTACGCATACCCAGGCCACCTCGGTACCGTCCCTGGCCGCCCGACCCGGGCCTGACCGCGACGGAGCGGACGATGATCGGACTCTCCCGCTCGATGACCTCTACGGGCCGGTTGGGGGTATTCATGAGGTTGGTTCGGCGCACCGAGATCCCGTCGTCGGTGGGCCTGGCACCTGAGCCACCGGAGAGGTTCTCACTGACGACGTAACGGGATCCGTCTCGGCGGATTCCGCCGATGGCGATGGTGTTGTGCGAGCCCATGCCTGCAGCCGGGATCCGTTCGGGCAGAAGTTGCGCGAAGGCGCCGAACAGCGTGTCGACGATACGTTGCGCTGTCTCCAGCGATCCACCCGCTACGGGAGCGGGATAGGCTGCACTGACAATCGAACCCGGCGGCGCAGACAATGAGATCTGGTCAAAGCAGCTCGAGGTCGTGGGAATCGATTCGTCGATGAGGCAGCGGACGACGAAGAACAGCGCGGACAGCGTCACGGCTTGCGACGCGTTGACGGGCGCGGGCAACTGCGGGTGCGTCCCCGCGAAATCCGCCCGGACGGTCCCGTCTTCCACCGTGAGCTTGACATGAATCGGCAACGGTCCATGGCCTTTGCCGTCGTCATCCATGACGTCCTCGAACTCCACGACGCCCGAGGGCAATTCGTGCAGCGCCAACCGGGTCAGCTCGGCAGAGTAGTCGAGGATGTCCTGACACATCTCGTGGAACTCGGCGTTCCCCAGTTCGGTGCTCAGCACGCGGATTGCACGCTCCCCTGCCCGCAGCGCCGCCACTTGAGCGAAGAGATCGGCTTCGAACTCGGTGCCGAGCCGGACGTTGGCCTTCAGCAGCGCCATGACTTCTGCGTTGAGCTCTCCGTCGCGGTAGAGCTTCAGCGGGGGAATGATGATGCCTTCCTGCAGCAGGTCGTCGGTGAGATGTCCGACGCCACCGGGACTGGCTCCTCCGATGTCGCCGTGATGGGCGATGACGGCGCAGTAGCCCAGAAGCTCGTCGCCCGCGGTGTCGTAGATGGCGGAGATCGCCGTGACGTCGGGTAGATGGGAGCCGCCGACGTAGGGGTCGTTGTGCAGACACACCTCACCGGGAAGCAGCGGTGAGCCCAGGTGCCGCAGTGCTGCGGGCACGATATTGACGAGCAGTGCGAGGTGAATCGGTAGGTGCTCAGCCTGTGCGACGAGCTTGAGATCACGGTTGAAGATGGCGCACGATCGGTCGTCGCGTTCCTTGATCATCGGCGACAGCGCAGCCCGGCGCATGACTTCGCCCATGTCCGTTGCCACGCCCTGCAGCCGATGCCTGAAGACTTCGAGTGCGATCGGGTCCGATGTGCGAGACATCAGGCGCCGCCGGCCTCGGCGATGACGTCGATCTCGACCATGTAGGCGTTGTTCAGCGCCACCTGCATTGCCACCCGCATCGGCGGCTGCGCTTGCGAGACGAACTTCTCGTAAAGAGTGTTGAACTCTGCCCAGTTCTGGATATCCCCGAGATAGACGTTCACTTTGACGAGCTTCTCCACCGACGTTCCTGCGGCCCCGAGCGCCGAGCTCAGATTGGCGAAGGTGAGTTCCACCTGTTCCCGAAACGTCTCCGGGATCCGGAGGGTCTCTGGCTCACGCGGAATGGCCGCCGTAAAGACGAAACCTCCTGACTCCACGACCGGAGAGATGAACGCAAGATAATTCGAGACCGGGTGGATCTTCACTGCTACCCCTCACAGGTGTTGGCGAGGGCCGCGGGTGCGACCCCCCTTGTGCCGCTTTCGTATTGAAGTGTCGAGCCCCTCCAGGCGGGCTCAAGTGAATGTGCTCCGTCGTCATCTCGCCCGGAACGCCGGCCCGACGACGGTATTACTATATCGAACATCATTCTACTCTGCCGAACTCTGCTCGGGCCTGTCAAGGTCTCCAATCGCAGGGCGGGCTGTCGCGTGCTCGACGGACTGGCCCTCAGAGCAGCCTCCGGCACGACCAGCGCCCTGCGGGTCGGTGGTACATGTCGACGAAGTACGCCAGAGTCGCGCCGCGCAGCGCGTTACCGCTCTGCCGTCGTTCGCGCCTCGATCCGGTCGCGATTTTCCGAGTGGTCATGATTACCCTTCCACGCCACGCTGGTTCGACATAGGCGAATTGTGTACGACATTATCCTCACCCGAAGGTGACGCAACCGTGAGGCGTTGTCAATGACCAGACGCCGCAGCGGCACTTCGACATGTGGCTTTGGCCGCCGCGGTGTCGTCGGTTCGTCGGGGGCGAGGAGAACAGATTCGACTGCGGCGCAGCACATTATCGATTTGTTGATACTCCGCGACAGGCAGCCGCGCCGAGGTGCCGGGGTCAAGCCGGTCGACGCGGAATCGATTGCAGTAAGGAGCTAACGCTGGCGGTCCGCCAGTTGATCTGCGATCTCGCAAAGTGCCTGCCGTAGCGCTCCCCGGCTGGCTTCGAGCTTCCATCGATTCCGGGGCAACGGGTGAGCGATCGCTTCCAGCTGGGCGACCAGAGCGCGGTCAGCGACGTCGGACAGCCGTTCAGCAGTCACTCCCTCGATGGCGTCCTCGACAAGCCCAAGGCGCACTGGCGTCGGTGCCATGCCTCCGAGTACGACGCGGGGGTCTCTGACGCGGCCTCCCTCGAGATCGGCGGTGATGGCCACCGAGCAGATGGCGAAGTCCCCTTGCCACAGCGCGAGCTTCTTGAACGACCCGCTTCGCCCGGACGCGGCTGGTGGCAGCCGCACCTGGATCATGACCGCGCCGGTCGGCAGTGTGTTCTCCCCGGGCCCGACGAAGAAGTCGTCGACGGAGACGCGAACCGGTTCACCTCGCTGTGGCACGTATTCGACCTGGGCGTCCAACGCCAGAAGGGTGGTGGCCAGGTCCGACGGTGTCACCGCCTGGCAACGGTGTGCTCCGATGGCGGCGTGTTGGAATCGGTGGTCTCCGGTGATCGCATAACAGGGGCTCAAGGTGCCGCCACGCTTGTAGCACTGGAACCCGTTGCGATAGAACCAGCACCGCTTCTCTTGCAGCAGATTGCCACCGAGAGTCGCGAGTTCCCGGACTAGCGGTGTCGCGATGTCTCGTGCCGTCTGGCTGAGCACGTGCGGGATGTCCTGTCCGCCCTCAGCCAGTTCGCTAAGTGTCAGGGCTGCCCCGAGCTCGGTCCAACCGTCGTCAGGGTTCGTCCTGCAGTTCCGCAGTTCCCGTACCTGCGAGAGCGACACCAACACCGGTGCATCGTTGAGGGCTTGCTGTCGTCGGGGCAGCAGATCTGTTCCGCCGGCCAGGAAGGCTGTCTCGTCGCTCGCCAGACTGCGTGCCTGCTCCAACGTCTCGGCGGTCCTGAATTCGGTGCTGGTGGGCACGGATCGCTTGCGGGAGAACTGCGAGGTGATCATCAGGGCGCGCTTGAGTCCCAGCGGGTAGAGCCGGCGGAATGCGTCGACCTGCCAGCGGGACGGGCGGCGCCAAATCTTGGGTCGGATCGAGCCGTTGCGTTGCAAAGCCTCGATGATTTTGTCCGGGGTGATCGGGAGCTCTCGGAACCTGATCCCGATGGCGTCGAACACCGCGTTCGCGACTGCGGGACCGGGAGGAAGGATCGGGATCTCACCGACGCTTTTCGCGCCGTAGGGACCGGCACCGTCCTCACCGTCGACGATGATCGCTCGCACCGCGGGTGCTTCGACGCTGCGGAACAGGGGGTAGTTGAGGAACGTCGGGTTGACCGGGCGCCCTCCCTCGTAGAGCACCTCCTCGCCGAGCGCTGCGCCCAGCCCTTGTATGGCACCGCCGCAGATCTGTCCCTCGACCATGGTTGGGTTTATTGCCCGTCCCACGTCATGCGCCGCAACATAACTCAAGATCTCGATGTGGCCCGTGGAAGGGTCGACCTCGACTTCGACTGCGTGTGCCGCGAAGCAGTAGCTGGCCGAGTAGTTGGCTCCTTCACCGATTCGCTCCATGCGGGGGTCGGTGTAGGTGGAGGTGTGCTCGTATTCGTCGGCAATCCCGAGGAGCGGCACGAGATCGCCGATGTCGACGAAGTCCTCGCCCGCCCAGGCGCGCCCATCGCGCAACTCGACGACGTCCGGTGTGGTCGCGAGCTTGACGGCGGCCTCGGCGCGGACCGCGTCCGCCACCTCGCTGCCGGCCTGACGGGCGGCATGCAGGCTCATGTGGGTACCGCGGGAGCCCCATGCACCGTAGTCGAAGGTCTCGGTGCTGTTCATGATCACACGAACGTCGGCCAGATCAAGGCCGAGTTCGTGAGCCAAGGCCTGGGTGATGATCGTGCGTTGTCCCGTTCCGGCGTCGGCTCCCCCGAATGTGGCGGTGGCGGTCCCGTCGGAGTGAAGGACGACCTTCATCTCGCTCTCGTTACCCCGGTCGTAGGCGTGGGTTCCACTGCCGTGGATGGCCGCGGCTACGCCGACTCCGCGAAACGGGGTGTGCTGTTTGCGTTTCGAGGTCCAGTCGATCTCGTCACGGACACGCTCGAGGCACTCCTTGAGGCGGGCGCTGCCAACCCGGATTCCGGAGCGAGCCGTCGTTTCAGGCTGGTTCGCGTTGGCGATGCGGAACTCGAGCGGATCGATGCCGAGCTTGTATGCGAGTTCATCGACGGCGCTCTCCAGCGCGAATGTCGTCTGGGTGCCGCCGTAGCCACGGAATTGGCCGCCCGGTGGCAGGGCTGTGTCGACGAGCCTGCCTTCCCACCGGACGCAGTCGGTGCGGTACATCGCCGCAAACTTGCCCAGGCCCCGCATGAGCACTGAGGGGCCGTAGTGGTTGTAGGCGCCGTTGTCGGCATCCACGTTCGCGTCGATGAGGTTGATGCGATTCGCGCTGTCGGCGTGGATCTCCACGTCCATGTAGAACGCATGGCGAGGTTTGGTGGCCCCGAACTCTTCCTCGCGAGTCAGTTGCAGCCGCACGGGCCGGCCGGCCTTATGCGCCAATAATGCCGCAATGACCTCGTGCTCACTGACGTGAGACTTTGAACCGAATCCTCCGCCAGTCGACACGTCGTGGCAGATCACCCAGTCCTGGGGAATGGCTAATGCGTTCGCGACCTCTTCTGCGACGAACCAGGGCGACTGGGACGACGTCCACAGGTGTAGCCGCCCGTTCTCGTCCCAGGCTGCGGTGGTCGCGTTAGTCTCCATCGGTGCGTGGCCCACCCGCGGGTAGACGTAGTGCTCGCGTACGTTTGCGGCGCTGGCGGCACGAGTCGACTCGTAGTCGCCCAGAACCGTGGAGCTCTTGAATGCGACGTTGTGCTCTCCCGTGGGTCGTGTGTGCAGCGGCCGGGAGCGGAGGTCGAGTGCGTCGGCGACCGTGAGGGGAGCGCGCTTCCTCCGGTATCGCACGGAGAGGGCTTGTGCGCCTTGACGTGCGAGGTCGGGGGTCTCTCCGGCGACTGCGGCGACCTCTTCGCCGACGTACCGCACGACGCCTCTGGCCAGGTGGGGGCGGTCTCGTAGGTCGCCGCCGCTGTGGATGTAGCTCTTCTGTCCGGGGATGTCGTCCGCAGTCACGATAGCGACGACGCCTGGGACGGCCAACGCGGGTTTCGCGTCGATCCCGCGAATCGTCGCGTATGGGTAGGGGGATCGGACGATGGCTCCGTGGAGGAGACCGTCCAACTGGACGTCTCCGGCGTATCGCTCGACTCCGAGTGTCTTGGATTCCCAATCCACTGGGCGCGCGCGGGTGCCGACCCAGTTCACTGATGCTCCCTCCTGTGGCGTTCGTTCGCGACTCGCGTGATCGCCGCCATGATTTGCGAGTAGCCGGTGCAGCGGCAGACGTTCCCCTGCATCTCGAATCTGATCGAGGTGTCGCTGTCCGCCTTGCCTGCTCGCAGGCAGGCCTCGGCCGCAACCAGTTGTCCTGGCGTGCAGTAGCCGCATTGGAACGCGCCGAGGTCGGCAAAGGCGGCACGTATGTCCGTGATGTCCTCAGCCAGCCCTTCGATGGTCGTGACCTCGCCTTGGATGTTGGCGGTCAGGGTCAGACACGATGGTTTTGCTCGGCCATCGACGAGTACCGCGCACGCGCCGCATTCGCCGCGGTCGCATCCGTGCTTGGCCCCGGTGAGGTGGAGTTCGTCCCTTAGGTAGTCGAGCAGGGTGCGGGCATCTGATGCGGCAATCGTATGATCGATTCCGTTGACGACCACTGTCTTGCAGGCCGTGTGGCCGTCGTGCATTGGCGGTTGGGACTTGGTCATTACTCGGGGAATACCAACGGCTTGATGCCTTCTCGGGCTGCTTGGCGCATGTTCTCCAGGTACTGCTTAATGTTGGCTTCGACGTCGTAAGGCTCCGGGGGGCCGCACGCCACCAAGACTGACTTCATCTGGTCTCCTCGTGGTTCGTCGCGGCCGCCTTGGCGGTGCTCGCCGACGTGGGCTCGACCGCGGCGAGCCGGGCGGCCTCGTTGGTCCCCGTGGCCCGTCGGTCGAGCACCAGCTCGCGCCAGAAGGCGATTGTGAGCCCGGCGATGATGACTAAGAAGGGCGCCGAGGTCACGATCACGGTGTTCTGCAGGGCGTTCAGTCCGCCTGCGAACATCAGCACCACGGCGGTGACGCCGGTGAGCACACCCCACAGGATGAGCACGGCCCGCCGCGGATTGAGGGTGCCGTCGCAGCTCATCATGCCGAGCACATAGGTGTTGGCGTCGGCGCCCGACACGAAGAACATCACCACCAGGATGATCGCGACCGCAGACGTCACCGTGGCCAGCGGGAAGTGATCCAGCGTGGCGAAGAACGCGCTGTTGATGTCGGCGGCGGTGCGCTTGGCGATGTCGCCGCCTTCGAACATGTCGACGTGGATGGCGGTGCCGCCGAAGACCGTGAACCAGCTGAAGAACACGACGCTGGGCACGACGAGCACGCCGACGATGAAGCCACGGATGGTCCGGCCCTTGGAGATGCGGGCCAGGAACACCCCGACGAAGGCACCCCAGGACACCCACCAGGCCAGCATGAAGTAGGTCCACCACTGCATCCACTCCAGGCCACCGAATGCGGTGCCCTGCAGGCTCATCCGGAAAAAGTCCGTGGCCCAGGTGCCGAGCGACTCGATGTAGAGGTTGGCGATGAAGACCGTCGGGCCGACCACGAGCATGAACACGAACAGCGCGGCGGCCAGCGCTGCGCTGCCCTGGCTGAGGAACTTGATGCCCTTGCTCACCCCGGTCACCGCGGACAAGGTGAAGATCGCGGTCACGGCGGCGATGATCAGCACCTGCGTGACGTTGGTGACCGGAACACCGAACAGCGACGCCAGCCCGTTGTTGACCTGCAGCGCACCGAGCCCCAGCGACGTCGTGGTACCGAACAGCGTGGCGAACACAGCCAGCACGTCGATGATCTTGCCGATCGGCCCGTTCACCCGGTCGCCGAGCAGCGGCACGAACAGCTGGCTGACCAGCGTGCGCCGGCCCTTGCGATAGGTCGAGTACGCGATGGCCAGGCCGAAGACCGCGAAGATCGCCCACGCGTGCAGGCCCCAGTCGAAGTAAGAGTACTGCAGGGCGCGCACCGCGGCCTGCGGCGTGTTCGGTTGGGCCACGCCGTGCGGCGGCTGCGCCAGATGCGAGATCGGCTCGGCGACACCGTAGGACACCAGTCCGATGCCCATCACGGCGCTCAGGATCATCGCCAACCATGAGATGGTGCCGAATTCCGGCCGGTCGGTGTCCTTGCCCAGACGGGTGTCTCCCAAGGGGCTGAAGGCGAGGAAGACCAGGGAGATCAAGATGCCGAGGGTGATCACCAGGTAGCCCCAGCCGAAGCTGGCGGTCAGCCAGTTCAGCGACCTCGTGGTGACGGTGTTGAGGTTCTCGGTGAAGACGACCGCCCACGCCAC
The DNA here is from genome assembly GCF_014202335.1 of Mycobacterium sp. AZCC_0083. Taxonomy (GTDB): domain Bacteria; phylum Actinomycetota; class Actinomycetes; order Mycobacteriales; family Mycobacteriaceae; genus Mycobacterium. The sequence goes on along the minus strand of NZ_JACHGP010000021.1, from coordinate 120,472 downwards.
GAAGAGCGCGCAGACGCCGACCGAGGCGTAGAAGACCGTGCCCAGGCGGCCCTTAGACTGGTCACCGGCACTCTCGGGCATCGGCATGGTCGCCGGCTCGGGCGGGTGGTGTGCGGACGCGCCGGAGGCGTCGGGGCTGTCCAGGACGTCGGAGTCCGGACGCTCGTTCAAGTGGCTGGACATGTCACTCCTGGTACTCGGGGCGCCTGGTAGTCGGGACGCTGCGGTCGCGTCGCCTGGTCTGCAAGATGTCCGGGATGCGGATGCCGGCGTGGGTCTTAAAGCGCCGGTTGAAGCTGATCAGGTCGGTGGTCAGCACCTCGACTTGGTGCGCATTGCGGAGCTTGCCGCTGTAGAACCTGCGCGCCCCGGGGATGACACCGGTGAGGTTCTGCACCGGGTCGCAGGCCTCGCGGTCGTCACCCTCGCCGAGCACAAGAGATTCGGTATCGACCCCGGGGTCCTCGAGCTTGACCGCCGAGGCGTTGTGGAAGGCGGCGACCACTGTCGAGTCGCGCAGTAGCGCGGCCGCCTGTTGGGCGGCCGCCGACCCCTTCTCGACCTCGAGCACGAACGCCCCCCGCGTGTCGAAACCGGGAGGGTTGACACAGTCGATGGGGACCTTGCCCGCCAGGGCGTCGCCCAGCGAGCACAGCAGCTCGTCATCACTGTCCCAGGGCGCGGCCACGCTCACGACTGGGAGTCCGCCGTCGGCGAAGCGGCGAGCGAGCCCCCGTCCCTGGGGTCGGGTCCCGAGGACGGTGCCTCTCGAGTTTTGAAGTGACGGTGGCAAAAAGCCTGGCTGGTTCATATTGGCAACTCCCGCATGGTCTGATCGGCATGTCGAAACTCCCACCCTCGCGTGATGCTGGTCCTCACCTCTTGAGGCACGAGTAGCCGGCTCCGGCGGTCCATCGGTTCTGAGGATTCGACTTTGTCAAACAAGGTTCGACATGGTGCTTACCATGATGCGGCCGCAGCCGGCAAGGGGGAAATCACTTCGGTCAAGTCCCCTGTGGCCTCTCTGCAACTGCTTGTATCGCTGAACCTGCAAGTGCGGCTTATCGGGAAGCTTGTCGTCGTCGTGCGCGGATTCGGCCGCGACATCGCTTGTCGTCATACCCTGAATCCTGGCTGGGAGCACCCGTCACGGAAAGGCCACGGCGCACGGTTGGCACCAGACCAGTTTGTTACGTGTCTGGAAACCTCGGCAACATTGCCGTAACGCTAACCGCCCGATTTTTGGCACAACGCTTGGTGACCGCAAACTGTGATGATGGACGGCCCGGGATCGACACCTGGAACGACAACCCGCGACCCTACGTCTGGACCAAGACCGCCGACCAAATACTCGCCAGCATCGGCAGCTACTGCACCCGAATTAACGACTCAGGACACTGATATGAGGAGTGTCCCGAGCCTGAAATTCTTGCCATATATTTGGCGAGGGAGTCGAGGATCTCGTCGGCGGTTTTGGTCCAGCGGAAGGGTTTTGGGTCCGGGTACGCGGCGCGGCTGGAGCGGTTCGAGACCACGCTGCGGGCACTGCCGGAGAAGCAGCGCAACGCGTCACTCATCCCGCTGCTGCACAACTACCAGAAGCCCGACAACCCGATCAACGGGTCCCTCGCGCCGGCCGATCACTTCCGGGCGGCCGTGCAGGAAGCCAAGATTGGGCCCGACAAGGACATCCCGCACATCTCCGCACCGGTGATCGTCAAGTACGCCACCGATCTGGAGCTGCTCGGCTTGCTCTGAGCCCCACCCAAACCGCCCACCTCCGCGCGCGACCTCCACTCATCGCTCGGAGGTGGGCTCTTGGGCGGGTAGCAATCCCCGCGGGTCCACTGGTTCAACCACCGCCGCCTCTACTAGTACCGCGGTGCCATCCCACCGGCCGCTCTGGAGGTGCCCCACCACGCTCAACGCCGGAGGCCAGCCGTCGGCTGAGTCCTCAAATCAGAACTCACCGGGGCGGCTCACGTTTGTCTCACGAAAGTGGCGAATGTTCAGCCGCCCGCTGTGGTCGCGCTTATCGCCCCGCCACGTTCAGCAGGATCTTGCCGCCACGGAGGAGATGTTGCACCGCGTCCTGGATGTGGTCGAGGGGGTACACGCCCGCCACGGGGACGACGAGGGCGCCGTCGGCTACTAGCGGTGCCGCCTCACGAATGACAGGCACCACCTTGTCGCGGTAGTCGAAGTCGCCGACAAAGAAGCCGCGGACGGTGAGGTGCTTGCCGACTAGTGTCGCGGTGTCGACCCACATGGGTTCGTCCCTGGCCCAGGAATAGCTGACCAACCGTCCACCGTCGGACAGCAATTCGAGCAGCCGCGTCACACCTGGACCACCGACGGCGTCCACTGCCAGCGCCACTCGCGCGTCGCCGATCACTGCTCGAACATCGCCGACCGCGTCGGGGGCATCGACATGGACCACGTCGGCCCCGGCTGCTGTGAGCTCGGCGAACGTTGCGTCGTCACGGGCCAGGTTGATCGTCTTCAGGCCACGAAGTTTGGCTAGCGCGATCAACGACCGCCCCACACCGGAGTTCGCGGCGTTCTGAACCACCCAGTCACCGGGTTGTAGGGAGGCGTATTCACTGAGCATCAATCCTGCCGTCGGCGGGTTGCTGCCCAGCATCGAGTACTGCTCGATGTTGCCGGCGGCGGGTAGTGCGAATAGGCCGTCGGCGGGCACGACGAGCCGCTCACGCCACGCACCGGCATACAGGGGTAGCACCACCAGATCGCCGACTTGAAGTCCATCGACCTCGGCGCCAGTGGCAAGCACGCGGGCGACCCCCTCTGCGCCGGGTATGTGGGGCAGGGGTGGTCGCGTCAGCATGCCGGTGACAACCAGTAGGTCGTGTTTATTCAAGGGCGAGAGCTCAACGCTCACCAGAACCTCATGCGGGCCCGGTGGCGGCGGCTCCTCGATGTCGACGACGCGGATCACCTGTGCGGGGTTGCCGAACTGTTCAATCTGGATGGCGCGCATATCAATTCCTCTCCGTCGAAGGTTAGGCAGTTGTGTGATCCTGCCTAACGGATCCGTGATATTGGCTGGGCTGGTTTAGTTTTGACAGCGGTTATCGCCGAATTTCGGCGTCGCTGCGTGTCTCGATGGGTTTGACGCTGTGAACGAACGCCTTCCGTAATACGCCCTTGCCGATCGTTCCGAGTACGGCCGTCGGAAGCAGCTCCGAACGGCCCGGTCCGAAGTCGGTGAGCCCGGCGATGAACTGCTCCGGGGTAGATACTGTCGACCGGTGGAAATGAATCGTGGGCATCGCGTCCTCCTTACTTGATCGAGTTGATCTCTCGTCCACGGGAAGCGAATCGCCACCGATCGGAATTCCTGCTTGGACCGCGGCGGGCAGGCCCTGTTGATCCTGGTGTTACGAGGGACAGCCTTGAGATCGGGCAATGTTGACGACGGGCGCTGCTCGCTGAGATTAGCGTCGACTACTACCTGCGACTCGAGCAAGGCCGCGACCGGCACCCGTCCGCACAGGTGCTCGATGCGCTCGCCCGGGCGCTGCGACTAGACGTCAAAGCCACAGAACATCTGCATCGGCCGGCGGGCGGCGCATAGCCCTCGACCTATTGCAGAGACGGCGGCTGACGGTCTGGATCAATTGATTGACCAGATCTCGCTTCCCGCGATCGTCACCAACCGATAGCAGGATGTGTTGGCCGCCAAAGCGATTGATGTTAGTGACGTGTTCGTTGAGCACCGAAGCGGTGATCGACGGTCGTACTTTGCCCACTGGCTCTGAGCCGGGCCGCGGGCGTTGGGTCTTCCCTCGCTTGGCGAAGTAGTACGCGACTTGTGGGTGCTGGGCGGATTGCCGACGTCACCGAGTGGCACGAGCCGCAGCTCGGCGCGGGGTCACTTTCGGTGCGCGCCGCCTGGTGGCCTTCGGTGCCACCTTGACGACCGTCGTCCCGGATTGCTGCTGATCTTTGAGTTCGATGACCCCCTCGGCGTCACTCCCGACGGGTTTGGCGGCGCCTTCGAGCACCTCGCCGACCACGCGCACCGCCTTGGGCAGGGCGGTGTTGGTCATCGACTTGAAGACGGGTACGGCGGCGATGAACAGCGCCAACGGCGGCTCGATCATGCCAACCGCGACGGCGACCGCCAGGCCACCGAAATACCCCACCGACCTCGGCACGTCGACCTCCACCGTGCCGACCTGAACCTCCAGCACATTGCCTGGCACACCAAACCGAACCTGCACCACATTGTCGGAAGCCATCAGACCCTCCATATTTGGTACCGTTCCGCGTTGCCGGACTCCGGCAGGTGGCACCGCACGCCGGATCCGTTGGTGCCCGCTTGCGTACCCTCTGTTTCGAAACGCCAATCATTCGGTACTCCAAGGCGTTAGCGCAGCTGACTAGATGGATAACATGCAAAATCCATCACTCAACGAGCAGTGTCTTGCTGTGGGCGCGCGCTCATCGAAACGTACTGTGCCACTGCGGGAGTACTTGCCGGGGGCAGATGGCGCTATGACCACTAGGGACACATCAGCGCGATGTCACAGGCCGACTGCTCACGGTTTCAACGCTCGGGATCGCAGTAGGTCGGTGCGGGTGGACGGCATGCCGCTGTGACCGCGTGCATCGCACTTGACTGCCAGAATCTGGTTGACCCCGAGCCGGTTCGCCGTAAACCCTAGCGCTGAGCCGGCCATGAACAGGCGCCATACCCGTGCCCGGCCAGCGCTGCTGAGTGCGACCGCCTCCTCCCAGTTACCTTGCAGATTCGCCACCCAGGCGCGCAGTGTCAGCGCATAGTGTTCGCGAAGCGACTCGACGTCGCGTATCTCGAGACCGGCCCCCTCGAGCGCTTCTACCATCGTCGCCATCGGTTCAATTTCTCCGTCGGGGAAAACATAGCGATCGATGAACGACGTCTTGGAGAATCCCGCACGGTTGCCCGGTCTCCGCGAGATCGCATGGTTGAGCAACCGTCCCTGCGGACGCAGCAGCGCGCAGAGGTGGGCGGCGTACGTCGGCAACATCGCGACCCCTACGTGCTCGGCCATGCCGATACTCGAGATCGCGTCGAACGGCCCGTCGGCGACGTCGCGGTAGTCCTGCACTCGGATCTCGACCAGCTCACTCAAGCCTTCGACGACCATCCGTTTACTCGCGAACTCAGCCTGCTCGTGCGACAAAGTGACGCCCACGACATGAGCCCCGTAGTTGCGTGCGGCGTGCAGGGCGAAGGTCCCCCACCCGCACCCGACGTCGAGCACCCGCATGCCCGCGGTGAGGCCGAGCTTGCGCGCCACGAGATCGCATTTAGCGTACTGAGCCGCGGCCAGGTCGTCGCTGGGTTGAGCCCAGTACCCGCACGAGTAGGTCATCGACTCACCCAGCACGAGTCGGTAGAAGTCGTTGCCGACGTCGTAATGGTGGCTGATCGCGGTGGCGTCGCGCCGCTTCTCGTGCCGGTGCCCCCGCGCTAGTTTCGCCTCCTCCGTTGGCGGCTTGGGTGGCAGCCCGATAATCCCCAGCCGCAGCACCGCTTTGGCCAGCGCCTTCTTCGTCTCGGCGTCGATGCGCACACCCGGACCGCGGCTCGGGTCCGACATCTGCTCCAACACATCGAGCCCGGCGAGCAGGTCTCCCTCGATGTCGATGTCGCCGGATACATAGGCTCGTGCGAAGCCGAGTTCGTTCGGCGCCCACAGCAGCCGCCGCAGACCCCGCCGATTGACGAAGTTCAACTGCCACTGCGCGGACGCAGGTCCCGACCGGCTACCGTCCCAGCATCTGATCGTGACCCGCACATCCGGGCCCACAGCCGCGCGAACCAATGGCGCTAGTGTTTCAGCGATCGTCATTGCAGAGACCTCCGTGCACAACCTGACACCCGTCAGTATGGGCTAATCAGGTCCAGTTTAGTGCCGGTGCAGGCCAGAGCCGCTCTCGGTAGCGGCGCGGCGGGTAGCGAACGTGCGAACGATCTCGATTGGCCTCTGCGGCCTCGCCGACAAGTCAATTCGTCTGCCCCGCAACAGGATCGCGCACTCGCGTATGCGGGTCATGCCGATCGGGCAACGGTACCCGCGGGTGCGTGCAGGAATCGATTCGCAGGGCCGACTGAGGTTGCACTGCGCAGTCCTGCCGCGTCGCACAAGCGGCTACGACTTGCTCGATTTCTTGCCACCTTGCGACCCGCAGCCTTCTTCTGTGCCGTGTCGCCGCCGCTTCCGCTCCCGGAACTCTTGCTGCTCTGACTGCTTCCCGAACTCTTCCCGCCCCTGCTCGAGGCATCCGGGGAGTTGGAGATGGCCGCCGCCCGCGACTTGCTCATGCCCTTCTTCCGCAGGCCCTCGTATTGCTTGTCCTTCTTCACGCTCGATCCGTGATCCTTGGTCATCGTCGTTCCTCCTCCGGTACGTACGGCGTGAATACCCGGCGTGCCCTCCAAAGACACCTCATCCTTTACGCGTACGCAGCCACTTCACCGTGGCCAACTGGAAACTGAAAAACACGTACTGCGGGATTGGCCCGTCCCCCGGCGGACACCTCGCTGATCGTGTCGGTCAGGTGACGACTCGGAAGTGGTGCATCTTCGGATCGCTCGGATCCGGCAGCGTCATGCCGGCATCGGCTCCCGACCGCAGGTAGTCGATCACGGCGTCGTTCAGTTCCTCTCCCGGTACGACGGCGGGAACGCCCGACGGATACGGCGTGATCTGCTCGGCGGAAACCCGGCCCGCTGCCTGCTCGGCAGGAACCATCTCGGCGGCACCGAAGAAGGAGTCGCGGGGAAGTATGACGGTATCCAACTCGAGTTCGCCGGGGGACGGCAGCTCGATCCGGGGCGGCCTCTCGAACTCGCGAGCGGCCTGGCGCCAATCGCTCAGCGCAGTGATCAGTCGCTCCACCGTGTGGTCGTCATCGGCGAACGAGATCGTCGCCACCATCCGGCGGTGGTTCCTGACGTGCAGGTCGAGCTGGCGGTGCTCACGGATCCAGTCCACCCCCTGGTAGCCGGACGTACCGGTGGTTTCGATGTCCATGACGATCTGCAGGCGATCAAGGTCATGAGAGGCGTGCTCTCCCAACGGTTCTCGGTCGAGCACCTCGACGTCCGGGATTTCCTCGATGCGTTCGCGGACATCGTGTGTACGTGTCAGTGCAACATCCAACAGGTCGTGGCCTCGCTCGACCATCCGTCGACGCCACGCGTCCAGTGCGGCGTAGACCATCATCGAGTGGCCCATCGCGCTGGCAATCGCCGCCGGCCACGCCCTGGTGCAGAACCAGCACAACCGCGTCGCGCAGGAGTTCGGCGAGGCACTCGAAGACGCCTGATCAGCCTTGGCGCGCGACTACTTCGCCGCCCGACGGACACGCAACGCTGCGCAGGTTGATGCCCCACTTGTTCTTGACGATCGTCCCCTAGGCGATCAGGAGCAAGCCCAGGCCGAAAGCCGCGAGAAACGCAGTGTTGGCGTACTTTTCAACTTCCGATGCGATGTGTGCGTACTTTTCGGAGCTTCGAGCGGTCTCCCGGACTGGCTCCGCTGCCTAGTCACGGGTCGCCCGCCCGACTGCGAGCGGATGGACGATCGCCGGCATCCCACGCCACACGACTTCGTCGGCCTCGACCATGAAGCCGCAGGCGCGCATCAGCTCGAGAGTCGGACGGTTGCACACGCACCCGCCTGCGAAGCCACGCCATGGTCGCAGGAGTTTGTCTTGGCAGGCCGCGAGGAACGGCGAGCTTGCCCGGACATGTTCGATGAACAACAACTGACCATCCGGGCGGAGTACGCGCGCGATTTCGCGTAGCGCGCCTTCGGGGTCGGCCACGGTGCAGAGGACCAGCGTCGAAACCACGGTGTCCACGGACGAGTCGGCCAACGGAAGGCGCTCCGCGGGCGCGTCGATGATCCGGGCGACGCGTGCGTGTCGCTCGAGACGGCGAGCAAGTTTGCGTCGCATTCCGGGTTCGGGCTCGGTGAGGATGAGTTCGTCGACCGCGTCGGAATAGTGGGCGACGTTCAGTCCGGTACCAGCGCCGATTTCGACGACGAACCCATGTGCTTGGGTGACCAAAGTGCGCCGCCGGCACCGCATGCCGGCGACCTCGCCCAGCCACACAAACGGGTCGTACAGCACGGCCATCGCCTGCAACCACGCCGCATACGCCGATTTGGCCTGCGGCTCACTGCTTGTTTCGGCACGCGCGATCTCAGTCATGCCGCGAACATACGAGCGAGCGGCCAAGGAGCGCATCGCTCAGCACGGCCATCTTCCGCTGATGGCCCTTTTCGGCCATGTCACAGGACGGCTATGTCACAGGAGTCCGAGACGCGTGGCCTCGGCGACGGCGGCGGTCCGAGACGGGCTACCGAGCTTGCGGCGGATGTTCGCGACGTGGCGGTGCACGGTATGCGGACTCAGGAGCAGTTGCTCTGCGATCTCGCGATCGCCGAGACCGCGCGCCACGCTGGCGAGGATCTCGCACTCGCGACGTGACAACGGGACCGGCTGCAGCTCGTCCGGCTCGTAGGGAGACGACTGCTGCGGCGCTAGCGCCTGGCGGCACGCTCGAACGACGGAATCGACGTCGCCGTGCCACGGAAAGTGCGAACTGCCTTGCAACGGAATGAATGTCGCGCCGGGAATCGCCGCGGCGACCTCGCGCCCAAGCCGGTAGGGCACGGCACGGTCGTCGCGACGATGCACGACCGTCGCCGGTGCGCGGACGAGCGGAAGGTGGGCGCGGACATCGAGCCGATAGACGAGGCGCAGCAGGGCAGCGGCGGTCTCCGCGGTGGCCGACTCGCGCTGCAGCCGAGCGAAGCGCTCGTGTTCTGTCGCGTCGGCACCACCGAGGAAGATGTCGCTGAGCATCCGCGCACCGAGCCCCCAATGCGCATGGACCGCCGACACGATCGCGTCGGCCACGCCCGGAGGTGTCAGTTCATCGCCCTGTCGGTACGAGCCGTACAGCACCAGACGCTCGACGCGCTCGGGAAACGTCGCGGCGAATGCGACGGCCGTGCAGGTGCCGGACGAGCCGCCGACCAGTGACACGCGATCGAGCTGGAGTTCGTCGAGAAGTGCGCGCAGCATCGCGACCTCGCCGTCGAGCGTCAGATCGGAGTCGTGCACCGTGCGGTCCGACAAGCCCACACCGAGCCGGTCGTACCGGATCAGTGTGCGGTTCTCGGCGACGCCGTCCCAGAAACGCCGAACGCCCGGGTTCTCCCAGTCGAGTTCGAGGTGACTCACCCACCACGCAGGCGCGACGAGTGGTGGACCGTCCCCGCGCACCTCGTACGCCAAGCGACGGGCGCCAAGGGGCAGGAATCGGATCTCGGACGTGCCAGACATCGCCCTGAGCGTACGACGGCCCGAGCAGCAGCGGGAGCGCTCGGGCAAGGCATCCGCCCACCCGCTACGCGGACGGGCCAGGCACCGAATGCTGGATGTCTTCGATCCGACGGTCTCGACGCCGCAGACTGCGGCGACGGCTGATCGCGACGCCACCGAGCGCCAACGCGCCGCCAACGAAGCCGAGCAAGGTCGGCACTTCGCCGAGAAACATCCACGACAACAGGATGGCGATGGCCGTCGGCCCGACGCCCAGGTGAGCTCTCGGGTTGGTACTCATGGCGCCACTGCGGAAGCGATCTATCCGACGTCGCTGAATCTGCGGGCCTCGGGTTCGAGCGGTAGCAGCAGCGAGTTCACCAGATAACTCACGGTCCGGTACGTGCCGGCCAGCATCAGCAGCTCCATGATGGCCTCCTCGCCGTAGTGGCCACTGAGCTCTGCCCACAGATCGTCATCGACGTTGCAGCGACGTTGCAGGCTGTCGCAGAGCCGGATGAGGATACGGTCGGCGTCGCTCCAGCACGCGTCGTCGGCCCCGCCGAACGTCAACGACGCGATCTGGTCCTCGCTCAAACCGGCCTTGGCCGCGTACGTGGCTACATGGACTCCCCACTCGTACTCCGCGCCGCACGTCGCGGTGACCCGATCGATGACGATCTCGCGCTGCCGGATGGTGAGCTGACCGCGATCCAATAGACCGGAACTGAAGAATTTGAAGAACAGCCGGCGGTCACGGGCCATCGTGGTGAACAGGACGAGCGGCGGTTTGCCGCGCATGATCCCGTCGATGGCCTGTTGGACGTCGACGGGCAGCGGCCCGGATGCCGGGGCAATGCGGGCGCTATGATTTTTATAGCTAGTCATATTGGCACATTACCGCGTCATGCTACAAAATGTGAAGCATGGCGACACCGCGGATCGGATCGCCCGTACGGGGATCGGATTCCGGGCGGCCCATCATGGTCGCCCTCGATGGTTTGGGCCGCCGCGGAGCGCTGCGCGTGTTGTGGGAACTTCGCGGTGAGCCGTTGACGTTCCGCGCCCTGCAGGCGGCAAGTGACATGAATCCTGGCTCTCTCAACACGCGGATCAAGGAACTGCGGGCGATGCGCATCGTCGACCGTTCCGCCGCCGGCTATCACCTGACCGCGCATGGGCGGTCACTGACGGATGCCCTCGAACCGTTGCAGGCGTGGGCAGAAGATTGGGCACGCGACGCCGACCTCTGACATCACAGATCGCCGGGAATGCGGTTGCTCTCCACCTTCGACACGGATGGCCCTACCGTTGAGGTCATGACAGAACAGTCACCGGCGGTCTACCCCTCTCATCCACCCGAAGCGATGCTGCGTGTCGTCAGCCCGATCCTGGGATTCCTCCTGCGCACGCCGCTCACGGGTTCCGCGCTCAAGGCCTTCCTGGTGTTGCGGTTCAAGGGACGCAAGACGGGGCGGCAGTTCGCACTGACGTTGAGCGCGCATCGGATCGACGACGATCTCTACGTCCTTAGCGGCACACCGTGGCGGCTGAACTTCCGCGGCGGTGCACCCGCCGAGGTCGTGCATGCCGGGAAGACGACGACGATGCGCGGCGAACTCATCGAAGACGCGCCGGTCGTCGCAGATCTGTCCAAGCGCTTGGCCGAGTCATACGGCGTGAAGGCAGCACAGCGGGTGATGGGATTGAAGTTCCGCGATCCGCGAATCCCCACACTCGAGGAGTTCACCGAAGCCGTCGAGACGAATCACCTCGCCGCAATCCGGTTGACCCCCACCAAGTAGCAGTCACCTGGAGCTGCTCGGCGTGCTCTGAGCCCGAACGACACACGGCCCTCCCGGCAGGTTTCGCCGGGAGGACTGGTGCAGCAGCCAGGACGTCTGCAGATGGGGCCACTCAAGCGACCAAATCAAAACAAGGACTAGACACCTTCCAATGTCGCTCGGAGACGGGCACTTTGGTGCCACCCCGTGGCGAGGCGTGCTACCCCACGGGTTCGCGGTCTCGAGGCCGCAGGCTGCGGCGTCGGCTGATCGCGACGCCACCGAGCGCCAACGCGCCGCCAACGAAGCCGAGCAAGGTCGGCACCTCCCCGAGAAACATCCACGACAGCAGGATCGCGATGGCCGGTACCGCCAACGTGGTGGCGGCCATCTTCCCCGCGTCCGTGCGGTTCAGCGCATAGGCCCACGTGAGGAACGCGATCGCCGTCGGCCCGACGCCCAGAAAGACGACCCCGGCCAACGCAGTGGGCGGAGCCTTGGCGACCTCGTCGACGGCCTGACCGGCGAACGGCGCCGTGGCCACCAGGCCGACCGCACACCCGACCCAGGTAGCGGCGATGGCGTTCACCGTGCGCAGCGCGACCTTCTGCAGCAGCACACCGGCGGCGTAGAGCACCGCGGCCAGCAAGCCCAGTGCCACGCCGAGGAAGTCATTGACACCGACACCGGATCCGCCGAGCGCGATCAGCACCACTCCGGTGAACGCGATCACCAGGCCGACCACCAGCGGCCGGGGAAACCCCTCACCGAGGAAGAGTCCCGCGAACACGGCGACCAGGATCGGCGCGAAGTTGACCAAGAGCGCGGCCGTGCCGGCGTCGAGGTGCTGCTCCGCCCAGTTCAGCACCACGGTATAGGCGGCAAACCACAGCAGGCCGTAGCCGATGACCAGCGCCAGGCCACGTCCCCGCGGCCATGGTGGCCGATAGATCGCCACGACGGTGGTCAGGGCAATCGTGCCGACGCTCAGTCGGATGAACGCCAGTGCGCCTGGGCTGAATTCAGCGCCGCAGAAGCGGATCACGACGAACGCCGACGCCCACAGGAGAACCGTGATCGCCGCCGCGAGTACCGCGAGGCGATCGGGATGCGCCGATTTCACCGACCCAGTCTTCGGGGTGCCGCCTGCCGCAGGCAAGCGGATTTACGACACGGAGGTCGCAGATGCTGCCAATCTTGGTCGCCGGTGGCTCTAGTCTTCGCCGTACTCGAGCGCCGGCTCCGACGAGTCGACGTGCCCGTTGCTCAGGATGGTCAGCTCGTCGGGCCGCACTTGATAGTGGGCGCCGTCGGCCGGGTTCGTGGCGTCGAAGCCACCGTCGGTGGGCACCGCGTTGGCCAGCTGCACGTTGGCACCGTCGCGCAGGCGTTCACCGTGGTAGTAGTAGCTGCCCGGCGCCGTCTCGCACACCACCGCCAGTGACGACACGGTGCGGATCGCCGCCGTCAGCGTGCTCCCCGCATCGCAGCGCGCTGCATGACCGACGAAGCCCTGCGTGTCGACGTCCGAGAGGCCGGCGATGACGGCCGCGCTCGTGGACGTCGTGGTCGATGGCGTCGTGGTCGATGGCGTCGTGGTCGAATTCTCCGTGGGCGGCGCCGTCGTCGTCACGGTCGTCGTCGATGGAGGCGGCGCGGCGAGCGGGCTCGCAGGCCCCGTGCCGCTACTGCCGCCGCTGAACACCACCACCGCGGCCAGCACCCCCGCGAGCGCGAACATGCCGATCGTCCCGGCCAGCAACGCGACCTGCGCCTTGCTGAAGCGCGCCCTCTTGGCCGGCGCCACGGGCGGCGGGTACGGCACGTAGCCCGTCGCCGCAGGCCTCGGCTCCATCACCGGGAACTGCCGCGTGCTCGGCGGCGGGACGGGGGCAGGCGCGGGCCGTGCATGGGCGGCCGCCGCGGCGGCCCTGGCCAGCGCGCCCGCCGACGCATACCGGTCGGCGGGATCCTTAGCCATGCCCTTCGCGACGACGTCGTCGAACGCGGGATTGATCCCCCGGCGCATGGCGCTCGGCTGCGGCGGCGCCGAGAACACGTGCGCAATCATGACTTCCTGCAGGTCACCGCCCTCGAACGGCGCCCGACCCGTCAGGCATTCGTACAGCAGACACGTCAACGAGTACACGTCCGACGCCGGGCCACCGGCCTGGCCGCTCAGCCGTTCCGGGGCCATGTAGGCGCACGAGCCGATGATCAGCCCGGTCTTCGTCACGGTGGCCTCGCCTCCGCCGTGGGCGATGCCGAAGTCGACCAGGTAGGCGAAGTCATCGGGCGTCAGCAGCACGTTCTCCGGCTTGATGTCGCGGTGCACCAGTCCAGCGGCGTGCGCAGCGTCCAGCGCGGCCGCGACCTGGGCGATGATCGACATCGTCCGCGCCACCGGGAGTGCGCGGTCGACGCGCAGCTCGTCCTTCACGCTGGTGCCCTCGACCAGGCGCATGTCGATGTAGAGGACGCCGTCGATCTCGCCGAAGTCGTGCACCGGGATGACGTGCGGTTCCTGCAGCCGTGCGGCCACGCGCGACTCGCGCCGGAAGCGGTCCTGGAAGATGGGGTCCGCCGCCAGATCGGTCCGCAGCACCTTGATGGCCACCATCCGCTCCCGCACGGTGTCGTGTGCGCGGTAGACCTCGCCCATTCCGCCCATGCCGATCAGCGACTGCAGCTCATACGGTCCGAATCGCGTGCCCAAACGAGTGCCGCCGTTCGGGGAGCCCATATGCGTTCCTTCCGACCTTTCCCGACCGCTCAATGGCGACTGCGCAGGTCAACCCACGGTGTTGACGGTGTTCCGGCTTTGTGCGCTTGCCCAACCAGCTCCCCGCTGCAGGCCAAATAGGCTCCGACACCGAAGTCGAAGCAGCACAAGCCGATTGCTTAAGCAGCAAGGCTACACGCGATCACCGCGCGGAGTCAGATCAGTGGGCCAGTCCACACGTTCACGTAGCCAGCCCTTGGCAGCGCTCCGTTGAACGGCCTCGGGATCTCGTCCGCCTTCACCACGAGTTGCCCATCCTCAGGCATGGCCTGTTCATACCGCTGATGGAGGACGACCCGCAGATCTGGGCTGGCCTGCGTGATCACCCGCTGGGCACAGTCGCGGCAGCCTTGCGTCACACGTACGTGCGACCGGCGATCGAGTGCTGAAGAGACACAAGGACATTGCAGCAGTCAGGATTCGCTCGGTGGGTGTCCCGTAGATCCGTATCGCGGTCGCCGGTTCTAGGGTTTCGTTGATATGACTCCTGCGCAGACTCGACGGATCGATCATCCACGGCACGACGGCGACTGTTGGGCCGCTCTAAGCCAGCGCCGGAAATCCTCTGCCAGGACTGCGGGGTCCTCCAGGAGGTAGTTGGTTTTGAGCTGCGCCACGCCGATGTGCACGCGGATGAAGACCGGCCCGTCGGCCGATCCGGCCCAGGCAACAGCGGCGGCAAGCTCGTCCGCCGTTCGCACGTCGCGCCCGGTCGCCCATCCACAGGCCTCGGCGACGGCAACCATGTCCATGTCGCTGGCTGCGGTCGGCTGACCCCCTGTTGCCAGATAGACGTTGTTGTCCAGAAGGAACACGACCAGATTTCGCGGCTTGAGGTGGCCAACGGTGCTCATGACCGACAGGCCCATGATCAACGCGCCGTCACCCTCGATCACCACGAGCTTGTCGTTCGGCCGCTCCGCCTCCAGGCCAAGCGCGAGTCCCAATGCTAGAGAAACGGTTTGGCCCATCGCGTCGAGGCTGATGATGTGGTTTGGCTTTCTCCCTGCCACGGCAAGCATTTCCCTGGCAGTCCCGCCAAGGGTGAGCACGATCGCGGAGTCGGGAAACGCTGCGTCGACGAGCCGCAGTACGTCGGCACGCTCGATGGCCATCGCTCAACCGCCCATCAGATTTACGAGCACGAATACGGGACGATGGGTGGTCCGCGAGAACTGCCAGGCCCGCTCGATCTCAACTGCCCAGCGATCGATCGGCGTGCGGGTGTCGAGTTGGAACCACCGAACGCCCGCGGCGTCGAGCAGTGCCTCGGTGCGCTCACTGATCGTGTGAATCATCGAGTTGTACTCACCTAGACCACCTCGGCGCGTGACGACACCGAAGAGCGGCACGTGGTACGGCTGCGGAAGTGTCAACAGCGCGGTCAGCAGGTTGCCGATTCCGTTGTCCTGAAAGATCAAAACCGTCCGGGAATCGGCGAGCTCGAGACCGGTTGCGATGCAGATGCCCTCTTCCTCGCGAGGCATGGCGAAGACTCGGCGTCCGTCACGGGCGCCCAAGCCGCTGATGAAGTGATCGAGCACGATCTTCAGCGTGCTGCTGGCCAGATGCAGGACGAACGCGGGGTCGATCGCCTCGATGCCGGCTATCACAGCGCGGCTACGTCGGTCGAGAAGGTCTTCCTGCGAATCCGTCGCTGCGGGTGCGGCGAGTACGTCGTCGATCACAGCTGCACGCCGCGAGTCAGAGCCCCATCGACGACGAGGTTGGTGCCGCTGGTAAAGCTCGACACCGGGCTGGCCAGGAATGCCACCGCGGCCGCCATCTCGTGCACCGTGCCCATACGCCCCATCGGGATGAGGGCAAGGGTCTTCGCGAACATCTCGGGTCGGTTCCGCTGCGTGTCATCCCAGCTGCCACCGTCGAACAGGGTGTTGCCGGGCGAGACCGTGTTGGCCCTGATTCCCTTTGGGGCGAGGCGATAAGCCAATCCTTGCGTGTAGTGAACCAATGCCGCCTTGACGGAACCGTACGGTCCTTCGAAGGCGTCGATCTCCCGGCCCGACACGCTTGAGACGGTGACAATCGAGCCAGCCGAGCTTCGCTCCAAGTGAGGCAGCGCCGCATTGACGAGCCGAACGGATCCCATCAGGTCGATCTGCACGCACTTGGCCCAGGTCTCTTCATCATCCGCGCTCTGCATCGCGCTGACATTGGCGACGACGATGTCAATGCCGCCTAGGCGGCTGGCGGAGTCTTCCACCCAAGACGCCAACGCCGAGGCGTCGGCAACATCCAGAGCTGAGCCGATCACCTGCGCGCCACGGCCTGACAGTTCGCGTTCGGCGTCCGATACCGAGTCGGGGTTGCGAGCGCAGAACGAGACAGAAGCGCCCTCTTCGATCAGGGTTTCTGTGATCGCCCGTCCAATTCCCTTGGTGCCACCCGTTACCAGTGCCCTCAAACCGGCCAATTGCAGATCCATGCAGACCAAGTCCTCTCGATTGAATGAATACGTCCACGCGCACGATTCAGCGCGGCACAACGCATGTCAGGAAACCCGAACGCGGGCGTCCAGCACTGAATACAGGATGTCCACCACGATGTTGGCGACCACGACGAACGCCGACGCCAGTAGCACGAGCCCGATCACTGTCGGAAGATCCTGCTTCGACAACGCAGAGATCGCCAGCTCGCCAAGCCCGGGAAGCCCAAAGACGTTCTCGGTGACGATCGCTCCCCCGAGGAGCGTGCCGACGTCGATACCGAACTGGGTGACGACGGGAGTCAGGCCAGCACGCAACCCATGACGGTAGATGACTCTGCGTCGGCTCAAACCCTTCGCACGCGCCGTGCGGATGTAGTCCTCACCCAGGACGTCGAGCATTGATCCACGGGTGAGTCGGACGTACGTCGCCGCGGTGACCAACGCGATGGTGAACCAGGGCAGCAGCAGGTGTCTGGCCCACTCGACTGGGTCCTCGAGGAGTGATGTGTATCCCGCTCCTGGGAACAGATCGATGCCGATGAGATGCAGGCGGAAGAAGAGGAGCAGTAACAAGACCTCGCCGAGCAGAAATGTCGGCATCGAATAGAAGAGCAGCGAGAATCCTGTTGCCGTCCTGTCGATCACGGAACGTGGGCGCGTCGCGGCTAGAACACCGATGCCCACGCCCATGAAGAGCCAGAGGACCGCACCGCCGATCACCAGCGACGCCGTCACCGGCAGACCATTGCTGATCAAGCTCGTCACTGGTTCTGCATTGGTGTACGAGTATCCGAAGTCGCCGTGCAGCGCGCGCCACAGGAAACTGCCGTACTGCGCAATGACCGGTCGATCCAGCCCGAGGTTGTGCCGGATCGCCGCGATCGTCGCCTCACTGGCCTGCCGGCCGGCCAAGGTTCGCGCCACATCGTGAGGAGCGATGAAGTACATGATGAACACCGTGGTAGCGACCAACCACATCACCACAACGCCAAAGCCAACTCGGCGTAGCAGAAAACGCAACATGTCGGCGATCCCTACCGCTTGACTTCGGACCCGATGAACCGTCGGCTCCCGCCGGGATCGAAGGCGTCCCGCACGCAGTCACCGAGCAGATTGAACGCCATCGTCGTGATCAGCAGGGCCAGGCCAGGGAACGCGACGAACCACCACGCCACTCGGTAGTAGGCGATTGACTCGGACAGCATGTTTCCCCACGTAGCCGTGGGCGGAAGCACACCAATACCGAGGAACGACAACGTCGACTCGAAGACGATGGACAAGGGGATCAGCATCGTGGCGTACACGATTGTCGGTGCCAGGACGTTGGGCAGGATGTCGACGAACATGATCCGTAGGTGACTGGCGCCGACCGAACGTGCCGCCTCTACGAACTCGCGCTCCTTTATCGACAGCACCTGTCCGCGGACGATGCGGCCCACGGACGCCCACGAGAAGAAGGCGATCACCGCGACCGAGATCGTCAAGCTCGGCCCTAGCAGCGAGACCAGTGCAATCGCGAAGACCAGGTACGGCAGGGAGAGGACGACATCCATGAACCGGGACAACACGCTGTCGACCGGACCCCCGAAATATCCTGCGGTGAGACCGACGACCACTCCCACGACGACAGCAAGGCCGGAAGCCACTACACCTACCAGCAGCGATATCCTGGCGCCGTAGATCACGCGTACCAGCACGTCCCGCCCCAGGTCGTCGGTTCCGAACAGGAAGGTCGAACCGGGTCCGACAGGAATGCCTTGTGGGCTGAGGCCCGTCGTACGGAACTGCTCATTCGGGCCATGACCCACTAGGTGCGCTATCAGCGGGGCGAACAGCGCGAGCAGAACGATCACGCCAATCACGATCGACGACCCGACGGCCACCTTGTCGTGGCGCAGCCGTAGCCAGGCCAGCTGCCACGGACTACGACCCTCGATGGCCTCGCCGGCGGCGGGCGCACTCGGACTAAGGACGGCTTGTTCGAGGGCCACAGCCGGTGTCAGAGTCATTGCTGCTCCTGTCGTCCAGGCGTCAGGGCTTCGCCATCCTCGACGGGGAAGTGGCAAGCCACGGCATGGTTGTGGCCGCTTGGGTCTGGATGGCCCAGAGCGGGATCTTCGAGTTCGCACCGGCCCTGCGCCCGGGCACAGCGCGGATGGAACCTGCAGCCGGACGGCAGGTGGATCGGTGACGGCGGATCGCCCCTGAGAACGATCCGGTCGTCTCCGTTGACCAGGTCCGGGTCCGGCGTCGGAATTGCCGATAGCAATGCCTGGGTGTAGGGATGGCGCGGCCGACGGAAGAGCTCTTCGGTCTCCGCGACCTCGACGATCCGGCCCAGATACATCACTGCTATGCGATCACAGACGTGTCGTACAACGGACAGATCGTGGGCGATGAAGATGTACGTCAGTCCGAGCTTCACCTGCAGGTCGGCCAGAAGGTTGATGATCTGCGCCTGAATCGAGACGTCCAGCGCTGAGACCGGTTCATCACACACCACGAGTTCTGGGCGCAGGGCCAAGGCCCTGGCAAGACCGATGCGTTGTCGCTGGCCACCTGAGAATTCCGCCGGAAAGCGGTTGTAGTGCTCGGGATTGAGGCCGACCAGCTGCATCAGCTCCAGTACTTTGCTCTTGCGCTCGGCGCCCTTGGCCAACCCGTTGGCAGCAAACGGATCGGCGATGATCGATCCGACCCGGCGGCGTGGATTGAGCGAGCCGTACGGATCTTGGAAGACCATTTGCATCCGCTGGCGATATGGACGGAGTTCGCGCGCCGACAGGCGAGATATGTCTTGGCCGGCAAAGGAAACCGTGCCAGAGGTGAGGTCATGGAGCCGAGTGATGCATCGAGCCAAAGTCGACTTGCCGCAACCGGTCTCGCCGACCAGCCCAATTGTCTCGCCACGGCGAATCTGGAGGCTGACCCCGTCGACCGCACGCAGCTGCTCCCGCGCTCTGCGCACCAGCCCGCCCGAGGCGACCGGGAAGTGTTTGACGACGTCGGTCAACTGCAGCAACGTCTCCGTTGATGCCGAGAGGGCCGCTGTCGGCGTGGTCCGTGCTTTCAAGTTGACGCCGACTCATCGTGCGTCGAAGCCACAGGGATCCGCTCATCGTGACCATGGGCACGAGCGACCCGATGCCGGCGCATGACCACATCGGGTGCCGTGCCGACCGCATCCGGTGGGAGCCAGCAGGCCGACCGGTGATCGAGTCCCCCGGCGACCTCGACGATCCCGGGCTGCTCGACGCGGCAGAGATCCATCGCATAGCTGCACCGTGGGTGGAATGGGCATCCCGGCGGAACTCGCAACAGGCTGGGCGGCAGCCCCGGAATGGATTTCAGCGTGTTGCCGCGCCTTCCCCGCTGGGGCAGCGAGCCGATCAATCCTTCCGTGTAGGGATGATGCGGTTGGTGGTAGAGGGTCCGCTTGTCGGCGAACTCGCAGGGCTTCCCCGCATACATGACGACGACCCGGTCAGCCATGTCCGCGATGACTCCCAAGTCATGGGTAATCATGATCACGGCCGTACCGAACTCGTGCTGCAGCCGCTTGATCAGCGTCATGATCTGCGCCTGCACCGTAACGTCCAGCGCGGTGGTTGGTTCATCGGCGATCAGCAGTTTGGGGTTGAGCGCAAGCGCCATCGCGATCATCGCTCGTTGCCGCATGCCACCGGAGAACTGATGCGGATAGTCGTGCACGCGCTTGTCTGGCATCGGTATCCCGACCAGACCGAGCAGCTCTACCGCACGCTGTCGAGCCTGCTTCTTGGAAACCCGCTCGTGGGCCCGGATCATCTCGATGATCTGCCAGCCCACCCGATAGTGAGGATGAAGACTCGACAGTGGATCCTGAAAGATCATGCCGATCTCGGCCCCGCGAATCCGCCGCAGATCCGCGTCGGACATCCCGAGCAGTTCCTTGCCCTCGAATCGTGCGCTGCCCGAGACCCTCGCTCCCTGCGTCAACCCGACGATCGTCTGAGTCGACACGCTCTTGCCGGACCCCGATTCACCGACGATTCCGAGGGTCTCGCCCTGCTCGACCGCGAAACTGAGCCCGCGCACCGCCGATAGCACGCCGTCGGGCGTCGCGAATGTGACATAGAGGTCGTCTACCTCGAGCAGCGACATGCATTCTTCCCGGCCGACTCAGCCGGTCCTTCGGTTGACGGGCCCATCAGTTCTTCAACCAGACGTTGGTGATGTCGAAGTTTTCGTTGATGGGCAGGTACAGGGTGTTCATCAGGCGGGAGGACTTGTAGAGCGGGACATCGACGATCGCCAACGGAATGAACGCTGCGTCCGTCATGCTCTGCACCGAGACCTGATGCCACAGGTCGGAGACCTTCGCCTGTTCCGAGCTCGGCAGCGACAACGCCTGGTCAACAAGTCCGTTGGTGATCGGGCTGTTGTAGTCACCGTAATCAACGGAGTTCGGACCGTAGTTCGGGCCATCGGTCATGGGCTGCAAGACTGCTCGGCCGTTGTTGCCGAACCAGTCGGGCACCCACGACAGCAATGCGATGTCCCACAACCCTCGCTGACCGCTTGTCGGGTCGGAGATGTATCGAACCGTGAAATCGGTTTGGGTAGCGGATACCAGCTGGACCGTCACTCCCGCGGCCTGGAGATCCGCCTGCATCAGCTCGGCGATCTTGGGACTCTGAGAAGTGGTGGGGAAGAGCACCTTGAGCGTGAGCCCATTCGGATAGCCGGCAGCTGCCAGCAGCTGCTTCGCCTTTTCCGGGTCACCCTTGCTACCCGGTGTCGGATACAGATCGAATGGCTGGTACCCAACGTCGATCGGGGTGAGCATCTGACTTGTTGGATTGGCGATCTGGGTTCCACCCAAGGCCTGCGCGATGGCTGTCTTGTCGATCGCGTACTCCAATGCCTGCCGCACCTGGACGTTCTTCATCGCGGAGTTCTCGTTCGGACTCTGCTGATTGAAGACGGCGTAGTTCACCGCCGCGCTCGAATTGACGGACAAGTTGGGGTCACCGGTCAGCCCGGGCAGATCCGGGGTGGGGACGACCACGTCCCAACCCATGTCGGTGGTACCAGCCTGAATCTGCTGCTGAACTGCCTGCGGGGTCTGTCCCTGGTTGATCGTGATCTTGTCGACGTAGGCCTTGCGGAGCGGATCACTGCTCGCCTTCCACGCCGGGTTCCGCTCCAGGACCATCTGCGTTCCCGGGGTGTAGCTGGTGATCATGTACGGGCCGTCGGAAAGCAGGTGTGCTCGAAATTCCGGGCTGTTCGGGACGTACTGCAGGTACTCAACCGGTACGGCAGACGCGAACGGCTCCGCAATGATGTCGAGAAAGTCACTGGTCGGGTGGGTCAGTTGGAAGACGATCGTCTTGGGATCCGGCGCTGTCACGCCGGAGATCTCGTTTCCGTTGATGTAGCTGGAGATAGCGGCCGCAGTCCCGTCGATCTTCGCTTCGGCCGCACAGTATTCGGCCATGCCCTTGATCGTCTTGGTGAAGTAGCTCGGAGCACCTACCGGCGCAACCGGGTTGCACATCCGCTTGAAGCTGCGAACGAAGTCGTCCGCCGTCACCGCCCGCGCCGGGGACGAGTTCCACATCACGTCGTCACGCAGATGGATCGTGTAAGTGCTGCCGTTGTTGGAGATTCCACCGTTCGCATCCGTCGGCAGCTCGCTGGCGACGTCCGCGACCGGACTCTGAACGATCTTGGCGTCTGCGCTTGCCGGGTAGCTGAACAGCTGTCGAGTCCAGGCCCGCTCTTCGGTGTGTGTGTCGGTGTTGTAACCGGCGGTGGGATCCATGAAGTCGATGTCACCGAGGCCACCCAGGACCAACGATCCGCCCGAATGCGGGGCTGACTGGTCGGCTGACTTGCCGGAGCAGGCCGAAACCAGGAGCCCAAGGGCGGCAACCGCTGCGATGGCCGCGGTCACGCGGCGATTTCTGGGCACGGTCTCGGTGTCTCCTGTCTTCGGGTAGCTGCTGCCACCACAACCAGCGGGTACAGATATATCGAGGGATCGACCTACGCGAATTGCCTCGCCACGTTGCGGGACCCACCACGATTTGTGGGACGTTAGCCCAAACCGAGGTCAACAGCAGGTTCAAAAACCGAATGTTAACATTCGGAATGTTAGTGAGTTGACTCCATTGGGTCAAGGCTGGCCGCCGAGACGGCGACCCGATCCTGCATGAGGTCCGCAGCGTCGAACGGCTGGCCATCGTGCTCCTGGAGCCAGCCGCGTCGCCGTGGGACGTCCCGCCCGAAGTCCGTATCCCGCCCGGTTGCCACGCGAAACGTGACCGCAAGACAAGGATTGCGAAGGTAGGAAGAATGCTGTTTCGACATTCACGCGCCATCGAACGCGTGGCGCGTGCGTCCCTGCGGCCGGCCGGGGGAAGCCAGCCACCAGGCACGATCTCGCTTGCCCAGGGTGAGCCGGATTTCCCGACACCCGCGCCGATCGTCGATGCTTTGAACCAGGCGGTTCGCGACGGGTACACGCGCTACGGCGACATGAACGGTGACCCCGAGTTGCGCGAGGCGATTGCGGAGCACGCCAGCCGCATATCGCGGACGCCGTATTCGGGCGATGCTGTCCTCGTCACCCATGGTGGAGCGGCGGCGATCACCGCAGCAATCTTGGCAACCGTTGATCCGGGGGACCGCGTCGTGATTCCGGAGCCCACATATTCCCTCTATCCAGACGCCGTGGCACTCGCCGGCGGTCAACCCGTGTTCGTTCCCAGCCAGCCCGATCATCATTTGGACTTCGATCGCCTGGAAGCTGCGTTGGGCCAAGCCCGGATGATCGTTCTGTGCAACCCCGTCAACCCCACCGGCGTAGTGTTCGGTGCAACCGAACTCGAACGCCTAGGAGAATGCCTAGCTGGTACGGACACCCTCCTGCTCGCCGACGAGGCCTACGCCGACATCGTCTACGACGCTCGTCCGTTTACCTCGACGCTGGCCGTGCAGTCCTTGCGTGAACGGCTGATCTACGTTCAGACCCTGTCCAAGACGTATGCAATGACAGGCTGGCGCGTTGGCTACGTTGTCTCAGCCGAACCGATCGCGGCGTCGATCCGGCACGTGCACCGCACCATGAACAGCTCCGTGAATGCGGCAGTACAGCGAGCAGCATTGGCGGCGATCCGGCTCGGACCGGACCTTGCCGCTCCGATGCTGGCCGCCTACCAAGACCGACGCGACTACCTGATGGCTCGCATCTCGAGGATGGAGCGGCTCGACGCCTATCAGCCCGATGGTGCGTTTTACTACTTCACGCGTTACGCGAGTGCCTTACCCGCCAACGTGGTCTTGGAGCGTCTACTCGCCGGCGGCGTAGCTGTACGGTCGGGCGCAGAGTTCGGACCATCGGGTCAGGGCCACCTCCGCCTTTCCTTCGCGACGAGCATGGAGAACCTCGAAGAAGGCCTCGACCGTATCGAAGCGGTACTCGACACCCTCTGAGCAGGTTCGGACCGCGAATCCGTGGCGACGTCGGCTGGCCCGACGTTGCCAGGCGCTACCCGGCGCTTCTTCGAAGCGCGTCGTCTTCGAGAACGGCGTGCACGCCCCAAACGCCGTTCGCCACCTGCGTGATCCGAAGATCAACGACTGTGCTCGCCAACGCGAGCGCCTCACTCCGCGTGACTGCGAAGAGTCCTTCCATCCAGGTGAGCATCGCATCCAGCGCCGCGGCGGATGCGCTGTTGAGGTCGCGGTCGAAACCGAAGGTGATCCGGCTGCTCGGCGTCTTCGCGTAGGGCGTCGTCACCACTGGCGCTGCTTCTACGGTCAACTGGAGTTCGGCGGTGGTGGGGCACTCGATGGCGCTGCCGGAGACCTCTCCATCGCCTTGGCGTGCGTGGCCGTCGCCTACCGACAGCAGCGCCCCCTCGACGGAGACCGGGAGGTAGAGAACGCTGCCCTGAACCAAGTCCTTGCAGTCAATGTTGCCGCCGCAATACCGCGGTGGAGTTGTGGAGAACTCGCCAGCTTCTGCGGGTGCCAGTCCGATTACCCCGAGAAACGGACGCATATCGACGCTGAAACCGAGATTGCTGGTGGCTATCTGCATCTGCGAATCCAACCGCCACTGCAATGCGACCATCGGCGCGGTCGAGGTATCCAAATAATCCATGAACCTCTCTTTCCGGTCACCACCGATGGTCCAACCCCAGTCACCCGTCCTCAGGCTTACGAGATCGATGGCGAGCGCGGTGCCGGGCAGAGCGGAACGGACGAAGATCGGTCCGCACAACGCGTGTCCACGGGCGCCGGGAAGGAAGGTCTCACCGAATTTGCCTGGGGCCGTGGGTTTCTCCAGGTAACCACGAGCATCGAGTGATGTGACGGTGACGGTGTCGCCGGAATCGACGTGCAGGACTGGGGGGAGAGCACGGCTGAAGTAGTCGTGCACCGTGCCCGGGCCGGGCTCCAGAAAGTGATGGGTCAATCCGTGCCTTCGGCGCCGGGCCCTCGCCGAGAAGCGAACGCGAGGGATGGACAAGACCCACCCTAGATTGCTAACTTTCTGGATGTCAACAATTTGCAAAGAGTTGCGACGTGGGTAAAGAGGGGGGTGGACATGCAACCGGCCCGGCGAAGGGGTCTGACCGACGAAGTCGCGGAGAACATCCGCCAGGCGATCTTCGACGATTCGCTCCGACTCGGTGAACGCCTGAACGAGGTTGACATAGCGGACCGCCTACAGGTGAGCCGCGGACCTGTCCGGGAGGCCCTCGTCCAGCTCAAGCAAGAGGGCATCGTCACGATGGATTGGCATCGCGGCGCCTTCGTCGTGAAACTTTCGGCGACGGACTTCCGAGAGCTTGGGAGCCTGCGGACCGTGTTGGAAGTGTTCGCGATAAGGGAGGCCGCTGTTGCCGCCACCCAAGCTGATCTGGACAGTCTCGCCGCTGCGGTCAAGGCCATGTCCAAAGCCTTGGTCGATGAGAACGATTTTGTCCTGATCAAACTCGACATCGAGTTTCACGACGCGCTCTATCGAAGCGCGCACCATGAGCGCTTGTGGAACTCATGGAGCTCGATCAGATCACAAGTGCTGCTTTCGTTGCTGACGAAAAGGCATGCATCCAACGAGTACTACCGGGACGCTGTCATCGCCGAGCACGACGAGCTGCTGCAGGTCATCAAGGGTCGAAATGTCGAAGCCTGCGAAAGGGCAATCCGGATCCATCTGTCTGCCACCTACGACCGGCTAATCAGCAGTTTCGATGGCGCTGATGCACCTGTGGCGCCGCCCCACGGGGCCGGCGACGGCTGACCTGCATTTCTACCTCGACGTTCGCGCCGACCAGAAGACGTCACGTTGATTGTCCGGCGTCGGGTGTGCGTAGAAGTCCGGCACGCACGCCGCCGAGGCCGGCGGAGCGCACTGTCAGGGCCGTCCGACCGCGATGAGTTTCGCGGTGGACACCAGTCAGTACGTACAACACCGTCGACCACCCAAGAGGGGAACGAGATGACCGCCACCTACACCTTCGACGTCTTCTCCAGCCTCGACGGCTACGGTGCCGCAAGCGCACCCTGGACCGGTTACTGGGGCAAGCAAGGCCCCGAGCTGCTCGACAGGCGCCTAGCCCTCTACGACACGGAGCAGCGAATGGTGTTCGGTGCCAACACTTATCGAGAGTTTGCGCAAATGCTGGCCGATAGCACCGAGGCCTCTGACGTGCGCGACCCATGGGTGACCAAGATGTGGAGATCGCCGGCAACGGTCGTGTCGACGACGCTGGAAGGACCCCTCGACTGGCCGGACGCGACCCTCGTGAGCGGTGACGCCGTCGACGTCGTCGCCCGGCTCAAGGAGGAGTCCGACGTGCCGTTGCGCTCGCACGGCAGCCTCTCGATGAACCGGGCGCTGATGGCTGCCGGCCTGGTGGACCGCGTTCAAGTAACGCTCTTCCCGGTCATCACAGGTCAGACGGGGCTGAGTCCGATCTTCCAGGGTGCGCAGGATTTCGACCTCGAACTGATCGAGCACCGGACGCTGGACGGTCACATCCAAGAGCTCATCTACCGGCCCACCCTGCATTGACGCCCATCCGTGCATTACGACGGTTCGGACACCGTCATGCCGTCAGTTGCGCCGCGGACGCGACGATCCACGCCAGCTCCTCGTGAAAGATGTCGCTGTGCGCCCCGGAGGGCGGGTCGCCCTGCTTCACCACAGCAGAGGAATCGATGTTCAGGATCGCTCCCGTGCCGAAGGGATAGCTCGTACCGACCCGATCGATGAACTGCGTGGGACTGTTGAATGCGCCGAGGGACCCGATCGCGCGAAAGCGAAAGAGCGGGTCGTCAGCTCCCGCACTGTCATCACCCGACGCGGCCGACGCGAGCGGGTAACTCAAGCTCAGCGCCATGTCGTGACTCGAGAAGCACACCGTCAACGGTCCGTCGACGCGACTGAGCTGGCCCGCCAATGCGCCATTCGGGGGCACGGAATCAAACGGGAGTTCGTCGGTGAACGCGAACCGGGAGAAGGCACCTTCGAGCAGGGTGACCGATTTGACCGGCGGCGGGTCACCCAAAGGCAAGCCGGCCAACGCGAAGGAGACGACGCGGGCGCCGAAGCTGTGTCCCACCAGATGGATTCGCGGCGTCGGGAACTCGGTCGCGCTGGCGATCCGTCCGATCAGCGGGCCGACCCCGCGCTGCCCGACCACGCCTGCGCGATTCTTCATCTGCCAATAGGACACCCCGCGCAGCGCCTCCTTGGCGCCGTGGAAGAGCTTGCCGATTTGGTCGAATAGGCCCGCGCCGCCGCCTCCGCCGTTGGTGATGTCGACCCCCGAGGCGATCAGCGCATTGGCGTAGGCGCCGAAGACCTCGTTGGCGGTCTTGCCCTCTTGAAGCATTCCCGGCCGTTTGGACTCGGGAGCCTCACCGTCGGTGGACTCGACGGTCACTGCGTCGTTGAACCTCTGCATGGCGGCGAACATCTTGTCGGCGCGGTCCTGGTTCGGTTCGGCGGCGAGCAACGAGGCGATCTCGTCGAGTTCGGCGGCCCCCTGAGGGAACAGGGTTTGGAGGTCTTGCAGTTGTTCCGGGCTCAGGGCCGGCCCGTCCGCGACCGCAGTGGGGCTCTGGTTCAGTGCGGCCGCCCCGGGCGCGACTCCACCCGGCGTGGGGTCGAAGTCGGGGATGGGGACGTCGCGCCAGAGCTGCGAGGGCCACCGGATGCCGACGAATCCGACCTTCCGGTCGGCGCCGAGTTGGGCGTTCAGCAGGTCGAACCACTTCGCGTACAGCGCGGTTGCGGCCGCTTCGTCGTTGTTCCACCCGTGAGAGAACATCACCAGATCGGTGACCTTGCTGGCCGCGAGGTGATCGAAGAGTTGCTTCTCGCCGGCCGGGTCGACGTCGCCCTGCTCGTCGAACGAAAGGGCCCAAGGTCCTGGAACGGTAGGTGTGTTCATGTCGTCCTCTTCTCGGTGGTCATGGCGTCTGGAGTGCGCGCATCAGGTCGACCATTCCTGCGCCCTGGAAGCTCGGGTCGCGGTTCAGCGACGTGGCCGACGACGTGAAGATCTGCTTGATCTCGTCCGGCTTGCCTAGGTATTCGCGCTGCACCGACAGGAACGCTGCGACGGCACCCGACACGTGCGGGGCGGACATGCTAGTGCCGCTGTCCTCGATGTACACCGCGGCGCCGTCGTAGTCGGGGAACTGGGCTCTTTGGATGTTCTTCAGGTTCTGTCCGCCCGCGGCCGAGGTGATGCGTTCCCCTGGCGCCACCAGGTCCGGCTTGGGGCGGCCGTCTCCGGTCGGTCCGCGGGACGAGAAGTAGGAGATCCCGTTGGTGTGAGGCGAATCGCGGTGTGTGGAGCCCACGGTGATGGCCCGTTCGGCGTTGCCGGGATCGTTGATCGTGATGGCGGCGCTGAACTGGGTCACGTCCGATTGGCTCTCGTTGAGCGTGACGTAGCCGGAGTTGCCTGCCGCGACCACGACGACGACACCGGAGAGCACCAGTCGGTTCACCTCCAAGCACAGTGGGCTCTGTCCGCACCCGAACCAGTCGGCGAGGAAGCCGTACCCGAGGCTGAGGTTGACGCCGTGGATGCGGGCCAATTTCCCGCCGTCGGCATTCTTGTGGCGGACGTAGGCCAAGGCGGCCATCACGCGGGCGGTCCGCGCAGTGAGATCACCGAATTCGCTGAGCACCTTCAGGCTGACCAGTTTTGCCAGGGGTGCGACGCCGTTCAGGAGCTCGATGTCCACTGCGCGCGGCGCAAGGATGGGATCAGCGCCGCCGACGGCTCCGTTGTTCTTGCGCTTCTCTACGGCCAGTGCGTGGCGTGTGGGGTCGTCCCGATTCCACCGTTGCAGGCCACCGGCGATGATCCCGGCCACGTGCGTTCCATGCCCGTCGTCGTCGATCAACGCCTGAGCCGGATCGTCACTGCCGGAGACGAAGTCGCGATGTAGATCGGCCACCGACGGGTCGTCGAGCGTGTGGTCGCCCAGAAAGTGTGGATGATTCTTGTCGATGCCGGAGTCGATGACCGCCCATACGATGCCGTCGCCGAAGGCGGCGAACGACCGCTGCGCGGGTACGGCCTTGACCGTCGTACAGGACGCATCGATCTGGCGACGCACTTCGAAGTCCGGCCAGATGCGGAAGATGGCGCGCTTGGGCCAACCACCGGCGGCCGAGTCCGCCGTGGCGATGTTCTGCACTTGCCGCTTGGTCAGGTCACCCGACATGTACTGCTCGGCCACGACCACCGGTTCACCGTGGGCCCCGACCAGTTTCCACAACTCGTGCACTCGGATGATCGCACCGGCGACGCCGGTTGCTTGCGCCGGCTGCGAACCCACGCCGTACTGCAAGTTCAGCTCGATCATCACCGGCTCGGGTTCGTCGGTGTTGGCTTGATCGAGCGCCGCGGCGACGGTGCTGCCGACGGTGCGCACCCCTGGCCGGAGCCGGATGGAGTGCGAGGGCCCAACGAAGTCCGAGCTCGAGGTGTGCACCCGGGTCGGCGGCAATCTGTCTTGAAGCGGCGGCGTGACGACACCGGCCATCACGGGGCCCGCGGACGACACTCGTTCGGTGGTTGGCGTCGTGTCTTCGGCGACCCGCTCACCGAGCGCGCAGGCGGCCTCGGCTTCCTTGCGACCGGCGGCTGTGGTCGCCACCACGTCCTGACCGGCTGACTCGGTGCCGGCCCGGCCCTTGCGTCGACGCAGCAGCTTTCGGGTGACGAGTGCGGCCGTGGCCTCAACGACCCGCGCTTCCCACGACGGCCGCGCACCCTCGTACAACCGATCCCCCGGCAGGAACGCGGACGCGAACTTCGCGCCGACCATTTCCTTGAGCCGTGTCGGCGTCGCGGGCTGATCGATGGCCTCCAGTGCCTGCACCGCGCACAGCACTCTGGCCTGCCAGGAGACCTCCGGTGGCGGTGGCGGCGCGACGTCGCCGAGGTCCGGTTCGTCGGTCACGACGGCCTGCCCGGTGTCGTCACGTCGGGCCGGCCCAGTGGCCGCATCGACGAGATGCGCTCAATGTGAATGCGGTGTCGCATCTTTCGTGGCAGGCAGGGCCGCCAGATCGTCGCTCCCGGATGGCCCACGTGCGGTGCGCGGATTGCCATGATGTCATCCCCTATGCGACGCCGCGCCCCCTCGATGCGGCTACGCCGTTCGCAAATGCAAGGTACCTCGCAACGGCAGGCGCGCACCGTCGTTTGCGCGTTCATGACGCCGAAATCTGAGCATAGGACCGGACCGGCTGCGCTCATCCCTCGTTGCTACCCGACCGATCGGCGTGGGCATCGAGTACCGCACTACCCGTCTCTCGACCGATCTGCCGTGAGGCCAGACCTTCGGCGCGAGAGCTTCACCAAGATTCCGCCAAGAACGACACCGCATCCTTTCGGTCATCGGACATCACTACGTCCATCGAAAGGGGAACGACATGACCGAGAACTCGCACGACCACAGGGCCGTAATCGGCCATGACGCTCCGCGGTCGATCGCACGGCGACCTCGTGTGTACGTCTTCGCGCTTGCCGCGATGGCGCTCGCCGCGTGCGCACCGTCGACCGGCGCGAGCATGCCGCCAACCCCGAGGCTCACCCCCGTGATCTCGATGTCGACGGTGGCGCCACCCCCCGCGTCCCCTGCAACGCCGAGCACGACCGTGACCGTGACCGCACCACCGCCCGTCACCGTGACCGTGGCACCGACACCCGCGACGATCCCCGCCGGGCAGCACTTCACCGACGACGCCCCATTCCAGTCGCCCTCCGGCAACATCCAGTGCGCGACGTTCACCTACGGCGCCGGCGGCCACACCGTCCGCTGCGAGGTCGCCGACCACCAGTGGGTCGCCACCGAACCCGATGGCTGCCAAATGAACTGGGGTGACCGCGTCGGGTTGGAGGAAGGCTCCCCCGCAGTGTTCGGCTGCTACGGCCAGGAGATGCCCGTCCCCACCCACACGCTCGAATACGGCCAGATTCAAACCCTCGGCTCGCTGAGCTGCGACAGTGAAACCGTCGGCATCACGTGCATCGACACCAACACGGGGCACTACTTCTTCGTGTCGCGCGAGACTGTTCACCTCGGCTGATGGAGCTCCCCATGAGGACACGCAACGTCCTGATCGCACTCGTCGGTGCCACCGTCGTCATCGGCACGGCCGCCTGCGGCAACTCGAGCCCGAGCAAGCCGGGCCCGGCTTCGGAGACGGTAACGACACCACCGACGACGTCGGCGGCCACTACGACGTCACCGACGTCGACCCCGACCATCATGACTTCCGCGTCGTCGGCCTGCTCCGACCTCGGAGGAACGGTTGGCGCCGACCAGGTGTGCGCGGTGCACACCCAGACCCCCGGTTACACGATCGACATGAAGTTCCCTGCCGACTACCCCGACCAAGGGACCCTGTCAGACCTGCTCACCCGGGAGCGCGACCAGTTCGTGGAGGCGGTCAGCAAGCCGCCCCAGCCGCCATATGCCAAGGAACTCGACATCACGCCGACGACCTACCGTTCAGCGGCCGACGACGGCACGGAAAGCCTGGTGCTCGAGGAGCATGCCGACTACGGAGGCGCGCATCCGGTGACCTTCTACAACGCGCTGAACTACGACCTCGGCAAGAAGGCACCGATTACCTACGACACGCTGTTCAAGCCGGGCACCGACCCCGTCGCGGTGCTCGATCCGATCGTCAAGGCCGAGTTCGAGAAGCGGTTGCAAGGCACCCCCATCGACGACAACATTGGCGGCGCCAGGAACTACCAGAACTTCGCGCTCACCGACGACGCGGTCATCTTCTTCATCGGCCAGGGCGACTGGGCCTTCTCAGCCGCTGGGCCACAGCAGTTCTCGATACCTCGCAGCGAACTCGCGTCGATCCTGGCCTAACGCCGCGCGTCCTACCGGTGCGGAGGTCTTGGGTTTCCGCGCGGCGGACCGGGTGGCCGGAAGCGGGTGGTGGGCGGTTCGGACGGTCCGGGTCCACGGGTACGCCCTCGGGGGTCCGGGGCAGCCGGGCGCGGACGCATGGGCGGGGGCGATGGCCGCGGCGGCTGGGGCGCGCTCCTCAGCGGCTGGGGCGCCCTGCGAGGCGGACGCATCCGCATCGCCTGAGTCTCATCCTCCGTCCAATCCCGTTGCACCAGAACGTTTTGCGAGATGCGATCCAGCGCCTCTCTGACCTGGCCGTGATCCGGTCGGACCTGAAGGCCTGCGGATTGGACGAGCCCTCTGGTGAGCCACGCCATCGTGTCCGCGCGCACGACTTCCACCTGGTGCGCCCCAGCCGGGGTCAGCCAGAATACCTCTCCGCTTCGCTCGGCGTAGCCGGTGGCGGCGAGGCGGTCGAATGCAGGCTCGAGGATCTCCCGTGGCACCCTGACGTGCTCGGCGATGTCGCCGAGCCTGGCCTGCCCTGCGGCTTGCCCGAACCGGAAGACCTGCAACAACGCCCACAGCCGGCCGATGTCGAGCTTGCTTCCCGGACGTTCCGCGATCGCGCGCAGCTGCGTCCCGGAGCCTTGGCGAATCAGCCGGCCGACGGCGTTCTCCAGCAGCTGGTCCGGTGAGTCGGTCGTCGGCATCGCGAACCCCTCGCCCAGATTCGCCGCAGTGCTGACGTCGTTGTTGCGCAACGGAACCTGTTTGAGCGTCAAGGCCAACACGAAGCCGACCACTGCCACCGGCGCTGCACACAGGAACACCAGGTCCAGGGCATCGGCGTAGGCGGCCGCGATCGGTGCGGCTACCTCCGGGGCCAACCGGTGCAGCGCATCGGGAGACTGCGCCGCCTCCGGTGGTGCGCCGCTCTTGGCGATGGCGTCCGCCACTCGGCTGTGCAAGAAGTTGTTGAACAGCGAGCCGAACACTGCCGCGCCGAAGGAGCTACCGATGGTGCGGAAGAACGTGACACCGCCCGTCGCCACGCCAAGATCGGCGAAGTCGACGGTGTTCTGCACGATCAGCACCAACACCTGCATGCTCATGCCGATCCCCGCGCCCAGCACCACCAGGTACAGCGACTGCACCAACGTCGACGTGTCCGGACCCATCCGGGACAGCAGCACGAAACCGATTGCCATCACGGCTGTTCCGACCACCGGGAACAGCTTGTACTTCCCGGTGCGGCCGACGATCACACCGCTGCTCAGCGACATCGTCAGCATCCCGACCACCATCGGCAGGGTGTGCATGCCCGACGTGGTGGCCGACACGCCGTCGACGAATTGCATGAACGTCGGCAGGAAGGTCAAGGCGCCGAGCATCGCGAAGCCGACGACGAACGACAGCCCGCAGCAGACGGCGAAGACCGGCTCGCGGAACAGTCGCATCGGCAGAATCGGTTCGGCAGCCCGCAGTTCGACGGCGATGAAAGCGCCGATGGCGACCAGGGATCCGACGAAGAGCCCGATGATCATTGGCGAACCCCACGCGTAGGTGGTGCCGCCCCAACTGGTGGCCAGGGTGAGCCCCGTGGCGCCAAGACCGACCAGGACGATCCCGGCGTAGTCGATGACCGGGCGCGCCATCTTGCCGAGGTTGGGGATCGCGATGACGGCGACGACGAGCACGACGACCGCCACCGGCACGTTGATCCAAAACGCCCAACGCCAACTCAGGTGGTCGGTGAGGAACCCGCCGAGCAGCGGACCGATGACCGTCGTGACGCCGAACACGGCCCCAAGGGCGCCCTGGTACTTGCCGCGTTCGCGCAGCGGGATGACCTCGCCGATCACCGCGGTCGCGGTGACCATGATGGCCCCGCCGCCGATGCCCTGCAGGGCGCGCGCCGCCACCAGAACTTCGAACGAGCCGGCCAGCCCGCACACCACTGAACCGGCCATGAAGAACAGCACGGCAGCGATGAAGACGGTCTTGCGGCCGATCAGGTCGCCGAGCTTGCCGACGATCGCCGTCACGACGGTCGAGGCCAGCAGATAGCTGGTTACCACCCACGCCTGGTGGCCGGCGCCACCCAGGTCGGCCACCACGGTGGGCAGCGCCGTCGCCACGATGGTCTGGTCAAGGGCGGCCAGCAGCATCCCCAGCAGCACGGCCGTGAAGATCAGGTTGCGCCTCGGGGCCGCGACCTCGGCGTCACTGTGCTGCGGTTGGGGCGGACCGGTCATCGTTGCCGTCATGTGCGTCCTCGCTTGATGTCTATGGACAGTCGCCCTCGTATAACCGTTCTACGGGTCGGATACGCCTTTACGGGTTCGACACCCGGGCGACCGGCTGACCTCGCAGCCGACCCACAGCTTGCACGCGGCCCACGTCGCACCCAATTCGGGCAGGCTGGCTCACGCCCACCGTTCGAGGAAGCCGACCAGAACCTGCGCCATCTCACCAATGGCGTCGCGTCTGATCACTTCGTACCCGTGGGTGCTCAGCGTCGGCAGGCACAACAGCCCGGCCCGCGGCGCGAGCGCGCTGGCCTTCGAGTGGGAGGCGTCTGATTCGAAGGCGCCGAGCACCGCCGCTTGGGGCGACATTTCACGCTCGGCGGCGACGGCCATCAATGAGTCGGCGACGGTCTTGTCGTACACGCACTCGGCATCGCTGTACGCGATGATCGGCCCACCGGCGCATGTGGTCTGGTACTCGGCCTCCGTCGGCCCGACCTCCAGTGCGATCGTGAGATCGCCAGGCAGGCAACGGCTTGCGTAGGAGCCACCGACGCCGCCGACCTCTTCATTGGCGGTGAACACGAAGTAGACGTCGCCGGCGAGCGGACTGACTCGACTGGAGAGCCGCTGGGCTGCTTGCAGAAGCGCGGTGACTGCCGCGCGGTCGTCCATGAAGTAACAGCCGAGATAGTCGCCGAACTCGATCAGCGTGCGCTTGCTGTGGTGGATGCATACCCGGGTGCCGGGATGAACGCCTGCCGCAGCCAGCTCCTCCGACGAACGGCCGGTAAAGACGTAGACGTGGTGCCAGTCCATCGCCTTGTCACCCTGATCCGGCTTGGTCTCCCAGATCCGTTGACTGTCGTTGGTCGTATGTTCGGACCCGAGAGTGATTACACCGCATAAGATTTCGTCGTCTCCCAGGATCGAGACGGGGCCGAGCCCGAAGTTGCCCGGATACATCGTGCCCAGCTGTGCCACGTGCAGCGTCCCGTCGGGCTCGACGCGCTTGACGATCATCGACAGTTCGTCCATGTGCGCCATCAGCGGGACTGCCGGCGCGTCACCGCCGCGAAGGACACCCACGAGGTTGCCTGCTGGATCCACGGACGTCTCGTCGACCAACGGCTCGAGCTCGCGTCGGCACACGTCGCGAACGGCGTCCTCCTGGCCGCACGGGCCGTAGGTGGTCAGAAGTTCCCGCAACAGACCGTGTGCCTCGTCGACCATGGGTTCCTCTCGTCGATGGGCGCAGAACGTGCGCCGCCACTCGAGGGTTCCCGGTTCGCCGCGAATTGAATCGCCGCTGCTCGTCGCCTTCGCGGTCACCGACCGGGCTTCGGCTTCGGTCCTCTCTGGCCATTCGAATCTCCAACTGTTTGAAGTGTGGTGACCCGGGTACCAGTGGATATTCGACCAGGAGGTGCCCGATGCCGGCGAGACCGGTGCCGAACGCCGCAGTCAGGACGGATCAAATGACGAAGGAGCTCGAAAGTGACGGTACGACGGTTGGTCCTGTTGGTGGGCGCGGTGCTACTGGTGGCTGGAGTGATTGGGCTGTTGGTGCCCGTCTCCATCTCGAGCAGTGACGGTGCGGGCATCGGCTGTGGAAATGCGGTGGCGGCGGACACGTCCAACGCCCAAGCCGCCAACGACAAGTACGTGGTGGCAGAAATCCCGATTCTCAATCAGATGGTGCCGCATCGGGATTACGTGAGCGAATGTAAGTCTTCGATCTCGAGTCGACGAACCTGGACCATCCCGCTGACAATCGTTGGCGCGGTCGTCGTCGCAGCATCTTTCATGCTCCGTGGATCCCGAAGAGTCGGTGCCGAAACGCTCTGAACACCTCACCCCCCCCCCGCGGCGCGCGTGGTGGCACTCAAGGATCATGACGTCGCGACCGAACCGGATCCGCAAATCGTCGGATAGTCCTACGGTTGAGGGCATGACAGAACAGTCACCAGCGGTCTACCCCGCTCATCCACCCGAAGCGATGCTTCGTGTCGTCAACCCGATCCTGGCATTCCTGCTGCGCACCCCGGTCACGGGTTCCGCGCTCAAGGCCTTCTTGGTGTTGAAGTTCAAGGGACGCAAGACCGGGCGGCAGTTCGCACTGACCTTGAGCGCCCATCAGCTCGACGGCGACCTCTACGTCCTTACCGGCACGGCATGGCGGCTGAACTTCCGCGGCGGTGCCACCGCCGAGGTCGTGCACGCCGGGAAGACGACGACGATGCGCGGCGAACTCATCGAAGACACTGCGGTCGTCGCCGACCTGTCCAAGCGCATTGCCGAGTCCTACGGCGTGAAGGGCGCGCAGCGGGTGATGGGATTGAAGTTCCGCGATCCGCGAATCCCCACCCTCGAAGAGTTCACCGAGGCCGTCGAAACGAACCACCTCACCGCAATCCGGTTGACGCCAAGCTAGTAGTAGTCACCATCGCGGCCTCCGCCTCATACTTGATCGGGAGGACGACGTGGAGCCATGGACCGCCAGACTCGCCAATGCGTTTGAGGCCGTTCGACACGCCGCGAGTCAGCTCGGCCGGGGCAAGAAGATCAAGCCGACACCATTCGACGAGAAGAACCGCGGGGCGCCGTTCAACGCCTCAGGCGTCGCGCAGGTGGGCCCACACCGATTCGTCTTCATCGACAACCGCGATCCGTCATCGCTCTTCGAACTCGTCCTCGATGACGACGACGCCGAAGCCGAGCGCATTGCGCGACGTCCACTGGCCGGCGTCGCGGACGGGCAGCTGCGCGACCCCGAAGGCCTCGCCCGTGTCGACCTGAAAGGCGAGATCCTTCTCGTCCTCACATCGTCGCTCTGCGCCGCCGGCACCACTCGGTCCGACGGATTGGTGCGGTCGCGTTACACCCCTCACGGCGCGCTGCACGCGGAACCGATGGACGGATTCCGGGCCTGGCTGCTGGATCACGAACCTTCGCTGGCGAAGGCCGCCGAACGCGAACCGGATGCTGACGGGCTGAACATCGAAGGGCTGGCGTGGGATCCGCACGAAGGTGCGCTTCTGTTCGGCCTCCGCGGGCCGGCAGATCCCGGAGAACTCGCCCTGATCCGCGTTCCCGTCGACGTGGCCGCCGCGTCGTGGACTACGTCGTCGCTCGGCGCACCATCCATCGTCCGGGTCCAGGTCCCAAAGTCGACTGCGAGACAAGGAATCCGTGACCTCTCCTACGACGAGGACACCGGGGACTACCTGATTCTGCTCGGGCGCTCGACCAGCAGGAGCGACGCGCCGTTTCAACTCAGTACCTGGAACGGCAGCAACGACAAGGTCAGGCTGTTGGACATCGCCTTCCACCGATCGATGAAACCCGAAGGCGTCACCACGTTTTGGAGCGGCGACGAGAAGAAGATCCTCGTCATCGACGACGGCGGCGGCTACGCAGTGGTCGACTATCCCGAGAGGGCTCAGTAGAAGTAAAGGTCGGACCCGGGCAGCTCCTGGTGCACCCGCGCCCTGCCACTCGGTGTGAGGTCGAGCCCGAACTTCGCCATCTCATTCGTCCGCGCGCTGACCAGGTTGAAGTATCCGGTGTACGCGAAGCGGCCCGGCGGGTTGGCGACGTCCGTGATGGGAACGGGTACGGGCGCGATCGTGAACTCCTCGGCATGTTCGCCGTTGCTGGGTGCACACGTGTAGAGGTACTTGTGCCCCTGCGGCGTGACTTGGGTACCGCTGGCGTGCAGATTGCGGTTGAAGGCCGTGTTGGTCAACGACTTTCCGACCCCGAGGTCGTTGAGGGCCCACAGGTCGGTCGGGTCGTTGTCGTCGCGCAGCGGCTGGTGGTAGACCTCGAAGTTCGCCGGAGCGGGGATGCCCGGCGGGATCGACTCGGTATTGCTGGCATGCAGACAGGCACTGGTGTCGTGTTTGAGAATGTAGACCGGTTTGGCGGCGCTCGGGAGACCCGCACTGATGTATCCGGCCGATTCCGCCAGCCGTAGTTGTTGCCGCACCGAATCGACCTTCGCCACGGTATCGGGCACGCCGAAACCCGTGAGCAGTGCCTGCATTTGGTCGATCAACGGTTTCAGGACCGTCTGCTGGTGCTCGCGGCTGAACAGCGTGTCCCGATAGGCCCGGATCTGGTCGAACAATCGTTGACGACGGGTGTCGTCGTTGCGCACCAGCTGGGCGATCAGCCCGTCGCGGCCCAGCTTGAACGGCCGGTCGGGCTGCAATGTCTGGTCGATGCCCCACGGGATCAGCTTGAACTTGACGTTGCCCACGCCAGGGGCCGCGACGGCCGCCACGTCGTTGTAGACGTAGGTGTTGTTGGTGTTGTCGGCGTAGCCGTCCCAATGCTTGAGGAAGAACTCCATCGCATAGACCTTGAGGTACTGCTCCATGTCGAGCACCTGGTCTGCACCGGCCAGTCCGTTCGCCTTGATGTGACCGATCGCGAACTTCAGATCGGCCTTGTCGTCGAACTTGGAGAGGTCCTCGACGCCGATGAATCGCACCCTCTCGTCGAGGAAGTCATCGTGATGTTCGAGTTCGTACAGGTTGCCCTTCAGGTTGCCGTTGAAATTTCGCTCGATGTAGCGCTTCATCACCGGCTCGGCATTGACGTAGATGCCGGGGCTGTTGACGCTAACGCCGCCCTGGCCGATCGGGGTTCCGTTGACGAACACCCGGGCGTAGTTGCATCGCGAATGGGGCAGCCCGGCCATCCCCAGCAATCGGTAGCCGAGCGTCTGTTTGACGTAGGACTCGTCCTGAATGGAGTTGTTGAGCGTCACGTACCGCGACCCGATCAGCGCTTCGATGCCGGGGACGTTGGCCCCGTCGAACTTGCCGAAGTCGACGTGCAGGCACGGCTTGTTGCTGTCTATCGAACCGCAGAATGACTTCTTCTTGACGCCAACGCGTGCGAACGCGGCCGTCGCGGGAAACTTCGTTCCGGATATCTCGACCGAGGTCGCTTCGCGCCATTTGTACCTCGCACCTTCGGTCCATTCGAAGTTGCACCGACCGCCTTGAGGCTCC
The DNA here is from genome assembly GCF_014202335.1 of Mycobacterium sp. AZCC_0083. Lineage (GTDB taxonomy): Bacteria > Actinomycetota > Actinomycetes > Mycobacteriales > Mycobacteriaceae > Mycobacterium. Next base: position 81,422 of record NZ_JACHGP010000021.1, on the reverse strand, counting down.
TCGTTGCGCACCAAATCCCACTCGCCCTGCGGCATCGTGATCTTGACCGTGACCACGTTGTCGAGCGCATAGAAGGAGTCGAGTTTTTGTTGCTGCTCGGCGCTCATAGCGATTTCCCCTCAAGCCATGGTTCGTGGCCTGTCTACAGGGTGCGCCGGGCGCCGCCGATCAGCGCGCGTATTGCACTACTCGACCTAGCTGCCCGAGGGAGTGGCGCGCGCACGCCAGCCCAGGCATGGATGCATCTGTGAATCGCCTGCCTGAAAAGGTGTGAATCTCCTGGTAACTGTGTGATCCCGTTCACATTTCGAGCCGATTGTATGCAGTATTCAGTTGGCACCGGCGTGATCCAACTGTCCGACTCCCGAGTCGACGTCCACCGCTCACCCCTGCTGGGCGACACGAACGAGGACAAGGACAGGTCGATCCCGTGACCGGCACACCGTTAGAACGAAGGGATACAGTTCGATGAAATACCCATTGATGACCGTGTTGTTGGTCGCTGCAGCCGCTTTGGCCGGTTGCGGAGGTGGAGGTGGAGTTAGCAGTAGCGCTGCCCCGACACCGACACCGCCCAAGCTGCTGACCAACATTGCCGTGCCCAATGCGTCAGCCCCACCATTCAGTTCCGACATCGGCTACGTGGAGGCCGGCAAGTACTTTCTTGCCGACCGGAACAACAAGGCCGTGGATGTCGTGGACACCAAATCGAACAAATTGATCGCGCAGATCCCCGGGCCGTTCACCGGTGCTGGCGCAACGACGGACGAGTCCGGGCCCGATGGAATCGTCGGCATCACCGGCACGCATACGATCTATGTCGGCGACGTCGACTCGATCAAGGTGATCGACACGGATGCGCAAAAGACGGTCAACACGATAGCGATCAGCAATTCCGGGTCACGGGTCGATGAAGGCTGCTACGACCCTGACGATCATCTCGCGATGTACGCGAGTCCCGGAGACTCGCCGCCGTTCGCCACTTTCATTTCGACACTGACACAGAAGCCGGTCACCAAGCTCGTCTTCAACGGTTCGACGGGACTGGAAGCATGCGCATACGATCCCGTCTCGAAGAGTTTCTTGATCAACAATGACGGGACTCCCGCCAATCCCGATGGCCAGCTCGACGTCATCACCGCAAGCTCGGTTACGAGTGGGAAACCTGCTGTTAGCCAATCGTTTCCGCTCGGAAAGTGTGGACCGACGGGAATGGTGCTTGGCCCGAACAACGACGTGCTCATCGGATGCGATCCGCCAGCCGGGGACCAGCTCATGACCCTGATCATGGATCGTGCAAGTGGCGCAATCCGCGCCACCGTGCCGTTTGGCGGAGTGGACCAGGTCAATTACGATCCGACTTCCAACCGCTATTTCCTGCCTGCGCGGCACTTCGTGACGGGTGGCACCGCTGCCGCTAAGGGATTCACCCCGCAGATGGGAGTCGTCGATGGAACGACGCGGCAGCTGCTCTTCACGATTCCCGTGGGCACGGGCGCGCATTCTGTCGCCATCGACAGCACGCTCGGGCAAGTCGAGGTGCCCTTTCAGGCCGGCGCGGCGGGATTCCCCAACGGCGGCATTTCGGTGTTCTCAACGCGCTAGTGGTCGTCATTGTCGACGCGACTCGCCAGCCCAGAATCCTGCGCACGCAGGCCTCGGTGACGAACGCGACGTAGGCGAACCCGACCAGGTCGACACGTAGCTGAGATCGGCCACCCAGAGCCGGTTGGGCGCCGGCGGGGCGAGACGGCGCTGCGGCACCGCCCGCACCCCAGGCAGGGGTGCGGGCGGCACGGATCGCTTGGATGTGGTGGGCAGCAGGCTAGGGCGCGTCGGGCCCATTGCCGTTGTCGGCCCCAGGCGTGAGTCCCTTCACGGCCTGCCCGGGTTGAATGCCAAGGACATCCGGCTGGGACCCGGGCAGCTTTGCAAGCCCACTAAGTACCGAGCCGGGAGGGACCGGCTTATTCCCCGGCCCACCGATTGCCCCGGGGACACCCCCGGAGCCGATGCCGTTACCGTTGCCAACCGGCGGCGTCGGCACCGTCGTCGGCGTGGGCGTCGGCGGCGGCGGCACCGTCGTCTCCGTCGGCGGCGGGTCAACCGGCGTCTCCGTCGGCGGCGGGTCAACCGGCGCCGGCGGCGGGACTTCGTCGGCGAGTGTTATGCCGGCGGGTGCCGCCAGCACCATCGAGCCGGCGCCTACCACCATCGCGCCTGCTGCCAGCACACCACCGATGACGGTGCGCGCCCGTATCGAGCGGGGTGTTGTTTGCCTGTGTTGCGCCATGACCTTTGTCCCTTTCCTAACTGATGATCGATAGAACGTAAGGTCGCGGCCGGAGTACGTCGCGAGTAGTCGACTACCTGTTGGGATGAGAAGCGCCGATGCTTCGCACTCTTCACGACTACGCGTCCGCGGGATGATGGTGGAACCATCGGAGGTGACCGACATGGACCTGTACTTGATGCAGCATGGTCAGGCGACGACCGAAACAGAGGAACCGGAGCGACCCCTCACGGATACCGGTCGAGCGGCGGTGCAGCGTGTCGCCAAGAGAGCCCGGGCTGCTGGCGTTCGGATCAGCGGCTGCCTGCACAGCGGAAAGCTGCGCGCAGAGCAGACTGCGCAGCTGCTCGTGAGGGAGATCGGCGTGGAGCCGAGCGTCGAGGCTCGACCGGGTCTTGCGCCGAATGACCCGGTGGTACCGGTCGCGCAGTGGCTTCGAACGGAGACCGAGCACCAGTCGCTTGCGCTCGTCGGCCACATGCCTTTCATCGGCAGGCTTGCCTCGTTGCTGGTCGTAGGCGACGAGCAGGCCCAGGTGGTCGGCTTCCAGATGGGTGGCCTGGTGAAGCTGATACCGAAGGTCGATCGGGACGGGTTCTCCGTGGCATGGGCGCTTCCGCCTGACCTCGTCTGACCATGCACAAAAAACCTGGACGGCGCCATGCATCACCGAGAAAGGTGCCGCGATGATGGCGACCAGTCCAACTAGCACGGGTTTTTGCAGGCCTCGCACGGCCAGCGCCCGCTCTCTCTCCGCTGAATCTGCGCGTGTAGTTGGTGCGTGTGGATGCACGGATCGGCCGGCGTGTCAGTAACCGGTGACGGGGTGGGCGTGATGGCTTCAGCGCCGACGGTACCGACGCCCCTCGACCCGCTCGGGTTGCTCTGAGCGACAGTCGAATTGCCGCCTACGGGAGTACGGCCACCGTCGTCACCGGCGCCTGAATCACCGGGGCTTGCTGGACTGGGGCCTGCTGCACCGGAGCCTGTTGGATCGGCGCCTGCTGAACCGGAGCTGGTTCCGGGGCGACGGCTGGCGCCGTGTACACGGGCTCCGGCGCGGGCGTGTACTCCGGCTCCGGTTTCGGTGCCACCGGTTCGGGTTTCGGCGCAACAGGCACAGAGGACGGCGGCGCCGTGAACTCGATCGACGACGGCGGTGACGAGGGTGGAGAACTCGGCGGCGAAGACGGCGGTGACGAGGGTGGGGACGACGGCGGTGTCGAGGGTGGCGTCGACGGTGGCGTGGACGGTGGCGTCGAGGGAGGGGTCGACGGTGGCGTAGTGGGAGGGGTCGACGGCGGCGTGGTCGGCGGAGAAGACGGCGGCCAGGACGGTGGCGACCACGGCGGGTAGATGACGATCGGTGGGATCGGAATCGGGATGAACGACGGAATGACCGGGGCCGGAGGAACATCCGCCGGCGGCGGTGGTGGCGCCTCGACCGGCGGCTGCTCGATCGGCGGACCGGCAGGCGCATTGTCGACGACCGGCCCGTTGTTGGTCCGCGGGCTGACGTACGGCTTGGGCGCAGGCGGCAACGGCGGCGGGGTCAACACGGCGACCGGCTGGGCCACCGGGTCGGGGTCGTGCGGAACCGGTGGCAGATAGCGTCCAGGCACCGTGTCGGACTGCACCGGGGGCGACGCCAGATCGCTGGTGGACGCCGCGGGCCGGACGTTGATCGCGACGGTGACGGCCAGCGTGGCGAAGCTCACGATGAGGAACGCGACCGCGCTGCCCATCAAGATCATCCGCTGATGCACCGGCGCAACCACTTCGGTGTACGTCGTCGGGTCGTCGTCGCGCTCCGGGATCAGCTCGCTGAGCGGATCCGTCGACATCTCGTAGGGGGCGTCGTCGTAGCCGCCCATCTCCATCGGCAGCGGGTCGGGGTCGGCCATCGAGTAGGCCAGCTGGGGCTCGGCCGCCGCGCGGAGCCCGGTGACCGCATCGGCGGCCGTGCTCACTACGGGCGCCAGCTGCGTCGCCGGCGCCACGGCTGGCGCCAATTGCGTCGCCGGGCCCGCCGGGTCGACGAGCGCCCAACCCACGGTCTTCGCTGCTCCCCTGGCGATCGCGAAACTCGCATCGGTGGGCAGTTCCACCGGCACCGGCGACTGCTCCCGAATGCCCGCGGCAACCGACTCGAGGTCCTCGCGATTCGACACGAGCATGACCTTGACGGGCGCTTGCGGCTGCGCTCCCATCCCCGCCAGCACCGCAGCGCACGCAGCGGCGGCGCCTGCGGCGCCGATGGGCACCGACGCGAGCACCGCCGACGTCATGGAATCCGTGCCGACGGTCGTCAGCGTCGCAGTCTCGTCGTCTACCAGCAGCAGTGCGGCGCGGTCATCGACGCTCCTGACCAGCGCCGTTGCCGCCTCGGCCTCTGAAACCACCTCGACGTCCTGCACCCCGGCACCCAGCAGGACCTGCCGCAGAGTGTCGGCTTCCGCGAATTCGTCGAAGTGCAGCCGGATCGCCGAGAGCCGATTGCCCGAATCGGTCACGGCACGGTAGGTGCCGACGATGGTGTCGGCCAGGTCGGTCATTGCGTCTTCGGGCAGGTCAAGGGCGTATTCGTCGTATACCTGGTCACCGTCGGCGGGTCCACCGACCAACGCCAACCGGGCGACCCGGCCAGTAACCGCCACCCCGAGGACTACGTCCACCGGTCCACTCCTTGCCTCGCGTGTCCTACGCATGCCCGCTGAGCTCCCGCTCACCACACTGCGACCGCCACCCCGACGCGCCGAGCCTCGCGATTCGACACTTTCACGCTACCTCACAGCCTTGGAGCATCCTTGGCGTCGGGGAACGCCTTGTACATCGCGCCGATAATGGGAACAGTTACTGCTTCAGCAATAGTTCGCCTCGACCACCAGCGGAAAGGACTCGCCCGTGAGCCAAGACCAGCACGCCGCGACGACCCAGGTGGCGACCGCGGCCGTGTCCGGCGCGGCTCGCGTCGGCTACGTCCCCACCCGCACCAACCGAGTGCGCGACGGGCTCGCCGTGGCACTGCTCGTCGTCGCCCTGCTGCTCCCGTGGAGCATCGTCTTCGGGGTCGGCGTGCCCGGCAGCAACGGCCTCCTGTTCGTGCCCGTCGCCGTGGTGACGCTGCTCGCCGTCGTCGCCGCGCTCGCGCCGCACGTCGGACCGTTGCGGCTCACCGCACCGCAGCCCAACCTCGGCCGCACCATCCGCATCCGGTTCCTGCTCACCATCCCGTACCTGCTCTGCGTGCTCGGATTCATCGGGTTCCACGTCGTGGAGACCATCCGCTTCGGCGGAACCGGTGCCGTGCCGCCGGGCGCGGGGCCTGGCATCTGGCTGGGCGTCGCAGGCGCATTGCTCGCCGCGCAGCCGCCGATCACCAGTATCACCATCGAGGACAACGGTTTTCGCCGCTGGTATGCGGCGGCCCGGCTGATCGGCGTGGCCTCGATCGTGCTCGCGGCGTGGGCCGTGGTGTTCAACCTGTTCTGGCGGCTGCGCTATCTGTTCGTCACCACGGGGACCATCGCCGGCCACGACGTCGCGGTCGTCGTCACCACCCTGCTGTACGGCGGGGTGGCGATGGTCGCGTTGCTCATCGGATCGGGCTGGCTGCTGCAGAAGACGGCCGCCGCCCGGCTCGCGACGACGGCACTGGGCGTCTCGGCCGGAATCGCGGGCGTGCTGGTGTGGGTCTTCAGCGTCGGCCGCGACGTCGACGCGTTCCACGGCATCGCCGAGAACACGTCCACCGCAGCCGTCGGGTACGAGGGCTACCTGGCCTGGGCAGCAGCGGCCGCGATCGTGGCGCCGACGACGCTGTACGCCGTCTTCCTCGTCAAGCCGCCGACCATGGCCGTCTACCGCGGGGCGGCGCTGAAGTGCTTGACGCTCATCGCCTTTTGGACGTTCGCCGCGGCGGGACTGCGCGTCACCGACTTCCTCATCGCGCTGACGCTGGACCTGCCGCGGTCCCTCTACGACAGCTTCGCGCTGATGGCGTTCAACGTCGTCACCGGATGCATCGCGGTGTGGCTGCAACGCCAGCTCGCCAAGGGTGGGCTGTCGTCGGTCGTCATCGCCGCGTTCAGCGGTTCGCTGTTCGTCTTCACCGCCGCACAGCTGGTCATCGGCGTCGCCCTCGCCCCGCGGTACGCCGACCCGACGCCGCGAAGCCCCGACGCCATCTATGGCAACGACCTGGCTCAGCAGATCACCAGCATGTTCGACGTCGTGATCTGCGTGCTGAGCCTGGCCATCGCAGTCGCCGTCGTCATCACAGGACCATTGGCGGGCTACCTGACGCGGCGCCGTGCACCTCGCGAGGCCGCCGCGGCGCCCGTCGAGTCGCCGACGACCGTCGTGCCGCGGCCCCAGCAGACCACGATGCCGAAGATCGTTCGGCTCAAACAGGATTCGACGACGGTGCTCGCCCCACCCACGCAGGTCGTGCCGACTACGGAGGTACCGGTCGCTACGACCGCCCTGCGAATTCAGCGGCGACCGGAGCCGCCGTCGCGTCACGCGGCTCCCGATGGACCGACGGTGCCGGCCAAACGCCCGTTCGCCGCAGGGGCTCCCTCGGAACCCCTCCCCGAGGTACGCGATCCCGGCGAGCGTAGGGACTAGTACCTCCGCGGCCCGTCAACATTTGATGACGACTTCCGACAGGGTGCCTACCTACGGGCAGAAGTGCAGCAGCCCCAAAGGCCCTGTGACGCAACCGCCACCGCCGTACCCGCCATAGCCGTAGCCATAGTCCGGTGGAGGCGGCGCCCACCCCGGTCCTCCGCCCCAACCGCCGCCGTCCCAGCCGCCCGGCCGCCAGGGGCCGCCCGGTCCGTGGTCACCGCCCCAGCCCCGGTCCTGAGCCCAGCCCGCCCCGTTCACGACCGGAGATGGTGCTGCGTTCGCCACGCCAGAGCCGACGCCGAGGGCAGCGAGCCCAAGCGATCCGGCGATGACGGTTCCTGCTGCGATGGTCTTCAAGTGGATCATGCGAAATCCTGCGATTCTCGTCTGGCAATCGTGACCCTGAGCAGTCCATTCGGCCCAAAGTCGTTCCCGGAGAAGGAAAGACGATTCCTCTCCTGCGATCGACGGTACGCCGGAGTGGTTATGAACAGGCTGTGCAGACGATATGCGTTTCACGACCCCGCAGGCCGTGCCGCTACTGCGGGTATTGCGGCTAGTGAAAGCGGCCGATGATCGGGATGTGATCGAGGATCCGATCGCGGAGCCGCGGTTGCGGGGGCGGCGCCGGAACGTAGGCGGGCGGAGGTACGTAGGCCTGCACGGGCGGCACGTAGACGGGCGCAGGCGCCTGATACACCGGCGGCGGCGCGGCGGGCGGTTGGTACACCGGTGCGGCCTCGGGTTGGGGCGCCGCCGGTTTGGCCACCACGATCGTCTGCGCCACTGCGGCGGCCGCCTGACGCAGGGACGCGGCAGGCCGCGGGGTCGACGGTGCTGCGGGCGCCGCGGCGTTGACGTTCTGCGGTTCCTCCATCGCCGAATCCGGGGCGGGTCGGAAGCCGACTGCGACCGACAGCGAGACGATGAACGTCAGCACTGCGGCACACAGGACGCCCGACAACACGCCGACTCTGGACGTGACAACCGGCGCCACCCACGCGATAGGCACCTCGGCTTCGTTGACCTCGCGGGCCGCTGCCAATGCCGTGCCGCGGGCCAGCGCCAGATCGGCCTCGGCGGCGGAGAAGACCTGCGCGTCGGAGATCGCCTCGAACGAGGACACGATCCCCTCGACGTCGTCCGAACCGACGACGAAGACCGCGTTGGGGGGCCGGTCGGTGGAATCCAGCAGCGCGATCACGCCGCTGGTCGGCTCGAGTTCGTCGTCGCCGTCCAGTGGCCGGTCGATGCGCTCGACCTTGACGTCGCCGGCGTGCACGCGCGCGAGGAGTGCCACGTCGGGCTCGACGACGCAGACGGCGAAGTCGTCGTACTCGGTGATCTCGGCGATGCCGAACGCCAACGCCCCGGCGGCGTCGGTGTCCGGGACGACGACGACGTTGCGCACCCCACGGTCGGCCAGGGCGTCCAGCACTGCGCCGGCCGACACCGCGGCCTCACTGCTCCAGGTCACGCCGACCGCGTGCACCCGGTTCTCGGCGACGACGGCCCGGTCCAGGAGAACGTCGAGCAGGAAGTCGGCGTCCAGCCCGCCGACGAGGAACTCTCCGCGGTCGATGGGCACACCCTCGCCGGTCGCGCCCTCGACGAGCACCCAGCGCACCGAGGTAGACGTCACCGACAGACCAACCACCAGGTCCATGTGCACGCCCCCGATCCGACTGCTCTCGCTTCTCAGGTTACCGATGCACGCAAGCTTTGCATTATGGGTAACCCCCAGATGAACAACGCATTCAGATCCGCCCGGATAGCAGTTCGGCGGTTGAATGGATCCGAAGGACCCTCACGGCATAGGAATGAGTATTGCGATGACCGCAGTGACCGCGACCTGGCGCTCGACCGACCTGAGCCCGTTGAGCGACGACACGCTCGCCCAGTTGGACGGCTGGTGGCGAGCTGCGAACTACCTGTCGGTCGGCCAGATCTACCTACTGGACAATCCGCTCCTGCGGACATCGCTGTCGCGTGAGGACGTCAAGCCACGCCTGCTCGGCCACTGGGGGACCACACCCGGTCTGAACTTCATCTACGCGCACCTGAACCGGGCCATCAAGGACCGCGAACAGTCGACGATCTACGTCACCGGTCCCGGGCACGGCGGTCCCGGCCTGGTCGCCAACGCCTACCTCGACGGCACCTACTCGGAGGTCTACTCCGACATCACCCAGGACGCCGAGGGCCTGCGCCGTCTGTTCCGGCAATTCTCCTTCCCGGGCGGCATACCGTCGCACGTCGCTCCCGAGACGCCAGGCTCGATCCACGAAGGCGGTGAGCTCGGCTACGCGCTGTCGCACGCCTACGGTGCCGCGTTCGACAACCCCGACCTCTTGGTGGCCGCGGTGGTCGGCGACGGTGAGGCGGAGACCGGAGCACTCGCGACCAGCTGGCACTCCAACAAGTTCACCAACCGCGCCAACGACGGCGTCGTCCTGCCGATCCTGCACCTCAATGGATACAAGATCGCGAATCCGACCGTCCTGGACCGTATTCCGACAGAAGACCTGCGCAACCTGATGCTCGGCTACGGCCACAACCCGTACTTCTTCGAAGCACTCGACCACGCCGACCCGGCCGACGCGCACCGTGCCTTCGCGGTGCTGCTCGACACCGTGCTCAACGAGATCGCCGCGATCAAGGCATCCGCCGACGTCGACGGGGAGTTGACCCGCTGGCCGATGATCGTCTTCCGCTCCCCCAAGGGCTGGACCGGCCCCGCCTACATCGACGGCAAGAAGACCACCGGATCCTGGCGCGCACACCAGGTTCCGCTCGCCAACGCCCGCGACACGCCCGAACATCTGCAGGTGCTCGCCGACTGGCTGGCGTCCTACCACGCCGAGGAACTGTTCGACGCAGACGGCAAGCTCGACCCGAGCATCGCCGCGCTCGCACCGTCGGGTCATCTCCGGATGAGCGACAATCCGCACACCAACGGCGGCCAACTGCTGAAGGATCTGCGGCTGCCCGACTTCCGCAAGTACGCCGTCGACGTTCCCGCACCGGGGGCGACGATCGCCGAATCCACCAGGGTGCTTGGCAACTGGCTCACCGACGTCGTGCGGCTCAACCCGCACAACTTTCGGATCTTCGGCCCCGACGAGACGGCGTCGAACCGCCTGCAGGGAGTCTACGACGTGACCGACAAGCAATGGAATGCCGAGTTCGTCGACCCCGAGGTCGACGAGCACCTCGCTCGCGCCGGCCGCGTCATGGAGATGCTGTCCGAGCACCAGTGCCAGGGGTGGTTGGAGGGATACCTGCTCACCGGGCGGCACGGTCTGTTCAACTGCTACGAGGCGTTCATCCACATCATCGATTCGATGTTCAACCAGCATGCCAAGTGGCTCAAGGTCACCAACCACATTCCGTGGCGACGACCAGTCGCCAGCCTGAACTACATTCTGTCCAGCCATGTCTGGCGTCAGGACCACAACGGCTTCAGCCACCAGGACCCCGGCTTCATCGACCATGTGGTGAACAAGCGCGCCGAGGTAGTCCGCGTCTACCTCCCGCCGGACGCGAACACGCTGCTGTCCACCTACGACCACTGCCTACGCTCGCGCCAGTACGTCAACGTCGTGGTGGCCGGCAAACAACCGAGCCCGAACTTCCTGACGATGGAGGAGGCGATCGCACACTGCACGCGAGGGCTCGGCATCTGGGAGTGGGCGGGCAACGAGGTGCTCGGCAAGGATCCGGACGTCGTCATCGCGACGTGTGGCGACGTGCCGACGCTGGAAGGCCTCGCGGCCGTCGACCTGCTGCGGAAGAACCTGCCCGACTTGAGAATTCGCTTCATCAACGTCGTGGACCTCATGCGGCTGCAGGACGAGGGGGAACACCCCCACGGCCTGTCCAACCGCGAGTTCGACATGCTCTTCACCCGCGACAAGCCGGTGATCTTCGCCTACCACGGCTATCCGTGGCTGATCCACCGCCTCACGTATCGCCGCGCCGGCAACGAGAACCTGCACGTGCGCGGGTACAAGGAGGAAGGCACCACCACGACGCCGTTCGACATGGTGATGCTCAACGATCTCGACCGCTACCACCTGGTGATCGACGTGATCGACCGGGTGCCGTTCCTCCAGTCGACGTGCGCGACCCTGCGCCAGCAGATGGTGGACAAGCGGATCGAGGCCCGCGAGTACACCCGCGAGCACGGCGACGACATCCCCGAAGTGCGCGACTGGCTGTGGCCCGCCGCACACGGCGCCGCGTTCACGTCGAGTGTCGCCGCGACGGTCTCGACGGCGGGCGACAACGAGTAGGAGCTCTCCCTCACAGTGAGCAGCCGCAAGCTTCAATGGCCATGTGCGGCTTCTTGCGGGATACCGCAGAGAGTGGCTCATCAACCAGGAACTGTTGGCGGAGTTGCGTTCTCGTGCAACTGACTTGGTGGTATCCCTCCTCGATGAGTGCAGTCACCGCGCCTATCGTTGCCCGCAACGTGCCTCCATCCGATGCAGCGATCCGAACCGCCCATCCAGCCTCGTTCGGCAGGCCGCTTACCGCAGCGTAGACACGCCTGTCCCCCGTGAACACAGTGAGCGATTCGAGGTGCGGCGACAGCGCCGTCATCGTTGTGTCGAACCCAGCACCGACGACGTAGACAGTTCCGAAAGCTGTTGGGGCCCGCCGAACGCGCGGCATCGTCTCGAGAACCTGCGCATCGAGTGCGAGCAGCGTTCCGTCCGGGGCGACGATCGCGACGCTGGACTCGTAGCTGCCGAATGCCTCGTCCGTCAGGTCGGGGTGGAGCACGACGGCGTCGACGATCACCGCCCGTCCACCCGGCTCGACGCACACCTGCGTGCGCTGGCGATAGCGCGCGTGCGCGGTGAGGATGCGCGGCGAGAGGTCGAACAGCAGCCGACCGCTCGCGTCCACCCGAAGGCGCGTGTCCTCGACCGCAGGCTCGCCGCCGCGAACGCCGCTGACGGTCGTCGCGCCCTGGCCGCGAACCACCGCCGACCCGCCGTCGATCACCTCGATCCGCTGCCTGACGACATCACCGGGAATGACGGTGCCCGCACAGTTCTGGATGGTCACCGACCCCACGCCGGGCCGTGCCGGGTCGGTGAAGACCCGCCCGATCATCAGTGGCCACCGGTAGCGGCGCCGGGTCAGGGCGGTGCGTCCGCCGACGCGGCCGAACACGAGGTCTAGGGCGTTGCCGGAGCCGGCGCTCATACGAACAGCACGTCCCTTTCGAGCACGTCCATCAGCGCCTCGATCCCCTCGCCGCTGCTGGCGTTGGTGGCGAGGACGGGCCTGCCGCTGCGCACCTCGTTGGCCTCCTTCAGCATCAGGGGAAGGTCGACGCGAACGTAGGGCGCGAGATCAATCTTGTTGACCACCAGTAGATCGCACCGGATGACACCCGGTCCGCGCTTGCGCGGGATGTCGTCACCCCCGGCCACGTCGATCACGAACAGCCAGTAGTCCACCAGGTCCCGGGAGAACGTCGACGCCAGGTTGTCACCACCGGATTCGAGCAGAATCATCTCGGTATCGGGGTAGGCGGCCTCCAGCGCATCGGCCGCGGCGATGTTCAGCGACGGGTCCTCGCGGATCACGGTGTGCGGGCAACCGCCGGCTTCGACGGCCCGTACCCGCTGCGGGTCGATCAGCCCGGAGCGGCGGATCCGCTCGGCGTCCTCGGCCGTCACCAGATCGTTGGTGATCACGCAGACCGAGCGTGCGCGGCCGGCGAATCCAGCGAGCAGTGCCTCGATGAGCGCGGTCTTGCCGGATCCGACCGGCCCACCGATGCCGATGCGTGCGGCTCTCATCGCAGCATGTACTTTCTCGAAAACGCCACGGTGGCAGCTGGTTCGGCGGTGAGCAGCTCGCCGTCGGCGCGGACCTCGAACGTGCGGGGATCGACCTCGACGTGGGGCAGGGCGTCGTTGCGCACCATGTCCTTCTTGCGCAGCGCACGCACCGACGTGATCGGCAGCACGTTCTTGCGCAGCCCCAGCTCGTTCGGTACGCCCGCATCGATCGCAAGCGAGGACATGAACACGAACCCCAGTTCGGCGGCCGCGTCGCCAAGAGCACCCCAGTTGGGGCGTTGGATGATCGGCTCCGACGAGGAGATGGAACCCGCAGCGTCGCCGAGTGCCGCCCACGCGATGATCCCGTTCTTGAGTACCGCCCTGGGTTTGGCGCCGAAGAATGCAGGCTGCCAGATCACCAGGTCGGCCACCTTGCCAGCCTCGACGGAGCCAATGTGCGCGTCGGCGCCGATCGAGATGGCCGGGTTGATGGTGAGTTTCGCGATGTAGCGCTTGACGCGTTCGTTGTCGGCGAAGGCCGTCGTCTCCTCCGGCAGCCGCCCGATGCGCTGCTTCATCACCGCGGCGAGCTGCCAGCAGTTGGTGATGTTCTCGGCGAGCCGGCCCATGCCCTGCGTATCGCTGCCGAAGATCGAAATGGCTCCCATGTCATGCAGGAAGTCCTCGGCGACCATGGTAGGTGGCCGGATTCGGGCTTCGGCGAACGCGATGTCCTCGGGCGCTTCCCAATTCATCAAGTGGGCGATCATCGTCATCGGCACACCTTCGTCGAGCCCGGTGACCGTGTAGGGATTGGTCGGGTTGGTCGTGCCAGGAATGACGTTCTCGTAGCCGACGCACCGGATCAGGTCGGGGGCGTGTCCTCCGCCCGCGCCCTCCACGTGATACATGTGGATCGTCCGGCCGCCGATCGTCGACAGCGTCCGTTCGGAGAACCCGAACTCGTTGATCGAGTCGGTGTGCAGGTGTACCGCGAAGTCGGCGGAATCGGCGGCCTGCAGCGTCTTGTCGATGACGGCCGGCGACGCCCCCAGGTCTTCGTGGATCTTCACCGCGCCTGCGCCTGCGGCCACCGACTCCAAGACTGCCGCTGGATCGGAGGAGCCGCGGCCGAACGCGACGAAGTTCATGGGTGTGTACTCGCCTGCCTTCAGGAACATCCCGAGGTTGCGGGGGCTTCCGGTGGCGACTTCGAACGTCGGTCCCAGCGACCCACCGATGAGGGTCGTGGTGCCGGTCGACAACCCATGCTCGACCTGCTGCGGCGAGATCAGGTGCGCGTGGGTCTCGATCGCCCCGGCGGTCACGATCATGCCCTCCGCGGGAATCGGCGTCGTGCTGGTGCCGACGACCAATCCAGGAGTGACGCCTGGCATGGTGTCCGGGTTGCCTGCCTTGCCGATGCCGACGATTCTTCCATCTCGGATACCAATGTCCGCCTTGATGATTCCCGCCACGGCGTCGATGATGACCGCATTCACGATGACGTAGTCGAGGGCCCCGTCCGACGGCTTCGACGACGGGCGGTATCCCTCGCCATCCCGCACGGACTTGCCTGCGCCGGCGAGCAGCTCATAGCCGGGCACCGTGTCATCCCGTTCGACCTCGACGAAGAGGTCCGAGTCAGCGAGGCGGATCCGGTCCCCCTTGGTGGGGCCGAACATGCGGGCGTAGGACTGCCGATCGATCGTTGTCACTGTTCCTTCAGCCTTCGCGCTGTGCGGCAAGTGCCGCTTCGAGGGCGCCGCCTGCGTCGAGTGGCCCGTTGACCACTCCCGAGAAGCCTTGGGCGACACGATCACCGGCGATCGGGACCAGCTTCACCTCCACGGGGATGCCGGGTTCGAATCGCGCTCCGGCACCGGAGGCCACGTCGAGCTTGTGGCCCCATGAAGCGCGGCGGTCGAACTCGAGCACTGGGTTGGTTTCGAAGAAGTGCGACTGGCTACGCACCTGGATGTCCCGGTCGCCGCGGTTGACGACGGTCAGTGACAGTCGCTCGGCACCGGGGAACAGGTGGACCGGCTCGTCGCCGACGATGATCTCACCTGGGCGGATGTCGTTCTCCCCAGCGATGATCGGGTCGATCAGCGTGACGAGCTTGGTGCCGTCCAGGAACGGAGCGTCGAGCGCCACGATGCGTACCATGTCGGGCACACCCGGTTCGCACTGGTCGGCCGAGAGCAACGACGCGGCGTGGTCGATCACCTCGTCGTAGGCCATGTTCTTGCGCGCCGCGAGCATCACCTCGTCGGCCAGCAGAGCGACCGCTTCTGGGTGGCTCAACGGGATGCCTTCGCGGAGATTGCGTCGCGCCAGCTCGGCGGCGTTGAACACGACGAGGCGCTCGATCTCGGTGGGCGTCAGGTTCACACGATCTCCTTCACATACGGGTTTTCAGCTGGCGAACAACCGCACGCCATCGTCGTGGCGCTGGGCCGCGATGTCGGCGTAGGCGGTGAAACCGGCGGGCTCGGCGGGCGGCTGGCGTTGCAACAGGTCGAGTAACAGCGGGGTCATGTTCGTCGCGATCCGCTGGGCGCCGAGGTGCCCGTGGATTCCGAGACGCAATGCGGCACCTGTGATTCCGGAGACTACCTGCCATGCTGCTACGGCCTCTGCCGTTTCGAGGGTCAGGCCAGCGGCACGCAAGCAGACCGCCTGGGCCACCGCAAGGTGGCCGGGGACGACCCCCGCGAGTACCCGGCCGCGGTAGTCGACGACACCAGAGGCGACGACTGCGGCGAACGTTGTCAGGGTGGCGGCGCCAGCGCGGCGGGAGGCCTCCCGCAGCACCGACATCGTCGTGCTGGCCTCGGCGAGATTGTCCACCGCGGAAGGGTCCGGCTCGGCCCAGGCCCGGCGCAGCAGGACCCGGTCGCGCCGATGCCAATTTCCCTCGAGCTGCTCGGCGACGAAGGCGCTGACATCGCCCTCGTCCTGCACCATTCCGTCCCGGTAGGAGCCCTCCAACCCCGAGGAGAAGGCGAACCCGCCGGACGGGAATGCGCTGTCACCGAAACGGATGGCGGCGAGCAGCTGCCCAAGATCAGTCATCGAGCGACTCGACCCGCCCACTCTCGAGCAGCTCGACGATCCGGGCGGTGTAGTCGGATTCGGGTCCCTCCAGGTGAACCACGACGGTGTCGTCGCGCTGGTCGGCCTTCCAATGTAAGTGGCCGGCAAGGAAGCCGAGCCGCAGTGCAGCCCCGACATCGTTGGCCCGCAATGTCATCGTCCGCGGCGCCCCGGACCGCACGACCACCGCGCGATCGGGCTCGAGCAGCAGCACCGCGCCATCGGCGAGTGCGCTGTCCCGCGGCAACACGATGGCGTAGTCGGTGCCGACATCCGATGTCGCGCGCAGCCGGCTGCGATCGAGGTCGTGAACATCGAGGTGGAGGTACTCGACGGCCTGCTGGTGGTGCAGTTCGTGCAGACGATCGGCGACGGCCTGGTCCGTCACCCAACCGACGATTTCGTCGAGGATCCGCAGGCCGACGCGGGCGCCAGTCACTGCGTGGCCTTTTCGAGGACCGGTGCGATCTTGCCGACCACGTCGGTGTTCTGCTCCAGCGCGTAGCCGAACTGCAGGATCTCGGGCTCTGCGAACGGCTTTCCGATGATCTGCACCCCGAGCGGAAGCCCGCCGGCGGTGAACGCCGCCGGAATCGACAAGGACGGCAAACCCGTGACGTTGGCCGGCGCCGACAGTCGCACGTAGGCGCCGGTCGCACCCTCGACGGTGCCGTCCGCCCACCTGATGAAGGGATCCGACCGCAGGGTCGCGGCCGCGACGAGGGTGGGCGCGAGCAACACGTCGATCGAGGAGAACATCTCCTTCCACGCCGCCTGGATCAACGTCCGCAGCCGCAGCGCGTTGACGTAGTCGACGGCCAGCACCGCGGCACCGGTCTCCAGCAGCGTGCGGGTCTCGTCGGTGAACTTCTCCGGGGAATTGCGCAGGTAGTCCAGGTGATAGGCGGTGGCCTCCGGCATCATGATCGCCCACTCGGTCGAGATGATGTGCTCGGCCATCGGGATCTTCACCTCGACCAGCTCCGCGCCGAGCGCCTCCAGTGTGGCGGCGGCCGCCCTGGCTGCCTGGGCCGCCTCCGGGTCGAGCTGTTCGGTGTAGTAGTTGGTGGGGATCCCGATCTTCTTGCCTGCCACACCGGCGTCGATCCCGGTCACCATGTCGGGCACGGGCACGTCGACCGTGCCCGGGTCCCGACGGTCGTAACCGGACATGGCGGCCATCACCAGCGCGGAGTCGATCACGTTGCGGCTGAGCGGTCCCACATGGTCGAGCGACCACGACAGCGACGCGACTCCGACCCGTGACGCGCGCCCGAACGTCGGCTTGAGACCGACGGTGCCGCACAGCGCCGCCGGGATACGGATCGATCCGCCGGTGTCGCTGCCGAGCGCCACGTGCACGACGCCGCTGCCCACCGCGGCACCAGAACCGCCGCTCGATCCACCCGGGGTGCGGTCGGGTGCCCACGGGTTGCCCGTGGTGGGGGTCGTTGCACCATAGGCGAATTCGTGGGTGTGGGTCTTGCCGATCAGGACCATGCCGGCCGCGTACAACTTCGCCACGGACGCCGAATCGGTCTCCGGCACGTGGTCGGCGCGTTGCGCAGAGCTCGAGGTGGTCTTGATCGCGGCAGTGTCGTAAAGGTCCTTGACTCCGAGCGGAATACCATGCAGCGGACCCCGGTAGTTGCCGTCGCCGATCTCCTTCTCGGCGATCTTTGCCTGTTCGAGCGCGAGTTCCGGTGTGGTGGTGACGAATGCGGTCAGCACTGGTTCAACCTCCGCAAGGCGCGCCAGCGACGACCGGGTGACCTCCACCGGCGAGACCTCTTTGGTGCGGATCTTCTCGGCGACCTCGAGCAAGGAAAGTTCGTAGAGTTCCATAACGGTGTGCCTTTCTCGTCAGTTTCCAGTCAGTCCCAGCTAGCTTTGAAACCGACGGCCGGGACGGTTTCACCCAGACCCGTAACCGAGGCCTGGCGAATCAGTGCGAGCGTCGACGAGTAGACCTCGTAGTTCGCCGCCAGACGATCGGGCGGAATCGTCAGCCCGGCATAGTCGAACACGGCGGACACCAGCGCTTCCGAAGTCACGGAATCATTGTCGGACACGAGATCTCCTAGAGTTGGTTCTCACAGGGCGGGGGTTCTGTCTACCCAGCCGACGAGTGTTTCGAAGGCCCGTCCGGCGCCGAGCACAGTTGCGTCGGCGCCTCGGGCGCCCATCAACTGCAAGCCGATCGGCAGACCATCGGCGCCGAAACCCGCCGGCACTGTCAGCGCCGGCATCCCCGTCACGTTGGCCGGTACGGTCAATGCATTGATGGCAGCGAGGATCGGGACCGTTACGCCGCCGAGTTCGGCCTCCGTCGCCCCGTATGGCGGAGCGGTGATCGCGATGGTCGGCGATACCAGCAAGTCTGCGCCCGAGCCGAACATCGCCTCCATTCCGGCGATGACAGCGTCGCGGGCCCGTCGGGCTGCGAGATAGTCGACACCGGTGTACGCCGCACCGACACGCAGTGCCTCCTGGACATCGACACCGAATCTCTCCGGGGTCATCCCGGTTTGCATCGCATGCCAGGCGGCGGATTCGACCCCGCATACGACGTCGACCACCTGGGGGCATAGTTCGACATCGGCGAACTCGACCTGCTTGATCGTGGCCCCAGCGCTTTCCAGAACGCGCACGGCTTCTTCGAATGCGGCGGCCACATCGTGTGCGAGCCGATCGCAGAAGTAGTTCTCCGCGACGCCGATCGTCAAACCTTCGAGGCCGCGGTCGAATTCGGTGCGGAAGTCAGGTACCGGACCGGCCGAGCTGTACGGGTCGCCAGGGTCGTGTCCAGCGATGGCCTCCAGCAGCGCCACTGTGTCGTCGACGGTGCGCCCCAGTGGCCCGGTGTGGTCCAGGGTGGAACTGAGAGCGCTGACGCCGCGGCGGCTGACCAAGCCGAACGTCGGCTTGTGTCCGGTGACACCACACAGCGCAGCGGGGATCCGGATCGAGCCACCGGTATCGGTACCGAGACCGGCTGCCGCCACGCCCGCTGCGATGGCCGCGCCCGTCCCGCCGCTGGAACCGCCAGGAATCCGGTCGAGCGACCAGGGATTGCGCGTCGGCGGGGTATTGACTCCGTAGGCGTATTCGTGCGTGGCGGTCTTGCCGAGGATGATGGCGCCGGCCACCCGCAGCCGCCGCACCGACTCCGAATCCTGAACAGCCAGATGCTCCGGGGCGCCCAGGGATCCGTTACCGGTCCGGTAGCCGGCAACGTCGTAGATATCCTTGACCACGACCGGAATCCCACACAGCGGACCCTGCGTCGTGCATTGATCCTGCTGCTGCTGCGCGACGGCCAGCGCCTCGTCGGCGAACACCGCGGCGAACGCCTCGATCTTCTCCTCGGTATGGGAGATCCGCGCCAGCGCGCTACGCACGAGATCGACCGGGTTGAGGTCGCCGCAATCGATCCCTGCGCGCAGCTCCGGGATGGTGGGGTTGGTCCGTACTCCAGTCATCGGTTCCCCTTCACCTGGCTGCGCCGGCCAGTTCCGGTTCCAGCACGGCGTCGACGAGCTTGCGGGTGATGGCGGTGCCCGGGTTCGACAGCAACCGATCCACTGGTCCCACCTCGACCAGCCTTCCGTCATCGAGCACCCCGGCGTGCTCGCACATGTGCTCGACGAGTGCGAGGTTGTGCGTGATCAACAGCATGGTGAGCTTGCGTTCACGCTGAAGGTCCTTGAGCAGGTTCAGGATCTGCGCCTGAACCGACACGTCGAGCGCGGCCGTCGGCTCGTCGAGCACGACGAAGTCGGGGTCGTTTATCAGAGCCCGGGCGATGCCGAGACGCTGCCGCTGCCCACCGGAGAACTCGTGAATGTAGCGGTCGTAGTGCGACGGCAGCATGCCCACCCGGTCGAGTAGGTCAAGCGTCTTCTTACGGGCGTCGGCAGCAGACGCTGCCTGAAAGTGCTTGAGCGGATAGGCGATCTGGGCGCCCACGCTGCGTCGCGGGTTGAACGCCGAGCCCGAATCCTGGAAGACCATTTGCATGTGGTGACGGTATCGACGCATGTCGAGGTCGGAGAGGTCCACGAGTTCGTTGCCGTCGAAGGTGACCGATCCCGATGTCGGCTTCTCCAGCCCCAGCACCATGCGGCCCGTCGTCGTCTTGCCGGAACCGGATTCGCCGATCAGGCCGAACGTCTCGCCGCGCTCGATGGTGAAGCTTATCGAGTCGACTGCGACGAACTCGCCGCGCTTGCCGTTCTCGTCGCGCACGGCGAACACCTTCTTCAATTCGGAGACCGCGATCAGCGGATTGTTATGCGACATCGGCGTTCTCCTTCGTCGTGTCATCGCGGAAATCGAACAAGCGCCGGTCCGCGCGCGGAACGGATCGGGTGGCGTCGTTGAGGTGCAGCCGTGGCACTGCCCGCATGAGCCCCTGTGTGTAGGGGTGCTGAGGCCGGTTCAACACCTGTTCCACCGTCCCCGACTCGAGGACATCGCCCCGGCGCATGACGGTGACGTCGGTGCACACGTGCGCGACCACGCCGAAATCATGTGTTACCAACAGGATCGAGGTACCGAGTTCGGAGTTGATGGTGATCAGCAGATCGAGAATCTGCTTCTGAACGGTCGCATCGAGCGCGGTCGTCGGCTCGTCCGCCAGGAGCAACTCAGGCCGGCAGGACAGCGCAATCGCGATGACCACCCGCTGACGCTGCCCCCCGGAAAGTTCATGGGGATAGGCCTTCATACGACGTTTCGGGTCAGGAAGCGCCACCAGCTCGAGCGCCTCGAGGGCCTTGGTTCGGGCCGTCGCCTTGTCCACTCCCTGATGCACCCGGATCACCTCGATCAGCTGTGCACCGACCGTGAACGAAGGATCGAGCGCCGACAGTGCGTTCTGCGAAACCAACCCGATATGCGGACCGCGAATAGCGCGCATTTCTTTGTCGGACTTGGTCAGGAGGTTTTCACCGCGGAACAGGATCTCGCCGCTGGTGATCCTGGCCCGGCTGGTGCCGAGCAGACGCAGCACGGCCAGGGAGGTCACGGACTTTCCGGAGCCGGATTCGCCTACCAATCCGAGGATTCCGCCTTCGCGGACGGAGATGTTCGCGTCCTTCACCGCGTGGACGACCCCGCTGTCGGTGTGGAAGTCGACGGATAGATTCCTGACGTCCAGTGCGTTGTGGACGGTCATCAGCTGGTCTGCTTTCGTGGGTCGAGTGCGTCACGGACCCCGTCGCCGATCAGGTTGAAAGCGAGCGAGACGACGAGGATCAGAAGACCGGGAATGGTGGCGACGTGGTAGATGCCCTCGAGCAACACGTTCCTGCCGTCGGCGGTCATGATGCCCCAGTCCGGAGTGGGCGGGATGACGCCGACACCGAGAAAACTGAGACCGGCCGCGACCACGATCATCAGGCCGCACAACGTCGTTGCGTACACCAGCAGCTGAACGACGACATTCGGCATGAGCTCGCGGAACATCAGCAGCAGCGGATTGGCGCCGTAAGCGCGGGCCGCCTCCAGGTAATCCTTCGACGATTCCTGCACGGTGGCGGTGTACGCAACCCGGGCCATGTACGGGATCAGCGTGATCCCGATCGCGAGCATCACGTTGCCAAGGCCTGCACCCAACACGGCAGACAGGGCGATCGCGAGCAGCACTAGCGGAAACGCGAACAGTACGTCAAGGACCCGCATCAGGGTTTCACCAGCCCTGCTGCGCTGGAACCCGGCGAACAAGCCGATCAGCAGAGCCAGCGGAAACACCACGAGAACCGGGACCACCGCCACCATCAGAGAGTTGCGTCCGCCGTAGAGCAGACGGGTCCAGATATCGCGCCCCTGGCCGTCCAGACCGAGGAAATGACCGTCGGTGCCGACACCGGCCAGGCGTTCGACCGGGTCGCCGGCAACCGGGCTGTAGGGCGTCAGTAGCGGGGCGAAAATCGCCGCCAGAGCCACTAGCACCAGGATGATGAGCGACACCACCGCCATCTTGTCCCGGCTGAAGGCTCGAACAGCCAAGCGCCACTGCGGCTTCGGCTCGTCTGTCTCAGCAGTACCGGGTCCGTCGGCCCGGGACCGGTTGGCTCTGAGAAGTGAGCGGCCCGCGTCGACCGCCTCGGTGACTACGCTCATGCCTCGACTCCCCCTCGCTCCGGTCCTCGCTCGTTCCTCGCTGCGATCCTCACTCGCGGTCGTCTTCGGAGGCTCATGCTCCTGCGCTCCTTCTGGTGCGGGGATCGAGCAGACCGACCGCCACGTCGGCAAAGAGGTTGATGATCACGAAGGCCAACGCGATGAACAGCACACCGGCCTGGACCACCGGGATGTCGCGCTGGGTGATCGAGGTGTAAAGCTGCTGACCGAGGCCCGGCCAGCCGAACACGACTTCGACGAATACCACACCGCCCAGTAAGTAGCCGACCTGCAGGCCGATGATGTTGACGATCGGCGGCAGCGCATTGCGCAGGGCATGCCGCCAGAGAACGGAAGTCGTGGCGAGCCCGGACGCACGCAGCGTGCGGATGTAGTCCTGCTGGAGGATGTCGATCATCACGCTTCGCGTCATCCGAGCGATCACCGCGAGTGGCACCAGCGCCGCGGCGATGGCCGGCAGGATGAGGTGCGCCGAGAGATCGCCCACCCCGCCGGGGAAGCGGGGGTTGTACATGCCGGACGTGGGCAACCAACCGAGACCGATGGCGAAGATGCCGATCAGCAGCAACCCGAACCAGTAGACGGGAACGCTCGCGCCGGCCAGCGAGATCATCATTGAGGCTCGGTCGAAGATGCTGTATTGCTTGTGGGCCGCGATGACCCCGAGCGGAACGGCGACAAGGATGCACAGCACGAGCGCCGCCGCCGTGAGGATCAGCGTGTTCGCGAAGCGGGGCAGCATGATGTCGGTGACCGGAGTGTTGATGGTCAGGGAACGGCCCAGATCACCCTGGAGCAATCCACCGAGATAGTCGAAGAATTGCACCGGCAGTGACCGGTCCAGGCCGAGCTCGGTTCGCAGCGCGGCGACGGTCTGGGCGGTCGCGCCGGACCCCAGGATGGTGACGGCCGGATCGCCCGGCACCATCTGCAGCAACAGGAAGACGATGAGGCTGACGCCGAAGAGCACGAGAATGGTTGAAAATAGCCTACTTCCGATGGCACGGGTCATTGATTGAGCCTCACGTGGGTCAGGTCGTACCACTCTTCGCTCGCCGAGACGAACCCGGAGACGTAGGGGGCCAGGATGTAGGGGGCTTTGTCGTTGACGATGGGGACCAGGGCGCTGTCATCGGTGACTATGTTGTTCGCTTGGCGCCAGAACTTGGCGGCTTCCTTGGGGTCCAGCGCGGTGATCGCGTTGTCCATCGCTTTGTCGAGGGCGGGGTTGGCGTAGTACCCGACGTTCGGGCCGTTGGGTGCCTGAAGCTCAGATGAGGTGGCAATGTAGAGCCAGTAGGGGCTGGTCATTCCCCAGGACATCTGCGCCATGCCGACGCCGTCCTGCATACCCCGGGCCCACACGCCCAGGTATGAGATCCATTCCTGGGTCTGAATTTTGAGGTTGATGCCGATCTCCGCGAGGTTCTGCTGGATGAACTCCGCCATCTGCGCCGGCATGATCTGGCCGGAACCGTCGGTCGAGGTGATCAACGTCGTCTCGAACCCATTCGCCAGGCCCGCCGACGCCAACAGCTGCCGGGCCTTGTCGAGGTTGCGCTGGTAGGCGTCTTTGCGTTCGACGTAGCCACCCGCCGACAGTGCTTGGACTCCCAGCGCCGGATTCACCGAGCCGCGCAACAAGTCCTGCGCCATCCCCTCGCGGTCGATCGCGAGGTTGATTGCCTCACGTACTTCGCGTTTCGAGGTGTACTTGTCCTTCATGTTGAAGGACAAGTACCAAATGTGGGGCGGGATGCCCTCGGAGAGTTGATATCCCTCGTTCACCAGGTTGTCGATACTGTCCGGGTTCGGCACCGCGATCATGTCGACGTCCCCGGACCTCAGCGCGGCCGTGCGTGCCGATGGGTCGGGCAGGGGCCGGAAGACCACGCCGTCGATCGATGGAACCGTGCCCCAGTAATCATCGTTGCGCACCAGGTCGATTCGCTCACCGCGGATACGTTCTTTGAACTTGAACGGCCCGGTGCCCACCGGATGGTCGGCGATGTCCTCGCCGTAGGTCTTGAGTGCAGTCGGGCTGATGATCGCAGTCGAACCACTACCGCCTTGTGCCAGCATCCGCAGAAACTCGGAGAAGGGTTGTTTCAACCGGATTTTCAGGGTGTGGTCGTCGACGGTTTCGACCGAGTCGAGGAACTTCCAGACGAATGTCGTCTGGCCGGCCGCCTTGACCGAGTACTGCGGAGAGTTCTTGTCCCACATCCGGCGGATGTTGTATTCGACCGCTTGCGCATTGAGCGGTGTGCCATCGTGGAACCGCACCCCGCGTCGAATGTGAAAGGTGTACTCCAGGCCGTCCGCTGAGATATCCCACGACGCGGCCAGCCCGGGTCGCAGCGGCGGAACCGTGACTTCCTGCGAAGGTTTCGTCAGATCCTCGTCGACAAGCGGTTCGAACATCTGCCGGTTGATTCGCCACGTCACCCAACCCCCAGCCACCTGCGGGTCGAGTACGTCGGCCTCGGACTCGATCGCGATCACGAAGACATTTCCGGTACGCACTGGTCCCCGCGAACAGCCGGCGAGTGCGGAGACACTGAGAAGCGCGATGAAGCAGACCGCGACTAACCGCAATGACAGGCGCCGCTGCGTCCTTCGGGGTCCGTGCGTCATCGGTGGATCCTCTGGTCTGATGAAGAAGCTCATCCAGGTCTGCACTGCGCCACGGCGCGCAGTGGTATCAGGCGATGTAGGTACACGGTATGGAATTCGTTGCTCCGACGAAATACGTCATCCGACGTATTTGTCACGAATGATTCTGATTGGCAATCGAATACAGTCCCGCCGATCGGCGCAGCGCGAACACGCGGAAAGACCGGATGGCCATATTCGGCTGTCCGGCGTACCGGCGCCGACGGTCAGAGCCCGGCCACTCGATTCAGCGGCGGCCGCGGCGCCGACACGACGACGCGCTTCTGATCGAAGAGTTCCAGTTCGGTGGCGTGCACAGCCGCCGCTACCCGGTTGGCCACGCCGAGCTTTCGCAGCACGCGTTCGACATGGGTGCTGACCGTGCGTGGCGACAGGAACAGCCGATCACTGATTTCGGTGTTCGACAGGCCACCGCGAAGCAGCGCAAGAATCTCCTGCTCTCGGGGGGTCAGCCGGGCACGTGCTTGCTCGCGCATCCGGGTGACGTACTTCGTGAACAGCGGACGGACCGACTCGACCAGACAGCGACTTCGCGGCGAAAACTCAGGATGCTCCATGTTGGCTTGACACAACCCGACCACGTCTCCGGCGCCATCGTGCAACACCATCAGGAAACCGTTGGTAAAGCCTTCCGGACGCAGCACCTTGGCGCCACTGTAGGAATCGGAGAACTCAGGTACGTCGTCCCAGTCCCAGACCCGACTCTGGTCGGCAAACTGCCTGGAGAACTCCGGCATCGCCTGGATGTCCGACGTCAGATGCCCGGCGACCGCATCGGAGTACCCGACCGAGTTGACCAGGCTGAACCCGATCGCTCGAGGCGTCTTGTAGGCAAGGAGAAAGGTGTCGCAGCGAGCCTCGATGCGAAGAAAGTCGACGGCACCACGAATCCGTACCTCGGTGTCGGTAGACACCATGTCGGCGGCAATCGAGGTGAAGTCCCGAGTTTCGTGCCCCGCCGCAGCCATCTCGTTCTCCGTCTCGGCTCATGTCCACTGATCTGCGTACCACCAGTCGACTATGTGCGAACGTCAACGAGGTTCGGGTCCTGTTTCCTCGCCGTTAAGACACGAGTGAGATGGCCCACACTGACTTGCAGCGTCGAATCCGGCGGCAGCCAGTCCGGTGAGCAGTCCTGGATCGAGGAGCGGGATCGTGCCGGTCCGGTGCAGCAGCGCCCACACCAAAGTGCTCCGCGTATGACCAGCCGGGCGGCTGAGCACGACGAAAGTGGCTGTCCCGTAGTGCACCAGGGCGAGGTTGGGCGCCACGGCGGTGACGCAGGTACGGTCGCCATCGAGCGTGCCGGCGATGGCCGACGCTGCCCGCAGCGGAGTGTCGAGCCAATTCCCGGGTACCAATCGCAGACCGGTCGCGACGACCTCCGAGTCGTCCGGTGAGGGCGTAACGGCGATCGGAAGCGGTGGCGGCTCGGTCATCGTGACGTTCACGAACAACAGCGAACCCCACTGTGCGAGAGGCAGTCTGACGGTCCTGCGTCCGTCGCCGAGGAACTGAGCCCTGGACGCACCGCTCGGATCGGTCCTGCTGTCGAGCACGTCGCCGTCTTCGCTGAAGGCACAGGCCAAGTGTGGGCACCTGACATTGCGGGTGCTTCCGCAGTGCACCGGGATCGACACGCATCCGCCGAACGGCCTAGCGTTGATCGCGGCCATCAAACCGTCGTCGGTGCGCCGCACATGGGCACCGTGATACCCGACCGTCGCAGGCAGCACCGCCCCGACCTCGCTGAGTTGCTCGGCCAGCCCCACACATACCCAGGTGCCGGTCCAGTCCGCGGTCTCCGCTGCTGGGTGCTGCCCCGTCGATGCCGGCCGCAGCAGCAGATTTCTGTGTGCCACAGTGGGGGTCATCCGCTACCGACTTCCTCGGGCAGGTGGTAGTTCAGCGCTGGGGTCGACTCGAACCTGCCCCGCGTGCGGATCTCTGAGGCATCCGGTGCGGGTAGTGGTCCGTCCTGGGCGAAGCGGTTGAGCACGTTCGCGGTCAACGTCGAGATGTTGTTGTCGTAGTTGTTGTGCGAGAGGCTGCCGCAGTACGAGATCGAACTGAACGACCACACCCCACCGCCGTTGGGCGTCTCGTGGAATGCCATGTCGGCGCGGATCCTCGGGTGCTGGGTACCGGTGTGTCCGGGAGCATTGGTCAAGATCAACTCTGTCACCGTCAGATAGGCGTCGGTGTGCAGTCCGGCTGACGTAGCAACCAGCAGAGTGTGCGGCGGCGAGCCCAGCGTGGTGTCGACGTTGTCGAGCTCAGCGCCAGCCGCGCCGCCCCCGACCAGACCGAAGTCACCGAGCCGTTCGCCGTACTCGATGCCGTCGAAAGCCCACGCGACCCGGGGATCGTCGCTCTCCGGTGTGCGCTTGAAGTATGTCGAGACGTCAAAGCCCTGCGCCACCATCGACGTTCCACTCACCGCGGCCATATCACGGCCGAGGAACCGCCACATACCGCCGAGCTTGCCGTCGCTCTGGTGGTAGTACTCGCCGGGCTGAGCCTGCCAGGGCCGGATACCCGACTCGCAGCGGCGCATCTCGGTGATCTCGCCCCGTCCGTACCCGGAGTGGAATGTGTGCCGCCAATAGAAGCCGTCTCCACCCATGTACATGAACCGGCCGCCGCGATCCTTGTAGGCGTGGATGGCGTCGAGGTACCGGCCGTCCTTGTGCTCGGGGTGCGACCCGGTGAGCAACACGTTGTAGCCCTCGATCCGCTCCAGGCCGTCGTAGCTGATGTCCTCGTCGGTGATGACGTCGAAGTCATAGCCCAGCTGGATCAGCCAATCGATCAGGTGCAGGTCCGCGTTGAACTGCCACGGTGCCTGCGTGATGACCGAGTCGCACTTGGGCCGGAAGTTGAGCACCGGCCGCAGCCTCGATGACATGTGCACTCCGGAACCGTCACTGTGGGTGTCGTACAGCGAGTAGCCGTATTCCCGGTGCACGCTCAGGAAGATGTTCTGCGGCGCCATGATAGGAGTGCGATAGACCAAGGCCTCCAGGCTGCCGAAGTTGCTGGCCTGATGCTCGTTCGCGTACGCCATGTAGTCGGTGGTCGACATGATGACGGCGATTTTGGACTGCGGCGCACCGAGCGGGGTACGGACCATGAAGGGGATGTAGTCCTCGTCGCCCTCATTGGTCGTGAGCTTCACGGCGTAAACGGCGCTGGGCAGATCGGCGGGCACCGTAACGGTGAAATCGACTGTCCAACGCGCGTCGTCGACATCATCGTCGTGGAAGTGGATGGCGCCGTATTCGCGGTGATCGGCGCTCCACGACATCTGGGTGCCGCTCCAGTTGTGGCCGGTCATCCCGCGGGCAGGTAGGCCGACGAGTTCGCCGTCGAGCCGGTACGGCCCGCTGTCGACGATCGTGCGGGTCGGTATCTCCAGGTTGAAGTCCCAGGCGGCCACCATGGCGGCGCCGAGCTCCGCGGACGGCCCGACACCGCGCCGCTCATCCATCCCCGCCGCGGATCCGAGCTTCATGGTCTCGATCTCCAGGCGGGTCAGGGCCCGCGAACACAGCCGTGCGGCGTCGATCTTGCCGTTGTAGTGGTCAGTCATCACCCAGCCGTGCGGCTGCAACGACGTACCGTCGGGCTCAGTGTGACTCGGATGGGCAGCGAAGGTGAACGGCACCGCAGTGTGTGCGGCGCGTTCGGTGAACACCGCCTCGTCGGGTTCGGGTTTGGGATCAAGCGCGTAGCGGATCTGCGGCTCGTGATACAGGACAGCGCAACCGGTTTCCGCGTCGAACGTCGCCGCGATGAAGTGCCAGGCCCGGTCGCGAACCGGTTCGGCGGCCGTGAGCGTCTGGCCGTTGATTCGCAGACACACCCGACCATCCAGGTCGAGGAACAGCCCGTAACCGCGGCCGTCGGCCCACTTGCCCATGATCATCTGCTCACCGGGCGACCAGTAGCCGTCTACCTTGGTGGGCATCGTCGGCCAGATCCAGCACTGCATGGTCAAGCTGTCCACCCGCATCGGGCGGCGGTCGAGCACCACGGCGTAGGAACCGGCATGGATGGTCTGGGGCTGACCCGGATAGGTACCGTTGAGCGGCGAGTCGATGACCTCTTCCTTGACGCCCGGCCCGCTCGGGTGGGTATCGCCGTGGATCAGTTTGACCAGTTCGGCACGGTAGGAGGCGGGGCCGTCGCAGTTGACGAAGAAGTCGATGCTGTCCCCTTGCTCGACCGACCACTTGCTACCGTACCCGGTCAGTCGCAGCAGCGCGGGGTACATGTCCGTCACGCCCAGTTCTCCCCTCGCGCCTTCCACGCCGGTGTGCAGTGCTCGGGCATCCCGTCCTCGGCGGGGTACTGCTCGAGCCGCATCGCGAAGATCTCGGCCTGCGCGGACTGTTCGTCGGCGAACACGCGGGTATCGATGAACTTCGGTGGGACGCCGCGGATCCCGGACAGCCTGGCGATGCGCCACTCCTGCTCGAGTTTGGTGCAGACGATGATCAGCTTGCCGCCGAAGGCGCCCGTCGGCTGCATCCGCATCCGGGTCAGCACGCGCTCGAGTCTCACGTCGTCCTGGATGCCGGCGTGCGCGCCGATCGCGCTACCCGGCCTTTCGGTACGCAGAACGGAGAACCCGGGCACTCCGCGAAAGTCCTCGACGCTCGCTTGGATCTCGTCGAGCATCTGCTGTCGCGTGGCGTCGTCTTGCGGAATCGGGATCATCTACCGGCTTCCTTCGCATCTGTGTGCACGACCAGGTCAACTGGGCTGTTGGATTCTTCCGACGTTATCGACTCCAGGCTCGCGACACCATCGGGTAAATGACGGATATTGACGCGAATGTGCTTGCACCAGTATTGATTTACGAAACCTGGCGGAAACTCCTTGTCAGCATTCGTAACATTCGGCCGGTGATCGGGCTTGGTGCGGACGGTAGCGAGGATGGATCTCGGGCGAACAGTATTGGCGCGCTTGCGGTTTGAGACTTAAGCGTGGTCTTTACAGACGGGAAACGGGAACTTAACTTCGGTGCCGCCGAAGTTCGTTGACCCCTTCTCGAGCGTTCTGTCAGTGTTCAAGCATCGACTTTGATCTGTGTTCCGTGGATTGAGCGGACCGTTGTGAGGGAGCAAACACGTGCGCGTCTGGAGTTTAGTGCGCTTGATACTGGTGGCCTGTGTCTTGGCGCTGCTGGCTGGATGCAGCAACCCGCCTGCCGGCGCGCCGGCAGGCGGAACTTTGCGGGTGGCAATCAATCCGGGGTTCGTCCCCTTCGAGCAGATCGAGAACGGGCAACTGGTGGGGTTCGACGTTGATCTGGCGAACGCGCTGGCTGACAAGCTGGGCAAGAAAGCCGCCTTCGATCAAATGCCGTTCACCAGCTTGCTTGCAACGGTCACGTCTGGACGTGCCGACATCGCAATCTCCGGCATTCTGGACACCCCCGAGCGGCGCAAGGAAGTGGCCTTCTCGAAGGCCTATGTCCGCGACTCGTTCGTCTTGACCGTCAATGAGTCGAACCAGTCCGTCAAAGACCTGGCGGGTCTGGCAGACGCCAAGATCGCCGTTCAGGTGGGCACCGTACCTGAGTCCTTCGTTCGCGAGAAGCTGCCCGCGGCGCAGTTCGTCACCGTCCAAGACACACCGTCGGCATTTCAGCTGGTGGCCCAGGGCCGGGCCGACGCCGTCGTCACCGACGCTCCGGTAGCCGGCTACTACGTCAAGAAGGTCGGCGGACTGAAGCTTCTCCCCACACCGCTGAACACCGCACAGCCCATCGCCGCCGTGGTACCGCTGAACAGCCCCTTGCTGCCAGAGGTCAATTCGGCCCTAGACGCCTTGGATGCCGACGGCACATTGGCCAAACTGCGCCAGCAGTGGTTCGGTGACACCACCACGCAGAACGGCGCATGAATGGACGCCATCATCGACAACCTGCCCTACCTGGCGACCGGTTTTGCCACCACGCTGGGCTGCGCCGCCGGGGCTCTCGTACTGGCACTGATCCTCGGCGGCATTCTCGGGACGTTGGACTACGCCGCGCCCTTCCGGCCGCTGCGCTGGGCAATCCGGGCTTTCGTCGGGTTGTTCCGCAACACGCCGTTCCTCGTGCAGCTCTACGTCTGGTACTTCGGCCTGCCCTACATCGGCGTGCAGCTCTCCCCGCTGGCCGCCGGGCTGGCCGGACTGGGCCTCTACGGCGCCAGCTACGTCACCGAGATCGTTCGCGGCGCAATGACCGGTGTCGGACGCGAGCAGGAAGAAGCCGGCTTGTCGGCGGGTCTGGATCGGTGGGACGTCACCATCAGGATCATCTGGCCGCAAGCCTTCACGGGCATGATCCCGGCCCTGACCAACGAGATGGTGGCGCTGATCAAGAACACCTCGTTGTTGGGCTTCATCACGATCACCGAGCTGACCCTGCGTACCCAACAGGCGATCAGCTCCACCTTCGCCTCATTGCCGTTGTATCTGACCGCCGGGGCGATGTACCTGGCGGTCAACGTTCTACTGACGACACTGGCCCGTCGTCTGGAGAAGAAGCTGGCGCGCACCGGTCGCGGCAGCGCGCTGCAAATGGCATCACGAGAAGAGGTGACGGCCGGTGCCTGAGATCGCACTGTTGGAAGAGACCGCAACGCAACCGGTGCTCGACATCCAGGGCTTGGGCGTATCCATCGGCGGCACAGCGCTGCTCTCCGACATCACATGCCAACTGCACCGGGGCCACACCCTCAGCGTGGTGGGCCCCTCGGGCTCGGGGAAGAGCACCTTCCTGCGGTGTCTGAACAGGCTGGAACTCACGTCGGCCGGGACAGTGCTCCTCAACGGCGTGCCGACGGACTCGCTGCCGGCCAAGCAGTTGCGAAGCCGCGTGGGCTTGGTGTCGCAGAAGTTCGCCCTGTTCGGACATCTCAACACGTTGTCCAACGTGGCATTGCCGTTGCGGCGAGTGCGTGGCATGGCCAAACCCGCGGCGGACGAGCTGGCGGCTGTCTGGCTGGAACGGGTTGGACTGGCCGGGCTGGAGCGGCGCCGACCGCACGAACTGTCCGGCGGTCAGCAGCAGCGGGTCGCGATCGCTCGCGCGGCGGCGCTGGAGCCCGACGTTCTGCTGTTCGACGAGGTCACCAGCGCACTTGACCCCGAACTGGTCGACGAGGTGGAGAACGTGATCCTAGAGCTGGGCGCCGCCGGGACCACGTTGATCGTCGTGACGCATGACATCCCATTTGCGGCGAAGGTCGGCGACACCATGATGATGCTGGACCGCGGGAAAATCATCGAGTATGGCACTGCCCGCGAGGTACTGAACAGCTCACAGCCAAGGTCGCAGCGGTTTTTCCTGCGGCACCTACGGGGACTGCCCCTCGACACCGACACACTGACGAGCCGCTGATGACGCCCGATGCATCAGTGGCCGTTCGCCATGGTTTGGCGCACTACCAAGCTGCCGTCAGTTTCGTCGCCGGGCCTGCCTGTGCGCCAGGTCGCATGATTGAAGACGTGCCCGATAAGCGTGGACTCGGTAGAGGCGCCGAACGTCCTGACGCGTCCTCGGGTGTGCGTTCCCTGCGCAGGGGCCTGGAGGTGCTGCAGGCCATCGCCGACGCCGGAGGCGAGGTCAGTCTGCGCGAGCTGTCCAAGCGCCTGCAGCTGGCGGAGTCCACCGTGCACGGGTTACTGCACACGTTGGTGCTCAGTGGACACGTTGTGCGCACGTCGGAGCGCCGTTACGGGTTGGGTCATGCGCTGATCCAGCTCGGTGAAGCCACGAACCGCAAATTGGGCGTTCAGGCCACTGCTGCCCTGCAACAGGTCGCGGCGCTGACCGGCGAGAACGCCGACCTGGCGGTGCTGGAGGGAGCCGACGCAGTCTACATCGCACAAGCGGTCATGCCGGGTTCGACGAGATCGGCCCGCGAGGTCGAGCGCCGACTGCCGGCTCGGGCAACGGCCGCGGGACGGGCACTGCTGAGCCAACTGACCCCCAGCGAACTCACGGTTTTCATCCAACGTCATCTGCCGCGAGCCAATCCCCTTCCCCCCCAACTGGTTACCGATCTGGCGCACGTGCGTCGACGCGGATATGCCTCAGAAACGGATGAAGTGGAGCTAGGAATCTCTTGCGTGGCCGTGCCCGTGGCCGCAGGACCAGTGCCGCTCACGTTGACCGTCACAGGGCCGTCCGATCGTCTGACGGCTGAACGCATACCCGCCCTGGCGCCACATCTTCGCCGCATCGCTGAGCAACTCGCCTCAGATCTGCGCCGCTCGCTGCAGCCTTGACTGCGTCCAAATCCCATCCACCGCCGGCCATTACGCAACAGTGGCGCGTCGTCATAACCGAAGGGTTTGCTTTGACTAGGACAACCGAAATGCCCAGGTGTGACCTCGCCGCGCGACTGCTCGGGGGCACCGTCATGGCGGCCAGCGACGAGGCGTTCGGGGAGAAGGAGAACCTGCTCAACCCGGAACCGGTGCACTTCGTTCCCGGCTCGTTCAGTGCCCGCGGAGAAATCGTCGACGGCTGGGAGACCAGGCGACGGCGCGACCCCGGGGTCGATTGGGCGTTGGTTCGGCTGGGCGCACCCGGCATCATCCGCTCCATCGATGTCGACACCACATCGTTCACTGGCAATCACCCGGTGGGCTGCAGGATCGAAGCCTGCGGCGTCGAAGGCTATCCCGGGCCTCAGGATCTCACCCACGCCGACTGGCACGAAATCGTCCCCGATTCGCCTCTGACCGCCGACGAGTCGAACCTCTTCGGCGTCGACGGTGACACGCGGTTCACCCACGTTCGCGTCACGATCTGGCCCGACGGCGGAGTGGGGCGTCTGCGGATCTACGGCCACCCCGTGCCCGATCCCCGCGATTTCGACATCGGTGCCCAAGACCTGGCCTCACAACAGTGCGGTGGACAAGTCATCGACAACAGCGATGGGTTCTACAGTCCCGCAAGAGCACTCAACCGACCAGACATGGCTCGCTCGATGGGCGAGGGATGGGAGACTCGGCGCAGCCGCGGACGAGAACCTGACTGGGTGATCATCAAGCTGGCCGCTCGTGCCCACGTCCACGGACTCGTGGTCGACACCGCCTACTTCCGCTACAACGCCTCCGCCGCCGTGTCACTTGACGGTGCAGACGACGATCTCACCGACGGCACCACCACGTCAGATCCGATCTCGTGGTCGTGGAAAGAGCTGTTGCCGCAGACGACCCTGCAACCCGATACCCGCCACACCTTCTGGCTAACCGACCTCAACCCCGCCTCCTATCTGCCGCCGGTAACCCATGTCCGCCTCCAAGCGCAGCCCGACGGCGGCTTGTCGCGGGTGCGCGTCATCGCCACCCCCGACAGCGAGGGACGCTGGGTGCTCGCGCAGACGTGGTGGAACTCGCTGCCCGCATCCCAATTGACGCAAATCCTCACTGGAGCAGGGATTTCCGCAACAATGGCCAATGAACTGATTGCGCGCCGACCCCTTCTGGACAGGAACAACTCGCGGCATCCGGACGACGATTCGGGTATCGAGTCTGCGATGTCAATCATCATTGACCGATTGCTTCTCGGCGTCGCCGGCTGAAAGGGCGGGCACCAGATCATGCAGATGGACATCTGGACCCAAACGTTGAGACTACGCAGCCCGCTGCGGATATCGCGTTCGCTAACCACCGCAGTCGACAACGTGTTCGTCGCGATCACAGCAGGAGGACAGACCGGCTATGGTGAAGCCGCGCCAGGGCCGTGGCGCGGCGAACCCATCGACGCCATCCTGTATTACCTACACCAGGCAGCGCCGCTGCTGGGCGACGATCCCTTCGCCAGCGACGCCATTCTCAAGCGACTCGATCAGCACCTGCCCGACGTCCGAGCCGCCCGCTCGGCCGTGGACATGGCCCTGGCCGACCTGGTCGGCAAGCTAGTGGGCCAACCACTGTTCCGGCTACTCGGGCTCGATGCCGACGCCACCTGCGAACTGTGCTTCACCATCGGCCTCGACCGCGTCGACTCCATGGTCGCCGCCGCCGTCGACGCCGCCACGAAATACCGCGCTCTCAAGATCAAGCTGGGCTGCCCGGAGGACGCGACGATCGTGCGCGAGATCGCCGGGGCCGTCGACGTTCCCCTGCGGGTGGACGCCAACGGCGGCTGGACGGCCAAGTACACGATGGAACTCATCGACGACGTGCTCGTCCCATGCGGGGTCAGTCTGCTCGAACAACCCGTGGCCGCCAACGACTTCCACGGTTTGGCTGAAGTGCATGCGGCGTCACCCATCCCCGTCATCGCCGACGAATCAATCACGGACCTGGCCTCGCTCCGCCCACTCATCGACATCTGCTCAGGCATTGACATCAAACTCACCAAGTGCGGCGGACTGACCGAAGCAATGCAGCTCATTGCCGCAGCACGCGCCGTAGGACTGTCCGTCATGATCGGCTGTGAAGTCGAGACCTCCCTCGCCATCACCGCCGCCGCCACGCTCACGTGTCTCGCCGACTACGCCGACCTTGACTTACACCTATGGCTCGACGACGACCCCTATGACGGTGTGCAGTTAAAGGAAGGACGATTCGCCCTACCCACGCATCCAGGCCTCGGAATCCGAGAAGCGGCTCAAAGCGCCAGGACGCCTCAGTAGAAGATGTCGAGATGCAACGAAGATTGACCGGAATCGCCGGTGTAGTTTGACCAAATCTCGGCGTGTCGCGGAAGGCTGTCAATCTTCGTTGCAAAAGTCCAGGTAAAAGCGGTTCCGCAGTCGACCTTCGCAGAGCGACGCAGCGCATCAGTGCATCAGTGCATCAGTGCATCAGTGCATCAGTGCATCAGTGCATCAGTGCATCAGTGCATCAGTGCATCAGTGCATCAGTGCATCAGTGCATCAGT
>NZ_JACHGP010000021.1:0-45772 GCF_014202335.1 Mycobacterium sp. AZCC_0083 | reverse complement strand
TGCATCATGCCACGACGTCTTTCCGGCTACATTCGCGACCGACTTGTAGTCTAAAGTGTTGTAGTCCAGGAACTTTGAACACGATGCGTCAGCTGAATCACCGGGACGCCTTTGGATGGGGTGATCGGTGCATAGCTACTTCGACCTGAAAAACCCGTGATCGGTGTTGGGGCTTATCGGCGAAGTTGTTGACTGGGTGCGCCTGGCGGTGCGGGGTGGTCGTTTCAGGCTGCGAGGGTGCCGATCTTGACGAGGTTGTGGGCGAAGACGCCGTGTCCGCACCAGGTTCGGGCTCCATCGAGGCCGGTGAGCTCGGTGCGGTTCCAGCCGTAGCTTCGCTTGATGTGGTTGATCCGTCCTTCCGATCCGGTGCGCCATTTCACTTTCTCGCGGAAAGCCCGGCGGTGTTCGAACTCCCGTCGAGCCGCTGTGGGCTTGCTTCTGCGGGGGATCGCCACGTTGCGCACGCCGAGGTCGTGGAGATCGTGTTCCACCGCAGCTTCGCCGTAGCCGCGATCAGCGGTGACCGCGCGCGGGGCCTTTCCGGTGCGGCCGATGATCCGTTCGACCGCTGGTGCCAGCTGCGGGGCATCCGCCGGGTTCCCCATCTCGACGTTGTGGTCGAGGATGACCCCGTCGGCGTTGTCGACGATTTGGGCTTTGTAGCCGAACTCCACGGGCTTGCCCAGGCGTCCCTTGCGGATCGGGCGGGCGTCGACGTCGTGCAGGCTGACCACCCGAGTCGCCGACTCGGGCATCACCCCGGCCAGGCGGCTACGGGATTGGGCGACAACGCGTTCCGCGGTCAGCACGACGGTCTGTAGGCGGTTGATCGCACGGTGCAGTTGTCCTTTGCGGTGACCGCTGGCACCCCGGAGTGCACGACGAGCATTACGAATCACCGAGGTGGCTTCGCGCATCGCCTCCTCGGCGATGTCCGCGAGTTCCCCGGTGATCCGCCGTACCGCGGCCTGGGCCGCATCGCGTTGCTGTTCACCACGCAGTTTCAGTTTCGCGGCGATCGAGCGGGCGCGGCGCCCGGCCGAGCGCTGCCGATCTCGCGACGCCGTTCGGGTCGCGCCACCGGCGGCTTTGATTCGCGCCACACTGCGGGCCATTGAGCCGATCGCCTTGGCCAGCAGACCGGAATCGGTCGGATAGGACACCGCAGCCGGAATGACGGTGGTGTCGGCGCGGACCTTGTCGGTGCGCAACAGTTTGGCTGCGGCAGCCTTGGCCAGCAGTGCCTCGTTGAGCCCGGCAATCGCGTCTTCACCGCAGCGGGTGGTGATCTTCATCAACGTCGTCGGGTGCGGCACTCGGGTGCCGAACGGAATACGGCAGAACCGCTGCCAGGAGATGGAATCGGAGACCTCTCGGCACAACGACTCATAGCCCAGCCGGTAGCGGAACTTCAGGAACATCAGCCTCAGGTAGGTTTCCATCGGAATCGACGGCCGCCCGATCCGGGCATCGAAGTAGGTTGCGAACGGTGCGAAGAAGACCGGATCCTCCAGCAGGGCATCGACCCGACCCAGCTCCACGGGCAACACCAACAACTCGGCGGGCAGGATCGCATCCCACAACGTCGGCTGATCATTTACAGTACGAAACACAATGTCCTCGAATCCTTCTCACCAAGGGTTCGAGGACATTGTCCCAGTTCAAGGTGTGCCCGGGCCCGTCGCCACGCCCGACTTTTTCAGGTCGAAGTAACTAGCGACCGGCCAATGGGGCCGGCCCCTTTGGGGTTCACTGTGCCTGCTGATAGATCTCGTCTGCGGCTGCCGATGCGACGCCCAGTTCGGCTGCGACGGCGTCGATCGCTTGTTGCGCGATGTCGAGGTCGGCCTGGCCGTCGGGGGTGAAGTACGGGCCGACGTAGCGTTCGTAGTGTTGTTGGGCTTCATCACGGGTGAGTCGGTTGAGGAACGAGGCGATGTAGTCGACGGCCAGGTGGGGTTGTTCGGCAAGGGTCTGCAGTGCCCGTTGGTTGGCTCGCATCAGGGCTTGCAGCGCGGGGCTGTCCAGCGGGATATGGACGGGGTCCACGGCGACGCCCACGGTGGGGATCTGGAAGTGATCGCCGACCCAGGCCAGCAGGTGAAATCCCTCTTCCGCGGCGATCTGTTCGGGTGAGAGCGTGCTGCCGACGTAGGCGGCGTCGATGGAGCCGTCCCGAAGGCGTCGTAGGTCCATCTGGTAGTCACCCGGATCGCGCACCACGCACTCCAAGTCGCGGTCGGGGTCCAGGCCGTGTTTGCGCAGGACGATCCGGGCGAAACAGCCGGGGGCGGTGTGGGCGGCATGGACCGCCAGGCGGCGCCCACGAAGATCCGCCATGGATGTCACCTCGGCGCTGCCGAGAAACCAGAACAGCGGACGATGGGTGTTGACGTTGAGCACTGTCCATCCGATGCCGTCGGTCAGGCGCGACAAGAGGGTCCGGCCCAGACCGATCGTCGCGCCCCGGCGC
Source organism: Mycobacterium sp. AZCC_0083 (assembly GCF_014202335.1). Classification (GTDB taxonomy): domain Bacteria; phylum Actinomycetota; class Actinomycetes; order Mycobacteriales; family Mycobacteriaceae; genus Mycobacterium. The sequence goes on along the minus strand of NZ_JACHGP010000021.1, from coordinate 43,296 downwards.
AGACGCTCCATGTCCCAGTGGACCCCATCGCGGATGGCGACGTGGACGCCTTGGTCGTCGTAATAGCCTTCCTGGTCGGCAACGTAGGCGACCAGTTCCTCGTGGATACCATGCCCGGCATAGGCCAGGTCGATCGTGTGCATGGATGGAGCCCTTCCCGATCTGGTGATTTCGGTAGCGGCAGAACCTGGTTCAGTCCATGGAGAGGCCGCCGTTGACGGGGAGGTAGTGCCCGGTGGTGAACCCGGAATCCTCACTTGCCAAGAAGGCCACCGTGCGGGCCACCTCGTCGGGGCGGACGAGGCGCCCCATAGGATTGGTGGCGCCGAGGTGACCGATCTGGTCGGTCGTCAACTGCTCGGTGACCCTTGTCTCGTCCACCGTGGCGGGCGCGACGAGGTTTGCGGTGATGCCGTGCGGCGCCAGTTCGAGTGCGACGTAGCGGACAAACTGGTCCAGTGCCGCCTTGGCAGTGCCCAGCGTGATCATCCCTTCTCGGGGCTGGCGGGACAATCCCGTGCTGAGGTACACCAGCCGACCGTAGTCGCGGGAAATCATGCCCGGCACTACCGCTTTGGCGACGAGGAATGCGGCACGCAACTCTCTGTCCAGTTTTCCGCCGAGCTGCTCCCAACTCAGATCGGCAAACGAGGTGACGTCAAACGGGATCAATGCGTTGTGCACAAGCACGTCGACCGCACCCCACTTTTCGTTGGTTTCGTCGACCATCGTGGCCACGTCGTCGGCATCGGTGACATCGGCCCGAATCGCCACGGCCTCACCGCCGGCCGCGGTCGCGGCCCGGACCACCTCGTCTGCTTGCTCGGCACTCGACCGGTAGTTGACGACCACCCGAAACCCCTGCTCCGCGAGGACTAGGGCGGTCGCCGCACCGATTCCCCGGCTGGCTCCGGTGATCAGAGCAACACGGCTCATCAGTGTCTCCTCTGCCACGGGCCGCACGACATCGAAATCCCTGTGCCGCCAACTACGACGATCATCATTACTTCCCCTCGCGAGATCACAGGAGCGCGTGCTGGTAACGCTCCGGACGACGCCGCTCGGTCATGACACTCTGCGGTCAGCGCCGTCGTCGTTCTAGTCTGCGGGCCGACTGCGCCAATATCCGCCCACTCGTCTCGATTCCCAGTGTTCTCGCAGCCGCTAACCCAAGTCGGATACATGATTTGACGGAACTTCCTCAGTTGAATTTAGTTTTATACGGATGACTTTGCGTCAGATGGAGTACTTCGTTGCCGTCGTCGAGCACGGCTCCATCGTCGCGGCCGCCGCTGAGCTACCAGTCTCGGAGTCAGCGGTATCGGTGGCGATCTCCGAGCTTGAGAACATCGTGGGGGTGCGGTTGCTGCATCGCGTCAGGGCGCGGTGCGTCACGCTCACCGCGGCGGGCAACTCATTGCTCCCGGAATTGCGGTCGCTGGTGGCAGGTGGTGGTCGCCGCAGCCGCCGTGAAGAGGCTGTGCAGAGCGTATGCAAGTGACCGCTGAGCTCACACCGGGTGCAGCGTCGGCTGCGTTCCTGCTCGGCGCCGGTCAGGGTGGCCGCTGGATCGTGGAGTTCGACACAGTCGGACCGGAACTCGTCTTCGCAGGGCTCATCGGTGCGGTGCTGCCGCGTGTCGGGCATGTGCAACGTCGCCAAGCCGCCCCACTGCAAGCGTCGATACAGCTGCATGTCGATGCCGCGCGGCGTCGCCGACAGACGCAGCGGCATGTTCTCGTAGTAGGCCCGAAGCGCCGCGACCCGTCGGTCGAGGAACCACGGATCGGGCTTGGCGGGCACCTCATCGGCCCAGTTGTTGGCCCACCTCGTGGTCGTCGAACACCGCCAGCCACGGCGCGACCGCATGGGCGGCCTGCAGGTCCGGGTCGGTCTTGTACTGCGCGTAGCGCTGCCGGTAGTTGGCCAGCGTGACCGTCTCCGGCCCGACGTGGTCGCGCACCCTGTCCTTGCTCTGCCCCGCGGCGTACTCGTACTGATAGTCACCGAGGTGCACGACGAGGTCCGGCTGCTCCTCGGCGAGTCGGTGGTAGGCGGTGAACCAGCCCTGCTCGTAGTGCGAGCACGACGCGAAGCACATCGTCAGCGGGCCAGCGACGGTTCGGGTGCGGTGCGGGTGCGCCCGGCCGGCGACAGGTGACCCACGGTGCGGAACCGGTAGAAGTAGTCGGCGCCGGGTCGCAGGCCCGCCAGTTCGACGTGCACGCTGTGCGCCGGCTCCGGGACTGCGGTGGTCAGCCCGCGCCGCTCGATCCGGGCGAAGGCCTCGTCGGTGGCCACTTCCCACTCCACGTCGACCGCGCGTGCCGGCATGCCGCCGAGACCATCGTCGGCCAGCGGTTCGGGGGCCAGCCGGGTCCAGATCACCGCCCCGTCCGGCGCCGGGTCGCCCGAGGCCACGCCGAGGGTGAACGGATCTGCGAGGACGGGGCCACGCCGACGCCCGGTGAACCCGGCGACGGGCAGCGCCGCGAGCACGACGGCACCCTTGAGCAGGGCGCGACGGGTCGGACGGTGAGACACGCCGTAGTGTCGGCGTTTCAGCTGGCCGTATCGCAAACGCCGTGTGTACGTGAGCTTTCCGCGGGATGGATGGCCTGGGCGCTGACGGCACTGGCATACTCCCAACGGTGACTGCTCTCGAGTACTCGGATTCTCTTTTCATCTCGGTCGAACCGGACCAGCTCTACGCGATGGTGTCGGACGTGACGAGGACGGGCGAGTGGAGCCCGATCTGTAAGTCGTGCGAGTGGGACGAGGGCGACGGACCGTCCGTCGGCGCCTGGTTCACCGGCCACAACGAGACCCCGGAGCGGACCTGGGAGGCCCGGTGCCAGGTGGTGGCTGCCGATCCCGGTCGGGAGTTCACGTGGGAGGTCAACAAGGGCTGGGCGCGCTGGGGTTTCACGTTGGAACCCGTCGACGACGGCACCCGCCTGACCGAGTCGTGGACGTTTCTTCCTCGCGGTATCGCCGGCTTTCAGAAGAGGTTCGGCGACGAGGCCGATGCCCAGATCGCCGAACGCAGCGAGGCGGCGCACCACGGCATTCCCGTAACGCTGGCGGCAATCAAGAAGGTTGCCGAGTCCGGGTAGCCGGACTTATGGCGCCGTACGCCTGCGGACGGTGATCGAGGGCACCTGCGCCAAGCTTTGTCCCACAACGCAGTAACGCTCCGTCAGCTCGGCCAGCTTGGCCAGCGTCGCATCGTCGGCATCGGTCTGCAGCTCGGCGACGACGCTGACCTCCTGCACGCCGACGGGTACGTCGCGGGACACACCCAAGGTGCCGCGGGCATCGAAGATCCCGGTGGCACGCAATTCCGCGCTGGCGATGTCGATGCCCATGGCAGTGGCCACGCTGCGCATCGTCACCCCGGCGCAGCCCAGCAGGGCCTGCAACAACATGTCAGCGGAGCACGCGTCGCTTCCGTCCCCGCCGGTGGCCGGATGCAGACCGGCACGGATCGGGGCGGCCCACGTCTGGACCGACGCCGTGACGGGTTTCGTCTCGAATGACGCTTCGGCTTCGATCGGAGTGCGCGCGCTGGCCGGGTCGTCGCGATATTGCTGCTTGAGCGGCTTCTGCAATTCCCGAAGCGTGGCTGCGTCCATTCGGCCATTTTGGCACCCAATGCCTGAGAGCCCGGATGCAGGGAGGGGGCATCCGGGCTCTCAGGGGCTTTGGTGGGGCTTACTTGCTCTTCTGGTGGTGGTGATGCTCGGCGGTACCGGGCTGAGGGGTGTTGACCTGGTGCGGGAAGGCCGGGTGCTGGGCCGGGGCGCTGGTGGCCGGGCCGTTGTAGCGGACCGAGGTCTCGGCGTGGCTGGCGGTGGCGGTACCGAGGGCGATCAGGGCGGGGGCGGCGAGCAGAGCGGCGGTGGCGGCGATCCGGCGGCTGATGGTGTTCATGTGAATCTCCTTGTGTGAGTGTGCTTTTGAGTTTCTCTGCCGGTGTTTTCCGGCGTTGAGACAACTATGTCGCACTCAGTTGGAGATGTATGTCCGCTGACCAGCCACTACACCGGATGAAAGACGTGTCCCCCGATCGGCGGACACGGAGTGGACGGAAGGCAGTCGCATCGGTGGTCCTGCCACTTCCGGTCGCGATTGCCTCGTTGAACAGGCCTTTGTGTGACATTCTGTGCGGGTGTCCGCGGGGGCCCCGCCTTCGGGGGTTGTCACTTTCTTGTTCACCGATATCGAGGGTTCGACCCGTCGGTGGGAATCCGATGCTGCTGCGATGGGGTCGGCCCTCGTCGTGCACGACGAGGTGCTGCGCACCGCAATTGAGTCGCACGGCGGTTTTCTGTTCAGTCACACCGGCGACGGGGTGGTCGCCGCGTTCGCATCGCCGAAGGCGGCTGTCGACGCCGCGATCGCCGCTCAGCAGAGGTTGGAGTTACCAGTCCGGATGGGACTGGCGACCGGCGAGGCCGAGCTTCGAGACGGCGACTACTTCGGCACCGTACTCAACCGCGCCGCACGGGTAATGGCTGCTGGACATGGCGGTCAGATCCTGCTGGCCGACACCACGGCAGGACTGCTCAGCGGAGTGGAGCTGGTGAATCTCGGGCCGCGGCGGCTGCGAGACCTCCCGATCCCGATCACGGTGTTCCAACTGCGCGCGCCCGGGCTGGGGACTGACTTTCCGCCGCTACGAACACTCGAGAGAAATTCGGGAAACTTGCGGCCCGCGGCAACCAGCTTGGTCGGCCGCGAGGCCGAGGTCGCCGAGATCGAGGCGGAGTTGGGGAATCATCGGCTGGTGACGTTGACCGGGGTGGGCGGGGTCGGCAAGACGCGGCTTGCGACCGAGGTAGCGATGCGTCTGGTCGATGAATTCCCGGACGGTATATGGGTTTTCGAGTTGGCCACGGTCGCCAATCCGGCGGCTGTGCCCGATGCGGTGGCCGCCGTGTTGGGCATCACGCAGCAGGCGGGCAAGACTGTGAGCGAATCGGTGGCCGCCACGCTAGAAGGTAGGGTCCGGTTGTTGGTGTTCGACAACTGCGAGCACGTGCTCGACGCAGCGGCGGATCTAGTGGAGGCCATCCTCGCGCAGTCCGCAACGGTGACGATCCTAGCCACCAGCCGTGAGGGATTGGGCGTCGCGCGTGAGCAGATATGGCCGGTGAAGTCGCTGAAAGTCGGCGCGGCGGTGGAATTGCTGGTGGAACGCGCTCACAGTGTGGCACCGGGCTTTTCGGCCGACGACGCGGTCCTGGAGATCTGCCACCGCCTTGATCGCATTCCGTTGGCCATTGAGTTGGCGGCCTCGCGGATGGCGTCGATGACCGCCACGGAGGTGCGCGACCGTCTCGATCATCGTTTCCAGCTGTTGGTCGGGTCACGGCGTGGCCTGGAGCGCCACCAAACGTTGCGCCACGCCGTGCAATGGTCCTATGACCTACTCGACGATGCGGAAAAGGTGCTGCTCGATCGGTGTTCGATATTCGCCGGGGGATTCGATGTTGAAAGTGCTTGCGCGGTGGCCGGATCCGACGGTGCCGACGACTACGTGACTCTCGATCTGCTCGACGCGTTGGTTCGCAAGTCGCTGCTGGTCGCCGACCGAGCAGCCGGGCGGACCCGATTTTCGATGCTCGAGACGATCCGCCAGTTCGCCGAGGACCAACTCGTCGCCCGTGGCGAGGCGACCGAGGCGCGTGCGGCGCATGCCGGCTACTTCGCGGGGCGAGAAGCCGACATCCTTGCGCTGTGGGATAGCCCCCGCCAGCGCGACGCCTATATGTGGTTCACCGTCGAGCTGGCCAATCTGCGCACGGCATTCCGCTGGGCTGCCGACCACGGCGATCTGGATGTCGCCGCCCCCATCGCAACATGTGCGGCGTGGTTCGGTTTTCTGACTGAGAATTACGAACCGATCGTGTGGGCAGAAGAGCTCATCGAGCCGGCCCGCTCCGTCGACCACCCCCGGCTCACGGACCTGTATGTGTTGACATCGCTGTGCTACAACACCGGACGGATGGATTCGGCTATTCGCTACACCGAGGCCGCCGAGAGGGCGATCAGCGGTGGAAGCGACCACCTCCCGCACGCCGCAGCGGGCTTCCTTGGCAGTGCCTACCCTGCCGTCGGCCAGCCGGAACGGTGGGTTCAGTGGTTTCGCGCTCAACTCGCACGCGGTCGCGCCACCGACCCGTACAGCACGACGAACCTCGTCATCGGACTGACGGTCGCCGGTTCCATTGATGACGCGATGGCCGCCGCCGGCGGTCTGATCGACGCCGCCGAAGCGACCGGCAACCCGTATGTGCTCTCATGGGCGCTCATGGCCCACGGGTATGCCTTCCGCGCCGGTGATCCCGGCCTTGCGCTCGCTGCCGCGCGCCGTGGCCTGCCCATCGCACAAGACAGCGGCAACCGCTTCAACGAGACGATGCTGGTGCACATGCTGTCCGGACTCGAGGCAGAATACGGGGACCGGATGGCCGCGTTGGATTACTTCACGGTGTCGATCGGCAACTTTCACGAGTCGGGCAACACCTACATGGTCAGCGCGCCGCTGGCCCTCCTGGCCGTCTTACTCGACCGGCTCGGACGTTACGAATCAGCGGCCACGATCGCGGGCTTCGCAGCGGCCAATCCCATGACTACTGCGGCTCTACCCGAACTCGACACAGCGATCGCCCACCTTCGCGATGTTCTCGGTCACGCGACCTACGAATCGTTCGCGTGCGCGGGGGCAAGCATGACCAACACGGCGATGGTGACCTACGCCTACGACCAAATCGACCAGGCCCGAACCGAGTTGAAGACCGCCCCGAAATAGCCGACATACGAGAGTCTCGAAAGTCAGTCGCGGTTCCGTGTCGTGCTCAGCCGGTCACTTTTTCGTGGTTCAAGCCCGCGTAGCGAGTTGCCCAGTCCGGTCCAGCGCTACCAGTGCGCTGGTTGACCGTAGGCTGGAAACTCCCCCGAGAGAGGTACTGAACATGGCCGCTTACGATCTTGCCGCGTTGTGGGAGGCGCACTGTCGGTATGAGTTTGACACGCGGGACGTGGACGCCACTATGGCCACCATGGTGGCCGAACCCTACGTCAATCACATCCCGACCATGACCGGTGGCGTCGGCTTCGAGAGCTTGCGACACTTTTACGCGCACCACTTCATCGGGGTGAATCCTCCCGACTTCGAACTCCTCCCCGTCAGCCGCACAGTCGGCGAGAGTTCCGTCGTCGACGAGTTCGTCGTCCGCTTCACCCACACCACTCGGATGGACTGGATGCTGCCCGGCATTGAGCCCACCGGACGCGCAGTGGAGATTCCGACAGTGGCCATTGTGCAGTTTCAGGAGGACAAACTCGTGCACGAGCACATCTACTGGGATCAGGCCAGCGTGCTCGTTCAACTCGGTCTGCTCGACCCCGACGGCCTGCCCATCGCTGGGGCCGAGACCGCGCGCAAAGTGATTGACGTTTCCCTGCCAAGCAACACGCTGATGACTCCGTTCGATTAGGACGCCTGGCCCACGGACACGAGTTCGCGGTGAGTTCGACTGGCACGTCTCGAAAGAAACCTTCCGAGACTCCCTTGCGTCGACCCGCGATCTTTGGTCACGGCATCCCGCGGCAGGCCAAACTCTTAGGTATCGACACGGTCACGGACCGATACCGTTCGATGCAGCACTGACCACATCAGCCTCACTGATCACTATCGTCACATCAGTCAACTGCTGACGTCAATGCGACGTCCCACTTGAAAGGTGTGACATGTCGCCGCGTCCAGGTATCGCATCGGTATCGATGGCGTCGGCGGCCGTGATCGGGCTCATCGTTTCTCTCGGCGCCACGCCGACGGCCAGCGCCGAGCCGTGCGAAGGCGCTGCCGCACAAGCTCAGCCCCTCCCCAACCAGGCATTCGAGATCCCCAGCCCGTCAAACATCGCGCCGCTCAACCGCCCGATCGGACACAAGCCCAGCGGCGCGAATGACCAAGCGGCGCTTCCCAAGCTCGGACTTCTGCCCTCGATCCTGAAGGCGCTCACACCACCCCCGCAGCCCGTGCACCAACAGGCGGCAGTGGTGCCTCCCAAGCCCGCTCCCGTCGCCAAGCCAGTTCAGCCGGCGCCCGCACCCGTGGCGGCACCGCCTTCCGGGCCGCCGGGAACGACACTCGTTGGCTGGGTGACCGGACCTGACAGCCCAAACCAGACCATCCAACGTTTCGCCATCACCGGCACCGACCTCGGGATCATGTGGGACAACGGCGATCCCACCAATCATCAAGTGCTCATGGCGTTCGGCGACACGAACGGCTACTGCGGAATTCCCAACAAGCAGTGGCGTTACAACACGCTGTTCCGCAGCTCAGATGGCGCGCTGTCGAATACGATTGCCGTGCCGGATGGCGTTGTCGCCAACAAGTATTCCGGCTCACCGGTCTGGCGACAGGGCATCTCCAAGCAGATCATCAACACCATCGGGCAGGCGCCAGAGGAGACGGGCATCATCCCGACCGCCGGCGTCTCGGTCGGCGGTAACCAGTTACTCAACTTCATGTCCATCAGGGACTGGAACAGCCCAGGCTCTTGGTCGACGAACTTCTCGGCAATCGCTGTGTCACAAGACAATGGCGAGAACTGGGGCGTCTACCCCGGGACCATTCGCCCACCCACGGGCGGCAACGAGAACTTCCAGATGGGGGCATTCCTCAAGCCCGGACCCGGTGACCCGTACCTCTACTCGTTCGGGACACCCAACGGCCGCGGCGGTTCGGCGTACATCGCCCGGGTCGCCCCGAACCAGGTGCCGGACCTCACCAAGTACGAGTACTGGAACGGCGACAACGGAGCCTGGGTCCCGGCCAACCCGGCCGCCGCGACGCCGGTGATCCCCGGCCCGGTCAGCGAGATGTCGGCGCAGTACAACACCTATCTTCGGCAGTACCTGGCGCTGTACGGCAACGGCTCCAACGACATCGTGATGAGGACTTCGCCGACACCCCAAGGGCCGTGGGGTCCCGAGCAGCTGCTCGTTCCGCAGTCGCAGATCCCCGGCGGCATCTACGCGCCCTACCTGCATCCGTGGTCGACGGGTCGCGAGCTGTACTACAACCTCTCGCTGTGGTCGGCGTACAACGTGATGCTGATGAAGACCATCCTGCCGTAGGGCTCAGTTCGCGACGTAACCCTTGCCCAGGTTGACGACGTTGCAGTACGCGCCATTGCCAGCGGCTTTCGGCGCATTGTTGCTGCGCGAGACGATCGTCCGCCCGTCGATGGACACCCGACAGGTCACCGTGCCTGGATCAGGGCCGGGATGGATGCCGGTGAACGTCAGCGACGGCGCGCTCCCGTTGTAGTCGTACGCCGCCGACCACGGCAGGCCCGCCACTTCGACGATGGGTTCGTCATTGGCGCCGAAGTACGACACCTGCACACCGTCGCCGAACGAGCCGGTCAACTCGAACACGATGGGGGTCGACGCGAACGCCGTCCCCGGAGATGCCAGAAGCAGTCCCCCACCAAGCGCGACGACAGCCGCCAGCCTGCCCAACCGACCCGCAACAGATTCGACCCCCATGGGTTAAGTACAGCACCGCATGCAGGCCACCGTCAGGCGATCTACGGACAGGACCACATCCGAAGTAGTGGAACCCGCTCTCAACGAAGTGCAGGTGTCAGCGGGCCGCAACGGACGTCGAATCGTTCGCGCACAGTGTCAAGGGCGCGGCGCTGGTGCTCGCGTTCGCGGCGGTGCGTGAGCAGGAAGCGCGCCGTACCCATCATGCGGCGTGGCAACGGATACCAGCGTTCGAGGTCGAGTCCGCAGTCAAGGAATACCTTGGTCGGAACGCTGTCGGAGATCAGGCTGAGGTTGTGCTGGGCGAGGGAAAACATCGTGTACGGGAGTACCGCGTGCGACTTCGCCCGCAGGTCCTGCATGTCGAGTTCATACAGCGGAAGGTCGTTGATCTTGTCCAAGAAGAGTAAGTGCGTCATGAAGTAGCCCCCGAACGACGTCAGGTGCAGGGTCGCAGAACGCGGTTGTATCGAGACCACTGCACCACTGGGGGAAACGTAAGGCTCGTAGTCGTGGTCCTGGTCGTGGCGCACCAGGTATCCGGTGCAATTCACAATCCAGCTGCCCGGTTGGATCGGCTTGGTGGCGCCACTGCGGAACACCAGGTCCGTAGCGCCGTTGCTGTCGACGACGTCCACGACGTGGTCCATGATTAGGTCGTGCAGGCCGGCGGCAATCGTCTTGTTCTCCGAATCGGAGAGCAAACCCAGCAGGAAGTTGCCCGTCTCGGAGGTTAACGACGTCCCGTATGTGGCGCGGAACCAATTGGCGACCTCTGTCTCGTTGGTTCCGTCGAAACGGCGAGTCAATTCCGAGGCCATCTTGCCGAGTCCCGTGCCACCCCACCATCGTCGGGCACCCGTGGGGTAGAGGCGGTCGCGGCTGGCGAACATGGTGCCCGAACCAGCCACGAGGTTCACCTCACGGCTGGGGTATGTCGTGATCAACGCATGCGCAGTATCCATCCCGGTCTTTCCGCCGCCGATGACCCAGACCGGTGTGTCGCTCGCCCCGATGTCCCCGCCGCGCATGTCGCAGTAGTCCGGAGACACCGACTGGACACGCGCGCTGGACAACTCGAGCGGTTCGTTGGGCACAACTCGCACGCCAAAAGCCTTGATCAGTCGTTTCGCCTCAATTACTCGAAGTTGGCCCGCAGAAGATCTGCACGTGATCCGCACGATCCCGTCGGTTTCGTCGTGGGACTCCAGCGTCCACCCGAAGAACTCGTCGACCCGCACTCGCCGCTTGATCTCGTTGAGACAGTGTTCAAAGTGCCCCAGCACCTCGCCCTTGGTCGCCAAGTAGGAGGGTTTCTGGCCGAGAGTCCACTTGATGTTGCCGGCGGTGAACATGCCATGCGGCTGGTGCAGTCGCACGTACGGATACGTGTCGACCCACATGCCGCCGACGCGTTCCCGGCTGTCGACGAGGATGACCTTCTGATCGCGAGATAGGTAACGGCTGGCTACGAAGAGGGCATTGAGTCCGGCGAGCCCGGCTCCCACTATGCAGACGTCACACCTCTCAACAGCGACATTTTGCGCTGCAATATCGGACGGTTGAGCTGCAGACATTGGTCGCACCCTTCTTTTCAGCAACGCGCCTCGTGTACTTGCGCGGCGGACGACTCATTGTCTGCCCTTGCTGTGGCGCGACGTCGAGTAATCGACTACTCGACCTTCTTGCCTTCGCCCGATTGACCTCTTCTCATATCCCGGGCTCGATCTCTGGCGCCTTGAGCAGACACTTCGAGGCCGATATCAAACCCGAGACGGTTCAGTCTCGATCGTCATCGCGGGTGCCTGAGAGCCCGGATGGGGGGCATCCGGGCTCTCGGGCTTGGTGGGGCTTACTTGCTCTTCTGGTGGTGGTGATGCTCGGCGGTGCCGGGCTTGGGGGTGTTGGCCTGGTGCGGGAAGGCCGGGTGCTGGGCCGGGGCGCTGGTGGCCGGGCCGTTGTAGCGGACCGAGGTCTCGGCGTGGCTGGCGGTGGCGGTACCGAGGGCGATCAGGGCGGGGGCGGCGAGCAGAGCGGCGGTGGCAGCGATCCGGCGGCTGATGGTGTTCATGTGAATCTCCCTGTGTGAGTGTGCTTTTGAGTTTCTCTGCCGGTGTTTTCCGGCGTTGAGACAACTATGTCGCACTCAGTTGGAGTTGTATGTCCGCTGACCAGCCACTGCACCGGATGAAAGCCGTGTCCCCCGATCGGGGGACAGAGGTCACGTCCCGCTGCCCCCGTCGGGGCTCAGGATCTCCAGGGCGGCGTTCGACCGGGCGATCCATTCCTCTTGCGACTCGGACTGGGCGTATTCGTCGTGCCAGTTCCACCACTGGTACGGCGGGGTCTGCGGGTACCCGTCGGGCGAATCCTCCCAATCCTCCTGGCGTCCAAGCGCTGTCATGTCGAGGTAGCTCCAGGTGTTACCCAAGACTTCGTCGCCGCGATTGTTGATGAAGTAGGTGCGAAACACGCGGTCCCCGTCCCGGATGAACGCGTTGGTGCCGTGCCATTCGTCGACGCCGAAGTCGACGTCGAACTGGTCGGTGATGCCGAACCACGGGATGTCCCATCCCATCCTGGCCTTCACCCGGTCGATGTCGGCCAGCGGCGCGCGTGAGACGAACACCAGCGTGGTGTCGCGGGCGTTGAGGTGCGCGAGGTTGCCGATGTGGTCGGCGATCATCGAGCAGCCACGGCAGGCGTGGTCGGGCCAGCCATACACCCCGGGCTCGAAGAACGCGCGGTAGACGATCAGCTGACGTCGGCCTGCGAACAGATCCTGCAGGCTCACCTTGCCGTCGGGCCCGTCGAAGGCGTACTGCGTATCCACGGGCACCCATGGCATGCGCCTGCGCTCGGCGGCCATTGCGTCACGGTCACGCATCACCTTCTTCTCCTTGACCAGCAGGCGCTGGCGTTCGGTCTCCCATTCCTGCGGCGACACGATCGGGGGTGTGTTCATGCGAATATCCTTCCGGGGTTGGTGAATTGGGCTCAGGACAGCGGTGTGAGGCCCGCGGATGTGAGGGTGTAGGCGCGGTGGTCGGGGTGCGGTGCGGTCGCGATGTCGAGAATCGACTTGCCCGCATGATCCGGGGTGAGGACGGGCGACAGGGCCGCCACGAAGGCGTCGACGTCGACGCCTTGCCGCTCGGCGTAGGCCGCCACCGCCGCCGCGCCCAGGTCGGTGGCCGGCGTCAGCTGCGGAAGGACGGACACGAAGCTGATCCCCAGCCCGGCCCGTTCCGACTCGGCAGCGGCGTAATCGGCAATGAAGCGGACGGTGGCCTTGGCACCCGCATAGCCACCGCTGAGCGGCGACCCCTTGAGCGCGGCGCCGCTGGACATCACGATCACCGAACTCCCCGGCGCCAGCGGGCGCCCAAGCGCGTGACGGATCCAGTGGAACGCCTGCGCCACATCGACATTCCAGTTCTGGCTGAAGCTCTCCCACGTCTGATCGGCGAGCGGGCTCATCTGCGGGGCGGCCCCGGCGCACAGCACCAGTGTGCGCGGCCGGTATTCGTCGATGAGCCGACTGGCGGTCGCGGGATCGGCGGCGTCGGCGCTCACCGCGGTGAAGTCGTCCCCCAGCTCGCCACGCACCTCGTCGAGCTGGGTCCTGGTCCTGGCGACGCCGACGACGTGCGCACCGGCGCCCACCAGAGCGGTGGCGATGCCGCGGCCGAATCCGCGGCCCGCCCCGGTCACGATCGCCGTACTGCCTGCGAGTTCTGCAATGGTCATGAACACTCCTTTTCGAGTTCCTGACTGGGTAGAAACCGCGAAGGCGCGAAACTGGGCGGGCCCGCGGCGACCAGTTTTCGGCTCGCGCGGTGTCTGCATGGGGACGAGGGCAATGAGGAGGCGGACACGGTGATTGCGGATCTCATCGGCAGGGCGCGCGCCGGGGACGGGGAGGCGTTCCGCCAGCTGACCGAACCGCACCGTCACGAGCTGCAGGTGCACTGCTACCGGATGCTCGGATCGCTGCAGGATGCCGAGGACGCGGTGCAGGACACGCTGCTCTCCGCCTGGCAAGGCCTCGACGGTTACGGGGAACGCGCCTCGATCCGCACCTGGCTCTACCGGATCGCCACCAACCGGTGTCTCAACGCGCTGCGCTCGGCGAAGCGGCGCCCGGCCAAGGAGTGGGACATCAAACAGATCGAACCGCCGGAGCCGACGCGGCTCGGCGAAGTCGTGTGGCTGGAGCCCTATCCGGATGCCCTCCTCGAGGGCACAACGCTAGGCCCCGAAGCACGCTACGAACAAACCGAAGCCATCTCGCTGGCCTTCATCACCGCCTTGCAGCTGCTGCCCGCACGCCAGCGTGCCGTGCTCATCCTGCGGGAGGTACTCGGATACTCCGCGAAGGAAGTGGCCGAGATGCTCAGCGGGACAGTCAATTCGGTCAACAGTGCGCTCAAGCGGGCGAGGACGGGCCTGCAGCGTGGGCTGCCCCCGGCGGGTGCACCCGGTCCCGCCGTCGGCTCCCCCGCCGAGCAGGCGCTGGTGGCCAAGTTCGTCCGGGCCTACCAGTCCGGCAACGTCGAGGCGCTGATCGCCCTGCTCACCGAGGACGTCAGCGTCTCCATGCCACCGATTCCGCTGGAGTACCAGGGCCGCGACGTGGTGGCCCGCTTCTACGCCACCGTGATGCGTGCGGGTCGGCACTACGACCTGGTGCCCACGCGGGCGAACGGTCAGCTGGCGTTCGGTTCTTACCACTGCGCGCCGGGCGGCGGCATCCGGCACGGGGCCGGCCTGCTCGTCCTCACCGTCACCGGCGATCAGATCAGCGCTCTGACCCGGTTCGACAACAGCGTGCTCCCCTGGTTCGGCCTACCGGGATCGCTGCCCGCGTCGGGATAGACGCCAACGAACACCGCCCCATAGCCGAAAGGTGTCGGCTACGGCGCGGTGTTGTGAGTGACGATGTCACTCGTCGTGGTGACGAGTCACCAGAAGATGACCTTCGTGGGGGGCGGCGGGGGCGGGGGCGGGCTGGTCTTGGTTCCGGTTCCGGTGCCGGTGCCGGTGTGAGTGCCGGTTCCGGTGCCGGTGCCGGTGCCGGTTCCCGTGCCGCCCTTGCCGCCGTGGGCGATGCTCAGCTCGCTGGCGGTCAGGGTGCGGATGCTCTGGCGGCGCAGCGCCAGCTTGTCGTCGCGGTTGGTGCTCATGATGTCTCCTTGTTTCGTGTGGTCGCCGCCCCGGTGGGCCGCGCTCATAGGTACGAGCGATGAGCCGCCAGAAACCCGACACTTTTCTTCAGACTTTTTCGAAGACTTTTTCTTGCCTCGCGTGGGGGCCGCTGACCACACCGGGTTTCACACTTTTCGTGAAGAGTTTTTCGAGGGCGACGGAGGAAAGCCCAGCCGTCAGCCGCCAGCCGTTGAGCTAAGCGGTCGCGATGGTCAGACCGAGGTCACGCAAAGTGGGGTTTGGGTAGCGCGCTCGCGTGACGATGATGCGCGTGGGCTGGTTCGAAATGCCCGATCAATGCGCTGGTGTCGAACCCGATTACTCGGGCCAGTCCTGCTCACGTAGTTCGCTCAAGAAGCCGGGTCCGAAGACTCCAGCCAGCGCACCTGCGGTCGCGTCGACCGCGTGTTGTCGCGTCTTGGCGGTGCTGGCGTGATCGTCCATGAGGGTATTTCGGCGAATGAGTTGACGCAATAAGGCGCCTGGCGTGTCTGCGAGGTCGGGCCAGGTGCGACGCGCGATGTCCAACGCGTTGCTGATGTCGTCGGTCTCGGTGATGACGTGGCGCCGGTGCGTAGTCGGCATGCCCAACTGTGACACCGAGGACCGCCTCGGTACCTACCTCCCGCGAATCACTGCCGGAGTGCGGGGTACGGCCCCTTAACCAGTCAACGCGCCAAGCAACGCAGGCATCGACACCGTCGCGAAGCCGATCGCCGAATCGGCGATGCCATACGGAATCACCAACGTCTCGGCATGCACCAGCGCACCACAGGAGTACACGACGTTGGGCACGTAGCCGTTCTGCTCGTCGGCGGCAGGCGAGAGCAGCGGCTGACGGAGCCGACCGATGATCTTGGTCGGGTCGTCGAGGTCGAGCAGGATCGCGCCGATGGAGTAGGTGCGCATCGGGCCGACGCCGTGGGTGAGCACCAGCCAGCCGGTGTCCGTTTCGATGGGCGGCCCGCAGTTCCCGAGCTGCAGCACCTCCCACACGTCGAGCGGCTGCTGGCATGGCCACGAATCCGCCCACACCAGAAGGTGATCGGAGTAGGCGAAGGTGTTCGTCTCGCGGTCGGATCGCGACATCGCCGCAAAGCGCCCGTCTATCCGACGGGGGAAGAGCCCAAGGCCCTTGTTGGCGGCCGCGCGCCCGACGATCGGCTTGGAGGTGAAGCACCGGAAGTCCGACGTCTCGAGCAGCTGCTGGCTGATGCGCGATCCGCTGTACGCCGTGTAAGTAGCGTAGTACGTGACCGTGCCATCGTCGTCGACGAACCGCACGAACCTCGCGTCCTCCATGCCGGCCGCTTCGGCGCCCATGGCGGGCCGCAGCACGCGCTCGGAACAGGCTGTGTCGTTGGCGAATTCGACGGAATAGCTTCGGTCGGCGATCGAGCGGATCTCGGCCATCGTGGCCCGTGCGTGACCCCGGGTGCGCATGTTGGTCTGCAGCGAGTCGAGTTGTTCCTCGAGGTCGGCTCGGGTGAAGCGGTCACCGAGAGCGTCCAGGACGTAGTTGGCGGCCTCCCTGGCGTCGCCGAGTCGGGCCAGCTCGTTGCGGAATACGGCCCCGTCCAGGAGAGCCGGAGTCGCCACTGCAGTGGTGGCGAACGGCGACTGCTGATCCAGCGAGACACCACCGGCGGCATTCACGGTGCCGGTCCGGAATCCCATCGAGGACTGATGTCCTTCCCCGATGCCACGCACGCTCATCACGAAACGCAGGCCGCCCCCGGTCGTGCCGGTCTGGTCGGGATGGGCCACCATGCTCGGGTTGCACAAGGCGGCACCTTCGATGGCGTACTCGCTGGTGAACGCGGCTCCCAGCAACACCTTTCGCGCCTCGGAGAGTTGTCGGACCGGATCGAGCCGATCGGCGAGCACGTCCGCATGCCGCTGGAAGGTACCGAGCAGGTCGCGGTGGCGTCCGTCGAAACGGGTGACGACGTCGTCCAGGGCTGACTGCACGTCCTCTTCGGATAGCGCGAGGATGCGGGCGAGCACCGCGCCTGCCCGGGACTCCTGATGCTCGAAGCCCTCCTGGCCCGGCACGAACAACTGTGTGACGACGCGCGACGGGTCGGCGGCGAGTCGCAGCGGGCTGCGGGTCACCAGATCGGTTTGCACCGAAGTCATTGCCTCACAGCCGAGATGCGCCGAGCATGCTGCATGGTCGATAGCGCTGCCAGCGTCGACTCCGCACCTTGATTGCGGTTCACCCCGTCGACGTGCAGGCCATCGAACCCGCCGCCGGTCTTGGCGTCCCACATGACCTGTCCCGAATCGTTGTCACCCTCGAACCAGGCTGCTGCACGGCGGACGCCGTCGGGCCACATCGGGCTGGGATCGGCGGCAGCGGCGCGCGCGCACGCATCGGCCAGCGAGGACACCTCGATCGGCTGCTGGTCGAAGGCGGGACGGACGTCGTCGGCGCCTCGCCCTCCGACCGGGGTTGGCGAGAAGTGTCCGTCGACCGTCTCGTACTCGACCAACCAGCCGAGCAGATCCAGGCCGCGTCGCTGCAGCGCCGCATCGTCGAGCACGGTGCCCGCCGCGATCATCGCTTCGGCGAGAACGGCATTGGCGTAGGCCAGCCGCGGCTCGGGCCACGGCCAGGCTGGGTCCTCGCTCGGCGCGAGAACCGTGCGGACGTAAGAGGTGAGCAGCTCTCGAGCCTCGACGTGGTTGGGATCGGCGGTGAGCAGTTCGGCGGCGCCGAGTGCCGCGAACGCCATGGCCCGCGGTGACGGCGACCGCTGCAGGGCGGCCCGCTCGAACTGAATCTTCGCCGACTCGCGCACGAACGCGGTGTTCCCTTGGGCAGCAGCGGTTCCCAGCGCCCAGATGCATCTGCCCCATGCGTCTTCCAGGGCGGGCTCGTCGGTCCACTTGCCCGTGCTGTCCATCCGGTTACGACACGCGCCGGTGAGTGCCTGCGCCTCGATGAGGAACCGCATCGCCAGCCCGGCAATGCCATTCAGTTTTCGATCGGGGTCGGGCTCCTCACGGCTGACGACGACGAGAACCCTGGCCATGTCGTCGGTGCAGTAACCGTGTTCGGTCGCCGGTTCGGTCAGATTGGCATGCTCGAAGGTGCCGCGACGGTCGGTCATGTGCAGCAGGTGGTCGAACACCGGACCCAGAACCGGCGCGGTCATACCAGTGCCCGGCGCTCGAATACGAGTCGTTGAGCCAGAGCTAGATACGACTTGGCGATCGCCGGCCAAGCCAACGTCGGAGCCAGCCGGCGGCCCTCGGCCGCCATCGACCCGGCGAGACGCGGATCGGACAACACCTGCCGCAGCGCAAAGGTCATCGCATCGGGATCGTCATGGTCGACGACGATGCCCGCGCCGGTGCCGAGAAGTTCGATGGCATGCGGGAACGCCGTGGCGACGACGGGCCTGCCGCTGGCGACGGCGTCGACCAGCACACCGGAGGTGATCTGCTCGGTCGAGTCGTACGGCAGCACCACCACGGCGCAGGACTGGATCAAGGCCGCCAGGGAGGTCACGTTGCGGTAGTACGGGTCGAAGGAGACCGAGCCGGCCAGGCCGTTGCGACGCGCCTGTTCGGTGCGGGCCTCGCGGTATGCCTCGCCTTCGGCGGCCAGCACCTTGGGGTGCGTCCTGCCTGCGATCACGTACTGCGGCCTGCCGCGGAGCTCGTGCAGGGAACCCATGGACTCGATCACCCGCTCGATGCCCTTACCGGGGCCAAGCAGACCCCAGGTCAGCAACGTGGGTCTGCCGCCACGCTTCGAATGCACCCCTTGCGGGATGGTCGCGCCGTGCGCGATGGTGCTGATCTTGTGCCGGTCGACGTCGAAGCCGTGGCGCAGGCGCGCGCTGGCCGCGTCGGACATCACGACCATTTGATCGGCGAGGCCGGCGACCGTCTCGAGAACGGAGCGCTGGTGCGGTGTCGGATCGAGCGGCACCGTGTGAGCGACCACGATCGACGGCACGCGCAGCCCGCGCATGACTTCGATGACCTCGTCGCCGTCGGTACCGCCGTAGATGCCGTACTCGTGCTGGATCACTGCGACGTCGCACTCGTTCAACAGGTCTGCCGACGCCGCGACCGACGCCGCTGAGCCGTTGACCAGCTCCCCGACGACGCGGGGATCCGTGGACGGTTGGCCATCGGCCACCCGAACGACGCTGACCTCGGCACCGTTCGCCGCCAACCCGTTGGACAGTGCCGCGCTGAACGTCGCCAACCCGCAGACCGTCGACGGATAGGTACTAAGCACGCCGAAACTCGAGGGTGCAGAATTTCGTTGCGCCCCAACGGGGTTGATAAAGGTACGACCAAGCGATATTGCAGTCAAAGTGATCCCGACCGTGCGAATGTCACGAAGATGTCCGGCTTGAGCGGTTGCTCGTGGCGATCAGCGGAAGACGGCTGATTCATTCCGGACTGGTCGGTTTCCCAACGACCCTTACACTACACCCTCACAGCCCGATCGGCGGCCTTCCACCGACGGGCGCCGGCCGGTCCGGTGGCGGCATGGGCCCCCGCTGACCTGCAACGTCGTCGGCGATGCGGCCGTCCCGATTGGCGCGCGAACGGCGATTCCACCGCTTCGGAATGACGCGAAATTAATTGATTCCGAGGGTATTTCGGACGCCATTCAGACCGTGCCGACTCGAGACAAGGCTGCCCTGGCGGCGTAGAGTCCGAAGATCGGGACCACCCAGGCCTCCGTCTCAAAAGAGGAAGCCAAATGACCGACAAATCGCCTCGCCAAGCCATGGCCAAGAAGTCCGGAAAGTCTCTGAAGGAGAAACGCGCGGACAAGCGCGCGAAGTCCGATCACACCTCGCAAGCCGAAACGGTGCTGAACTCCAAGAAGCGCTGACCTCGTAACCAAGGCCCGAGAGCCCGGATGCTGATGCATCCGGGCTCTCGGGCTTGGTGGGGCTTACTTGCTCTTCTGGTGGTGGTGATGCTCGGCGGTACCGGGCTTGGGGGTGTTGACCTGGTGCGGGAAGGCCGGGTGCTGGGCCTGGGCGCTGGTGGCCGGGCCGTTGTAGCGGACCGAGGTCTCGGCGTGGCTGGCGGTGGCGGTACCGAGGGCGATCAGGGCGGGGGCGGCGAGCAGAGCGGCGGTGGCAGCGATCCGGCGGCTGATGGTGTTCATGTGAATCTCCCTGTGTGAGTGGGCTTTTGAGTTTCTCCGCCGGTGTTTTTCGGCGTTGAGACAACTATGTCGCACACTCAAGGAGATGTATGTCCGCTGACCAGCCACTACACCGGGCGAACCCCGTGTCCCCCGATCGGAGGACACGGCACGTCGCCTGACGACGCAGAACGAGCAAATTGACACCGCCGACGGGCGAACACGGTACAAAGGAAGACATGGCCTGTGACCATCAATTTTCCATCTCGTCCGAGGACATCCTCGGCGTCGACGACGGTCATCTGGTGATCCGGTACGTGAACACCTGCAAGAAGTGCCAGGCGGTGACCGGCGAGCACGTCCAGCGCAAGCCACTGCCGACAACGGCCGGCGGCGCCGACGCCCCAGACGCCTGAACAGGCGCTAAGCCGACCGATACGCGGTCACGAGACCGCGGTCGATCAGCCCCAGAACCGGCTCTTCTTCTTCGACTGGTCGCCCTCCACGTCGGTCCACTCCTCCGACGCGTAGCTGTGCGGCTCCTTGGCGCCGCGACGTAGCACGTCAAGCCTGCCGTCGCGGTGCTGAACGTAGGCGTCGCCGAACCGCATGTACTCGTCGGTCCCGCCGTCGGGGAGCGTCACGGTGACCGTCATGAACGTGGCCGAGCCGTAGCTCAGCGCACCTTCTCGGGGATCGAGTTCAGGGCTTGCAGGACGTGCACGGCCAGTTCGCCGGCAGCCTTGTCGCCAAGCTTGGAGTTGGCCGTGATGGTGTTCTTGACGAGATCGACACGTCGGTCATAGGGCGAACGGAGCAGAGTTGGGGAGGCCATCGAATTTCCTTCGTAGTCGGGCATGTTCGCTCGAATCCGAGCTGCCCGATACTGGTGACGTTACGCCGTCATCGGTCAACGGGTGTCGGTACGCCCATGCGGGTAGTCCGCCAGACGGTGCTGAAACGTCAGGATGTCGGGATTGCGGACCGTCCCGTCGAGGATCTCGATCGCCCGGGACACGGTCTGGTCGGCCTCCCATGCTTCGCGCCCGGCGAGCACCGTCGGCAGGTAGGAAAGAACCGCCTCGCTGATCTCCCAACTCGCCGAATTCCACAGGTAGGACGGGCTGTGGTCTACGGCGTAATAGGTGATGTTGTCGCCGACGGTGAATGTCGGGTGCTCGAACGAGGTGGGCCGGGCCCAACTGAATCCCATTGCCTCATCACATGATACGTCGATGATGAGGCTGCCCGGACGGAACGTGGCGAGGCCTTCTTCGTCAAGAAAGGTCAGTGGCGCGTTGGTGTCCTGCAACACGCAGTTGACGACGATGTCGTGCTCGGCCAGGAAGGGGGTCAGCGGCATTCTGCCTTCTGGGGTAAGCGCGAAACTCATCGACGACCCGCCGGCAGGGTCGTAGTCGTGCTCGAACTGGACGATGTCCGCCGAATGAATCGGTGAGGCTACTTCTGTCACACCGCGGTTGGTGAAGATGTCGACGTCGTGTATCCCGCTTGCACTCAAAGCCGTCACCGCACCCCGTGCGGTGGCGCCGAAGCCGATGACGGCCGCCCGCAGCCGGCGGCCGTACATGCCCGTCGACCCGATGAGCTCCAGGGCGTGCAGCACCGAGCAGTAGCCGGCAATCTCGTTGTTCTTGTGGAACACATGCAATTTGAACGAGCCGTCGTCACCCCACAGGTTCATCGCTTCGAAGGCGATCAGCGTTTGCCGACGCTCGATGGCCTGCTGAGTCAGTTCCCGGTCCTGGACGCAGTGCGGCCAGCCCCACAGCACCTGGCCGACGCGAAGTTCGGCAAGATCGCTGGCCTCCGGCTTGATCAACAGAATGACGTCGCAGTCCGCGATCAACTCCTCGCGTGAGCGCACACCGGCCGCCAACTCCGACAATTCCGCGTCGGAGACGCCGAAGTTGGCCCCGTAGCCACGCTCGAAGTAGATGTCGGCGCGAAGGTCGGCATCGATCCGGTCGAGATGGTGCGGATGGATCGGAACGCGGCGTTCGTTCTCCTTGCCGGTCCGTCCTATGACACCAAGCTTGAGATGAGGCACGTGCCCTCCGGGGAATCGTCTGTCAAGCAGTCGCTTCCTTCAGCGCCCACGTCGGCCACCGGCGGCCACTTGCGTGGTCACTCTAACGCGTTCGGTCCAAGGCAGCGTCGTCTTCGTCTGACAAACGGCATTTGACATCACCAGGGAAGAGGCGCGTACTGAGGGTCCACCAATGGATCAGAGGCATCTCGATGACCACCAACGAAACCGTGCTGATCATCGTCACCGCCATCGCCGCACTGGTCCTGATGGGCATGCTGGTGGGGGTCGCGTACAAGACGCGCTCACGCAAGCGCGGCGTGATCGGCGGCTCCATCCGCGAGGAGATGAAAGCCCACGCACTCCAGACCGCCCGATCGGTCGCCGCACAGCGACAGCAACCCTCCCCCGACCCTCTGGACGAGCAGGACGCGCGATGAAATCCGTTGTCGCATCACATATCGTGGGTGTACTCATGACGATCACGGGTGTGGCGCTGATGGTGACGGTCGTGACGCAGTACGAAACGGTTCTACGGAGCAGTCGCGGCTAGACCGCAATGCTCTAGGCGTCGACGGCCGACGCCTGACGCACGTTGCGCGCGATCTCGTCGAGGTGTGTCTCCCACGTTCCGCAGCAACCGCCCCACATGTCGATGTGCGGGTATTGCCGGGCCAGCCCGCCCATGAGCTCGCCGAGCCCCGCTGGGTCACCCATCTCGAGATGCCCGAGCGTGCAGAGCGAAATCTTGTCCATCATCGCGGCGTTGGGTCGCAGGCAACGCACTCGTTCGAACCACGCGCCCGGTTCGATGGCCGGCATGAACTCCAACGGGTGCGAGCAGTTGATGCCGTAGAACGCGGGCCTGTCATCACCCGTCTGCCCGTCGACCGTCTCGATCGCATCCTTCAGGGTCGGCCCCGACACCAGCCGACTCATGCTGTTGTCGAGGGTGAACGAGACCGACAGCGGCAGGCCCGCTCTCGCGGCGGCGCGCGACAGCCCGATGACCTCCGGCACGGAGTTGAACGTCATCGCCTCGACCAAGTCGACCTGAGCGCGGGCCAGCGTCGCGAGTTGTTCGCCGTGGTACTCCTCCGCCTCCTCGGCGGTGATCGTGTGGTTCGTTTCGTACGCGTCGCCGCGGGGGCCGACGATGCCTGCGTACATGAGTGCGGGCACAGCTCGAACCCGTACTTGTACAAGATCTCGGTTTCCTGGCTACCTCGGTGAGGTAGTTCAGTCCAGGTTGTTGGTTCGGAAACTCATGGCCATTTGGTTGCCTCCCCGAACCTGTGCGCTCGCTGTGAGCAGACTCAGGTTAGCTGCGCACCTGGCGGCGGTAGGTGAGTTTGTCGAACTCGCGACCATATTCGTCGACGGCGACCACGTCCATCTCGCTGACGAGGTAGCCCGGACGCACGTCGACCCGGATGAAGGCATATCCGCGGTACCGCACCCGCGACCAGCCGACCGCCTCTTCTTGCTTGCCGCCCTGGGCGTCCCAGACGTAGCTGTTGGGCACGAACGTGTCGGCGAGTTCGTTGCCGCGGTAGCTCTCCAGCTCGCCTGGCTGAAAGTCGTACCGTGGCCGGCCGCCGCATCCGACCGTGTAATAGACGGTGCCGTCGGTTTCGGGGTAGACGATGCCGTTGTCGGCGGCGACCGTCGTCGGCGTGTTGGCCCGGATGGGGTCGGAGCGCTCGAAGACGTGGTTGTGGCCCTGCAGCACCAGGTCGACCTGGTAGCGATCGAAGAGCTTGGTCCACGCCGCCCGAACTCCGCCGTCACTGGCGTGCGACGCGGTGGTCGAGTATGCGCAGTGGTGAAAGAAGCACACGATGAAGTCGATGTCGGGGTTGGCGCGGTGCGCGGCCAATGTGCGCTCCGTCCAGGTGTTTTGGGCGCCGTGCGAGTACCCAGTGTTGGCGGTGATCTCGTAGCTGACGTCGTTGGCATCCAGTGAGAGCACCGCGACGTTGCCGTAGGTGAACGAGTACACCGACGGGCACGCCTTGGGGCCGTTGCCGGGAAAGTCCATCCGCGCCAGATGCCCGCCGTAGCCGTGCGTCGGGTACGCCGCTTCCATGTCGTGGTTGCCGGTGGCGAACATCCACGGCGTCGTCGACGCACTGGCCTCGATCAACCCGAAGTAGACGTCCCACACGAAGGGGTTGAACCTGTCGAAGCCGGACGGAGGCTTGCCCGACTTCATGAACTTCGGAGGCTTCCCCGCACCGTCGGGGTCCGCGTAGGCGATGTCGCCTGCGAGCACGTGAAAGTCCGGGTTGGACGCGATGATCTGGTTCATCACGTTGGTGGTGTGCGGGACGGTGGGATCGTTGTCGGCCTTGTAGTAGTTGTCGTCGTAGTCGCCGGCAGTGAGGCCCGGCGGTAGCAGCGGTGTCTCGTCGGTGCCCTGGTCGCCGATCATCGTGAACCGGAACGGGCCCACCGCATCTCGCACACTGGGCATCCCGGTCGTCGCCGAGCGGACGTCGGTGATGAATCCGTCCGCGGTGCGCCATTGATAGAAGTGCGGCATGCGGCCAGGCAGGCCGTCGACGGGAGCGTGGGCGTAGAACTGTTCGGCTCCCAGCACCCCGCCATCACCTGCGGGAATCTGAGTCACCAGGTTGCGGACCTCCGCCTCGACGCTCGCGCCCAGCGCCGGTGTCGGCCCGTGGTCGAGGAAGACCTTGGTGCCCTTCGGGTTTCGCGACAGCTGCGCCGCGAGACGCAACTGGCTGGATGCATCGCTGCCATACCCGACCCGCCGGTTTGCCACCGCCAGTTGCACATCCTCGGCATAGGCACGACGACCGAACGGCGACAGCCCCACCGCGGCGACCGCCGCCGCAGCTGCCGAGCCACGCAAGAAGTTCCGCCGCGACACGCGATGGCGACGGAGATTGGCCTGATGCCACTCGAACTGCTCGTCCATCGACATGTTGGCGGCCACTGCCGGCGGGATTCCGGTATCGGGGATCTCCCCGGCAGTGCTCAGACGATGAGTAGGCACCACTGGATGCTCGCGCACGCACCACCGTGAAGCCAGCCGAGGGATGGAACCGCTGGGGAACGTTCGGTAAACATCTCGCTTGCCGTCGACCGGACTGCACGATCAGACGACCTGTGAGCCGTCGTTGGCGTGTAGCCGTTTCCGCTCCCATGGCCAGGTCATCAAGGCCCACACGATGATGACGATGGTGGTCTCGGCGAGCACGTACACCGGCCACGGACCCAACGCGTCGAGCACGCTCGCGGTGGGCGGTTTCGCGTTGAGATAGCCGTAGTTGGTTGCCGCGATCACGTTGAACGTGAAGGTGAATGCCGCCCATACGACTGTTGCGACGACCGCGAACCGGTAGCTGCGCCACGTCGGCCGCATCCCACGCCCCCACGTGAGATAGATCGCCGACCAGACGACGAGCACGTGCAGCGCAAAGAACGTGACGAACAGATGGTGCGGGAAGTCGGGCGCACCTTCCTCAGGTGTGCCGATGTCCGGGGTGATCAACGCTTGTGAGCTGAGGACCAGGCCCCAGAAGTACGTAAGTGAGAACGCCCAATGCCGTTGCGACCACAGGGCATAGACCGCCACGAGCTCCGCGACGTCGCACAGCTGCAGCGGCACCGAAGTATCCATGGTGGGCCGGATCAGTTTGTACACCAGCGCCGCGATGAACACCGCAAGAAGCAGGACGGCCAGGACGCGGCCGAGCAGCCGCGCCTGCGATTCGGTCTGCCTGCGTCCGATCCAGACCAGGAACGCAGCGCCGATCACGAAGATCCCGAGCACCACCAAGTGCGATGGGCCGTATGCCGAGAACTCCCGTTGTGTAGCCAACAGCTCCATGAACTCCACAGTTTCGTCGTACACCATTGTCTGCAGGGATTGGATTGTTTGCAGGGATTTGCTGACTCGACTTGCCTCAGTCCAGCTGACAGAGCGATTACCGACTCATCCCATCCACGATGGCGTCGGCAACGAATCACTGGGGTGGCGGACAACCAGACGGTGGTCGGTGAGCTGATACTGCCCGGCGGGAGACCGCGCAGTGCAGCCCCGTCGCGAACATGGCAACGACCCTGCTCGACGTCGGTTGCGGCTGGGTGCAGCCATGATGCGTGCTGTCGAGAGGCACGACGTCAACGTCATCGGTCTGACGCTGTCGCACAACCAGAAGACACACATCGAGCGATTATTCGACGGCTCGCCCGGCGACAACCGTATGGAAGTACGGCCGTCGTCGTGGGAGGAGTTCAACGAGCCGGTGGACCGCATCGTGTCGATCGGCGCCTTCGAGCATTTCGGCTTCGCCAAGTACCAAGACTTCTTTCAGAAGGCCTACAAGCTGATGCCCGACGACGGCGTGATGCTGCTGCAGAGCATCGTCGCCCCCAGCACAGATGAATACCACGAACGCCAACTGCAGATCACCATGTCGCGCCTGCGGTTCGTCAAGTTCATCCTCGACAAGATATTTCCCGGCGGCCGACTGCCGCTCATCGCTCAGGTCGAGGAACACGCCGCCAGCGCCGGATTTCAGGTGACCCGCGTTCAACGGCCTGCGGTCGCACTATGCCCGCACCCTGGACACCTGGGCGGGCAATCTCGCATCCAAACAAGACCAGGCGATTGCGGTCACCTCGCGCAAAGTCTACGACAGATACCTGCGCTACCTGAGCGGCAGTGCCGATCTGTTCCGCAACGGCTTTATCGACGTCTGCCAATTCACCTGCGAAAAGAGCTAGCACACCGGTCATCTCGCTGATCGAGCCGTACGCTGCCTTCTGGCAGGGTGCGGCTCGATCCGTCGCCCCTGCTAAGCCAGCACGGACGCCAGCTCCGAGCGAGGCACCGAGACCCGTTGTGGCCCAGCGACTTGGGAGAGCCACATGCCTTGCGGGATGTAGAAGATCACCGCATCGTCGGTCAACGCGAAATTCTGGTACGTCCGCGCCCCCAAGGTATTTGGCGGTACTGGACCGGGGTAGCCCTCCGAGTGCTTGTCCATGTCGCGCTGGACGATCGGGTCGAGCACCGCTACCGGGTCGACTCCCGGTTTGAACAGAGCGTCGAAGGCGATCGGGGTATGTGTGCCCACGTCGTAGTTGAAGGACTGGAATCCCGTCACCGGGTGGGCACCGAAGTCGCGGTAGATCTCGAAGACGACGCTGGCGGTGCCCGAGGCCGCGGTTCCCGACCGGTAGGCGTGCGGTTGCACCCCATGTTCGTACGGCCAATCGCGTGGCGGGAGCGTGGCAACGAAGTTCAGGAAGTCGTCCCTGTCCTGCGTCACGAAGTCCGTCAGCGTCTGTTGATCGGGATAGTCGAGTGGATACTCGACGTCGAACGAGTACGTGGCGGTCTTGGTCTCGATGTGGCACGTCTGGTCGGTCCGCACCGTCCCGCCGAGGTCCGCACAGCCCGCGGCCGGAGTCGCCGGTTGTGCGGACGCGGGAGCGCTGAACATCGTCGCGAAGACCGCGGCGGCGGCCAAGGCGATGAGCGGCTTGCGGATCACCATTCCGACCCCATGGGGTGTACCTGAAGTTCGCATGTGTCGATTCCTACTGGGACGGTGAATGTTTCGGTGGTATCTGGCGCGGTCACCAGGAGCTGCGTGTACGTCGGGCACAGCCGGTTGTAGTCGTTCCTGTCCACGGCGACACCTTCCACCACGGCGTACTGAGGCTGGTCGGCTGCCACCGTCACGGTCGGCAATTCGTCGGTCCGCAGTCCGCCCTGAAATCCGGACAGGGTGCGTTCGGCGTGCAGCAGGGGGCCGCCGTCTCCGGTATCGACGCCGGGGTAGCCGGTCAGCGTGCACGGCTGATCACTGGGTGCCAGGACGAACTTCAGCACTACTTCGCGATGACCAGAAGCGGACTGCTCCAACCCGTACTGGGCCACCACCTGCCCCGTCTGGCACGGCGGCGCGGAGTTGGCCTGTGCGGTGGCAGGCATTCCGACGGTTGCTGCGAAAGCCGTTGCCACCGCTGCCAATACAGTGAGCCGTTTCACGGTGTGCCTCACTTCTCGCTCGGGTAGAGACGGACATACTCGATGCCGCCGCCCTTGGTGATCGGCGGCCCGAGTAGCACGGTCGAGGTGTTGGCCACGGGATCGTAGGTGACCAGCGATGTCCCACCGCCGCACCCGACCTCTCCGACGACCACCAGCTTGTCACCGCTCACGCCTGCGAGTTCGACGCTGTCGGAGACGCCGGGGATGTCCACCCGTTGAGTGCCCCCATCCGGTGTCAGCCGGGACACGAATGCGGTGCCGCATGGTCCCGCGGTCGGAAGGAACGTGCCACTGGGCAGTTCGTATGCGTTCCAGTTGCCCAGGTTGTCCTCGAAGTGAGGATCGTTCTCCTCGTGCGTGTTGAACCCGGTCAACGCGGTGGGCTTGCCGCCGTCGAGCGGGACCTTCCATAGCTGCTCTCCTGCGCCGCTGGTGCAGTGTGTGAGGACCACGCCGGGGGTCCACCACTTCACCGGGGAGCACTTCGCCTCGGGCATCGGCGTCGCCAGCGTGCGGACGATCGACCCGTCGTTGCCCATTACCACCAGGCTGTTGTCGGTCCTCGGCGCGATCTCGTTGCCGAGGTTCTCGGTGGCCAACACGAGCTGAGTTCCGTCGGGCGTCTCCAAGTAGTCGCCACCGAACCTTCCCGCACCGCCCAGATCCTTGATCGGGTAGACGAATTGCTCGGTGCCTGCCATGTCGATCCGCTTGAGCGTGCGGGACTCGTCTTCGTTGAAGCCGGCCTCCAGTAGCGCCTTGCCGTCCGGACGGGTGTAGGCCGGGGTGCCGTGGACCGGAACGGAGGTCCGTACGCCGGTGTGCAGATCGATGGAGATCGCCGTGTCCTCGACACCGTGCGTCGACTTGAACAGGGCTTGGCTACCGTCGCCTGACCAGTCGACCAGGACCGGCAGGCGGTCGGCAGGCGGGAACTCGGTGATCGAGTAACGGTCACCGGCCGGGCTGACGAGGTACAACACGTTGGTGGCGGTCTCGAGCGTCGGTTCGCCCGGCGCGGGTTGATTGCCGGGCATGTGTGGCGTGACGGGGGTCCACACGGCCAGCATCCATCCGGGGCCGACCTGCGGCCAGGGCACGTCGCCGATGGCACGCTCGGGGCCATTGGCCACGGCGGGGGTTGCCGCGGGTGTGGCCGCAGGCGCCGATGCCAAGGCCGATGCACTCGGGCTCGATTGCACAGCAGTCGAATTCGAGGACGACGAGCAACCGGTCAGCAACAGCGACGCCGCAGCGACGATGCCGAGGCCGGCGCGCCAGGCGGCGGCGTTGGTCGAAATGTGCTTCAAGACGGTTCCTTTCGTAACGTTGGTTGAGCGGTGAGTGGCTAGGCGTTGATCCGGGTGATCGCCGTTCGGGCGAAGCGTTCGACGGTGTCGCAGTACTCGTACGCGGCAGTCGATCGGTAGATGCGACCTCCGTCCAGGAGAACCAGGATGGTGGTGGAC
Source organism: Mycobacterium sp. AZCC_0083 (assembly GCF_014202335.1). Taxonomy (GTDB): domain Bacteria; phylum Actinomycetota; class Actinomycetes; order Mycobacteriales; family Mycobacteriaceae; genus Mycobacterium. The sequence continues at coordinate 13,837 of NZ_JACHGP010000021.1, read as the reverse complement.
GGCGGTGTCACCTGCGGCTCGAATACGCACTCCGCGTTGATGCCGAGCCCGCCGACGGTCTCGGCGCCGGGTTCTGTCGCGGCGTTGGCGAGCCTGGTGCCCGCGTCCACCAGGGACGCGCCTGGAAGCAACAGCTCGGAGGTGATCCCGAGACCCGTGCCGTCTCCGGTTACGGCATAGAAGCAGTGCGGACCGTTCGACCCTGCCGCGTCGTCGGTCGGCTCGGGAGTCACCGGCTTGCCGAGGATGTCGGATGCTTCGGCCGTGGTCACCCAGTCGCACGGGCGGAACGCCTGTGGCGCCGCCGGATCCGCGGGTTGGGCCGAGCTCGCGGGACACAGGGCCAGCGACGACACCGCTGCGCCGACGGCGAACACCGCGATGGCGGTCCATGCGGACGTGCGCCCCATTCCGGACATGTGGCTTCCCTTCGGTCACCACGAATGCTGCTAGCAACGCCTTGGCAAATTCTTGGTGCCCGCAATCAGACACATCAGTGCTGATCAGACCACGATTCGAGGCGCCGTGAATCAGAAATGGGAGATAGTTTCGCGCAGCCTTGGCGCACGCTCACAGCCTCGACCGGGGTCAGCCGACCTGCGGCACGACCAGGTTGGCGAGTTCGATGTCGTCGGCCCGGTCCTGATCGGTTTGGGCGGCGCCCTTGTTGGACACGTTGACACTGATCAGAAGGCCGTCCTTCACGGCAACGAGGCTTCCACCCGCGGCGAACCAATAGGCCTCATAGTCGACGCCTTCAACCCGATTCTCCGGACGAATCACGTGGAAGTGGTTGACCGGCGCCGTGGGATCGGTCGGCACCGGAAAGACCTCGACGGACACGGATCGATTGCTGCCGGTGTAGTAGCACGCGTTGTCACCAACGGGCATCGGCGGATTGGACTCGTAGGTGAGCTGTCGTTGGGCGTCGCCGCCGGCGTACTTCTTGGCGACTTCAGGGGTGAGCAGATCGCACGGCTGGCGTGTCAGAGCGATGCTCGTCGGCGTGGCACTCGGGGGCGCGCTACTCGACGGTGCGGTGCTCGACGGTGCGGTGCTCGAAGCCGTGGTGGTCACAGCTGGGGTGCTCGGTGTCTGACACGCCGCGACCGAGGTGATGACAGCGGCGCCCATCAGTGCAACGGCCAAGGCTCGGGTAGACATCAGACTCAGTATCGCCGCCTTGTCTGTGCCTGCTGCCAGTTTCAGTGCCCGACCCGACACAGAATTTCTTCGGCGATCATGACGGATGGACATGGGAGTTACCTATGTGCCTCGTGGCGAGTTCTAGAAACCGCTACGACCTGCGGCAGATGCGCGTACGGCCGGGACGGCTCTACCGTGGAGGCGGCCCGCGGCACCGACGCACCGGGCCCGGATCGTCTGGGTGAGAAGGGAAACCGCAAGCACCGTGTTCGGGCTGCCGCTCAATCCCCCGCCGGTTCCGTCGCCGGCACCCACACCGGCACCGCAATTGCCGCCGCCGGACTTTCATGCATTCCATAGCGGCGTCTCGCTGCTCGGCGGATGGTTTCCGCTCACCATCGAAATCGTCACGGTCGTCGCCGTGGTGGCCGTGTTGGGCTGGCGGACCAAACGCTGGCGTCTGCTCTGGGTTCCGGTGAGCGTTCTCATCGCGGTCCTCGGAGCGTTGGGGGCGCGGCTGTACACGGACTCCGAGGGGCTGGCCTCCGACCCGGCGCCGCTGACGCTGTGGATCTGGATCGGCGTCTTCGTGGGCACAGTTGCGGTGGCCGCGCTCGGCTGGCGCGGCACAGGGTGGCGGCGACGCACCCTGTCGGTGCTCGCGATCCCGTTGTCGTTGTTCGCGGCGTTGTTGGCGCTGAATCAGTGGGTCGGCTACTACCCCACCTTGCAGGCCGCATGGGGCGGTCTGACGGCCGGCCCGCTGCCCGATCAGGTCGAAGCGAGCGGTCTGCCCGGGCTCCGAGGCACCCACCCATCGAGCGGCAAGCTGGTCGAGGTCGACATCCCAGACACCGCAAGCGGTTTCAAGCACCGCAGCGAATACGTCTACCTACCACCCGCGTGGTTTTCCGGTGACACGCCGCCGCGACTGCCGGTGGTGATGATGATCGGCGGTGAGTTCAACACTCCGGCGGACTGGATGCGCAGCGGCAACATCAAGCCGACCATCGACGGCTACGCCCAAGCCCACGTCGGCCAGGCGCCGATCTTCGTCTTCGTCGACTCCGGCGGCAGCTTCAACAACGACACCGAATGCGTCAACGGGCCGCGGGGCGACGCGGCCGACCATCTCACCAAAGACGTACGCCCCTATGTGATCTCGGAGTTTGGGGGCTCCCCCGACCCCGCCAACTGGGGCATCGTGGGATGGTCCATGGGCGGTACCTGCGCGATCGATCTCACCGTGACCCATCCCGAGCTGTTCCACGCATTCGTAGACATCGCCGGCGACCACGGACCGATCGCGGGCACGAAACAGCAGACCATCGACCGCCTCTACGGGGGCGACGCCGCGCAGTGGGCGGCCTACGACCCGGCGACCGTGATGGCCAAGCACGGCCCCTACGTCGGGGTGTCGGGCTGGTTCGAGGACACCCCCAAGGTCTCCGACGAGCAGATGAAGAAGCTGCTCCCCGGCGGATTTCAACCGCCCCCGCAACCGGCGAACGCTCTGGGCCTCGGCGGTCACGACGAGTTTCGCAACGGCGCCGAAGACCAGGTCGGCGCCGCCCAGGACCTATGCGACGCCGCTACCAAGGTGAACATCTCGTGTTCGGTGCACACCATCGCGACCTTCCACACGTGGCAGTTCGCCGCCTACGCGTTTTCCGATGCACTGCCGTGGTTGGCCGGACAGATCGGCACCCCTTCGCACTGAACCGTCGCGCACGCCAGATCTTCAGAGCACGGCGTGGACTGCACTGGCCACGGCGAACGTGGCGAAGAAGCCGATGATCGCCCAGACGATCGGGCGGCGTTGCTTCTCCATCGCGACGATCGCAGCGACCACGGCGGCGGCGACGCTCCCGACCAGGAACGCGATTTCGGCACCGAGGGGAGCGATCACGCCAGCACTTGTCACCATGCCGGAACCGTAGGCAGCCAACCTCGTGGCCACCTCGGACCGGACTGGGAGGAGGCGCCTTAGTGAGCAGGCGTCGCGAGGTCGTAGACGGTGTCGGAGCCGACCTTGATCGGTGCGAAGGTTGCTGCGACCCAGTTGCTGATGTCCGAGTGCTGCTTGCCGCCGCCAGGTCCGCCGCGCTGGTCGTCCGGCGCGATGAAGTATGTGACCTGATGGTTGGCCACGTACTGCTGGAATTGGCTCAAGGTCGGGACGGGGTCCGAGCCGGAGAAGCCGCCGATGGCCATGACCGGGGTGTTGGTCGACAACTCCAAACCAGCTGCCGTCGACGATCCGTCGACGGCCGCCGACCACTTGGTCAGGGTGCCGTCGAGCAGGCTGTCCAGTGCAGCGTTGTCGACGTTCTGGCCGTGCATGCCGCCGCCCGTGCGGCCCGCTTGCATTGGGGCCGCGGGCCCTACGTTGGCGTTGCCGCCGGCGTGGGACTGCCCGATGGTCGCCAGCGCGTAGGCCGTGGAACCGGCCAGTGCTACGCCAAGCCCCAGTACCAGCGATCCGGCCGCCAGCCGTCGGCGCTGCGGTGCGGCAAGCGAGAGCAGCAAGACCACGATCGCCGCGACGGTCATCGCCAGAATCGTCCAGCGCAGCGCGGGCAGCCACTGTGCATTGCGGCCAAGGAGCCACCAGCTCCATACGCCGGTCGACCCGATGAGCACCGCGAGTCCGACGCGGCCGAACCACGAGGATCGCTTGCCCCACGCCTCGTTGACACCGATCGCAAATGATCCTGCTACCGCAGGTGCCAAGGACAGGCAGTAATACGGATGGATCGTGCCGCTCATGTAGCTCAGCACCAGTCCGTCGACGAGCATCCAGCCGCCGAACAGGATGGCGCCCGCGCGGACGAGGTCGGTGCGTGGGGCGCGCCGCCGTGACACCAGCACCAGCGCCACGGCGAGCAGCGCGGCGGGAAGCAACCAGCCGATTTCGAACCCGAACTCTCCGGAGAACAGCCGCCCCAGACCGGCCGCCTGACGACCCGGACCGCCGAACCCGCCATGGTGGACCGCTCCGGCGTCCGGGTGCGCACCGCTCGCCGCGCCGCCGCCCGGCTGCTGTCCGGGATCGCCGTGGTTACGCCCGAGGACGCGGGCGAACCCGTTGTAGCCAAGGACCAGATTCATGAAGTTGTTGTCGGTCGAACCCGCGATGTAGGGCCGTGACGGCGCCGGCCACAGCAGCGTCAGCCCGACGAACCAACCCGCCGACACCAGGAATGCCCCCAGCGCGCCGAGCAGATGCAACAGTCTGCGACGGACCGAGGTCGGCGCTGCGACCAGATACACCAGGCCGATCGACGGCATCAGCATGATCCCTTCGAGCATCTTGGCCAGGAACGCGAACCCCAACGCCACCCCTGCCAACGCGATCCACTTCGCGCTCGCTCGTTCCAACGCGCGCACCGCGCAATATGCGGCCGCCATCATCAGCAACACCATCACCGCGTCGGGATTGTTGTACCGAAACATCAACGCCGCCACGGGCATCAGCGCCACCGCCGCCCCAGCCACCAAGGCCGCGCGTGGTCCGCTGATCCGACGCACCGCGCCGTAGAGCAGCGCCACCGCCGCCACGGCCATCAACGCCTCGGGAACCAGCATGCTCGCACTGCTGAATCCGAAGATCTGACCCGACAAGCCCATTACCCATTGCGACACCGGAGGCTTGTCGACGGTGATGAAGTTGTTCGAGTCCAGCGAGCCGAACAGCAACGCCTCCCAGTTCGTCGAACCAGCTTGCGCCGCACCGGCATAGAACTGATTGCCCATCCCGTTGACGGTGATGTTCCACAGGTACATGACCGCGGTCGCGACTAGGAGAACACCGAGACCAATCCGATCCCAGGTACCCGAACTGATCCGTCGGCGCCGGGGCACGTCGCCATCGTCGGCAATCGGCGCTGGCGCAGCCGCGTCCAATGTCAGAGTCATGACTCCATTGAGACACCCCAACTGATGTGCAATCTATGTGGAGCTTTTGCGTTTCCTTTGAGCCAAAGCGGAACGGTTCACGGTGTAGTGCGGCGCTAGCTGGCCGCGGTTCCCGGCCTGAATCTGGCGGTCAGCTGGTCGGTTGAGATGAGAAAGTCTCGCGATGCGCGGTTCGCTGTCGCCGTGGGTGTCGAGGTCGAAGATGCCGTGTTCGGTGTAGACGCGGTTCATGCAGCGCAACCCAGTGAGTGGGTACGTGCATGCGGGAACCAGTTTTGCGGTTCCGTCCTTCGCGCACAGGCTCATGATGACGAAGACGCGTTTAGCGCCGATGGCGAGGTCCATGGCCGCCGACGGCGGGATCGCGTCCGGGGCGCCGGTGTGCCAGTTGGCAAGGTCGCCGTTCTTGCTGACCTGGAAGGCGCCGAGTACGCAGACGTCGAGGTGGCGTTCATGGTTAAACTTCGTACCGAAAAATCGTTGGATTTTGGGAGGAGCGAGACGATTTGCTAGATCGGCGAGGAGTGGAGAGAAACGGGTTCTAATATCGTGCGGTTCGCTTCTTGGTGTCGATACTGTTTTGGGTGCGCACGGTGTCGAACCGGACCTGCGCCGACTCGGCGATCACAGCCGACTGCACACAGGACGCTCTAGCCAATAACACTGATACGCATTGTCTTTCGGCGCCTCTGAACGTAAGCGAAGTTTCGCCGCAGCGGCATTCGTCCGCCAATCGTTGACGCCGTCGGCAATAGACCGCAGACGTCCCCGATACGCCGCTGCGCGCAGCGCGCAGCGCGGAAATCTACCGCAACATTTTTTGCGTTAGTTGACTGACGAGAATCTCTCAGTTCTTTCGACGCAAGTGTCTCGGCGGTTGTGTCAACACCCCCTCCGGGGATTTCGCCCCAACGGATTTGCAGTCCGGCGTTCTCGGCGTCGGATCGCATCAAGCTATGTCGGCTATGCATTCATCACCGCAGTGACCACGCTTCGTGGCGCCAGATCGGTTGGGGAGTATTGCATCACGACAACCATCGTCACCGTGATGGTGGCGATCAGCCTGCTCTCCCTGAGCGCGGAGTCCTGATCCGGTACGCAACCGGTACGTCGATCCGGGTTGGCATTCGGGCAACGAAAGGCGAGGCGCGAGGCTGCTTTACGCCGATGCCATCGCCAGTAAGACCGAACCACACCCGCCGCGTTGAAGGTCGGCGCTTACCCGGGTGGTGGTCGATAACCTGCCGCGGAGTTACGCAACTGCCAGATCTGCGCGGGGCATAGAATGCCGACTGCGTAGGAAACGAGGTAATTCGCCGCGAACTCGTCGTTCGGAAGTACGTCACTCTTTACCTCTGCCATGATCTGCGGGTAGCCCTCGCCGCTAAGCACCTTGTCGCAGATCCCGTGGCCGTAGCCGATCGCGTCATTGTTTGGAAAGTCATAGTGTCGGCGCACCATCACGTTGTACGTGTACTCGACCTCGGGCGCCGGAACAGCATGCGCCACGGGTACTGGGGCCTGCGCGAGGGAGCCGACAGCGATCGAAACCACGGTTAGTGCCGTTATCGTCTTGCCGCGCTTGGGAGATAAAAGCCTATCGGCCTTAGGAGACAGATATTTTTGAGTCTGCTCGTCGTGTGGGTGGCAGCTTCTTGAACTCGTCCTGATCGGTCTAGTCATGATCTACTCGCTTTCGAGCTCACGTGGATTGGCACCTGCCCGCCGCCTTTCATCCTGCTTCCCGTCGTGTCATTGGCGCCGCGTAGGTGGCCTCATGGCCATGCCTGGCGAGCGCGGCCGCAGCGACGTCGAGAATGGCAGCGCCCTTAAGCAGCAACGGTTTCGAAGCCGCGCGCTGTTATTAAAAAACCACGACGGGTTGACTAGCTGCCGCTTGTGGACCAGTAAGCATTCCGGCTATGTCATGGGATGCGCTGGGCACCGCATCCCCTTAAACAGGCGGGTACGCCGGTGGCGGGTAGACACCACGCAGCGCCCACGGGAACCAATTCAAGAAGTACTCGACCTCATCACTTGCGTCGTAGTCGGGGTTGGGATCCATTATGGTGCATCACCTTTCGGATATCATCATTGTCCGGAGTTTCCGGCCAAGGCCTGAGCATGCTCGTCGTAATCCAGTTCCCGCGCCCCGTATGCGGGGGTGCGGTCGAGGTCGTCGCGGATGGCTTCCTGCGCGGCCGGCGGCAGGGTGTGCATGATCTCGCGCACCCGCGCCTGACGACGGGCCACAGCCTTGCGCTCCGGCATACCGGGTGTCGCGTTGACCTGGGGCGGAACGCCCTCGACCTCTTCGGTACCACCGTCGTGGTGACCGGCGTCGATCATGGCCTGCTCCTCGGCCATCGTCGACTCGTCCTTCTCCTCCGACATACCGATCGGCCCGATCCGGCGCCCGTTGAGGAACTGCTTGACCACCGGCTCATCGGAGGTCAACAGGACCTCGCGAGGGCCGAACATCACCAGGTGCTTGCGGAACAGCATGCCCATGTTGTCGGGCACGGTGCGGGCGATGTTGATGTTGTGCGTGACGATCAGGATCGTGCAGTCGATCTGGGCGTTGATGTCGATCAGCAGCTGCGACAGATACGCGGTGCGGACGGGGTCCAGACCGGAGTCGGGCTCGTCGCACAGGATGATCTGCGGATCGAGGACCAGGCTGCGGGCCAGCCCGGCGCGCTTGCGCATACCGCCGGAGATCTCACCGGGGAACTTGGTCTCGTCACCGGTCAGACCGACCAGGTCGAGCTTCTCCATGACGATCTGGCGGATTTCGGATTCCTTCTTCTTCGTGTGCTCACGAAGCGGGAACGCGGTGTTGTCATACAGCGACATGGAGCCGAACAGCGCACCGTCCTGGAACATCACCCCGAACAGGGTGCGGATCTCGTAGAGCTCCTTGGCCGAACACTCGATGATGTTGGTGCCATCGACGACGATCTTGCCGCGCTCGGGGCGCAGCAGCCCGATCAACGACTTCAAGAACACCGACTTGCCGGTACCGGACGGGCCGAGCAGCACGCTGACCTCACCAGCGGGGATCTCGAAGGTGACGTCCTCCCAGATTCGCTGGGGCCCGAAGGACTTCGTCAGTCCCTCAACCTGAATACCGATACCCACGTAGATCTGCTCCCTGTCGTTCGAAACTTCTGCGGTACCAGTTAGCTACAGCCATCGATACAAACGTCGCCAGCCGGTGGTGAATCTGCTGGCGGCACAGCGGAATCCCATGGAGGCGGTTCCTTGGTCAGATCGATGTCATGATCCAGATCGGGTGCGACCGGTACCATCCTGCACACGAAGAACAACTTCAGCGGGCAGGAAAAATCGGATGGGTCAGCGGCCGCAGGGATTGCGTGGGCGGTCTGCACACCGATAATGCCGAGCGCGACAACCATTGCCTGCAGAGTCTTTTTCACGCGGCGCATGTGCTTTCCTCGCTATTTGATGGTTGCAGACAAGTCGCCGGACATGGCCGCCAGTTGTGGTCCCCAGCTCGACCAGTCGTGCTGACCGCCAGCCGGGAAATCGAAGTGTCCGTTGTTGGCGCCGATGCCGCGGTAATGCAAGTAGAAGCTGCGGTTGCTCCCTTGTGCCTGATCGCAGTAGCCGATCATCGCCGCGGGATCGCTGCATGTGAGGGTCTGCGGGCTGAAAACCCAGAGCCGTGTGTTGTTGTCGGCGAGCAGTTGCAAGTGAACGTCGGGGTCGTGCCACTTCCAACGACCAAGCTGCGGCAAACCCCACATGTTCCGGGTATCTACGCCGCCGTACTGCGCGAGGCCCGCAGTGATCGCGCCGTTGAACGTGGTTGACGACGGCGTGAGGAAGCCCGACAGCGAGCCAGCGTAACGGAACCTGTCCGGGTGGAACTCCGCCATCATCAGTGCACCAGTACCGCCCTGGGCGGCGCCAACGATTCCGTGGCCGCCGGGTGCGAGACCCTTGTTTGCGGCCAACCAGTCCGGCAACTCGCTCGACAGGAAGGTTTCCCACTGGCGACTGCCGTCCTGCTCCCAATCGGCGTAGAGGCTCCATGCGCCGCTCGCTGGTGCAGCCACCGAGATGCCCTTGCCTGCAAGGCTATTCATCGCATTGCCCGCGGTAACCCATTTGCTGACATCAGGTGCGGCATTGAAAGCGTCGAGCAGGATCACCGCGTGCGCGCCTCCGCCCTGGAACGCGACCGGTATATCGCGGCCCATCGCCGCGGACGGCACCATCAGATACTCGACTGGGGTCTGAGCTCTGGCGTGCCCGGCTGTCCACAAACTCACGCCCAGAACCATCACCAGCACGGCGCGCAACGTGACGATGACGCGACGAGGGTGTGGCACATCGTCACCGACGCCGAGCGTGAACCGGCGTCGGCGAGAACTGAGGGACAGCGTGTCATGCATCGGAATACCTAACGTCGCCATGTGAACCGGTCAGCCGCGCGGACGCCCCGCATAGTCCAGGCGAACCAGTTGACGTCGTACTCGACATCGCTAATGTCGTAGTCGGGATTGGATTCATCTGTTTACGCCGCATCCGACCCGTAGACCGCGACCACTACGGTGCGGTCGAGGCTGCTTTCGGACCACACCCCGATGTGGTCGTAGGCACAGTCCTGCATGATCGCCATGTAGGCGGGGTTGTAATACCACTGGTTGATGAGTTCGATACCGCTAATCGCCAACGCGGGATTGATGGCGACTGTCTCGGCAACTCGCCCGGAGTATCCTGCGGCCTTGGCGCGGTCTGGTGGAGTGGAATTGTCGCTGCCGATGTCGCCATCCAGCGCTCGGTTGTTGAGTACGTCGTTGGTGTGCCACTGGGCGGCTAGCTCCAGCTGCGGGTTGATGCGCTGTTTCGTCGTGCAGCCGGCTTGGTGCTGAATCGTGTACACATTGGCGACCACACCGTCGTTGAGCCGCTTATTGTCAGCGCGCGCCGCCGGAATGCCCACCGACGCCCCGGCCGCCAACACCACCGCGATCGCGGTCAAGGCGAGACTGCTTCGGGTCCTGTTCGGCGAAACCCTGTGGTGCATGGTCATTTTGCGCGCCCCTCCCCATGTGTTACGGCGCCGCCGACGGAGGGTACCCCAGAAGCAGAATTGCGCGGCTGCCAAGTCAATTCCGAGCCCGACTCGTTGACCGTCTGATTGATCAGATGCGCGAAGTGGCAATCGTCGGGGTTGCTGTAGTCGGCTTCGGTCGTCGACGGTCTGTCCAACGACCACCACGCCATCTGCGTTGGCGGAGTTATAGCCCTGGCGCACAGTCACATTCACCAGGCACGCCACCACATCGACGCGAGCCCTGACCGCCGCATGCCAAGCCATACTGTTGGCGGCAGCGCTGCTCCGGCCACGAACCTACGGTGCGTTGTCTTCATGACGTGTCGCCATCTAGACGGGATCGAATCCAGATATCAACCAATGGCCGCCAAGCTTGTCGAGAGTCACCTTGACAGTGGACGCCGTTTCGGTCGGCGCACCGTTGCCCATGACGACGGTCTGGTTGACGAACACCAATACCACCGAACGGCTCGGGCTCGCAGAGACCGACGCCGCGGCAGGTACTACAGCCGTCGCCGAAATCTTCTGCTGCTTGGCCCCAGGAATGACTACGTCATGGGTCAGCGATGTATAGGAGTCCCGGAAGTCACCCGTGAGGAGATCCCGCGCCGCGCCGAGCTGTTGTTCGACGGTGTCGGGCTTGTAGGACAGCAACGCAGTCGTGCCGTCCTTGGCGGCCTGAACCGACTCAACGCCGGCAACCGTAGCGTCCCGCACCGAGGAGTCTTGCCATTTGAGGAACCCCGCCGCCACCGCCAGCACTAGTGCGAGCGCGGGCAGCACACCAAAGGCCAGTACCCGAGACCAGTTGACCCCGCGCTTGGTCGAGCCGCCATCGTCTGGATGGACTTCTTCGGCGTCCGGCGCCGCGTCCCCAACGGCCTCGTCGCATGTCGTCTCGTCGACGTCTTGGGTGACGTCGTCGGTGGCCGGTTCCCGAGTCTCTTCGCCATCGGAGTCGCCGGGAGTGACCTCCGACGATGCAGTGTCGTGGCTGGCGCTGGTGACGTCGGCGGGAACGTCGGTCTGTCGAGTGGTCACGGCACGAACTCCACGTTTGACACCTTGTCTTGATCGCCGACCTTCTGGACCGAGATCCGCATGCGCCATGCGCGCGACCGCTGTTCTGCTGCACCGGCATTGGTCGTCTTGACCGCGACCGCGACCAGGACCTGGGCGTCGGTGTCGGATTCAGACTCGAGACCCGCCTCGGTGATGGTGCCAATCGACTTCGACTGCGCGTGCTTGACTGCGTCGATGAACGGCCGGGAACGCTTCTGGAAATCGTCGCGGAAGTTGCCGGTGGCCGAATCCACGATGCGCGCCACGTCGGTGTCGGCTTCCTGCCAGTCGATCGTGGTCAGATTCAGCGCGCCCTGCCGACCGACCGAAAGGAACATGGCTCGCTGCTCATCGGCCTGGCGGGCCTGATGAGCGCGGAAACCCAGCCAACCGGTCAGGCCGCCCAACAACAGAAGAGCAACGACGCCGAAGATCGTCGCCAGGCGCACGCGCGGCATCCGGCGCCTGTCCGCCGGCTCAGCCGTTGCCTCGCCGATCTTCGGCTCGTCGTCGGCTGAGTCCGCCACCTCGGCCTCTCCGACGTCTGTTTCGGACCCGGGTCCCTCTAGTCCCCGCTGATCGTCGGCTTCAAGGTCGTCATCGCCATCGATCACCAGTGGCGTCTCACGATCAGCCTCGCTTTGCACGCTCCGCATCACTGGATACCTCCACGGTAATCGCCTGCGCCAGCTTGATTTTCGATCTGCCTCAACGAGGGCTTGGTCATGAACTCACTCAATTCGCCGCCGGGTTCGCAGCATCGCTTGACATGCTTGGCCGATGGGCTCAGCCGAGCTCGGGCATAGCGCCCGCCTTGCTGGCATAACAACCACGCGTCTTTCCTCCGTCTGACGACATCGTCGAGGGCCACCACTGAGCGACCCAGGACACAACCTAATCCAAGTTAGACTTAGATCACATTGATGGCAATACCCATGTTTTATAGTGCGGTGATACCTCGGTATATCATTTGATTTTCTGACGGCACTGCTAGTTTTCTGGTTCAGAGTAGAGTCGCGCCTGCGGAACCCTGAGAAGCTACTCCGTGGTCAGTGACTAGGGATATGACGCCAATGACGACCGGCGCCATCACCGTGGTGGTCGACGCGACCCTCCTCCATCGTCCGCACTCGAACCGGGACGAGGAATCCAGCGGTTGCCGTCGCGCGGGCGACCGCGCAACGGCATCTGTCACAAGGCGGTGTCGTCATGGTCGATAGCGAACTGCACTCCGTTGTGCTGGCGATGGACTATCGAGTGGACGACGTCGCGCGAATGCGTTCAATGCTGGACCGACGCCGAATCCTGTTGAGCGGCATGGGCGCCCACCATCTCGTGATGTATAGCTCCATTTGGGAGTCCGGACGCGTCCTTGTAACGGTCGGTATCCGGCACCGGCAATCTGTCGAGGAACTCCTCCGGACACCGTTGATCTTCGAGTGGTTCGACGCTGCGGGCGTGAACGACATACCCGCGGTCTTCGCGGGTGAAGTCGTCGAAAAGATCGACCTAGCGGAAGACGCGACCGGGACGGAGGTGCCGGGACTGATCATCGGTGTCATCGCCCGGGTGGAGGAGGTTGCAGTATTGCTGGCCAAAGTGCACAGCGGGCTCAACCGATTCCGACGGGCGGGTGTCCGAAAGATCTGGATATACCGGGCGTTTGACGACGACCGGGAACTGATGATCCTGCAGGAGGTGGACTCGGAAGGCAGCGCACGACAGTGGATCGGTCGGCCAGATCTCGCAGCGGAGTGGATGTCAGCCACGGGGTCCGCGGACTATCCACCGGTCTTCGTCGGCGAATTGGCACAGATCATCAGCGCCGACGAATCGCGATTGTCGACGCCGCGCCATGTCTCCGGCGTCCCGCCGCCAAGACCTTGCAGCGCTGTCGCCAATGCGTCGCACCGACCGTCGAGCTGCCGATAGGTGAGGGTGCCGATCTCGTCGACCAGGGCGGGTCGGTTTGGACAGCGGCGAGCCGACGTCGCGATACCGATCGTCGTCGACGTGCCTTCACGCCGGACGGCCGCGACCATCCGTACGTACTTGTCGGGTCGCAGCGCAGCCAGGAGTCGCGCCCGGATCAGGGTGGCCAGTACTTCACGCAACTCGGCCACGCGGTCCAGAAGTGTCGACGAGGCCATGGTCAGCCGACGATCGGGAGCCGGCGTTCGGCGGCCAACTCGTCCAGGGCATGCTGCATCACCGAGCGCACGTAGCCATCCACCTCGTCGGGGTCGGGTTCCTCACCGAACTCGGCGACGGTGTCGATCGGGCCGAGCACCTGGGTCACGATCTTGGTGGGCATCGGCAGGTTCAGGGTCAGCCCGAGGCTCAACCCGAACGGGAAGCCGAACGAGAGGGGCAGGATTTTGAGCCGCGCCAGCTTGTCGAGTTGCGGTAGTTGCGCCAGCCAAGTGCAGCGCGACAGGTAGAGCTGGCTCTCCTGCCCGCCGATGGACACCACGGGGACGATCGGGACGTCAGCCGCGAGCGCGGCCGGTTGGCCGGGATGAAGCCAACGCGCCTAATGGGAGTCGATCAGCGTGTCCTTGACGGGGATCTTGGTTCTCGAGCGGGAGGCTGATTACCGAGCCGCCGGCCGGTGAGCACTGTCGT
>NZ_JACHGP010000020.1 GCF_014202335.1 Mycobacterium sp. AZCC_0083 | reverse complement strand
CAAGTAGTGGATGATTGACGGGGACACGACAGGAAGGCGCGATCATGCGTACGAAGTTGGCATGGGCCGCGGCGATCGCTGGCGTGTGTGGAGCCATCGCAGCACCGGCGGGACTCGCCTCGGCCGAGACCGCCCAGGAGACGATCAATCGGCTTCAGTCCCAGGGATACACCGTCACCATCGACAAGATCGGCACCGCACCGATCGACCAGTGCACGGTCACCAGCGTGCGCAACCCCCAGAGCGTGACGCAGCTGGTGCCCTACATCGGCCCGGGACGCGGCGGCGACCGCAGCATCCTGGTCCCGCAGACCGTCAGTCAGACGATCTCGGTGTCGCTGAACTGCTCACCCTGAGCAAGTCCGAGTAGCCGATCCGTTGGTAGAACCATTGCCGGACACGGTCGCCGACGCGGAAGACGTCCTCGGCGCCATCGTCGGAGGGGTCCACATAGATCCGAAACGGACGCTTGCCCTTCGGTAGGTCGACCACCCGTGCGATCTGCCTGGCCACTTCGCCGGCGTCTGCGTCGTCGGGCAGCAAGTCGGCGAGCTTGCGGTTGACGTCATCCATCAGCCCGCCGTAGTGCTGCTCGTAGGCCGCGGTCACCGCGTCGTCCGCCGCGTGGCCCGCGTGGGCGAAGTGATTGGTACCCGACGTGAACGAACCCGGGATCACGATGGTTGTCTCGATCCCGAACCTGGTGAGCTCGGCCGCATAACTGACGGCGAGGGCGTCCTCGGCGGCTTTCGCGGCGAAGTACGGGCCAAGGTAGGGCGGTGTGCCGCCCCGCGAGCTCGACGAGCCGACCCACACCACCAGACCGTCGCCCCGTTGCCGCATGTGCGGCAGCGCGGCGCGGTTGACCCGTTGTGTGGAAAGCACATTCGTGTCGTACACCTCGGCCACCTGTTCCGGGGTGAACGCCTCGGTGGGCCCGAGCACCATGTGGCCGGCGTTGTGGATCAGCACGTCGATCCGGCCTGCTTCAGCGACTACCGAGGCAACCGCCTGATCGACGGACTCCTGATCGGATACGTCCATCTCGACCGGTCGCAACGTGACGCCGTGCTCGTCGGCGTACGCGCGTGCGGCGGCAGCCGACTGTTCGTTGCGTCCGGGCTTTCCCCCGTCGCTTCGCTCGCCCCGAGTGATACCCCGCATGCCCGCGTACACAACGTGTTTCGCGTCGGCGAGGGCGCGAACCGTGAGCGCGCCGAAGCCGCTCGAGGCTCCGGTGACGAGGATGACCTTTGACTCGGACATCAGATGACTCCTCCGTTGACGTAGATGATCTGGCCGTTGACCCAGCGGGCCGGTCCGGCGAGGAAGGCGACCGCCTCCGCGATGTCCTTGGGCTCCCCGAGACGTTCGAGTGGCGACATCTTCTTCAGGGTGTCGACCACGGCTTCCGGCTTGCCGTCGAGGAAGAGCGGCGTGGCGGTGGGGCCTGGTGCGACGGCGTTGACGGTGACGTCGCGGCCGCGCACCTCCTTGGCCAGGATCAGGGTCATCGCGTCGACGGCACCCTTGGTGGCGGCGTAGGCCGTGTAACTGGGCAGCGCGATCTTCACCACCGAGCTGGAGAAGTTGATGATCGCCCCACCGGTCCGCACCCGACGGGCGGCCTGCTGACCGACGACGAACGTGCCGCGGACGTTGGTGCGGTGCATGCGGTCGAAGTCGTCGAGGTTGAGATCGGCCAACGGCGACAGCAGCATGATGCCCGCGGTGTTGACCACCACGTCGACACCACCAAATCCGGCCTCGACCTGGTCGAACAGTGCCGCGACCGCGGCCTCGTCGGCGACGTCTGCGCCGACCACCAACGCCCGGCCCCCGGCGGCCACGACCTGATCGGCGGTCTCCTGCGCACGTTCCCGATTGCCCGAGTAGTGCACCGCGACCGCCATGCCCTGCTCGGCCAGCCGAACGGCGACGGCGCGGCCGATGCCACCGGAAGCACCGGTGACGATGGCGACTCGATTGGTCATGTCTACCTCCTCTGAAGACGTGTACGCTCCGTACATATAACCACTAAGTGTACGAATAGTCCATATATTCCCGGGAACTGTTCAGGAGGTGCCGACAGATGGCTGCCGTCGAAGACCGCCCCCGCCGCGGCAGGGGTCGTCGCCCCGCCGACCAGGTTCGCGACGAGATCCTCGAGGCGGCCGGCGACCTGCTGTTTGTCGAAGGCATGGCCTCGTTCACCATCGACAAGGTGGCGGCCCGGTCCGGGGCAAGCAAGATGACCATCTACAAGTGGTGGCCATCGAAGGGGGCACTGGCGCTCGACGGCTACTTCCACCGGGTCGAGGAGCATCTCCAGTTCCCCGATTCTGGCGACATCGAGGCCGACCTGCGCGCCCAGTTGCACGCCTTCCTGGCCGTGATCAAGGACAGCCCTGCTGGCTCGGTGATCGCCGAACTGATCGGCCAAGCCCAGTCCGACCCGGACCTGAAAGACGCTTTTCTGCAACGCTATTCGTCACCGCGTCGCGCCTTGGCCGTCTCCACGATGGAGACGGCCAAGGAACGCGGGCAACTGCGCCTCGATCTAGACCCCGAGACGGTGGTCGATCAGCTGTGGGGAGCCTGCTATCACCGGCTACTGATTCCGGACCAGCCCCTCACACCCGAGTTCGCAGACGCCTTGGTGGACAACCTCTTCGGCGGCATCACGCCGCGCGGGTAAGCCGATCAGCGACTCGAGCAGTCCAGTGACACCGTGATGGAGCGGTTCACGACCACCTCGATGAAATCGTCCCTGCCGCTACGTCGATTGACCCGGACCAGCCTGGTCTGCTCCTGCGGGTTGCGCACACTGGTCACCTCGCACTCCGAAAGTGGCGCACTACCAATGCGATCGACGTTCACGTCGTATCCCTGCGCCTCGAGCAGACCGATGGTCGCGACGGCAGAGCTCGAGCCCGCCGACGCCATTCCCGTTGGGATGAGCAGTATTCCGATGGCCGCCGCGGCGATGGCGACCAGGGTCAACAGGGTTGCACGCATCGCGCGCCTCCGTTCTCGTTCGGGGCGTTGCGATGTCGCGTTGTCGCCCTCTTCTCGCTTGGCCGGTTGGCCGTCACTTACATAGACGAGACGGGCAGACGAATGGTTCACGAGGTGCACACAGAGAAGGACCCGGCCGGGAGGGGTTCCGGCCGGGCCCTTCGATGTCACGCCCTATGCCGACGCAGGGATTTTCTCCTGCGTAGGCTCTTCGGCGCGGGGATCTTCATCGTCCAGCATGGTCACCTCGTCGAACGGGTCGCTACCGCTCAACACTGCGTTGACCTTGTCGCGGTCGATGGTCTTCGTCCACGAGCCGACCAACACGGTCGCTACGGCGTTGCCGGAGAAGTTGGTCACCGCCCGTGCCTCGGACATGAACCGGTCGATGCCGACGATGAGTCCGACTCCGTCCAGCAGATCGGGGCGGTGGGCCTGCAGGCCACCAGCCAGCGTGGCGAGGCCGGCACCGCTGACACCCGCTGCACCCTTCGAGGCAACGATCATGAACACCAGCAGCGAGATCTGCTCGCCGAGCGCCAGCGGCTTGCCCATGGCGTCGGCGACGAACAGCGACGCCATCGTCAGGTAGATCGCCGTGCCGTCCAGGTTGAACGAGTAGCCGGTCGGGACGACCACGCCCACGGTCGTCTTCTCGACGCCAAGGTGCTCCATCTTCGCGATCAGCCGGGGCAGCGCCGACTCGGACGACGAGGTGGCGAAGATCAGCAGGTACTCGCGGGCCAAGTAGCGGACCAGGCGGAAGATCGACACTCCGGCCACCACCCGCATCAGGACACCGAGCACACCGAACACGAAGATGATGCAGGTGACGTAGAACCCCAGCATCAGCGTGAGCAGCTGGGTGACCGCGCTCCAGCCGGTCTGACCGACCACGTTGGCGATCGCGCCGAAGGCGCCGATCGGGGCCAGCCACAGGATCATCACGAGCACCTTGAAGACCAGCTTCTGCAGGTGTTCGATGCTGCGCAGGATCGGCTCACGGGAGTTTCCGAGGCCCTGGACGGCGAAGCCGACGAGCAGCGCGACGAACAGGGCCTGCAGCACGTTGCCTGCGGTCAGCGACGAGAAGAGGGACGTCGGAATGATGTGCGTGATGAAGTCCATCAGGCCGCCGGCCTCGTGGGCAGTCTCAGCCAGTTCGCTGCCCTTGGCTGCCGAAGAAGCGGACAGGTTGAGGCCGGTACCCGGGCTCAACAGGTTTCCGACGACCAAGCCGATCGCCAGCGCGACCGTCGACATGATGAGGAAGTAGACGAACGCCAGTCCGCCGACCTTCCCGACGGTGGCGGCGGCGCGCACCTTGCCGATGCCCAGCACGATGGTGCAGAAGATGACCGGAACGATCATCATCTTGATCAGACTGACGAACATGGTGCCCAAGATGCCGACGCTCTTGCCGACCTCGGGCGCGAGCAGTCCGACGATGACGCCGGCGACGACGGCGACGATGACGGCGATGTAGAGCCAATGAGTTCGGTCGCGCCGTTTGGGCGGCGCTCCGGTGTCGGGTGGGGTGGTCATTGGGTTCCCTCCAGTTCGGTGCAGTTCGTGCCGCGAAAGTGTTCTGCAAGGATGGTGTTCCCACGAGTGACCCACGTCACGCTTTAGTTCATTACGTTCACGTTCGACGAACTGCGGAGGTGCGATGCGCAAGTGGTGGGCGCCTTCGGCGTGGGCACCGCGTTCGTTGGCCGGCCAGGCGATCGCCCTTCAGCTCGTCGTGATCGCGGTGGTGGTGCTGGCAGGCAGCGCGCTGGCACTGGTCGACGCCCGCCAGGACGGCGAAGCGACCGCCCGACAGCAGGTGGTGAGCATCGCGACCGCATTGGCCGATGCGCCGTCGACCGCGTCGGCCATCGAATCCGGTTCGGCCACCCGGGTTCTGCAACCGATGACCGAGGCGGTGCGGACCAATACCAACATCGCGTTCATCACGATCATGTCGCCCGACGGAACCCGCTTCACCCACACCGATCCCAGCCAGATCGGTGGCCACTACCTCGGTACCATCGAGCCCGCGCTGCGCGGCGAGACGTTCACCGAGATCTACACCGGCACACTGGGACCGTCGGTCCGGGCGATCGCTCCGGTTCGTGACGCATCCGGACGCGTCGTGGGACTGGTGTCTGCGGGCATCACGCAGCAGACCCTGACGCAGCGCTGGCGCGACCAGTGGCCCACCATCGCCATCGTCAGCCTCTGCGCCCTGCTGGTCTCGCTGGTGGGCGTGTGGGCGATCCGCCGCAGGCTGCTGAGGCAGACCCACGGGCTGCGTCCAGATGAGCTCCGGGTCATGTACGAACACCACGACGCGATTCTGCACTCGGTCTCCGAGGGGCTCATCGTGCTCGACCACGGCCGCGCCGTGCTGGTCAACGACGAGGCACGACGTCTGCTGTCCCTGCCCGCGGGTGATGTGGACGAGTCAGACCTGCCGGAGTTCCTGCGAACGTACGACCCCGGTGTGCGCGACGAGGTGCACGTCACCGAAGAGCGAGTGCTGGTGGTGAACCGCTCCCGGGTGGGCGACTCCCCCCACTCCGAGGTCGTGACGGTCCGCGACCGCACCGAATTGCAGGGCGCCCTTGGCGAACTCAGCTCGCTGCAGGTGTTGACCGATTCGCTGCGCTCGCAGGCGCACGAGGCCGCCAACAAGCTGCACACCGTGATCACGATGGTCGAAATGGGCCGGCCAGAGGACGCCGTGAAGTTCGCGACCGACGAACTGGCGCTGTCCCAACGTCTGGTCGACCGGTTGTCCGACGACGTCGCCGAACCCGCGCTGGTGGCATTGCTGCTCGGCAAGACCGCGCAGGCCGACGAGCGTGGCATCGCGTTGACCATCACCGAGGACACCCATCTGGCATGGGACACCGACCACGTGGCGTTGACGGCGCAGGAGATGGTCACGGTGCTTGGCAACCTGGTGGACAACGCCATGGACGCATGTGACCGCGACGATCCGTGGGTGGAGGTGACCGTGAGCCAGGGCGACGAGGAACTCTTGATCCGGGTGGCCGACAGCGGCACCGGGATGGACGCCGAGACGTTCCAGAGGTCGATGCAGCGGGGCTATTCGACGAAGTCGGTGAGCGACGGTGAACAGCACGGCCTGGGCCTGGCGTTGGTGGCGCAGGTGGTCAAGCGGCACGAGGGCACGCTGACCGCCGACGTGACCTACGGTTCCGTGGTCACCGTGACGGTGCCGGGAGCGGCGCGGTGACCCAGTCGATCTCGGTCCTGATCGTCGAGGACGACCCGCTGATCGCCGAAGCCCACCGCACGTATGTGGAGCGCCTGAACGGTTTCACGGCCTCGGCGGTGGCACACACCGCCCGCGGTGCCATGCAGGTGGCATCGGAGGCGGCCGCGGCAGGGACGCCGATCGAGTTGGTGTTGCTCGACATCGGGCTGCCCGATGCCAGCGGGATCAGCCTGGCGTCGGCACTGACGGGGTTGCGGCCCGCACCGGACATCATCGCGATCACCTCGGAGCGGGACCTGGAGATGGTGCGCGCCGCCGTCGCGCACGGCGCGCTGGCATACCTGCTGAAGCCGTTCACGTTCGCGGCGTTCCAGGACCGGCTGGAGCGCTATCGGCGGTTTCGGGTGTCGCTGCCCGCAGGCGTCGATGCGGCCAGCCAGGCGGAGGTCGATCGCGCGCTGTCCGAATTGCGTTCTGCAGGCGACAAGTCCGTCGCGCCCAAGGGCGCCGCACCGCAGACCAACGACGACATCGCCAGGGTGGTACGCGACAACGCCGACGGTGTGACCGCCGACGAGGTGGCCAAACAGGTGGGGGTGTCCAGGGTCACCGCGTGGCGCTACCTGGAACGGCTGGCCGACGACGGCACCGTCATCCGGCGGACGGACTACGGCAAGGCCGGCCGACCCAAGACCCGTTACCAGTGGCGCTGAGGCACAACGGAAGACGCGGTGGCTACACCAGCGAATCGCGCAGCCACCGTCCCGTGCTCCTGGTGCCTAACCCCGATTGAACAGGTTGCCGATGCCGTTGAGCACGCCGAATCCGGCATTGCCCACCTGAGTCAGCGCGTTGTTGCCTGCCGTGCCGACCTGAGTCAGCGCGTTGTTGCCCGCCGTGCCCAGCTGAGTCATCGCGTTGGTGCCCGCGGTGCCTAGCTGGACCTGAGCGTTGCCAAGGGCGGTGCCCGTCTGCGAGATCGCATTGGTGCCGGCGGTCCCTACCTGGACCTGAGCGTTGGACAGGGCGGTGCCCAGATTCACCAGGAATTGGGTTCCCGGGTCGGATGACGGGACGACCGGGGCAGCCAAGATGGCCGACCGGGCCGACGTCGTCGCAGCCGACTTCGGGGTGAACTTGTTCCCGGTTTGCGTGACGACGTTTTGTTGGTTGTCGGCCGCAGCGGTGCCTGCCCCTGCGAGTGCCATCCCGGTTGCGACAGCCGCCGCGCCACCCGCAATTCCCACCGCGGTGACGACTCTGCGGGTTACCGACCTAGTTTGTGTGGCCATGAGCTGTATCCCTTCAGCAACGAAATTGACGATGGCTGTGTAGTTACCACTCTGGGGTGTGACCAAACCCACATCGGAAAAAATTCTTTTGGTCTTTTCTCGACGCGACGCCGGTCATGGACTTTGCAAGTACCTCTCGAAGGTGGTTCCGGAGCCCTGTCCATCGTCACATCCCGTTTGCTGTTACTTACGCTCAGCGAACCGTGATTGACAGCATCCGACCTTCGCGTCCCGCGGTGGATGCCTCGCCAAATGGCCCAATCACGTCCTGCTGGCAGCGGTGAACGCCCCGCCAGCTGGGCCGACTCGGCCCCGCACCGCTACAACCGATTCCTTTGCGAATTCCGAGGGTTCGCGTAGATGGATGTCGGATGAGGATCGGACGCTCGTGCACCTCGCAGGTATCGCGGGCATCCTGGATGGGTGTCCGATCGAGCACCCACCTACGCCGACCGCCGGCGCGCGGGATCGTTTGGTGCCGCCGCCGACCGCTACGACCGCTACCGTCCGCGCTATCCGCAGTCCCTCGTCGCCACGCTGGTGGCGGGTCCTGGCGTGCGCGCACTCGACGTAGGAGCGGGGACCGGCATCGCGTCAGCACAGTTGATGGAGGCAGGCGCCGAAGTCCTTGCCGTGGAACCCGACCCACGGATGGCCGCCGTGGCCGCAGCCAAGGGCGTTCGCGTGGAGCAGGCGACGTTCGAGGAATGGGAGCCTGCGGGCAGGACGTTCGATCTCGTCGTGTTCGCACAGTCGTTCCATTGGATGCAGCCGGAACGAGCGCTGACCAAGGTCGCTTCGATCCTGAATCCAGGCGGTCGTCTGGCACTGCTGTCGAACCGCATCACGCCCGTATCGCCGACCCGACGGGATCTCGACGATGCCTATGCGGGCCATCTCGACGTGTCCCAGCGTCGGGCGATCGACGCCGTCCACGATGACGGGCTCCCCGCCATCATCGAGGGCAGTGGCTTCACCGTCGACCGAAGCAGCACCGTCGAATCAGTGCACTACGCCACCGACGACTGGGTGAACATGGCGTTCACGTACTCCAACGTCCTAGTGCTGGAACCCAGTACGGGAGCCGAGCTACGATCCCAGCTCGAGAAGCGCATCGGGGCGCCAGGAGTCGACGCCCGAAAGGAGAGCGTCGTCGTCATCTGCACTCCGGCTTAGACTCCTGCGGGCTCCAGCTCGCGGATCTCCAGTGCGGCAAGCGGATTGGCCGCAGCCACAGGCGCGAACATCGGCGCGGGTGCGGGCACCGAGTAGGCGGTGACGCCGCCGGCGCAGTCGGCGACGTAGAGCCGGTCGACACCGACTGCAACGCACGACGGCCGGACGCCCACCGCGATGGTGTCGACGACCGTCAGCGTCTCGGTGTTCAACACCACGACGTGGTCGTAGTCGACGACGTACGCACGGGTTCCGTCGACGGACAGCGCCAGCTGAGTCGGCGCGGTAGCGACCGGAACGCTGGCCACGATGCGGTTGGCCACCAGGTCGATGGCGTGCACCACGCCGCGGTCGTTGAGGTCGGAGGTCAGCACGTACGCGGTGCTGTCCAGGCCGATCTCCATACCGCGGATGGCGTCACCCACCTCCAGCGAGCGGTTCACCCGACCCGTCTCGAGGTCGACGACGATCAGTCGGCTGCTGCGCGCGTCGGACACCGCCGCGTAGAGGCGGCGGCCGGACGCGTCAACGCGCAGGGCGTCGATGTTGGCATCCTCGCCCTTGGCGAGGTAGATGGTGCCGACACGGTCCGCGGTGGTGTCGATCACGGAGACGTCGATACCGCCGTCGCCGGTGCGACCTGCGTAGACGCGCTTGCCGTCGGGGCTCGCGGCCATCGCGGTGACGTTGAACGACAGCGGGTACGACGCGATGACGGCACTGGTGCGGACGTCGATCACGGCGACTGCGTCGTAGTTGGCGGACGCCACGCCGACATGGGCGTGGTCGTTCGCGACGACGACGACCGACGGCTCTCGGGCGGCGACGCCACCCGTAACGGCCAGGCTGTTCGCGTCGAGGATGACGACCTTGTGGTCGCCGTAGCTGGTGACCACAAGGGTGTCGCCGTCGACCGACATGTCGGCGATCGGGCCGCGTCCAACAGTCGTTGCACCCAACAGGGCGGCGTTCGCGTTCTCCACGGTCACGCTGATTGCGCGCGCGAATGTACTAGCCATGTTCAGGGCACCTCCGCCAGCGACCATTTGCGCCGGCACTAGATTCGAATGTGGTCAGCGCCCGGTGGGGCGCGGTCTTTGTCGAGTGTAGCGACGTAAAATCGGCTGCCGGTATTCCGCGGACGAGGTTTTGACGCCTGTCCCGCAAACCTCTCAGGCAGTACTTAAGAAACTCTTCGTTATGCGTCCGTTATCTTCGCCGAGCAACGGCATATCCCCGTCCTACCAGTGCGTTTCAGGGATCGGCAAGCGCCACTAGTTTTCCGTGGCGGCTGCCACAGGGACCCCACCCTTACCTTTCAAATCGAAAGTGAGGGGTAGATCACAAGGCGACACGACAGCAAACTTCTGACATATTGCGCCGAGGCTGACGGCAGTGACTGGTGTGGCAGTTGTGAACCGGACCGGAATGGCGGCCGGATTTCCCCGACTTAGCCGTTGGCCCCGTATTCACTTGGAGTTGGCGTCTCCCCGCGGTGCCAGATCCCCCGGTCGCTCCGCTCCTGCCCGCCGTGCCAGATCCCCAAGTCGCTCCGCTCCTGCCCGCCGTGCCAGATCCCCAAGTCGCTCCGCTCCTGCCCGTCCTGCCCGCCTCGCACTCGCAGCCGCCCCGCGGCCCGGCCGAGCGTCGCCAGGTGCCTGCGCCAGGACGGGCGCGGGGCCACCAGCGGAAGTGGCGGAATGGGCAGGATCCGTTCCATGGGCATGGCCGGGGCGAGCGAACTCACCTCGGAGTAGACCTCGCCGCACGAGTGGCAGTCCACCTCGTAACGCACGGTATCGAGTTCGCCCTCGACGAATGTGTAGTCCGCGACCGCAACACAATGGGGACAGCGCGCCGAGCCACGCTCTACGACCACGCTCATGGGATTGCACCCTCTTCTCGTCACCGGCGTCATGGATCGGCCCGCCGCCACTTCGATACCCGGTTACGGATACCCAGTCGCGCCCCTGGTAGATCAGTCTTTTGCGGGCTGCGAGTTCAATGGTGGAGCCAGTACCGGCATGCGCGCATGGATCGAAGTGTCTCGAGACCTGATCGGCGCTGAATCGAAACCAGGCACCTCGGCCACAACTGCGGCACAGCCACTCCATAGCAATTCGGTGTTTGCTCGGCGCTCATTTGCCAGGCGAGGGCACGGGTGCGACGCTTTTGGTCACGATGGCGTGGCGCCCGAGTTACGCTACCCGGGAATGGCGCGGTCGGGGGGCCGCGCCAGCTTGTGTGGAGAGGATGGGCTGGCGGCCCGTGTCTGGACAATCGCCGCGGTGGCAGGCCACCGCTCGCCTGCTTCGGCGGACCGGTTTCGGCGCAACGGGTCCGCAGATCGACGTGGTCGCCAACCAGGATTGGTCGGTCTACCTCGATACCGTTCTGGCCCTCGACGCCGACCGCGATCCTGGCGCCGTCGCGACACCACGCCCCACCCCCGTGACGCCCGCAACGCCGGGCAGCGGCACCCGCGCCGCCGATCTGAACGCGATCACCCTTGAACTGGCCCAGCAGATGAAGGACATGACCGCCTGGTGGGTGCGGCGGATGGCGGCCGTTGACGAGCCGGTGCACGAGAAGCTAACTCTGTTGTGGCACAACCACTTCGCTACATCGGCACAGAAAGTCCCGGTGGCCGAGTGGATGGGGATGCAAAACCAGAAGTTGCGCACCCTCAAACTGGGCGACTTCCGCACCCTTGCCCTCACGATGCTGACCGACGCCGCGATGCTCTACTGGCTCGATGGCGCAAGCAACAGCGTGAAGAAGGCCAACGAGAACCTCTCGCGAGAGTTCATGGAGCTCTTCGCACTCGGTCGCGCGAACGGTTACACCGAGATGGACGTGCGGGAGGGCGCGCGGGCTCTCACCGGGTGGGGCATCGGATACGGCGGCCAAACGGCAGTGGCATACAGCCAGTTCGACTCGAAGGCGAAGACGATCTTGGGTGCCACGGGCAACTTCGATCACGTCGGCTTCTGCGACGTCGTACTGAGCCAACCGCAGTCCGCAGCGTTCGTTGCTGGAAAGCTGTGGCGGCAACTGGCTTCCGACGCAGAACCGTCACCAGCGGCGCTGGGCCGACTGATCGCCGCGTACGGGCCGCGGCGGGATCTCAAGGCACTGACGAAGGCGATCCTGCTGGATCCCGAGTTCACCGCAAGCACCGGTTCGATGGTCACCGCCCCGATCGAGTGGATGGTGGGCGTGGTCCGAGCGCTCAAGGTGCCCCTCGATCAGACGTGGCTGATCGACGCGATCCTGGTGGCACTGACCGTAATGCGCCAACGTCCGTTCTATCCGCCTGACGTCAACGGCTGGCCCCATGGGCAGGCGTGGCTCTCGACGACGAGTACCACGGCGCGGGTGTGGGCGGCCGAGAAGTTCTCCTCGATGGGTGACCTGTCCACCGTCGAGGACGCCGCCGAGGATGACCGCATCGACGCCACCGGCTACCTGATTGGCGTCGGCGCGTGGACCGATCGCACGGTCACCGCGCTCAAGGAACTCGTCGACGACCCGAAGCGGCTCGTCGCGGCTGCCGTCAACACCCCTGAATACCTGACGGCGTAAGGGGATTCGACAAGTGCCAGAAATCAACCGTCGCAAGTTCCTGATCGCCGGTGCCGGCGTCGGGGCGGCGGGGCTGCTGACCGGCGTCGTCGGGATCACCTTGCCCGAGTTGCTCGACGCCGCGCGCGAACGGCCGCTTCCCGTTGGCAGCGGAATCCTGGTCATCGTCACGCTTTACGGCGGCAACGACGGCATCAACACCGTCATCCCCTACACGGACAACGCCTACCACGAAGCCAGGCCCGACCTGGCGTACGCACCCGATGAGGTGCTGCCCCTCGACGGTCAGTTCGCGCTGAACCCGGCCTTTGCGGGACTGGCCGGGTTGTGGAGGTCCCGTCGGCTGGCCATCGTGCGCGGCGTGGGCTACCCGAATCCCGATCGCAGCCACTTCCGTTCGATGGACATCTGGCAGACGGCCTCCCCGAAGGACCCGGTGCCAACCGGCTGGATCGGCCGTTGGCTGGATGCGGGCGGCGACGACCCACTGCGCGCAGTCAACGTCGGCGCCGTGCTACCGCTCTTGGCGGTCGGCGAAAAGCAGCTCGCCTCAGCACTTTCCGACACCATCCCGCGCATCCCCGACGGTATCGCGTCGACTCTTGACTCGTTGAGCAAGGACGATCCGCATGACACCCCTGCGATGTCCGCGGTACGCAGGAGCTATCGCGCAAGCAAGATCACGGAACCCGAATTCGGCAGGGTGGTCAAGGGAATCGACCCGACCGCGGCGTCGCAGAGCGCCGACGAGGATTCCCTTGAGGCTCAGCTCGATCTGGTGGCCCGATGCGTGAAGGCTGCGGTGCCGACGCGCGTGTACATGGTGTCGCTGAGCGGCTTCGACACCCACGCCGACGAGCGCGGGACACAAGAGGACCTGCTCAAATCCGTCGACCAGGCGCTCACCCCATTCCTGCGACAGATGCGCACCAATTCGTTCGGCAAGAAGCTCGTCGTGATGATGTATTCGGAGTTCGGTCGCCGCGTCGCCGCCAATGCCTCCCAAGGCACCGACCATGGCTCGGCAGGGCCCGTGTTCCTTGCCGGCGCGCCGGTGAAGGGCGGCTACTACGGCGACGAGCCGACCCTGACCGACCTGAACGACGGTGACCTGAAGGTCACCACGGACTTTCGCGACATCTATCACGAACTGTTGAGCAAGACTCTCGAGTCCGATCCCGTCCCATCGATCGGGCCAGGCCGACGCAACATCGGTTTCCTCTGACCTCGGCGCGATCGACACCAATCCGAGGGGGCAACCCAAGCCATTCCACGAGTAGCCCCGGGTGTGGGAGCATCGGCGCATGAACTCGCAGGAGGACCCCGAGGCCCGGATCCGGGATCTGGAACGTTCCCTCTCCGACGTTGCAAGCAACTCCGAACTCGGGTCAAGCTCGTCCGAACTGGGTACGAGCACGTCCGAATTGGGAGCGGGGCAGTACGGCGGCAGCTACAGCACTCCTCCGGGGCAACAGCCACCTCCACCGCCGCCCCCGGGATACTCGCCAACGGGATATCCGCAACCGGGGTACTCGGCATCGGGGTACTCCACCGCGCCCTATGCGGCCCCGTACACCAGCCCCTACCCCACGACGCCGCGATCGACCGGAGGCTTCTCCTGGTGGTGGTTGGTCGTCGCGACGTTCCTCGTCGGCGGCGTGGCGGTCGGGGCAGGCGTCGCCGTGTTCGGCACGCACCTGTTCTCCAGCGGGACCTCGATCACCAGCAGCCCCCGCGACCGCCCGAGCATCTCCGGTGGCGGCGGCGTCCTCACCAACATCCCCACCCCACCCGACGTGTCCGGCGGCATCACTCAGGAGCCGCAAATCCAGGCGCCCACGGCGCCAGGTGGCGTCGTCACCATTGGCGGCATCAGCGCGAACAAGACGATCGCCTGCAACGAAGGCACCGTCAACATCAGCGGCATGGAGAACACGATCGTGATCACCGGACACTGCCTGAGCGTCAACGTGTCCGGCATCGAGAACATCGTCACCGTGGATAGCGCCGACTCGATCGTGGCCTCCGGCTTCGACAACAAGATCACGTTCAAGACGGGCTCCCCGGAGATCACCAACTCCGGCGGAGACAACGTCGTCGAACAAGGCTGACCATCGACCGAAACCCGTTCGGCGACAACCTCATCGCTTCAACGCCTCCCTGCGGTCCGTAGTCGATTCGGCGGTGCGCGACCACGCAATCACAGCGGCGGCGCCGACGATGGCCAGCCCTCCGCACGCCTGAGCCACCGAGACGGGCTCACCGAGCACGAGCGCCGCCAGCACCACCGTGGACACCGCCTCCAGCGTCATGACGACCGCCGTCTTGCTGCATCCGATGCGTGACAGTGCCGCGAAGGTCAGGGTGAACGCCACGGCCGTCGCCACGCCGTAGGCGGCGATCTGCAGCAGGTGACCGGACGGAAACTCAAGGCTCCCAGCGACGGCACCGCGGATGGCGGACGATCCCGCGGCGCCCGACGCCACCCAGCACGCGGCGGTCATCGGGTCGCTTCGCCTACTGAACTCCTTGCCGACGATCAGGTACAAGCCGTACGCGACGGCCGCCGCCAACGCCAGCACGACCCCCACGGTGGAGATGGCGACGTCACCGCCGGCGGCGACCACCGCGAGGGTACCGACGGTCGACAGCACGAGGGCCTGCAGTATCGGGCCGCTCAGTCGAATTCTCTTGCGGGCCAATTCGATCAGCACGACGATCGCCGGGTAGGTATAGAACAGCAGAATGCAGGCGCCGGCCACCCCGTGCTCCATCGACAGGTAGAACAGCGTTGATTCGGCGGTGTAGCCGATCGCTCCGAGCAGCACGATCGGCAGCCACTCGCCCGGCAGTGGCCGGATCGCCACCTGGCGGAGCCAGAGCGTGATTGCGAGCAGGACCGCGGCAACGGCGAACCGGGCAGACAGGGCGGTGGCCGAATCGACGCCGGCGGCGGCCAGAGCACGCCCGATCACGGTGGCAACGCCGTAGGCCACCGCTCCCCCGGCGGCCAGGCCAACGCCGATCACGCCGGTCCGCGTGTCAGAGGCAATCAACGTGGTCATGGCATTCCTCGGCAGTCGGGGCGGTGGGTGCATGCCGAGGTTAGGAGCGGCGACCGCATCACCTCACGCGTAGTTCACTACTCGCATTTCACGGCGGCGTTACCCATGTGCCCTGGTTGGGCCACCGGATGTTCAGCTGGCCGCGCTCCCACCAAGTTCACAGGATCGACTCCTACACTCTGCGCACCGATACGGAAGGTGCGTGCCCCGATGCAACCGAACCAACTCGACCCGGTGGCCGGGGAACGACTTTCGCACGCGGACAAGCTGTTCACCTCCGACCTGTCGGTCAACGAGTTCGCCCTCCTGCACGGCGCGGGATTCGAACCGATCGACCTCGTCATGGGTGTCTCCGTCTATCACGTCGGATACCAGTTCAGCGGAATCAGACAGCAGTCGGAGCTGCCGACCCTCACCGAGGCGACGTATCGGGCGCGCTGGAACGCCATGTCGCGGATGCAAGCCGAAGCCGACCAGTTGCAGGCCGACGGCGTCGTGGGCGTACGACTCGAATGGCGACACCAGGGCGAGGGCGAACACCTCGAGTTCATCGCGGTCGGCACCGCGGTGCGGTACACCCCCAAGCCCGGCGCCTATCGCCGTCCGAACGGACAAGCCTTCAGCAGCCACCTTTCGGGCCAGGACATGACGACCCTGCTCCGATCGGGATACAGCCCCGTCGCATTCGTGATGGGCAACTGCGTGTTCCACATCGCCGTGCAGGGATTCATGCAGACGCTCAAGCAAGCGGGACGCAACGCCGAGATGCCGCAGTGGACCCAGGGCAACTACGAGGCACGGGAACTGGCGATGTCCCGGATGCAGGCCGAGGCGGAACGGGACGGCGCCAACGGCGTCGTCGGCGTCCAGTTCGAGATCGCCAACTACGCGTGGGGGCTGCACACCGTCGAGTTCTACGCGGCAGGCACCGCGGTGCGGCGCACCGGCAGCGGTGAGACCATCACGCCGTCGTTCGTCCTACCGATGAGCATGTGATGACGGGGCTCGACTCCGATGAGGTGAGCCGCGTCGTCACGACGGCACTGTCAGGGGCGGGCGGAGTTGCGTTGGTGGTCAACGTGTTCGCAGGCCTTCCAGGGGTGGACCACACGCCCGCGCGACGCGGTCTGTTCCGGTCCGAGCCCGAGCGCATCCTGATCGGTGACTGGCGCTACGAGGTTGCGAGGGATGGGCGTCTGCATGCCGCACACTTCGTGAACGGCATCGTCATCGCCGAGGAGACTCTGACGGCCGGCGTCGTGGGTCCGCACGTCACCCGTGCGCTGGAGCAGATCGTCATCCGATACGGTCCGGCGACCATCCCGAACATCCACGCCGCGATCGAGGCGCTCCGGATCAGCTGCGGCGGAATCTGACCGCCCGCAATCTCCTGCTGATCTCCACACAACCTCCATGCAGTGACACCCCGTTGCGCTGCACCATCGAGTCATGTTCACAAACAGCAAACGAGTCAGCGCTTTCCCAGCGGTGCGAGCCGCATTGTCCATCCCCGTCGCAGCAGCCGCTGTGGCCGTCGGGCTGCTTGCCCTGCCTGCAGCTCCGGCGAACGCCGAGTCGGCGAACGTCACGATCGGTCTGCTCGAGGCGCAGGGCTTCGACGTCAAGGTCAACCGCATCGGTAGCGCACCTCTGGACGAGTGCGTGGTGACCGACGTCTTCAACCCGCGCGAGCAGAGGCGGGTCGAGCGCTTCGGCGACCGACGCGTCGAGGTGGTGTTCCGGCGCACCATCACGGTCTCGCTGGACTGCTCGAACCGTTAGCGGCCGCGGGACCGGCGGTCGACCTACGCTTCGCGTGTCGGCCACCGGTTCGCATCACTGGTTTGAGTAGCAAACATCGGGGTACCACTTCTCGACGGTCTAGACACGAGCGTCCTAGGCCGCTGAGCGTAGGGAGGCGCCAGTCATGAACGTTCGCCGAATCGCGCGATTCGCCTGGGCGGTGACGGTCGCTCTCGGAGCCGTGGCGCTTGGCGCAAACGCGCCGTCCGCGTTCGCGCAACCGTGTCCCGACGTACAGGTCGTGTTCGCGAGGGGTACCGGCGAGCCACCCGGCGTCGGCGGGATAGGACAGACGTTCGTCGACGCGGTGCGGGCACAGTCCGGCGGCAGGTCGGTCGACGTGCACGCGGTCGACTACCCCGCCAGCAGTGATTTCGCCGACCAGCTCGCCTTCGCAGGAACCGTCGTCGACGGGATTCGCGACGCGGGCGCGCACGTTCAATCCATGGCCGCGGACTGCCCCGCCACCAGGATGGTGATCGGCGGTTATTCGCAGGGTGCGGTCGTCGCCGGTTTCGTCACCTCGGCCGAGGTGCCCGCGGGCGTACCCGCCGCGTACGGCTCCTACATACCCAAGCCGATGCCGCCCGCGGTGGCTGACCACGTCGCGGCAGTGGCCCTGTTCGGGAAGCCGTCGGATGTGTTCCTGCGCGACTACGGCGCGCCGCCGATTGTGATCGGCCCCGCGTACGCGGGCAAGACGATCGAGCTGTGTGCGCCAGGAGACACGATCTGCGACGGCACCGTCGGTGGCGGGCCCACCATCGCCCACGCCCTGTACTCGATGAACGGGATGGTCGACCAGGCCGCCACATTCACCGCAGGTCGGCTGTAGTCGGCGTTGCCGTCATCGCGGAGGCAATGCTGCGGGCAAGTAAGTACCGCCACGCGCGGTCGGCCTTTTCGCGACGCCACCTGGAAGTCTGGGCAACGATGGGAACTTCTTGCGACCCCGTCGCGCGAACGTTGGGGAATGATGAGACGATCGTTGAATGACCGAAGACGCGGGGGCAGCTCAAGCGCGGGCACTGCTTCGGGAACTGGGCGAACACGTCGCCGAGATCTCGCACAAACTCGAGGCGGCGGAGCTGCGCGGCGCTCGTACTTCCATCCGCGGCGCCACGCACGACCGCAGGCACCGATCCACGTTGCGCAGGGAGCTGTACGAGGCGCACCGCCTCATCGACGGCCTCCATCGCCGGTACCCCGAGACACTCCCCCGCACTGGCGCGGCACGGGGTGGCCGGGTGCTGTCGGCCAGCTGATCGCCAGCACCACGCCAGCTCACTCGTTCGGCGGTGTCGGCGCCCGCGCACTGCCAAGCTGGCACCCGTGGCTCCACATCGAGGCATTGACGGTCACGTCGTGCGTCTGCGGGACGGGCGGTCGCTGGGCTTCGCCCAGTACGGTCGGCCCGACGGCGTCGTGGTCGTCAATGCGCACGGCGGCCTGGTCGGCCGACTCGACGTCGCCGCGGCTGCACCCTTCGCCGAGCGGGCAGGGGTTCGGCTGATCTCACCGGACCGGCCCGGGATCGGGCTGTCCGATCCGCTACCCGGGCGCACCATGCTCGACTGGGTCGACGACGTCGCCGAACTCCTCGATCAACTCGGTGTCGACCGGCTCGCGGCGATGGGATGGTCGATGGGCGGGCAGTACGCCGCGGCCCTTGGTCATGCCATGCCGTCCCGGGTGACGCGGGTCGCGATCATCGCCGGGGCCCTACCCTTGACCGAGCCGGGGGTGTTCGCCCAATTGCCACTGTTTGACCGCGCATACACCCGGCTGTCACAACGGGCGCCGTGGGTTGCGCGCCAATGCTTCCGGACGATGGCGTTGATCGCCCGGTCGGCGCCCACCCTCAACGGTCGGCTGGCCGCACGGGAACTGGGCGGGGCGGATGCCGCCGTCCTGGGGGCCGAAGGATTCGACGTGTTCTCACACGTGTCATACGAAGGACTGCGGCGCGCTTCCGGTGTCATCGAGGACTACCGCGCCTGGGCATTGCCGTGGGGGTTCGCGCCCGAGGACATCGAGGTCCCGGTCGACGTCTGGTCGGGAGCGGAGGACGAACTCGTGCCGGCCGCCTGGGGACGCGAACTGGCGCAGCGCATTCCGGACGCGACGCACTACGTTCGAACCGGCGGGCACTTCGTGGCACACCTGCACTTCGAAGAACTCTTCGAGGCGCTGCTGCGGTAAGCCCGCTCGGCCATCCGGGAACGCGGTCTCACCCGTTCAGCACGCAATCGCAGTAGCCGTCAACGGTCTGCCCCAGGCCCGCGCCGCCCCATGCCGCATCGCGTCGGGATCACCAGTGGTGAGAAAGGTACGTGCGGAAGGGCTTTCGGCATGCCGAGCCTGCGGATGCCGCTCAGCCACCGCGGCAGCCAGGCGCTCAGCCGGATCGATCAGCAGAGCGTCCGGCAACGCCGCCGCGAACCAGCGGCTCGCGGCCGGATAGTGGGTGCAGGCCAGCACCAAGGCATCGACCCGACGCAGCGGCCCGAGAATCCGTGCCAGGTCCGCGAGGAACTGCGGCGAGCCGACGCGACCGGCCTCGATGTGCGCGGACAACGGCTGCGCCACCCGTGACAGTGTCACCCGACCCGTTCGGGCCAGCCCGCGCCGGTAGTGGCCGCCGGCGATGGTGCGCCGTCCACCCACCACTCCCACCGACCCGGCGATCTCGTCGGGAACGGAGGCCACCCCGTGACCGATGATTCCCTCCACCGGAATGGGTGCCGCGCCAAGCCGTCCGACCACAGTGCTGGCCGCGTTGCACGCCAACACCACCTCGGTGGCCCCTCGCTCGGCGAGTGCCGCGACCACGGCGGTGAGGCGGGCGGTCAGCTCATCGGTCCCCATCCGGCCGTAGGGGGTGACCCCGGTGTCGGCCCAGTACAGCAGCGGCAACCCGGGCGCCAACTGGTCGAGAGCTCGCACCAGCCCGACGCCGCCGATGCCCCAGTCCACGATGCCGAGGCACGGAGTCGCCGCCATCATGGGTAGGTGAGGGGTGCGGTTTGGCCCTTGGGCAACGGACCAGAATCGAATGCCACCACCCGCTGAGTCGGGGTTGCCGTCAGTGTCTCCAATCGCCGGCCGGGGAAACGGCTGCCGAAGTACCAGAGATACTCGTGCTCGGCCCGGATCGGATTGTGCCGCAGCATTTCCCGCCAGTCGGGATGACTCGTCAGATCAGCCAGGTCAGCGGTGAACTGCGGCCGTGCACGCCGTGTCCGCAGATGCGCAACGGCTGACCGCGCGAGCACGCCCAACTCACGCACGCGCACCGGGTGCTCGACCATGTCGACCACCCATAGCCGACCGCCAGGCGCGAGCACCCTCCGGATCTCGGCCATCACCGGATCCCAGTCCAGGTACCGGAAGGACAGAAACGAGATCACCACGTCGACGTGATCGTCGGGAACGTCGAGCGCCGGACCGTTGACCTTGCCGAACCGCAACCGGGCCCGGTCCTGGTTGCGCATGCGCGCCCGGTCGAGCATCCCGGCGGAGCTGTCGAGTCCGATCCCGAAGTCGATGTCACCACCGTCGTCCATGGCACGGAGCAAGGCGCCATTGCCGCAGCCGATCTCCAGCACCCGCAGGGGACGGCCGAGCTCGGCGCGGGCGTTGGCCACGCGGTCCGCCACCCACTTCCACTCGGCGTCGCGGACCCTGATGTCGGCGTAGGCGCGATCGTAGAGCTCGGCGACGCGATCGTAGGAGCGCTCCGGCTTCGTGGCGGCGGGAAGGCTCTGCAGTGGCGCCTCCGCGGCGGTGCCCAGATACTTGCGGATGCGGCCTGCCCACCCGTGCGATTTCTTGCCGGGCGCAGCGATCAGATAAAGGTCCTGTCGCGCAGTCGGATTGGGGCCTGCCCAGGCAAAGTGATCCTTTCTGGCCGAGACGGTGGTGTAGTTGTGGTTGCCAGACGCCGGAACTCCGAAGACGTCGGCGAAGAAGGGTGCAAACCAGCGCGCCGTGCGGCAGGCGTGAAAGTGCGCCCGCCCGTTGGGGGCGAACGGAATCGCCATGGTCCGCCACTCGTGCGGCGAGAACTGCTCGGGCCAGTCCGTCGAACCGAACATCGGTCCGTACATCCCGGCATGGCTGATCAGGTGCAGCTGGCTCAGCGCACGGCCCGAGCCGGTGAACCGGGCCATCTCGGCGAGGAAGTCAGCCTTGTGATGCAGCCCGGAGATCACCACCTCGGCGTCGGGATGCGCTGCAGCCAGCTCGCGGGCCATGGTGGCCGCGGCCACCGCGAACTCACCCGACCCACCGCGGTAGTGCGTCGTGTGGGCCACCCAAATCAATGGGGCTGTTTCAGTTTTGGGTGCGACGTCCGCGAACGGGATGCGGGGGTGATCACCTTCGGGAATCCAGGCGCCGTAGTTGCCCACCAGTTCCAGCACTTCGGCCCGCTCCATGTCGAACAACCGCATGCCGGGAGCCGGCGGGCTGTAGAGATGCAGGCTCAGACCGCCCTCCGCAGCACCCATGTCGTGGATGTCGTCGGGCGAGATGTCAATCGCTTCGCCCTCGGGCCGCGTGGTGGTCTCGGCGACTACCAGTCGTGCGCCGTCCCAGCGGAATCGGCGCTCTTGGAACGTGCCCTCCACGGCAATGACGAACCCGCCCGCGCCGCCGTGGTCGTGCGGCGCGCAACGGTGCCCGGGACGCCAGCGGGCGACCATGATCTCGACCTCGTCGTCGGCACGCAGAATCAAACGGGAGTACGGCTCGCCCTGCTTGGGTGGTCTTGCGATGGCATCTAGTGCCGGCCCGGCCTGCGCGACACGGGCAAGCAACTCGGGGCCTGGGACGTGGCGGCGGATCGCGACGTCGGCCAGGGCGTCGAACAACGGAGCCAGGTCGGCGAGCCGGTTGCGCTTCACGGACTGCCGTACGTGCGGAATCGTGGTCATGCCTCGAAGTCTGTAGCGGGCACCTTGATGGATTCTTGGAACGCCTCTCCACACGTACATCGAAAGTCTGATAGGTTTTGGAATACCTCTTGGTATTTTACTGCTCACGTTCGGAGCGATCCATGAAGATCCTCGTCACCGGCGCCACCGGCTACATCGGAAGCGCCGTCGCCACGGCGCTCGTCGCCAGAGGACACGAAGTCCTCGGATTGGCGCGTTCCGAGCAGTCGGCGGCGAAGCTGCGTCAGATGGGTTTGGCTCCGGTCATGGGCGACTTCGCCGACTCCTCGAGTCTGGCGAACGCCATCATCACCTCGGACGTCGACGCGGTAGTCAGCACCGCGAGTGTCGGCGCCTCTCAGGGAGACAACGCCGACACATTCGCCAGGGATCGGGCGGCCGTCCGGGCAATGCAGGAAGCGCTCGGGAGCTCAGGCAAGGCATTGGTATTCACCAGCGGCTCAGCGGTTTTCGGCGTCTTCAACGGCGGCGATGCGACCGAGGCCGTCTATGACGAAGACGCCGCTCTGCCGCTGCCCGAGGAAGTATTCGCACCCCGGTCGGCACGCGTGTACCCGATGCTGGTCGCTGGACTCGGTGAGGCGATGGCCGCACGAGTCGAGACAGAACACGTCGTCCTCGCTGACCCCGGTGTCCGTGGCATCGTCGTGCGACCGGGACTCGTCTATGGCAACGGCGGCAGCCTCGACGTTCCGGCCGTCATTGCCATGGCCCGCGCCAACGGACGCGGCGCTCATCTCGGGACGGGCGCGACGCGGCAGAGCTACGTCCACATCGATGATCTTGCAGATCTCTACTCCCTGGCGGTGGAGCGTGCGCCGCAGGGAGCAGTTCTACATGGCGTGGTCGAGGATGTGAGCCATCGCGACTTGGCGGCGGCCGTCAGCCGGATGATCGGTGCCGGCGATCGAACCGACAACTTCACCTTGGAGCAGATGCTCGGGCTCAACACGGTTGCACGACTAGGGCTTCGGCTCACTCGGGGCCTGCCATCCAGCATCACCAGCAGGCTCGGCCGCGCACTGACGCCGCCGCCGAGCTTCGGCACGGGCATCAGCCTCTGCCTCAACAAGCGCCTGTCCTCGGACAAAACGCGTGACCTCGTGCAGTGGTCACCCCGCCGCACGGACATCCTGGAGGACGTGGAATTCGGGTCGTATGCGCGCCTCTCCACCTAGCGGCTTGGCTAGGCTGTCATCGAGATACCTCATGATCTTCGAATGACGAAGGGCATCGGGGCGAGCGAAGCGACGGGGTTTTGATCCGGGGCGAGCGAAGCGACGGGGTTTTGATCCGGGGCGAGCGAAGCGACGGGGTTTTGATCCGGGGCGAGCGAAGCGACGGGGGGGTTTGATCCGTGCCACCTACCCGTTTGTCCAGGGCCGAACAGCAGGCCGCCACCCGGGAGCGGCTCCTCTCCGCGGCACAGGAAGCGTTCTCGCGGCTGGGATATGGCGGGGCGTCGGCGGACATGATCGCCGCCGAAGCCGGCTACTCGAAGGGCGCCTTCTACTCGAACTTTCCCAACAAGGAAGCGATCCTGCTGGAACTCTTGCGTCGGTACTCCGAGCGCGACATGGCGGATCTCGAGAGGCTTGTCGGCCTCGAACCCAACGATCTGCGTGCAGCGGTCACCGACTGGCTCAACACCGCGTTCGTGAACAGCGACTGCCCTGAGCTGGCCATCGAGCTGCAGTTACATGCCAGGAGAAGCCCGGATTTCGCGAACGAGTACTACGCGCTGCAGCGCAAGCAGATCGACGCCCTCGCCCAAATCCTGCGCGACTACTTCGAGAAGCTGTCCGTGGCATTGCCGATCGATGCGCGAGACCTGGCCGCGTCGATGATGGCACTGGCCAACGGCATTCGCCTGCAGCAGCCGACCGATCAGTCGTCGGAGCCGAGCAGTGCCGGACAGGTGGTCGACGCGATCCTGGGCATCCTGACGTCGAGTCCCAGGGTTCGGAAACACTAAATACCGATTGTCCTTCAAATACCTATCAGTATATGGTGGCGCGATGAAGTTCTCTTCAGGCGGCACAGACACTCCGCTATCCGGCGACAGAATGTCGGCCACGAGTGATCTGAGTCGATCCGGGAGACGCCGTAGATGAGATGTCCGCTCTAGCCCGATCGGTCATCCGGGATGCGGGCCATCGGATTTTCGGTCGTGGTGCTCGCCGTGAGCGCTTGGCAGCGTGTGGAACCGAATCCAGCGAGGCGTCGCTTGGCCCGCCCAAGGTCACGGCGACGTTCAACGTCGGCGCCGGTCCGATGCCCGACGTCGCGTCGGACGCTTCTACGCACAAGGCGTACGTGACCAGCAGCGGCGACGACTCGCTCCATGTCGTCGACGCCGAATCACGCATGGCCACGATCAAGGCCCGAAGTGCCCGGTTCCAGGGACCCGATCCCAGGGCACCCGCGGACGGCAATGCATCGAGCTGCAACACCAGTTCGAATGCAATCCCTCAGGTTTCATTCATTCAGCATTGGTTCCGCCAGCTCCGTGACCGCCGATCGGCCGCGAAGCGCCGTGGACCCCCGCATTGCCCAGTGGCACCGTTCGGTCGCCTGGGCTCGGGCGATCGCATCGCCGGACGCCAAAACTCTGGAACGCCAATCTTTGGCGCGATCGGCCAACCGGGCGGCCTCGTTGACTACGTCACCGACGACCGTATATTCGTAGCGGTTCTCAGCGCCGATGTTGCCGGCGAACACCGGACCCGCGGACACTCCGATACCGAAGTCCACGAGGGGCAATTTCTTTAGCTCGGTGCCGAGCGCTCTTGCTGTCGCGAGCGCGGCCGACGCTGGCTCTTCGATGCCGAGCGGGGCCCCGAAGACTGCCAGTACGGCGTCGCCTTCGAACTTGTTGATCAGACCCTGACGATGATCGACGGCGGCGACCACGATGCGGAAGAAGTCGTTGAGGATTTCCGCCACTGCCTCTGGTGGGCGGGACGCGGCAATCGTGGTTGATCCCACCAAGTCGACGAACAATACGGCGACCTCTCGGACGTCGCCGGACAGCGAGTCGTCTTGTTGAAGTGCGTGGCGCGCAACGTCGACGCCCACGTGGCGTCCGAAGAGGTCGCGGAGCTGTTCGCGTTCCTGCAGTCCTGCCACCATGCGGTTGAACCCGATCTGCAGGCGGCCGATTTCGGAGGGCTCGTACACGTCGACGAACGCCCCGCTTTGGCCTCGTTCCACCTGGGTCATAGCGACGACGACGTCGCGAACGGGATCCGAGATCGACCGGGCAACCAAGACCATCGCCCGAAATCCAAAGAGGAGCGACATAGCGGCGAGCACAAGAATTGGCGTTTCGACTGGCGCTGACTTCTGGACGAACCATCCGTTGGAGCGTGCCAACACGATCAGCGCGATCCCCGCCGTGGGCAGCGCACTGAAGAGAGCCCAGGTAATCATCAATCGTGCTAGCACGCCGGGCATTTCGCCGGTCGCCGTTGCCGTCTTCATCGAGGCCGCAAGAATGGGGCGCAAGGTCCGCTGCGTTATGAGGTAGCCCAGGCAGGCGGTGGTGGCACCCCCGACCAAGATGGCCGCGCCGATCATGTAGGCGACACCGCCGCCAGAGTGGAGGTTGACCAGAGAAAACACCGCACCGCTGGCTGCCCAGATACCGAACTGGA
The DNA here is from genome assembly GCF_014202335.1 of Mycobacterium sp. AZCC_0083. GTDB lineage: Bacteria > Actinomycetota > Actinomycetes > Mycobacteriales > Mycobacteriaceae > Mycobacterium. Next base: position 115,369 of record NZ_JACHGP010000020.1, on the reverse strand, counting down.
CGATGGTCTGGCGAGTAGCGATGCTCAGCGCCGCGCGTTGTTGTGCCGGCGTTGGTTCAGCGCCGTCGGCGAACCAGCGGAAGGACGGAACCATGTTGAGGACTCCGGCGACTGCACCGACGGTGGCCGAGACTGCGACCAGACCGCACAGCGCGATCAGATTCCTCGTCGTGAGCAGGTTGCTCGCGTCACCTACGGTGTTTCGGGTGAGCGAGACGACTACCAATGAGACTGCCGCGGCGGCGAGGATGTGCGCGAACGTCAGCCCCGCCGCGTAGCTGGCTCCGAGTCGAATGGCCGCTTGGCGCCGGCTAGCCATTCATTGCCCGTGCTCGGGAGTGGCGGGTCCAATCCTAGGTGTCACCGCGTACCCAAAGCGATTGCCCGTTCGTTGCGATGCAGGTGAGGAACATCCCATCGGGCGCTTGCGCGACGTTGTTGTCGTAACCCACGCAGTTGCTGTCCAGTTCTTTGATGCCTGCCATCGAAGGTGACCGAAAGTATCTGGGCGCGAACCTTCTTGGCGAACCGCAGAAGACCAGCCGTCCCCACGACGTGGTCGCGAACACGTAGTAGGTGGTGCTATCGCACGGTGCGCCGATGACCGCGCCGGGGGCGATGCCCGGTGTGCAACTGGGGACGTCGCAGGCAGTCGGTTCGGCGGCGGCAGGCGGTGCGGCCACTACCCCTACGGCCAGCAACACAGCGCCCGCCAGCATGTCGAATCGGACCACTTTACGAGCCCATGGGCGAAGGAGGTTCGGCGTTTCCCGGACTGCTGTTCGCCTGCGATCCGCGATCATCGATCTACGCCACCTCGTCCAGCCTGAACGGCATCCTGATGACAAGCAGTTTGTTGACGCCGCAGGCGCCGCTGGGGCCCGTCGTTCTCTCCTCGCCTCCCAGCGTTGGCGACCCGACCGCCACGTAGCCCGTCGCGTCGACGGGCCAGAATCTGTACCTCTGGTGGCCCGGGGCGGCGGTGCCGTCGGGACACTTCTCCCAGTTCGGAACTTCGCGCTCGACGATCCATGCGTCGCTGTTGTGGCGAATCGGTGCGGTCCAGCCCTGGTCACTCGTCACCTGGCCGGTGCAATCGACGGGGTTGGAACACGTAGACGTGATGGTCCAGGTGCTCCTGACAGTCGTCTCGTCGTGGTAGGAATCGTTCGTCTTCGCCCAATCGCCGTTCGACGTGGCGAGGTAGGTCCCATTGAGGGCGAGGCCATCTCCGGAAGCGCGGGCGGACGCCGGTGTGCCCACGCCGACGATCACCGCCACCGCGACCGCGGTTGCGCAGGCGATCACACCACGTGTGCTCATCACTCGCTCCTCTACGCAAAACGCTGACTTGCGATCGGCGGAACCGATCGAGAGGCCGGCTCGGCCGAATCTAGGTGGGCAGCATGTCCTTCCACGTCTTTGGCGCCGCCTGCGCCACTAGGTCCGACTGTTCGAACACCTGGCCATCGGGAGTGACGTACATGCCTGTCTGCGGGTTGTATTGCACGACGGCAACCGAAGGCCCCGCCCCCGACTCGGCCGTGCGCAACGAACTCGGAGCTGCGGGCGCCACACCACCATCGGCGGCGGTTGGTGGTGGAGCCGCAATTGGTGATGGCGGTGCCTGTACGGCTGGCGACGGAATCTGAGCGGGCTCTGGTAGCGGTGGAGCACCCTCGGGGCCTTCAGGTGCCCGCGGCGGAGGCACTCCCGGTGGCATCGGCGTCCCTTCCACCGGACCGAAGATGTTGTCGCCGAAGGTAACCCGGTCATCGGGCGGGATGCCCTGCGAGATGAGGTTCGGGTCCAGCGGATAGGGGCCGGTCGCATGTTGGCGCAGCGCCAACGGTTGATACCCGTTGGGGTCGTTACACAATTGCACGGTCGGCGCACGCTTCCCGGGGTGCCCCATGCACGGGTAGTTGCGGGCACCGCGAACCACGATGGGTGAATCCTGGGGCAGTTTGCAGTACAGCCCGTCGGGGGTATCGACCGTGGACGTGTCGGCTGGGGATCGCCACTGCGAGGGTGGGAGAAACCCAACAGTGCATGCGGGCGGATCGCCGATGCTGACGCCGAAGTCGCCAAGGGGAAACCCGGTCGGGTTGTTCCTGGACAGGCCGAACGCCTGCGTGGAGGCCACCGAGGGCGGTAGCAACACCAAGAGTTGTTCCAGTGACGGGTGGTATGTCACCGCGACCTGGCCGATTGTGGTGAGGTTGGCGAGCAGCACCGGCAGGGTGGGTTTGACCTGGTTGAGGAGTCGAGACACCTCGTTGGCGGCGCCGGGACCGGTTTGCAGAAGCGTACGCACCTGTTGGTCGTCCGTCGCTACCTGCTCGGTGACTCCGGCTAGGCTGCGCGCCCAGGTCCTGATCGCGTCGGTGGTGTCGGCTTGCGAATCCAACAGCGGCGCGACGTCGTCGACCAGGGTCCGCGTGGAGTCGGCGACGCCGTTGACGTCGCCGACCACCTTGGCTGACGAGTCGAACAGCGAACCCAGGTCGTAGCCGGCCCCGTTGAGACCCTTGAACGACTCGTCGAGCAATCCGCTGAGTTTGTCCTTCGGAATGCTGGTGATCAGGGCACTGACCTGATCCAGCATCGGGCCAACCGCTTGTGGAATCGTGGTGTCGCGCGCCGGGATTACCGAGCCGTCTTTCAGGTAGGGCCCCGAGTCTGTGTGTGGCCGCAGGTCGACGTACTGCTCGCCGACCGCCGAGATGCTGCGCACCTCCGCTTGCAGGTCTGCCGGGATCCTGGGCGACGTGTCAAGGGATAGCGTCGCTTTCGGGCCGTTCGGCGTTAGCCCGACCGCGGTCACCTTGCCGATCTGGACTCCTCGGTAGGTCACGTTGCTGAAGCGGTAAAGGCCACCGGAGGCGGGCAGTTCCAACGTGACGGTGATGCGGCCGACACCGAGCAGGGTCGGCGCCTGAATGTAGGAGAAGACCATCACCAGCACGCCGACAATCGACGCAATCGTGAAGATCGTCAACTGGATTCGGACGAAACGCGTCAACATCATCCACCCGCAAAAATCTGAAGTGGCGAACTTCCGGGCGGTGGCGGCGCTTGTGCCGACATCGGCGGAACCACCGGTAGCAACGGCTCCGTCACCGGTGGCATGGACCCGGCTTCGGCGGGCACCGCCAGCGCGGTTGCGTCCGGCGGCGGCGCAGGATCCGCGGCCGGCGGGTTGACGCCGACGCTGAGGGGGTCATAGCTGTAGTTCAGATACCACGGGTCCCCCGGCGCCGGCACCAACTCAGCGCCCTCTTGACCCCAGCGGGTGCCCAAGAACAATGTCCGCTTGAGTCGGGGAACCGTGAGGTCGAGGATGGCGTAGAAGTTCACGTAGTCCCCTCGGACGGCTCGGTCGATGAAGCTCTGGGCGTACGGGTATACCGTCGCTTGGGCAATCGCGGCATCCAGGTCCGGTCCGATGTCGGCGAGCGCTTTGATCGTCGGCTCAAGGTTCTGCAAGTTCTTCACCAGGTCCGCCTGCGTGTCGTTGACGAGCCCGCTGGCGGTGTCGCTGAAAATCCGTAGCTTGTCCAGGGCCATCGTGATGCGCGGCCGCTCCTTGTTCAAGACGTCCAGTGCCGGGGGTATCTTGCGCAGCGCTTGGGTGATGACGTCGCGCTGTTCGGCGAACGTCGCGGCAAGTCGGTTCAGTGCCTCAACGGAGGCGATGATGCTGTCATGCTGTTGGTCGAGCATGCCGACGAAGGTGTCGAGGCGAGTGATCAGGTCGCGAACCTGGTCTTCCCGGCCGGACAAGGCGGCGTTGAAGTTGTGGATGATGTCGCCGATCTGCCCCAGTCCTCCGCCGTTGACGACCGCCGACAGCGATGACAACGTCTGCTCGGTCGACGGATACGTCGAAGACCTGTTGAGTGGAATGGTGGCGCCCGGTTGCAGCCGCCCGGTCGGCGGCTGGCCGAGCGGCGGGTTGACCGCGAGATGCATGGATCCCAGCAGGCTGGTCTGCCCGACGCTTGCAACAGCGTTCGCGGGGATGACGGCATCGGGTTTCACCGAGATCTCGACGTCGGCGTGCCAGCCTTGCACCGTCATCTTGCCCACGCTGCCAACCACGACGTCGTCGATCATGACCGGTGAATTCGACTCCAGCGTACCGACATTCGCGATCTCGACGTGGTAGATGTTGGCGCCGGTCCCCCGGCCCACCGCGCCGGGTAGCGGCAACGAATTCACGCCCTGGAAGGCACACCCTGTCGCCGTCACCGCGACGCTGCACGCGATGACGAGCAGTCGGCGCGTCGATCGTGCGCCCGTCATGATGGTGGTGTCCCTTCCGCGGGGAGTGGTGCGCCGGGCAGCGGCCCGCTGGGCGCCGGGGCCTCAGCCGGAAGCAACATGTCTCCCACGCTCGTCGGCGCGGCGGGCACCGGCGCTCCCGGAAACAGTGCAGGTGAGGGAAAGGCCGGCAAATGATCGGGTGCCGACGGGCCAGGTGCGACTCCAGGCGGCGGCTGCCCGTACCCCGGGGGCGGCGGCACATCTCCGTTCAGCCCCGTATACGCCGACACCGTGGGCGGTATTTCGGGCGGCCCCGGCGTCGGGCCGGCGCCGCCGGGTGCCAGGCTCGGGTCGGAGTAGACGATGTTGTCCGGGCTTGCTGACTTCGTCAGGTACGGGTTGACCGGAAACGGCAAGTAGTTGAAGTTGAGCAGGCGCATCGCGGGGCCGAGGTACTGCGCGCACAGCTTCGCCGTTTCGGGCGCGGTGATGTTCTCGATGCCGCCGATCGCCGAGCAGAAGAACGCCACGGGGTTGGAGAAGTTGTTGACCACGAACTGGCCGACGGCAGCTCCGGTGTCGGGGTTGTAGATGTTGTAGAAGTTCGCGAACCCGTTGGGCGCCGCGTGAAGGACGTTTTCGAGGTCCATGCGGTGATCGACGAGGTTCTGGGTGACGTTGGTCAGCCGCTGAATCTGCTCGGCGGTCTGGTCACGACTTCCCGCGATGAACCGCTGCACGTCGCCGACCGCCACCGAGAGGTCGGTCAGCGCGGCATCCAGATTGGACCTGCTGTCGTTCACCACGCTGGTCAGCGTGGCGAGCCGGTCACCGAACTGCACGATCTGGGTGTTGCTGTCGCGAAGGGCCGTGACGAATGTCTGCAGATTCTTGATGATGTCGACGACGTTGCCGCTGCCGTCGGCCAGGATCCGCCCAACCCCGGACAGTTGAGCCAGCGTCTGCCGCAACTTGTCGCCGTTACCGCCCAGCGCGTCGGCGGCGCTGTCGATGAACCGTGCTACCGACGTGCTGGAGATCTGGCTGGTCGGCCCCAAATCTGTTGCCAATCGCATCAATTGGGCTTTGACCTCGTCCCATTCGACGGGTACCGCCGTCCGTTCGACCGGGATCACCGCGCCGTCGGACATCGTCGGGCCGCTGGACCGGTATGCAGGCGCGAGCTGGACATAGCGGGCCGCGACCAGATTTTGGGCGACGATCACCGCCTTCGCGTCGGCCGGGATGGCCACGTCGCGATCGACGTCCAGCGTCATCTTGGCCTGAGTTCCCTCCGGCTGGATGGAGGTGATGCTGCCGATCTTGACGCCGGATACCCGAACCTCGTCACCCGGGTAGACCGCGGTGGCGGTGGTGAAGTAGGCGGTGATCGTCTTGGGCCGGAAGAACGTTTGCCGGACGACCAGTGCCGCGCCGACGACGAGCAGCGCTGCCAGGACGACCGCCAGCCCGGCCGCAAACCGCTTGCGGGACATCATGGGTGGTCCCCCGGCTGTGGGATTCCGTTGTAGGGGAACGGCAGCTCGGCCCGAGGCCCGGCGTTGTCCGGCGGTTGCCCGGCGTCGACACCCCTTCTGAACCCGAATGCGTAGTCCAGGAACGGCTGCAGCATTTCTGCAGGTACGAGATTGGGCACGTACGCCTGGTAGAAGGGACCGTTGGCGACGGCCTCGCCCTGGGTGATCTCGAACTTCGCCAGACCCGGCAATGCCTTGGCGATGTTGTCGCGGTTGCGCTCCAGCATCGCGGTGACCGAATTCAGTTTCTGCAACGCCGGCTCCAGCTCCCGTTCGTTGTCGTGCACCAGACCCGACAGCTGTTGGGCCAGCGCTGATGTGTTGGCGAGCAGGTCGACGATCGCCTGCCGGCGCGCCACCAGCACCCCGAGCAGGTCGTTGGCGTTGAGGATGAGCGTGTTGAGCTGTTGGCTGCGTTGCGACAGGATTCCGGTGACATCGCTGGCGCTCTTGAGTAGCGCGCCCAGCGACTCGTTCCGGCTGTTGAGCGACCGCGACAACCGGGTCAGGCCGTCAAAGGTCGGTCCCAATTGCGGTGCTATCCGCTCGATCGTCTCGGACAGCGTGTCGAGGGATTGGTTGAGCGAACCGGTGTCGGTTCCCGCGGCGTTCGTCGTGAGGTCGCTGACCGCCTCGGTCAGCGAATACGGCGAGGACGTGCGCGCGACCGGGATCACGTCGGACGGATGCATCGTCCCGGCGCCCGCCGACTCCAAGGTCAGTGCCCGCTCTCCCAGCAGCGTGCCCGTCCGAATGTGGGCGGTGGTGTCCGACCCGAGCGCAACCGCCCCGTCGATGGTGAACGTCACCAAGGCATCGCCGTGCTGCAGCGCCACGTCCGACACGGCGCCGACCTTGATGCCGGAGACGGTCACGTCGTTGCCGGGGGCGAGTCCGCCGCCTTCGGAGAACAGCGCCTGGTATCTGATCGCGGTCGCCATTGACCACAGCCGCTGGGGCTGCAGCCCGATCGCGATGACGAGGACGATCAGGACGACGCCGATGAATCCGGCACGAATGAGATTGGATCCGCGATACTTGAGCATTAGGGCTCGCTGCACCTCCCGCCTTCTTGTTTGACCCAGGGAAAGACCACCGTCCGGCCCTGCAGGTCGCTGGCCCGGAGGCTGATTCCGCAGAGGTAGTACGGGAACCAGCTGCCGTACGAACCGAGCCGGACGAGTTTGCGGTAGTTGTCCGGCGCCTTCTGAAGTGCGAGGTCGATGCGGTCCTTGTCCTGATCGAGCAGCGGGGCCACTCGATTCAGCTGGTCCACCGTGCCCGCCAGCGGCGGGCGCGCATTGGTCAGCAGGTCCGCGATGGACGCGGTTCCGTTGTCGAGGGACTCGATCGCGGCTCCGATCGGATCGCGGTCTTGCGACAGGCCGGTGATCAGCTTTTCCAGACCGTCGATTGCGCTGGAGAACTTGTCGCCATCCTTGGCGAGCGTGGCCACCACTGTGTTCAGGTTGTCGATCAGTTGTTCAACCACCTGACCGTTGTCCGCCAACGTGTTTGAGAACGACGATGTCTTCGACAGGAGGGACTCCAGAGTGGCGTCCTGGCCCTGGAAGACCTGTACGAGCGAGGAGGTGAGCGCGTTGACGTCCTGCGGGTTGAGGCCCTGGATCACTGGTTTCAGCCCACCGAGCAGCAGATCGAGGTCCAGTGCGGGCTCGGTACGGTCGACGGGAATCTGCGATCCGGCTGGCAGCACCCGCGTCGAGCCGGGACCGTCGACGAGCTCGAGATAGCGATCGCCGACCAGGTTGAGGTAGCGCACTGCTGCCTTGGTGCCTGCGGTGAGCACGACGCCGTGGTCGGCGTCGAACCGCACCACCACCGTCTTGTCCGGGCGCAGCGAGACCGTGTTGACGGTGCCCACCCGGATTCCGGCGACCCGCACGGAGTCTCCGGGCTCAACGCGCGATGCGTCGGCGAACACGGCGGAATAGCCATTGGTCGCACCGGTGCGGTATTGGCCGAAGATGAGGAAGAGGAAGGCGGTCATCACCGCCATCACCACGACGAATGACGCGAACTTCAGGAACGTCGCGCGTCCGGACCGCATCATCCGGGCTGCCCGATCTGTGCGGAGTTGCGCGGTGGCCCGTCGATCGGCCCGAACAACAGCTGCTTGAGGCCGTCGGAGTTCAGCAGGATTCCCTGGTTTCCGTACTTCCAGGGGCTGGCGCCGACGTCGGCGACCAGGAACGGTGGACGCACCCCGGCGGGCACGTTCGGCAGGCCCTGGCAATGCGGACCGCCGGTTGCGGCGACCTTCGGGAGGTCGCTCGGATAACGATAGCGGTCGACCCCGAGCGCGAAGCTGATCAACACTTCGGCACCGGGCTCGGGCAGTGGCGGATTCTTGGTGAATGCCACCATGCCGGCCAGCGCGCAGTTCAACCCTTCGTGGTACTGGCTCGTCAGGTCGGTGGTCGGCACCAGCAGATGCAGGACATCGGCTAGCGGCTGCCTGTTGGTGCCCACGACGTCGTTTCCGATGTCGGCCAACCCGATCGCGCTGACCAAGAGCGCGTCCAGGTTTTGTTGCTCGTCGACGAAGGTCTGGCTGATTCGCGTCGCGTTGTCGGCGGTCTTGATGAGGTCCGGCGCCGCATCGGCGTAGGCGCTGAACACGTCGGGCGCCACGGCGATGTCATGGCTCAGATTCGGAAGACTCGGCTCCAACTTGGCAAGAAGGGAATCGAGATCAGTGAGCATCTGACCGATCTTCTCGCCACGGCCATTTAGTGCGGACGCGATCGCCCCAAGGGTCTCATTGAGCTTTTCGGGCTCAATCGTCGACAGCACCGACGTGAGTTGCTCGAACACCGTGTTGATCTCCACCGTCACGCGTTTGGCGTCGAGCACCTGTCCGGCGGACATGGCCGTCGGCGACGGCTCGGCAGGAGGGATCAGCTGAACGAATTTGGCGCCGAACACCGTTGATGACGTGATGGCCACGAGCACATTGGAGGGAATGAGATGCAGCTGAGACGGTTCCATCGCCAGGTGAATCGCGGCTTGGCCGTCCGGCCGTTCCTCGATTGAATCGACCTTGCCGACCTGCACGCCGAGCATCTTCACCTTGGCATCGGGATTCATCACCAGGCCGGCGCGCTGCGCAATCACGGTGACCGGAACGGTTTCGGTGAAACCACCGCGGAACAACCCGACGGCAAGGGCGACGATGGCGACGATGGCGACAACCATCGCCAGACCCGCAAGTGGACGCGCGTACCCGCGCGCGCCGAAACTTTGCCCAGGCGATGCAGCGACAGGAGTAGCGACGCTGGCGGTTTCAGACCGGTGGATCGGACCCGGGCCCAGGTTTTGCGTCACGACTTGTCCCCTATCCCGACAGATTGAAGTTGCCGTTGGAGCCGTAGATGGCAAGCGAGACAAGCAATGTCACCGATACCACCACGACCAGGGACGTACGCACCGCATTGCCCACCGCGACACCAACACCAGAGGGACCTCCAGTGGCGAAGTAGCCGTAGTAGGTGTGGATCAGCAGGATGGCCAATGCCATCAGAATCGCCTGCAAGAACGACCACAACAGGTCGATCGGGTTGAGGAAGGTGTTGAAGTAGTGGTCGTACAAGCCGCCGGACTGCCCCAACAGGAAGACGGTGGTGAACTGGCTCGCCACGAACGACAAGATGACCGCGATCGAGTACAACGGCGTGATCGCGATCATCCCCGCGATGATCCGGGTGCTGACCAGGTACGAAATGGGCCGGATGGCCATGGATTCGAGCGCGTCGATCTCTTCGTTGATCCGCATGGCACCCAGTTGCGCAGTCACCCCGGCGCCGAAGGTGGCGGCCAGGCCGATGCCCGCGACGATCGGCGCCGAGATGCGGACGTTGACGAATGCCGCCAGAAATCCGGTCAACGCTTCGATGCCGATGTTGCCCAGCGAGCTGTATCCCTGCACGGCCAGCACGCCGCCGGTCGCCACGGTCAAGAACCCGACGATCACCACGGTGCCGCCGATCATCGCCAAGGTGCCTGCGCCCATGCTGATCTCGGCGATCAGGCGGATGATTTCACGCGTGTAGTGGGTGGCCGCGAACGGCGCCCCGGCGATTGCCTTGCCGTAGAACAGCGTGTGATCGCCGATCCGGCCCAGAAGCGAGATCGGCTTACCGAGCTGGTGGGTAGCTTGCGGGTAGAGGGCTCTCAGTGTCATCGCAGCCACGTGGTCACCTGGCCGTCATTTGGATGCCGATGGCGGTGACGACCACGTTGATGACGAACAGCGCCATGAATGCGTAGACCACGGTTTCGTTGACGGCGTTGCCCACCGCCTTGGCGCCACCACCGCTGATCGTCAGCCCGCGGTAGCAGGCCACCAGGCCGGCGATCAGGCCGAACAGGGCGGCCTTGACACAGGAGATGATCACCTCGGGGACTCCGGTCAGCAGGGTGATGCCCGCCGCGAACGCGCCGGGGTTGACCCCCTGGACGAACACGGAGAAGAAGTAGCCGCCGAGGATGCCGATGATGACGACCAGGCTGTTGAGTAGCAGCGCCACCAGACCCGAGGCCAGCATCCGCGGGGTCACCAGGCGTTGCACCGGATTGATGCCCAGCACTTCCATCGCGTCGATCTCTTCGCGGATCGTGCGCGACCCCAGATCGGCACACATCGCCGTCGCGCCCGCACCGGCCACGATGAGCACCGTCACGATCGGACCCACTTGGGTGACCGCACCGAACGCCGCACCGGCACCGGACAGGTCCGCCGCCCCGAGTTCGCGCAGCAGGATATTGAGGGTGAAGCTGACCAGAACGGTAAACGGAATCGCGACCAGCAAAGTGGGAGCAAGCGCAACCCTGGCCACGAACCAGGCCTGCTCCAGAAACTCTCGGCCCTGAAAGGGCCTGCGGAAAACGAACTTGACCGCGTCGGCCGACATTGCGAACAGCCCCCCGACGGCCTGCATCCCCGCAGAGAGACTGCGCGGCGCTGAAAGGCCCGGCGACCAGCGGTCCACCGATGATCTAAACCCCATCAGATCCCGGTCCGTCCAGAACGGTGACGGCCACCATCGCGAACAGGCCGCCGACCGCCTGAAACAGACCGACGATGTTCGTCCGGGGCATCGATGCTCCTACCTCTTGATCACGCCGGTACTGGCGTTCAAGCGTCGGTTCTCATTCAGCGGCACTCATGGCTACCCTCGACACCGTAACGTATCGTGTTCTCTCAGCAACACCATATATAGCGCATCAAGGTAGAGTGCCATGGTACTAACGGTAGACGATTGACCTCACCACAGAAGGACGTACCCGCTGACCGGGAGGTAGCCATATGCAACGTGGCCTTTGGGCGAGAACGTCACGGCACACTGACATCGCTGTTCCGACGGCGATGACGAAATCGTGAAGACCGTTCGAGAGGCGGCTCACGCGGTCGCCGATTCCGCCGCTGCCGAGGCTGAAGCGGCTGCCGCCGAGGCCGAGGCATGTGCGGTTGCGGCGCAGGCCAGGGCCCGGGCCATCCAGCTTCGCCGGCTCGCTGATCTGGCGACGAGCAACGACGAGGCGGCATCGTCACTGGCAGTGGCCGACATCGATCGTGACGAGACTTCTCCGGCCGGTGGCAGCGCGCCCGCCCGAAGTCGCCCTCGCTGGTGGGCACGCCTCAGGCGCCACCTCGTCGTCGGGGGTGCGACGGCCATCATCTGTGCACTGCTGGCAGTCAGTGCTTATCTGGCGTGGCTGCACGACGGCGTCACGCAGGAGCGTGCCCGTGCCGTTGAGTTCGCGGCGGCCGCGCGCCAAGGCGTGGTCAACATGACCTCACTGGACTTCGGCAAGGCCAACGACGACGTCGGCCGCATTCTGAGCAGTTCGACGGGGGCCTTCAAGGACGACTTTGAACGTCACGCAGCCGATTTCACCTCAGTGCTCGAGCAGTCCAAAGTCGTCACCAAGGGCGCCGTGAACGCCACCGCCGTCGAATCCATGACGGATGACTCCGCAGTCGTTCTGGTGTCGGCAACGTCAACGGTCACCAACGCCGCCGGAGCCAAGGCGGAGCACAGGTCCTGGCGACTAATCGTGACGGTGTCGCGCGACGCCGGTCAACTCAAGATGTCGAAAGTCGAGTTCGTCCCATGATCCTGCGTCAGAAGTCGCGCGCGGGGCTGGTGTTGCTGACGCTGGTCTTGGCGGCAACTGGGCTCGTCGGAGGCCTGTACTACTTCCAGTATCGCCCCGACCGGGACGCCGACACCAACGTCGCGCAGTCCGCCGTTCGAGCCGCCAGTGATGGAACCATCGCGGTGTTGTCCTACTCTCCCGACACCCTGGACCGGGATTTCGCCACTGCGAAGTCTCATCTCACTGGCGATTTCCTCGACTACTACAACACGTTCACCACGCAGGTCGTCGCTCCGGCCGCCGCCCAGAAGTCGGTAAGGACGAACGCCACCGTGGTCAGGGCCGCGGTCACCGAATTGCGCTCCGGCGCAGCCGTTGTCCTGGTATTCGTCAATCAGAGCACGTCGAGCTCCGGCAAACCCAACCCCACCATGACCTCCAGCAGTGTCCTGGTGACCCTGAACCGGGTCGATGGCGCTTGGCTCATCTCGTCCTTCGATCCCGTGTGACGACGAACCGCACGAGAGTCCTCAGTAGGAGAACGCCCTACGCAGGCTGCGGGCGTGCAATTCCCGGACCTCGCGGGAGAGGGCGACATCGGGCGCCGCGGAATCGAATCCGTGAAAGACGGCAGCGAACACGTGCAGTTCGGTGTGCACGTAGGCGTGCATCAACCGGTTGGCGTACTCCAGTGCTTCATCCCGGCAGGGACCGATCTCTGCGCAGCTGACGAATGCCGGCGCCAACCCCTCGAGGTTCGGCCTGGAGGCAGGAACGGTGTTCCTCGATAACGACGTGGCCGCTAGATAATGCGCCCAGCCGTGGTCCATCGCCCGGCCACTGAGTCCCGGGGTGCTCTGAAACTCCCGCCGCGATCTGGTCGAACCCCGGTCGAGCATCGGTTCGTGCAGAATCTGCAGGCGAATGCGTGGGCCCTCGGCATCGAAGACGCTCTGAGCCAGACCGGCCACCAACGCGGCTCCTGCATCCCGGCCCGCCAGTGCAACGCGACTCGGGTCCGCGTTGAGCTCTTCGGCATTGGCGATCGCATAGTCGAACGCAGCGGAAACGTCGTCAAGTGCGGCCGGGCAGGGGTTTTCGGGCGCGAGCCGATAGTCGACCGAGATGACGAGGCAGCCCGCCGTTCGCGCCAGCTCGACACAGTCACCGTGATCGGTGTCCAGATCCCCACTGACGAAGCCCCCGCTGTGGGCGTACACCACGATCGGCAGGGTGGCGGGACTCGCCGGCCGGTAAGTCCGAAGCCCGAGCTGCTGACCCGACCCACCGGTGATGGCGAACGAGGCCACCTCGACACCGGCGAGATCGACCGCAGCGGCCCGGACGGCGCTCATACTCTTGAGTCGATGCCGTTCCTGGGCAAGCGTGTCGTGTTCGAACTGCAGAACGTCGAGGCCGGCGGCGACGCCGCGCAACTCGGGATCGAGTCGACCCAGATGACCCGGCACGCCGACGGTCGTGTCTGTGCTCACTGGCTGCGTCCCCCGCGCACTACGACACCCACGCGAGCTCGACCCTTTGCCAGCCGTTGAGCAGTGCCGTCGGGTTGCGCTCCAGCGGAGCGTCGGTCAATTCGAGGCGGTCGAGATAAGGCAACAATCCACCGATCGCGGCTCGTACTTCCTGACCGGCCAGGTGAGCACCCAGACAGAAATGTATGCCGTGGCCGAACGAGAGGTTCTTGGCGGCCGGGCGGGTGATGAGAAAACGGTCGGGGTCGTCGAAGCGCCGGGGATCTCGGTTCGCGGCGGCCATGTGCAAGGCGACGATTGCCCCCTTCGGGATCGTCGTGCCCGCAACCTCTGTCTCTTCGGTGGCTTCACGAAACGCGAACTGGATCGGCGCCGTCAGTCGGTTCGCCTCATCCACCGCATTGGACAGCAGCGCAGGATCGTCGAGCAACAATTTGAGCTGGTCGGGGTTTGACAGCAGTTCGACCACGGTGTTCCCGATGAGGTTCGTCGACGTCTCATTGCCCGCGACCATGATCGTGATCGCCACCATCAATGTTTCGACATTGGTCAGCGCCTCGTTGTCGATCGCCGCGACCATCGCACTGACCAGGTCATTCCTCGGCTCAGCGCGCCGCGCCTCGATCAACGGCACGAAGTACGTGCTGAACTCCTTGATGTTGCTCAGCATCAACTCGTTTCGTTCAGCGGGACTGTTGCACTCGCCGCCGGCAGCCGCGGCGAAGGCGTCCGACCATCGTTTGGCACGGCCATACTCGCTTCGGTCAATGCCCAGGATGTGACAGATCATCTCCACCGGCAGCGGCACGGCCAGCCGCTCGACGAGGTCGAATCTGGGCAGGTCGCCAATCCCGGCCAGACAGCGGTCGACGATCGTGCTGATCGCGGAGGCCATCTCCTTGATCCGTGGGGGTGTGAAACCTCTGCTCACGATTCTGCGCATCCGAGTGTGCTGGGGCGGGTCTGCGGCGGCAATGGACTTGGCGGATGCCATCTCGTTCATATCGACTGGAATTCCCGCTGCCAGCGCCATGAGTCGCTCGATGACCTCCGGTTTCATCTCGGCATCCGACGGCGTCGAATCCCCCTCGTAGGGGTTGGGTCGCGACGAGAACACATCGGGACTCGACTGCACGGCCTTCACGTCATCGAATCGCGATATCACCCAGATGTTGGTAGCGCTCCGGTAGACCGGAAATCGCTCCCGCAACTGCGCATAGACCGCAGGCAACTGGTCGCGCGGACCGGGCTTGAACGGCTCGAACTCCAGAACACTTCCGTCGGCCGACAATGTCTCTCCTGTTCATTGGCGAACGCAAGCGGGCCCTCTCGCACAGCGGACGGCAGCGCCCGCAACAAGGGCATGTGCGTCATAGTAGGACGACATTTGCAAACAAAGCAAGGGTAGTTAGAGTAAAACAGCACCTGTTGTGACCAAGCGATGGGCCACACAGGTCTCGGCGGATCAATCAGGAGATCAGACGGTGTTCATTGCTCAAGTCGTGGAGGTGGTGATCGCGGCGCCCGACGACACCGGACGATTCCGCACCGCCGTCGACCACGCTCTGAACTGGTGGAACAGCGCGAGCGCAGAGCGACACCAGATTGTGCTCGTGCCCGTGCGCGGGCAGCACCGTACCGCCGCTGAGGATTTCGATCATGCGGGCAAGCCGGCTGCGATCCTCGATCGCTATGACGTGTTGATCGCGGTCATCGACCCGATGCAGCGAAATGCCGTTGAAGCGATAGACGACTTGGTGCGCGCAAAGCGCGCCGGCAAGTTGGCGCTCGCCTGGGTCATCGCCGAGTCACCGTCGGACGGCCTCAATGCGGACGACCAAGCCTGGTTGAGCAGCGTGGCGCAGCGACTGGCGAAGGAGGGAACCGTCCCTCGCTACATTGGTCACGAAGATTCACTCTTCGAGAGCCGCTTGCAAAGTGCCATTAGCGCCGATCTGCACTACACCAGTCTCAGCACGCTGACAAAGCGGTTCGCACGGGCCACGCCGACCCGCCAGGTGACGACCTACCGGATGCCCGTGGCATTGCTTGGCCCACAGATCTGGGCGGTGACCGTGATGAATCACAGCACCGCTTTAGCCACCGGTCTGACGGTCTCGGTGGATGCGGTCGACTCCGAGGGCAACGAACTACCCGACGCTTGCAGGCGCTCGAGGCAGTCGATCACCGATGTCTTCGCCAAGCTGAGGACTGGCCGGTGGCCGGAAGAGCGTCGACCACCGATCGACCCGGGTGTGGTGTCACCGGCTCCTGGGCCGTCATTTCTGACCAATCGGATGGACATTCTGGCCGCGCACACGGCGCTGGACTTCCCGCGCTGGCTGAGACCAAATCAACACGCCTCTGCTCTGTACCAGTTGGAAGGCAACGCATCTCCCCGGGTGCACATCCAGTTCGAGGACGAGGCGGGAGAGTCGTGGTCCAGAACGAACGACGCAGAGCCCCAGAGAGTTTCGCCATCCTCGGCACCCGGTCTCGGTGAGTTGCCAAGCAGTGCCGTCACCAGCCAGTGAATCGACAGAAAGGCACGGGTCGTGTCCTCAAGTTCTGACAGGCACAACGACTTTCCCCCCTACGACGTAACCGGCGACTGGGCAGATCTGTCCGCCGTCCCACGCGCAGCGTCCTGTTGGGTGCACAACGCCGTCGTCGCCACCGACGACGGCGAACTCATCGGTTTCCACGCCGGGCAACTGGTCGCGTTCGACACCGAGGGGCGCCTGCTACGAGTGGTCGAGACGGACCTCACCGAAGGCCACGGCATCAGCGTCGTCCGTGAGGGCGAGGACGAATACCTGTGGGTTTGCGATCCCGGTTTCGTATTCAGGTGCGCCGCCGACGAAGGCGATCCGAACTGGACTCCCCTGTTCGGCAAGGGCGTTCACTGCGAGACGCGGGCACCCCGGGTGGTGAAGATGACCCTCGATGGGCAGATCCTTTCCGAGCTGCCGAACCCGCCGCAGGATCCGGCGATCCCCGCCGGCCCGATGGGACCCTACTGCCCGTGCGGCTGCGTCGTGGACGAGGAGCGGTTCGGCGGCACGGGCGACATTTGGGTAGCCGACGGATACGGATCTGGCTTGGTTCATCGCTTCGACAAGGATGGAAACCACCTGTCGACACTGACCGGCGAAGAGGGAAGTGGACGACTTCTGTGCCCGCACGCGATCTTCATCGACCGCCGAAACGACAAGGTGCCGGAACTCTACATAGCCGACCGCATCAACGTGCGTGTCCTCGTCTACGACCTGGAGGGCCGGTACCTGCGCACGTTTGGCGAGACCTTCTTGAACAGTCCGAGCGATTTCGCGCAGTGGGGCGACCTGCTGGTGGTCGCGGAGATCTACGAACGCCTGGCCGTTCTGGATTCCGACGACAGCCTCGTCGGGTACATCGGCGCCGACCCGGATCCCGAGGCAGCACGAGGGTGGCCGACCCGGCCAGGATGGCCCAATGATCTGGCCGACGACGGGCGCGCGACGCTACCGCATCTCCCCCAGCACGATCGGTTCAACTCGCCACATTCGGTAGCGGCGGACGCCGACGGCAACCTCTATGTCTCCGAATGGTTGCTCGGTGGGCGATACACCAAGCTCACCGCGCGACGCTGACGATTCCGCTGGGGCTCAGATCCGTTCGACCACCAGTGCGGAACCCATACCGCCGCCTGCGCACATCGCCACTACCCCGATGCGCGCATCGCGGCGTACGAGCTCGTGAATGATCGACACGACCATTCGTGCACCGGTCGCGGCAATCGGGTGGCCGAGGCTGATGCCACTGCCGTTGACGTTCACGATTGACTCGTCCAAACCGAGGTCGCGTGTGCAGGCCACCGCCATCGTGGCGAACGCTTCGTTGATCTCGAAGAGGTCGACATCGTCGAGTGTGAGACCACTGCGCTTGAGCGCCTGCGGGATTGCCGTCACCGGTGCCATCCCGGTGTGCTGCACATCCACGCCAACGGACGCCCAGCCCCGGATCCGCGCCAGCGGTGTCAGGCCGTGACTGGCTGCGAAGTCGGAGCCGCCGATGACGAGCGCGGCTGCCGCATCGTTGATGCCCGCGGAGTTGCCCGCGGTGACGACGGCGTCGGGGATCTCCGGGTGTAGCACCTTCAGCCCGGCGAGCGCCTCGGGCGTGGTGTCCCGCGGATGCTCATCGGTGCTGAATGTGCCTGCCGTGACTGGGACGCCGACGATCTCGTCGTCGAAGTACCCCTTGGCGATCGCATTGAGTGCCCGCTGCTGCGAGCGTGCGGACCAGGCATCGGCCTGCTCCCGGGTGACGTGGTGAAGCCGTGCGGTGTTCTCCCCGATGGTCACGGACATGTCGAAGGGAGGCACACCGGGCGCATCGGGATGGCTTTGTGGTGACCACCGGGTGGGCTCCTGCGCGCCCGGTGCCATCTTGCTGAGCCGGGGCATCGTGCTGGCGCTCTCCGTTCCACCGGCGGCGATCACATCTGCCATGCCTGCGATGATGGTGGCGGCCGCCAACTGCACGGCGGTCGCCCCGGAAGCGCAGTGCCGGTTGATCGCTACCCCCGGCACCCCTGTCATACCGAGACGCACCGCGATGTTGCGTGCGATCACGCCGCCGCCCTGCAGTGACTCCGCAATGAACAGGTCGTCAAGGTCGGCGATCGGGATCTGGGACCGGTCGACTGCCGCGCTGACCGCGACCTCGGCGAGTTGGTAGGCATCTACCGACGTCAGAGATCCCTTGCGGGCGCGCCCGATCGGTGTCCGTGCGGCTGCAAGGATGAGTGCGTCAGGCATGGTGGCCTCCAGCGAATGAGTCGGGTTGTGGCTGCGAATGAGTGGTCATGTAAGGGGTCCACGCTCGGTGGCGAGCAGGTCGGCAAGCAGCTCGCGACGTAGGACCTTTCCGGTGGCGGTTTGGGGCAGCGCGTCGCGGACGACGATCAGTGCCGGAGTCTTGGAGCCGCGCAGCCGGGTCCGCACCCATTCGCGGAGCTCCTCGACGGCGACGGTGCGGCCGGGCCCGAACACGACTGCGGCGGCGATGTCTTGGCCCCAGTGCTCGTCGGGCATCCCCACCACGGCGGCCTCGGCGACCGCGGGGTGTTCCAGAAGGACATCCTCGATCTCGGCCGGCGCGATGTTCTCGCCGCCGCGGATGATGGTGTCGTCGGTACGTCCTTCAACGAACAGGTAGCCGTCATCGTCGACCCACCCGCGATCCCGGGTGGCGAACCATCCGTCTTCGTCGAGCACACTTCCCGCACCGCGGTACTCACCAGAGACCTGCTCGCCGCGGACATGGATGTCACCGGCGATTCCGGTGGGCAGCGCGCCGCCCGGCCCGCGGATCTGTATCTCGATGCCGGGGAGCAATCGGCCGGCCGAGCCGAGCCTGGCGCGTGCAACGGGGTCTCCCTGCAGCGCGGCGCGGTGGTCGTCCGGGCCGAGGACTGCGATGGTGGAACTGGTCTCGGTCAGCCCGTAGGCATTGACGAAGTCCACGGCGGGGAACAGCCGAATCGCGCGCTCCAGCACGGGGATCGGCATCTTGGCGCCGCCGTAGGCCAGTGACCTCAGGGTGGGTACGTCCGCGTTGGCCCTCTGGCCGAGGTGCTCGGTTATCGTGGCGAGCATCGTAGGAACGAGGAGGGCATGGGTGATCTGTTCGGCGCGCACGCAGTCGAGCCATCCCTGCGCGGTGAAGGTCTCCAGATAGACCACCCGTCGGCCGGCGCAGATGTTGCTCAACAGATTCGACACGCCCGCGATGTGGTACGGCGGGACGCTGACGATGACCGCTTCGTGTCCACCTGCCGCACCGAAGTCGACGCTGCCGAGCAGGTAGGAGGTCAGGTGCCGGTGGCGCAGCACGGCTGCCTTGGGTTCCGAGGTGGTTCCGCTCGTGTAGAGCAGCACCGCGACCGCATCGGGATCGTCGGACCACCGCGACGTGTCGTTCGTCGGCTTGACGCACGCCGCCCGCCACTGCGCCAAGGTGACCGTTTGGGCCGTCGTCGGGGGCGCTTGATCGGAGACGACAAGCGCATTCGGGTGGTGCGCGAGAAGGCCGGCCAGCGCATCACTGCCCAGCCGGTAGTTCAGCGGAACCAACGGGACGCCGGCCCACGCGGCAGCGAAGAGTGCCACCGCGAAGTCGTCGTCGTTGACTCCCACGTACACGAGCTCCTCGGCACTGTGCGCCGAGAGCATTCCCGCCCCGCAGCGTGCGCGATCGAGGAGGGCTGGGTACGTCAGTCCGGCTGCCGCATTTTCGGCCGGACCCACACGCCCGACGCCGACCCGATCGGGGGTACCCGTCGCCGCCATCTCCAGCAGTGTCAGGACGTTCAACGCTGCGGCCTCAGTCCGATGCCGGCAGCGCGGAAGGTGCCTTGATCGTCAGCACCCGGCCGTCCGCGGTGAGTACTCCCGGCCCGGGCTTGGTGCACAGCACTTCCAGCCCGGTGTCGGTGTCGACGTATCGCTTACCCAATGCGGTGTCGTTGTCGCCGATGTTCGTCGGTGCCGTGCCGGCCGAAACCGGGTCTGCGGTCATCGGCTGGCCGCCGCACGACAGCTCAAGCGGGGTTGCGGGGGCCCGCACCACGATGATCTCGGTGTCACTCACGTTGCTGCGCAACCGTTTTCCCGCAGCGAGGTCGGTCATTGGCTACCTTTCGTGGTGCGTGGGACAGCGTGCTGGTCCCCCCGTTTCGCCGAGCACGGATGAGCGGCGAATTCCCGGGCTCCCGCCTCGGGAGACGGCGATGGTGGGCGTCAGGCCCAAAAGTTGTACAGGGTGCGGGCGTTGAGCTCGACGATCTTGCGGGCCTCCTCGTCCGGCACGTCGACGAGGTGCTCGGCGAGCAGCTTTCGGGTGTGCGGCCAGTTGGAGTCGGAATGTGGGTAGTCGCTTTCGAACATGATGTTGTCGATACCGATGCGATGGCGCTGCTCGATGCCGGACTGGTCGGAGATGAAGCATCCAAAGATGTGCTCCCGGAACAACTCTGAGGGCAGCTTGTCGGCATTGACGTTGCACCAGTACTTGTGCCGGCCCCAGGAGTAGTCGATGCGCTCCAGCAGGTACGGAATCCAGCCAATGCCGCCCTCGGAGAGCGCGACCTTGAGGTTGGGGAACTTGTAGAACACGTCCGACATCAGCAGATCCACGGTGGCCATCATCGAATTCAGTCCGAACAACGCGATCCCGATGAACAGGTCGCCGTCACGGGCAAGTCCCTGCGGCATGCCGCCGGATCCGAAGTGCATCGACAGCGGCAGGCCGGCCTCCTCGCAGATGCGGAAGATCGGATCCCAGTGGTCGGTGTGGTAGGACGGCAGACCGATCTTGTGCGGCGCCTCGAGGAAGGAGATGGACTTGGCACCCTTGGTGGCCGTGCGTTCGATCTCGGCGACCGAGGCCTCGACGTCCCAGAACGGCACCATCATCAACGGGATCTGGCGCTCGGGGGCGAAGCCGCACCACTCATCGAGGATGAAGTCGTTGTAGGCGGTGATGCAGAGCTTGGCGAACTCTTTGTCGCTGGCGGTATGGAAGGTGCTGCCTGCGAAGCCACCGAAGTTGGGGAAGCACAACTGGGCCCAGACGCCCTCGATGTCCATGTCCTTGATGCGGTCCTCGATGTCGTGGCAGCCAGGCAGCATGTCGTCGTAGCTGCGGGGGTCCATCCCGAAGTCGCGCGGGTGCTTGCCCGCGACGGCGTTGAGCGCGAAGTTGCCGGACTGCTTGCCTTCGTATAGCCAGGTGTCGTTGCCGTCGGGCAGCTTCACGATGCGCGGAGCCACCTCCGCGTACTTGGCGGGCACCCGGTCGAGCCAGACGCGCGGGTGCTCGATGACGTGGTCGTCGACGGAGATGATCTTGGCGTCGTCGGGCAGCATGCTGGTTTCCCTTCAGGAACGACTGGTACACCGGCTCGAACACCAGACGTGGAACGAACTGTCTTCAGAGTAGAACGCTGAGTGCATTTACTGCAATGCAGGTCTGCCTGCGCGAGCTGCGAGGGCCTGCAGTCAGTCCGTATCGAGGATCCACAGCGCCTGCTTCGGGCACGCGGCAACTGCATCACGTACATCGGATTCCAGTTCGGGAGGCGGCTGCGGAATCAGGATGTCGACGACCGCGTCGTCGACCAGGTCGAACACGTCCGGGGCCGATGCCACGCACAACGCGTTCGCTTCACAGAGATCGGGATCGACTGTCACCTTCATATCTCCAGTAGACCATCACATTCTAATAGCGACAACCATGTGATCACTGTATGCATATATCAGTTTCATCTGTGGCAGACTGCCCTTCGTGCCGGCGTCGCCACCGGTGATCGATACACGCCGCGCCAGGTGGGAGTAAGGAATGAACAACGCAGTCATCGTCGACGTCGTCCGGTTGGCCTCAGGCAAGGGCAAACCCGGCGGCGCACTATCGGGCTGCCACCCCGTCGAGCTGTTGCGCCAGGTGCTGTCAGAGGTCGTGGCCCGAAACGATCTGGATCCGGCCCGTATCGATGACGTCATCGCCGGTTGCGTGGAACAGGTGGGTGAGCAGAGCTTCAACATCGCCCGCAGCGCGGCCCTGGCCGCGGGCTTCCCGGAGTCCGTGCCCGCCACCACCGTCGACCGCCAATGCGGTTCCAGCCAACAGGCGGTGCATTTCGCAGCGCAGGGCGTGATGGCCGGTGCCTACGACATAGTGATCGCGTGCGGCGTGGAGTCCATGAGCCGGGTTCCGATGGGAACGGCATCGTCGGGCGCCGACACGTTCGGCCCGAGCGTCGCGGCGCGATATCCGCAGGGCCTGGTCAAGCAAGGCGTGGCCGCCGAACTGGTGGCGGCGCGCTGGAAGCTTGATCAGGATTCCCTGGATGCGTTCGCCGTCACCTCCCACCAACGGGCGGCGGCTGCGGCCGCCGCGGGATGCTTCGCCGATGAGATCGTCGCGATGCCGGTCGTCGACGAGAAGGGCCGCCACACATCGCATTCCGTCGACGAGACGATTCGGGCGGCGACCACAGCCGAAGCGCTCGGCACGCTGAGGCCGTCCTTCGCCTCGACCGAAGCGGCCGCCCGCTTCCCCACCCTCGACTGGCGGATCACCCCAGGAAACTCGTCCCCGCTGACCGACGGGGCGTCGGCCGCGTTGATCATGAGCGAACAGACGGCGCTGGCGTGCGGCCTGCGGCCCCGCGCCCGATTCCACGCGTTCGCCGTCGCCGGGGACGATCCGCTCTACATGTTGACCGCGCCCATCCCGGCGACGAACAGGGCGCTGCACCGTGGCGGCCTGACGCTCGACGACATCGATGCCTATGAGGTCAACGAGGCATTTGCCTGTGTGCCACTGGCGTGGGCGCAGGAGCTTGGCGCCGATCCCGCGCGGCTCAATCCATGGGGTGGAGCGATTGCGTTGGGCCACGCCCTCGGGTCATCCGGAACCCGGCTGCTAGCAACGCTTTTGAACCATTTGGAGGCCACCGGCGGTCGCTATGGCCTCCAGGCGATGTGCGAAGGTGGCGGGATGGCGAACGCGACGATCATCGAGCGGTTGTAGGAGCGCACCATGGCAACTGACGACGTCCTGGTGATCACTGGTGGTGCAGGCGGAATGGGCCTGGCCTGCGCACGTGCGTTGGCTCACCGCGGGAGTCTGCTTCTGGTGGACCTCGGCGAGGAGCAACTCGAACATGCCCGCGCTGAGCTCGAAGCCAACGGGGTGCGCGTCGAGACACTGCGATGCGACGTGACCTCTCCGGCTGACATCGCGGCGGTCGCCGAGCGCGTGCTGGACATGGGCAGCTTTCGCTGCCTGGTGCACACCGCGGGTGTTTCGCCGGAGATGGCGGATGCTCGCACCGTACTGGACGTCGATTTGGCCGGCTCGGTGCGGATCACCGACGCGTTGTTTCCCCTCGTGACCCCGGGCAGCTCGGCGATCTTGATCGGCTCGATCGCCGGGTACAGCGACATTGCGGCGGCCGCCGAGCCGCTACTGGACGATCCGCTGGCCGACGGGTTCCTCACCGCCATCGAGCAGGCGCTGGGCCACCCCCTCGACAGCGCGACGGCCTACGTTCTCGCCAAGCGCGGCGTCGTCCGGCTGGCCGAACGTCTGGCCGCGCCGTGGGGCGTGAAAGGCGGTCGCACCGTGGCTATCTCGCCCGGCCTGATCGACACTCCGATGGGCAGGCTGGAACTCGAACGTCAGCCCGTCATTCCGCTCATGATCGATGTGACGCCGGTAAAGCGTTCCGAGCAACCACTTCCCGGGCGTCCCGAGGACATCGCCGCCGCGGTCGCCTTTCTGGAGTCCGACGCGGCGGCGTTCATCTCCGGCTGCGACCTCCGCGTCGACGGGGGACTCGTCGGTGCAGGCAAACACATGATGGGCGTCGGTTGATGGCCACGACCCGAGCGGGCTGGGTCGACCCGGAGATCGGCGAGAGTCTGCTGCACATGCCCGACTTCGACTTCTCCAACGAGAACCTTCCCGGCATGCGCAGCGCGACTGAGTTCGAGCCGCAATCCGCGCCCGACATCGATCGTGTCGAACTGACCACTGACCGCGGTGACGTCGCACTGTCCGTTCTGCGACCAGCCACCACGGTCGGCGAACTGCCCGTCCTGTACTGGATGCACGGTGGTGGGATGGTGATCGGCAACCGATACATGGACGACGCGCGCCTGATCGAGTGGTGCCGCGGGCTGGGCTGTGTTTGCGTGAGCGTCGAGTACCGGTTGGCACCCGAATCGCCGTATCCCAGGCCGCTCGACGACTGCGAGGCTGGGTTGCGCTTCATTGTCGAGCACGCCAGTGATCTGCAGATCGACCTGCGGCGGGTCGGGATCGGCGGACGAAGCGCAGGTGGCGCGCTGGCCGCCGGTCTCGCGCTGCGATGCCGAGACGGCTCCGACATCCCGGTGGCGTTCCAATACCTGGAATATCCGATGCTCGACGACCGCGGCCTGACTCCATCGAGCCAACTCGAAGGATTGCGCATGTGGAGTCGGGAATCCAATGCGTTCGGCTGGCGCAGTTATATCGGGGACCGGTGCGGCACCGACGATGTGCCAGCGGATGCTGCGCCGGCCCGGGCCACCGAATTGAGCGGCCTGCCATCGACATTCATCGGCGTCGGCACCGTCGACTGTCTGCGCGACGAGTCGATCGACTTCGCAGCGCGACTGTGCCGGGCCGCGGTGCCCACCGAGCTGCACGTCTACGCCGGCGCCGTGCATGGCTTCGACATGTTCGCCCACACCGCCCTCGCCCGAACCGCCGCGCGTGACAGCGCGGACTGGCTGGCCCGCCAGTTCGGTTGACGATTCGTGCGTGAGTCGCGCTAGCTGCCGCCGATGGCGGCAGCCCCGCGAAACGGGGGAAGCTGGGTGCGGGACATCCGACGGGCTTCGCTGGATGACACGCCAAGGGCGCGCAGCACGAGTTCAGCGGTGCTCGAGCCTGCTTCGCGCCACCCTTGGTGGCCCTCTAGGACCGTCCATATCGCGGCGACAGCGCTGCCTATGAGCAGCGAGGCGACGCCGAGCATCGACGCCTCGCCGACGTCGAAGCGATGCGCTGCGACGCCTGCCGCGACGTCCTGCATGGGCGGGCCAGACACGATGCTGCGAAGGCTCTCGTTGGTCAGGCCGAATCTGACGATGAATCTTCCAATTGCGGGGTCGTCGTGGGCAATTCGGATCAGCATGCGCAGCCCGGTGGGCAATCGCAGAGCCGGGTCGATGTCGCCAAGCGCATCGATCGACAGGGCCATGTTGGCATGCAGCTTCACCCCCAAATCCGAGATGACCTGATCGAAGAGCTGCTCCACCGACTCGACGTTGCGGTACAGCGTTCCACGGGCGACGCCCGCTTCGGCGGCCAGATCACTCATGGTCAGGTTCGCGCTGCTCCGTTCGGAGAAGAGCCTGATGGCTGCGGCAATGATGCGCTGCTCGGTCGCATTCGACACCAGGACTCCCGTCTCGTGCAGCGTCTAGAAACCCGCCAGAATCTGGCCAATACTGTATAAATCGATACACCATTGTCCTGATATGAACGTCAGTGTATAACTGTTGTGTCACAATTCGCGTGCATACCTGCCAATCCACGGAGGCACGATGGGCTCCGCCCCCGCCACCCCCACCTGGCCGACGGAACGCGGGCGCTACAGCGGCGTCCTTTTGCAGTTCGGCCAATCGCGGGCCGATCTGCTCGACGTGGCCCTGACGACCGGTGACCCACTGGCGGATGCCGTCGTCGAAGAGATCCACGCCGGCGGACGCGACGTCCGCCACCAACTCGACTCCGGGATCCGACACGGACTCGCCTCTCTGGACGCACCGCCTCCGGCGGTGGCTGCGCTGCTCGCTTCCACTGAGAATCTGCCGGACTACGCCGACGACGATGTGCTCGACAACGCCTCGATGCCGTTCTTCACCATGCCCAATCCGGTGCACCTCGTATCCCTCAGTGCCGGCGCACTCATCCGGGTCTATGAGTCACCGTCGATATCCAAGGTCCTGGCCACTACGGGGCGACTGGTCGAGGGTGCCGATCGACGGATCCGCGAAACCGGTAAATGGGTGGCCACGGTGATGCTGCCCGGCGGACTCCGACCAGGGAGGCCCGGCTACGTCGCGACGTTGCAGGTCCGGATGCTGCACGCACACATGCGCCGGTTCGCGCGCACGCACGGCTTCGACGAAGGGGCATATGGCGCACCGATCAATCAGGTCGATCTCGCCCGCACCTGGATGGACTTCACCGTCACGACGCTCAACGCCGAACAGGCCATGGGCTTCGGCCTCACGTCGGCGGAGACCGCAACGCTCTACCGGTATTGGTGGGTCGTTGCGCACATCCTGGGCATCGATCCCGACCTGGTCGAAGGCATCCAAACCAACGAGCAAGCCGCTCGGGTCGACGAGCTCTATCAGGCCGTGACCGGCCCGTTGATCGTGGATTCGGTCACATTGGCGGGTGCGACACTCGACTCGATCACCGACATGTTGACCGAAGCGCTCGGTGTGCCCGAAACACTCGGCAACAAGGGGTTGCACAGCCTGGCCCGACGCTTCCACGGCACCGCGGTGGCCGACGAACTGCAGATCGGCGAGGACAAGATCGCCGACGCCGCCATTTCCGCCGCCATCAACGGAATCCGCGCCCACCGGCTCAAACTCCGCCGCGACCCACAGAAGTGGTCCGCCGAACAGGCCAAGAACCTCGAAGCGGCCCACGCCATGCTCGGAGAAGCGGACAACGCCCTCTACGAAGCGGACCGCAGCGAAACCGAATCGCGGCACGCCGAGCCGACGCTCACCTGACCCACGATCCCTCCGCGCGGAACTGATCGATCTCGTGATCCTGTTCCAGTCTCATTCGTCCGTCCTCTGCTCAGTCACCTCGCCGCAGAAGCAGCGCTCCTCCGGGGGTACCGCCGCCGGTGGTGACGACCGCAACCTGGGCGTCGGCGACCTGGCGGTTGGCCGCCTCGCCCCGCAGTTGTGCGATCGCCTCGGCCAGGAAGCCGAAGCCGTGGGTCCGTCCGGCCGACAGCTGACCGCCGTGGGTGTTGAGCGGCAACTTGCCGTCCAGCGCGATGGTCGTTCCGCCATCGAGGAAGTCTGCGGCCTCCCCGAGGCCGCAGAATCCGAGCGCCTCCAGCCACGAGACGGCGTTGAAGGTGAATCCGTCGTAGAGCTCGGCGACGTCGACATCGTCGGGCCGCAGGCTGGTGCGGGTCCACAGATGCGCGGCCGGTCCGAATACCTGAGGTTCGTGGGTGAGAGTGTCCTGGTCCCAGGAGATTCGGTCGATCACCTGCGTGCCCACGGCCTCGACCAGCACCGGCGACTTCGGTCGGTCGAACGCCGTGTCAATCGATGACACGACCACCGCGATGGCCCCGTCGCACGGCACGTCGCAGTCGTAGAGGCCGAACGGCGAGCTGATCATTCGCGCCGACAAGTAGTCATCCAGGGTGAGCGGGTCGCGGTAGATCGCGGCCGGATTGCGCGCCGCGTTCGCGCGCGCGGTCAGCGCGATGGGCGCCAGCGTTGATGCGCGGTCGCCGCCGTAGCGCCAGAAATAGTGCGAGGCGTTGATTCCGATCCAGTTGGCGGCCGACATGGCGCCGAACGGAGCGCGCCACTCGAACATGCCCGACGCTCCTCGGCTGCCGCCGGACCGGGACGTCGCGGCTCTGGCCAGGGTGGTGTGCGTGGATTCCCACACGGTCCGGAAGCACAACACGTGCCGGCACAGCCCGGCCGCGACGGCGAGCATCGCGGACACGACGCTGCCGCTCGGCCCGGGAACTTCGCCCCCACCGCTGATCCAGGTGGGCTGGATGCGCAACGCCTCCTCCAACGCGGTGACCCCGCCCTCGGACATGCCCCCGACGGAACCTCCCGGATAGGTCGCCAGGCCGTCGATGTCGGCCAAGGTCAGACCGGCGTCCTCGACGGCACGCAGGCACGCCGTGACGGTCAGGGAGAGCGGATCGACCATGAGGCGGCGCCCGATGGTCGAGCTGCCGACCCCGGTCAAAGCGACCTTGTCTTCAAACTTGCTGGTGGACACCATCGGGCGCACTGCCGAGGTCAGGTCGCGTGGGCCCGGGACCTGTCCGGCCCCCGAAGCCTCGGGGTCGGGTTCGAACAGGGGGATCCACACCTCGTCGTGCTGCTCGAACACGACGCGCACCTGCATGCCGATGGCGACGTCACCGGGATCACAGCCGACGATGTTCGTCGTCAGTCGGGTGGACGGATCTTCGGCGAGGGCGACGACTGCGACGACGTAGGGCGGTGGGAACTTCGGCAGCCACTGCTGATGATTCACGGTGAACCCGGCGACGGTCGCATGTCCCGATACCGGCGTCATCGTCACCTCGGCGCAGCGGCATGCGGGGCAGATCGGCTGCGGCGGGTGATGGTAGCGGCGGCAGCCCTGGCATTGGGCGATCCGGAGCCGCCCGTCGGCTCCGCTGGTCCAGAACCGCTCGCTGCTGATGCTCGGGGAGGGCAGAGGCCGCGCAACCGGTTCGTCTGGGCCGGGCTCTTTCATCACACCTCCGGTCAAGCCGACGAACTTCTCGCACGCACCGTAGCAGACGACGAATATGTTGTCTGGCGTCAAAGTAGAGGATGATTCTACTTATATGTACAGTAACGACCTCGTAGAGGGACAATCAGTTGTCACAGCAGACAGGGGTGAAGGTTCACGTGAAGGTCAAAGGCAGTGCCGCGGTGGTCGTCGGAGGCGCCTCCGGCATGGGGCGGGCAACCGCGGAACGGTTGGCGGAACGGGGTGCGCGAGTCGCCGTACTCGACCTGCCGACATCGGAGGGAGCCGCCGTGGCCGAGGAACTCGGCGACGGATCGTCGTTTCATCCGTGCAATGTGACCGACAGCGACGGCGTCGAGGCGGCGCTGCAAGCGGCTGTCGACGACCTGGGTGCCCTGCACATCGCAGTCAACACCGCCGGGGGCGGCGTCTCCCAGCGCACGCTGTCCAAGACGGGACCCCACTCCCTGGACGCCTTCCGGTCGGTAATCGAGCTCAATCTGATCGCCACCTTCAATCTGAACCGGCTGCAGGCCGCGCACATGAGTCGAAACGAGCCGGACGACGCCGAACGCGGCATCATCGTCAACACCTCCTCGATCGCGGCATTCGAAGGCCAGATCGGCCAGGTCGCCTATACCGCCGCCAAGGCCGGGATCGCCGGGATGACCCTCACCATGGCGCGTGACCTCGGCAGCCTTGGCATCCGCGTCACCGCCATCGCGCCGAGCCTGTTCGCGACGGGAATCACCTCGCGGATTCCCGAGCAGATGGCCGGTGAACTGACACGCGACGCGGCCTTCCCCCGCCGGATGGGCCGCCCCGGCGAATACGCCGCCCTCGCGGTGGCCATCATCGAGAATCAAATGCTCAACGGCAGCGCGATCCGCCTCGACGCCGGCCAGCGGTTCGCCCCGAAGTAGCGGCACCCCTAGTGGATCTCGGATTCGCCGACGCGAAGGCAGTGGTCGCGGGCGGTACCCGCGGCATCGGACTGGCGACCGCCGTGCAGCTGGCGGGCGACGGCTGCCGGGTCGGTCTGATCGGCAGGGACCAGACCCGACTGGAGGAGACCGCCGCCGCCGTCGCGGCCGCCGGTAGTCCCGAAGTACTCGTGCTACCGGCGGACCTGGCGTCGGAGTCCGAGGTCGCTGCCGTCTTCGAAACCGTCCGGAACCGATGGGGCGACCTCAACGTGCTGATCAATGCCGCCGGGCCGTTCGGTGCGGGGCGCTTCGAGGACCTCGACGACGAGGCGTGGTCGACGGCGTTCGACCAGGGGGTGATGTCAGCCGTGCGCTGTGTACGGGCGGCGTTGCCCGTGCTGCGGGCGGCGGACTGGGCGCGCGTAGTGAACGTGACGGCGATGTCGGTCCAGCACCAGTCGCCGTCGTTGGTGAGCTATACGGCGGCGAAGAGCGCCCTGCTCAGCGTCACGAAGAACCTCGCCCGCTCCTTGGCGCCCGACGGCATCCTGGTCAACGCGGTTGCTCCGGGCCCGATACTCACCGACTGGGCGCGACCAATGCTTGCCGCCACCGAGATCGCGATGGACGACTCTGTCGGCGCCTACGAGCTGCTGGGCCGCCGCCACGGCATGGCGGTCGATCTAGGACGCTTCGGCCTGCCCCACGAGGTGGCGGCCGTCATCGCATTCTGCGCCTCGCGCACCAACGGCTACATGACCGGTGCGCACCTCAACGTCGATGGTGGCAGTGACTTTCTGTGATCACCGTCGAGGACGACTGCGGGGTAAGCCGAGCCGGTTCTCCACGATGAGGCTGCGCAGCACCTCACTGGATCCGCCGTAGATCGTCGTGGCGACGGCGCTGCGATAGTGCCCGTCCAGGCTGCCGTCCAGTGGGCTTTCCGGATCGGTCCAGTCCAGCATTCCCAGGGTGCCTGCGATGTCGATCGCCGCAGCCGATGCGCGCACGTAGCTCTCCGGACCGAATAGGGCCGACACAGGTCCGGGCTTGTCGCCTTCGGCGTCGAGGAAGGCGACGCGCAGGTCGAGCAGGTCGGCGACCTCGGCCTCGATCGCCATCTGTGCCAGCCGCTGGCGCACCAGCGGGTCGTTGATCAGCTCGCCGCCTCCGGGGGCGCGGTGCTGGCGGGCGTACTCGACGGCGTCCGCGGCGATCCAGCTGGTTCTCGAACCCGGTGCGACGTTCTGTTCGGCCTCTAGGGCCGCGCGCATTACGGCGAAACCCTGGTGAGCCTCTCCGATGCGGTTGGCGTCGGCGACCCGGACGTCGTTGTAGAACACGATGTTGGTGCGCTCGTGGCCCATCGTGCGCACGGCCTGGATTTCGATGCCGGGCGAGTCCAGCGGCACCAGCAGCATGGTCAGACCGCGGGTCCCCACCGACTCCGGCTGGGAGCGAGTCAACAGGAAGCAGTAGTCGGCCCGGTGCGCGAAGGTGGTGAAGATCTTCTGCCCGTTGACGATCCAGTCGTCGCCGTCGCGTTGCGACCGGGTGGCGCAAGCGAAGACATCGGATCCACCCGCGGGCTCGGTGTAACCCAGACAGATCAGGGTCTCACCTGCCGCCACCCCGGGCAGGACCCGGGATTTCAGTTCCTCCGAGCCGGCCGCCCGGATCGCGTTGGCGGGCAACATGGTGGTACCGGGTCCGGCCGTCGGAACGCCGCCCTTGCGCAGGGTGGTCAACAACACCGACGCCTCGAAATGGTCCAACCCGGCGCCACCCTCCTCGGCGGGCCACATCGACGCGACCCAGCCGCGTTCCCCCAGCTTCTTGGTCAGGTCGCGGTTCACGCCGTCGCCGGTGCGGCGCTCATCCTCGATCATCTCCCGGATGACGTGCTCGGCGACGAACGCCTCCGCTTGACGACGGATTTCGGTCCAGTTGGCAGGTTCGGTGAAGTCCATCTGTTATGTGCCCTCGGCTGGGACGGGCCCGAATCGTCGATCGGCGACGGTGAGTAGCTCGCGGTGCGGGTCGGCGAATGCTGTCGCCCATGCCTTGGCCCGCCGGTAATAGAGCTGGATGTCGTACTCCTCCATGAAGCCGTAGCCGCCGTGGACGTGCAGGCAGTGTTGGGCAGTCTGATGGGCGGTCTGGGCGGCGAACACGAAGGCCATCGCGGCCAACACGGGGCCGTCGACGTGCGCGGACTCCAAGGTCCAACAGGCTTTGTCGACCAATAATTGGACACCGTCGAGGGCGGCCACCGCATCGGCGAAGGGATGGGCAACGGCCTGGTACATGCCGATCGGCTGGCCGAACGCCTCGCGCACGGACGCGTAACTCGTCCCGATCTGCACGGCCTGGCTTGCCAACCCGTGCAGCGCCGCAGCCCGCAGCACCCGGACATCGTCCAGAGCCGCAGCGAATACCCTTTGTGCCTCGTCACCGTCGGCGAGTTCGGAGCTCGAGCAACGCTCATCCCAGCGGCCCAGAGCCAACCCGCCCAAATTGCGTCGCGGTGTCCTTGACGCACCGTCAGGCCGGACCACGTAATGAAGGGATCCTCCGTCGAAGACGAGCACGGCGTCGGCAATCGCCCCGTCGACCAGCAGCTGGCGACCCACCGGTCCTGGCGCCGTTGCCAACGACACGATCGTCGAGCCGTTCACGATCGGACCCAGCAGCTCCTTTTCGCCAAGGCGGCCCAGCAGTCGAGCGGCGGCCGCGGTTTCCACGACCGGAATCGGTGCAATGCGGCGGCCTGCCTCCTCAGCGATCAAGGCCAGCTCCAACAAGCCGCCGCCTTCGCCTCCGCAGGCCGTCGGCACACCGATCCCCAGCGCCCCGGTGTCGGCGTAGCGCCGCCACAGCTGCTGATCGAGGCCGGACGATTCGGCGATCCGGACGCGATCCGGGGTGGCCTCCTTGCGGAACAGCGCCGCAAAAGTGGCCCGGACCGCCCGTTGCTCCTCGGCCAGGCGCAGATCCATTTGCAATTTCTCCTCGTATCCGAACCGTGAGCCTTGGGGCGCGACGACGCCGTGCGGCCGTCGCAGAGCAACATTACCGATGCGCGGAGAGCTTCAGCGCTTCAAAGTAAACGCATATCCTCTTTTAAAGCACCTAATGTTAGAGTTGCACGCACACGTAATACCGTACTGCAGAACCAGGCACAGGCTGCACGAGGTGCAGACGCGGCAAAGCACCAGGAGGAGTTCGATGACGCAAAGATTGGGATTTCCGGTCTTCGACGGCGACAATCACATGTACGAGACCCGCGATGCGCTGACGAAATTTCTGCCGCCGGAGTATCACGGCGCAATCCGGTACGTCGAGGTCGACGGGCGCACGAAAATCGCCACCTTGGGGCAGATCAGCGACTACATCCCCAACCCCACCTTTGACAGGGTCGCCGCACCCGGCGCGCAGGAGGACTACTTCCGCAACGGCAACCCACAAGGCAAGACGCAACGCGAGATAATGGGCAAGGCGATCGAGTCGACCGACGCGTTTCGTGAACCGGCGCCCCGTTTGGCGCTGCTCGATGAGCAGGGCATCGACATGTCGATGATGTACCCGACGTTGGCCAGCCTGGTGGAGGAGCGGTTCCGCGCGCAGCCAGAGGCGACGCACACGATCATCCACGCCCTCAACCAGTGGCTGGACGAGACCTGGAGCTTCGATTATCGGGGCCGCATCTTCACCACGCCGATCATCACCCTGCCAATCGTCGAGAAGGCGATCGAGGAACTGGATTGGGCCGTCGAGCATGGCGCCCGGGCGATCCTCATCCGTCCCGCACCCGTCCCGGGGCTGCACGGTCCGCGCTCGTTTGCCCTTCCCGAGTTCGATCCGTTCTGGAAGCGGATCGTCGAGACCGGCGTGCTCGTGGTCATGCACGCCTCGGATAGCGGCTACTCCCGTTACGCCAACGATTGGGAGGGCGCCGGGGAGTTCAAGCCCTTCCAGCCCACACCGTTCCGGTCGTACTACACCCTGGCCCGCAACCCAGCCGAGGACGCGGTGGCGGCCCTCGCCTGCCACGGCGTGCTGACGCGCTTCCCTGAGCTTCGCATCGCGATGGTCGAGAACGGAACTAGTTGGCTTCCACGGCTTTTCGACAATCTCAGCGATACCTACAAGAAAATGCCGCAGCTCTACGGCGAGCACCCGTTGGAGTCGGTCCGACGGTGCATCTACTTCAATCCCTTCTGGGAGGAGAACGTGGCCGAGCTCGCCAAGCTAGTGCCGATGGACCACCTCTTCTTCGGCTCGGACTATCCCCACCCCGAAGGCCTCGCCGACCCGCTCAGCTACGCCGAGCACCACCCCGAGTTGAGCGACGACGAGATCGCCATGGTGATGGGCGGCACGCTGGCGACCATGATGCGGGTCGACGCCTGAGATGTCGACTGATCAGGGTGCGCCATCAGCCACCGAAGCACGCGACGACGGCTCCCCCATGGAGTTCAACCCGTACTCCGACAGCTTCTTCGACGATCCGTACGACACCTATCGCTGGATGCGTGACGAGGCTCCGGTCTACTACAGCGACCGGTGGGATTTCTATGCCCTGACCCGCAACGCGGATGTCGTTGCAGCGCTCCGCGACTGGGAGAGCTTCAGCAGCGCTTACGGCGTCACCCTGGACGCACTGTCGATGCGGCACAGGTTCGACGAACTCAAGATGTTGATTCTGATGGATCCGCCCGAACACGAGCGGCTGCGCAAGCTGGTACGCCAGGTGTTCACCAAGGCCGCGATCGCCAACCTCGAGCCGTTGGTGACCGACATCGTCACCTCGCATGTCCAGGCGCTGGCAGGCAGGGACCACTTCGACCTGGTGGCCGACTTCGCGGCGCTGTTCCCGGTCGAGATCATCTCCTCGATGCTGGGCGTGCCGGCCGGGGAACGCCAGCAGATCCGGCTGTGGACAGACGGGTTCCTGCACCGCGAGGAGAACAACCCGTTCGCCACCGAGAGCGGCGTGGCGGCGTCGATGGCGATGGGCGAGTACTTCCTGGACCTGGCGCGGGAGAAGAGGCGCAAGCCCGACGACCTGATCATCAGCCGGCTGGTGACCGCTACCTATGAGGACGAAACCGGGGTGACGCACCGGCTCACCGACGAAGACATCGCCACGTTCTCGGTGCTGATTGCCGCGGCAGGCAGTGAAACGGTCACCAAGCTGATGGGCAACGGCGTCATGGCCTTTCACCACAATCCCGACCAGTGGGAGCTGGTGCTGGCGGACCCCGGACTGATCCCTGGCGCGATCGAGGAGATGCTGCGCCTCAACCCGCCGTCGCAGTACCAGGGCCGGTTCACCACCCGCGATGTCACATTCGACGGCGGCACGATCCCAGCAGGGTCGCCGACCCTGCTGGTCACCGGCGCCGCGACCCGCGACCCGCGGGCCTACGACCGACCGGACGTGTTCGACATCAAGCGGGGCGGCGCCACCACGCTGGCCTTCGGGTACGGCGCGCACAGCTGCCTGGGCTCCTGGCTGGCCCGCCTGGAGACCCGCGTCGCGCTGCAGCAGCTGCGCGAATGTTGGCCACGGTTCGACGTCGATACCGAAGGCCTGCAACGAGTCACGATGTCCAACGTGGCGGGTTACTCCCATATCCCGGTGCACGTGCGTTGATGGCTGCGGCGCAGTCCGCCGAGTACGAACCGGCACACGACGCGCTGCCCGGCAGCATCCCGGACCTTCTGGCGCTGCGACGCGCGCAGGCGGACGGCGCATTCCTGGTCACCGACGACGAGCGGCTGAGCTTCGCCGAAGCCGATGCGCAGTCACTGGCGCTGGCCGATGCGCTGTTGGCCAGCGGCGTTGGCAAGGGAACCCGGGTCGGGATCCTGTTCCCCAACTGCGCCCAGTGGATCATCTCCTGGTTGGCCGCGGCGCGCATCGGTGCGCTGACCGTCCCGCTGTCGACCTTCGCGCCGGGAGCCGAACTCGCCCGGCTGCTCCGCCACACCGACACCCAGGTGCTGCTGATGGGTCGCTCGATCGCCGGGCACGACCTCCTCGACCGGTTAGCCGATGCCGTGCCCGGTCTGTCCGACGGCGACGCGGCGATCGCCGTTCCCGAAGTCCCCTATCTGCGCAGGGTGCACGTGTGGCCGGACTGCGACCGGTCGTGGGCCACGCCGTGGCCCGGCATTGCGGGACCGGTTGTGCCCCTGGCAGGTTCGGCTGAGGCGGAGGTTCGGTCGGCTGATGATCTCGTGCTCGTCACCACGTCAGGGACGACGGCGCTTCCGAAATCCGTCGCGCACACGCACGGCAGCCTGGTGCGCCACGCCTACATCTTGGCGCACCACCGCGGCGTCACCGCCACCGACCGCGTCTATTCTCCGATGCCGTTCTTCTGGGTCGGCGGGCTGACGATGGTTGTGCTGCAGGCACTCTCAACCGGTGCGGCCGTCCTCGCTCAGGACGTGTTCGAACCCGGTGCCACACTGGCGCTGCTCGAGCGCGAGCGGGCGACCTACATCTCGTGCTGGGCGCAGGCCAGTCAGGCCATGGCCGACCACCCCGACTTCGCCAAGCGCGATCTGTCCAGCGTGCGGGGCGGCACCATGTTTGAGGCGCTGCCGCCCGAAAGGCGGCCCAGCGAACCCGAGTTGACACCCAACTTGCTCGGCATGACCGAGACGGGCGGCCCGCACACCATGGTGGAGGTGCCCGACAATCCGTTGCCGACCGAGCGGCGCGGCTCCTTCGGGATACCACTGCCCGGGGTGGTGCAGCACAGGATCGTGGACCCCAGCGGTCTCGAGGTGGCACCCGGGCAACATGGCGAGATCCAGGTTCGGGGCCAGATCCTCATGAGCGGGATCTACAAGCAGGAACGCCACGAGGTGTTCAGTCCCGACGGCTGGTATTCGACCGGGGACCGTGGATGGTTCGATGACGCCGGGCATCTGCACTTCACCGGCCGCGCCAGCGGTCTGATCAAAACCGCGGGGTCGAACGTCTCACCGGCGGAGGTCGAGGCCGTCTTGGATGCGACGCCCGGGGTGTTGCACAGCTTCGTCGTCGGCCTGCCCCATCCGGTACGCGGCGAGGTGGTCGGAGCCGCCGTCGTGCCCTCGCAGGGCGCAGTGCTGTCGACCGATGCCGTCGCTGCCCACGCCCGTCGCAACCTGTCCGGGTTCAAAGTGCCGACCGTCATCGCGGTGCTCGCCGAGACCGAGCTACCGATGCTGCCCACCGGCAAGGTCGACCGCCAAGGGCTGGTCAGGTTGTTGTCGACGCGCTGACCACCCCCAGAGGAGTCGCATCGAGATCCCCGAGAACGGCACTTGGACAACGGATGTCACGCAAGCACCGGCGGCGAGGAACGCGATCACCGCGGCGCTGGTCAGCAGCGGAAGGTGTTCAGGGTGAACACCACGTCGACACGGGTCTGCGACCCGTTACCGGGCCGCCCGGGCGATGGTAGCGGCAATTGGGTGTTCGGAGCTCAGTCTTCAGGCGACTCCGACAGCCCGATCACTCACCGATCTCGGCGAGCGTGCGAGCCCCCGTGAAGTCAGAGCATCGCGTGGTCGACATCGCGTGATACGCACCGGCTTAAGTCAATTCAGTGCCACGCTCAGTACACCTCGTGGAGTTTGGTCGACGGCTCGGAATACGGCGGGAAGGCCAGGGGTCAGCTCGCCGCACAGCGTCGCTGCGGGTCGCAGCATGACCCCAGAGAAGACGGTCTCGTGTTGATCTTCGAGTCGCGGTCGAACATCGATACTTCCGGGACGGGCACACCGAAGTCGATTACATGGCCGAAATCATCAGCAAAATAACCTAATTCGAGTTCAACGGGCCAGCCCGCCTAGTCGACATGGATTTTGCCGACGCGCCCCCTATCGGCTCTGCGCGCGTTCCGGGAGTTGGCTGATCACAGTTGGCCAGCGCTGGTATGTCGCCGCTCCCACACGATGTCGGCAGGCCTTCGGCCGGGTGCTTTAAGGTATACGACTTGTTCCTAAGTTTTTTGACTTACTCACCCCATCTGGTTAGGTTGTCGTCCCAGAGGGCCGTCTCAGCACAGCTTCTATACCCCCGGACGGAGTCCACGTGAGCGAATGGACAGATCGCGACGACCGTCAACGGGTCGCCAAGGCGGAGTACGAGCACATCATGTGTGCACCGGCCCCTGCCCCGGTCAGCGCCTACATTGACGGCGGAGTGATCGGGTTCGTCTTCGCCGAGATGTGGCGCCGCGGCGTGCTCACGCCGCGCGATCGTCGCTGGATCACCCTTGCGTGCGTCGGCATGGCCGACGCACCCCTGCCGATGGAGACCCACTGCTACGCCGCCCTCAAGAGCAACGAGGTGACGAAGGAGGAGATCGACGAGTTCCTGCTCTTCTTTGGCACCCAGGCGGGTTGGCCCAAGGGCTCGTCGATGCTCACCTACATCATGGCTGCCTTCGCCAAGATCGCCGAGGAGGACGGCGACACGCTGACCTTCGCGAGGTTCGTCCCGTGGGCCGATCCGGTTGCCCACGGCGTCCGCCGGGCCCGAGGTGAGGCGGCATACGCGGCCGTGCACGGGGGCGCGCCTGCACCGCCTCGCACCTCATTTCAAGCCGTGGGCGACCTCGACTACCTCTACGGCGAGATCTGGAGCCGCGATGAGTACCTCACCCGGCGCGACCGACGACTAGTCGCAATCTCCTGCAGCGCCGCCCTCGGGATCGATGCGGAGATGACCGATCAGCTCGAGTCCGCCTTGCGCAGCGGCGATCTCACGTTCGACGAGTTGCAAGAGGTCGTCATGCACATCGCGGTTTATCTCGGTTGGATCGTGGCGCGACGCCTCGATCATCTCCTGGTGGCGGCGGCCAAGAACACCTGCACAGACAGCTGACGACGTCGTTGCACTTCGTATGCGCACAAACAATGCTCGAGGGGGATGGCCCTCTCGACACCGGTGGTGCCGAGAGCGCCGTGGTGGTCGGCCACGATGTCGCGCTCGGAACCGATGCTCGTCCGCTCAGGGCAGTGCCCGCATTCGCGGGCGATCGTGCGTGGATCCTTGGAGCGCGGTCAGTGTCTCGGCCGAGGGAACCGCTGTAAGAAACGCAACCATCCCGTCCAGCAGTGCACTGACGTGGACGGCGTAAGTCGACACGGGCGTGCCGAACATGCGCGCACGGTGGCGGTCGGCGCAGGCGTGCACGCACATCGCCGACACCAGATGAATGCGGTCGTCACGCAGCGGCTGCGGCACATGGTCGATCAGGGCGCCGACGTGGTCGATGTACGCCTGGTGCGATTCGCGGTGGGCAGCTGGCAGGGTGGCTAGCGGGCTGCTTCGGTAGTCGTAGCGCAACAGTTGTTCGAGGAAGGGCAGGTAGTAGCAGGTTTCGTCTTCAGCTAGTTCCATGAGTGGCAGCTGATGCGCCTCCACCACGCTTCGCAGGTCGACCGCGGACATCCGCGCCCCGAGCAACTGTCGTCGGCGGGTCAGGTGTTCGAGTCGGTTCGCCAGGATCGCTTCGACGAGTACATCTTTCGATCCGAAGTGGTACTGCACGGCGGACTTGTTCGCCATTCCTGCCGTGGTGCCGATCAGTCGGAGTGGAACACCGTCGAGACCGTGCTGGGCAAAGAGTCGCTCGGCGGTGAGGACCAACCGCTCCCTGGCCGACGCACCTACCGGCGTGGACATCGACGTGGACATTTGACCAGAATCTCATACTAGACGGATTAAGTCCTATGACTTAACATCCAGTCGAAGGTTTGAGAGGTGAATCGTCATGGACGAGCACCCGCGTCACCGAATCGCAGCAGTAGACATTGAAGACTCGGCGGTAGCCGACATGAGGAGATGCAAATGTCAGCACGCCTCGAGGGACGCGTCGCATTCATCACCGGGGTGGCCCGCGGCCAGGGCCGCAGTCACGCGGTGCGTCTGGCCCAGGAGGGCGCCAACATCATCGGGATCGACATCTGTGCCGACATCCCGGCCAACCACTATCCGATGGCATCCCGCGATGAACTCGACGAAACCGTCGAACTGGTCGAGGGTGAGGGCGCCAAGATCGTCGCCAGCGTGGCCGATGTCCGCGACTTCCAAAAGGTCAAGGCTGCACTGGACGCCGGCGTAGCGCACTTCGGTCGGCTCGACATCGTGTGCGCGAACGCCGGCATTGCTCCGGTCGCCTTCCGCGAGTTGACCATCGAGGAGGAACTCGAGCAATGGCGCGCCGCGACCGGGGTAATCCTTGACGGCTCGTACCACACCGCTTCGGCGGCGATACCGCATCTCATCGCGGGCCAACGAGGTGGGTCGATCGTTTTCACCAGCTCGACCGCGGGATTGAAGGGCTTCGGCGGCCTGCAGGGCGGAGGACTCGGATACGCTGCGGCGAAGCACGGAATCGTCGGACTGATGCGCACACTGGCAAATGCACTGGCGCCCTACAGTATTCGTGTCAACACCGTGCACCCGACCGCCGTGCGAACCATGATGGCGGTCAATCCGGCCATGACCGCATTCCTGGAGCACTACCCAGAGGGTGGTGTGCATCTGCAGAATCCAATGCCCATCGACATGATCGAGCCCGAGGACGTCAGTGCAGCCATCGCCTTTTTGGCTTCGGACGAGGCCAAGTACGTCACCGGCGTCACCTTCCCCGTCGACGCCGGCTTCTGCAACAAGCTTTGACCGATGAAAGAAACGTCAACCGGCCGGGTGGCCGGAAAGCGGGTATTGATCACCGGGGCTGCGCGCGGCATGGGCCGCAGTCACGCCGTTCGGTTGGCCGAGGAAGGCGCCGACGTCATCCTCGTCGACATCTGCGCAACGCCACCCGGGCTGGAATACGAACTGGCTACCGAGGACGAGCTTCAGGAAACCGCCGACCTGGTCGCCGAGCTCGGCGGCAAGGCGATCACCGCGGTCGTCGACGTTCGCAATGCCGAGGCCTTGGCATCAGCCGTCAGTGCAGCCGCGGCCCAGCTGGGGGGTTTGGATGCAGCCGTGGCCAATGCCGGCGTGCTGACCGCTGGCACGTGGGACACCACGACGGCAGAGCAGTGGCGATTAGTGACCGACGTCAACCTCATCGGGGCATGGAATACGTGCGCGGCAGCAATACCGCACCTGGTTGAGCAAGGCGGCGGCAGCTTGATCAACATCAGCTCTGCGGCCGGAATCAAGGGCAGCCCGCTGCACATCCCCTACACAGCGTCCAAGCAAGGCATCGTCGGCATGAGCGTCGCTCTCGCGAACGAGCTTGCCGCTCAAAGCATCCGGGTCAACACCGTCCACCCGACGGGGGTGTGGACCGGGATGGCGCCACCATCCATGGTCAAGCTAATCGTTGAAGACCGTTCGGACCTCGGTCCTCTCTTCGGGAATGCGCTCCCCGTACCGCTGATCGAGGCCATTGATGTGAGTAACGCGGTGCTGTATCTAGTGTCCGACGAAGCACGATACGTCACCGGCCTGCAGTTCAAAGTCGACGCCGGCGTCACCATCCGATGACACCTCAGTCCCAGCCGAACGGTCGGCGTAGACCGCGGGGGCTCACTAGCACCGCGGGGGCCGATGGGTATGTCGCCCGCCCTCGCGGGGTGGGAGTCACATGCCTGTACCCCGGCCCCGTGCGGACCGGCATCGTCGACCAGATCACCGCGGTCGGTACCTCACAACCGATACAGACCCCCACCCTGGCGCTCATCGAGGCCGCCGAAGTGGGACGGCTCGTCGTCGACGCGTTCACGAGTGCCCAGATCGCCAAGCTGGTCACCCCATGACCGCCGCCAAGCCGATCGTCGGATTCATCGGGCTCGGGAGCCAAGGCGCGCCCATGGCTCAGGCGCTGATCGACGCAGGCCACGACACCGTGCTGTGGGCCCGCCAGCCCGAGTCAGTTGAGCCGTTCGCCGGCACAGCGCGCATCGCCTCCAGCCCGGCCGAACTCGCTGAACTGGCCGACGTGATCGGCATTTGCGTCCTCAACGACGACGATGTGGTCGAGGTGGCGCTGCGCCCGAACGGATTGCTCGCCGGGATCACCCCGGGAACAACGGTGTTGATCCACAGCACCGTGCACCCGACGACCTGCCGCCAACTCGGAGAGCGCTTCAGCGAACGTCACGCCCACTTGCTGGATGCGCCGGTCAGCGGCGGCGGCGAAGCGGCCCGCGCGCGGCGGCTCCTCGTGATGGTGGGCGGCGACCACGACATCTACGAAACGGCTGTGCCTGTGCTCTCCGCGTTCGGCGACCCCATCGTGCACGTCGGAGCCCTGGGTTCCGGCCAGCTGGCCAAACTCCTCAACAACCTGCTGCTGACCGCCACGATGGGCCTGGCCCACGAGACCGCGGAGTTTGCAGCCGCGCTTGGCGTCGATGAGACCGCCCTGATGAGCATCCTGCCGCACGCCAGCGGACGGAGCTATGCGGTGCAAATGTACTCCGGCCTACTCGACGGCCTTCAGCCACCATCAGCCCGCGTGCGCGTCATCGCCGACTTGCTG
This sequence comes from Mycobacterium sp. AZCC_0083, assembly GCF_014202335.1. GTDB lineage: Bacteria > Actinomycetota > Actinomycetes > Mycobacteriales > Mycobacteriaceae > Mycobacterium. Next base: position 73,406 of record NZ_JACHGP010000020.1, on the reverse strand, counting down.
GGTAAGGACGTCGCCATCGCCGCCGACCTCGCCGAACACGCGAACCGCGGCGACCTTCTGCTGAGCGCTGCCCACCGGGTGCTCACGGCGATGGGACACAACCCGTGCGCGTGACCTCGACCGTATCGAACCCGCCACCGGAACAGTCAGCGGCACCATCGCACCGTGCGGCCCGGAGGAAGTCCAGGCCGCCGACGACGTTCTCCTGGCGCTGAGCGGCGTGTCCCTCGCAGCCGGCGCGCGAGCGGGCCGGCGACCCTACTTACCTGGCGCGGCCCGCGGCCTTCATCCGCTCGAGGTCGGCCATCACCACGGTCTGCCCGCCGGTCGCGGCGAGCGCTCGGGTGTGGCCGAGGTGGTGCATGTCGAAGCACGATGCGATCGCCGTCGAGAAGCCCATGGTGTCCAGGGTGTGGTTGACCGCCCGCTTGGCCAGGCGCAGCGCCCACGGATCGGTCTGGGCCACGCGGTGAGCGAGAGCCAGTGTGAAGGAACGCAATTCGTCCAGCGGTACGACATGGTTCACCATCCCTGAGCGCAGCGCCTCCTCGGCCGTCACCGAACCGGCGGTGAACAGCATCTCCTTGGCCTTGCGGGCCCCGAGTTCCCAGGTGTGGGCGTGGTATTCGACGCCCATGATGCCCAGCAGACCGACCGGGTCCGAGAACTGCGCATTGTCCGCGGCGACGATGAGGTCGCACGGCCAGCACAGCATCAGCCCGGCCGCGATGCACTTGCCCTGCACCGCGGCAATGGTCGGCTTGGGGATGTCGCGCCAGCGCCTGGCGTACTCGAGGTATCCCCTTGTCTCCCAGTCGTAATAGCTCTCCGCGAAGAGCTTGCCATCGGAGCGCTGAGGCCCCAGGGTGGGCCCGTCAGCCGACGGATCGGTGCCCGACATGTCGTGCCCGGCCGAGAAGTGCTTACCCGTTGTCGCCAAGACGATGACCCGGACCTCGGGGTCCTCGTCGGCGCGCCGCCACGCGTCGTCGAGATCCTGGAGAATGCCGGGGGTCTGGGCGTTGGCGGCCTCGGGGCGATCGAGGGTGATGACCGCGACCCGATCGTCGACGTCGTAGCGGACGAAGTGTTGGGCTGTCATGGTTGTGTTCCTTTCGGGGGAGTTCTCACGACGCTCTCCTGCGCGAACGACGCCACGTGTGAGCCGGACTGGGTGTACACGTCACCGGTGCCGAAGCCGCGGCCACCAATGAGCCGCACGCCGTGGATCTGCACCCGCAGCCACTGCGCGACGTCGAATGGCTGGTGAAACCACACCGAATGGGTCACCACACCGGTTTGGACGCTGCCGTGGGCGTCGCGGTGACTGACCCCGGGCACCGCCTTGAGCAGGGTGCCGATCAGCGGCCAGTCCGAGATGTAGGCGATGACCGGTTGCGCGAGCGCGGTGTCGGTGAAGTCCGGGCAGCACATCCAGAACGACAGGTCGGCGTCCGCGGCGTCCTCGACGTCCAGACCAACGTCGCCGACCAGTCGGGCTTCACCTGGAATGACCGCGAAGTCAACGGGTTTGGCCGCCATCGGATCACCGGCTTCGGCGGTGGCGTACTGATAGTCGTACCCGTCGTCGGCGTGGTCGACGAGGATCGACGCGGTGGCGACCACCCGACGGGCGCCCTCCTGGCCCTGCCATGCCACGGCACGCCGATGCCCCAACGAGCGCCCGTCGTAAGTCTTCTCGAGGTCGAGATACAGCGGGTCACCGGCGCGTCCGGCGCGGGGGAACGCGATCTGGAGCGACTTCACCGTCTTGCTCGAGCCGGGCGGCGCAGCGGCCCCAATGAGTTGCGCCATGATCTGCCCGCCGAAGATCCGCTCGACGTTCCGGTCCGGCACCGGCAGCACCGTTCGGCCCTCGGGGTCCTCGGAGAGCGTCATCATGGTGCGGAATTGGTCGATGTTCATCGTTGCCTCCCTGCGGCTGCGATCAGCTCGAACTTCTTGACCTTGCCCGACGGCGTCATCGGCAGGGATTCCACGAAATGCCATGCGACGGGGGTCTTTTGTCGCGCAACGCCGGTCGCCCGGAGATGCCCCACGAGCTCTTCGGCAGAGGGCCGCTCAGCGCCGTCGAGCACCACGAAGGCGACCGGAACCTCACCGAATCTGGCGTCGGGACCCGCCACCACCGCGGCCTGACGGACCGCGGGATGCGCTGCAAGCACGTCCTCGATGTCGCGGGCAGAGAACTTCTCGCCACCGCGATTGATCACATCCTTGAGGCGGCCGGTGATCGTGACGAAGCCAGCGTCGTCGAGGACTCCAACGTCCCCCGTGCGAAACCAACCCGCGTCGTCCAGGGCGGTCCGGTTGGCCGCCTCGTCGAGGTAGCCGAGCATCCGCTCCGGTCCGCGCACCAGGATCTCGCCCGCGGAACCGGTTGGGAGCGGATGGGATTGGTCGTCGACTATGCGCACCTCGACGCCCGGTGCGACTGCGCCGTCGGTCTGGGCCCGCAGGTCGAACGGGTAGGCTCGGTTCATCACGGTGACGGTCGGTAGTTCAGTCATGCCGTAGACCCGCGCCGCGGGAATCCCCTGCTCCTCACTACGTTCCATGATCGCGCGCGGAACCGACGCACCGCCGCAGGCGAACATTCGCAGCGGCAAGTGCAACGACGCGGCGTGCGCAGCGTCGGTCAGTTCCTGCAGGAACACGGTCGCACCCGCGGTCCAGGTGACCCGCCGCCGCGTCATGTCCTGCACGGCTTCGTCGGCATCCCAACGTTCGGCGAGCACCGCAGACGCGCCCACCAGCAGGGGGATCGTCATGGCATTGAGCACTCCGGTGATGTGCTGCAACGGGGCCGCCATGTACGCGACATCCTCCCAGCTCAGCCCCCACACGTCGGCGAGCTGACGGGTTTCGGCCAACAGGGTGTGGGAGGAGTGCACGGCGGCCTTGGCGGCCGTCGTCGTCCCCGACGTAAACAGGATGAGGCAAGGGTCGCCCGCCGAGGTCTCGGCGAACTTCTGCCGTCGACCGTGGGACATGACCTCCTCGAACGGTGTCCATCCCGGCCGGCAGCCGCGCAGGACAACCCTGGGTATCGCGCGCAGGCCGGCTTGGGCCAGCAGATCATCGAACGCCTCGGCGTGCGCGAAGCCCCGAAACGACTCGGCGGCAACAACTGCCGCCGGCCGCACCTGCTCGATGACCCCACGCAGCTCGTGCTCCCGGTAGAACGGGGCGATCGGGCAGCTCACCGCGCCGGCATGCCAGATGGCCAGACCCAGGACATGGGCCTCCCACCAGTTCGGGGTCTGCCAGACCACCACGCCACCCGGACCAACCCCGGATTTCGTCAACCACGCCGCCGCGTGTTCGACGAGTTCAAGCAGCTCCTGATAGGTCAGCTCTGTTCCCGACTCGACCAGCGCCGGACGGCTGCCCCACTGCCGCGCGGCCCGTTCGACACACGCACTGATCGTCAGGTCACTGACGTATCCGAAGCGCCGGTATTCCTCGATGCGGTCCGCGGCCACCGGAGGGGCCACGATGTCGGCCGCGGTCAGTCGAGTTCGGTTCATCCTCAACCGCCCATGCTCATTCCGCCGTCGACGGTCACGACCGCGCCGGTGACGTAAGCGGCAAGGTCGTCGAGCAGGAACGCGACGGCGTGCGCCAGCTCCTCGGGTCGACCCCAGCGCCCGACCGGGATCATCGACGTCACCGCATCCCGGTCGGTGTACACCAGCTCGGCCGACAGATCGGTATCGAAACTGCCTGGGATTACGCAGTTCACGGTGATGCCCTTTCTGGCGACGGCGCGAGCGCTGGAGCGGGTGAGCCCGACGATCCCGCCCTTGGCCGCTCCGTAGGCGACCTGGACGGGGCTGCCCATCAGCGCTGTGACCGAGCCGATGTTGACGACGCGCCCGAACCGCTGCTGAGTCATGTGGGCCAGCGCTGCCTGACTGAGGAAGAACGCTGACGACAGGTTCACCGCGAGCTGCCGGTGCCAGTCCTCGGCACTGATGGCGCCGAGGCGTTGCTCGATGACCATCCCGGCGTTGTTGATCAGATAGTCCAGCCGCCCATGCTGCTCGAGAACCTCGGCGACCAGCGTCTGGCAGGCCGCCGGCTGCCCGACGTCGGCCTGGTGCAGCGTCACGGTCGCTCCAGACCGCGCAGCGTCATCGCGGACCGCGTCCGCGGCGGCGACATCCCGGGCGTACACCGCGGCGACCGCGACACCGGACCGTGTCAACCGATCGGTGACGGCGCGACCGATCCCCCGGGTTCCGCCCGTGACGAGCGCGACCCGGGTGCTGGCGTCCACTAGGTGGTCCCCGCGGTCTTGGCTGCCACCCGCGCACTCAGGCGCTCCAGTAGTACGCGGTGCTCCTCGGTGTCGAAGCACGCGCTTTCGGCGCGCGCACAGTCCGGCAGGATCGCGGCGGCCCGATCGATGTGCGAGTTCAGCAGTTGGCGCACCTCCCGAACCGCCTGTGCCGGAAGGGCCGCCAGACGATCGGCCAGACTCAGGGCCTCCTCCAACACATCGCAGGCGGGTACCGCGCGGTTCGCCAACCCCAGTCGATGGGCTTCGGTGCCACTGACCCGGTCGCCGAGCAGCAGATGTTCCTTGGCGGCGGACAGGCTGGTCAGCAGCGGCCAGAGCACCAACCCGCCTGCACCGTCGAGGAGTCCAAGGGAGACCCGCGGGTCGGACAGGAAGGTGTCCTCGGCCATCACGACGAGATCGCACAACAGCGCCACGGTGACGCCTGCGCCTACCGCGGCGCCGTTGACGGCGGCGACGGTGGGGAACGGCAGGCGCCTCATGACCCAGAACAAGTCCTGGTGGGCGTCCAGCACCGCGCCGCGGAGGTGGCGGTCCTCGCGCATCGCGCGGATGGTGCCGAAATCGCCGCCTGCACTGAACGCGCCGCCCTCGCCGGTGAGCACCATGGCCCGCACGCCGGGATCGTCGCGCAAGTCGATGACCACTTCGAGCAGGGCATCGGTGATCTCGGCGTCCATCGCGTTGGCCTTCTCTGGCCGTGCCAGCGTTACGCACGCCACGGGTCCGTCTCGGTCGACGACGACTGCCGGGCGGCCGAGGAGGCGGAACGGTTCGCTGGTGCTCACAGGTCGACCAGCCGGGGGATCGTCCCGGCCGAGATCAGGCGAGCCCCAATCACTTCGGGCAATTCGGTGGCCGAGCCCAGCACCGAATCCAACACCAGGGCGCGGGCCAGGAAGCGGTGGAAGGGGTGCTCGGCGGTGAAGCCGATGCCGGCGAGCACCTGCTGACAGTGGGTGGCGGCGATCCGCGCCGCCCGCCCAGCCAACGATTTGGCCAGCAGGCCCGCCAAGTAGGCGTCGTCGGCGTCCCACGCCGACGCGAGGGCCGCGGCGGCGCCCTCGCGGGCGACGTGCGCATCGGCAAGGCGATTCCTTACCGCTTGAAACGACCCGATGGGCCTACCGAACTGCACCCGGCTGCGGGCATGGTCGACGGCGAGCTCGATCATCTGACCGACCGCCCCGAGGATCTGGTATCCCAGTGCCAGCCGGCCCGCCGTCGCGACCGCATCCCAGGCCGCGACCGCGCGCTGCCCCGCCACGACGAGGTCGGCCGCTACGTCGACGCCGGTGACCTCGGTCATCGCCAAACCCGGATCGAGACCCTCGACTCGGCGCGTGGAGATCCCCGAGGACCCTTGCAAGCCAACCCAGGCCAGCTCACCGCGGATGGCAACCGGCGCGAGAAACGTCGGGGCGGGGCGCGCACCGATGACCAGGCCGCGGAGAACCAGGCCCTCGCCGTCGGTTTCGCCAACCAAGTCGGCGCCGATGCCGGGCAGCACGACGTTGCATTCCGTCGTTGGCACCGGCAGGTATTCGGCCAGCGGCGCCAGCAGAACGTCCTGCAGCGACGTCGACATCGACCCGGCACGACCGAGCGCCGTGAACAGCGCAGGCACCGCGTCGCGAGGTGCCTCGGCGAGCAGGTCGGCGAACCCGAACGCATCGAGTGCCGCCACCAGTTCGGTCCCGTCGAGCTCTTCGGCCAGGCCACGGAGCGTCACGGCCATCAGGGCGCGCTCCGCCGCGTCGATGGTCTGGGTCTGCCTCACGCGCTTCTCGGCAGTCCGAGCAGCCGCGACGCCACGATGTCCTTCTGAATTTCACTAGTGCCCCCGTAGATGGTGGCGGCCCGCGAGTACGCCCACTCGCGGCGCCACGCCCGGCTGCGGGCGGTGTCATCGGTTTCGATGTCGCCGCGCAACAACTCGCGTGCGGTATCGAACACGGCCTGGTCGGCGGCGGCGATCATGATCTTGTCGACCGACGCCTCCGGACCGGGCAGAGCACCGGTCGCGATGCGGTCCTGAGTTGACTTCGAAGTGGCGCGGAAGGCCCACAACAGCTGATAGGCCTCGCCCAGCGCCGACGGAGACCGTCCGTCGCCTGCGGCGTCCAGGAGGAGGCCGAGATGATGCGCCAGCCAGGCTCCGCGCTGCCAGAAGATCGGGCCGCGTTCACACGACAGGATGAACTGGGCGACGCGCCACCCGGCGTCGAGTTCACCGAGCAGCCGCTCCGCGGGAACCTCGACGTCGACGAATGACGTGGAGCAAAATTCATCGACGCCGGCCATCGTCTCCAGTGGGCTCGCCGTCACCCCCGGGGTATCCATGTCGACCAGAAGGGCACTGATACCCCGCGACCCGGGGCCACCGGTGCGGGCCAGCACGATGCACCGGGTGGCGTGGTGTGCCCAGCTGGTCCACAGTTTTTCGCCGTTGATCACCCAGCCGTCGCGGTGCGGGCGGGCCGTCGTCCGCATCGATCCCAGATCGCTGCCTGCCTCTGGCTCGGAGAAGCCCTGACACCAGAACTCCTCACCGCGCAACAGCCGAGGGAAGATGTCCTCGACGATGTCTTGGCGTCCGAACTCGGCCACCGCCGGCCCGAGTACTTCGTGCATCGACCAGGACGTGGTGTGCACCAATGCTCGGCTGGTGAGCTCCTCACCGAGTACGGCGCGCAAGATCGGCGAACCCCCCAAACCACCGATCTGCGCGGGCCATCCCCAGCGCATCCACCCCGCGTCGAACAGCAACCGCTGCACGCGACGCTGGTGGTTCAGCTGAGCCTCGACACTCTGATCCTCGATCTCGGGGACCAGTGACTCTCCGACCTCGTCGATCCACGCCCGCACTCCGGCACGAAACTCGCGCACTTCCACGACAATCCCCGTTCTCAGGACTCGATGAACCCGGAGGCGACGTACGCCTGACGGATCGGCGGCCGCAAGTCCTCGGGGAACGCAGTCTGCGGCGGCCGCGCAGGGTGGTCACCGATCGGGAGACCGAGCAACGACGCACCGAACTTGAACCCGGCTCCCCAGTGCGTGAACATGCCCGGGCGGGCCGGATGAGACTGATAGCGTCGGCTTGCCTCCCGCATGGCAGTCAGACCGGTCTCGGCGGCGAAGGCGTCAGCGCGCTCGAAATCACCCTGCACCAACAGTTCTCGCCATTCCCTGAACAGCGGCGCTCCCGGCTTCTCGTAGAGGTAGAGCGCCGAGCCGAGAGCTCCCGGGTGCGGTATCCCCAACCGGATCCCGGCCTCATCGGCCGCCTCCCACAGCACCATGTCCGGGGCCAGCCGATGCACTGCCAGGCTGTGCTGCGCGTCGAGCAGCCCGTTCTTCAACCCGCACAAGGCGGGGATCTCGCGGTAGAGCTCGACGCATTCCTCGGGGGTCAGCACCAGACCCGTCGAGTGGGAGTTGAAGAAGCCCAGCGGCATGTCGGTGCGGTCAGCCACGTAGCGCAGGTACTCCAGCACCCCGGGCTTCCCCGAGCACTCGAAGTAGGGCGTCAGGATGTAGCAAATGTCGGCGCCCAACTCTTGGGCGTTCAGTGTCAGCTCGACGGCCTGCTTGGCGGTGTCGGTGCTCGACATCACCTGAACCAGCGCATCGGGTTTGACCCGTCGGGCCTCCTCGATGCTGACGCGGGCCACCTCTTTGAGTTCGTCGGTGGTCAGCGACCAGAATTCGGCGATACCACCCGTCAGCCAGATGCCGTCCTGATCCAGATCAACAAGGCAGTGCCGCACCAACGTGCGCAACGCCTCGAAGTCGATGTCATCGCCGTCGAGACCGCAGAACGGGGTGTACAGCGAGCTGCAGTTGCCCCGCAGGTGTTCCGACGCCCAATCCTTCGCCTCCTTACCGGTGACACCTGTGACCACAACCGACTCCTTTTGAACTTTTGCCGACGCGAGTATCTCGGGCCAAGTGATGACTATCACGTGCGCGTCATGGTAGAACGTTATCTGCGTCTGATGCAAGGAACAGGTGCATTGCGAATGCATCATGATCCGCATATTTGTTAGGTCCGCAGACTGGAACGTGAGGGGTGTGATGTCGAAAGGCATGGAGGGCCAGGTCGCGGTGGTCTCCGGCGCATCGATGGGCGTCGGCCGGGCCACCGCGATTCGCCTCGCGCGGGATGGCGCAACGGTGGTGCTGCTGGCCCGCCGGAAATTGCTGCTCGACGAGGTCGTCGAGATCATCGGGCCCAGCGCGGTGCCGATCGTCACCGACGTCACCAGCAGCCACGATGTGCACGCCGCGTTCGATCAGATCGCGGCGCAGTTCGGGCACATCGACGTTCTGATCAACTCCGCAGGCGCCAGCCGGATCCGGCTGATCGAAGAGGCCAGCGACGAGGACATCGCCGTCACGGTCAACACCAACATCGTGGCGCCCATCTACACCACACGCTCGGCGATTCCGCTGCTGCGCGCAGCAGGTGGCGGCGACATCATGAACATCTCCTCCGAGATCACCCTCGACGACATGCCGATGATGACCCTCTACGCCGCCACCAAGAGTGGCCTCAACGGTTTCACCAAGGCCATGGGCAAGGAACTGCGGCGCGAGGGTATCCGCGTGACCCTGGTCATTCTCGGCGCGGTTGCAGATACCGGAATCCACGAGAACTTCGGCCCGGGTGACCTCGAAAAGGCTTGGCCGCTATGGGAAGCCGACGGCTACCTGACCCGAATGAGCGGTACCAAACTCCTCACGCCGACCACTGTCGCCGATGTGCTGCACGACGTCATCACCCGGCCTCGCGACGTGATGATGGACGTGGTCCACGTCCGCCCGTCGAGCAGCTGAACCGCCGACGCGAACGAGCTCGTGCCGGGCCAGACCTGAAACTGCAAAGGAGACACTGTGATTCGACCGATGGATGGCGTCCGGGTGCTGGAGGTGGCGCAGTTCACCTTCGTACCGGCAGCGGGCGCGGTCCTGGCCGACTGGGGCGCCGACGTGATCAAGGTCGAACACGCCGAAACCGGTGACGCCCAGCGTGGCCTCAGCGCGCTGATGGGCATGCCGGTCGGCAGCGGATCCTTCGCTCCGTTGATGGAGCACCCCAACCGGGGCAAGCGCAGCATCGGCCTGGCTCTGGAGCAGCCCGAGGCACTCGATGTGCTGCACGACCTGATCCGCGAGAGTGACGTGTTCCTGACGAACTTCCTCCCGAGAGCCCGCCGCCGACTGGGCATCGAACTCGAGGACGTTCGCAAGATCAACCCGGACATCATCTATGTGCGCGGATCCGGCTTCGGTGCCGCCGGACCCGACAGCGAGAAGGGCGGCTACGACAGCACCGCCTTCTGGGCGCGCGGCGGCAGCGCGCTGGGGGCTACGCCGGTGGACTACGACGGCCTGTGCGTGATGCCGGCCGGCGCCTACGGCGACTCACTGGGCGGGATGACCATCGCCGGCGGCATCGCAGGTGCACTCTTCGCCAGGGAACGAACCGGCGAGACCTCGGTCATCGATGTCTCCCTGCTCGGTGTCGGGGCCTGGGCGAACGCACTGTCCGTGAGCTTCGCACTGTTGGAGGGGGGACCGCCGGCGCGGCGCGCACCCGGCAACTCGGCGCGGACGAATCCCCTGGTCGGTAATTACCGGACCGCCGACAACCGATGGCTGGTACTGGCGATGTTGCAGCCGGGCCGGTACTGGCCGGAGTTCTGTCGACATATCGGCCGCGAGGACCTGATCAGCGACGAGCGTTTCGCCTCCGCCAAGGCACTGATGGGCAATGCCGCGGCGGCGGCAGAGATCGTGCAGGAGGTACTGGCCGCGAGGACCCTCGCCGAATGGGCCACGGCCTTCGCAGGCATGGAGGGCCAGTGGGCCGTCGCACAGGATCCGTGGGAGGTTGGCCAGGACGCCGCGCTGCGCGCCAACGGATTGATCGCCGAAGTAGTCGACACCGAGGGCACCCGCCGCGAACTGGTGGCCAATCCCGTGCAATTCGATCAGAAACCGGCTCAAATAAGTCGGGCTCCGCAGTTCGCCGAGCACACTGACGAGATTCTGCGCGCGCTCGGCAAGTCCGACGACGAGCTGATCAATCTCAAGATCAGTGGTGCGGTGACCTGAGAGGCGCGGTTCCTCTCAGTTCGCGGGGCGGAGGATGGCCGCCGAACAGAACGCCCACAGGTCATCGAAGGTGGTCGACCGTCCGCCGGACAACACCGCCGAGTGCGAGGTCGCCAGCAGCAGTTCCTGCAGCAGCGCGGCTTGGGTGGCCAGCGGGACGTCCTCCCGGAGCAGGCCGGCGTCGGCGACATCTTTGAGCAGTTCGACGATCAGGGAGTGCAGCGGCTCCAGCGCGCGGGTGAGATCGTTCGGCCGCGATTCGGTCAGTCGCAGGTGCAAGACGCTGAGCCCACGAGCCAGCCGGGGCGGCATCGCCGTGATCTCCGATATCGCCTCCAATAGCGCTTTGAGCCGCAACACCGGATCGGCAATACCCTCGCACCGCTCCCGCAATATCGGCAGGGCGGTGGTGCGCAGGATCGTCTCGTAGACGGCGAGCAGCAGGGTGTCCTTGCCGTCGAAGAAGGTGTAGAACGTGCGCTGCGACATATTGGAGCGGTCGACGACGTCCTGGATGGTGAAGTCACTCTCGTCGCGCTCACCGAGAAGTTCCACGGCTGCTGCGACGAAACGGTCGCTGCGTGCCTGGGCACGCGCGCGGGCGTTGCGCAGCGATCGATCGACACTGTCCTTCTGCCAGGTCGGTTCGGGCGCCTCTGACGCCTGGACATTCTTCTTCGGCTTCAGTTCAGTTGACCGCGCCATGGCTTCCCGCTCTCTCAAGGTCGACTTCAGCCAGGAAGTCACCGATGACTGTCTTGACCACATCCGGGCATTTCTGGTGGGCGGCGTGTGCCGCGCCCTTGATCTCCACGTACCGTGCCTGCGCGTTGAGTTCGGCGAACCGCCGTCCCTGCTGCTGGCGTATCGGTTCGTCGTTGTCACCGGCCAGCAGGAGGACCGGACATCCGATGCCGGCCAATGTCTCCGGCGACAGTTCGGGGCGCGCGGTGCTGTCCTCGTGCAGGGCGGTGACCAGCTGGTGCCAATGCTCGGGTCCGTGGGTGGCGTCGTGTAGGCGACGCAGCGCGAACGGCCAGGTGCGGTGCAGATACTCCAGACGCGGTATCCGGTAGTCGCTGGGGCGTCCGGTCCCCGGACTGATGAGAACGAGCGATCGCGCAGTGCCGGGCGCGAGAATCTCGAGCATCAGCGAGACCTCCGAGCCGTAGGAGAAACCCACGATGTGTGGCCGACCGAGTTGTAGATGGTCGATGAGGCAAAGCAGGTCCGCGCAAACCGCCTCGCCGGTCGTGGCCGACTCACGAAACTCCGATCGGCCGTGACCACGCAGATCAGGCAGGATGCAGCGATAGCCCGGCACCATCGCGGCGGCCAGTTCACCCCATTCGAACTCCCCGGTGGCGGTCGCACCGTGGACGAACAAGATGGCTTGTCGTCCATCGCCGACGACGGAATACGCCAGTGTCAGCCCGTCCCGTTCGTAGGTGAACGGGTGGAATCCCCCCGACTGATCAGTCACGACTTCCTCAGACAACAACATAGTTCTCGTTCGGCGACAGATCGCACACCCTTCTGGAGGCAGACGACGCCGCTTCTGCCCTCGTTCTTCACCTAAGGCCTTCCGATGACGTCTACATGATTGTTCCCAATTGCCTATCACGTTCTACCAAGGGGATAGGCTAAGGTGCCGCAGAACGAGGTTAACACGCTAAAGGTGAGTAGGCCTACCTATCGTTGCGGCGGCTAGAGCAGGCGCGTCCATCACCTCTGTGGGCGGCGACGCCGGCCCTTCAACGGCCCGCGGCCGTCAGCCCGAGAAGTCCATACATGTTGCCGCCCATCATCTTGCGTACGTCGGCGGCGGGGAACAACTCGCTCATCTCCTTGGCCCAGTTCAACGGGTCGGCCATGCCCTCGGGATGGGGGTAATCGGAGCCGAACAGAATGTGTTCGGGCGACACGAGGTTCACCAGGTCCTCGATGGAGTCTTCCCAGAACGGGTTGATCCACAGGTTGCGAAGAAATACGTCACGGGGGTGCTCGGCGAACTCCTGCGGCATCTTCTGGTGCGTCTTCTCCAACGCCTTCAGGCATGAGATTGCCCAGCTGCCACCGTTTTCCACACTCGCGAGTTTCACGGTCGGGAACCGGCTGAGCATGCCGTGGCAGATCGCCGCGGCGACGGTGTCGTTGATGGCCCGACCGGGCGAGACGGCGTCGTAGAACGGATTGGGCTTGAATGCCAGCGTTTCACGGCTAGTGCCCTCCCAGTCGTTTATGTACCGCTGGTAGCCGGAGTCGGACGCGTGCAGGGTGACCAGCACACCGGATTCGGCCACCCGGGCCCAGAACGGATCGAATTCCGGCAGGAACGGAGACCGCGTGCCCCGGTGACCGGCGACGGGCGCCGGGCGCAGCAGCACGACTTTCGCGCCCCGCTCCAGCAGCCACTCCAGTTCGGCCACGCCGCGCTCGGGGATCGACGGGTTCACGATCGGTGTGGCGAAGATCCGGTCCTGGTAGTTGAACGTCCACTCGTCGTGGATCCACTCGTTGAACGCGTGGATGACGGTGCACGTCAGCTCCGGGTCGTCGGTGAGACGGACTTCGAGCAGGCTGGCCAGGGTCGGGAACATCAGCGCGGCATCGAGGCCGAGTTCATCGAGCAACGCTAGGCGTGGCTCGGCAGTGCGGAACTCCTCGCCGGTGCGCATCGGCTTTCCCGCCAATTCCCGTAGCGATTTGCCTTCGGGATTGTTGCCGGAGAAGTACTCGGCGAACGCACCGGGCCGTGCAACGACTTCGAAGGTGGGGTTCGGGATGTAGTCGCTGATGACGTTGTCGACGGCGATCTTGGTCCGCCCGTTCACCTGCACGTACTTGAAGAGCCCCTCGAACTTCTTGGGTAAGTGTCGGGTGAAGGCGTCCTCGGTTTCATAGAGGTGGTTGTCAGCGTCGAATACCGGAAAGTCGAGTTTCCCCATGGTTCCTCCTGCGTCGGTCATTGTCGGTGTCGTGGCACCGCTGCGTTGGTCCGTACGTCCCGGAAGGGGCGGTCCAGGTCTTCGGCTCGCTCGCGGGGCATCCCGAGTACCCGTTCGCTGATGATGTTGCGGGTGATTTCGGTGGTGCCCCCGCCGATGCACGGTCCTTGTCGGCCCAGATAGGCGACACCGAGATCGCCGGTCGGGTCGTCTTCGTGCCACGCAACAGCGCGATCACCCGCGATCTCGATCGCGATGGTGGCCAGCCTGACCCGCATCATCCCGTTGGACAGCCGAGGGATCGATCCGGCCGCGGCGGGGAGGCGACCGGTCTGGATGGACGTGGCGATACGGCCGACGAGCGCGGTGTGAACTCGGGTCAGCACCCGCGCTTCGCCGATGAGCTGACGCACTCGCGGGTCGTTCGCGCCGCCGGAGACTTGCGCGAGCGCCGCGGCACTGACCTGGTCATTCTCATGGGCGGCTGTGCGCGGCGCCATCGCATAGGGCGAGGAACCGCTCATCGCTTCCCGCTCGTGAAGGAGCAACCGGGACGCGACGTTCCATCCGTCGTTCACTTCCCCGAGGACGTGGTCGACGGGGACCGGGACGTCGTCGAAGAATTCCTGGCAAAAGTCTTCGTTTCCGTCGACGTGTTTGATCTGGGTGATGGTGATCCCGGGTTGGTGCACCTTCACCATCAGGACGCTCAGGCCCCGGTGCTTGGGAACATCCCAGTCGGTGCGGGCCACGCACAGCGCATAGTCCGACTTCCACGCGTACGTGCTCCAGATCTTCGAGCCGTTCAGAACGAAGACCTCACCCTGGCGCTCCGCCCGGGTGAGCGCCCCCGCGAGGTCTGAACCGCCCGTCGGCTCGGAGAGGAATTGGACCCAAAGCTCCTCACCCTTGAGCGCGGCGGGGATGAAGCGCTGCTTCTGCTCTTCGCTGCCGAAGTCCAGGATGGTCGGCAGGATGATGGTGAAGGTGGGGATGTTGAACAACCGGGGCAGCTCGTAGTCGTAGGTCACCTCGATGAAGGCGTCCTGGTATTCCACGGGGAGGCCTCGCCCGCCGTACTCGACGGGATAACACAGGCCGGCGAAGCCGGCGTCCCACAGCTTGCGCTGAATTGCCTTGGCCCGTACGACGTGATCGGCGTCGGTGGCGTGACCCAGGTACGGGTCGGCGCCGTTGAGGGGTTCCAAATTCGCGCTGACCCAGTCCTTGGCTCGCGCCGCAAAGGCGTCGAGGTCCTCGGCCAGTTCTCCGGGTGCCGCAGTCGTCACGGTCATGGTTGTCCTATCTGCCGGCAAGGATCGCCACTTGGTCGCGCTGCTGCACCGGGTCGCCGTAGGTCTGTCGATGAACGACGACCCGCCGCAGATACAGGTGCAGGTCGTGTTCCCAGGTCACGCCGATTCCGCCGTGCATTTGGATGCAGTCCTGGATGAGCTCGGGACATCGGTCGGCGACATACGCCTTGGCGATTCTGACGACCTCGCCGGCGTCGGGGGCTCCGGCCTGCACTGCCCTGGTGGCGTCGACGGTGATGGCGTGGGCGGACTCGAGCCACAGCTTCATGTCGGCGAAACGGTGTTTGAGGGCCTGATAGGACGCGAGTGCGCGGCCGAACGACGAGCGGTCGAACGCGTACTGCACGGTGAAGTCGAAGACGCGGTCCGCCGCGCCCACGATCTCGGCGCACTGGAGTACGAGCGTGGTCTGGATCTGCCGCTCGAACGAGAGCGAGGCGCCACCGAGGACACCGACCACAGCGGAAGTGGGCACCCGGACATCTTCGAACCGGATCTCGGCGTGCCTGCGGACGAGGTCGAGCCCGCGCAGCGGCGTGATGGCCAGGCCGGGCGTCGACGACGGGATCAGGAATTGGGACAGACCCTCGGACGAGGCGGCGGTGATGAGTAGCCAGTCGGCTTGACCACCAGAGTCGACGGGGCACTTCACCCCGTCCAGGACGAACTCGTCGCCGTCCCGCCGTGCTTGCAGTGTCATCCCGTCCGCGGTGACCGCTCGGCCCGGCTCCGCGACGCACCAGGCGGCCACCGACTCCCCGGCCAGCAAACCCGGTAAGACCTGCCCGGCGAGCTCATCGGAGGCGTCACACGGCAGGGTCTGGGCGACGACATTGGTGGCGATCAGGGGCCCCGGCGACACCATGGCGCCCATCTCTTCCGCGACGAGCGCCAGGTCACGCAGGCCGTACCCGGAGACACTCCCGCCGCCGCGCTGCTCGTCGACCAGCAGCGACGTCCAGCCGAGCTCGGCTCCCTTCCGCCACCATCCGCGGTCGAATCCGGGGGCGTTGTCGGCGAGCGCCCGAACCGCGGTCAACGGGAGGGTCGCGTGGAGGAACTTGCGCGTCGTATCTCGCAGTAACTCCTGATCCGGGGTGAGGTCAAGATCCACCGTCGGTCTCCGCCCCTCGCCCAGCGGTGTACGGCAGCAATGGGTCGCAAGACCTGAGCCGCTTGAGATCCCCATGCGGTAACCACATACTAAAAAATCTAGTATGACTGCTGTTCTCAAAGCAACACGATAGGTGCACCAAGCGGTGATGATTGTTCCGATCGCCATGCGCCGCGACCCTTGCCGTGCGCTTCACGGAGGTCCGGTCGCGACGCTGACGGAGGAGGATGCTCGATGGTCCGTGACGTTCGAGAGGGGCCGACCGAGGAGTACTGGGATCGGTTGCGGGAGATGATGGGCCCCGACGGCCTGATCACCTACTGGTACCTGGGCCGGGCGTTCAACCAGGCCGTGGACCCCGATACGGTGAGGCTGCGCCGCGATATGCGCAACGGTGCGGGCGGGATCATGGCCGCCCCGCTCGCGATTGCAGCTCCCGAGACAGGTGGCTGGCGCGATCGCGAGGTGGTACCCGCACCTGTCACGTACGGGCTGCACATAGTCGACGACGCTCGCGACGTTGCCGAGATCCGGGTGTCCCGCAGCACCGTGCACCGGGGCCGAAAAATGGGATTCAGCCGCTCGGTGATCACGGACGCCGCCGATTCCTCCCGGGTCATCGCCCTCACGACCGGGGTTGGCATCAAGCTCGGCGACGCCCCGCCGTCGTTTCGGCCGGTGGAGACGCCACCGGAAATGCCCGACACCGCCGATCTCCCGCCGCTGCACGTCGTGTTCGGCGCGCAGCGGAGTTCCGACGGCTGGCGGCTGCCCGCCCTGACGTCTCGTCTCGCTTCGACCTCCGCATCTCTGCACCTGGGACCGATCCACGTAGTGTTCGAAGCCGCCGCGATGGAACTGGCCGCCGAGCTGGCCGGCACCGACACAGTGCAGGTCCAAGCCTGGGATGTGCACTTCGTGAGTCCCGGCCGTGTCGGCCCCTTCTTCGTCCTCGCGGAAGCGAGCGCAGTTCTGGGCGGGCGGGTGGTTGTCCGCCTGACCCTCGTCGACGAGGGCGGCGACGGCGCGGTGGTCGCAGCCGGCGCCGCGGCGTTCGGCGTCTACAGGCAGACGTGACAGTGTCGGCCGACGATTCGCCACGGCACTGGTATGCGACCGGCGTTTACGGAAACCTCACACTGCCCGATGCCATCCTGGGGCGTCGACTGCCCGACCCGACCTTCGCGTCGTCTTTCACAACGCCGCGCGCACTTCTCGACCGCAGGGACCGCCCGGCAACTGACGCCCGAACGCCTCGAGGTCGTCGACTCCTTACCGCGGACTGCCACCGGAAAGGTCCGCAAGGCCGAACTCCGACAACGCCTGCACGCAGGCGCAGACCCAGCGCACCTCAGCTCCAGGCGATCGACTTGAGTTCTGTGAACTCTTCGATGCCGTGGTGCCCCCATTCGCGGCCGACACCGCTCTGCTTGAAGCCGCCGAAGACACCGGTGATGCCCACTCCGTTGGGCTGATCCGCCGACCAGCCAGGCCCCGAGCTGCCGAGCGTCTCGAAGTTGCTCACCGGATGTCCGGCCGTCTGCACGGAGACGTTGCCGGCGCGGATTTGCCGCGCGACGTTGAAGCCACGTGCGGTATTGCCGGCCACGACTCCCCCACCGAGCCCGAAGATCGAATCGTTGGCGATGCGAATCGCCTCGTCTTCGGTCTTGTAGGTGATCACCGTGAGGACCGGACCGAAGATCTCCTCCTGGGCGATACGCATGTCATTGCGAGCGTTGATGAACAGCGTCGGTTCATAGAAGAAGCCTTTGGCAAGGTGCTCGGGGCGCTTGCCGCCGAAGACGAGTTCTGCCCCTTCGTCAATGCCTGATTGCACATAGCCCTCGACCCGCTGCCGCTGCTGTTCGCGGATGAGGGGCCCGATGAGGGTGTCGGACTCTCTGGGATCGCCCACCTTCAGGAAGGACAGCGATTTCTTGGCGCCCTCGACGTAGACGTCGAGCAGGTGTTCGGGCAGCAGAATCCTGGTGTGAATGGCGCAACCCTGCCCGGCATGGATCATCGAGGAGATGATTCCCATCCCGGCAACGTGTTCTTCGGACACGTCATCCAGGACTATCAAGGCACTCTTTCCGCCGAGCTCGAGTTGGAGCCGCTTCACCGTGGGTGCGGCGGCCGCCATGATCGCCCGGCCGGTTGGCGTGGATCCGGTGAAGGTCACCATGTCGACCATCGGGTGGGTCGTCATCTCCTCGCCGACCTCTGCACCGCCGGCGATGACGTTGAGAACACCGGGCGGAAGCTCGGCGTCCTGAGCCGCTTTGGCGATCTCGAACGCGTCCAGCGGCGTCCACTGGTGCGGCTTGAGCACCACGGTGCTGCCTGCGGCCAGCGCAGGCAGCACCTTCACGATGTTCAGGAAGAACGGGAAGTTGAATGGCGTGATGGCCGCCACCACCCCGACCGGTTCCCGGACCACGGCATTGCCTGCCATTCCGGTCGGACCACCAGCCGGCGGTGAAACCTCGGTCCACTGCACCCCAAGCTCCATGGCTTCGGCGATCCACTGGGCGATGTCAATCGTGCCGCGCACCTGGATGATGTCGGCGAGGAATCCGACCGAGCCCGATTCGGCCATCACCAGTTCCTTGAGCATGTCGTGGCGCTCATCGAGGATGGCAGCGAACCGGCGCAGCACGGTCGCCCGTTCCCGAGGGGACTTCCGCGGCCAGGGCCCATCGTCGAAAGCCCGCCTGGCGGCGGCGATCGCGGAGTGGGTCGCCTTGAGGCCCGCGTCGGGAACCGAGCCGATCGCGTCCTCAGTGGCCGGGTCGATGACCTCGATGACGCCCACCGCGTCGTCGGTCGTCCAGGCTCCGTCGATGAACATGCTGTCGTAATCCCACCGGCCACTCACCGCTCGCTACCTCCGTCTCGCACATCTGATGTGCGCCCCATCCAAGGTCCCCGTGAACGGAGGGGCGATGTCCGGATCACGGTAGCAGCCCATTCTTCTGAAGAGAACACTATGTGATTAGGAAGCACCTGAGCTATCGTCAGCGAGCACATGACATCTTCGCATCGACAAAGCCGGAGGGATACCTTGGAAGACGTACTGGGTTACGCAGGCCGCCACGTCGTGGTCACCGGTGCCGCATCCGGGATGGGTGCAGCGACCGCCGCGATCCTGACCGGCCTCGGCGCGCAGGTCACCGCCGTCGACGTCCGGCCCACCAAGCTGCCCGTCGACCAGGTGCTCGAAGTCGATCTGCGCGACCGCGCATCCATCGACGCGGCCGCCGAATCGATCGAAGGACCGATCCACGCCTACTTCGGTTGCGCCGGCCTGCCCGGACCGCCGTTCTCCGGACTGGACGTCATGCTCGTCAACTTCGTCGGAGCGCGTCACCTGATCGACCTCGTCCTGCCGAAGATCCCGGTTGGCGGCGCGATCGCGGTTGTCGCCTCCAACGCCGCCATGGGATGGCAGCTCGAACTGGAGCAACTGATGGGACTGGTCGGCACCGAGGGATTCGACGCGGGCAAACGGTGGTGCGAGGCCAATGGCGAGATGGTGGAATCCGGGGCCTACCCATTCTCCAAGAAGGCGATCAACGCGTGGGTGGCCTCCCGCGCCGCCACGTTGATCACCGACGGAATCCGGCTCAACTGCATCAATCCCGGCCCCACGGACACCGCGATGATGCCCCACTTCGTCGAATTCGCCGGACAGAACATCATCGACGCATTCGTGGGGCCGATCCGGCGGCGCTCCACCCCCGAGGAGCAGGCGTGGCCACTGATCTTCCTCAACAGCCCCCGATCGAGTTACATCAATGGCGAAGCGCTGGTCACTGACGGCGGGTTCTTCGCCGCCGTGCAATCCGGCCAGCTCGACCTGAGCCAGCTCTTCGCAGTCCCAGACAGCAGCGACACGGGAACGCCGGCGACCTGACCGTGCCGTATCGGGTGATCCAGTGGGGCACCGGCAATACCGGTGCCCACACGCTGCGCTTCCTGCTCGGGGATCCCGCATTCGAGGTCGCCGGCGTGTGGGTGAGCCGCGAGCAGAACGTCGGGCGGAGCGCCGGCGAGCTCGCAGGCTTGTCGGCCGGTGGGCCGTCGGCCACGAATGCGGTGGACGAAATCGTGGGCCTGGACGCCGACTGCGTGGTGTACATGGCAGCGGAGCCCAGCGGATCTCCCAACGAGCCCGGCACCGACGGCTGGCACAGCGTCGACACCATCTGCCGCCTGCTGGCCAGCGGCAAGAATGTCGTGGCCACCGGGATCTCCGGGCTGACCAACCCACGGGCCTATGGCGACGACGTGCATGATCGCCTGCGTCTGGCGGCCGAGTCCGGCGCCGCGACATTCTTCGGTACCGGGATCGAACCGGGCTTCATGTGCGACGCCCTGGCCCTCAGCCTCAGCAGCGTGTCCCGTG
This sequence comes from Mycobacterium sp. AZCC_0083, assembly GCF_014202335.1. Lineage (GTDB taxonomy): Bacteria > Actinomycetota > Actinomycetes > Mycobacteriales > Mycobacteriaceae > Mycobacterium. The sequence goes on along the minus strand of NZ_JACHGP010000020.1, from coordinate 53,167 downwards.
ACATCCGGTCGATCCGGGCACAGGAATGCCTCAGCTACGCGACCTACGACCAGCCGAACTATCACGTCTCGCACGGCGGAATTTGGGGGGCACCGTGCGACAGGACCTATTCCGACGCGTTCGCCGAGCACATCCTCGCGGCCGGAATGGGCGGGCCGGTACAGCTCCTCGCCGATGCTCTCGGGGTGACGCTCGACGAGATCACCGCCACAGTCGACCTTGCCGCCGCCGGCGTGGACTTCAAGGTACCCATGGGACCCATTGCCAAGGGCACGGTGGCCGGATACCGCTTCGAGCTGCTCGGGATGGTCGGCGCGGAGGCCAGGATCGCCGTCGAACACGTCACCCGGATCCACCCCGACGTGGCCCCCGACTGGCCGTCGCTTGGTCCCGGTGGCTTTCGGGTGATCATCGAAGGCACCCCGTCCTTCACTGCCGAGGTCGTCTTCGACGAGGACGACCCGACGGTCGCGGGTTGCCTGGGCACCGCCGCCAGGGCCGTGAACTCGATCTCCATCGTGTGTGCGGCCCCGCCTGGGGTCTGCTCGTTTCTTGATCTGCCGACGATCAGTGCCGCCGGCTCATTCGCCTGAGAACTCTTGGCGGGCCACGTCATTGGCCCGTCCGCGGTAGAACTCGACGGCTTTGCGGATCGCGTCGCGAATGGGTGCTGGCCGCCACCCGAGTTCCCGGCGGGCCTTCCCATGGTCCATCGGAGACATGATGTGCATCAGCCTGACCATCAGCGTCGACAAACGCACATCGCGCCGGAACACCGTCGCGGCTATGTATCCGCCGAAAGCCAGTGCCTAGGCCACGGACAGCGGGATGCCGACGCGGGTTCGCGCTGCCCCGCCGGCGTCCGCGGCATCCTCGATGCCGACCACCTCCGTGCCAATCCCCTTGATGTAGAAGGGCATATGGCCAGTCGCGGCGGCGGAATGTCTTCGGTTCCCTGTTCCGGCGGGCCCGATCTACCTGCCCATCAGCGTGGCACCGAGGCAGTGGGGTGTCTCCGACACCCCAGACGCCATCTTCGGCAAAACGATGGTGGCACCGAGGGAATCGGTCGACTGGAACAACCGACTGACCGACCGTTCACTACTGAGCATCTCCATGCACCGGCCCGTCCGCCACGCCGGCTCCATTCGCGAAGGCGGCCTTGCATCCGATGACGTACTGCACCTCGAGGTCGAATTCCTCCGTCGGCACGCGGGCTTGCACAAATGAGCGGGCGACCCGGTAGGCATCATCCGGGAACGCGATCGAAGAACCCGAGGACGTGCTCGATCCGTCCGTCCCCATCGGTGACGACGACGTCGAATCCGACGATGACGGGTTCGGCGTCGGCGGGCCCGAGACCCCACTGAAAGCGCGCCTGATTGTGGTGGGCATCGACGTCGCCAACCGGCGTGAAGACGAAGCGCGGGAACTGCTCGTGCACGGCATCGATCGCAGCGCTCAGATCATCGTGCCCAACGACGTCGACCATGGGGTCGACGTAGGTGGCGGACCGGCTCCAATGCTGGTTGATGAGTGCGCGGCGCGCCTCGGCATCGGTCTCGTTCCAGCAGGCCAGGTAGTTGGTGATCAGGTCGGTCATGACGGAATCCCTTTCGCGACAGTTGCTTTACTTGACGACGAGTGTGGACGCAACCGAACGCTCCCGTCGATTCCCTCACAGGTAATGCACGGCGACCATCTGTGAAAGTGCTGCGAACCCGTCGGTCCACGCCATGCCGACCGGTTCCGAGCGGGCGATAAGCTGGGTTACGTGCCCAACGTCAAACGCCTGCTCCGGCTGACCCGAATTGCCGTGACCGCGGTGGTGTTGGTGACGGCCGTGACCTCGGGTCTGATGCTGTCCCCCGGCCCCACGGCCAGGGCCGTTGACGCCAAGGCGATCCGGGTGACGTCGGGCCATCTGATCACCGACCCCGACGGCCAGCCCACGGTGGTGTTGTCGATGTACGAGGACTCGTTGTGCCCGTACTGCCGCAAATTCGAGCACACCTTCGGCGCGACCGTCGACAAGCTCATCGCAACCGGCGCGGTCGCGGCCGACTACTACATGGTCGCCATCCTCGACCGGCCGAACCGGGACTACTCGTCACGCGCCGGCGCCGCCGCCTACTGCGTGGCCGACGAGTCCATCGACGCCTTCCGGCGCTTCAAGACCGCGCTCTACGCCCACCAGCCCGCAGAGAGCGCTGCGAGCTTTCCCGACAACGCCGCGCTGATCGACCTCGCACGCCAGGCCGGCGCCGGTGACGCCACCGCCGATTGCATCAACGCCGACACCTATACCGGGACGGTTTCGGGCATGGCCGCCGCGACCAACGTCGAGCACACGCCCACGGTGCGCATCAACGGCCAGGACTACGAGCTGTCGACACCAGATGCACTGGTGGCCAGCATCGAACAGCTATTACCCCCCGTCGCTTCGCTCGCCCCAGTCGTCCACCCGACCGTCGCTTCGCTCGCCCCAGGCGGACCCGTTCCTGGCATCGACGCGCCGCAGTGAGCTCGACGTCAACGGCCGCGGTCGGGTTCCGCTCGGAGCGCGGACCGGTCCTCATCTCGGTCATGCTGAGCACCGGGTTGGTCGCCATCGATTCGACGGTACTGGCGACGGCCATTCCTTCCATCGTCGGCGAGTTGGGCGGCTTCCACCAATTCCCCTGGTTGTTCTCCGCATACCTTCTGGGACAAGCGGTTACCACGCCGATCTACGCGAAGCTCTCCGACGTCTTCGGCCGCAAACCGATCCTACTGCTGGGAGTCGCGCTGTTCCTGCTGGGTTCGATCCTGTGCGCTGCGGCATGGAACATGCTGACATTGATCGTGTTTCGGGCGATTCAGGGCCTCGGCGCCGGCGCGGTCCAACCCACGGCGATGACGATCGTCGGGGATATCTACACGGTGGCCGAACGCGCCAGAGTGCAGGGCTATCTGGCCAGTGTGTGGGCCATTTCCTCGGTCGTCGGCCCAATGCTGGGCGGCGTCTTCTCACAGCTTGGGATCTGGCGCGGGGTGTTCATCATCAACATCCCGCTGTGCCTGCTGGCGGCGTGGATGTTCAATCGGCACTTCCACGAGACGATCACCCCCCGGCACCACACGGTCGATGCCCTTGGCGCTCTCCTGCTGGCGTCGGCGATGACGTCGCTAGTACTGGCCGTCCTCGGCGGCGGCCAGTCCTGGCCATGGGGCTCTGCGCAGAGCATCAGCGCGTTCACGGCGGGCGTGGTGCTGTTGGCCCTCTTCGTCCTCGTGGAGCGCCGGGCGGCCGAACCGATACTGCCGCTGTGGGTGTTCTCCCGCCGCCTGCTGTGTGTGACCACCATCGTGGCGTTCGGCGTCGGCGCCATCCTGATGGGGCTGACCTCCTACGTGCCCACCTATCTCGAGGGTTCGCTGCACGTGCGCCCCATCGTCGCGGGTGCAGCGCTGGCCGCGCTGACGATCGGCTGGCCGACCACGGCAGCCGTGGCCGGGAAGTTGTATCTGCGCTGGGGATTCAAGAAGACTGCAGTGGTTGGCGCCGGACTGGTGACCACTGGTGCATCGGTGCTGGTGGTCATAGCACACCGACCGAACGTCGCCGTCGTCGCGGCGGTGTGCTTCGTGATCGGCGCAGGCATGGGGCTGCTGGCGGTACCCACACTGATCGCCGCGCAGTCCAGTGTCGACTGGAACGAGCGCGGCGTCGTCACGGGCAACAACATGTTCGCCCGTTCACTGGGTAGTGCTGTCGGCGTCGCCATCTTCGGTGCGATCGCGAACTCGATCTTCGGCCCCGGTGACATCCAATCAATTGGCCCGGCGGCCATTCAATCGGGCGCGGCTGCGGTATTCATCGGCGTGCTGATCCTTGCCGCAGCGACGGCCGTCGCGGTCGTCGTCATGCCGCGCACCGCTCCGTTTCTCGCCGATTCCGGCCCAAGCCGCTAATCCACCCCAACGAACGCCTGCTCGTGGGACACCACCTTCAACCTCATGGCTGCGGCAGTGGCCGGCCCGACGATGCCGTCGACCTTCAAGCCGGGCGTACGTCGCTGAAACTCCTTGACCGCCGCCTCGGTGGCCGGGCCAAACTGGCCGTCAATGACGAGATCCCCTGCGTACTGCGCATAGGTCTCCTTGAGCCGGCGTTGGAGTTCGGCGACCTCCGGTCCGGAGGAACCAGCGAAGAGCAGGATGTCGGCGTACTCGCCGATCGGGGCGGGCGGTCTCGGGGTCGGCGCCGGATCGGGAACCGCGCCGATGCGGGCCTGGATGTCACGGCGCAGGATGTCCATGTCGATGGCGCCAGGGTCCCATTTGCCTTGTGCGCGACCGGCGTACTCCTTGTGCCCGATGGTGCGGCTGGAGGTTTGCGCGAGGCGGCGATTAATCGCGGCGCAGCACCGGACCAAGGCGTCGTACTGGGCGTCGGGCCAGTTCTGCCGGTGCGGCGCTGAGGGGCTGGTGCCGGTGTTGGCGCACTCGATGCCGATCATGTGCCAGTTGCCCATGTTGGTCGGCAGCCATGGATACATGCCGATGCCGGCGTGCCACGCGACTCCGGCCGCGATGACGGTGACGGTGCCGTCCCGCGCGATGTGCAGCTGGGCCAACGGACCTGTCAGATCGGGGCGCCCGTTGGCGATCGAGGCTGCGGTGGCGGTGTCGGACCCGGTGTGATGCACCATCACGCCGCGGATGTCCTTGAAGTCGCCATGACCGCGATCGCGCCAGCCGGGGTATTCGACGAGGTTGACGCCTTCCGCACGGAGTACGTCGGCGAGCCATGTCGGGTCGCCGGTCCATCGTCCGGTCTGCGGCACTGAGAAACTCCTTCGATGGTCGGCGGTATTCGCCCCCGACAACAGCCTACGTATCGTGGTGTGTCTTCGGCCATGCCGAGAAGAGCTGTCTCACAGCAGGTTTACTCGTTAATCGGCTAGTCCGGCACTATGCAGGTGGGCGAGTGCCACGCCGGCGGAGACGATTTGCCACAGCGGTCAGCCGTAGTACGAAAGAAGCGGCAGCGTGATGTACGCGACTGCTCCGCCCACCGCCAGCAGGAGCACGCCTGCTGCCCGCACTGCGTAACCCCCACCCCGGATGATCGCGGCCAGGGCCATCACCGCACCGGCCACCAGCAGACCGGTGGCCAAGTGCGTGGTGTCCGCCGCATCCGCGGTCCGGGTGCCGCCATCGAAGTCTGCGGCGAACGCCGAGGTCCCGATGATCGACACGTCGAGCAGTCCCGCCAGCCCGTAACCGAGCACCGAGAGCACGCCAAACAGCCTGCCGAGTCCCGCTGGCCGCGTGCGTGACTCACGACTGGTGTACTCGGGGAATCCGTCGCGCATGACACCTACGGTTCCGGACAGACGAGTGGAAGACATCGGTAGGACTACTCAGATGCCGTGTCGATGTCCATCGCGGACAGCCCCTGACGGCGTCGGCGACGACTACAGCTGACGTGGCATGGGTTTCGCCAAGTTCGGCGAACGGCACACGATGCGCATCACGCTGCCCCCGCGGATGGGTCAGGCCGGTCTGCTGCCCAAGAGGTGGTGTTCGATGAGTACGGCACCCTTGGTGACGCCGCCGGTGGCCGCGTAGCCCTCGGCAACGCGGCGGGCACCGTCGGTCATGAGGAGCGCTTCGTCGACTGCGCGACGCAGCCGCTGGACGGTGAGCTTGCGGGCTGGCAGTCGGGTTCCGCATTGCGCGACTTCCACGCGGCGCGCGACCTCCAGTTGGTCGCGTCCGTAGGGCACTACGCACACCGGCACGCCCCGGGCAAGTGCCTTTTGCGTCGATCCCATGCCGCCGTGGGTGATCGCGCAGACGGCGCGATCGAGGATCAGGCCGTGGGGGGCGGTCTGGCGGACGGTGGCGTTTGGTGGCGGGATCACCTCGCGCGGGACGCCAGAGGGGAAGGTGGCCACGACGTGCACCCGATGGTCGGCCAGTGCCTGCATGGCGGTCAAGGGCAGCGCCGAATCGTTTTGATACTCGGTGGAATTGGTGACCAGCACGATTGGTTGATCGATTTCGGCGAGCCAGGGCGGGACGGTTGCGGGAGCGGGGTCGTAGGCACACGGGCCGATGAAGTGCGCCGTTGCGGGCCAGTCTGGGTGGGGGTATTCGAAGGGCTCGGCGCTCGCCAGCAGCAGCAGTGGTGCGCGGGCGACGAACTCATCGGCGCTGTGTACAACGGTGGCGCCGGCGGCGCTGCGCACCTGAGCAAGTGCCGATAGCATCGCGCGTTCGAGTGCACCGGTGGTCAGCGGACGCAGTGCGCAGTCGCGCAGCCGCCCGGCCAGGCCCGGCCACGGCGCCAATCCCGGCCCGAACGGCGGTACGCCGCGTGAGCGCAGGAACGGCGGGTATGGCCAGAACGCTGCCCACGGGAGCTCGGCGGCATCGGCTACCGAGGCGGCGCCCCAGCAGTTGGCGTCGACGATCAGAGCGTCGGGTGCGACTTCGTCGATGGCGTGGCGGGTGTCGTCGACCTCGAGCATGCCTCGGGCGCCGAACACCTCCATCGTCAGCTTGAGTGCGCCGAGCGGGTTTCGGGCCGTCCAGTCTCTCAAGGCCACCCCCTCGATGCGCGGGTCGACGGCGGCGGCCTCGAATCCGGCGGCCCGACTCAACGAGACGGCGGCAGCCGGTGTCCGCACCAATACCCGGTGCCCGCGCGATCGCAGTTCCAGGAGCAGCGCGGTGATCGGGTAGACGTGGCCCAGCGCCGGTGAGGTGTAGGCCAGGATGGTGGCCACTAGCCGGTGCGCCTCAGGAGTGGCTCGAGCAGCTCGAGCAGCGCGGTGTGGGTTTGGGCGCGGCTCAGCGAGCCGCCGTGGCGCAGCAGGTGCCAGGTCCGGACGTCGCAGACTGCGGTGAATTGGGCCAGCCGACGGGCCCGCTGAGCGCGGGTGAGATCGGTCAGCGACGCCGCAAAAACTCGTCCACACCAGTCCCGGTGGTAGTCCGCGCCGCCTTCGACCATGGCCCGCACCGCGGGGGAGGTGCCCTGCTGGGCGATCAACTTCAGCACCAGGGAGCCGAACCGCTCGTAGTGGTCGATCAAGTTCGCCACGACTGCGGTGGTGTCGCCGGGCTCGGCCGCGCCCCGTTGAGCGAACACCTCGCGGGCGAACCGTTCGATGGCCGCGGCGAACACCGAGTCCCGGTCGCCGAAGCGGCGCAGCACGGTCTGCACGGTGACCCCTGCGTTGTCGGCGACCTCCCCCAAGGTGATGTCGGTGATCGGCGCGGATTCCAGCAGTGTCGTCGCCGCGGCGACGATCCGTTCTGCGGTCTCTGCTGCGGCGACCGACCGAGTGGTCATGTCATAGGAACGAGGAACTTTCATCGTGCGGTGCGACTCCGGTCAGTACGGGCGACCCCCGAGTGACGATCACCAGAATTTGGTGTTGACAACGTTATCACGAAATCGTGTTTTTCATATTAATGTCACTAATATTAATCGGGGATGGTCATGAACGATCAATCGGCTAAGTCCGCCGCGGACCTCGTTGGGGTCACCAACTCAGGGCTGCGTGAACATCCGATGGGCCCGACGCTGCGCGCCCGCCGCGGCGAGACGGTCGCAGCCATTGTCACCAACGGTCTGCCCGAGCCCGCCAGCGTGCATCCTCGTGCTGCGGGCCGCACCGGAACTGACTGCGGCGCCGCCCATTCCGGACACGTTGGCCACCATCGCCAATCTGGTCGCGCCCGGCACACCGGCCACCCGGACCTTCGATTTGCACTGGTACATGATCAACGGTCAACGCATGGACATGAACCGCATCGACCTCACCGTCCCGGTCGACACCACGGAGGTCTGGGCGGTCCGCAACACTCATACTTGGCCGCACAACTTCCACGTCCACGACGTCCAGTTCCAAGTCGTCGCGATCGACGGGAACGCGCCCCGCTGCAGCTGTCCGGGTGGAAGGACACCGTGTACGCCGAACCGGGTCGCACCTACACCCTGGCCATGCGCTTCGCTGACTACTCCGACCCGACGTTCCCGTACATGTACCACTGCCACCTGCTGCACCACGAGGACCAGGGAATGATGGGACAGTTCCTGGTGCTTGGCCCCGACCAGGTCCCTGCCCCGATGGCGATGCCGGGGATGGACCCGGGAATGGACATGAGCACCCACGGCGGGCACTGAGCAGTATCGTCCACATCGGTCCATCAGTCATGCGCCCGTCCGACCGTGGGAGGTACACCAGCCGATGCCATTGACGATCATGTTCTGGCCGGAGTCGGCGTACGGGCCGACGAATCAATGCATCGGGCTGGCAGCCATCCTGCGCGATCGCGGGCACACCATCGTGTTCGCGGCCGAGAGCTCGTGGGCGGGCAAGCTCGAGCCGTTCGGTTTCGTCGAGGAGCTCGTCGAGCTGGCCGAACCAGCCTCGGGAGACGACGCCGGCGAAGCAGATGCGGGAAAGTTCTGGACCGACTTCATCGCCGAAACCGCGCCCGAGTTCCGCAAACCGACCATCGAACAGCTGGCGACGTTCATCCAGCCGACGTATCAGGCGCTCATCGACGGGGCCAAGTACTGCGAGCCCCGGCTGCGGGAGATCATCGCCACGCACCGCCCCGACGTCATCGTCGAGGACAACGTCGTGCTCTTCCCGGCGCTGGTGACCTCCGGGGCGCCGTTCGTGCGGATCGTGTCGTGCAGCCCGCTGGAGGTGCCCGGTCCCGGCGTGCCACCACCGTTCTCCGGGCTGCCAAGCGCCGACTCGTCGCAATGGGACGCCTACCGTGCCGAGTTCGACCGCACCCACCGCGCCCTGTGGACCGACTTCGACTCCTGGGTGCGGGCCCAGGGTGCCGACGCATTGCTCGAGCGGGAGTTCATGCCGCGCGGCAACGCCGCCAACCTCTACGTGTACCCGGCAGAGGCCGACTACCTCGACGCCAGGCCGCTCGACGACAGCTGGACGCGGATGGACTCCAGCGTGCGTGGCACCGACGAGGAGTACACACTCCCGGCCGAGGTCGCCAACCGGCCCGACGGCGTCGGGCTGGTCTACCTGTCATTGGGTTCGCTCGGTGGGGCCGACGTCGAGCTCATGCAGCGCCTCGTCGACGTGCTGGGTACCACCCGGCACCGCTTCATCGTCAGCAAGGGGCCACAGGCCGATCGAATCAACCTGGCGGACAACATGGTCGGAGCTCAGATGCTTCCGCAGACCAAGGTAATCCCACAGGTCGACCTGGTGATCTCGCACGGTGGCAACAACACCGTCACCGAGTCACTGCACTTCGGCAAGCCACTGATCGTCTTGCCCCTGTTCTGGGATCAATACGAAAATGCCCAGCGCGTCGACGAACTCGGGTTCGGAGTGCGGCTGGACACGTATGCCTTCCCCGACGCCGAGCTGACAGACGCCGTGGAGCGCCTGTTGACCGACACCGAGCTGCGCGCGCGGCTCGCAGACATCGGTTCGGCGATCCGCGCCCGCGACGGCCTGCGCGTGGGTGCCGACGTCATCGAGCGCGTGGGTACCCAGCACCGAGCGTCGGTTGACTGACACCGTCGACACGCTCGAACTCACTGAGGACAAACGTCTTTCGGTGATCTCCACGGCCGGAGGCCTGGCGGCGGTCCCGATGCTGCGCGGTAGTGACGGACAGTGGCGTCGAGCGCAGCCGGGCGACGGCGTTGCCGAGGCCCTGCTCGTTCTTCTGGCCGAGGTGCCCGGATCGGCGACGCGCGGACGGTTCACCTTCCGCTCCTGGGCCCGGTACGCCGCGACGGGCGAGCGTTCAGTCGGCGTCGACCAAACCAACGAGTCGGTCATCGTCGGCGACGCCGCCGTCGTCAAGTGGGCGACCCACCTGCAGGACGGCCCGCACCCGGCGCCGCGCCGGATCAGCGTGCTGCACGATGCCGGCTTCGGCGGCATGCCCTCACCGTGGGGGCTGGTCACGTGGCACCCTCCTGGCGGCGCGGAGACCTTGGTGGCCAACGTCGACGAGTACCTGCCGAGCGCGGTGGACGGGTGGACCTGGGCCGTCGACTTGATCACCGACGCCGCCGGTGCCCGACACACGGAGCCGCTCGTCGCTGCAACCGCCCAGGTCGGCGGGGTGATCGCCGAATTGCACGCCGCGCTGTCCAGCACCGCCATCGTCGCCACGCGCCAGGACGCCGCCCGGTGGCGGGACGACAGCCTCGCCACCCTCGAGAATGCCTGTGCACTAGGCGATTCCGCGGCCGTGACGTGCGCACGTGCACGCCGCCACGAGATAGAGGCCCTCCTGGACAGCCTCGGCGCACTGGCAGGCACACCGATCATCGAAGGCCACGGCGACCTGCACGTCGGCCAGATCCTGCACAGCGGCAACCGATTCGTGGTGACCGACTTCGACGGCAACCCCGTGCTGCCCGCACCGCAGCGGATGCTGCCGGTTCCGGCCGCCCTCGACGTCGCAGGGATGTCCCAGTCGCTGGCTCACGCCGCGATCGTCGCCCGCAAGTACACCGAACTCGACGCCGCCGCACTGACAGATGCCGACGGGGCTGGCCGCGCGGCGTTCCTCGACGCCTACGCGCGCAGCCTGGCCGGGCTCGGCCACGCGGAGGTGTACGAGGCGGGTGCGATGCACGCCTTCCGGGTACAACAGGTTCTCCGCGAGATCGTCTATGCCGCACGGCATCTTCCTCGATGGATGTATGTCCCAGATGCAGCCCTGCCCGCTCTCCTCGACGAAGGGACGCAAACGTGAAGCCCGATGGTTTCGCCGCCGACCTGCACCGCAAACCCGAAGTGCTGCACCACCTCGCCACGACGCTGACCGCAGGCAACCCGTGGGCGGACGTGGTGCCGCACGACGTCGACCGCGTGGTTCTGCTCGGCATGGGGTCCTCGGCGTATGCCGGGGGCGTCGCCGCGGCCAGGATGCGCGCCCGGGGTCTGGTCGTCACCTCGGAGCTTGCCTCTTCGCGGCTGCTACCCGACTGGGGACCGGGAACGCTCGTGGTGGCGACGTCGGCCAGCGGAGGCTCGGTCGAGACCCTCGACGCGCTGAGTCGGCTCCCCCAGGGGGTGCGAACGGTCGCGTTGACCAACATACCTGGCTCGGCGATCACGCAGCGCTGCGACGCCGTCGTCGACCTCGCTGCCGAGCCGGAGGTAGGCGGGGTCGCCTGTCGCAGCTACCAGCACACCCTGGCCCTGCTGATGGCGCTGGAGTGTCACCTCACTGGAACCGACACGGCCGCCCTCAGCAACACCGTCGCGTCGGCGGCCACCGCGACCGCCCACCTCATCGAGACCGAGTCAGACTGGCGACCAACACTTTCCGATCTACTCCTTGGCCCCGACGGAACACACCTTGCGGCGCCGGCGCACCGGTTCTGCTCGGCCCAGCAGGGCGCGCTGATGCTGCGCGAGGGGCCGCGCCTGCCCGCGGTCGGGTGCGAGACCGGCGACTGGAGCCATGTCGATGTCTACCTGACGAAGACCACCGACTACCGCTTGCTCGTCTTCGCCGGGTCCTCCTGGGAGGCACAGTTGGCGGAGTGGACCACCGAGCGCGGCAGCACCGTCGTCAGCGTCGGTGGAAGTGTTCCAGGGGCGCGGTACGAACTGGGCTATCCTGGCGATTCCGACGACGACGTTCGGCTTCTCACCGAGGTTCTGGTGCCCGAACTCCTCGCTGCCCGCGCGTGGCAGGGCTAGCAGACCGCCATTTTTTGTCGGACCCCTCTGCTTTGATGAGTTATGTCTTCGCCGGCAACCCCTTTGGCTCCTCGGGTGTCCCCGAAGGAGCGTCTGGAGGTGTTGTTGGACGAGGCGGCAGAGTTGACCGGTCAGCGCAACGCGATCGATGGCCGCCTGGTGGAGATCGTCGCCGAGATCGAACACGACGAACTGTGCGGCATGACCGGCGCACGCTCGATCCCCGCACTGGTGGCCTGGATGACCGGTGTGTCACCGCGCAACGCCGAAACCATCGCCGCCATCGCCCACCGGATCGAGGAGTTCCCCAAGTGCGCGGCGGGTATGCGGGAGGGCCGGTTCTCGGTGGATCAGGTCGGTGTCATCGCCGAGAAGGCCGCCGACGGGTCCGATGCGCATTACGCGGAGATGGCCGGCTACTCGACGGTCACCCAGCTGCGCACCGCGATCAAGCTGGAACCGCGACCCGAACCCGAGGTGAAGCCGGAACCCGTTCGGTCGATCAGCAAGACCTCCGACGAGCAATCCGCCACGTGGAAGATCACCCTGCCGCACGACGAGGCGGCGGTCTTCGACGCCGCCCTGGGCTCGCATCGGGATGCGCTGATCGCCGAGTGGAAACGTGACCACGAAGATGGCGCCGACGGCGCACCGCCGATGCCGAACACCGTGGACGGGTTCATGAGCCTGGTCGTGGCCGGCTGGGACGCCGATGTCGCCCGGCGTCCGCACGGGCAGCGCACCACCGTGGTCGTGCACCTCGACATCGAATCACGCATCTCCGCACTGCATCTGGGCCCGCTGCTCTCCGATGACGATCGCCGCTACCTGACCTGCGATGCGACCTGCGAAGTCTGGTTTGAGCGCGACGGGCGGGTGATCGGCTCAGGACGGGCGGCCCGCACCGTCAACCGACGGCTGCGCCGCGTTCTCGAGCACCGCGACCGCTGCTGCGTGGTCCCCGGCTGCGGGGCGACCCGCGGGTTGCATGCCCACCATCTCGTGCACTGGGAGGACGGCGGACTCACCGAGTTGGACAACCTGGTGCTGGTCTGCCCGTATCACCACCGGGCCCACCATCGCGGTGTCATCACGATCACCGGACCCGCCCAACACCTCGTCGTCACCGACCAAGACAACAGACCACTGAAGGCCGGATCACTGGCGCGACCCCCGACCACACCCCCACCCGCGGTCAAACCGTGTTCCGGGCCGACCGGCGAACGCGCCGACTGGTGGTGGTACCAACCCTTCCAACCCCAACCACCACCCTCGACCAACTAGTGTGTCGCCGCGAGGAAGCAACCTTCGAAGTGACCGTTCTCGATGCCGACGGTCTGCATGAACGAGTGGGCAACGACCGAGCCGACCATTCGAAACCCCGCTTCCCGCAACGCTTTGGACATCCGGCGGGATTCCAGGCTGTCCATCCGGCCATCGGCCCAGGTGCGTAGTCGATGGTGCTCGCGCGGTTCATGGCGCCACGCCAGTTCCGACAGCGAGTACTTCGACACCAGACCCGCGTTGTGAATCGTGGCCTCGATCTTTCGACGGTTCCGAATGATCGACGTATCGGCCATCAATCGGTCGACGTCGCCGGGTGTCATCGCCGCAACGGCGGCCGGGTCGAATCGGTGAAACGCCGACCGCAAGTCGTCGCGCTTGTCGAAGACGATCCCCCATGACAGGCCGTTCTCGAAGTACGTCAGCACGAGCACCTCGAACAGGGTGGCCTCGTCGTGCGTCGGCTGACCCCATTCGCGATCGTGATACCCCGTCAGGTCACGACTGGTCTCGGTGGCCCAACGGCACCGGGTGACGCCGTCGCCCGAAGTCACGACGGTAGGCAGGTGGGGTTCGATGCCGACACCGGCCATCGCCTTCACCTGACGCCCCGATGTGCCCGTCGCCGTTGGGCTTTCCTCATCGCGCCTGCGGATTCTCCAGGACCAGCGCGATGCCCTGCCCCGAACCGATGCACACGCCGATCACCCCGTACCGTGCGTTGCGTTCACGCAGTTCCGTGGCCACGGTCAGCACGTATCGGGTGCCCGATGCCCCGAACGGGTGCCCGGTGGCGACCGCTCCCCCATTGGGGGTCAGCAAGGCATCCGGCATGGTGAACCCGTCCAGCTGATTGGACAGTTCGCGGACCACTCCCAGCGCCTGGGCGCTGAAGGCCTCGTGGATCTCCCACACGTCGACCTGGTCGGGGGTGAGCCCGGCGCGTTTGAGCGCCATGGGAATTGCAAATGCCGGCGCGAGCCCCATGATCAGCGGATCGATGCCGTACACCGCTGACGACACCACCCTGGCGAGGGGTTCGACGCCCAGTTCGGCCGCCTTCTCGCCCGATGCGATCAGGATCGCACTGGCCCCGTCGGTCAACGGTGACGAGTTGCCTGCGGTCATCTGCGTGGTGCCGGACTGGGCAGGCAGCGCGGCCAACCGTTCGGCGGTGGTGTCATCGCGGATGAACTCGTTGTGCTCGAACGTGCGTGCCGGTGTCGTCTTGGTGGCCGCTATCGGCACAGGCATGATCTCCTTGGCCAGCCGACCGGAGTCGCGGGCGGCCGCGGCAAGGAACTGGGACCGCAAGGCGAACGCGTCTATCTCCTCGCGGGTGAACCCGTAGCGGTCCGCCACGTTCTGAGCCGTCTCGATCATCGAGATATAGGCGTTGCGCGCCAACAGGACCGGGTTCGGCGGGCCGCCGGCCCCTGCCCACATCGTGTCGAGCATGAAGACGGGGCCGCGCGGCGCAAACGGCGCGTCCCCCTTCATCAGAGCCCAGCCCGAACGGGACATCGATTCCACGCCGGCGGCGATGCCGAGGTTGAGGTCTCCCGCCTTGATCGCGTGGCTGATGTTGACGGTCGCGCTCACCGACGACCCGCAGAACCGGTTGATCGTGGCGCCAGGGACGCTGTCGGGGAAGCCTGCGGCCAGTGCACCCCAACGGGCGATGTCTCCCATGCCCTCGTGGGCCGTGTTCACGCACCCGGCGATGATGTCCTCGACCTGATCGAGCGGTATCCCGACACGTTCACAGGCGCCTCGCATCGTCATCCCGAGGAGATCGTCGGTTCGCAGGTGCGACAGGGATCCGCCGTACCGCGCGAAGGGTGTGCGTGTCCCGCCAAGAACGAATGCATCAGTCATCGCAGCACTCCCGAAGGTTGGTGTGAAGTGTGTTGGCTTCTTCAGTGTCGTTCATTCGGTGAGCACCAAACGGCGTTCAGCCGTGCTTGGGCACCTCGATGAATCCCGGGATTCCCGTCTCGACGACGGAGTTGAACCGGTAGCGGGTCTCCAGGTCGGTGATTTCCTGAATCGCGCTCTCGGGAAGTGCAGTGACGTCGAAGTTCTCCGTAATGCGCGCCGGCCTCACCGTTGACGTGAGAACGGCGGTGCCGCGTTGGATGCCCCAGGCCAACAGCACCTGTGCGGGAGTCTTCCCGTAACGCTCGGCCAGCGACACGATGAGCGGGTCGTCGAGCAGCCGCGGTTCGATCGCATGGCCAAGCGGAGCGAAGGCCAGCAGGATGATGCCCTCCGTCGTGCACAGTTCCTGCAAGTCCCACTGCGGGTGATACGGGTGCGATTCGACCTCCACCACGGCAGGCTTGATCCTGGCGGAGTCGACGATCCGTCTGGTGCGCTCGACGTCGATGTCGGAGACGCCGATGGCCCGCGTAAGTCCGTCATCCACGAGGTTTTCCATCGCCGCCCAGGTCTCTTCCAAGGTGACTCCGTCGTCGTACGCGACGTCGCCGTGCTCGTCGCGCGGATGTTGGTCCTCGCCGGGCTTGAACGCGTAGGGGGTGTGCATCAGGTACAGATCGACGTAGTCCAGCCCCAGCCGATCCAGGCTGGCCTGCAAGGCGGGCTTCACCCGTGCGGGCCGGTGGTTGTTGTTCCACAGCTTGGTGGTGACGAACAGGTCTTCACGGCGGACGGTGCCCTCGGCGAACAGCTCCTTGAGCGCTGCGCCGACCTCCGCTTCGTTGCGATACCGCTCGGCGGCGTCGAGGTGGCGGAACCCCGCCTCGACCGCGGCCTTGGTGGCATTGCGCGTCTCCGCGGCATTCGACACCAGCGTGCCGAACCCGAGTGCAGGCATCGTTCCGTCGCCGTTATTGAGTGCAAACCGGTACTCGCGTGGGTTCTCGATCGTTGTCATGTCCTTCGAACTCCTTGCTAATAGTTGTTTTTCGGTTGATTACGACTGTTTGAGATGGGCGATGGCGTCGGCCGTCGTCCAGACGGCGCTGGCGAGGTATCGGTAGTTCACCAACGCGGCGAGGTAGCCGTCGCCTTCGGGCAGGCGTGGACCTGCCGTGGCGTCCTTGACGACGACGACCTCGAAGCCTTGCTCGACGAGTTCGCGCATGTGGCCTTCGACGCAGAGGTTGGCGGCCATCCCCGCCAAGATGACCTGGTTCACGCCGCGCTTGCGCAGCTGGAGCACCAGGTCGTTGGACTCGGGTCCGACGATCTTGTGCGGGGAGGCGATGACGGTCTGCCCGTCGTGGATGTGGTGCTGGTAGTCGGGCAGGAAGTCGGCGCCTGAACCGGTGAAACCGGCCGTCGTGTACGCGCCTTGGCGCGCGAACATGCCGACGGAGCCCATGAATTGTTCGAGCGGGTCGCCGAACCGCCACTGCTTGTCGGTCGGATAGAAGTAGTGCGGCGACACCGCGACGGTGATGCCCGCAGCCTTCGCGGCGTCGAACAGTTCGCCGATGTGGGCGACGGTGCCGTTCTCGGTGACGCTGTCGCCGAACACCGGCCACGACACACCGTCCGGGCTGAGGAAGTCGATCTGCGGATCGGTGACGACGAGCGCCGCGTGCTCGAGATCCAGTACGAAGCCGGACTTCGGCAGCGCGGGATTCTCTGGTTCGGCGTAGATGCTCTGGTCTGTCATGGCTCCTCGCTGGTCGATGATGATCGGTACTCACCTTTATAGACGACCAGTCGTCTATAAATAGTCCCGTGAAGGTGTGATCCACCTCGCCGTGACAGATCAGCGCAGAAGCGCCGGGATGGTGACTGCTTCGAGCCGGTCGTACGGGGCGCGACTGCGGGTCACCTTTCCGCGAAGCGCCGCGCCCTCCCACGCCTCGATGAGCAGGGCGGAAAGTTCGGCGGCATCGAGGTCAGTCCGGATGCCACCGGAGTCGCCCTGACCGGAACGCACACGCGCCGTGAGAACCTCGTCCCAGCGATCGAGAATGCGGAGGAGTTCAGTGCGTGCCGGTTCACTCGAACCACCAAGCTCGAGCGACAGGTTGCCGATCAAACAGCCGAGCAGGAAATCGCGGGCCTCGTGCTCGTCGGCCAGCGCATGGAAGAAGCGGGTGATTCGCTGCTGTGCCGACCCGTCCGCGTCGAGGATCGGAACTAGTCGCTTCTCGATGTCCGACCAGTAGTACTCGAGGATCGCCGCGGCGAAGGCCTCCTTGCTGGGGAAGTACGCGTAGAACGACCCCTTCGGCACGCCTGCCGTATCGGTGATGTCCTTGACCCCGCTCGCGGCGAATCCACGCGCATGTACGAGGTCGAGGCCCGCTTCCAGCAAGCGGCGGCGCACATCGGGGTTGGGCGGCCGTGGCATGCGCTCAATATTAGCCGACCGGTCGCTTATCTCCGATGGGATCAGGTGAGTTCTAGGCCGCCGTCGACGGTGAGGATCTGTCCCGTCAGCCATGTGGATCCCGGGTCCGCGAGGTGCACGATCCAGTCCGCGACCTCCTCGGGCTTACCGCGCCGCCCGAGCGGAATCTGTTCTGCCTCATCCCGTTTGATCTTCTCGACCACTTCTTCGGGCAACCCTGCGGCGGCGAGGGCCTCGCTCTCCGTGGGGCCCGGGGCGACTGCATTGACCCGCACGTTGTCCGCGGCGAGTTCCAGTGCCCAGCTCCGGGTAAGTGATTCAATGGCGCTCTTGCTTGCCGCGTAGTGCGATCCGCCAAGCAGTGGTCTGTGCCCAAAGGTGCTGGAAACGTTGATGATCGAACCATGCACCTCGCGGAGATACGGCAGAGCTGCGCGGGCAAGCAAACTGGGAGCGGTGACGTTGAGGGCGAACAACTCCGTGATGCGAGCGCCGGTGACTTCACCGAGCGGAACGATCGCAGCGGCCCCCGCATTGTTCACCAGCACGTCGACTCTCCCCCACCGACGAGCCGCCTCCTCGATGACGGCCTCAGGCGCGCCGTCGGCGCACACGTCGGCGACGAACGTCGCCACCGCAGGATGCTCGCTAGCGGTCTGCAGCAAGCTGGCCTCGCGGCGTCCGATGCCGAGAACGTGCGCTCCCGCATTGGCGAACGCGATCGCGGTGGCGCGACCGATCCCGGATCCAGCTCCGGTGACGATCACGGTCCTGTCGGTGAGGCGAGTATCGGGCACGTTCATACCAACGCACCGAGCGTCGCCACTCATCCAGCTCAGCGTCGAGCGCACCCGCCGCCAGTGCGGCGACGTCGACCTTGGTCAGCACCGCATCCAGATCCTCGAGCTCGAGGAGAAGCGCTTCAACTCGCCCGACGTAAGTCCGACTAAATGCCATCAACTCGGACTAGTGATCTCGTTAGTCCGAGTTGCGCGCGCGAAAGTCGATGCCCCGCAGCATCATGCACCCGCCGCATCGGGTGGGCCGGGGTGCAGCGGCAGGGGCGCGGTGGACCGGGTCGATAGCCCGTCGAGCACCAACATCGCGTAGCGACGCCACAATTGCCGATCGCCGTCAGTGGCGACGTTGCTCACCGCGCACAACATGCGGGCGATCATCGGGAAGTCGGAGCCGCTGAAGTCGGCGCGCAGCTCACCGGACTCCTGCGCACGCGCCACGACCGCCTCGACCGACTTCGCCAGCCGCGCCTGCGCCGAGGATCCGGCGGGTGCGTCGGCGTCGGCGGCCAACATCACCTCCTGAAGTCCGCGATCGGACGTCAATTCGCCTGCGACGTCGAGGTAGAACTGGGTGAAACCCTCCCACGGCTGCGGATGCTGCAGCGCTCGCTCAGCCAGCCCCACCACCCGGTCGACCTCCTCGTCGAACACGGTCGCCACGACGTGTTCCTTCCCAGGGAAGTGCCGATACACGGTGCCGACGCCGACACCGGCGTGATCGGCGATGTCATGCAGGGTGGCCCCGAGTCCCCGCACGGCGAACACCGCCCTGGCTGCCCGGGTGATCCGCTCGCGGTTCTCGCGGGCATCCCGTCTCATGCCGCGGATGCTACCGGAAAGTGGACATCTAATGTCCGGTTATGATAGAAATCGATTAACCGGACATTACTTGTCCGCTTAATGGGAGGACGGCGATGCCGAGGACGATCCGACCCTCGAAGGTGCTTGCCGTGGTGGCACTCGCCGCCCTCCTCTGCTCATGCGCGCCGGACACTGTCGGCGCGTCGCCGGACGACGACGAGAGGCTGCGCCCGTGCGCCCCGGCCGGCGCTCCCCCGCCGAACCTGCCCTTTCCCGCCGCGAAGACGGTGGCGCCCAGCGACTTGAGCACCAGCGTCGTCCAGAAGGTCGACGGCGATCCGCAGATCCAGTGCGGCCGTGTGACATTGACGAGCCACAACGACGTCGTCTATTCGACTCCGGGCGCCGGTCCCGGTGCGCTCACCCTCAACGTGCTGACGCCGGCCACCCCCGGCCCCACGCCGTTGGTCATCTACGTACCTGGCGGCGGCTTCGTCCAAGCCGACAAGGGCGGTGCCCTGGGCCTGAGAACCTATGTTGCCGAGTCGGGCTACGTCGTCGCCAGCATCCGATACCGCACCGTCACCGACGGCGCACGCTACGTCGACGGTCTGGCCGACGTGAAGTCCGCGGTGCGTTTTCTGCGCGCGCATGCCGACGAGTACGGCATCGACCCGACCGAGGTCGTCTTGTGGGGCGAGTCCGCGGGCGGCTATCTGGCCGCGATGACGGCGCTGACGGCTGGACGCCCCGAGTTCGACCTCGGTGACAACCTCAACCAGAGCAGCGCCGTGACCGCGGTCGTCGACAAGTTCGGCCCATCGGACATGTCGCGCCTCGGCGCCGACTTCGACGAGGAGACCGCGTCCGCGTTGGCGTCGCCGCAGTTCGTCGGCCACCAGTACTTCGCAGGCGCACCGGCCGGGGCGGCCAACCCGATGACCTTGGTCGCCCCAGGCGACGTACCGTTCCTGTTCTTCCACGGCAGCGACGACCGCATCGTGTCGCCGAGTCAAACGCTGTTGCTGCACAACGCGTTAGGCGCGGCCGGTGCGGACAGCACCCGCTACGTCATCGATGGCGCGGGTCACGGAGACCTCGGTGGGTCGGCGCAGCTGTGGTCGACGACGACCGTGATGGGTGACCTCGTCGAGTTCCTGAACGCGAAACTACGCTGACGCCGCCGCTACAGGCGTCGCAGCGAGGATCTGAACTGCGCGGTCGACCGCCGTCTGGCCGTTGAACGCAATCCAGTCTTGATAGTGGATGTGCGGATTGCGGACGAGGAAGTCCCCCACCACGATCGCCGTCTTGACCACCTTCGCGAACGTCTCGGGCGTGTTGGCGAGGTTCAGTAGGGCTAGGAACTCGTTGCTCTGAATGAGGGTGATGATCTTCAGTGCGAACGGCAGGTCGAGTTCGAGGGCGGTCAGCGCCTCATACCCGAGGTGGAGCAGCGTGTCGTCGGTCGCGGTCGCGTACATGTCCCCATCGAGCACGAAATCGTAGGTGCGCGACCGGAACTCGATCGGTGTGAAGACTCTCGAAATTCCGGCGCCAACGGGGGCGTTGCCGAGCAGCGTCGGCCCAGGTGCGCGACAGGGGCTGCCGAAGGTGACGACGTCCAGCAGATCGCCCGCACGATGGGCGAGTGGCTGACCGGGCAGCATCAAACCCAACGTGCGCACCACGACTTCAGCACCCTGGCTGTAGCCACAGAGGTAGAACTTGCCGGCATTCATCAAGATCAGACGGACGAGTTCCGCCATACCGAGCGCAACCGACTCGTTGTAGCTGAGGAACGGGTTGGGATAGAGGAACCCCGAGGCGGGGTATCCGACCGGTTGGTTGCGAACGCGACCCATCTGTTCGAGGCGCCAACCCACGTCGAACTGCGGTCCCTGGAACGGGGTGCTCCAGGTACCGGAGGCGTTGTAGAAGAACGGCAAGTTGGTCGGTAGCGGGGATGGTTGATCGAACCTCAACCCGAGCCGGCCCAAGGTCAGCGGCCCGGCAAGGCCGTCGGCCTGCAGCCCGGAACGTCGTTGGAACTCCTTGACGACCGCGGTCGTCGCCGGCCCATAGTCGCCGTCAACGACCAGATTGGAGTAGAGGGGGTAGTCGCGGTTCAGCCGGGCCTGAAGCATCCGAACCAAGTCGTTGTCATCGCCGGGTTTCAAGACGATAGCCATCGCGAACCTCCTTGTTCTGAGGGCTGATGCAAACCAAGACTACGCCGATTGCGTTGGCGCGTCACGGATTCAGAGCGCACCACACCGACGAAATCACTCAGCTACCCCTGAGAGGGCCTTACTGATTGTGTCGCCCTGGAAAGCTTCTTGATCGTGCCCGTCGCGGCAAAGCGTGCCAGCACGATCCCCTACGGTTCGAACACCAACAGCGGTTTGCCTCCGTGTTCGGGAGCTTCGGCCAAATGGACGGCTTCGCTGAACTTTTCGACGGGGATCGGCTGGCCTTCCGGCACGCGCAGCGCGCCGCTGTCGGCGAGCTGAATCGTCCGGTCGATCACTGCGGCCATCCGATCCTTCGGTGTCTGACTCAACCACCGAAACAGCCAGAACCCCCGAACGGTCTTGGTTTCGTAGATCAGTGAGCGCGCGAAGATCGGGATGGTGAGTTTGTCCGGCTCAGTTTGGCGATGTGTGGACAGCGCACCGTAGACGACAAGCTCACCCGACGGTGCCAGCGCGCGCGACGCGTCCGCACCCACCTGACCACTGACACCGTCGATCGCCTTGGACACCCCGTCATGGCCCACGATGTCGGCCACCCGCGCGCGCAGGTCCTCATCCTCCGTGCAGATCACCGCCGTGCCCCCCAACCCGAGGATGCCCTCGACGGCGGACCGACGGCGGACCACGTTGAGGGTCTTGAAGCCGACGTGCGCGCCGAGCTGGATGACCATCTGACCCACGGTTGAACCGGCCGCGGTCTGCAAGAGCCATTCACCCGGTCGAACGTCGAGTTCATCACCGGTCAAGATCACGGCGGTGAGCGGATTGCTGAGAATCTGGGCGGCGGTGGAGTCGCTCATGCCCGCGGGAACGGGCAGGACCCGCTCCGCATCGGCAACGACGTAGTCCTGCCACGTACCCGTGACCCCGACGGTGACGACGCGTTGCCCGACGGTCAGACCGTCTGTGCCGCTGCCGAGTTCGTCGATCACACCGACGGATTCGATCCCGGGCACGGCGGGGAACTCCGGGGTGAAGCCGTATCTACCGCGGATGGTGTGCAGATCGCTGGCCTCGACGGGCACCGCTGCCACCCGGATCCGGACCTGGCCCGGGCCGGGCTCCGGAATCGGGCGCGTCTGCAGGTGCAGGACCTCGGACGGCTCGCCCATCCTCTCGGCGACGACAGACCGCATGGTGCTCATCGTTCTGATGGTCCTCCGGTCGGCGCCAGGTGTCGCCACACCATGCGAGAAAGTACGGGGTTCAGGCTTCGAGTCGGGCGCGGATGCTGGTGAGTCGCTGTTGCAGCTCGGCGTCGTCGATGACGCCATGAGCGACCAACGAGTGGGCCAGTGACACCAGTTGGCTCTCGGGATAGGGCAGGCTGGAGTACACGGTGGCCGACAGGACGTCTTCCTCGTCGCGCCGCTCTTTGAAGCTGGGGATGTCGGCGTCGCAGGCGGCGTGGTCGAGCGCGTCGCAGAGTCCGTCCAGACTGGTCTTCCACGGGGGCACGGGGTTCTCGACGCCGTACTTGGCGGCCATCACCGGCCACACCTGATTGCGTTGCACGATGTTCTGCAACGGCGCGATGGTGGCAGGCTCGATCGAGCCGGAATCCTCTGTCGTACTCACGTTTTCGTCCCTCAGATGGTCAGGGGTGGACGGCGGGCCGGGTGTCGGTGATGACGTTGGTGGTGACGCCGGCCTTCGGCACAGCGACGCCGATCAGACTGTCGCGCGTGATGATCTCGATCAGCTGGTCTTCGGTCCAGCCGTCGGTCCCCTCGGGGCGCATGGGCATGACCATGAACCGGTGCTTCTGGTTGGAATCCTCCACCCTGACCTCGACGTCGTCGGGCAGATAGAGCCCGAACTCCGAGAGCACCTGGCGTGGCGAACGGACCAGCCGCCGGCGGTAGTTGGGGGTGCGATACCACTCCGGTGAATTGCCCAGAATCGGTCGCGGGTAGCACGAACACAACGCGCAGACGATCACGTGATGCACCGTCGGTGTGTTCGCAAGGATCTGAAACGCCATGAAGTCGCTGGGCGTACCCCATCCCGTGGGTTCGAACCAGTCGACGCCGACCTCCTTGCTGGCGGCCATCGGGTCGGTGAGCGCTAGCTCCTTGAACGCCGGGTCCAGCCACGCCCGGGCCACCAGCCGTGCTGCGGGAGTCGGTCCGATCTGCTCGGCGAACTCGGTGAAGTGCCGATGATCCTCAAGGGTGAAAATCCCTTTCTCGATGCACAATTCGCGTAATGCGATCTCGAGGACTTCGAAGTCGGTGATCTCGTCCACCATGGGCTTCACGGTGCGGTCGTGATCGTGGTCGTGGTCAGTCATGTGGATCCCTCTCGGCAAGACGTCGATGGCTCGGCGGTGCTGGGTCAGTTGGCTGCGAGGAGTGCGCGCTCGGGAAGCTCCGTCTGCAAGGTGTCGGTCGCGGTCCCGGTGTAGCCGTACCAGAGCTCGGACTGGTTGAACCGAACGACGTACATCCATTCCGGCTTGGCGTCGGGGCGGTCCCAGGTCTCGTCCTCCGCCGCGGGGGTTTCGTAGGCGAGCGCGGCTATCTCACCCTTGGCACCCCGGACGTACTCCGGTGTGCGGGTGTAGAACAGGGCGGGCTCCTCGCGAACCACCACCGGCTCACCGACCTTGAACTTGGCAGGTCCGGCCTTACCGGCATACACCCCTGGGTCGCCCTTGCCGACCGCTTCGATGTGGTGACTGTTGCGCTTGACGTTCGCACCGTCGCCCTCG
The DNA here is from genome assembly GCF_014202335.1 of Mycobacterium sp. AZCC_0083. Lineage (GTDB taxonomy): Bacteria > Actinomycetota > Actinomycetes > Mycobacteriales > Mycobacteriaceae > Mycobacterium. The sequence continues at coordinate 29,261 of NZ_JACHGP010000020.1, read as the reverse complement.
AACTTCGGCTCCGCGTCGACCGTCCTGCCCTGGATGCCGCCGGCGTAGCGCTCCTTGACCTCCAGCATCCGGTCGTTCAACTCACCAAGGCTGATGTGGTGCTTCTCCACCAGGACGCGGCCAACCGCCCACAGCCATCGCGCGTAATACGGAAGCCCGAGATAGATCGCGCGCCCGACGTCGACATTGCCTATCCTGCGACGTTCCTCCGACAGCCAGATTCCGCGCGCCCCAAGCACTTCGCACATGACGTAGGTCAGTTCTTCCCACTTCTCGTACTGCTTGTTCTCGTACTTGATCGGCGCATCCGGCTCACCGCCCACGTCGTGGGACGTCTTCATGTACGCGGTGAAGTAATCGTGGTCGATGAGATCGGGAGTCGGCGCATCCACGATCTCCGGGTAGGACGACTTCAAGCGCGCTACCAGATCCAGGTGTGCCGCACGTTCCGCTGCAGTACTCATGAGGCTTCCTTACAGTCGGAGGAAATCTGGTGCAGGCGTGATCTTGAATTCGATGACCGCCATCAGCATATGACCGTCGTACCGAATTCCGCGGGGTAAATCCGACGGCCGTCGACATGTGCGCACGAATTGCGATGCCCGTGTTTCAGTTGTTGCCAGAACTGGTCTTGAGACGCCATCGTGTCCGCCACTGAAATGGCACCGTTGCGGTCGGCCGGTCTGTGTTCGATTGCGCCTCCTGCGCCATGACCGGACTCAACGCCTCCAGCCGCACCGAGCTCGCTGAAGTTCGTAGATTGACAGTGCTGCTGGATGACGGGACGCCCGCCTGGATCATCCAGGACGCGTAGGTGTGGCGGAGTTCGTGCACGCGTGGACACTTCTTCAGCCCGGAGCCACGGTGCGTTCGCGGCCCCGCATCCAGCCGCCGTTGAAGAACTCCTGCACCCGAACCGGATTCCCGGCACCGTTGGCCCGGCCGCGGTGATATCGAGCACCTCTGATGAAGTTCGCGACTGTCGTACCTGTGGCCCGATTCTGGTTGGCGCGGTTGATGTTTGAGGATTCTACAATTCCATGACTACGGTCTTGGCTTCGGTAAAGAATTCGCGACTGTGCTTGCCGCCTTCGCGGCCGATTCCACTGTCTTTGAAGCCGCCGAATGGTGCGCGCAGATCACGAACGAAGTCGCAGTTGACCCAGACTGTGCCGGCGCGCACAGCGCGTGCCACACGGTGCGGGCGGCGCGCATTTTTGGTGAACACCATGGCGTTCAGGCCATACCGGGAGTCACTCGCCAACCGGATGGCGTCGGCTGCACCGTCAAAAGGGGGCGGTGGATTCAGGTTGAAGGCAGGTGACGCCTGGCCGGTGGTGGCCGAAGCGACGGACAGACGGTCGGTCGCCAGCGCGTCCGTGGCGGAGATAGTGACCTCCCCAGGTCGATGATCAATAACTTCGGCGCGGCGCGGATCCCCTCGCCGAGGATCCAGGTCGGCCTCACAGGTGGCACGCGGCAATATCGCCGCACGGAGACCGCGAGGTCGAAATACCCGTCGGGGGCATCGATGCCGGTGGCATGACACACCAGCGCACGAGGATGATTACCCAGGTCGCTGAGGGTGAGGTCACCAACAACCTTTGGATCCAGGTCGGTGACCGTCACCTCGACGTAGGGGTGTTTGTCCAGCAGTCTGCGCGACAGACCGCCATTGCCCGATGTCAAGTCCAGAATCTTGGGGGCGGCCGTGTCGGTGACGTGCCGCAGGGCGATGTCGGCGAGTCGGTCATTGATACCGAACATCGATGTGCAGGTATTCATCTGGCACTTTCTCGGGCAGGAATCAGGCCGCTGTCGATGCTCGGGGTCGGGTGGCTCGCAGCGTTTCGGAGGTACTCGGCCCGGCAGGCGCGGTGGGCCAGCTTGCCGCTGGTGGTGCGGGGGATGGCGCCGGCGGCGAGCAGTTGCACGTCGGCCACGGCAAGGGCGTGGTTGCGTGAGATCGCCGCCCGGACTGCCTGGGCCACCGGCGGGTGCTGGGCGCGGCCGGCGCCGACGGCCCGTTCGGCGACGATCACCAGCCGCTCGCCGGTGTCGTCGGTGGCGGCACCGGGTAGCTCGTTGGCCGGCACGGAGAACGCGACGACGAATCCTGAGCGTATCGCCGGGGAGGATTGCGAGACGGTGGCCTCGATGTCCTGTGGGTAGTGATTGCGTCCGTCGATGATGACGAGGTCTTTGATCCGCCCGGTGATGTACAACTCGCCGTTGAGATAGACGCCGAGGTCTCCGGTCCGCAACCAAAAGCCGCTCACCGCAGAGCCTTCGGCGTGGCTGCGGTGTTCCAGTTGTGATTGCAGCTTGTTGCGGAACACCAGTTCGGTCTCGTCTTCTCGGCCCCAGTAGCCTCGGCCGATGTTGTCGCCCTGTAACCAGATCTCGCCGATCTCACCGTCGGCGAGCTCGACACCACTGTCGGGATGGGCGATGACCGCCCATTGGCTGGGGATCACCTGGCCGCAGGACACGTGGGCCACCGCGCCGGCGGCGTCGAGCGACACCGGAACGGCCCGGTGGGCGCTGAGGTGCTCGCGGTCGAGGTAGATCACGCTCGGTCGGGCGTCCGGCGCGATGCTGGCCACGGACAACGTTGCTTCGGCCATTCCGTAGGACGGCTTGATCGCCGTCGGCGGCAACCCGTACGGCGCGAACGCCTCGGTGAACCGCTCGATCGCCGTGATGGTGACCGGTTCGGATCCGTTGAGCAGACCGGCCACGTTGCTGAGATCCAGGGTCTCGCCGTCGGCCGGCACGCCGCGTTGGGCGGCGAGCTCGAAGGCGAAGTTCGGCGCCGCGGCGAAGGTACGTCCGTGCGCCGATTCGGCGGCCAGTGCCTTGATCCACCGCTGTGGTCGCCGTACGAAGGCCAGCGGCGACATCAGCGTGATGTGCCCGCCGCACAACACCGGGAACATGATCATCATCAGACCCATGTCGTGGTAGAGCGGCAGCCAGCTGACGCTCCGAATGTTCATGTCAAGGCCGCCGGCGATGATCATCTGCACGACATTGGTGCACACCGCGCGGTGGCTGATCTGGACACCGGCCGGAGTGCGGGTGGAGCCCGACGTGTATTGCAGATAGGCGATCTCATCGGTGCCAAGCACCGCGGGGATGAACGTCGCGCCCACCGAGTCCGGCACCGCATCCACGGCTATGACCCGCGGTCGCCGCCACCGCGGAAGTCTCCTCAGGAACACCCCGACCGATTCAGCAGCGCCGACGGTAGTGAGAACCACCGAGGGACGGGCATCGGCCAGGACCGCGTCAAGCCGTTCGCCATGCCCGGCCAGCTCCGGTGCGAATAGCGGGACAGCGATGTTGCCGGCCGCAATGGCTGCGAAGAAACCGACCACGTAATCGAGACCCTGAGGGGCCAGAATCGCCACCCGGTCACCCGGCGAAGTCACCTGCTGTAGCCGGGCACCAACCGCCCGCAACCTGGCCCCCAATTGGCCCCAGGTCAATTCGATCGCCGCACCCTCGTCAACGCGTGTGTAATCCAGATACCGGTATGCCGGCATCTCGCCATAAGCGGCAACGAGTTCCGACAGATTCGACATCAACGTCATACCCTCAGGCAGCGCGATGTTGCCCGCCGAATTCAAATAGTCATCGATCCTGGGCTTCGACTCCCGACCGGTCATAGGGACCTCCTCACGATCTGCTTCCACGCCAGAAGAACATCGCCATTGACCTTCACGCGACACGCCGGCTCATCCGCGGCCACCTCGATCTCGTCCCACGAGAACAGGAGGCGCACATCAGTCGCGCGCATTTCTCCATCGATCGGCACAACGGCGCCACCTGTAATGCCGATTGATCCGTCCTCCTAAGCGCCCGGCGACCGTCAAGCGGAGTATTCACTCCATATTACTCGTATGCTCGTTCCCATGCGATCGCCACGCGGACGGAGTCGTTGTGCCGGACGCGTTCTTCAGCTATCTCACAGCTGATTTCAGCCCGATTGGCGAGTTGGATAGTCGAGGCGTCGGACCGCAAGTCTTGACCATAACCGGACTTCGCACTCCACTTATGAAGTCCATTGACCCGGACACCATCCGGTTCGCAAGTTCTCGCCAACAAAGCGCGCTAGAGTTTGGGCGTGAGCGAGCCCACCTTGCGCCGGGACGCCGCGCTGAATCGCGCCCGGGTATTGACGGCCGCCGAGGAGGTGTTCGGCGAGCATGGATTCGGCGCCAGTGTGGAGGACATCGCTCGGCGGGCCGGTGTGGGCATGGGCACTCTGTATCGTCGGTTCCCCACCAAGGATGCGCTGATCGCCGAGTTGGTGGGACAGTTCGTGGTCGAGTTCACCGAGCAGGTCGAAGCGGCCAGGCTGGTGTCCCGGGGAATGGGGCTCGAACAATTCATGTACCGTGCCGGCGAGATGCTGAGCAAACGCCGGGGGTTGCTGCTCCTGGCCAAGACCCTGGGCGCCTTTCAGACCGACGTAACTAGCTTGAAGTTGCGGACCTGGATGAGCGAGCTGCTGGCCGACGCCCAGGAGTACGGACGCATCGGCCCCAACATCCAAGTCACCGACGTCGACCTCGCGCTGTGGTCGATGGCCGGCATCATGCAAGCATCCAAAGACGTAGCGCCCACTGCCTGGCGCCGACAGCTAGCGATCATGCTGGCCGGCATGCGGCCCACAGCGGAGCCGATCGCAGAACCACCCCTGACGGACCTACAAGCCGAGCACGTCCGTGCCAACGTGGCGTGGCGAAACTGCCTGAACCCGAATGGGCCCAGCGACTCTGATACCCAGGCCTGAAACCGACCGCCAGTCGGCCACTCGAGAATGTAGTCGAGTGTGGCGATCTTCTTCGCTGTGCGAACGGGGTTGCGCGTCCCCCGACGACGACATCGATTGCGGCAGTCAACCGGAGTTCGAATCCCCTTGACACGAATCCCCTTGACTCCACAGCCGGTTGGGTCTGTCAGGCCTGCGTCAGGGTGGCGTCGAGAATGACCTTGACGGGCTTGGTGGTGCCCAATCGGGTGATTCCGTACTCCTTGGGTGCCACCACCAGCGTGGCGTCGTAGTGTGGCGGACCCGCCGTGGTCGACCGTGTCGCGTCGAAGCTGACCGATTGGGTGATGTCGCGGATGCGCAGGGTGCCGGTCACGTTGAGTCCGGTGGGCGTTTCAACGACGGCCGTGCTGCGGAACTCCAGGGTTGGAAACCGCACCGTCGCAAACACGTTGTCTGCCTTCAAATGCGCGTCGCGCATCTTGATGCCGGTATCCACGCTGTCGGTCAATACGGTGACCGAGATCGCGGATTCGGCCACCGAGGGACCCACCGTGATCGCACTGTCGTACTGGTCGAACCGGCCATTGACCTTCATGCCGAAGGCCGCCTTCGCCTGGAAACCGATCGCCGTCGCGGTGGCATCCAAGGTCCACTCGCCGGCACTCACTTCATTGTTCACAACAGATCATCCATTCTTTGACTATTACCTGTCCCGTAGCCGTGCAGCCCGGCGTTGCGCTGGACCATCCCGCGCCGCGATGCCGCTCCGGTTCCGGTGGCTATCGTCGGAACTGTTCGGCCGGTTTGAATTCTGCTTGCTTCTCGCCCATCTCATTGTGGAACCACGTGTTGCGCCGCCACATGGCGTACCGGTCCTGCAGCCGGGCGACCGCGGGACTGCGATGTGCGAGCAGGTCGACCGTGAGGTTCGCGGGAATCTGAAGCAGCGGAATCACTGCCCACGGCCATGGATTGGGCATGTCGTAGCGGCGGTAGAACCGTCCAGGTAGAAAATGCCGGGTGTAGCCGAGCTGCATCCGGTAGTTGAACGCGTCGCGGAGCCGCTTGCGGGTCGACGAACCAGGTTTCGCGGCGAATGCGCGGGGATACGACTCGATGAGTTCCACTCCATCGGCGCCTGCCGTGTTCGCCGCCTTGAGAAAGAACGTTGCCGAAATCTGTGTCGCCTCTGCGAGATTCGTTGGATACCAGCGAGGTTGTACGCCCATGAGATGCCCGACGTAGCGCCAGAAGTGCATCATCGCCACGATGTCCGCGGCGGTGGAGCGGTAGCCGAGCAAGTGCATTGCCACCCCTGCCGCGTATCCCCCGGCGAGCAGTGTGATCAGCGCGTCGGACTGGTTGATCGGTTTGCCCCAGGCGTCGAGATCCCATTCGGGATGCTCCATGATCTTCTGCCGGATGAACACGTGCATGACCCGCACGCGCATCGCGGTTGCACGTCCGGGACTGCCGGGGCGCAGTCCGCCGGGATCGGTGGTGTCGATCCAGAACCGGGCCGTCTCCATGAATCGGTTCAGCGCGGCATCACCGGCGTAACGTCCGGTCATACCGAGTGGCCGCGCGATCGAGCTCTCGGTGTAGGCGAGCAGCGTTCCGGCCCCCTCGAAGCTGAACACGGCGGGCCCGAAGCGGCGGAACAGAAATGCGCCGCGCTCCACCAGCTGGTGGTCGACCCAGTCCGGGTCGCGCTCGAACTCCTCGAACAGCCGGTGCATGGAGGCCGGTGCGTTCGGGACCGATTCGATGCCGTGCGTAATCGCCTGATCGAGCATTGCGCGACCGTCCGACGAGTTGCCACGGATGTAGGCCTCCTCGACGAACGCCTCAGCCACCGGATCGGCATCGTAGTGCCCATGTGCCAGGTCGAGGAGCCGCTCGTCATTCGGCACTAGGTCGAAACCGAAGAGACGCTGGACGATCCGACGCACACGGATGACGTTGGGCTTCTCGATCGCCGTCCAGTACGCGCGGAATTCCGTGGGGATCTTTTCTGTAGTCGACGTCATCGGACAACCTCCAGTGTGATCAACGAGACGGCAAGGGTCAGCGCCGCAACGGCGCAAAGCGAGTGCACGGCGCCGTCGCGGGCACGCACGTGGGTAACGACGGGAACTACGACCGGCATGGTTCGACCGTAGACCATGATGTTGTCAATTAGCAACATAATTGTTGGCATCCATCCCGTAGACTCGACGCATGACGGAGACTGTCAAACCGGCCGGGCGGCCGAAATCGGATCAGTCACCGGCAACCGAGACGACGATCCTCACTGCTGCGCTGCGCGCATTCGCCCGATACGGCTACGACGGGGTGTCGATTCGCACGCTCAACCGCGAACTCGGCGTCAGCCACAACCTGATCCATCAGCGCTTTGGCTGCAAGAAAGGATTGTGGCGCGCCGCCGTGGACCACGGCTTCGGCGCTCTGGTGAAATACCCTGCCGCCGTGTTCGACCCGACCGTTACTGATCCACTCGAGCACCTCAAAACGGCCATCCGTCGATTCCTCGTTTTTTCCGCGCGTCATCCCGAACTACTCGCACTGATGAACATCGAGGCGGGCCTGGACACCGAGCGGCTCGATTACATCTACGACACCTACGTTGAACCCGCCCTCGCGCCGCTGAAGCGGCTCGTGGAACACCTCGCCGCCGAAGGCCGAATCCGGCCCGTGTCGGTCCGGACGCTGAATTTTCTTGTCGCACAGGGCGGTGCCGCACCGTTCACACTCCGCCCCTACGCGCGGCGCTTCGGAGGCACGGACCCGCTCGATGCCGACGAAATCGAACGGCACGCCGCGCTTACCGCCGATATCCTCACCGAGGGCCTGCGGCTGTAGATGTCAGTGGTCGCCGGTCAGGGTCCCCTCAAAGACCTGGTCACCGGGTCGCTCGCCGGTGATGACTTCTTCGACGGCACTGAGCTGATATTCGTTGGCGGCCAGACACTTCAACAGATCAGCGGCTTCCTGATACCCGGCGATCCTGCGGTGAGGGTCGGTGTGTCAACGGCCGCGAAGCCATGGGGTAGTGACGCCGAAGGCGCCCTTTACGCAACCGATCGGGAAGTTGCTCTGGCTGCGGTCTGCTCGTTGTGGATTTGGCCACCATCGTGTGCAGCACCCGGTCGTTGTTCGCAGGAGTTAGGTGTACCTTTGTCTCGCAAAGTGTTTGGTTCCACTGATCGCCAACTTCGGCCCCGGGTGCGTGAGGTTTGGGGTTTCGTTGGAGAGTGAGCAGGTCGTGTTTGTTGTGAATTGGCGTGCATTTGGGTCTCCACGGCGGCGTCAGTGGCCAGACTGTCCCGTCGGCACTAAAGCACACCGATTGCGAGAAAGCGACATCGTGCTCTGCCATCCGCGGTGACGGACGGCGCTTACGCTTCGTCAGTTGATGGGGTCGCTGGTGGGGATGCTGATCCAGCTCGGCGCTGCGGGGTCGATGTTGAGGTGTTCGGGGTAGAAGGTGTTGTCCGGGGTGAACAGCAGCACGGCGTCGCGGACGTCATACGGGGGTGGGGTGAGCCCGGCGGCCATCATCATCGGCATCGGTGGAACCGCCGACGGATAGTTGCTCGAGTACACGCTGACCCGCAGCCGATGACCTGGTTGTAGAACCGCGTCCAACGGGTAGGTGCCGAAATCGATGGTCGTGGGCTGGCCGGGGACAACCGGGTGGTAGCCACGAAGAAGATCGAGGGTTTGGATCGGATCGACGTAGTCCCCGTTGGGCCCCCGCTTGCTTCGCGCCTCGTCGACCTGGCGCATCGAGGACACCACCCACCCGGTACTCAGCGGCAGCGAGTTCCCCGAATCCGGATCCACATCGCTGACGGTGGCCATCCAGAAGCCGTCGGTGCCCTCGTGCTGGGTGTTCAAATGCACCGCGACGGGGCCGGAGATCACCGTCGGCACCGACACCGGTGGACTGGTGAAGGTCAGCCCGTCGACCTCGTGCGTGCGCTCGTCCTGCGCGCACGCCATCAGGATCGCCGAAGGCCCCAGGTACTGAGTATTGGTGATGTCCGAGCACAGGCTCGCCACCCCAACCTTCACCGTGAGCTGGTCGGGTTCGGTGGGCATAGCAGCAGACAGCGAGCCGTCATGTTGGGTGCGCACCGCCGTACCGCTGATGTCGCTGCTCAGATACAGCCGCTGGTTGGTCATCCCCGGCCGCGGCAGCTGCGAGATCCGTTGCCACCCTTGGGCTCCCGGAATCTGCTCCAAGACGGGCCCGAGGGTCTCGACCCCGTTGTCGATACCCTTGAGCCAATGATCGAACCACGCCTTCTGCAGCACGTCCAGCCGCGGCGGAGCATCCCGCTTTCCGTATCCCCCGCCGGCGGTGACGTGATAGCCCGGTCCAATGATCAGCTGCTTCTCCCCGGGTTTGAGCCCGCTCAGATCCTGATAGGACCGAAACTCCGCGTTGCGGAACAGATCGCTCCATTGACCGGTGATCATCGTGGGAACGTTTATGTTGGCCATGTCGGTGCGAGTCGCCTTGCGCCACGGACCTTGTGCGTCATAGAGCATCATCGCTTCCGATGACCTGTACACCTCGTCCATGGTGCGGGCATTGAGCGCGGTGTACATCGCGTTGGACATGGTGGTGGGATCTTCGTTGCGGTCCTGGATCCATTGCTGGTACAGCTGCTCGTAGTTGCCCTGCACCATCGATTGCACGTCGGGCACACGCTTGGTCCCGTTGACCAGCCACAACCAGAACGGCAGGAACCCGACGTTGACGGCCCCGCCGCGCAACGCCACATCCTGGACTATGTCGGTGGCGGGCTCCACCGCGAAGACCGCCTTGAGTGCCGGTGGTCGGTGCGCTGCCGTCTGCAATGCGGTGATGCCGTCATAGGACGCCCCGGTCATCGCGACCTTGCCATCGCTGAACGGCTGCTTACTGATCCAGTCGACGGCCTCGACGGCGTCCTGTTGTTCCCGCGGGCCCGTGAGCTCCCATCTTCCCTCGGAGTACCCGGTACCGCGAGCGTCCAGATCGACCCAGACATAACCGCTTCTCACCAGCTGCTTGTCGGCGGACATGGTCTGCAAGAAGCCGCCGTCCAACATCTGCAGCAGCAGCATGAGGTTCTTCAGAGCGGGATCAGAGCTCTCCAGGCTGCCCAGGCCGCGCATGATGCCGTCCTGAATTCCCGGGGCATTGACGAGCTTGGTGATGATCGCCATCAACCACTTGGTGTACGGCGTCACGTTGAGCACCGTGGGCAACGGCTCGTCGTCCACCACGCCGTCGTCCATGGGCCGATAGACATTGGCCTTCAGCACCGTTCCGTCGCTCATCGTGATCGGCACGTCCCAGTCGATGTGCACCTGCGAGTGCACCTGCGGCCCGTCCTTCTCCGCGGTCCAGGCACCCTCCATCCCGCTGAAGTCATTGAAGTACGGCTGGTAATAGCCATCGCTGCCCGCTCCAGCAGGATCCGCTGAAACACCCGGCGCCCCGGCTATCTCTGCGAGCAGCAACACCGTGCCCACCAGCGACACGAACTTCGCGATTCGCCGCACCTCTCGATCCTCCATTGCTCAAACAGAGACGGCCGGCAACACCTAGTGCCACCGGCGGCACCTCAACATCGAATCGAATCGCTAACTCCGAAGTCGATCTACCGTAATGCCTTCATAGCAAGGCTGCCGTCGTTCGGGACTGTCCCGTCGAATTCGCAGGGCCAGAACGATTCCGGCGACCGAGCGCACCGGCCCGTCGTTATGATCGTCAGCCGTGGAGGGTCACGAATGACCACGCCGGCCGGCTGGTATCCCGACCCGTCCGGCGCGGGCGGTCAACGCCACTTCGACGGCGCGAGCTGGACTGATCATCAGGGGGTCGCTCCGGTCAGGAAACGCCGGGTGTGGCCATGGATCGTCGCTGTTTGTCCTGCTTCTGCTCCTTGGTGGTTGCGGCACGTTCCTGGTGTCCGAGCGCAGTTCGATCTCGTCGGTGATCTCGGCGGCACGCATGGCCACCACGGGCGATCCCGTCGACGATGGGTCGTTGCGCTTCGTGGTCACCAGTGTCGGCAAGGCCAACATGCAAAGTGACCCTCAGCCCGCGGGTGTGTACTTCATTGCCGACGTCAACGTGACCAACATGGGCAAGGAGCCTCGGTCATTCGACGTCCAGAATCAGAAGTTGATCAATGCGGCGGGCCGCAAATACGCGGCAATGTCGGCGGATGTGGTGGCGGCGAAACTAGAGACGAAGACTGTGGTCGTGAAACCCGGTGAGGTCATCGAGGTGGCGATGCGCTTCGACGTGCCAAGAGAGCCCAAGGTCACGGAGATCGAGTTGCACGAGTCGCCGACGTCCGCCGGCGCCAAGGTCCGCCTCTGACCGAGCGCGACCGTTGCTCGTGGGCCGTGACGATTCGTGACACCTCGACGGGTTCTGACGGCTGATCCTTCGTACCCAAAAGCGCACCTACCAGCACAAATACCGTGCCCCCACTGGGATTCGAACCCAGACTTGGCGGATTTTAAGTCCGCTGCCTCTGCCAATTGGGCTATGGGGGCCCTCGCAGCGAAGAGCCTATTTCAGCTCGCTCACCACACCACCGTCGCACAGCTCGACGAGCTGGCTGGCGGTCCACGCCGGGGCGACGCCGGGCGCACGCAACAGGTACTGCACCTGCTCGTCCGCGGTCCAGCCGAACGTCTCGCCGAGTCCGTCCAGCATCGTATGAACGTAGGCCGCCGATGGCGGTGCGGGGTCGAGGTTCTGCAGGGACGTGATGGTGAACATGGGCAACCCGTCCCGCTCCCCCACGTGCAGCAGGGTCTCGTAGGCAGCCGACGGTAGTGCCCATCGACGGTCGACCCCGCTGCCCAACGCCAGATCGCTGCCGACCGGGCGCCTGGTTTCCTGGGCGACGACGTCGCTGAGCTGTCCGAAGCTCAGCAGGTACGCCCGCGCGGCCAGCTCGCCATCGGCACGCGGGTCGAAGAAGGCGATGCCCCCACCCCAGACCGTGGAACTACCCGCAAAGGTGAGACCACCGGCCAGGCGAATCCCGACGTCGCGAACGGGTGGCGATGGGTCACGACATCCCAGGTAGGTGCGACGGGCGCCTCGCGGTCGTCCACCCGAGAGGTAGCAGCCGAAACGCGCCGCATTCATGTTCGATCCGTAGGCGACGTACCAGACCGGATCCTCGGTTGCCAGAAGCAGATTCAACCGACGACGCAGCCTTCCTCGAGCGCCACTCCCGCCTCCCGAAGGAGGACGGACTGTGCTTCTTCATAGATCCGCCGCGCCTCTTCGGGGTTGTCTCCCACCGCGGTCAGGCCGACGCGACCGCATTCGGTCAGGCAGCTGATCATGTGGAACACCACGCCGGTGCGGCGGGCCTGGTCGAAGTGCAGGCCGTGGTTGACGACGATGTCGAAGAGGTCCGTGACGGTCAGTCCCTTGAGTCGTTCGTCCTCGAGGTGGTCGGTCGCGACCAAGTACTTGGTGCTGCCGCTGGGGGTCAGGAAGACCCCGCGCTCACCGTCGTAGCTCCCGTCGGTGAGGAACTGCAGCGTCAGGAACGGATGGGTGGTCCCGCCCTTGCGGAGATTCAGCTCGATCGCATACGGCGTCCAGGCGCCGCTCTCGTCTTGCACGACAACGAAATCCACCGCGAACCGCCCGAGCACACCGAGCCCCGCGAGATGCTGTCCGATCACCATCGCGGGCTCCGCGATCGCCGCGGCGTAAGCGGGATCGGCGGGGAACACGCAGCCGAGATACTTCTGGCCGCTCCTACCGCCGAGGAGCTGGTCATGGGTGGACAGCAGTTCGACGGTTCCGTCCGGCAACGCACGCATCTGGACGCTGGGGCTGGTCAGTGTGACTCCGGTGATCCGCTCCTCGACGATGCCGCCGTGCTTCTCGAACGAGGCGAGATACACCTCGAGGGCAAGGTTTTCGGCCTCTAGTTGCATGCCGAGAATACGGTCTTTGATCGCGGTCGCCTCGTCCGGCGAGCCCGCGGCAGGCAGCCCAGTCAGGTCCACCAGAGCGTTACCGGCACCCGAGACACCCTCGTTGAGCTTCACGATCGCCTGATCGAGTGAGGGCCGCCTCGTGCGCATGCCCTGTACGGCGGCCACGATCTCATCGACCGTGTGGAGGTCCTCCGCTCCAACCGGGCACGGCACCTCGAGCTCCTCGAACATCCTGCGGCAGCCGGTCTTGCTGCCGAGGTCCGCCAGCCGGGGATCCGCGCCGTACATCGGAAGACCGAGGGACAGCGCGACGTCCCGCTCGAGCGGTGTGGTGTTGTAGGGGATCAGGTGACTTCGGGCCGCGTTGGGGATCAGGTTCCGAATCTCGCGCAGAAGTCGTGGTCGTGCAAGCAGTTTCGCGCTGAGCGGGATCGCGGACGCGTCACCGACCGGGATCAGCGTGAGCCGCGCCCTGGCATGGCTGGGAATCACTCCGGGCAGCAGCCCGAGGTAGTATTCCACGATCGCCTCGGACACCGGCTGCGAGGTCACGTAGATCATGCGTAGCTGCGGTTGGCGCAACAGCAGCAGCAGGAACAGTGCGCGTTCCTCCATCGCCTGCATGATGGTGCCGCTCCCGGGGGTTCTTCGCTCGATGCTGATCGAGGGCACCACGACGACCGATTCGTCGTCGAAGCCGAGCCGCATCGACTCCCACACGGTCGACATCGTTCGTTGCAGATCGTCGAAGACGCCGTAGCGCTCTGATTCGTCGAGCTGCGACAGACGTCGACCCGCGGTCGGTTGGTCGGAAACCTGTAGTTGTGTCATGACCTCACCTACTTGTCGTGTACTGCACTGATGTTGTGGACCCGCACTGAGCGGCTGAATCCCTTGGGCTGCAGGTCGCCGATCACTTCCGAGACGCATACGTGCTCGACGGCGGCGAGCACGCGATCGCTAACCAGTACCTGCCAGCCTCGGGCTTCGGCGCACAGCCGGGCGGCGCGATTGGTGACACTGCCGATGGCCGAGTAGTCGAAGCGGCCCTCGAAGCCGATCCTGCCGAGAGTCGCGAAGCCCTGGTCAATTCCGATTCCAACCGCGAGATCATGGCCCTTGCGGAGCCAGCCCGCGGAAAGCTCGCGCACGGCGTCCCGGATGTCGATCGACATCCGAACCGCACGGTCCGCTGCGTCATCGCACGGGATCGGGTCGTTGAAGAACACCATGACCCCATCACCGGTGAACCGCTCCAGCGTGCCTTCGTAGGCGTGGACCAACGCCCCGATGGCGCGGTGATGCTCGCCCAAAACGCTCATCACCTCTTCGGGCTCGCTGGCTTCCGCGAAGGGGGTGAAGTTCCTGAGATCGGTGAAGACCACCACGATCTCGCGGCGGTGGCTGCCGAGGAGGGTCTCGTCGCCGACCACCAGATCGGCGAGTTGAGGCGACAGGAAGCGGCGCAGGCGGTTGGTGCGTTCCAACTCGGCCACCTGCTGGGCGACCCGTGTCTCGAGCTCGGTGTTCCATTCGGTCAGCTCGTCGGCCTGCCGCCGGATGGTGTCGTGGTACCGCTTGATCCGTGCCAACGACGCCACCCGCGCCAGCAGCTCACTCTTGTCGAACGGTTTGGTGACGAAGTCGTCGGCACCCGACTCGAGTGCGGCCAGACGTTGTTCACTTCCACTGGCCGTAATCATCACGACCGGAAGGAATTCCGTCGCCGGCGTGGCTCGAATCCTCCGGCAGACCTCGTGGCCGTCCATGCCTGGCATCACTATGTCGAGCAGGACGAGGTCGACGTCCTCGGTCGCGAGCAATGCGAGCGCTTCCGCTCCCGACGGCGCGGGGAGAACTCGATATCCGCGAGGCGTCAGGACTGCGTCGAGGAGTCTCAGGTTGGCCGGCTCGTCGTCGACGGCCAGTGCAGTGACCGGGATGTCCATCAGACCGCCCGCCTGTTGATGAACGCCTCGACCTGGCCCGGCAGTTCTCGCACGCTGATCGGCTTCTCGACGAATCCGTCGAAGCCGGCCAGAGAGGCTCGCTCCCGGTCTTCGGCCATTGCGAAGGCGGTGACGGCGACCACCGGTACGTCCCGTCCGAGGCTGCCCTCTCTCATCCTGCGCAGCGTCTCGGTTCCGTCGATGCCGGGGAGTTGCAGATCCATCAGCACCAGATCAGGGGGATCCTGCTGGGCGACGCGGAGACCTTCCTCCCCTGATTGGGCCTCGCTGACGTCGTACCCGGCGAACTGGAGAACGTCGCGAACCAGCTTGAGATTCAACGGATTGTCCTCCACCACGAGGATTCTGCGAGGTGTCACGTCGACTCCCCCAGGACACCCAGACGCCTCAGCGCATCGACGAGCTCGTCGCGACTAATTGGCTTGAGTAGATACTCATCCGCGCCGAGCGCCAGACCTCGGGGCCGATCGTCGACGACGGAGGCGATGACCACCGGGATGGCGGCGGTGACGGGGTCTGCCTTGAGCTCGGCCAGTACCTCCCAGCCGTCGAGCCGTGGCAGCTTGATGTCAAGCACAACGGCTACCGGCGGCACCCTGCGGATCAGCTCGAGAGCCTCGACGCCGTCACGGGCGCGCAGCACCCTAGTCCCTGAACCATCGAGGTAGGCAGAGAAAAGATCCAGCGACGCCCGATCGTCGTCGACGAGGACGACGACGGGAAGCTTGTCGTGCTCGGGGGAAGCGACATCGTCCTCCTGCTCCGGCAGGCCCGGGACCGAGAAGCCGAATGTGCTTCCGACACCGGGCGTGCTCTCCAGCCACATCCGGCCTCCCCACAGACCGACGAACCGTCGTGACAGCGTCAGTCCAAGACCGGTGCCCTCCTCCTTCGGAGCCCCCCGGCGGCCTTGCTGGAAGGACTCGAAGATCCGTTCCTGGTCCTCGGGAGGCACCCCGATGCCGGTGTCAGTGACTGTGACCACGAGGTCGGTCGCCTCGCGGTACGCGCGGACGGAAACGCTGCCGCCGTCTGGCGTGAACTTGACGGCGTTGGACACCAGATTGAGCGCCACCTGTTTGAACTTCAGCTCGTCAGCGTCGATCGTCCCGATGTCGTCACCGACCTCCACCGTGACGGCGATCGCGTGCTGAGTCGCGCGTTCGCGGACCATTTTCAGTATGTAATCCAGGGCGCTGTCCACCCCGAACGTGCTTGGCTCGAGCACCATCTGACCCGCTTCGACCTTCGACAGGTCGAGGACCTCGTTGAGCAGCGAGAGGAGGTGCCTGCCCGAGTTCAAGATGTCGTGCAGGTACTCGTCTTGGCGCTCGTTGATCTCGCCGAACATCCGATCCAGCAGCACCTCGGAGAAGCCGATCACCGCGTTCAGCGGGGTCCGCAGTTCGTGGGACATGCTGGCCAGGAAGTCCGACTTGTGTTGGCTGGCGATCTCGAGTTCCTTGGTCTTCGTCTGCAGCTCCCCGAACAAGCGCGCGTTGACGATGGCCAGCGCCGACTGGCTGGCGAAGGTCTGGAGCAGCTCGGTCATGTCGGGCGGGAAGGCGCCCGTGCTCCTGCGCCGGATCACCAGTACGCCCACCATCTTGTCGCCGCGCAGCATGGGAACCGCGAGCACTGAGCGCCAGCCGTCCCTGAACAGGATCTCCAGATGGGGGTCGAGCTCTGCCTGAGCCAGGTCGGGAACCTCTTGCGGCCGGTGGGCGAGCGCTGCCCGACCCACCAACGTCGAATCCCGGCGGATGGTGATCGCCCGCAACTGTTCCACTAGGTCAGGGCTGCTGCCGGAGACGGCACGGACCTGGAACGAGTCGTCCGACTCGTCGTACTCCATGATCGATCCGCCGTCGGTTTCGGTGAGCCGCACGGCGTTGCTGACGATCCGGTCCAGGACCTCGTCGCGGTCGAGGCTCGAGCCGACGGCCTCGCCTACTTCACGGAGAGCCTCCAGCTGCGCAACCTTGCTGGCCAGCTCGGCCCCCCTGGACTCGAGTCGCAACGCGATCGCACCCTGGGCGGCGAATTCCTCGAGGAGCTCGGTTTCACGGTCGTCGAAGGGCTTGACGTCGGTCCTCCACATGGAGAGCACCCCGACGACCTCGTCCTGGAGAATCATCGGCGTGGAGAGAAGGGTGCGAAAATTGGTGAGTTTCTGGAGGTCGTGGCGTCCGTACTCCGCGTCGTTGAGCACGTCGGCAATCTGATTGGTACGCATGTCCTCCGCCGCGCGCCCGACCGTCGACGATCGGTTCCTGGCAATCGGGTGGTCCTGCAGGTAGGTGCGGTAGTACTCCGGGGTCTCACCGGAGACTCGCTTGACGCGGAACACGTCGCCGTCGAGGAGGAACAGCTGGACGGCCTGCGCTCCGCACAGGCGTGCGGCGTACGCGAGGACGGTGTCGAGTACTTCGCCTGGGTTGTCGGCCGCACGGCCAAGCGCCGCGAGGATGTCGCGGCTCGCCGCGGACTGATGGCGGGCGTCCCGTAAGTCCTGGAACTGGCGGGCCGAGTCCCTGGTGATGCGTGTAGTGCGAGACGAGCGTTCGCTTGAATCGGCCACAATCCCCCCTTCCGGACCTCGTCACACTCTGTGCATTAAACGCTGGTCGGGGCAACGCAGGTGCGGGTTCACAGTCAGAGCACGGACCCGGCCACCTGCGCGTCCGATCGGATGTCAGCAGGTGAGGTCGACGTAGACGGTCTTGCTGATCATCGTGGTGACGAGGTCGTCCCAGGATCCGGGATTGCCGGATCCGGTATCGGTGCGCGAGAACGTCTGACCAGGGCGAACTGAGTTGATCGTGCACTGATCCAGTGGGGCGGTGCCGGTGCGATTCACGACGACCTGCAAGCCCTGCGCGCGCAGCTGGTTGATCGTGGCATCGACCGACGATGGGCCGGCCGGGGCCGCGTTGGCGGGCGCGGTCAATCCGACGGCTGCCGCGGTGAGCGCGCCGGCAGCGAGGGAAGCGATGAGTTTCTTCATGGTTCTGCCTTTCTCGTGTTCCTATGCGGATTCAGTTGTCTTGCAGTAACTCCGCAATGGAATCGTCGCTCGCGTCCGGTGGAACGAGACCAGTAGCGCGCTACTGCAATCTCGCCCGAGGTGGGCGCAGTACTACTTAGCCGCGACGCTGAGCAGCGCCGATGGCGTTCAGGGCCTGTGGCGGCGTAGCAGGTTGGCGAGTTCGTCGCGGCTGGTGGTTCCGGTCTTTTTCATGGCCCGGTGGATGTGGCTTTCGACTGTGCGTACCGAGAGACTCAGTCGCTCGGCGATTGCGCGGTTCGACAATCCGTCGGCGATCAACATGCCGATCTCACGTTCGCGATCGGTCAGCGGCAGCTGCTCGCTGGACTGACGAAGCGCGGGGGTGCTGGCGCCGCCGCATTGTTCAGCCAGTTCGTCCGCGCGTGTCGAACATGCCAACGCCGATCCGCGAAGGTCGTGGCGGCGATATCCGGTGGCGGCATGTGCGGCCGCATCTACGGCCGCGACGAGGTCGCCCATCCGCTCGAATTCCTCTGACACCGCGGACAATTCCGCGGCATCCCCGTCTCGCATCGCCTCGGCGAACCGGGCAGCAAGGCCGACGCGTGGCCCCTCGACGATCGCCTCGAGCTCGCGCAACCGGGGGGCGCCCGAACGGTCCCCGAACTGGGTGGCGGTCTGCAGGCAGCTCACTTCCGCCGCGAATTGACCGCTCGCTCCGGCCCTTTCGGCCGCCGACAGCAGGATGGTGATCCCCTCGCTGACGGCGCCCTGACCGGCGGCCAGCCACGCGCGGGCCAGGCTCCGCTCGTAGTCCAGCGACCGGAATGGACGTCGCAGCTCATCGAGCGCGGCAAGCGCAGCGGCCGCCTCGCCCGTTGCACCGCGGATGGCGAGGGCAGTCGAGCGTGGGAAGTGATACCGGTATCCCCAGCCGAGGGCGTGACCCGAAGCCGACAATGCCACTGCCGCCTGCTCGAGCATCGTGGACGCGGTGTCCAGGTGGCCGGCACCCAGCGCGGCCCGACCGGCCACCGCGGCGCCGAGCAAGTGTGCCGCTCCCGGGAGATCGGCTGCTTGCTCGTGCACCCGCTCGGCCACCTCGACGGCCTCGGTGACCCGGCCGGACAGCAACAGCGCACTGACGTGCGCATCGGCGATGTTGAACCTCATCTGCGGAGCGTCGAAAGAGCGTGTCGCAACGGTGTATCCGGCGTCGGCGACGGCCACCGCGTCGGTGGTGCGCCCGGCATCCGCGGATATGGCAGCGAGCGCCCAGGCAATCTCGGCGTCGACGACGGCGGGCAGGTCATCCAGCGCAAGCCGTTCCGACGCCTGCGTGGCCAAACCCGGCTGGTCCACCGCAAACCAGTACACCGTGAGGAAGGCATCGATATAACTGCGAGCCTGCGGTGATGTGGTGCGCGACGCGTCGTCGATGAGCTCCTTCGCGCGCACGGGGTCGGCAAGCACCCAGAGCATGTTGCTGGCCCGCAGGAACGCAAATCTGGCGCGGTCGACGTCGGTCAACTGGCTGGTGGGAATCTCGGCGAGCAGCACTTCGGCCGCTTCGCCACGGCTGAGCCACGAGAGTGCGTGCGCACGAACGAAGTTCGCTTCCGGCCCCGCTCCAGCACCGATCGCCGCTTGCGCCAGTCGATCGGCGAGCGGTAGATCCGCCAGCCACACCGCACCGTGGGCTGCCCTGACGAGCAGGTCTGCGTCGGGTGTGAGGTCGGAGTCGATACTCAGTGTGGCGCGGCGCACCACGACCCCAACGTCGTCGCAATCATCGGCTGTGGCCAGTTCGGTGGCGACCAATCCGCGCAGTCGCCGCAGCCGGACGGGCGCCGCACGTTTCCTGCGCACCTCACCGTAGAGGGGATGCGCAACACGCACCTCGACACCGCCAACGGCGGGCTCCAGCATGATCAGGCCACGCGTGTCCGCCTCCTCGACCGCCGCCGGATCAGTGATCCTGGTCAGGGTCGCCAGCCCGATCGGCTCCCCCACGGCCAGCGCATCGATCACATCGGCGACCGGCGCGGGCAGGTCCCCGATGCGGGATTCGATCAGCTCAACCAGCCCCGGCGCCACGATCGGGTCACCGGTCCACCGCCAGCGGCTTTTCCCGTCGCTTCGCTCGCCCCGGTACCCGTCCACCAACTCGAGCCGACCGTCGGCGACCTCCTGCTCGACGATGTTGCGCAGATACAAGGCGTTGCCGCGAGTCAGCGTCCACAGCCGCGCAGCGGCGTCCGGATCCAGCGATCCGCCCAACGTGGCCGAGATCAGGTTCACGGCTTCGTCGAGCGACAGCGGCTGCAGCTCGAGCCGGTCGAATTGGCCGCCCCGCCAAATCTCCTGTACCGCGGTGGGAATCGGTTCACCGTCGCGCACGGTGAGCACCAGTTTCGCCGCGCCGCGCTGCACGATCTGCTCCACGACGAATGTCGACAGGTCATCGAGCAGATGCACGTCATCGACACCGACCACCACCGTGGTGCCCGCGGGCGCGGCCGTCAGCGACTCGATCACCCCGCGCACCAACTGAACGGTGTCGGTGATCCCCGACTGTTCCCACGCCGTGAAGGCACCCAGTGGAAGTGTCCGCGCCGAGGACGTGCCGACCGCCCACCGGCTTTCGCAGCCCCGCGCTACCGCAGCCGCCAACGCCTCACGCGCAATCCGGCTCTTTCCCACCCCTGCCGCCCCACCCACCACGATCCCGGAGACGTCCGGATCCGAGACGGCGGCCTCAATGGCACGCATCTCCTCCGAACGGCCGGTCAACGGCCACGACAAGCGCACTATTACCGGCCTCGCACCACCGTGATCGTGGTCCACGCACCGACGTGGATGCGATCGCCGTCGTTGAGTGGGGTCTCCTCGCCGCTCTCCAGGAGGTCATCGCTGCCGTTGAGGCTCGTGCCGTTGGTCGATCCGATGTCGGTGATGGTGAGCCCCGAATCGCGGATCCGCAGCACCGCATGTTGTGAGGAGACGCCGCGGTCGGCGGGGTGGATGCCGAGATCGATCTCGGGTTGCACGCCCTGGTTGCGGTTCTGCCTGCCGATCAATGCGGTGTTGGTCTGCAACGTGATTCGGCGTTCCGGGAAGTACGGCGGGAAGTCGACCGTATCGGGGCCTCCGCGGGTGAGGACGCGTTCGTAGAACTCCGGGTCGGCAGCGACGACGACGGTCCACACCACGCCGCCCTGCTGCGGGGGCGGCACTGAACCGGACCTGGCCGGTTCGGGCAACGCCGAGTCGTGCCCGCACGATTCACAGAACCGGCCGCTGACCGGCGCCTCGCACGCGGGACACTTCCTCACCCCGGCCGAGGGTGCCGGAGTGGGCAGTGCTGCAGGAGTTCCCAAGGGGGACCCGCAGACGTCGCAGTAGTCCTCGGCAACTGAGGCGTGGCCTTCGATGCAGGTCGGCATCAGTCCTCCTTCCGCACCCGGGCGGTCCTGGTCGATCGCGCATCCAGGGCCATCTCGTCGGCCGCCGCCACCTCGCGTCGCAGCCGGGCCGTGCCGGTCCGCTCGTCGACCTCGATGACCCCTCTGAGCAGCTTGGCCGTTCCGTCGTTGCCCGACTCCACGGCGAGTTCCATCGCCCGCTGCAATTTCGCCGTTGCGGTCGGGACGTCGCCGCTCTTGCGTGCGCTCAAACCCTCCTGGACGGCTTGCGCCAGCTCCGCCTGGCCGGTGTAGTGCGCCACCCGCCGGCTGATCTGAGCCGACTTCTCGGTGTCGGCGGTCCACACCGCGTTCACCAAGCCCTCGCCCACAACCTGCTCCCCCGCAACGACACTCACCCGCGCGGCCAGCTTCTCGCGTCCGGCCGCGGCGGGTTCGACCTCGACCTGGATGTGGTAGTCGCGGTCCTCGGCGCCCCACGACCCCAGCGGATAGTCACCGCGCTGGTTCCCCGCCTCGACCCGGCGGTGCGTCAGGTCTTCCACGGTCGGCGCGACCTGCTTGACGAACGCAATCCGGGCGCCTGCGGGTGTCCACATGCGCAGGGTCAGGTCGGGTATCGACTTGCCCATCGACGTCCGCATCATGTCGGCGAAGTCGTCCGCCAGATCCGTGGGATCGGCGACGATGTCCACGGTGCCCAGCAGCGCGGACGAGATCGCACGCAGCTCCTCGACGTGCCACTTGGTGCCCACTCCCCTGCAATCGCAGGTGAATTGGCCCTCGCTGAGTGCGATCTCCTGCCGCATCTGCTCGGGGGTCTCGTGCTCGTCCTTGCCGTCGGTGAGCAGGATCGCGTGCGTGAGCATCCCCGGGTGCCCGACCACGATTCCGCGGACGTGGGCGAGCCAGGTGCCCATCGCCGTGCCACCGCCGGGCCGCAGGCCGTCGACGGCGCGCTTCGCCTCCACCCTGGTCGCGGCGCTCGCCGGAGTCGGCCATCCGTCGTCGGGGTAGACGGCACTTGCCTTTTCGGTGCCCGCGATGATCGTGAAGTACGTACCGTCGACGAGCTCGTCGATCGCGGCGGCGGTCGCGCGTTTGGCCGCATCGAACTTGCCGATGGGTGACTGCATCGAGGTCGAGCAGTCGATGATGATGGCCTCGAGCCGATCCGGTGGCGCGGCCACCGCAGCAACCACGTCGTCCCCCGCGGTGATGCTGACGATCGCGTCGACCGTCCCGGTCCCCTCCGCAAGATAGGGATTGTGGTCGACGTCAACGGAAATGCCAGATACCTCAGGCGAACTCATGAACTCCTCCGATCGGGAACACCACGACGGTGATGTTGTCGTGGCCACCGCACTGCAACGCATGCCCGACGAGCGCACGTGCCGCCGCAGCCGGTTCGACACCGGTACAGAACCGTGCGATGTCGGCCGGTTCGGGCAGATAATTCCAGAGTCCGTCCGAGCACAACAAGAGCCAACCAGGCCCCGCGGTGGTGACCGTGAGCACGCTCGAATCCGACCACGGCTTCGGTTCCGCGTCGGCGCCGAGCCAACGGGTCAGAGTGTGAGCGCCGCGCTGCACCACCTCCGATTCGGCCGACGCACCGCCCGCGATCAGTTCTTGGGACAACGAATCGTCGACGGTCAGCTGTTGGGGAGGCGTCGGCTCCTCGGGGAACCAGTACGCCCTGCTGTCGCCGACGTTCCCGACCGTAATCTGCAGTGTCCCTTCAGGGGTCGGGACGACGGCCGCCGCGGTGTACGTGCACGACGGCGGGTTCGACGGATCCGTTCCCGCCGTCGCCGCAGCATTCGCCGCTGCGACCAGACCTGCCAGCACGACGGCGCGCCCCCTGCCTGCCGCGGCGAGCGCCGCGAGCATCGCATCGACGCCCGCCTTCGACGCGGCCACGGCGGCGATCTGTGGGTCACCCGACGTGGAGACGCCGTCACACACGGCGAGGGCAACGGCGTACGGGCGCTCCGTGCCGCCGTCGACCACCATTCCCGCCGCGGCGGCGTCCTCGTTGCGGGCGTGTTCGATGCCACGGTCGGTGATCAACACGATGGCACCGAGTTCCGTCTCGTCCCGATCGGGTTCGGCCCTGCGGTGACCGCACACCGTGCAGTATTCGTCGACGAAGGTCGCGTTGCCACAATCGGAGCACGGCGCCTCGGCGCCTTCAATGGCGTCTCGGCCTCGCGGGATGGCGACCCGGCGGATGTCCGACAACGTTGCGCCGCAGCTCCCACAGAACCGGTCCGCGCTGTCCCCGATCGCAGCGCAATGCGGGCACGCCGCCTGCTCCTTGGGAGCCGGAAGGCCGGTGACATCAAACCCAGTCATACCCGTGTCCTCGGCCGAATCGCATTTGCCTTCTCCACCAACGCGATGCGCTCCCACGTGCCGGTCGTCTCGTGCGCCAATTCGCGGTAGCAGTGTTCCATCCCGGTCCGGATGCCGGGTTCGTCGAAGTCCTCGCCGAGAAACCGCGCGGCCTTGGGCGTGTTCCCCGCCTGCAGCCAGCCGAGCGCCGCACCGAGCGCGAGCCGCCGGATCGTTGCCCGTTTGGCCGCCGACTCCAGGGTCAATGCCGAGGCACGCTTTCCGGCATCGAGCAACGTGCGCTCGTTCAGGTCCTTGGGTGTTCGGCCGTCGAGCAGGATCTCGATCGCGATCGCGGCCGCGGTGGCGAAATGCGCCGACTCAGTGGGGACCTGGTCCAGCGCCGTGATCCCGCCGACCCGGTCACCCGCCCGGGCACGCTGCCGCGCCAGTCCGAACGCGGCGCTGACGTAGCTGTGGTCGGTCCGCCAAACCATCTCGTAGTAGCGCGCAGCGTCATCGTGCGCGTCGCGTAATTCGGCGGTGGCAGCGATCGCCAGTTTGGGGGTGAGTTCGCCGGGCAACTCGGCCAGCACCGCAGTGAAATCGGCGGCGGCCTTGTCGAATTCGCCCTCCAGCAGTGCGCATTGTCCGCCGTACCAGGTCAGCCGCCAGTCTCCGGACATCACCGACTCCAGCTCGGCAAGCCGCTTCCTGGCGTCCTTTGGGGCACCGATCTCGAGCGACGCGCGGACCAGTCGCAGCGGTATCTCAACCGAGGAACTCTTCGCTTGGTTCTCGCCGCCTCGGGCCAGGTGCAGCGCGTGCTCGAGTTGGGCGGGCGGCGTGCCGCTGGTGGTAGCCAGCAGTGCGGCGCCGGAGTCGCTCGGGTCGACCACGGGGACCGACAGTGCCGCGATCACGTCAGCGGGTTCGACCGGCACGTCCCGGCCCGCGCCGTAGACCGCGCGCTGCGGACTGAAGTAGCTCGACATTCGGGGCTGCGCAATGTTGGTGTCTGCGGCCGCGATCTCGTGCAGCACCCCGGTCAGCTGGTCGGCCATCTCCGCCATCGACGCGAACCGTCGCTCCGGATCGGCGTCGGTGGCGCGGAGAATCGCGCGGTACAACGATTCGTGCTTCGCCAGCACCGGCACCGTCGCGGGCCCGGGTAGCTGCTCGACGAAGTGTCCCTTCTCCTGCGGAACGTCCATCACCAGAACGGCAAGCGTCCGGCCGACCGTGTAGACGTCGCTGGCGACGGTGGGGCCGGTCCTGGCGATGTCGGGCGCCTGATATCCGACGGTCCCGAAGATCGCGCTTTCCTCGTCGTCCATGGCGATCACCGCACCAAGGTCGATGAGCTTGAGCTGCTCGTCGGTCTGCATCACATTGTCCGGCTTGAAGTCGCAGTACGCGAGGCCCTGCGTGTGCAGGTAGTCCAACGCGGGAGCGATCTCGATGATGTAGGCGACAGCCTGGTCCGGCGGAAGAGGACCACCCCGCCCCTTGCGGATCTGCTTCAGCGACTTGCCGCCCACGTACTCCATCACGATGTATCCGACGGGGACGCCGCCCTCGTCGGGATGCTCGACGAAGTTGTAGACGTGCACGATGTTCGGGTGATCGACGTTCGAGAGCGTGTTGACCTCAGCGGCGGCGGCGGCCATCGCGTCGGCATCACTGGAGTTCAGTAGGCCCTTGAGCACCACCCAGCGGTTGTCGAGTTTGCGGTCGATCGCCAGGTAGATCCAGCCGAGTCCGCCGTGCGCGATGCAACCCTGCACCTCATACTGTCCGCCCACCAGGTCCCCGCGAGAAAGCTTGGGCACGAACGAGTATCGCGTGCCGCATTGGGTGCAGAAGCCTTGGGTGAGCCCGGGCTGTCCGTCCCGTTCACGCCCGACGGGCTTGTTGCATTCGGGGTTGCCGCAGAATCGGCTACCCTCCGGCACCTGCGGGTTGGTCATGATCGCGGCGGCTGGATCGCCCTTCGGTATGCGCGGCATCGCGACGACCCCGGCGCCGAGGCGGCCGCGAGTGCTGGCAGACTTCGACGACCCGCTGCGAGCTGTTCGCGCCGATCGGGCGCTCGGACTGCTCTCTGCCCTCGCTGTCGCCGGCGGTTCCGGCGGAGCGGTCGTGGGCACGGTGCCGCAGACGTCGCAGTAGCCGCCGACGACGGTCCCCTCGCATCCGGGTTCGGCGCACGTCATGTCGTCTTCCCCTGCTTCTGCATGATCATATGCTGGAAGTCCGTGATCGCCCGGGTCACGGCGCGGAGATCGCACGGCTTTCGTGACACCAGGCCGGCAGCGATCCGGCCGGACGCCAACAGATCTGGGTCCTCCCCAAGCCCGAGCCGGGCCGCCTTTGCCTGGTATGCCGTCAGCCGCCCCGACAGTTCGCTGCGACGGTCCAGCAGGCCCTGCGCGAGCTGTTCGTCCTCGCCAACGACCCGCAGTGCCGCCTCGATCCGTTGCCGCAGCGACCGTAGCGCCGCCGGATCCGTTGCGGTGATGGACTTGAGCTCCACGCGCAGGTCCGGTTCGGCATCGGCGTGCACCGGTAGCGGCCCGGACACCACCCTCTGTTCGGCGTGCGCGCGTACCCGTGCCGCTCGCTGTGTCGCGTCGCGCAGCGCATCCAGCTGCAAGGCCGTCGCCGCAAGGACATCGGGCCAATTCCCTTGCAGCGCAGCCAGCTCAGCGAGTTCGGTTGATCGGCGTTCGATATCGTCCTCGATGGCGCCGATGCGCCGCTCGACTTCATGCAGGGTCAACGAGAGCGGATCGGTCGCGGAAACAGCCAGCAGGTCGCCGATCTCCTTCGGGCCTGCCGCGCCCGCCTCGTCGAGCCGGTCCTGCACCGGCGCGAGCCGTTCCGCGACCAGCGAGTTGACTCGGTCGACGGAGTCGAAGAACTCCGCCACCGCAGGGTAGTCGGCGCGCATCCGATCCACGATGCCGGCGAGCCCAACCGACTCGACCGTTTCAGCGGGACCCGTGATCGTGCGCTGAGCCAACGGGATTCGCTGGCGCGATACTTCGAGCGGACGCCCGAACAGCAATCTCGTCAACTCGGCGCGATCGTCGTCATCCGGCTTCGATCGGCGTGCCCGCACCGTCCGCGCGGAGTCCAGGATCGACGTCATCCGGCCCAAGTCCTCCCACAATTGCGCGAACGTCTTCTCGATCACAGCCCATCGTTGCGCGGTCATGCCCGTCGGTTCATAGCGACGCACGTGCTCCAGTCCCTGGTGGCTTTCCAGCTCGATCAACGTCGCCGACATGGCTGCGACTTCCTTGGTGCGCGAGGCGAGTTCGCGATCGATCGCTTCGGTGCCTTCCTCGGTCATGATCAGTTCCGGTACCGCGGCATCGGCGGACCGGGCGACGGTCCGAGGGCGACCAGCAGATCCTTGTCGTAGAGGCGCTCCCATGTACCGTCGTCACGGATCTGCTCGAGGACTGCGTTGACGAACCCGACCAGGTCGCTGTTCTCTTTCTTGACGCCGACGCCGTACGGCTCGACGCTCATGTCGGGACCGACCACTTCCACGTTCGGGTCCTGCTTTGCAAGGCCCTTCAGCACCACATCGTCGGTGCTGATTGCGTCGACCTGTCCTTGCTGGAGCAGCAGCAGGCAGTCTGTCCAGGTACTCACACCAAACAGCGTCGGCCTGGGGTTCAGCGCGAACAATCTCGACAGTGAGGTGGTGCCCGACACCGCACACACCCGCTTGCCCGTAAGTGCGGCGGGAGAATCGATTCCTGAACCTTTCATGGCGAGGATGCGTTGGTGGGCGGTGTAGTACACCGTGGAGAAGTCGACGCTTTCCTTGCGGGCGCAGGTGATCGTGTAGGTCCGGACCACGAGGTCGACCAAACCCGACTGCAAGGCCGATTCCCGTTGGCTCGCATCGACCACACGCGGATCAATGCGGTCCGGATCGCCGAAGATGCGGCGGGCAATCTCTTTGGCGAGGTCGATATCGAAGCCCTCCGGCTGGCCCGAAGCCGGATTTCGAGAGCCGAAGAAATACGTGTTCTGGTCGACACCGACGATAAGCCGGCCGCGCTTGGCGATCTCCGCCATCGTCGAACCCGGTGGCATGGCGCCAGGAGCAGGCAACGGCCCCGGGCGCAGGCTGGCCTCGGGATCGCCGCAGTCTGTATTTACGGCATCCGGGGCGGTCGTGACGTACTGCGTACCCGATGGCAACACCGCGACCGGCGAGACCGTCACCGGCGCAGGCGACGCCGAGGATTCGCATCCGGCGGCGGCGAGCGCAAGTGCGAACAGCGTTGTCGCAATTAGGACTCTCACAGGAACTCCTTGAGCCGTGGCCACAAACCGACGACAGCCGCCACTGCAGCGGCCACCATCATCACGAGCGTCCCTGTTGGACTCCACGCCAACCGCGTCCCCGCTGCAGACACCCGATCGCGGAGCGTGGCACGCGTTTGTTCGATCTCGCTGCGCAAGCTGGCTTCGACGGCGGTGAATTGTGCGGCCGAAGCGCCGGGATCGGTGCCGATCGCCTGCGTAACCGCGGCAGAGTAATCACCGCCCAAGTACGCCTCCATCTGCTTGTGGTGGCTGGCGGTCCATTTCGCGACGCCGTCCGCTGCGGCGGACGATCCCGTGCCCAGGTGGGTGCGCAGATCGTCGATATGGCCATTGAACGATGCTTCACTTGCGGTCGCGTCGCCACGCGCGATCAGCTGCAGGGTCTCGTCGGTCCGGGCCTGCTGCGCGAGGATGCGAGCCTTCGCGAGCTGTTCGAACCTCGCGGTGCCCTCGGCTCGGCTGTCCTCTATGGAGCTTGCCGCCAAGCGAGTGGCCACGACGATCCACGCGATGACCAGCACCACTACGGCCGCGGCGACGACGAGCCCGATGTTGAACTGCCGGTTCGTGCGGCCACTGAGCATCACCGAGCCGACGCCGACGGCCACCAGGACCAGCACCAGCAATACGAGGCCGACTATCGGCGCCGAGCCGACGGCGCGCTGGTCGTCGTCGACCCCGGCAAGATCGCCGGTGAAGATCCTCTCGGCACCGGGAAGCAGCGTGGTCTGCATCAACCACGACGCTTCCCGTAGGTAGGCGGACCCGACGGGGAGCAGCTGCCGGTTGTTCGCCCGCGCCGACTCAACCAGCCCCGTGTACGCAGCCAGTTGGGCCGATATCTCCGCCACCGCCTTGCGGGTATCCGCATCGGTGGCTCCCGCACTCGTATCCGCCAGTGCCGATGCGGCGTCCGCAAGGGCTTGCTGATACTTCGCCCGCTGCGGGGGTGTCTCGATCCCGGAGAGGTATGCCGTTGCTGCGGCGGCGTCGGCGGCCGACAGGGCGGCGTACAGGTTCTGCGCTGCGTAGGCGAGCGGCTCGGAATGGTCGAGTACGGCGTTGCGCTCGGCGATCCGCCCGTCGAGCTGCGCCCCACACACCAACCCAGCGATCACGCAGCCCGCCGTAACGGCGACCGCGATCACGGCGACGACACCAGGTGTCGTGCGGGCAAAACGTCGCAGCCACGCCACAGAAGCCCGCGCGTCCAGCGTGCGCGGAGCGCCCATCTCGATCCACTCCCCTCCCCCAGAGCGTGATCGTAACCGCAGATAGTGCCCCGGTCGCGGGCAATGATTGATTCAGATTAGCTTCTCTGGGGCGCTTCGCTCTCCACCGTGGTGATCGAAAATTGTGCGCGCCGGTTGCGGTTGCGGACGGGGTCTGCGCTGGTATAGCGG
>NZ_JACHGP010000019.1 GCF_014202335.1 Mycobacterium sp. AZCC_0083 | reverse complement strand
GGCTGATCGATGACATCCCGACGTGCGACGAGCTGATCTCGCGCATCGTGTCCGGGGCCGAAGAACTGATCACCGAACGACTTGGCGGAATGGTCACGTCGTCGGAGTCCGAGGCACTGTCGGCATAACAAGAGACGTTCAGATTGTGCTGAGGGTCGTGGTCCGCGCTGGATCCTCAGCACAATCTCTACGCGTTGATAAGACTCTTAGATAGAAGAAGCCGCCGACGGTATCCGTCGGCGGCTGTCTGCCTGAGGCACACGACGCAGCCATCGCTGCCGCATACCTGCCTCGGTGACCACATGATCAGTCACGCCACGCGGTCTGACCTGCTGTTGTTATACGGCAGCGGCGAGGTCGGGGAACTGCTCGGTGGTATCACCTTCGACCAGGAAGTCCCCGTGGTACAGGGCTTCGAAGTCAACCTTGATGACATCTGCACTGGTGTCGTCGATCCACATGTACTGGACAGTAACCATCACACTTAAGAGGACTTTGAGTCACGATTGTGACTACGGTGGCAATTCTTACCTGCCGGTAGGTTCTAGGCGCTCGCGCCGCTGAAGTGCAGCGGGTTGGTCCCGTTCAGCAAGACCCACGTCGTGACGGCTGCGGCAATCGCGACGACGAACAGCCCGACCGTGATGACCCCGGGCCAGCGCGCCCGGCCGAACGCCTTCGCGTCCACCGAGTAGGCGCCCGCACCGGTGAAGAGCAGGGCCGTTGCGCCGAACGCGACCAGGAACGGCACGTTGAACGGCTGAGACCAGAACGGGCCGCCAGCGACGTTGACGGCCCACGCGTCGATCATCGCGGCGATCAGGCCGCACGCCGCTACCGGCGTCAGCAAACCCAACAGCAGCAGGATTCCGCCCGCGGTCTCGGTGGCCGTCACCAGAATTGCGGCGAACTTCCCCATCTTCCATCCGTTGTCGTCCATGAATTTGACAGCTGTGTCGATGTCGAACGCCTTGATGAGGCCGGCCTGCAGTGCCGTCGCGCCGACGGCGACGCGGAGCACGAGCAGGCCGAACGAGCTCACGGAGTCGGTGCTTGCTGAGTCGTACCTTGTCGAGAACGAGTCGGTGGTGGCCATGCCAGAAAGCCTAAATGTCTGTGCAGGTACTGGGAAACGCTCGTGAGGGGTGAACGTTCCGTGGTCCGGCGACGTGATCAGACATGGGGTACGCGGTTGACGACCCTGAGTTATCGTTGATAACTTAACGTTGTTATTGTCAATCTTCGGAAGGTCTGACATGTTGCGCAGGATCGCCCTACTTGCGATCGCCGCCCCGCGACGCATCCTCGTCGTTGCAGCGCTGATCATGGTCGCGGCCGCGGTGTTCGGCATACCGGTGGCCAAGAGCCTGTCCGCGGGCGGCTTCCAGGACCCGACGTCCGAATCCGCTCAGGCGACCAAGCTGCTGACCGACAAGTTCGAGCAGGGCGACATGCAGCTGCTCGTCACGGTCACCGCGCCCGACGGC
This sequence comes from Mycobacterium sp. AZCC_0083, assembly GCF_014202335.1. Taxonomy (GTDB): domain Bacteria; phylum Actinomycetota; class Actinomycetes; order Mycobacteriales; family Mycobacteriaceae; genus Mycobacterium. Next base: position 160,038 of record NZ_JACHGP010000019.1, on the reverse strand, counting down.
GTCAAGTCGGCGAACGCCACATCCGCCGCCACCAACATCGTCGAGCACCTCAAACAGTCACCGCACGTCGCCAACGTGACCTCGCCGTGGACCGTGCCGCCACAGGCCGCCACGGACCTGATCAGCGAGGACGGCAAGACCGGGCTCATCGTCGCAGGCATCACGGGCGGTGAGAACGATGCGCAGAAGTACGCCAAGGCCCTGTCTCACGACGTAGAAGAGCAAGTGCACGATCGGGATGGCGTGACCGTGCGCTCCGGTGGCATGGCGACGGTGTATTCGCAGATCAACGCCCAGACCGAACGCGACCTGTTGCTGATGGAGGCCATCGCGATCCCGGTGAGCTTCCTGTTCCTGGTGTGGGTGTTCGGCGGCCTCATCGCCGCGGCGCTGCCGATGGTCGTCGGCGGGCTGGCGATCGTCGGCTCGATGTCGGTGCTGCGCCTGCTCACGTTCAGCACCGACGTGTCGATCTTCGCGCTCAACCTGACCACCGCGCTCGGCCTTGCCATGGCCATCGACTACACGCTGCTCATCATCAGCCGCTACCGCGACGAACTGGCCGAGGGCACACCCCGCGACCGGGCGCTGATCCGGACCATGACGACGGCGGGGCGCACGGTGGTGTTCGCCGCAACGACGGTCGGGCTGTCCATGTCGGCGATGCTGCTGTTCCCCATGTACTTCCTCAAGTCATTCGCCTACGCAGGCATCGCCACGGTGGCGTTCGCCGCCGCCGCCGCGCTGATCGTCACCCCTGCCGCCATCTGGCTGCTGGGGGACAGGATCGAGGCGTTCGACATGCGCCGACTGGCCCGGCGGGTGCTGCGCAGGCCCGAACCGACGCCCAAGCCCGTCGAGCAGTTGTTCTGGTACCGCTCGACGAAGGCCGTCATGCGCCGTGCCGTCCCCATCGGGCTCGCGGTCGTCGTACTGCTCCTCGCGTTGGGCTCGCCCTTCCTCGGCGTGAAGTGGGGCTTCCCCGACGACCGGGTGCTGCCCGCATCGGCGTCGGCCCATCAGGTCGGTGACCAGTTGCGCAACGATTTCGCCGACGACTCCTCGACCGCGATCACCGTCGTCGTACCGGACGCTGCCGGGCTTGCCCCCGCCGAGATCGAGCGCTACGCCACCGACCTGTCCCGGGTCCCCGACGTGCAGGCAGTGTCCGCGCCGACGGGCACGTTCATCGGCGGACACGAGGTCGGGCCACCAACGGCGCCGACCGGTGCGGTCGACGGCAGCGCCTTCCTCACCGTCGGAAGCACGGCGCCACTGTTCTCCGACAGCTCCGAGACGCAGCTCGACCGCCTGCACCAGGTGCCAGGACCCGACGGCCACGCGGTGCAGATGACCGGCAGCGCGCAGATCAACCGTGACAGCGTTGATGCGATCACCACCCGGCTGCCGTGGGTGCTCGGTCTGATCGCGGTGATCATGTTCGGCCTGCTGTTCCTGTTGACGGGCAGCGTGACCTTGCCGCTGAAAGCCATTGTGCTGAACGTGTTGTCGCTGACCGCCGCATTCGGCGCCTTGGTGTGGATATTCCAGGACGGACATCTGAACGCCCTCGGCACCACGGCGACCGGCACACTGGTGGCCAACATGCCAGTTCTGTTGTTCTGCATCGCGTTTGGGCTGTCGATGGACTACGAGGTGTTCCTCGTCGCCCGAATCCGCGAGTACTGGCTGCAGCTGCGGACCAACGGCGAAGCCGCGCCGTCCGGCCTGCAGGCGATCAAGGCCGCCCGTGCCGACAACGACGCCGCGGTGGCACTCGGGTTGGCACGTACGGGCCGGGTGATCACCGCTGCCGCCGTGGTGATGTCGATTTCGTTCGCCGCCTTGATCGCCGCGCAGGTGTCGTTCATGCGGATGTTCGGCGTCGGGCTGACGCTGGCCGTGCTGGTCGACGCCACGCTGATCCGGATGGTTCTGGTGCCTGCCTTCATGCACGTGATGGGCGGCTGGAACTGGTGGGCGCCGCGGCCCTTGGTCCGGCTGCACCGGCGGATCGGGATCAGCGAGTCCGGACCAGAAGCCGACGCGACCGAACCCAAATCTGACCGGGCCATGGTCTCGGTAGTGGACACTGGCTAGCGTGACTATTCAGCCACTCAAGCGTCGTCGTGCTCCGCGCGGCTCCGGGGAACACCTTCGCGAGGAGATCCTCGATGCTGCCACCGATCTGCTGTTGGAGACCGGCCACGCGAAGGCCGTCTCCATCCGGTCGGTGGCGCTGCGCGTCGGAGTCACTCCGCCGTCGATCTATCTGCACTTCGCCGACAAGGACGCACTGCTGGATGCGGTGTGCGCCAGGTACTTCGAGCGACTCGACGAGGAGATGCAACAGGTCGCGGCCGATCAACCGTCGAATATCGACCGGCTCCGCGCGCAGGGGCTGGCATACGTGCGCTTCGCCACGCAGAACTCAGAGCTGTACCGCATCGCCACGATGGGCGAGGGCCGACTCGGCAGCGATGTCGACGTGGCGCTGAACAGCTCGGCGTTCGTGCACCTGCGCAACTCCGTCGAGGCATTGATCGAGGAGGGCATCTTCCCGCCAGGCGATTCCACCGTGGCGGCGCTGGAGCTATGGACCGTCGCGCACGGGGTGGCCGCGCTGTTGATCTCGCGGCCCTACCTGCCGTTCGGCGACGCCGAGGAGTTCGCCGACCGGACGTTGAGGTCGGTGTGCGCCGGTCACATCGTGACGGGTGCGATGGGGGTCGACGTGCCACCGCAGGAGGCCGTCGCGAGAATCAAGGAGCTTACTGATGGGTGACACCGGCGCTGGGGGTCCCCCCGCTTGCGGGGGAGAGCGCAGCGACCGGGGGATGGACACCGTCGACAACCCGTTCTTCGCGAAGGTGTGGTCGACGCTGTCCACCCGCGAGCCCGAGTCGATCCGGCAGCTGCGCCGTGAGAACCTCGCCGGGCTGACCGGGCGGGTGCTTGAGGTCGGCGCTGGCACCGGGACGAACTTCGAGTTCTACCCGGCCACCGTCACCGAGGTCGTCGCGATCGAACCCGAGCAGCGCCTTGCGGTACTGGCGCGGCGGGCGACCGACAGGGCGTCGGTCCCCGTCAGGGTGAGCACCGAAACCGTCGAGCGGTACGCCGGGACCTCGGAGCCCTTCGACGCCGTGGTGGCCTCACTGGTGTTGTGCTCGGTGCAGGACCCCGACGGCGTTCTGCGGCAATTATTTTCGATGCTGCGGCCGGGCGGGGAGCTGCGCTACCTCGAGCACGTCGCGAGCACCGGCGTGCGGGCGAGGATGCAACGGCTTGCCGACGCCACGGTGTGGCCGCGGTTGCTCGGCAATTGCCACACCCACCGGCACACCGAGCGGTCCATCGTGGACGCCGGTTTCGAGGTGGCCGAGACCCGCCACGAGTGGGTGCTACCTGCGTGGGTGCCGATGCCCGCATCCGAAACCGCGATCGGGCGGGCAGTCAGGCCGGCCTGACCGTCGAGTCAGCCCAGCAGCGCGGGCAGTCGCCTCGATATGAACTGAGTTCGGCAGGTTTGTATCGTTGCCTCATCCAGAGAAGCCCCACTCGGTCGTTGCAGTGCCCCTCCAACGGTAGTGTCTGCCCGCCGTACCTGCGGTGCCTGCCCACCAGCGGGGGCGGTCAGTGACGGCGCGCCGACGGGGCTGCGCCGCAATCGATCGTGGACGAGAATGCCACTCCCGACCGCGCGGCCACGCCCCGACTCGGGGGACGGTGTTCTCTTGGGTGAAGGCCCGGCTGTGGTTGGGTCGAGCCCGATCTGATCACCACCGACCCCGCGACGGGCGGCGCAGAGCGCCCAGGTGACCACTGTTTTCAGCAGATAGTAGGTTGTCGGCATGACCGGTGAAGAGGTCGATCATCCACTCGCAATGAACGTGTTGGTGTGGGGAATCCTCGGCGTCTGCTGTTGCGGTGCCGTCGGTGGTCCGATTGCGTGGATCAGGGGCCGAAGAGTGTTGGGAGAAATCGCTGCCTCGGGCGGCACGATGGGCGGCCGCACTCCGGCGTTGGTTGGCTATGTGCTCGGTATCATTTCGACGCTGTACACACTCATTTTCATCGTGGCCGGTGTTGCCTACATCGTCATAACGCGCAAGCCCTGATTCGCCGTGCAGGACCCTGACGGCGTTCTGCGGCAATTGTTTTCGATGCTGCGGCCGGGCGGGGAGCTGCGCTACCTCGAGCACGTCGCGAGTACGGGCGTGCGGGCGAGGATGCAACGCCTTGCCGACGCCACGGTGTGGCCGCGGCTGCTCGCCAACTGCCACACCCACCGGCACACCGAGCGGTCCATCGTCGACGCCGGTTTCGAGGTGGCCGATGCCCGCCATGAGTGGGTGCTGCCTGCGTGGGTGCCGATGCCCGCATCCGAAACCGCGATCGGGCGGGCTGTCAGGCCGGCCTGACCGCCGAGTCAGCCCAGCAGCGCGGGCAGTCGCTGCAACAGGTTGGGTAGAGCGGTGGCCGCGGATTCGCGCAACGAGATCGACGCGTGGTCCGACAGCGGTGTGCGCTCGGGATTGACTTCGATCACCGGGATGCCGTTGGCCAACGCGAGCTCCGGCAGCCCCGCCGCGGGGTAGACGATCGCCGACGTGCCCACCACGACGGCCACGTCGGCGGCGGTGACGGCATCCAGCGAACGCTCCCACGCGTCGGCGGGCAGATCCTCGCCGAACCACACCACGTCGGGCCGGATCAGGCCACCGCAGGCACAGGTTGGTGGTTTGACCGTCTCGACCGGCTCCGGCATGGCGGGCAACTCACCGTCGTACGGCGTGCCGCACCGGTCGCACTTGAATGCGAACAGGCTGCCGTGCAGGTGGTAGACCCGGGAGCTGCCCCCACGTTCGTGCAGGTCATCGACGTTCTGGGTCACGACGTGCACCTCGGCGTAGTCCTCCCACGCGGCGACCGCGCGGTGGGCGTCGTTCGGTTCGACGGACTTCATCATGTAGTGCCGCCACAGGTACCACGCCCACACCCTCTCGGGATGTCGGCGCCAGCCGTCGGCGCTGGAAATCTCGTAGGGGTCGACTTTTGCCCATAAACCGGTCTCGACGTGCCGAAACGTCGGCACGCCGCTCTCGGCAGAGATCCCGGCGCCGCTAAGTACCACCACATGCACACGACCAAACTAGCCGGACTTTGTGATACTGAGCACGTGACCGATTTGGGGGAATGGGTCCAGGTCGACCCGCGAGCCGCGAGGCCGCTGTTCGATCAGTTGCGGACCCAGATCATAGAGGGAATTAGGGACGGCAGGCTTTCGCCGGGGACGAGGCTGCCTACCGTTCGAGAGTTGGCCGTCCAGACGACCATGGCGGTGAACACGGTCGCACGTGCCTACCGCGAGCTCGAGACCGCCGGTTTGGTGGAAACACGGGGCAGGTTCGGCACGTTCGTCGCGCGGGCGGATCCGGCCGATTCGGCGATGGCGTCCGCGGCGCACACCTACGTGGTGACGGCGCGGGCACTCGGGCTGAACAAGGCGGCCGCCCTGCGGTACGTGGATGCGGCGTTCGGTTAGCCGAGCTAGCGCTCAGGGGCGTCCGCACGCAGTGCGAGCTGGTAGAAGCTGGTCTGCAGTCCCTCCGCGAATGCGACGATGGTGGCCGCCGGGTGATCGATGAGGTCGGTCAGGTCGCGTCGTCGAAGGCCAGTGCCCGCAGTGCCATGTCCTGGCGGCGGGAGTAGCCGAACTTGGCGAAGTCGAAGTCGATGGCGTCGGGCCTGCGGGCCTCCGACGCCCGCACCTTCAACGTGAGCAGCGCGGTCTCCGACACGCCGGTCAGCGTGGCGCCGTCGACCTTCGGTTCGGAACTCACCGACGCGAATCTACGACACGCTCAGGCCTTGAGCACCTTGTCGATCGTGCGCAGGTTGCGGGTGGTGGTCGACGACTTGTACCGCTTCTTGCCCATCGTCTTGCCGATCGTGCTCCCCAGCGTGCCCGACCTGGAGACCTGCCAGTAGATGACGCCCTCGCCGCGCTCGACCAACTCGTCGGGCCCCGCGCCGAGCTCGGCCAGCTCGTCGAGCACCGCCGGATCGGTGACGAACGTGACGTACGAGTGGTGGTCCTCGACCTCCCGCTCGAACGGATAAGCCTTCGAGATCGCCGCGACCGTCTCGAGATCGTAGGCCAGCACCCAGGCGTCGTAGCCGAACGTCTCGCGCAGCGCCGCTTCGGCTTTCGTACGCACCGCCTTCACCGACGCCTTGCTGTCCAGCAGCACGTTGCCGCTTGCCAGCACGGTCTTGACGGCGGTGAAGCCGGCCGCGGTGAGCGCGTCGGCCACCGCGGCCATCTTGAGATTGACCCCGCCGACGTTGACGCCGCGCAGAAACGCGGCGTAGCGCGTCAAGCGAACTCCAGCACCGTGGTGCTTGGCCGGATGCCGCGCAGTGGACCGATCCGATCCAACGGCGGCCAGGCAGCGACTTTGAACCACCCGCGACCGGGCGGCCATGGGACGTCGCGTGCGGCCTTGACGCCAGGAATCGTCCCGGCGAGGGCCAGCGCCTCGTCGACGGTCTGGCCGAACGGCATCGGCGGGGTGATGTAGCGATCCGAGAGCTTCAGGCCCGTCAGCGTGCGCTTGCTCAACCAGCGGGGGATCGAGTCGAACATCATCCGGCCGCCGGAGAAGCGCGCTGCGCAGTCACGGATCAGGCCGATCGCGTCGTCGGGTTCGAGGTACATCAGCAGGCCTTCGGCGGTGATGAAGACGCCGCGCGAGGAGTCGACCTGGTCCATCCAGCTGAGGTCGAGTGCGGACTGTGCGAGTGCGATCCGGTCGTCGCTGGGCAGCAACTCCCTCCGCAGCTCCATGACGGGTGGCAGGTCGATGGAGTACCAGGTCGAGCCATCGATCACGCCGTCCCGATCGAGGCGCCAGAAGCTGCTCTGCAGGCCCTCGGCCAGGGCCACCACCGAGGCTCCCGGGTGCGCGCCGAGGTAGTCGCGCATGACGTTGTCGAAGGCGACGGCGCGCAGCCCGTGCGACTGGTTGGCCTTGCCGAACTTGAGGTAGTCGTAGTCGATCGCGTCGAGCAGTGTCACCGCCCACGGGTCACGGATGACGCCGTCGGAGCGCTTGGCCTCCGTGCCGCGGTTGTGCAGCGTCCACAGCGTGGTCGCCGAAACGCCTTCCAGGATATTGCCGTCGATCACGGTCATGGCCCCATGTTAGGGATGTGGTGGCCGAATTCGGTCGCTTCCTCTCTGGCTCCCGTTGGCACAGCCGTAGGCTGGCTTCCATGACGCGGCACGTGTTCGACGAGAAGTTGTTGGCTGTGATCAGCGGCAACTCACTCGGGGTCCTGGCCACCATCAAGCGTGACGGTAGGCCGCAGTTGTCGAACGTCTCGTATTACTTCGATCCGCGCAACGTCGCCATCCAGGTGTCGGTCACCGAGCCGCGGGCCAAGACGCGCAACCTGCGCCGCGACCCGAGGGCCTCGATTCACGTGACGGCCGACGACGGGTGGGCGTACGCGGTGGCCGAGGGCGATACGGCCCTCACCCCGCCGGCGGCTGCACCTGGCGATGACACCGTCGAGGCGCTGATTGCCTTGTACCGCAACATCGCCGGTGAGCATCCCGACTGGGACGAGTACCGCCAGGCGATGGTGGCGGACCGTCGGGTCGTGGTGACGCTGCCGATTTCGCATCTTTACGGGCTGCCACCGGGCATCCGCTGAGACGTGCTTGGTTAAACCCGTCGGCCGTTGGGTGGGTAGCGCGTTAGTCTTGCCGCATGGCCGAGGAACCCGAAGACGACAACAAGCGCAAGTTCCGCGAAGCACTGGAACGTAAGAAGGCCAACGCGGGCGGTGGTTCCGCCCACAAGGACGCAGGCAATAAGCAGCCAAAGGCCCACGGCCCCGAGACGGCCCGCCGCGAGTTCCGGCGCAAGAGCGGCTAGCCCTCGGCTAGCCCACCTTCGCTGCGACGGGTGCCGCGGCTGCGACACCTTCGTTGGCCAGCCCTCGCGCGCCGATCAGCGCGACGAGCATCACCGAAACGCAGAATAGCCCTTGGTCTTTCAGGCCCCAACCGACCGATGCCAGGGTGGCCGCACCGGCGATCGACAGCAACGTGCCGACGGCCGCGCTGCGGGCTCCTGGTGCCGCGACGCAACCGCGGTCCCACAGCGGCAGCGGATTGTTCTCCAACGGCCGCAGCATGACGAACATCGCGGCCACCAGCAGTGCCACCAGGACCAACTGGGCGATGCTGAGCACCACGAAGTGCGGTTGGCCGGGGTAGCGCGGTAGGCCGAGGTAGTCGAACGCCAGGTGCACACCGAGCAGGGCAGGCATGTGCCACAGGTACAGGGTCATGGCACCGGTATTGCCGATCACCGCGAGCCGCCACACCTTGGGCTGCTGGGCCCATCGGCCGATGCTGGGTGCTGCGGCAATCGCGAACGCGCACAGCATGATTGCATGTCCGGCGAGCAGGAGTGACGGCGGTGTCATGTTCTTGAGATGCTGGGACTCGATGCCGACGAGGCTCAACTCGTACGGGCCCAACCACAAAAGGCTCAGGTTGACGGCGAACATCGTGATGCCGACGCTCAGTGCCGTCCGCGTCGTCAACAGCTTGCGCCGGTAGGCCACCCCGAACATGCCGGGGATCAGCCAGGCGAGCATGTTCACGTAGCCGACCGCCGACCAGGCGGGGTCGGTGACCCGGACTGCGTCGACCACCGCGACCACGGCGTACACCGCGACGACTCCTCCGAGCAGCCGCGCCCCTGTCGGGATGCGGGCCAGCAGCGGCATCGCCGCCAACACCATGACGTAGGCGCCGAGAAACCTGAGATAGGTCACAGGACACTCCACACTTGGAATGTGGGAAAGAGAGTCAACGTGGGAATAAGGCCGTTCGGGACAAGTCACTAGGCGGGATCAAGTCACCGCTACCGTTGGAACGCTCATCGCATCCACGTTGTCGAGTCGCTTACGCTTGCGCGACTCTCTCTATGTAATTCCACAGCCACACGGTGGCGTGCAGGGTCGATCTTCGGTAGCCATCCATCTCGCAGGCAAGGCCCCTACCGTGTCCCACGGCGCGTCATCCCGACGCCATCACGTACACCACCGGTACCTCCGGGCAGGCAGCACGATTCTCGGATTCTGGGCAGACCTCACCCCATCGACTTGGCGGGCGACCCCCTTCCCGTTTTCCCTGCTGGCCCCGGCGGGGCGGTGGAGCAGGTCGAACAAGGGGAACGTTAGGCATGAGTGTCCGGCAACGCAACCCCTAACTTTGAAATTGGACACTGTTTTGGGGTGTTTCCGCAGCTAGATTCGCTGGAATTAGTTTGGCGCACCTGGTGGACGAGGCTCTGTAGCAAACTATGCTTGACCTGGGAAAACGCTCTGACCTGCGGTTATGGGTATGCAGTCTGTAGTACGGCTAGGTAGGTGTCTGTACACGGTATGTGTGCTGGTAGAACGTGTTTGAGCATTAGCTGTCCGTATCCTGACGCATGTGTCGATATTGCGTACATCTAGCAGCGTTGTGACCTGCACATATACGGAATATGTGCTGGTCAGGGCGTGATTGCCATGCATACAGTGGTGTGCAGAACGCTGACCTGCATGTATGTAGAGAAAATGCAGGTCAAGACGATTCTGCTGGTAGTCGGCCTTAGACCTCGGTTGTTTGCTGGCGCAATATAGGCAACCCTAACCATACAAGTGCATATGTGCAGGTAGAGGCGATATGGTCGCTCACAGCTGTACCTGAGAGGGGTCGAAACGGAATCGAAACAGGCGATTTCGACAGTGGGTAGAACAGGGCCTGTGCATGTCGTGGCCAGCGGTCGATGCCTGCACGTGTGAGGCTGGCACACGGCAGAACGGCGCATTGCGGGTAGCTGCTGGGCGCACCATGGGGTCAACGGCCTTGGTTGCATGTCCATTGCATAGGGTCAACGCTCTGACCATGGTGTTTGCATAGGACGTGTATTGCGCATGCCTAGCGTCCACGCTGACGCATCGTCGCTGGTCAGGCATGGTGCGAACCGGGATACATATAAACCCCCTTCTATCTGCACGTATGCAGCATCCATGCAGGTCAGGGCAGCATCGGCATGTGTGATACACCATGTGATGCCATCCGTCAAGGGGTTGAGTGTATGTCGATAGTCGCAGGTCAGGTCTCTTGCGTTCTGCGTCGTGTTGTGCTAGGTCGCAGTGAGTGAACACTCGTTCGCTGAAGGGGTCATTTTGGGGTCTCGAATCGAGAGGTATTGCATAGATGCTCTATGTAGCTGACAGCGACGGAAACCATGCCTGACTTGCAGGTATTCGTCGGGTGGCGGGTAACCCGACCGGCCGGAACGGCCGGACACCTCATGCAAATCAGCCCCTCTCTCCCCGGCAGAAACGAGTGGGCCACTTGCAATTGCAATTCGCTGATACACTAAAAAGGCCCAGGAAAGTGCTCCAAAACTGCTGGTGGCACCCTCCTGGGCCTCTTTGCTGGCTTTGCGTGGTCAGCCTCCTGCGGCGGCAGCTCGCAGCGTCGGCATCTGGTCGGGGCACATGTTCTTGACGGCCGCGACGGTGATGTACTCCTGCTCTTTGTTGCTGTAGCCCGCGTTCTTGAGCGGGCCGCCGACGCTAACGGGGGCTCCGAGGCGGTCGCGCTGCTCGACGGTGATGGGCATGCCAGATCTGATCTGCGAACAGGTGATCTTGCCGAGGTCGATCATGGTGCTGATGTCTGAGTAGTAGATGCCGTTGGCGTCGAGGTCGCTAATGAAGTCGTATTGGTCGGCTTGAGCTGCGGGGGCCAGGGCGATGGCGCAGGCAGCTATCCCTACCGGGATAGCTAAGAGACGTTTCACTGAGATCCCTTCGTGTGGTGAACAACCAGATCGTAGGGCAAACGATTCAGGAGTGGGCAGCAATGGGTTGTGAGTACGGGCCGGACGGGAAGTGCGGCCGAAAGGTGGCGGCGCGCGGGATGTGCGCCTCGCATCGCCGGATGTGGTTGGCGGGGAAGCCTCTGGATACCCCGGTGCGGGCTTATCAGCGATACGACGAAGGGCCGGACGGCAAACCCGTGAAGGTTGCCATCCGACCCCGCGTCGTGCGCCGTGACCCTTGGGTCAAGGAGAAGGCTCTCCTTGGGTCTCTGGGTCTTTAGGCGTCTCGTTCTAGCCGCACTGCTTCCATGCGCCGGTAGAGGTCGAGGACTGAATCCAGGATTGGATGGGAGTCGCCTGCGTCATCGGCTGGGCCGGTCACGATGACGGTGCCGCAAAACCTGTCTAGCCCCTCCATCTCTGGGCTGAGTTTCCACCACAAATAAGTGGCCATGGGGTTGTCGGGCAGATCGTGGATCCTGCCTTCTTCGTTACAAAAGAAGGTCGCGCCTTCGACTGCGACGGGCTCCATGTAGCCGCCGAGGATCTCTTGGAAGGTCTGCAGTTTCTGGCTGATCTGCCGGACCTCGTACGTAGCGTCTGGATGGATAACTAGTACCTGAATCTCCCGCGCCGCCACGGTCAAGTCATACCTCACTTTGGTCATCTTTTCCCTTGGTTCGACTATGTGCACCCCTGGCGTTCCTGTGAGTTTTAGCACCGGTCCTGGCGGAGCTAACACTCATCAAGAGACAACCAATAGGTTAGCTGGCGTGACATGGCTACGTAAGCCCTGTGTGGCCCTTATTTTCGGTTCGCTTTGAGATAAGCCTTGACTAGATCGGGGTTTAGCTTGCCTCTTGTGGCTACTTCATATCCGTTTGCGCGGCCCCATGCACGGGCTTCTTGTCTCTGCGCTTGAGTCAACTCACCTGCCGTCTTCTTAGCTGGCTGCGCAATCCTCTTGACTACTGCGCTCTTTCTTGCCCACTTCGTCTTGGCGTGTGCCGCCTTGAGCCAGCGCGAGAGGTCTGCGACCAGCTCATCTGAGTGCTCATCTGTGAGGTCTAGCTTGTAGATGAAGCCGCGAAAGCCGATGGTCTCAACGTTCTTGGCTTCTAGCGTTTTGTCTAAGTCATCAACCGTGCGAATGCTGACTTCCCGTGCCACTTTGTTCCCTTCGTGTTCCTTGCGCTCAACGCAGAGAAGGGTAATACGTGACTATGCAGTGAGACACAAACGAGCCCCGACACTCAACCGAGTGTCGGGGCTCTTTGTCTCCCCCGAGAGGGGAGGTTACACGAGATTTACCTCGCTAGCGCGTGGGCGAAGTCGCAGGACGGCCCGCCGTTGTGGTAGCTGGTCGACTCGAAGATGCAGAGCACCTTGTGTGCGCCGTCCGGCAGGTTGACCCAGTGGGCGTTTGAGGTGCCGTCGAAGTCCGATTGCTGACTCGTCTGCCCTTGCTGAGTAGGTGCAGCTGGCCCGCAGGCCGCACTGAGGAGTACGAGAGCGATGATCGCCGTCGCCGTGGCTGCCCTACGGCCGAGTCCGCTCACTTGGCGTCGCCGAAGTCGCACTGCATGGAACCGCCGTCGCCGCCACCGTCGTATGGCAGCCAGGTGATGCACTTGACGCCGTCCACGGTCTGCACGTGGAAGCGTTCGACGCCACTTTGGGTTTGGGCGTTGCCGCATGCCGTCAGCCCGACGATGGCTCCGACCGCCAGGGTGGCGAGGAGGATCTTGGTCATGTTGTCCTTTCGATGGGTGGTTCGCGGTACCAGTCCTGATAGGTCTCCAGGTCCGCGTTCAGGGCGCTTTCGATGTCATCGATGGCGTGCAGCAGGTCGACGGTGGTCCGTTCGTCGTCAACCAGTTTCGTCACGTGACCTTTCACGATGCCGAGGGTGCTGGTCGCCGATCTGAACGCCTTCTCCGTGCCCGCCTTGTCGAGGATGGGCATCAGGTCTGCATCGTGTGGCGCAGTGGAATGGCGTTGGCCTCGGCGAACTCCCTCAGGAGCCGGTCGGCCTCGGCGATCCGCTTCTGCGCCGTCGCGAGCTTCGACTGCCTGCGCACGTTGGTCCCGAGCAGAACTGGATCGAGGGCGAACGTGCGACCGATGGCGCTGTCGAGACTGGAGATCGCCATCCGAATGAGCGGTTCGGCGACGGTCGGGTCAATCCTCTTGTTGCCCATGGATCTTCTCCCAGTCTTCTACGAACTCCTTGGCCTCTTTGAGGGTGGCTGCGGGTCCGTAGATGGTTCGTAGTGGCTCCGTCTTGCTGGACCGGACGTAGACGATCCACCCAACGGGCGTGAAGTCGCGTGTCTTGCGCTTCTGCCGAATGATGTACTGCACATTGGGGTCTCGTTCTGGGGTGGAGTGCCAGACGGAGTAGCCGGGGTTGTCAGCGGCGGCGCTGACCCATTTCATTGCCATGATTTCGCCTCCAGCCAGCGGTCGAGTTCCTTTTCTCGCCACAGCTCGTCCCAGATGAGGTGGGCGTGTTCCCAGACCCACCTCTGGAGAGCTGTCTCACTGCGGACCTGGTACGGGGCGACGTAGTGCCACTTGACGACATCTTCCGTTTCGCCGTCGACCAGCTCCAGCCGGATCTCCCCATGCCCTTCGGGGTTGCGGCGAACCCGCCAAAACCACCCCTCGGGAAGCGGTTTGGCTGGATCGTTGGGAAGACCTTGCCAGCTCTTGTTCGGTGGGGCGCTCATGACCAGCTCACCGCCGGGGTGGGCACCAGGTTGGGCCAGATCCCTTCGCCGACAGGCCCGTCGTCGGGTATGACGACGGTCAGCACGCGGATGTCGCGGCCGTTGGTGGGGCCAACGTAGCGGGGCAGCTTGGGGTTGAGCACGTCCTCGCGGTAGTTGTGCGCGTCCTTGGTGCGGGTGAAGAGCCGGATCTTCCAGTTCCACTCCCGGCCGTAACCCATTTTGAGCGTGGGCTTTCCGTCGATGTACTCGACCAGGACGCTGATCTGTGCGCTCATAGGGCTTGCTCCACCAAGCGTCGAATGTCCCACGCGAGGCTGGCCAATAGCGAGATCCGCGAGTGCTGCTCCTCGGCCTTCTTGACGCCCTTGCCTTCGGCGTCAGCGGTCAGCTGCCAGGCCGCTTCTTCGGCGTCGTCCAGGGTGTTCTCAGCCTCTCGGAGCTGCTCGACGGCCTTCTTGAGGAGCTTCTCCAGATCCTTCTTCGTCGGCTTGGCGCTCATGAGAGCCACTCGTAGATGAGGTAGAGCGGCAGGATGATTGGCCATGCGACGGCTGCGACGATCCAGCCCATCAGTAGCAGGATGAAGTCGCCGAAGTCCATCGCCAACTCAGCGGAGTTGGCGACCCCCACGACGATGCCGAGGACGACGCCGATCAGGTAGATGATGGCGAGCACGGTTGCGATCATTCGACCCACTCCGTGACGACGGTGCCATCTTCGTGGATCTCGGTGCGCAGGATGCGAACCTCGGTCGGCTGGCCGAGACGCTTCGCCCGCCCGCCGAGTGCGGTGCGTTGTCCGCGCGCAGTGGCCAGCGCCAAGTAGGAGCGGATGGTGCGTCCGCGATAGCGGTAGCCAATGCTGCAGCTCGCCTCGGGACTGAACCCGATCAGGGTGTAGAACTTGGTCACTTCTGCGACCTCTCTTCGCTAGTCAGGTGATACTTCATGCAGTCGATGCAGAGGTAGAACTTCTTCTCTACGTGCGGGTTTCGTTGCACTGCCCGAAGCCGCTGCGCTGCAACAAGTTCGGACTGTGCCGCTTCTGGGCTCGCGAAGCTGCGCTTCCCGCTGACCGGGCAAATGTCGAGCCCCTTGCGGATCCGCAGGCTCCTGGAGCGGTGCTTCACGTTGGTCATATTCGGAACTGTACGAGGACCCAAAGGGGGATAACAGGGAAGCTCCGAGACCCTCTAACCAGTTTGCCAGCTATAATTGAAAAGAGGAGGAGGAACCTTGATCACTCCATCGATCAACGCAGAGCGTCAAGCAAAGCTCCCACCGATCAGCGAAGAGACTTCGCTCGAAGAGGTGCTGACGATGATCACTGCAGATGTCTGTGAGCTTCGAAACCTCTACTTCGAACAGGCCAAGGACGCAACGGATTCCGCTTCTGCCGGAAGGCAGCCGGATTATGCCCTTCGCGTCCAGATCAGGGCCTGGGAACACGCACAGGACGTTCACTGGTCCTGGTACAAGGAGATTCAGAATGCCCGCACCACAGCCGCCGAGGGGCCTACGAGCCTGGGGCGAGCAACTGTGGACACAGGTAACTGAGTCTTCGACGTTTGACCCGGCCGGGTATTTCATCCTGGCCGAAGCCTGCCGCACGGCAGACGTAATCGAGCGCCTCTCTGGGATGTACAACTCGAACTCGACGGTTTGGGTTGCGCTCGCCGACGAGGCCGTTCAAGTCGCCATGACTGAAACTGGTGGGCAAGCCGTGGAGATCAACCTCTCGGTGAACCCGGTACTGGCTGAGGCGCGTCAACAGCGCCTGGCCCTGCGCCAGCTCTTGGCGCAACTCAAACTCGGTAAGACCGAGGACGACACGGGAGACGACGACCCCATCGCGAAGTTGATGGCGGATTTCGCTCTACCGGACTAGGCAACGTCCCGAACCTCCTGTGCGCAAGCGTATCTAACTGATACTGCTCCGCACACGACAGTCGGGCGGGCGCACGTCGATAGCTACGGCACGCGTGCGTTGCCGACTACCCAAGAAACGGACGGTTGGACCCTTGGCGGTCGCAACTGGTGCAACTCTCTGCGAAGAAACCGGAAACTGGTTCGACGCTGAGGGCGTCCGGCTTGGCGCACAGGTACCTCCGAACTACTGGATGCCTGACTATGCGGCCAGCAAGGGCGATAAGGCCATCGCATTCCTCAATGCCATCGGATACCACCTGGATCCATGGCAGCAGTTGATCCTGCGCGACCTCCTCGGAGAGCGTGAGGATCGCAAATGGGCTGCGCTGGAAGCGGTTTTGCTCATTCCGCGTCAAAATGGCAAGACGGCGATCACCGAAGCACTGGAGATCGTCCATCTGTTCCTGTTCGGCACACGCCTGATCATCCACACGGCGCATCTGTTCGATACGGCCTACGAGTCGTACCTCCGCATGTGCCAGATCATCGAAGACTGCCCTGCGCTTGACAAGTACGTCAAGCAGAAGCTGTCGGGTAACGGCAAGGTCGGCATCGTCCTCAAGAACGGTGCCCGTCTGCTGTACAAGGCCCGCGGTAAGGGCCAGATCCGTGGATTCTCGGGCGATTTGGTCATTCTGGACGAGGCATACGACCTCGAACCGGAGATGATCGCGGCCCTGATCCCTGCGCTGTCGGCGCGGAAGAACCCTCAAGTCATCTACACGTCCTCGACGGGTAATGAAGACTCTGCCGTCCTCCTCAAGGCCCGTGATCGCGGCATGGCGCACGGTGCCCGCATCGCTCTCTTCGAGTGGTGTGCGGACGAGAAGTGCGAACTCGATGAGGTCGACCAGTACTACAAGGCCAACCCCGCCTTGGGCATTCGCCTCGACCTTGAGTACATCATCAACGTCGAGCGTGGCTCCATGGGGGACAAGGAATTTGCGCGTGAGCGCCTCGGCTTGTGGCACGACAACTCGATCAAGGCCCCAATCGATGTTGAGAAATGGAAGCTCCGCTGTGTTGCTGATTCGCAGATCACTAGTCGCATTGTTCTTGCGGTTGACGCCGCTCCAGATCGATCCAGGGCATCCATCGCCCTCGCTGGATACACCGCTGACGGTCGTAAGCAGGTCGAGATTGAGTCCAGCGGCCGAGGTGTCTCCTGGTGCGTAGACGCGATTGACGCGATCTACAAGGGGCTCCAGTCTGAGCCACCGCTTGCGGTCTGCATCCAGTCAGGTGCCCGCGCTGGTGCGCTGATCCCCGAGTTGGAAGCCCTTGGTATCGAGGTTATTCCGTTTGGCGCGAAGGAGATCGCGCTCTCTACCGGCTTCCTGTACGACTCCGTTGACGACGAATCCCTTGTCCACCTTGGCGATACAACTGTCGAGGACGGCCTGCATGGCGGTCGCAAGTACAACATCGGCGGCAAGGTCGGCGAGGACGAATACAACGGCTGGGGCTGGACCCGCGCTGATACGTCCATCGACATCACTGGCGTCTGCGCCATCACCTACGCCCTCTGGGGCCTCAACATGAAGCGAGCTGAGTCCGTCGTGGAGAAGAAGCCCTACGAGGGTAAGCCTCGCGGAGGACGTGTCTGGTGACCGCCGTAATCGCGAACAACTCGCCCACCTACGCCTACGGCAACGTAAATCCCTTCGCGCACTTCGGGCCTCTGGCTGAGCCTCCGTGTGTCGACCTCCCCGCTGATGGGCTGCAGGGCCCAGAGCTGGAGAAGTACCTGAACAAGACGCTGTGGGCCGCGTTCGAGCAGGAGAAGGAACGTCTCCACTGGCTTGAGTTGTGGGGGACTGGCCGTCAGCCCGAGGTGCGTCCTCTCAAGCGCAACACGGAGCGTGCCGTCCTGCAGCGCATGGCCCGCACGTCCTGGCTGCCTCTGGCCGTCACCACGTTCGCGCAGCAGATGATCGTGGACGGCTACCGCAAGGCTGGCGAGCCCGAGAACTATGCGGCGGCGTGGGAGTCGTGGAACCGCAACAAGATGGGCATGCAGCAGCTTGCCATCAACCGCGCCACGATGAACTACGGCTACTCGTACGTCCGCGTCACTGACGCGAAGATCGAGACCAAGGATCAGGCGACCGGCCGCAAGGTCACGAAGTCGATGGCGCTGATGCGTGCCACGTCGCCGAAGGACTGCTTCGCGCTGTACAGCGACCCGTACTTCGATGAGTACCCGCAGTACGTGCTGGAGCGTCTGCCGGATCGCACGTTCCGCTGGTGGCTGCCGGACGGCAACTACATCCCGGTCAAGCGTGAGAAGAACAAGCTCACCGTTGGCGCGGAGGTCGGAACCACCTACGGCATGCCGCCGTTCGTGCGTTACGTGAACCAGATCGACCTTCATGGTCGCTGCTGGGGCGACGTGGAGCCGGTCATCGACATCGCTGCTCGTATCGATAAGACGGCGTTCGACCGCCTGATGGTGCAGCACTTCAACAGCTTCAAGGTGCGCTGGGCCACCGGCCTGGAGCAGGCCGACACGCCGGAAGGCGTTGAGCAGGACAAGATTCGGATCGGCAACGAGGACATCCTCATTGCCTCCGATGTCCAGGCAAAGTTCGGCACTCTCGATGAAACCTCCATGGAGGGGTTCATCAGCGCCTACAAGGCCGACCTGGAGACGTTCGCGGCTGTCATGCAGCTGCCGCCCAACCTCATGGGCCAGGTCGTCAACGTCGCAGCCGACGCCCTGGACGGCGCTCGTCGGCAGACGTACCAGCGTCTCTTCGAGAAGCAGACGGTCATGGGCGAGGCGCACGCACAGGTGATGCGACTCGCTGCCCTCATTGAGGGCCGTGATGACGACGCTGATGACTTCACTGCCCGCGTTACTTGGCAGGACGTTGAGGTGCGCTCCCTGGCGCAGTTCGCGGACGCCTGGGGCAAGATCGTCACCCAGCTCGGTGTGCCGAAGTGGGCTGCTTGGAACAAGATTCCCGGTGTCGAGCAGTCCGAGGTGGACGCTTGGCGTGAGCATGTCCTGGACGACGATCCCACGTCGAAGTACCTGCGCGAGGTGGTCGGCAAGACCATCACCGACCTGGGCGTGGATACGGCGACTGGTGCGCCCGTGGCTCCTCCGGTCAACACGGAAATCGCCGAGCTGCAGCAGGATACGGCGCTCAAGACCGCCAAGATGGGCGCTGACGCGACCGCTGCCGCCGCGAAGGTGTCGGCCGCTGCTGGTCGCGGTGCTCAGCCTGGCAACTCGAACGGTAAGGGCGGGCCTAACAACCCAGCCAACCAGCGGGGCACGAACAACAAGACCGGCCAGCCGAATCCGACTAAGTCGTGACCGCGCCCCAGGAGCAGCAGGAGCAGCCGCATCCGGGGCTACGAGCACTTGAGGCTTACATCGCGTGGCGCACTGCGACTCACCAGGACGATCAGGAGGCGGTTGCCGCATGGCTTGCGCTGCAGATGTACCCCCTGTGGGCGATCCAGCGGTTCACGGAGTTGGATCGTACGACCCCATTGTGGGTCAGCGCGGCTCTGCCCTCTGTGAAGACGGCGTACCTGCAGTCGCAGCGCCTGGCAGCTGTATTTGCGGAGGACGTGCGGTTCGCTGCCGATGCGCTCGCGGATCCACTGGCCATGAAGGTACCCGACGTGGAGCGCCCGAACAACGTTCCCGCTGCCCGCTTCGACACTTCCCTCATTCCGAACAATGTCGTTGACTTCCCCGGCCAGGACCACCTGGTCACGTTCGAAGACTTCCCGACGGTTGATGTTGCTACGTCGCTGACGATCAACGGCAACTACGAGATCAAGGCCGCGATGCCTGGTCCCGAGGACGACCTGATGTACAGCGGGCTGGCGAACAGCTCGGGCGCGGCAACCCGGCAGGCCATGAACGGTGGCCGAGGTGCCATGGGCCAGATCGTGTACTTCGACAAGCGCATCATCGGCTACGCCCGCGTGACGGACTCGAATCCGTGCTGGTTCTGTGCCCTATTGGCAAGTCGCGGCGCGGTTTTCAAGAAGGACTCGTTCAACCAGGGTGGCCGCACGAACCCTTGGTCTGGCGCTCTGACGAACGCCGACAAGTTCTTCGCGCAGCCCAACGAAGCCCCTGACGTGCCCGCCGAGTACACGAACGTGGCGAAGGTACACAACCACTGCCGGTGCCAGCTGCGGCCGGTGTACAAGTCCGAGAAGTCGTCGGGCGGCAAGTACGACCCGGTGCGTGATCCCGAGGCGCAGTTCTACTTCGACCAGTGGGACAAGGTCTCGCAGGAGTGGTACTGGCTGTCGAACAAGCAGCAGGCCCAGAAGTTCCGCGACCAGTACAAGCCGTACCAGAAGAAGTCGGCCGACGTGACCGACATTCGCCAAGAGCTTGCAGACCGACGTGATGCGTTGGCTGCCAACGGGTTGGACCTACGCACGCCTCAGGCGCAGTGGGCCAACACCCGCATCAACCAACTGGCATAAGCCAGGCAACGGTTCCACGGACGACCGAAAACAGTTCGGAAAGAAGAGAATACAAATGACCGCACCTGTCGACGGCGGAGCAGCCACCACTGAGACCACGACCCCCGAGGTCACGGACGGTGGAGACGGCAGTGAACTGACGCCCCCAGCAGCAAACAACTGGTGGCAGTTCGGTACGAAGGAAGACGCCGAGTCATGGGCGAATAACCTGGTGACAAAGCGCCTTTCGCGTGATCGCAAGGCCAACCTCGAACCTCTGCAGCAAACCAATGCTACACTTGAGGCAGAAGTTGCTCGCCTCAAGCCTCTGGCAGAACGTGCCATGAGCGAGGACGAGAAGCGGGACGCCAATCTGGCTGCCGCGCAGCAGGAGCTGGAAGAGCTTCGCAACTTCAAGGCCCAGGCCGCCCGCAAGGAGCTGGTCAACGGAATCGCCGAAGAGGTAGGGCTCCCAGCTCATCTCACGGCCTTCCTCACCGATGGTGACGCGGACTCGATTCGCGAGCAGGCCACGAATCTACTCAACGCCCTGAGTGAGGGCGGTTCGAACACCGGCAAGCGTGTTCCCCCTTCCAAGGCTCCAGCTCCAACCGCTGGGGACGAGAACGGCGGCGGGACAACGGCATCCAGCGGTGGTGGCGGTAATGGCAGCGAGCCTTCCGATGAGGAACTGATCGCACAGATTCGCGATGCCACCGCAGAGATCCGCAAGAACGGTGGTTTCAGCGTTCATCGCTGACCCCAATCCCTTTCCATCCTCTAAGGACTGAGATACACGATGGCAAATGCCTTCATCAAGCCCGCCGTGGTCATCGCCAGTGTGCTCGACCAGCTCCAGCATCAGCTGGTGCTGTCGAACTTCGTGTGGAAGAACGGCTACGGCGACTTCGCTGGCAAGTTCAACGACACGATCACGATCCGCATCCCGGTCGACACGATTGCCCACACTCGCAAGCTCCGCGCTACCGGCGCTGACCGAAACATGGTCACCAGTGACCTGACTGAGGTCACTGTCGACGTGAAGCTGACCGATGTCATCTACAACCGCATCGACCTGACCGACGAAGAGCGTGACCTGGACGTGATCTCGTTCGGCACCGACGTTCTGCCTCGCCAGGTGCGTTCGGTGGCCAAGCAGATCGAGGCGGGCATCGCCTACCTCATCACGCAGGCTCCGTACGAGAAGGTGACTTCGGTCGCCGCCGACTCCATCTGGAATGGCGTCATCTCGAACCGCCGCTACCTGAACACCCATGAGGTGCCGGTCGACGGCCGCTTCCTGCTGGTCGGTTCGGCCATCGAAGAGGCGCTGCTGCTCGATGACCGCTTCGTGCGCTACGACTCGGCCGGTGAGGCTGGCGCGAGCCGCCTGCAGACCGCGAGCATCGGTCGCCTGGGCAGCTACCCCGTGATCGTCAGCGAGCAGATCGCTCAGGGTGACGGCTACCTGTCGCACCCCACCGCGTACGCGATGCTGACCCGCACGCCAAGCAAGCCGTACACCAACACGGTCGCCACCTCGACGGTTGCCACCGAGAACGGCGTGACCCTGCGCTGGCTGGGTGACTACGACAGCGGTTCCACCACCGAGCGTTCCATCGTGGACACCTGGATGGGTGTGAAGTGCGTCGTGGACCCGGTGAACGCCAACGGTGACGAGGATCCGCACTTCGTGCGTGGAACTCGTATCCACCTCAAGGCCACCGACGCCACTCTGACTGGTGCGGGCACTGTTGGCCACACCGCTGGCGCGAACACCATCGCTCTGTCCCTGGAGGACAACAACGGTGATGAGCGTGCCGGGGACTCTCTGGTCACCTGGACCACGTCGGATCCGACGAAGGCCACTGTCGACGCCAAGGGTGTCGTGACTGGTGTGGCTGCAGGTTCGGCCACCATCACCGCGAACTTCGATGGCCTGACCAAGACCAAGGCAATCACCGTTTCCTGATCGGAGTAGGTCGTGTCTGACTTCCCAGACTCGCTCGCTACAACGGCGGAACTCGCAACCTGGATGGGCGAGACGTTCGATTCGGACGACTCTGCCCGTGCAGCGTTCATCATCCGCGTAGCCAGCGGGTGGGCACGTCAGATCTCGGGCAAGCTATGGCCTGACCGCGACGACGACTCCTTCCCGATCACCGTACGAGGCATCATTCTCGGGGCGGCACGGCGTGAGTTCGAGAACCCACGCCGTGTCACCTACGAGGTGCGCGGGCCCGAGTCGACCTCGTACAACCAACTCGCCTATCCGCCAGGGTTCTTCACGGCCCCTGAGGAGAAGGCCCTCAAGTACTACCGCCCCGGCGGCGGCTTGTTCACCGTGAGCACCTACCGCGATGACCCCTGTTTTGCTCTGGGCTACATCGGTATGGGTCCAGGCAACAAGCCACTCCCTTACTTCAACCCTGGTGAGCCAGGGTGGTTCGAGGCAGATCACCTATGACGCAGCGCGGCGCAACCGGAGTTGTCTACCGGGCTGCGAAGCGCAATGCGCATGGTGACCCTGTCGATGACGACGGGAACGTTATCCGCGTCGGTGCCGAGGGCACTGAGGTCGGCACGATCCACGGCATCATCACCGGCGGCTTGAGCGCCAGCCCTTCGCTGCAGCGCCAGGAGTCCTCTGACACAAGCGGTCAGATCGGGATCCCGAACAAGCAGCCCATCCGAGTTCGTTTCGGAGATCGAATCCTGATCGACGGCACCGTCTTTCGGGTGATCTCCAAGCCCTTGTGGATCTACGCGAATCAGCGTACTGGCACGAAGCCCGAGTTCACATGGGTGGAGGTGGAAGGAACGGCCGGTGCTCCAGGTAGCTGAAGAGGAACCTCTGCAGCCCGCCCTGTACGGCAACGTCGCTTACTTCTACAAGAAGCACAACCCAGCTTTCACTGAGATCCTCGTCGGCCCTCGGCTTTTCAACATCACGGCTGAGTGGACGGGCAAGGTCTACGAGTCCTACATGACTCGCCTGATCTCCCGTAAGCACGCCGACGATGAGCATCCCGGCCTGATGGAGAGTTCGACTCGCGCCGAAGTATTCATCGGCGGCTACGAGGGCGACCGTTGGATCGGTCAGATCACCGTCGCCGTCCCCTACGCCGTGGCCGATGAGTTCGGCCGTCACTCGCCCGCACCGGGCCAGAACAACTCGATCTACGAGGGTTCCGGCGACCTGCGCGGTGCCCTATACGAACACCT
The DNA here is from genome assembly GCF_014202335.1 of Mycobacterium sp. AZCC_0083. GTDB lineage: Bacteria > Actinomycetota > Actinomycetes > Mycobacteriales > Mycobacteriaceae > Mycobacterium. The sequence continues at coordinate 136,800 of NZ_JACHGP010000019.1, read as the reverse complement.
GCCTCGCATATGACCGATCCCATTCCGATGTTGGAACTGCCTGATTGGTACGAGGGCGGATACACAGACGCCGAAGATCTGGTTTGCCAGTACTTTCGGTGGCTCCTCGGAGACAAGGTCTTCGTTTGCACGTGGCTCCCTGAGGGCCATTACGTGCTGAGTCCCGGCCAGCCGGTCGGAGGTACGCAGCCGACTCTGCGGGTTTGGCGTCAGCCAGGAAAGAGCGACGAAGACACTCGCATCGACTTCGCTCTCGTCCAGATCGCGGCCATCACACCGACTCGCAAGGAGTCGTGGGAGTTGATCGAGTTCATCCGACGCATGTTGGAGGAGCCGGTCTGCAAGGGAGTGGAAGTCGTTCTCTCGGACGGCACTTCATCTTCCATCAAGTCTTCCGCTGAGTGGCTTGGTCCGCAGCTCATCCCTGAGCGCCTAGTGGACGAAAAGTTCATCCCCGTCACGTTCAAGATCGGCCTCCGCGAATCGGAGTCTCTGCCGAACTACCGCAAGGTCTTGAACACCCTTCCCCGATAAGAGGATTCAAACACAATGGCTGATTTCGAGACCATTCGGGACGCCCACAACGAGCTGGTCCGTGCCAACCTGCACTTCGCGATTCTGTTCGATGACATCGATAACGATGCCGTACAGACCCTGGAGGATCTCACCACTGGTGAGCTGATCCTGCCCGAGACCGCCGAGTCGGCGGGCGTCATCGAGAAGAGCGCGGGTGTGTCGCTGACCCACGACATCACCTCGAAGGACATCGAGGGCTACGGAGACGCGGAGCCCGTCCGCACCATCATCTCCAAGCGTTCGGTTAAGTTCAAGGCGAACTTCCTGGAGACCAACAAGGTTGTCCTGGAGAAGTTCTGGGGCACTGTCTTCGATGAGACGAACCTGACCGTGTCGGCGAACGGTGGCGTGACCATCATCGCTCCGACCCTGCCGGACAACGTCTACTACCGCGCCTACCTGGTTGCGGCCGACGACGTGAACGGTGCTGACCTGTTCACGTACTACATCATGCCTCGCGTCAAGCTGGTCGATGTCGACTCGCAGGACAGCAAGGACGACGACGCCTACACGTACGGGATGACCTTCCAGGCGTTCAAGGACTCGGACCTCGGGTTCGCCGTTCTGCAGGGTTGGTGTGGCCCAGGCTGGCTGAAGCTGGTCGACAAGACCGGCTTCGTGGCCCCAGTCGCCTCGCTGACTGCGCACGCCGTCGACACCGCCCTGACCCTGTCGACTGTTGAGACCGGCCAGGTCACCGTGACCGCCAACAACGGCATCAACTACACGCCTCTGGCGAAGTACACGGTCACCACTGGCCCGACCATTGTGAAGGTCGACAAGACCGGACTGGTGACGCCTCTGCTGGCCGGTACCGCAACGGTGACCGCGTCGTACGCAGGCAAGACCGCGACCATCAGCTTCACCGTCAGCTGACCCAACTCTTGAGCCCCGGTTCCCCGACTTCGGTTGGGGGACCGGGGTTTCCAAGCGCAGTAAACACAATCAAATTCGAACGGAGCAGATCGAATGGCAGCAGTAAAGGGCGCAGCCGCAGCAGCGGTGCGCGATGCAGAGACCAACGCGGTTGACGAGGTAGACGAGATCTGGGCGAAGCTCCAGACCGAGAACCACGTACCGCCGCTGGTGGTCAAGGGGATCACTCTCCTGGAGCCGACGAAGACCCAGATCGACGCGTGGCGTGCAGCCACCACTGTCGAGGCAGGGGAGCGGGCCCTCTTCGGAGACCAGTACGACGCCGTGCATGAGCTGTTCGACGCTCTGCCGCAGCACGTCTGGGAGAACTTCAACGTTCTCTACCTCAAGCACATGTTCGGGACTACCGGCGAAGAGCAACTGGGAAACTGATCAAGATCGTTGACCGCTATTGGTCAGCGATCTGCTGGGACTGCCAGCACATTCTGAACTTCTCGGCCTACGAGTACTTCCACTGGGAGCTAGTAGGTTCCAAGGCCGATGGCACTCCTTGGTGGCAGCGCAAGCGCCCCATCGAGGAGCTGCTCGGCTATTTCGACACCCTGATGAACATTCCAGGGAGCTTGACCAACGAAGCTGTCCTTACCGACCCAGAGACTATCGAGTGGATGGGGTCTCGCAAGGACTCTGACGATGGTCCGCGTCGTCCGAGGATTTTCGGACATACAGAAACGATCTCACTGCTCAAGACTCTGATTGAGCTGCAGATCGGAAAGCAGTTGCCACGCCCCATTATTCCGGGCTTGGAGCTGCGCACTCAGCGGAAAATCATCAAGACCGTCTCTGCTGTTGAGGCCGCCCAGAAGCGCAGTCAGCGCAACCGTGAGCGGGCCGAACAGCGGCGGGCTAAGGCAGCTAAGGGGTCTTAACCATGGCCACCCTCGCGGGCGAGGCTGCAATCCGCATCATCCCCACTCTAACGGGGTTCAAGACGAGTGCGGATCGTCAGCTCAGGGAGATGCGGTTCAAGCCCATCGAGATTGGGCTCGATCCGAACTTCGCCAAGGCTGACGCGGAGATGGACGCGTGGCGGGCACGCCAGCGTCTCAACGCAGTCAATGTCCCTGTCCGTGCCGACTTTCAGGCGTTCAAGCGCGACCTGACACAGGTCGAGCACATCTTCAAGCGTAACTCGCTTTCTCAGGCACTTCGCCTGCAAATCAAGGTTGTTGGGCTCGACGCCCTGCCAGCTCTCGCGTATGCGGCTGGCAGTGCTGCGTCGGGCCTAGATGCGTTGGCTGAGGCCGGTCTGGCGCTCCCCGGCATCTTGGGTGGCGCTCTGGCGTCGGTGGGCGCTCTTGCCATTGGCATGACTGGTATTTCGGCCACGTTCAAGGCGTTCTCGACTGACCAGAAGGATGCCACGAAGGCGGCTCAGGATCAGCAGAAGGCTAACCGCGATCTGTCCCGCTCGTACAGCGACTACAAGTCGGCTGTCCGCGACACGATCCGCTCGATCCAGGATCTGAACTCGGAGAACCGCCGGTCGAGCCTGAACGTTGCGGACGCGGTGCTGAGCGTGCAGGAGGCTGCCGACAAGCTCCGTCAGGGCGGGCAGCGTTCGATCACTGAACTGAAGCGCGACCAGATCGATTACCTGGAGGCGATTGATCACCTGCAGGACGTGCGGGTGAAGGCTCAGCGCACGTCGCAGGACGCAGCTGATGCGAACGCGAAGGGTGTCGCGGGCTCAGATTCGGTTGTCCAGGCCCTGGATCGCATCGCCGATGCGCAGGACAAGGTCAACCAGAAGAACCTTGGCGCAGACACGTTCGCTACGCAGCTGGCGAAGCTGGCTCCGCATGCTCAGTCGGCGATCAATGCCGTCCTGTCGTTCAAGGGTGCCTGGAAGCAGCTGACTACGTCGGTCCAGAACAACCTGTTCGACGGAATCGACAAGGCTGTCATCAACCTCGGTCAGCGTTCCCTGCCTGGCCTGGAGATCGGCCTGTCGCGTGTCGCGTCGGGGCTGAACGCGAACTTCAAGTCCATCGCGGAGTCGCTGGGTAGCGACACCAATCAGACTCTGGTGCAGCGCATCTTCGGCGACACCAGCGGTGGGCTGCAGAACTTCTCACGGGCGATGAACCCCCTGGTCGAGGGTGTTGCCCGTCTGACTAAGGAGTCGGCTGACTTCCTGCCGCGTATCGGTGCGGCTGCCGAGAAGGTCTTCACGCGCTTCGATGCATGGACCGAGAAGATCTCGGGCAACGGCGCTCTGGACAAGTGGATTGACAACGGCCTCAAGGCTGTTGACTCCATCGGCAACGCTGCGGTGAATATCGGCTCGATCATGACCTCGATTGGCGAGGCATTCGACAAGGTGTCGGGTCACCAGGGCGGCTTCGTCAAGACGCTGGAGGATGCGACCGGACAGCTTGCTGCGCTGCTAAACACCCAGAAGGGCAAGACCGGCCTGGCCGATTACTTCCAGCAGGCCAAGGTTTTCATCGGTCAGATCACTAACGCCGTCAAGCAGATGGCTCCTTTCCTCGGCGAGGTCCGCGACATTGCTCGCGACTGGTCGGGGGCGTTCTTTGAGGTCGCCGGATCTCTGCTCAAGGCAGCTGATTTCATCCAGCGCAACACGGGCCTGCTCGGCACGCTGTTGGAGACGTACCTGACGTTCAAGACCGTCAAGCCGATCATCGAGGGCGTCACAGGCGCGTGGTCGAACTATAACAAGATCGTCGCTGCTGCTGCCTCGCAGAACAGCCCGTTCCGCAACGTGGCCGGAATCCAGGCGACGGCCGACAGCCTGAAGCGCCTCAAGGGCGAGGCTGTCGAGACGCGTGCTGCGATGGCAGACATCGGCGGCGGCACTGTTGCTGGCTCGGTCGTTGGTGTCTCGAAGCGCAATGACGCTCAGGCGGCAGCCCTGCGCCAGGTGTCGGAAGATGCGAATCTCGCTCGGGCTGAGTCTATCTACAAGGGAATGGCAAACCGTCAGGTCGCTGACGAGAAGGCTCGCCAGGTTGCCATTGCAGCCCAGCGGGCGGCCATTGAGCGTCAGGTCCAGGTGGTCTCTCCTGTTCCGGCTCCGATCCAGCGTGCGCAGAACCGGTCGCTGCTGACTGCGCGAGGTGTCGCTGGCCAGGTACTGCCTAGTGCTGATGCCGCGCAGCAGGTTCGCGCCCTCATGGCGTCGGCTGGCCTGAATCCGGCCAACTACAACCAGGCCCCTCCTCGCGTGGTGTACAAGCCACAGGGTCTCGGCGAGACCTCATTGGTTCAGCCGCAGGACAAGGCTGAGGGAGAGCGCCGGGTTGCCCAGGCATGGCGCGGCACTGACCTAGCGGCTGCTGCAGAGGCCGCGAAGAAACTGGCCGAGGAGACCGATGCTCTGGCCGAGAAGACAACGGCTGCAGCGGATACGGTCACCAAGTTCGATGAAGCCGAAAAGAAGGCAACGTCCTCCACCGGGGAATCGACCAAGGCGCTTGGTGACGCCGAGACCGCGATGGCTTCGAGCGAGAAGCAGGCGGGCAAGACTGCGACTGCGGTCGGCAACGTCGGCACGAAGACTGCTGGCACCACGACTCGGGCTCGCACGTTCGTCTCTGCGTTCAATGAGGTCGGTTCGTCGTCGGACATCGTCACCGGCAAGCTGAACACGGTTGCTCAGACCGCCGAGGAGACCGGCGAGAAGGTCAACGGGTCGAGCGTCGGCTCCCTGGGTACGCGCCTCAAGGGCCTGGCTGGTGCGCTGGCTGGCCCCGCACTGCTGTCTGTCGGACTCCTCGCCGTCACCACTTTGGTGGAGAAGCTGGGCGAGGCTCACCGCAACGCTGCGCGTGACGCGAAGGCGCAGGATGACGCCCTCAAGAACCTCGCGACGACGCTGGACTCGACCACTGGCGGGTTCACGTCGCAGTCGCTGAACGACACTCTCAAGCAGTTCAAGTCGGCGACTCCGATCCCTGGCGTCGACTCCAATTTCATTCCGGCCGACGCGATGTCCCGCCTGGGCCTGAACCAGCGCACGACCACGATCACTGCTGCGGCCCCGAATCAGGCGGCACAGTTCCAGAAGGACCAGGACGCTCGCACGCAGGATCTGGCGAACCAGATCGAGGCGACTGACGAGTACAAGAACAACAAGGCGAAGTTCGACGCGTACGGCATCACGCCACTGGATCTGGCGCGAGCCGGTGCCGGGTATGACGCTGAGTCGAAGAAGGTCAACGACGCGATCAGCCACCCGAAGACGGTCTCCAATGGCCGTGGCGGCGCGGTTCCCATTGTCATCCCTGATCTCGCGAAGGTCGCCAACTCACTGTCGCCTGCGGGCAAGGATCTGTTCGGCGTCACTCAGGTGCTGCAGAACACCCATGAGCAGAACGCCGCTCAGGGTGCTCTAAACCTCAGCGTCTCACAGACTGCGGCCGGACCTCGTCAACTGAGCCCTCTTGCGCAGCAGGCGTTGGGCCAGTACGGGATTGCTCCCGGCTCACAGACCCTCACCGTTGGTGGCGAGGGTCAGATCCAGCTGAACCAGAACCCTGGTATCGCTGCGGAGAAGGCGCTGGGCGATCAGTACGGCATCACGTTCTCGCAGCCGGATCCCACTGGCGTGGTAACGGTTACGATCCCGCCGGACATCACGGACCAGTGGCTGCCGCGTATCTCGGGCTTCTACGCGAACGGTGGTCTGGTCGGCGGTATTGGTGGACCTACCAGTGACTCGAACCTGGCGATGGTGTCGCGTGGCGAGCACATTGCACGCGCAGCTGCGGTGCAGCACTACGGTGTTGGGCTCTTTGATGCCCTGAACAACCAGCAGATCCCGCGCGAGGCGATCCCTGGACTTGCAGGTGGTGGTTGGTGGCCTCTGTCGCCGCCTCCGGTGATTCCGCCGACGCCCGCCCCTGCTCCCGCTCCTGGGGGGCTGCTGCCAGGGCTGGGTACTTCCACTTCGCCTGCCCCTGGGCCTGGCTTGACTGGGCTGCTGTCGGGGGTTGCCGGTGGCGCTCCGCTGCCTTCTGCGCCGGTACTCGGCCCTCCTATGCCTGCAGCTCCGCCCGCGCCTCCTGCGCCGCCTGTAGCGCCTCCTACGGCCCCAGCTACGCCAACCCCTCCGGTTGCACCGGCAGCTCCTGCTGGGCCGACTCAGAGCATCACAGACCCTGGTTTGACCGCTCCTGGGGTGACCTTGACGGGCACACCTACTGAGAATGTGCCCACCTATACGCCTGGCACCACTCCTCCTGTCACGCCGGACATTCCGACGACTCCGACTCCTGAGGTCCAGGTTCCGAACTCGCCGATCTACTCGGTGGCCACGAATCCATTCACTGGGCAGTCGCAGCTCGCGATGTCCGGCCCGACTGCCACGCGCATTCAGCAGTTCGCGCAGGCCGTTGCGGGCAAGGTGCCGTACCAGTGGGGTGGCTTCTCGGCTGAGGGCATGGACTGCTCGGGCCTGGCGGCGGCTTTGGCGAACATCGCGACCGGACAGGATCCGTTCGCTGGTGGGCGTTTCGCGACCGGCAATGAGGGTGAGGCGCTGGCTCAGCGCGGCTTCATCGCTGGCGATGGTGGACCGGGCACGCTAACTATCGGCTGGAACGGCGAGCACACCGGGATCACGCTGCCGAGCGGCGAGCACATCGACGCGCAGGGCACTGCTACGGGAATCGTTCTGGGGCAGGGTTCGCAGGGCGCAACCGGATTCCCGAACGTCATGCACCTGCCGCTGCCGGACAACGGCACCCTCTCTGCGCTGTCGGCCAGTGGGGGACTCGGCCTCAGCCTGCCTGGTGGCGCTGGCGGCGGTAAGAAGCAGTCTCCGCAGGAGTACCTGGCTGGCCTGGCGAACAACGTCGGCGGGTCACTGTCGTCAATCGGTCTGCAGTTCCTCGACGGCATCACCGGCATCAACTTCTCGGGCATCGCCGGATTCGGCCAGGGTGTCGCCAACGACATCATCGGCAACGGCCAGTTCGGTGGCGCGAACAGCTCCGACTCGACTGGCATTGCAGACCAGGCGATCTCGGACAACCTCAATGGTGTCGCCGGGGTTAGCCCTGAGCTGAATGGCCTGCTGGGTGCGGCCGGTTTCGGGAGTGACCCGAACGCAGGCAATGGACCTGAGGCTAACGGTAGCGATCCGAAGACCGTCGTCCACAAGGCGATGTTGGCTGCTGGCTTCCAGGAGTCGGAGTGGCCTGCGCTGGAGAAGCTGGTCCAGGGTGAAAGTTCTTGGGATCCAACCGCCCGCAACGGCAACGCCTTTGGACTGTTCCAGTTCAAGGGTCATGAGAACGACGAGTTCGGCGCGATGGGCGCGTACTCGCAGGATCCGTACTCGCAGGCCGTCGCTGGCATGGCATACATCAAGTCGCGCTATGGCACTCCTACTGCGGCCTATCAGCATTGGCTGGCGCAGTCTCCGCACTCGTACGCGACGGGCGGTATGGGTGCAGCCGGTCCTGCGTGGCTGTCTAAGGGTGAGTACCGCACGAACGCTGCGGCCACGAAGTACTACGGCCCTGGCCTGTTCAACGCGCTGAACAGTATGTCAATGCCCCGCTTCGCGACTGGCGGCTGGCCGGGTGGCGGGAACGGCGGCAACGTCAACCCGCGCCGCATGAGTATCGGCCACTTCGCTGGCGGTGGTTGGCCGCTGATGCCACCACCTCCGGTCCCCGCACCGGGTGGCGGTGCGCCAAACGGCCCAATGCCGATTGCACCACCAGCTCCCCCTGAGCCAGCTCTGGGCGCGCCAGGTCAGCCTGGCCCGAACGGAGCACTGCCTGGCCCTGCGGCTCCCGGTCTCGCACCTCCCGGTGTCGGAGATCAGGGAAGCCCTTCGACTGGAGGCGCACTGGGGCCGGGGGCGACTGCTCCCGCGCCCGACCCCGGTGCGACTCCTCAGGTCTCCGATGCGCTGACCGCCATCGGTGGGCTTGGGCAGGCGATTGGCGGCGGTGGAGGCGCGGTCGGCCAGGGACAGCCTGGTGCCGATCCGTCGAGCCAGGTCGATCCTCGCGCAACGCTGGGCGCTGCGCCCACGTCGTCGGATCACACCCTACCGGCGATCTCTTCGGGGATTCAGGGTGCGGCAAGCACTCTCGGCTCGATTGCCTCGACGGCCGCTTCTTTGGCCGGTAATGCATTCGCTCCAGGTGCTGGCTCCGCTGCCGGTGCTGGCATCCAGGCGGGCTTCCAGATCGGTGGCCAGGTTGCTACGGGTGTCGCGAATGTCATCTCCTCGCTGCTGGTCGGCACTGCCACTGGCGGCTCCACCTCATCCGCATCGGGTGTCCCGCTGCTGCCTGCCCGTCAGGCGCAGACCCCTGTCGCGCCGGTCTACCAGAAGGTCCACAACGGTGACGTAAACGTCACGTCGTTTGACGACCTCAAGCGCACGCAGGACCGCTTGGACTCCCAGCAGCAGATGCCCTACATCAACAAGTTCGGGTGACGATGGACACAATTGATCGCACCGCGAAGATCGAGATCTTCGGTATCCACGGTGAGCATTTCGAGATCTCTGGTCCCGGCAAGGGTAACCAGGGCGTCGAATTGATGCCGAAGCTCAAGGGCTTCATCGACGCGCCAGTCAAGTCCCTTTGGCTCCCAGGCGCTTTCGGCCAGACGTTCGTGGACTTCCGCTGGGAGCGGCGAGACATCGTGTTCACCGTCAACATCTTCGCCGACAACGGCGACCCAGAGCTGTGGCGTTCCATTGACTCGGCGTGGCGCTTCGCGTTCGACTACGTGAAGGAAACCACGATCCGATTCACCACGTCAGATGGCTGGCGCGAGTTGAAGGTTCGTCTCTTGAACGAGCCCGAGGCGTACACGTCCGCTGACTGGGAGGGCAAGGATCCCGCCCTTTACGCCTGCTCCACGGTCGTGATGACGTGCGCCGCTGAGCTGCCGTTCTTCGTCGGGCCGTCCGACTTCTACACGTGGGACATGGACGCGGTGAAGGCCACCAAGAAGTTCAAGCTGTCCGTCGACTGCGACGTGCCGGTGTGGCCGAAGTGGACTCTGACCGACCAGGCCCGGTATCGGCTGCCCGACTTCTCTTGGGGCAATAACGAGTTCGGGCGTGGCGTCCAGGACGCCGGTCGTACCGTTCCAACACCTTTCATCCCGAAGGGCGCAGGCTGCGTGGCCAACTCTGACCCACGCGTGCAGACCCTTCTAGCCAAGAACCGAATGAACCTGCAGGGACTGTGGAAGGGCCAGGATCTCCTGTACCCCATCGCTGGTGGGACGTACAAGACGATCCCGGTTCAGGTATCTGATGCCGCTGGCGGCTTCGCTCTCAAGCTCGAAGTGCCGAAGTGGTACTCGCGTCCATGGTCCCGCCCTGTCGGATTGGGATATATGTGAGTCGCCTTGACGAACTGGTCGACATCGACCAGTCAGTAGAAGCATGGCGTGAGCAGCTGTACGTACTCCGCCGCGCGAAGCCGATGATCACCTTCTACCGGAACCCATCGGATCCGTCTGCGGTGGGCCTGGAGTACTACGGCCGTGTCGCCTACCAGGACACCATTCGCGCTTCGTTCCCATTCAAGAAGAACGTAAGCGCGGCGGGCACAATGGAATTGCGCTTTGACCACTACATCAGTGAGTGGCTGCGCTCAGTGCCGAACGACCCGAACCAGCTCAAGAACATCATCATCCGCGTCGACTTCTTCGGCGGGAAGCTGCGCTGGACGGGCCTGCTGTCGAACCACTCGGTGAAGATGCGCGACGGCATGCACTACATGGAACTGAACTTCATGGACGACCTTCAGTTCCTCCAGTTCCTGCTTGGCCCACCGAATCCCGTGCTTCCAATCCCGGTCTTCCAGTGGCCTCGCGTGTTGCCGATTTTTGGTCCCGCGAAGTGGGCGTGCTCGATCATGATCCTGCTCAACCTGATTCGAAAGGAGGGCAACCTGTGGGAAATCCCAGACGACCCGTTCGACTTCGAACAGTGGCTTGCCCTCTCGCCGACAGAGTGGCATAACTGGCAGGTTCACATCAAGTGCAACCCTCTGCCACTTGATGATTCGTCGCTGTGGACTGTCCTCGGCACTCGAATGAATCCACTCGACAGCGTCATCGCCGATGCGCTCGATGATGCACAGATCACCCTCCGCTGGCGTCGGATCTTCACGGACGAGGGTGAGGTCGAGACCGGCCTGCTCTTCGTGGATACACCGGCCAATGGTGCGCTCGTCTTCGAGTTCGTTGACGACAGCGGCTACTACAGCCCCCTGACTGGCACGTTCCTGGGCGGCACCATCGCGGACGGCATGTTCCGTTCGGTGGCGCAGTACATCGGTGGTTTCGTTGAGGATTCGGCACTGGAGATCACCGACGACGAGAGCCTCTACCCAGATGAATACTGGGGGCCAGGGTTCCTTGGAACTCTGGCCGCAGCTCCATGGCTCGTCATCCGAGACTCCGCGTACACGCCGATCGAAACGTCTCAGCTGACGTGGTCTCCAGCCACCGCGGTCTCCGTGATTGTGGGTGGCGACAACCCGGCTGCCGACGCCATTGCGAAGCTAATCATCGAAACCACAGGGTCTTTGATCGGTTACTTCCTTCTCGGCGGTTTCTCTTCCCTGGGTGACATTGCCAGCAGTGTAATCATGCCATTCATCGTCGGGACCATCGCGGCGTGGCTGGAGTGGAAGAACGTCGGCCGTGCGCAGAACCTCGGCTGGGTCCACCTGTGGGAGCTGTACCAGCAGGGCGCAGAGAACAATTCGTGGTCGCTGTCCGCTCTGGCGGCGCTGCGTGGTGGCTTCCTTGCATCCAAGTCGGAGACCTCGCACACGCTGTCGCTGCGCGGCAACTCCTGGATCATCCCCGGCGTTCACTTCCAGATCGGATCCCGCGTTGGGTCGACGTGCCGTGGCTACGACAACCTGATCTTCGTCAACCAGTGCGAGGAAATCATCCCGTCGTGGGACAACAGCGGCGACACGCCACTGTCGTTCCAGTGCAAGTTCGGTCAGAACAAGGCCGCACTGTCTGCCGGTGAGCGAATGGCCCGTCTGGCGAAGAAGACGCGAGACATCCTGAACAACATCGGCGTTCATCTCACGGCGTAAGTAGCCAGCAAACAGCCGGTATAATCAATTATAGGTAGATGAGGAGCAGGCGTAATGCCACTAAGCCATCATCCCGCCGATCCAAACCACCCCAAGGGCATGGCCTGGGCTATGGCCGCAGGCTTCCCTGATCCGCGTGGCGGAACTTTCTCCAATCAGCAGCTGGTCCTGATTCAAGGCTGGGATTCCTGGTCAGAGCAGTTGTGGGACTTGGGATTTCGTTGGCACCCAGAGCTGCAGACGAAGTGGGTTAAGGGCGGGAGTCAGTTCGCTGTCGGAACACTTGTTGATGAGAAGCCGCCCGAGGCAGCGACTTTCGAGCAGGAATGCGACGAAGTCCTGGAGATGATCGCGGAGTCGAATCCTGGGTTCGTGGATGAGATCCGGCGCATCCGAGACAGCGGCACGGAAGCCGAGCGCACCGTCGCCGTGAGTGAGCTACAGAAGAACGTCGCCGACATGATGCGCCTAGCCCAGTTCGTGCAGCAGCAGGGAGGTGGCCAGGGATGACGATGCCTTCGGGTAGCGATCCGAGTCAGATGACTCCAGGCGCTCTCGATGGCTCGCTCGTTGGCGGGGGCTTCTCGGCATTGGTCGGTCGCACGCAGGCTGCTGTGACCGCCGACAAGAAGACGCAGGTCGCAGGCAACAACATCATCACAACGGTGTTCGGCGCTGTCTATGAGGGCCTGGAGTCCGCTCTTGGCCTTGCGCAGGCGGTTATCGGTGGCATCACGCAGGCGATCACCGGACTGGTGGGCGGTATCCCAATTCTGGGACCGTTCATTACCGGCAAGTGGGTCGCGATCGACACCGCCCAGGCTTCTGCCGATAACGCGAATGTCGGTGTGGCGCAGCTTGAGGGCAAGCTGGCGCAGGGCAATGTCCCTGGCGGCGTCCTGATCGATGACACGTTCGCCCGCACGGCTACCAACCCCGGCCCCAACTACACCGTCTCACTGTTTGGCGTCGGGCCCTGGACTCCGCAGACTGACGGCAACAACCTCTTCTGGACTTCCATCGGCGGTGCTGACGGTGGTGCGCTGGTCCGTCACAACACGCCTCTGGCCACGAACACACAGTCGGTTGCGTTCGTCACGGCAGCTGCCTTCCCGGTTATTACCAACCCGACGTACCTGAGTCTCTTCGGACGCTGTGACGCGGCGATGACCAACCGCGTCGAGGCGACGATCACGAACAACGCCTGCTACATCGCCATCGTTGTCGGGGGAGTGGCGACCACTATCGGGTCGGGCTCCGTGTCCACCGCCAGTGGTGACCGCTGGACCTTGAAGTTGGGCACTACCAACGATGTTCGCGAGTTCGTCCTCTACCAGAACGGCACGGAGGTTCTCCGCGCCACCGACACTTCGGGCACATCACTCATTGGGTCCAGTAACCGATTTGTCGGTCTGACGATGTTCGCGGGCACGCAGTATCTCCCGCCATTCACCTTCGTTCAGGTCGGCCCCCCAGGACTACAGAGCTTCACGGCCAACGACCGGCTCGCTGCCGCTTAAAGGAACTTCATGCCAAGCATTGACTTCGATGCCGACGACATCACCACCCCAGCTGAGCTGTTCGGGATCCTCGTGGATCTCAACGCGCAGGGCTGGCGTGGGGCGGTGTCTGTCGCCTCTCTGTCGACTGATCCCGATGGGGAGATGGGTTGGCGTCTACAGGTTTCCAAGGACGCCACCTCGCAGGGCGGGCTGCCATCTCTGATGGAGGCTCACATCGGTGACAAGAAGGTCGTGTTCAACGGGGTCATCTCCGTGTTGACACAGGCCGACTACACCGCGATGTACGGGGTTTCGTGATGGCTGACCCAACCTTCTTCCAGATCGATGGCCCGATCCTCGTCCCCGGCGATGACGGCGCTGACGCTGGCCCGTACCCAGACCTGGTGGCTCCCACGTCGGGACTGGTGATCTTCAAGTACAACCTCGCTCCTGGTGAGCTGTTCCGTTTTGGCGAGACTGTGCCGCCCGCTGCGGTGATCAGTTCGAAGGAAGTTGTCGCGGTCATTCAGCCGGATGGGTCGTTCCTGCGGCAGAAGGATGACGGGACCGTTGGTGGCCCTGTGTATCTGCTCGCCAACACTCCCGCTCTCGGCATTGCCGGCGATTTGTCAATCTACGTGCGCTACAAGAATATTCACATTCCTGGCACGACTCGACCGGTTGCGTTGAACCCGTTCTACTTCAACTCGCCAACAGTCGGCGGGCTCAAGCGTTTCGCGGAACTGATCCCCGTACCCGCAGCGCCGGTAACAGGCGTGACGCAGGGCCTCACTGGCATCAGCTTCACCGGCGAGGGGCACGTAAACCTCGACGGCACTGTGCAGTTCGAACTGAACAACGGCACTGAGACCGTTCCGCTGGCGCTGAACTACCTATCGATGGGCGGGATCGACGGTGGCACTCCATCGGATCCCGGCATCGGACTCCTCGAAGGCGGATCCCCCTAATGACGATCATTCGGATCGAGCCACGTCGCGGTACAGCCGCGCAGTGGACGACCGCGAATCCCACCCTCGGCCCAGGCGAAGTGGGCTACGAGACCGACACGAAGCGCACTAAGACTGGAGACGGCGTTTTGGCGTGGATTGACCTTCCGTACTCGCTGGCCACCCCCGGTGTGCGTACTGGCATTTACTCGTTTGAGTTGACGAAGAGCCATGCGTCGAGTTGGCCGAATCAGCCGTTCACGAACCGCCAGCTGTTCCAGCTCCCGGTGGCCGCTACCCGCATGCGTGTACACGTGCGTAACCGCGACCACCTCGCTGACGTGGTGCTGACCGGCGACATCACCGGCCTGTCGCTGTACTACGGCATTCCGGCTGTTGACGCGAATGGTGAACCGAACGGCAACTTCACGGCTGCGCCGACTCTTATTCAGGCTCCGACGACGCTTGCCTCGGGCGGCGAGCTAATCACCCCATGGGTCGACCTGACGCAGGTGGCCGTCGACCACCGCACGCTGATGCTGTCGACCGGCTGGACCACTTCGGCGTCCGGCGGTATGGCGTTCTCGGGCGGGCTCAGTTGGCAGTCCCTATTGGCCACGGACGCTGGCGTCCAGAACCCTGTGGGTATTGCGCGGCAGAACAACGCGGCGTGGTTCCAGATGTGGATCGAGTACGAGTACGCCGACGCTGGTGCCCCACGCATTCTGGTCGTCGGCAACTCGCTGTCGAACTCGTCCAGCAACGGCACTGGCGACAACTACGGCACGCTCAGCTCTTGGCCGCAGCTATGGGCCAAGGCGCAGGGTGGTGTGGCTGCGAACCTATCGATGTCGGGCAGCTGGGCCGGACACTTTGCCACCGACTTCACTCGCTGGACTGTGTTCGACTCATGCGACACGGCTTTCGATCCAGACGTGGTGCTGTACTTCGCCCTGGCGTCCTCGGACACCGTGGACTCGACTGTCGCTGATGCGCAGGCGAACATGCGTGGCGCAATCAAGAACGGCAAGGCGAAGTATCCGAACGCCCGCCACCTGATCACCAACATCCCACCGCGCATGGAGTTCTCGGCCGGTGCCTCCGAAGCTAAGCGCGTAGCGATGAACACCTGGCTGCACATGCTGCCGGTGGGCACCGAGTCCTGCATGGACGTTGACTCCATCGTGACTGACTGGGCAACTCCCGGCCGGATCCGGTCAGTGTTCAACGCGGACGACACGCACTTCAATCCCCGTGGACATCAGGCTGTTTCGGAACTCATCCCCGTTCGGCGTGCATGATGGCGCAGATTCAACTACGTCGCGGCACCGCTGCGCAGTGGACATCCGCTAACACGCTCCTGGCGGCTGGCGAACTTGGCGCTGAGACCGACACTGGCAAGCTGAAGGTCGGCGACGGCTCGTCGCATTGGAACGCGCTGTACTACATCGGCCAGGTCTTCTTCGTTGACCAGGTCGAGGAGTACGTCAACAAGGCTGCATTCCCAGCGACTGGCGTCACCGACATCATCTACGTCGACAAGGCAACCAACTTGCTATGGCGTTGGGGCGGCTCGATTTACGTCAACGTCGGCGGCACTGACTCCAGTGGCTTCGTCACACTGACCGGCGTTCAGACGGTCCCGAACAAGACGCTGGTGAGCCCGAAGATCAACGCGATCTTCGACTCCAACGGCAACCCGATCCTCAACACCTCGCCGGTACCGAACGCGGTGAACTTCATTGCCGTACAGAACCACTCGGCCGGTAACTTCCCGGCCGTGCTGGCGTCCGGTGCGGACCCCAACGTCGCCCTCGGCCTAGTTCCACAAGGCGCTGCTCCCATCGTCCTCTATGTGGCGATCTCTGTGGCGACCATCGTTGCGGACGGACCAGAGCCGGATGTCGACATCTCCTTTGTGCCAAAGGGTGACGGCGACCTCAAGTGGGGCGACGACGTGCTCGCCCGTAAGTCTGACATCGACGCGGCCATCGCAACTGCCGTCACCGCTGGCGGAACGATTCCCACCATCGCCGCGCACGCCAATGCCGGTACCGGTGCGACCGCCAGTGTGGCCGGTGGTCGCTACGCGCAGTCCGTGTCCGTGACGACCGGAACGTCCGCTGCCTCAGGGACTCTCGCGACCCTGACATTCGGAACTGCGTTCCCCACCGTGCCGCACGTGAGCTTGGCACCGACGAACGGGCCTGCAGCGAACCTGCATCCGTTCGTCACCAAGACGACCACAACGGTCGTGCTCCAAATTGCAGGAACACCTCTGTCGAACACGACTTACACGTTCGACCTGATTGAGATTGGATGACTTTGCCAGCTCCTATTTACACGGACACCGTCCGTCTGGCTGATCTCTACGAACCAATTATCGACACGATGCCGTCCTCGGAGATCGTGACCGATGCGTACAGCACATCAGCCCAGACCATGGACAGTCTCGTCGGCGTGCCGTGGAATACCGCCGGTAAGTTCAACACGCAGGGCCAGAACTGGCAGTTCCAGACTCCAGGCAACTGGGCTGGCGGCGCGAAGAACGACACCTCGGCACGCGCCTCGGGTGGAAGCACGTTCAACATGTCCACCCGCTTCGAGTTCGTGTACACGGGCGACAAGCTCGACCTGATGTTCCTGTCGACCGGAGCGTTCGACTGTCAGGTCTACGTCGAGCACAACGGCCGCATGGTGAAGCTCCAGGACAAGCCTCTGGGCACCAGCCTGACCGGGTACGTCTTCCGTTCGATCAAGTTCGCAACACCTGGCGTGGCTCGCAGCGGCTACAAGAAGCGCCGCATCCGTGTGCATGTCGCAGGCAATGTCAACTTCCTGCAGGTGAACATCGAGGCGGCGGCATTGATGTACGCGGCACCGGCCCGCCCGATGGTGATCTTCGACGGCGACTCGTACTTCGAGCCGCTGCACAACCAGAACGTCGGCTCGGATGAGACCTACTTCTCGTACGGTCCTCAGGACGCGTTCTTCGAGGCGACCGGCATCGTCCATTGGAATGCCGCGCAGGGCGGTACGGGGTTCTTCCAGAACGGCGACACCGTCGCCCGAACGGACGACACTCCATCCTCGATCAACTCGACGCGTATCGGGTCTGCCTCACGCAAGACCACCATCGCGAACGGGTTCGCCATCGGTGCGGCCGATCCGATGACCGGCATCAGCTTCCCTGTGGCGTACATCCTGCACGGAACCGTCAACGACGCGGCCGTGAACCCTGGCGGCACTGCAGCCATGAAGGCCCGCGCGAAGGTTGTTTACAACGAAGCACTGGCCCTGGACTCCAACGGCCTGATGACGTTCATTCATGTTGGCAACGAGCCGTACACCATCTTCGGCACCAGCCCTGCGAGCTACGTGTCCGGTGGGGCGAACGACCTGAACCGTCAGGGGCATATCGCGGCCATCGCTGAGGTTGCACGCGCCTTCTACGTCGACCCGGCGAATCCCACGAACCCTTGGTGGACCGGAAACGGTGGCAACAACAACAGCCTGACCGATCAGCAGGCGCTGATCACGGGTGCGGACAACCTACACGGCAACTACCGGGGTTACTTCAACCACGGCCGTCGCATTGCAGACGCGATCCGACACATCCCCGTCCCTGCTGTCCGCGCCTACCGCGTCGGTTAAGGAGAACTCACATGGCAAACGTCCTCACTGTTGGTAACGAGAAGGCGTTCTGGGACGCCTACGCGGCGAGCATCGCTGAGCAGTCGGAGAACCACGTGGCAGCTGTAGCGAAGATCCAGGCCGACACTGTCGCCTGGCTGGACGCCGAGCGGGCTCAGAAGGCCAAGTAGCACTACGGATTCCCTCCTCGTTTCGACGGGGAGGGAATCCGCCCGCACCTACTACTCAGATAAAAGAACATGGATCACATCACTTTGGGGGAGGCCCTTCTCGGGCTGGCAACGGCTGCGGCCACGGGTGGAATCTTCAATCACGTGTGGGACACCGTGTTTGGTAAGCGCAAGCGCAAGCTTGATGAGACGGAGCTGCTGCAGCGGATGTCGGCAGCGTTCCGTGAAGAGGTACGCCGGGAGAACAGCGAGCTACGTGAGCGCCTTGAGAAGGTGATCCGTGGCCTGAACAAGCTGACCGACGTTGTCGATGACTTTCTGTACCGCGCAACAGGTATCAGCGAATCGGATCGCATGGCACTGCGTGAGGCGAATCAGCACGCGAAGCTCATCATCTAAATAGGAGTACACCATGGGCGTTTGGCGTCCTGAATTGGGTCGCCGCATGGCCGTGATGGATCTGGCTACTGGCGACACCCCCACGTACACATACACTTTGACCGCTCGCGAGAAGAAGGTGTTCCGCGACGGCGCGTATGCGTTCATCGAGTTCAAGAACTCGTTCAAGCAGACCCTCGCGATTTGGGAGGGGTACGTCGTCAACGGTGCGGTGACCTTTCCTGACGTAACGTCCGATGACACAACTCTTCTGGTGCGCGGCACCACGTTCGCTCTGAGTATCGAGGATGTAAACGCCAACGTCCGTATCCCGGTCTGGGGCACCGTAACTCGCAATGAGCCGCGCTACCCAGACTACCCGCAGAACAACACCGATTTCAACGCGATTCAGTACGACTACGACTTCGGCACCGTGGGAACGGTTGTCGACCCGTCGTGGGATGTCAAGAACGGTGCGCCGTCCGTCTGGGACAACTCCTCGTCCGGCCAGCCCAATGGCGTGGCCTGCGGGATCCTCTTCGATGACGCGGCGATGCTTTGGTACGCGCCGTTCCGTGGCGACTCCATCGAGATCAACTACTCGGTGGTCAACCGTGGCGCTGGCAAGTCGGGTGTGGCGTTCTGCTCGAACTCGGACATGTCGGAGTACCTCTGCGTCACGCATGAGACCGGCCTGATCAACAACAACCTGCTCATCGAGGTTGGCTCCAGCCCAGTGCATTTGACGACGTGGAAGTCGGTTCCGCACGTCACCGCGAACCTGGACAACTACACGATTCGCTACAACTCGATCACGAACACAGTGGCGGTGTACCAGGGGACGAACCTGGCCACGCCGGTCATCGACTGGACCGACGAGGCGAACCTGGTCGACCACGGTGACGGCCACACCTACTACGGATTGAACTGGCGTGCGTCGCTTCTAGCGCCTGGCACTCAGTTCACAGCCATCTCAGCACAGGACGCCGCATGAGTTTCACACAGTTTCTGCAGGATGATCCGCTCCTCGCCCGTGAGCAGATCATGGCGATTGCCATCGACGTGGCGAAGACATTGGGCATGCCCGACGTAAAGGGCGCGGCGATCCTCAACGTGATGGCCGTCTCCGTCGAGGTTGGCGTTGAGGACAACGACCCGCCGCACGCACGGCGCTTCTGGTGTCCGGCAAACCATAACGACGGAGATTCGTTCAACTACTCCCACGACTCGGTTTCGAACGATAATCGGTCAATCGGCTACCTGCAGCAGCAGAAGGGTCCGAACGGCGAGCTGTGGTGGGGGACGACTGCTCAGCAGATGGATCCGCACCAGGCGTTCATCTCGTTCCAGACGCGGCTAAAGAAGCGCGGATACGACGCGTCGAACGCTCAGTCCGCTGGCGAGGCTGCGCAGGCCATCCAGGGCTCGGCGTTCCCTGACCGCTACCGCGAGCAGTGGGATGACATCAACGCGCTGTACGACGCGGTGGCCGGAACAATCACCGCCCCAACAACTCCCACTCAGCCATCGTTCTCGTTCACCGAGAAGAACATCATCGACGGCGAGAACGCGTCGAACCGTCAGGGGCACAATCCGCGTCTGTTCGTCCTCCACACGGAGGAAGGCAACCTGCTGGGTCAGGCGCTGGATAACTGGATGGACAACAACGAGGTGTCCTACCACTACGCGGTGGACCCTGATGCTTCCGGGGCTGTCGCGTGGGATCTCGTTGACACCGACCTCAGCAGCTGGTCCGTCCTATCGGCGAATCCAGATTCGATCAACCTCGTCTTCGCTGGATCGTACGCGGCGATGTCGCGTACGGACTGGCTCAGCAAGTACGGCAAGGCAATCAAGGTTGCTGCCTACCTGGCCGTACAGGACTGCCGCAAGTACGGGATCGAGACGACCGTCCGCGTCGGCTTCGCGGCCGGGGGCTACTCGTCGCTAAAGACCAGCAACGGCATCACCGACCACTACGGCATCACCAAGGGTCTGGGCATCGGTACTCACACCGACGTTGGCCCCAACTTCCCTTGGGACGTATTCGCAAGCTACGTAGCACAATTCGCAAATGGAACCACGGAGGAAGACGACATGTTCACTGACGCCGACCGGGCACTGCTGACGCGTGTCCACTTCGAGCTGACCAACAAGTGGAACTCGCGTTCCATCTACGCAGAGCCCGGTGAGGGACCAGTGGACACCCTCGCTGGCATGGTGCTCAACGACGACGGCATGGAGCACTCCGAACTAGTGGAGCGCCTGGCCGTGCTGGGTGACCCTGACTCGCTGCGCCGCGTGATTCGCGTTGCCGCAGGCGAGGGAGTGGTGACTGACGCCGCGACGGTGGCCCGCGCAGCGAAGATCCTCGCAGAGGTTCCGGCCGACATCCTGACGGCATACGAGGCGGCTGCGAAGTGAGCTTCATCGAGTCGGCCGCGAAGGTCGTGATCCCAATCGTCGTGACGGCGTTGACGCCGGTCATCGAGAAGGCTGTGGAGGACGCGGTCACCAAGAAGCTGGACGAACTGATCCCCGATCAGATCGACAAGGTGTTCCTGCCCAACGTCATTCAGACGTTGGAGTCGCTGATCCCCGACCAGCTCCAGGCAATCATCAAGCAGTTCAACCCGCTGGGAGGGATCTTCAAGTGAAGATCGCAGAGATCTACAAGGCCATCACCGCCGCCGCCACTGCGCTGGCAGGTATGGAGGGCGTCGTGGCGTTCCTGAATGCCGACACCACACACCCGTGGGTGCATCTGGTAGCGGTCGGCTTCTCGGCCGTCGTGGGTGGCGCTACATGGTTCGTGAAGAACCAGGCTGCCATCGAGAAGGTGGTGGACGAACTCGACGGCGACGACGAGCCCACGCAGGCAGCCCCTGCGCCTTCCGTCCCGGCCATCGCGACCGAGGCGACCAGCGTGGTCGATGAGGTCATCGAGCAGTACAAGAAGACTCACTAAACCGTTCGCGTAATCGGGCTGTTCCGCTGGCAGCGGAATGGCCCTATTTCGTGATGCCAGAAAGGATTACATGACCACTACGTGGATCGGGTGGCAGGTCGGCATGTCCGGCCCCACCGTGAAGACGGCTAAGGCGAAGCTCAAGGCGAGGTTCTCCTATGCCAAGAGGCTCGATGACACTGAGGTGTTCGGGCTCGATCTGCAGGCCGCGCTGGTGACGTACCAGCAGAACAAGAATGCTGACAAGAACTACACCGGCCCAAAGCTGGGCTCCCATGGGTTCGGCGTCCTGGACTTCGACACCCAGGTCGCTCTCGGCGTCATCGTGATCGACAAGCCCGCGTTCGTGCAGGGCTACGACATCGTTCACTTCTCGATCAACGGCGCGGGCAGCACGTACGACATGGGCTACCCGTACGACATCGGGGAGCTGCTCGACAAGACGAAGTGCTACCACCAGCCCATCGGGTACAACACGGCCCCAGTGCCGATGTCCCGAGGCGTGAAGGACGGTGTCGCTGAGTTCATTCGTCAGCTCGACATGCCGCGCGGCCCGAAGGGTGAGAACTGCACCCAGATCCCTTGGTGCGCAACGGTGTACTCGATGGGTGCCATCGTGTTCATGACGGTGTTGATGCGCGTCCTGTACGGCGACCTCGGACGGTTCAAGGCCACATACCGTGGGTCGAGCGCATTCGGCAACCCGATGCGTGAGCACGGGCATACGTTCCCCGGCTGCTCCTACTCGGACGGCGAGGGCATCGTTACGCCGACCGCACACGACACCCCGGTGGAGCATTGGGACTTCGCTTCCGACAAGGCGATGACCAACACCAAGGGTGACGACCTGTACTCGAAGATCAACAAGGCCGGGTCTACTGCGGATCAGATCGCTGACATGCGTGCGGTGTGGGACATCGTCAACACTGGCAATCCGCTGAACCTGGCCGGACAAGTGTGGAACCTGGTGTCGAGCCCAACGTTCAATGAGGGCGTTGGTGCGTTCAAGGCCGCTACGAATGCGCTCGACTTCTTCCTGATCAAGGTGACCAGCCCTCACACGACGTACCAGTTCGTGAACCCCATCGACGGAGATCCGCGCTCCTGCTGGGACATTGCGCTCCAGCACGCCCGCGACATCGTGGCGGCAGCCCCGGTGCGCCGATGAGCGTCACCGTGTTCACGAAGAACTCCTGCCCGCAGTGCCTGGTCACGAAGCGACATCTGAAGGATCGTGGCGTTGAGTTCGAGACAATCAACGTCGATGAACAGACCGAGTGGCGTGACCGTCTGATCGAGATGGGCTACATGGCGATGCCCGTCGTCTTGGTCGAGGACGAGGATGTGTGGTCGGGCTACTCATCGGATTCTATTGAGGAGTGGTGGCCGAAGCAGCGAAAGGCTGCGTAGCGCCCTCTTATTGGCTCCAGGAACGACGAAACCCCGGCCCCCCTTGTGAGGGGGTCGGGGTTTCTCTATGGGCCTTGTGAGCCCCGTTTAGTAACGCCGCCTTCTGTCAGCCCAGCGGCGGGACGTGTGGCCCAGGGTGGCCCACTTTGTACGCGCAGCAGAACACATCCTGCGGGGCACGCGGCGCCGTCATTCGCCCGACCATGAAGGCCACGGCGGCGAGCACCCAGCACGCAAGGCCAATTGCGATGCCTTCCACGTCAATCTCCTTACGTCAGGTGTTTTTCGAAGTCTGCGAACCGCGGATTGCGGTTGTCGGACGGCGCGTAGGGCTTGCCCCAGTAGCACGTCGAGACGACTCGCTCGCCCTCCGCACTGATGCTGTCGTCAATGTGCCGCCAGCCCCCGCCGATCTGTTCGATGCCGTCGCCGCAGACGTAGCAGTCAGGTACTTCGTGCATGCCAGTCCCTATGTCAGCTAGGCGCTTGACTCGGCAAAATGCACGACCTTCTCGCGGTCGTCCACGTCGGTATACGACTTGCCACCGTCCTCCGAGAACATGCGGGAACAGCGGCGGTTCTGCCACATGCCGTACCCAACCTCGATCCAGTCGTCCGGGTCGTCGGTTAGCGGAGCCAAGTTCTCGAAACGCAACAGCCTGCTGATAGTCGGGATAGCGACCATTGCTGACCCACCAGAGTGCCCCATATCGGCGAACGCTTGGATCACCTTGAGGTAGCCCTTGATCACGTCAGGCTCTTCTCCGATCAGATCCAACTCACGACGTGCGTGAGCGACCAGATTGCTTGGTGGCCTGCGCCGAAACCAATTGCGAACGTTCACGATTCCTCCTGTTGTGTTGTGCCGATAAGTACGCGTCCCGTTAGCCGACGCCGTGGGCGCACATCATGCACATCCACAGGCCGGGGACGGTGGACTTGCCCATCTGACGGGCGATTCCGTAGGTGTGCAAGCAATGCAGGCACAGGCCGGGTTCGTAACTGCTGATCTCATGCGTGCAGTCGCCGTCCTCGTCCGGTTCGGTACAGGTCATGTCATCTCCCTACGTCACGTCGCACCCGAACGGGCACGATGCTCCGATGTCCACCCAAAGACGCACGGGTAGGCCGCACACGTCGCACACGTAGGTGCCGTCCCCAAGCTGGCTCCACATCAGGCGACGGCAGGTGTAGGCGTTGTCACTTCCACTCCCACTCCTCGCAGCACCCCGAACAGTCCTCGCCGCAGATCTCGGCAGGGTGTAATCCGCCTGTCTGCGCGTCCATCTCTTCTTTGGTCTCGGCCACTGGTCAATCCCTTCCGGTCTGCAGGGTGCCGTCGTGCAAGTATCCGAACCGCTCCTGATAGTCAGGGACGAAGACCCGGTAGACGAAGAGGTCTGCATCACCGTCGTAGGCGACCATCACGCCGCTCATCATCGGCACTTCGCCGGATCACCGCCATGCCCGCATCGGGGCGGGAGCCGGTCGACGTACTCACGGACGAACCCGATGTCGCTCTTGATCTCTTCTTGCTCCTCATGGGTCCACGCGTCGTCGTTCACGATGAGGCGGCTGGCCATGCGGGCTGTGATGAGGGGGACGACGAAGAACACGGAGAACACGATCAGCGCGATACCGACGATGCGACCGCCGACCGTGGCGGGGTACTGGTCGCCGTAGCCGACTGTCCCGGCGGTCACGATGGCCCACCACAGTCCGTCCCACCAGCTCTTGTTCTCGAACACGGCGTAGCCGGTGGCACCGAGGATCAGAGCGATGGTCGCGTACGTCCACAGTTCACGGAAGGTGTCCGTGGCGCTCTGTAGCCGGTTCATGGTCGAGCCGTGATCGTGACACCGTCCGGCCAGGACTCGCGGAAGTCGCTGTAGCCCTTGATAACTGTCACGGACAACTGCGCTGACAGCGGTATGTCCATGTCGCGGCACAGGTCGTAGAACTCGCGCAGCTCACCGAGAGTCATCGGGCTGCTGAGCGAGACCTCACGCTTGACGCTGGTGCCCATTAGAGCTGCTCCTGCAGTTCTCGAAGTAGGCCGATTCGCTTGACGAGCTGGTCGGCGGTGAACGTGCCGTACAGCCCTTCGAGGGACGGCGGCAACTTGCTCTTGGTGAACGTGACTGTCGGCTGGTCGAGCGGGACCACGTCCTCGAACTGTGCGATCACGATGCACGTCTCGGGCTTGACCACGCGGATGGTGTGGATCTCGGGTGCCGACATCCAGTACTGCTGGCCGGGGGCGAACTGATACGTCTTGTATCGCTGCAGGATCCAGCCACCGTCCTTGGTGAACCCGACACCACCGTTGAGCGGTGTGTACCACAGGTGCGTCTCGTAAACCTCGCCGCACTCATCAGCAATCGGGTCGTCCGACATCGGATCCCAGCATGGCGGGGTGCGGTACCACTGGTTCTCGATGACGCCGGACATGCATTGCGTCACGAAGTTGTACCGGTGGTCGTGCGGGTTGACGACCTCGCCCGCTTTCTGCGAGTCCATACCTTCGGCGAAGAAGTACGCCTTGAGGGTCAGGCCCGCGTCACGGTGCAGGCACACGTAGTCGAGGCCCTTGGCGTGGAAGTCCTTGTAGGACTGTGTCAGCAGGTAGTCGATGTCGAGGTCATCCCAGATCACATCGCGGAGAATGGCGCTCACTGGAACGGCAGCCCGATACGTGGACCCAAGTGAGTGCCGGGGTCCAGGCGTAGATCGCCGCCAGGGACGAAGCCACTCTTCGGGGCGTTCACGAATGCGCAGCTGGCCGGTGCGCCGGGGTTGGCGGGTGTGGGCACGGGCTCACCGGGGTTGCACGCCGACAGTCCGAGGGTGGCGGCAGCCGCTGCTGCGGCGATCAGGATCTTGGTCATACCGAGGTCAGCCTCACTAGCTTGCGGATGTCATCGAACCGGTTGAGGCAGTGAGTGCATCCCATGCTGCCGTTGGTGCGGATGCGTTCCTTCCACACTGGAAGGAACTGGAGTGCCTGGTCCCAGTGGGTCTTGCACAGCCAGCCTTGGATGCAGTCGTGGTACTCCTGGTATCCGGCGATGTCGCCGCCACAGGCCAGCTGTTCCTTGCGCTGACTGCAACAGTCGAGTTCCTTGAACGCGCCGTCGACCGCCGACATGATGTCGGTGTCGAAGTCAGTCCTCGGCAGGGTCGGTGTCGACATCTTTGCTATCTCCGTAATACAGCTGGAACTGGTCGTCGGTCAGAACTTCATGGGAACCGTTGGGGTGCCGGACAATCCAGTCACCCGCGTACGCACGCTGCGTCTCCAGGCTGCCGTGGGTGGACACCACGAACCACGCCAGTCCACCTGCGCCGGTCTTCACCTGGCGGGCGGTTGGAACGGAACGCTCCACACCTGACCAGGGTCGGGCCACCTGAATGGCTCCGACCTTGGTCGGGTTGTGGGTGAACGTCTGCAGGGTCACAGCTCGCGGAACACCTGGTTGTACAGGCTCACCGGCAGCACCTGAGCCTCCAGGGCCTGAGGGGTCAGGACGATTGCATCGCCGACCTCCAGGACGAAGTCCTCTGCCTTGGTGTCGTCCTTGACGGTGATCGAGACCAGCTCGCCGGTAGCCGCGAAGACGGTTTCGATCCCCAGCGGGACGCCACGGCGCTCAGCCTCCAGCGACACGATGTAGCTGATGGCGGCGAGGTTACGGCCGGTGACCTTCGCGCCCAGGCCGAAGATCGGCTCGCCTGCGGGGACGATCCGCTTGAGTCCCGGTGTCCCGTTGATGGTGTTGTTCTTGCTCATGATTCCTTCGGGGTTACTTGATGATTTCGATGAGGTAGTTGGGGGTGTTGCGGATGACGGGTCCGTCCGCGCTGATCGACACCCAGACGTCGCCGTCGCCGAACGCGGAGGACTTGCCCTCCCAGGTCTCGCCGTTCCAGCGGTAGATGAAGACCGTTCCGTCGTCGGCCGTGAAGGACCATTCGGCGTCACGCTCGTCTTCGCCGAGGCTCTTCGCCTGACGCGGCGCACGGTCGGCGAGCGTCGTGGTGTACGGGCCGTAGTCGGTCAGGAGGTCGGAGTTGGAGGCGATCTCATCCCAATCTCCAAGAATGTCGTCGCAGTCCTGGATGTACCAGACACCGTTCACGTGCTTGTAGCGGTCGCCCTGGCGATCCATCCACACCGAATCGATCTCGTTGTACCCGAGGTTGTCGACCGACCAGGCCGTGGTGGCGGGTGCGTCCAGATCGACTGCGCCGGAACGGTCGAACGTGTCCGTGATGACGCCGCCGCCGGACAGGAACTCGGCCCCGTAGTACTCGTCGGGGTACTGTTCGGCCTCCTCGACTTCCGCGACGAAGTCGTCCCAAGCTTGCGCCTTCTCGATCAGGTCCGTCAGGACGCTCACCCAGTCGATGATGTTGGCGCGGTTCAACGACTCTGCCTCTTCGGCGGTGAAGTCTTCGTCGGCGACCAGCGGTCGGAATGCACCGGACACGATCTGGTCCCCGAGGTCGAGGGTGATGCAGTACGGCTTGTCGGGCTCTGCGAAGGCGCGGTACGCGGTGACGACGCGCTCGCCGTCAACCAGCCCCTCGTAGTTCTCGCGGATGTCTGTGCTCATGCGAATGAGCTTGGCAGGCGCGGGAGTTGGATTACAGGGAAGCGTACGCGCTTGTAATAGGGTTACAGGTAAAGCTGTATTACTAAGCCTCAGTACAGGTTTGAGCTTTACTATCGAGTAGGAGGATCTATTAAGAGGATCACTCCGTTGACCTTGTCGGGTACCAGACCCAACCGGTCGCTCTGGGGAGACGCAACACATCCGTGTTGCTAGGCCCCTTCGGGGTAGGGGCTCGCTGCGCTCGCACGGTCCTTTTAGAAGGTAACGGTTTGCTGACCAGTGATTACAGGGGGCAAGGCGCTGAGCAGGGGCGATGGAGGAGCTTGAAGGCGTGCTGGCAATGAAATGTGATGTGAATCACACAAGATGAGGTTAACCTTACCGAACCGTAAGTTCGCGGTTGCCGATGGCAAGGATGGGGTACGTTACCGGTGGGCCAGGTCGGTAAGTGGATTCCCTTCCTGTCTGATCTGGTGCGGACGATTAGGTTCGGTCGCCCCGCCGGGGGTCGTGTCCCGGCGGGCCCCCCGACACATCTCCCTGTAATCCGTCGCTGTCGTTTGACAGGATCCTCCGCATGCCCAGTCGCGCTGAGTTCCTTACTGAGCGAAACGAACTACTGGAGTTGCTGTGGGAGCTGGACGACGAGCTGAGGAATTGGCATGCCGGTGGCGTGTGGAGACACTCGGGCAGCGCCGCCCAGTCCGCTGCATATTCGGACAAGATGACCCAGCGCCACATGCTTGCTCAGGAGTTGAAGGCGATTGGGTGTGCCCCATGGGACTTCAACCCATTCCGTGACAACTGCTGGCTCGTACGCCCGCAAATAGCGGCCTGACCTGCGATTACAGGGCTGAGGCATGATGATACAACGATGGGTACAAACAAGCTGCGGCGCATTGCGCGCCGGAACCACGCAGTCCTGACGGATGACCCAGACGGTCTGATCTCGACACTGCAGATCACGAAACGTCTTCTGCAGGAGTCCATCAACGCTGGCGAGCCGGTGACGATCATCACCGCGCTGGAGTACGCGTTGGAAATGTCTGCACCCAAGGATCCTCACCGCACCTGGTGGTCGGCGCTGCGAGTCATCTTGCGCAACACCACGGTTGAGAAGTCCACCCTCGCGATCCTCGCGGACGCCATCGAGGGCCAGGGCAAGACGAACCGAAAGATCAAGCAGCTCATCGCTGCATAGCCGTGCTCGGCATATTCCCCTGGTGGACATGGCTATTCGTGTTCGCCTTCCTCTACATAGGAGCGCATGACCTGTGAGCGACGATACCGCCAAGAAGGCTGAGACCACCGAGGTGAAGCCGTCTGGCGTCGACACTGCCAAGTCGGTGAACGTGCGCGTCCCCGCCGAGTCGGTCAACTACGCCTACAACACTCGCGTACTGACATCGACCGGTGAGATCGGGACTGCGTTGGCCGCAGCTCTCGTCGCCGCCCAGGCCGAGTTCGGTGCCGTCGCCAAGGACACCGCGAACCCGTTCTTCAAGAGCAAGTACGCCGACCTGCCCGCCGTCAAGGCCGAGGCGCAGCCGGTCCTCGCCAAGCATGGGCTGGCCGTCATCCAGGAGCCGGGGTACGTCCTGATCGAGGGCAAGCCGCACGACACTCTGGCCACCACGGTGCTGCATGAGTCGGGCCAGTCCCGTACGTCCAAGATGATCCTGCGGCCGGTGAAGAACGATCCGCAGGCGCAGGGCTCCGCGATCACGTACGCCAAGCGGTACGCATTCATGGCAATCCTGGGCCTGGTCGCCGACGAGGACGATGACGGCAACGCAGCGTCCGGCCGTGGCGGAAAGCCCGCCGCGCAGCGCCCATCCCGCGCCAAGTCGTCACCAGCTCCCGGTGAGTCTCTCGGCGACCCGGCCGTCGCGGAGCTGATCAACCGTGTCAAGGCAGCAGCGAAGGCGTCGGGCAACAACCCGAAGGCTGTGCAGGCGTTCTTCGCTGAGGAGTACCCCGATGGTGGGGCAATCGTCAATTCCACCGACCAGGCTGCTCTGACCAAGGTCGCTGAGCACTTCGAGGCCATCGCCAACGCGGGCTCGGAGCTGGGTGCTACGCAGGTGGCCGAGTGAGCGTCGGGGCACCGGTCGCCCGAAAGCTTTGGTCGGACGGCGAGAAGGCGCAACTCCGTCTCCAGGTGCTCGACCGGGTCATCGGTTACCAGGCTGCATTCGCCAATGCGGAGGAACTCCTAGCAGGCGCGCAGGCTGCATACGAATGGGTCAAGGACGGTAAGTGACCGACTGGAAGATCCCCCGCGACAACTACGGTCGCCCGAAGCTATACCCACCGGAAGGTGGGCCACGCGTGTCGTACTCGCGATGCTCGACCCTGGCGAAGGACATCGACAAAGCCAGCGACGGCCTATTCAAGTACTACCAGGCCAACGCCATGATCGGCATGGCGCAGACACCGTCCCTACTGAACCGTGTCAAGGCCATCGTCGCCAAGGGCGGCAACTGGGACAAGGAGAAGGGCGCTCTCAAGGAGATCGCCGCGACGGCCGAGACCATCGGCGGCAACACCAACAAGGCTGACCGTGGCACGTCGATCCATGACTACTGCGAGGCCATCGAGGTCAACCCTGACGGATTCGACTGGGGCGCAGTCGAAGAGGACATGAAGGGGCCGCTGGACGGCTACTACGAGTACATCTCATCCTCGCCCCACCTGTCGTACATCGCCCGCGAGGTGTTCCTGTCAGTGAACGTGCCGATGAAGACACCGACCGGCAACGCGTTCGTCCTCCGTGCCGCTGGTTCCGCTGACCGCATCGTTGAGATCGACGGCAAGCGGTACATGGTGGACATCAAGACCGGCAAGGACGACGAGTACCGCATGGGCGTCTCTGGCCAGCTCGCCCTGTATGTCGAGGGCCAGCTCTACCAGGACGACATCGTGCGGCAGGACGTGCCGTGGGCCGACTTCTACCCGAACGCTGACGGCAAGGCCGAGTTTGCTTCGCACGACTGCGATTACGACGAGGCCCTGATGTTCCACTGCCCCCAGGCCCCGAACATGCAGGGCAAGTGGGAGTGGACCGTTCACCGCGTGCCGCTGGAGCGCGGCCGTCAGATCGTCCGCTGTGGTCAGTGGGCGAGGAAGCTGCGTTACGTCTCCGAGTTCAAGAGGATCGAGCTGTGAAGTTCGAGATCTTCACCGAGGAGGAAAACCGATACGGACGGCCCGACTGGTTCTACCGGGCCATCGATGGCGATACCGAGTACCTGGTGAACTACACGCACTTCGACCATCGCGGAGAGATTGCCTACTGGATCACTGGTAACCGACCACTCGGAAGTGGCCCTGGAAACTGGGATTTCGACACCAGTGGTGCGTACGAGACGAAGGAAGCAGCCATGGCGAGTGTCGGAGGATGGCCGTGAGTCGCACCGGCCACGTACACCGCGCATACCTCATCGGGCATATCTCCGAGGAGACCGCCACCGCACTCGTCAAGGAACTGTACGAGATCGATGAGCGGTACCCCGAGTCTGACATCGAGCTGGTGATCAACTCGCAGGGCGGCAACATCATCGACGGCCTGTCGGTGTACTCGACACTGGTCGAACTGTCCGAACGCGGCAATGGCAAGCACTTCATTACCACCAAGGTTCGCGGCATGGCCGGATCGATGGCCACCGTCATCCTCCAGGCCGGGGACTGGCGAGTCAGCGGCGAGTTCGACGTGACGATCTGGCATGAGGCGAAGATGAGCTTCGACGCCGACTTCGTCTCCACGATCAAGCGTGACGTGGCGGTCTGGGAGTACCAGGACGCGATGCTGAGCGGACTCGTCCAGCAGCGTGCCGGGTTGACCGACGAGGAGTGCAAGGCCCTGCACGGTCCTGTTGACCGTCTGGTGTTCGCCAAGGAAGCGTTGGCGCTCAACCTGATTGATGCGATCGCATGAGCTGGGATGACTCCGAGGACTACGTCTACACGGAGCTGAGTCCAGCACTCCTGGACCGGCTGCTCGACAAGAACTCGTTCCTGATGGACAAGTGGGACCGGATGCTTGCCTGGCATCGGGCGCAGCTGCGCCACTACGAGACCATCCATGGCAAGGCTGTCGCGGTGGTCGAGTTCCGGTGGACCGGTCCAGGCTGGAAGTCGAAGGCCGCTGCGACCCTCGATCCTGATGTGCAGGCGGCGAAGCTCGCCATGGACATCGCCCACATGCAGCTGGGTACGTGCGAAAGGCGTTGCCACGCACTGGAAAAGGAAGCAATCAACCTGGCGTTGAGGAACAAGATCCTCGGCGCTCTCTACAACAACGGAGGCGGAAGCTACTAATGAGCGACACAACACTCAAGAACGCGGTATCGGCGGCCACAGAGTCACCCAGCATCGTGCTGTCTGCGCTCGCTGTGGGGATGTTCGTGGCGAAGGCCAAGCTCATCGAGAAGTACGGCGTGGGAGGCGATCTGCCCGAGGCGCTGGTCGAGTACACCGAGTGGGTGTCGGCCGCGTCCGATGAATACATCGGCAAGACCCTCGACCCGTGGGGCATCGTCTGATGGCCGACAACATCGTGGACGACGTCATCGAGAACGTCCTGAGCGTGTCCAACCCCGCGCTGCTGGCCGCTGCGGTCGGCGTGGGTGTAGCCATCGAGAACGCCAGGGTGAAGTACGGCGAGGACAACCTCCCCGAGGCGCTGCAAGAGTTCCTCGCAGACGCCGCCGACGCTGGCGAGAAGTTCATCAGCGGGCTGTTCGATGGGCTCGGTATCAAGTGAGCCGGGACCGCAAGCCGATCCCGCCACCGATCCAACTGAACGCGCCACGCCTCACCGAGGCGAATATCGAAGAGGCGTACAAGATCCCGTTCATGATCGCTGAGGGCCCGCGCCTGATGCTGAACTTCCTGGCGCTGTCGAGCAACCTGCCCGAAGCGTACCGGAACATGATCTCGCAGTGGCTGCACGGTTACAACGAGGAGCTGATGACGTACCTCGCATCCCACTACGGCCCGCACGCCGTCGTGGAGTGCGACCTCATCGCGAAGAAGATGTTCGAGGGGTTCGTCGGCGTGATCCGCGAGGAGCGAGAGGCAGCCGACGCGGAGATGTTCAGCGGTCTGGATCGAGACATCTTCGGGGACAATGGCCTACCCGAATAGCGGCGTGCCCGTCCCGGCGATGATCGCCGAGGCGGCGTACGCGGCGCTGAGCTACGCGCACAAGTACCTGACCGACCACAACGGCCATATGCCGCCGGACATGGTGGAGAAGCTGGGCAAGGTGGCGTTCGCGTACAACCGCGACCGCACCGCGTCCCTGGTCTACCGGGGGATCCCGCCAGTCGTCGTTGAGAAGTTCTCGGAGACGGCAGCCGACAAGCTCGCCGAGTGGATGGGTAAGCGCCAGACCATCTTGAGCGACGGCGATTTCGAACGATGGGCAGAGGAGTTGGGCAGTGGCGAAGACACAGCTTGAGGTCATTGGCCGGTACGCCGAGGGCGGCTGGGAAGATGAGCACGGCACGTCGTACTACAACGACCGTGTCCGCGTTGGCGGCTACGGCGATCTGGGCAAGCTGCAGGTCGACTTCGTTGAGAAGTACGGACGCGACGACCGGGTCGTCGGCGAGTACCCGATCATCCTGCGTGCCGACCCCGTGGTCCTGATCCGTCGCGGGTTCCCCGACGACTGGACGACATCAACTGCGGGCGTGTCGATCGAGCTGAATCCGTTCGGGTTCCAAGTGTTCGATCTGCAGGCCGGTAACGGCATGGTCCGTTACAGACTGGTCGAGGACGAACTCTACTGGAAGTTCGGGTCGTTCGGCGACGAGCAGCAGGACGAGGAGAACGACCGCATCGCCAACTTCCAGCTGGGTCTGCTGACCTATCGGGATTGGAAGCCCGTCCGCGCAGCACCGGCCGACGAACGCCAAGAGGTCACGACCAAGGATCTCAAGCTGGTCGACCCATCCACCATCCCGGCCGACGCACAGGGCATCCAGCTGTGATCGAGATCGAAGTAGACGCCAGGCAACACCCTGGCGCATGCGATCCAAGAGAAGGCGTTCCGCGAGGTCGACCCGCTGTGCCTGGTACTGCGTGACGCAGAGGGAAACGTGTACTGGTCCGGCACCGTCCACCAGTGGACGTTGCACTACAACGATCTGCGCGTCCGACTACTCCCATTCGATGAGTACGTCGACAAGGCGGCAACGCAAGCCGCAACGCTGGCCCGCGTCAACCTTCTAAACGAAGCTCATGAGAAGGGATTGATATGAGCCGCATCGCCAACATCTTCCACACCATCATCGGTGCCATCGCCGTGTTCGTGGCCGTGAACGTCGCCAAGCGATTCGCCGCAGCACGTGACTACACGAATCACCTCGTTAAGGCGAAAGTCGCCCCCGGCCCGTGGTTCGCGTACTACACCGGCGACTTCATGATCGCCCATGAGACGGACACGGTCACGTCATGCCTGGTGGAGTTGCGTGATGGCACATTCCTGTGGGCCACGGAAACCCCTGAGTGGGACCGTGAGTGGTTCGGCGAGCATCTGGGTTGGGAGTTCCCTGAGCGGTGGGTGCCGTACTCGGCTCTGGCTGACTACGGCCTGGAGCCCACGGAAATGGGCTGAGGTGGAGCCAGTTGGACTGAACGGCCCATGGTTCGTCCATCGCAACGCGTGGGACGGCCGGTACTACGCGATGCCGATGTTCACCCTATGGACGGCTGAACTTGGCGACGACGGCATACCGGCCTTCGGCCCGATTGGCACCAAGCGATTCGAACACGACTGGGAGGCTGACGCTTACGCGGACAGCCTGTACCAGGCGTACCTACTCGGATGGATGCCCTGAACAAGCAAGAGAAGCTCTGTCGCGCAATCGTTTTCGAACGCTGCGACGGGAACTGCGAAAGGTGCGGCAAGGGTGGCCAAGTCACGATGCACCACCGGAAGAAGCGCGGCCAAGGTGGACCGTGGGATCCCACCAACATCGTCGGTGTCTGCGGTGATGGAACTCGTGGATGCCACGGTTGGATCGAAGCTCACCCCATGGCAGCGGCAGCTACTGGCTGGCATGTTCGCCCATGGGACGACCCGAGTGAGATTGCAGTCGTACCGCTCTTCGCACCACCACGACTACTTGCGATGGATGGCTCTACGAGACCTCCTGACCAGCAGGAATGTTCCCTGTTATCCAACTTTGAGCTGATCCATACTGATCACATCGACACCCAAGACCCTTGGGAAACCTGACCCCTACAGATCGAAGGACGCATGGCCCTCACACTTCCCGTTGTCACCATCGAAGGCACGCTGACCGCTGACCCGACGCTGAACTTCACGCAGTCCGGCAAGGGCGTCTCGAACATCAACATCGCGTGCAACACGCGGCGCAAGAACCCGCAGACCGACCAGTGGGAGGACGGCGACACCACGTTCACCCGTGGGACCGTGTGGGGCGAACTCGCCGAGAACCTGGCCGAGTCAGTCGTCAAGGGCGACAAGGTGATTGCCCACGGCGTCCTCAAGCAGAAGGACTTCACCGACAAGGAGGGCAACAAGCGCACCGCGTACGAGCTGGACATCGAGTCCATCGGCCCGTCGCTGCGCTTCGCGACCGCGAAGGTGACCAAGGTGTCGAAGAACGGCGGCGGCGGTCGTGCGCCTCAGCAGGCCAGCGGCAACTGGGACGACAGCGGCAACGACGGCTGGTAACCCACCTCACCAGTTCCCTTGTTGATATGCGGGGTCGGTGGTACTGCGGAGTGCCACCGACCCCGTTGTTGTATCAGAAAGAGATACATTGCCCCCCAAGCTGACACCAGCGCAGGCACGGAAGAAGCATCAGAGCACCTTTGACCTGTTCTGGAGATCGTATCCGCGTCACACTCACATCAACGAAGCGTCCGATGCGTGGGCGAAGCTGATGGAAGACGGCGCGGACGCCACGAAGATCATCGGAGCGGCCCGCCGATACGCAGCGAGCGTTGCCGGGACGGACATGAAATATGTTCCAGGCCCGCAGAACTGGCTCAAGGCAGGGCAGTACGACGACGCTGACATCTTCCAAGATGAGCAGCAGGCCATCAAGACATGGTTCCAGCAGCAATGGAAGACCGGCAACGTCAAGGCCGTCCAGGACCGGCTGCACATCACGATGCCGAAGGTCTACCCACCCGACGACATGATCGACCCTGACGCGATCCGCTTCTGGTTCAAGACGCAAGCGCAGGCATGGATTATGCAGATGTACAAGGAGAAGTACGAGACGTGCCAGAACGGCAACCAGTCCACGACGAGCGAGCAGAACAGTCCGTCATCGGAGCCGTCCTCACCAGCCCAGATGTCTTTGGGGATCTGAAAGCCCTTCGGCCGTACCACTTCTACCTTCCCGCACATGAGGTGCTGTACGCCACGCTGCAGCAGATGTACAACGACGGCGAAGAGATCGACTCGATCACCGTCTTCGCGAAGCTAGCGGAGAACAAGGATCTCAAGCGCATCGGTGGAGCGCCGTACCTGTCAGATCTGTTGCAGGCGTTCAAGTCTGTCGCGAACGTCAGCGCGTACGCCGAGATCGTCATCGATAAGTGGAAGATCCGCCAGGTCAACGCGCTTGGTGTGCGGTTCCAGCAGATCGCCGACCAGGTCGATGACGTGCCGGATGCCCTTGAGGCTGCACGCATCTTCTTGGACGAGGTCGATGAAGGCCGCGAGATGGACGCGATCCGGTTCCGCGACCTGTACACGCTGTGGACGGAAGATCAGGCCGACGAGCGTCCCGCCATCGAGTCCCCGTTCGTGGCCCTGAATGACCGTATCGCGGGCGGATTCCACCGGCAGCGCCTCTACGTCATTGGGGCCCGTCCCGGCTGCGGTAAGACCATCCTGGGGGCGCAGTGCGCCCTCTACGCGGCGCAGATGCACTGGAAGTCTTTGATCTTCTCCCTGGAGCTGTCGAAGCAGGATCTGATGGGTCGCATCCTGTCCTGCGGTGCCCGCGTGCCGTACGGCGAAATCACCCGCAAGCGCATGTCGCCGGACACCGTGGCCAAGGTCAGTCGGTGGGCCGGTGCCGCATCGGAGCTGACGCTCGAAGTGGACGACAACCCCGGCCACACCATCGAGACGATCACGCAAGCGTGCCGTATCAAGAAGATGCGCGACGGGCTCGACTTCGTCTTCATCGACTACCTGCAGCTCATTGAGGCGAGCAAGGGGCAGAACCGCGTCGAGGCTGTGGACCATATGGCAACTCGCGCAAGGCATATCGCACGAAAGTTGGACTGTGCAGTGGTCGTGGCCGCGCAGCTCAACCGCAAGATCGAGGACCACGGCGGTAGGCCCCGCCTGCCCGTCAAGTCCGACTTCCGCGAATCCGGTGGCATCGAGCAGACCGCTGATGCCGCAATCGTCCTTTCCCGGCCGGTGGACGACAACGCTGAGGAGGCTCCGCAGATGCCCCTGATGGATGTGACGCTAGTGAAGAACCGCACCGGCTTGGAGGAAACCTTCCAGCTCCGCGAACGCTTCGATCAGGCCCGGTTCCAGTGACCGACACGATGATCATGGACGCGCTGCAGATCCCCGATGAGCGCCGCGAGGAGTTCCTGATCTCGCTGCACGCGTGGGCCCGGTCGCTGGTCCCAGGACCAGGCCGGTACGCCGTGTTCGCAGCCCTGCTGTGGCACAGCATGAAGAACGGCCCGCTGTGGCCGATGCCCGACGACCCGTTCGACATCAAGGCGTGGGCGTGAGCGCCAAGGTCTGGCTGACGGCCGACGAGTGGACACGCTACGTCCCGTGCGACGGCGATCGAGAGTTCACCACGGCACCGGAGGAGCTGGTCGACGGCGGCGACCGAGTGCGCTCGATCTGCCGGATGTGCCCAGTGCGACCCGAGTGCATCGAGTTGAACATCAAACCGATGCCGGACCTCCGCAGCATCGGGCGGGCTCCAGGTCAGCGCGTGTCACTGCCGTCGTCGTCGGTGTGGGTGGCAGGGGAGTGGCTGCCGGACTGGGTGGACGACCCGTCACGTGACGAACTGGCAACCATCAAAGCGAAGCTGGAATCGCAACTCGCGCAAGAGTATGCCAACCGACCGGCGTCCCTGCTATGACAGTGCTTTCCCAGATATGGGATATGTGCCACTGGGGCGCGTACCCCGACAGGTTCATGGTTGAACGCTGCCAGGCGGCTGTTAGGTGGACGCGTAACAGGCTGTCAATCGGCTGCGATTGTCAGCTCTGGAGGTGTCGTACCCCCCACCTATCGTGGTGGAAATACGGGTTGCTGAGGTGTCCCAGCCGGGAGGTTATCCGTGAACGAATTTGAGCCAGTAGTTCCGAGTGAGAAGGTAGCGGGTAGTGAGTAGGAACATGAAGTCAGCCAAGGCGGCTGGATCCAAGTTCAACTGGGACATTGCGCGGGCGCTGTCAAAGGCGCTGGGAGACCCCAACATTACGAAGGCCCCCGCCTGGGGAGCCAAGGACAAGGGCGACATCGTCAACGTCCGCATCGACGGCCACGACATAGTTATCCAGACTAAAGACGTTGCTCGAATTGATCTTCCCAAGGGGGTCGGTGCCGCTAAAGTTCAGGCCGTGAACGCGAATGCCCTTGCTGGCATCTACGTCCACAAGAGGGTCGGTACAACGGACCCCATGAAGCAGTGGGTAAGTTGCACACTCGCTGAGATTGTTGCGCTGATCACTAAGGTGCCTGTACACGCTGGCACCCCGGAAGGGACAGAAGGAGGGGCCGCTCATGACAGCGACTCTTGACGACATCAACAACAGCTCGTTCGACTGGCGCAGCAACGCCGTCTGCAAGACGGGCAACTACGACATGCACTTCGCGGATGTCGAGGAACTGCTGGAAGACGGCGGTATGGACCGCGCCGACGCCGAGGCGTTCGTAGCGATGGCCGAGGAGACGGCGAAGGCCATGTGCCTCACCTGCCCCGTCCTGGACACCTGCCGAGACTGGGCGCTCACCAACGACGAGGACTGGGGAGTCTGGGGCGGCATGACCCCCCAGGAGCGCCGGGAAGACCGTGCTGCATGGCTGGCGCAGAAGGAGCTGGACGGCGCGGCCGTCGAGCCCATCGTCGTCATGGATCGGGACGCGCTGCACATCAACGCGGGCTCCAACGCCAAGCTGGCCACACGCAACGAGCGGTGCCGTGTCGGCCGCGACATGCTGCTGCAGCTCCCTCGGGACTGGGGCACGTCCAAGACGGGTAAGGACAAGGCTCGCTCGCGAGACGAGTACCTGGAGATGTGCGAGCTGGTGCTGGCCAACCCCTCTTCGACGGCAGCGGAAATCGGTGCCCGCCAAGGGAAGACCGGCGAGTGGTTGAACAACATGGTTCGCGCCATGCGGGTCGCGCTGCAGATTCCGTGACCACTGGGTACAGACAAGCGTGGAGGGCTGTGATCGAACGGTCCTCTGCGCCATGTACTTTCGGCGCCTGTGATCCTAGCGGTACAACGCTTGATACAATTGAGGTGACCGGAATCGAGCCCAGCTCTTCCGGCAGCCCCGTGGTCGAATCTGAGACGCCGTCCCCTGCGCCTGCCCACGGGGCTTCTGCTTATCTACACTCCTTCTCGAAGTTCCGCGCCCGCCGACGCTATCGCCGTTCGGCCTGGTCAACCCCCATTTAGCTTCCCTGTAATCGCTCATTTCGTCACCGTAATCTGGTGTACGACATGAGCGATTTCCATTATGGGCTGCAAGCCTCACTGAACGGTTCGATCCAATCTCTCAGCGAGACAGTCGAACTGCATAAGACGCGTGCCGATGAGGCAGAGGGCAAGCTGGCGCTGATCTCGAAGCGTCTACATGACAGCGGCATGTGGGAATCCAGCTCGCCGTACCCCCCGACCGCCGAATTTATCGCGCAGGCTTTCGCGGAAGCCATCAACGATGTCCACGACATCTTGGGCACTGGCACCAAGATTCGGGTGCCCGTGTGATCACCCGACTCCTGGAAAAGCTGACCATCGATCAGCTTGAGCCGCTCGCGAAGTTCGACATTTGGAACGTCTACAGCGTCGGCAATGCACTCGCGATCCCAGCCGCCGTCGCCATCACCGCGATGGAACACGTCCTGGACGCCACACACGCCGTCGAGACGGCCATACGGCGGGCCCTGCCCCGCTTTGATGAGTACATCTGAGAGCACGACAGTCGTCGCACTTGACGGACTGATCTACATCGCCGGTCCCATGAGCCCCAGCTCATTCGGACTGGACGAGACGCCTCCCGACTGGGACTGGAATCACCCCCAGTTCAACGCAGTCGCGGAGCAGCTGACCGCCGAGGGCCACGCGGTCATCAACCCCGCTGCGCTTGACGCCGAAGCCGGTGACACCGGCCTGGAGGCGTGGGACTTCTACCTGCGCCGCGACATCAAGGTGCTGGCTGACTGCACCGGCATCGTCATGCTCCCCGGCTGGCGTGGCTCCAAGGGCGCACGCCTGGAGCACCACATCGCCACCGAGCTGGACATGACCATCACCTACCTGGAGGACGCGTGACCAACCCGCTGCTGGTGCCTGACCTCACCAAGGCGATCCGCGAGGCGCAGGAACTCAAGCCCGAAGAGCCCGCCGCAGAGGTCGATGAGACCGCTTCCGAGTGCCCAGCAGAGCCAGAGGAAACCGAGGAAGAGGCCGCTCGCAAGGACAAAATGCACCGCGTGCCGAACCGGCAACAGACCCGGCATTTGCTAAATCAGCGCGGCGAGGAGCAGTCGCTGCGCCCACGCATCCGCCGACGCATCTACGCGCAGCGTCGGAAGCACGACGCCAAGTGAACCCGGTAACCCTCGCTCACTACAACGCGGCGATCCAGGATCTCCAGAATCGCCGCCGCGCCCTGGTGATCGAGAACCGAACCGCTGAGGCCACCGTCCGCAACAACATCCCGAAGATCGAAGCCATCGACGTGATCCTCACAGCCATAGGAGAGCCCCCTCAGTGAGCACCAACGAGGTCATCACCACCAGCTCTACCGGCGCACAGAAGGCCGGTAACGACGAGCGCCACGACCTGGTACCCATCGGACCTCTCCGCGAGCTGGCCACTCACTATGGCGTCGGCTCCCATAAGTACGAGGACCGCAACTGGGAGCTGGGCTACGAGTGGTCGAAGTCGTACGCGGCTCTCAAGCGTCACCTCTCGCAGTTCTGGGGCGGCGAGGACATCGACGCCGAGACCGGCTCGAAGCACATCATCGCGGTGGCGTGGCACGCATTCGCACTGGCGCAGTTCATGGATCAGCATCCCGAGTTCGACAACCGCCCAACCACTCTGGCGGCGAAGCGTGAAGCCGATGCTGCGATCAAGTTCGCAACGGGTGGCGTGATCGCTTCGCGCTTCGATGGCTCGATCAATCTCATGCAGGCACTCAATGACGGCAATCTCACCGTCAGCTACTCGCCCGAGTCGAGCGTCTCGATCATCGACCACCCCGCCGAGGTTGACAACCTGGACGAGCAGTGGGCCCGCGCCTACGAGTGGGTCGAGATCGATTGGGAGTTGCACTACCGCTGGTTCCGCAACGGGCACGACGGAACCGGCTGGTACTTCACCGATCCCGAAGACCCCGACGAGGGTTGGGAGTGGTCGTACATCAATGGCGACAACTCTCGCGGCAAGTGGAAGCGCGTTCCGTGAGCGTTGCCGTGATCGCACTCCTCTCCCTGATCCTCGGAGTCGGAGTCGCATCTGTCGCAGCCATGGGGATCGTCATCTTCATCGTCAACGACGTGAAGGAACAACTGGAGAGCAGCTTCCCTGTAATCCCAACTTCACCCGAAATAGGCTGTGAGACAACATGACCGCCGCAAAGATCGTCACACTCGACATTGAGCGAATCGCAGGATTGGCGGAAGTATGGGACTTCAAGCCCGACTTCATCCGGCCCGAAGCGTTCCGCGAGGCACCTCGCACCGTCTGCCTCGCGTGGAAGTGGCTCGACAAGCCGGACATCGAGTTCTCCGCCGAGTGGCTCGACGGTCAGGAGGGGATGGCGCGCAAGATCCATGCCATCCTCGATGAAGCCGACTACGTCGTGGGGTGGAACAGCCGACGCTTCGACGTGAAGCATCTCCGCACCGTCCTCCTGGAGCACGGGCTGACCCCGCCGTCGCCGCACGTCGACATCGACCTGATGGTCAACGTCAAGCGCGAGTTCGACTTCCTGTACAACCGAATGGCCTACATCGCAGACGTTCTCGGCCTCGAAGGCAAGGACAAGACGCCGCCAGGGCTGTGGTCAGACCTGCGTTCCACCGACACCGGTACCGTGGCCCGCGCCCACGCCGCGATGGAGCGGTACAACCGCCGCGACGTGGAGCTGACCGAGGAGCTGTTCTATCTGCTCCGTCCGTGGCTACGAGGCATGAATCTCGGCCTGTTCGAAGAGGACTCGGACACCATCCGCTGCTCGAACTGCGGCTCCGATCACGTGCAGTATCGAGGACACGCCGGAAACACCACCTACCGGTACCGCCGCTTCCAGTGCAAGGCGTGCGGCAAGTGGGGACGCGACCGCAACAGCTTCAAATCAACTGCCACAGTGGGGATCTGATGTACAGCACCAACGAATCCTACAAGGACATCCAGCACCGGTTCAGTCACCATGCACCGTCGCCGGTCAAGGCTGCAGTTCACACACAGGTGCGCCGCGACACCCTGGAACTTGCGGTGCTCTACGACGACCGCATTCCGCCTGGCCGCGAGAAGGCGCTCGCCCTAACCAACCTGGAACAGGCCATGTTCTGGGCCAACGCCGCCATCGCCCGTAGCAAGAAGACCGAGGAGACCCAGTGAGCGACGTGGACCCCAGCGCATTCGATGGAGTAGCCATCGACGTGACCGTGAACCGATACGACCGCACGGTGAACTACCTGTTTGCCGGTATCCCGGCCGACCACGTGCCGCAGTTCTTCGACCATCTCACCACCGACGAGGGTAGGGCCGAGCTACTCGTCGCTACCGCCAACGTGCTGGTGAATCGCGGCTACGTCACCACGGTCCACGCCAACGGCATCCTGAGCAGCATCTGATGGCGCTCCGCACCGAGGACATCACCCTCGTCGTGACCGACCCAACGACTACTCGCGAGTGGCGTGCGTCCAACGGCGACCACACCGCCATCGACATCACCACCGACCCGCAGACACAGCGCCTCAGCGGCGTGGCTCGCCATGGGTGGACGCCATTCGACATGCCGTACATCTCCGAGATCGGACACAACCTGTGGCAGGGCGGCTGCGAAACCGGCCTGGTGCTCCCGAAGCACATCAAGCATCTGGTGTCGCTGTACCCGTGGGAGCGGTACACGATCAACCATGACGTGCTGTCCGAGACGTACGTGCAGATGTACGACGCCGAGGACCAGGGCTACGAGCAAGTCGACGCGCTCGCTCGCTGGGTCAACCTCTGCCGCGAGTCCGGCCCCGTCCTGGTGCACTGCCAGGCTGGACTCAACCGGTCGTCCCTCGTCGCAGCCAAGGCGCTCTATCTCGAATGGCAGGGCCAGGAACTCCCCGGCGCTGACCCAATCGACGGCGACTTCATCGTGTCGCTACTCCGCGATAAGCGGTCGCCTGCGGCCCTATGCAACCCCGCGTTCGAAGCCGAGGTTCGCTCATGGGCGTAGCCATCATGCTGTTCCTCCTCGCGGGAACCGCCATCGCATTCTGGATCATCATGGGAGATGTGCTGTGACCATATGGAAGCCGATCCCCGGCCATCCCAAGCACGAAGCCAGCGACGACGGCCGCATTCAAACCGTCGACTACGAGACCACGTACATCACCAAGGCCGGTACGACGGTAACTCGCCACTTCAAGGGTCGAATCCTTAACTGGCGCATGGGCAAGCCGTCCTTCAAGGGTGTGAAGCACCCGGTGGTCAACATCTACAAGGGCACGGGTCGCGGGGACTTCAGGAACGCCGAAACCCGTATCGCCTACCTCGTCGCTGCAGCGTTCTACGGCATCCCATGGGACAACCCAGCCGACCACATGAGGTGGCGCATCCGTTTCCGCGACGGTAACCACCTCAACTGCTACGCGATGAACCTCGAATGGGTTCACGCCATCGGTGAGACCGCCAAGCAGCAGGAGCAGTACAACCGCAACAAGGACGCGTGGGAGAAGCGCAAGAGCTGCGGCATGCCCGCGTGGATGACGGAGATGTACGACGACGAGGACGCGGCGGCGTGAGCCTTGGCGCAATAGACCTCTGCAGCCTCCACGGCTTCCACATGTACACCGCGTGGGGCGAGGCGTTCAACAACGGCGATCAGGTGTGCCAGAAGCGCACCTGCATGGGCTGCAAGGCCGAGGAGTGGCGCAACGTCATGGTGGTCAACCGATGAACGAACCCACCAAGATCCTCGTCGCAGGCGACTGGCATGGCAACGGCGCATGGGGCCAGAAGGTCATCCATCACGCCCGCAAGTCGGGTGCCGACACCAT
Source organism: Mycobacterium sp. AZCC_0083 (assembly GCF_014202335.1). Lineage (GTDB taxonomy): Bacteria > Actinomycetota > Actinomycetes > Mycobacteriales > Mycobacteriaceae > Mycobacterium. The sequence continues at coordinate 93,080 of NZ_JACHGP010000019.1, read as the reverse complement.
CATTCACGTCGGCGACTTCGGCTGGTGGAGTGTCCTCGACCGCGACACGTGGAAGTACTTGCGGTTCCTGCAGGAGAACCTTCAGGAGTGCGGCGTCACCCTGCACTGGGTCGACGGCAACCATGAGAACCACGACGACCTCGAAGAGTGGGTCGACGCCTTCGATCACCAGCCATGGTCAGCCCCCAACTACCCCAACATCATTCACATGCCACGCGGTCACCGCTGGGAATGGTGGGGCCAGACCTGGATGTCACTCGGTGGTGCGCACTCCGTGGACCGACTGCAGCGTACCCCTGGTAAGTCTTGGTGGGACGGGGAACACATCTCCGACGCCGACGTAGCACGTGCCATCGGAGACGGCAGTCACGTCGATGTGATGGTCACCCACGACTGCCCATACGGCGTTGCCATTCCTGGCATCCATGCCGACGACAAGCTCGACGCCGCCCGTAGCGGGTGGCCACTCTCGGAGATCGAGGCGTCCACCGTCAACCGCAAGCAGCTGCAGAAGGTGGTCGACGTTGTCCGTCCGGCCGTCCTGTTCCACGGGCACTATCACAACCGGTACAACAGCCTGTACACAGGACCGGCGCATGTAACCCAGATCATCGGGATGGACATGGACGCAACGACACTCGACCGCAACACCATGCTGGTGATACGAAAGGATGCAGCGTGAGCGATCCCCGTGAAGAGAAGCTGCCCCGGTGGGCACGCGAAGAGCTAGCCAGGGAGCGTCACCGCGCCGCGACCGCGGAGCATCGTCTCGCCGAACACTTGGAAACCGTGGAGCCGACGCACATCTGGTACGGCGATTGGAAGAACAAGCTGTACATTCCCAGCGAGCGTGGGTACCAGACCGTGTACTTCTCCGCGACCGGCGAACCCTCGAAGTACAGCTACGACGAGGTCGGCGTCCGCATGAAGGACGGCGTGCTGAGTGTCAGCGCTAGCCGCGCGGTTTCCGTCGAGCCCATCGCATCCAACTGCTTCGACGTTCGCGTAAGGGACTGATGTACCAAGAGGGCAAGTTTCTACTCATCAAGGGCGACCGAGTCCTGGGCACCTACAACGTGCTCGCTGCGGCGAAGGGTGTGCGCACCAAGCTGTTTCGAGGCGCGGGTGACATCTATCGGGTCGTTGTATGGCAGGACGGCTGGGAGCCGACCCTGGAACTAGTAGACGAGGGCGCATGACCGACGCTGAGATCCTGGACGCCATCGCGAAGCTACGCCGCGAGCGATCAGCCACTCCGACCCGTTCTGTCGAACACCACTATGAGGTGGTGTGCGAGTACGCGGATGCCGTGAACGCCCTGCTCGACCAGCGCCAGCGCGGATGGAAGCGAATCTTCAAGGCGTGAAGCTCGAACTCAACAGCGGCACCGAGCTGTACAACGTGGTCATGCAGCACCTCTGGGGACGTCCATTTACCGTCGGTAATAGCAAGTGGCAGCAGGACGACACCTGGCCCGAGGTAATAGCCACCGTGGAAGTTGATGGCGTACAACAGCAATTCCGTCTGATCGCCCTCCATAACATCGCGTACCACTCTGAGGGCAGCACCATCGAGACCGAGTGGTATCCGGTGCGGCAGTGGCCGTACGGGCGCGGAGTGCCGCAGTAGCTAACTCCATGGGATAATGGGTAGAGGAACCCATTGCCTACCAGCTCGAAGAACGGCCCACGCTCGCTCGGCCGGACTGGGGCCAAGTTCGAACGAGCCAAGCAGCGAGTCCTGCGGGCCAACCAGATCTGCGACGAATGCCGCACACTGATCGATCTCGACCTAAAGTACCCAGATCCGTTGAGCGCCACCGTCGACCACATCATCCCCGTGTCGCAGCTCGCCTGGGATGACCCACTCACGTACGCCGACAGCAACCTTGTCCCATGCCACCTGGTCTGCAACCAGCGCCGTGGCAGCAAGGTGAAGAAGCGTCGCACGCACCCACAGTCACGCGACTGGCGGGCGTGAGAAAATCCCAGCCAGCAAACACGTGCTAAACTGGTTGTAGAAGCCCGCGCCACCTGATGGTGCTGCGCAGCACACCATTCAGACCAAAGGACACCCATGGCACTCGATCCCGCTAGCTACAACCTCACCGGATCTCAGGCAGCCGAGGACGCCCTCGCCGCCATCGTCAAGCCGCTCGTCGGCGCAGGCCCGCACGCTGACTTCACGCTGGCCCAGCTGAATCAGCGAATCGACGGCACCGGCACCGCCCCAGCCCACTCCTTCCCCACGCCACAGAACTGACCTTCTGAGAGCTTCGGGCCAAGGCCCCCAGGCTGGCGACAACGCCGGTCAGGGGGCCTTTTCGTTTCCCTGTAATCCCTCTTCACGACCCTCTAATCTCATACATGTCAGGCACCGAATGCCTCACAGCGGTACAGGTAAGAGCCTTCCATCAATGGCGAGGCAGGCTCTTGGCCCACCGGGAGTCGAAGCCTCGGTGGGCCACCATGTGAACGTAGCTTAATTGGTAGAGTCCCCGCCTCCAAAGCGGGTGGATGCACGTTCGAATCGTGCCGGTTACGCGCAGTAAACCGCGATTTCGGTTTGGGTAAAAGGCTTTTGGTTTCAAAATCCCCCCCAAACAAAAATCCGGTTGAGCACTTTCAATTGGGACTTTGACAACTACATAGCAATACCTTTGGGGCTGACAGGTTTCGATCATGAGCTTGTATGTCTTGAGAAGCGTGCCGGGAAGCAACGTCCCGTAACAGTGCAAACCCAATAAACGCAGCTTTCACCGCGTCCGACTACGCCGCAGCGGCTTAGTCCAGTGGGGCACAACGGTTCACCCGTTCCGTGTGCCAATCCACTGCCGAAATACGGGGAACCCTCGCAGGAATTGAGCACCACGTCGCAAGAGGCAAAATAGCGGAAGTCATGAGCAGAGCCGGAATGGAGACCGGCAACCGCCTCGCGGAGGGCAGCGGTATAGAAGTCGCCAAACGCTACGCACGTAGAAGGCTTGACAAACACTGCATGAGACCCGAGTTCGATTCTCGGCAGCTCCACAAAGGCCCTGGTGCGGGTTTCGAAGTCCCGCCGTCGTTTACATCGTGTGCCGTCTGTACAGCCGCATGCCTGCCGCCGCCAGATCAGCGAGCGAGTCGACGTGGTGTAAGGCAGCACAGGGCCTGTTACTTGGTTTCTTGCTTTCCCGCCTCAAAAGCAAGTGGTGGAGGTTGGACGGTTCGCCGTTCGGCCCTAGTTGCAGGCAGTCTAACGCGAACGACAGTGGCGCACACCGTTGCATACGCGGCCTGCAATGGCGCTGGAGTGGCGACCGATTTGCCCCGCATCCCCCACTGCGGACATCCGTGGGGGCAGACTTGATAAGAGGGTAGGTGAACTCATGAAAGCGTGCCCCAAGTGTGGGAAATTGAAAGCACTTAGTGAGTTCCAGTACCGCAGTGATCGTCCTGTTGATGTGATCCGAAAAGACCGACATTGCAACGTATGCCGAAAGGAATCGGCTTCTGATGCAGTGGCTCGAACTAGGCGAAAGAACAAGGCAACCCTGGTTGCCGAGCACGGGGGCAAGTGTCTCGACTGCGGCAATGAATATCCGCCGTACGCGATGGATTTTGATCACCGAGATCCGGCCGAGAAGCTATTCGGTGTAGCGGACGGCAACACAATCGTTTCCCTCGCCCGCATGCGAGCGGAAGCAGTGAAGTGCGACCTGGTGTGCGCTAATTGCCATCGGGGAAGGACACATCGGCAGCGTTGCAGCGGATGTGATTACTGCAATACCATTGGCCTGTCGGTTAATCCGGTAAACCAACGCCCTGTTAAGGCGTGACTCTAGGTTCGAATCCTGGTGGGCCAGCGAGGAGTGGTTGGGGGTTCGAATCCCCCTGCGACCTCCCGCTCCCTCTGCAGGGGGAGAGCAGAGTTACACCGACGCGGTACCAGCAGTTGGGGCTTTGTGCGGGCAGTTGTATACGGCTCAACGGTAGAGCGGCTCCGTTAAACGTGTCGGTGCGTGCTAGCTAGTCGGCGAAGAGCCGAGCACCGGCTCCAAACTTGGAATGTGGTGCAAGGGTAAACCAGCCATGTGGCGACGGCTCTTGGTAGCACGGCGACAGTCGACGGTCGCAGATGCCGGGGAAAAGCCGGTCATTCCATGACATCTCGGCTCTCTCCTATTGGCGAAGGATCTCTGACTGTAAATCAGAGCTTTCGGGTGTGGTGGTTCGAATCCATCAGTCGAGACAACTCCGTTGGTTGGCCGGGGCAAACCGTCAACTGGGTCAGCGGTCCACCCTCTCAGTCATGAATGGGAGAACCCGCTCTGACATACACGCGAGGTACCACTCCCGCCCGTGGGCACGGTGAGGGTAGGTAGGGCCGTCCCCAGCCTGGGCGCGTGATCGGCAGTGACGCTGGGCCGACTGAACGAAGCGTCTCCATACCCTGTTCGTTTAACTGGCAGGATGCCTGGCTCTGATCCAGGTGGTTGAGGTTCGAATCCTCGACGGGGTGCGTGATGCGTTGTCGGTAAAGCTAAGTCGTGGGAACCGTCGCAATCGGGATGTGGGGCAGCTTGGTCAGCCTGACCGCTTTGGAAGCGGGGTGTCGCTGGTTCGAATCCAGCCTTCCCGACGAAAGTCCACGACGGGGTCGTGGCAGACCGGGTTGATAATGACGTAACGCCGGTAGGGGGAACCCGAACAAACAGTGTTATACGTCCCATGGAAGGTACAGCAGTCCCGTAGTGGGGCGACTGGTGTCGAAAGCCAGGTAGCAGTTCGGCTGCTCGGGGAGCGTGCCCTCTGCCTTCCGCGTTACCTACCCGCCTGGCCATGGCTAAGAGTGAATACAGGTGCACCGGGACAACGCCGGTCTGAAAGGGTAGGCCAACTTTGGAGAGTGGAGCCCGCCAGGTGGCGGGAACTGATTGCTAATCAGCTTGCGGCCCAGCCGTGTGGATCGTGCCCACTCCTCTCCGCGCTTGGGTTGACGGTGACTTCGATTGCAAGGAACCGTACGCGCCGTCGCGGAGGCACCCCAGTTCGCGTTAAGCCGAGGCGCGTAGGAATATCGGCCCCCCAACCTCCACGCAGATCAGTGGTCCCAAACTGACGTGGGTCAGCGGAATAGGGGGACTCCCTGGGTGTCGGGGTTAGGGCGCCCGCTGATCGGGATTCGCGGTCCCGAGTGCCTCGCAGCGTCAACAACAGAGGAACCAATCGTGTTGTAGCTCAGTTGGAAGAGCGTCGGCCTGAAAACCCGAAGGCCCTGGTTCGGCTCCAGGCATCACGGCGTGATAGATGAGAAGCAGTGGTGGGACGACCCAATGTTCTCCAACGAGAAGCTCTGGGACCGACCAACCACGACAGCGGCACGATGGCCAGAGGGCACGTACTTCACCGGCCGGATCTTTCCACTGAGTGACCTGAAGGCGCACCTACCGGACGGCACTGTCATAGCGGCCTAGAGCCACTCAAAGTTGTTAGGTAGGTGCCGGTCTCTGCGTCCCCGGTGAAAGACGCTGACGGCTACAGGGTTGCCGTGGACAACGCCCGTCCCCATATCACTCCACACCCGTCCGTGCCGCAGCGGACGTTAAACGTCCTGCGGCTGCAGCGCGGTAGTGAAACGGAATCACCCTGGTTTCATAAGCCAGTTTTACGGGTTCGAATCCCGTCTGCGCCACGATGTCCTTTGCGGCCGCATCGGACAACACAAATCGGAGGAACAAGTGGCACTACGAGTCAGCACAGGACGAATCGACAAGGCCGTAGCGGACACGATCAACGAACACGCGGAACTCATCGAGCAGCTCATCCTTGCGGTTGGCCTGGTGCCACTGACGGGCGTGATCGAGACCGACGCAGTGATCGAAGACGCTGAGCAGCCCGCTGCGGCCCCGAAGAAGGCTCCAGCGAAGAAGGTGCCAGCGGTGGCCGAAACGCCCGCCACCGAGGCAACCAGCGCGGATTAATCTGCAACGAGGCGTAAGCCTCACTACCGCTGTTGGGCAACGGAGGCCCACCGCCCTACGAAGGCGCACAAATGCACGTTCGAATCGTGTCAGCGGTGCTGTGGTCGTAGCTCAAAGGTAGAGCCACGCGCTGTGAACGGCGACGACGCCGGGTCAGTACCGGCCGACCACCCCACTTGTGACCGTGGCCGAGAGGCAAGGCGCTGGGCTGCAACCCCAGTCACCCGCGTTCGAATCGCGGCGGGCACTCAAGGGGCACCTGGACCCGGTCGTGCTCAGGCCCAGGTGCCCTGACACGAAAGTACGGCTGCCGCCGGTCGGTGGCATTGGCGCTCACAGGGGTTCAGGCTACCGGGCAGCCACCATGGGTCACTGGGCAAACTGGCAAAGCCACTGCACTCAGACTGCAGAGTTTCCGAGTTCGACTCTCGGGTGACCTACGCAACAACGAAGGACGGGACCGATGGGCCTCACAAACCTCCGCGAAGTCTGGGCCATGACCCGCCCGCTGTGTGACGCGGAGCTTGAGTGGAATCGGCAGTACGACGAGCTGTACAACGCCGCCGTGGCGGCTGGCCAGAACGTCGAGCTGACCGATGAGAACCTCAACTGGGCGTGCTGGTTGGGCAAGGATCTGCCCAACATCGACGCCGAGCAGCGGAAGGCGCAAGCCGAGCACCTGGCGAACTACCCAGGCGACGAGCACGTCCGCAACGAAGTACGCAAGATCGCCGCAGCGAATCGTCAGCTGCGGCAACAACAATGGGTTGTTGGTGAAACGGATATCACCGCACGCTCTTAACGTGTCAGTTCTGGGTTCAAATCCCAGGCAACCCACTCGGTCATCGTCCAATAGTAAGGACGCCGTCCTGATAAGACGGAAACCTGGGGGCAGTACCCGGTGACCGTACCAAGCTGGTGTGATGTTTAACGGTTAGCATCCCTGTCTTCCAAACAGGTTGTGCGGGTTCGAATCCCGCTACCAGTTCGTAAACACCTGTCCCGCTGTGGCGCAACGCTTCTAGGGCACGCGCCTCAAGGCCAGGTTTTCAAGCCCGATTAGCTCAATGGGAGAGCGGCCGGTTTACACCCGGTTGACGACTGTTCAATTCGGTCATTGGGTACTTAGCGGAAGGTCCAGGTTCGTAAGCCTGGCATCTTAGATGTGGTGTATATGAAGCACATCCGCGTCAGGCTGGAATTGCAAATGTTGGCCCTTTGCACCTACCTAGTAAGTAGGACTACGTCAGTTCGATTCTGACTTCCAGCCCGGTAGTAGTCACGGTGACGCGTGACTGCCCGCTCCTGTGCAGGGTAGTAGTACCCGCCACGCTGTCTACGCGGAGATCGTCGGTGAGATTCCGGCCATGGGAGCCAATGGGGGCGCATGTACCAAGGGGGCGAGCGATCCTTGCAAGATTGCTGCGGTCGAGTTCGATTCTCACCGTCTCCACTCCAATAACTGAATAGTCATGCAGGCATAGGGGAGTCAGGCCGTCCCCGCCACCCTGTCACGGTGGAGATCGCGGGTTCAAATCCCGCTGTCCGCGCTCGTTTCAATGCTCGATTGGTGTAATGGAAGCATCCCAGATTCTCAATCTGTAGGCGCGAGATCGATACTCGCATCGAGTACGTCAGCCCCCAGTTCGTAAGAGCTGGGGGCTTTTTCGTGCCCTGACCAGTGATTACAGGGCGGGGTGACCATATTTCACATGACCAAGAAACCCCTTCTCATCCTCCCCGCGCTGGCCCTGACCGGCTCGCTCCTGATGACCGGCTGCGACTCGACCAGCTCCTGCGGCGCAATGGAATCCGTGGCGCTGCAGTCGTACTCGGCCCCGCTGCTCCTCCCGCCTCCCCTCAAGGGTGGTGGCGGCGGTGGCGGCGGTGGACACTCCAGCGGCGGCGGTGGCTCACACGGTGGCGGTGGCGGGAGCCATGGCTCGTCCGGTGGAGGCTCCAAGGGCGGCTCCGGTGGAGGCTCCAAGCCATCCGGTGGCGGCTCCAGCTCCAAGCCGTCCAGCGGCGGTAACAGCACCACGATCAACCACTACGGTGGCGGATCTGCCGGTGGCGGTGGAGGATTCCTCGGCCCGTTCCTGGGTGGGTTCATCGGCTCGTCGCTGGGCAGCGGCGGCTGCTGATGACGTTCTTCATCGTCGCCTTCGTGTTCCTGGCTCTCATGGCCGCAGCTTGGAGCTGCGTGTGACCGCCGTCTGGATCATCATCTTCTTCCTCATCCTCCTGCCGCTGATGACAGGCATATGAGCACTGTCCCCACCGAGATCGCCGCCAGCGGGCCAACATACGAACAGATCGTGTTGGCCCGCGAGGTGATCGCCCGCGTGAGCACCGGTCCGAAGTGGATCGGCAATCCCGAGGCGGTCGCCGTCGATGAGTGGCTACGCGATCGACAGGTCCACCTCCAACAGCAATCCCTCCGACAGGCAGTGGCCGACACGGTCTGGAGCCTCGTCGGGTCGGTCAGCGGCGAGTCGGCTGCAAAGGCCGTCGTGCAAGCACTCAGCAACTACGAACTGAAACGGGTCTGATATGGGCTACCACCACGACGCAAAGATCATCCGTCCCTCCTACGGCGAAGAGGTTTGGGTTCAAGCACTCTCGTCCGGCGCGTACGAGGTCGGCGTCCGACTGAACCGCAACCAGTACACGTACGTGGAGCTGTCCCGCGCTCAGCTGGAGCAGTACCGCGACAACATCGTCCAGGCGATGGTCGAAGTGGACGCCGCCCTGTGAGCGCCGAGACGTACGAGCGCCCGTATTGGCTGTCGTATCACGACGGCCTGGAGCACCTGGAGTTCGTCTTCGAGTTCGAGAAGTCCGAACCCTGCTACAGCTTCGACACCCTCGTCGTCCTGTACGACACCAAGCGCAAGGCGTACCGGATCGGCGAGGACAGCGGTTGTTCATGCCCGTCGCCGTTTGAGGACTTCCGTTCCGACGGCGACTGGGGGCAGCCCCTGTCGACGGCTGACGCCATCGCCTACATCCGTGGCCTCACGGGCTACGAGTGGCAGTCGGGGGTCAGCTCGTACCTGATCGACGGCAAGCGGGCATGCGTGGACGCCATCAAGGCGCATTCCAAGGAATGGGATGTCCGGTGAGCGCCACAACTCTCGCGCCGAAGCTCGTCAACTTCGCCAGCATGATCGACCACAACACGGTGGAGCAGGCGAAGGAAACAGCGAGCATGCCGTTCGTCTACCCGCACGTCGCACTGATGCCGGATGCTCACTCGGGCAAGGGATCTGCGGTCGGCACCGTCATCCCGACGAGGGGTGCGGTGATCCCTGCTGCGGTCGGCGTCGACATCGGCTGCGGCATGATCGCCGTCGCCACGCGGTTCAAGTGGGATCTGATCTCACACCTCGACCTCGCATCGTTGCGCCGCCAGGTCGAGGAGGCCATCCCGCTCAGCCCCGGCAACTACAACAAGACGCTGCAGCGGTTCACGTTCACGAAGGCGAAGCACGAAGAGCTGATCCAGTTGCAGCAGAAGCTGGACGTGGATCTGTCGCACTCGCCGAAGTGGATGGAGCAGCTCGGCTCGCTCGGCGGCGGTAACCACTTCATCGAGCTGTGTGTGGACGCCGACGACAACGTGTGGCTGTTCCTGCACAGCGGTAGCCGTGGCGTCGGCAACAAGATCGCACAGCGCCACATCAAGGTGGCCACGGAGTACTGCCTCCAGAAGCAGGTCGCGCCTCACGCGATCGAGAACTGCAAGTGCGCGAACTACAAGCTCCCCAACCGTGATCTGGCATTCCTCGAAGAGGGCACGCCTGAGTTCGACCGCTACATCAAGGATCTGGAGTGGGCGCAGCGGTTCGCGTTCCTGAACCGGGCCGAGATGATGGACCGGTTCGTCCAGGTGTTCGCCTGGTGGATGGGTGTGCAGCCACAGCGCGTCGAGATCGACCGGATCAACTGCCACCACAACTACACCGTACCGGAAACCATTGGGGGACAACGGGTATGGCTCACTCGCAAGGGAGCGATCGATGCCCACGATGGGAAGCTGGGTGTTATCCCCGGCTCCATGGGCACGAAGTCGTACGTGGTGCGGGGGAAGGGCAACGAGGCCGGACTGTTCTCTGCCCCGCACGGTGCTGGTCGGAAGTTCAGCCGGACCAAGGCGAAGGAACTGTTCACCGCTGACGATCTCGCGGCAGCCATGGAGGGCATCGAGTACCGGCATGGCGATGAGTGGATCGATGAGATCCCCGGCGCGTACAAGGACATCGACCAGGTGATGGCCGATGCGGACCCCCTAGTGGAAGTCGTCACGACGCTGCGCCAGGTCATGAATGTGAAGGGAACGTAGATGCCGACAGTGGCCGAGGCGAGAGCTGAACTGGCTGGGCACATCTCGGATGGCATGGCCTGCCCCGTGTGCGACCAGTTCGCGAAGGAGTACCGGCGCAAGCTCACCGGTCAGGCGGCGCGGTTCCTGGTGGCGATGTACCGCAAGGCGGGAGCCGGTTGGGTGTACTTCCCCGACCTTGGGCGCGAATTGAACCTGGGGGGCGGCAGGGGCGACGAAGTCAAGGCACGCTTCTGGGGGCTCATCGAGGCCCATCCGTCCGAGGTGAAGCCGGACGGCTCCTCACGTGGCGGGCTCTGGCGACTCACTGAGTTCGGGCAGCAGTTCGTTCGCGGCGAGGCGCGGATCGCAAAGTACGCCCTCGTCTACAACAATCAGTGCGTCGGCCTCGACGGATCCGAGACTGTCGACATCGACCAGGCGCTCGGCGAGAAGTTCGACTACCGCGAGCTGATGGCGTCATGACCAAGGTACTGATGCTGCTGTCCGTCCTGTGCTTGACGGCGGGCGTGTTCGAGCTGGCCGTAAGCATCGGCCTGTGGGGTCAGACCTGGCCACCGGATTGGTTCTTCTACGTTCTCGGCGGATCCTGGGCTGGCGCAGTTGGTTTCGGTGCGGCCGGAATGGTGTTGGACGAATGATCTACGACCCGAACTTCTGGTGGGGCGTGGGCCTGACCACCCTCGTCATCGTTGGCGCGTACTTCGGCGTCAACGTGTTGGACGAGCTGCTGTGACCGTCGACCCACTGCCGGACTTCGTCTATCCGAAGCGCGGCGATCAGCGGCGCATGACGATCATCGGCGACCGCCAGTCCGGCAAGACGTACACGCTGCTGGAGCGGGCCGTCTCTCACGCCCGCCAAGGTGAGATTGTCGTATTCGACTGCGAGACGCTGCGAATGGCGCAGCACACGCACAGCGAGTGCCTCAACACGCATGTGCGTTGGGGCAGCGACGATGTGTCGTACCGCGCCAGCTATCAGGACATCACGTTGGACCGCCACTCATTCCGGCCGGGGCGCATCATCTTCCGGCCCCACGGTCGGCGTGCGCCGGACTTCGATCCCAAGGCGGTCGACGTTCACCTGCTGGACTGCAGCCCGAACGACCTGGTTTACAAGAGCGCCAAGCTCGTCATCCGAGCGGTGCATCGATGAGGGACCGAGGGCACCGCAACAGCAATGAGCGCGGCAGCTCAGCGCAGCGTCGGGCACGGAAACAGTTCCTGCTCGACAAGTTCGGCGACGGCGAGACGGCACCATGCTCCGAGGAGGGGTGTGGGGCCGTTCTCACGTTGACGACGATGTTCTGTGACCGGATCATCCCGGCGCACAAGGGTGGCACGTACGCCCGCAACAATATCCAGCCGCACTGCCAGTACCACTCCTGCCGTCAGGGCGCTCTCATGCGTGCTGAGCTGCGATTACAGGGGCGCGAGAAGGTATCGGCATGAGCTACTACTGGTTCAACACGAACCCCGCCGTTGAGGGCCCTGAGGCCAACGTGGACTACGAGTTACTGGAGGCGACTCCGAACCTGCGCCGCGCCAGCCTGCACAACGCTGTCCTGTTCGGCGGGCCGGTGGTGCGTCAGGCGTTGGAGTCCGCGCCCATCGTCGGCAAGCACAAGCATGTGTTCGTGGACACGAAGGTGTCGATGCTGATGCCGGGGTGGTGGCCCGCGATCCCCGGCTGGCACACCGATGGTGTCCCACGCTACAGCGTCAACGACAAGTCGGTGACCCCTGCCAACTGGGGCAAGCCCTCCCTGCCGCTGCAGATCGACCGCCACTTCGACGGCTACCGGCCGCTGTATCACACGCTGCACGTTGGAAACGACTGCGCCACTGAGTTCGTGCAAGGGGTGATGCGGCTGGACATCGAGCACGACGAAGACGAGCAGATGTACTCCGAGATGACACGCAAGGTGGACGAGAAGGGTTTCATCGCGTACCGCGCTCCTGTCGGCCAGTGGCTGACGTGGGACTGGTGGAACATCCACCAGGCAACGCAGGCCACCGAACGCGGATGGCGAGTGTTGTTGCGTATCACCGAGTCTGACCAGCCACCGGCTGACGAGGACTTCATCCGTACCCAGAACCAGGTATACGTGCCTCGGGAGTTCGGCTGGTGAGCGACTACAAGCAAATCATCGTCATGCGCACTGACCTGAACATGCGCAAGGGCAAGATGGTCACGCAGGGTGCACACGCTTCACTGGGGGCTGTCACTCAGTACCTACTGTTCCCTGGTAAGCACCTCGAAGAGCGTACGAGGGTGCTGGATTGGCTGGCCGGGTCGTTCACGAAGATCTGCGTCCGCGTTGAATCTGAAGCCGAGCTACTGGCCGTGTACGAACAGGCGAAGGCTGCCGGTCTGATCACTGCACTGATCACTGACAACGGCAAGACCGAGTTCAACGGCGTGCCGACCCTCACGTGCATCGCCATCGGGCCCGACACGGCCGAGAACCTGGCACCGGTCACGGGAGGGTTGAAGCTGCTGTGATCGGCGATACCGAGGACCGCCACACGGCGCTCCGTGTAACGGAAGACATTCTGCGGAAGTACCTCCAGAGAGTTCCGCCGAACCAACGCCATGCACTGGCGGTCACCATCATCGAAGAGATCTGCGCAGAAGGGCTGCTGTGAACGACACCGACAATCACGACGACGCCATTGAGATCGTCGCCGTCGTCCTGGAGAACTGCATCCCTGGCTGCAACGATCTGGCCGCGAATGCTGTTGCAACGGAGATCGTCTCCGCTCTGGTGAAGGCCGACCGCCTGTGAGCGCCATCGTGCGGCATGTCGATGACCTGGCCCTGGCGCGGCGCAGGCTGTGGCTGACGAGGTTCACGTTCTCGCCAATGGACGGCGTTCATCTGACGCCGCCTGCGGTGGACTATCTGATCCATCCGCGCACTTGGCGGGAGTACCGCCGGGAGATCCTGATGCGGCGCTCGCCGTATCCGCCGCCGCCGGACCTCCAGATCTACGGCACACCAGTGCTATTGAGCGAACAGGTAGGACGCGACGAAGTGCGGTTGGCGGTCGTATGAGCGACGACGGATTCCCTCGACTGCCATGGGGATACAGCTGGCATGTTGAGGCAGCGCCACCGGCAGTCGCGCCCAGGATGATCGTGAGCATCGTCTTCCTGTGGATGCATACGGTTGAGTCCGCATGGGTTGATACCTGGCCGAAATGGACCCAAGAACAGGTGCGCGAAGCCACTCTGGCTGCGGCGCAACGTGCGTGGGACAAGTGGCAGCGCGCCCTCAACCCGTGTGAGACGCCTCAGAACTTGGCGAAGCAGATCGAGAAGGAACTGAACGCGTGAGCAACGTCTGGTTTACGTCGGACCTTCACATCGGTCACCGCAAGGTCGCCGCGAGCCGCATCCAGTTCGACGGCAAGCCTGCCTTTGAGGATCTGGACAACCTGCCAGAGTGGTTCGGGGCAGCTGACATCGCGGCGCATGACCGCATCCTGGCCGAGAACTGGGATGCGGTTGTCGGCGACGAGGACGATGTGTGGATACTCGGTGACAACTCCTCTGGCACTTCGCAGGCGCAGTTCCGCGCTCTCGAATGGCTGCGCCAACGGCCTGGCCGCAAGAGGCTGATTCCGGGTAACCACTGTGGCCCGCATCCGATGCACCGTGACGCCCATAAGTGGATGAAGGTGTACGAAGAATCTGGCGTGTTCGTGAGTGCCCCTCAGTTGGCCGCACGCCGCCGAATCCCGCTCGCCGTGGGTCATGTGACCGCTCTGCTGTCTCACTTCCCGTACGTGGGTGACAGGGAGGGTGTGGACCGCCACAAGCAGTGGCGTCTGCCGGACTGCGGTGACTGGATCCTGCATGGCCACACGCACTCAGACCGGGTGCTGCAGCCGGGGCTTCACTCGCGTCAGCTCCACGTCGGAGTCGACGCGTGGGGCGGCATGCCGGTCGCCCTGGAGGAGATCATCCGCATCATCAAGGATCAGGAGAGCTTGGGGATATGACCGTCTGCTGCGAGCACAACCGCTGCCCTGAACGCCCCAAGAGGTGGCTTCGCCGCTTCCGCACGCGCCCCTGGTATTGCCCTCAGTGCGAGGGCCTTTGGGTGACAGAGGCTAAGACCGTTGCTTGGTTCGATGACATCTGGGTCTGGAAGGAGATCCGATGAGCGAGACCTTCTACGTGGCGGTCGACCCGAAGGGTGCTTACCACCAGTCACATTGGTCGGAGTTCACTGGCCAAGCGCCGAACTTCTACATCGGCAGTTCGTACGACGATCCGTCACCACGCAACGAGATCAAGCACACCGGCCTGCGCCTGTTCGCGAGCCCGAAGAACTGGCTGCAGAAGCAGCGCCGCCGCTCTGAGCGGGGTGTTACAGGTGGACGGATGTTCGAACTCGTCTGGGACGGAACGACTCTGACCGTTGGTCGCGAGATCGAAGGATCAACTAACCCAGGCCCGAAACCGGAGGATCCGCGATGAGCAAGGCGAAGACGATGGACGTGCCGTTCGATCTTGACGGCAACATGATCTCGTACCCCATGATCGGGTGGGAGAAGTACGTCGACTACAGCGGCAACGAGCGCCAGCGCCGGGTCTTCACGGGGATCGCGCCGATGGAGCCGTTCAGCGGGACACTGCGCATCATCGGCCATGAGCGCGGCCAGAGCGCCGCACGGTTCAACCTGCGCGACGACGAGACCGGCACTGAGTACGTCATGTTCATGAAGGACGTGGTGGACATGCTGGTGGCACAGGAGATTTCGTTCACTGCGACGTGGACGCCGGTCAAGCGTGGGCAGAACTACGGCCTGGCGATGGTGACCGAGTGAGCGTGTGGGGTAAGCCCCAGGGCTGCGTTTGTGGTGGTCCATCGGATCCGTACCACTCCTGGTGTTACGCGTGCGAACAACAGGGTAAGGCTGAAGATGCTGACGCCAAAGCAGCGGAACTAGGAAAGAGTGCCTGATGGCGCTGAGTGAGGAGAGCATCCGCCTAGCTCGCGCACAGGCCGACCTGTGCCCCATGCTGACCGCCGAGGAACTGGCGGATGTCTCAGCCCTTCTTGGGCTTACGCTCATTCCAAAGGATCTTCACGCCGTGGCCGACCGGGAACTTCTTCCCGTCCTTCCCGAGCTTCGGCACCAGGATTCCGCTGCATAGGCGCTTGATCGTCGCCCGCTTACGGTCCACGTCGAGTGCGCCGAAGCTGCCCGCGATGTCGTCGGGATCGATGTTCTCATCGATAACCATTGCCTGAGTGAGGCTTTCGCGCCGCGCTTCTGCCGTGCGGAGCTGACTCGCCAGGTCGGCGTTCATCCGGTCGAACTGGTCGTCGGTGATCCGGTCGGCGTTCCACTTCGCCTCAAGCGCTTCCAGCTTGCTATTCAGGCGTGCCTCTTCGGCGCGGACCTCGTTGAGTAGTGCGGTGTTGTCCTTCTGCTTGGCAGCGGCCAGAGTGCGCTTCTCCAGGGCGTCAATGAACGCCACCTCCACCCATTCGTCCAGCGGGTCGGCCGAGCGGGCAACGCCGTAGCAGCCCTGTGTCTTGCACCGGTAGATCGCGGTGCCGTCCGAACGCTTGCCGGTACCGACACCCTTCTTGCATTCGCCGCAGATGAGGATGCCGCCGAGCAGGCGCTTGCGAGTCCGATCCTTGCCCCACTGCTTGTCCACAGAAGACATCACGGTCTGCGCTGCCTCCCACGTCTCACGATCCACAATGGCGGGCCAGTCGCCGCCACTGGTGCCATCCTCACGCACCGTGGTCACGATCTTGCCGTGGTACGTGCGTAGGCCCGCGTTGCGCGGGTTGCGCAGCGTTCGGCCCACACTGGTGCCGTCCCACAGGTTGGCGCTCTGCGTGGTCCTCAGGCCCATCGCGTTCCACTGCTCAGCGATGCGGTACAGGGATGCACCGGCCAGCACGTCGGCGTACGCCTGCCGGATCGCGTCGGCCTCCATCGGCCGCAGCTGAGGCTTCGCATGGTCGTGCTCGTAGCCGAACGTGCGCCGCCCCCAACCCTTGCCCAGGTCGGCCATCTGCTTCATCGCACGGATCTGTCGGGCACTCTTACGTTCTACCTCAGCCTTTGCCACGGCACCCTTGATACGGGCGAACAGTCGACCGCTGTCGGTGGACAGGTCGACATTGGTGTCGACGCTGGCCAGCCCGAGGCGGTGAACGTCGGCGAGGTGAATGAACTCCTCCAGCTCCAGGGGCTCGCGGTGTAGCCGGTCGAGATCCCATACGGCGACAGCGTCGATCTTGCCGTCGCGGATGTCCTGCAGCATGCGCTGGTAGGCGGGGCGCTTCTTCATGACGCCGTTCTTCATGACGGCCGTCTTGTCGTCGTCCACGTACTCGGTCCAGACCCAGTTCTTGCCTTGGCACAGCGGTTCAAGGTCTTCCCGCTGACGGTCGACGCCGAGCTGCACCACGTCTTTGTTGTGCGACATGCGTAGGTACATGGCTGCACGCACGGTCGGCACGGCCACCAGTGGCGGGTAGTCGGAGAGCGTTGCTGTCATGCCGTCTAGAGTACCGGAACCAGTGCCCTGAAACCAGGGTGGTTCGGGCTCGCACTAGGTACTGATGCCAACCAGTTACATTGGGTAACTATGTAATTCGAGACAAAAAAGGGGGAACCCCTGACGCCGCGTCGTGCTACGGCGTCAGGGGTTCCGTCTGTGTTACCTGTATGCGTGGACCCGCTTCGAGTCGGCGAGATGCCAACCGCCGCAGTTGCACTTGTACTCGGCGAGAGGTGCGGCGTTGCGCTTGCTGTTTCGGGATCGACGCTGCATGTCCTTGAGGACGCGTCGTGCGTCGTTCTTGGTGTCGAACCGGTCCTTCCACGGCGTGTAGCAGTACGCCAGTGCCGCCGTCATTGGCCGCACCGCCGTATATGCACGCCCAGCGCCGCCCGCAGGCCGCATTGCTGCTCAAGGGAGAGTGAGACGGCGTTAGTGGCCGACTCACCCTTCCGTGCGATGCTCAGGATCAGGTCGTAGCCAGCCGCTTCGACAGTCAGCGTGTCGCCGAAGATGTCGGTCCATTCCCAGTCCGGCTGGCTCATGCTGCCACCGCCGGGACCGCCTTGGGTTTGGCCGGGGCCCGCTTGACCGGACGCTTCCGCGCCGGACGGTTCGCAGCTGCAGCCTCCCGGCGTGCCTTCTTCCCGGTCGTCAGCGCCAGCAGCGCCAGTGTGGAGAACGCCACCGACAGGTCGATGATCAGCGGCCACAGCCACGCGATCTGCCATGGCATGCCGCCTTGCTTCACGGCCAGCTCGAACAGCGAGTAGAACGACAGCACCAATGCGCATACGGCCACGCATGCGAGCAGCGCCAGAGCCACCTTGAAGAACATGCCGGTGATCTGTGAGCGAACCATCACAGCTAGGCCGTGCGTGGTCACAGCGAGCACTACAGGCGGCGCAATGGACATGCACGCGGCCACCCAGGCATTGGTGAACGCAGCCCCGGCGTTGTGGCTGTTGAACATGGCGTGTGCGACGTTGCCGATCATGGAAGCCGCCGAAGAAGCAATCAGCCACCGCCAGAAGAAGGCAGTGGCTGACGCTTTCCGGTCGGCGACCGTGCTCAAGCGAGCACCTCGATGTTCGGCCAGTTGCGCTCACCGATGAACGCCAGCAGCTCGGTCCACGTCTTGGGCGCGTGGCCCTGGCGTGACGACCGGCTGCCATCTTGGGTGACGAACCAGATCCCACCGTCAGCCGCGTTGGTGTACGCGCGGATTGCGGCGAACGTGTACTTCTGGTCGTACTTGACGAACCGGATCACCGCGTGATTCAGCGCAGGTTCGATGGGGTCGGCGAGTAGCGAACGCTCCAGTGCCAGCTGCTCTTCCAACTCCTGGATACGCAGCTTCGCGAGCTTACGGTCCTGGCCGGTGGGTACGAGAGTTGTTGCCATTACTGCGTTTTCTCCTTCTGGATGTTGACCAGCGTCTTGCTGGCACGGTGGACGCGTGTTACCCGGTCTGGGTAGACGCTGACGAACTTGTCGGACTGACCGTGGAGTGGCCCGCCGACGAACGTGAGGACGAACCTGTAGCCGTCCCCACGTGGGCGATCCGCGTACCGGAAGCGATACCGCCCCGGCCTGCCCTTGAGTGCCACCTCGGTGCCCGGTACGAGCGTTGCCTTGCCGGGGATGTGGAACTCGTAGAGGTGAGGGTCGTTCTTGGGCTTGACCTTTCGCTTCGTGTTCAAGGCTTCTCCACCTCGAACGGCGATACGGCGCTCACCAGATCGTTGGTCGCCGCTTCGATGGCTCGCGCTTCTCGCACGGAACCGATGTGCCGCAGGCGATTCGCCGCCGAGTACGCTTGGGCGATGTGCCGGTAGATCGCCGAGTGCGCCTCGTCCAATAGCTCCGCGTTGAGCGTGACCCGCTTCTCGGGAATACTCATCGGTACCTCAGCGCCTGTGCGAGTTCCACCATGCGCTGCTGATAAATCACCTGGAGCAGCAACAGGCGAGCCTGCTCGGCCTCGATGGCCTCCAGGAGTGCGTTGACGTACAGCGCCTCAACCACTTCGGCGTCGGTCATGACTGCACCATCGCCCGAGTGAAGTGGACCTCGTCATCGGCCATGTCCTTGCAGCCACGACCGATTGCGGCCCCGCAGGTGGGGCACTCAGCCGCCCACCACTTGTTGATGTCGCGGATACGGTCGAGCAGGTGTAGCGCGTCGAGAGCGTGGCGTTCCGCATCCCAGTCGCAGCGCGCATGAGCGCCGAGCGCCTTGATCTCCCACAGTGACCGGTTGCGTTCGGCTACGGCCAGTTCGTCGCTCATGATGCGATCTCGTTTGGCACGTGAACCACCCGCAGCGTGTTGCCGTCGCGAACGAATAGCCACGGCAGGCAGGAGCACTTCGTGTCGAGCGTGTGCCCAATCCGCGTGCCGCCCTGGGTGAACTCGGTTGCCGCGAACTCGCTGCCGTCTGGAAACTGGTGGACCACAGCGGCGCTCACCGGTTCACCACCCAGACGATCATCGCGATCCAGATGGGCGCGGAGGCGAAGCAGCCCCAGAACGCCCCCACAAGTGCGCTGCCCGTTTCGAGCGGTTCGTCGTAGTCGTACGGGTCAAGATTTTCCATGGTTTGTGATTCCCTTCGTGTCGTGTCGAATTGTGTTGCCCCCCTGTAATCACTGGTCAGGGCATAAAAATGACCCACCAGCACATGGCTGATGGGTCGCTCTCGCGGGTGATGCTTTAGGGGATGTTCCTCAGTCGCCTGATCCAGCGAGCACAGAACACTGCCGCCTTAGCAACGCGCACCTCGGCGGGACGCTTGAGGCAGTGGGAGCACATGCGGTAGCCCTCACTGATTACGTACTCCATTGGCTCGCCCGTGAGGTGTGGAAGTGGCCGCAGCACCGTACGTTCACTGAGCGTTCGGCACGCCACCGTTGTGTGTACCGCACCGCTTGGCACCTGAAAGTAGTTCATGAACGCGCCACGGCGCACCCATGCCCTGTGCGTGTTGGCGATCATGTCGGCCAACACCCTGGCCTCAGGTGCCATTGAGGTGGCGACCTCCTCATATTCAGGTTTGCCAGAAACGCGATCCAGGTCGCGAACGATTGACTTCGCTGCTGCTAGCAGTGACAGGAACTCGGCCGTCACCTCAAGCATCTCTTCTTTGCTGACGGACTCCATCGCCGGTTGTTCACGCACGACTGTCGTCCACCCCCTCATGACGGTGCTTCGCGTAAGCGCCGCCGCCCGTTGCGATCTGGGCGTCAAGAGTACTTGCATAGGTAAAGAATCCTCCTCCCAGATAACACTCAGGGGGCCGAGAAACATTTCCTCGGCCCCCTGTTGTGTTGCGTGCGTTACTGCGTGCGAGCCTCCACGACCACTGACGAGTAGCCCTGGTGCTCCAGCTGCTGATGCAGCCACGCCTGCAGGTTGGACGTGACGAACTCCTCGAAGTCGGTACGCGCCTTCTCGTATTCGATCCCGTACTCGTCGGCCCACGCGGCCAGTGGCATGTCCTTGACCTCGACGGTGAACTTGAGGTCAGCCATGCGGAGCTGCCAGAAGTTCGCCATAGCACCCATTGCAGATGGTCACGGTCTGGCCGTCATCCCTGTGCCACTGAGCGGTGAGCTTGGCCTTCTTGTCCTTGTTGCACCGTTCGCAGTGGAAGGGCTGTGCTGTCGGCGTACGCGTGAGCGTGAGGTCGTCAGCCATCAGGCTTCTGCCATGCGCGGAAGTTCAAGCCATCCGCTCACTGCGGTCGGCGCGGGATCGTGGTGCGATATGACCCCAGTGGGTGAGAACCACTGCGCAGCCCCGAACTCCCGACCGTCGCTGTAGAACACGACCACCTTGTCGTTGTCGCGATAGTAGTTGTCCGTGATCTGCCGCGCGTCCAGCTTCCAGCCGTGCGCCTGCCCGAACGCTTGCAGCTCCTGACGTTTCACTGCGGCACTCCGCTCGCCGCCATGCTGCTGGCCACGATGTCGAGCACCTCGTCCCGCGAGAGGCCAAGCTGGTCGTTCAGCTCATCGACCATCACGTGCGCCGCGCCGAGCTGGGTGGACACCCCGTACGGCGTGTAACCGGCTTCGTTCTCGATCACCTCGGCGATGATGTACGCCTGACTGTCCCGGTCGAAGAACCCCTCGTTCGTGTAGTAGCACTTTCTGTTACCCATGCTTGTTGGCTCCCTTCGTCGTGTGTAGGTCCATATTCACTTGTCGTTAGTTGCTGAGTACAGCAGACAGCGCGCCGACGTGTCAGCCGGTGCGCCATCCTCCCCACTCAGACGCGCTGAGCCGCGAACGGCTGGCTAGAAGCCACTGTGCGCTCCCAGAACAGATCTGCCTGCGCACCCGTCTCGGGGTGGTGGAAGGTCTCACGCCACGTCTCACGACGCGTGTCGTACCGACCAGCTGGGCTGCTGGCATGGCAGTACGGGTCAGCCATGCGGACCATGCCGAGGCACATGAGGTCGAGCATCGCGTGATACACCGCATCCTCGCCCTCGTAATGGACTGCACGCGGGTGCCACGTCGGGCAGCCCTCACATAGTTCGTAGCGCAGGCCATTGACCCACACCCGAACCACCTTCGTGGTGCTCATCGCGCCCACGCAGACGGCAGGAAGCCGCCCTTGCCCAGAAACTCATGCAGGCCAAGCGTCAACTCGGCCAGCCGGTGAACCTCGTCACCGAACTCGGTGAGATCGCCGCGTGCCAGGTCCAGCATCTCTTCGAGTGCTGCATTTGGATCCATTGTGTTACTTCCCTTCTCGTGTGTTACTGCTGAATGCAGTAGGCGCACCACAGATCTCGCGACCTGCGATGCACCTGCCGCCCTCAGTGAGGGATGTAAGGCCCTGCAATCAGGATTGCGGTGAAGATGAATGCCAAGATCCACCCGCCCACGTCATCACCTCCCTTCCGATGCGAGACGTTCGGCCCAAGTGCCGAACCGCCCTGTGGTGTGCCACTTCTCAGTGGGCAACGCCATTCGCACGATGGCGTGTGCCATGCGTGCCAACGCCTCTGAGTTGCACCAGCGCTGGTGCGTCTCGTCGGCGTCCTCCTGGTTGCGGTCACACCCGACGATGTCGAGTGAGTGACCGTCAGCGCAGTACTTGCCGCCGTCCCAGTCCTGTGGCCACATGATGGCTGTCTCCCAGTAGAGACCACCGGCAGCTTCAGGCATCCTGATAGTGGAGACCTTGATGGTGCCGATGCTCTCTACCCGAAGTTCTGTAATGCGTTGTTGCATAATGCGATTCCCTTCATAGAGGCCAAGGAAGAGCACCGGAACCGCCGATGCTCAACCCAAGCGCCTAGATCAGGCCATGGCCAGTTCGGGCATGTCCAGCACCTTGGCCAGCGCCTCGACCGCGATCTGGTCGGACGCCGCCAGGTCACCACGGATGGCGCGGTCGTAGACACGCTCCAGACGCGACGTGCCACGCACGCCCACGCCGTGGTGCTGGTAGGTGTTGCTCGCCTGCACGACACCGAATGCCGTACCGGCGAAGGGGCCGTTCAGTTCGCCCAGCTCGCCCTGACCGAGGTAGATGCTGTCCAGCAGCTCACGGCGGTTGTTGGTCTTGGTGACCTTGACCGCGGTGCTACCAGCCGGGGCTGGCGGTTCGATGATGTCGAGCACCTGAAGCCAGTTCTTGCGCGGCACCTGGATACCGGACATCGTTTGGATCCAGTCCTGCATGTCGTGCGCCGACTGGTCGAGGATCACCATCGCCTCACGGAACCCTGCGACGTGCGAGGTTTCGAGTGACCGGGCGGTGTGCTTCACCTTGAACTGGCGACCGGCGTTCTTGGCGTCCCGAGAGATGCCGCCGAACATGTTGTCACAGCGCAGCACTCGGTTGAACGCCTCGTACGTTGTTGTGATGGAACCGTCCAGCGAGGTTTTCGCCAGTAGGAACGGCCAGAAGTCCAGGCCCGTTGTGTCGTCGTGCATCGTGTCGTCTAGACCGATCTCGACGGCAGCCTGAGCGCCGTTCTTCAGGGTGAGAGCCGACAGGATCGAGAGAGTGCTACCGAGCATCTCGCTGACCTTGCGGATGAGCCACACCTTGTAGTCGTGCATCGCGTAGGCCGTTGTCGGCCTACCCAGCTCAGAGAAGTCGTCCGAGCGGACGATCCCCTGCCTGCCGGTCGTGACCTTCGGCATGTAGTAATTGCCGTCGATCATGATCGAACCGATGCTGTCTGGCTCGCACGGGATGAAATTCCCCGTGGGCACGCTGATGGCCTCCCAATTGAACAGTCGCCGTTCGACTTCCGCGACGGGGATTGGACCCTCGTAGGTCGGCAGCTTGCCGTCCGTCTGACCGATCCACGTCCCACGCTTGGCGGTGTTGCCGATCAGCGCGTGTGCAATCTTGTTACCCATAGTTCTTTCCCTTCCAAAGGTGTTGCCTGTTCGTGTAACAGGACTTTGAACCTTCCCTGTAATCACAGGTCAGAGCTGCTCAACACAGCACAAAGGGCACCGACCGTGATGGCCGATGCCCCAAGCTCCCCGTTGAGTAGTGTTGTTACCGCCTGAGTTTGAACCCAAGCATCTTGTAACGCGTGGTGCGTGGCACGACCACGGTGTGATCCGAGTACGCGGATCCTGAGGTGTGCCTGTAGTGCAGTGCTACAACCTCAGGCGTGGCGCGGACGCCATCGACGTACCGCACCTCGACCACGTTGCCATCGAGGACGATCCAGTCGCCGTACCCCAGGTCAACCACCCAGGCGTCCAATTGGTTCTCGATGATGATCTCGGCCACGCTCAGTACTCCCCATTGCGGAGAGCCTGGCGGACGGCGCGACGGTCGCCACGCTTGAGACCAGCGCGAGTACCGAGACGGCGCTCACCCTTGGTGCCCAACATGCGACCGTGATTGCTGACAATCATGGTTGTGTTCCCTTCCGTGTGTATTCCGTGCCTGCCTGAGAGCAGGAGAAGGCGCACTGTCACCAATGCGCCAACCTCAGACCTCAGACCTCCCATGGTTGTGTCTCGATATCCGACAACTTCGTGTCGCCACCGCGGTTGTAATCCACCGCCTTAGCAAGGCGATTCACCTCACCGCTACGCCCGCGAAACAGCAGGCCCACCATGCCGTCCGGCACAGACTCATGCCATTCGCCATACGCGGCGATGACGAACGATTCACCTGCATCAAGTGCAGCCTCAATGGCGTCATACTTCGCCTGTGATGCCGCTGCACCTTCCGCGCAAGCGTCGTGCAAGTGCTTGCCGCCGTGAGACCGGTAGCAATCCGAGCACAGCGCAGGCGCATAGCAGTAGTGCATGGCGTGGCGAGTCCGCGAGCGGAGCGTGTCACCTAGCACCATGTGAGGACACTTGCGCTTACGCACACTCGCCCCATTGGTGGATGAATTACCACAACCGTCGCAGCAGAGCCGGTGGTACATGTCGTATCCGTAACCCATTGCTGTATCCCTTCCCGTGTTCCCTGCCTGACAGCAGGACAATGGCCACGGACAATTGCCCGTGACCAAAGCTCAAATGTCAGACCTCATGAGAGCGCCCCGCGCTCCAATAAGATGCGCCGCACAGTGGCAAAGAACGCCGTTTCGGCAGCGCCGCCAACACGCGCAGAATCGTGCAACTGCCGCAGTGTTGGAGTGGCCAGTGAGCGCAGATCAAACAGTCCTGCGCCTTTGAGTTCAGCCATTGCCTTATCCCTTCCCGTGTGTTGCTGCTAGTCACAGCACACAGCGCCCCTGTAATCACAGGGTCGCCATGCTCCGTTGGTAGTAGCTCAGATGACGGCCAGCGGTAAGGCCTTGAATGCACGTGCCGTAGCCCCGTGCACCTCTATCGAGATGCTTGCCTTACGGCCGTTGTCCGTGCCGCCGCACTGCATGCAATCGATGCATTGCACCGTGTTGGACTTGCCCTCAGTTGCTGGGCACTGCACTAAACCCTGAGGCTTGGCCGCGCCCAGCTCACGGACAACAAAGGCCCGGTAGCCCATACGGCGGGCCACCCGGTAGTCATCCATGCTGTCGGCCGATGCCATGGTGAGCTTGGCGAACCGAGGATCACAGGTACGCCATTGATGCGTGTAACCCGTGACACTGGTAGCCAACTCAGCAATACGCGCCCAGACTTCGAACGGTGCCGCAGCCGGATCGCCATATGCGCCAATGCGCACCTTGCGACCCTTGAACGGTGCCGCATCGAACGGCCGCGCGTTGCCACGATTGAACGCACGCCACACTGACGCAGGCGTGCGCGGATTGACGTAGCAAGTGCGCTTGCGACCAGTGGACTTGTCACCACGATGGACACAGCTACCGCACACAGCGGAATCCGTGCCCTCAGTGATGGCCACATTGGGCGCAACGTCGGACCTGAGGATCCAGGTCTGAATCATGTTGCCGGTTTTGACGTTGCTTGATTCGAACGATGCCAGAACCACAATCGGTGTGACGCCATCCAACTCAGACACGCCAGACCAGACAACCATGGTTCCGTAATTCGACATGTTCGTTTCCCTTCCGTGTGCGGAAGAATGCAGGTCAAGACGACCAGCACCCACCAAAAACACCAGGCCAACGTTCTGACCTGGTGTTATTGGTGAGTGCCCTGTGACTTACCTCATGAACCACAGCAACTGGATGCTGATTCCGGCGATCGGCTCGTAGACGTGCACGGGCAGGACGTCGTGCAGCACGACGAGCATCACGGCCCAGAACGCCAGGTAGTAGAACACCGGCCGGTACAGCCGGGTGCTTCGCTTCAGCAGCCAGCCACCCCAGCTGGCATCTGGCCGGTACGAACCGACCGACGCCGCGACGCCCGCGAAGAAGAACAGCGGCATGATCTGGAAGACCCAGGTCAGCGCCTGGAACACCACCGACGTCGTCAGCAGGTTGCCCCACATGAACACACCGTCGGCGATGATGCTGGTCGCCATCACCGCATGGCCGGCAACCACACCGACCAACGACACGATCCGGATGACGTCGATGGCCCGATCACGGTCGGCCGGTGTGGACGCCTCTATCTCGGCAGCACTGGGGAAGGCAAGTGGCATGGCTCGAATCTAGGTGCGGGCTGCCACGACCGGCGTGAGTAGAACCACTCAAATGTGCACGCCCTCGGCGGCGGGACGGCGCTCCTGAACCAGGATCATGGCAAGACAGATCACCGAAAGCACCCCGATCGCGATCGCGAAACTGACTCCGGCGGTGCGCAATCCCCAGTGCTGGGCGGCCAGGCCCTCGCCGACGACCGGCAGCGCGATCGCCACGTAGGCCACCACGAAGTAGGTGGAACTGACCTCGGCGCGGCGATCGGCAGGGGCTCGTTCGGCGATGGCGGCGAGGCCGCGGCTGAAGCTGATGCCCTGACCGACACCTGCCACCACCGCGGCGACGATCAGGCCCGTCAGCGACGAGAAGTGCAGGGCCGCAGCGAGTATCACCATCCCGACCACCAGGATCGCGCAACCGATCGCGACGGCGCGCGCCGGCGGCATCCGCCTGGCGGACAGCTGCGCGATTGCCGACGCGGCGAAGATCGAGCCTGCCGCCGCGCCCGCGATGGCGTGGTTGTCGATGCCGATGACCTTCGATAGGAATGAGGGCACCACCGCGGTGAAAAGGCCCGTCACGGCGAAGCCCGCGAATGCCGCGGTGGCCGCAGTGATGAAGACGGGCCGCACCTCGGCGGGCACCGACAGCCGCTGGACACCGAGGCGGCCCGTCCGCGACGACGTCTCAGGCGCCAGCAGTACCGCGCCGACGGCAAGCACGACCAGCACGATGTGCACCACGAATGACAACTGAAGCGGGTGCGGCGCGTACTCGACCAGCAGTCCGGCCAGTACCGGCCCCGCGCCGAGTCCGCCGATGTTGGCGATCGTCGCGGCGACGGCGGCGCGCTCACGCTGCGCCGGTGGAGCGGCCTCCACGACGGCGGCGGTGGCGGTACCGGCGAAGATGCCCGCAGAGAGGCCGGACAACACGCGCGCGATCAGCAGCAGGGCTACGTCGTCGGCGAACAGGAATATCACCGCGCTGATCAGGGCGAAGGCGGCACCGGCGAGAAGAACCGGGCGTCTGCCGAGCACGTCCGACCAGCGCCCGAACAGCAGCAGCGCTACGAGCACCCCGACGGCGTACGTCGCGAAGATCACCGTGGTGGTGAGCACGGCGAAGTGCATCCGTTCGCCGTAGAGGGCGTACATCGGCGTCGGAAGCGTGGTGCCCAACATGATCACAGCGAACGCGTAGGTGAGCAGAGCGGATCCGTAGCGGCGGGGTCGATCGGCTGGTGTCACGCGTCGAGTGTCGGGCACGTGGGGAGTCAACGTCGACCGGGTGCCCTGACTTCCCGGCGTCGCTCTGGACTATTGCCCCTCGGGTAGGCCGACCTGCTTCATCACGTAGTCGGCCAGCAGTTCGTTCGCATGCGTCGTGAGGTGTTCGGCCGCAGCGAATACGTAGGTGCGGTCGGCGTCGGGGGACTTCCAGGCGTCGGCAGCGCAGTAGTCCTGCGCGGGCTTCAGGCAGGCGTCCTCGTTGGCCCCGTGGGTGAATCCGTACGTGGCGCCATTCGTCAACAGGTCGTCGATGAAGGCTCCGGTATCGAGCACCTGGACCTTTGGATCCTTTGGCAGCGAGTCCACCAAGCTGGTGTTGTAGGCGTCGGTCAGCTCGCCCACGTACTTGCGGCTGGCGTCGGACTCGAACCAGGGCAGCACCGCAAGATCGGCGAGTTTGAACACGACCAGGTGCGCAGCGCCCTTCGCCAGCATCGCCGACGCAGTCTGCGCCTCGTCCTCGGCGGCCTTCTGCACCCGTGCCCGCTCGCTCGCCATCACCTCCGGCGACGGACTCTTGTTGTCGCGCAGGCCTTGAGCCAGCGCTGGGTCCTTGGTCAGGTCGTAGTTGTACGCAACGTCGTTCGTTCCGATGTAGAGGGTCACCAGCTGGTCCGGGCCGAAGGTGCCGTGCTGATCCACGAAGTGTTGGAGTTGCACCGCGGTGGATATCGGGGTGCCCTCCGGATTCTGCGACACCGTCGAATAGGGACTATTGGCCCTGGCTCCGCCTTCGCCATAGTTCAGCCCGCCGGGCCCGCTGAGACCGGGCTTGCCTTGATAGACATCGCCGTAGCTGACGGTGTGCTCGTTCGGTTCGGTCGACTGGCCGAAGCGTTCGGCAACGTGTTGGGCCCACGTCATGCCCGGATTGGTGGTGAAGCGCAGACCATCGTATGTGCCGGCATCGGTGAGGCTGTCGCCGAAGAACACGGCTTCGCGGAACTTGGCAGCCGCGGGAGTCGCGCCTTGGGTCCCTCCTGTCGACGTTTTTTCAACCGCGGGCGATTCGGCGGCACCACCGCATGCCGTGAGCGCACCGACCGTCAGTGCCGCCGCGACCGCGGCCTGAACACGAACCAATCTGGACATGGAGAGTTCTTTCACCGTGCGTTGAGGGTTTTTCGTACGTCGTTGAGCAGTTCCGGCTTGGCCGCGATTAGTGCGCCACGGCCTTCTCTGCGCCGATGCCGGTGAGCGAACGCACCTCCATCTCGGCTGCGAGCGCTGGGTCCTCATCATCGGGTGACGACAGCGTTCCCACGATGCCGAGGATGAACGCCAGCGGGATCGACACGATGCCGGGGTTGGCCAGCGGGAACCACGCGAAGTCCAGGCTGGGCAGCATCGCGGTCTTGGCTCCCGACACCGCGGGGGAGAAGACGATGAGCACGATCGTGGAGATCAGGCCGCCATACATACTCCACAGCGCGCCGCGGGTGTTGAACCGCCGCCAATACAGCGAGAACAGGATCGTGGGCAGGTTGGCGGCCGCGGCGACCGCGAATGCCAGCGCGACCAGGAACGCGATGTTCTGGCCGTTGGCCAGGATGCCGAGCCCGATCGCGACGATGCCGAGCACCACGACCGTGATGCGTGATACCCGCACCTGCTCGTCCTCGGTCACCTGGTGGCTCTTCAACACATTGGCGTAGATGTCGTGCGCGAACGACGTTGCCGCGGTGATGGTGAGACCCGCGACCACCGCGAGGATCGTCGCGAACGCCACCGCGGAGATGATGCCGAGGAGGATTACCCCGCCGAGGTGGAACGCCAGCAGCGGTGCCGCTGAGTTCTGGCCCCCGGGCGCCGCCAGGATTTCGTCGGGCCCGACGAGCGCCGCGGCGCCGTAGCCCAGCGCCAGCGTGAACAGGTAGAAGGCACCGATGAGGGCGATCGCCCATACCACCGAACGACGAGCTTCCTTGGCGGTGGGCACGGTGTAGAAGCGCATCAGCACGTGCGGCAGACCCGCCGTGCCGAGCACCAGGGCGAGCGCCAGCGAGATGAAGTTGATCTGCGAGGTCATCGATGCCCCGTACTGGGCGCCGGGAGCCAGCACGTCGCGGGCGGCGACGGCCTTGGTGGTGGACCCCGAAACCGAGGCCTGAGCAGCGCCGAGGATCTCGGAGAAGTTCATGCCGAACTTGGCCAACACCATCACCGTCATCAGCGCGGCACCGCCAATCAGCAGCACGGCCTTGATGATCTGCACCCACGTGGTGCCCTTCATCCCGCCGATCAGCACGTAGGCGATCATCAGCAGGCCGACGACCGCGATGACCAGGGCCTGGCCGACCTCGCTCGAGATGTTGAGCAGCAGGGCCACCAAACCCCCGGCTCCGGCCATCTGTGCCAGGAGGTAGAACAGGCATACGGCCAGGGTTGTCGTCGCTGCAGCCATTCGTACCGGCCGCTGCTTGAGCCGGAAACTCAGCACATCAGCCATGGTGAATTTGCCTGCGTTGCGGAGTAATTCGGCGACGAGCAGCAAGGCGACCAGCCACGCCACCAGGAAGCCGATCGAGTAGAGAAAGCCGTCGTACCCGTACACCGCGATGGCGCCTGCGATGCCGAGAAAGCTTGCGGCAGAGAGGTAGTCACCCGATATCGCGATGCCGTTCTGCGGCCCGGTGAACGAGCGCCCCGCAGTGAAGAATTCGGCGGCGGTGGTGTTCTTCTTGCTGGCGCGGATGACGATGAAGAGCGTGATGACCACGAAGAGGACGAAGATGCCGATGTTGGCGGCGGGATTCCCGACGGTGGCGGCTGCGGCGAGGAGTTTCATGATGCGGTGCCTTCGAACTCGGTGCGGATGGCTTCGGCCCGTGGATCGAGCTCACGGTTGGCGAATCGGACGTAGACGCCGGTGATGATGAAGGTGGTCAGGAACTGTCCAAGGCCGACGAGCAGGCCGACGTTGACGTTGCCCCAGACCTTGATGGCCATGAAGTCGTGGGCGAAGGCGCCAAGCATCACATAGGCGGCGTACCAGATCAGGAACACAGCGCTCATCGGGAAGACGAAGCGGCGCAATCTACTTCGGAGTTCCTGAAACTCCGGGCTGGCCTGGATTTGTTCAAAGTCGAGGCCGCTGGCGGCGGCTTCGCGGGGTGGAAGGTCGGTTTCGGGCACGGTCACTCCTGACTCACGGTGAACTCGCTCTGCGGCGAACTTAATTGAGATGTGAGTCACATACCCCGGCTTCCCGGCGCATACACGCCGAAGACCTCGAGTGATGCGGTAAACGGTCGATCGATGGCGATGAGCGGTCAGCCGCCGCGCGGCACGCGCTCCACGCCCATCCCGAGCCGCTCTGGGACGTGCATCTGCGCAAAGATCCTCGCCACGTCGGGCGGTCTGGTCGACGCCGTGACACGGCTGACCACCACCATCGTCAGGAACGCGAGGGGGACGGTCACCGCGGCGGGGTAGCCGACGACGACGGCAGGCCAACCGCCGAGCAGGTGCTCGTCGACGACACCGGTAACCGCCAATGTCGTCGCCACTCCAGACGTCACACCGCCCACCGCCAGGCCGCACGCGGCGCCGACACTGGTCAACCCCCGCCACCAGATGCCAAGAACCAGAAGCGGACACAGTGTGGACGCGGCGACCGCGAACACCAGACCGACGCTGCGGGAGAGCTCCAGCGACGATGCGAGCAGCGAAAGGGGGAGCGGCACCATGCCGCCGACGACGGCGGCCACCCGGAAGTCGCGGACCCGCCCGCCCAGCACGTCGGTCGACAGTGCGCCGGCGATGCTGACCAGCAGACCCGACGACGTCGCGAGGAACGCGGCGATGGCGCCCGCCGCGACGAGTGCGGCCAATCCTGCGCCACCGATGCCGCCGATCGCCGCGCTGGGCAACAGGAGCACTGCGGCGTCCGCGGTGCCCGTGATCAGGAGCTGCGGCACGAACTGCCTGGCGAAGACCCCGAGCAACGTGGGGAACAGGTAGAACAGCGAGAGCAGCGCGATGACGGCAAGCGCGGTGCGCCGTGCGGCCCTGCCGTCTGGGTTGGTGTAGAAGCGGACCAGGACGTGCGGCAGTCCCATGGTGCCGAGGAACGTGGCGACGATGATCGAAAGGACTTGGTAGGACGGGTGATAACCACCCAGCCCGCCGCCGGATGCTATCCAGTCGTCGCCTGCGCTCGGCGCCCCGGCGACGACGGGCGTCGCCGACCCGGCCGCCAGCGTGAGCGTCGTGCCCTTCTGCAGCGTGTATCTGCCGGGGGCGTGGAACGGCGCGCCGTCGACGTGCTGTCCGTCGACGCTGCCGACCACCGTGATGCCATCCGGTTCGGCGACCTGCACCACGACGTCGGTCTCGACGGTGACGGTGGTCTGCTGGTGCACGGTCGGGGGCAGCGGCCCTGCCAGGTCGGTGCCGTGGTGCAGGAACACGACGAGCAGGGCGAGTGCAGGCACCGCGATCGCGGTGAGCTTCAGCCAGTACTGGAAGGCCTGCACGAACGTGATCGACCGCATGCCGCCACCGACCACGTTGACGATCACGATGGTGCCGACGGCCACCGGCCCCACCCAGACCGGAAGCCCCAGAAGCGTCTTCAGGGCCAGTCCGGCGCCCTGATACTGCGGGACGAGGTAGAGCACGCAGATCACGACCACGACCAGCATCGCGACCTTGCGCAGTCGCGCCGAGGCCAGCCGGAACTCGGCGAAGTCGGGCACCGTGTACGCGCCGGAGCGGCGCAGCGGCGCTGCCACGAACAGCAAGAGCCCGAGATAGCCCGCCGTGAAGCCGACCGGGTACCACAGCGCATCGGCACCATACTTCGCGACCAGCCCGGCAACGCCGAGAAACGAAGCCGCCGAGAGGTATTCACCAGATACGGCCGCGGCATTCCATTGCGGGCCGATGCTGCGCGATGCGACCAGGAAGTCGGACGTATTGCGGGACAACCGTATCCCGTAGAAGCCGATCGCGATCGTGGCCACCGCGGCGGCGATGAGAGCGGCGGCGGTCAACGGTGCGCCGGTCATCACGGTTCGCCGTCGACGACGCGGACGAAGTCCCGCTCACTCTGTTCGGCCAGCCGAACGTACAACCGTCCGATGCCGTACATCACGGGATAGACCACAGCGGCCAGGAGTATCCAGTTGAGCCGGATGCCGAACACCTTGATGGCGGCGATCTCGGGAAACAGGCCGATCAGCAACGGAACTGCCGCTACTGCGGCCACCGCCACCGCGGCCAGTCGCAGCGCCAGCCCGAGTTGGGCGCGCACCAGACCGCGCACGAAGGCGTCGCCGACCTGGGTCTGTTCCTGGACCTCCGCGCGCGTGCGCACCATCCTGGTGCCCCTGCGGTGAGCGAGCACCACGCGCTCTCGCAGTGGACGTCCGCTAGTCATCGGTGCCCCCAGCGGGACGGAGGTTGCGCATCGGGTCTCGGATCAACCGGTCCCGAAGCTCACGCGCCTGCCGGCGGCTGACCGGCAGCTCCACCGCAGCGGACGCGCCGTTGGCACGCAGCCGGACGAGCACGGCGCCGTCGGTGGTACGCAGCCCGACGACGAGGCGCAGCGCCACCAGATAGGAGCGGTGGATGCGTTGGAAACCTCGTTCCCGCCAACGGGATTCGAGGGTGCTGATCGGTATCCGGACCAGGTGTGCACCTGACGCGGAGTGCAGCCGCGCGTAGTCGCCTTCGGCCTCCACCCAGCCGATGCTGTCCCGTGGCACCAGGTGGGTGATGCCGCCGACTTCGGCGGGGATCACGTCGGCGTCCTGGTCGCCAGCGTCCCCTGAAGTATCCGGGCGGGTGGTGTCCGAGCGGGCGGCCAGGACCCGGCGCACGGCTTCGTCGAGCCGACTCGCACGGATGGGCTTGAGCAGGTAGTCGACCGCGCCGACGTCGAATGCCTCGACCGCCTTGTCGTCGTGTGCCGTCACGAACACCACGGCAGGCCGGTACGAGAAGTTCGTCAGCACGCCCGCGAGTTCGAGACCGCTCAGCCCTGGCATGTTGATGTCGAGGAACACGGCGT
The DNA here is from genome assembly GCF_014202335.1 of Mycobacterium sp. AZCC_0083. Classification (GTDB taxonomy): domain Bacteria; phylum Actinomycetota; class Actinomycetes; order Mycobacteriales; family Mycobacteriaceae; genus Mycobacterium. Next base: position 59,863 of record NZ_JACHGP010000019.1, on the reverse strand, counting down.
CGATGGGGCGCCGGTTCAGCTCCCGCAGTGCCGATGTCGCGTCACTTGCCCGAGTCACTTCTGCGATGTCGTCATGCTCGCTCAGAAGGAACGCCAGCTCGTCGAGGGCGGGCGCCTCGTCGTCGACGGCGAGCACCACGAGTGTTCCGCTCAACCGAATGCACCTCCACCGGCCCGGACGCCCGACCGGAACTTCGGGACCCGCATGATCACCTTGGTGCCCGCGTCCATCGCCGTCTCGACCACAAGACCGTAGTCGTTGCCGAACGCCGCGCGCAGACGATGATCCACATTGGTGAGGCCGACGTGGGCGGAGTGTCCTGCCGTGTCCGGGCTTGCGTCGGCAAGCGCGTCGGCGGGGCCGGCTCGTAGGTCGTCGGGGTCCATGCCGACGCCGTCGTCCTCGACGGTGATGACGCAATCGGTGCCGTCGTCGCGCGCGACGATCTCGACGCTGCCTCCGCCCCGTCCGGCGAAACCGTGCCGGACGGCGTTCTCCACCAACGGTTGCAGTGCGAGGAAGGGCACGACGACGTTGAGCATCTCCGGCGCGACCTGCAACCGCACCTTCAACGCGTTGCCGAAGCGCGCGCGCTCGAGCGTCAGGTAGCGGTCGATGTTGCGGAGTTCCTCGGACAGCGTCGTGTACTGGCCTGCCGCGCGGAACGAGTAGCGGGTGAAGTCGGCGAATTCGAGGATCAATTCGCGGGCCCTGTCGGGATCGGTGCGCACGAACGACGCAATCGTGTTGAGCGCGTTGTAGATGAAGTGCGGGCTGATCTGGGCGCGTAATGCCAGCACCTCGGCACGGTCCAGCCGGGCCCGGGACGCGTCGAGATCGGCCAGTTCGAGTTGGCTTGCGGCGTAGCGGGCGACCTCGCCGATGGCGCCCAACATGCCAGGACCAGGCTCGCGGGACGTCACCGCGACGAGCACGCCAAGCGCGTCTCCGTCGTCGGTGAGAAGGGGCTGGGCGACCATCGCGCCCGCCAGGTGCGTCGACATGATCCTCCGTTGGCCGGTGAGCGCCTCCTTGGCGGCGTGCTCGGCTGCGGCAAGCGCGTCCGGCGTCCACGTCGACCGGTCGGAGGGATCCTGCGCCGAGCGCTGGCCGGATTCGTCGAACAGGACGACGGCGTCGGCGCCGGTGAGTTGGCGAAGAAAGGGTGCGGCACGCTGCGCGGAGTCGACGTCGATTCCGTGGCGCAGCGCGCGGGCGGCGAGCGACGCGGTGTGCAGCGCGGCGTGCACGGCTCGCTCGGTGGGGGTGGTGACGACCCGACGGGTACGCACTGCGACGACCGCGGCGACCACAGTGGCCAGGATGAGCGCCGCCGCCAACGCAATCGCGATCTCGCCCGGCATATCACCTCACACCTTCTCTGGGCGGTTGTCCGTCACCTTAAACTGATCCGATGGCGAAACTGCAGCTAGTGCAAGATCCGGCGGCCGATGAGCTGCTCGAGTCGAATCCCTTCGCACTGCTCGTCGGCATGATGCTCGACCAGCAGATTCCGATGGAAGTGGCATTCGCCGGGCCGAAGAAGATCGCCGACAGGCTTGGTGGCGTCGATGCCACTCAGATCGCCGAATACGACCCCGAGAAGTTCATCGCGATGTGTTCGGAACGCCCTGCCGTGCACCGGTTTCCGGGCTCGATGGGCAAGCGGCTGCAGACCATGGCGCAGGCCATCGTCGACGACTACGACGGCAATGCCGCCGCGTTGTGGACGGCAGGCGACCCGGACGGCCCCGAGGTGCTGCGACGGCTCAAGGCGTTGCCGGGGTTCGGCGAGCAGAAGGCCAAGATCTTCGTGGCCCTGCTCGGCAAGCAGTACGGCGTGACGCCGACGGGATGGCGTGAGGCTGCAGGTGACTACGGCAAGGCGGGCACGCACATGTCGGTTGCCGACGTCGTCGACGCGGGCTCGCTGGAGAAGGTGCGGTCGTACAAGAAGGCAGCCAAGGCGGCAGCGAAGGCGAAGGCTTAGAAAGCCTCGCCGTCGAACCGCTCGCGGGTGGCGAACTCGGCGACTGGCCGCCGCTTGAGCTTGCTGAGCTGATGCACGGGCTTGCCGAGCGGGAGGATGACGGCGATCGCGAACTCGTCGGGGATCCGCAGAAGCTCCTTCACCCGCGGCTCCTCGGCCACCGCCATCGTGTTGGTGACGCCGCCGAAGCCCTCGTTGCGCGCCGCCAGCATGACATTCCAGACGAACGGATAGACCGACGCGCCTGGGATCACACCGATCCGGTCGAGGTCCTGGTCCGTCGCGGCGACCACGCCGAGATCCAGGCAGATCACCAGCACGACCGGTGCCTCTCGCAACGGGGCCGTCATCTGCGCCGGCGGTTCGGTTGCCGCGACCGTTTGGGCGTCGACCCCACACGGGTGCAACGGGTTCCACGGCGACTCGCCGTTGACTATCTGTGCTGCATACCGGCGCGCGCCGGGGATCGACAGTTCGGCGAGCGCCTCGCGAGTCGAGCTGTCGCGGACCACGATCACCCGCACGCCCTGCCGGTTGCCGCCGCTTGGCGCAAACCGGGCGTTGTCGAGGATTCGTTCGAGCACGTCGTCGGCGAGCGGGTCGTCGGTGAACTGCCGGACCGTACCCGTGGTGCGCATGACGTCGTATAGCTCCATGTCTCCCATCATGCTCGTGGGAGCGCGGGCCCCATCTCGTGGGATCGTTGGTACATGGCGAAGACACATCTGAACTGCCCCTGCGGAGAGGCCATCACCGGCTCAGACGAGGACGATCTGGTCGAGAAGACTCAGACCCACCTGTCCGAGGCGCACCCCGGCCGTGAGTACGACCGCGAAATGATCCTCTTCATGGCCTACTGACGGGCGCAGCTCGCCGTCACGGCACCACCGTCGAGCCGATGGTGGGCATGAACTGGCACTGCTTCTCGGTGGTCGAGACCTGACCGAAGATCGTTGACATGATGCTGCCCGAGCCGGTGTCGACGATGGCGGTCAGCGTCGTCGGGCCGTCGGGGTTGATGTTTGCCTGCGGCTTGAGCGTGGCGCCGCCCGACTTGCCCGTCGTCAGGTTGACCCAGGTGACGTTGAGCGGCAGCTTTTGCTCGGCGGCGGGGCCAGGCGTGCCGATCGCGGTGAACACGTAGGCGGTCTGGCCAGGTCCGGGTCCGGGGTCCGGGATCTTCGCAGGGCCGGCCACTGAGATCGCCGTCGCCAGAACGTTGCCGCCGTCTTTGGTGCATCCGTTGCTGATCGACGGGTACATGAAGTCCTGCGTGACGGTGGCGTCAGGGGCGGCGTTCGGTGCGGGTGCCGGACCGGGGGCGGCGGCGCCGTCGGGTGCCGGGGCGGGTGCGGCGTCGGGAGCAGGCGCGGGGACGGCATCCGGGGCAGGAGCGGCCTCAGGAGCCGGGGCAGCGTCCGGAGCGGGAGCTGCGGCCTGGGGCGCGGCCTCGGGCGCTGGCCCGACGGCATGCGCCGGGTCGACGCCCTGAGGCAGATGCGCTTCGACGCCCGGCACCACGCCCGCGGCGGGAACGTGTGCCACCTGGGGATCGGCGACGAACTGATTGACCGCCGCAGCTACGTTCTTCGAGTCGGACGGTGCCGCGCTGTTGCCCGCGAACGCCGCCGCGGCGGCCATCAACATCGACGCGGCGTTCGTCGGATCGGCCGCCGCCTGCTGGATGGCAGGCCCGAGGCTCTGCATGGCAGGCAACCCCGGCGCCTGCAAACCACTGATCGGCGTCGGCAACGGCGGCGCAGGCTCCGCGTTGGCGACCGGTTGGCCGCTCAGCGTCAGCGTGGCCGACGCACCGAGTGCGACAAGCAACGTCCTGATCGATGACATGACTCTCCCCGTGATATCAGTGGTTCCCGGTGTTGTTTCCGTGGTCGTCTCGGACCGTCCGGCTCAGGGCAGCGCGGAGGTCGGGAACATCATCGGTGCAAGCCCCAGACCGGTCGGTGCTTCAAGAAGAGGTGCGGCAAGTGCAGGTGCTGCCGCAGCCGGGAGGCTCGGGGCAGCCGCGAGGGGTGCCGCCGTTGACTTCGGCAGCAGGTTGGCCAGCGGCATGCCTGCGGGCATCAGCGAGGCCAGGTCGCCGGGGAAGCTGAGCTGCTGCGGCAGCGGCAGCGGGTTCATCGGCACCTGCGGAAGCTGCACCTCGGCGGTCGGCACCAGGCCCTGGGCCGCAGGAGCAACGGCGCTGGCGGCCGGTGCCACGGCGGCGGGAACGGCAGGCGCGCCGAGCGTGTTCAGCGGGGCTGCAGCCGTGGCCGGCGCCGCGAGCGGCGCTTGAGGCAGGGTGACCGACGCGGTCGCCGCGGGCGCAGCAGCGGCCGGGGCGGCGGCGGCTGCGGGAGTAGCCGTCCCCGAGAACATCGACGCCAGGCCCTGCAACATCTGCGGAGCGTTCTGCAGCATCTGCGGAGCGCTGCTGAGCAACGACATGCCGGGCACGCCGGGGATCGCGGGCGCTGGAGCCGGCACCGGGTCGGCCATCGCCGGGGCACTCAGGGTCAGGGCGACCGGAATCGCGCCTGCGGCTGCGATCACGCTGGTGGCGAACAGTTTTCTGGCGAAGTGCATGGTTCTCCCGATCCGTTGAAGGCACGTCCGCAACCGAAGCTACGGAGTTACTGGAGTTACTCAAGTGACACGTGTGGGATTTACCCGACCGTTATGCACATGACGGCATACGGTGACCGATCGCTACAGTCGTGGGCATAGACGTCCAACCCGTCCCACCCGCAACGAAGCGGGTTGCGACTCGCCTCGCAACGATCGCGCCCTGGCTGCTGGCGGCCAGCATCGCGGCACGATTCGCATGGACGTATCTCGCCCCAAACGGCGCGAACTTCGTCGATCTGCACGTCTATGTCGGCGGCGCGGCCACCATCGGCACTGGTCATTCGATCTACGACTACGTCTACGCCGACCAGACGCCCGACTTCCCGCTGCCGTTCACCTACCCGCCGTTCGCGGCCATCGTGTTCGAACCGCTGCACATGGTGCCGTTCGGACTGCTCGCCTTCGCGTGGCAGGTCGGGATCATCGTGGCGCTGTACTGCGTGGTGTGGCTGAGCCTGCGGCTACTGGGCCGCGCCGATCATCGGCTTGCCATGCTGTGGACCGCGGTCGGCATCTGGACCGAACCGCTGCGCAGCACCTTCGACTACGGCCAGATCAACGTCATCCTGGTGCTGGCCGTGCTCGGGGCGGTCTACAGCAGCCGGTGGTGGCTGTCCGGTCTGCTGGTCGGGCTCGCGGCGGGGGTGAAGCTGACGCCCGCGGTGTCCGGGCTGTACTTCCTCGGCGCCCGCCGGTGGGGTGCGGTGGTGTTCTCGGCGATGGTGTTCTTCGCGACCATCGGTGTTTCGGTGTTGGTGCTCGGTGCGCAGGCGCGGTTCTACTTCACCGACCTGCTCGGCGACGCCAGCCGGATCGGGCCCATCGGCACGTCGTTCAACCAATCGTGGCGTGGCGGGATCTCCCGCATCCTCGGCCACGACGCCGGGTACGGGCCGGTGGTGTTGGCCGCTTTGGCGGTCACGACCGTGTTGGCCGTTCTGGCGTGGCGGGCCGTCGGCGCCGACGATCGACTCGGGGCCATCGTCATCGTGCAGATGTTCGGGCTGCTGCTCTCGCCGATCTCGTGGACACATCACTGGGTGTGGCTGATCCCGTTGATGATCTGGCTGCTGCACGGCGCTCTGCGCGATCGCCGCGGTGCGCGCATTCTCGGCTGGGGGTGGTTGGCCCTGACGCTGATCGGCGTGCCGTGGCTGCTGAGCTTCGCGCAGCCGACGATCTGGCAGATCGAGCGGCCCTGGTATCTGGCCTGGGCGGGCCTGGTCTACATCGTGGGGACGCTGGCGACGCTCGGCTGGATCGCCGCTAGCCCGCGACGATCGAGTTGATGTCGCGCGCCATCGCCACGTCCTTGTCGGTGATGCCGCCCTCCGAGTGCGTGACGAGTGCGAAAGTCACGGTCCGCCAACGAATGTCGATGTCGGGGTGGTGATCCTTAGCCTCGGCGTGCTCGGCAACGCGCCGCACCGCATCGATGCCGGTGAGGAACGCCGGAAACTTGACGGATCGGCGCAACGCGCCGTCGGAGCGCTCCCAGCCGTCGAGATCGGGCAGTGCGGCATCGACTTGTTCGTCCGTTAACACAGCCATCACTCGACCGTATACCGTCGCTGCCGTGCCGAACCAGATCGTCGTCGCAGGAGCGTTGATCTCCGGCGACGCGCTGCTAGTGGCGCAGCGTGAGCGGCCGACCGAGCTGGCCGGGTTGTGGGAGTTGCCTGGCGGGAAGGTGGCGGCGGCGGAGAGCGACGCCGCCGCACTGGTGCGCGAACTCGAGGAGGAACTCGGGGTCGAGGTCACCGTCGGGGAGCGGCTTGGTCGCGACGTGGTGCTCAACGACCAGATGACATTGCGCGCCTACCTCGTCACGCAGACCGGTGGCAGCGTGCAGCCTCGCGACCACCGCGCTTTGCGCTGGGTGACCGCCGACGAACTCGATGGCCTGGCGTGGGTGCCCGCCGACCGCGGCTGGGTGCCGGACCTGACCGCGGCGCTGCGTTGTTAGGCGACGCCGAACGTGCGGTTGGTGTACGCACTGCTCGAGTAGGCCCGTAAACAACCGAACATTCGGCGCTCGGTCTGCGCCGTCCGCCCCTCGTCGACGTGATTGCTCGACACCTCCACGGGTGGACCGCCGCTGACGCGGACGGCCATGCGGGACAGTACTTCCGGGTTGAGGGACCCGCTGTGTCCGGCCCGGTGTACTGGGCGCGCCGTGGGTGAGCACATTGTCGCTAGCGACGAGATCCTTGGCGATCTGGCTGCCCAGCGACAACATCACTCCGCCGGTCACATAGGCGATGGACACTGCCAGGGCAGCGGCAGCGAACAGACCGCGCAGCCCGCGGCGGACGTGGGGCCACCGCGGTCGCCACGGCTCGGGAGGTGGGCCACGACATCACGCGGCAGGAACCAGCATGCGGCGGTGACGACCGCGGTCGCCGCGGTCAGCACCCAGAACGACAGATGGGTGGGTGCCGGCCCGTACTGCACGAGCGCCCCGCCGAGCAGCGCCACGGTCAGACCTACTGCGCTGGCCGCGGTGGCGACCGCGCTGGCCCGCTCGCCTTTGTGCGATGGGCGGTATTCGAACATTGCCGCGGTGGCCGCGCTGAGTGCGAATGCGACACCGATCCGCATTATCGCCCGCCCGAGGAATAGCCACACGATCGACGGTCCGATGGCGAACAGCACCGATCCCAGCAGGCAGCTCGACATGCCGATCCGGATGGCGGGGCGGCGCCCGGTGTAGTCCGAGAACTTGCCGAAAACGATGAGCATCACCGCCAGCGCGGCGGGATAGACCGCGAAAGGTGCGGTGGTGACCGTCGGTGTGAGTTCCCACTGGGCGGCGTAGAGCGGGTTGGCCAAGGCAGGAGCGGCCGACGTCCACAGCGTGATGACGATGGTCGCCGCTGCGACCCAGAATCCGCGGGTCGGGATGAGTGCGGGGTGGTGCCGGTCGCGGGAGGCGCCGCCGTCCGTCGCACGGGATCTGCGGGGACACCGCCGGTGGCTGTCACAGGTCGAGCACGACGGTCTCGACGGGTTGTGTGCAGCAGATCAGGATGTTTCCCTCCGCGGGTGGTTCCAGGGGTTCTGGGTCGTAGCGAACCGTCCCCGACAGCAGCGCGGTCTCGCAGTTGTGGCATACCCCGGTACGGCAGGACCACCGGGTCGGGACGTCGCACGTTTCGGCGAATTCGAGCAGGCTGGTGCTGGGCGGTCCCCAGGGGGCGGAAAGGCCGCTGCGGGCGAACTGAACATCAGGACCCGGTCCGGGCAGTCCCACGGGTGGGTGCGGGGGGATCGACGTGGCGGCGATCCCGGGGGTGAGGGCGGCTGCTGCCCCGAAGAGTTCGGTGTGGACTCGGGCGGGATCCAGTCCGTAGATCGCGAGGCCGGAGCTGAGTTCGTTCATGAACGCCGAGGGTCCGCAGAGATAGGTGTCTGCGTCGCGCGGGAGGCCCAGTCCACGGATCGCCTCGATCGAGGGCCGGCCCTGCTCGGTGAAGTCGATACCGCGTCGGTCCGTCGGTGTCGGACGGCTGTAGAAGATGTGAGAATGGCTGCCAGGCAAGTGCTTTAGCAGATCGCGGCTCTCCTCGGCGAACGGGTGCTCATCGCCGTCGCGGGCTCCGTGCAGCCACCAGAGCGGACGGTCTGAGCGTATCGCCGCGAGCCAGTGCAGCATCGAGAGCACCGGGGTGACGCCCACTCCGGCGGAGAGCAGGATCACCGGAGCGGCTGCGTCGGTCAGGAAGAATGTGCCTCGTGGTGCTGCGACGTCGAGGCGATCACCGGCGCGGACGTGGGCGTGAATGTGCCCGCTGGCCGCCCCATGTGGTTCCCGTTTGACGCTGATCCGGTATTCGGCGGAGCCCGGTCGGTTGGACAGCGAGTAGTTACGGATCAGCGGCGCGCCGTTCGGGTCGGGATGCAGTCGCAACGTGATCGACTGTCCAGCAATCCATTCCGGGAGCGGCGCGCCGTTGGGGTCGCTCAGCAGGACTGAGCGTACGTATCGACTTTCGTCGTGGACAGCACTGACCCGCAGGGAGCGGAACCCCGTCCATGCCGGCGGGGGGCTACTCGCAGCTGCTGTCAGCCCGACGTTGCCTGCTGATCCCGCCGGGTTGTCAGTCTGCTCGGCCAGGCTCCGGAGAGACGTTTGCCAGCCGGGGCTCAGCGCCGGGATGCGCAGTGCGCGTTGCAGAGCGTCGCGGGGGTGCCCCGGCAGGTAGAGCAAGGCGTCGATTTCGGCGACCGACACCTGTTCGGGTCCTGAGCTGATCTTGACGATCTCCTGGCCGGCTTCGACTTCACCTTCGGTGACCACCCGGCAGTAGAACCCAGGTCGCCCGTGGGAGACCAGCAGTGCCGCCATCCGCGGTTCGCCGATGCGCATGCCAGCGCGGTAGCAGGTGACCCGCGGCTGGGTGACCTCCAAGACCGCCTGCCCAATTCGGTATCGGTCTCCGATGCATACCTCGTCGTCGGGCAGCCCGTCGACGGTGAGGTTCTCCCCCAGCAGACCTGGCACCAGGTCATCACGATCGAACACCTGCGCCCAGTGCCGGTAGGAGTCGAGTTGGTAGACCAGGACGGCGCGGTTTTCCCCACCGTGGCCGCCGAGGTCACCTTGACCGTCCCCGTCGACGTTCAGTCGACGGACCATTCGGGGCCCGGTCACCGGTTGCTTCCAAGCGCCGGTGTACACGGTGCGGTCGTTCCAGGCGATATTCCTCGGCAGGCCGACGTTCACCGACTTCAGGGTCGTCATTACGTTCTCCTCTCTCTCGCAGTCAATCCGGTTGCGGTCAGCCAAAGCCGGGTGTGACGGACAGGGCGGTGACGATCATCGCGGTGGCAGCCGCCATCGAGACGACGTTGCCGATGAACGGGTGAAAGTCCGAGGGCAGCCGTCGGGCGACCGCCGCAGCGAAAGGCGGCCCGATGAGCGCACCGAGAACGGCCCCGGCGACGATGGCCTGGACGGATCCGCCGAACGCCAGCACCGTTGCCGGAGCGATGGATACGACGGGAACGAAGGTGGGATACCAGACGTAGGTCGCCCACTGGCGGTGCCACAGCGTGACGGCCAGCGCGGCGGTCAGGACTTGTGACGTCAACAATTCGGGTAGCAGGTTGCCGACCTTGCCTGCCATCGCGGGGTTGAGTAGATAGCTGATCACGGTGCCTGCCAACAGACCGGCGCTGGCCCATTCGTTGCCGATGAACTGGGCGTCGCTGAAGTCGGCGAGGATCCGCCGCGACAGCCATCGCGGCCCTTGCCGGCCGGTGTCGACGAAGTGGTGCGGGAATCCCGCGCTGCAGCGCGGTACGACCACGGTGGGGATCCGCATCCACGGCAGGTGCCGGCACATCGCGAACGCCATCAGTGCGCTGATCGCCATGCCGGTGGTGGCCCCGACCACGGGGGGAAGACCAAGGGGGCGGCACCCGAAGTTCACCGCGACCAAAGCGATGGGGGTGCTCAGCGCGGCGCCGAGGATCGCGCCGGTCAGCGCTACGGAGCGTCGGCCTCCGTAGACCAGGACGATTGCAGGGGGAACCGAGGCGAACGGAACGAACGTGGGCTGCCACATGCCCGACACGGCGATCGTCCACCCCCACGCCGCGTTGCTCAGCACCAGTCCTAGGGCTGCACTGCCCACCGCCCAGCCGAACAGTCCGGTGCCGGAGGTGACCGGAAAACCCATCCAGTGCTTCTTCGATCTGAACGCCCGGTGTGCAAGGTAGCCGCCGAGCAGCATCATTGCACCGGCCAGGGCGGAGTGCGCGTAACCAGGTTCGGTGGTGTCACCCAGCGTCCAGGCAACCCATGACGCCACATCCGAGTAGTCGCCGTGCCATCCTGTGTAGCTCGGCATGACGACCGGTAGAGACGGGCGCAGCCGGGCCAGAACCAGCAGCATCACCGCTGCGGCGCCGGCGATCAGCGCCGCCGTCATCCACAGCGTGAACGCCGAGGCACGTTCCCTCGCTGCGGGATCGGGGCGGGTGGCGCCGTCCGGGGTGGGTGTACTGGACACGTCGCCGTCGTGGGTGGGTGAAGACGAACTACTCACCGCTGCTGAGCTTCTCGCGTAGCTGGGCGTTCTCGCCGCGCAGCCCGGCGAGTTGGTGGTGCAGTGGGGCGAGGTGTGTTTCGAGTTCGGCGGCGGTGAACCGTGCAGTGATGTGTTGAGGGCAATTCCAGTCGAAGGCCTCGACGGCGACCAGGACGGCGCGCTCGACGACGGCGTCGTAGGCGGGATCGGCGAAGCTCCCGACCAGGGTGGGGTCCTGTTCGGCGGTGACGATGCGAGCGTGGCCGTAGATCTTCAGCCGGCGTTGGTGCAGATAGTCCATAGCGATCAGGGCAACCCTGTTGTCGCCGGCGACGTTGCCGGTGCTGATGTACTGCAGATTGCCGCGGAAATCAGCCCACCCGATGGTGTGGTCGTCGATGACACGCAGGAACCCGGTAGGGCCGCCGCGGAATTGGACGTAGGGCCAGCCCGTTTCGCTGACGGTCGCCAGGTAGAAGCTGTCCCGCTCGACGAGGTAGTCCTTCTCGTCTTCGGTGAGCGCGTCGGCACCTGGTACCGCCGTGCCTTGAACCCGTTTGCGGTCGTAGAAGGCGTGGCTGCCGTGGTCACGCTGGACATCGCGGACCGCCTCCGTGAACGCGATGGCGCCGTAATGCTTGCTCACCGGGCTGCTCCTTCAGGTGCTGACGGGGTGTAGGTGACCGGGCTCAATGGGAGAGGAACGCCAGTAGTTCGTGGTTGACGTCCTCGGCGTAGGTCCACAGCAGACCGTGGGGCGCTCCGGGGATCTCGACGTATTCGGCGCGGGGAAGCAGTGCGCGCAACGGACGTGCGGTGGCGTCGATCGGCAGGATCCGGTCGTGGGTCCCGTGGACGATCAAAACGCCGATGTCGTATCCGGCGATCTTGGCGACGTCCGTCCGAAAGTCGGTAGTCCACGTGATCACCGCGGCGACCGATGTATACGCCGACCCCGAACATGCTGCCTGCCAGGAGCTTTCGATGACCTCGCCGCTGATGCGGATGCCGAGGGTCTCGTCGGTGTTGTAGACGTCGGCATAGAATTGATGAAGGAATGCGTAGCGGTCTTTGACCACGGCGGCCAGGGCCGAGGCGAAGACCGCGCCGTCCAGACCGGCAGGGTTGGTGTCGGTTCGCAGTAGGTAAGGCGCCAGGGCGGCGATGAAGACTGCCTTGTCGATCCTGGCAGGCCCATAGGTGCCCAGGTAGCGGCCGATTTCCCCGGTGCCCATCGAGAATCCAGCTAGAACGACATCGGTGACGTCGAGGACTTCGATCAAGGTGTTGAGGTCAGCGGCGAAGGTGTCGTAGTCATAGCCGATGGTGGCGCGCCCGGAGCGGCCGAATCCGCGCCGGTCATAGGTGATCACGCGGTATCCGGTGGCCAGCAATGCGGGAATCTGCTTCTCCCAGGCATGCCCGTCAAGAGGGTAACCGTCGATCAGGACGACAGGCTGACCGTTTCCGTGGTCCTCGTAGTAGAGGTCGATGTCGGTGGTGTTCTCGACGTCGACCGAGATGAAGGGCATGGCGATCGCTTTCCGCACGATGAGGTTCTACCGGGGTGCCGTCCGCGCGTAGGGCGCGTGGTTCGGCCAGCACAGCACAGCGTCGTCGCGGACGAATCCTGGGACAACCCCAGTCACTTGGGTCATGGTGACGTGATGCCGGGATGCCTCGCCAGGCCTGCGGCGAGGGCGGCCGCGAGTTGGCGGCGCGACGTCACGCCCAGTTTTCGGAAGACCTTGCTGAGGTGGTATTCCACGGTGGAGGTCGTGATGAACAGTCGACTGGCGATCTCGGCGTTGGTTGCGCCGGCGCCGGCTTGGCGAGCCACCTGGGCCTCTTGCGGTGTCAGGCCAAACGGGTTGTCTGCGCGCGGTGCATCAGCCGTCGCCTGGCCGGCGGCACGCCGCTCGGCACCCGTGCGGCCGGCGAACGCGGCGGCTCCCATCGCGGTGAACATGTCATAGGCTGTGCGCAGCTGCACCTGCGCGTCGCGACGACGTTTCCTACGGCGCAACCATTCGCCGTAAAGCAAATGCGCACGGGCGAGTTCGGTGCGCATCGCGGTCGCCGCTAGCTGCCTGATGGCCTCCAGGTAGTACGGCTCGGCGTCAGCGTCGGCGGCCATCAAAGCCTGGGACCTCGCCAGCAGACCCAGAGCCCACGGGGTAGCAGCGGCGGTGGCGCGTTCGGTCAGCCGGGTCAGCGCCACCTCGGCGGCGCCTCGGTCTCCGCCACGTACGCCGGCCTCGACGACCTCGGGTAGCACCCGGTTCCCGAAGCCTGGCGGGTCGTCATGGAGTATCTGCAATCCCCATCCGAGCGCCTCCGGGTACCGGCCCAGTCCGAGTTCCAAGACGGTCAGACCCATCAGCGCGAAGATTTCCAGGATCGCGGCGCCCTTCTGACGACCCCAGTCCGCGGTGGAAGATGCCACCGCACGGCTCTCGTTTTCGCGGCCCTGCCAGGCGCGCACTTCCAACAGCACCCCGGTCGTCGCCGGCGGCGGCACCCCGATCAGCGCCGAGATCTCAGCGGCCTCGCTATAGCTGTTCTCGGCATCGTTCATCTGTCCGGCCCAGGCCTGGCTCGTCGAGAGCCCGGCCAGGGTGATCCGCATCGCCGCCAGGGCCCCCTGGCGGCGCTCGATGGCTTGGGCGCGTTCGAACATCGCCCGACGACCTTGCTCGTCCCACACGTCGTCGGCGGCGAACCAGCCCAGAATCGTTGACGGGATGTCGACGTGGGCGGCGGCCTCGTCGGTGAACATCAACGCCACGGCGGCTCGCAGCAGCGGCACCGCTTCGGCGTAGCCGCTGGCGATTCGGGTGGCGAAACCATCGAGCAGCAGGTCGTTGCCGCTGGGCGGCCGACGGAGGTCCCGCGCGGCACCCAGCGCCGCGTGCGCCACCTCTGCGAGGGTCGTGCCTGCAGTGTATTGGCGGGCGACGATCGCGGCCTGCATGGCATCGAACAGAATCTGCCGGACGAAAGATAGGTCGGCTGGCTCGACCCTCGTCGCCGCCTCCAACAGGATGGCTGGAGCGTCTTTGTGCCGGGAGAAGAACACCGAAATCGCTGCCCGCAAGCGTTGTACCCCGACGTGCATGCCGGCGTCGTCGAGTCCCGGAGTCGCCAAGTCCAGCAATGCCTCAGCCAGTGAGCCGTCACCGGCTGCCAGATACGCGTGCGCGGCAGCCAGATACCGCAGCGCACGGGCGCCGGTGTCGGGCGACAACTCAGCGGCGCGGGTCAAGAACGCGGCCTGCATGGTGTAGCCACCGCGGCGCTGAGCGCGCACCGCGGAGGCCTGTAGGTCAGCGGCGATCGTCTCCTCGGGAGTCGTCACGGCGGCCGCCCGGTGCCAGGCGGCCTGGTCGTCATCACCGTCACGGTCGGCCACCGTGGCCAGCGCGTCGTGCACGCGCTGGCGCTCCTCGGATGTCGCGCCGTCGTACACCGCCGAGCGGATGAGGGGATGACGGAATGCGATGCGTGGCTCCAAAGACACGATCCCCTGCTGCACAGCGTGATTGGCCGCCGCCGCGGCGACGCCCAGCAACGCAGTAGCTCGCCACACTGTCGATGGCTCGTCGTCGGCGCAGGCCGCGGCGACGAGCAGAACGGTGCGTGCCTCCGGCGACAGCGTGGCGACCTGCGCCAGGAAGTGAACGTCGACCCGACGCCCGACCGGCAGTCGGCGCGGCAAGGGAAACCGCCCCGCCAGCTGTTCGGCGGTGAGTTCCCCCACCAGTTCCAGCATCGCCAATGGGTTGCCGCCGGTCTCGTCGATCACGCGCGCCGACACTCGCGGATCCAGCGGCCCGGACACGGCCTCGTCGAGGAGGGTATGAGCCGACGCCGGATCCAGCGCACCGACGCGCCGGGTCGGCAGCCCGTTCAGCGCCGTCAGATCCCCGGTGTGCTCACGGGCACTGAATACCAGGCCGATACGGTCGGCGTACAGACGTCGGGAGACGAACCCCAGCACGCCCAGCGATTCCTGATCCAGCCACTGCGCATCATCGACCAGGCACATCACCGGTCGCTCCACCGCGGCATCGGCGAGCAGAGCCAACGCCGCGAGGCTAACCAGAAACCGATTCGGCGCCGGGCCATCTGCGAGGCCGAACGTCAACTCCAGCGCACTTCGGTGCGGGCCGGCCAGCCTGTCGAGACGACCCAGGTAGGGCATCAGGAGGCGATGCAATGCGGCGAAGCCGAGCCGCAATTCAGATTGCGCTCCGGCAATCCGGATTGAGGCGACATCGCCGGCCGTCTCCGCCGCATACCGCAGTAGACGAGTCTTGCCGACGCCGGGTTCACCGATGAACACCAGAGAGCCACTGAAGCCGTCACGCACGTCGGTCAGGAGCTTGGTCAGCATTGCGCATTCCTCAGCGCGCCCCATGAGGCTCTTCGGGTGCGGGCCCGGCGAGTGCTCCAGGTCATCGATCATGTCCCACGTACCTGTCGCCCGGCCGAGGCGTTGTTTGACGCCCACCCGGGGGTTCCCCTGTGCGAAGACATGGTAGCTTGACCAGCCCATTTGCGTAGCGATGCGACCGGCGTCGCCTCCTCAAGCACCCCGAAACCACACAGCGCCGGTTGCGCGGTTCTCGTGCATAAGCGGATTGAGTGTGTGCGTATCCAAACCTGGACTCCGCGCTGAATCACTGGGGTTCATCCCGGATTCACTTAGCCCGGTTCTGTGATGGGCTCCAGTGGGTCGGCGCGCCGACCCACCACACCCACCGCCCTGCCGGTCCGAGAGCATCGTCACGGCAGCTACCTGAACAGGTGACGTCCATGAATGTCTTTGCCACGCGGTACAAGACGGCGACGATCGAGGGGCTCGAGCTGTTCTATCGCGAGGCCGGCGATCCGAGCAATCCGACATTGCTGCTGCTGCACGGATTCCCGTCCAGCTCCCACATGTTCCGCAACCTCATCAACTCCCTGGCCGACGAATACCACCTCGTGGCGCCCGATCACATCGGTTTCGGACGTTCGGCGATGCCGACGACCACCCAGTTCACCTACAGCTTCGACCGTCTCACCAACATCACCGAGGGACTGATCGAGCACCTCGGGCTGGACCGGTTCGCCCTCTACATTCACGACTACGGCGCGCCGATCGGATTGCGGATCGCCAGCCGGCGCCCCGAGCGGATCACTGCGCTGATTACTCAGAGCGGCAACGCCTACATGGAGGGCTTCACTCCGTTCTGGGACATTCTCTTCGCCCACGCCAAGGACCGCGCCGCCAATGAGGACGGGGTCCGCGAAAAGTTCACGCCGGAAACCACCTTCTGGCAGTACACCCACGGGGTGCCCGCCGATCGGCTCGACCGAATCGCACCCGAAACGTGGCAGCTCGACCAACTCGGCCTGGACCGCAAGGACAACGATGCCATCCAGCTGCAGCTGTTCTGGGACTACCAGTTCAACCTCGACGGCTACCCCGCGTTCCAGGAGTACTTCCGCACCTACCAACCACCCCTGCTCGTCACCTGGGGCAAGAACGACGAAATCTTCGGCGCCCCCGGTGCGGACGCATTCCACCGTGACTTTCCCAACGGCGAGTTCCACCTGCTCGACGCCGGTCACTTCGCACTCGAAACCCACGGCGAGGAGATCAGCGGATACATCCGCGACTTCCTGCCCCGGGCACTGGCCAGCACACCGGCGACGGCGACGGCGAACTGATCCCGCCACACCGCACCGACCGATGAGGTTCAACGAGACCAAGCATCATGGATGAATTCGACGTCGTCATCCTGGGCGGCGGCGCCGGCGCGAAACTGATCTGGGGCTCCGTCGGACAGCGCTCCGTGGCCGTCGTCGAACAGTCACGGGTGGGCGGAGCATGCCCGTTCGTGGCATGCGTGCCCAGCAAGGCGATGCTGCGCACCGCGCGGGTCTGGCATCTGGGCGCCGATCCCCAGCAGTCAGCGCTGTTCACCGGACGGGTCCCCGCCGCAGAGGCATACCGGTTGGCCTGCGAGCGACGCGACGCCATCGTGCATCAGCGCGACGACACTCTCAACGCCGAGGCGCTGCAGCGCACCGGTGCGGTTCTCGTGCGCGGCCACGGTCAACTGGCCGGTCCAGGAGTCCTCGACGTCGAGGGGCGCACCTTGCGCTACCAGGAGCTGGTGATCAACACCGGATCAACACCCCGACGCCCCGACATCCCCGGACTCGAATCGGTGCCGGTCTGGACCAGCGATGACGCCCTGAGCACCACCGATCTTCCCTCCAGCATGCTGGTCCTCGGTGGCGGGGCGGTGGGCTGCGAGCTTGGGTTCCTGTTCGCCACCTTCGGGACCGCAGTCACGCTGATCCAGCGCGGTCCCCGCCTGCTCCCGACCGAAGAACCCCGAGCCAGCGCGACCGTCGAGCAGACCCTGACCGAACGTGGCGTCGCGGTCCAGACCGGTGCCACCGTGACCGCGGTGGCGAAGCGAAGTGACGGCGCCGAGGCGCAGCTGAGCAGCGGGCAGAGCGTGTTCGTCGAGCAGATCGTCCTCGCCACCGGGCGCTCCCCGCAGGTCACCGGCCTGGGCCTGTCGAATGTGGGTCTCACCCTCGACGCGGGCGCGGCCATTCCGATCGACGAGCGCTGCCGTGTGGCGGGTGCAGAACATCTCTGGGCGATCGGCGACGTGACCGGTAAGTCGGCTTTCACCCACACCTCGCACTACCAGGGGCGCGTGGTGGCCGCCAACCTCCGCGGGCACGCCGTTCGTGCCGATTACGCGGCGATTCCCCGCGCGGTCTACGTCGAACCGACACTGGCCTCAGTCGGGCACACCGTGGTCTCGGCGCGGCGCGCCGGTATCGAGCCGATCGCGGCCAGCTCGGAGATGCGCACTGCCGCAGTCCGATCCAGCACCGACGGCCAGGCCGCAGGCTGGATCACAGTGCTGGCCGATCCTGCAACCGAGTGTGTGATCGGTGCGACCGGCATGGGGCAAAACGCCGAGGAGTGGATCGCCCTAATCTCCCAGGCGATCCGCGCCGCCACCCCGGTCGCACTGCTCGCCGACGTCGTACACCCCTTTCCCAGTTTCGGTGAACTGCTGGAGAACCCGCTGTGGGAACTCAGAGAAGCCCTGCACGCACGCCCCGCCACCCCCACATCGGCCGCCCAATGACCGGGCTCGTTTCGACCCAACCCCTCTCGATCGCGCGAGAAGCGCCGCGAGGCAACCGGACACGGCGATCGCTGATGATCGGACGGCCGCGCCGCCATGGGATGCGCTCACTGAAAAGACTGGCGTCGACGGCACCAATGACCCCCATCCGGCGCTTGACACCCACCGATCGAAGGAACAGATCATGACCTTGCTGCAGGGCAAGACTGCGCTAGTAACCGGCGGCACAACGGGTATCGGTTTGGCGGCCGCACAGCGCATCGCCGCAGAAGGCGCCCACGTCTTCCTCACCGGCCGCAGCCAACCCAGCGTCGACGCCGCGGTCGCCTCCATCGGCCCCAGCGCCACCGGTATTCGTAGTGACATCACCGATCCAGACGATCTGGACGCACTCGTCGCGGCCATCACAGCCCACGGTCACGGTCTGGACGTCGTATTCGCCAACGCGGGCGGCGGCGAGTTCGCGGCCCTGCCCGACGTCACCCCGCAACACTTCCTCGACACCTTCACCCGCAACGTCGGCGGAACACTGTTCACCGTCCAAAAGATGCTGCCCATCCTCAACCCGGGTGCCTCGATCATCCTGTCCGGATCCACATCCGCCTCCAACGGCACACCCACCTTCAGCGTCTACGCCGCATCCAAAGCCGCCATCCGCTCCTTTGGCCGAACCTGGGCAGCCGAACTCGTCGGCAACGACATCCGGGTCAACACCCTCGTTCCCGGACCGGTGAAGACCCCTGGACTAGCCGGCCTCGCACCCCCCGGCCAGGAGCAGACACTGCTCGACAACATCGCGTCAACTGTCCCGATGGGCCGACTCGGCCGACCCGACGAAATCGCCTCCGCCGTGGTGTTCCTGGCCTCCACCCAAAGCAGCTACATGACCGGCGCCGAACTATTCGTCGACGGTGGAGAAGTCCAGATCTAAACTCCGCCCGCCTCGGGCAACACGATGCGAAAGGCATGACATGGCAACCATCATCACCTCAGATGGCACCGAGATCTTCTACAAGGACTGGGGTTCGGGTCAGCCGATCGTGTTCAGTCATGGCTGGCCGCTGTCGTCAGATGACTGGGACAATCAGATGCTGTTCTTCCTAGCTCAGGGCTACCGCGTGATCGCCGCGGACCGGCGGGGGCACGGTCGGTCCACTCAGACCGGCGACGGCCACGACATGGATCACTACGCCGACGACTTGGCGGCGGTGGTCGAGCATCTCGATCTGCACGACGCCATCCACGTCGGGCACTCCACCGGCGGCGGCGAAGTGGTCCACTATCTGGCCCGGCATGGCGAGAGCCGCGCTTCCAAGGCCGCCCTGATCTCGGCGGTCCCGCCGCTGATGGTGCAGACCGACACCAATCCCGAGGGTTTGCACAAAGCGGTGTTCGACGACCTGCAGGCACAACTCGCCACAAATCGGGCGGTGTTCTACCGTGAGCTGCCGACGGGGCCCTTCTACGGCTTCAACCGACCGGGAGTGGAGTCCTCGGAGGCCATCATCGAAAACTGGTGGCGCCAAGGCATGATCGGGGGCGCCAAGGCGCACTACGACGGGATCGTCGCGTTCTCCCAGACCGATTTCACCGATGATCTGAAGAAGATCACCATCCCGGTCCTGGTGATGCACAGCGAAGACGACCAGATCGTGCCATACGTCGCCGCCGGGCCGAAATCGGCTGAGTTGCTGCAGAATTCGACGTTCATTAGCTATAAGAACTTCCCCCATGGCATGCCCACCACCCATGCCGACACCATCAACGCCGACCTCCTAGCGTTCGTCACGGCGTGACCCACCAAGCACTTTTCGTGTTTCATCGCACTTTCGCCAGAGGAGGAGTCCACACATGAAGTTCGGCAACAGCGACACCGCGGTGGTCATTGTCGATCCCCAAATCGACGTGCTCAGTCCCACCGGGAAGAACTGGGACAGCGTCGGGGCCAGCGTGACGGAGAACAACACCGTCCAGCACCTGCTCGACATCTTGGCTGCAGCCCGAGCGTCCGACTATGGCGTGTTCATCTCACCGCATTACTTCTACCCCACCGACAGCACCTGGCTGTTCAATGGACCTCTCGAATCAGACGAGTTCCGTACCCACACCTTCGCCCGCAGCGGCGCCCTCACGCTGGACGGATTCATCGGATCCGGCGCCGACTGGCTCGACGAATTCAAGCCCTACATTCAGGACGGGAAAACAGTCGTTGCCAGCCCGCACAAGGTCTGGAGCCCGCAGAGCAACGATCTGGTTCTGCAACTCCGAAAACGCGGCGTCTCCAAGGTCATCCTGGGCGGCATGCTGGCGAACATGTGCGTCGAATCGCACCTACGGGACCTACTCGAGAACGGTTTCGAAGTCGCCGTCGTACGCGACGCCACCGCCGGCCCCCGACACCCCACCCGGGGGGACGGCTACGAGGCAGCATTGATCAACTACGCATTCCTGGCCCATGCCGTCGTGTCTACGGAGGAGATCGTGAACGCCATGTCGACACCTGACCGGAAGCCGCTGACATCGATGCAACAGCAGAAATAAGTGTATGCGCACAACCCTTCGACGCTGTCGTCGTTGGCCCGTAACCCCCGAGGAGAACCGATGCCCATGACCGTCCGACCGCCGGTCCCCCCCTTCACTATCGACACCGCGGTACAGAAAGTGCGCATGGCCGAAGACAGCTGGAACTCGCGCAACCCAGCAACGGTCGCACAGGGCTACACCGATGACAGCTGGTGGCGCAATAGGTCCACCTTCATCCAAGGCCGCGTCGGGATCATCGAGTTTCTCACCGGCAAGTGGGAGCGCGAACTCGACTACCGACTGATCAAGGAACTGTGGGCACACGACGGGTACCGGATCGCTGTGCGTTTCTGCTACGAGTATCACGACGCCGACGATCGATGGTTCCGTGCCTACGGCAATGAGAACTGGCACTTCGAAGACAGCGGTCTGATGCGCTGGCGGCACGCCAGCATCAACGACCTGTCGATCGAAGAATCCGAACGGAAGTTCCACTGGGACAGCAGCGGCGTTCGGCCGGCCGATCATCCCGGCCTGAGTGAGCTGGGTCTGTGATTTCCAGACCCATGACCAAGAGTCGATCTCCGCCTTCGGGGCAGACGCCTAGCCATCCAGCGTGTCTCAAGTTCGTTGCACTAGTGCAGCGCTGGTGCAGCCAAACTTGAGAAAGTGCAGTCACACTTGAGACCTAAAAGGTGGCGCTGCTGTCGACGCCGTAGCGCGGCGGGTCAGTAGTGGAGCCGGTCGCCGACCACGCGCACCGGGTCGCCGCGGTGGCGGGCCGTGTACATCGGGTGCAGGAGGGCCGGATGGCGGCAATGCGCGCACGATCCCGGCGCCTGATTGGCCGACGAGAACGTCAGGTGGTGACATGCCGCACACCGCACCACGTAGAACGCGCCGATCCAATTCAGCAGACCGACGTAGATCGCTACCGTTGCCGCAGTCGCCAGCACCGCAACGAGCGCGATGGTTCCCACTTCGTAAAACGTCACGATGGATACCTCCAAACTTCGACGAACGTTTTTACGGTACGCCGATGTTCGCCGAGGTCGTCAGGACTTTTGTGTGCGCTTGAACACCTTCTCGAGCTCCTTGCCGCGCACCCCGGCCAGCTCCGCTTTGCGCACCTTGTGCAGCACCACCGGGCAGCGTTTGCACCGCGGCTTGCTGCGGCAACACTTCTTCTTCGGTTTGAACCCGGCGAACTTGCTGGACTTCACTTAGTTTCTTGCCCCCATTCCGTCGTTTTCGCGAATGGATACCTGCGCTGCGACAATCTAGGCGTGGATTCTCGCCCGGACTTTCGTAACGTTGCCATCGTCGCTCACGTCGATCATGGCAAGACGACGCTCGTCGATGCGATGCTGCGTCAGTCTGGCGCGCTGACCCATCGCGGTGACGACGCGGTCGAGCGGCTCATGGACTCCGGTGACCTCGAGAAGGAAAAGGGCATCACCATCCTGGCCAAGAACACCGCGGTGCACCGGCACAACGCCGACGGCACCATGACGGTGATCAATGTCATCGACACCCCCGGCCACGCCGACTTCGGCGGTGAAGTCGAGCGCGGGCTGTCCATGGTCGACGGCGTCCTGCTCCTGGTCGACGCGTCCGAGGGCCCGCTCCCGCAGACCCGGTTCGTGTTGCGCAAGGCACTGGCCGCGCACCTGCCGGTGCTTCTGGTGGTCAACAAGACCGACCGTCCTGACGCCCGGATCGCCGAGGTCGTCTCGGAGAGCCACGACCTGCTGCTCGACGTCGCCACCGACCTCGACGACGAGGCGCAGAAGGCCGCCGAAGACGCACTCGGACTGCCGACGCTGTACGCGTCGGGCCGCGCAGGCATCGCCAGCATCACCGAGCCGGCCAACGGTGAGAACCCCGATGGCGACAACCTCGACCCACTGTTCGACGTGCTCATGGAGCACATTCCCGCGCCGGCCGGCGATCCAGAGGCCCCACTGCAGGCCCTGGTGACCAACCTCGACGCCTCCGCCTTCCTTGGCAGGCTCGCGCTGGTCCGCATCTACAAGGGCAAGCTCCGCAAGGGCCAGACCGTGGCGTGGATGCGTGAGGTCGACGGCCATCCGGTCATCACCAACGCCAAGATCACCGAACTGCTGACCACCGAGGGCGTGGACCGCCGCGCCACCGATGAGGCGATTGCCGGTGACATCGTCGCCGTCGCAGGCATGCCCGAGATCATGATCGGCGACACCCTTGCCGACCTCGATCACGCCCACGCGCTGCCGCGGATCCACGTCGACGAGCCCGCCATCTCGGTGACGATCGGCACCAACACCTCGCCGCTGGCGGGCAAGGTGTCCGGGCACAAGCTGACGGCCCGCATGGTCAAGTCCCGACTGGACAGTGAGCTCGTCGGCAACGTGTCGATCAAGGTCGTCGACATCGACCGTCCCGACGCGTGGGAGGTGCAGGGCCGCGGTGAGCTGGCGCTCGCCGTCCTCGTCGAGCAGATGCGCCGTGAGGGTTTCGAGCTGACCGTCGGCAAGCCGCAGGTAGTCACCAGAACGATCGACGGCAAGCTGCACGAGCCGTTCGAAGCCATGACCATCGACTGTCCCGACGAGTTCGTCGGCGCGATCACGCAGTTGATGGCAGGCCGCAAGGGCCGGATGGAGGAGATGGCCAACCATGCGGCCGGCTGGGTCCGGATGGACTTCATCGTCCCCAGCCGCGGGCTCATCGGCTTCCGCACCGACTTCCTGACCCTGACCCGCGGAACCGGCATCGCCAACGCGGTGTTCGACGGCTACCGACCGTGGGCGGGGGAGATCCGGGCCCGCCACACCGGGTCGCTGGTCTCCGACCGGACCGGCACCGTCACGCCGTTCGCGATGATCCAGCTGTCGGACCGTGGCCAGTTCTTCGTCGAGCCGGGCCAGGACACCTATGAGGGCCAGGTCGTCGGCATCAATCCGCGCGCCGAGGACCTCGACGTCAACGTGACCCGCGAGAAGAAGCTGACGAACATGCGGTCGGCGACTGCCGACGTGTTCGTCACGTTGGACCGGCCGCTGGAATTCGACCTCGAACAGGCCATGGAGTTCTGCGCCAACGACGAGTGCGTCGAGGTGACGCCCGAGTTCGTGCGGGTTCGCAAAGCCGAGCTGAACGCGACCACGCGGGCACGTACCAAGGCTCGTGAAAAGACCCGCAACTGAAGCGCGGAGCCGCCGACCGGGCACCTGAGCCCGGGCCGATAGCCTGAACAGCGTGCCGACGACTTTGCGACGCGTGTCAGCCGTCGCGGGTGCGTTGACTTCGACACTGATGCTGGTCACGGCCTGTACCGTCAGCCCGCCGCCTGCGCCGCAGAGCACCGAGACCTCGGAGAGCACGCCACCGCCGCCGTCCAAGGCGACGCAGATCATCGTGGCGATCGATTCGATCGGCCCAGGATTCAACTCCCACCTGCTGTCCGACCAGTCGCCGGTGAACGCCGCGATCTCGTCGCTGGTGCTGCCCAGCTCGTTCCGGCCGATCGCCGATCCGGTGTCGCCGACGGGCTCGCGGTGGCAGCTCGACCCCACCTTGCTGGTGTCGGCCGACGTGACGAACCAAAACCCGTTCACCGTCACCTACAAGATCCGGCCAGAGGCGCAGTGGACGGACAACGCGCCGATCGCCGCCGACGACTACTGGTACCTGTGGCGGCAGATGGTCAGCCAGCCCGGTGTCGTCGACCCCGCGGGCTACGACCTGATCACCGGGGTGCAGTCGATCGAGGGCGCCAAGACGGCGGTGGTGACGTTCTCGCAGCCGTACCCGGCGTGGCGGGAACTGTTCAACGACATCCTGCCTGCGCACATCGTCAAGGACGTGCCAGGCGGGTTCGCCGCGGGCTTGGTCAAGGCGCTGCCGGTGACCGGCGGGCAGTTCCGGGTGGAGAGCATCGACCCGCAGCGCGACGAGATCCTGCTGGCGCGCAACGACCGCTACTGGGGGGTGCCCGCCAAGCCCGATCTCATCCTGTTCCGGCGCGGGGGAGCACCCTCTGCACTCGCCGATTCGATCCGCAACGGCGACACCCAGGTGGCACAGGTGCATGGCGGTCAGGCCGCCTTCGCCCAGTTGAGCGCCATCCCCGACGTGCGCACGGCTCGCATCGTGACGCCGAGGGTGATGCAGCTGACATTGCGTGCGCAGCAGCCCGCTCTCGCGGATACCCAAGTGCGCCAAGCGATTCTGGGACTACTCGACGTCGACTTGTTGGCGTCGGTCGGGGCGGGCAGCGACAACACCGTGACCCTCGCGCAGGCGCAGGTGCGTTCGCCGTCGGATCCCGGGTATGTGCCCACCGCGCCGCCCGCCCTCACCAAGGAGCAGGCGCTTGCCATGCTCGCCGGGACCGGCTACCAGGTGCAGCCCGTGGACACGCCGCCGCCGACGACGCCGGGCACTCCGGTTCCGGACACCAACCGCGGCCGCATCACCAAGGACGGCCAACCCCTGACGTTGGTCCTCGGCGTCGCCACCAACGATCCGACGTCCGTCGCGGTGGCCAACACCGCGGCCGATCAACTGCGCAGCGTCGGCATCAGCGCCTCGGTCCTCGCGCTCGACCCGCCGGTGCTCTACGGCGACGCGCTGGACAACAACCGGGTCGACGCGATCGTCGGCTGGCATCAAGCGGGCGGAGACCTCGCCACCGTGCTCGCGTCCCGCTACGGCTGTCCGGCGCTGGAGGCCACTGCCGTTTCGACGGCTACCGGCACCACCACGCCGTCGCCCACCACGTCGTCCACTACGTCGCCGCCGCGGGCCACGTCGGCCGTTCCGCTGCCGCCCACGACCGTCACCAGCCCGAGCCCAGCGCCGGAGTCCGGCCAGCTGGTGCAGGCGCCAAGCAACTTGACCGGCATCTGTGACCGCAGCATCCAGCAGAAGATCGACAACGCACTCGACGGCAGCGAGGACATCGGCGAGGTGCTCACCGCCGTCGAGCCGCGGCTGTGGAACATGTCGACGGTGCTGCCGATCCTGCAAGACACCACGATCGTGGCGACCGGACCGAGCGTGCGCAACGTCAGCCTGACGGGTGCGGTACCCGTCGGCATCGTCGGTGACGCAGGCAACTGGGTCAAGACCCCGTAGAAGTGAATGTGCGGTGGTTGCGGAATCCGTGGGCCATCGGCGACGCCCAGCAGCCCGGCAAGCCGGGAGGCAAACCCCCGGCCAATCCGACTTCTTTGCCTAGCTAACGATTTCTGGTCGCTCGGCCTGATGCTGCTCCCGGAGCAGCCGGATGCCGTGCGCGGTGAACGCGGCCACGAGGAAGACGATCAGCAGCCAGTAGGGCGGTCGGGCGAGCTCCCAGACGAACAGGGCAGCGAACGCCGGCGCCCGCTGGGTGATGGCCAGCACGCCGGCCGCACACGTCAACGAGAGCGCGGAGACCTGGATGTGGGTCCCCGCCACGTGGTTGAGGGCGAGGGCGAGCACCGACCCCGCGGCCGCCCCGGTCGCCATCGCAGGCGTGATCATGCCGCCGACCGCGCCCGTGCGCAGGAACAGCGCGGTCAGCAGCGGCTTCAGGATCAGGATGACCGACGCCCCGCCAAGGGTCAGGCCTGCGCCAACGCTGATCGTCAGGATGCTGCGGCCGTTCCCGGGAAGCTCCGGCCACCAGATCGAGCAGATGCCGGTGGCCAACCCCGCGAACGCGATCGCGGGAATGAGCGTCCACGACCGGATCTGCGGCTTTGGCCTGGCCAACGACATCACCTTGTCGAACACCAGGCCCACGGCGACGGCAAGCGGGGCGATGGCGACCGCCAGGATGACGAACAGATAGGACAGGTGCGGGTCTGGCCACCTCAGTGTGTGCTCCAGGTGGGTGACGGGAGAGGCCACCGCGACGGCGAGGCTCGACGTGATCAGCGCGGTGCCCACCGCCCTGGGATGCCAGGTGCCCAGCAGGATGCGCGCGGCGAAGACGGCGCCACCGAGCGGCACGCTGTACACCGCGCCAAGTCCAGCTCCCGCGGCGCACGCCAGCAGAATCTCGCGGTCACGCGCGGTGAGCGACAGGCGCGAGGTCGCGAGATCGCCCAACGCCGCAGCGAGCTGGCGCGGCGCACCCTCACGTCCCAGCGATGCGCCGGCGCCGACCAGCAGCACCTGCAGCCCAGCATCGATCGACATGCGCAGCCGTTGGATTGGCCGGTGCTCGGCGATCGTCGCCGTCAGCCCCGGCACGTCCCCAGAGCGGCGCAGCATCCACCAACCGAAGCCGGCAAGTGCGCCTCCGAGCATGGGGCCGACTGCGCGCCGCACCGGACTGCTGTTGCCGACACCGGTCAGCAGGGTGCCGAAGGCGTAGTGATAGGTGAGGTGTTCGACTGCATGCAGCAGCAAGGTGGTGGCGGCGCCCGCAACACCGGCGAGCAGACCGATCACCAACACGGCGCATGCGTACTCGAGTGTGCGCCGCGCCACCTGGTGAATCTATCTTGTGCGGATGGAGCTTCCACGATTTCTCTTCGTCCACGCACACCCCGACGACGAAACGTTGACTACCGGCGCCACGATCGCGCACTACGCCGCGCTCGGCGCCGACGTTCGAGTCGTGACGTGCACGCTGGGCGAGGAGGGCGAGGTGATCGGCGACCGGTGGGCCCGGCTCGCCGTCGACGGCGCCGACCAGCTGGGCGGCTACCGGATCGGCGAATTATCTGCTGCCCTACGCGAATTGGGAGTGGACGCACCGATGTACCTTGGGGGCGCAGGCCGCTGGCGCGATTCGGGCATGGCGGGCACACCGCCGCGCGGACCGCAGCGATTCGTCGACGCCGATCCCAGCGACGCCGTCGGCGCCCTGGTCGCGATCATCCGGGAGCAGCGCCCCCACGTCGTCGTCACCTACGACCCGGACGGCGGCTACGGCCATCCGGACCACATCCGCGCCTACGAGGTGACTACCGCCGCCGTCGCCGCGGCAGCCGAGGCGGACTACCCGGGCGAACCGTGGCTGGTGCCGAAGTTCTACTGGACCGTGGTGGCTCGCAGCGCGATGGCGGCCGGCATCCGCGAACTGTCCGAGATGGACCTCCCGGCGGACTGGATCCTGATCCCCCCTGACGAGTTCCCGTTCGGGTTCGCCGACGACCAGATCGACGCCGTCGTCGACGCACCCGAGAGCCGGGCCGCCAAGGTGGCCGCCCTTCGGGCGCACGCGACGCAGGTCACCGTGGAGTCCGCCGGACGGGCCTGCGCGCTGTCGAACCTCGTCGCACTGCCCATCGTCGCGACCGAACACTATGTACTCGTCGGGGGAGCGGCAGGCGATCGCGACGACCGCGGTTGGGAGACCGATCTTCTCGCCGGACTGAATCTGGGTTAGCGGGTGCAGGACGCGGTAGGCTCCCGTCAACACGTGGCGCGACGGAGGGATGGCGATGGACCCGGACCTGGATCCGAACCTGCAGCATCAGCAGGACCGCCTGGACAACTTCCAGTGGGTCGTCGGCTCGCTAGTGGCGCTCCTCGACAGCATGCCGACCTGACCAGTCGCGTTCCCGACTGGGCGCGCCCCGTCATCCTGTCTGTTCTCGCGTTCGATGGTGTGTTGTCCGCGGTGCTGGGGGCCTTACTGCTTCCGCTCTACGTCGGCTCGATCCCCGTTCCCATCAGTGCCCTGGCCAGCGGCCTCGTCAACGCCGCCCTGGTGTGGGCGGCGCTGCAATGGACCTCGGCGCCCCGGGTGGCGGCGTTGCCGCTGTGGACCTGGCTGGCGACCGTGGCCGCGCTGACGCTGGGCGGGCCCGGCGGTGACATCGTCTTCGGCGGCGCCGGGATCATGCAGTTCGCGCCGGTGATCTTCGTCGTGGTGGGGGCGGCGCCGCCGGGTTACGTGCTCTGGCGCCACGTCCACCCCCGCGCCTAAGCCGTTTCGTCCCCGTTCACTCTGCGCTGAGGGCCGTCGCCACTCGAACTTCTACGCCCTGTGCGCAGAACCAACGCTGTTGTTGGCGTCCCCGGTCTTGTCGGCGTCGCCGGTCTTCGAGGCATCACTGGTCTTCGTGCCCTGGGGCGACTCGGCAGGCTTGTTCGCGGTTGACGCGGCGTCCCGATCGCCCTTGTCGCCCTTGGATGCGTCGGGCTTGGAGGCGCCGGGCGTCTTCTCGTCCGTGGCGCTCTGAGTGCCGCCGCGCACCTCGCCCTGCGCTGCGACGCCGCCTGACGAACCGGTCGTCGTCGACTCGGGCTTCTTGACCGGCTCCGCTTCGGGCTTCGTCGTGGCTGGCTCGGCTTCCGGCTTCGGAGTCGCCGGTTCGGTGGCGGTTTCGGTGGCCGGTTGAGTCGGGCTCTTCGGCGCTTCCGGCGCGGTGGGATCGGCCGCGGGTTTGGCCGATGGTTCGGCGGATGTGGCGACTCCTGGCTCGTGTTTTTCGTCGACGGTGTCGGTGGTCGCCTGGGTCGTCGGCCCGGCCGCGACCTTGAGTGACGTCGCCTGCGCAGCGGCGAACGGAATGGGCGGAAGCGGCGGAAGGAAGCTCAGTGCCCAGTTGACCTCCGCGTTGACGAACCCGATGCCCGCGTTGATCGAATCGTTGATCACGTTGGATATGCCCTGGACGAGTCCGATGCTGCCGCCGAGCACGTAGGCCGTGTTGAAGATGGCACTCGTAGCGATGGGCTCGATCAGGTCGTAGTAGAAGATGCCGATCTGTGGCGCGAAGATGCCCACCACCGGAATCCATCCGACGGCGTACTGGGCCACGTTCACGCCGTAGTCCACCCACGGATCGATCACGTTGTAGGCATTGATGATCGCGTTCTGGATCCCGGGGAGGCCTGCCAGCGCGGCCTGTGCCGCTGCGGGCGCCGCCGTCGGCGATGCGTTGACGACCGCTCCCGGCGACGAATTCGGCGCTGCCGTCGGCGCGACCGCGTGCGGTGGGGCCAGCACGACGAACGCCACTGGCGGTTGGACCGGGGCGGTGAACGACCGGGCCGCTGCGAGGAGCGCGACCTGTTCCTTCTGTACCGATGCCGAGAGTGACGCCGGTGGTAAGGCGGAGGTCGGGATCGCGATCACACCGGCCGTCAAGGCGGCGATGCCGGCCGCGACGTACGAGCGGGCGGAAACGTTCATCTCAAGACTCCCTAGGTGTGCTATCCATCTCCAACGCCGATGAACTTACGCGGGTGCCGGCCAAACGGTGGAGATGGCACTCACCGTGTCGCCGTCCTCGGACTACTGTGACCCCTATGCCAGCGGCTGTGGTTTCAGATAGTGGGACGGGCGGATGATTCTCGACGACGCCGGGGTTACAGGGGAGTGGCTCTGAACCCCCAGCGCGGCTCCGATCTGCCCAGCCCGGTGTTCCCGCCGAAGCCCCTGATGCCGAATGCCGCCGCGTTGCGGCGCGTTCTGCGGCGGGCGCGCGACGGGGTCGCCCTGAACGTCGACGAGGCCGCGATCGCGATGACTGCCCGCGGCGACGACCTTGCCAACCTGTGTGCGAGTGCTGCGCGGGTGCGGGACGCCGGCCTCGAGGCGACGGATCGGCGGGGGTCGGCCGGACGGCTTCCCATCTCCTATTCGCGCAAGGTGTTCATCCCGGTGACGCACCTGTGCCGCGATACCTGCCACTACTGCACCTTCGTCACCGTGCCAGGCAAGCTGCGTGCCCAGGGCAAGGGCATGTACATGGAGCCCGACGAGATTCTCGACGTGGCGCGACGCGGTGCCGAGCTGGGCTGCAAGGAAGCGCTTTTCACCCTTGGCGACCGGCCCGAGGATCGGTGGGACGAAGCCCGTCAGTGGCTCGACGAACGCGGTTACGACTCGACCCTGGACTACGTGCGGGCGATGGCAATCCGGGTGCTCGAGGAGACCGGGCTGCTGCCGCACCTGAATCCGGGCGTGATGAGCTGGTCGGAGCTGTCCCGGCTCAAGCCCGTCGCGCCGTCGATGGGCATGATGCTGGAGACCACGTCGCGGCGACTGTTCGAGACGAAGGGGTTGGCCCACTACGGCAGCCCCGACAAGGATCCGACGGTGCGGTTGCGCACGTTGGACGACGCAGGCCGGCTGGCCATCCCGTTCACCACGGGCCTGTTGGTCGGCATCGGCGAGACGTTGGTCGAGCGGGCCGAGACCATGCACGCGATCCGGCGCTCGCACAAGGAGTTCGGGCACGTTCAGGAAGTCATCGTGCAGAACTTCCGGGCCAAGGAGCACACCGCGATGGCCTCGGTGCCGGATACCGGCATCGACGACTTCGTCGCGACCATCGCGGTGACCCGGTTGGTGATGGGCCCGAAGATGCGGATTCAGGCGCCGCCCAACCTGGTGTCGCGCGAGGAGTGCCTTGCCCTCATCGGCGCCGGCGTCGACGACTGGGGCGGCGTATCGCCGCTCACCCCGGATCACGTCAACCCGGAACGGCCCTGGCCGGCGCTGGACGAGTTGGCGGCCATCACGGCAGAAGCCGGCTACGACCTGGTGCAACGTTTGACCGCTCAGCCGCAGTACGTGCAGGCCGGTGCGGCGTGGATCGACCCGCGCGTGCAGGGCCATGTGGACGCGTTGGCCGACCCGGAGACCGGCTTGGCGCGCGACGTCAACCCGGTCGGTCGACCCTGGCAGGAGCCCGACGAGGCCACCGAGTCGCTCGGCCGCATCGATCTACACACCGCCATCGACTCCGAGGGCCGCTTCACCGAGACCCGCAGCGACCTCGCTAGCGCGTTCGGCGACTGGGAGTCGATACGGGCGAAGGTGGAGGAGCTCGCCGCCCGCGCGCCCGAGCGCATCGACACCGACGTGTTGGCAGCGCTGCGCTCGGCCGAGAACGATCCGGCGGGCCTCAGTGACGACGCATACCTGGCACTGGCGACCGCAGAGGGCCCAGCGCTGGACGCCGTTGCCGCGCTTGCCGATTCGCTGCGCCGCGATGTCGTCGGTGACGAGGTGACGTTCGTCGTGAACCGGAACATCAACTTCACCAACATCTGCTACACCGGCTGCCGGTTCTGCGCGTTCGCCCAACGCAAGGGCGACGCCGATGCGTTCTCGCTGTCCACCGACGAGGTCGCGGACCGTGCCTGGGAGGCGCACGTCGCCGGCGCCACCGAGGTCTGCATGCAGGGCGGTATCGATCCCGAGCTTCCCGTCACGGGGTACGCCGACCTGGTGCGCGCGGTAAAGGCGCGGGTGCCGTCGATGCACGTGCACGCCTTCAGCCCGATGGAGATCTCCAATGGGGTGACGCGCAGCGGCATCTCGACTCGCGAGTGGCTGATCAGCCTGCGCGAGGCGGGCCTTGGTTCCATCCCCGGCACCGCCGCAGAGATCCTCGACGACGAGGTCCGCTGGGTGCTCACCAAGGGCAAGCTTCCGACGTCGGCGTGGATCGAGGTCGTCACCACCGCACACGAGGTGGGACTGCGGTCGAGCTCGACGATGATGTACGGCCACGTCGACACCCCGAAGCACTGGGTCGGTCACCTCAAGGTGCTGCGCGGCATCCAGGATCAAACGGGCGGGTTCACCGAGTTCGTGCCGTTGCCGTTCGTGCACCAGTCCTCGCCGCTCTACCTCTCCGGCGGGGCGCGGCCGGGTCCGACGCACCGCGACAACCGCGCCGTGCACGCTCTGGCCCGGATCATGTTGCACGGCAGGATCGATCACATCCAGACCAGCTGGGTGAAACTCGGCGTCGAGCGCACCCAGGTGATGCTCAACGGCGGTGCCAACGACCTCGGCGGCACCCTCATGGAGGAGACCATCTCGCGGATGGCGGGCTCGGAGAACGGGTCGGCCAAGTCCGTCGCTGAACTCGTCGCGATCGCCGAGGGCATCGGCAGGCCTGCCCGGCAGCGCACCACCACCTACGCGCCGCTGGCCGCCTAAGCGTCCCCCCGCGCCGGCCGATCGGCAGAGATCTTCCGCCGTCGTGAACCGGCTGCCAGGCTCAGCACGTATAGAGGGAGACGACCGTGATTGTCGTCTGCCGAGCCGAGGAGCATCTTGACCACGATCTGGGGGCTGCCCGCCCACGCCCTGCTCGTTCACGCCATCGTCGTGCTAGCACCCCTGACGGCGGCGCTGGAGATTCTCTGCGGGTTCTGGCCCGCCGCTCGCCGCCGGTTGGTGTGGTTGGTGCTCGCCCTTGCCGCCGGGACGACGGTGCTCACGCCGATCACGACCGATGCCGGTGAGTGGCTGAAGGATCAGCGGGCGCGCGTCAGCCCGATCCTGCAAGAGCACGCCGAGCGTGGCGACTGGATGATCTACTTCTCCGTCGCGCTGCTCGTGGTCGCAATGGCGCTCGCGGTGCTGCATTGGCTCGAGGGCCGGTCGGACAAGCGTCGGACGGCAGCGACGGTGGTGGTCGCGATCGTCGCCCTCGTCGTCGGCGTCTCGTCGATCGTGACGGTCGCGCGGATCGGGCACACGGGCGCGGAATCGGTGTGGGGCGCGTCGAACTAGGGCGTGTCCAACGAATGGCCTCGGCCCCGTCGGGGCCGCCTTCGGCGAGCGATCCGATCGCTCGAACCGCCTTGTTTGCTGAACATCGTCGATCCCGACAATTAGGGCCGTCAAACCATCGGGATGTCCGTCGCGCATAATTGCCGCCCGCGTACGCCGATGCTCGACAGCAAACTCATTCTCCAACGTAACTGCTGGAAAAGTATCAACTGTATGCTCATGGCAAATACACAGCTCCCCTAGCATGCCTGCAGGCGCTCGCGATGGCACTATGAGTCCGCACACGGTTTGCGCGATGCGCGAACGGAACTATGGATTAGCTGTGAGCTGTGCCGCGTCAGTGCTGGCCGTGGTCGTGACGATATGGACGATATGAAGGGATTTTGACGCGACGTGAGCCGGTCGGCGCTGATTACGGGTATCACCGGGCAGGATGGCATGTACCTCGCCGAGTTGCTGATCGAGAAGGGTTACGACGTCTTCGGGCTCGTCCGCGGCCACGGCAACAGGCGCGAGGACACGCTGCGCCGCGAGCTTCCGGACGTCAGGCGGATCAGCGGTGACTTGATCGACCTGCCCAGTCTGAACCAGGCGATGAGGGTCGCCCAACCCGACGAGGTGTACAACCTGGGCGCGGTCACCTTCGTCGAGTACTCCTGGCGAAACCCGCGGGTGACCACGGAGGTAACGGCCGGAGGCGTTCTCAACGTGTTGGAAGCCGTGCGGCTGTGTCAGGAACGGACCGGCACGCCCATCCGCATGTACCAGGCGTCCAGCGCGGAGATGTTCGGTCGCGTGCAGGAGGTCCCCCAACGCGAAACCACCTTGTTGTGGCCGCGGTCGCCGTACGGAGTTGCCAAGGCCTACGGCCACCACATGACCGTGAACTACCGCGAGTCCTACGGGCTGCATGCGAACTGCGGCATCCTGTTCAACCACGAGTCCCCGCGCCGGGGAACGGAATTCGTGACGCGGAAGATCTCACAGGCGGTGGCCAGGATCTCCCTGGGGTTGCAGGACCACCTGCTGCTCGGCAACCTGCACGCCGAGCGGGACTGGGGTTTCGCTGGGGACTACGTCGAGGCGATGTACCTCATGCTCCAGGAGGACGAGCCCGGCGATTACGTCATCGCCACCGGCGAGACGCACCCCGTCACGGAGTTCTTGGACCTCGCCTTTGGCGTCGTCGGGATCGACGACTGGACGCCGTATGTCCGCGTCGACGAGCGGTTCATCCGCCCCGCCGAGGTAGACCAGCTGGTCGGCGATCCGAGCAAGGCGCGCGCGGTGCTCGGCTGGAAACCGAAGGTGGAGTTCCCCGAACTCGTCGAGATGATGGTGCGCAGCGACCTCGACCGCGAGCACCGGGCGGCGGCATGCTGACCCGGGTGACGTTCCTGCTTGCCAAGGATCCCGCGTGCGAACAGGGCGGCGACCTGGCCACGTCGCGAGTGGTCATGCGGCTGGCCGCCGACGCGTTCGACGTCTCGGCGATTTGCCTCGCGGCCGAGGGTGGCACGCACCGCTACGACCTGGGGCCCGGCATCGACCTGGTGAAGGTGCCGAAGCCCCCGGTGGCTCCAGCTCGGCTGATGCTCAAGGCGGCGCGGTCGCGACGGAGCCTGGTGCACCAGCGCTTCGACGTCGACGCTCTGCTGCCGGCCATCGAGGCGTCCGACGCCGACGTGTTCGTGGCTGAACACAGCTACATGGCGGAGACGTTCTTGCGCAGCACGCGACGCGGCGACGCGCGTTTGATCATCAACACGATCAACACGGAATCCCAGGTGTGGAAGGCGACTCGCGGCTGGCTGGGCCGGCGGGAGGGCCCCCGGATCCTGCGCGACGAGTTGCGCGTCGCCCGTGCAACCGACGCAGTGGGAACCTACGACGCCGAGGAGGCGGAGTTCTACCGCGACCACGGCGTGCCTGCGGCGCGCTGGATCGATCTGACCTTCCCGCCGCAGCAGCAACTCGACATCGCTTCGACCGCACCGCGATTGGTGTTCTTTGGCGTCCGGGACTGGCCACCGAACCAGGAGGCCTTCCTGAGATCGCTGGAGCTGTGGCCGAGGATCTCGGCGGGCATCCCCGAAGCCGAACTTTGGATCGCGGGCGCCAAGAAGCCGGGCGCCCGCGACCCGCAGTACCCACCGGGCGTGCACGACGTGGGGTTCGTGCCCGACCTCGGCGAGTTCCTATCCACCTGTCGCGCACTGATCGCGCCCATCAACACCGGAGGAGGCGTGCGAGCCAAATTGCTCGACGCCGCGAGCCGTGGCCTGCCCGTGGTCGCGACCACGCCTGCCCTCGGATCGCACGGACCGCTGTTGAACCTCGCGGCTCACGACGACGACGACGACTTCGTCGACCTGTGCCGGCGCTTCCTCGTGGACCGCTCGGCAGCGGCCGCCGCGGGGCGGGAGTTGTACGAGGTCAACCGCCTGCACTGGGAGCAGGGGCGTCCGCGGCAAAGCATCGAGGACCTCCTCGGTGCGACAGCGCAGGTGATTTGAGCCCGCGGATCAATCCAATGCCGAAGGGGCCCTTCGGGTTGTCCGTTGAGCGCAGCCCGGCGACGCTGGCACTGACGCGGCTTGGTTGGCTGTGTGCGAATCATCCGTGGCGTGTACTCGCCACGTGGGCCATCGTCGTTGCCGCCATCGTTGGACTCGCGGCGGGAGTGGGCGGCCGGCCGCAAGACGATTACAACGCACCCCGGACTCCCACTGAATACTCGGTTTTGACGAGTCGCTGGCCCGCTGCGGGCGGTACCGAAGCGCGCGTGGTCGTCCGAAATCCTTCTGGTCGGCTGGCGCCGGCCGAGCTAGCCGTCCTACGGGATCGACTACGGGGGATGCCCGGAGTGTCAGCGGTGTCGACGGAGCGTGTGTCGAAGGCCGGCGATGTGGCATTGGTGAACGTGCTGTACGACGTTCCGATCAATGACATTCCCGGATCGTCGGGGGTAGACGCATTGCGGCAGGCAATCGCGCCGGTTCAGCGTTCGGGAGTGCAGATCGAACTCGGGGGCGAAGTACCGGAGAACTACACCGCCGATGGCGGCACTCTGGAACGCGTTGCCCTCATCGCAGCCGTCTGCCTCTTCGTGGTCGTCTGTGGCTCGGTGGTCGCTGCCGGAATCGCATCCGCCGTGCAGATATTGGGCGTCGGCACGGGTCTTGCACTGATGTTCGTCATCACTGGTCTCGGCGTCGCTACCAGCACCGCGGCACCCATGATCGCGACGATTCTCGGGTTCGCCGTTGGCGTCGACTACGTCTTGCTGTATCTCTCGCGCTTCCGCGGATATCGTCGGCTCGGCCGCGACGTGCGCACTGCCGCCGCAGAGGCGAACGGGTCAGCCGGACGGTTGATAGTCATCGCCGGGGGGACAGTGATCGTGTCGCTCCTGGGGCTGCGAATCGTCGGGATTTCACAGTTCTCCAACTTCGGATATGCAACGGCCCTCGTCGTCGCCGAGGTCGTACTGACCACCGTCACCGTCGCACCTGCCGTGTGTGGATTGGTAGGACACCGGCTGCCGCAAGCGGACTCGACGAAGTCGGAAGCGTTTCATCGGAGGTGGACGCGGTGCTGGGCCGAGAAGTTGGTCAAACGGCCCCTGTGCTGGAGTGTCGCGGCGTTCCTCGCGCTCCTTCTGCTCGCGGCCCCCTTTGTCGACATGCGGACGTGGCCACGAGACGCTGGCAGCCGCTCCACCTCAGACACGGTCCGCCGCGCGCACGACTTGATCGCCGCCAACTTCGGTCCCGGGGCGAACGGACCGTTCAAGCTCATCGTCGACGCCAGGTCGACGAGCTTCCGATCCGTGACCACGACGGTCGAGAATCTGCGCGAAACCGCCGGTGTAGCAACGATCCTCGCGCCCGTCTACAGCGCCGACCGAACGGCCGTCGTCTACGTCATCGAGTCGACTACCGCGCCGGCCTCCGAGGCGACAGCCGACACGCTGCGCCGAATCCGCGCTGAGCTGCCCGACGGCATGTACGTCACCGGCCTCGCGCCCTACTTCGCGGATGTCTCCGATCGATTCGTTCGTCAGGTCTGGGTGTTGATACTCATAGTCATTGGGATTGCGGCAGCCTGTCTCGCCGTCGCCTTCCGTGCGCCACTTCTCGCGATCGCGGCCGGGCTCATGAAGTTCTTGGGTATCGCGGCGACGTACGGCGTACTAGTTGTCCTCTTCCAATGGGGTTGGAGCGCAGAGGTTCTCGGGTTGCCCGGAGCCGTGCCGCTTTCCAGTTGGGCAGCGGTCCTCATCTTCGTCATCGTGTTCGGGATGTGCACCGACTACGAGGTCTTCATGCTTTCGCGCATCGACGACGACTGCCACGGCGTCGAGCGGCGACAGATGGGCGTCCTGTCGGCATCACCGGTGGTGATCAGCGCGGCCACGGTCGTGGTTGCGGTGTTTCTCGCCTTCGCCCTAGACCCCGATGTCATCGTCAAGATGACGTGCGTCGGAGTGGCCGTCGGGATACTCATCGACGTCGTTGCCGTTCGAATGATCCTGATGCCGGTGGTGATGCTCAAGCTTGGCAGACTCGGAACTCGACGCGGTGCCGCCGGTCGGACATTTCCGCGCAGGCGTGCTAGTCAGAGGAGTGACCTCATCCCAGACGCACACCACTGACGGACGCCCACGAGCCAGGGGGCTCGGGATCCCCCTTCCCGGCGAGCCGGGGCCGCTCAACGCGATCACCGACGTCGCGGGCATCGAAGTCGGAACCGTGACGCTCATCGACGGTGTCGGCCCGCTTCAGGTCGGGCGAGGGCCGGTACGCACCGGCGTCACCGCGATCCTGCCCCGCGGACGTGACGGGGTGGGACGTGCGTGCGCGGCGGGCTGGTACTCGCTCAACGGCAACGGCGAGATGACCGGCACCACGTGGATCGAAGAGGCGGGCGCCTTCAATCTGCCCATCCTGCTGTCGAATACGCACGCCGTTGGCGCGTGCCACACCGGCGTCGTGAGCTGGGTGAACCGGGTCCATCCGATGCAGGCGCGGCAATGGTTGTTGCCGGTGTGCGCCGAGACTTGGGATGGCTACCTCAACGACATCAACGGCGCGCACGTGCGGCCCGAACACGCGGAGGCCGCGCTCGACGCCGCCGCGCCGGGTCCGGTGGCGGAGGGATCGGTGGGAGGCGGCACCGGGATGAACTGCTACGAGTACAAGGGCGG
The DNA here is from genome assembly GCF_014202335.1 of Mycobacterium sp. AZCC_0083. GTDB lineage: Bacteria > Actinomycetota > Actinomycetes > Mycobacteriales > Mycobacteriaceae > Mycobacterium. The sequence continues at coordinate 21,836 of NZ_JACHGP010000019.1, read as the reverse complement.
CAACGGCACCGCCTCGCGGATCGTCGGATACGGCAGCCACGTGTTCACGGTGGCGGCGTTCGTGCAGGCGAACTTCGGCTCGCGAAGCGAACTGACCATCGCGGGTCGACATGTCGGTGCGCTGCTCGCCGACGACAACCCACTCGACGGCGATTGGTTCGCCGAGGATCTGCGCCCGCCGCCCGGCGCGGGTTCGGTGATCGCTGTCATCGCGACCGACGCGCCGCTTCTGCCGGGACAGTGCAAGGCGCTGGCCCGGCGGGTGCCGCTCGGACTGGCGCGGACCGGCACCGCGGGCAGCCACTTCTCCGGTGACATCTTCCTGGCGTTCTCCACCGCCGACGCCGCAGGCCTAGACGGCGGGTTCCCGCTCGGCGCGCCCGGCGACGACGAGTTCGGCACTTTGAAATTCATCCCGTGGGGGCGGATGGACGCTTTCTATACCGGCGTCGTGCAGGCGGTCGAGGAAGCGGTGCTCAACGCGATGGTGGTCAACGACGATATGGTCGGCAGGGACGGCCACCGCTCGCCTCGGCTGCCCATCGACCGGCTGACGGCAGTCTTCGCAGAAACTCGTCGCTAGAATCGGAACAAAATCGGACTGCGGTCCGTTTCGACTTGGTGAGGCGCCGGAAGGACCGGCGTCCGCAGTCAAGGAGACCAGATATGACCGCAGCAGTAGCCACCGACCTCAGCACCGGAACCTGGGCCATCGACCCTGTCCACTCGTCGATCAGCTTCTCGGTGCGCCACCTCGTGGTGAGCAAGGTTCGCGGCAACTTCGAGGCGTTCAGCGGCGCTGTCGTCGTCGCAGAGGACGGCACCCCTTCGGTGAGTGCGGAGATTTCAATCGATTCGCTCCACACCGGCAACGAGCAGCGTGACGCGCACGTGAAGGCCGCCGACTTCCTCGACGCCGAGAAGTTCCCCACCGCGAGCTTCGTCTCGACCGGCGTGCGCTCCGCAGGCGACAACTACGTGCTCGACGGTCAGTTCACCCTGAAGGGTGTCACGAAGCCGATTGAGCTGACGCTGGAGTTCAACGGTGTCAACCCGGGCATGGGCCATGGCGCGGTCGCAGGCTTCGACGCGTCGGTCGTGCTGAACCGCAAGGACTTCGGCATCGACATCGACATGCCGCTCGAGACCGGTGGCGCCGTGGTTGGCGACAAGGTGACCATCTCGCTGGCGATCGAGGCGCTCAAGCAGGCCTGACGCACCCTCGCTCCTGCGCGAGCGTGCGTAGACCGCCGCAGTTTTCCGGCGTGTCGACCCGCAAACTGGGGTACCCCGCCTTGCGGGGAGCACGCTCGCGCAGAGGGTGGGTTACCCACCCGCGCAGCCAAGCGCCGAGTTAGAAGCTAGCCGCCAGCTCCGTGCCCTGCCGGATGGCGCGCTTGGCGTCGATCTCCGCGGCGACGTCGGCGCCGCCGATGACGTGCGGCTCGATGCCGTTGCGCCGGAGCCCGTCTTCGAGATCGCGCACCGACTCCTGACCCGCGCAGATGATCACGTTGTCGACGGCGAGAACGCGACCGTCCGAATGGTCGGAGCCGAAGCTGATGTGCAGGCCATCGTCGTCGATGCGCTCGTAGTTGACCCCCGAGAGTTGTTGCACCCCCCTGGCCTTCAGCGATGCGCGGTGTACCCAGCCCGACGTCTTGCCGAGCCCGCGGCCTTGTGGCCCCCTGGTCCGCTGCAGCAGGTAGACCTCGCGAGCAGGCGGCAACGGAATGGGCGTGGTGAGCCCGCCGCGTGCCTCCTGCGGGTCGGCCACCCCCCACTCCGCCTTCCACTCCTTGAGGTGTTGTGGCGACCTTATTCCGTCTGTCGGCTCCGCCGACGTCGTGACCAGGAACTCGCTGACGTCGAACCCGATGCCTCCCGCGCCGACCACGGCCACCGTCTTGCCGATCGGCTTGCCGAGGATGGCCTCCGTGTAGGACAGCACCATCGGATGGTCGATCCCCGGGATGTCGGGTAGTCGCGGGGTGACGCCCGTCGCGAGCACCACCTCGTCGAAACCGGAAAGCTCGTCGACCGTGGCGCGAGTGCTCAGCCGCACCTCGACGTCGTGCTTGTCGAGCATCCGCATGTAGTAGCGGATGGTCTCGTTGAACTCCTCCTTGCCGGGAATCCTTCGCGCCAAGTCGAATTGACCGCCGATCGCGTTTCCCGCCTCGAACAGCGTGACGCTGTGGCCACACTCGGCCGCCGTCACCGCGGCGGACAATCCCGCTGGCCCCGCGCCGACCACCGCGACCTGCTTCACCCGCCGCGTCGGGCCGAGCAGCAGCGTGGTCTCGTGGCCGGCCCGCGGGTTGAGCAGACAGGACACCGTCTTGTGCACGAATGCGTGATCGAGGCAGGCCTGGTTGCACGCGATGCAGGTGTTGATCTCGTCGGCGGCATCGGCGCTGGCCTTGTTCACCCAGTTCGGGTCGGACAGCAGTGGCCGCGCCATCGAGATCAACTGAACGTGGCCCTCGGCGAGGATCTGCTCGGCGGATTGCGGCATGTTGATCCGGTTCGACGCCACCACTGGGATCCCGACGTACTCGGCCACCGCGTTGCTGATGTCGACGAACGCGCTGTTGGGTACCGACGTGACGATGGTGGGCACGCGTGCCTCGTGCCAGCCGATGCCGGAGTTGATGATGGTGGCTCCGGCCGCCTCGACTTCGGTTGCCAGCGCAATGATCTCGTCCCAGCTCTGGCCGCCCTCGACGTAATCCGCCACCGACATGCGGTAGCAGATGATGAAGTCCTCGCCGACCGCTTCACGGGTGCGGCGCACGATCTCAACAGGAAAGCGTCGCCGCTTCTCGGGTGTGCCGCCCCATCCGTCCTTCCGCTTGTTCGTGCGCGGTGCCAGGAACTGGTTGAGCAGGTAGCCCTCGCTGCCCATGATCTCGACGCCGTCGTAGCCGGCCTCGCGAGCGAGCAGTGCGCACCGTACGAAGTCGTCGATGGTTCCCTCGACGTCCCGCAGCGCGCGTGGCCGGAACGGATTGATCGGTGCCTTGATCGACGATGCGCTGACCGAGAACGGGTGGTAGGCATAGCGTCCCGCGTGCAGCACCTGCAGCAGGATCTTGCCGCCCTCGTCGTGCACGGCCGACGTGACGCGGCGGTGGCGCTTCGCCTCGGCCGATGACACCATCTGCGCGGCGAACGGCAGTAGCCAACCCGTCCGGTTGGGGGCGTACCCGCCGGTGATGATGAGCCCGACGCCGCCGCGGGCACGTTCGGCGAAATACGCTGCCAGCCGGTCGATGTGGCTGGCGCGGTCCTCCAGCCCGGTGTGCATCGAGCCCATGATCACCCGGTTGCGCAGCGTCGTGAAACCGAGATCCAACGGCGACAACAGGTTTGGATACGGATCGGTCATTGGGCCCCCCTCAAGGCAGTGGCTACTTCGTCGAGCCAGTCGATGGCGCCTTCCTCGGCGCGGATGCCGCCACGCAGCACCAGGTACTGGTGCAGTGCACTACCGGTGAGCGCACCGGGGGCGGGGAATTGGTGCTTCATCAATTCGAGGAAGGTGTCCAGGAGCGCGGCTCGCTCGTCGCGCAGCGCCGCGGCCTGGGCGCGCACCACGTCGACGTCGCCGTACGCGGCGCCGCGAACCTTCACGGCCAGATCGCGGGTGCGGTTGTCCGCGACAACGCTTCCGCGGCCGGACAGCGGTTCGGCGATCCAGCGGGCCAGTTCGGCGCGGCCGCCATCGGAGACGGTGTACACCTTCTTGTCCGGCCTGCCCTGCTGGACGACGGGTGTGACGTGCACCCAGCCGTCGTCCTCCATGGTGCGCAGGGTCCGGTAGATCTGCTGGTGGGTGGCGGTCCAGAAGTGGCCGATGGACCGGTCGAATCGGCGGGCCAGCTCGTAGCCAGAACCCGTCTGCTCGCACAGCGACACCAGGATCGCGTGGGGGAGGGCCACGACGGCAGCTTAGGATCCCGCGTCGCCCCTATGCAACTTGTTGCACTGCATCAAGACGCATAGGGGTGACCGGAATGGTCGGCGACGGTCACCGCCGGGTCATCGGGTCACCCCTTGACCACGAAGTTCAGGTCAGCACCAGTTCACATTGACGTTGGTGCCTCCGCTGTTGACGTGCACCGAGCAATCGACCTGCTGGTAGGTCGCCGCATTGTCGCTCGTGCTGTAGACGGCGTCATGGTTCGGGGTGACGGTGCCCGTTGCGGCCATGGCGGGGCTCGCCAATCCGACGGTCAACGCTGCAAAGGTGCCTGCTGTGGCCAGGCCGAGGATCAACTTCTTCATTTCGACTCCTTGATTGAGCTTAGCTGAGCTAAGCGTTTGCCATAAATCGTTCAACGCGCACCGATGGGGCCGTGTTCCGGACATGCCTTGGTTTTTTCCGATTCGCACACGATCACAGTTGGGTCACGGGGTTGTTTCAGATCACACCGGCGCCGTCGACCCGCGCAAGGGGCGTGCCTCTAGGCGACTTGTATGTGCAACGTCTAGTATCAGTAACCACGCGGCACCCATAACGGGCGGCGCGTGAAGTTAGGGCACACTGAGACAGTCGTGCAGGTATGAACACCGCATACTTGCGTCGGCCTCTCACCGAGCCCAACCAGACTGACACTGCCGCCAGCCCAATCAGGAGTCGAGGAGACCTTCGTGACGTACACGATCGCCGAGCCTTGCGTGGACATCAAAGACAAGGCATGCATCGAGGAATGCCCCGTCGATTGCATCTACGAGGGCGCTCGGATGTTGTACATCCACCCCGACGAGTGCGTGGACTGCGGCGCCTGTGAGCCGGTCTGCCCGGTCGAGGCGATCTACTACGAGGACGACGTCCCCGATCAGTGGAGCGGCTACACCCAGATCAACGCCGACTTCTTCAGCGAGCTGGGGTCGCCGGGCGGCGCATCGAAGGTCGGCCAAACCGACAACGACCCGCAGGCCGTGAAGGACCTGGCGCCGCAGGGCGAGGACTGACGACGGCCAGGTCGCTCTCCGGGCCCGTATCGGGGGCGCTGCCGGTGTTCCCCTGGGACACCCTGGCCGACGCCACCGCCAAGGCCAATGCGCATCCCGACGGCATCGTCGACCTCTCGGTCGGCACGCCCGTCGATGAGGTAGCTCCGGTCATCCGACAAGCGCTCGCCGACGCGAGCGGCGCGCCCGGCTACCCAACCACCGCAGGCACTGCGGCCCTGCGTGCATCCGCGACATCGGCACTGCGGCGTCGATACGGAATCACCGACGTCGCCGACGACGCCGTGCTGCCCGTCATCGGCACCAAGGAACTCATCGCCTGGTTGCCCACGCTGCTCGGGCTCGGTCCCGATGACCTCGTCGTGGTGCCCGAACTGGCCTACCCGACCTACGACGTCGGCGCCCGGCTCGCTCGCACGCAGGTGATGCGCGCCGATTCGCTCACCCAACTCGGTCCGCAGGCCCCGAAGCTGGTGTTCCTGAACTCGCCGAGCAACCCCACCGGCGCGGTTCTCGGCGTCGAGCACCTCCGCAAGGTCGTCGGCTGGGCGCGTGAACGTGGCGCGCTGATCGCCTCCGACGAGTGCTATCTGGGCCTTGGCTGGGACGCCGAGCCGCTCTCGGTGCTGCATCCGTCGGTCTGCGACGGCGACCACACCGGCCTGCTCGCGGTGCACTCGCTGTCCAAGACGTCGTCGTTGGCCGGTTACCGCGCAGGCTTCGTGGCCGGTGATCCCGCCGTCGTCGCCGAGTTGCTGGCCGTGCGCAAGCACGCCGGGATGATGGTCCCGACGCCGGTGCAGGCCGCGATGGTGGCCGCGCTCGACGACGACGCGCACGAGAAGGAACAGAAGGAACGCTACGGGCGCCGGCGGGTCGCCCTGCTGCGCGCGGTGCGTGACGCCGGTTTCACGGTCGACGACTCCGACGCGGGCCTGTATCTGTGGGCCACCCGCGGCGAGCCGTGCCGCGAGACCGTCGCGTGGCTGGCGGAGCGCGGAATCCTGGTTGCCCCAGGCGAGTTCTACGGACCGCGCGGTGCCGACTACGTGCGGATGGCGCTGACCGCCACCGACGAGCGGATCGACGCCGCGGTGCACCGCCTGAGCACCTGACGTGCGCGACGGGGCGATCGTTGGTCCGCACGGCTCGATCTACTACCGGATCGTTGGCGATTCGGATGCGGTGCCGCTGCTGGTGATTCACGGTGGACCGGGCATGTCGCACGACTACTTGCGCGACCTGGATGCCCTGGCCGACGAGCGCCAGGTGATCTACTACGACCAGATCGGCTGCGGCCGGTCCGACCGGCCAGACGACCCCGGCCTCTGGACACTTGCCACCTTCGCCGACGAGATCGACACCGTACGAGGCGCGTTGGGGCTCGATCGGATCCATCTGTTCGGCCAGTCCGCAGGCGGCTGGATCGCCATCGACTACGCGCTGCAGGCCCCCGCCGGGCTGGCCAGCCTGCATCTGGCCAACACGTGCGCGAGCATCCCGCACTTCGAACGCGGAGTGGCGCAGTTGAGGGCTGCGCTGCCCGGCCGTGCGGGCGCCGTCATCGACGCATGCGAATCGGCTGGCACCACAACCGGTCCCGATTATCTGGCGGCCGTCGGCCTGTTCAACCGGCTGCACTTCATGGGCACCGACGACGTCCCCGCCGGTGTTCACGCCGCGTTGCGGGCGCTGAACCCCGCGATTTACCGGGCGATGGTCGGCACGGGGTTGACGTTCACCGGCACCATGGCGGGCTGGGACGTCACCGACCGACTCGGCGACCTCGACCTACCGGTGCTGGTGACCTCAGGACGATTCGACGAGATGACGCCGGACGCGGTGCGCCCCATGGTCGATGCGATCCCCGGCGCCCAGTGGCACCTCTTCGAGGAGTCCGCGCACCTGCCCATGGTCACCGAGACCGACGCGTTCATGCGGGCGACGCGGGAGTTCCTGGCCTCGGCGTAGCCGAGGTGTCAGTCGAGCAGGCCCAACGCCATTGCGGTGGTGACCGCCGCCGTGCGGTCGGACACGTCCAGTTTGTTGAAGGCCCGCAACAGATGTGTCTTCACCGTGGCCGCACTGATGTGCAGTGCCCGCCCGATCTCGGCGTTGGTCGTGCCCTTGGCCACCAGGCCGAGCACCTCGACCTCGCGCGAGGAGAGGGACACCGATGCGGGTTGGCGCACGAAGCGAACCAGCCTGTCCGCCACCGACGGAGCGAGCACCGTCTTGCCACGCGCTGCATCGCGCACGGCGTCGGCCAGCTCGACGCGAGAGGCATCCTTGAGCAGATACCCCGCGGCACCGGCTTCGACGGCGCGAAGGATGTCGGCATCGGACTCGTAGGTGGTGACCACCACGATCCGGGTCGACGGCGATGCGGCGAGGATCCGCTCGGTTGCCGTCACGCCGTCGACGTCGGGCATGCGCAGATCCATCAGAATCACGTCTGGGCACAGGGATTCGGCAAGCGCCACCGCCTCTGCCCCCGACACCGCCTCCCCGACGACGGTCAGGTCGTCTTCGGCGTTGATCATGCCGCGCAGGCCTTCGCGGACGACGGGGTGATCGTCGACGAGCAGTACTCGCGTCGTCGTCATGTCGGCACCTCGACTTCGACGGTGACTCCGCCACCGGGCGTCGGCGACACCGACATCGTGCCACCCACCTGGGCCACCCGTGCCTTCATTCCGCGAAGGCCGAATCCCTCGGCGTGGTCCTCGGCGAGTCCGACTCCGTTGCCCACCACCGAGAACCGGACTCCGCGGCCGGCGGCCGAGAGCTCGACGTGCACCTCGCCGCCCTGTGAGTGCTTGCGGACGTTGGTGAGTGCCTCCTGCGCGGCGCGCAGCAACACCACGTCCGAGGCCATGCCAAGAGCGGGAAGCTCGCGGCCGGTATCCACCGTCACCGTGATGCCGGTCTCGGCCGACAGCCGGTCGGCTAGACGCCGAATCGCGGCAGGCAATGAACTGTCGTCGAGGGCGGCGGGCACCAGATCGGCGACCATCACGCGCGCCTCGGCGAGGTTCTCCCTTGCGGTGGCGCGGATCAACTCGACGTGTCTGCTCGCCGCGACCGGGTCGGTGTCCAGCTCGGCCTCGACGGCTTGGGCGAGCGCCACGATGCTGGTGAAGCCCTGCGCCAAGGTGTCGTGTATCTCGCGGGCGAGGCGCTCGCGCTCGGCCGCCGCGCCGGCTTGCCGTGACAGCCGGAAGGCCTCCGCGCGGCTCGACCCGAGCTCGACGACCACGGCGGCGAGTCTGCGGCGTTGCTCCATCGACGTGACGATCACCGTTCCGATGACCGGAGCCGCCACCATGCCGATCGCGGTAATGGCAATGGCCAGTGGCAGATTCGGCCAATGCGTTCCGTGCAAGGCTAGTGCGACGGCGAGTGGGAGTAGATTGACGGCCGTGACGCCGACCAGTGCCATCCCGAGCGGGAGGGTGGCGAACAGCAACGGGTAGAGCGCGGGTGCCGCAGCGACGGCGATCGGTGATGCCCACAAGGCGGCGATCCACAACCCGATGGCGGCACCCACCACGAAGTGCGCGCGTCGATCGAGCGCCCGAATCACCGGGCGAAATCCGAGCACGCACACCGCGATCCCGGCCAGCGCCGCAACCGCCAGCGGGACGTGCCCGGGGAAGCGTGCGTCGAGCAGCGCCACCGCGGCGATCGCCGCCATGCACAACCCGACGACGTAGACCTCCCACAGCCAGTGCCACTCGCTTCCCGTCCGCGCTCGCGTCCCTTCCTGAGCTGGGCTCATCCGGTGATGCTAGCCCTGGCTGGGGACCCAGTTGCCGTGAAATCCGTGAGGTACGCGAACCGGAAGGTGAACCGTCGCGACGGTCTCCAGCGTCGCGCCGTCCACCATCACGAGATCACTCCGGTCCTCGGTGCGGTTGTAGACGAAGCCCATTGCGACACCATCGTCTTCGTCCGCGTCGGGCGACGAGGGCACGAACACGAACTCGCCCGGTTCGCGACCTGGGCCGAACTCCACGCGCCGTGTCTCATCCTTGACCAGGTCGTGTCGCAGTATCGCCTCGCGGGCGATGTACCCGACGTCGTCCGGATTGGCGTGTGCCACGGCGTAGCCGAAGCGGTGACGCCGGCCGACGCGGCGCTCATCGACGCGGGGAAACTCCTGTGTCTGGTCGTCGACGCGCTCCGTCGACACGCGGCCGTCCCGAAGGGACACGGTCCACCGGTCCAACGTCGTCGGGTCGAACAGTCGCTTTCCTGCGGTAAATACGGTTGGGTGCCGCACGACGTCGAGCACGACGCGGTCACCGTCGTCGAAGGCGTTCATGGGGTGGAACACGTAACACTGGGGGACCTCGAACCACCGGATGTCAGAGGCGGCGCCGTCGCGGGGCATCACACCGATCCTGGCCATCTTCTCCGGTGCCCACCGGTAGGGCATGCCGGTGATGCCGGCAGTCGTTCGCTCGGACGCGCGCATCACCGCGCGTATCACGGAGTTCGGAAGCGAGCGCTGCGCGGCCAACCGACTGAGCACGCTCGACGCGGCACGCGCGGGCGAATTATGAACGGCGAGACGGAAGTCCAGCACGACCGGCATGTCGTAGATGACGACGTATCGCTCCGTCAGTGAGAAGTCGTGCATCATGGTATGTGAGTCCAGCGTGATTTCGACGGTGCGGCGGATGCGACCATCGGTGCCCGTCACGGTGTACTGAACGCGTCTGCCCCACATCGGGTGGTAGGACACAGCGTGGAGTTCGCCGGTGTCAGGATCGCGTTTGGGATGGGCGGTGTATCCGCCGAACAACGTTCCGCATAAGTCCGACCCGCCGACGGTGTCCAAATGGTCGGTGAGTTCGTAGGGGCGAATCCCCGACTCGGTGAGCACCAGAGTCCGTCCGCCATGGCCGATGATGTTAGTGTTCGCGGCGAAGTCCAGTCCGCCGCAACGAGCACCACCGGGCCACGTCTCGCCGAGCTCGCGTGAGACGGCGGCCGATCGAATCCATCGATTCCGGTACCACTGCGCCTTGCCGTCCCGCAATCGCAACCCGTGCGCCATGCCTTCGCCGAGAAACCAGTGGTAGCGCTCCGGGTTGGGCGGGCGAAGCGGATTCGGGCCCGTCCGCAGGTAGCGTCCATCGAGGTAGTCGGGGATCGTCCCGCTCACCGCAAGGTCGGTCGCCGTGACCTCCTCCCGAACGGGTGCGTAGTTGCCACTGAGATACGGGTGGTCGGTCTCTGTGGTGGGCGGGACGGTTGTCGTCATGCGGGTGTCTCCCTTGCCTCGATCGCGATGGGTATGCCGGTGTCGAACCAATAGCGGTGCAAATCCTGGATCTTCGTGCGAGTCGGCAGGCCGCGCAGATGCAGTGCGCACTCGCCGCAGTCGAAGGAATGGACGGTTTCGCAGATCGCCTCGCGGGCGAGTCGCAGTTCGGCGGTGTCGGTGGCACCCACGCCTGGACCGGGCCTGGATGCGTCACGGCGAGATGTGGCGGCCGCAGCGCGACCAGATAGACCTGGCCACCTCGCCGAACCGCTCGAACGCACCTGCTCGGGGACTTGCCGGTCTTGCGCCCGGTGGTGGTGAGGACCCCGAACCCGGCTGGCGTCGACACTCGGAAGAGCGGCCGCATCAACGCGCTGAGGACGCGGCCGTCCCTGCCGGAGCGCAACAGATTTCGGTGCGTGCCGATCGCTGCGGCAGCGGCATCCCGCACCCCGTCCGGGGGCCTTCGTGGGGTAGCCCTGTCGCCCATGCCTCCATGGTGCGCCGCATCGACCCCGATCCGCGACGACCGGACGACTGAACCTCGGTGTCAGCCGATCGGTTGACACGGTTAGGGGTTGCGGTCGGTGGCGCGCAGGCTGAGCGAGAGGAGGAGCCGGACGTCGGGGTCGGCCAACGACGTCGCCAGCGTCTCCTCGATGCGCCGGACCCGGTAGCGGACGGTGTTGGGGTGTACGTGCAACCTTTGGGCCGCAGCGCCGATGTCGCCGAAGCCGTCCAGGTACGCCTGCAGTGTGTCGGCCAGAACGGCGTCGTGCTCGCGCAGTTCGCGCACCCGCGGATCGATCAGGCGCTCGTCGGCGGCGATCATGGTGACGATCTCGTCGAGCACCACCGTGGTGCGTGCCTCGGCCAGCGAGGTGACCTGGCCGATGGCGCCGGGGTGACGTTCCGCGCTGTCGAGGACCCGGTCCACCTCGGCGCGGGCGGCGGCGACGGCACTGAGTCCCGTTGCCGGGGTGGCGATCACGGCCCGCAGCTCGAAGCCCAACTCGGTGTGCAGAGCGCCTATCGTGCCGCGGATCCACGACGTCACCGACGCGGCCCTTCCGGTGTGCGGGAACAACACGTACACCCGCGACCCGCGCGCGGCCACCTGCGCGTCGGGGCGAAAGGCGCTGGCGCTCAACGCCAGTACGTCGGCCAGCCGCGCGGGCGCGTCGGTCACGCAGTCGACGCCGACGACGGCGGCGCGCCCGTCGGCGACGATGCCGAGTTCGCGTGCCAGCTCCGCGAATTGAACATCGTCGCCCTGACCGGCGCGTAGGCCAAGCAGCTCCTGAACCCGAACCGCATGCGTCGACGGCGTCGCGGCCAGCCGCGACATGATGCGGGCCGCGAGGACTGCCGCCCCACGCAGCACGTCGTCCGCGTCGTCGGCCAGCGGCCGGGACCCCTGCTGCACCCAGATGGTGCCTGCGAACGCGGGCGCCCGCCGCGGGTCCGGTGCCGGCTGGTGGATGCCGATCGCCAGGCGCGGCCGCAATCCCAGTTCGGGGCGTTCGGCGACGCTGACGACGTCGGGGCGGGCACGCAGCGCGTCGAAGATGCCCCACTGGCCGATCCACGCGAGGTGCTCTGGCGGGCCTGCGCGGCCAAGGATCGACAGGCGCCGCAGCTCGTCGGCCTCGTCGTCGGAGGCGGAGTAGGCCAACACGTGCGACTGTGCATCCTCGATGCTCACCATGCCGTGTGTCCGGTCGGCGATCGACTGGGCGAGGCCGAACAGGTCGGTGCCCGAGTCATAGCGCGGGTCGGCGTGGTCGCCGTGATGTTCGAAGACGTGGTCGACAAGACGGTAGAGCCGTTCCCAGCGGGCCCGCGGTTCGACGGCCACCACCGCCGTCCCCGCGGCGACTGCCCGCGCCACGACGGCGTCGGCGGGTTCCTTGACGAAGATGGCTGCGGGGACTCGCCGGATCACCTGGTGGTCGAGCCAGGCGATCGCGTCGTCCGAGCCGATGCCGAGTAGGAAGAACACGTCGGCCGAGCCTGAACCGGCGGCCAGCCCGAGCCGCACGTCGTCGGAATCGATCAGGGCGGCCGACGCGACCGGCAGGTCCAGCCCGCGCGGTGCCTCGACCAACGTGACCATGGTCGCGTCCAGCGCAAGGACCAGCTGACCGAGGCTGACACCCGACTTCGCCATGTTGTGTGATCTTACTGACACGGGCCTCACAGCTTGTCGGATCGGCCAAAGGTTTGGTGGCCTCGGTGCGAGATCGTTGTGCACATGAACGCCTCGCAACCCATTGCGGCAATTTCTCACGTTCCCGCGCCCATCAACGAGCCCGTCCACGAATACGCCCCCGGTAGCCCCGAACGGGCCCGGCTGACCACCGCGCTCGACGCGCTGGTCGACGACACCATCGACCTTCCCCACGTCATTGGCGGCGCCCACGTCATGGGTGACGGCGAGCGCATCGACGTCGTGCAACCGCACCGCCACAGTGCCGTGCTCGGCACCCTGACCAACGCCGGACATGGCGAGGCCGCCGCCGCCGTCGAGGCCGCCATCGCCGCGAAGGACGCCTGGGCGGCGACCCCGTTCGACGAGCGCGCCGCAGTGTTCCTGCGCGCCGCGGATCTGCTTGCCGGTCCGTGGCGGGAGAAGATCGCCGCCGCCACCATGCTCGGCCAGTCCAAGACCGCCTACCAAGCCGAGATCGACGCATCCTGCGAGCTCACCGACTTCTGGCGCTTCAACGTGGCGTTCGCCCGCGAGATCATGGCGGAGCAGCCGGTCAGCGCACGCGGGATCTGGAACCGCACCGACTACCGCCCGCTCGAGGGCTTCGTCTACGCCATCACACCGTTCAACTTCACCGCCATCGCAGGCAACCTACCGACCGCACCCGCTCTGATGGGCAACACCGTGGTGTGGAAACCGTCTGTCACGCAGACGTTCTCGGCGTACCTGACCATGCAGCTGCTCGAGGCCGCGGGCCTGCCGCCCGGCGTGATCAACATGGTCACCGGCGACGGCCTCGCGGTATCCGACGTGGTCCTCGCCGACCCGCGGCTCGCGGGCATCCACTTCACCGGATCGACGCCGACGTTCCAGCACCTGTGGCGCGAGGTCGGCACCAACATCGACCGCTTCCGCACCTACCCGCGACTGGTCGGCGAGACCGGCGGCAAGGACTTCGTCGTCGCGCACGCCTCGGCGCGGCCAGATGTGTTGACCACCGCACTGATTCGCGGGGCCTTCGACTACCAGGGCCAGAAGTGCTCGGCGGCATCGCGAGCGTTCATCCCGCGCTCGGTGTGGCAGAAGATGGGTGACGACTTCCTCGGTGCCACCACGGCACTGACCTACGGCGACGTGACCGACCTGAAGAACTACGGCGGCGCGCTGATCGACGAGCGGTCCTTCGCGAAGAACGTGGCAGCCATCGAGCGGGCCAAGGGCGCGCCGGGTGTCACCATTGCCGCAGGCGGCGAATACGACGACAACGAAGGCTATTTCGTCAGGCCCACCGTGCTGCTCTCCGACGACCCGACCGACGAGGCGTTCAGCAACGAGTACTTCGGCCCGATCCTGGCCGTGCACGTGTACGAGGACGACCGGTGGGACGACGTACTCGGCGTCGTCGACGGCGGCTCCAAATACGGCCTCACCGGCGCGGTGATCGCCGACGACCGGTCAGCGGTGCTCGCGGCCCAAAACCGGTTGCGTTACGCCGCAGGCAACTTCTACGTCAACGACAAGCCCACCGGCGCCGTGGTCGGCCAGCAGCCGTTCGGCGGCTCGCGCGCGTCTGGCACCAACGACAAGGCCGGTTCGCCGCTGAACCTGCTGCGCTGGACGTCGGCCCGCTCCATCAAGGAGACGTTCGTGCCGCCGACCAACCACACCTACCCACACATGGAGGCATGACGATGACCGTGTCCTCGGCTCTTCGCGCAAGCGCTCATCGCACCTTCCAGGGGGTCGCGCGGCCCGTCATCCTGGCCGCCGCCCGATCGGACGGATTGCGCCGCGTCTCTGAGCGCATGCCGGTCACCCGCGAGGTGGTGCACCGCTTCGTGCCCGGCGAGACCGTTCCCGAGGCGCTGACGTCGGTCGGCGAGCTGCGGGACTCGCGGCGGTTCGTATCGGTCGACTACCTCGGCGAGGACGTCACCGACGCCGACGCCGCCGAGGCCACGATGCGGGCCTACCTGGAACTGCTCGACGCACTCGGACGCCGCGAGGAGAACGCCGATGGCCCAAGGCCGTTGGAGGTCTCGTTGAAGCTGTCCGCACTCGGCCAGGCGCTGCCGCGCGACGGTGAGAAGATCGCCTACGAGAACGCGCACACCATCTGCGAGAAGGCCCGCGACGTCGGCGCCTGGGTGACGGTGGACGCCGAGGACCACACCACCACCGACTCGACGTTGTCGATCGTGCGCGATCTGCGGACCGACTTCGACTGGCTGGGCACGGTGCTGCAGGCCTACCTGAAGCGGACCCACGCCGACTGCGAGGAGTTCGCCGCCTCCGGTGTGCGGATCCGGTTGTGCAAGGGCGCCTACGACGAGCCCGCATCGGTGGCCTTCCGCGACCGCGAGGACGTCACCGACTCCTACCTACGCTGCCTGCGCGTCCTGATGGCCGGCTCGGGTTACCCGATGATCGCCTCGCACGACCCGGAGATCATCGACGCGGTCCCCGGGTTGACCCGCGAATTCAACCGCGGCGTCGATGGTTTCGAGTACCAGATGCTGTACGGCATCCGGGACCCCGAGCAGCGCAGGCTTGCCGCTGACGGGAACCACGTGCGGGTGTACGTGCCGTTCGGCACGCAGTGGTACGGCTACTTCGTGCGCCGCCTCGCCGAGCGTCCCGCCAACCTGACGTTCTTCCTGCGGGCACTGGCCGAGCGGCACTGACCATCGGCCCTCACCCCTCCACCGCCGAGACTGCGGAGAGATCGCGATTCTCGTCGAATTCACGATCTCCCAGCAGGCTCGGGGTTAGGCCATGGGGAACGAATGATGCTCGTGCGTAACGACCCAATGGCCGTCGCGCTTGCATAGGCCGACCGTCACCCGCAACCGGTTGTCCGGTTCGGAGTCGAAGTCGGCGGGCATGCCGCACCGCAGCAGCGCGTACGCGAACGCCACGTCAGTGCCCGCCACCACGTCGAGATCGACGAGCTCGAACACCGCACCCTGGTCGAGCCACTCGAAGAACGGTCCCCACGACTCGCGGTATTCGTCGATGCCGCGGACCCCTCGGAACGGCGGCGGTACGTCGAACATCACGATGTCGGGATCGTGGCGCGCCAGTACCCCTTCGAGGTCGCAGCTACGTACGGCGGTGGTCCAACCGGTGATCAGGTCGCGGATCTCGTCGTCGTCGCTCACACCTCGAACCTACTGGCGCGCTACGTCTGGTCAATCCTTCGATGGGCACGACACGTCGATGAAGACGGTGGTGTTCTCCTTCTCTGCGCGGGTGGCCGCGGCGTCGAGGCTTGGATGGGTGCCCGTCACGGCGCACTCCGACAACGGGGCCGACACGCTGCCGTTGAACGCCACCCGGTAGCCCTCGGCGGACAGGGTGGCCGCGGTGTCGGCTGCGGTCCCGCCCTGGGGAAACGCTGCCGCCGTGCCTGCCAGACCCAACGCCGCCGCGGCGAGGGCGCCGAAAGCCGCTGTCGTGGCGATGAACTTGCTCATGGTGGACCTCTCGATGGGCGAGCTGGAGGTCGGCTCGCAGGAGTTCTTGATGGATGAAATCGTGCCGTTTCGCTGGACGCGGGACTTGGAGGCCGTGTGGAGATCACGTGGAGATTGCTGGTAGACAGCGACAGCCGGGGCTGGAATAACAGGAGCCATGAATGAACCGACTTCCGACGGCGCCCGGGTCTGGCTCGTCACCGGTGCCAACTCCGGCTTCGGCCGGGCCATCGCGGAGGCGGCGCTGGCGGCCGGTGACACCGTGGTCGCCGCCGCCCGCCGACCCGAGACGCTCGCCGACCTGACGGCCGTCGCGCCCGATCGGGTGAGCCCACTGCGCCTCGACATCACCGAGCGCGACCGCATCGCCGCCGCCGTCGACGAGGTGCTGGCCAGCCACGGTCGAGTCGACGTGCTGGTGAACAACGCAGGGCGCGGCGCGATCGGAGCCGCCGAGGAGACCTCCGACGAACAACTGCGCGATCTGATGGACCTGCACTTCTTCGGGCCGGCGGCGTTGACCCGCGCGCTGTTGCCGCAGATGCGTGAGCGCGGCTCCGGCGCGATCGTGCAGATGAGCAGCATGGGCGGCCGGTTCACGTTCCCGGGTGTCGGCGGCTACTCGGCGACCAAGTTCGCACTCGAGGGCTGGTCGGAGGCGTTGGCCAAGGAAGTCGGTGGCTTCGGCATCCGGGTGCTCATCGTCGAACCTGGCGCCTTCCGGACGTCGTTCAACGGGCCGGGCGCGCTGTTGGTGGCCACCCCGATCGCCGCCTACGACGACCAGATCGAGAAGTTGCGCACCGGGATGCCCGACGACGACGGCAAGCAGCCAGGCGATCCTGCCAAGGCCGCGGCGGCCATCCTGAACGCGTTGGCCTCCGACGATCCGCCTCTTCGGCTGGCGTTGGGCACCGACGCCGTCGACCTCATCGGTGCGGTGCTCGACGATGCCAAGGCCGAGCTGGCGGCCTGGGAGACAGTCGGCCGGTCGGTGGCCTTCGACGCCTAGTCGGGCTGGGTCAGCCGCAGCAGCGTCCACGCCGCGATGGTCTGCGCGTCGGTGATGATGCCGTCGATGATCATGCGCTCGATCTGCTCCCCGGTGAACCAGGCGCTGTGCATGTCCTGTTCCTCGGGCTCGCGGTCGTGGTCTCCTTCGGTGATCCCGGTGGCCAGGAACACCCAGCCGCGCTGGCTGCTCATGCCGGGTGCGACGTCGAGCTGGCCGAGAATCACCATCGACGTTGCGCGCAGACCCGTCTCCTCCCGCAGTTCGCGCGCGGCGAGGTCGGCAGGCGGCGGCTCCTTGCCGTCGAGCGTCCCAGGGGCCGTGCCCTGCGGAAACTCCCAGCGGCGCAGACCGATCGGATACCGGAATTGCTCGACGAGGCGGAAACGGTCGCCGTCCCTGGCGATCACCAGCGCGTAGGTCGGCTTGTCGATGACGCCGTAGATTCCGGGGCTGCCGTCCTGTCGGCGGACGTCGTCCTCCCGGACGATCATCCACGGGTTCCGGTAAACCTCCCTTGAGGCAACGCGCGAGATGGGATCCACCCGTCCAGTATCCCCGGACGTCACCGGGCGGATGTGGCCGCGGCGTTGGCTGTCGAGATGCGCCAGTAATGGCCTTGCTAACTCGTCATCGCGACGCCCGCTCGCGCGATCATGTCGCGGAAGTGTTGACTACCGCGGTGTCCGTGCCTGTTGGATTGCTTTTGGCTTTGGTGCTGGGCGTCGACTTGGCGCCAGAAGTCACGTTGATCGTCGATGATTCGGTGCCGGAGGTGGTGGGGGTCCCAGATGTGGTGGGGGGCTTCGACTGGCTGTCGGCGGGCGTGGTGGTGGGGGGCTTCGACTGGCTGTCGGCGGGCGTGGTGGTGGGGGGCTTCGACTGGCTGTCGGCGGGCGTGATGGCGGGGGGCTTCGACTGGCTGTCGGCGGGCGTGATGGCGGGGGTCTCCGACTGGCTGGCCGCCGGCGTGGTGGTGCCGGAGCCGGACGGGGTGCTGGATCTCAACGGCGAGGTCGACGACAACACGTTGGCCGTCAATGCTTTTGGAGTCAACGCGTTAGGGGTCAGCTGGGCTGGCGGGGTGCTGTTGGGTGCTGGTGGACCGTCGGAGCCGGACAAGAGGGATGCCGCCGCGGCGAACGGGTCCTGGGTGGGTGGGGGCGTCGGCCGGGTGCCAACGATATCGCCGATCGCGTCGCTGATGCCCTGCAGGGTTGCGGCGACCAGACTGACGGCGAGGGTGACCGGGTTGATGATCGGGATCAGATGGAAGGGGGTAGGTGTGCCATAGCTGGTGCGGTCGTAGGCGGTCTCGATGAGTACCTTCATGACCGGCTCAACCAGATCGGCGAGCGGTCTTGTCAGGAACGAGAGGCCGGTTTGCTCGCCCAGGTAGCGCAGCGGCGCCAGGATCGGCAGGTTCGTCGTGGGAAGCGTGATGTAGGTGGTGTCGCCGAACTGCTGGCAATTGACGGCGTCGGTGCATTGGCCGTTATCAGCGGCTTGCTGGGCGGCGGTGACAGCGGCAGTGAACTGATCCAGGGTGTACCCGTACGGATGCCCGTTCGGGTGGCTGCTGTTCGGGTTCACGTAGGTGGGGTGGATGAAAAGGAGGCCGGCGAGCGCGTTGATATCGGCCAGCAGGTTGATTGGATATTCGGGGAAGTCCGAGACGCCGTCGTACTGGATCGCGATATCGGTGGTCTTCACTCCGGTGTCGGTCGGCGCCGGTATGCCCACCGTCGCGTCCAGGATCGGGATGTCAAAGGCGCCGAAGATTCCGGGCCGCATGAAAAGGCCGCCGTTCGGTCGATTCGGGTTAGCGGCCATTACGAACGTCACCTGGTTCAGCGGGGGCAACCCCTGACTCGTGGGGTTGGTGGGGTAACTGCGTTTGAAGTAGCTGAGGACGGTGGCGCCCTGTGAATAGCCGGTTAAATAGAAATGGCCCGTCGGATCAGCCGAATACACATCAGCAAGCTGGGTCCCGAGATTTTGAACGCCGGTCGACACGGACGCATTCCACGTATCCGAGGTCAGCTGTTTCAGGCCGAACAAGATGATCGGCCAGAACGATGCGGGGTAGTCGACAGCTACTTGGGTGCAGCTGGGGTTGGGCGGGGGGTTGTTCAAGTTGGAGCCACAGCCCGGGTTGGTTGGGGTGATGAAGTTTCTGACCTCGGCGTTTATGAAGCTAGTGGTCGGCGTCGGGTTGCCGGTCCCAGGTACGGCCAACGCATAATTGGCTGCCCGGCTGATCGCCCCGGTGAACGTTGATATCGCCACGAGCGAAGCGACGATCGCCAGAACCAACGTGACGATGAGGTAGCGGGCCGACTTCAGGAGTCCGCGGGAAGTGGCTTTGCGATAGTTGGGCACGTTGAATCCCCCTGGGCTCAAAGGCTTTCGCTCCGCTCCTGCGCGTGGGCGAACGGAGCGTACCAACTTTTCTGATGGGAAGTAGTCGGAATCATCCGATGATTTTGGGGCTTCTGGCGAATGACGATGACGGCTCGCTAATTTGAATACGAGCGCGCTCGACCCGGCAAGCACGGCAGCGAATGGCTGCCATTGGCACGCTCGGCGCCTATTTGCAGAGACGGCGAATAATTGCATTGCCCGCGAATTCCCCGACCACCATTGGACGATGAACGGCTGGCCCGTTCGGCTGCCAGTCCGACCGCGGGCCGGTCGGGGTCTTGTAGTAAGTGCGCCCATGAGGTTGCACGTTGCTTACCTGATGCAAGCCACCGTATTCGCCGGGATGGACGACGCGCATGACGTCAGAGGAGTCCGGCTGGCGTTGAGACGCGTCCTCGGCGTCTGGCAAGACGTGGGCGACCCCGCGCGCCGCGTGTTCGACGCCCGACAGTTCCCGCGATCCTCCGGCTACCCTGAGGACGCAGCAACCGGGATCGCCGCCGCGACGACGCGCTCGAACGGGAACGACACGGAGTTCAGACGATCTCGGAGTTGGGATCGAGCCCGGCCAGCACCCGCCCGTAGGCCTCATCGCCGCTGTTGGGCTGTATCGCCGCATGCTGATGCAGCACGTTTATGTCGCGGAAGTACCGCTGGATATCGGCGGCGAGCAGGGTGTGCGACGCACTACTGGCCTCGAATAGCTGATTGACACAGGCCCGGGACAGGCTCGCGACATGACCGATGTAGCCACGGGCCTGCGTTCGCTCCATGATCGTCGGAGGCCTGTGGAGGACTCCGCGATAGAGCGCGCTGAGCCTACTCGTGAACATCTCCGCAGCCTCGAGGTCGTACTGTGCCTTGGCCAGTTGGTGATGCAGCAAGGGAGCCTCGGCGGCTTTCGGCCATGCGGTGTAGGTGATGGCCCCACGCGTCGGCAGAGTCTGCATGAAGCAGTCCATCGCTCCGCGTGCCATTCCGAGCAGCGCGGGGGCGCTCCCCGCATTGATGTACATCACGAATGGCCGGTTGAAGTAGGGCAACTGTGAGTAGCGCCGTGTCGGATAGCGGCCCTCCGCAAGGTCTTTGACAAGGATGGTGCGCGATTCAGGGACGAACACATCGCCAACCGTTGCGATGTTCGTGGCCGTTCCCGCCATTCCGGCTGCGTGCCAGTTGTCCTGATGCTCCACCTCTGCGGTGGGCATCAGCATCACTCGCAACCCCCGGTCCTCCTCGCCGGGCACGACGCACGCGGAGGCGAGCCAATTGCTATGGACGCCAGCGGTGTTCCACGCCCACTGACCGGTGACATGGTAGCCACCGTCGACAGTCGCCGCCTGGCCGGTGGGCGCGATGGTCGTGGTAATTCTCAGGTCGGGCGTCGCGTATATCTCGTCCGCCGCCTCATCGGCCAATAGAGCCGGAAGGAGATTGCTGATCACCATGATCGTGCACATCCAGCCGGTGGACGGGCAGCCCCGCGAGATTTGCGCAAGGACTTCGGCGACGATGTCTTCCTCCGCCTGGTAGCCGCCGACGTCGGTTGGCATCGCGAGCCGGAAGACCCCAGCTTCGGTCAGGTCACGCAGGTTGTCGGGATGCATGCGGCGAAGTCGTTCGGTCTCGGGCCCTCGCGCACGTAGTTGGCCCACCAGCGTATTGACCTGTGCGAGTACACCTTGGGCGGTGCGTGGGGCGTGTGACGGAAGGTTACGAAGCGCAGCTGACATCGGAATAGCTCCTCGATTGAAGGCACGGTCTCCGATGAAGACGCGCAAAACACGCCAATCGTTCACCGCGGGCCGTACAACCTGCGCCCGGACCTCTGTGACGTTCACCTCCTGAACCCTCCGAGGGTTGTGAACGTGGTCCGCCTGAGGGGACACAACGCACGGTCCGCCAACAGGCTGAACCCCGCCGTGAGTCTGGAGAGACAGCGAAAACACCTGAACCGCCCCGGGGGAGTCCGGAGACTTTCGGTGTGAGAACTCAGCCGGCGGCTGGTCTCGATGTTGGGCGAAGTAGGCGGTCGCTAGTTCGACATCTCTTGGCCTATTCGGTCTGAGTCAAACTTTGGCACGCCCGGAAGTAGCGGCATGGCGCTTGTCGGTATCAGCGGATTACGTGGTCGGGGGAGATGACGTTGGTGATTGCGTGCGCGAGTGTCGCGCTGGCCTGTTGTGGGACGTCGGTGTTGATGAAGAAGACGAGGGTGGTCTGGGTCTGGGGAAGGTAGAACGCCATGGTTTCATAGCCGAAGATGACGCCGGCGTGTCCGATCCAACCGGCGGCGTTGATGATGCCCAAACCGTAGAAGGAAGTTTGCTCGGGGTTCATCGGCACCGTGGTGTCGAGGCGTTGCCGCTGGGTCTCCGGCTTGAGCAGCGCCCCGGTGGCCAGTGCGCGTGCCCAGATCCGCATGTCGTCGAGCGTGGAGATCATGTTTCCGGCCGC
>NZ_JACHGP010000018.1:62289-163171 GCF_014202335.1 Mycobacterium sp. AZCC_0083 | reverse complement strand
CCGCCACCACAGCACCTACGACGAACACACCGCCTGGGCACACCGCCAACCCGCCAAAGCCGCTTGACACCTTACGAACCTGGGATGTCTAACCGGACGCGTAGACACCCGGGGGTATCGCTTGCAGGATGGGCTATCCGGGCTCGCGAACGGCGCTGTCGACGCACTGGTGTGGTCGGGTGGCGTACCGACACCGGCGATCGCAGAATTGGACGCGACATTGCCGCTGCGGATGCTCGACATCGGCGCGCTGGCAGTACCGATGGCCGACAAGTCTGGATACCCCTACCTCGCGCGCCGAGTTCCCAGCGGCGACTACGTGCCACCCGGCGTACGGACCATCGGCGTACCCGACCTGCTGATGTGCCGCCAAGACACCGCCGCCGACCTGGTCGCCGCAGTGGTGGACGTACTCGGCACTGACGCACCGCAACTCGTCCCTCCCTACGTCCGAGGGCTGCAATACCTCTCCCCTCCCACGATGATCCAGACCGGTCTCATACCACTGCATCCAGCCGCCGTCGACGCCTACCGAACCCTGCACGGCTGAACGCAAAACCGCGTATGCACCCGCCGCTTCGCCAACCGCTGGCAGGGCGCTCTCATCTGTGAATCTGTGAATCTGTGAATCTGTGAATCGTGCAAGGAAATTCGGCGAAAAGCCATCTTCTCTTCCTCGTCGAGGTGATTGCCGACACCATGGGGAATAGACAGCACGACCTAGGGGGAGACAATGATCAAGAAAACGTTGACGTGTGCCACGGCTATCGCAGCCAGCGCAATACTGCTCAGTGCCAATGTGGCCCAGGCTAATCCGGCGACACCTATGGCCGTCGTCGAGTCGTCCGCCGCGCAACTGTGCAGTGCCATTTCCGCCGCGCCCACGAAAGCCGGGGTGGCACAGGGCCTGACGAGGCTGCAGAATCAAGGGCTCGACTCGGCGGACGGAGCACTGGCGATCCTCATCGCGATTGGCCACGTCTGCCCCCAACACGAAGATCTCGTGATGAACACCATGGCGGCCTTCGCCGGCCAGGAAGGTTGCACCAAGCCGACATAAACCTGACGAATCTACCAATTGCACAAGGCTTCCGGTTCGCTGAAATCATGTCCATTTCTCGGCAGCGATGATCGCACCACACAGCGACGACCACGCCGACGCCCCGACGGGAGACACCACATGGCCAGCAACGGAAAGGCATTACTGGCCGGCGCAATCGCCGGGCTGATGGTCATCGGCGTGGCCTACTGGTGGAACCGGCGCGACGACAATGCCCCGCGACAGGGCTGCACCACGGTCGTCGTGACGGCCTCGGTCGAAAAGGCCGATCTGATGGGCGAAGCTGCCAAGCGCTACAACACCTCCGATCGCCGCGTGAATGGCAGCTGCTACGGAATCACCATCACCGCAACGGCTTCCGGCATCGCCGAGTCCCGGCTCACCGAGGCCGGCTGGGACACGGCCTGGGGCCCGGCGCCGGATGCCTGGTCACCGGCGGCGTCGACGTGGTTGCAACTGCTGCGCCACGACCGCACCGCCCACGACCGACCCGACATCCTGCCCGCCAAGGCGGAGTCGGTGGTCTCAACACCGATCGTCGTGGCGATGCCCGAGCCGATGGCGGCGGCGTTGGGCTGGCCCGACACCGCGATCGGCTGGGCCGATCTGCTCAACCTCGCCAATCACCCTGAAGGGTGGGGCGCCAAAGGCCATCCGGAATGGGGAGCCTTCAAGTTGGGCAAGACCAACCCCAACATCTCCACCACGGGCCTGTCTGCCACCGTCGGGGTATTCGTGGCCGCCACCGGCACGTCGAGCGACCTGACCCTGGACACCCTGAAAGATCTACGCGTGCGTAGTTTCGTTGCCGGCGTGGAGAAGTCGGTCACACACTACGGCGACACCGCGCTCACCTTCCTGACCAACCTGCAACGCGCCGACGACGCCGGGTCGGCGCTCGGCTATGTCAGCGCCGTGACCGTGGAGGAGAAATCCGTCGTGGACTACAACAGCGGCAACCCCGCCGGAGACCTCGAGGCCGCCGGCCAGCACGGCAAGCCAAAAGTGCCGCTGGTCGCCATCTATCCGAAAGAGGGAACACTCAACAGCGACAACCCGTTCGCGGTTCTGCAAGTTCCGTGGTCGGATCCGGGTAAGCAGGCGGGCGCCGACGACTTCCTGGCGTTCCTACGCGAGTCCGCACAGCAGGAGATGTTCACCGACGCCGGATTCCGCAGCTACGACGGCCATCCCGGTAAGACCATCACCGACAGTAGCTACCTGCGCGAGAACATCGGCGTTCCCACACTCGCCCCGCCGAGCCCGCCGGTCCTGGCGGCAGTCCGCGCCACCTGGGCCGAACTGCGAAAGAAAGCCCACCTACTGCTGGTGCTGGATGTCTCGGGGTCCATGGCGCAGTCGGCCGGCGGCGACAAGACCAGGCTGGAACTCGCCCAGGCCGCGGCCGTGCATGGCCTGGCGCAGCTGTCCGACACCGATGAGGTTGGGTTGTGGGCATTCCCAGGCGAAGGCCAAGTGTACTGGCAGTACCTGCCTATCGAGCCGCTCGGACCGCAGCGCAACGAAATGACCTACAGGATTCAACAGCTGATCCCGTCGGGCGGCACACCGCTATACGCCGTCACACGCAAGGCAGCCGAACAGGCCCGCACGACCGCGCGTGCGGACACCATCAATGCGATCGTGGTCATGACCGACGGCAAGAACGAGAATCCCGACGACACGGATCTCGACGGACTGATCCGCCAACTCACCGACAACGCTACCGAGGGCGGCGTTCGAGTCTTCACCATCGCCTATGGGAAGGACGCCGACCTGGATACCCTCAAACGCATCTCCGAGGCCTCACGAGCCGCTGCATACGACGCCACCGACCCGCTGACCATCGACTCCGTGTTCACCAACGTCCTGTCGAACTTCTAATGACGCACAGCGGCTTTCGGAAACGCTTGCGGGCGAGCATGCGCGACCCGTGGGTACTGCTCTTGGCGATTTTCGACGGCGCAACGACATGGGCGTGCGGTGTTCCCATTCCCCTGGCCGCGGTCAGCGCAGCCGTGACACTCGGCACGGCAGCAGTGTTCACTGCGCTGGGAACGAAGTACCGCAAGACGCCGGCGCCGCTGCGCGTCGGAACACGGCAACAGGAACTGATCGACCTTCTCGACGGGCACGTGCACTCACTGCAGGAACTGCAGAACAATGCGCTGCCCGATGTCGTGCGGCCCAAGGCGCAAGAAGCGTTGGCCGCGTCGGATACCGCTCGGCCTTCCGTACTGCAGATGGCAGCCGCCGTGGACGCGCTCGACGAGGCGATCGCGGCCGTCCGCAACGTATCCGGCCAGGGTGGGCACGCCACGGAATCAATCAACAAAACGATCGGCCGGTTGAGATCACGGCGGGCCAAACTGCTCGACAAACTCACCGCCGCCGTCGACGAGGTAGCCACCGTATACGCCGGGCTGCTCGAGCTATCCGCGACCGCACACACCAGCGGCGTCTCCATAGACGACACAGACGTCGGCGCAGTCAACGACTCGGTGACCCTGCTGCAGATGACCTTCGCCGAACTGGAGGCCGACGCGGCGAACCTCACCAACGAAGGGCTAGCGTGATTCATCATCGCGCGTCGACATCGAACCGAGCAGCCCGCGCCCTCTCGCCGACAAAATCGTAGGTCTGGCCGCCGCCTGTCACACCGTCCCGCGGGCGGCCCAAGCCGTAGCGGAGACGGTGAACGGGCCGCTACCCAGACGCTCGCGAGCCACTGATGCCAGCCGTGCGCGACCGTCTTCATCGAGTCGCTGGACGTAGTCACCGGCAGGACCGACACCGTATGTATATGGCTCCCACCACTCCTCAAACGTGGGGTGCACGACATCGACCGCAATGGAGCCTTCGTGCACATCGCGCACGCCAGCAGCTTCGAACAGCTCAGTCAGGTGCCCCATCGCTGCCCCCGAGAGGAGCGCTTCGTCTTCAACGTCAGGGTCGATCACGTGGACCGCATCCCAGAACGGCGCCAGCGCCCCGGTTGGCCCGTCCCATACGCATGCTGCGATGACACCACCACGCCGAGTCACTCGCGCCATCTGTCTGAGTCCGGCCACCGGATCCGTCATGAAGTGCACCACCAATTGCGCGAGAGCAGCATCGAAGACACCGGTGTCGTACGGCAATTCCTCCGCCGTACCTAGCCGCACGTCGACGTCTGGCAAGCTCGTGCGGATCGCCTCGATGAACGGCGGAGAAGGATCGATCGCCGCGACCTCGGTTCCCACCGAACGCAGGTGCGCCGTCAGCGCACCTGGTCCACAGCCGACGTCGAGCACAGTGTCGCCCGCGCCGACCCCGGCAAACGCCGCAAAGACCGCAGCGAGAGGCTCGGCGTATCGGCCCATGTACCGGGCATATGCCTCTGGCGGGACGACGAAACTCACGACGAAAATCTACGCCGCCAACCGCATTGCCACCTACACGTTGAACCGGAACTCCACCACGTCACCGTCGGCCATCACGTAGTCCTTGCCCTCCATGCGGACCTTGCCCGCCGCCTTCGCCGCCGCCATCGATCCCGCGGCGACGAGGTCGTCGAAGGACACGATCTCGGCCTTGATGAAGCCCTTCTCGAAATCGGTGTGGATGACGCCGGCCGCCTTGGGCGCTGTATCGCCCTGATGGATCGTCCAGGCCCGCGACTCCTTGGGACCCGCCGTCAGATAGGTCTGCAACCTCAACGTGTGAAAACCCGCCCGCGCCAACGCATCCAGGCCGTGCTCGGTCTGCCCGATCGACTCCAGCAGCTCGGCGGCCGACTCGTCGTCGAGCTCTTGGAGCTCGGACTCGATCTTGGCGTCGAGGAACACTGCATCGGCAGGCGCCACTATCGCGCGCAGCTCGGCCTTGCGGGCTTCGTCGGTGAGCACCGACTCGTCGGCGTTGAAGGCGTACAGGAAGGGCTTGATCGTCAACAGGCTCAGCTCGCGAAGCAGCGTGAAGTCCACGGCTCCCGACGACGCGGAGAACAACGTCTTGCCGCCGTCGAGCAACTGCTGCGCCGCCACCGCCGCCTCGTGGACGGGCTTGCGGTCCTTGTTGGTGCGGGCTTCCTTCTCCAGACGCGGCACCGCCTTCTCCAACGTCTGCATGTCGGCCAGGATCAATTCGGTTTCGATGATCTCGATATCGGCGGCCGGGTCGACCTTGCCGTCGACGTGCACGACGTCGTCATCGGCGAACACCCGCACGACCTGACAGATCGCGTCGCACTCGCGAATGTTTGCCAGGAACTTGTTGCCCAGTCCGGCGCCCTCGGACGCGCCCTTCACGATGCCCGCGATGTCGACGAACGTCACCGGCGCGGGCACGATCTTCTCCGAACCGAACATCTCTGCCAGCTTGGTCAGCCGCGGATCTGGCAAAGCCACGACGCCCTCGTTCGGCTCGATCGTGGCGAACGGGTAGTTAGCCGCCAGCACGTCATTGCGAGTCAACGCGTTGAACAGGGTTGACTTGCCAACGTTCGGCAGTCCGACGATTCCGAGATTTAGGCCCACGGGTAGGACAGTCTAGGGGCCCACACAGGCGCGTCAGAGCGCGCTGGCAGCGCATCCCGCGCGATTGCCGGTACGGTCAAATGCGTGTTAGGACAGCGCGCCGATTCGGCGATGGTGCCCGATCACCGCTCAGCCCTCCCCCGAGTGCCCGGAATTCCCTGGTGGGGCGCGGTGATCCTGGCTGCGACGGCATCCGCCGTCGGCTTTGCCTACGACGCTGGATCCGGTGACAACACTCTCAGCGCCGTGTTCTCGGTCTGCTACGCCGCGGGCTGCATATTGGCCGTGCTGGCCGTGCGTCAGTCGGGCGTCTTCTCCGCCGTGATCCAGCCGCCGTTGATCCTGTTCTTCGCCGTCCCGACGGCGTTCTTCGTCTTCCACGGCAGCAAGATCACCGGCATCAAGGACACCTTGATCAATTGCGGCTATCCGCTCATCGAGCGATTCCCGCTGATGTTCTTCACCTCGGCGGTCGTGCTGCTCATCGGGATGGGCCGCTGGTACTTCGGCATGGCCGCCCGGCGGGCCGCATCGCACGACGCCGAGACCCCCGACGCCGCGGCTGCCGACAGCGGGTTGGCGGCGGCCGCACTGGGCGCGACCGAGAAGCCGGCAGCGCGCAGGGGCCGTCGGCACTCCATCGAACGCCCCGGACGCGACGCCGTCGTGGAGGACGAGGCGCCGCAGCGCCCCGCCCGCAAGCCACGGACGACGGCCGGATCCGCGCGGGCGTCGCGCTCACGACACGCACGTCCGCCGGAGACCGAGCTCATCGAGCCCGTCGTCGACCGCCCACGTCGGCCACGGCCTGCAGGCCCGCCCGCCGAGCCTGAACCCCGTCGGCGCACACGTGCCTCCCAGCCCCGCGAGCGTGAGCCCCGCGAGCCTCGTGAACCACGCGACCCCCGTTCGCGTCGCACCCCACCGCCCGCCGACCCACGCGAACGGTCCGAGCGATACGACCGCCCGCAGCGGCAACCACGGCCCGACCCGTACGAACGTCCAGAGCGGCGCCGCCGGCCATCCGACTACGAGCCCTACGAACCGGGTCCCGCCAACGGCGCGCCCCGCAGCCCCAAGCCCAATGATTCTGGGTCGCACCACCCGGTGTCGCGTGTGCGCTACCGCGCCGCCGACGACGGCGGCGAATCGCGTACCGAGAACCGCAGCAGGCCGCCGCGCACCCGCAATCCGGAAACGGATTCCTGGCAGTACGACGTCTAAGCGCTCATCGCCGCGCGGGGCGGAACTCCCGTGGCAGCGCGAACACCAGCGTCTCGTTGGCCGTGGTGACGGGCTGGACCGTGCCGAAGCCGTACTCGGCGAGACGCTCCAGCACTCCCCGCACCAGGATCTCGGGCACCGATGCACCCGACGTGACGCCGACGCTGGTGACGCCTTCCAGCCACGCCGGATCGATGTCCTCGGCGTAGTCGACGAGGTAGGACGCATCCGAACCGGCGCCGAGCGCCACCTCGACCAGACGCACCGAGTTCGACGAGTTCTTCGAGCCGACGACGATCACCAGCTCGCACTCCGGTGCCATCGCCTTGACGGCGACCTGACGGTTCTGGGTGGCGTAGCAGATGTCGTCGCTCGGCGGGTCTTGCAGCGTCGGGAACTTCCCCCGCAGTCGACGGACGGTCTCCATGGTCTCGTCGACGCTGAGCGTGGTCTGGGACAACCAGATGACCTTGTTGACGTCGCGCACGGTGACCTTGTCGACCGCTTCCGGGTTGTCGACTATCTGGACGTGATCGGGCGCCTCTCCGGCGGTGCCAACCACTTCCTCGTGCCCCGTGTGGCCGACGAGCAGGATGTCGTAGTCGTCGCGGGCGAAGCGCTTGGCCTCGTTGTGCACCTTGGTGACCAGCGGGCAGGTGGCGTCGATGGTGCGCAGATTGCGCTCGGCCGCCTCGACGTGGACCGTCGGCGCCACGCCATGCGCGGAGAACACCACGATGGCACCCTCGGGAACCTCGTTGGTCTCTTCGACGAACACGGCTCCCGCCTTGGCCAGCGTTTCGACCACGTGCACGTTGTGCACGATCTCGTGCCGGACGTACACCGGGGCGCCGTGCTTTTCCAGCGCGCGTTCGACGGTTTCGACGGCGCGGTCAACGCCCGCGCAGTAACCCCGCGGTTCGGCGAGCAGAACTCGCTTGCCGGTTGTGGGGGTGACGACCGAGCTGGCGGCACCTGGGATGCCCATGTTGATCGTCGGTGTCATGGCTCAAGGGTACTGACCCACCTACCCGATCGCCCAGCCGTAGGCTTGCACGCATGGCTACTGCACCGTACGGGGTCCGTCTGCTGGTGGGGGCGGCGGCGACCGCGCTTGAGGAAACCCTCAAATTGCCGCAGACCGTCCTGATGTACCCGATGACCGTCGCCAGTCAGGTCGCGCATCTCGTGATGAAGGTCCAGCAGGACGTCGCCGACTTGGTGATCAAGGGCGACGAGACGCTTGAGCAGCTGTTTCCGCCGAAGGACGAGCAGCCGGAATGGGCGACGTTCGACGAGGACGAGGGCGACTCCCCTGCCCCGAGCACCAACGGGGAACGCCTGACCGAGGGGCGGTTCGCGCTGTACAGCACGGGCGAGCCGGAAAGTCCTGCACCCACGAACATCAACCCCGCGAAGTCCCTCCCGCCCGACGTCGTCGGCGCCCTAGACTACGAGTCGCTCACGCTGGCTCAGCTGCGCGCCAGGCTGCCATCGCTGAAGGTGGCCGATCTCGAGGCGCTGCTGTCCTACGAGGATGCGACGAAGTCGCGTGCGCCGTTCCAGACTCTGCTGGCCAACAGGATCACCCGCGCGACCGCGAAGTGACCCAGCCGAGCTCACCGGAGAATCCCTGGCCCGTCCGCGCGGTCGCCATCCGGGTGGCCGGCTGGATCGACAAGCTCGGCACGGTGTGGGTGGAGGGTCAGCTGACGCAGCTCAACATGCGCCCCGACGCCAAGACGGTGTTCATGGTGTTGCGCGATCCCGCAGCCGACATGTCGTTGACGTTGACGTGCCCGCGCGACCTGGTCCGCAACGCCCCGGTCAAGCTCGCCGAGGGCACCCAGGTGGTGGTGTGCGGCAAACCCAACTTCTACACCGGGCGCGGCACGTTCTCGCTGCGCGTCAGCGAGATTCGCGCGGTCGGTCTCGGTGAGCTGCTGGCCCGGATCGACAGGCTGCGTCGGCTGCTGGACGCCGAGGGCCTCTTCGACGCTCGGCTGAAGCGGCCAATTCCCTTCCTGCCCAACACCATCGGACTCATCACGGGGCGGGCATCGGCGGCCGAGCGCGACGTGACGTCGGTCGCGGAGGCCCGCTGGCCCGCGGTGCGATTCGCCATCCGCAACACGATCGTGCAGGGCCCCAACGCCGTAGCCCAGATCGTCGAGGCGCTGCGCGATCTCGATGCCGACCCCGACGTCGACGTCATCGTGGTGGCGCGGGGCGGCGGCAGCGTCGAGGATCTGTTGCCGTTCTCCGACGAGACGTTATGCCGCGCCATCGCTGCGTGCACGACGCCGGTGGTCAGCGCCATCGGCCACGAACCCGACAGCCCGCTGTGCGATCTGGTCGCCGACCTGCGGGCCGCGACGCCGACCGATGCGGCCAAGCGCGTCGTGCCCGACGCCGTAGCCGAGCAGGCACTCGTCTCCGATCTGCGCCGCCGCAGTGCACGCGCGCTGCGCAACTGGGTGCACCGCGAACAGCACACGCTGAGTCAGCTGCGCAGCAGGCCGGTGCTCGCACAGCCGCTCGCTGCGCTGACCGCGCGGACCGAGGAGATCCACCGCGCCCGCGCCGCCGCGCGCCGCGACGTCACCCGCCTGGTCGCATCCGAGACCGACCGGGTCGGGCACTTGTCGGCGCGGCTGGCCACACTTGGTCCGGCGGCGACGCTGGCGCGCGGGTACGCCGTCGTGCAGGTCGTGTCGGATTCCATGGCCGTGCTGCGTTCCGTCGAGGACGCTCCTGCGGGCACACGGCTGCGGATTCGCGTCGCCGACGGTGCCGTCACTACGCTCAGCGAGGGGTCAGATGAAGCCCATTAGTCAACTGGGATACGAGCAGGCGCGCGACGAACTGATCGAGGTAGTGCGCGCACTCGAACAGGGCGGCCTGGATCTCGACGCCTCCCTGAAATTGTGGGAAAGAGGTGAAGAGCTGGCCAAACGCTGCGAGGAGCACCTCGCAGGCGCACGCGAGAAGGTCGAAAAGGCGCTCGCGTCGCGAGACGACGAAGATAGCTGAGAACACAACCAGCCGGGCCGTTTCGAACCCAAACTGGAACACGTTACAGTTTTCTGGGTATGATTCGGCTCCATGGGTGACTCAACGCTGACCACTGATCTCGGCCGCGTCCTGGTGACCGGGGGCTCCGGCTTCGTCGGCACCAACCTGGTGACCGAACTTCTCGACCGCGGGCACGAGGTCCGCTCCTTCGACCGGGCACCCTCACCGCTGCCCGAGCACGCACGGCTGCAGACCGTCGTCGGCGACATCACCAACGCCGACGACGTCGCCTCCGCCGTCTCGGGCATCGACACCGTGATCCACACCGCGGCCGTCATCGACCTGATGGGCGGCGGTTCGGCGCCGGCCCGAGAGCGCAGCTTCGCTGTCAACGTCGGCGGAACCGAGAAACTCGTCGACGCCGCTCAGTCGGCCGGGGTGAAGCGGTTCGTCTACACCGCGTCCAACAGCGTCGTGATGGGCGGCCAGGTGATCTCCGGCGGCGACGAAACCCTGCCGTACACACAACGATTCAACGATCTCTACACCGAGACCAAGGTCATCGCCGAGAAGTTCGTGCTATCCCAGAACAACGTCGATGGACTGTTGACTTGCTCCATCCGGCCCAGCGGCATCTGGGGCCGCGGCGACCAGACGATGTTCCGCAAGTTGTTCGAGAGCGTGCTCGCCGGACACGTCAAGGTGCTCGTCGGAAACAAGGACGCCAAACTCGACAACTCCTACGTGCACAACCTGATTCACGGTTTCATCCTCGCCGGCGAGCACCTGGTGCCAGGGGGCTCTGCGCCCGGTCAGGCGTACTTCATCAACGACGGCGAGCCGGTCAACATGTTCGAGTTCTCTCGCCCGGTAGTCGAGGCGTGCGGCGAGCACTGGCCGCGCTTCCGGGTGTCCGGCCCGATGGTCCGATTCGTCATGACGCAATGGCAGCT
The DNA here is from genome assembly GCF_014202335.1 of Mycobacterium sp. AZCC_0083. GTDB lineage: Bacteria > Actinomycetota > Actinomycetes > Mycobacteriales > Mycobacteriaceae > Mycobacterium. The sequence continues at coordinate 152,402 of NZ_JACHGP010000018.1, read as the reverse complement.
CTTGCACTTCCGGTTCGGCCTGCCCAAGCCGCCGCTGGAACCGCTTGCCGTGGAACGGGTCTACATGGACAACTACTTCTCGATCGCCAAGGCCGAACGCGACCTGGGGTACCAGCCGTTGTTCACCACCGAGAAGGCGATGGCGGAATGCCTGCCGTACTACACGGATTTGTACGCCCAGATGAAGGCCGCGGGACGAGCCACACTCGCCTAGCCCCTACTCGCAGCTGCGACGCGGCCGGCGTTGTCGATACAGGCGGTCGGCGAGTGATCATCGTTGCTGGCCTGTTGGGCGGATCAACAATTCACTGACCGCGACGTGGGCGGGGCGGGTGACGGCGTAGGCGTCGGCGACGTCGTCGGCGTGCAGCGGCGGATATCCACGGTCGGCCCGGCGTTGTTCGCGTACGTCGACAGGGAAGAGCTCAGTCTCGACTGCGGCGGGTTCGAGCACCGTCACGCGCACCCGGTGCTCAGCCAGCTCTTGGCGCAGTGATTCGCTGTATGCGTTCATCGCATGCTTGGTGGCGCAGTACACCGCTGACCCCTGCGGGAGATCCGGCCCGACAGCGAACTGATGTTGATCAGGTCCGCGACCCGTCGCGGCTCCGTGTCCCCGGCCTCCACCAGGTGTGGCAGCGCGGCATTGGCGTACGGACCTCTCGACCGCGTCCTGGGCCTGGTTTCGGTCGGACACGTCGCTGATCACCACCAATGCCGTGCCGCCGTCGGCGATGATGCGGTCCCCCGCAAGCTTCTCGTCATGTCAATCCTCCGAGTCTGCTGTGAATACATTGCGACCCGTTGGTCGGGTTCAACCTACCAAGTAGGTTGTGCAATTGAGGAGCGAAGCACAACAAGCACAACAAGGAGGAGGAAGGCGATGAAGGTCGTACCGTTTGACGAGAACGCGTTTCACATGGACCACCCGCGGGGAACGGTGTCGTTCAACTACCTGCTGATGGGTGGTGAGCCGGAGTCTCTGGAGAATTTCCGCTACATCCTGGGGCGGCAGGAAGGCGATTTCTCGATGCCGCGGCACAGGCATTCGTTCGAGCAGATTCGCCTGCCGCTGATCGGCGACATGAATCTCGGTGAGCAGGGCATCCTGACCGAGGGTGAGATCGGGTACTTCCCGGAGGGAGGAACCTACGGTCCGCAGGACGACCGTTTGGGGGACCCCAGGCAACTGCAGCTGGTACTGCAGTTCGGTGGCGCGTCCGGGCTGGGGATGCGCGCCGGCCGCGGCCGAGGCCCCGAAGCGAAGCGGTCCGCAACCGAGCGGCGTGAGGATCGTGATCAGAAGCTGCCGCGCCCGCGCTACGACAACGTCATCAAGTTCGACCCTGCACGATTCAACTTCTTGCCGGTCACGGGGGCGGTGGGTGTGAAGCGGAAGTTCTTCGGCGCCTTCACCGAGCGCGCCTTCTGGATCGAGCGGATCAAGGTCGCGGCGGGTGCACGGTGGGTCTCCACCGAGGACAACGCGAGGCGACTGATCGTGGTGCTCGCTGGAGCCGGCGAGGTCGCCGATGTGGAGATCGGCCGTTTGGCGGCGATCCAGGCCGAGGCCGGTGAGGTGCTGACCGTAGCCGCTGCCGAGGAACTCGAGCTGCACGTGGTCGGCATGCCGCCGGTACAACTGCCGCGAGTGCCGCAAGAGTACGACATCGTCGTGGGCGACGGACCGATCGAGTTCGAAAAGCCCAAGCAGACCGTCGGATCCAGCGAAGGGATCTGATCGGCATGCTGTCGTTGACACAGGCATCGGCCATCGTGGACGCGGTCCTGGTGACCGCGCGTGAGCTTGCATTACGGCCGGTAGCGGTCACCGTGCTCGACCCCGGCGGCCATCCCATCGTGCTCAAACGAGAGGACCAAGCCGGAATACTGCGACACGACGTTGCCCACGCGAAAGCCTGGGGCTGTCTCGGCATGGGCCAAGGCGGCGGCACACTGGCCCAGCACGCCGACCGCTCGCCCACCTTCTTCACCGCACTGGCCGCCATCTCGGGCGGACGCATGGCTTCGTCCCGAGGCGGCGTCTTGATCCGCGATTCGGATGGCACCCTGCTCGGTGCGGTCGGCGTCAGCGGCGACCGGCCCGACAACGACGAACGGGCTGCCACCGCCGGGATCGAAAGCGTCGGCCTCATCGCCGACGCCGGCTGACCGCTCATGCCGAAACCGACCGACACCCTGCCCGCGATCCCCGAACGCACCCAACGCGTGGCAGTGACGATCTTCCTGGTCACCGTCTGCATGTCGCTGCTCGACGTCAGCATGGTAAAGATCGCGCTCCCCGCGATCCAGGAGACACTTCATCTCAGCCCGACCGCCGCCACCCTGGTTCTCGCCGGGCCATCGCTGGCGTCCGGCCTGGCGCTGATACCCGCCGGCCGATTGGGTGACGTCTTCGGACGCCGCCGCCTGTTCCTCCTCGGCCTGTGGTTGTTCGCGATCACTGCCGTCGCCTGCGCCGCCGCCCCCAACGCCACCGTGCTGGTGATCGGCAGACTGATTCACGGCCTCGCCGGCGGCCTGTTGGCGCCTCAGACCATGGGAATGATCCAGCGCATGTTCCACGGTCGCCGACGAAGCAAGGTCTTCGGCTACTTCGGTGCGACCGTCAGCCTGTCCGCCGCCACCGGACCAGTGCTGGGCGGCGTACTCCTGCAGGCGTATGGGCCCGACCTTGGCTGGCGACTGGCGCTTGCCGCGACGGCGCCCGTGGCGCTGGCGGCCATCGCCGCCGGCCATCGGGTGTTGCCGCCCGATCCGCCCCGCGCCGCGTCACACCGGCTGGACCTGGCCGGCACCACGCTGCTCTGCGTCGGAGTCCTGCTCATCTTGCAACCGATCATGCAGATGTCCTCGGCCAGAGAACGGCCCCGGTGGTGGATGCTCGGGCTCGGCCTGCTCTGTTTGGGCCTATTCGCTTGGTGGGAACGCCGACTCGATGCCCGCGGTGGCGAACCAGTGATCCCGATGTCGTTGCTGCGGGTACGCAGCTTCTGCGTCGGCGCGCTCATCGCGACGGTGTTCTTCGCCGGGTTTACCAGCACCGTCGTGGTCATGTTGCTGTACCTGCAGCAAGGCCTGAACTACACCGCGTTGCAGACGGCGTTCGCGATGCTGGTCTTCTCGCTCGGGGCTACCGGCGCCTCCGTCGTCAGCGGCAGCCTGGCTGATCGCCACGGCCGCTGGCTCGTTGTCATCGGAGGGGCCATCGCCGTCGTCGCGGTGACCGCCGTTGCGGTAACAGGGTATTGGTGGAGCGGGGCGCACGCCGCGGTCGTCCTCGAAGCCCCGCTACTGGTCGCCGGCATCGGCTGCGGACTGCTCATCACCGCCAACCAGACCCGGTCGCTGCAGGAGGTCCGCCACACCGACGGCGGCGCCGCCGCAGGCGTGCTCGAAACCAGTCAACGCATCACCACCGGTCTCGGCACCGCGGCAACGACCTCCTTGTACTTCTTCGCTGCCGGCAGCACCCACGATTTCCACGGTGCCATCGGCTACGGCTTGGCTGTGCCGATCCTTCTGTTCGCCGCCGCTACCCTCATCGGTCTCACCGACCTACGGCGACCCCGACCAACCACGGCGCGCCCGACACTCGCAGGCGATCCCCGCACGTCCACACGTCAATACGAATCCCAGCAATGACCCAGAGTCCAGTGACGTGGTCGCTGGTGCGGTCGCGCTTTCTCGCCACGGCGCCTACTTGGTAGGTTCTGACGCAGGTGGATACCCTGTGTGGGAACTGTGCTATCGAACCCGACCGGGCGGAGCACGTAGGAGGTAACCGTGTCGCGACCAGCAGAGCGGTTGTTCCGCGGCCGAGTCGCCGACCAGATTGTGGCGGATCTACGGCGCCAGATCCTCTCCGGCGAGCTGGCGGACGGTGCGCGGCTCCCGTCCGAACGTGAACTGGCCGCCCAATACGACGTCAGCGCTCCGACCGTCCGCGAGGCCATCCGCGTGCTGGCCGCAATGGGGCTACTCAACACGCGCAACGGCAGCCGCACCACCGTTGTTGCCAACGGCGATGCGCTGCTGCGCATGTCGATCGCCTCGGTCGTACAGTTCGAGAAGATGCGGGCCGGCAACGTCCTCGGCCTGCTCGGTGCCCTCAACGCCTACGCCGCCGAGCTCGCCGTCGACCAGGCCACCGACGACGACATCGGACGGCTGCGTGCGGCGGCCGAGCGGACAGCGGACACGACCGACGTGACATCCAGCGCCGCCGCGTTGTGCGAGTTCTTCGCTACTTTGTCCTCGATCTCCCATAATCCGCTGCTGGCCGCGTTGTCCAAGGCGATCACCGAGATCCAGATCGGGATGGCAGTCGAGTTGTCCGGCGGTGAACGCGGTGATTTCGGCCGCGTGGCGGGTTCGATGTACGACGCGAGAATCGACATCGTGGACGCGGTCGCCCGCCGCGACGCTGCGGCTGCCGTCGACCATGTCCGCGCGTATCACCGTCGTGTCATCGAGCGCACCCGTTCCCTGCCCCGCGCCAAGCAACTCGCGAAAACCGATCCCGGCCTGTCCGCCTTCTTGTCCTCCTGGTTGGGCACCAACGTCAGCGTTGGCTCACCCCCCATCGGCCGGAGTGATTCCTGATCTACCCACCAACCAGCGAGAGGGCGTGCGCCCGGCGTAGCCCGAGGGCGTCTTCTGGATGGTCCCGGGGTGGAACCGGATGTCAACTGCAGCAACGGATGTCGTCCTCGTCGGTGTCCAACGGGTCGATGGCCTCGTACATGACATCGCAGAAGCGGCTCACCCAGCCGCCTTCCTGGCGGCCACGGCCGACGCCTTCTCGGCATCGGCGAACTGTCCGAGCATGTGCCTCAGCACGTAGGCACTCATCGGGCCCGCGGCCTCCGAGACCGCGCCGAGGACACGATCGACGACCGCGACCGCGCACGACGGCGGGACGACGAACAGCACCGCGTCGCGCGAGTGCGTCCCGATCAGGTAGATGGTCTCGCTGGTCACCATGTTGTACGGGTCGACGGAGATCGCGACGCCTCTGCGGATGATGCGCGACGGCGTGGTCGGCCAGATGCTTGGGTCGTAGACCACCCGACGGACCTCACCGATCCTCGAGCCGAGGACCGCCAACACGTCGGGCAGTTCAGCGCCCAGGTTGGTGCTGCTGGGCCACCAGGCCCCGTCAACGCTGCCGCGCGCCGTCGACCTGCTGCAGAACGCCAGGCGCGGCGCTGTCGTGCGAGGAGAGGAGATTGGCACCATGGACGGTGCTCCCGTCGCTATCCGAGAAATCGCAGACGGTAACCGTGGTTGCGGGAACGCGAAATACCTACGATCTTCTGACACTAGACCACTGCCTCGACCTCGGCGCTGGTCACCCCGCCGCGTTAGCGGGCGATCGCGTCCGCATCGTGATCGTATTGATATGGCGTGAAATGCATTTGCTCGTGCACGCGGGCGGACTCCGTCGAACGCCCCCAACGAAGTACCCCGGCTCCTAGCATCGGATCGGACGCGCTTCTTCGGGGCGAGCGAAGCGACGGGAAATCAAGAAAAGGAGTCGACCGTGCCGAACGGCAAGCCCAACATCCTGGTCATCTGGGGTGACGACATCGGGATCTCCAACCTCAGCTGTTACAGCGACGGCCTGATGGGGTATCGCACTCCGAACATCGACCGCATCGCCGCCGAGGGCATGCGCTTCACCGACTCCTACGGCGAGCAGAGTTGCACCGCGGGCCGGGCCGCCTTCATCAGTGGGCAGAGCGTCTATCGCACCGGGATGAGCAAGGTCGGCGTGCCGGGCGTCGACATCGGCTGGGCCGCCGAGGACCCGACGATTGCCGAAATGCTCAAGCCACTCGGCTACGCCACCGGGCAGTTCGGCAAGAACCACTTCGGCGACCTCAACAAGTACCTGCCGACGGTGCACGGGTTCGACGAGTTCTTCGGCAACCTGTATCACCTCAACGCCGAGGAGGAACCCGAGCAATTCGACTACCCGCACAAGGACCAGTTCCCGCGGCTCTACGAACTGGCCCTGCCGCGCGGCGTGATGAAGTGCAAGGCGCTCGACGAGGTGTCCACCGAACCCGACGACCCGAAGTTCGGTCCGGTCGGCAAGCAGACCATCGAGGACACCGGCCCGCTGACCGCCAAGCGAATGGAGACCATCGACGACGACATCGCCGCCGCGACCGTCGACTACGTCAAACGGCAGCACGAGGCGGACACGCCGTTCTTCGTGTGGTGCAACTTCACCCACATGCACCTCTACACGCACATCAAGCCCGAGAGCAAGGGTTAGGCGGGAATGTGGCAGTCGGAGTACCACGACGCGATGATCGACCACGACAAGAACGTCGGCACAGTCCTCGACGTGCTCGACGAACTCGGCATTGCCGAGGACACCATCGTCATCTACTCCACCGACAACGGTCCGCACCGCAACACGTGGCCGGACGCCGGCACGACACCGTTCCGCAGCGAGAAGAACACCAACTGGGAAGGCGCATTCCGCATTCCGGAGTTGATCCGTTGGCCGGGAAAGATCAAGGCGGGCAGCGTCTCCAACGACATCGTCCAGCATCACGACTGGCTGCCCACGCTGGTGGCCGCCGCGGGCGATCCCGACGTCAGCGACAAGCTCAAGAAGGGCTACAAGGCCGGGGCCGATGGAGACACCGAGTACAAGGTGCACATCGACGGGTTCAACCTGCTGCCGTACCTGATGGGCGAGGTCGAGCACAGCCCGCGGCGCGGGTTCTTCTACTTCAACGACGACGCCGAACTGGTCGCGATGCGCTTCGAGAACTGGAAGATCGTGTTCGCCGAGCAGAGGTGCCAGGGGACGCTGCGGATATGGGCCGAGCCCTTTACCGAGTTGCGGGTGCCGAAGCTGTTCAACCTGCGCACCGACCCGTTCGAGTACGCCGACATCACGTCGAACACGTATTACGAGTGGTTCCTGCGGCGCGACTTCTTCGTGTTCTATGCGACAGCGATGGCATCGGCGTTCCTCGACACCTTCAAGGAGTTCCCGCCGCGGCACCCACCAGCCAGCTTCAGCATCGATCAGATCGTCAAGAAGCTCGAAGCATTCCTGGCGGCCGACTAGATGCTTGAATCGTGGAACGACGGGCCGACTAAGTCGGCGATCGTCGACTTCGTTCATATGGCCATCACCCACCTCGCCCCGATGGATCGCGTCGCGGTCTTCGACAACGACGGCACGCTGTGGTGCGAGAAGCCGGCCTACGTTCAGCTGGACTTCCTGGTGCGCCAACTCGCCGCAGCGGTCGCTGCAGACCCGTCATTGGCCGCTCGGCCCGCGTACGCCGCCGCGTCATCAGGTAATCTGACGTGGTTCGGCAACGCCGTCACCAAGCACTATCAGGGCGATGACTCCGACCTCAATGAGCTTGCTGTGGCGATCCTTTCGGCCAGTAGTGGGGTCAATGTCGAGGAACATGCCGCGCACGTCGCCGATTTCTTCGCCTCCGCGCGGCACCCGACGCTGGGCCGTCCCTACACCGCATGCGGTTACGCGCCGATGGTCGAGTTGCTGCACTACCTGGAGGCCAACGGGTTCACCTGTTACATCGTCTCCGGTGGTGGACGCGATTTCATGCGGCCGATCAGCGTCGACATGTACGGCATCCCGCCAGAGCGCGTGGTGGGCAGCTCGGTGGGGCTCGCCTTCAGCGACGGCAACCTCGTCACGACGGGAGTCACCGAGTTCCTCAACGACGGCCCGGTCAAACCGGTCCGCATCTGGGGCAGAGTGGGGCGTCGCCCGATCTTCGCGGCGGGGAACTCCAATGGCGACATCGAGATGCTGGAGTACACGCATGGCATGCGGTTGCTGGTCCGCCACGATGACGCCGCACGCGAATTCGATTACATGGCAGGCGCGGAGAAGGCGCTGGAGCTGGCCTCGGCACGCGGCTGGACGGTCGCCAGCATCCGCGACGACTGGACGCACGTCTTTGCCAACTGACCCACCCACCACCTCGTCGAGACTGCTGACAGATCGCGTTCGCGGGCAGATTCCCGATCTCACAGCAGTCTCGGCGCGTAGGCGACGATGTGACGACTGACGACTTCGTCTGGATCCCGCCCCAGACCGCGATATTGGGATCGGACGCGCACTACGCCGAAGAAGCTCCTGCGCGCGAGGTTGGCGTCGACGGCTTCTGGATGCAGACCCACCAGGTGACGAACGCCGAATTCGCCGAATTCATTGCAGCCACTGGCTATCTCACCGTCGCCGAGCGGCCACCGAACCCCGACGACTATCCCGGCGCGCCGGCGGAGAACCTGCAGCCCGGGTCGATGGTGTTTCACCGCACCCCCGGCCCCGTCGATCTGCGCCACCTCAACCAGTGGTGGACGTGGACACCGGGCGCCTGCTGGAACCACCCGCGTGGCCCGCGTTCGTCGACCACCGGCCGCGAGCGTCACCCCGTCGTGCACGTCGCCTTCGAGGATGCGGCGGCGTACGCGCACTGGGCGGGCATCCAGTTGCCGACCGAGGCACAGTGGGAGGTGGCGGCGCGCGGTGGCCTGGCTGCGGCGGTCTACACCTGGGGCGACGAGCCCGAACGCCCCGGTCAGCGGCTCGCCAACTACTGGCACGGCGAGTTCCCCTACCTGCCCGACACCGGCTACGGCACCACCTCCCCCGTCGGCAGCTTCGAGCCGAACGGATACGGTCTTCACGACATGGCGGGCAACGTATGGGAGTGGACCACCGACTGGTGGGGGGACACCCGAGCGCTCGAATCCTGCTGCGCCGCTGACAGTTACGACACTGCCCAACCGCAGTTCCCGGTCGGCCGCAGGGTGATCAAGGGTGGCTCGTTCCTGTGCGCCGACAGCTACTGCCTGCGCTACCGACCTGCCGCTCGTCGTCCTCAGGCGGTCGATACCGGGATGAGCCACATCGGGTTTCGCTGCGTGCGCAGCTCGTGACGGGGGCGAGCGAAACGACGGGGATGGTCATCAGGTCGACCCTGGTGTACTGAGCCCGTCTAGGCAATGATGCCTAGAACACGTTCTAGTTCTGAGGAGACCCATGTCGGACGCCGTACTGGTGACGGGCGCCTTCGGGCTGGTCGGTTCGGCGACCGTGAAGCGCCTCGCCGCCGACGGCCGCCGCGTCGTCGCCACTGACCTCGACATTCCGGCCAACCGGAAGGCCGCCGCCAAGCTGCCGTCGGGCGTCGACGTGTGCTACGCCGACCTCACCGACCCTGCGGCAGTCGATGCCCTGATGGCCGCCGTCGCACCGAGTGCCGTCATCCACCTGGCCGCGATCATCCCGCCGTTCGCCTACATGCGCCGCGAACTGGCCGAGAAGGTCAACGTCGGCGCCACCGCCTCGCTACTCGCGGCCGCGGCCAAGCAGCCGAGCGCACCGCGGTTCGTGCTCGCCTCCAGCATCGCGGTCTACGGACCGCGCAACCCACACGCGCAGCACGACCTGCTGACCGCCGAGACCCCGGTCAATCCGGCGGACCTGTACGGCGCGCACAAGGCGGAGGCCGAGAAGCTGGTCCGCGCAACATCACTGGACTGGGTGATCCTGCGCCTCGGCGGCGTGCTCACCGTGGATGCGGGATCGGCCATGAACCTCGACAACCTGTACTTCGAGGGGTTGCTGCCGATCGACGGCCGGATCCAGACCGTCGACGTGCGCGACGTCGCAAGGGCATTTGCGGCCGCTACCACCGCCGACGCGGTCGGCGAGACGCTGCTGATCGGCGGGAACGACTCGCACCGGTTGGTTCAGGGCGACATCGCCCCTGCGATGGCTGCCGCGGTGGGCCTGGTCGGCGGTATGCCCACTGGGCTGAGGGGCAACCCGGACAGTGCCGACGCCTGGTTCAGCACCGACTGGATGGACACCACGCGGGCACAGGAAGTGCTTGGCTACCAACATCATTCGTGGCCAGACATGCTGGTCGAAGCGGCCGACAAGGCGGGCTTGAAGCGCCATCTGCTGCGGATCGTCGCGCCGTTTACCCACGAGATCTTCAAACGCCGCGCCGCCTACTATGGCCGCACCGAGCCATACGCGGACCCGTGGGGCGTGATCGCGGCAAAGTGGGCGGACCCCCGTCCCGAAGGGAGCACGAAGTGAGCATCGCGATCGTCGTCGGCGCGGCATCCGGTATCGGCTGGGCGTCGGCCCGGGCCTTGGCCGCCGACGGATACCGGGTGGTCGTCGCCGACCGCAACCTCGACGGCGCACAGGCTAGAGCGGCGGAACTCGGTGCGCCCCATACCGCGTCGTTCGTCGACGTCAGCGACGAAGCCTCCGTCGCAAACCTCTTCGAAGAGGCCGGCCCGGTCGACGCCGTGGTGAGCTGCGCCGGCTTCAGCAATGTCGGGCTGATCGTCGACATGCCGGTCGACGACTTCCGCTCGGTGATCGACGTCTGCCTCACCGGCGCGTTCATCGTCGCCAAGTACGCGGGCAGGCACCTGACCGACGGCGGCTCGCTGGTGTCGATCAGCTCGCTCAACGGCCGCCAACCCGCGGCAGGGATGAGCGCGTACTGCTCGGCAAAAGCAGGGTTGTCGATGTTGACCCAGGTCGCCGCACTGGAACTCGCGGGCCGTGGCATCCGGGTCAATGCCGTCGCCCCCGGATTCGTCCACACCCCGCTGACCGAGGCCGCGGCAGCCATTCCCGGCGTCGTCGAGGAGTACGTCGAGAACACGCCGCTCGGCCGGGCTGGCACGCCCGAGGACATCGCCGAGGCCGTCCTGTTCCTGACCAAGGCCGCCTGGTTGACCGGCGAGGTGCTCGACGTCAACGGCGGCGCCCACATGAAGCGCTATCCCGACATCATGGGCCACCTCAACAAATTGATGGCGACGTGACGTTCGCAGGTAAGCAGGCCATCGTCACCGGCGCGGGCTCGGGCATCGGCGCGGCACTGTGCCGGGCCCTGGCCGCTGCGGGCGCCGACGTGGTGTGCACCGACGTCGACGAGGCCGCCGCCCAACGCACCGCCAAACCGCTCGGCGCGCGATCGGCCACGCTCGACGTGACCGACGCCGCCGCGGTGCAAGCCGCCGTCGACGAGGTCGTGGACCGCACCGGCCGGCTTGACCTGATGTTCAACAACGCGGGCATCGCATGGGGCGGGAACACCGAGCTGCTGACGCTGGCCCAGTGGAACGCGATCATCGACGTCAACCTCCGCGGTGTCGTGCACGGCGTGGTCGCCGCCTATCCGCAGATGATCAAGCAGGGCAGCGGTCACATCGTCAACACCGCATCGATGGGCGGCCTGACCGCCGCAGGCCAGATCACCAGCTACGTCATGACCAAGCACGGCGTCGTCGGGCTGTCACTGGCGCTGCGTTCGGAGGCCGCCGCGCACGGTGTCGGGGTGCTGGCCATCTGCCCGGCCGCGGTGGAGACGCCATTGCTCGACAAGGGCGCGGTGGGCGGCTTCTCCGGCCGCGACTACTACCTCAAGGGCCAGGGCATCAAGACCGCCTACGGCGCCGACCAGTTGGCCCGCGATACGCTCAAGGCCATCGAGCGCAACAAGGCCCTGCTGGTGAAACCGCGACGCGCCCATGCCGCCTGGCTGTTCGCGCGGCTGGCGCCTGGGCTGATGCAGCGGGCGTCGATACGGTTCGTCGCCCGCCAACGCGACATTCAAAGCAGGTCATCTGTCGACCATTCCTGACAGGATCACTCCGTGGCCATGAACACCGAGTTCACCGTGACGCAGAAGCGTGCGCTGGCCGTGGCCACCGTCCTCGCCCTCCTGTTCGTCGCCTACTTCCTGCGCAGCTATTTCATCCTGATCGTGGTGGCCGCCGTCGCCGCCTATCTGTTCGCCCCGCTCTACGACCGGCTGCGCAGGCGGTTCGGCCCTGGACTGTCCGCCACCGTCACCCTGCTCGCGGTACTCGGGGCCGTGATCATCCCCGTCAGCCTGCTGGTCCTCTTCGCGGTCGTCCAGATCAGCAGCATGATTCAGAGCGTCTCCGATTGGGTGGCCAAGACCGACCTCAGCGCGCTCGGCGACAAGGCCCTCGCGGTGGTCAACGAGGCGCTCGCGCGCGTGCCGTTGATGCACGACGTGCAACTGACGCCCGACCTGCTGCGCGAGCGGATGAGCACCGTCGCCCAGCACGTCGGCGAGTATCTGCTCGGGTTCTTGCAGGGCGCCGCGGGCGGTCTGGTCGGCGGCATCACCGCGGCGGTGCTCTTCCTCTACATCTTCATGTCACTGCTGACCAACCGCGAGCAGGTGGCGACGCTGGTCCGTCAGCTCAACCCGTTGGGTGAAGAGGTCACCGACCTGTACCTGCAGAAGATGGGTGCGATGGTGAAGGGCACCGTGCGCGGCCAATTCGTGATCGCGTTGGCACAGGGCGTTTCCGGGGCGGCATCCATCTACATCGCCGGCTTCCACGAGGGCTTCTTCATCTTCGCGATCCTGCTGACCGCACTGTCGGTGATCCCGTTGGGTGGCGGCATCCTCAGCATTCCGGTCGGCATCGGAATGATCTTGTTCGGCAACGTATTCGGCGGCATATTCGTCATCGCGTTCCACCTGGTGGTGGTGACGAACGTCGACAACGTCCTGCGCCCGATCCTCGTCCCCCGCGAGGCACGCCTCGACTCGGCGCTGATGCTGCTTGCCGTCTTCGCCGGGATCGCGATGTTCGGCTTCTGGGGCATCGTCATCGGCCCGGTGCTGATGATCGTCGTCGTGACGACCATCAGCGTCTACCTCGCCGTGTACAAGGACGTGCCGCTCGACCAGTTCGACGATGACGACGGACCCAAGAAACCCGGTCTGCTCCAACGACTACTGGCGCGGGCCAAGGGCTCGGCCAAGCCGAAGACTTCGACCGCGCCTGCGCTCAAGCCGGATCCGGGCTCAGCCGCTCCGTGAGGAACTCGACAACACGCTTGCGCGCCTCGTAGGCCGGCTGCCCGACGACCTCGCGGACCTCCAGGGTCAGCACCGAGTGCGCCATCTTGCCGAACCCGTGCTCGTTGCCCTTCTTGGAGTCGATCTCGATCACCTCGAATGCGTCACCGAGCCGGTCCTTGAGGGTCTTGAAACGCGCGCCGGGCGACAGCGGATCCTGGCTGAACCGCAATCCGATCGCGCACAGCCCCTCGTCGGCGACGCGGCGGTCGATGATCTTCAACTCAGCTTCGGAAAGGCCGGGATCGCTGCGCTGCTTCGCCGTCAGCCCGATCGGCAACGACGGCTGGCTCAGCACAGGGGCGAGCACGCTGTCATCCACCGCGGCGGCCAACGCGAAGCCGCCGCTCCAGCACTCGCCAATTACCCCGACGCCCTTGCCATGGGTCTTCTCGTTCAGGTCGCGGGCCAGCGCCCGTAGATAGTGCGCGATCGGCCTGTCGGCGTTGGTCGCAAATGCGCTGAATTCCTTTGCCACACAACCGCGCAATATCACCGGCACCGCACCCGGCCGGATGCCGGGGGCGCCCGGCGTGCCGTACAGCGACGGGCATGCAACGGTGAAGCCGTTGTCCACCAGGTGATTTCCCAGCGCGAGTACGCCGGGATGAATTCCTGGCATCTCGGGAATCAGCACCACGCCGGGGCCTTCACCCTTGCGGTAGACGTCGTAGGTGAAACCGGAGGCGGTGAACGCCTCCGCAACCCATCCGGTCAGGTCGGCTTCTGGTCCGGGCATCCAACGCTCCTATTTGACGGGTAGTGGCGGCTGTGTCTGCGTCGCCTCGGCCAGCTTACGGTACTCATCCGTACCGGCGCCTCCGTTCAAGGCGATCTGCGCGGGGCCGGTCGGGCCGGTCAACCGGGTGGTCCACACCGGTCGCACGCCCTCGCCGCCTTCGTAGACGATCCACCTCACGCCGCCGATGTCCTGCGTGCCGGTCGGAGCCAGGCTGGTGTCGAGCGAGGCGACGAGCTTCTCCTCGTCGGCGTCGCTCTGGGTCAGGCTGAGGTACATGCCGCTCGGCGAGAGATAACCCACCCGGGACGAAACGGCACGCGCCGGCTTACCGGAGGAATCGGTGCGGCCGCCGTCGATGCTGGCGCGGGATCCCGAGTTGGCGCGCCAGCCATCGGGCAACTTGGGCAGCCGGATTGGGATCTTGAGCGCATCGGCGTCGGCCTGCAGCGCTGCCGGCGCGTCGTAGGGCGGCACGGGCCCCTCGCCAGGGCCGTTGGGCGCAAACGAGCACATGCCGAGCACGCCTGCGAGCACGATGCAGGCCAGCACCAGCGGGGCCATCGACCAGAACATGTCGCGACCGTCCTGCAGCAGCCTGGGCTTCGCCGGCCTCGGTCCCGGAGCCGGCGTGGGGGTGGTCACATCGGCCAGTATCCCAGCTCCCAAAGTCGGACCCTCTAATGGGACAATCTGCGGATGACGGCATCGCGTAGGGAAGCACCGGACCGCAACCTCGCTTTGGAACTGGTGAGGGTCACCGAGGCAGGGGCCATGGCCGCAGGCCGCTGGGTCGGCCGCGGCGACAAGGAGGGCGGCGACGGGGCGGCCGTCGACGCCATGCGCGAGCTGGTCAACTCGGTGTCGATGCGCGGCGTCGTGGTGATCGGTGAGGGCGAGAAGGACCACGCTCCGATGCTCTACAACGGCGAAGAGGTCGGCAACGGCGACGGGCCGGACTGCGACTTCGCCGTCGATCCCGTCGACGGCACCACGCTGATGAGCAAGGGCATGCCCAACGCGATCTCGGTGCTCGCCGTCGCCGAACGCGGCGCGATGTTCGACCCGTCGGCGGTGTTCTACATGAACAAGATCGCGGTCGGGCCCGACGCCGTCGACGTCATCGACATCACCGCGCCGATCGGCGAGAACATCCGCCAGGTCGCGAAGGTGAAGAACTCCACCGTCGCCGACCTCACTGTGTGCGTGCTGGACCGGCCGCGCCACGCGCAACTGATCAACGACGTGCGCGAAGCGGGCGCCCGCATCCGGCTGATCTCCGACGGTGACGTGGCAGGCGCGATCGCGGCCTGCCGGCCCGGCTCCGGCACGGACATGCTGGCCGGGATCGGCGGCACGCCCGAGGGCATCATCACCGCGGCGGCCATCCGCTGCATGGGCGGCGCCATCCAGGCCGTGCTGGCCCCCACCGACGACGCCGAGCGTCAGAAGGCCCTCGATGCCGGCCACGACCTCGACAGGGTGCTCTTCACCGAAGACCTGGTGTCCGGTGAGAACGTCTTCTTCTCCGCCACCGGCGTCACCGACGGTGACCTGCTGCAGGGTGTTCGGTACTCCGGCGGCGGATGCACCACGCAGTCGATCGTCATGCGGTCGAAGTCCGGCACGGTCCGGATGATCGAGGCCTACCACCGGCTGTCCAAACTGAACGAGTACTCCGCGGTCGACTTCACGGGTGACAAGTCCGCCGCTTATCCCCTGCCTTAGACAAAACCGACACACACGAGGGAGCACATGACCGCCGACAGCGCAGTCGAACAGTCTGAGTACCGCATCGAGCACGACACCATGGGTGAAGTGCGGGTGCCCATCAACGCGCTGTGGCGCGCGCAGACCCAGCGGGCGGTGGAGAACTTCCCGATCTCGTTCCGGCCGCTCGAGCGCACGCAGATTCGCGCCCTCGGACTGCTGAAGGGCGCCTGCGCGCAGGTCAATAAGGATCTCGGCCTGCTCGACGCGGAGAAGGCCGATGCCATCATCGCCGCGGCCAATGAGATCGCCGACGGCCTGCACGACGACCAGTTCCCGATCGACGTGTTCCAGACCGGCTCGGGCACCAGCTCGAACATGAACGCCAACGAGGTCATCGCGTCGATCGCCGAGGCCAACGGCGTGACGGTGCACCCGAACGACCACGTCAACATGTCGCAGAGCTCCAACGACACCTTCCCCACCGCCACCCACATCGCGGCGACGGAAGCGGCTGTGCGCCATCTGATTCCGGCACTCGAGGTGCTGCACGAGTCGCTGGCGAACAAGGCTCGCCAGTGGCGCGTCGTCGTGAAGTCGGGCCGCACGCACCTGATGGACGCCGTGCCCGTGACGCTGGGCCAGGAGTTCGGCGGGTACGCGCGCCAGGTCCAGGCCGGCATAGAGAGGGTGAAGGCGACGCTCCCCCGCCTCGGCGAGCTCGCGATCGGCGGCACCGCGGTCGGTACCGGACTCAATGCGCCGGATGGGTTCGGCGACAAGGTCGTCGCCGTGCTGGTGAACGACACCGGCATCGCCGAGCTGCGGCCCGCAGAAGACCACTTCGAGGCGCAGGCTGCCCGCGACGGGCTGGTCGAGGCGTCGGGTGCGCTGAAGACCATCGCGGTGTCACTCACCAAGATCGCCAACGACATTCGCTGGATGGGCTCGGGCCCGCTGACCGGCCTCGGCGAGCTTCAGCTTCCCGACCTGCAGCCGGGCAGCTCGATCATGCCGGGCAAGGTCAATCCGGTTCTGCCCGAGGCGGTTACGCAGGTGGCCGCGCAGGTCATCGGCAACGACGCCGCGGTCACCGTCGGCGGGCTGTCGGGCGCGTTCGAGCTCAACGTCTACATCCCGATGATGGCGCGCAACATCCTCGAGTCGTTCACGCTGCTGTCCAACGTGTCGAAATTGTTCGCGGAGAAGTGCATCGACGGCCTGATCGCCAACGAGGGGCGCCTGCGCGACCTCGCCGAGTCGTCGCCGTCGATCGTGACGCCGCTGAACTCGGCGATCGGCTACGAAGAGGCCGCCAAGGTTGCCAAGGAAGCACTCAAGGAGCGCAAGACGATCCGCCAGACGGTCATCGACCGCGGCCTGATCGGCGACAAGCTGTCCGAGGAAGAGCTGGACAAGCGCCTCGACGTGCTGGCGATGGCCAAGGTCAAGGACGGCGACTAGGACGAGACGACGCGGGCGGGACGTCGGCTCAGTAGATGTACACGCGGGCGTTCTTGCCGCCGACGCACGTTATCCAGCCCTCGTTGTTTTGCGCAGCGCACGTCATCACGAAGTTATCGCCCGAACACTCGCCGCCCGTCGCACTGCAAGGCACCGTTCCTGCGGCAGTGATGCGCTTGGAATCCTTCGTGGGCGTCCCGACCTGCACCCAGTAGGCCTCGAGCACCTTGCTCGCGAATGCACACGAGGTCTCTCTCGACCCGCGGACAGAGCGAGTACCAAAGCCATCGTGGCCCTTCACATGAAAACCGTCCGCACACGACTGACCTGCACCATCGGGATCGGCCACCGCGACGGGCTGGCCTCCCCCCGGCGTTGATGCAGAGGTGGACGACGGCGGGGCGGACTGAGCGGAAGTAGATGACGACGCAAACGGGTCACCACCGTTTTCAGGCCCCTTGGACGAGTCCTGCTTGAACATGGCCCAGACGATCACGACAATCAGGATGACGGCGCCAGCGCACCCCAGCCCGATCAGCAACGTGGCGTTGGCGGGGCGGCCCGACCGCTTCGGCGGTTCCTGCCAGGGAATCGCCGCGGCGGACGACTCCTGTCGCGGAAGTTCGTCGGTTGGCGGGAGTTGGTCCGCGGGCGCGGCCTCCGAATACGCCGCACCGTCGCCCACACGTCCGTGGAGATTCTCGGCTTCGTCGGGGTGAGGTAGATCATCGCGAAAGGTCATGTTCGGTGTCCTATCCATGTGGAAGTGGTGGCACTGGCGATTACGCGAATGTGGATTGACGAGTACGTGTCCTTGGCGCCGCGGAACGGAATGCGATCCACCGAGCTGAGCAATTTTCACCCTGCCGGAGCGGGCGCGGCCCCTCCCGGATCGGGCGGCGGTGGCGGAGGCGGCGCATCTGGAGGAGGCGGAGGCGGCGGTGGTGCGTCCATACCGGGTGGAGGCGGCGGCGCATCGGGTGGCGGAGGTGGCGGAGGCGGCGCATCTGGAGGAGGCGGCGGTGGCGGCGCATCTGGAGGAGGCGGCGGTGGCGGCGCATCCGGAGGAGGCGGCGGTTCCCCAGTGCCAGCAACGGCACTCGATGGGAAGTACGCCCATTGCGTGAATTGCTTGCTATCCCACGGTGTTGCATCCCCCCCGACCTTGATCGGAACGCCCGAGGTCTGCGCTTCGAAGCTGGTTCCGTCCGGCAGAGTCCCCGATGTGTGGTGACTGTTCCACCCCACGGCCAGGGTGCCCGGCGGCACCTCGGACGGGCTGTTCACCACAATCGCGCCACGTTGCTGTAACCAGATCGCTTCGTTGGGAGTGGCCATCCGGCTCTCAGTCGGAGGGGCGCCCGTGAAGGCGTTGACAACCATCGACACCAGGCCAGAGCAGTCGGCGCCGCCCTCACTGTTGCCTCCCCAGATGTAGGGCTTGCCGGCCATTGAATGCGCGATGTTCATCGCAGCCGCCACCGGACCCGAATTGTGCTCGGCCCCAAGGCTGTCGGGAGGAGCCGGAATGGGCACCGCGTTCGTGACGGCATCGGTAGCTGAACCGGTCGCTGCCTCGGCCACATTCGCCACGCCGTCCACGACCGCGCCGGTGACCGCTCTCGCCACATCCGCGATGGGCGCGCCTGCAGGCCCGGCCGCTCCGGCAACCGCGTCGATGACGCTGTTGGAGGCGGATTTGGTCACGTCAGCCACCGGATCGATCACAGCGTTGGCGCCGGCATTCACGAGGTCGGTCGGAGTTCCCGGCACGAAGGTGTTCGGCCATGCTCCAGGCCCCTGAGTCTTCAGCACTTGCTCGGCCGCCAACATCTGTTGATGTGGTGTGGCCAGATCCGCGCGCGGCGCAAACTTCAATCCGCCGCTAGCCTCCCATGTGGACTGCGTGAACTGTAGGCCGCCGTAGAAACCATTGCCGGTGTTGATCGACCAGTTACCACTGGATTCCTTCTGCGCCATGGCGGTCCAGTCCGCATTCCACTGCTGTGGCTCCTCGTGTGCCGCCGCATCCGCGACTGGTGGCGCCGCGGCGGCCGGCTCAGAGGACGCAGGAGCCGCAACCGTTGCATCCGAATCCGGCGCCAGCGGGTCAGTATGTGGTGCCGCCGACGCAGGAGCAGCAGGCGTTGCATTCGAATCCGGCGTGGGTGCCGGCGGGTCAGTATGTGGTGCAGCTGGCGCCGGGGGGGCATTGGTGCTGGTAGTCGGAGTGTGTTCGCCGTCCCCGTGGCCGGATGCCACAGCAGCAGCGGCAGCGGGCCCGGCAGCAGCAGCGGCAGCGGGCCCGGCAGCGGCAGCGGCAGCGGGCGAGGCAGCGGGCGCGGGGCTGCTGCCCGCGTCGGCAGTAGACGAGGATCCCGGCGAGGACGTCGCCGGCTGGTCCGCGGAACCGTTCCCTGCGTCATGCACGACCGGCTCGACGACTATTGGAGAATTCGACCCTGCCCCCGGTGACGCGGCAGACGGGCCATCGTGCCGGATCGGCTCGACGACCACCGATGGATTCGCCGCCGGCCCAGCCGCGCCAGGAATGGTGAGATGCTGACCTTGAACGATGGTGTTCGGATCGGAAATCCCATTGGCCGCAGCAATTTTGGTGTAGGCGGTCGGGTCGCCGTAAACGCGTTGCGCAATGCTCCACAGGGTTTCACCCTGTTGCACCACATGCGTGGCCCCTGAACCCGCGTCATCCATACCTGCGCCGAGAGCGAATTCCGTGGTGGGCGTGTGAGCATTCAGAGTGACGGGAACGACAACCGGTCCGGGGGTCGTGACGCCGTCGTGGGTGACTGGTTCATCGGTCACCAACAATTGGTTCTCCCCGGCAGCCCACGCCTCTTTGAACACCTCCAGGGGCACCACCTCATTCTTGCCGTCGGGATTGCCCGGATCAGACAGTGTGACGAGGCCGCGGGCCTCGTCGATTGCGCTGATCAGCAATGCATGGTTTGCGCGGCCGGTGGGATTGGCTGCCGTGTCGTCGCCATGCCAGATCTCATCCGCGTTGACGCCGACGACGATCGCCCGGCCATCGTCCAGATAATGCTCGAGATCGGAGAGGCTTGCATTGGATGCGACATGCGACTCCACCCCAAATGAGTCCAGCACCGTCTCCGCGTCACCGAGCGTTTCACCTTGTGCGGTAACGGGTTTGCCCAAGGCTGCAAACCGCTCGACGACGACGGACTCGTCGGCGAACCGGTGCCCGGTCACCTGTGAAAGCACTTCGGTGAGCGATGCGGGAACGCAGTATCCGCTGCTGCGCTGCAGGAACCAGTCATCACTGATTAGCGAGGGGTCGCCATGCACGAGTCCTGCATCCGGGTCGGTGCCGGAGTCCGGCAATGGCAGGTCCGCCAAATTCTCCTGCCCGCCGGGATCCCAGTCGTCGGTGTGGTGCTGGTCGGCAAATTGAATGTCGGGGGTCATCGACGGCGAGCCGTGCACATCGAGATGGTGAACGTCGTGCGAATCCATGAATTCGGTCATTTGCGGACCTCTTCGGCAGGTTTGGAGTTTGCCTTGGTGAAGCATGTGCGGGACGAGTGGTCAGCCATTTCAACCAGCTCCGGAAGTCGGACCGGCCAGGAGCGCTGCGCGCCGCATTCGCGAGGCTTCCTTGAGGGGGTCGAGCTGAGTCTTCACCTTGTTGAGGCGGAGCAGGTCCGCGGCCGCGCGGTCACGCGCCCGGCCCAAGTCCTTCCGGGCCTCAGTTGCGGTTTGCAGAGCATCGGCCATGGCACTCGCGATAGTTTCCTGAAGAGAATAGGAAGCTTGTCGAAAAATGCGGTCCAAGTCAAGAGCAATTTCACCATTTGCACTGCTGAGGCATTCAATTATCCACCCACGAAGGCTGGCAACATCACTCGCTCGCTCGCGAAACTTCTTTTGCAGGCGCCACCACACCACACCGACGGGCAATGCCGCGACCGCACCGACACCCACCGCAATGAACCCAGATGCGGCGACGTGGAGGGCCGCCGCCAGAGTGGGCGTGAGCAACATGCGCGCCGTATTGGTGCCCATCATGGCCGTCGTCAGACCCATCATCATTGCCGACGGATCCTGGGGCGGCCCCGTACGCTCCCGGAGAAACTCCGCCGCCGTCTCTCCTCGGGCGGGCAGCTGGTCGGCCAAGTCGGCGACGGCACCATCACCGCCGGCGATTCCAGCCAGCAGATAGCCCGCGATCTCAGTGATGTGCTCGCGTACCGCAGCGTCGATCTCGTCTTGCAACTCACATAGGTCGGACACGATCGCCGCTTCGATCTCCGGGATCATGTTCGGTTTGATCTTCTCCTGCATCTTGGCGTCGTAGCGGTCACGCAACTGGCTCACCCGACGGCGCAGCCGCGTGCGCACCTCGTCGCGCGCCAAGTCGATCTGCTTGGACAATTGCATCCGCCAGGCCGAGTTGGCCTCAGTGAGCGCGCCGATTTGACGGGTTACCGCAGCCAGTTCATCGTCGTCTTCGGGCGCTGCCTCAAGCGTGCGTTTGCGGTCCGCCAGGATGGCCTCGGCGTCTGCGATAACGCTGGCAAACTCCCGCAACGTGTTCAGCTCATCCAGCTGATGGTGCATCCCCGAGATTCGGAACAGCTGCGTCCAGAGTTCGTCTATCCCGCTTACCCGAGCAAGCGTGAGGTTTCCGCGAGCGGCTGCCATATTCGCCAGCCGCGCACTGATGGGGACGAACACCACATCGTCGAATCGACCCGGCGGGAATCTGTGGAAATCGCCGCGGATGGTGTCAGCGTTCTCGGCCAGTACCTGCTCCCAGTCGGCGTACTTGTCGATCTTGGACAGCACGAACACGATCTGCTCGATGCGATTCGCCGCCTCGGCGAGGAATTTGCGTTCAGCGATCGATATTTTCGCCCCCGCCGAGCAGACGAACACCAAAGCCGTTGCCTGCTGTACGGCGCTAAGAGTCAGCTGGGCCAGCCCCGAATCGATGCCGCCGACGCCGGGCGTATCGAACAACGTCAGCGCGGCCAGCCGGGGGTCGGCCACCATGATTTCGACCCGCTCGGCACGCTCATCGGCACCCTCTCCTAGGAGCATCGCCAGATGCGTCTCATCTCCGCTCGTCATCCGACCATCGGCGTAATGGGCTCGTACCGAGGGGATTTGGTCACCGCCAATGGCGACGTAGGACGCCGTGGGTCGTACTGGCAGCAGGTCGGCCCGACCGAGCAGGGCGTTGATCATCGACGTCTTGCCGGTGCTGGGCTCGCCGACCACCACGATGTTTGCCCGGCTGCCCGAAGACGCTCCGGCACCGGTCGTCATCCGCTGCAGCGCCGCGCCGGCACCGACCTCGGGCAGAAGTGATTGGAGCGATTCGCGCAACGCCGCCAG
Organism: Mycobacterium sp. AZCC_0083; assembly: GCF_014202335.1. GTDB lineage: Bacteria > Actinomycetota > Actinomycetes > Mycobacteriales > Mycobacteriaceae > Mycobacterium. Next base: position 130,136 of record NZ_JACHGP010000018.1, on the reverse strand, counting down.
ATCCAGATCCACGGGCGCCGTCATGATCGCTCCCGAAGTTCAATGCTCAACTGGTAGGCCGACCAGTGCGCTGTGTCAGCGAGTTGGCGCACGAGCGCATTCGAGGCGGTGTTGGCGTAGGCGCGCCATAATCTGCTGGCTTCCTGCGCCAGGCGCGCCAGCTCCTCGCGGGGGGTATCGGCCTGGGCGCCAAGTCGGGCAGCCGGTTCCGTTTGCTCCCATAAGTTCAGCGCCGCCTGCGTCGTCTGGCCGTCAGGCAGAACGCACCGGCCCGAGTACAACGCAGCCAGACAGCGAAGTTCGGCCAGGGCGTGCATGGCCGGATGATCATGCAGTGCTCGGATCTGCTGCCGCGCCTGCTGTCGCTGTGGCTTGGGCATATCGGCAGTGACGAGTAGCCGGTCCAATTCGGCCAATGTCCGTTTCACCTTGAGAACCGCGGCAGGCCGGACGTACAGGACCTCAATCCGGTGCCACAGTGCGGCGATACCGGAAATCGACCGCAGCTGGCCGTACATGGCGGCCGCCGACGTGCCTGGGCCGCTGGACTCCGTCAGTACCCGGATTCCGAAGAGGTCAAGGCGGTCGAGCAGCAGTCGGGCAGCCCCCGGTGGCAGGGAATCGATGCCCTCGAACGCACCGGCCCACAACAGCGCCGTCGACAACTCGTCCTCGTCAAGACCGGCCAGGGTGCGGATCGAGTCGGACTGCGTTTCATCGAATGCGCCCGTCTCGGTGGTCTCGGCAATCTTGCCCATGACGGGCAGGACTCCGGCCAAGCCCGCAGCCAGGTCACTGGCGTGCCGAGCGGCGGTCGCGACGGCGATCGGCCACGGATCTTCGCCGTCGCCGTACTGGTCGGCGCGGCTCAGGATGCCCATGGCATTCGGGAAATCAAACGCGAAGCGGTTCTTGGCGCAAAAGTCATTGACGATCTTTGCCTCGTCGGCGTGCACGATCTCGCCGAGAACGAACACCATCACGTCGACTTCACCCGACGCGAGCAGTCGCTCGGTTTGGTCAGCTAGGCCGTCATCTCCGGACAGTCCAGGGGTGTCGATCATGATCACCCGTCGCAGTGGCGCATGCGACAGCGACACCTCTAGCCGGTCGATCTCGTCTAGCGGCACCTCGAGTTCTTCGGGCAATTCACCCTGAGGCCCGGTATACACCGGGACCGACGTGCCGTCTCGGCGGATCACCCGAGCCTGATTGGCGCCATACTGATACCAGGTGATCGCCCGCGTGCATTCGGTCGCCCGAGTTGGAGCCACCCGCGCTCCGATGAGGGCGTTCACCAGAGTGGACTTGCCGGCGTTGGTGCGGCCGGCCACCGCGATCGTCAGCGGTTGCAGCGACCTCCGCCCGAGGGCATCGACCCGCTGTTTCCCCGCAGCGCCAAGCTGTCCGGCAACGTCGGCCAGCAAAACACCGAGCTGCTCAAGCAAATCGGCATGGGCGGCGTCGCCCTCATCGACGACGCCCGTTCGCTGCGTTGCAGCACCACTAGCGCTGGCCACGGAACTCACTGCCCGACATCGGCGTTTCCCCGCTCATGGGCACGTCGCCTCGAAGGTGAAGTTCTTCTGCACCACCTGCTGGGTGGAGGGGTCCGTCCCCTGCGCCGTCCCCGCAATGCTGTACGACTTGTCCGTTCTGCTGCCTTGAGCCGAACCGCCATTGGCACGGACCTGCATCGGCACTCCATCGACGACGCCCAGATCCATTTTCACGACGCTGAAATTCTCGTCTGACGTCACCTGCGCGGTGTAGACGGTGCCCGAGCCGACCTCAATCGTGCGAGTGCCATTGGAGTCGTAGGTGCATTGCACCGGACCTGTCGCGGTCAACACACTGTCCCCGACAATCACTTTGGGCGCTAGCGCACCGGCATCGCTCGCCGTGGTCGTGGTGGTCGGTGTGCTGCTCGACGTCGAGGACGTGCCACTGGACGTACTCGTCATCGCACTGCTGTCGGTGCTGGAAGTCGTAGTGGTGGTTTCACCAGTCGAGGTCTCTGCAGTCGAAGCCGTAGTGGTCGTCGTACTACTAGAACTGGAGGCACTGGTACCCGACGACGTCGGGGTGACTGAAGTGTTCGCGGGCACCGGCATCGACTGAGTGCACGAGGACATGCCTGCCGCCACAACAAGAGTGCCTACCACCACGGACACATGGCGCAGACACCTCCAGTCTGCCATTCGCTGTCCTCCCCCTGCTCCCTGGGACCCCCCCGGGACCCACCGGCATCCGCACGATTATGGGCGACCGCACCCGCGCAGTACACCGAAACGTTCGATCTCGGCCCAAAGGTGCAATCAATCGTTCACACACCAATAGCAAAAGAATAGGTCCTACTCGACCAATTCGGCAGACCCGGCGATAACCACGTATCACCAGAAACAAAAGATGGGTAATTTCTCCCGATGTTTCAGGTCGGCCGTCCGTCAATGATTGCGGTTGGGGACAACTCGGCAATCCCGCATGGGCTGGTAGCTGCTCACGGAAGGATGCGACAGTGTGCGCGACCATCGGACACGGTCCTGCGGTTAGCGTCCCGAGCGCAGGCCGCACTGACGCGGCCGCCAATCCGAGGAAACATGCGGTGCGAGGAAGGTCCGAGACGACATCAGGTGAAGGCATCGGGCCACTGGTGACCGTCCGAATGCCCCGGTTGTGCCACCCGAAATGGTCCTAGACGCCGTCCTTCAAGAGAAGCTCCGCGCGCCTGAGGCGCGGGGCCTGGCGCGCGAGCGGCTTGAGCAGCCACTGATGTCAGATGCCCCCGGTGGCCTCAATGTTGTTGTCGCCCCCGCCGGTTCAGGAAAGACGACGCTATTGGCCCGGGTCGCCGCGGCAATACCTGTGCCGGTCGGCTGGTACCGGGTCACCGCCGACGACGCCGCCGAGGACCGTTTCATCGCTCACCTGCGGCAAGCACTTGCCCCGATCACAGACGCCGCCGATGCCACGTCCATGACCGATGTCCTGACCGGGCTGGACCGGTGGAACGGACCTGCGGGTGCACTGATTCTCGATGATCTGCACGAGATTGCCGATACCCCAGCAGAGCGCGCGTTGGAACGCCTCGTGTCCTTGCGCCCGCAGCGACTGCGACTCATTCTCGGCTCACGCCGAATGCCCGACGTGAACATCCCCCGGATACGGGTATCGGGGTCGATACAAGAAACTGGGAGCGACGACCTCCGGTTCCGGTCCTGGGAAGTCGAAGAATTGTTCGCCTCGGTGTACAACCAGCCGCTTCGGCCCGAAGCGGCAGCAGCCTTGACTCGGCGCACCGGTGGGTGGGCCGCTGGTCTGCAGTTGTTTCATTTGTCGACGGTCGGCCGCACGGTCGCCGAACGACATCAGGCGGTGCTCGACCTTGCCGGCCGATCAAAACTGGTGCGTTCCTACCTGACCCGCAACGTACTGGCCGAGCTGGCCGAGGATCGTCGCGAGTTCTTGGTGAAAACCTGCACTCTGGGCCGGCTTTCGGGCGCGACATGCGATGAACTCCTGAATACCACCGGTAGTCACCGAATTCTCGAACAGCTCGAGGACTCTCAACTGTTCACCTCAACCGACGACGGCGGATCGTTCTACCGCTACCACGAGATCCTGCAAACCCATCTCGAACTCGCACTCGTGGAGGACTTCGGCATTGACGAGGCCCGCGCGCTGTATCGCCGCAGCGGACAGGTGCTTGAGGCGGCCGGCGACTTGCGAGCCGCAGCCCGCGCCTACGCGAAGGCCGGTGACTGGGCGGCGCTGAGCGAGCTGGTCGGTGGCGACAGCGGGAATGGCATCGATGCTTCGCACATGGACGACGACCATCTACTTCCCGCAAGCACATGGCATCACGATCCGTGGCTTGCCGTCGCGAACGCGCGGCGACTGGTCCGGGAAGGTGCTCTAGAGGCTGCTGCCAACGCGTACAAACATGCGCAGAGCCTGTATGAGGAGCCGAATTTCCACCAGCTCTGCCGGGGCGAACGCCGCGTCGCGACCATGTGGCTGCCCGGCGATGACGGTCGGGGCAGGGGCGATCAAGCGGCGGCGCAAACCCACTGGAGTGAGCTGCTGCGAGCAGCCCTCAGACACTCGCCGGATTTCGCGACGATCACCGAGCCTGCACCCAACCAGGAGCCGAGGACCCGTTTGTGCTACGCCCTGGCCGGCATTCTTGCCGGCGAATTCGAGCAGGCCCGAACGGTTCTGCGGACGATCCGCGAGAACTCCCCTGCTGATTCATTGGCGGTTATCGGCGCTGAGCTGGCGCTCACGGTGATCGGACTGCTAGCCGATGAATCGGACAACACGGAGTCAGATTTCAGTGAGATCGCAACCAAGGCAGAACAGCAGGGGTTACCGTGGATCGCCCGGCTGGCCAACGGCTTTCACCGAGCCGCTTCCATCTCACCGGAGAATGTGGCGTGGTGGTCGAGAAGTTGCCGCGGCAACATCACCCATTGCGAAGAAATTGGTGATGCGTGGGGCGCAGCCCTACTTACGGTAGCTGTCGCGATCAGTGGCCAACACTGCGGGCGCGCCGAGGCGAGTCATGAATTTGCCTCGGCCGCTGCAAAATTCCGCGACCTGGACGCGCCGCTTCTACGGCTGTGGTGTGAACTCCTGCCGCTCCGCGAAGCCGGCAATGAGGTTGCCCTGCGCCGGGCCATCGAGAACAGCACCGCAGTGGATGTACGCAGCGCCCACACGCTGACGTCAGCGTTGGCGGCCAACGGGATAATAGGCATCGCGGTGCCTGCAGTGCGCCAAGTAGTGCACACGGTCGATACGCCGCCACTTGTGGAGACCCAAACCACCATCGACCGCTCGGCCGAAACCGAAGTCACCATCACGTGTTTCGGCAGATTCCAGCTGGAGTCAGGCGGTCAGCTGCTCGACCTTTCCGCATTGCGACCGCAAGCCCGTAACGTCTTGCAGTTGCTGTCCCTGGCACCGAATCGCGATCACCGGTGCGAATTCCTGGAGGACCTGTTGTGGCCGGGCGTCGCGCATTCGGTCGCGGGACATCGTCTTCAAGTGGCGATATCGAGCGTGCGGAGCGCCGTCGATGCCCACGGCATCGGCATCGAACGCGCGGGCGACAGGTACCGGATGTCCCTGCCCGCCAATGCGCACGTCGACGTCGTGGAATTCGACGAGCTGCTGTCGAAAGCTTCCGTCAGTGCAGTGCAGGGCGATACCGACGGCCGGATCGCGGCGCGGGAGCAAGTGCTCAGCGTCTACACGGGTGACCTGCTGATTGATTTCCCGTCCACCGATCACGTCGACGCGGAGCGCCGCAGATATCGCCGCAGCGCCGCAGCTGCGGCCGCGGCCTTGGCGTCCGACTACCACGGGTTGGGCGAGAGCGACCTCGCCATGAAAGCCGCGCAACGGTCGGTGGAGCTCAACCCAGAAGATGAGACGTCGTGGCTGATCATCGCCGACCTACACGACACCGCCGGCGATCACGTTGGCGCCGAATATGTTCGGCGCGAGCATGCGCAGATACAGGCTGAGTTGGGGGCGTGATTCGCCGACTTGGGCCACACGTCGATATGGCGTCTTGCCCTGTTTGGACTCCGGATCGGTTCCCATGGTCGACCATCCCGCGCCGAGCAGCTCCCGCTACGTGACCACCTTCGACGTGTGCTTGGCATACGGGCCTGAACGGATGAATGGCCCACACACGCCGCCTGCTGTTGGTGGGAGCTGTCAATGCGGCAGGTGGAGACCTCGCGCACCCTGGTGTTCGACGCGCCACGCCACGCCCGCGGGTTCTTCGAGGCGCTGGTCACCGACAACCTCGACATCGGCCGCCCGGAGCTGATCGAACTCGTCTTTCGACGCGGCCAACGCCATGTCGACCGGCGGCCGGTGAGTTCAAGACCACGGTCGTCAGCTACGGCACCGACGTCAAGGTGAACGCCTTCTACCCGCACTCGCGCATCAAACAATATTTGAAGGACGGGCGCGCGCTGCGGATCGAGACCGCGATCAACGACCCGGACGGTGTGGGCTGTCTGCGGCGGCTGGTCCATCTCGATGAATTGCAGTCCCGTGCCCGTCCCGGTCAACACCACACTGCTCGATAGTGAACGCGTCGGCCAGGGCTGCGTCCTTGCGAGTCCGGCCTTTGAGCGGATCGCGCGGCCCACCCCTCACCGAGGATGGCAGGAGGGCACCGGCCTTGCCCTTCGGCGGCCCTCGGGTCCAGGCCCTGCCGACGCCCATGCACGAGCATGCCCGCCGTCAGCGGCATCACCACCCAGAGCCTGCGCGCCTTGATGACCGGATTGCTCGGCGGTATGACCTACACGATGAACCAGGCCAGCTACGACCTGGCGCGGCTGCGGACCAACGGGCTCATCGCCCGCATCCCGGGCAAAAACCGCTACCGGCGCCCCGGCCCCACCGGTACGAAACGCCTTCCGCACCATCGACATTCACATGACCGAAACCATCGACCGGGCCCGACTGCTGCCCAAGCCAGCCTGAAAACTCAAGACAACTGTCAAAAAAACCTAGCGACCAAGGTTCGCTAGTGCACTCCGATGGCGGGTCGTTGTCCATCGACGTTCGCAGATAGCCGGTACATTCTCGACTTCACCGCGGAGCCACAATCCACCAAACCAGTCCTGTTTGCGGCTACGTGTGGCATCTGACCTGAGTCACTCGTGCGTGTGAGCGCCGAGTTGACCCGACACCAGTTGAGGCGAAAGATGTTCCAAATCCCGGGATTCTTACGGCTTCTTCTTCTTTCGCGCTGGCGTAATGTCTGGCACGAGGCCCTCCCTTACGTCATCAAGGCAACTCTTCAACGTCGCCCTCACAATTGTCACCTGACTATCCGCGGCCGCCTGGATGGCCCCTAGGCCCGGAATTGGATCTTCGGGGCTACCGGGCTTCCCCCGCCGTGCCCCATTTTTGTCTTCTTTGTCTGCACTTCCCAAGGGAAGTATTTTATTCTCGTAGATAACGGCCTCGGCGGTGCGGCCGACCGCCATGGCTTTTTCTTTCACCAACTCTTGATCAATCTCCATCGCAAGGCCGATTACTCCCATCCCCGCGAATTTCGTGCGCTTTAGAATATCCGCCGTCTTCCTCTCAAACGACTGCCACGAAGTCTTATCACCCTGCGTCTTCCGGTTAGCCGCTCCCTTGTAGATGAGGATCGTCGTCTGCGCTTTGTCCTCGTATCCGCCACGCCCAGGTATCAGTAGGTTTGTGACCTGCCATAGACGCTTTCCGACGGAGAACGGCAAGATGTGCTCTTTCTCCATGGCCCACTCTGGAGGTGCGCCCGGATTGTGCGGTTGCCTCAAGGACGACCCCAATTCTCCGTAAGGCGCCGTCGTGCCGATACCCGGAGCGCTTGCCTCCGGATATTTCTTCTTTGATTTCCCCATCCAATTACGGAGAGCGGAGATAATATTCTTCAATGGCGCTTTCGCGGCCTCCTTTTTGGCCGACGGGGACTTCGCTTTGTCGATCGCTTTTAAGTATTTGTTGTACTCCTTCTTCACCGCGGCGCTTTCGTGCTGGCTTAGATCAGTAGGTTTCGACGCCACCGTCAGCGCTGAAGAGGAGCCAGAGGTATAAAGGCTGTGGCTTTCACCCTTTACTGAGAAAGTCTTGTGGACAGTAAAGAAGTCCTTCGCAGCCTCGTACTTCTTCTTGACGTACGCCTTGCCCGCTTCGTACTTCTTCGTGACGTACGCCTTGCCCGCCTCGTACTTCTTCTTCACGTACGCCTTCCCCTTGGCGTACGCGGCCTTGGCCTTGTCCTTCGCGGCCCCGACAGCCTTGCCGAACTTCGACTTCTTCAGCTTGTCGAGGAACTTCTTGCCGTACTTCACGGCCTTGCCGATGAGCCAGTCGACTGCCTTGCCGACCGGCGCCTGGACCTTCTCGAGGATGCTCTTGATCTTGTCGGCGATACCACCGAGCCCGAGCAACGAGGCGAGGCCACTGATCAACATCGGCACAGTCTTGGCCATCGTGCTTTCGATCAATGCCGCGACCTTGCCGACTCCGCCCGCCGCAATCGATTCGACCGAATCGAGAACCGAGTCGACGAAGTCCTTCAGCCGCTCGGCGTTGTCGACGAACCACATCACCGCGTCGTAAATCATCTTGCATGCCTTGATGAATGCGGCCGCGGGGTTGAGCAAAGAGATCAGCCACGTGACGCCGGCGGTGATGACCTTGGTGATCACGAAGTTCTTGATCTGGCCCATCACTTGGTCTTTGAGATCGGTGAGCTTCTGTGCGATGAACTTCCACACGCCTGGAATGCCCTCGGTGACGATCACTTTGATGAAGTCGACGCCCTTTTCGATCGCGCCCATCGCCTTCTCGCCGACGACGTTGACGATCCGCGCACGAATCGAATTCCACGTCAGCCCAAGCAAAGACAGCAGTAACGAGATAATTCCCTTGAGGTCGAACTTCTCGGGTATCTCGATGCCGGCGTCGGCCAGCGTGCCGAACAACCAACCCTGCAGTCCCTTCTTCAAATGGGTGGCGATGTTTGACACGAAGTTCGTGATTCCGGCCTTGACGGCGTTGATGAACTTCTCCAGGAAGTCCATCGGATCCTTGATGATCTTCTCGACCGCGTTGGCCGCGCGGGCGAGCACTCCGAGCAGCATGGTTTTGAGCTTCTTGATGGTCTCGACGGCGCCCGTGATCGCGCTGGCAGCCTGACCGACGAGACCCTTGTTGTCCTCCTGGAGCTTCTTGATCTCCTCGTCGATGGCAGTGCGCGCCTCGACGTACTTATCGGCCAGATCGTCGACGAGAGAGCTCTGCTTCTCGTCGATCGACTTCTCCAAATCCTGGAACTGAGAACCGATTTCCTTCGCGGCGTCGCCCGCGAGCTTTTGCAGGTTCTTCGGCTGCTCACCGATGAACTTCTGGACCTGTGCGCGGCCTTCCGCCACGCGGGCCTTGGCGCGCGCGAGTTCGGCTCCGACGGTGTCGGCGACGTCGCTGATGACCGCCTGCATCTTCGACTCGTAGAGCTTCTTGGATTCAAGGAAGATGTTGTTCGCTTCGGGCGGCAGGTCGAGGAACTGGTCCTTCACCCACAGCGCGCCGCCGCCGAGGCCGCCGTACCGCGCCCATTTGTACTTCGACATCTTTGCTTCGTGATCGGCGGTGAAGGCCTCCTTGGCCTTCTTCTCGCCGTCCTCGAACCTGGTGGAAACCGTGGTATCCAGGGCGGTCAGGATCTGCTCGACGTCGACCTTGGTCTTGTCGAATATCTTCTTGATCTCGCCGGTGATCCGTGCCCGCTCCCCCTCGTCCTTCGACTTCGTCGCGTGCTTGTCGGCACCGGCCGCCTGCAGGGCACCGCCCTTGGCGCCGGTCATCGCGCCCAGCCCGACCTTGCTGACGGCACCGGCACCGGCGGCGGCGCCAGAAATGACTTCGCCTTCCTTCTGGCGCACGGCGGCGGGCGCGGTCGCATCGTGGGCCTCCGCGGTTTTCTTCGCCTCCAACGCACCGGTGAATTCCGGTTCGTTGGACTTCGCCAGCTGGTCCTCCGTGACGCCGGCGTCGGCCATGTTCTTGTTCGTCTCGCAGCTGCCCGCGCCCAGCTGCGTCTGCTCGGCCGGTGCAGGCTTGGGCGCCAACGCTTTCGGGTCAGGGGCTGTCGGAGTTGCAGGCGCCGGCGTTGGCGGCATCGGCGTGACGGGTTTGTCCTTGGTCGCGGCGTTGTCCGGGGTGGCAGCCGTGGTCTCCTTGATCGCCTTCGCCGACGCGTCTTTGCCTGCGGTGACCTTCCCCATCACCTCGTTCTTGACTTGATCGGCCTTGCCGGACTGCGCGAACTTGTCCGCTTCGTCGAGGTTCTTGGGCGCCTTCGCCGCGACAGCGGCATTCACCGCGGCGATGAAAGCAGCCTTGTCGAATCCACCGGGCTTGGCGGCCTCCATCTTGCCGGTGTGTGCCGCCTTGGCTTGGGCCTCCTTGTCGTCGGTTGGCGCTACGGCGGCGTTCTGCGCCTCGTTCACCTCTTTGGCGGCCGGCGGGTGCGCCTTCAGCGTGCTCGCGTTCGCGTCGATGTCCTTCTTAGCCGCGGCGAACTGGGGATCACGGGAGGGCGCCGGCGCAGACGGCACTACCGGTGGTCCGACGCAGGCTGCACCCGCAGCACCGGTGCCCGCGTTGAGCCGTTGGGCGACAAGTGCTGTGACGGCCCTGTTTCCAGCCAACGACTGAAGGCGCTGTAATGCGTTCGGCCCTGCGCGAAGTGGTGACGGCGACCGTACCGGTTTGGGAGACGGTGTAGCCGGTGTGACCGCGCGAGTCGGTTCGGACATGCGTCCTACGCTTGTTCTTCTTCGGTCTCTTCGTCGGTGCGCTGCACGAACGTCTGTGCCGTCTCTTCTTCTTCCTCGGCGGCTTCTTCTCGCTGTGCCACCGGGGCGTCACCTTCAATGCGCTGAACGCCCGTTGCGGCTGCCGGAGCCGGGGCAGGCGCAGACATCACCTGGTCGGCATTGGCTACTGCCTCACGCTCGAAGCGGTCAGACGGATCGCTCACCTTCACCCCGCCACCAGCGTCCGTACCGTCGACAGGACCGCTCCGTTGTTGCACGACGTGCGTGAGTTCGTGCGCAAGCATGTGCTTGCCGGCAGCAGAGCCGGGGTCGTAATTGCCACTTTGAAAGACGATGTCGGATCCCACGGTAAAGGCCTGTGCGTTCACCGATTTAGCCGAGTGGTGCGCGGCGGCGTCGTTGTGGATGCGTACATCGCCGAAATCGTGGCCGAACCGGCCTTCCATGTCCGCTCGCAGCCCCGCTTCCAGTGGCGTACCTCCCGACCCCACCACGTCGTGCACCGGCGAGCGTACCTCTTCCAAAAGGGCTGCCGTTCCGGCATTTCCAGCTGCCCTCTGCAGACCGACGACGCCAGCTGGACCCGCGACATCGAGCCTTCCGGACAGCGCCGCGTTCATCGCGAGTGCGGATTCGGAGTCGTTGAGCCGCGATGACTTCGGACGCAAGCTGGCATCGCTGTCGTAATTGTGGTCATGCTCGTACATAAGCTGCCTCGCTTGATCGAGTTACTTGATCAACGATCCATCGAGCAGAGCATAGATGGAAGGACTCCGCGCGTGTCGGTTCGGGCAACAAATGTTGCCCGAAAGGGCACCAGCGCGCCCGCCGCCCGCCGCCTGTGCGTTTCAAGTGATCTGGCCCCAGCTATCGGCGCGAATTTGTGGCCCACCCGATTCATTCGACTCTCCCGCAATTTGTCTGTGTCCATCAGATTCGCCGCTGTTCGTGCAGTCAATTGGTTCCCGCCGCTGAGATGGAAGCTCATAGCGTTAGGTGGTCATGTTCGCCGTGCGGCGACGATTTCGATCCGGTGCGGGACGTGTGCGGGCTTCGCGGTGCGAATCACCTCGTCAAGTCGACGACGGTCAATGGCGTCCGGCTCATCGGTGACCACCAGGACCAGCAGGTCAGGAACCTCCTCACCCGGTGGCGCGGAGTCTGGGTTGGTGGACCACGACGTCGCACCCGATTCCACGATTTCGGTCTCGACGTTGAATGCCGCTCTGACCGCCTCTCGGATGCTGCGAGCGGTACCCCGCTCCGGTAACACCGCGGCACCGATCGCGATGGACGTGCGCTTGCGGGCCGCACCACCCTGATCGTCCAACGTCAACCCGATCCAGCCGGCCAGCCAGTCGAGCATGTCCACCGGTGCAGTGCCCGCATCCAGGTAAGCCGGAAAGCAATCCAGAATGGCGAAGATCGGCGCCAGGACATCGTCGAATGCGGTGCACAACTGTTGGGCGAAATCGTCGCCGAGGTAGAGCGCCGGCAGGGTGCTGCCGAGCGGATGCGGGGTAGCCACGCAGGCTGACGGGTTACTCATGCGATGCGCACTGACGGTTTGAGGGAGAACACCAGGCCATTTCGGGGCAGCATCAGCCGTGGCACCGGCTGGTTTGCCGCCACGCCCGAAGCGTCGACTTCGAACAGTTTTATGTCGACTTCCTCACTGAGGTCGACCCCGCCGACCCAGGCCAGGGCAGCGGACACTTCGTGCGGCTGGACCGCCCGACCGAGCGGCCAGCCTCGGCCGTCGGGCCCTCCTTTGAGGGGATGGAACAGTAGGTTCATGACACGGATAACATTGTTACGCAGCTGCTCCCGGTCAGACCCTGGCACCGCACTCAACCTGACGGCGATTCTGAGGCCACGGTAGGCCGGGGGCTCCACGACGACACGCGTGCCGACGACCCGGCGTTGGTCGAGGTATTCGGCGATGCGCTCAACGGTATCCGTTAGCGGGATCAGATCCTCACGACGCACCTGCCCGAAATCGTCGCTGGCGACGTTGGGAATGACCAGCACACGAACCAGCCCGGCGTGACTTTCATGGGCGGCAGTCAGACACTCGGCGCGACCGATCTCGGGGGCCACCTGCAGGGTCAGTTGCTGAAAGTCCTCTGCCGTCACTGCCTTTCCCCGAGTCTGCAGCAACAGCGGACCGCGGGCCTTGACCTCGTCGAGAGTCTCGGCGTCGGCGCCACCAACCGCTGCCCGGCGATTTTGCACCCGAGACACATAGGGCACGCTGGTCTTGAGCACACGGATCTGCCCGATGCTGACATTGCCTTTCTGGCCACCGCCGGTCCGGTACGCCGACATCCGCAGAATCGCCGATTTCGGTGGGATGGCACCGTATTGCTTTACCGCGCCGTCACTTTCCCGGATAGCAGGTCCGAAATGCACCTCGCCGGCGACCGAGTTGATGTTGAAACACGGGGTGGATTCGTCGGCCGACGCGAAGCTGTCGACCTGGTGCCACTCGGTGATGGTGTTCCCGTCGATCACCGACAAAACGTTTCCGGTCCAGGGCAGGGCGGGCCGCTGCTGCAGGACCAGGCGTTGGCCCGGAGTGCCGTCCGAGCTGCCCACTACCTCGTCACGGACGACGCGCGCGTGGATGATCCGCGCGGTGCCGCCGACCGTGCATGCGGTGATGGACGTGATGATCGGCGATTCCCGATACGACGGGCGCTCCGGTGTGGCGTCCAGCAGCCGGCACCGCAGCCACCCCTTGGGCTGGCCGCTGATTCCGGCGGGCGTGCCGTGGCCATGCCCCCGCGGCACGTGGAGGACGACGTCACCCGGACGGTTGAACGCGCGGGTTTCGTCGCGCTCGACTTCGCAGGGCTCCCAGGTTGATCCTCCGGTCCAGGCCTCCCACACGTAGGGCGGATTGTCTGGATTGACGCCGACTCCCGACACCCGACAGTCAAAGCGCAGCAACACTACGCACGACGGCACCGCGTCGCTCAGCCCGACCCACATCGCGTCGCCGGGCGTCGGTAGCGTCGAGAAACTGGCGAACGCCGGGCCGGTGGCATCATTGCGACGTTCTTCGGGTTGGCCGCCTTGCGCGACCGTTACGACCCTACCCGAATCCAGAGAACACGGCACGATGTCCAATTGTTCGGTCGTCGAAAACACAATGGGCTCTTCAACATCGGTGCGATCGGTGCTTACCTCAGTTTCGGCGCGAACAGTCACCGCTTGCGGTTGCGGGGCCGACAGCCAGAACGTCACCTCGGCCTGAGCCGCTCCCGGCGGCCGCAATTGCAGGCCCAGCAGGTCGAGGAACTTGATGTAGTGCCGATCGGGCACCCGGTTCAGCCGATAGATCAGCTGGTCGACCATCATCGCGAAAGTCTCGATCAAGGTGATGCCAGGATCTGAGATGTTGTGATCAGACCATTCGGGGCAGCGCAGTCGCACCAACCTGCGAGCGTCATCGACGAGCCCCTGGAACGTGCGGTCATCCAGATTCGGCGCTTCCAGCATCTCAGAGCCCTCCCCCGCTGAGTGCCGACACATGCTCGGCAACAATCTGTTTGGGCTCGTCGGGAATGACGTAGAACGGGAAGACGAGGTTCCGCTCGTCGTTGTCGCCGCGGATCACATAGACCACGTCGATGTAGAACGTGCCCAGTTCGGCCTGATCGAACCCAACCCGAACGTCCGCGACGTCGATGCGTGGTTCCCATCGGTCCAGAGCGGCCCGGACGTCGCTCGCGATCGCTGCCGCCGTTGTGGCGTTGGTCGGTGAAAACAGATGATCCTGTACGCGGCAACCGAATTCTGGGCGCATGGGCCGCTCGCCCGGCGAAGTGCGCAGGATGATCTCGATGGCCTGTTCGATGTCTCGCGCTTGGGTCGCCAGCGCTACCCGACTGGTCGCGTCGACACTCAACGGAAAGTTCCACCCAGCTCCAATGAAATCCGCGGGCATACTCGCCCCCCTTCAGTTGATCTTGACCGGCGTACCGGTAATGACGTTGGGCCCGCTGGCCTGGAACTGAGCCGAGGTCGTAGCGGAAACTTTGACGGTGGTGCCCTCCACCGTCACCGGCCCCGTGGTCTTGAGCTCGAGAAGTCCGGTGCCGCCCTCCACCGAGACCCCCTGCTGCGCAGTCATCTTGATCTGGCGGCCTTTCAGCTCCAAGTTGCCCGACGACGACTCGATGACGACGCCGTTCTTCCCGTCGATCTGCACGGTGCCGTCACTGTGCACCGTGATCTTTGTACCGACCGCGTCCAGCGCGACGCGCAGTTTGCCGTTCCCGGTCTGCACGTCGATGCCCTCGGTCTTGCCGGTGTCATCGAGGACGTCGATCCGGTGTCCGTTGCGTGAGATGAACGACCGGCGGTTGATGGCGCCCGACCCGGAGTCGACGACAGCGATACCGTCACTCTTGGGTTTGTCGATACCGTTGAACAACCCGCCAATAACGTAGGGCCGCAACTGATCCTGTTGCTCGAAAGCCACCAGTACCTCGTCCCCTACTTCGGGCACCACCATCGCGCCACGGTTCTTACCGGCTCCGGACTGGACCGTGCGTGCCCAATCAGTGACGTAGTCGTCGGACAGCCACGGGAAGGTCAACTTCACCCGCCCTTGATGTTCAGGGTCATTGACGTCACTGACCTGCGCGATGACCACCCCGCCGCCCATCCGCTCCCGGCCCGCCGCCGCGGTCAGCCCGTACAAGCTGCGTTCCTGCCGGCCGGTGACGGCGAAGGCGGTGGTGTATCCAGTGGTCGGCTCGTAACGATGCCGCACCGTGGTGAGCGTGTACTTCCCGTCGAATGGCTTGCCGGCGTGCTCGATGCTGATCGCGACATCGGGGCGGAGCTTCGGATTGCCCCGCGCGACCGCGTCGATTTCGGCGAACGAGCTGCCGATCTCTTCAACCAACGCCTTAGCTGCGGAGTCGGCCTCCGATTGCGTTCGGTACGCCACGTCGGAGGCCACGTATGTCGGGTTGCCGAACGGCTTGGCCATCGCAGCCGGATCTGCCGAGGCCAGCTGGACACTCTTGGTGCCGGCCTGTGCGTTGCTGACAATCTTTCGTTTCTGGCTGATGTCCCAGCCGCGGACCTCGACACCACCGACTTGCTCAGCCGCGGTGATCACCGAACGAAACCGCAAGATATCCGCACCGACCTGCAGTACAAGAGGATTGGCACCTGAATCACCAGATGGCGACGGCGCGGTATCGGCCGTCTTGCGCGGCCCGAAGTCGAGTTTGTTATCTCGGACGGCCACCTCGTACCCGATGCGCTTGGCCATGCCATCGAGAAACTCCCAGTCGGTCTGCCCGCACTGTCCGATGTGGTCGTACACCGTCGAACTGGACTTCACGTTGCCCGCCGACAGGCCCACCCGCTGGGCCACCTTCTTGACGGCGTCGGAAGCCGTTGCCTGGGTGTAGGACTCGGTATGCCGACCGCGGAACAACCGATGCGCCGGATCGTATCCCCTGATGATGGTGAACGATCCGGTGCCGTCGACCTCGGCCTCCAATGACGTCACCTCTGCCGAGATCAGTTTCTCCGGCGTCGTGCTGGCATCGGTCGTCACCGATATCTCGAGTTTTGCACCGATCGTCACCCCGGACTTTTCCACCACGATGCGACCGGGATCGCGGAACCGCAGCATGAACGCGTCGGGCAGCCGCAGGCTGCAGTCGACGTACGCTGAAACCAGCAGGGCTGCCGCGTCACCGGACAGATCGCTGCCGTTCAACTTGACGAGAAAATGTGCGCTGCTTGGCATTCTAGTTCCCGGGCCTACCCCAGCAGTACTTCCACGTTGGGCAGCAGAACTTGGGCGCCGTTAGCGATACGCATCGGATCATCAATGCTGTTGTACGTGGCCAGCGGTCGCCACAGTTTGGAGTCGCCATACTCGCGGTAGGCGACCAGGGCCAACGTGTCCCCGGCGATCATGGTGTGCGCCCGATCGACCGCCAGTACGCCCGACGTCGGGTTCTGTTTGGCGGCCTCTGACGGCATCTCCTCAAGGTTCACCGTGCACACCGCGCGAATCGGGATGCCGTTGGAGGCGAATCGCGTGTATTTGGCGTTCACCTGGGTAACGACAGCCGGAAAGCTGCTGACACCGCCCCATTTGAACACGACCATCGGTGGCATCGGACTCTTCGGAACGGTCTTCGCGAGCGGAACGCAGCAACTGAACAACTTCTCGACCGCGTCCACGACGCTCAGGTCAGCTTTGAGAGCCGCATCGAAGAACATCTCCACCGTCATCTTGCAGGGGTCGGCACCCTTGTACTCCGGTGGTCCGGACTTCTTGGCGCCCTTGGCTGGCTGGCGCTCCCACTTGGCAGACTTGCTGATCGTGACTTCTTTGGGATTGAACTGAAAGGTGATCTTGCCCAACGACGATCCCGTCGCGCTTCCGCCCTTGGCTGATTGCGGCTCGTACATTTCCAGGCAGGCATGGTCGTGCGCCGCTCCCGAGTTGAGGATGCTCATGGACGACTGATCGGCGGGGCTGCCCGAGCTGGTGAGTGCAATTGCCGTGCTCATGTCTATGCGCCTCCTTGGAGAAATCCGTGGTGGGCGATTTCCAGTGTCTCGGTAAACACCTTGGGCGAGTCCAGATTCAGAGACGGGCCGGTCCAGCGGACCGGCACCACTCCGTTGAGGGACCATTTGGCGACCGGTTTGCCGTCGGCGCTCAACGCCGAGATCACTGCGGTGATCGGCTGCACGCTGTGCAGCGCATTGGTAATCCAGGTCGTCAACTTTTGGCTGTCAGGGCCGACGGGCCGGGTGAGCTTGATGTTGCTGTACTTCATCCGGGTCGGCAACTGCCAGACCATCATGTTGTTGCCGCCCTCTTCGCGCTGCTCAAGCACCACTTCCAGACCCAAACCCTCGCAGCTGTTGAACATGCCGATCGAGGTCTTGTCGAGCTCGACGGAAAAAGCGACTCCCACCGGCGAATCGTCATTGGCCATCGGTTCCCCCAGTCATCGGTGCAGATTCATCAAAGCGCCGGCCCGCTCGCGGTCCAGCCACAGCTCGGCCCGTAACCGGGCGGCTAGCGGCTCGTACAGTCGACCAACCAATTCATCCACGTTCGTCGGTGCTTGCGCCGGCGCAGGCGCAGGAGCTGGCGCGGGTGCCGACGCAGCCTGTACGGGTGCTGCCTCCTCGGCCAATGAGTGCTCGGATATTCTCTGCGCGACGGTGATTGGGTCCGGAGCTGATTCGACTTCCCGCTGCGCAGTCGGTGCATCGAGCGTCATGGTCGGCACCGTGGGAGGCTCGTCGTGCCCGCGCGGCCGCCCGACGCGCGAGTCGGTCGCGGGTTGACCGAAGTCACCGAACATACGCTGCAACGACATTGGCTGCGCACTGTCGGCCAACCCCTCACGAGTCTCGGTGCGAACCGGCGGCAGCAACACAATGCGGCCAGGCAATGACGGTCCGTCGACCGGGGGCGGCGCGGTGGGCACCCCCGCGCTGGACGTCGTCATCGCCGTACTGACTGACACTGGCGCGTTGCCTGATTCAGCGTCCTTGGCGCGTTGGAGAACCGGCAACGCAGCAATCGGCTGCGCCAGACTTGCACTGCGGCTCTCCGGTACCGCACTCCGCTGCGCGGTGGGCACCGCAGTGCTGTCTGGCTGACTAAGCGGCGCGGCCGTCACAGCTGCAGACGCGGGGTTGTCGGTCTGCGCTGCCAGTTGGGGCTTCGTGGTGCTCAAACGTCCAGCCGGTGTGGCGAAAGTGTGATGGGTGCTGTCGCCGGCGTCGATGTGGGCCGTGGACCGCTGGACCTCGACCGGCACACTGAAACCGGCCGGCGACGCGGGAAATTCCACCCCGGCCTCGGACGTCGTGAGCGCCGTGCGCGGGACTTCGCCGGTCACGGCTCCGGTGGCCGCCCGGATGCCTGCCGCGGCCTCAGCAGGACCACCGACGGAGCGCTGCACTGCGCTTACCGCAGGTCCGTCGGAGATCGGTTGAGGTTGCACACGAGCTGAGCCGCCAATGCGCGGAGCCAATGGCACAGCTATCGCTGACCGCTGCACACCCACGGCGCTCGCTGTATCCGCATCGGCGGCGACACGCTGCATCAGCGCGGGCGTCGGGGGCGAGTCGATCGGCCGCACGGTCGGCTCCACCCCGTCGACATCACCAACAGCGTTGCGTTGCAGCGTATTTACGACAGTATGCGCACTTGGCGCTACCGCGGCGGGGATCGAAGGCGGGATGGTGGCAGGTAGGGGCAGCGGCGGTGTGGCCCGGGCGTTGTGGTGTGGGGTGACGGCGGCGGGTGTGGTGGCGTCGAGCGCGGTACGCTGCGCGGCGCTCACGACCGATCGAGCGAGAGCGGGCCTTGGCGCGGCGGAGGCAGCCGGGATTGGGACGACAGTGCCGTCCACCGCCGAACGCTGCAGCGCACTCGCCTCGGTTGGTACATCGCCAGACGATTCGACAATCGGCTGGACTGACGCTACGTCCAGGTGCGGATGGGCGGATGGCGCTGGCGCGGCTGATTCAACGGATCGCTGTGCTGCGGTCGCGCTGGGTCCCTCGGCCACTACCGGTGACGGCCCACTGGGCTCGACGTGGTCAACGATCGGAACCACCCGCGGCTGTGCGGGATCCGTGGCCTCGACGAGGGAGCCTGACGACATCGCACCACCGACGTAGGGCTCGATCGCGTCGCTCGACATCAACGGAAGTGTCGGCGGAGGTGACGACGCGACGGCGCCCAGTGCTGCGCGTTGCACGTTCAACGGCGGCATCCACTGCCGCGACGAATGCGGCGCTGGGAACGACGTGGTTCGCGCAGCACCGGAATTGGGTTGCTGCGCCATCCCGAGCACCGAGATCGGAGGACCCGTCGTGAGCAATGCGGGGCGGTTTTCCGAAATCAACGCCGGATCCTGAGCAGTGGCCAGCGACGAGGTGAAACTGCGCGGAGGCGCAGTCAGTTCCATCGCGCCGATGGTTCTCTGGATGGGGGGCACAGCCCGCCAACCGGGATCCACGGGTGCCGACGGACCCGCCTGCGCGGAGGGCTGTTCCTCCACCGCCGGACGGGATCGGCTCCACGGCCAGTTGATCGGCATCGTTTCAGCCAGCCCTTCCGCTCGCCAACGCAAACTCCTTGGCAAGACGCAGATAACGTTGGCGATCGGTGTGTTCTAGATCGAGCAGATCGTTCAGCGACCAGTGCAGGTGGAATGCCAAGTACGAGACCTCTTCATGCAGACGGTCGGCCCCGTACGTCATGATTCCCCCAGGCGACTCCCGGCGAAGTCGACGGCGAACTCACTGCTGCAGTTCGGGCAGGCAACCCTCGCGTGGGTATGCCCGTCGAGATTGATGCGACGGTAAAGGTCTTGCAGGAAAGCAAGATCCGAGGCGAACAGGTTCTCGATGACGCCGGCGTGGATGTCTTCGAGACCGCCCAGTTCAGTCACCACCCGGCCGATGAGGACCACCGACAGGTAGTCGGCGTTCTCCCGCACCCGATCATCGCGCTGCGAGACGAGCTCGTCACGGGCAGTCGCCAGACGCATGACGCCTTCGCGGTGCACCGTGCCGGCCGAGTCGACGTAGCCCCGCGGCAGAACGAACCGAAACGCCGTTTCCAGCCGCGGCGCCGGTGACGAGTCGTCATCCTGCGAGTCGGCGAGGCCCGCCGAGCCGCTGGAATGACCTCTACGCACCCTCGGCTTCGATCCGCTCGTAGGTGAGGGTCAGCTTCTCGGTGAGCACGCTCGTGTCCCCGGCCTTGAGGCTGCTCAACTCGAGGCTCTTCGGCCAAGCGGCAGTGATCTTGTACCGCTTGACGGGCTTGCCTTCGTAGTCGAACACGATGATCGCGCCGCCCTTGCGAACGTCGGCCATCTTGCCGAATTGCGAGTCCTTGACCCATTTGTCGAAGCTATGGTCCTCGGTCAACGGGCGGGTGAGCGTGCACTCGCCCGCCTTCCAGCGGCCGGGCAGCTTCTTGATGGTGTATTTGCCGTCGGGCCCGTTGGATTTGTACTCGATGACGTCCTGCTCCATCTTCAGGCCGCTGACCTCGGTGATGCTCTTGATCTGGAGCCCGTCGAACTCCAGGCCGAATGAGTGGCCGACCGAGCTGTCATTTTCGGGAAGTGCCATGACCTACCTACTTTCTGAGTGTTCGTGCCTTCTGAGTGTTCGTGGTGTTATTCGGCGACCAAGCTGGTGCCGCCGGAGAACTGCGACAAGCGGAAGATGACGAACTCGGCGGGCTTCACCGGCGCGACCCCGATGAAGCAGCACACTTCACCGGCATCGATGCCCTCGGCCGGGTTTGTCTCGTCATCGCATTTGACGAAGAACGCGTCATCGGGGGTCAGCCCGAACAGCGCACCCTTGCGCCACTCGTTCACCAGGAACGCGCTGATGGTGCGACGAAGCTTGGCCCACAACGCCTGATCATTCGGCTCGAAGACCACCCAGTCGGTGTTCTGCAGGATCGACTCCTCCAGATAGTTGAAGAGCCGGCGGATGTTGACGTAGCGCCAGGCCGGGTCGGAGGACATCGTCCGCGCACCCCACACCCGGATGCCACGTCCCGGGAACGCCCGAATGCAGTTGATACCCACCGGATTCAGCAGATCGTGCTCCTTGCGGGTGATCTGTGTCTCCAGCGCGATCGCGCCGCGAACAATCTCGTTCGCCGGGGCCTTGTGGACACCGCGGGTGTCGTCGTTGCGACCCCAGATGCCGGCCACGAACCCGGACGGCGGGAGGTAGTTGTCGCCTCCCTTGGTGCTGACCCAGGGCCAGTAGAGCGTGGCGTACTTGGAGTCGTACCGGGCCTTGTCGACCCGCCACTCCTTGACCTGCTGCGCATTCAGGCCGGGCGGCGGGTCGAGGATGGCCATCCGATCGCCCATGAGTTCGCAGTGGGCGATCATCGCCGTCTGAACCGACTGCACGGTGTCGAGGTCGATGGCCCCACGCTGGTAGGCCGTCATCAGGTCTGGCATGCAAACCATGGTGATCTCGTCGATGGCTTCGAGCCCTGAGACGCCGGTCCGATCGGCAGCGTCGCCGATGTAGTCATCGCTGGTCAGCCGCGCGGGTGGAGTTGCCTCCGCGTCAGCGGGGGACGCAAGCACAACCTCGGTACCGGGTTGCAGATCCTGAGCTGGCCGCCCTGCGATCTGCTCGAGTTTGATCACCTGGGAGTCGGCGTTGACGACGTTGACGACATTGGTTTTGCCGCGCGCCGTCGTGACGTCGAGGTGCTCCTCGACGACCTGCCCGTCTCGCGACACCACGAGTTTGATGGCCTTTGTGGGCTCCTGCCCCTCGCCGCCGTCCTTCTGGTAGTCGAAGATCTCGACTTTGATGCTGTCAGCGGGGGCGCCCGAGTCCAGCGCCAATACCCGGAGGTTGGCGACGACGCCTTGCGGCCCAGCTGGAATCGCCTTCGGCGGCGCTCCGTTGTTGTCGGCCGTATCGCCGATCCGAACGATGTAGGAGTTACCGCCACCGTTCTGGAAGTACGCGAACACCGACTCCGCCAGGCAGGCGCCGTCGATAAACCCGCCGAACGTGGTGGTGAATTGTGTCCAGTTGCTGACCAGCGTGGGCTGGTTGAACGGCCCCTTCCCGGCCAGACCGATGAAGGCAGCCACGGCGGTTCCGACGCCTTCGATCGGCCGTGACCCGGAATCGATCTCCTCGACATAAACACCCGGTGACAGATACGTCGGCATGGGGCCTCCTCGGTAGGCACGGTGAGATTCGTGGGCTGGCGTTGATGCTGCGCCATTCGACAGGTGCGCGGCAGGGACGCTCGGACTGCCGGTCGGGCATCAATGTGTGCCCGTTGGGGCAAAACCAAAGACTCGGAGCATTCATGGTCGTCAACCGACGTATAACGCCAATGGACTTCGGCATTGACCAGGGGAACCCTCGTGGAGGACCACCCCGAATAATTGCCCGATCGAACGGGGCATCTGCTCGCCCGTATCAGGCATGATCCTTCAATGGGTACCCTGCGTGCTTCGCAGCATGAGGACGTCAGCAAGACCGGGCGCGATCCACGAGGACGGTCCCCGGTCTCCCAAACCAGCCAAACAGCGGGCGTCGCAGCATTCGCCCCTCGCGAAGGAGCTTCGACCTGGGATCGGGGTTCAGGGGCCAGACTCGCCGTCCAATTGCAGCGAACGGTCGGCAACCGGGAAACACAGCGACTGCTGCGACCGACCCCGGGCGCGGGGGCGCCCAATGTTCAGCGCGCCACCGTTCAGCGCGCGCCGACCAAGCCGTTGGTCCCGTCGGTGAATGACATCGAGATACTTGGCACGAAACTCAAGACGCGGCAACTGAATGTGTCGGTGTTCACGAGGAACGCCACGCAGGACATCAATGCACTCCGCGAGTACTTCAAATGGGTCAATGCGGTCTACCGGCGTTGCTACGACCATTACGATCTGGTCATCAAGCAGGCGGCGGCCGAGGCACAGACCGAGCAAGCCTGGCTGGATTACGCATCTGGCGCCGCGATCGGGATCGCCGTCGGCCTGGCCGCCGAAGGCGTGATCGCCGCAGCCGCCAAGGCCGGCCTCGCTGCGGAGAAATCGCTGGAGGCCATCGGCGAAGTCGCCGGAGAATTCATCGAGGGCGGCATTTCCGCGAACGTGAAGTTCGACGTGCCGGTCCCCAAGATCGCACCCGAGCTCTCCCCGGCGTTACGGCAAGTCCAAACGCTGCAAAAGTTGGATGATCTCAGCGCGGCGGTTCTTCCGATGGCGACGGGTTCGCAGGTGTACACCGATGCGATTGTGGGCACCGAGCGAATTTCGGCTGACCTACGGGTCGGGGAAGCCGGTGGCAAGCGCCGCATGACCGATTCGGCGATTCAGCAGGAGCACGTGAAACTGATGCGCTTCGAACTTGCCAGTTTCCAAAGCGACCGCGAGGTGGACGCGGTCGCGGCTCGGTTCGACGCTCTACGAACGGCTTACAACGGCAAGCAACCGCCATCGGATATGCGCTGCGAACAGGACATCTGGATCCCCTGGATTGCTCAGCAGTCCGGCGAGGCGATCCGCAATGTCTTCATCACACCGGTGCTGAGCAGGCCAGTACTAGCGAACCACCTCGTGGACATCGGGCTCGCAGCGCGTGGCGGTGCCGGGGGCCGGCTGAATGCCGATATTTCTAAGTCCCGGAGGACCAAACCGGAAGAGATCACGTCGACGCTGGAACCCCACCAACAGTTGATCGTGGGGGCGCGAGCCGAAAATCCCGCTCTACCCCAGGTTTGGCGTGCCATTTTCCTTCTCGACAAATGATCAAGGCCAAACGTGACGCCGAATGGACTCGTCAATCAGATTGCGGCAGCGCCGAGTATCGGTTCCGCCGTGACATTGCTTCGCCGAATACCGCGTTCATTGCTGATGAAAGAAGCGTCGTAATCGAAATTAGATATTCTCAGGACGAAGCGATCGCGGTCACGCCTTAATGTCGCGATTACGTTCACAGAACTTGGCCGTGTGTGTTTGGATACGGGCCGGGCGTTGGGCTGCTGGTTGCTGATGGTTGCTGCTGGGTGTGATCGAGATGGCGGGGTCGGTGATGAGCGGTCGGGCGGACCTGGATTTGGTTTGGGTGCTGGCGGTCGACTTCGGTACCACGGCGACGGCGGCGGCGGTGCGCGAACCGGACGGCAGAGTTGCTGGTCTGGTTCTGCCTGACGGGACGTCGACGATGCCGTCATCGGTACTCGCCGACCCCAACGGTGTGCTGGTCGGTACCAAGGCCGACAGTGCGGCGGGGTATAGCCTGGATCGCTACCAGCCGACCCCGAAGCGTGACATCGGGCGGGCCAGCGTGCTGCTGGGAGACGCAGAGTTTCGGCCGTGCACGCTGATCGCCGCGGTGTACGCGGCGATCATCCGTGAGGCGGTGCGTCAACACAATCACCGCCCGCCCGAGCAGTTGGTGTTGACCCATCCGGTCGACTGGTCAGACCGGCGCCTCGATGTTCTGCGCGAAGCGGTTTCGATGGCTGCTGATCAGCTCGAGATTTCGCTACCCGATCCGACATTCATGCCGGAACCGGTCGCCGCGGCGACGCACTACGCGCAAGCCTCCGATCAGCCCACGGCCCGCATTACCACCACCTCCGCTGGTTCGGCTGTGGTGCCCTCTGAGGACGTGGTCGGCGATGAGTACTTCGCCGTGTACGACCTCGGTGGGGGTACGTTCGATGTCACGGTGTTGTGCCGCTCGTCGGATGGGTTCGAAATCCTGGCTACTGGCGGGATCGATCCGTTGGGCGGCTTCGAATTCGACAACCGGCTGTTCAACTACCTGGGGCAGACGCACTACAAGAAAGCCGACCCGAAACTTTGGCAGGCGCTTGACTACCCCGATCCCGAAGATCCTGACAGTGGCATGCGGCGGCGCATGCTCGACACGACGGTCCGTCAGGTCAAGGAAGAGTTGTCCGAGCACACCCAGCGCACGGTGCGTCTGCCCGGGTTGCCCGAACCGGTGCTGGTGACGCGCACCGAGTTCGAGAACCTCATCAGGACTGATCTCGATGCGACCATCGCCGAGTTTGAGGCGACGCTGGCCCGGGCCGGGTTGACACCAGATCAGTTGGCGGGGATCTATCGGATCGGTGGCGCATCGCGGATTCCGTTGGTGGGCAGCCTGCTTGATCAAATTGAGCGTCCCGTTCATGTCGTTGATCATCCGAAGACGGTCGTTGCGCTCGGCGCTGTGGTCGATGCGGCGGAGTCCGTCGAGCCAGCGGTAGTGGACGAGCTGCCCACCGGTGCGCAACCAGAGGGGCAGACGGAACTGCTTGCAACCGTCCCTGTTTCCGCCGAGGGCGCTGCTTCCGTCTCGCCCCGGCAGCGACTCGCCGACGAAGTGACCGCGTTGCACCAGTCGGAGAAGACCCGCACGGGGCCAAGCAAGAAGGTGCTGGCCGTCATCGGCGGGATCGCTGCGGCGGTGGTGGTGGCCGTCGTCGTTCTGGTAGTCATGCTCTCCTCGAAGCCGGACTCGGGCGTCTCCGGCCCGATTGGGCAGCCCCCAGCCGCCAGGCCCACCGGTTCATCCGAGCTGCCACCGCCCACCGGTTCATCCGACGTGCCATCGCCCACCGCTTCGACGAATCCCGGTTCAACGGACAGCGGCCCAGACCAGCTCATCCGGACACTCAACGCGGCAGGGATCGACACGACGTTGCCCCGCGGAAACGATGACCTGCGCGAGTACCTCGCCAATTCCGAGTTCACGCCGTATCCGGCTGTCGCCCAAGCACTCCTGGACGTGATCGGCACCCAGCGACTACGTCAGCCCGTAGCGATCGACGCCATCGTCTCCAGCTACGAAGTGTTGGCTGGTGCACCGCCGCCCAATCGCGCCGACCTCATCGACGTCGGCGTGCTCAAGAAGGCCGTGGTCGAGGAATACATCAGCCGGTACGGTGGCCAGGTGGCCGACTTCGAGTCGTTGTTGGTAGGTCGATAATGCGACGTGCTCGGGACGTCGAGCGGGGCCCACAACTGGTGGTAGGCGCCGATGACCTTGGTCGTCCAGCGTCGAACGCCAGTCAGTAAACCGCATCCAGGCTGGTCGAGGTTCCGTTGTCGCACGTCACGGTGAGATGGAATGCCGAACCGGTCGCGGGTCCGTTGGCGCTACCGGCTGGGACTCTCGTCTCTTGCGTGCCGACCAAGGTGAAGTCGTTGTCCACGCGGGCACCGATCGAGGCGGCCAGACCCGAAGTCGCGACAGTGTTCATGTGGCATCCAACCGTAGACCCGCTGGGGACATTCGTCATCGACACTAAGGCCGCCGTTATCGGATTATCGAGCCTCAACGTCACCTGCGGTGGCGGCGGAGGCGGTGGTACGTATGCCGGCACGTACTCCCTCGTTGCCGGCGGTTCGTACGCCGGTGGCGCCGCGGGCGCCTGAGGCGGCGGTGCAGCGGGTTGTGGTTCAGGAGCCCACGGATCTGCCGTGACGAGGATGTATCCCATCGACCACGTGGGATGGGGCGTAGCCGCATCGAATTTCGACCACGTGGGATGGGGCGTAGTCGCATCGAATTTCACGGGATCCTGATCGCTGGGCCCGAGCACCGCGATGCTCACGCCAGCGGCAATCGCAGCGCTCGCAACGAAAACCCCGGGGCGCCGATACCACGACGATGTCCTCTTCGCATCCATCTGCTCATCCTTCGATCGCGGTCGTCTCGATACATGAAAGTGTGACCTGAAGATGCAATGCGGGCATGAGTAGTTCGCTACTCGAGTTCTGGCACATTCACACCGTGATAGTGGTTTTCTGCGCGAACACCTTGGCCGCCGCCCGCACCGCGTCGGCGTCGCCGTCCGGGCTGTCAGCATTGATCCGCATCAGATACGTGCCGTCCGCTCCTGGGATCGCGACAACGTACTGCATGACCATCCGCGGCGCGCCGTCCTCGGTGTAGGTGCCGGCCAGTCGCGCTCCGGGAAAGCCACTCAACGAGGCCTGCACCGGAGGATCGCCCGCGTAACCTGGCAGCTGCTTAGCCGAACCAGCTGCAACAGCGAGAAGTTTCTCCGTGTCGACAACGCCCAGCAGCTTCTCGACGGTCACGATGAACCGCGGGGCATCGGCAGGCATGGTCGGCGCATCGAAGACGACCCCAAAGTAGTTGCTGCCCGGGCCTTCTGGTGTGCGTGTCCAGCCTGGCGGCACAGGGAGATCGATCTTCGGTGCGCCCGGCGTCGACGGAGTGACCGTCGTCGCCTGGATGTTGTTCGCCTTGATGTAGTCGTCGATGGTCGTGATAGGCCGAGGCGCTTCAACTGACGCCCCCAGCGACGGCGAAGACGGCGACGTGGTCACCGACGAAATCGGGGCTGACGTTTTCGAGGACTCCGAATCCTGCATCCCTACGAAGATCGCAACTGCTGCGCCGAGAGCGACGACCCCGGCCACCCCAGCGACGACCGCGGCGCTTGGTCTTCTGCGCCTGCGAGACCCCGCAAGGAGCGGTGGCGAATCGATCGGCGGTGGTGGTGGTGACATTTCAGCAGCCGGCTCGGCGGTCGATACTTGATCACTTCCCGTTGTCTCATCCAGCTTTTGGGCCGCGCTGATCAACGCAGAGGTATCGCGGTAGCCGGGTTGTTCTTGCTCGATCGCGGCAAACGCACCAATCGCTTCCCTCCACTGAGCCTTCTGGAGCAATTCAACTCCCCGGGCGTAGCGATTCTCGAGGTCGGCCTGACGCAGCCTGTCCCGCGCGTCGGCGACCATCCCGCCCGGATCCGGATCACCAGGGTTCAGTCGGGCTAGTTCATCTGCTTTCGCCACGACCTCCTGCCACTTCTCCGACCGGTACAACGCGGTCACTTCGTCGACGAGTAGCTGCCGGGGCGAGACGGAAGCAGCGCCACCCACGGGAACGGGCGCGGTGGTCTCCAGTTCCGTCGGCACGTGCGGCTCGTCGGCAACTCCCGACCCGACCGCGGCGCCAAGCGCAACGACCGTCTTCGGGTGATCAACGACGTGCACGGGACGCTGGAATTGATCAAGCAGGCTGCCCACCAACGGAATCCGCGATGATCCACCGATCCGATAGATCCCCGCTAACTGGTCCGCCGTCAACCCGGCCCTGGCCAGGGTCGCCTCGAGCTCGGCGATGGTCGCATCGAGATCACTCCGGATGAGATTCTCAAACTCGGTGCGAGTCACCAGCACCGGTTCGGGCAACCCGGGCAGACGCACCGTGCGCTGCGTGTGCTCGGACAACTCTTCCTTGATCTGACGGACCGTTGCATCGAGAAAACGCCGCCGCATACCACTGTCCGGGTCTCCGGCATCAGGTTGAGCAAGCGCCTGCCACAGCTTCGGATCGGCCTTTCTGTAGTGCGTCCGCCCAAAGTAATTGAACAGCCGGTTGTCGAAGTCGAAGCCGCCCAACGGGTCAATCCCGCCGGTAGCCAGGACTTCGAACCCGTCCGACGAGAGACACAGGACAGTGGCATCGAAAGTGCCCCCACCGAGGTCGTATACCGCGAAAAACTGATCGTCTGTCTGGTCACCCGATGCAGCGGCGGCCGAATCCGTGAAGGTGGCAGATCGCGCCGTATGCGCGTCGTCGGATGGATCCAGACGCGCGTAGTGCGTGGCCGCGGCGACCGGTTCCGGTATTAATGTCGGATCGGGTAGCGAAATCCCGAGTTGAGTGCCAGCCAACGAAACCGCTTCGCGCAGAACACCGAGGCGCCGGTCTGACCAGTCAACCGGATGCGTCAACACCAACTGCTCGGGCGGGCGCTGATTGTGTTGACGCACCGCCTCACCGATGATCGCCGCGTACACCGCGGCGATCAGCGCGCACGGCCGAAACTCCGAGTCTCCCAACAGCACACTGGCCCGGCCGACATCCCGCTTCGGGGTCGGCTGATAGCGATCCAGGCTATACCCCGCCGCACTGTCGGCCTTGGTACCGACCAGCACACCCGAGGGATCCGCCAGTACCGACGACGGCATCGTCACCGTGCCGTCAGACAGAACCAGACCAGCAACTCGCCCGTCCGGTTCGCGCACCGCCGCCGCCGTCGCAGTGGTGCCGAAGTCGATTGCCAGCACCCAGCCATCGGCCAGCATCCTCCGACTGCTCATCGCCGACCCCGCCATCTCGATAACGCCCAAGAGCAACCGTCATGACTGGCGCCCCCACGCTCGGCCGGGACGCCAATATCTGACGACCTTAGCAATTATGGTCATTGGCCACTGCATAGCCGGATCCACATTGATCAGCGCTTCGCGCAGAAGACCAATATCACAGTATGAATGTGCCAGATGTCGAGTAGTGAACTACTCATGCCCGCATTGCGTCTTCAGCTCACACTTTCGTGTATCGAGACGACTGCGATCGAAGGATGAGCAGATGGTTGCCAAGACGACATCTCAACTACACCCAGCAGCAAGGCACCCCGCCGAGCGTCGCGGTCATGTTCTCCAGGCGGGATCTTTTGCGGCCAAAGCGGTCCTGAACGCAGCGATCTGTTTCGGCGAAACTGTTTACGCAGCAGCGGAAATAAAGTACCAGCCAGCAAAGGCGCAGCCCGAGATGCGCTGTTCCGAACGTAGGTATTTTCTCCCCACGCGGTCACACCCGCTGGTCTGCGACGATGGCCACAACGGCGCGTTGGTGGCGACGGGGGGAATTTCGGCATGACCGAGTATGCGCACTTCGTGGGACGGATCGGCGGGCTCGCAGCGGCCTTGGGTGTGGGTATAGCGCTTACCATCGCCACCCCTGCCGTGATCCACGCGGACACCGGAAGCGAAAGCTCTCCAACCAACGACAGCACGAACACCTCCAGCCCCTCCGGGACATCCGGCACCAACCCACCCGCCGACACCACCGCTTCGCCCAGTGGAGCTACGGAACTCCCGAACAACAACACCACCAATACATCAGCCCCCAGCGGAACCAACACCTCGCCGACTCAGCCCGCCACTTCAGTCCAGGCCAGCAGCAACGGCGGGTCACTCAACACCGCCCCACAAACCACGCAATCGACACCCGAGGTCGAACCCCTCACCAATGTTGATCCAGTAACGGCTACCGGCGCCTCCGCCGCCACCGAATTGGGCAGCGCGCCAACGACGCCGACAGACACCCCGCCGACGCCAAGCGCCACCGCAGCACCCACGCCAAACGCCATGACCGCGGCCGACCCGCCACCTCCGACGGCCAAGAATGCGAACCCGACCGGTAACAGCAACCCGACCGCAGCCGCCCTCGCTCAGGCAACCATCAACCCCGTCGCTGTAACCAACCCACGAACCACGAGCGCGCTCACCGCCCAGGCACTGCAATTGGCATCGAGCAACCCGACTACTTCACTGACCGCAACCAATGTCGCGGCCAAGAGCACTGCGCTCACCGCGACAACCAATAAGGTCGCCGCGCTGGCCCCCGCGGCCATCGCGAGCACACCCACGCCAACGCTGATCGGCGCCGTCGTTGCCGCCATCGACGGCTTCCTCAGAGGCATCGTGACCGCCGCGATGGGTCTCACCGCGCCCAACGCCCCCCTGGACAACCCGCTCGCCTGGACCATCCTGGCCTGGACCCGGCGCACCTTCTTCAACCAAGCCCCCACCCTCAACCCCCGACAACTCACCACAAACAGCGCAGGCGTCATCACCGGAACCCTGGGCGCCCTCGACGCCGATGGCGACCCCCTCACCTACACCATCACCCAACAACCCACCCACGGCACGGTCACCATCCACCCCGACGGCACCTACACGTATACCCCGGACCTCACAACGGCCACCTTCGGCGGCACCGACACCTTCACCGTCGACGTCAGCGACAACGGCCTCAACCTGCAAGACCTATCCACCTATCCGCTACTCAACCCTACCTTCCATCTCCACGGCCCCCTGTTCTTCCTCGAACCCAACAACGCCGTCACCCCCGCGGCGGTGAACGTCACCGTCACCGCGGTGACGCCCATCGTGCAATCAGTCTCCATCAGCTCCCCGAATTCCAGCGGAGCGGTCACCGTGAAAATCGTCGCCGCCGATCCACTCGGTCGGCCCTTCACCTACAGGGTTCTGACTCCACCCGCACCCGCGACCGGCGCCGTCACCACCGACTCCACACCGGGGGAATTCACCTACACCCCAACCACTGACGCCCGGGTGTCCGCAGCCACCGGCGGACCCACCACTGATACGTTCACCATCGCGGTCGCCCCCACCGCCAACCCCAACGCAACAGCAACCATCGCCATCACAGCGCAAGTAGCACCCGCAACGATCAACTTGACCGTCACCCCGATACCCACCTTCAGCGACTTTACGGTGGTGTCGAAGTGGACTCTGTCAACGGATACCGACCCATCTGGGATTCCAGTGGCCTACAGCGTTACCACCGAACCCACATACGGCAAGGTCGAAATCAATCCCGCCACCGGCGAATGGACCTACACCCCGACCATCAAGGCCGTAATAGCCGCATCTAACGGCGGACCAACGACCGACACATTCACGATCACCGCGTACGACTCCGCCCCAAACGCTTCCGCCCTTTACAACAGTGTCCCAATCACTGTTAACCTGCCAACCTCGGAATTCGGCCCGTACGATTTGTACTACACGAAAGCGACGCCCACCCCTGCTGGAGGTGCAACGGGGAAGGCGTATGTCTCGCGCCAAGGCAACCAGTGGATCTACAGCGCCACCGCTCCCATCACCGGCAACGGCAGCACGGTCAACATCGATGCCACCACCGGCACCTTTACGTACACCCCCAATACAACCCTGGCTGACTCCGGCGGCACCGATACTTTCACTCTGACCGCAACCGACCCGGATGACCCCACCATCACATACAGCACACAGGTGCAAGTGATTGTGAATGCCAAGAAGGCCGGGAGCGAGTGGAATTACGCTCTGCCTATCCGGGAAGAACGCCTGAATCAATGTAAAATGGGCAGCTCCTCTGGAACCGCCGCCGTGACGAGCAAGAGTAGTTATGTAATCGGCACATCGTCACCTCCGCCACCTCCGCCACCTCCGCCACCTCCGCCACCTCCGCCACCTCCCCCAACGCGCCCGATCGTGACAGGTAATTGGTCGGGCGGCGCGATCCCCAGCACTACCCTCGCCCCGGCGGCTGTCGCCGGAACATGCACCAACGGAGCCGACGGCACCCAACACGATGTGGTCGACTCCCGCTGCACCGACCAACCGATCGTCAACAGTCCGGACAACCCACACACTGGCAGTCCCGAAGCAACGCCTGCCGCGGCCAACGGACCGGTCCACGAACCCACCGCCAACAGCGACCCGTCCGATGCCCACGCCCGAACGCAACCGTTCGACGTCATCGCCTGGTTACTCGGCATCGACCTCCAACAGCCAATCCCCCAACCCGCCGATCCCGGCAGCCCATTGACCCCCACACTCGACCCGCTAAATCCCGACACCCATGCCGAAGGACAGCCATTTGACATCTTCAGCTTGCTGGACATTGTCTTGGGACTAAGCGTCGACAACAATCTTCCCGGCCGTACAGATCCAACGGCCCCAACCAACACACCGCCCGACCCGCTCGATGCACCGATACCGACGCCGGGCGCGCCATGAGTTGAACTGCTCGAACGGGCTTAGCGGTCAACGCAAGCATCCGTAAAACACATTTATCGCCAGAACGAACCCTCGTTCTGCTTGATGAACCAATCAACGAGTTCGGGCTGGTTCCGCGGAGTCGGGTACGGCCAATCCGGCGCCACTACGACCAGCTCAGCTCCGAATGCCTTTTGTTCGTTGACCGCAAGGATCGCGGCTCTGGGCGTGCCGACGGAATCCTCGGTAAGGCACGTGTAACGGCCGACGTCTGAGCCCCGCACCGTCCAAGCAGCGTTGGTCGGGTCCGCCTGTCCGTCACAGCTTTCGCCGAATCGCCGGAAGTCATTGTCCCATTGGGTCCGGGCCTGCGCACTCGTGGTGAACCCCGCGAGAATGATGGTCGGGGCGTTGACGTTGCCGCCCGCACAGACCACGTTCGCCTGGATGTCTCCGCCGGGGGGTTCCAGATGCCGGCAATCTTGTGGATCTTTGTTGTTGAGCGCACGGGCAATCAGGTCGAGGTCGGCGGGGGTGAAGTTATCGGGATCCACCGGATCATCGGTGAGCCCGCCGGAGGTCGGATCGGGTGCGTGCCCGAACCAGGCGTTCAGACCGGCGGCGCCGCCCGGCCCGTTCCAGGTGTAGATGGCGGCGACCAACGTCTTCTCGTGGGTGACGATTGTCACCGGCGTGGGCGGGTCGGTCGACTTGTCGAGGTAGCAAGCGCGCCTGCCGACCTCGGTGCCCGTTCTGTTTCTGGCCGGCCCGTCTTGCCCCGGCGGGTCACCCGGGCAATTCGTCGAGTCGAACTGTTTCGTTTTGGCTGAGACAAAAGTACGGAGGTTCTCTACCGACGCGAAAGAGAAAAACTGTGCAGGCGGCGCACCGCTGGCCGGCTTACCCACACACGCGATCGACACCTGCACATAGCTGCCGCCTTGGGCTGGCTTACATGACGCCCGGTTGTAGTGCCAGTCAGACAGTTTGAGCAGATCGATCTCAGCATCGCTGAGATGATTAGGGTTATCCCCCGAATCAGACGCGGCCGCCGCAGAAGGCGCCGACGGTTCCTCCTTCGCCTTTCCGAACACCAGCCAACCGGTCACGGCGGCGCCCGCGATCAACACGACTGCCGCCACAGCGCCGATCAGCCGCAGTGGGCGTTTCCTCGCCACTCCCGCGCCGTCGGCGGAAACGGGCACGGTTGCAAGCAGTTCCGTCTGCGTCTCTGGTTGCTCAGCCGTGGGCGGCTCGTCCACTACCGCTGGCTCGACGGACTCCGCCGCATCGACCACAGCGCCGAGCGCAACGACCGTCTTCGGATGATCAACGACATGAACGGGACGCTCAATTTGATCAAGCAGGCTGCCCACCAACGGAATCCGCGAGGCGCCACCGATCCGATAGATCCCTGCCAACTGATCTGGTGTCAACCCGGCCCGGGCCAGCGTCGCCTCAAACTCGGCGATGGTCGCATCGAGATCAGTCCTGATGAGATTCTCGAACTCGGTGCGCGTCACCAGCACCGGTTCGGGCAACCCGGGCAGACGCACCGTGCGCTGGGTGTGCTCGGACAACTCTTCCTTGACCTGACGGACCGTCGTGTCGAGCATGCGCCGCCGCATGCCACTGTCAGGATCTTCGGGATCGGGGTAGTCAAGCGCCTGCCACAGTTTCGGGTCGGCTTTCTTGTAGTGCGTCTGCCCCAGGTAGTTGAACAGCCGGTTGTCGAACTCGAAGCCGCCCAACGGATCGATCCCGCCAGTAGCCAGGATTTCGAACCCATCCGACGAGCGGCACAACACCGTGACATCGAACGTACCCCCACCGAGGTCGTACACGGCGAAGTACTCATCGCCGACCACCTCCTCAGAGGGCACCACAGCCGAACCAGCGGAGGTGGTGATAATGCGGGCCGTGGGCTGATCGGAGGCTTGCGCGTAGTGCGTCGCCGCGGCGACCGGTTCCGGCATGAACGTCGGATCGGGTAGCGAAATCTCGAGCTGATCAGCAGCCATCGAAACCGCTTCGCGCAGAACATCGAGGCGCCGGTCTGACCAGTCGACCGGATGGGTCAACACCAACTGCTCGGGCGGGCGGTGATTGTGTTGACGCACCGCCTCACGGATGATCGCCGCGTACACCGCGGCGATCAGCGTGCACGGCCGAAACTCTGCGTCTCCCAGCAGCACGCTGGCCCGCCCGATGTCACGCTTCGGGGTCGGCTGGTAGCGATCCAGGCTATATCCCGCCGCACTGTCGGCCTTGGTACCGACCAGCACACCGTTGGGGTCGGCGAGTACCGATGACGGCATCGTCGACGTCCCGTCAGGCAGAACCAGACCAGCAACTCTGCCGTCCGGTTCGCGCACCGCCGCCGCCGTCGCCGTGGTACCGAAGTCGACCGCCAGCACCCAAACCAAATCCAGGTCCGCCCGACCGCTCATCACCGACCCCGCCATCTCAATCACCCGTAGCAGCAACCGCAATGAACCAGCAGCCCGACGCCCGGCCGGACCACCGATATCGGACGACCTTAGCAATGACTGTGACCAGACAGGGCTACCTGATCGATGAAACTCCAGCCCTCCCCGGATCACCGCCGACGCCAAACTGGCTCTGCCCGAAAGGGCAACGTGTCATGCCCGAATGCGTAGTCGTTCGCCTCTTCCGCAGACCGCACCGAGGGTGGATCCTGGACAGCAGACCAATACGGCAAGCGAGGTACCGCGTGCACATCCATGACGGCTTCGACCAAGAATCAAGCCTGCGTCCCAAGGCATCCCGGATCGAGGAGGCGGAATCGGCAGTCGCCCTGAAAGCCGCCATGTCGGGACGCCTCGACGCCGCAGGCACGTCCGGGGTGATGGGACTGCAGCGCGCGATCGGCAATGCAGGCACCGCCGAACTGATCGAGCAGGAACGCTCCCCGGTTCACGACGTGATCGGGTCCGGAGGTTCCCCCATGGAGCCGACGATCCGGGCTGACATGGAAGGCCGACTGGGCCATGATTTCGGCGACGTCAGGATTCATGCCGACGCGGCGGCACACGACTCGGCCAAATCCGTGAACGCGCAGGCCTACACCGTCGGCTCGGACATCGTCTTTCAGCAGGGCAAGTACGAGCCCGGATCGCAATCCGGCCAACACATGCTCGCCCATGAACTGACCCATGTCGTGCAGCAGCGAAATGGGCCGGTCGACGGAACCGACGCCGGCGGTGGGGTGAAGGTCAGCGATCCGTCTGATCGGTTCGAACGCGATGCGGTGGCCAATGCCGACCGGGTCATGGCCTCAGCCCCTCCCCCGACTCATGACGTCCAGCGGTCGGCCGATGGCACCGTGCCAATGGTGCAGCGCGAGGAGGCAGAGGAGGAGGAAGACCCTGACAACGCCGCCGCGGCTCAGACCTTCGTCCAGCGACACGAGGGCTTTGCCGAGCTCGATTCGTAACGAAGACAAGGCAACGGCTAGTGATGGCGGATGCCCACCGAGGCCCCGGAGCCCGGGATATAGTCCCGCTGACCACGGTGACGTTTCGACCCTCGCGGACGGGCTATGACCGAACACGTATGTAACGACTGCGGTACGCCCAACGCTGTAGATGCGCGCTTCTGCGTCGGCTGCGACGAGTACCTCGGCTGGGACTCGGCTGCCAACAGGCCCGATCCGGATCAGACGATCGCGATACCGGCCGAGCCCGTCGGCGCGCACAGCCGAACGGCCGGAGGGGCAACAAGCACAGCGACCGGCACCGGGAGCCCTGCGCAAGCTCCCGAGGTGGAACTCCCCCACCCAGAGGCGATACTCGAACCGGACGCCGGCCTCGGAGTCCAGGTCCGCAACCCGTCGACCATCGTCGATGCCTATGAGATGACCCTTATCGCGGCGCCCCCCTGGCTAACACTGAGCCATCCCGAAGTCACGCTCATGCCGGGAACGACAGAACTCATCACCGCCACCTTCGCCATGGCTTCGGGGGCTCTGATCCCCGCCCAGACCATCACCGTCGGACTGCGGGTGTGTTCGCAGCGCGATGCGGCGCGGTTCACCGAAGTCCCGGTTTCGGTGACCGTCCCGCCGTCCGGTTCCGCGGTCACGGTGACTACGCGGCCGACTGCCGTGCGCCTGGTCGACCAGAACACCGGCAGCGTCGAAGTCCTGCTCGACAACACCAGCAGTAACTACCCACACAACGTGGCCCTCGCCGGCTCAGACTCCGAAGGCAAGGTCACATTCACCTTCTCGCCGCCGTGGCTGGTCCTCGAGCCTGGTCAGACCACCAAGGCACTGGCCGAATTCACTGTGCCCGAGGTCCGGGCCGGGGAAACACAGATTCGCCAGCTGACGATCACCGCCAGCGAAGACAACACCACCGCCGAGGCGACGGTAATCGTCAATCAGGAGCGTACGGTTGCGGCGCCGCTTCGCCTGCGGATGGATCCCAGTTCACCGCACGTGCGAGACTCCGAGTCAACGGTGGTCACCCTGATCGTCGACAATCGCGGACCGACAACAGCACGCACGGTGCAGTTCGAGGGACGCGATCCCCAAGGCGTGGTGCGCTTCGCGTTCGCCAACCACACACTGTCGGTGCCGGCGGACCGCGCGGTCACCACGTCGGTGCGCATCAGCGCACCTCCGCCCCCGTCGGGCAAGGAATCATTGAAGCCGTTCTCGGTGGTGGCGACCTACGGCGACGGCGAAGTCGAGGTCACCGGCGAGTTCGCGCAGTCGACGTCGGTAACCGCCTATTCGGTGTCGCGCCTGACGGTGACTCCGGAAACCCTGCGGTCCGATAATCGTCAAGGACAGCTACAGTTCTGCATCGAAAACCGCCATGAGTCGCAATGGCTGCAAGCCGGCATGTCAGGGACCGACCTCGAAGGTGTCGTGCAGTTCGAGTTTTCTCCACCAGGTTTCGACGTGCCGCCCGGCGGGGTGGCATGGGGTCTGGTATCGGTGTCCGCGCCAAACCCGGCCAAGCGTGACGAGGATGCGACGCGTCAGCTGGAGATCACTGCCTCCGACGAACACGAATCCCTGACCACGAAGGCAACTTTCATCCACGCCGGCTGGGACTGGATTCCGATTGTCCAGGCCGCGCTGATTGTCTTCGGTGGCGTGCTAGCGATGTGGGGCGCCGCAGAGCCGTGGGCATCGAACGCGAAGCTGTTCAACGCCAGATGGCTGTTCGAATCGAATTGGTGGTCAAACTCCGCCAATACCGGACTGCTCGACAAGCTCAATCAGTACGGGGTTATGTTCCTCTGGCATCAAACGCCCGACCAGTTTGTCGTGTTTTCCCAACCGCCCGAACGTATTTCGATTTTCGTCCTGGCCATCGCAATGATCGTGACGGCCTTTGTCAGCGTGGGAAAATGGAGCATCCGAGTAGCAGCCCTGATCGCGGTGGCGGCAATCGGCTACTGGCTGCTGTTGCTCATTTCGCTGGCGTGGCAGCACGTGTCCATTGGTGCCCCCAGCTACGGAATCATCTTGGTCCTATTCGGGGCGGCCTTCGGATTGGCCGGCGGGTTGTGGGCCCGCGTCACCAACAAGTGAGGAGTCGGTTGTGAGCAGAGAGTCGGTTTCATGGCAGGCCAGATAGTCGTGAACGGCGCGATGTTGCAATGCACCTTCGGCGCCGCGCCATCCCCGCTGACCGTCTTGCCGGTCGCCAGGGTGATGGCGTCGTCGCAACCCGCGGCAACGATCATGGACTCAAAGCCCATGGCGAACATCAAGTCGTTCGGCGTATGCATGACTCCGTCAAATCCTCAGGTAGCCGCCGCGACCGCCGCCGCCTTGGGCGTGTTGACGCCGCAGCCGTGCATTCCCGCCACCGCGTCGCCGTGGACACCCGGATCCCCGACGGTCACGATAGGTGGTCAGCCGGTATTGACGAACGTCTCCCAGTGCATGTGCACGTGGGGCGGGGTGATCTCGGTGACTGCCAACCCAAACATGACGGTGCAGGCGTAAGGCGCGCCCTATCCTCGGCGTGCGTCTGTCGGCAACAGCCGCCCCTGTTTGCGGTACTCACGATGTATCGCGGCGGTCAGGTGCTCCACGTCGACGTCCCGGCCGGAACCTGCCGCCATGTAGGCGGCGGTGATCGCTGCAGACCGAATGTTGCCTCCCGCCAACGGGAATGCCTCGGCGAAGACGTCGAGCTGCAAGTCCGTCGATGCCGGAACCGGGCCGTCCAGGCAGCGCTTCCACAGTGCCAGCCGGGCCTCCTCGTCGGGCATCGGAAAGTCAACGACCATGTCGAGCCGGCGGGTGAACGCATCGTCCAGATTGGCCCGCAGGTTGGTCGCCAGCACGGCAACGCCGTCGAAGGACTCCATGCGTTGCAGTAGGTAGGCGCTCTCGATGTTGGCGTACCGGTCGTGGGCGTCGCGGACCTCGCTGCGCTTGCCGAAGATGGCGTCCGCCTCATCGAACAGCAGCACCGCCGAGACGTTGGAGGCTTCGGTGAAGATCCGCTCCAAATTCTTTTCCGTCTCACCGATGTACTTGTCGACGACGGTTGCGAGATCGACTGCATACAGATCGAGGCCTAGGTCACCGGCAATGACCTCGGCCGCCATCGTCTTGCCGGTGCCCGAGTCACCCGCGAAGAGTGCCGTGACACCAGTGCCGCGGCCCCCGCCGGGGCGCATCCGCCAGTCGCGCAGGACCCGTTCCCGATACCGTGCTCGAACCGTCAGCTCCTGAAGTTGTTCGAGCGTGCCGTCCGGCAGAACCAGGTCGTCCCACGAGACGCCGGGTGCCACGCGCCGCGAGAGCCGCTCGAGGCCCGCCGCATTCTGTAACCGAGCGCCACGGCGCAGCCCGGCGCCGATCGGTGTACCACCGTCGAGTCGCGCCGAAGCACGCGCCGAATCTATCGCCGCTGCAACCTCTTTCGGCCCAAACGCGAACTGTGACGCCAGATCCGCGACATCGACGGTATCGGCGAGCGATCCGAGTTGGCGCGTCCACAGGTCCGTACGTTCCGAGGTGGTCAGCCGAGTGGTCTCGACAACCAACGGAACGTCGTCGGACCATGCTGGATCCCACGCCGACGTCCCGACGAGCACCACCGGCACCGGCAGTCGGGACAACAGCGGCATGACCCGTACGGAGTGTTCCGAGAGCGCCTCGACCGACGAAATCACCAGACCCGCATCGAGTAGCACGGCCTCACGACCCAGCACTGCGACCGCCAGTGTGGGATCGCCGGCCGCGACCAAGCGTTTCGCGTCGCACAGCAGCACCGGCCGAGAGGCTTTGTGCAAACCGTCGGCGGCCAAGGCGGCCCCGGAGCAGCCTCCGGTCTCTCGCAAGTAGCAGAACCGTTGCCCGGCAAGAAGAGCCTTCGCGAGCGCGGTCGATTGCTCGGTGACGGTGCGGTGCGGTTCGGTCAGCAATCCGGCCAGGGCCGGATCGGGCTTGTCATCGCCCAGCAGGTGCGCAGTGACCCGATCCGGTACACGCAAACCACGGGTGAGGAACGGCCGGTCCGGTTCCTCGATCAGCACCAACGCGAGGTCCACCAGCGGCGCCCCCGGCGACAATCGGGCACGCGCCGATGCATCCAACGGCGAGACGTCGGCCAACTCGAGTGCCAACCCGACGGTCGCGCGCCGACGCGTCACGTCGTCATTGAGATACCCGTAGAAACGCTCGAATCGGGAGTCCAAGTCGGGAAGCAACGCGATGACCAAGAGATCGACATCGTCAGCTGTCAGTCCCGCAGTGCGCGTCAATGCCCGCAGCCGCAGGACAGTACCCGCAGCCTCCGCCTCATCGGCGTTGCCCTCCAAGATATTTCGACGTGCCGAGTCGAATCGCGGCGGTTCCTGCGGCTCACCCAACAGGGCATCGACCGCAGCATCGCTGATATACAGGCCACGGAACTGATCGTCGGGTGCCGGGTCGACGCTCCGTCGGTGCGCGACCAGCGTCCGGACCCGCTCTTCTACGACGGCTGCGCGTCCGAGCAGATATCCCCGGCTGTCGAGGACCGGGGGCGCCAGTGGCGTCACTGCGTCGTCCCACCAGATTTCGGACGACGTTTGCGGATCCGGATCGACGTATCCGATCCCCCGGACGATGCGGCCGATGCCCCGGTCGGCCCTTCAGCGTGACTTGTCCCGTTAGAGGCGTTGAAGGCCACCTCGGTGAGACCGCGCTGCAAGGTCTCGGCCGGCGCACTGCCGGCAATGCCCTCCAATGTGAGCGAGGGCGACCACTTGACCGGCGGGCCTGCCGGGAACGATCGGCCAGAGTCGATCGGCGCCGTCACGACGACGTCGAGCGAGGGTTTCAGCTCCCCGCCCAATGCCGTCCACACGTCGGCGAACGATCGATCCTCAGGGGGCGGTAGCGCGACGGTCATCGGCACCGGCAGGCCGAGCTCCTGGAGCGACCCGCTCAATACGTCCTCGGGCAGCGCCTCGTAGCGCAGAAAGCAGCGCAGCAGGGAAGCCAGAAGGCGATGCTCGTCCTCGGGACGCTGCGTCCACGCGGCGACCAGATAGGACAACTTGAAATGCCTCGGTGGAAGATGCCGTGAGACGACGAAGCTGTCCTGGTACTCGTTGATCATGCCCCGCTGCCGACGGCGGAGATCTTCGCGAATGTCATACAAGTAGACATCGATGGTGGGCCCGCTGCGACGCGCTGCCCAATCCTTGTTCGGCGCGTCGAATACCACTTCGACCTCCCCGTCGTTGATCGCCTCGCGGCTGATCAACTTCTTCAGCGCATCATCGACATCGGAAATCACAGTCATCACCGTCGCTCGAAAGAGGGATACGCGGAACGAGCACTCGTCCCGCCATCAGGGCAGGAAACTTTGCCCGAACGGGCAGATCGGCGCTCAGATCAGCCCTGCTCTGACGGCGTAGGCAACCGCATGCGAGCGGTTGCGCAGTTGTAGGCGGCTCGTCACGTCGTGCAGCACGTTCTTCACCGTTCGCTGGCTGTAGCACAGCTGCTGTGCGATCTCGTTGGTGTCGTGG
This sequence comes from Mycobacterium sp. AZCC_0083, assembly GCF_014202335.1. Lineage (GTDB taxonomy): Bacteria > Actinomycetota > Actinomycetes > Mycobacteriales > Mycobacteriaceae > Mycobacterium. The sequence continues at coordinate 88,600 of NZ_JACHGP010000018.1, read as the reverse complement.
CCATCTGCGATCAGGCGCAGCACCGCGGTCTCCCGATCGGTCAACCCCGCGAACGTCAACCCCTGCGGCGACAACAGCTGCCGCTGTAGTCGGCCGACCTGGTCCAACAATGTCCCGAGTAGGTCCGAAGGGAGGACGCCATCGCCGTTGGCCACCTGCTGGATGGTCCGGACGAGCACATCGGGAGTCGCGTCCGCCCGCCGCAGCAGCCCACTGACGCCGACCTCGGCCGCGCTGACCACTGTGGTGTCATCGATGGCGCTGGTAACCAGAACCGTGTGCTCAATGTCCGCCCGCTGCAAGGCCTGAAGGACCCGCAGCGTCTCACCATCGAGCGAGTCCGCGACGGCGACCGCGACGTCGGCTCGGCTCAGTTCGCTCGCTGCGACGATGTCGATCTCCGGGCGCAGGCGCAGTTGGCTGACCACGCCAGCCTGCAGGATCGGATCGTCGGCGTAAACAAAAGTACAAACTCGCTGCTGCATCGATCAACCTTCGACTAGAGCGTTCGTGCGTCGACAACCACTATCCGCCGCCGGCTCAACAGCGGCTCAACGCCCGACCAGCTTCGCTCAACAAACGCTCAACATGCAGGTCGCGGGGGCACGCCCGCCCATCGTGTCAGCCGTTGATGCCGGGCTATAGACCGCGGCAGTTCAGTTCACTACCTTTGGCTTTCATGACATTCGAGTCGATGGGCATCACGGTCGACTGCGGCGCTGAAACGGTGGACGTGCTCGCCGAGTTCTGGTCTGCCACTTTGGGGTACGTGAAGTTGCTGCCGTCCCTGATCATCGACCCAGACGGCGTCCAGCCCCGCATCGCGTTTCTTGCAGTCCCAGAACCGAAGACAGTAAAGAACCGGTGGCATCTCGATCTGTATGTCGATCACCTCGACGAGCTGGGCGCGGAGATCGATAGAGTGACGACGCTCGGCGCCACCAAGGTGCGCGACTATGACGAGGTCTCGCACGGGTTCACCAATACGTTCGCGGTCATGCTCGACCCAGCCGGCAACGAGTTCTGTGTGTGCGCGCCGCACATGCCCGTCGCGTCGCCGAGTGACGGCTAGTTGTACTGCCACGGACGTCAGGTACGGACGTCGCGATATCACAGCGACGAGTTCGCGAGCAGGCTCTCTGCGCAATCGATTACGGTTTCGCGGGCTGGCCGAGGCTCCCAGCCGAGTGAGCGGGCCTTCGCGTTCGAATAGGTGTATTTGCGATCAAGAAAGGGAGCAATCGTCCGCATCTCGGGGCTTACCTTGGCGAGAGTCTTGATCACGGAATTGGGGATGGTGCGCGTCGGAATGCGCGGGGCCCGACTACCCAACTGTGCTCGCAGGTACTCGGCGATCTCAGGCATCGACATGAGTTCGGAGACCGCGAGGTACCGCTGACCAAATGCCCGCGGGTTGGTGAGAGCGAGAACGTGCAGGTCAGCGACATCGCGTACATCTACGATGTTGAGCCCGATGTTCGGCACCCCCGGCATCCCGGTGAGCATCCGGTCGATGATTTCGACGGATGCGATATTGCGCGTCGACAGCAGAGGTCCGAACACGACGCCGGGCAAAACGGTGGCGAGCGCGAGTCCGCGTGCGTGGGCGACTTCCCATGCTGCGCGCTCGGCGAGGACCTTTGAGACTCGGTATGCGTCGATGGCGGATGCCTGCGGGCTTGTCCAGAGAGTTTCGTCAAACACCCCGCTCTCGCCACGATTTGGTGTGGCTGCCGCACTGCTCGATGTCACGACAACGCGTGAAACGCCCGCGTCCGCAGCGGCTTCCAGGACCCGCCGAGTACCGTCGCGAGCGGGCGTGAGCATGTCGTCGCCCTTCAACGGCGAGGCGACGTGGAGCAGGCCGGCAATGCCCGTCATCGCAGGTGCCCAGCCCTCGTCGGCGATCAGGTCTGCATGGGCGAACGTCAATTGGTCGGCGAAGACGGTCCGCAGGTGCTCTTCGCCGCTGATGTTGCGGACGGTAGCGCGTACCTCATGGCCTTGGTCGAGGAGCGCAGCGATACACCATCCCGCGATGAAACCGGTGCCACCGGTCACGAGTACACGCATGGAAGACCTTTCGTCAGCGTCGGCCTTTCACGATGATGGATCTGCGGTATGCGATTAACAGAGATTAGTGCTCCGAATTGGGGGAATTCGGACTTATCGCGCGACGACATCGAATTGACTGGATTGGTCGTGCCCGCAGGAGTGGAAGCCCTACGCTTACCAAGCAAATAGGTGCCTCAACACATCGCGCTGGGGCGCAGCGGGGAGGGTGCGATGACGGATTGGGTTTCCCCCGCATCGGGCTGGGTACTTGCAGTGGATTTCGGTACCGCCGCGACGGCGGCCGCCGTTCGGGAACCCGACGGCACGGTTTCCTGTTTGATACTGGCCAACGGGGCCGCGACCATGCCGTCATCGGTGTTCGCCGACAGCACCGGCTTGATCGTCGGCGTACATGCCGACAACGCCGCCGACTACGACCAGGACCGGTACGAACCGACCCCGAAGCGGCAAGTGGGACGTTCGCGGATATTGCTCGGCGACCAAGAGTTTCGGCCCGCCGAACTGATCGCAGCCATCTACGCGGTGGTAATTGGCGAAGCTGTCCGGCAACACAACCGCACCCCACCGGCGAGGTTGGTGCTGACCCATCCCCTGGCGTGGAACGAGGCTCGGATTGACGTACTCCGCGAAGCCGCCACGCTGGCCGGCTCTCGACTCGGGATTTCACTCCCTGACCCCGTATTCGTGCCCGAACCGGTGGCAGCGGCCGCCCACTGTGCCGCCGCAACCGTAGGCCGCGAGGACACCCAGGCCGACGCTGAGGACAATTCGGATCGTCCGACAAGCGGCCTGGGCGACGGAACCTGCTTTGCCGTATGCGACTTGGGCGGAGGCACTTTCGATGCGACTGTGTTACACCGGACCGATACCGGCTTCGAAATTCTGGCTACCGGCGGTATCGACCCACTTGGTGGCTACGACTTCGACAATCGGCTGTTCACGTATCTGGCCGACCACCACGGCCAGAGGGCCAATCCGTCGGTCTCGCAGACCGTGCAGGCCACCGACCCTGGCGACCACGACAGCGGACATCGGCGGCCCGTCCTGCAAACCAGCGTGCGGGTCTCCCAGCCGGTCCTCGTGACCCGGGCCGAACTCGAGAATCTGATTCGCTCCGACCTCGAGGCGACACTCGCCGAACTCGACGCCACCATCGCCCGCGCAGGCCTGGCGCCTGAGCAACTCGCGGGCATCTACCGCATCGGCGGGGCGACCCGAACCTCGCTGATCGGCTCAGTATTGAACCAACTCCACAGTCCGGTCCATGTCGTGGATCACCCGAAAACCGTTGTCACGCTGGGTGCTACGACCCCACCGATTAACACACCCCAACCCACAGCCGCCGCCGACGCGGGTCCCCCTGCCCCCGACACCGTAGCGCCGTCCGCAGGCCCCGGTGAACCGGAACCCCCTGATTCGAGCCCCGCACGCCGGCGCCGGACACTGTCAATCAGCGCCGGTGTCATCGCTACCGTCGCACTCGTCGTTAGCGGGGTAATCCTCGGAGCCCGACTGACCGCACCGTCAGGCCAGAAAGAGACAAATCAGGCACCGTCGACAGTCAGTCCCGCCCCGTCACCCCAGGCAGGTTCGGGACCATCCCGCGGACTGCTGGCGTCCGCCGCTGAGGTAGGCAAGATCGTCGGCGAACCGGTCCACGAAGAATCGACGTCCGAAACTCCGGTCGACTCATCGCATTTGGTCAACCACCCCGAATGCGCCGACGCAGTCTTCGCCAGCGAGAGTCGCCTCTATCAGCAGAGTGGATTTACGACGTTCCGGAAGTTGGATCTGACTGCGTCGGGAGAAACCGGGAATCATCTCTCGGTCAGCCAAGCGACCGCGCACATGCCGTCGGATGAGGCCGCACAGAAATTGTTGGCCGACGCAAAACAAACGTGGGAGACCTGTGTCGGACAACAACTATCCGTGACCGACTCAGGTGGCACGTGGCGCCCCGAACTGCAGGACGTGCAGGAATTCGGCACCACGATCGTGCAGTTCCGCAACGTGTCCGGCGACGTTCCGCAGTGGTATCAGTGCCAGCATGCGATGAATGTCTGGTCCAATGTCGTCGCAGAAGCATTGGCATGCGGTTCCGGCGGGAAGATCAACGACCAGGCCGGGTCGGTCGTCCGCGTGATCCTGGCCACTGCGGCAAGATAGGACCGATCGGTCGCGATCGAATTCTCGGCAAGTCCCCGCGACGCCAAGCACCTCTTGTAGTTTGGTCGTCCGCCGCTCGGGCGCTATTTTGGCGCGGCCGCGCTCGTCTCCGCCGGCTGCTCGGGGCGTAGCGCCACGTCCGAGGCGTCCACGAAGCAGTAGCCGTCGACGTTTGGCCGGAATTCGACGCCACCATTTCCCGAGCCTTCCGGGCGGATGTCCTTGGCACCCCCGCCCAAAACCGGCCAGTCGAACTGGCGCAGGTACGCGTACGTCGTGGCGTCGGCCGCTTTAGCCTGAACGTCCCCGCCGCTCGGTCGTTTCGTCGGAAAGGACAGGGCCGGTTCGAACGGAAACTCCTTTTTCCGTCGCCCACCACCAGAGAAGGTGTAGAAATCTCGCGTCTTGAACCAGATTCCACTCACCGCGACAGTGCCGGCGGCGCGACCACTGGTCTTCTGGTCCCGTTTCAGTTCGGCATCGCTGTTGTCGAAACAGGTCTGATAAACCTTCGCAAACATTTGCGACGCCTTGGCATCGACCTGCTGCACGTAGTCCTTCTTCTTGAAGTCCCAGACGTAGGCGCCCCACTGCTTGCCGTCGTCCGTTGCATCAACGGGCGGCCGTTTCTGCTCGTCCTGCTGAGCCCGGGCGTCGAAGAGCAGCTGGTGAAAATCGTTCAGATTCACCGCATTGAACATCAGCTTCGACACCGCCATCTGCTGGTCTTCCGAGGTGAGCGAAGCGATCACGATTCGTGGATGCGCCGACACCTCAACCTTGTCGATGTTCTCTCCCGCCATGATCTTGTTGATGACACCCAGATCCGTAATCGCTGGGTTCAGTGGGTTGTCGTCGTCGTCCAGGAGCTGGACGCCAGGACTGGCGCCGACGTCCAGCCACCACTGCAACTTCTGCATCCCTCGTAGTTGTCGTTTGACCGCCCGAAGTTCTGCGGCAGCCATTCCTTTTCGGATGTTGGCCCACGTCTCCAGGACAATCCGGATGACCTCCAACGCGGCCATTGCACCCGCTCCGACTCGGGCGCCCTGCCGAATGTCTCCGCCCGGCCCCTTCGGAATGCCGGCGCGACCCTCGCTTGCGGCGTTGACCATCGCCTCGGCTTGCATCTGCTTGGCCAACGCGCTCATCGACGCCATCGCCATCCGGTTGTCCCGCTTGGCCCTAGCCGCTTCGTCGCTCATCTTCATGAGTTCGCCTTGCATCTTCTGCAGATTTGCCATTTCTGTGCGCCACGCCTCGCGAACCGTTTCCAGCACCTTGGCCGAACCCATGAGTTGCACCGCCTCGCGGTAGGCGTTGCCCTGCTGGGTTTTCAGGTTGGTCATGGTGACTGGGTCCTGCTTGAGCATCGCGTCGGTCATTCCCAAAGCGAGTTCGTAGACCCGGCCGGCGGATTCCATCATCGCTGAGTTGAAGTTCACCGAGCTCTCGAATTCGTTGAGGCGCTCGGCCTTCATCATCTCGGTCCCACCGAGCTTGTCCGCGGCCGCTCTCGCACCGGAGGGGTCGAAGTTCTTGTTGAATCCGCCGCTGGCTTTCACGGCGTCCGCGACGGCGGTCCACCACGAATTGGTGGCCTCGACGCGCGCCGCATCCTCCTTTTCCAACTGTGCAAGCGTCGCTCGGGCCGACGTCGCGATCGCCGAGGAACCGGTGGCTTCAGCGGACGCGATCTGGATCTCGAGTGCCGTTCGCATCTGCTGTACGGAGTGACCGGCCTTGCGGGACTGCATCAGTGCCGATTCGGCAGGTTTGATTTTTGCTGCGACCTCGGCCTGTTCCTCAGGGGTGAGTGCCAAGGGACTGGCGACCCCGCCGGAGACCTGCTTCATGCCGGAACTGCCGGCTTTGGGCAGCACCACTGTTTCGATCGGGAACCCCGCCGCATGCAGGCAACGCACGTGGTTGGTCTGCTGTTCGAGTTTCTCCGTTTCCGTCTGGGCGAAGAAGGTGGATGTGCCGTCACTGGCGTCATACGCCAGTCGCAGGAATCTCAGGTAATTTAGACCCGCCTCGGTTTTTCGCGTCTCGGTGTTTGCACCACCGTGGTGAGGCAACTCGAATTCCTTTAGCTGACCTTCACCGAATATGTAGGGCATCGCCGACGGATGGATGTAGTCGAACATCTTCATAACGGTGCTTGGCTCGGAATCTGCCGTGTAGACACGCACTTCGCCGGTGAGCAGGTCGCGCACAATCGACACCGGACTCCCGGCATTCGTTGCCCGTTTGGAGCCGCCTCCGGATAGCCCGGCATGGGCTGGGGCCCACCGCAGGTCGGTCCCCTGCAGCGCGCCCGACACCTCGCGGTGCACATGGAGTCCGTCACCGGTGACGTCAATCTCCACAACCTGGTTGCGTACGGCCGTCAACCGGATCGACGCAAAAGCTTTGATCGCCGGATCATTCAACTGCTGCTTCGTGATCTCCACCGACGGCTTGGGCATGCCGCAGCCGTTCACCACCGCCTCCAGATCTGTCAGGTGGTCGCTATCGGTGTGCGAAATCTTCACAATCTCAGGGGTCTTCGCCAGTCCGGCTGCGCGCAGGGCGTTGACTGCCCTTGCTGTATAGCCGACCACGTTTCCCGCGTCGAAAAGTCGCGTCGCGCCGTCGGCGCCGACCAGGATGATCGCGCGTCCCGCCCCGGTCTCTACGAGGTATGTGGCGGATCGCGGTGTGTAGTTCTTGCCGACGATCTGCCGCATTTCGAGGCGCGCGGCCGCGGCGTTGGACCCATACTGGCCGTGGATCACGACTTTGACCGGATTGAGTACGAAATCACCTTCAGGAAACTGCTCGTCGAGCTTCTTCAGATCGGCCTCGGCCATACTGATACCAATGGCACGTAATGCGCCGCCAGATTTCGACCCGGAGGGGGCATCCGCCGGCGGGGCGCTCGAATCAGGTTTGTTCTGCCGCTGCACTGCCACATTCACCAGAGGCGACGACGATGCGACCGGCGGTCGTCCCGACGGTGGCAGATGGCCGCCGGTTATCAGTGCCGACACGGCCCGGTTGCCCGCCATCCGTTGCAAACCGAGCACCGCCGCAGGAGCCCGGGATTTCGCTGCTCGCTGGGCGGCGGGTGCGGTCACGGGAGTTGTGGCGTCGTGGCTTCGCTCCACCTACTCAGATTAGACAGGAACCTCTGGCTGGGTCTTTCCCAAAAGTGCAACCCAAAGGGCACTACGCAGCACCAACCCAGCGGGCGACCTCTCAGAACTCCCCGCCGACGTGTGCTCCGACGGGCAAAGTCTGGATCATCGACGGGTTGGTCAAGGTGAGCTGGTGAGGCGACAGCTCAGAAACTCACTGAAGCGATTGGTGGACAACGCTTCCCGCGTCAAGCCGCCAGACACCTCTGACGGCATGACGGTTGGTCACGCCGAGTTTGGCGAGAACGGACGCGACATGGTGGCTCACGGTTCTCTGGCTGATTACGAGGATGTCGGCGATCTCCTTGTCCGTGTGCCGGTCGGCGAGCAGACCAGCGACCTGTCGCTCTCGGTTGGTGAGGCCGAAGGGATTGCCCTGAGTCGAGCGACGCTGATGTCGGCGACGACCAAGGTCGCGGGCGCGTTCGACCACAGCGTGCACCCCGAGGGACTGCAACTCACCTACCGCGGCTGCAGCGACCCCGGAGGTGCTCGAGTGGATCGCGGCGATGGCAGCCTCATACGGACAACCCCGTCGCCGCCATTCGGCGGCCGCGGCATCCCACTGCTGATCCACCTGTAATGCGTACTGGGGATGGTCACTGTGCGGTAGCGGTGCCGCGAATACTCCGGCAATGGCGGCCCAAGCGGTGACCTGCCCGCGAGTCCACGCATCCACACCGGCGGGCAGGGCAGCCAGTGCCTGGCGAGCCTCAGCCTGTGCGCGGTCCTGATCGCCGGCAAGCCAGGCGGCCTCGATACGGGCCGCGAGTACCGTTCCGGTCAGACACACGAAAGAGGCATCGTGGCCGGTGATCGCTTCGTCGAGCATGGGCCAAACGGTGTCGTGGTCTCCGGTGCGTGCGTGGATCAGAGCGAGGGTGACCAACGGGCGCAACCGGAACATCGACGGCAGTCCGCTCCTGGCCAGCACCGCCTGCGCCGCAGCCGAAGCCTCCGCGTACCGGCCGCGGTGTAGCAAAAGTGTCGCGCTGATGCCCTGGGTGTGGCTCCCGAAACCGGTGAGATTGTGGTCATGACAGAAAGCCGCAGTCTCAGTCAGGTAGCGGTCCGCCCGGTCCAGATCGTAACTCGCGGTGACGAACCAACAGGCGACCACACCCCCGACCGCGGCGGCCTCCACGGTCCGCGTGTCCGCGCATGCGATCGCCCAGCCGGCGTCGAACGCGGCCCAGCCCTCACCCGCGAGAACGGCCGACAGCTCGGCAAATAACCGGGCCCAGGTAACCTCGGCAACTGCCTCAAGTTGTGCCCCGATGGCCACGGCTTTGGCCGCGTAGTCGACCGCACCGTCACGGTCGAATACGGCGAAGCACAGCTGTGCGGCATTCGCATATGCCCCAACAAGTTCCGTCGTCGGCCCCAACGGTTCGAGGATCCGGACCGCGGTCTCGGCGGCATCGCTGACTTGCGCCAGCGGCGCCCCGGCGAAAAGCCGATAATGTGACAGCCAACGATGGTTGTCACCTTCTCGCAGCAAGTCACCGACCTCGCGACGAAGCTCGATGGCCTCGATGATGATCTCGGCCGCGGCCGCCACCTGGCCGGACAGGTACACCGCTCGGGCCTGGTTCTCCAGCCACGACGCCCGGACCGCGGCGGGTTGTCCCAGACTGTGCCGGGCCACGCGGGCGTACTGTTCGGCGGCCTGGGTGAACGCCCCGAGAACCATTGCCCGCTCTGCGGCCTGGGGCCCATACCGCAGGACTGCGTCGCCGTCGCCGGCTTCTTCGGCGTGTAAAGCCAAGTGCGCCAACGTACATTCGCGGCCCTCAGACGTCAGTGCGGCTAGCACGGACGCGTGCAGGGCACGACGCTCGAAGACGGGGATCGCCTCGAGCACAGCTTGGCGGGTCAGTTCGTGCCGAAACCCGACGGCCTGCCCACGGTGCTGCAGTACCCCCGCCGTCACACCTGCGGGCAGCTCCGACTGCGCGTCCGCGACCATGTCGGCAAGCACGTCGACGGTCGCGTCAGGTCCGAGCACCGCAACCGCGTCGATCACCGCGCGCGCTCCAGCGGTGAGCCGGGCCAGCCGACCGATCACGTGGTCAGATACGTTGCGCGGCACGACATCATAGCGTCCGGCCGCCAGCGACTCGACCACGAATAACGGAATCCCTCCGGTGGCCTCAAACAACAGATCGATGTCGACGCCAGGCCGAACGGCCGCGAGGGCTGTCACACCGTCACGGGTCAGCGGTGCGAGATCGGCACCCGACAGCACCTCACTATTTGCGACATCGGAGAGGAATGCAGTGAACGGGTGCGCCGAGCCGAGGTTCTCGATGCGATGGGTCAATACCAACAGCACTGGGATACCCGCAATGCGGTTGGTCAGATAGCGCAGCACATTCAAGGTCGCGGGGTCGGCCCACTGCGCGTCGTCGATAACCCAGACCGCTGGACTCGAATCAACCAGTGCCGCAACGACTGCGGCGGGTACAGCGGCCAAGCCCTGCGGGTTGTCCAGCGCCTCGGTTACGTGCGTTGCCACGTCTGGAGCCAGACTGTCGCGCAGCTCCAGCACAGGACCGAGCGGTACCGGAGTAGCGAGCGGATCGCACGCGCCGCTGAACACCGAGGTGCCCATCGGCAGCGATGCCAGGAACGCAGCCACCACCGCGGATTTACCGATACCCGCCTCCCCGGATACGACCGCGACGTGCCCGACTCCGGCCTTCGCGTCGTTCAGCCGGCCCTCAAGCCACCCGAGTACTTCTTCGCGTTCGATCAGTCGATCTGGAAATACCATGGCGCCAAAGAATTCCGGGTGCTGGTCAACGGACGTCCGGCCAGATCACGCGCTCGCCACCATGTACCGACGGTCGCGGGATTCCAGCACCCGGTGGCGTGCCGCCGCACGCGTGCGCACCCCGAGCTTGGCCAGAATCGCCGACACGTGATGACTAGCGGTCTTGGGGGTGATGCCCAACGCGTCGGCGATTTCCCGGTCGGTGCACTGCGCGACGAGTAGCTCGGCAACCTGCCACTGCCGGCTGCTGAGTTTGAAATCGTCGAGTCCGGGTTGGGCCAGACGACCGTGCGCCCGCACCATGGCCCGAGCAATCGCCACCGCAGCATGTGCGCCGAGGGATTCGAGCGCCGTGAGACCGGCCTCGGCGACGTCGCTAGCGCCGGCGTGCAGCCGCGCAATCGACGCCTGGTAGGGGCAGCCCAATCGGTCCCATTCGGTGGCCGCGCCCAGCCAGTCACCTCTGAGCTGACGCGCGTACGGCCCTGCCGGGAGCGCCGGCAGGGCCGGCTGCTCGATACCGACGATCTGCGCCCAGGCGCCGATCCGACCCACCACCCAGCGGTCGACCTCGTCGGTCAGCATCGACAACGCCCGCTCAGCTTCAACCCGGGCGGATGCCTTGTCACCGGCGAGCCACGCGGCCTCGATGCGCGCCGCCCAAATGATCCCGGTGCGCATCACGTCTTCGCGATCATGACTGGCCAGCGCCTGGTCGAGCAGCGGCCATACGTCACCGCGTCCCGCGCGTGCGCGCACCGTGGCGGCCGCCACCTGGGCCTGCAGATAGTGCAGCGGGGTCAGGTCGGCCCGGTCGAGGACGTTGACCGCCAACGTCTCGGCCTCCGCACATTGCCCGGCATCGAGTGCCAAAAGCGCGAGCGTGCCCTGCCGGATCAGCCAAAAACCTGGCAAGGTGTGTTCGCCGAAAAAGTCTGTCGGGTCGAGGAGATACCGCTCGGCGGCGGCTCGATCATGATGTTGCATGGCCACCCAGGACGCCATGACGGCCGTAACACCCGCGGCCTCGACCGCCGCCGGATCCGACTTCACGTCCTGCCACACCGCATCGAATGCCGACCAATCGGCAGCGCAGCGGGTAACCATGGAGATGGCCTCGAATGCCTTGGCCCACATCGTCGCTACCGACGCACCTGACGTGCGACCGAGGTGTATCGCTTTCGGCGCATCGTCGGCCACCGCAGAATGACCATAGGTCAGGCATGCCAGCTGTGCGCGGTTGGCGTACGCCCAGGCCAACTCAGGGGTAGCTCCCAGCGGCTCCAGCAACCCGACCGCCCGGTCGGCGAGTTCTCGGACCGCAGCAACAGATCCGAGGGGATATAGCCGATGGGAAAGAAGGCGTAAATCATCGCCTTCGCGCAGATCGTCGCGTACCTCGCGGCGTAATGTGGCCGCTTCACTCATCGACTGAACGGCCTGTTCACGCAACCCGCACAAGTACGCTGCGTGGCTACGGCCCTCCCACCATTGGGCACGGACCTCCGTCGACACACCGCCGGCATGCCGCAGAGCCCGGGCGTACTGATCAACGGCTTGGCGGTGCGCACCGAGCGCGGCGGCATGATCGGCCGCAGCAGGGGCATATCGCAACACCGCAGCTGTGTCGCCGGCTTCCTCAGCGTGAAATGCCAACTGCGGCAGGATTTCTCGCTCCGACAATGTCGACTCCAGAGCGGCCAACACCGCTGCATGCAACGCTCGGCGATGATCAGGTGGAATAACCCCACATACCGCACGCCGGGCCAATTCGTGACGGAACACCAGACGTTCGCCGACCAGATGCAAAATCCCGGCCGACACGCACTCGGCAACCCCGTCACCCTCATGCGGCGCCACTCGGTCAACCACATCCGCGGTGGCGTCGGGGCCCAGCACTGCGACCGCGTTAGCTGCAGCCCGCCCGCTCGGGCTGAGCTGGGCCAGTCGTTCTCCCATCAAATACCGAACCGCTACCGGCGTATCGCTAGCCCAACCAGCCGCCAGAGCCTCGGTCACCAGGAACGGATTGCCTCCCGTCACCCGGTGCAACTCCGCAACGTCGACGTCCAGATGCGCCGCAGCGAGGGCGCGTACTCCGAACAGACTCAACAGCGACAGGTCGATCCGCACCACGGCTTGCGAACCGACGACGTCACCCAACGCCACCGTCAGCGGATGTCGCAGGCCGACCTCGTCGTCGCGGTAGGTCACCACCAGCAACACCGGCATCCGGGCCAATCGCCGTGTCACATAACGCAGCACGTCCAGAGTGGCGCTATCGGCCCAGTGCACGTCCTCGATGACCCAGACCAGTGGCGCGGTGGCCGCGAGCGCCGACGCGACTGCGTACGGAACACCGCCCGCCCCCGCCTCGCCGCTGATCGCACCCTCGAGCCGCGCGCGGACGTCCTGATCGAGGCAATCACACAAGCCAAGAATTGGTCCAAGCGGAACCGGCGCCGACACCGGATCGCAATGGCTGACGGCTACTGTGCCACTACGGAAGTCGTCACAGAAGGCGCGCACCACCGACGATTTGCCGATCCCGGCCTCGCCTCGAATCACGACGAGACGGCCGGCACCCCACAGACCGGAGTCGGCATACTCGGCCAGCTCCGCCAACACTCCGTCACGCTCGACGAGTGGGCCACTCGTACTCGGCGAGGTCAACCCCGCGGCAACCGCGTCCATCGGCACCTGCTGACCATGGCGCCGCATGCGGCGTACGGCGTGCGACGTGCCGAGTGCGATTGATTTCGTCGCGCGGAGTGAGACCGGCCGGCAGCTGATTGCTCCACCCGAATCATCCGGTGAAGTGATGCCCTCAGCCGAGGCCGACAGGACCCTTGACGCGGTCACGTTGACGGTCGCTGTTCGTGTTCATCGCGCAGCTTCGGGCGCATACAGATCTGCCTGCGGTCGCAACTCAGCGCAATCATCCGTTTGTCCGACCTTTCGCCACAACGCGAACGCCACCCGCAAGCCAACCGCCCTGTTTAGTCATAGCAAATACACAGGTAACTCGCACGAATGACGACGTAGAATTCCCGGGCCCGCTTCCGGAGACCGCAGTTCTGGACGGACTTCGACGGACCGACGTCGAGCGCATGGCGGAGCCCGCGACATCGGTGTGGTCGCACACCCGTCGCCGACGAGTGCCCGGCCACGGTGGAGTTGCCATGCCGCCAGTGTTACCTCTGTGGACCCGCCCGGACTAGAGTAGTGGGCTACTCGAATGTCGGTATCGCACGCATCCGAGCTGCGGTGTTGTCGTCACGCGGTCGTCAGGCCCCGTTGTTGACACCGCCGGAATTCGCGCCAGGGATGTCGGTGATCGGGATGTTCGGCATCGGCGCGGGCGACGGCGTGTTCGGCAACGACGGGATCTCCGCGGGTGGGATGTCGAGCAGGTCGTTGGACGCCGGCCCGTTGTCCCGGCTGCCGTAGCTGCTGCCCGGCTCGCGCGGACCGATCATCTGGCTGACCGTGACCAGGTGATAGCCGTTGTGCTTGAGCACCGGGATGAACTGTTCCACCAGGTCGACGGTCGACGAGTAGGTGTCGTGGAACAGCACCACCGAGTGCGGCTTGATCTGGCTCATCAACATGAAGCGGGTGGCGCCGGTGTTGGCGTCGTTGGCCCAGTCGAACGGGATGACGTCCCAGTTGATGTCGGCCAGGCCCTGCTTCTTGGCCTCGGATAGCACCTGGTCGTTGATCAGGCCACCGGCCGTGCGAACGAGCTTGGGCCGCTGACCCGTGGCCGCCTCGATCGCATCGCTGGCCTTGCTGAACTGCGCGGGGATGTCCTCGGGCGGAATGGTCGTCATGTTCGGGTGTTCCCACGTGTGGTTGCCCAGTTCCATGCCCGCTTCGACGACGCGCTTCGACCCCTCCGGGTTGGCGGCCACCTTGTTGCCGATCTGGAAGAACGTCGCCTTGGCGTCGTTGTCCTTCAGGATCTGCAGCAGCCGATCGGTGTACGGGCTCGGCCCGTCGTCGAACGTCAGCGCGATGCACTTGACCTGTGCGCAGTCGACGTCGTCGGCCTTGGCTTGCTTGACGTGGCCCGTGAACCCGCCGATGACCACGACGGCGATGCCCGCGCACACGCCGATCAGCATGCGCCAGTACGACCAGGACACGCCTTCGGGCCGCTTTCGCACACTGGCAGCCTACCGATTGGCGATTTGTGCACGCGCAGTCGCGGCGAGCGCGGCGAACGCAACTGCGCGTGCACAAGCCGCTTAGATCACGGCAATGCGCCGGGGCTGAACTCCTCCAGCATCTCGGTCACCAGCGCCGCGATCGGCGAACGCTCACTGCGCAGCAGCGTGATGTGGGCGAACAGCGGGTGACCCTTCAGCTTCTCGATGACGGCCGCGACACCGTCGTGGCGGCCGACCCGCAGGTTGTCACGCTGCGCCACGTCGTGGGTGAGCACCACGCGGGACCCGGCGCCGAGTCGGGACAGCACCGTCAGCAGCACGTTGCGTTCCAGCGACTGGGCCTCGTCCACGATGACGAAGGAGTCGTGCAGGGAGCGGCCGCGGATGTGCGTCAGCGGCAGTACCTCCAGCATGCCGCGGGAGAGCACCTCTTCGAGCACGGCCGGGCTGGCCAGCCCCTCCAAGGTGTCGAAGACGGCCTGAGCCCACGGGCCCATCTTCTCGCTCTCGCTGCCTGGCAGGTAGCCGAGGTCCTGGCCGCCGACGGCGTACAGCGGCCGGAAGACGACGACCTTGCGCTGCGTGCGGCGTTCGAGCACGGCTTCCAGGCCCGCGCACAACGCCAGCGCCGACTTGCCGGTGCCCGCCTTGCCGCCGAGCGAGACGATGCCGACCGACTCGTCGAGCAGCAGATCGAGGGCGACGCGTTGTTCGGCTGACCTTCCCCGGAGGCCGAACACCTCGCGATCACCGCGGACCAGCTGCACCTTCTTCTCGGCGTTGATCCGGCCCAGTGCGTGCGAATTTCCGCCTAGGAGGCGAATTCCCGTGTGGCACGGCATATCACGTGCATCGGCCAGGTCGATCTCACCGTCGGCGAACAGCGTGTCGATCTCGTCGGCGGCGACGTCGATCTCGGCCATCCCCGTCCAGCCCGACGTGATGACGTCCTGGGCGTGGTACTCGTCGGCGGCCAAGCCGACCGCACCCGCCTTGACCCGCAACGGAATGTCCTTGCTGACCAACGTCACCTGCTTGCCCTCGGCCGCGAGGTTGGCCGCGCAGGTCAGGATCCGCGCGTCGTTGGTGTCGGTCCGGAAGCCGAGGGGCAGCACCGTCGGGTCGCTGTGATTCAACTCGATCTGCAGCGTACCGCCTTGCGTGCCAATGGGAATCGGTTGATCTAGCCGTCCGTGTTCCAATCGCAAATCGTCGAACATCCGCAACGCCTGGCGGGCGAACCAGCCCAGCTCGTGATGATGGCGTTTGGCCTCCAATTCGCTGATGACTACCAATGGAACGATGACTTCGTGTTCGGCGAACCGAGTGCACGCCCAGGGATCGGACAGCAGCACGGAGGTGTCGAGCACATAGGTCCGAACGGACGAATCAGTCACGTGGCGCTCCTAGGCCCGTGCGGCACCGCACGAACTCCCTCGGCGGTTACCGCGGTACCAGGACCGGGGCCGGTCCCGTCTTCGTCGAAACGACGGATACCGCCCGGATAGCAGAGCATGTCGGCCATCGAAACCGACGCTACCCCCGACGCGAGGATTGCGCCGCGCAGGCGCGCCGTGGCCGAAATGTGTCCACTCGGTTAACTACGTGGTGACGAATTTCGCGAGCTCGGGAGCGTCCGCGACGCCCCATGCGGTAATGCGGTCGGAGAGGACTTTCTTCAGCGCGGCGGCGTCGAAGATGCCGCTCTCGGCGACCAGCTGGACCTTGTCCTGATAGGCCTCAATGTCCGCGCCGATCGGTTCGATGGCGGCGGCGCGCTTGGCGATCGCCGCGACGGTCACGTCGCGGTCGTTGGCGACGAGGTGGGCGACCAGGTTCGCGAAGAACTCCTCGTGGCGTTCCTCGTCGAGGGCGATCCGGCCGACCATGGCCGCCAGCACCGGCTCCTCGATCTGCGCCTGCAGATTGCGGCAGAACACGGCGTGGGCACGCTCGAAGAACGCCATGAAGACGAGTGTCTCGATCTGGCTGTAGGTGTCGGCGCGATAGCCCTTCATCACGTGGGCGACGCGGACGTCCTCGTTGGCGGACGGGTCGATCTCGCGGGTCACGACCAGGTAGTTGCGCAGCGCGACGGCGTGCAGGTGCTCCTCGGCGGTCCAGCGTCCGATCCAGCGGGCCCATCGCCCGTCGAGGATGAAGTGCTCGACGATCTCCCGGTGGTACCCGGCGAGGTTGTCCTTGGTGATGAGCAGGATCTCGAGGGCGTCGGTGATGTGCTTGGGCAGCGTCACCGAGGACGGATCCCAGTCCGTGCCGCCGAGGAAGGCGAAGTTCTCACCCTGGTCGAACGGCACGTAGTCGTGCGCGTACCAGAGTTCCTCGGTTGCGAGGTGGCGGGCCAGGTTCTCGTCCACGACCGGCTCGAGCTCGAGGATCAGCGCGTTGGCGACCGGTTTATCTGCCATGAAAGTAACTGTAACCCGGATTCACATGTTCCCGGAAATCTGGGTACCGCGTGTCAACGGACCCGATCGCAGGACCTACAGCGACAACCCCGGGTACAGGGGATTCGCGTTCAGGAGTTCGGCCGCCGCCGCATGCACGCGCTCGGCCATTCCGTCGGCCAGCGTGTACTTGGCCTTCGAGGTGGCGTGCGGCTCGGTGTTCTTCAACACGTCGACCACCAGCTCGGCAACGCGGTCGAAGTCGTCGGCGCCGAAGCCCCTGGTGGTCAGCGCGGGGGAGCCGAACCGGATGCCGCTGGAGTACCAGGCGCCGTTGGGGTCGTTGGGGATGGAGTTGCGGTTGGTGACGATGCCCGCGTCCAGCAGCGCGGACTCGGCCTGACGGCCCGTCAGCCCGAACGACGTGACGTCGAGCAGCACGAGGTGGTTGTCGGTGCCACCGGTGACCAGCCGGGCGTCGCGCTTGAGGAACCCGTCGGCCAGCGCCTTGGCGTTGTCGGCGACGTTCTGGGCGTAGGTCTGGAACGACGGCTGCCTGGCCTCGGCGAGTGCGACGGCCTTGGCGGCCATGACGTGGCTCAGCGGTCCGCCGAGCACCATCGGGCAGCCCTTGTCGACGGCGCCGGAGTACTCCTCGGTGGCCAGCACCAACCCGCCGCGCGGTCCGCGGAGTGACTTGTGCGTCGTCGTCGTGGTGACGTGGGCGTGGGGCACCGGGTCCTCGTCGCCGGTGAAGACCTTGCCCGCGACCAGGCCGGCGAAGTGCGCCATGTCGACCATGAGGGTCGCGCCGACCTCGTCGGCGATCTCGCGCATCTTGGCGAAGTTGACCCGGCGCGGGTAGGCCGAGTAGCCCGCCACCAGGATCAGCGGCTTGAACTCGCGGGCGGCCGCGGCGACGACGTCGTAGTCGAGCAGCCCGGTCTCCGGGTCGGTGCCGTAGCTGCGCTGGTGGAACATCTTTCCGGAGATGTTGGGCCGGAAGCCGTGGGTGAGGTGTCCGCCGGTGTCCAGCGACATGCCGAGCAGACGCTGGTTGCCCAGCTTGGCGCGCAGCGTCTCCCAGTCCGCCTCGGAGAGGTCGTTGACGTGCTTGGCGCCGAGCTCGGCCAGCCCCGGCGCTTCGATGCGGGTGGCGAGGATGGCCCAGAACGCGACCAGGTTGGCGTCGATGCCGGAGTGCGGCTGTGCATAGGCGTACGGCGAGCCGAACAACTCGCGGGCATGCTCGGCGGCCAACGCCTCGACGGTGTCCACGTTCTGGCAGGCGGCGTAGAACCGGTGCCCGATGGTGCCCTCGGCGTATTTGTCGGAGAACCAGGTGCCCATGGTCAGCAGCACCGCGGGCGAGGCGTAGTTCTCGCTGGCGATCAGCTTGAGCGAATCCCGTTGGTCGGCAAGCTCCTTGCGCGTCGCGGCCGCGATACGGGGTTCGACGGATTCGATGACCTCCAACGCCGCGCGGTACGCGGCGCTCGCGGTGTCGGCGTACTCGGCACCGAGGCCTGCGGAGGAAGTCACGGAGTCAGCAGTCATGCCGACCAGCCTAATCCTCGGCAAGCGCCCGTCGGGGTCAGCCCGCCCGCAAACTCGAGGGGATCAACGGCTCGTCGAGAAGCCGGCCGAACCGCTCCCCCAGCGTCACCTCGGCGGGCCGCGCGTCCAGCCAGCCACGCAGCAGCCGGTACCCCTCGACGTAGGTGCTGGTGTAGGCCCGCCACAGCGGTGAGGACAGGAACCGCAGCGACTGCCGCGCCCTGACCTCGTTGGTGAGCAGCCAGCGCTGCATGAAGACGGCGACGTCGTCGACGTGGCGGTGCTCGTCGTGCAACATCAGCGCGGCGTCCTGACGGACGTCGGCCAGCGCCGCGGACGCCTCCGAGATCGCCTCGGCCCGTTCACCGTCGAAGCGCAGGCCGAGGTCGGCGTAGATCTCGGAGGCCCAGGCGCCCCACTTCGGCCCGATCGCGGCGTGCAATGCGAGATCGGCCAGGCCCTCGGCCATCAGGCACTGCGGGGTGTTGACCAGGAAGATGGTCTGCTCGGCCTGGCCATCCCGTGCGACGAGCCCGGCTTCTTTTCGGCAGTGCTCGGTGTGGTGACCGGGATAGGACTCGTGCGCGACGAGGCGCGGCAGGTTGGACATCTGCTGTTTGAGGTCGGCGTTGACGGCGACGGTGGAGCGGTAGTCGCCCTCGTAGTAGTTGAACCCCGACCACGGCTTGTCGGTGACGACCTCGTAGACGATCGTCTCGGTGTCCGGCAGCGGGTACTCGGCGCGGACCCGATCGCGCAGGGCGCTGGAGAACGCGTGGATGCACTCCTCGAGCCGCTCCGGCGGAATCTCCTCGCTGTCGCGGTGGGCCTGCATCCGCTCGGCGAGCGGGCCGCTGCCGCCCAGCGCGTCGTCGAGCTTGCGGTGCGCCTCGCGGTACCGCTCGGGATCGCCCTTGACGATGTCGACGTCGAAGTAGTCGCGGACCTCCTCGACGAACCCGACGTCTTGGCCTGCGAACCTGCGACCCGCGCACGCCAACGCCTTGAGGTGCGCAGCGAGGTAGTCGGCGCGCTGGGCGTCGAGACCGTCGGCGCCGGGCACCTCGGCCAAGAGTCGTTCGGCGGTCCGCGCCAGAGCAGCCGGGTCGGGCGCGGGCTCGGACTCGACCGCGCGGCGCAACGCGGGATCTCCCGTGAATGAGTCGACGTATCCCTCCTCGACCCGGTCGAATCGCAGACCGAGCAGCAGATACTCATTGATGAGGGTGGCGGAGTCCATACCCCCAACCGTAAATGCAAGACTGAACACATGGCGCGGACCAGCGAGCCGAGTCCATACGTCGAGTTCGACCGCAGTCAGTGGCAGGCGCTGCGCATGTCGACTCCGTTGAAGCTCAATGAGAAAGACCTGACGGGGTTGCGCGGCCTCGGTGAGCAGCTGGACCTGCTCGAAGTCGAAGAGGTCTACCTGCCGTTGGCCCGGCTCATCCATCTGCAGGTCGCGGCACGTCAACGGCTGTTCGCCACGACGGCTGAGTTCCTCGGCGAGCCGCAGCAGAATCCGGACCGCCCGGTGCCGTTCGTGATCGGCGTCGCGGGCAGTGTCGCGGTGGGCAAGTCGACCACCGCCCGCGTGCTGCAGGCGCTGCTGGCCCGCTGGGAGCATCACCCCCGCGTCGACCTGGTCACCACCGACGGCTTCCTGTACCCCAACGCCGAGCTTTTGCGGCGAAACCTGATGCACCGCAAGGGTTTCCCCGAAAGTTACGACCGGCGCGGCCTGATGCGATTCGTCACCGCGGTTAAGTCGGGCTCCGATCAGGCGTGTGCGCCGGTGTACTCGCACCTGCTGTACGACATCGTGCCCGGCGACCAGACGTGCGTCCGGCATCCGGACATCCTGATCCTGGAGGGCCTCAACGTCCTGCAAACCGGTCCAGCGCTGATGGTGTCCGACCTGTTCGACTTCTCCGTCTACGTCGACGCCCGCATCGAGGACATCGAGGGCTGGTACGTCTCACGCTTCCTGGCGATGCGCGCCGGCGCGTTCGCCGATCCGCAGTCGCACTTCCACCACTACTCCACGCTGACCGACGACCAGGCGGTGTTCGCCGCCCGCGACATCTGGCATTCGATCAACCGACCCAACCTGATCGAGAACATCCTGCCGACCCGGCCGCGCGCGACGCTGGTGCTGCGCAAGGACGCCGACCACTCGATCAACCGGCTGCGGCTCCGCAAGCTCTAACCTCCCCACCCCTCACGCGATTTGTGCACGCTGGGTTGCGCTCATCGCAACCCAGCGTGCCGAACTCACATGGTCAGGCGCGCAGGCGGCGCAGGCCGAGGTACTGCAGGTCGGCCATCACCAGGGTGAAGACACCGCTACCCACGGTGCCCACGATGCCCGCCGTCGTCAGCGGAAAGACGCCGGCGAGCACGGCGACGACCGTGGCGACGCTGTAGACGAGGTTGCCGATGGCGCACACGCGGCCCGTCTGGCGCACCGACGGCCGCGAGGACAAGAAGAGCACGGCAGCGCTGTAGGCGACGAACAGCGCGCCGACGGTGTACTCGAAGCTCGTGGTGGTGCCCGACAACTCGGCGATCTGCGGGCCGAACGCGAGGCCCACGACGCCCATCAGGCCGCTGCCGACGGCGTCGAGGCGTAGCGCGAATCGCAGGAAGGAGTCGCGGGTGGTGGTCGCTGGAACGGTGATGGCAGTCATGGAACTTCCCTTCAGTTTGGTGAGTGGAGCGGAGAGGCCGGTGCGGGCCGCACGCCGTAACCTCTTGCGGCGGGCGGCCGCGCACCGGTTCGGAGGGAGTCACGCCAGACGGCGCACTCCGAGGTACTGCAGGTAGGCGAAGCCGAGAGTGGACGCGATGGTGGCGAGCATCATGGCGACGCCCGTGGCGGTCAGCGGGACCACGCCGGCCGCCAGGACCACCAGCGCGACGATGGCGAACACGACGTTCGCGGCGATGATGCCGGCGCCGATGCGCCGAATGGCCGGTGCGGCGGCGAGCACGTACAACGTCACGCCGTAGGCGACGAGCGCGGCACCCGCGATGCACTCGGACGTGGCGGACAGTCCCGACAATCGGGACAGCGGGTCGGCGGCGATGGCGATGAGCAGGCCCGTGCCTGCGCACAGGGTGGCGTCGGCGCGCATCGCGAATCGGAGCAGGGAATCGGTACTGCTGGACAGGGGGCGGGTGGTGATCGTGGCGGTCATCGTGGGCTCCTCGGCGGTGAGGCTGTGCTGGTGTTGCTGACACCACGAACACTGCTCAGGAACCACTGCCAGATCGACGCCTGACGCTGCCAATCACTGCCAGCCGCAGGTCAGAGGGGTTACGAAGTCGCGGGTACCGGGGTCCCGCGCAGGTCCGCGGCGATGACGCGCGCTGCCGCGTTCTGCCAGTTGTGCAGCGAGCGCTGCGGCACCTCGGTGACGAACCACTGCCAGGCGCGGCGGGCCACCGGGTCCAGACCGGCGGCCGTCGCGTTCTGCGCGTAGGCCCGCACGCCGACGACGTAGGGGAAGTAGAGCGAGTTGTAGTGGCGCCACTGCTCGGTGGTGCCGAAGTCGCCGCCGTCACGCGGCTTGAGCGCCGCGATGCGGTCGGCGAGCAGCGCCTTGAGTTCGTTGGCCCGTTCGAGGGGCTGGTCGGGCACGCCACGCTGGGCCAGCCGATCGTCGATGACGGGCAGCGCGGTCAGCGGGCTCGCGACGAGCTTGGACAGATCGCCGTAGTGGCCGAGCGCGCGCCGCGTCAGTCGGACGAAGGTGTCGTCGTCGATGCCGTCGAGCGGGCTTTGCGAACGCAGCGGCAGCGCAGATTCGGTGCGACGCAACGTGGCACGGTCGGCGCGCAGGTCGGGTGAGCGGGAGAACGCCAGTCGGTCGAGCACCCCGGCGAGCGGGTCGGCAAGCACGTTGATCGACAGGGCGATCGCCAGGCTGGTGAACAGCAGCACCGTCAGCGCGGTGTGCTCGTCGGTGACCGCCATGCCGATCAGGGCCTGTCCGCCGAAGAGCGCGGCGACGACGACGCTGCCGACGAACGACCGGCGCATGTCGGCGCGCAGCGCCTGCCCTTCGTCGAATGCGTCCCACAGTGCGACGGCGATGCCGAGAAGCAACAGGTCGAAACCGGTGCCCGCCAGCGCCAGCCAGCTGGGGACCAACCCGAGCGGTATGACGATGATCGCGTTGCCGAGCGCAAAGAACAGGGTCGCTACGACGGCAACCCGGCGCACCCGCCGCGGCCTGCTCTGGCGTCGTACCGCCACGGCCATCGCACCGAGAGTCGAGACGGAGGTGACCCCAAACATCACCCAATGTCCAAGGCGCAGTGGACCATTCACTCCACCGGCCAGCGTCGCGCCGGTCAGGGCGAGTGCCGCGACGACGGCGATCGCACCCAGTTCCCCGACGCGGCTGCGCCAGGTGTCGCCGGGCCGGGAGAGCTCCAGCAGCACGGCGAACCAGGCGATGCCGGGCACGACGACGATGTACACCTCGATGCGGCTGAGCAGTTCGGCGTACGGACCTCTGCTGACGCGAACGGCGTCGAGGGCGACGACGACGGCGAAGCTCATCAGCCCGATCGCGGCCAGCACCAGCACGGGTTTACGCGGATCGCGGGCCAGCAGATAGAGCCCGAGCCACCAGCTCAGACCGAAGACCACTGCGGACATCGCCGCCATGTCACCAGTCTGACACGTTGCCCGCTCGGCCTACACGCCGTAACGCCGGTGCCGACGGGTGTAATCGCGCAGGGCCCGGAGGAAGTCGACCCGCCGGAAGGCCGGCCAATGCGCCTCGGTGAACCACATCTCCGAATAGGCGCTCTGCCACAACAGGAATCCCGACAGTCGCTGCTCCCCCGAGGTCCTGATCACCAGGTCGGGGTCGGGCTGCCCGGAGGTGTAGAGGTTCTCGGAGATCGCCTCGACGGTGACGGCTTCGACGAGTTGCTCGGCCGTCGCGCCGTTGGCGAGTTCCTTGCCGAGCAGCGCGCGGACGGCGTCGGCGATCTCCTGGCGTCCGCCGTAGCCCACCGCGACGTTGACGTGGAATCCGCCGTTGTTGGTGGTCGAGTCGACGGCTTCGCGCAACCGGCGGGCCGGCTCCTCGCCGAGCAGCGCAAGGTCGCCGACGGTGCGCACGCTCCACCGGTTGGCGGGTGCGCAGATCTCCTCGACGACGCCGGTGATGATCTCGATGAGCGCTGCCAGCTCGGCCGGATCGCGTTGCAGGTTCTCGGTGGAGAGCAGGTACACCGTGGCCAGTTCGACGCCGGCGTCCTGGCACCACCGCAGCATCTCGGCGATCTTGTCGGCCCCGACGCGGTAGCCGTAGCTGACGTCGTCGTGACCCTCGTCACGGGCCCAACGCCGGTTCCCGTCACACAGAACGGCGACATGCCGAGGTAGGTCTGCTCGGGAGCGCGCCAGCTCCTGGCGCAGCCGCATCTCGTAGACCCGGTAGGCCGGTTCCTTGAGTCGCGGGGGAATGAGGTCCACGAAGATCCAGACTACTGTGGGAATCGGTTAGTCCCCTGGCAGTCAGAGGAGGTGTTGTGACCACTTCGATCGATACCGCGGACTCCGAGCGTCCCGGTTCGTCGCGCGGAGAGGCCGAAGACCTACCGGAGGCATTGGCCGACGGCGTCGCCCAATTCCTCGGCAGGCCGCGCGCCCGGGGCTGGATTCACCTCTACTCGGCGGTCGTGGCCTTCATCGCAGGCGCCGCTCTGGTGTCGGTGTCGTGGGCGCTCGAGGGCACCCGCGCCGGGCTGGCCACGCTGCTCTACACGTTCACGATCGTGGCGATGTTCGCCGTCAGTGCGACCTATCACCGGGTGACCTGGGTGTCACCGACCAAGCGCAAGTGGATGAAGCGCCTCGATCACTCGATGATCTTCGTGTTCATCGCGGGCAGCTACACGCCGTTCGCCCTTCTGGCCCTGCCGTCGAACCAGGGCATGGTGCTGTTCTGGATCGTCTGGGGCGGGGCGATCGCAGGCGTGTTCCTGAAGATGTTCTGGCCGTCGGCGCCGGCCTGGGTCGGTGTTCCGCTCTATCTGCTGTTGGGCTGGGTCGCCGCGTTCTTCATCGTGCCGATCATGCATGGCGCCGGGGTGGCAGCGCTGGTGCTGCTGATCGTCGGTGGCGCGCTGTACAGCATCGGCGGCGTGCTCTACGGGTTGAAGTGGCCGAATCCGTGGCCGACGACGTTCGGGCATCACGAGTTCTTCCACGCCTGCACGGCGGTGGCGGCGATCTGTCACTACATCGCGATGTGGTTCGCGGTCTTTTAGAGCTAGTTGGGCTGGCAGAATCTCACGCCGGCTGCAGCCCTACCAATGCGTCCGACATGAGCACGCTGAGGTGCTGCCAATAGATCCAGTCGGCGATGGCCGCGCGTTGGGCGGTGGCGTCAATGGCGTTGTGCGCCATGAAGAGATACTTCTCCTGCGCGTGGTCGGCGTAGTCGACGAACGCTCGCAGATGAGCTTGCCCACGGTCGGGGGATTCGCTCATCATCGGCTTCATCACCTCGAACCACTTGGTGAAGGTCTCGTCGGCAGGAGGGTTCACGTCGGTCTGAGCGACCGGCAACACCTCGGACAACCGGGCATCACTGACCGCCGCCAAGGTTGCCGCGGCCGCGGGAGCGATCACCTCCAACCGGGACCGGCCCTGCATCTGCCCGCTCTCGGGAATGTCGTCCGGCTGCAAGGTAATCCGAGCCGCCCCCGCGTCGAATCCCTTGAACTGCGCCTCGGTCGCGATGACCTGCCGCAGACCCACGGCGTGATGCTGCGCCCAGCCCTGCAACGTCAACAGCGGATAGGTCGCCCACCGACCACGATCCGCCGGCGAGATGGACTCATCGGCCGAGGCCACCTTCACCTGCTCCGGCAGATTCACCCCCTCCGGGATGTAGCCGATGCCATAACTATTGGCGACGACGATGGTGCCGTCCGCCGCCAAGGCCGTCATCCAGTAGAACCCGAAATCGACTGACGGCTCCGCGTTAAGCGCCGCAGCGATCCGCCGCGCGACCTGCGCAGGATCGTTGCCGGGAGCACGCCGCATCGACCTCGCAATCGCGTCCCGCTCCGCGCGTGCCACGGACACCGGTATCGCGGCACCGGCGATGGCGCCGGCATTTGGGTTAATCGGCGGCACGACCGGCCCGAGACCCGCGGGATTCACGGGCGGCAGCGGCGCGGCCGGCGGCGGCGTGGCGGGCGCACCCAACGGCATCGACGGCGCGACCGGACCGCCCATCATGGGGCCACCGCCCACCGGAGCCGCGGGCGCCGCTGGCCCGCCACCGACGGGACCGCCGGGCGTGCCCGGCAAAGCGGACGGCGGAGCCGGGGCTGACTGATCAGTGATCGGCGCGGACACCGGCGGCGCCGTCGGCGATACCGGTGGCGCCGACGCGGCCTGCACCGTCGGACTGCCATTTGCCGCGGCATCGGCAAGCCCCTGCCCAAACGCCTGGGCGGGCGTCTGCGGCACGGCGCCCGCTGTCTGGGGCCCAGCCGCCGCTGCTTGCGTGGGGTCGAAAGCGGCCGGCGACACCGAGGGCGATGACGTGTTGCCCAATGGGCTTGGTGCGCCGCCGCCAGACGGACCGCCCGAGCCACCGATGCTTGGGACGCCCGGCGAGCCTCCGGGTGACGGGCCGGGCGTTCCGCCTGAAGGCACGTTCACGATCGGAGTTTTGGCAGCAGGAACCTGGACTGTAGGAGGTGTTCCTACGACAGGTGCGGGCTGGTACACCGGGCCCTTGCCCCCTGTCTCAGGTCTACCGACAGCGGCCGCTGGAACGGTGCCGGGCTCAGGAGGTGCGGGCTGCGGCTCGAGAACAGGACCTTTGCCCCCTGTGCCAGGTCTACCGACAGCGGCCGCTGGAACGGTGCCGGGCTCAGGAGGTGCGGGCTGCGGCTCGAGAACAGGACCTTTGCCCCCTGTGCCAGGTCTAC
>NZ_JACHGP010000018.1:0-62191 GCF_014202335.1 Mycobacterium sp. AZCC_0083 | reverse complement strand
ACCAAAAAGAGCCAAGGAATCGGGTTTGGACGAATCCTCGCCGCTTGGTTCATTTGGGCCGGAATCGCCCGGCTTACGGGGCGGCGCAGCAGGCACTTCACCTTTGAAACCCAGAAGCTTGGCTGCGTTACCGAGTGTTGCAACGTTCTCGCCGTACTTGCGTTGGACGATGGCGTCGATCGCCTCTGTCGGATCCTGGTCAGACTGTGACGCCGCGTCCAGGGTCTGGTTGATTTCGTCGATCCCCGCATTGACGTTGTCGGTGATCGACTCTTTCGCAGTTCCGATGTGGCCCGCTGCCTCGTTGCACCAGCCGATGGCGTCGCGAAGTTGCTGTTCGTGGTCCCGCATCGCCTGCGCATTGGCCTCGACGTTGCCGCCAGCGGCGCTAGCCCCAACCCCAGACCAGACGTGAATGCCGTTGAAAATGGATGCTTGGTGACTTCCCCAACCTTCGAGAGCACCCGTAAGCGCCGCTAACTTCTCGCCTAGTTGAGTCGCGCGATCGGTGAATACCGATTCACCCGTTTCCGGCCACGCGCCCGGGCCAACCATTTTCTCGGCATGCTCGCCTGCTGGCTTTTCGCCAGCCCTGGCGCCTATGGTACCGCTACTCGGTGCGCCTGTAGTGCCGTTGGCACGCGTGCTCGCCATTATTCCGCTGCCTTACAGGACCAGTCAATCGCCTTTACTAGGAACGTCGTTGCGACAGATAGAAAATTGTCAGCCGGTGTATATGTCGGGACAGTTTTCACAAACGCGCGTTGGTACTGCGCGGCTAGTATTGCGATATCCTCGAGGGTCGAATTACCACTTTGTCGACCCATTTTCTCCAATTCATCAGAATTTGAAGACATGACCGATGCAACGGCATCGTTCACCGCCCTTTGATCGGGAGTCCATTCGGTAGCCGGAATCTGGGGATCGATCGATCTCCAAGCTTTAGTTTTGTCATCGATCTTTGACACCTCTGATGCCCACTCAGCACAGATTGAGTTGACTGACGTTAGGAGCACCGTCGGCGTTGCGGGATCTCCTAGGGGGGGCAAATTTGATGGCGGTGCCGGGTCTGCGATCAATGGCGCGAGAGGTGGCGCGGACCCATAGGAAATTGCCGAACATATGCTGTTCAGTCCATTTCCTATTGCATCTGTAACCACAGAAAAGTTCTCATCGCTCGCGACGTAGGACGGGATCTTATCGACGAACATATGTGTGTATGCAATGAATTGTTCGTAGAGTTCACGCATCACTCGATGCGGGGTCTTTTTCGCGAGATTAACCGTTTGGTCTGCCGCCTGGCTCATCGCCGTGCTCGCGGTTTCGTACATCGTTCGCAGGTCTGGTGTCCATGCACTAGCTGGTACCGACTTGTCCGCGCCAGCCCAGTTAACCGCCGCCAACTTGCCTGCATACTCCCGCCCTATTCGGCCCCACGCCTCGCATGTCGGGTCTTCGGCAATGATGTTGACCGGCCCAGTGTCGTTGGCACTGGCGAAATCAGAGTTTGCATTTGTCGGCGTCGGCGTCGGTCCGCCGCTGCCAGAAGGCCGCATCACCAGCACGGTGATCACCACTGCAAGCACGACCACGACCAGAACGGCGAGACCACCCAATATCCACTTGCCGCGACCACCCTTACCCGGAGGCGGACCAGGAGGTCCCATCCACTGCGGCTGCTGCCCCCACTGCGGAGGGCCACCAGGCGGACCCTGAGGCGGCAGGCCGTACTGCCCGCCATATCCGGCAGCCTGCGCTCCCCACGACGGCGCTCCACCAACCTGCGGCGGAGGACCATACGGATCCTGCGGGGGAGGCAACGTCATCGGCACACCTTCGTGTCAGAAAAACCCACGGTCACAACACAATTCCAGGATCGGTGGTCGCTGGGCGTCCCGGCGCAGCCCCCGTTGGCGGAACCGGCGGGGCCTCGGTCGGCGGAGCCGGCGCGGCATGCTTCGGCGGAGCTCCCTCGGGCGCCCGTTCGGCGTTGTTCGTCCCGGCTGCGGCACCCTCGGGCGCAGCGTGCCGCCCATTGTCCTTGTCGTCCTTCTTCTCGTCTTCTGCCGGTACGGGCTGCTGCTCCTTGCCGTCGGCCTTGGAGTCGCCCTTCTGCCCCAGTCCGCCGGCCAGCTGACTGACTTGCTGCACCGCGCCCTGAACGCCTTGCATGATCGCCTGCGGAACCTGCTGCGCCATCTGTGCCGCCTGCTGCCCCATCTGCATGGGCATACTCATCATCTGCTGCAACTGATCGGCGCCACCGCCAGCACCTGCACCACCGGCACCCGAGGTACCGGCACCAACCGCTGGACTCGCGCCACCCGCGGCCGGAGCTCCGCCACCACCCGCTGGTGCGCCGCCCCCGCCGCCGGGGGCTCCGCCCGCGGCAGGGTCGAGGCCCTCGGTCGCCGCGCGGACTCTGTCGGCGATCTGTTGATCGGTCTGCTCGTAGATTCCAGCCGCCTGCAGGATCTTTTGGACGGTCGCCAGCGCGTCGGCCTTGGTCGCCGGCATTCCGGCAAGCGGTGACTCCTTCGATTGCGTGAGGGTGTTGAGGATGGACGACAACGCGTCGGTGCCCGTCGACGTGAACGGCGCTAGAGGCTCCGGAATGCCGTTGGCTGCCTCTTGCAGGCCCGTAGCCCCGGACGTCAGCTCTGGTGGATCGACTCTCAACTCAGTCATCTGCGCCCCCGATCACTCAGATCCATACTGCAAACACTGCGGACCGCCATCGCCTTCAGCAAAGTATTCGACTGGACCATCAAAGCTCTCCGAACCCGTCAATTCGCAGCACGAACGCCGCTCTGCCACCTCCAGAAACACGCGAACAGCACCAAGCCGCAAACGGATCGGCACGGCGGCGCATATCGGCATCCCCTCCACAGTTCGTGCAGCAAATGCTACCCGAGCCCCCACCGGCCCGAATGCACGAATTCCGACCTCAGAACTGGGCCGGGGCTAAAGAACCCCTCAGAGCTGGGTAACGTTCTCCGGGCCCCAGTAGGCCTTCATCGCGGTGATCTTGCCGGCGTCGTCGAACGACATCACATCCAAGGGCTCGATCCGCATCTTGGCGTCGCCCACGGTCACGGTCAGCGCGAACATGAAGGCCGCCTCGTGGCCGCCGACTCGCAGCGCAAGCAACTCCGCTTCGCGCCCAGCGCTTTCGATCGTCTTGTAGAACCCGAGAATGGCCTGGCGACCGATGTGGGTCTCGCCGCCACCGACCGGATCCTCGACCGTGGCGTCGTCGGTGTACAGCTCGACGATGTCGTCGGCGGTGCCGCTGGTGACCAGCTCTATGTAGCGGTTGACGGTCTGTGTAATCAGCTCGGCGCTCGGCATGTGCCGCACGCTACACGGCCGCGCCCAGCGCGGAAGCGAGTTCCTCGGCGGTCGTCACGGGCAGATCGCACACCCGGCCGCGGCATACGTAGGCCGCGTCGCGCCCGCCGATCCGGTTGCGCCCGATCAGCAATTCCGACGAGTCCACCGCACCTCCGACGACGACGGCTCCGCCCGGTGCCAACGCCCTGGCCGCCGCCAACAGCTCCGAATCGGGGGAGTCGCAGGCCACCGCGATCTGGATCGGCCCGCGCACCGCCGCCTCCGCGACCGCCAACCAGTGACCTCCCGAACGCGGCTGCTTGACCAGGAGTGGCGTCGCCGCCGACAGTGCCTCCGCCGCGGCCGCGGCATACCGATCGGCGTGCAGGGCCGGGGCCAGGTGCGCGGCCAGTTGCAGCGCCTCGGCGATCAACGCCGCGCCGGACGGCGTCGCGCCGTCGACGGGATCAGACGGGCGCACCATCAACTTCTCGGCATCGTCGGCGGTGTCGAACCACCGCCCCTCGCGATCGGGATCGGTGAAGTGATCCAGCGCAATGTCCAACAGCGACAAAGCAGTATCGAGCCACTGCCCATCGCCGGTCACCTGGAACAGCGTCAGCAGTGCGGTCGCCAACGCGGCGTGGTCTTCGAGGATGGCGGCGCTATCGCCGACGCGGCCGCCGAGGCTGGCGCGTCGCAGCCGGCCGTCGACCAGATGTAGAGAGACGATCGCCCGCGCACATGCCGTTGCCGCAGAAAGCAATTCGGGTGACTCCAAGGCCACCGATGCCTCGGCCAGCGCGGTGATCGCGAAACCGTTCCACGCCGTCACCACCTTGTCGTCGCGCCCGGGTTGCGGCCGAGAAGCCCGCGCCGAAGACAACTGAGCCCGGACCCGCGCGAACCGCTCAACGTCGGACGGGTCGACCGGCATCTGCAGCACCGAACTCCCATGCTCGAAGGTGCCCTCGTCGGTCACGGCGAACAACGTTGCGGCCCAACGCCCGTCGTCGTCACCGAGCACGTCGCGCAGCTGCGCAGGGGTCCAGACGTACGTCAGGCCCTCCACGCCCGCGGTGTCGGCGTCCAGCGACGAGGTGAACATGCCGCCCGCACAGAGATCGTCGATGATGAACCGCGCGGTCTCACCGGCCACCTTGCGCGCCAACGGGTTTCCGGTGCGTCGCGCCCAGTGCGCGTACACCCGCAGCAGCAATGCGTTGTCGTAGAGCATCTTCTCGAAGTGCGGCACCACCCACGACGGGTCGACGCTGTATCGCGCGAACCCGCCCGCGAGCTGGTCGTAGATGCCGCCACGCGCCATCGCGGTGCAGGTCCGCTCCACCGCATCCAACGACGCCCCGGTTCGCTCCCAGCTGCGCAACAACGCCTCCAGCAGCGCCGACGGCGGGAACTTCGGTGCGCGGCCGAACCCGCCACGGACCACGTCCTCGTCGGCCAGCACGCCCGCCACGGCGTGGTCGCACAGTTCGGGCGCCAGCGCAGGGCCGCCGCCGGGCAGCCCGGAGGCCATCGACCGCAGCTCCCCCGCGATCTGGTCGGACGCCTGCTCCACCTCGTCGCGTCGTACTTGCCAGGTTTCCGACACCGCGGCGAGCAGCTGCAGGAACCCCGCCTTCGGGTAGTACGTGCCGCAGAAGAACGGCCGGCCGTCGGGAGTGAGGAAGCAGGTCATCGGCCAGCCACCCTGGCCGGTCAGCGCGACCGTCGCGTTCATGTACACCGCGTCGAGGTCGGGCCGCTCCTCACGGTCCACCTTGATGCACACGAATCCCGCGTTCATGGCCGCGGCGACCTCGTCGTCCTCGAAGGATTCGTGCGCCATCACGTGACACCAATGGCACGCCGCGTACCCGATCGACAACAGGATCGGCACGTCACGGGACGCCGCAGAGGCCAGCGCCTCCGCCGACCACTCCACCCAGTGCACCGGGTTGTCGGCGTGCTGGCGCAGGTACGGGCTGGTGGCCGCCCCGAGGGCGTTAGCTCCCTGGCTCACGCCGCGGGGTTCCGTCGTCGGTCGCCGCGCTGCCGGGCAAGTCGACCGTGCCGTCATCGACGGCCTGGTCGGGCTCGGGGTGATCGCGGTCGAACGACTCCGGCAGCTTCTTGAGGTGTCGGTTCATCGACCACACCAGAAGGAACGTGCCGATCAGCAGGATCACCACGATGACGAGGCCGAACGGGCTGGCCTTGCCGAAGTCGGGCCCGGTGTCGCGGGGGACCTCATCGGCCAGTAGACCCGCGATCAGCACCAGCGATTGGGTCACGGGTCGATCCCGGCGAACAGGTCGTCCTCGGGCAGCTTGACCGGGACGCGGGAGCGGGCCAGCTCGTACTCCTCGGTGGGCCACAACCGCTGCTGCCACTCGATCGGCGCGGCGAAGAAGTCGCCGTTCGGATCGATCTGGGTGGCATGCGCGCGCAGGGCGTCGTCGCGCTGTTCGAAGTACTTCGAGGCTTCGATCCGTGTGGTCACGCGGCTGGCGAAGACGTCGAGCTCGGGATCGAAGTGCTTCAGCCACTTGTCGAACGGCCCGTGCATGCCGTGCTTGGCGAACTCGTCCTGGATCAACTGCATCCGCTTCCGCAGGAAGCCGTGGTTGTAGTACAGCTTCGAGACGCTCCACGGCTCGCCCGCGTCGGGAAACAACACGTGGTCGCCTGCCGCCTCGTACGCGGCCATGGACACTTCGTGGGTCCGGATGTGATCGGGATGCGGGTAGCCACCGTTCTCGTCGTAGGTGGTCAGCACGTGCGGCCTGAACTCGCGGATGAGGCGCACCAAGGCCTCCGTCGGCCCCTCCAGCGGCACCACTGCGAAGCAGTCGTCCGGCAGGGGCGGCAGCGGGTCGCCCTCTGGCAGCCCGGAGTCGACGAAACCCAGCCAGCTGTGCTCGACACCGAGGATCTCGGCGGCCCTCGCCATCTCGTCGCGCCGGACCTCGTGGATCCGGCCGTGCACGTCCGGCAAGTCCATCGCCGGATTGAGGATGTCCCCGCGTTCGCCACCGGTGACCGTCACGACCATCACGCGCGCACCCTCGGCCGCGTACTTGGCCGTGGTTGCAGCACCCTTGCTGGACTCGTCGTCCGGGTGGGCGTGCACCGCCATCAAGCGCAGTTCGCTCACTCGTACCTACCTGATCTTGGTTCGTCGGGACTCGTACGGACCGTTCCAACAGTCTCGGGTAGTCCTATAGTTCCAGTCCGAGCAGACGGATCCGAACTCAGACCCATCCGAGGGGGCGACGCACCGCACATGATCGACCGTCCGGTCGCCCGCTACGGGCGGCAAAAGCTGTCGGGCCGAACCCGTCGCCGGCTGGCAATCGGCCTCTTCGTCATCATTCTCGCCATCGGCGTCGTGGTCGCAGTCGTCGGTTTTCAGCGCCTCGGCACGGGCGACGTCAAAGGCGAGTTGGGCGGCTACCGATTGGTCGACGACGGCACCGCCGAGGTGACCATCTCGGTGACCCGCAAGGACCCCTCCCGCGCGGTCGTGTGCATCGTGCGGGCCCGGTCGATCGATGGTGGCGAGACGGGCCGCCGCGAGGTGCTGGTTCCGCCGTCGTCGGCCGCAACGGTGCAGGTGACGGCCATCGTCAAGACCAGTCAGCGGCCCGTGATGGGTGACGTCTACGGCTGCGGAACCGACGTTCCCGCCTACCTCGTGGCGCCCTGACGAACCGGCGTTCGAGCGTCCACCGCACGAACATCGAAAAGCTAATACGTAAAGATCCGCTGACCTGGCGGTGGTAGCATGGTCGGATACACGGTTCCTGGATGGAGCCGTGTATTGCTGCTTTAACGCGCGGGTATGCGCTTGCGATCGCGGCATTTGGGGAACTTTCTTACGCCAACAGCGCGAGACGAACGACAGGAGCGCGACATGACCGACACTCAGGTCACCTGGCTCACCCAGGAAGCACACGATCGGCTGAAGACCGAACTCGACGGCCTCATCGCCAACCGACCGGTCATCGCCGCGGAGATCAACGACCGACGCGAAGAGGGCGACCTCCGCGAGAACGGCGGCTACCACGCGGCGCGTGACGAGCAGGGCCAGCAGGAGGCCCGCATCCGCCAGCTGCAGGAGCTGCTGAACAACGCCAAGGTCGGCGAGGCGCCCACGCAGTCCGGCGTCGCACTACCCGGCTCCGTGGTCACGGTGAAGTACGACGACGGCGAGACCGAGACGTTCCTGATCGCCACCCGCCAGGAGGGCGTCAGCGACGGCAAGCTCGAGGTCTTCTCGCCCAACTCCCCCCTCGGCAGCGCGCTCATCGGCGCCAAGGAGAAGGAGACCCGCGAGTACACCGTGCCCAGCGGCAACACCGTGAAGGTCGTGCTGGTCAAGGCGGAGCCGTACCACTCCTGATTCGCGGTATCCCCGCCGGCTGATCTACGGTCCGTTTCATGGCGCAGATCGCCGAGGACCTCTTTCTGCTACTTCTGGACAACGCGTCGGCGCAGCCGGCCCTGGAACGCGACCGTCGTGAACGGCTCCTCGCAGCCGCGGTCCTTCTGGATCTGGCCTACGCCTGCCGCATCCGTCCGGCCGTCCCTGGTGACGCCACGGAGGCGGGGCTTCTGCTGGCGCTTGTCGCGGCCGGGTCTGGTGATCCCGTCGTCGAACCGGCCTTCCAGCTGCTTCAGCGCCGGCCGTTGTCGCCCGACTCGGCGGTGTCGAAGTTGCGCAAGGGCACCCAGGAGCAGCTGGCTCTGCACCTGGAGCGGCTCGGCCAGATACGTCGGGTCCCCTTGCCGTCCAAGCGATTCCGCACGCCATATGCGTGGCCACTGACCAACCGCGACCGTGTCGGGCGGGCACGGGCCGACCTGCTGTCGGCGTTGTTCGACGGTCGGCCGCCGACCCCTGTGACGGCGGGCATCGTCTCGCTGTTGCATGCCGCGGACGGGCTGGGCGCCTTGTTCAGCCTCAACGACCGCGGCTGGCGTTGGGTTCACTCCCGGGCCAGCGAAATCGCCAGCGGCAGTTGGGTGAACGAGTCCCCCACCGCCATGCCCGAGATGAACCTGGCGGTCACCGCGTCGGCGGTGCGGTCAGCCCTGTCGTAGCGCCTGCTCGAGATCGCCAAGCAGGTCGCCGGCCTCCTCGATTCCCACCGACAGCCGGACCAGGTCGTCGGGCACCTCGAGCTGCGAGCCCGCCGTCGAGGCGTGCGTCATCGAACCGGGATGCTCGATCAGCGACTCCACGCCACCGAGCGACTCGGCGAGGATGAAGATCTCGGTGCGCGCGCACAGCCGGAGGGCGGCCTCGCGGCCACCGCGCAGCCGCACCGACACCATGCCGCCGAAGGCCGACATCTGCCGCCTGGCCACCTCGTGGTTGGGGTGATTGGGCAGCCCCGGGTACAGCACACTCTCGACGGCGGGGTGCCCGCCGAGGAATTCGGCGACCAGGGAGGCGTTCTCGCTGTGCCGTTGCATGCGAAGGACGAGGGTCTTGAGCCCGCG
Source organism: Mycobacterium sp. AZCC_0083 (assembly GCF_014202335.1). Classification (GTDB taxonomy): domain Bacteria; phylum Actinomycetota; class Actinomycetes; order Mycobacteriales; family Mycobacteriaceae; genus Mycobacterium. The sequence goes on along the minus strand of NZ_JACHGP010000018.1, from coordinate 53,350 downwards.
CATCGTCAGATATGCGTCGAACGGTCCCGGCACTCCGCCCGCGCCGTTCTGCAGGAAGGCGAACGCGTCGTCGAGTTCCTCGTCGTTGGTCACCAATGCGCCGCCGACGACGTCGGAGTGCCCACCGATGTACTTCGTCGTCGAGTGCAGCACGATATCAGCACCCAGCGCCAACGGCTGCTGCAGCGCTGGCGAGGCAAACGTGTTGTCCACCAACACCTTCGCGCCGGCGGCCGAGGCCACCTGGGCGATTCCCGCGATGTCGGCGATGGTCAGCAGCGGGTTGGTGGGCGTCTCGACCCAGACCAGCTTGGTCTTGGGCGTCACCGCCGCGCGGACGGCATCGAGGTCGGCCAACGCCGCGGGCGTGTGGGTGATCCCCCACTGCGTGAAGACCTTGTCGATGAGCCGGAACGTGCCGCCGTAGGCGTCGTCGGGGATGACGACGTGATCGCCGGGCCGCAGCAGGGACCGCAGCGCACAGTCGGTGGCCGCCATGCCCGAGGAGAAGGCACGGCCGAACGCGCCGCCCTCGATCGAGGCGAGGGCCGCCTCGAGCGCCGCTCGGGTGGGGTTACCCGTGCGGGCGTACTCGTAGCCGCCGCGCAGCCCGCCGACGCCGTCCTGGGCGAACGTCGAGCTGGCGTAGATCGGCGCGTTGACCGCGCCGGTCGCGGGATCGGGCCGGTAACCGGCGTGGATGGCCCGGGTCGCCGGTCCGTACGCGCGAAACGCGTCTAATTTGCTGCGCTGCTCACTCACGGCGATCAGGGTAACGGTGCCGGGCCTCGCCACGGCCGGTGCCCGTTGGTGTAGAAACCAGACCATGGCCGCATCCACCACGATCGAGCACCTCCTCGACCTCGATTCGCTGCTGAACACCGAGGACATCGAGCTGCGCACCATGGTTCGGCAGTTCGGCGAGCAGCGCCTGCGCCCTTTCGTCGCAGAGTGGTTCGAATCGGGTGAAGTGCCCGTCCGCGAGCTCGCGGTCGAGATCGGCAAGCTCGGTCTGCTCGGCATGCACCTCACCGGGTACGGCTGCAGCGGCTCGACCGCCACGGCCTACGGCCTGGTGTGCCAGGAGCTGGAGGCCGTCGACAGCGGGCTGCGCAGCCTCGTCTCGGTGCAGGGGTCCTTGGCGATGTTCGCGATCCACCACTGGGGCAGCGAGGAGCAGCGCGAACAGTGGCTGCCGGGGATGGCCGCCGGGGAACTGATCGGCTGCTTCGGGCTGACCGAACCCGACTTCGGGTCCAATCCCGGCGGCATGCGCACGACGGCCCGCCGCGATGGCTCGGACTGGGTGCTCAACGGCTCGAAGATGTGGATCACCAACGCCTCGGTGGCCGACGTCGCGGTGGTGTGGGCGCGCGCCGAGGAGGGCATCCTGGGGTTCGCGGTGCCGACGTCGACGCCCGGCTTCAGTGCCCGCGAGATGACGCACAAGCTGTCGCTGCGGGCGTCGGTCACTTCGGAGTTCAGCCTCGACGACGTGCGACTGCCTGACGAGGCCAAACTGCCTGGCGCACGCGGGTTGTCGGGACCGCTGGCCTGCCTGTCGGAGGCCCGGTTCGGCATCGTGTTCGGTGCCGTCGGCGCGGCACGCGACTGCCTGGAGACCACGCTGGACTACGTCGGCACCCGCATGGTGTTCGACAAGGCGCTGGCCGGCTATCAGATCACGCAGGCCAAGATCGCCGACATGGCCGTCGAACTCGGCAAGGCTCAACTGTTGGCACTGCATCTCGGCAGGCTCAAGGACGAGGGCCGGATCCGGCCGGAGCAGGTCAGCGTCGGCAAGCTCAACAACGTGCGCGAAGCCATCAAGATCGCCCGGCAGTGCCGAACTCTGTTGGGTGCCAACGGCATCACGCTCGAGTACCCGGTGATCCGGCACGCCAACAACCTGGAGTCGGTGCTGACCTACGAGGGCACCTCTGAGGTGCACCAGATGGTCATCGGCGAGGCGTTGACCGGCGTCAGTGCGTTCCGTTGACCTCGGAGCGCACGCACACCGTCGAGGCCAGCTTGTCGGCGAACGTTTGACGCTTCGAGTCCCACAGCGGCCATAGGTAGCCAAGGCCGAGGCTGAGCGGCTCCACCACGTGGGCGAACTGCCGGATCACCGAGCGCAGGAAGCCGATCGGCTCGCCCGACGCGACGTCGACCACCCTGAGGCGCAGGGCGGTCTTGCCGACGCTCGAGCCCGTCCTGCCCTGCCGGTAGCCGAAGTTCCAGATGCCGTAGCCGATGATCGCCAACCATGCGACGACGAAGCAGATCACACCCAACGGGCTGGTGTTCGACGCGCACTGGGCACCGAGATCGCGTGCGGACGGATCTCCGTCGCATCCGCGAATCCTGGTGAGGTACAGCAGGATGACGGCCAGGGCCGCCAGGATCACGACAGGAACCGCGTCAAGGAGGAAGGCCAACACCCGCCGCGGCCACGGTGCGTAGATCGGAACGCTTGCCGTCATGACCGGCAGTAGAGCACAGATCGGCCCGCCAGCACGAAGCTGGCGGGCCGATGAGTGTCGAGCGCGATCAGATCGGTACGCAGATGGTCTTCAACAGCTTGTCGGCGATCGTCTGCCGCTTCGCGTCCCACAGCGGGAACAGGTAACCGATGTAGCAGATGGCGCCGTCGATGGCGTGGGCGATCTGCCGCACGATCGACATGCCGAAGCCGATCGGCTGTCCCGTCGCCTCACTGACGACCTTGAACTTCAGGATCGCCTTGCCGACACTCGATCCGGTCTTGCCCTGCCTCAGGCCGTAATTCCAGATCGCGAAGGCAAGGCCGAGCAGCGTGGTGACGGCGAAGATCGCCCATGCCAATCCGGACGGTCCGTTGTTGCCGGTAGCGCAGAATTCACCGAGGTTGAACTCGGAATCATCTGTGAGACAGACCGTTTCGACCTTCTGCATGGTGACCAGGCAGATGACCCCGATCCCGGTCAACAGCGCGACCGGAATGTAGTCGATGAGCCATGCCAGGGCACGCGTCACCCAAGGCGTGTACTGATCTGGCGACCCCGACGGACGAGCACCGGGCGGTGGCGGGGCGTACCCACCTGCCGAAAGTGGTGGAGGTGGGTAGCCACCACCCGGCGGCGGTGGCGGAGGCGGGAATCCACCAGGAGGCGGTGGCGGAGGCGGAAAGCCACCAGGAGGTGGCGGATAGTTTCCGGGAGGCGGTGGATTCGTCACTGTCTTCCTTCTTTCTCTCTTCCGAAACCCAGTCGATCTACGGAGTGAGCGGTGCGACCTGTCCGCCACTGAGCTTGCGGTAGGCGTAGACCAAGAAGAGCGTCGCCACCGGTACGGCGACGATCAAACCGATGCCGCAGAGCAACGAGCCAACCGTCGTGATGACGCCGAAGATCAACCAGACGAGGAGGACCTGCACGAAATTCGCCTTGACGATGTCAATGCTCGCCTTGATCGCGTCGATCGGTGCGAGGTTCCGTTCGACGATGAGAATGGTCGTGAAGATCGTGAAGATCGCCACCGCCAAGCCCGGGAGAACGCACAGCACATAGCCGATCGACACCAAGACGCCGACGATCAATGCGCCGAGCACGACGCTGCCGACGTTGCGCGGCTTGAAGAACGATCCAATCGCAACCTGCTCACCATTCGCGATGTCCAGCAAGGCACCGAGATACGCCGATTGGATCGCGCCGATCAGGACGACCAACACCAACCCGCCGAGGACCAGAACCGCGATGCTCGCCGCACCGAAGCCTGCGCTGTACGAGTAGCTGAAACCCGAGCCGGACGAGTCGTAGTAGCTGACCGGATCGGGCGCCAGGAGCAGGGCCACGGCGTAGATGATCCCGTACAGCACACCGACGATCACGCCGTAGATCAGGGTCGCGACGATCAGTGGGGCGGCGTTCTTGCTGAACTTGTTCCATGCCCAGCTGAACGCCTCACCGATGTTCACCTGCACCGGGCCGCCGTAGCCCGGGCCACCTGGAGGCGGTGGCGCGTATCCACCCTGCGGAGGTGGTGGGTAGCCACCCTGCGGGGGCGGCGGATATCCAGCCTGTCCCGGCGGCGGCGGATACCCACCCGGGGGGCCCTGCGGCGGCGGGGGCGGCGGGTAGCCACCCGGAGGCCCCTGCGGCGGCGGGGGCGGGTAGTTGCCGCCAGGCTGTGGCGGTGGCGGGTACCCACCAGGAGGCCCCTGAGGCGGAGGCGGCGGGTAGCCACCCGGAGGCGGGTAGTTGCCGCCAGGAGGCGGTGGGGGTGGTGGGTTGGTCACGATTCCCTTTCTCTTTCTCGCAAATTCATTGATCGAAGCTGTTGACTTGCAATGTTATTGGCCGCTACAGACGCAGTTCATCGGTATTGGACCCTTCAATGATGAGTTAGCTGGGAGCGAGCGGTGTAACCCTACCTGAGAACAGGGTTACAAAGCCGCTCATAATCTGAACTTCATCACTCCCCGTCACCCTCCCCCGAGGCGGAATGATTAACTAAGCTAACGGTTTTCGGTTACTGCTCACAGCGGTCAGTAGCCGTACTAACGAGGATCCTACCGGCGGGGATTGCCGTCCGACAGGAATCCGAGCAAGTCGTGTCGCGTGATTACGCCAACGGGTTTGCCCTCTTCGACCACCATCACCGCATCGCATTCACGCAGAGTCTTGGCGGCCGTCGAGACCAGTTCACCGGCCCCAATGAGCGGCAATGGTGGCCCCATGTGCTGCGAAACGGCGTCTGCCAACTTTGCCCGGCCCTCGAATACGGCCGACAGGAGTTCACGTTCCGATACGCTGCCGGCCACCTCTCCGGCCATCACCGGAGGCTCCGCGCCGACGACCGGCATCTGCGACACGCTGTACTCGCGCAGGATGCCGATGGCGTCGCGCACCGTCTCGGACGGATGGGTGTGCACCAGGTCGGGAAGCGCCCCGGACTTGCGCCGCAACACGTCTCCGACCGTCGACTGCTCGATCGACCCGTCGAGCCTGCCGCGAAGGAAGCCGTACGACGACATCCACGCGTCGTTGAAAACCTTTGAGAGATAACCCCGTCCGCCGTCGGGCAGCAGAACGACGACCAACGCGTCGGGCCCTGCACGCTCGGCGATCTGTATGGCGGCCACTACGGCCATGCCGCAGGAGCCGCCGACGAGCAGCGCCTCCTCGCGGGCCAGCCGCCTGGTCATGTCGAACGAGTCCGCGTCAGAGACCGCGATGACCTCGTCGGTGATGGTCGGGTCGTAGGCCGACGGCCAGAAGTCCTCACCCACGCCTTCGACCAGATAGGGCCTGCCCGTACCGCCCGAGTACACCGACCCCTCCGGATCCGCGCCGATGATCTTCACCGCGCCGCCCGAGACCTCCTTGAGGTACCGGCCTGCACCGGTGATCGTCCCGCCGGTACCGACACCCGCGACGAAGTGCGTCACCTTGCCGTCGGTGTCGGCCCAGATCTCCGGCCCCGTCGTCTCGTAGTGGCTCGCAGGCCCGTTCGGGTTGGAGTACTGGTCCGGCTTCCACGCGCCGTCGATCTCCTCGACAAGGCGGTTCGACACGCTGTAATAGCTGTCCGGATGATCGGGCGGCACCGCGGTCGGGCACACCACGACATCGGCGCCGTACGCGCGCAACACGTTCTGCTTGTCCTCGCTGACCTTGTCAGGGCAGACGAAGATGCACTTGTACCCGCGCTGCTGCGCGACGATGGCCAACCCCACGCCCGTATTGCCCGACGTCGGCTCGACGATGGTGCCGCCGGGCTTCAGCTCGCCCGCGGCCTCCGCGGCTTCGATCATCTTGACCGCGATGCGGTCCTTGGAGCTGCCGCCAGGGTTGAGGTACTCGATCTTGGCTGCGACGACTCCGGCCCCTTCGGGCACAACGGAGTTCAGTCGAACTAGGGGTGTGTTGCCGATGAGCTCACTGAGATGGCTCGCGATCCGCATGGGTCCATCGTGTCAGGCCCCGCGACCAGGTACCAGGCAGGGTCCAAACTGCTCCTCGCGTCCGCACGCCTACCAGGTGGCCTCTCGGATGTACTCGCCAATCTGTCGCAGCGAGCGCGTCGCCTCCTTGACCGCGGGCGCGGTCAGCTGAAACACGTGCATCTGGCCGGGCCAGACCCGGACCTCCACCGGCACCCCGGCGGCCGCCAGCATGTGCGCGGCCTTTCTCGCGTCGTTGAGCAGAACCTCCGAGCCCGACACGTGGATGAGCGTGCGGGGCAGTCCCGGCTCGATGTGATCGAGCGGCTCGTACACCCGTTCCGGTTCGCCGTCGACGATGTGGCGCTTGGCGGCCGACTCGGCCAGCTCGACCAGCGCGGTGAACGCCTTCGGTGGGAACATCGCGTCCGAATGAATGTTGGGGTGCTGGGCCCGGTGCTCGTTGTCGATCTCGAACAGCGGTGACATGGTCACGACGGCCGCAGGCAGCTCACCCTCGAGGTGCAGCTTCTCGGCCAGTGCCAGCGACAGGTAGCCGCCTGCCGAGTCACCGGCCAGCACGATCTGGTCGGGCTCGTAACCCTTGAGCCGCAGCCACTGGTAGGCGTCCTGGCAGTCCTCCATGGCCTGCCCGATCGAATGCTTCGGGATCATCCGGTAGTTCACGACGAGCACAGGGCTGTCTGCGTACTTGGACAACGCTTCCACCAACCGGCCGTGCGTATTGACTCCACACGTCAGGAACGCGCCCCCGTGCATGTACAGGACTACGCGGCGCTTGCCGTCGGCCGGAAGGACACCTGACGCGCGCACCAGCTGGGCGTTGCAGTTGGGCAATCCGATGGTGGCGCGAACGGTCCCTGGAGCTGGCCTCATGACGCGTGCGGCGAAGTCCAGCAGGCCCCACGGCCAGGGCAGTCGGGGTGCGTGGCTGCCAATGGTGAGGGTTGGCTTGATGGTCAACATCGCGGCCAGAGCAAACAATCGTCCTGCGATGCTCGCGCCGTCCTCGACGACCTCGACCGGGGCGCCGTCACTGACTGGAAACCGACGTGCTTTATGGGGTCTAGCTGGGCTAATGCCAGCGTGAGACCTGCTCGATACCTTGCTCGGTGCGGTCATCGCCACCACTCCTACGCCGTTGTAGTACCCGTTGTATGACTGTCTCCAGCCGGCTCGGGTAACTTAGCTTGACACCCTACTTACTTTTCAACAATCGAAGAATCTGATTTCGTACCGGACTTGATACCGCAATGTGACCGGCCTCGCGCCATCGCCACGCGGAGATGTGCGGAACTGCCCTTAAACTTGCCGGGTGGGCATTCGTGCACCCCGTCGGTCGACCATCGCGCTCGCGGCTGCGGCCGCGCTCGCCTCGACGGGTTCTGCATACGTGGGGGCGCGCAACCTGCTGAGCGGGCAGGCCACACAGGCTCGCCAGATCATCCCCAAGTCCTGGGAAGTCCCGCCGCGCGCCGACGGCGTCTACACCCGCGGAGGCCGCCCCGTCGAGAAATGGCAACGCGGGGTGCCGTTCGACCTGCATCTGATGATCTTCGGCGACTCCACGGCCACCGGGTACGGCTGTCACGTCGCCGATGAGGTGCCCGGCGTGCTGATCGCGCGCGGGCTCGCCGAGGAATCCGGCAAGCGGATCAGGTTGAGCACCAAGGCGATCGTCGGCGCCACGTCCAAGGGGCTGTCGGGTCAGATCGACGCGATGTTCGTGACGGGCCCACCCCCGGACGCCGCCGTCGTGATGATCGGCGCCAACGACATTACCGCGGTCAACGGCATCGGCCCGTCGGCGCGGCGGCTGGGCGCAGCAGTGCGACGTTTGCGCGGCAGCGGTGCCGTCGTCGTGGTGGGGACGTGCCCGGACTTCGGAGTCATCACCGCGATTCCGCAGCCGCTGCGCTTGGTGGCCCGCACCCTCGGCCTGCAGCTGGCCCGCTCGCAGGCGGGCGCCGTCCGTGCCGCGGGCGGTGTCCCGGTGCCGTTCTCCGACCTGCTGGCCCCCGAATTCCTCCGGGCGCCCGAGGTTTTGTTCTCGCCCGACATGTTCCATCCGTCCGCGGCCGGATACTCCCTGGCCGCCACCCAACTGCTGCCCGCGCTGTGTAAGGCGTTGGGAGAGTTGACGAACGACACCACGACCGAGCCAGCACTGAAGTCGCGGTTGGCCGACGGGACCAACGTGATCTCGAGGCTCGGCGACGTCAGCCGGCTGTGGCGTCGCACAACGGGTGTACCCGCGCCGATCGTCGTACCCGCGACGAGCTAGTTTCTCCTTAGATTTCGTAGAGCCAATCAACATCAGGGAGCCGTCATGCCCGAAGCCGTCATCGTCTCGACCGCCCGCTCGCCGATCGGCCGCGCCTTCAAGGGTTCGCTGGCATCCATCCGGCCCGACGATCTGGCCACCCAGATGGTGCGGGCGGCGCTGGACAAGGTGCCCTCCCTCGACCCGCGCGACATCGACGACCTGATCATGGGCTGCGGCCAGCCTGCAGGCGAGTCGGGCTTCAACATCGGCCGCACCGTCGCCGTGCAGCTCGGCTACGACTTCCTGCCGGGCACTACGGTCAACCGGTACTGCTCGTCGTCGCTGCAGACCACCCGGATGGCGTTCCACGCGATCAAGGCCGGCGAGGGCGATGTGTTCATCTCCGCAGGCGTCGAGACCGTGTCGCGGTTCGGCAAGGGCAACGCCGACTCGTGGCCGGACACCAAGAACCCGTTCTACGACGAGGCAGGCAAGCGTTCGGAGGGCGCGTCGGCTGGCGCTGACGAATGGCACGACCCGCGTGCCGACGGCCTGATTCCCGACGTCTACCTCGCCATGGGGCAGACCGCCGAGAACGTCGTACTGAAGACCGGCATCAGCCGCGAGGATCAGGACCTCTGGGGCGTGCGCAGCCAGAACCGCGCAGAGGAGGCCATCAAGAACGGCTTCTTCGAGCGCGAGATCGTGCCGGTCACGCTGCCCGACGGGACCGTCGTGTCCAAGGACGACGGCCCGCGCGCTGGCACCACCTACGAGGCGATCAGCCAGCTCAAGCCGGTGTTCCGGCCGAACGGCACGGTCACTGCGGGCAACGCGTGTCCGCTGAACGACGGCGCCGCGGCCCTCGTCATCATGAGCGACACCAAGGCCAAGGAGCTGGGCCTGACGCCGCTGGCCCGCATCGTGTCGACGGCCGTGTCGGGGCTCTCGCCGGAGATCATGGGCCTTGGTCCGATCGAGGCGATCAAGAAGGCGCTGGCAAAGGCGGGCAAGCAGATCTCCGACATCGACCTCGTCGAGATCAACGAGGCGTTCGCCGTTCAGGTGATCGGCTCGGCGCGGGAACTCGGAATCGACGAGGACCGGCTGAACGTGTCCGGTGGCGCCATCGCGCTGGGTCACCCGTTCGGCATGACGGGTGCTCGCATCACCGCCACGCTGCTGAACAACCTTGCGACGCATGACAAGACGTTCGGTGTCGAGTCGATGTGCGTCGGCGGCGGCCAGGGCATGGCGATGGTGGTCGAGCGGCTGAGCTAGCCGCCCGCTCCCCCTTCCATCTCGCCGAGACTGCTGTCAGATCGCATTCCGTCGACTTTTCGCGATCTCACAGCAGTCTGGAGTCCCGGGCGCGGCGCACGCGGGCGATGATGCTGGCACGCCGATGGCCGGCGGCCACCCTGATCGTTGCCCAGCCGACACTGGCGATGTACTCATGCCGCACGATGTCATATCCGATCTGATCGGCGTGCTGGCTTCCGTCGTACTCGACGGCGACCATCGGATCGTCCCAACCCATATCGAGGTAATACAGCGGATCACCATCGGGGCCGCGCACCGGTATCTGTGTTCTCGGCCTCGGAAAACCCGCGTCGATGAGCAGAAGTCGAAGCCATGTCTCCTTTGGCGACTGGGCGCCCGAATCGTAGAGGTCGAGCGCGACTGCGAGCTGTCGCATACCACGTACGCCGGGGTGGCGGTCGGCAATGGCGAGCACGTCATCTGCCTTGAAACCGGTCGCATTGCCCAGGGCATCAAGGCGCGCTACCGCTTCGTCGACACGTCCCCGCCTACCGATGTCGAATGCCGTGCGTTCAGGTGTCGTCACCCTCAGATCGTCGAATGTCACGAATTCGCCTGCGTCAAGGCGAAAGTCGTAGGTCCTAAGGCCGTGAGGACGCCGGGCATTGGTCCACACCAACTCCACGGGCAGGCAGTCGTCGATCCACTTCGCGCCATGCAATCCCGCCGCCGTGAGGCCAGCGATGACGCCTTCTCTGTGCGACCAGAGCCAACCCGCGACCGCTCTCAGCTGCAGGGTCAGATCTACGTCAGCCCCGACGTACACGTCAGGGAAGACGGATCGAAAGCGCGACCTCAGTTCGTGTTTCCTGACCAGACCGGCGGCGAGCGCCTCGCTGCCGACGAAAGGGCGATCACGGATGTCCATGGCTCCACCGTGGGCCACACCAACGCCCGAAACTGCTGTCAGATCGCAATTTGTGGATAAATCGCGATCTGTGAGCAGTTTCGGCAGGGAGAGTATGGGGCGCCGCCGGCGGGGAGGCGGGGGGCGCCGCCGGCGGGCGGGGAGGGGGTGACGGCGGGCTCCATCACAGCACACGAAAAAGGGCGCCCGCAGTAGCGGACGCCCCTTCTCTAGGAGAGCTGCTAATCCCTTTGGAAGTAGCTCAGCAGCTGAAGGATCTCGATGTACAGCCAGACCAGCGTGACGGTCAGGCCGAGGGCGACGCCCCATGCGGCCTTCTCCGGCGCACCGGCGCGGATCATCTGATCGGCTGCGTCGAAGTCGAGCAGGAAGCTGAACGCCGCGATGCCAATGCAGACCAGCGAGAAGATGATCGCGATCGGGCCGCCGCTGCGCAGCCCCATGCCTTCACCGCCGCCGACACCGAACATGCCGAGCACCAGGTTGCCGAGCATCAGGACCAGCACGCCGAACATGGCCGCGACGAGCATCCTGGTGAACTTCGGCGTGACGCGGATGGCGCCGGTCTTGTAGACGACCAGCATGCCGAAGAACACTCCGAGAGTGCCAAGCACCGCCTGGAAGATCAGCGTTCCTGCGCTCGCACCCGACACGTAGACGTTGGCAAGGACGAACGAGAACGCGCCGAGGAACAAACCCTCGAGCGCGGCGTAGCTCAGCACGATCGCCGGGTTGTCCTGCTTGCGGCCGAAGGTCGCGATCAGCACCAGCGCCAGGCCACCGAGCGCGCCAACGAGCACGAACGGCATGGCCAGCGATAGGTTCTGCGCAACCAGGAAGTAGGAGACGACGGCGACCGCGGACAGCACAGCGAGCGTGATGCCGGTCTTGGTGACGACGTCATCGATGGTCAGCGGCCGGGAGACCCCGGTCTGCCGTTGATCTGGGTACTGCGTCGCGTATGGCTCTGCGTCACGTACCTGCTGGGCACCGTAGCCAGCGGCTCCGGTACCAAACTGCGCGTATCCGCCCTGCTGCCCCTTGGGCAGGGACCGGAATACCGGGTTGCTGCTCTCGCGCACCGTCGGATCCTCTCCTGTGCTGTGCTTCGCCTGCTGGCGAATACTCCAACAACGATCAGCGTGTCAGACAAGGTTCCCGCCGTCGACACTGAATCTGTGAGCTTTCTCAGCAAGACGCTACCCGTCGCGCGTCGGGCCAGGCCGACGCTCTAGATTGCTTAGCCGTGGCCGAAGAAAACGAGGACATCCTAGTAAGCGTCGACAACGGCGTCGGCATCTTGACGCTGAACCGGCCAAGGGCCATCAATTCGCTCACCCACGGCATGGTGACCGTCCTCGACAGCACGCTGACGGACTGGGAGAACGACGGTTCCGTTCACACCGTGCTGCTGACGGGCGCAGGCGAGCGTGGGTTGTGCGCAGGCGGCGACATCGTCGACGTCTACAACAGCGCCCGCGGCGATGGCGTCGAGGCGCGGACGTTCTGGCACGACGAGTACGTGCTCAACGCGCACATCGCCAGGTACTCCAAGCCCTACGTGGCAGTGATGGACGGCATCGTGATGGGCGGTGGCGTCGGTGTCAGCGCCCACGCAAGCGTCCGGGTCGTCACCGACAGCACGAAGATGGCCATGCCGGAGGTGGGCATCGGTCTCATTCCCGACGTGGGCGGCTCGTTCATCCTCTCGCGGGCGCCTGGTCGCCTCGGCTTACATGCCGCGTTGACGGGCGCTCCATTCAACGGTGCCGACGCCATCGCGTTGGGCTTCGCCGACCATTACGTGCCCCACGACGTGCTCGGTGAGTTCAAGAAGGCGATCATCGATGGTGGCATCGACGCCGCCCTCGCCGCCCATGCCATCGAGCCACCTCCGAGTTCACTACTTGCCCAACAGAACTGGATCGATCACTGCTACTCGGGCGAGACGCTGGCCGACATCGTCGCCGCACTGCGCGGTCACGACGCCGGGCCTGCCACCGACGCGGCCAACCTGATCGCTTCCCGCTCCCCCACCGCGGCATCCGTCGCACTCAAAGCGATCCGCCGCGCGGCCACGCTCGACACACTGGAAGACGTTCTGCGCCAGGAGTTCCGGACGCAGACCGCAGCATTGCTCTCACACGACCTCGTCGAGGGCATCCGCGCCCAGGTCATCGACAAGGACCGCAATCCGAAATGGTCACCGTCGTCGTTGGCCCAAGTCTCTACGGCCGACGTCGAGGCATACTTCAAACCGGCCGATCCCGACCTGACGTTCTAGGAGAACCATGAGTTACGAGACCATCCTGGTGACCCGCGAGGACCGCGTCGGCACCATCACGTTGAACCGGCCCAAGGCGCTCAACGCGCTCAACAGTAAGGTGATGGCCGAAGTCACCACGGCGGCGGCAGAATTCGATGCCGACGCAGGCATCGGCGCCATCATCATCACGGGTAACGAGAAGGCGTTCGCCGCGGGCGCGGACATCAAGGAGATGGCCGACCTGTCGTTCGGCGACGTGTTCGCCGCGAACTTCTTCGAGCCGTGGTCGAAGTTCGCCGCCACCCGCACCCCCACCATCGCCGCCGTCGCCGGTTATGCGCTCGGCGGCGGATGTGAGCTCGCGATGATGTGCGACCTCCTGATCGCCGCCGATACCGCCAAGTTCGGCCAGCCCGAGATCAAACTCGGTGTGCTGCCAGGCATGGGCGGATCGCAGCGGCTCACGCGCGCCATCGGCAAGGCCAAGGCGATGGACCTGATCCTGACCGGGCGCACCATCGACGCCGACGAGGCCGACCGCAGCGGCCTGGTGTCGCGGGTCGTGCCCGCCGACACTCTGCTCAGCGAGGCGAACGCCGTCGCCGCCACCATCGCGGGCATGTCGCTGTCGGCATCCCGGATGGCGAAGGAGGCCGTCAACCGCGCCTTCGAGTCGACCCTCGCCGAGGGCCTGCTCTACGAGCGTCGACTCTTCCACTCCGCCTTCGCCACCGATGACCAGACCGAGGGCATGGCCGCGTTCACCGAGAAGCGCCCGCCGAACTTCACACACCGATAAAGTGCGTTCGTGACAGACACGGACGCCAAGGCCGACGATCCGCCTGCGGCCGAACCGGAAGAGCCGACCGAACCGAAACCGACTCCGGCACCGGTGAAGCAAGACTGGTGGCTTCGCCACTACACGTTCTTCGGTACCGCCGTCGGGCTGGTGTTCATCTGGTTCTCGATGACGCCGTCGCTGCTGCCGCGCGGCCCGCTGTTCCAAGGCCTCGTGAGCGGCGCTGCCGGCGCAATCGGTTACGGCCTCGGCGTATTCGGCGTCTGGCTGGTCCGCTTCATGCGTTCCAAGGAAACCAGCCCGCCTGCGCCACGACGTGCCTGGTTGGGGCTGCTCGTGGTCGGCATCATCGGCCAGGTTCTCGCCATCGTCTGGTTTCACGTATGGCAGGACGAGATCCGCGACTTCATGGGCGTACCTCGGTTGGCCTTCTGGGATCACCCGCTGACCGGCGTCCTGTCGATCGTCGTCCTGTTCGCCTTCGTCGAGCTCGGTCAGCTGGTCGGCAAACTGGTGCGCTATCTGGTTCGACAGCTGGAACGCGTTGCACCACCCAGGGTTTCGGCGATCGTGGTCGTCGCCCTCCTCCTGGTCGTGGCCATCGCGCTGCTGAACGGCATCGTGGTTCGCTTCGCGATGAGCACCCTCAACAGCACCTTCGCATCGGTGAACGATGAGGAGGATCCCGACATCGCCGCGCCGACCTCGTCGCTGCGGTCGGGCGGGCCACAGTCGCTGGTCACCTGGTCGTCGCTGGGCCACCAGGGCCGGGTCTTCATGGCAAATGGTCCGACCGTCGACGAGCTGACGAAATTCAACGGCCCCAAGGCAATCGAACCGATCCGCACCTACGCAGGCCTGAACTCCGCCAACGGCATCAAGGCCACCGCAGAGTTGGCCGCCAGGGAGCTTCAGCGCACCGGCGGACTGAACCGCGCGGTCGTCGCGGTGGCCACCACGACGGGCACCGGCTGGATCAACGAGGCCGAGGCGTCCGCACTGGAGTACATGTACAACGGCAACACCGCGATCGTGTCGATGCAGTACTCGTTCCTGCCCAGTTGGCTGTCGTTCCTGGTCGACAAGGAGAACGCCCGCCAGGCCGGTCAGGCGCTTTTCGAGGCGGTCGACGCGTTGGTGCGCGAGATGCCCGAGAACACCCGCCCCAAGCTGGTGGTGTTCGGCGAGAGCCTGGGCTCGTTCGGCGGTGAGGCGCCCTTCCTGTCCCTGAACAACCTCATCGCACGCACTGACGGCGCACTGTTCTCCGGCCCGACGTTCCAGAACACCATCTGGACGGATCTGACCCGCAACCGCGACGAGGGCTCCCCGGAGTGGCTGCCCATCTACGACAAGGGCGAGAACGTGCGCTTCGCGGCGAAGGCCGCGAACCTCGACAGGCCCGCCGATCCGTGGGGCCAGCCGCGGGTCGTCTACCTGCAGCACGCCTCCGACCCCATCGCGTGGTGGAATCCGGACCTGCTGTTCACCAAGCCGGACTGGCTGCGCGAGCCCCGCGGCTACGACGTGTCGCCGCGGACGGAGTGGATTCCCATCGTGACGTTCCTGCAGGTGTCTGCCGATATGGCGGTGGCGGTCGACGTACCGGACGGGCACGGCCACGTCTACGTGCGCGACGTGGCCAATGCCTGGGCTGCGATCCTGCAGCCGCCGGGGTGGACGCCCGCCAAGACGGACAAGCTGCGCTTGCTGCTGCGCTCGGACGAGAACAGCTAATTCAGCGCAGCCAGGACGCCGACGGCCTTCAGGGCCTGGTAGCCACCGATCACGTCGGTGGCCGAGTGCAGGCCCAGGTCGACGAGCGAGGCCGCGGCAAGGCTCGACGTGTAGCCCTCGGAGCACAGCACGATCCACTCGACGTCGTCGCCGACCGCCTCGGGCAGTCGGGCGTCGCTGGTGGGGTCGAGGCGCCACTCGAGCACGTTGCGTTCGATGACCAGCGCAGCCGCGACATCACCTTCCTGCGCCCGTTGCGCCGCGGGCCGGATGTCGACGAGCAGCGCGCCGCGCTCCAGTGCACCAGGCACGTCGCGCGCCTCGATCCGCGTCAACTTGGCCCGCGCGGCCTCCAGCACGGCGTCAATACGGCTCAGCGGGCGGCTCGCCACTAGTCGCCTTCCGGTTTGTCTGTCAGCTCGGTGCGGTCGCGACGCAGCGTGTTCCGTTCGGTCACTTCGTAATACGACATCGCGGTCAGCGGCGGCGAGTAGGCGTGCACGCTCAGGGTGGGCCCTGCGACGTGCGTCGGCTCCGGCGACCACACCACGTCGTGCACCCAGCCAAGCGGGAAACCGGCCTGGTCGCCCGCAGTCAACCGTCGGCGCCGCAGGCGGTCGGCGTCCCACCGGGTCTCGGCCAGCGCCCCGGACACCACGGTGAGCGCTCCCAACGACCCGCCGTGGTCGTGCAGTTCGGTGGACTTGTCCGGCACCCAGCTGATCAGCCAGACGTCGAGTTCGTCGTCGCCGTGGAGCCGGGTGAACCACCGCTCGTCGATGGGCACGCCGCCGGCTGGCAGCAGGTGGTCGTAGCGACCGGACAGCACGTCGTCGGCGGCAGTGTCGGTGGTGTGCAAGAGGTCCGGCAACCGCAGGCGGGTCGGAGCGACGATGGACGGGGATGCGAGTGACATGGCGACACGAGCTCCAGAGAGAGGATGGACAGGGAGTCGGGCATCAAGCCCAACAACACTCCTGGCAGATGGTCCTCTCGATCACGCTGGCGAGTCTTGCATAGATTGACGGCATGCGCAGCTACCCGATCGTCGTCGTGACTGCCGCGACGGCGGTCCTTTCCGCCGTCCTCGCCGGCTGCTCGTCGGGGTCGGACGGCGGCAAGTCGTCGCCGTCGGCATCGACCTCCGCGGCACCAACGACGGTCACCACGAATCAGACCCACACCGCATTGCCGGGGGCCGTCGGCGTCTCCCCCAACGGCGTCACCACCGCTGTCGGGGCGCCCGCCGAATCGACCGAAGAAGAGTACTTCCAGGCCTGTCACGCCGCGAAGGTGTGGATGACGGAGCAGGGCGGTGACCAGAAGGCACAGTTCGAGCCGTACCTGGCCAGCGTGCAGTCGTCGGACGCGCCAAGTCCTGCCACCTTCAACATGCCGTGGTCGCAGCTCTCGCCGAACCGCCAAGCGGCGGTCATCGTCGCGGCCGAAGCCGCCGCCGACGACCTCTGCAGCTGAGTGCCCGCCGCGGCTGATCGCCGCCTTTAAATCACGACGGCTGGAATGCCGGTCCAGCGGGGCCTCGTCAGCCGCGGCTCGCACCCCCGGAAACCCCCGACACGCAGGCATTTAGCTCGACTACATGTAGTGGTGCCCATCACATAAATGGGTACAATGTGCTCCTCATCACTTGAAGGAGACTGTCGATGGTCGGATCTAAGAATGTCCCTGTCGGCCAGCGCCAGAACTCACTTCCTCGCGCCGCCCACGGATCGATCAACGGCACGAAAGTGTTGCTCGGCTTCGTTCTTCTCCTCATCGCGATCGCCTCGATCACCGGCATCGTCGTCGCCGCATCGAGCGGGCAGCCGCAGATCGCGCTGATCATCGGCCTGCTCTCGGCCGCGTTCTTCTGCCGCGTCGGCTGCTAGCCCACGCCCCAGACCAGACAGAACGTGTGTCCCGCCGGGTCGCGATAGACCCGGAAGTGGTCCTCGCCGACCGCATCGGTCACCCGCGTCGCCCCTAGCGCCAACACCTCTTGCTCGGCATCGTCGATGCCGGATACCGCGATGTCCAAGTGGAACTGCTGCGATCCGCGAGGGTCGGGAAACAGCGGCGCTTCGTGTTGCGGGCTGTACTGGAACGCCAACCTCCTGCCCGACGGCTCGTTGAGCACCACCCAGGTGTCGTCGTCGGCCTCCGGCACGCCGCCGAGCAGCCCGGCGTAGAAGTCGGCCAATCGGCGCGGGTCCCTGCAGTCGATCACCACCGAGCGAAGTGTTCCGATCATCTACCTCACATTGCCGCTTTCCGCGCATATCTAACGCGCATGATGGGGCCAAACCGACGATGCGGGGAGACGACGATGGACCTGACCAATGACACCGTGCTGATCACGGGCTCGAGCGGCGGGATCGGCGAGGAGTTCGCCCATCAGCTTGCGCAGCGCCGCGCGAACCTGGTGCTGGTCGCCCGTCGCCTCGACAAGCTCGAGGAGCTGCGCACCACACTGCTGGCGCGCCATCCCGACATCGAGGTCGACGTCATCGCGGCGGACCTGGCGCTGCCCGGTTCGGGCGCGAAGCTCGCCGAGCAGGTGGGCGATCGTCGCATCGACGTCCTCATCAACAACGCAGGCGTCGGCCTGCACGGCGACTTCGTCGATCAGGATCCCGAAAGCAACGCCGCGCAAATCCAGTTGAACTGCGGAACTCTCGTCGATCTCACGGCTCGCTTCCTCCCGGCGATGGTCCGGGCGCGCCACGGCGTGATCATCAACGTGGCCTCCACGGCGGCGTTTCAACCGACGCCGAGCATGTCGGTGTACGGCGCCACGAAGGCGTTCGTGCTGTCGTTCACCGAGGGGCTGTGGCAGGAGACGAAGGGCACGGGGGTGCGCGTGCTGACCCTATGCCCCGGCGCCACCGAGACCGAGTTCTTCGCGCGCACCGGGGAGGAGTTCCTGACCCGCGGGCGCCAGACCTCGAAACAGGTCGTCGACACCGCGCTCAAGGCCCTCGACAAGTCAAGTCCCACGGTCGTTTCCGGCCTGGCCAACTCCGTCCTCACGTTCTCCACCCGGTTCGTGCCGCGACAGGTGATGCCGTCGATATCACAGCGACTGATGAAGGCGAACTGACGGCCGGAGGGCAGACTATTGGCCATGCGCGTCGCCCTGTCACTCGGTAGCGGCGGCGCCCGCGGCTACGCACACATCGGCGTCATCAACGAATTGCGCGACCGTGGCCACGAAATCGTCGGCATTGCCGGTTCGTCGATGGGCGCACTGGTCGGCGGTCTGGAAGCCGCAGGCAAGCTCGACGAGTACGCCACCTGGGCAAGTTCGCTAACCCAGGGCGCGGTGCTGCGACTGCTCGATCCGTCGCTCACGTCGGCTGGGGTGTTGCGCGCCGAGAAGATCCTCGACGCGGTCCGCGAGATCCTCGGCGAGGTCGTAATCGAGGACCTCCCCATTCCCTATACCGCGGTGACGACGGATTTGATTGCGGGCAAGTCGGTCTGGCTGCAACGCGGGCCGGTCGACGACGCCATTCGTGCCTCGATCGCCATACCGGGACTGATCAAGCCCTACCTGCTCGACGGCCGCCTGCTCGCCGACGGCGGCATCCTCGACCCGCTTCCGATGGCTCCGATCGCAGCGGTCAACGCCGACCTGACGATCGCCGTAGGCCTCAGCGGCGGCGACCCCACCCGTCCCGACACCACTCCGGAGCCGAGTCCGACGGTCGACCTGCTCAACCGGATGTGGCGCAGCACAACGGCATTGCTCGACACCACCACGGCACGGACACTGCTCGACACGCCAACGGCGCGATCGGTTCTCGACCGATTCACCAACGACGGCATCGTCCCCGAGGATGACGACGTATCCGTGCCACGGCTTGGCAGCTTCGAGGTGATGAACCGCACGATCGACATCGCACAGGCCGCGCTGATGCGGCACACCATGGCCGCCTACCCGCCCGATCTCTTCATCGAGGTGCCCCGCACCACTTGCCGCAGCCTCGAGTTCCATCGCGCCGACGAGGTCATCGAGATCGGGCAGGAACTCGCGGCCGCCGCGCTCGACGCCCTCGGCTCAAGCCGTTAGGAACCGAGCGACGCGGCTGGCCTCGCGGCGCCCCTGCTCGCGTCCGGCGATGGCCGACGGGATCCGGCATGCCGGGTCGAGCGGATTGAGACCGAAGGCGGCGAGCGACGCGTCGTCGGCGAACACCGTCAGCGTCTCCCCGGGGAAGTCCGCGATCTCCGCGCCGGGACCGCCGCCGAACGGTGACGGCGAGTTCTCGCCCTGCGGCACCAGGACGACGAGGTCGTCGCAGTCACCGGCCGCCACCAGATTCACCGAGCTGCCCACCGCGCCGTCGATGAAGCGGCGGTCGCCGATCGTCACCGGTGGCCACACACCCGGCACCGCGCAACTGGCGGCGACCGCATCGACGAGGGACACCCCCGAGGCGCCGTCGAGGACGACCAGCTCTCCGGTGACGGCGTCGATGGCCGTCACGCGCAGCACCCTCTTGGGCCAGTCGTGCGACGGCAGCCGGTGCGCGATGACGGTGCGACGAACTCGCTCGGCGACGGTATCGGTGGCCAGTGCGATGGAGCCGATGCGTTGCAGTTTCTGTTCCGTGGTGGCGCCCGGCGTCATCATCGCGGTGACGAACAATGCGGCGATGTCCTCGACGTCGACGTCCGGGTCGATCTCGTGCGACTCCTCGGCGACCTGACGCGCGAAGAGCTCGTCGAGGCCTACACCGCTACCGAGCTGAGCCGCAACCGTCGAACCCGCCGACGAGCCGAGCAGCACGTCGGAGGCGAGCAACGCCTGCGCCGCGTCAGGAGCCTCGTCGGCGATGCCACACAGAATGCCCGTCTCCCATGCGATGCCAGCAAGTCCACCACCGGCCAGCACCAGTCCGCGCGTCGTCACGGGAAACGAGTGTGCCAGGTGAGGCAAACCACAGAAACTTCGACTGGCTAATGAACGAAGTTTCTCCTAGGCTCTGCAGCGGCGGCGCGTGAATTCTGCATGCCCAGAAGCGGTTTGGGCCGCCATAGCAAACGCTTCCGTCGTCGAACGCCCGGGTCGATCAGGAGGATGGTGTGCCGAAGCTCGCCGACGTGTTGCGCAGGACGCTGGGAGCAACCGCGATCGCGGTGCTGCTGCCCACGGTGATCGGGTTCCTTGGCGGTGCGGCGTCAGCGTCGGCGTTCTCCCGCGAGGGCTTGCCGATCGAGTACCTGCAGGTGCCCTCGGCGGCGATGGGACGCGACATCAAGGTCGAGTTTCAGGGCGGCGGCAAGCACGCGGTCTACCTGCTCGACGGCCTGCGGGCGCAGGACGACTTCAACGGCTGGGACATCAACACCGCGGCGTTCGAGTGGTACTACCAATCGGGACTGTCGTTGGTGATGCCGGTCGGCGGCGAGTCGAGTTTCTACACCGACTGGTATCAACCCGCCGTCGGCAACGGCACCACCCAGACCTACAAGTGGGAAACCTTCCTCACCGCGGAACTGCCCGCGTGGCTGGCGGAGAACAAGAACGTCTCGCAGAGCGGCAACGCGGTGGTCGGCCTGTCGATGGGTGGCGCGCCCGCCCTGATCTACGGGGCGTATCACCCCGACCGGTTCATCTACGCGGGCTCGCTCTCGGGGTTCGTGAATCTGTCGCAGGGCTGGTGGCCGCGGTTGGTCGGCATCGCGATGAACGACGGGGGCGGCTTCAAGTCCTCGGACATGTGGGGCCCGTCGAGCGACCCCGCATGGGCGCGCAACGACCCGACGCTGCAGATCCCCCTACTGGTCGCGAACGGGACCCGCATCTGGGTGTACTGCGGTGACGGCACGCCAGGTGATCTCGGCGCCAAGGGCAGCGGCTTCCTGGAAACCTCGACGCTGCAGAGCAACACGGCGTTCCGCGACCAGTACGTCGCCGCGGGCGGCACCAACGGCGTGTTCAACTTCCCGCCCTCGGGCACTCACGATTGGGCGTACTGGGGCTCGCAGTTGCAACAGATGAAACCGGACCTGCAGCGGGCGCTCGGAGCCAAAACGTAGGGTCGTCGCATGTCCGGTCGTCGCGCGCTCGCATCGGCCGCAGCCGTGGTCCTGCTCGTCGCAGGCGCCGCGCCGGCCGGCGCGCAACCACCCGCGCCGCCCGCGCCGATCGTCCCTACACCGGTCCAGCCCGCCAACATCGGCGACCTCAAGACCGACGCCACCCAGTACTACGACAGCGGCGCCTATCTGACCGATCTCCAAATTGCTGCGGCACCCGCGGTCGCGTGGGTCGACGAGGAGGCGCCGCGGGAAGACCGACCCGCGGTGGTGTTCGACATCGACGAGACCGCGCTCTCCAATTGGGAAGTCATCGAGGCCAACGACTTCGGCCGGGTCATCGACGGGCCGTGCATCGACCTGCCAAGGGGGCCGTGCGGTTGGCGGGCCTGGGACCTGACCGCCCGGTCATCCGTCATCGAGCCGACGATGGACGTCTTCACTGCGGCCCGCGACCGCGGCGCGGCCATCTTCTTCATCACTGGCCGCGACGAGTCCCAGCGTGCGGCCACCGAGCGCAACCTGGCAGAAGTCGGCTACACGGGATACACCCGGCTGATCATGGAGCCCGTTGGCGCGCACTTCGCCTCGGCGGCGGATTTCAAGGCTCCGCAGCGGGCCGACATCGAGGAACAGGGCTACACCATCATCGCGAACGTCGGTGATCAACCCTCGGATCTCGAGGGAGGTTTCGCCGAGCGGACCTATCTGCTACCCAACCCGTTCTATCGAATTCCCTAAAGGAGCGTCATGGCCGACACGATGAGGGCGCAGCGGTTCTACGCCGATACCAAGACCATTGCGGTGGAGGACGTTCCGATCCCGGAGCCCGGTCCCGGCGAGGTCCTGGTCAAGGTCGCGTTCTGCGGGATCTGTCACTCCGACCTGAGCCTGATCAATGGCACGTTCCCGTCGCAGCTGCCGGTGGTGACGCAGGGCCACGAGGCGTCGGGCACCGTCGCCAAGCTCGGACCCGGGGTGACCGGATGGGCCGAGGGCGATCGGGTGGTGGTCGCCGCAGGCCGGCCGTGCCTTGAGTGCGTGAACTGCCGTCGCGGCGACGTCTCGAACTGCCTGCGGATCCGGTTGATGGCGTTCGCCTACGACGGCGCCTGGGCGGAGTACACCGTGGCACAAGCCTTCGGCCTCACCAGGATTCCCGACAACGTGCCGCTGGAGCAGGCCGCCATCTTGGCCGACGCGGTGTCCACCCCATACGGCGCCGTCGTGCGGACGGCCAACGTCGGGATCGGCGAGTCCGTCGGGGTGTGGGGTGTTGGCGGCCTCGGCACCCACATGATCCAGTTGGCCCGCCTGGTCGGCGCCGCGCCGATCGTCGCCGTCGACATCAAGCCCGCCATTCTGGACCGGGCCCTCGCCGTCGGAGCCGACTACGCGTTCGACGCTCGCGACCCCGACCTGGCCACCAAGATCGCCGAGGCCACCGGTGGCCGCAACCTCGACGTCGCGTTCGACGCCGTGGGGCTGAAGTCGACGTTCGAGCAGGCGCTGAACAGCCTGACGGTAGGTGGCCGGCTGGTCGGCGTCGGGATGAGCGCCGACGCCCCCACGATCGGGCCGACCTCGATCTTCAACCTGTTCAAGCGGCAGGTGCTTGGCCACCTCGGCTACCAGAACGCCGACATCGGCACACTGGCGCAGCTGGTATCCCTCGGACGTCTGGACCTGTCGCACTCGATCAGCGCCGTGGTGCCCCTCGAGGACGTCGCGGCTGGCATCGAGAAGCTGGACAAGGCCGACGGCGACCCGATCCGGATCCTCGTCCAGCCATAGCGTTATCGGCCGAGCAATGACCTAGCGCAGGTGCGGCGCCGCCTTGCCACTGATGAGCGGTAGGTCCAGATAGGTGACGATGCCAGGTTCGGCCGCGCACACCGCGGGGACCGAGTTCACGCAGTGTGCCGCGGTCGCGACGATGCCGGACTCGGGTGGCTCGTCACCGAATTCGGATTGGAAGCCCTTGAAGCTCACGGTGATATCGGGATTGCCCTTCACCTCGATCTCGTAGCGCTGCCCCGCGGGACCGAAATTCCATGCGGGATCGAGGTTCTCCTCCCCCATGAACCAGTTCACGGTGACCCGGACGACGACCTCGTCGCCGACCAGTGCCTCCCAATGGAACTTCCTGGCCGCGACCTGACCCGGCTCGATGGCGCCCATCGGCGAGTCGATCGGCGCGGTCGCCACCGCGATCTCCTGCCGCGCGCGGATCTTCGGGTCGATGTTGAAACCCGCCTTGTCGACGATCATCTTCACCGACTGAATGAAGCCGCCGTCGAGCAGCTTCTGCATCGGGCCGGTCAGCGCCTTCTCCGGGGTGTCGCCGAAACCCATCACGTACCGCAGCACGTCGGGTGCTTCGTAGGTGCGCAGGTCGGAGAACTCCTCGGCCCGAACGAATGTCAGGCCGGTGGACATGATCGACATCATCAGCGGGAACTTGTCGCTGATGCCACCGGGTGCGATGCCGGTGCCGTGCAACGTGACGTCGCCTTCCAGGGCGGCCTCGCGGAGCGGTGCGCCTTCCTTCTCGCCGGGGTAGAACCACCCGACGGGGGTCACGACGTTCTTGCCGGATTTCAACAGCGCGGCCACCTCGTCGGGGTTGGGCATCAGTGGCGCGTAGATCACTGCGTCGGCGTCCAACGCGAGGATCGCACCGACGTCGTTGGTGGCGGTGACGCCGAGGGGGTCGACACCGATGATCTCGCCGACGTCCTTGCCGCTCTTGGCTTCCGAGTGCACCCAACAGCCGACCAGCTCGAGCTCGGGGTGCTCGAGCACACCCTTGATCGCGGCGACGCCGACCCCGCCCGTAGCCCACTGCACGACCCGCAACACCATGTCGAAGTCCCTTCCAAGGGGTTCAAAACTAGAACACGTTCTATTCAGATCTACACCACGCATCCACCGCAGGCGGCACAATCAGCGGTGATGAATCTCGACTTCGGCGTTCTCGGGCCGTTGCAGATGCGCGTCGACGGCGCACCACTGCCGTTGGGCACGCCCAAGCAACGGGCCGTGCTGGCAATGCTGGTGATGAGCCGCAACCGGCCGGTGAGCAGCGACTCACTGGTCACCGCAGCCTGGGAGCAATTTCCGCCGCCGGAGCCCAAGGCCAGCCTGCACTCGTATGTCTCCAACCTTCGCCGGTTGGTGGCAGGCGCAGGGCTCGACCCGAAGTCGGTCCTGGCCAGCGCACCCCCTGGCTACCGGCTGTCGGTCGCCGACGCACAGTGCGACATCGGCCGTTTCGTCGCACACAAGACCGCGGGCGTGCAGGCGGCCGCGGCGGGCCAGTTCGAGCAGGCCAGCAGGCACCTGCAGAGCGCCCTGGCCGAATGGCGCGGTCCCGTCCTCGACGACCTCCGCGACTTCGAGTTCGTCGACCCCTTCGCCACCGCGCTCATCGACGACAAGGTCGTGGCATACACCGCCCGCGCGGAGGCCGAGATCGCGTGCAACCGCGGCTATTCCGTCATCGGCGAGCTGGAGGGACTGGTCGCCGAACACCCGTACCGCGAGCCGTTGTGGACACAGCTGATCACCGCTTACTACCTGTCCGAGCGCCAGTCCGATGCGCTGGACGCCTACCAGCGGCTCAAGTCGACCCTGGCCGACGACCTGGGCATCGATCCTGGACCGTCGGTGCGGGCTCTGCACGGGCGAATCCTTCGGCAGGAGCCGCTCAACGTCAGGAAGGCCGCCCAGACCACGGCCGTGCACAAGAGCAGCAGCATCGACCTGCGCACCGCAGTCGGCACCCAAACCGCGACGGCCAGTCTGCGCGCCATCGAGGGGCCCGCCAGGGGAAGCATTCATCCGCTGGTCGCGGCGGCGACCCGAATCGGGCGGCTGTCCGACAACGACGTCGTCCTCGACGACGCCAGCGTCAGCCGCTACCACGCCGTCATCATCGACACCGGCACCAGCTATGTGATCACCGACCTGCGTTCGGCGAACGGGGTGGACGTCGGTGGCCAGCGGATACGCGGCACCGCGACCCTCGAGCACGGGGATCGCGTCCGCATCTGCGACCACGAATTCGTCTTCGAGATCGGCCAGCCCCCGTCGCCGCCGGGTGGTTCCGACGTCATGCCCACCGCTACGCATTAGGGTTTAGCTGGCACGACACCCAGGGGGGAAACGCGTGGTGGTTCGAGGAGACGGCACATGAGCGGGCCGACGTCGCGGGAGGGCACCCAGTTCGGGCCTTACCGTCTGCTGCGGCTGATCGGCAAGGGCGGGATGGGCGAGGTCTACGAGGCCGAGGACACCGTCAAGGACCGCGTCGTCGCGTTGAAGCTGCTGCCAGAAAGCATGTCCCACGACCCGGTGTTCCGCAAACGGCTGCAACGCGAAGCGCATTCGGCCGGACGTCTACAGGAGCCGCACGTCGTGCCGATCCACGATTACGGCGAGATCGACGGCGTGCTGTACGTCGACATGCGCATGATCAACGGCTCCGACCTGCGCAAGATCCTGAAGAACTTCGGGCCGATGACGCCGGCGCGGGCGGTGGCCATCGTGCGCCAGATCGCGTCCGCTCTGGACGCGGCGCACGAGGGCGGCGTCATGCACCGCGACGTCAAACCCGAGAACGTCCTGGTCAATCGCGACGACTTCGCGTATCTGGTGGACTTCGGCATCGCCAACGCGGCCAGTGACGAGAAGCTGACCGAGCTGGGCACGGCGGTGGGCACCTACGCCTACATGGCGCCGGAGCGGTTCACCGCCGGCGAGGTCACCTACCGCGCCGACATCTACGCGCTCGCGTGCGTGCTGCACGAGTGCCTGACGGGGTCGCAGCCCTTCGTCGGCGACAGCGTCAGCATGGTCATCACCGCACATCTGATGAATGACATCCCGCGCCCGAGCGTCGAGCGTCCCGGTATCCCCGCCGCCTTCGACCAGGTGGTCGCCAGGGGCATGGCCAAGAAGCCCGACGATCGCTTCGCCTCCGCAGGCGATCTGGCGATGTCGGCCACCGATGCGTTGACCGCCCGCGACCAGGATCAGGCCGAGACCATCCTGCAGCGCGGCGCGGCGGCCACGATGCCGGGGATGGCGATGGGCTCGGCGGCCACCATGGCCGCGCACCCGCCCACCCCACCGCCGTTTGGTGCCACCCCGCCTCCTGGGATGCCACCGCCGCCGCCGTTCGGCGCGACCCCGACGCCGGGTTACCCGCCACCGATTCCGTATGGCGCCACCCCGGCATCGTTCGCGGCGACCCCACCGCCGCCCCAGCAGTACGGGTTCACCGCGCCTCCCGCGCCGCCGACCGGTCCCCCTGGCGTTTCTTCGTGGCCCCCGCCCCCGCCGCCCGGCGGGACTCCGCCAGGCCAGAAGCCGAAGGGTGGCAGCAAGGGGCCGTTGATCGCGATCGGCGCACTCGTCGGCGTTCTCGTGCTTACCCTTGCCGCGATCGTCGTCTTCTTCCTCGTCAAGTCCGACGACAAGAAGGCGGGTCCGACGATGCCCACCGCGTCCACCTCGAAGACCCCAGAGCGCTCGACGACCACGCGGACGAGGACCACCACCGAGCCAACGCCGACGGAGGACCCGGGCTCGTTCCAGGCCAAGCTGATGGCGCTCATCCCGGACGGCTATCCGACCAGCGTGTGCGAGGCGGCCAGCCCGCCCTCGCCGGGAGCGCTGGCGACCATCGACTGTAAGAAGTCCGTCCAGCCAGGAGGTCCGGAGGCGGCGCGATACTCGATCTTCGCCGACAAGGACCAGTTGACCCTGCACTTCAACGAGTCGATGCAGGAGAACGAGGAGGTGCTGCGCTGCCCGGGTGCGGACGCCGATTCGCCGATCGACTGGAACTTCAAGGCCAAACCCGACGAGGTCGCTGGCCAGGTGGCGTGCGGCACCTACCAGGGCAATGCCGACGTCCTGTGGACGCAGTACGACGAGCTCATGCTGGCCGACGTGCAGAGCACCGACATGGCCGGCTTGCACGACTGGTGGTTGAACTACAGCTGATCGGGTCCCGTTGTTGACGGGTGTCAGGCGCGCGCTATGTTCGAGGAAACCGCAGCGTAGCGAAGGGACCACCAGCCAATGCCCAATAAGGTTTTCGTCGTCGGCGTCGGGATGACCAAGTTCGAGAAGCCGGGTCGCCGCGAGGGGTGGGACTACCCGCAGATGGCCAAGGAGTCCGGTACCAAGGCGTTGGAGGATGCGGGCATCGAGTACGGCGCCGTGCAGCAGGGCTACGTCGGGTACTGCTCAGGCGACTCGACCTCGGGCCAGCGGGCGCTCTACGAGCTCGGCATGACGGGCATCCCGATCGTCAACGTCAACAACAACTGCTCGACCGGATCCACGGCGCTGTACCTTGCCGCGCAGTCGATTCGGGGCGGGCTTGCCGACTGCGTGATTGCGTTGGGCTTCGAGAAGATGCAGCCGGGCTCACTGGGCGGTGGCGCCGAGGACCGCGAGAGCCCGCTTGGCAAGCACGTCAAGGCGCTGGCAGAGATCGACGAGTTCGCGTTTCCGGTGGCGCCGTGGATGTTTGGGGCTGCGGGCCGCGAGCACATGAAGAAATTTGGAAGCACTGCTGAGCATTTTGCGAAGATCGGCTACAAGAACCACAAGCACTCGGTGAACAACCCGTACGCCCAGTTCCAGGAGGAGTACTCGCTTGAGGACATCCTTGGCGCCAGGATGATCTCCGATCCGCTGACCAAGCTGCAGTGCTCGCCGACGTCGGACGGCTCTGGTGCGGCGATCGTGGTCAGCGAGAAGTTCGTCGACGACCACGGGCTGGCCAGTCAGGCCGTCGAGATCGTCGGGCAGGCGATGACCACCGACTTCGCAAGCACCTTCGACGGCAGCGCCGCCAACATCATCGGCTACGACATGAACGTGCAAGCCGCCCAACAGGTTTACGACCAGTCGGGACTCGGCCCCGCGGACTTCCAGGTCATCGAGCTGCACGACTGCTTCTCGGCCAACGAGCTCCTTCTGTACGAAGCGCTTGGCCTGTGCGGCGAGGGCGAGGCGCCCAAGCTGATCGACGACGGCGACACCACGTACGGCGGTCGCTGGGTGGTCAATCCGTCGGGCGGTCTGATCTCCAAGGGCCACCCGCTGGGCGCGACGGGGCTGGCGCAGTGCGCCGAGCTGACCTGGCAGCTACGCGGCACCGCGGACAAGCGTCAGGTCGACGGCGTCACCGCCGCGCTGCAGCACAACATCGGCCTCGGCGGCGCGGCCGTCGTGACGGCCTACCAGCGCGCCGAACGCTAGTCGCGGGACTCGATCACCTCGTAGGCGCCGTCGGCGTGCCGCGCGCGGATGGTCTTCTTGTCGTACTTGCCGACGCTGGTCCGTGGTACCTGATCGACGAACGTCCAGCGTTCGGGTAGCCACCAGCGAACCACCTTGTCCGCCAGGAACTCCCGCAGCTCTTGCGGAGTGACTTGGGCGCCCTGCTCCAGGACGACGGCGGCCAGCGGACGTTCCTGCCATCGTTCGTCGGGCACCGCAACGACGGCGACTTCCAGGACTGCCGGGTGGGCGATCAGGTGGTTCTCCAGTTCCACCGATGAAATCCATTCACCACCAGATTTGATGACGTCCTTCGCACGGTCGGTCAGCGTCACGTATCCGAGCGGGTCCACCCGGCCGACGTCGCCCGTGCGCAGCCAGCCCTTGTCGAACTTCGACTGGTCGTGCCCGCGGTAGTAGGCACCGGTGATCCACGGGCCGCGCACCTCGATTTCGCCGACCGCCTTGCCGTCGTGCGGCAACGGATTGTCGTCTTCGTCGACGATGCGCACCTCGACACCGCACACGACCTTGCCCTGCGTGGCCCGCAACGCCCAGTGTTCGTCCCCCGACGTCCCGGCCGGCGGCCAGGCCAGGGTGGCCAGCGGCGACGTCTCGGTCATCCCCCAGCCCTGGATGATCTGCACGCCGTGGTCTTGCTCGAACGTCTTCATCATCGACAGCGGCACGGCCGAACCACCGCAGGTGACCAGGCGTAGGGACGAGATGTCGCGCCCGGGCGCCTTGGCCAGGCAGTGGATCACGTCGTTCCAGATCGTCGGCACCGCACACGAGACGGTCGGGCGCCGCGTCGCGATCAGGTCGATCAACGAAGGGGCGTCCATGTACCGGTCCGGCAGCACCAGGTCGGCACCCGCCATCATCGCGGCATACGGCAGCCCCCATGCGTTGGCGTGGAACATCGGTACGATCGGCAGCGCGGAATCGCTGAAGCCGAGGCCCATTCCGTTGGCGGTGCACACCATCATCGAGTGCAAATAGCTCGAACGGTGACTGTAGACAACCCCTTTCGGATTCCCGGTGGTGCCGCTGGTGTAACACATGGCGGCCGCGGAGGTTTCGTCGAGGACGGGCCAGTCGAACTTCGGGGATTGACCGGACAGCAACTCGTCGTAGCGCAGCACCGTCTTGCCGGACGCGGTCAGTGGCGCGAGATCGCCTTCGCCGACGGCGATCACGGTATGCACCGTGTCGAGTAGCGGCAGCACCGGGGCTAGTTGGGCGATCAACGACAGATCGGCGATGATCACCGTGTCCTCGGCCTCGTTGGCGATGTAGGCGATCTGTTCGGGCGAGAGCCGGATGTTGAGCGTGTGCAGCACCGCTCCCATCGACGGCGCGGCCAAATAGGCGGCAAGGTGTTCGGCGTTGTTCCACATGAACGTGGCTACCCGCTCGTCGCCGGTGATGCCGAGCCCACGCAGCGCGTTGGCCAGCCGGCCCACCTGCTCACCTAGTTCGCGGTAGGTGATCGTGCGGTAGCGACCGTCGCCCATCGCGGTGGTGACGGTGCGGTCACCGTTCACGCGACAGGCGTGGCGCAGGATCGTAGTGACGGTCAACGGGACGTCCTGCATCGTGCTGCGCATGTCGATTCGCCTCTGCTTCGCGTTGTGCTGTCGTTGGGCGCGATGGTAGTGCGGGCTGATGGCGATGTCGGCGAATCCGCCAGAGCCGCAGCCCTGCAACGAATCGGCCACCAGCGGCGATGTAGTGGGTGAGGCATTCCCATGACAGATAGGGGGCGCGCCATGCGTCCATCGTTGACTTTCGCCACTTTCGTCACTTCGGTCGCAGCCGTGTGCGCCGTGTTCGTCGCGCCCGCCGGAATCGCCAGCGCCGAGCAGAGCGCCCAGGAGACCATCGGCCTCCTCGAAGCCGAGGGTTATCAAGTGAACGTCGACCGCGTCGGCAGCGGCACGATCGACCAGTGCGTGGTCACCAGCGTGCGCAATCCGCAGACCCAGTACCGCACCATCCGCGTCTACCGGGGCAAGGACAGCCAGGGCCATCGCGACTACGACTACGTCCAGGTCGTGTCGAGCAGATCCATCTCCGTGTCGCTGGATTGCAGCCGCTGACCCACCGGGGGCGAGCGAAGCGACGGGGGATGTTTCCCGGGGGCGAGCGAAGCGACGGGGGATGTTTCCCGGGGGCGAGCGAAGCGACGGGGGATGTACCGGGGAAGCCATCGCGCACACTTGTCGATGCAAGTAGTGGATGATTGACGGGGACACGACAGGAAGGCGCGATCATGCGTACGAAGTTGGCATGGGCCGCGGCGATCGCTGGCGTGTGTGGAGCCGTCGCAGCACCGGCGGGACTCGCCTCGGCCGAGACCGCGCAGGAGACGATCAATCGGCTGCAGTCCCAGGGCTACACGGTCACCATCGACAAGATCGGCACCGCACCGATCGACCAGTGCACGGTCACCAGCGTGCGCAACCCCCAGAGTGTGTCGCAGCTGGTGCCCTACATCGGCCCGGGACGCGGCGACGACCGCAGCATCCTGGTCCCGCAGACCGTCAGTCAGACGATCTCGGTGTCGCTGAACTGCTCACCCTGAGCAAGTCCGAGTAGGCCAACGAGCGGCTCATGCGCCGCCTACCTCGGGCATGTTCTACCGACAGCGTCACCGACCCTCTGCTGGCATCGACGTTGCGCAGGACGCTCGACGGCACTCGAAACACGCGTCCGGGAGATGCAGGCCATGGCAATGTCTTGCGGCCGATGACTTTTCCGCTCTGAGTGGCGACCACGGTGGGTACGCGTACGAGGGTTTCGGTCCACAGCAATAGGCGGTGACGCGCCGGCATGGGGTCACCGGGCCGTAGGAGGTTGGGGGCGACCCAGCGCAGCGGGGCATCGACCTGGATGCGTACACCCTCGGTCGATGGTCTGCCGCCGTCGAGGTACGCGCGGACGTGGTCGGCGACGTGGCGGCCATCGATGGCGGCGATGTCGGCAGTGTCGACCGGATGCAGTAGGTTGCCGATTGCGAACACACCGGGTTGGCTGGTCCGTAGTGCGGTGTCGACTACCGGACCCAATGTCCCGGAGTCGATTTCAAGCCCCGCCGCGCGTGCGAGTTCGTGGTCGGGAATCCAGTCGCCTGTGAGAACGACAGTGTCGCAGTCGATCACGCGGCGGGTGCCGGAATCCAAGTCCTCGACCTCAACGGCTTGGATTACGGGCTTGCCGATGATCCGGGTGAGACGCGTGCGCGTGGCTATCGCGGCGCCGAGCATCGGTGTCTTCCCTGCCAGATTGAACAGCGCGTACGACTCGGGTGACGGGTACTTCGTTATCATTAGCGCCGTCTGGCAGCCAGCGTGCTTGAGCGTGAGAACAGCCGAGTAGCTGACCAATTCAGCGCCCACGACGACGGCACGCTGCCCCACTTTGCCGTGTTTGATGTGCACGACGTTCTGTAATTGCCCTGTGGTGTAAATGCCCGCTGCACGGTCACCAGGGATCATGCGGGCCGTTCGGGGTCGTTCACGCGCTCCGGTCGCCAGGACGATGGCGCGAGCCCGAACCTGCTCGCGACCACCAGGCGAGGTGACGTCCAGCGTCATCCGATCCGCCCAACCCGTGACCATGGTTTCGGTCCGAATTGTGGCACCCGCGGCGGTTGCAGATGCGACTAGGCGCCGGGCGTACGCCGGACCGCTGATGAACGTCTTCATGTCACGGATGCCGTAGCCAGGGTGGTCGCTGTGCCGTGGGATTCCTCCGGCTTGGCTTTCCCGTTCGAGGACAACGACATCGAGTCCCGAGTGGTGTGCCAGTTCCGCTGCGGCGGTCAGTCCGGCGGGGCCGCCGCCGATGATCGCGACATCTACCGTGCGAGTGACGGTCATGGTTGCCTCTCCTCAGAAGTGGCTGTCGGCGTGGGCTGCTTACCACGGCTCTCTCGTTCGAACAGCGACTGCACTTCAGCACCGCAGAAGAAGGCTTGGCAGCGGCCGTTCATGACGCGGGTGCGGCGCCGCAGGCCTTCCAGCGCTGTCGGCGCAATGACCGAGTGGCAGGCATCGCGTAGCTCACCTTCGGTGACACGCTCGCAAAAACACACGATGCGACCGTAGGCCGGGTCCTGCTCGATCTTGTCGGCCTGTTGGTATGGGCGGGCAAACGCTTCGCCGAGGTTGGGCATCACGGGAGGCACCGGCAGATGTTCTCGCGGCGTCAGAGTCAATCCTGCTGAGATCAGTTGTTCGCGAACGTGTTCTGCGATGGCCATACCGGCCGTCAGACCGGTGGACCGGATTCCGCCAACGAGCAGATAGCGCAGCTGCGGGTCGGCCTCGATGAGATAGTCACCATGATCGATCGCGGCACGCAGGCCGGAATATGTCGCTGTGACCTCCTCATCGAGCAGACGCGGCATGAGCCCGCGGCCCTTGTCGAGCAGGAAGGCGAACCCATCTTCAGAGGTCCCGGTCGCAGTGCGGTCCTGAAGATCCTCAGAGGTCGGGCCGAGCATGACGTTGCCGTAGATCGTCGGGCTTATCAGGACACCTTTACCGCGCGCGGTCGGTACCGGGAGCACGATCTTGTCCACGAGGGGTCGGGCGAGCTTGTCGTACACGATCAGTTGTCCGCGCCGCGGGGTGACGGTAAACCGCGAGAAGCCAAACAGTGCATCGATGAGATCGGCACCCAGGCCTGCCGCGTTGACCACCCAGCGGGCCCTTACGGGGCCTCGGTGGGTGTGCAGCGTCGTAGTCCCAGCGTCCACGTCGACTGCCTCCACGCGATGGTCGGTCAGCAGCGTGACACCGCGGTTGACTGCGTCGGTAGCCAAGGCGAGATTGACCGTCCAGGTGCAGATGATCGATTCGTCGGGCACGGTAAGACCACCCAGTGCGCCGGGGCCGAGAGTAGGCAGCTGTGCATAGACGGAATCTGCATCGATCAGTTCGCAGTGCCGGTAGCCGTTCGCTTCAGCCTTGTCTCGCAACGAGGGCAAGGCGTTGAGCTGCTCTTCGTCCCAGGCCACCAGGATCGCACCGGTGTTCTCGATCGGGATGCCCGTGTGTCTCGCGTACTCGGAGAGCAGATGGTATCCGCGGCTGACCATTGCGGACTCCAGAGTGCCGGGTTTGGCGTCAAAACCGGTGTGCAGAATGGCGGTATTGGCCTTGCTCGTGCCATCGCCGACATCGTCGCGTGCCTCGACGAGCGCCACCGTGAGTTGGTGACCCGATAATTCACGGGCGATCGCCGACCCGACGATGCCGGCGCCGATGACTACGACGTCGTAGTCAGAAGGAATGCTCATTTGGCTTCCTGAGAGTAGGTGGTCGCGGCGAGTCCCCGCCATGTGGAACGGAATTCGTCGGTGCGGTCCGTCGTCCAAGTGGGCTCATAACTGGCCGACGGCGTCCAGTCACTGACGACGTCGCGCAGGGACTGCTGCGGTTGCAGGCTGAGCTGCGCGAGCGCGGCCCCTCCGAGCGCGGTGGCGTGTGCCGACGGATAGACGTCGACAGGCACCTGCAAGATATCGGCGCAGGCCTGCATCAGGACCTTGGATTGGGTGAGTCCGCCGTCGGCACGCAGCCGACTCAGCCGCGATGGAGCGTCGGCGTTGATGGCGGCGACGAGTTCGGCAATCTGTGCTGCGATGCCCTGCAGCACGGCGAGCACGATGTGCCCCCGCCCCGTGGACAACGTCATGCCGGAAATCGCCGCTGTGGCTTGGGATTTCCACCAAGGGGCCGCGAGTCCGGCAAGGGCGGGAACGCACAAGACACCGTCATTATCCTGGGCCGCCGCACCGTCCATCTCTTCAGCTCCGGCGATGAGTCCGAGCGAGGATAGCCAGCGCACCGCCGATGCTGCGGTGTAGACCTGCCCGTCGACGCAGAAGGTGTCGTCCCCGGCGATCCGCCACGCTACCGACGACGTCAAGCCCGCCGACGAGCGAACTCCGGTTGCGCCGGTGTTCGCAAGCAGGAAGGCGCCAGTGCCGAAGGTGCACTTCGCCATGCCTGGATCGAGGCACGCTTCGGCCAGCAGTGCGGCCTGTTGGTCGACGATTACTCCCCCGACAGGTATGTCACCGCCGAATTCGGTTGTAGTCCCGATCATTTCGTCATTGCCCACGATGTCTGGAAGTCGTTCCCCTTCGAGCCCAAACACGGCGAGCAATTCGTGACTCCAGCCACGGGCGCCGAGTTCCATGACCAGCGAGCGGCTGGCGGTGGTGGCGTCGGTGACGAAGGCGCCGGTGAGTCGATGCAGCAGCCAGGTGTCCGACGTCGTGACGACGCCCCCGGTTTCGACGTTGCGGCGTAGCCACGCCATCTTCGGTGCCGAGAAGTACGGGTCGAGCACCAGGCCGGTGCGCGCCGCGAGCATGTCGCCGTGCTCGGCGAGCGCCGCGCACAGGTCCTCCGCACGGCGGTCCTGCCAAACGATCGCTTGAGTGAGCGCCCGGCCCGTGATGGGGTCCCACGCCAAAACGGTCTCCCCCTGGTTGGCCAGCGACACTGCGTCGATGGGACGTCCCGCCTGAGCGACCGCGGCGCGGCCGGCGCCGAGCACGGACTCCAGCAGTTCGCCGGGGTCCTGCTCGACGCCGCCGCCGTTGAGGTATCGAGGGCGCACCTGCACTTCGGCCAGCCCGACGACCCCCTCCTCAGGGTCGACGACGATGGCCTTGGTGCCCGAGGTGCCCTGGTCGATGGCCAACACAGTCACGGCGCCACGTCCCTCACGTCACCGTCGACAACCTGGTCGAGTTCGGCATCGATCGAGCCCATTTCAGGCATCTTCAGCCCCTGCCGACCCCGGGTGGCCAACAGGTAGGTGAGGTACACGGCGCCGATCGCCACCATGATGAGCACGTAGATCCACGGGTCTTTGAAGGAGGCGTCGCGGAACAGCGCCAGTGCGAACCCCAGCCAGATCACCGCCACTACGAGGATCGGTACCTCCCAGCGGCCCAGTGAAAATCCGGCGCTAGCGGGCAACCGGCGGCGGCTGACGATGTAGAGCACGACGACGATGGCGTAAATGATCACTGGTAGCAACGTCGCCGCCGAAAACAGTTTGAACAGCGCGTCGGTGCTGGTGGAAAACAACCCGAGAATGACCGCCGAGATGGCAGTGAAGGCGACGGTCGCGTTCAGCGGGGTCTTGAACCGCGGTGACACCTGGCGCAGCAGCTGCCAGCCCGGGAAGCGCTCGTCACGCGACATCGCCCAGATCAGCCGCACGCCACTCATCAGGATGACCAGGCCGCAGGCGAAGATGGCGATCGCCACGAGGATGAGCAACGCGGTGCCGACGAACGATCCGAGGATGTCGCGGATGACGTCGGCGATCGGGGTGCCCGACTGGGCCAAGGTGGTGGGGTCGCTGACCGCGGCAGTCACCACCAGCAGGAAGAGGAAGCCCAACACGCCCGAGGCCAGCACGGCCTGCCACATCGCGCGCGGCACCACGACTTCCGGCCGCATCGTCTCCTCGGCGAGGTTGGCTGCGGATTCGAATCCGACGATGGTGAAGGCGCCGAGTAGGAACCCGAGCATCCACGGGCCGGCGGAGGTAGCTGTGCCGAAGCTCCAGTAGCCGTCGGCAGGAATGTCGCCGTGGGAGAACAGGTTGCCTACGGACAGCTTGTGGGCGGCCACTCCGACGATGAACAGCAGGACGACCAGCGCGACCATTCCGATGAGTTCGGCGGTGACCGCGAAGTTGTTCACCCGTTCCGTCCACTTGGTGGACACCGCTACCAGCAACGCTTGCAGTAGCAGCACCACGGCGGTGATGAGGAACGCGCTGGCAGCGGTGCCGGTGAAGTCGAACAGTGCAGGCACGACCGTGGAGGCGACGGTGTAGTCGACAGCCACGACGACGATGGCTAGGAAGGTGAAGGAAATCCAGCCCGTTATCCATCCGAGGACGGGGTTGGCCAGCCTCGATACCCATTGGTAGGCGTAGCCGGTGACGGGAATCCTGGCCGCGAGCGACCCGAGCAGCAGCGCGACGGCGAGTTGGCCTATGACCACGATCGGCCAGGTCCAGATCCCCACTGGGCCGGAACTCTTCAGCACGCTGCCATAGGTGGTGAAGATCCCGGTGGCGATGGAGACGAATGCGAAGGCCACCGCAAAGGACGCAAACCGGCCGGTCGTGCGTTCAAGGGTCTCGGTGTATCCGAACGCGGCCACGGAGGACGCGTCGGGCGGTGTGGAAGAATGTGTCATTGGATCGAGCTTTCTGACTGGAAATGACTGTTTCGGGGAAGAAGTTCGGTCTCGCGGGCGGCGCTGCAACGCCGCCCGCACCCATATGTCCGGCGGAGTTCAGGCGCTGGCGTTCGCGATAGGTCGCGCTGACAACACGACACCCCCCGTCTCGTCGAAGATGGCTGCAATGTCCGGGTCGGTGTTCTGGTCGGTGATGAGGCCATCGACTGCGATGAGTCCGCACACCCGATAGGGCGCCACCACACCGATTTTCGACGAGTCGGCCAAGATGTAGTTGCGCGCACTGTTGGCGATGATGGTGCGACGAACGTCCACCTCATCGAGGTGAAAGTCGGTGAGTCCGGCCCTAGCGTCAACACCGCCCGAACCCAATAGCGCGACATCCGCGTAGATGTCGGCGAAGAACGCTTTGGTGTGCGCATTCGAGCAGGCCAGATCACCACCCCGCACGCGCCCTCCGGCTAGCAGGACTTCAATTCCGGATCGGCCGGCCAACTCCGCGGCGACCGGCAGCGACGGTGTGACGATGGTCCCGGTGAACGCCCGGGGGATCGCTTGAGCTACGGCGATGGCGGTGGTACCGATGTCGATGACGACCGTGTCGCCGTTCGTCAGTTGCTCGACCGCGACTCTCGCTAGATCCGCCTTGGCCGCGTGCTGGATCGTCGAGCGCTCTGTGTAGGACGGTTCGATGACGCGGCGGTCAGACGCCGGAGTTGCTCCGCCATACACCCGACGGATCACACCTTTTTCCTCCAGCAGCGTTAGATCACGCCGCACTGTCTCCGCCGATACGCCCAGCCGACGAACCAGTTCGTCAGTACTGACCGCCTGTCCGGCACTGACGACGGCTTCGACAATCGCCTCGTGCCGATCAACGGGCAGCACGTCGGCCGACCGTATGTGTGGATGTGTGCCCGTCCATGACCATAAGTGTGGACTGTTGCCCACCTCACGTCAACCCTCAATTGCGGCAGCCGCCACGTCCGGCGCCAGAGACAGACGCGCTCTCACCCGGTCAGTTTCGTAAACAGCAGCTTTTAGCGCCCGTTGGTCGTCGAAGTCCGCGAGTTTTCCGGACGAGGTGCGGCGCCGGGCGATCGAACGCAGGTGTATCTCGCGCCTGAGCCGTCGGCGATCTGGAGGAACTCGCCTGCGCGTAGAGCGCCGTGTCCTGGGACAGGCCCGCCGCAGCGTGCACCTGAATGGCACCGCCGACGACCTTCTTCACCGTCACGGGGACCTTGACCTTCGCCGCGGCGATGTCATGACGCGCTTCCTTGTTTCGTCCCGGTTCATCCGCCAAGCCCGGCGTTCCAGTCGCGGACCAGGACGAGGCCCTGGTGGCGGCCGACCGGGACGTTGGGATCAGTGATCCCCATGACCGTCGCGACCGCACAGCCGGGCCGCAGCGCCGAGGTCGACCACCATGTCCCTTGGGAGGTGTGGTGCGCGTGCCTGACGGGAGATTACCGCCAGAACGAGGCGATGGACGCCCACTGTGCCGGCTCCGAGAGCGTCACACCCACCAAGTGATCCGAACCACGCCTAGTACGGGCAGCCGTCGGCCCAAGCGTGCGGTGAGTGGTCTTGGCAATACGCGGATTTGATGGTCGGAGCGACGGAAGCCAGCGGTGGCGGTGACGTGATCGTGAGAGTCGAGTCTGCCTTCCAATTGTCCGAGTTCGTGCCGACCGAAGTGGTCTGGTTGGTCAGGGTGACCACGCCCATCGTGATGAAAACCCCGACACCGACCGTTGCCGCAGACGCCTTCAACTTGCTACGAAAACGGTGAATATTATTGTTGTCCATCAGTTTCCTCCTTCATTGCGTCTGCGCATTGTGCGCAGACTGTCATTGCCCCAGTACGCGACACACAGTCGCGTTTGGTGGGCGCGATGGTTACCGACGATCCGCTGCTCTGAACAATCCAGGGTGCGGGACGCCCCGATCAGCAGTTGTGGTGCATTCGCATATGCAATGTGGCCATGCTGCATTTGTCGACGATGACCTGCGGATCGAAAGAGGGCTGCTCGCGTACCTTCGGAGCGAGCGTGAGGTTACTTTCTGCCATCCAGTTATCTGAGTCAGTGCCCACGGAACTGGTTGGGCCGGCAACACTTATCGCACCCATCGTGACGATGCCGGCAATGCCGACAATGGCTGCAAGGCTCTTAAAGTTGCCGCCAAGATGGTGGAAGTTCGTGTGATCCATCTGTGGTCTCCTGCTCGAAGGGGTTCTCGCGCTATCGATCACCGTCAGGATGAGGTGATGGCTATCACAATGACTGTTACAGGTGGCACAAGTCACTAGCTGTGCGGGTATTCGGGAAGCTGCATCCCCAGTGGGCTTTTCAGGATTGCTCATCCGAGTCCGGGTCGACAACGAGATATGCTGGCGGGAGTTGATGATTCCGCAGTTGCGCAACGGTCTCGCGTTGCGCGCCATTACGTCAGTCGGATGCTGGCCAGTGTTGGGGCAAGCCAGAGGAGCTGGTTTGCGCTGCGCAGCATAGGGATTGACCTAGGCCACGCCCTCGGTCCGGCTGGCTCAAAGCGGGTGTACCAGCCACGTATCGCGGCCTTCATCGATGTGTACAACCGATGCGGGCGTCAATTCTCCCCCGTGTCATGGGATTCGCGATGGGATGGACCCATGCGATAGCTTCCACAACGCCTGCAGGAAGGCACTTTCGCAGGTGATCAATACATCGCGGCTGCCCGGGGGTCAGTGTCGCGGACGCGCACGGTGTCGTGTCCCACGCCGGGGCGGGGAGCCTGAAGGAGATGGCGGAGCCGAGCGGGTTCTCAGTGCATGTCGCTGCCGCACTGGCGGATACGTGTCGACGCCAGCGGACCTATGCGCTGAGCGCGGTGTCCGCGGCTCCAGCCAACGAGGTGGACTGCGAGCATCTAGCTCCGCACCAATCGTTCCGTCTGGTAAGTATCCCCTATACGCGACGCCTCTCCTCCATCTCGTCCGTGGACGGAGGCACTTGTGCTGAAATGCCCTGCTGTATCAACGTACGTGTAGTTCGCCGGGCGACCCGCACGTACTCTTCACAGCGGGATCGCATTTTCTCCGACGGCGCGCAGATCGACAACGCAGCAATCGCGTGGCGCTCGCGCTGGTAAATGCCCACGGCAACACACGACTGCCCGAGAACGGTCTCACCATGTTCCACGGCAATGTCGTCGCGTCGAGCTGAGATGAGCTGCGCACGAAGGATACTGACTTCGGATACCGAATTCTCCGTCAGAGCCGGCAAGCCGTATCGGTCGATCCGTTCTTGCACCTTCGGCCAAGGGAGTTGTGCCATCAGCAGCTTCCCGAGCGCCGATGCGTGGCCTGAGAGG
Source organism: Mycobacterium sp. AZCC_0083 (assembly GCF_014202335.1). Lineage (GTDB taxonomy): Bacteria > Actinomycetota > Actinomycetes > Mycobacteriales > Mycobacteriaceae > Mycobacterium. The sequence continues at coordinate 13,197 of NZ_JACHGP010000018.1, read as the reverse complement.
TGAGCTCCATCGGCGAGGACTTGCTCGGTGCGGTTTCCTGACGCATTGGCAATGCAGACAACACCCTGGCCATCCCACGCGCCGATCGTGACGACGGCGCCCAGTTGGTTGGCGACTTCGGCGACGGTGCGGTGAGTTTGAGCATTGAAGCAAGTGGAGCTCATCAGTCGACGACTAATCACCAGCACTCGCCATCCGAGTCGATATCGGTGATCTGAAGTTTGTTGCAGCAGGCCGATTTCGGCCAGGCTGGCCACGATGGCGAAGGTGGTTGACGTTGGCAACCCCAGTGCCATCGCCATCTCCGTGACACCCCACTCTGGTGTCTCCGCCGTGAAGAGATTGAGCACTTTGCCCGTGCGGTCGATTGTGTTCAGCACGTCCCCAGCCTTTCGGGACGGGCAGGCTTCGCGTGTTTCTCGCGATATAGGCCCGATTTCGACTCCCGCGAGGGCGCTCCCGCCGCGGACGCCCGAACGATGTCGTCGGCAGCAGCCCCGAGGTTCGCCGGCCACCGACATACGCCTCGCGGTGTCAGTTCGATCAGCCGTTGAGCTGTCACACTCGGCCATAGCCTGCCCATCTCAGGTGCCCTTGAACAGCGGGTCGACCGATAGCTCGTGGCGGGCGATCGAACGCCGGTGCACCTCGTCGGGGCCGTCGGCGATCTGGAGGAACCGCGCCTGCGCGTAGAGCACCGGGAGCATCGTGTCCTGCGACAGGCCCGCCGCGCCGTGCACCTGAATGGCGACGTCGACGACCTTCTTCACCGTCAAGGGGACCTTGACCTTCGCCGCGGCGATGTCGTGCCGCGCTTCCTTGTTTCCGTCCCGGTCCATCCGCCATGCGGCGCGCAGCACCAGCAGGCGTGCGGCGTCGAGCTCGACCCTGGCGTCCGCGACGTACTGCTGCACGACCCCCTGGTCCGCGAGCGGGACACCCCACGTCACCCGTTCATGGGCGCGCGCCGTCATTGCCGCGATTGCCCTCTCCCCCATACCGATCAACCGCATGCAATGGTGGATACGCCCGGGGCCGAGTCGCGCCTGAGCGACGCTGAAACCAGCACCCCGCTCGCCAAGCAGGCTGTCCTTCGGGACTCGGACGTCGACGAAGTCGATCTCGCCGTGACCGCCCTCCTGCCGGTCGTCAAACCCAAGCACCCGGGTGGAGCGCAGCACAGTCATGCCTGGCGTTCCGGTCGGGACCAGGACGAGGCTGTGGCGGCGGCCGACCGGGGCGTCGGGATCAGTAACCCCCATGACCATCGCTACCGCGCAGTCGGGCCGTAGGGCCGACGTCGACCACCATTTCCGGCCATTGAGCACCCACTCGTCGTCGTCCTCGCTGATCTCCAGTCGAACGTTGTTGGCATCGGAGCTGGCGACCGCAGGCTCCGTCATGGAGAAGATCGACCGGATCTCCCCCTCGAGCAGGGGTTCCAGCCAGCGGTGCTGTTGGTCGGCGGTGCCGAAGCGCGACAGGATCTCCATGTTGCCGGTGTCCGGGGACGAGCAGTTGAGTGCTTCTGGGGCGATCAATGGACTCCACCCGGTGATCTCCGCTAGCGGCGCGTACTCCACATTGGTCAAACCAGCGCCGCGGGAGTCTGCCGGCAACGCAAGGTTCCATAGCCCCAGGCGCCGGGCCTCCGCCTTGAGTTCTGCCATTACGGGCGGCGCCCCCCAGCGCTCCGCGTGCTGATCGTGGTACGTCGCGGCGACCTGTTCGGCTGGCAGCACGTAGTTCTGCACGAACTCGACCAAGCGGGAGCGGAGATCCTCCACTTTCGGGCTGTACGCGAAATCCATCGATCCTCCGAGGAGACGTGTGTGGGGGGTCAGCGACCGATCCGGGCGGTATCGGCCCGCGCGACCGCGCGTCGGAGGAGGGGGTCCACCATCGCGCCGACGTCGTCGAAGCCGCTGCCGACGGTGTGTCCCTGTTCGTGCCTTGCGTGGATCTGCTCGAGGATGACGGCGATCTTGAGGTCGGCAAGGACTGCGTACCAGTCGAGTCGCTCGACATCGGTGCCGGTGAGGACGGCGTAGCGCTCGACCAGCTCGGCGCGGGACGGAAAACCCGGGAGCGCGGTCAGGCCGTCGGTTATCGGATTTACCGCACCGCCCGGTTCGTCCCAGAAGCTGATCAGGACACCAAGATCGGCCAGGACGTCGCCGCGGGTGGACATCTCCCAGTCCAGGACACCGCGGATGATTCCCGGGTCCGCGGCGTCCACGAGCATGTTGTCGAGCTTGAAGTCGCCGTGCACCACGCCCGTCCGTCGGGTGGGTGGGACCGACCGGGACAGCCGGTCGAGCACGTCGGAGAACTCGGGGCGGTCCCTCGTGCGGACCGCGTCCCACTGGCGGCGCCACACGAGCAGTTGCCGTTCGAGGAAGCCAGTGGGTTTGCCCCAGTCGCTGAGCCCGACCTGGTCGACGTCGACCGTGTGTAGGGCGGCTAGGACATCGACCATCGCCTCCCCTAGGCGGCGCCGCTGTTCGGGGGCGAGTCGTGCGGCATCGGCGACGGTTCCGATGACCTCGCCCTCCACCCGTTCCATTACGTAGAACGGCACACCAAGCACCACCCCGGCGAGATCATGCGCAATGACTGCGGGAACCGGGACAGCCGTGCCATGCAACGCCCGCAGCACACGCACCTCGCGCCCCATGTCGTGGGCCGAGGCCAGGACCAGCCCGTGCGGCGGCCGTCGGAGCACCCATTCGCGGACGCCGTCGCCGACGATGTAGGTGGGGTTCGACCGGCCACCCGACAGCAGCTGCGCCCGCGGCGGCCCGTTTAGCCCACCTACTGCGTCCTCCAAGAAAGGCGTAAGCGCGTAGATGTCGAGTGCCCGGTCGTTCTGAATTTCTGTCATCTCTGGATCCCCCATTCCGGGCCGTTAATCATTTTCCGGTGATTACTCAAATGCCGCTGAACTCAGAATTCGATTACGAATGCTTGAGACCAACGGTCCGCCGGCGGCCTTCTCGCTCAGCTCGAGCGCCTCCACCCATTCCGGGTCGGCGACGAATGTCGTCCACTTCTCATCTCGGTCCGCACTGGACTCGAACCGTACGACGTAGATGAGCTCATTGTGACTGTTCTCGCCGATGGCGGTCAGCGTGCAGAACACGCAGTCAATGTCGTGTTTCTTGAATAGCCGCAACGTGTATTCGTTGAATCGTTTTACCAATTCGGGCATTCGTCCGGGGATGACGGTGTATTCACGAAGTTCGTAGATCATGTCTTGACCTTTCCTAGGTTGAGTTGAGACTGGACGAAGCAAGGCCGGCATATATGGTGCGCAATTCTCGTTTCAGGATTTTGCCGCTCGGGTTCTTCGGCAAGGATTCGGTGAGAACCACGTACTTCGGCACCTTGAAGCCCGCGAGTCGCGCGCGACAATGCGCGATCAGTTCCTTAGCGGTCACCGTGTGCTCGGCTTGGAGTATGACCGCGGCGGCAACGGCTTCGACCCACCGCGGATCCCGCACCCCGAATACCGCGGCCTCGGACACCGCGTCGTGCTCGTAGAGAACCTCCTCCACCTCGCGGCCGGAGACATTCTCGCCACCCGACTTGATCATGTCCTTCCGCCGGTCGACCACGTAGAGACGACCCCCATCGTCGAACCTGCCGAGATCGCCGCTATGAAACCAGCCATCCTGAAAGGCGTCGGCGGTCTGCTCGGAGTTGCGGTAATAGCCGAGGATGAGCTGGGGGCTGCGGTGAACGATCTCACCAACCGTGCCGACCGGGACCTCGTTCCCGTCCGGATCGACGATCCGGGTCTCGACATTGAGTGCAGGGCGCCCGGCCGAACCCGCGAACTCGTCCTGCTCGTCCGGCTGCAAAGCTGTCGCCAGCGACGCCATCTCGGTCTGGCCGTAGAAGTTCCACAGGCGCAGGTTCGGGAACTGTGCACGTATGTCGCGCAGGACCTCGGCCGGCATTGCCGCAGCGCCGTAGTACCCCTTGCTGAGCGATGACACGTCTCGTTCGACGAGCTCCGGGTTTCTTAGTAAGTCGATCCATACCGTCGGGGGACAGAACAGGTTGGTCGCCTTTTCGCGCTCGATGGCGCGCAGGATCAGAACCGGGTCCGGTCGGCGCAGGATGACGCTCGTCGCACCCAAGTACAGATCGGTGATCAGGAAGTTGTCCAACTGGGCGCAGTGGTACAGCGGCATCGCATGGACCTCGATGTCGCGCTCGGACATCTCTCCCGCCGCGATGCAGCTGACGTACTGCCACATCAAAGAGCGGCTGCTGAGCAAGGCTCCCTTGGGCCTCGACTCAGTACCGGACGTGTACATGATTCGCAGCGGGTCCTCGTCGTCAATTTCGACATCGGGCGGCGAGCTTTCGTAGGAAAGCCAAGTCTCGACGTCAATCCATCCGTCGTGGGCGGGTGCGCCGTCCAGTCGAATTTCGGCACGGATCGGGAACGTGCCGACTGAGCTACGGATGGCTTCGGTCGCCACACGGACGAGAGCGGCTTCGGCGACTATCGCGACAGCACCGGAGTGGTCGAGAATGTAGGCGACTTCCTCCGGCCCAAGCATGAAGTTCACCGGCACGAGAATGACGCCGATTCTGGCCGCGGCAAAGACGAGAACCGGGTATTGCCAGCAGTTGTGCGACAAAAGGGCCAAGCGATCACCCTTGGTCAGTCCCGCGTCCGAAAGGGCTGCCGCGACTCGGTCCACCGTTGCGTCGAACTCGGCGAAGGTCAGCGATGTATCCCCGTCGATGACTGCTGTGCGTGAGGCGAACCTGCGCGCGGAGCGCCGCGGGATGTCGCCGAGCGTCTGCGATCGACTTCGAGTGATCGCGTTACTCGACACTGCATATCGGTCGCTGCCTACATCTGTATTCATAACCTTGGCCTACAGCATCCGAATAGCGTCGGCGACGAGTGACAGCGCCTGCTCAGCGTCGTCGAAGACGTCGGCGCGGCCGACGAACCCGTGGATCTGCCCCGGGAACCGGACAGTGCTGACGGGAACCCCGGCCTGTTCGAGCCGAGCCGCGTACTGTTCGCCTTCGTCTCGCAGCGGGTCGTACTCAGCGGTCAAGACGAACGTTGGGGGAAGGCCGGTGAGGTCCTCCCCGCGGAGTGGCGACACGTATGGTTCGTTGCGCCGGGAGGCGTCGGGTACATACTGCTGCCAAGACCAGATCATTTGGTCAGCGGAAAGGTAGTAGTCGCCGTTGCCGAACTGTCGGTAGGACTCTGTTTCCGTGGTGTGATCGGTCACGGGGTATATCAGGACCTGGCCGGCAAGCGAGGGCCCGTGGTCGTCGCGCGCCCGCAAGGCGGCCGCGGTAGCAAGATTGCCACCCGCGCTGCTTCCCGCGATGACCAGCCGTTCGGGAGACACCCCCCATCTGCTGGCGCGCTCTGAAGCCCAACGAAGCGCACTCGAGACGTCGTCGAGTGCGCCTGGGTATGGCGTCTCGGGTGCAAGTCGGTAGTCGACGTTCACGACCACCGCAGGCACATGGCGCGCCAGATATCGGCAGACTGCGTCGTGCATGTTCAGATCGCCGAGAATCCATCCTCCGCCGTGCATATAGACGACCACGACACTCGGCTCGCTGCCGTGATAGACCCGTACCGGAACGTTGAAGGCGGTGTCCTCGTCTACCTGCCGAACCGGAATTGGGTTGTGCGGCAAGCTTGCCGAGCCACGTACGCTGTCCAGGTACTGCTGCCGACGGCCTGGATCCTGCAGTTCTTCGATGGTCGGGAAACGGGTTGCGCGTGCTGGACCGTCCAGGAACGCACGAGCTTGGGGATGCATACCAACTCACCTCATCTGTACTCGATAGTGCGAGATCGAATCAGCCGGAAATCTGGTGTCGAGACGGATTCAGCGCCAGGTGCCGACGATGACGGCGCCTGCGTCTACCAGCGTCACGGGATCGACAAGGACGTGTTGCGTGGCGACGGCGAGATCGCGAATGACTCGTCCAAGTCGCGTGGGGTTACGAAAGGCCTGCGTGCCGCCCCAAAGACGACAGAATCCGACGACCTCGCTTGCGATGTCGTGCACCCACGTCGAGGCCTGCCGGATTCGGGCGTGCTCGAGCGATGTGACCTGCCGACCCGTAGCTGCCTTCGCTTCTGCGTCACCGAACACGTCCAGCACGTAGCCTCGCGCGGATCGGTACATCGCGTCGTGCTTCGCGAGCCCCTGCAGGAAGAGTGGATGTTCCCCGACCGGGCCGGGATAACCGACCCTCTTCTTCCCGTCGGTGATTCGAGCAACCTCGCCGAGCGCGCTCTTCATCAAGCCGAGTGCTACCGCGGCATGCCCGGCGATTCCGAGGCTCACGTGACCAAGGGCGAAGACCGGCTCTCCTCGGACTGGCGCGGCTCCAGTCCGGGGGTAGGTGAATTCCCTCGGGACGGGTTGGTCGTCAATTCTGTAGTCGTGGCTGCCGGTACCAACCAGCCCTGTCACATCCCAGTTCCCGAGGAAGGTCGCGCGGTCCCGGGGCAGGAAGGCAATTCGAGCGTCAGGCGTGCCGTCCGCACCGATTTGGATGCTGCCGGCTTCCTCAACCAGAAAACCGCCGCCGATCCAGGTGGCGTGAGCTGACCCGCTGCCGAACTGGTAATTGCCGCTGAAGCGGTACCCATCCTCGGTCTCGGTTCCGCGCCCAATTGGGCCAAGTTGGCCGGCGGTGATCGCCTTGCTTGGGCCGCCGAACATCTCGCGGGTGGCCTCGGGTTGCAAGAATCCAGCCGCAACTCCGACGCTCCCGGCGTTGGCCATGTAGGACCACCCCGACGAGGCGTCAGCCCGTGTCAGCTCCTCCACAACCTCGAGAAACGGCACAACCCCTTGCCCGCCGCCGCCCAGGTCCGAAGGCAACAGAATCCAGAACAAATTGGACTCGACGAGTGCATCGATGACGGGTTGGGTCAATGTGCCTGCACGCTCAGTCTCGTCAGCTTCACGTTCGACGAGATCTGCGACCTTGACCGCCCTTTCGAGGTAGTCCGCAGGGGCTGACCAAGCGGTGCGCGACGACGCATCACCGCCTTCTGGTGAGATCACGTCGGTCCTAGTCTTGACCACCCGAGTTCTCCTTCCATGCGTCATCGCGCGCACCTCATTGTTGTTACGATGCCGACCGATCGCTCGCTCGGTACGAATGTTATCGGACTCAAACGGCGATGTCCACACCCTGCTGTTCGCACACCGAGGGGAATGCCATCGCACACGTTCGAATCACGTTGCGGACAGGGGCCCAGCGGTTCTTCCAGGACGAGAATGCCGCAGCCATTGGTCGGTTCGAGCAGGGCCGCAACTGCCGAATTCCATGATCGGAGGAGGCCCACGACCAGTTCACCCATACACATTTCCGCCAGAGCGCGTGCAGGTCACGTCCACCACCAGGCGATTAACAATTGCGGGCAGGGACGGCGACCCCGCGCAGGGCCCCGAAGCGGTCGTCCCACTCCCTGGCGCTCCCCCGTTGTCCGTGGATGCCCGTGGATGCCCGTTCGACGAAGGCACTTGACAGCTCACCAAGCCTCCGTCGATACTTACCGAGCGAGCGATCGGTCGGACATGGAGCCGTATTTGTGCTGCACGGTTCGCCCCATCGCAACCCGGACACCGATGCCTACTCATGAGGCTGGAATGAAGTGGCGGCGGCGCCGATCAACTAAACGCACAGACGCGAAGGGTGGTGCGAGCCAGATGGGTTCACTCGACGGAAAGGTCGCCTTCATCACTGGGGCGGCACGCGGCCAGGGCAGGTCCCATGCCGTCCGCCTCGCTGAGGAGGGCGCCGACATCATCGGTGTCGACCTGTGTGACCAGGTCCCGACAGTCCGTTACAAGATGTCGACCGTGGCCGACCTGGAGGAGACCGAGCGACTAGTTGCCGCGACCGGGCGCCGGATGCTCGCCCGCAGGGCGGACGTACGCGACCTCGATGCTTTGAAAGACGCGGTAGCCGCCGGTGTCGAACGGTTCGGCCGGCTCGACACGATCATCGCCAACGCCGGCATCCTGATCGGCAAGTACGACGAAGCGGATTCGGCTGCGACATTCCGCGATCAGATCGACATCAACCTGATCGGCGCCTGGCACACCGTGGAGGCTGGGCTGCCCGTGCTGCAACGGCAGGGTCAGGGAGGGTCGATCGTGATCACCAGTTCGATCGCCGGTCTCAAGGGTGCGGTAACCGGCGCCGGCGCAGGGACACTCGGCTACGCCGCGGCCAAGCACGGCGTCGTAGGCCTCATGCGCAAGTACGCGAACCTGCTTGCACCGGAACGGATCAGGGTCAACACGGTGCACCCCACAGGCGTCGATACCCCAATGCTGGCGGAGTTCCCCGCCGAGTACGCAGAGTTCACCGAGAAAGTACTGGACAAGCTGCCCCCGGGTGATGCGATGCGCCACAGCCTCGGCAACCCGATGCCGGTCGAGGTGATCGAGGCGGTGGACGTCTCGAACGCGATCGTCTGGCTGGTCTCCGACGCGGCCCGATATGTGACGGGCGTGACCCTTCCCGTCGACGCTGGGTTCATCAACCGGTGACGTCCGCCCGGGACCGCGCCGTCGTCCTCGGCGGCGGCGGCGTGGCCGGGATCGGCTGGCAACTCGGGCTGCTGTCTGGGCTGGCCGAGTCCAGGTTGGACGTGCGGCTCGACGCGGGTCTCTTCGTCGGCACGTCTGCCGGGGCGACCGTGGCGGCGCAAATAACTAGCGGACTGCCCTGGAAACAGCTGCTCGAGCGATTCGGCTCGCCCGACTCGGTCGAGCGGCCGATGGCCTATGACCTGGCCGATCGCAGGCGGTTCCTCGCAGAGGTCGAGGCCGGGGCCGTCGATGAGATCGACGCCGCCGCCCGGCTGGGCCGGATGGCGCTGACGGCGCGGACCGTGTCGGAAGTGGACCGGTTGGCGATCATCGCGGCGCGGCTACCAGTGCATGAATGGCCAAGCGTGCCGCTGCGAATCGTCGCCGTGAACGCACAAGACGGCATGCCTGCGGTGTTCGACCGTGCGTCCGGTGTCCCGCTCGCCGATGCTGTCGCTGCGAGCTGCGCGGTACCGGGTGTATGGCCGCCGGTCACGATAGCCGGCGACCGCTATATCGATGGTGGAGCGCGCTCGTATACGAATGCCGATTTCGCCGCAGGGTGGGGCAGGGTGCTTGTCATCCTGCCGCTGGAGCCCACCGGACGAATAGCTGCCGTCCTCGAACGCGAGCTGGCAGAGCTGCAGGAGTCGGCAGAGGTCCTGCTGGTGCGGATGGACGAGCGCTGCCGGCGTGCGATGGGCAGCAACCCCTTGGACCCATCGACACGGCATGCCATGGTGGCGGCCGGGCGCGCCCAGTCCGGCGACATCGCCATCGACGTCGCCGCCTTCTGGAAATTGGGGCCCCGCCGCTCCGTTGAGAGGTGAGTGTTCGCAATGCAGATCGGTGTGGTCTTCCCGCAGACTGAGTTCGGCGGCGACGTGGGGGCGGTTCAGGCCTACGCTCAGGGCGTCGACGACCTGGGCTTCCGGCACCTCATCGCCTACGACCACGTGCTCGGGGCGGATCCCGCAGTGCACCGAGATTGGACCCACCGCTATACCGCCACCACGACATTCCACGAGCCGTTCGTCCTCTTCGGGCACCTTGCGGCTTTGACGGGTCTGGAGCTGGTGACGAGTGTGCTAGTCCTGCCCCAGCGGCAGACCGCGTTGGTCGCGAAGCAGGCGGCCGAGGTAGACCTGCTCTCCCGAGGCCGACTGCGTCTCGGGGTCGGCGTTGGCTGGAACCGCGTTGAGTACGAGGGCCTGGGGAAGGACTTCGAAAGCCGGGGGCGCAGCCTCGACGAACAGATCGGGCTGCTCCGGCGGTTGTGGACCGAACCCAGCGTCTCGCACCGCGGCGCCACCGACACCCTGATCGGGGCCGGGATCGCGCCGCTGCCGGTGCAACGTCCGATCCCTGTCTGGATTGGAGGCCGTTCGACTGCTGCCTACCGGCGAATGGGCCGGCTGGCTAACGGGTGGTTCCCCCAGATGAGTAGCCCGGACGCGGAGTTCGAGACGGCCGCGCGGGTTGTCGCGCAAGCCGCGACCGAGGCCGGGCGCGATCCCGCCACAATCGGCTTGGAGCCAAGGCTGAATTGGGCAGGCGAGTTGAACGGGTTCGTCGCTCTTGCCGAGAGCTGGCGCACGGTCGGTGCGACCCACGCCGCCGTGGACACGATGGGCGCCGGGCTCGCCGGCGTCGACGAGCACCTGAAGGTGCTCTCGGAGATCGCGCCCGCGCTCACCGAGCCGAGTGGCGGCGGCGCATAGGGGCCAGGAGGAGGCGCGGCCCTCATGCGCCGCACCGCCTCTGAGGAGAATCGACGATGTCTATTGCCGCGCAGAGTAATTGACATATCTGGCGACGTTCAAAGTAGGACCTGGTGTGCCCCGCGATGAGAAGCCAGTGAATCGGACTGCGAGAAGTGCGTTGCGCCGAACTGTTTGGACTACGGATGCGGATCGCCTAAAACGTCGCGGCTCAGGCCCCGTTGAAGGGCAGCTCGCTGTAGCCCGGCTTGGCGACGGAGACCAGTTCTCGGTACCGCTCGGCGATGTGCTCCGGGGCGAATGGGGTACCCGGCTCGACCGCCCCACCGACCGTGATGGTGACGACCCGAATTCCGTCGTCGGACAACTGGGCGCCCAGCATGTTCGCGACCCCACGCAGCCCCAGCTTCCCCAACGACAACGTGGCCAGGTTCGGCTCTGGCTGGTCGGCCAGTCCACCGCCGGTGAACATCAGCGTGCCGCCGCCGGCAGCTCGCATGGCCGGCACCGCGACCTGGGCCGTCACTACCCCAGAGACGACATTCATGGTGTTCGCGCCCTGCAAATCCTCGGAAGTGGTCGACAGCAGATCATCGAACACAATCTGGCCAACGTTGTAGAGGACGACGCCGGGCGGGTTCGGGGCCGAATAGAGCGAGCCCAACGCCTCGCGCAGCTGCTCTGGGTCAGCCGCGTCGACGCGCACCAAGGCCACCTCGGCCCCGGTCAGACGCAGGTCAGCGGCGAGCTCCTTGAGCTTGTCACGGTTCCGAGCAGCCAGAGTCACCCGGTAGCCGTCGCGGGCGAAGCGGCGAGCGGTGGCGGCGCCGATGCCGGGGCCGGCACCGATCACGAGGAGGTGGCGTTCATCCGCGGCGTGCGGTGCGGGTGGCGTTCCAGTGGACATGGTGGGGGTCCTTCGAAGCGAAGTGAACAAGGTAGTAATCCAATGCTTTGGGCCCTGGAGTCGGGTATCAAGTCACTGATTGTGCTAGTTGCAGCTTCTAGCTGGCGGTGGCTCGACCGGGAAGGTAGATGATGGCTGTGCATTCCGTTGTTCGGCGCGAGGAGTCGCCTGCGATCGAACTATCCACTGGTTCCGAAAGCGTCAGCGTTCGACAACGTCCGGACAGTGCGGCGGTCCGGCGGCGAGAGTTGGCTGTCTTTCTGCGTACCCGGCGCGAGCGTATTTCGCCGAGTGAGCTCGGTATCGTGACCAACGCTCGGCGGCGCACTCCGGGTCTGCGCAGGGAAGAGGTCGCACTGCTCGCCGCGATGAGTGTCACCTGGTACACGGCCTTGGAGCAGGCCCGTGATGTGAACCCCTCGACCCAGGTCCTCGACGCGCTCGCTCGCACGATGCGACTCGACCGCGATGAGCGCCGCCACCTCTACCGGCTGGCCGGCGCTGCGAATGACCCCGTCGCCGAGGAATGCCATGCCGTCAGCGACGAGTTGCGCGCCGTGCTGGACAAGCTCGACCCGTATCCGGCTTGTATCCAAAACGGCAACTTCGACCTGATCGCCTACAACAGTGCGATGCGTTTGCTGATCACCGATCTCGACGAGGTGCCGATCGCGCAGCGCAACTGCCTGTGGCTCAACTTCTCCGAGCCTCGCTGGCGCGAGCACATCGTGGACTGGGAGCACGTCGCGGCACGCCAGGTCGCGAACCTGCGCGTCGCGATGGCCCAGCACGACGACGACGGCCGCTGGAAGGCGCTCGTGGCACGGCTGCGCGCGGTATCGCCGGAATTCGCCGAACTGTGGGACCGGCATTCGGTCCGCGAGGTCAACGCTGCCGGACTGCGCCAGATCGACAACCCGATTGTGGGCCGGATGACCTTCACAATCTCCAACACTTGGGTCGCACCCAGCTCCACAACTCGATTGCAGGTGCTACTCCCGGCGGACCCTCGCACCCTGGAGCGGCTGACTACGCTGGTCGCTGATATCGGCTGAGATTATGTACACGACCGCACGCTGGTGGTGGAACAAGTCATGAGGACCGTCCGACCCGCCAGCGAATTATCGATCGCCACGGGAATTCACGCCCCTTTTTCGGTGAGGTCGAAGGACATCATCCTCACCACGCGCCGGGTGAACTTCCAGCCTTCGGCCGTCCGCGCATAGGCGTCGTCATAAAAGGCCAGGAAGTACGCCGCCTTGTTGTTGGCGTAGCGGATGGTGGACACGCAACGTCCGACCGCCACGTCGCCGTTCACCTCGTAAACGATGTCGCTCACGGACGGCAACGGGATGATGCCGCCGCCGATGGCGTCCCCGTACATCGCGAGGAGCGTCTCGCGGCCCTTGTAGCGCCGATCCTCCCCACCCTTCGACGCCTCGTCCTCACCGACGAAAGCCGCGGCGGGAACGACGAACTCGCCGTCTTCGGTGAACAAGTTCGCCAGCGACTCGTAGTCCTTGCGAATAACTGCATCACAATAAATATGCGGCAGCGATGTGATGCTTTGATGGTCCAACAATTTCTGCAGTTGGTCAGTCACTGATACTCCGATCTTCAAACAAATAGGTGCCGCCAGCTACTCGAACCGGAGCATCGTTGGCGTTGGCGGCCGAAACACCCACGACCACAAGGATTCCCGCACGATCGGAAAGTACGTGTCCGAGAGCAGTCGACCACCAAAGCCTTGGCTACCCAGCTCATCGCAAGCCCATCGAGGCCAGGCGCCGGACATCACCGTCGCGGCGGCCGACCGCGCTGCGGAGTGAGCGATGGTTTCGACGCGACATCAGTCCAGCTTGCGCAGCCTCGGCTCGAGATCGTTCTTGAAGAGTTCGAGGAAGCGCCGCTGATCGTGGCGAGGGTCGTGGAACACCAGGTGATTGAGTCC
>NZ_JACHGP010000017.1 GCF_014202335.1 Mycobacterium sp. AZCC_0083 | reverse complement strand
GGCTGATCGATGACATCCCGACGTGCGACGAGCTGATCTCGCGCATCGTGTCCGGGGCCGAAGAACTGATCACCGAACGACTTGGCGGAATGGTCGAGAGGGCGCTCGAACCGCTTCCAACAACATGACCAGCACGGCCCGCCGACGTCGTCGCTCGACCCAAAGGAGGAGTGGTGCCGCCCAAGACGAGAGAGCCGGATCGAGTATCCGCGCTGCGAGATGAGCGACTGCAGGTCTTACGGTTTTGTTCAGAGCTCACCGGCGATGATTGGCTCGCGCCGAGCTCCGCGAACGGGTGGCGGGTGAAGGACGTCGTCGCCCACCTCGGTGCCGGTTGCCACGGTCTGTTCACCGCGGACTCGTTGACCGTGTTGCGGAGCAAAGACATCGAACGCACCAACGAGGCCATGGTGGACACCCGGCGCGGCTGGGCGCCGGGAGACGTGTTGGCCGAATACGCACGCTGGAGCGCGCGGGTCACGCGACTGGCGAGTGTCGTGGCGGCAACCCCGCTGAATGCCCTTCGCGTGCCACTCGCTGAGCTCGGCAGGTTTCGTCTCGGACTGATCCTCGGTGGGGCAATAGTGTTCGATCAGCACACCCACCTTCGTTTCGATTTGGCACCCGCACTCGGTCGCGTCGCCCCACCGACCGATGCCAACCGGATGTCAGTGGTCATCGAGTGGATGCTGGCAGTGCTTGCAAATCAGGTGCAACGCGCTCATCTCGAGTGGATGGATCGACCCGTCTTACTAACGTTGACGGGGTTGGGAGGTGGCAGTTGGTCGGTCACCGGTGACGGCGCCATCGCGACCGGATGCATGGAAGGTCCCATTGGCGCAGCCATTTTCGCGTCAGCGGAACAATTCCCCGAATGGGCGACCCGACGTGCCGCGTGGCGCGAACGCACCGTGTCCGTGGATGGCGACATCGATTACGGCGAGCGGTTCCTCGATTCGGTGAACGTGGTCTGATGCGAACCCGCTCGTTCGACGTCGTCGTCATTGGTGCAGGTTCCGCGGGGAGCGCCGTCGCGGCCGGTCTGTCGGAAGACCCGACCATCAGCGTCCTTCTTCTCGAGGCGGGTGGCTCGGATCGGCATCTCTCCGTCCGCGCGCCGTTGGCCTACAGCGCGCAGATGGGCGGCGCCACGGACTGGGACTTCACCACCGAACCCGAACCCGGTTGCGCCAACCGGCGCCTTGCTCAGCCGCGCGGGAGAGTTCTTGGCGGCACCAGCTCCATGAACGCCATGCTCTGGGTACGTGGCAGTCGGCGGGACTACGACGACTGGTCGATTCCGGGCTGGCAGTGGGACGACGTCGAACCCGTCTATCGACGGATCGAGGACCATTACCTCGGATCCGCGCGACATGGCGTCGGCGGTCCGATCCACGTCACCCGCGTCGCGGCTCCCGACCCGGTGTCGACGAGATTCGTTGCTGCCGCGCGCGCCGCGGGCGTCCCGGCCAACGACGACATCGGCGGCCCAGACCTCGACGGCGCCGCGATCTCGCCGGTCACCATCTGGCGCGGACGTCGCTGGAGCACAGCGCGCGGCTATCTGGACGTGGCGCGCACACGGCCCAACCTCACGATCGTGACGCGGGCTCGCGTCAACAGAGTGATGCTTCGCGATGGTCACGCAACTGCGGTGGAGTACACCCGCCGGGGTCGCGTGGAGATAGTCCTGGCCCGCCACGAAATCGTGCTTAGCGCCGGAGCATTCGGGACACCGCATCTCTTGCAACTGTCGGGAATCGGATCGGCGGACCACTTGCGTGACGTCGGGATTACGCCGTTGGTCGAATCCCCACGGGTCGGTCGCGATCTGGCCGATCATCCGGCGACATACATGAATTGGGAACTGGCAAAGGGTTTCGACGGCCTCGCCGATGCGAAACACCCCAAGTGGCTGGTTCAGTGGTTGCTACACGGGACCGGCAAGCTCAGCAGCAATTTCATGGAGGCCGTCGCGCACATCCGGTCACACCCAGGACTCGTAGACCCCGACTTCCAACTGATCAATGGACCTGCCTACGTATGGGACTTCGGTCGCGGCAAGCACGTACGACCAGCAGCGGCAATCCTGCAATCCTTTTGGACACCGGGGAGCCGCGGCACGGTGCTGGCCCGCTCCCGGGACCCACGGGAAGCTCCCGCCATTCAGATGAATACCCTGACCGCGCCAGGGGACGTCGATTCATTCATCCGCGCCATCCGGATGACCCGTCAGATCGCCGCGACGGAGCCGCTCGCTTCGGCCCTCGGACGTGAGATCCATCCAGGCCCCGACGTGGTCACCGACGCAGCACTGACAGCGTGGGTACGCGAAACCTGCGGAACAACTGGACATCCCGCCTGCAGTGCCGCCATGGGCAACGAGCCCGACAGTGTGCTAGACGCGAAACTCCGGGTACGCGGCGTCGCAGGTTTGCGAGTCGCCGACGCTTCTGCACTGCCCGCCATCCCCCGCGCCAACACCAATGCGCCGGCCATCCTCGTCGGAGAGCGGTGTGCGGAGTTCATCCGATCGGACTGGTCGCAGAACGCCAACCACAACTGAGCCGGGCACGGCAGCTTTCAAGGCCCTCAAGTTCGGCGTCATCGCGAGCTGAACCGAGATGCTCGAGGTGCCGTAATCCGCGCCGCGAGGACCACACGATCTGCACCGCGGTCGCTTCCGGGGCGGTCTTCACCGTGCAGATGTAGGCCCACCGCCAGCATCCCGCCATCGCCGCCATCGGCGTCCTCGATGAATGCTGGGGCGAAGCGGTACACGCGTCGTCCTTGCCGACGACGCGACGGTTACCGTCAAGGACCTGCCCTCCGCGACGGAAAGCTGACATAAGACATGTTATCTTTGCAAAGAGGTCCGCCTGGATCCACGGCAAAGGGCGAATACACTTCGGCGCGGCACTTTTATCCCACGGCAAAGGACACATCGTGCACCTGCAGGTCACCCGCGAGGACTACTTCGAGGCCGCGCTAACGATCCTTGCGACCGAGGGCCATCACGCACTAAAGATGACGCCGCTATGCAAGGTTCTCGGCGTCACCACGGGGTCGTTCTACAACTATTTCGGTAGCTGGGCGGAGTTCGCGCCCGAGTTGCTGACCTACTGGGAGCACGAACAAACGGCGCGAATCCTGGAGCTGTCCTCCATTCCGTCGGATCCGGTCGAGAAGATGGCGACGATGAGAAAGTTGGCGACCGAACTGCCCCACGCAGCGGAGTCGGCGATCCGCGCGTGGAGCAATGGCGATCCTGCGATCGCGCAGTTTCAGCGTCGCGTCGACATCGAACGATTCGAGGCGATACGGACCGTCATCAAAGAAGTCGTACGCGACGACGAACGCTCTGATGTATTCGCCATCATGGGCCTCAGCATCCTCGTCGGGTTCCAATCGGTGCGAGCCCTGGTCGATCCCGCAGAACTGATGCGCGTGTTGGAAGAGTACGACCGAGCGGTGCGCAGGCCGCCGCCGCGTCCCACACGGGGGCGTGCTCACGCTGGCGGGACGCCGCAGCGACGCTCGAAACGAGCCTGACAGGTCGGCGATTCCCGGGCTCCGCCGAGCTTGAATCGCACCGAAAGATAACATAAGCTATGTTCTGAACGTAAGTCGTCGGCAGCAAAACCGCAGTTGTGATTCGTAGTTATCGCGCAGCAACGCCCGAACCAACCCCGGCCAGTGCTCGGCCGGTGCAACATCACCGCTACTCGCAAGATGAATACGGCAGGATCGAATATGGCGGGTCACCAGCAGGCACGAGATGGGCTGGCGGCTCGAGAGATTCAACTATCGCGTCACACGGGCGAGCGACGCAGGATGCGCATTGCCATGAGGGCCGAATCGCCAGTGTCGGCATCCACTTACGCGAAGCATCTGTTGCGGTTGAAAGACGAGTTGAGCCGTCAACAGCTCAAGGTTGTCCAGGCGGCGCTGCCGGAACTGGGGGATGTAGGCCTAGCCGAGCTCGAGATCGCCTCCGCCGCTGCGAATCTCGAATCCTTCGCGGTAGTGGTCCAGCACGGCATGCACGACAGCTTCGCGCCACCGTTGGCCGCCACGGCGCTGGCCCGTCGCCTGGCTTGGACTGATGTCTCCATCGACGTCCTTGTTCGTGCTTACCGCCTCGGACACGAGTGGGTGTACGAGGACATCCGTCAGTTTTGCGCAGCGGAATGCACCGACAGCGGTACGGCTGTCGAGTTACTCGGGGAACTCGGCCAACTCGCTTTCCGCTTCACCGACGCCTGCACGACGTCGGTGATCGCCGAATATGAGCGGGAACGGGAGACGCTGCTGCGCAGCGATCTGGCCGAGCGCCACAGCCACGTCCGGGCGGTGCTCTCGGGCCAACAAGTCGATCTGCGAGGCGCGGAGCGAGCACTCGGCTACCATTTCGACGGCGTTCACGTCGCCTTTCGCACCTGGGTGGTCGACACCCGCGAAGATGGCCCTCGCATGGTGGGGCAAGTGATGCGAGATGTAACCGCAGCCATGACCGTTCGCGGCTCCCTTACGGTGCAGGATGCCCCCGGCCTCGCGACGACTTGGCTTCGTAGCGCTGCCCGTGCCGAACTCGAATCCGCTGCGGCGGCGGCACTGGCCACACAATCGGGTGTCCGCATCGCCATCGGCAACCCCGCTGCGGGAGTTCAAGGTTTCCGCGACACCTACCGCCAAGCCGAGCGCGCGCGTGCGATCGGCCGCGTTTCGCCAAAGTGCGTCATCGCCTACGCGGATGTTTCGCTACTGTCATTGCTTCTCGAAAACCCCGAGCCTGCGCGCACGTTCGTTGAGGACGAACTCGGCAGACTCGCCTCACCGGATGCAAACACCGCAAGGCTGCGCTGCACATTGCTGGCCTTCCTCGAGCATCAATGCCGCCATCTATCGACTGCTCAGGCGCTCCATATGCACCGCAACACGGTTGCACAACAAGTGCATCGCGCCGAAGAGATCCTTCAACGCGAGGTCACCGTCCGCACGTTCGAACTCCAGACTGCGCTGCGCCTCCTGGCGTATTTCGACGCGACCGAAGATTCGTAGCACCCGCGGGGCCTGATCGGCAGGAGCACCGGGGGCCGGATCTTGTCTCGTAGCTCGTCCTGCGGCCATTCCAGCGCCGACTGTGCAATACGCACGCCCGCGCCGATGAATCCCGTGCCGTGCTCCCTTTTCAGCTCGCGGCGCCATCCACGATGCTGACCACATGACCGTGGCAGCAACGCAGTGGGACGCGATCGTCATCGGCAGCGGAATCGGCGGACTCTGCACCGCCGCCTATTTGAGCACGAACGGTAGGCGCGTCCTGGTACTCGAAGCCCAGTCCGTCATCGGTGGAGCCGCACAGTCATTCCACCGCAGACGGGTCTTCGAGTTCAACACGGGCGCGCACTACGTCGGAGACTGCACACGTGACGCGGTAATTCCCATGGCCTTGCGCGGTGTCGGCCTTGAGGGTGAGGTCGCCTTCAATCAAATGGACCCCGATGAGTTCGACCGTATCGTCGCGCCGGGGGTCGATTTCGACTTCCGAGTCCCGCGCGGGTGGGACGCGTTCGAAGAGCGGCTGGCCCAGCACTTCCCGAGCGA
Organism: Mycobacterium sp. AZCC_0083; assembly: GCF_014202335.1. GTDB lineage: Bacteria > Actinomycetota > Actinomycetes > Mycobacteriales > Mycobacteriaceae > Mycobacterium. Next base: position 169,070 of record NZ_JACHGP010000017.1, on the reverse strand, counting down.
AGAAGAGGCGCTTCGCACGGTCGTGCGGAAGCTGCGCCGCATGGGCGAGGCCATGGAGCAGATCGGAGCACCTCCACGTCCGACCATGCGTGTTCTCATGAAGAATGCGCGTGCGCTGCCAGCCCTGCGCGACGGGGTGATGAGCCTCCAACGACTGTTCGACCGGCACCATCTCAGCGAAGGAGCGCGGGCCGCTCTTGGCTACATCTCGAACTTCGTGCTGCTGCCACGCGAGGACCTAGCTGCCGCCATCTACGCTTACGGGCTGCACCACTACGTCAAGACCGGCGGGTGGTACATCAACGGCAGCGTCAGCAAGCTGTCGCACACCCTGGCCCGGTTGGTGCGATGCCACGGCGGCGAGATTCGCCTGCGATCCCGTGTTCAGCAGGTTCTCGTCGATCGGCGGCGCGCGTACGGCGTGCGACTCGCGACGGGCGAGGAGATCCATGCGCCCGTGGTGGTCAGCAACGCCGACATCAAGACCACCTATGGCGGGCTCGTTCCAGCCGAGCACCTGTCGGCGCGGCGAGTACGCCGGTTCGCGAAGGCCGGACTCTCTGGATGTGGCTTCTCCGTGTATCTCGGAGTGGACGTTGACCTGCGCGAATACCTGCCTTCGCAGAACATCTTCGACATCGGGAGCCTCGACTACCAGGAGATGCTCGACATGATGTTCCGCAGTTCGCGGGATGATTTCGACCCTGACAAGGCACTTCTGTGGATCACTTCTGGCACGTTGAAGGACGATCCCGCGCCGGGCAGCGCGGGCTATTCCAGCCTTGAGCTCACCACGCTTACACCGCAGAACTACTCGTTCTGGGGAGTCGAGGGTGGGGTGCTGGACGGGGTCGAATACCACCGCGACCCGGCTTACCTGGAACAGAAGCAACGGATCGAGGACGCACTAGTGCGCAGGACACTCGAGATCTTGCCGTTCCTGGAGGGCCACATCGTATGGCAGGAGTCCTCGACGATGCTGTCGCACGAGGATTGGACGCTGAGTCGGTTCGGCGCTTGGGCCGGGTTGGACTTCTCGCTGAAGAACATGCTGCTGCGGCCAGGTCCCCGCACCGAGATCAAGGGCCTCTTCCTTACCGGCGCCAGCTCCAGTTGCGGGGGCGCCATCCTCGGCACACTGCGCGGTGGCGTCGAGACCGCAGGAGCCATCCTCGATCGGAGTCTGTGGGACGAGGTCAGCCGAGGCGCAGTGTTTGGTCATGGATTGACCGACAAAGGGTTCGCGACCCCGCCCGACGCCGCTGCGGGCTCGCGTGACCACCAGCTGCGCGTGTCCGCCATCGAGCGGCACACGGCGGACAGTGTTCTGGTTGAGTTCGACGTCCCACGCGCACTCGCGGACACGTTCGCCCACCAACCCGGTCAGTATCTCACCGTCCGCGGCGAGGCTGCCGGCGAAGACATCCGGCGCAGTTATTCGATCTGCGAGCCGCCCAGCAGCGGCCGCCTCCGAATCGGGATCAAGGCGGTTCATGGGGGTGTCTTTTCGACACACGCACTCAGCACCCTGAAGGTTGGCGACGTAGTGAGGGTCGCCCCACCGCGAGGGTCGTTCGGAGCTTCACCGAGTGCCGGACGTCCCCGGACTCTCGTCGCGATCGCCGCGGGTAGCGGCATCACACCCATCATGGCGATTCTCAGCAGTGTCCTTGACGCAGAACCGAATACCGCATGCACATTGCTCTACGGCAACCAGACCGTCGACTCCACCATGTTCCGTGAGGACCTCGAAAAACTGCGCACGCGCTACGGAACACGGATGCGCATCGAGCATCACCTTTCCCGCCAGAGCTTGCCCGATCGACCTGGATTCCATCAGGGCCGTGTCGATGCGGACGCTCTGAAGCGCCATTTCGCCAACGGATGTAATCCCGACGACATCGATGAGTGGCTTTTGTGCGGGCCGGCCGACATGGTGGAGACAGCTATTCGCGTCCTCGACGGCCACGGCATCGACGAAAGCAGGGTGAAGGCCGAGCTGTTCGACACGGGCGTCGGCATCCCCGCCCCGCCGTCGTCGATTCCCGCGGACGCCATTGCCAGCATCCAACTGAACGCCAACGAGCGAGCGACCGAGTTCACGATGAAGTCGGCGAACGAGACGATCTTGGATGCAGCGATTCGCCAACGTGACGACCTGCCCTACTCCTGCTTCAGCGGTACGTGCGGAAGTTGCCGAGCCAAGGTCTGCGACGGCACGGTCGAAATGCTCGACGTGCCCCACATGGCACTGGAGGAGTCCGAAGCGAGTAACAACTTCGTCCTCACCTGCCTGTCACACCCCGTCAGCGAGCGCGTCGTCGTCGACTTCGACGCCGCCGTCGGATGACCGCGGAACCAGTCGTTCACAGAAGGGAAGTTCCAGCCACCCAGACACCAATCACCGAATCTGCTGGAGAAGCTCAAGCGCTAGTCGCCCGACAGAAGCGGCCTGGGGCTCAGTACGACGATGAGCATGGAGGCCGACGATCTGACGTGTCGAACATCAAGGCCAAGCTGCTCGACAGCGCGGCGAGGGCGTTTGCGCGCGATGGCGTGTTCAACGCGTCGCTGATCGACATCACGCCATCTCGGGAAGATCGGCGACGCAAAGCCCAAGGGACGGTTCGGCACCCACAGTTACCGGCTCGAGGGCTACGGACTGCGGGCCGATGACCTCCGGGAAACGCTTCGGACTACGTCGAACGCTACGACATCGCGGCCGAGGTCAGCGCCGGCTGAACCGTCAACACCGTTCCCGCCCGTGCGTCATCAGTTCCGGACGTTCGGGCGTGAACGAGTTCGTCGTCGCGATGGCCGCCGTACGTCGTACGACGCGACGGACGAGCGCCGCCCGGCGACGTCTCACGTAGCCGAGCCGGACCACGCCCCCACGAAGGTCGATTGTCGGCAGCACTTGGACCCCCTCGCTAGTACCCTTGGTATACAGTACCGTGAGTACCGTCTACATGACAGGGGCCGACGTGCCTCTCTCGCAAAGGAGCATCCGATGACACGACCTGCCACCACCGGTACCGACAAGCAGAGGCAAGGACGACGCGCCTTCCTCGCGATGATGACGCGCGGCAAGGTCGAGCCCCACGAGGACTACGGATTCTTCGGCCCCGACTCGGTGACCTGGAAGGTGTGGAGCTACCCGACCAGCCTCACGGTCGGTTTCCAGCGCGCAGTCGTGATCGAGGAACTCGACCCAGACCTCATTGCCGCCGTCGACAAGACGCACGACATCTACAAGCGGCCGCGCACCCGCTACGACCGGACACTACGGTACTTCGCGATGGTCGCATTTGGCGGATCGCGCGAAACGTCAAACGTCGCGGACGTTCTGGTCAAGATTCACTCCAAGGCGATCGGGACGGAGCCGTACGGCGGCAACCGCTACGACGCGAACAACCCGGCGTCCCAACTGTGGATCCACCTCACCGCCTGGCATTCCATCCTCGTGGCCTACGAGAAATTCGGTCCTGGCCCCCTTACCCCGGAGGAGGAGGGCCGCTACTGGGACGAGTGCGCGACCGCAGCCGAACTCCAGACCTGCTCCCCCGACGACGTGCCTCGCACACGTGAGGGCGTCCGCGCCTACTTCGAGCAGATGCGGCCGCAGCTCAGGGGCAGCGAAATCGCGGTGCAGGCGATGAACCACCTGCTCCAGGCCGACGTCATGCTCCCGCCGATGCCACTGGTCGCCCGGCCCGTCGCAGTACTTTCCACCCGGGCTCTTCGTGCGGGCACGATCTCGACCATGCCGCGGTGGATGCGCGAGATCAGCGGCCTTCACCAGCGCCGGATCACCGATTTGGCCATCCGCCCGTTGCTGTGGATCGCGTTCCACATCGTGCACATCAGCACGCGCTTCCAGCTCGCACTCCTGCAGTTCATCTCCCCCATGACGGTTCCCGTCGCGGCGCCCATCCTCCTCGGCGTGCCCCCGGTGAACCCGGAGATCGTCTCGCCGGCAGAAGCCCGTGCCCGGTATGGCTACGACAAGCCGTCCGAGGCTCACCGAGAACTCCGGGCGCGCCAAGCCGAACGCGTCTTCGGGGAGGGCGTCAGCCCGAGCGACGAAGGCCTTGTCGAATCCGAACCGATCCTGGGTCTGAGGGCCTGATGCAGCTGGGCGCCCCTTCAATCATTTGACAACAATCATTTAACGACGAGCTTGCGCTGCGAGGCCATGGTGAAGACCGCGGCGACGATGATCACCAGGCCCTTGATGATCGTCTGCGTGTAGTCGGCCGCGCCGATCTGGTTGAGCCCGTTGGACAGAACCGTCAGGATCAGCACGCCGAGCACCGTGCGGCCGACACCGCCAACGCCGCCCGACAAGGCGGTCCCCCCGATGACGATGGCGGCCACCGAGTCCAGAAGGATCGTCGAGCCAAGTGTCGGCCCGGCCGCACCCAGCTGAGCGGTGAGCAGCAGCCCGGCCAGCCCTGCCGTGATGCCGGAGACGATGAGGACCAGCACCTTGACCCGTCGCGTGCGCACACCGGCGAGCTCGACGACCCTTTCGTTGCCGCCGATCGCGTAGACGTAGAGACCAAACCTGGTGCGGCGTGCGAAGAACCAGATCACACCCAGCGCAATCAACGCGATCAACGCCGCATTCTGGACGTTCGGGATGAGCTGTCCGATCGCCAGGTCACGGATGCCCTGATTGGTGAAGTTGATCGTGCTGCCCTCCAGAACGGTCAGCCCGATGCCTGCGAACAGCGACAGCGTGCCTAGGGTGGCGATGAACGACGGGACCCGGCCGTAGGCGAACACCACGCCGTTGAGCAGGCCGATCGCGGCGCCCACCGCGACGGCGATCAGCAGCACCATCACGGGGTTGCCGATGCCGGCATTGATCAGCGACGCCAACACGGCGCCGGTCAGCAGCGCGATGGATCCGACCGAAAGATCAACGCTGCCAGCGACGATCACCAGCGTCGCACCGAGCGACGCGAGCAATAGGATCCCGGCCTGACCGCTGATCAGGGTGAGGTTGGCCGCGGTCAGGAACGCCTCCGCGCGCACCGAGAAGTACACGACGAGTGCGAGCAGCGCGGCCAACGGCAGCACGTCGCGAGCGACGTTGACGCGGTCCAGCAGCTTGGTGCGTGGCGTCTCGCCTGCGACCGGCGGAGCGTCGACGGCGGGGATCACGGGAGTCAGTTCAGTGGTCATGGCATCATCCGACGGTCGTAGGAGCGGCTTGGGTTGTGGTGGCGCCCGGAATCATTCGGGCAATCAGGTCGTGTTCGTCCGGTTTGTCGCCGGGGGGCGCGTCGACGATCGCCGTCAGCCGCCCCCCGGTGATCACCGCGATGCGGTTGGACAGCCCGATCAACTCGGGAAGGTCGTCACTGACCAGCACCACCGTCGTGCCGGAGGCGGCGACCTCGCGCAGCAGGTCGTAGATGCCCTCACGGGCACCGGTGTCGACGCCTTGGGTTGGCTCGTCGAGAATCAGTACATCTGGTTGACGCAGAAGCCATTTCGCGATCAGGACCTTCTGCGCGTTGCCTCCGGACAGCGAGGACACCGGCGCGTCGATGCTCTCCGCCACGATGCCAAGTTCGTCGACGTAGCGCTGCGCGACCTTCCTGGCGCGTCCGACGGCCCAGAGTCCGACCCGCCGAGTCGCGAAACGGTCGTGCAGTGAGGCGAGCTGGACGTTGTCGACGATCGACGCCGACGTGATCAGGCCCTTGTCGGCGCGGTCGGGCGGCACGTAGGCGATGCCTGCCCGGACGTGGTCGCCGATCCCGCCGCTGACCTCCTGCCCGTTCACCAGCACTCGGCCTGCCGATGGGCGCACCACGCCTGCGATGATCTCGCCGAGCACCCGCTTGCCGGATCCCTCGGTACCGGCAAGCCCGACGATCTCCCCTGGTGCCACCTCCAGCGACGCATCTAGCAGAACGCCTGCGCCTGCCACGTATTCGATGACCAGCCGCGGTGGCGTCGCAGCGGGGACGTCGCGTTGAACGTGCTCGCGGTAGTAATTCTCGGTCCGCACCCGCCCGACCATCAGTCGGTGGAGCTCGTTCTCGTCGGTCCCCGTCGTCGGCCGATCGGCCACGGATTCGCCGTCCTTGAACACGGTGATCCGGTCGGTCGTCGCCACGATCTCGGGCAGACGATGCGATACGAAGACGACGGCGGCGACACCGCGCAGTCGTTGCAGCAGCCGGAGGAAGTTGTCCTCGTGCTCCTGGTCGAGGGCCGTCGTCGGCTCGTCGAAGAGCACCACTGGCCGCTCGACCTCCAATAGCCGCGCGAGCGCGGTGACCCTTGCGATGTCGAGGCTCTGCTTCTGCCCTGGTGTGAGACGGCTGGTCGCCCACGTGACGTCGATGCCGTCCACCCCGGCGTCGTGCAACGCCGCCGTCGCGGCCCGGCGCAGTGCTCGATGGTCGAGACCGCCACTGCGGGAACGGAACAGGTGCTCCCACCCGAAGAACGCGTTCTCGTAGACGTCGAGGGCGTCAATCAGCGCGGGCTCCTGGAACACCCGGAAGATACCGAGGCGGTTGGCCTCCTGATAGGACTTGGGCGCGATCTCCCTGCCGTCCAGCAGCAAGGTGCCGGAGTCGAACGGAAGGACTCCTGACACGACGTTGAGGATCGTGCTCTTGCCCGCGCCGTTCTCGCCGATCAATCCGAGGACCTCGCCGTCGCCGACGGTCAGGTCGACACCCTTGAGCGCGCGGTTGGCCCCGAACGACTTGACGATTCCCGTTGCCCGAAGCCGGGGTTCACTGGCCTTGACGCTCATGTTTGCCTCTTCCCGTACGGCGAGGGGCCCAGAACCGGTGAGCGGTAGTGCTTTTGGTACAGCTCGCGAATCCGCTCGAAGTCGCCGTTGCGCTGAGCCCGCAGATACACCTCGGGGTACTGAAATCCCTTGGGCTTGGGCACTTCCGGCCAGATCGTTTCAAGGTCTTCGACCGGATAGCCGTCGAACTGCAGGTCGAAGTCGTTCGGGTGTTCGGTGCGCGACAGCAGACGCACGTCGAACGACTCGCCGATCGGACCGTCGACGTAACGCGCCTTGAACGGCTGCACGTTGTCGCGGGTGATGATCTCGGCGTGCCAGCCGTAGAAGCGCTCGGCCGGTTCCGGCTGCCAGCCGCGCAGCCGGTCGTGGAACTGCGCCAGCGTCACGAATGACGGGTAGGCGGGTACGTTCCCGGTGGTCACCAGCTGGGTGCCCTTGACGATCCGGTCGATGCCAGCGGTCGAACCGTTGGCCCCGACCACGAACACGTCCTTGCCAGGCACCTTGCCTGCCGCTTCGATGCCCGCGACGACGCCGGTCGCCGCGTCGTCGTTGACCGCCACGATGCCGACGGTGTCCGGGTAGCGGGCCAGCAGCGACGCCGCCGCCCGCTGCGAAAGATCTGCGTCGTACTTCGCGTGCAGCTCTCCCGCGAACTTGATCTTCGGATACTTCTTCAAGGTGTCGTACACGGCGAGCCTGCGCTGCACCTCGCACCCGTCGATCGACGGGTAGTAGCCGCCGACCCGCACGACCGTGCCCTCCTCGCCGATCCGCTTGGCCAGCACGTCGACGGCCTTGCCGACCGCGACGTACTCGTCGGGCATCAGGAAGGTGTTGTACTTGTCGCCGTCGGCGTCGCTGTGCCACGGCGTGTACCAGGCAGGCGAATTCCAGGCAGCCTGGAACAGCACGCCACGATCGTTGGCATCGTGTGCCAGCGTCGGCAGCGCACCCGCGTCGTTGAGTCCGACGAAGATCGCGGTGGTCTTCTGGGTGAGCAACTGATTGAACTGGTTGGACTGCACCGCAGCGTCGCTCTTGCCGTCGAGCACCACGCTCTTGTAGCCCAACTGGCGAGCGGCGTCCTGGTAGGCCTTCGCCCATTGCACCTGGTAGTCCCCTGTCGAAGACCAGTTCAGCAGCGCGAACTGGCCGTCGGTGTAGGCGACGGCGTTGCCCCGCGCGTTGTCCCTGCGGCCGACGGCCGTCAGCGCGCCTGCCGCTCCCAGCGCAACTGCGCTGCCCGCCAGCAGTTTGGCGAACTGCCGGCGCCCAAGGCCATAGGTGTCGAGACGCTCGAGAAGCGGGTCGAGCGCTCGGCGTTCGTCGCCGTCGGATGTCATCGGCCAAGGCCGCCTTTCGGATGGTGTTGGTCGCAGAGGCTATGGGTGCAGCCGACTGATCCGAAGGCTCTCGATCACGGTGAATCGATCACCGTGCGCAAAAGTCACTCAGACGCAACGTGATTCAAAACGTTGCGCCGCTTAGCCAACGCAGCGACGCTCGGCGCCATGTCCGCTCCACCGCTGCACTTCTCCGCCTTCGTGATGAACACGACGTCGCACATCCTGCAAGGCGTGTGGCGTCGGCCCGAGGCGGGCCAAACGAACTTCAACTCCCTGGACCATTGGGTTCACCTGGCGAAGGTGCTCGAGCGCGGCCGGTTCGACTTCATCTTCTTCGCCGACGTCATCGGCCTGTATGGCGACTACGGCGGTTCGTACGAGAAGTACGTCGACTCCGGACTGCAGATCCCGAGCAACGACCCCAGCGTCATCGCATCGGCGATCGCCTACAACACCACCGATCTCGGCATCGCGATCACCAGCTCGGTGATTCAGGAGCACCCGTTCAACTTCGCCCGCAAGATCTCCACGCTCGATCACGCCTCGAATGGCCGGATCGCCTGGAACATCGTCACGAACGCCCTGGCCAACGGTGCCCGCAACTTCGGCTACGACGAACTGGAGGAGCACGACGAGCGCTACCGCTGGGCCGATGAGTACGTCGACGTGGCCTACAAGCTCTGGGAAGGCTCGTGGGACGACGGCGCGCTACTGCAGGATCGCGAGCGCGGAAGGCACGGTGATTTCGGCAAGATTCACAAGATCCATCACGTCGGCAAGCGCTATCGCGTCGAGGGACCGCACCTGGTCGCACCGTCACCACAACGAACGCCCGTGCTGTTTCAGGCGGGATCATCAACGGCAGGAAGGGATTTCGCGGCACGCAATGCCGAGGCTCAGTTCATCATCACTCCGGGCCCGCCGCAGGCGCGCGATCTGATCGACGACACCCGCCGCCGCGTGGTGGCCGCTGGACGCAAGCCGCGCGACCTGAAGTTCTTCCAAGGTCTGCACTTCGTGATCGGCAGCACCGAATCCGAGGCCCGGCGCAAGGAGGCCGAACTCGACGACGCCATCGACCTGGACGGCATGGTGGCGCACCTGTCCGGCGCGGTCGGGGTCGACTTCGGCGGCCATCCGCTGGACACCCCACTCGGAGACATCGGCCAGACCGACGGAGTGCGCAGCATCGTGGCTTGGGTAGAGGAATCGGTGGCGGGCCGGGAAGCGACGGTGCGGGATCTGGGGCTGCTGCAGGGTCGGAATTCTCGCGTCGTCGGGACGCCGGAGACCATCGCCGATCAACTGGAGCAGTGGCGCGATGCCGGAGTGGACGGCATCAACGTCGTCAACGCCACCATTCCCGGCAGCTACGAAGAATTCGTCGACCACGTGACACCCGTCCTGCAGGATCGGGGACTGGCGCAGCGCGCGTACACCCCGGGCACCACACGGGCCAAGCTGTTCGGCCACGACCTGCTCAGCGGGCGTCATCCCGCCGCGCAGTACCGCGGTGCATTCACACCGATCGAGGCCTAGCGGGGTATCCCTGGCGCGCCTGATCGCGCTGTTTTGCTGGCGGCACGGGGCCGACTCTTAGCGAAGTATTAGTGGCTACTCCCCGGTACCTTATGTTGGCGGATTACCTTCGGCCTTACGTTGTCGTGACTGCATGGGGCAGTTACCCATCGTCGAGCCGCTGAAGGGAGGCCCTCGTGATTGCAAGTTCAAATGAATCGGCTGCGAATTCCACGTTCCGATACGGTAATCCGACCGTCGACTGCGGCGGTGCACAGCTACGTGCGCAGTGCCGTCACCTCGCGACGGTGGTTTCCATCACCGGCGACGTCACGGATGCGAACGTCGACGCTCTGATCGAGCGCGTGCGGCACTACATCCTGACCGAGAAGCCCATCGTCCTGGATCTCGGCGACGTACGTTCGTTCGCTGCCGACGGCATCGCGCTCCTCGAGGCCGTCGACGACATGTGCGACGAGGCGGCAGTCGAATGGTCCTTGGTGGCAAGCCAACCGGTCTCGCGAGTGCTGCGGTTGCGCGGCGATCTCGTTCCCACTGCGGAATCCGTGCCCGCGGCTCTGCACCACTTCTCCGACGTCATGTCCGAGCGGCGCCAATTGCTGCCGATTCTTGGCAAGTCCGCATAACAGACAGGATCGATCTCACGTGTTGCTAGACATCCGTTGGCTTGCGTACTTGCTGCACCGTCGTCACAAGACGGTCGCCTCGCGCGAAGTCACCTTCGCCTGAGTCCTACCGGATGGCCGGTGACGACACGCCGTCGTCGCCGGCCATTCGTCATGGCACCAGTGCTGCGCTCATGGGATCGATGAGGATCTTGGCGTGGGTCTCGGCGCCGGCCAGCACGTCGAACGCAGCGGCGACGCCGTCGAGCCCGACGGTGCCGGTGATCAGCGGTGCCGCGTCGAGCTTGCCCTCGGCCAACATGTACAGCGTGTCGCGGAACTGCAACGGGGTGTAGCCGAACACGAACCGCAGGTCGATCTCCTTGCCGTTCGCCAGCGCGGGCCGGATCTTGTCCTCACCCATGCACACGCCAACCACGACGATCCGGGAGCTCAGCGGCGCCGCGCCGATCACACCGTCGATGATGCCGGACACGCCGACACATTCAAAGATCACCGGGCGCTTCGGCCCGGCGGCGCCCAAGGCATCCGCCGCGCGGTAGAGATGCGACCAACCTGGTAGCCGGCGCAGCTTCTCCATCGAGGACATCCCGAGTTCGTAGAGCGCAGGTGCCTCGGTGATGACGCCCTTCGACGATGCTGCCTCGTACGGAGAGTCCACGGTCGGGTCGACGACGACGTCCGCACCGCATCGCGTGGCCAGCGCCCGTCGTCCGGCCGAAAGGTCACTGGCGACGATGGTGCCCACACCGCGTGCCTTCAGGTGACAGATGACCGCAAGCCCAACCGGCCCGCAGCCGATCACGACGGCCGCATCTCGCTTGCCGATCTCGCTTCGGTTGACCGCATGAAGTGCCACCGCCATCGGTTCGGTCAGCGCCGCAATGTCCAGGGAGAGCCCGTTGGGAACGACGAAGCTCATCGCCGCCTCGGCCACCACCTGTTCGGCATAGGCGCCAGGGGCCAACGGCGAGAGACCGGTCAGATGCACGCCGCCGTTGGCGCGGACGAGCGGGAAGGAGACGACCGTGGCGCCGACCTTGAACTCCTTGGCGACGCGACGGCCGCGCTCGGCGACCTCACCGCAGAACTCGTGGCCCATCACGACGGGCGTATCGCTGCGCATGAAATCGCCGTAGCCAACGTCCACCATGGCGTCCTGCAGTTCGTCGGCGTGGTCCTTGGCGTGTAGGTCCGAGCCGCAGATGCCGCAACGCTGGACGTCGAGGACCAGCTGCCCGTCGGCGGGTCGCGGCGCGGCGACGTCGATGACTTCGAGCTTTCCGCCAAGACAGTTGACCACCTTCATCGGACACTCCTCCACGCGATCGGGGTCGTCACCCATGCAGCATCCCACCAACAATGTCTTACATTTCGTAATACACTGGTCGAATGGGTGACACGATTACGTTCCGACCCGACGATGACGCCTCGCGAGCGCTCGCGGTCCTCACCAAGGACGGCACACCCGTGTCAACGGCGGTGCGCGCAGCCCTGATCGACGCTGCCCGACGCCAGGCCACAGCGACGCTGCGTGCCGAGGCAGAAGACCTCGCCGCCGACGAACAGGACAGGGCCGAGGCGGCGCAGGTCCTGCGCGATATGGAGACACTGCGTGCGTGGTGAGGTGTACCGACTCCGCGCGCCACGCGGTACCCGCGGCCACGAGCAAGGCGGTTCTCGATACGCGGTGGTTGTCCAATCCGACGAACTGCCACTGTCAACATGGTTGGTGGCACCGACCTCCACGTCAGCGCGGGCAGCCAGCTTCCGCCCCGAGGTCGAGATCGCTGGGCAAATCACCCGGGTGCTTGTCGAGCAGACCGCCGCCGTCGACTCCAACCGCCTCGGTGACCCCTCGGGCGAGCTGACATTCGACGAGTTGCGCCGCGTCGATGCAGCCTTGCGCCTGGTTTTAGACCTGTAACGACGGGCGCCAACTCGACTTCAGTAGGTCATCGCGGAACCTCGGTCGGCGTCACCCACCGGCGCAAAGTGTCGATGGTGGATTCCGGTGATGTGTTGAAGCAGAACGAAATACCAGGAGCGACTTCGTTGATCACGTTGACCAGCCGCTCGAACAGCTCGGTGTGCTCGGGGGCCATCCGCACGCCCGCACCGATCATCGCGACGGCAAACGGCCGGGAGCTCGCACAGTCGCGCACCACCGCCTCGGCCTCATCGGGAGTCGCGGGGACCCGGCAGGCGATGAAATCGAATCCCGCTGCACGCAGCGCGGCATCGCCCGCGTCGATCCGCGCGGTCATCGTCGCCTCGTCCAAATCGGGATACCGGCCGTAGTCGATCGCGCTCGGATGCAGCCCGACCGATAGCACGGTGGTTGGCGTGCCCGAGGTGGCCGGATCGTGGTCTCCCACCATGTTCTCCGTTCTCCGCGACGACACCGACGGCGACCCAGCCAGCGTAATACGGGCGGAATCGTGTGCCCCGCCCGCTGAAACAACTCCGCGCCACATTGGTCGCACCTGAAGGAGGTCGGCATGTTTCATCTGGGTTGGTTCATGGGCAGTGGTTTCAGCGTGCAGACGTGGGCGCAGGATCCGTGGGCGGGCAATACCGGCCACGACTGGATGAAGGGCGATCTGTTCGTCGACCTGGCCGCGTCGCTGGAACGCGCCCGCTTCGACTATCTGCTGGTCGAGGACACCAGCATGGTCGAGGACGCCTACGGACGCTCCATGGAGACCACGCTCAAGTATGGGCTGCTGGCACCGAAGTGCGATCCCGTCCCGTTGATCCCGCTACTGACCCAGCGCACGAAGCACATCGGCATCGCCGTCACACTGTCGACGAGCTTCTACCACCCGTACATGGCGGCAAGGACGATGACGACCCTCGACCACCTGACCGAAGGACGGGTGGGACTCAACGTGGTGACCGGGAGCTCGTCGCGCGCGGCGCAACAGTACGGCTACGACGAGCTGATGCTGCACAGTGAGCGGTACGAAATGGCGAAGGAGTGGATGGAAGCCGTTGACGCGCTGTGGGATTCGTGGGAAGAGGGCGCTGTCCTCGTCGACCAGGAGACTCCGCGCTACGCCGATCACACCAAGGTGCACACCGTCGACTTCGAGGGCAAGTACTTCCGCACCAGGGGACCGCTCAACACGATTCCCGGCCCGCAACGCCGACCGGTCATCGTGCAGGCGGGTGCCTCGCCTGCCGGGCGCGATCTCGCCGCGAAGTACGCGGAGTCGATGCTCGCGCACGGCACCAGCATCGAGGGCATGAAGGCGTTCCGGCAGGACATGCACCGCAGGATGAAGGAGTACGGACGCGACCCGAGCACGCTGAAGATCCTCTTTCTCATCGACCCGATCCTCGGCGACACCGACCGCGTCGCACAGGCCCGCGAGGAGGACATGAAGGCCGCAGCCTGGAGCGACAAGGCGATCGAGCGAAGGTTGTGGGGCCTGAGCTACACCTCCGGCGGCGAGTTCGACTTCTCCACCTTCGATCTCGACAAAGAGGTGCCCGATGTGTGGGGCAACGGTGAGACGAGCACGCTGCGCACCTTCATCGAGGGTGCCCGTGGCAAGACGCTGCGGGAGGCCATCGCGACCGTCGACACCCATGCCGGGTTGGCCTTCGTCGGCTCGCCGGACACCGTGGCATCGAAGATGGGCGAGGCGATGGAGGAGGTGGGAGGTGACGGCTTCCTGCTGTCGCCGACCGTCACCCGCCGCAACATCGCCGAGATCGCCGACGGCCTGGCACCCGCCCTGCGCAAGCGCGGCCTCATCCGGGACGGCTACAACCACAGCACGTTCCGGGAGAACCTCCTCGAGTTCTGAGCCGAGATCCCGGCGTAATACCAGAGGTACTGACGCGACGCGGATGCGTCACGCGACGCCGATTTACTCGTGACGAAAGCGCGCCAACGAACGCCGTGCTCACCGGTCAAGAGATGACCCAAGCAGGAGGCATTCGTGTTCGACAACGCACACTCGAACGGCAACTCGTCCGGTCCGTCGGCTGACTGGGACCGCCGCAAGTTTCTGAAGGCCAGCGGTCTCACGGTCGGCGGCCTCAGCCTGGCAGCCCTGATCGCGGCCTGCGGCGGCGGTGGCGGCGGACCTGGCGGTGACACACTCACGCTGCGCATGCCGTTCCTCGCCGACATGCAGGTTCCCGACCCGGACATCATGTACGAGGGCGAGGGCGTCCAGGTCATGGAATCGGCCTACGAGGGACTGGTGCGCTACAAGTCCGGCACGTCGGAGATCATCCCTGGGCTGGCGACGTCGTGGACGGTCTCGCCCGACCTGCTGACGTATACGTTCACACTGCACCCCGGCGTGAAGTTCCACGACGGGACCATCGCCGACGCCGAGTCCTGGACGAAGAGCTTCGAGCGCCGCGGGAAGATCAATCAGGGCCCGGCCTACATGGTTACCGGTGTGGCCAAGACCGCGGCGCCGAACCCGACGACGTTCGTCGTCACGCTCAAGGAACCCAACAACGCGTTCATGCACTACCTGGCCTGCCCGTGGCAGCCGTTCGCGGTGAGCCCGACCGCCGTGGCCAAGAACGCCAAGGGCGACGACCTTGCCCAGGATTGGCTGAAGACCAATGACGCAGGCACCGGGCCGTACACATTCAAGGAGTTCGTCCCAGGTAGCCACTACACGTTGGAGGCATTCGGCGACTACTGGGGCGGAAAGCCCGCGTTCTCGACCATCCGCATCGACATCACGCCGAGCATCTCGACGCAGAAACTGCAGCTCGACTCCGGCGCGTTCGACATGATCACGAAGGGCTTCGCGATCCCGGACGTTCTTCAGTACCAACAGAACCCGCAATTCTCCGTGGTCAATTCGTTCGGCGGTGTCGGCGAGGCGATCTGGCTCAACCCGAACTCGGGCATCTTCGCCGACAAGGCGCTGCGCAAGGCCGTGCTCACCGCGCTGGACCGCAAGTCCATCGTCGACACCTCTTGGGGTGGGTTGACCTCCGCGCAGACAGCGATGTGGCCGGATCGCACCCTCAACCCGGCGTTGGCCCCGTTCCCTTCTGCGGTGGACACCACGGCGCTCAAGGCGATGGTGTCCACGCTTGCGTCGAAGAAGATCGACCTCGCGTGGGCCGCCGAGGGCGGGGCGCCGCGTCAGCAGATGGCCGAGCTCGCGCAGAGCCAGTTCGCCGCCCTTGGGCTCGACGTCACCGTGCGGACGATGCCGACGGCCGAGATGTTCGACCTTGCCAACCAGCCACCCGAGAAGCGGCCGGACATGTTGGTGGCGTTCCTCGGTGGTGACGCGCTGCATCTGGACACCACGTTTCGGATCTTGCTGCGGACCGGCGCCAAGCCGTTGAACTTCTATCAGTACTCGAACCCGGAGCTCGACGAGCTGATGGACGAGGCGATCAAGCAGCCGACGACGGCGCAGATGGAGGCGATCTACCAACGGTGCAGCCAGATCGTCTTGGACGAGGCCATCTGGATCCCGCTCTGCCTGCCACCGAACTCGACGATCGCGCACAACCACGTGACCGGCATCGAGGACAACTCGTTCTATCCGGCCATCTTCTGGCCGCCAGCCCTCAAGCGGACCTGACCCGCAGGCCCGGGGCCTTCAGGCGGTGGGCGCCAGTTCGTGGAAGTTGCTGCGGTGGAATACCATTGGAGCGACGTCGGGGTACATCGCCAGTGCAACGATCTGCAGCACGACGATTTCGTGGTCGCCGGCCGCGACGCGTTTGAACGGCGCGCACTCCAGCCACAGCGTCGCGCCGTGCACGAACACGGCGCCGCTCTCGGTCGCCGTCCAGTCGACGCCGCCGAACCGGTCACCGGTCTTGGACGCCAGCGCCCGCGCGATGGGTGCGTGGTCACCAGCCAGCACGGACAGGCCGAGACGGTCGAGCTTCGCCAGCTTCGGCCAGGTGGTGGAGGTATTGGCCACGCATACCGAAACCAGCGCCGGGTCGAGTGAGACGGAGGTGAAGGAACTCGCCGCCATCCCCTCGGCGACACCGTCAAGCAGACCGCAGAAGGCCGTGACGCCGCTGGGGAAGCAGCCGAAGGCCTGCCGCAACAGCGACTGATCGAAGTCGTCGTCGACCGCCCGGATCATGCCGACACCTGCGGGACGAACCGGCGGGCGACCTCGAGCCACTTGTCCAGATCCGGCGACGTGTCGTAGTCGGAGTCGAGCAGATACAGGCTCGGTGCCGGGCAGCTCGCGCCGATCTCGACGAGGACTGGGCGAAGGGTCAACTCGGGGGCGAGCGCGTGGGTGTACGAGCCGCCGAGCATGAGCGCGAACGTGGTGATCTGACCGAGTTCACCCGCTCCGAACTGGTCGAGGAACAGTTTCAGTAGGCCGGTGTAGGTGGCCTTGAACGTGGGAGACGCGATCACCAGGGAATCGGCGGACTTCACGATCTCCTTCGCCTCGGCCACCTTTGGGTCACCCCAGCCGAGCAGGGCAGGGCCGAGGTCGACGACGTCGATCACGTGCTCGGGGGCGACGCCGGTCAGCTTCTCGGCGACCAACTCGGCGGCGGCCCGCGTGCGCGACATCGGCTTGGGATTTCCTACGACTACGACGGTCATCGTTGCAGTCAACCGGCGGCAAATTTCTGACGTCGACCGTGACAGTAAAAGCTGCATTGCGCCGTGGATCGGATGGACATCGAACGCGACGAACTCGCGATCGGCGTAATGCCCGTGCTACGGCGGCGAATCCGGCGGGACACCGGGCCGTCGTTTGATGAACGCGTAGCGATTCAAAGGAGTATGGCGATGACGAAGAAGTTCCACCTTGGCTGGTTCATGAACTTCATTCCACCGGAATGGGATACGCCCTGGGCCTCACCGGACGTGGCGCAGTGGCCCAACGGCCGGTTCTACGTCGACATGGCGAAGAGCATGGAGCGGGCCTGCTTCGACTACATCATGATCGAGGACACCGTGATGGTCGCCGACGCGTACGGCGGCACCATGGAGGGCTCGCTCAAGAACTCCGTGTTCGCGCCGAAGCATGATCCGATTCCGCTGGCGGTGTTGATCGCGGCGCACACGTCGCGGCTTGGCGTGGTGGCGACGATGTCGACGTCGTTCTACCCTCCGTACTTGCTGGCCAGGCTGGCCTCGACGGTGGATTCGATCGCCGAGGGCAGGTTCGGCTGGAACATCGTGTCCTCGGCCGAGGACAGGGCCGCACAGAACTTCGGTCTTGACGGCCTGCCCGAGCACGACGAGCGCTACAACGTCGCCGACGAGTACTTCGACGTCGTGAACCAGCTCTGGGAGTCATGGGATGCCGACGCGGTCGTGATGGACCGCGAGACCCACACCTACGCCGACTTCGACAAAGTGCGCACGGTCGACTTCGTCGGCAAGTACTTCAAGTCAAGGGGGCCACTCAACACGGTGCCCTCGCCGCAGCACAAGCCGACGATCCTGCAGGCTGGGGCGTCCCCGCGCGGACGGGCCTTCGCAGCCCGCGCCGCCGACTCGATCGTCGCCGTCGGCACCGGCGTCGAAGGAATGCGGGAGTACCGCAACGATATTCGGGCCCGCGCCGTCGAAGCGGGACGAAACCCCGACGACATCAAGTTGATGTTCTGCGTGTCGCCGGTGGTCGCATCGACCGAGGCCGAGGCGCGAGCGGAGGTCGACCGTCTCACCGCGAGAGCGAGCTACGTCGAGAAGCAGCTGGTCGGGATCTCCTCCAACACCGAAATCGACTTCAAGCAGTTCGACTGGGACGAGCCGCTACCGGCTGATCTGACCACCAACGGCGAGCGGGGCTCGCTCGAGCACTTCATGCGCGGCGACGGCAGCCCTGGGGAAAAGACGCTGCGCAAGCTCGCGACCGACTGGGCCACCACCGGCGTCGAATTCATCGGTACGCCCGAACAGGTCGCCCGCGAGATGGGCGAGGCGATGGAGGAGATCGGCGGTGACGGCTTCCTGATCATGAAGCCGGGCTGGGACCTGAACCGGAACTACATCTCGTCGATCACCGACGGCTTGGTGCCCGAACTGCAGCGCCTCGGACTGACCAGAACCGAGTACACCAAGTCGACCCTGCGGGAGACGCTGCGCGAGTTCTAAGGGCACCGTGGGTTAACCATCGATTGCGCCACTTCGAGTTTCGTCGGGCCGCACTTCGTGTGGCGCAATAGCCCGGGAATCAACTGGATCTGCCGCCGTCATGCCGGCTCACTACCTTGCCGATCGGGCGGTCGTCAGGCCGGCCCATGGCGGCGCAGCCGAGGAGGCGAAACATCAAGGCGAACAAGGTTGATCCGATCTCCCCGGCGTTCCCCATGCCGATGGCCGAGCGGGCCGCGTTGCAGCGGCACACCCTGCGCGTCCTCGTCATGGGCCAGGTGGTTGGAGCCGCCGCCCTTGGTGCCGCGATCACCGTCGGCGGATTCGTCGTGGAGGACATCGTCGGCGTCGGGACGCCGTGGGTGGGCGTCTCGACGGCAGCGGTCACGGCCGGTTCGGGCACGATGGCCCAGGTTCTGTCGCTGGTGATGCGCCGCTACGGTCGGCGCGCGGGCATGCAGTTGGGCTATGGCCTCGCGGTCGTCGGCGGCGTGATCGCCTGCGCCGGAGTCCAACTGGCGGCGCTCCCGGTGTTTCTGGTCGGCCTCCTCCTCTACGGTGCAGGGTCGGCGACCAACCTGCTGGCCCGCTACGCCGCCACCGATCTGGCCGAGCCGGATCAGCGCGGCCGCGCGATGGGCCGAATCCTCTTCGCGTCCACCTTCGGCGCCGTGTTCGGTCCAACACTCGTCATCCCGGCCGAACACCTCGGCATGGCGTGGTTCGGCCTGGACATGTACGCAGGCCCGTGGCTGTTCAGCTCGTTCTTCTTCGCGTGCGCCGCGGTCAACGTGGCGGTCCGGCTGCGGCCCGACCCGCTGCTGGTGTTCGCGGCCGAACACGCGATGACGGCCAAGGATCGGCCGGTGCGACTGCGAGAGTCGGTGCGCGCCATCGCCGCATCGCCCGTGGCACGGCTGGCCCTGCTGGCAATGGTCATCGCACAGGCGGTTATGGTCGGCGTGATGGCGATGGCGCCGATCGACATGAAGGCCCACGACCACGAGGCAATGAGCTCGGTAGTGGTCTCGGTGCACATCGCAGGAATGTTCGCGTTCAGCCCGCTGGTCGGCCGCTACGCCGACCGCAGGGGGAGGCTGGCCTCGCTGCGCGCCGGTGCGTTAGTGCTGCTGGCCGCCTGCGGCCTCTCGGCCCTCTCCTCCGACAACGTGCCGCTCATGTTCGCGGCGATGTTCGCGCTCGGGCTTGGCTGGACGCTCGCCCTCATCGGCGGCTCGAGCCTGTTGATCGAACACGTCCCGTTGGACTACCGGGTGCCGGTGCAGGGCACCGCGGATCTGACCACCGCGGTGTGCGGCGGGCTGGCCAGCGTGGTCTGCGGGTTCGTCATGAGCTGGGCCGGATTCGCGGCCCTCGCGCTCGGCTCCGCCGCTCTCACTCTTCCCGTCCTGGTCGGGGTGCTCTTGCAGCGCCGCGCCGAGGCCAGACGCGCTGCCGCCGCATGACCGCCGATGACCTGATCGCCGTCCCCGGCGACGCGACCGACCGCCCGCGGCTGCGCTCCCTGCTGCGAGTTCCTGGGTACCGCAACCTGTTTCTGAGCTCGTTGATCTGGCACACCACCCGGTGGGGAGCTCTGTTCACGACCAGCTACCTGCTCACCCAGATCGCGGACGCGCCGCTCCTCAACCAGGTGGTCGGAGCGCTGTTCTTCGTGCCGATGCTGCTCGGCGGCTTCTTCGCAGGGGCGATCAGCGACAGGTTCGAACGCAAGCGGCTGATCCTGGCCGTGCAACTGGTGCTCATCCCCGTCGAGTTCCTCATGTTCGCCGCCGTGCAGTCCGGCCGGGTGGAGGTGTGGATGACGTTCCCGTTCATGTTCTTCGTGGGCATCGGCGGCCTGGTCAACATGACCGCCCAGCGCCCGCTCATCTACGAGACGGTCGGACCGCGGCTGGCCAGCCAGGCAATGACCATCGAGTCGACCGCGCAGGCGGGATCGGCGATGTTCGGCACCCTCGTCGGCGGAATCCTGATCCAGCAGCTCGGCATGGGTGCCGGGTTCGCGGGGATGGGCGTGCTGCTGTGTGTGTCGGCGGTGCTGCTCGCGTACGTCCCGCAGCCCCGGTACGCGGCCTCGCCCCCCGCCGCGGGTTCGATCTCGCTGCGAGGTCAGGCCGCCGCGAGCGCGAGCTTGATCCGGCGCAGCAGGCGGTTCGTCGCGATGCTCGCGGTCACGGTCGTGATGAACCTGTGCATGTTCGGCTACATCCCGTTGGTGCCCGTTGTGGCCGAGCGGTTCGGCGAGGGCGCCGTGCTTGCCGGCGCGCTCGCTGCGGCTCCGGGCCTCGGCCAGATCACCGCAGGCATGGCACTCAGCACCAGGGACTTGCGCCGCCACGGCCTGGTATTCGCGTGCGGCTCGGCCATCGCGCTGCTCGGGCTGTTCGTCTTCGCGACGGTTCCCCTGCTGGGCGTTGCGTTCGTCGCGTTGTTCATCTCCGGCGTTGGCCAGGCCGGGTTCGGCTCGATGCAGAGCCTGCTGGCCATCGAATCCGCGGGTGCCACCGAACGTGGCGTCGCCCTCGGCGTGCTGAGCACCGCCATCGGAGCGCTACCCATCGGCATGGCCGCCATCGGTCTGGCCGCGGAGGTGGTCGGCCCCCGGGGAGCGCTGCTCGCCTCGTCGGTGCTCGGCCTGACTGCACTTGGCACGATAGTGCTGCGGCGCCGGGATCTGTTGGGCCCCAACCCGCCTCCGCATGCGCAGCAGCCCATCTGAGCGCACCCGTCGTTGCAATGGCGCAATGCCGCGGGAACGGGAGCGATCCGGTATCGCAACCACGCGTCACTAGGTTTCAGTCAACCCCGACGGAAAGGGGCAGGACGACGCGAGGAGGCACGCATGCAGGCCACCAAGTTCCATCTCGGCTGGTTCATGAACGGCTACCGGGTCCACGGCTGGCGCGACCAGTGGATCGGCACGCACAAGTCCGAGGGCATGCTGCCCGATTTCTACGTGGACATGGCGCGATCGCTTGAGCGGGCCTGCTTCGACTACTTCATCCTCGAGGACTCGTCGTTCGTTCCCGATGCCTGGGAGGGAAAGCACGACTTCTATCTCGAGAACGCCTACGCGGTACCGAAGTTCGACCCCGCCGTGCTGGCATCGATTCTCACCCAGAACACCGACCGGCTGGGCATCGTGACGACGCTGGCGATCACCGAGTACCCGCCGTACCTCCTCGCGCGACTGGTGTCGACCATGGACCACGTGTCGCGTGGCCGCGCCGGCTGGAACATGGTGACCGCCAGTTCCGACCGCGCCGCCCAGAACTACGGGCACGACGCACAACCGGACCATGACGTCCGTTACGACATGGCCGAGGAGTTCACCGACCTCGTCACCCAGCTCTGGGACTCGTGGGAACCGGATTCGATGGTCGTCGACCAGGACGGTATGTTCGCCGATCCCGACAAGGTCCACGCGGTGGACTTCGATGGCCGCTTCTACAAGTCGCGCGGCCCGATCAACTCAGCGCGATCCCCGCAGGGCCGACCCGTGATCGTCCAGGCCGGCGGTTCGGAGAAGGGCCGGGCATACGCGTCGCGGTGCGCCGACTCGATCATCGCGTCGGCCACGACAATCGAGCAGATGACGGAGTACCGCGATGACGTCCGCACCCGCGCCGAGGGCCATGGACGCAAGGCCGACGACGTCAAGGTGCTCTTCCTGATCTCCCCCATCCTCGGCGAGACGCACCAGCACGCATTGGAACGCAAGGAGCAGACGGCCGCCGACGCCGCCGTCGATCCGCGGTTCCGGCTCGCGGGGATGGGTTACGCCACCGACATCGACTTCTCGGTGTTCGACCTCGACGTCCCCATCCGTGAGCTCGCCGACCAGATGGTCACCAACGGACACCAGAGTTCCCTGGCATCGTTCATCCGGCAAAACCTCGACAGGACGTTGCGGGAAGTCGCCTCGAACTCGGCGTACGGCGCCGGGCAGCGGGTCGAGTTCCTTGGTACGCCAGCGGAAGTCGCCGAGCAGATGGGCGAGGTGATGGCCGAGGTCGGCGGCGACGGCTTCCTGATCACCCAGGACGTCCTCACCCGTCGCTCGATCAGTGAGATCACCGACGGCCTGGTGCCGGAGTTGCAGAAGCGCGGCCTCACCCGCGAGCACTATCGCTACGAAATGTTCCGCGACAACCTGCTCGAGTTCTAAGGCGACCGCTCACGCACCCGTCGACCCATTACGCGGGGAATGCGCCATGTCATGCGGCGCAATGGAAACAGCACGGTGGCGACCCCGCGCCGTCACGTACAGCGGTTTGGATGGCAACTCACAGATACATCTGCCCTGTCCCAGGGCCGAGCCTCACCCGCCGCCGCGCCGTCGACTGCCGCGCCGTAGACCCCAGCACCGCAGCCTGAGGAGACCCCCGTGAACCGTGCCCCGATCGCCATGGACCGCCGTACCTTCCTGCGGGCCAGCGGCCTAACCGTTGGCGGGCTCGCCCTTGCCAACTTCCTCGCAGCGTGCGGTGGTACCGCAAGCGACGACGGCAAGGGCACGCTGACCCTGCGGATGCCGTTCCTGCAGGACATGCAGGTGCCCGACCCCGACATCATGTACGAGGGCGAGGGCGTACAGGTGATGAAGTCCTGCTACGAGGGCCTGGTCAACTACAAGTCGGGCACCTCTGACATCATCCCCGCGCTGGCGCAGTCCTGGACGGTATCCGACGACCAGCTGACCTACACCTTCAAACTGGTGCCCGACGTGACATTCCACGACGGCACCCCTGCCGACGCGACGGCTTGGATCAAGAGCTTCGAGCGCAGGCTCGCGGTCAAGGAGGGACCGGCGTACATGGTGGAGGGCATCACCAAATCCGTTGCGCCCGACCCGACTACGCTCGTCGTGACGCTCAAGGAACCCAACAACGCCTTCCTGCACTATGCGGCCTGCCCGTGGCAGATGTTCGCGGTGAGCCCGACCGCGGTCAAGACCAACGCAGTGGGCGGCGACCTGGCCCAGGAGTGGCTCAAGACCAACGACGCAGGCACCGGGCCGTACGTGATGAAGGAGTTCGTCCCCGGCAGCCACTACACGCTGGAGCGCTTTGACGGCTACTGGGGCGAAAAGCCGTACTTCCAAACCGTGCGCATCGAGATCGTCCCCGAAATCGCCACCCAGAAGCTGCAATTGGACCAGGGCGCCTTCGATCTAGTCTCCAAGGGCTTCGCCATCCCCGACGTCCTCAGCTACAGAAAGAACCCTGACTTCAACGCGACCACGGTGCTCGGTTCCTCGATCATCGTGCTCTGGATGAACTTCGGCGCAGGCGTCTTCACCGACAAGGCGCTTCGGCGGGCGATGATGACCGCCCTTGACCGCCCCTCGATCGTCGATACCGCATTCCAGGGCGTCGTTCAGGTGTCAGAGAACTTCTGGCCCGAGAACACCTTTCCTGCCGGGCTGACGCCGGTTTCGACGGGCTTCGACCTGGCGCCACTCGAGGCGATCGTGCCGACGCTGCCGTCCAAGAAGATCGACCTCGCCTGGGTGACGTCCTACGGCGCGCCGGGT
Organism: Mycobacterium sp. AZCC_0083; assembly: GCF_014202335.1. Taxonomy (GTDB): domain Bacteria; phylum Actinomycetota; class Actinomycetes; order Mycobacteriales; family Mycobacteriaceae; genus Mycobacterium. The sequence goes on along the minus strand of NZ_JACHGP010000017.1, from coordinate 145,123 downwards.
CAACAGGTGGCCGAGCTGGTCCAGACCCAGCTGGCCCCGACCGGGCTGGAGATCACCGTGCGCGCCATGCCCAGCGCGGAGTCCTTCGACCTCGCCAACCAGCCGGCCGAGAAGCGGCCCGACCTCATGGTCGCAGGCATCGGCGGCGATGCGTTGCACCTCGACACCGTGCTGCGGATCTTCCTGCGCACCGGGGCCAAGCCGCTCAACTACTTTCAGTACGGCAACCCCACGGTGGACCGGCTGATGGACGAGGCGATCACCAAGCCGACGATCGACGCGACCAACCAGGCGTACGTGCAGATCACCTCGCTCATCGAAGACGAGGCGCTCTGGGTGCCGCTGTGCCGTCGACCGGAGAACATGATCGCCCACAAGGGGATCGACGGGATCGTGCAGAACTCCTACCTTCCCTCCATCTTCGACGCAGGCACCATCAAGCGCGTCTAAGAAGGCTCGCGAACGTTCGGTTGTTCACGGCCCTGCTCGGGCGACGTGTTCGACGACCGCACGTTGGGCGTTTGAAACACGGCGCAATATGCCAGGCACCGCGGCGACCCCTCCGCGTCACGCGGCCGGGTTTTCATCGTGACACACCACAGAAGAGGTAGCGTCCATGACCACACTGCGCGATGTCGCCGCCGCTCCATCCAATGCGCCGAACGTCCCGCGCGCCCGGGTCGAGGACCTGACCGTCACCTTCGAGCGCCGCGGCGTCGCAGTCAACGCGTTGCGCGGGGTCACGCTCGACATCAACCCCGGCGAGATCCTCGCCGTGGTTGGCGAGTCCGGCTCGGGCAAGAGCGTGATGGGGCTCGCCTTGCTCGGCCTGCTATCCGGCGAGCCGATGCCCACGATCACCGGCCGCGCCGAGGTGTGCGGCGTGGACATGGTCGCGGCCTCCGACGACGAGCGGCGCGAGATCCGAAAGGCGCACCTGGGCGCCGTCTTTCAGGACCCAATGACCTCGCTCAACCCGACGATGCGGGTGGGCCGCCAAGTCGTCGAGGCCGCGGGATCAGACGAGGAAGCGCTGCGCCTCCTCGACCTCGTCGGCGTCCCCGACCCAGCCCGACGGATGAAGGCCTTTCCCCACGAACTGTCCGGCGGCTTGCGGCAGCGGGTGATGATCGCCATGGCGGTGGCAGGAAAGCCGGATCTGGTGATCGCCGACGAGCCGACCACGGCGCTCGACGTCACCGTCCAGGCTCAGGTCCTCGGCCTGATCCGCGACCTCTGCGACCAGCTCGGCACCTCCTTCATCCTGGTCACCCACGACGTCGCCGTGGCCTCACAGGTGTGCGACCGCGTCGCCGTCATGTACGGCGGCCGGCTGGCGGAGGAGGGCCAGATGGCGAGCGTGCTGCGGGCACCATCGCACCCCTACACCGTCGGCCTCCTCAAGGCGCGCCTCAACCTGGACCTGCCGATCGGGCACGCCATCCCCTCGCTGCCCGGCGAGCCGCCCGACCCTCGCGCGCACCCACCCGGCTGCGCCTTCGCACCTCGCTGCCCGGCCGCAGTCGAGCCGTGTCTGGAATCGCTGCCAGCCACACGGCCGGCCGCGACCCACGATGGAGTGACCGCCTGCGTGATCACCGACGCCACCCAAGCGATCGGCAGCCTCGCCGCGACGCCGTCCTTCGCACCGATGACCGAACCGGACGACCTCCGGCCCGCGGCGCAAATCAATGGCGTGGACAAGCATTTCGACGTACGGCGCGGGCTGCTGCACAAGGACAAGCTCCACGCGCTGCGCAACATCATCCTCGATATCGCCCCCGGCGAATCGGTGGCCGTGGTCGGGGAATCGGGATCGGGGAAGTCCACCCTGCTGCGAGTCGTGGCCGGGCTGATGAAGCCGGACAGGGGCACCGTGGACTGCCCCGGCGGCCAGCCGCAAATGGTGTTCCAGGACGCGGGCGCCTCGTTGACCCCCTGGCTGACCGTCGGCGAGATCGTCGGAGAACGGCTGATCAAGACGACCGGCCGAGCGGAGCGGCGCCAGAAGGTCGGCCGGGCACTGCGCCAGGTGGGGCTGCCGCCCGAGGTAGCCGAGGTCAAGGCCGGAATGCTGTCGGGGGGCCAGCGGCAACGCGCCGCGTTCGCCAGGGCGATCATCGTGCCGCCCAAACTGCTGTTGTGCGACGAGCCCACGTCGGCGCTGGACGCGTCGCTTGCCGCGTCGGTGCTGAACCTGCTGCAGGATCTGCGTCGTGAGCTCGGCATGGCGGTAATGTTCGTGACGCACGACCTCGCCGCCGCCCGGTTCATCTCCGATCGCACGGCAGTCATGTACCTCGGCCAGATCGTCGAGGTCGGCCCCACCGTCGAGGTCATCAGCAACCCGAAACACCCCTATACCAAGGCGCTGCTGGCCGCGATCCCGTCACCGGGCACGGCCCCGGTCCGGCTGGCGGGCGAGCCGGCCAGCCCGCTCGCAGTGCCACCAGGGTGCTCCTTCCACCCACGGTGCCCGGACCGGACCGACCGGTGCACCACCGAAGCGCCGATCCTCTACTCGCTCGACGGCACCAGCAGCCGCTTTGCGGCCTGCCTGCTCACCGAAGTGGATCGGGATGGCCCGGAGCGCGCCGCCTCCTGACAAGCAGCATGTGACGGCCAGCGAAATCCCCGCAACATCGGCGCAATGGAGGCGCCACGGTGACGCCTTCACAGTGACATGCGCGGGCACTGTGATGGCTTTGAAAGGACGGCGGATACAGGAGATATCGCGATGACCAAGAAATTTCACCTCGGCTGGTTCATGAACTTCGCGCCGCCGGACTGGGAATCTGAGTGGGCCTCTCCGGATGTAACCGATTGGGCGAACGGGCGTTTCCACGTCGACATGGCGCGCAGCATGGAGCGCGCCTGTTTCGACTTCATGATGATCGAGGACACCGTGATGGTGGCCGACGCCTACGGCGGCACCATGGAGGGCTCGCTGAAGAACGCCATCTTCGCGCCCAAGCAGGACCCGATCCCGCTGGCCGTCCAGGTCGCGGTCAACACCACGAATCTCGGTGTGGTCGCGACGATGTCGACGAGCTTCTACCCGCCATACCTACTGGCGCGGCTGAGTTCGACCGTCGACTCGATCGCAGAAGGCCGGTTCGGCTGGAACATCGTCTCCTCGGCAGAAGACCGGGCCGCACAGAACTTCGGTCTCGACGGCTTGCCCGAACACGACGAGCGCTACAACGTCGCCGAAGAGTACTTCGACGTCGTCAACCAACTCTGGGACTCCTGGGAAGCCGACGCGGTGGTGATGGATCGCGAGACCCATACCTTCGCGGACTTCAACAAGGTCCACACCATCGACTTTCACGGTAAGTACTTCAAGTCCCGCGGCCCGCTGAACACCGTGCCCTCCCCACAGCACCGGCCCACCTTCCTACAGGCCGGCGCCTCCCCGAGGGGCCGCCAGTTCGCCGCTGGTGCGGCCGACGCGATCATCGCCGTCGGCACCGGCGTCGAGGGCATGAAGGAGTACCGCGACGACGTCCGCGCCAGGGCCAAGGCGGCGGGCCGCAATCCCGACGACATCAAGGTGCTCTTCGTCGTCTCCCCGACCGTCGCCGCCACCGAGGCCGAGGCCCGCGCGGCGCACCGTCGGTTCGGCGCGTCCGATCGATTCGTCGAGAAGGCCCTTGTCGGCATTTCGTCGAACACCGAGATCGACTTCAAGCAGTTCCCGCTCGATGAGCCACTGCCACAGGGACTTACCACCAACGGCGAACGTGGATCGCTGGAGCACTTCATGCGCGGCGACGGCACCCCCGGGCCCAAGACGCTGCGCGAGCTCGCCGTCGCCGCGTCCTCCTTCGGGATGGAGTTCATCGGGACGCCCGCGCAGGTGGCCGACGAGATGGCGGCCGCCATCTCCGAGATCGGCGGCGACGGTTTCCTCGTCTGGCGGCGGGGACTCACCCGCAGCTACATCGAATCGATCTGCGACGGCCTGGTCCCCGAGCTGCAACGCCGCGGCCTGACCCGCACCGAGTACACCAAGTCCACTCTGCGCGAAACCCTCCGCGAGTTCTAACCCCCACGCATCCCAACGAGATTCAGGAGACATCGACATGACCAAGAAGTTTCACCTCGGCTGGTTCATGAACTTCGCGCCGCCGGACTGGGAGTCGGAGTGGGCGTCGCCCGAGGTGGCCAACTGGGCTGACGGGCGGTTCTACGTCGACATGGCGAAGAGCATGGAGCGGGCCTGTTTCGACTTCATGATGATCGAGGACACCGTGATGGTGGCCGACGCGTACGGCGGCACCATGGAGGGCTCGCTGAAGAACGCCATCTTCGCGCCAAAGCAGGATCCGATCCCGTTGGCGATCCAGGTCGCGGTCAGCACGACGAATCTCGGTGTGGTTGCGACGATGTCGACCAGTTTCTACCCGCCCTACCTGCTGGCTCGGCTGTGTTCTACGGCGGATTCGATCGCGCAGGGCCGGTTCGGCTGGAACATCGTGTCCTCGGCCGAGGACAGGGCCGCGCAGAACTTCGGTCTCGACGGGCTGCCCGAACACGATGAGCGCTACAACGTCGCCGAGGAGTACTTCGACGTCGTCAACCAGCTCTGGGACTCCTGGGAAGCCGACGCCGTGGTGATGGATCGCGAGACCCACACCTTCGCCGACTTCAACAAGGTCCACACCATCGACTTCCACGGCAAGTACTTCAAATCCCGCGGTCCGCTGAACACCGTGCCCTCACCACAGCACCGGCCCACCTTCCTGCAGGCGGGTGCGTCACCCAAGGGTCGGCAGTTCGCCGCTGGCGCGGCCGACGCGATCATCGCCGTCGGCACCGGGGTCGAGGGGATGAAGGAATACCGCGACGACGTCCGTGCCAGGGCCAAGGCCGCGGGGCGCGATCCCGACGACATCAAGTTGTTCTTCGTCGTCTCCCCGACGATCGCCGCCACCGAGGAAGAGGCCCGCGCGAAGGTGGCCCGGTTCGCCGCCGCCCCGAACTTCGAAGAGAAGGCCCTCGTTGGTATTTCGTCGAACACCGAGATCGACTTCAAGCAGTTCAACCTCGATGAGCCGCTGCCAGCGGATTTGACCACCAACGGCGAACGCGGCTCGCTGGAGCACTTCATGCGCGGCAACGGGGCCCCCGGCCCCAAGACGCTGCGCCAGCTCACCCACGAGCGGACCACTCGCGGCCTGGAGCTCGTCGGAACCGCCGACCAGGTCGCCGAGAAGATGGGCGAGGCCATGGAGGCGATCGGTGGCGACGGCTTCCTGATCAGCAGGGGCGGGCGCGACCTCTCCCGCGAGTACATCACCGAGGTCTGCGACGGTCTGGTACCCGCTCTGCAGCGGCGCGGCCTGATGCGCACCGAGTACACCAAACCGACTCTGCGCGAAACCCTGCGCGAGTTCTAACCCGCCGCATCCCAACGAGATTCAGGAGACATCGACATGACCAAGAAGTTTCACCTCGGCTGGTTCATGAACTTCATCCCGCCGGAGTGGGACACCGACGACGCGTCGCCGGACGCAAGAGAGTGGCCGAACGGGCGGTTCTACGTCGACATGGCGCGCAGCATGGAGCGGGCGTGCATGGACCTGATCATGATCGAGGACACCGTGATGGTGGCCGACGCCTACGGCGGCACCATGGAAGGCGCGCTGAAGCACTCGGCCTTCGCACCAAAGCAGGATCCGATCCCGCTGGCCGTCCAGGTCGCGGTCAACACCACGAATCTCGGTGTGGTCGCGACGATGTCGACGAGCTTCTACCCGCCATACCTGCTCGCGAGACTGAGTTCGACCGTCGACTCGATCGCACACGGCCGGTTCGGCTGGAACATCGTCTCCTCGGCAGAAGACCGCGCGGCACAGAACTTCGGACTCGACGGCCTGCCCGAACACGACGAGCGCTACAACGTCGCCGAAGAGTACTTCGACATCGTCAATCAGCTATGGGACTCCTGGGAAGCCGACGCCGTGGTGATGGACCGGCAGACCCACACCTTCGCCGACTTCAACAAGGTCCACACCATCGACTTCCACGGCAAGTACTTCAAATCCCGCGGACCGCTCAACACCGTGCCCTCCCCGCAACACCGGCCCACCTTCCTACAGGCCGGCGCCTCCCCGAAGGGCCGCCAGTTCGCCGCTGGCGCGGCCGACGCGATCATCGCCGTAGGCACCGGCATCGAGGGCATGAAGGAGTACCGCGACGACATTCGCACCCGCGCCAAGGTCGCGGGCCGCAACCCCGACGACGTCAAGCTGCTCTTCGTCGTCTCCCCGACCATCGCCGCCACCGAACAAGAGGCCCGCGCGGAGGTCGAGCGGCTGCTCAGTCATCCCTCCTACGTGGAGAAGTCGCTGGTCAGCATCTCGTCGAACACCGAGATCGACTTCAAGCAGTTCGACCTCGATGAGCCGCTGCCTGCCGATCTGACCACCAACGGCGAACGTGGATCGCTGGAGTACTTCATGCGCGGCGACGGCAGCCCCGGCCCAAAGACGTTGCGCCAGCTCGTCATGCATCGGGCCAAACGCGGCTTGGAGCTCGTCGGCACCCCCGACCAGGTCGCCAAGAAGATGGGCGAGGCCATGGAGGAGGTCGGTGGTGACGGCTTCCTGATCGCCAAGCCCGGCTGGGACCTGTCGCGCAAGTACATCGAATCGATCTGCGACGGCCTCGTCCCGGCGTTGCAGCGGCGCGGCCTGACCCGCACCGAATACACCAAACCCACTCTGCGCGAGACACTCCGCGAGTTCTGATGAGCACACGTCATCAGTAGGCCCCGACCCTGGAGCCATTCGGCCACCATGGTCCTCGTCGGCTTCGTCATGGCCATGACGGCGCCGATCGAACTGCTCTACGCCATCAAACTGGGCCTGTCCACCGCCCAGGTGACGGTCTTCATCATGGTCTCGGCGCTGGGCGCCATCGTCATCGACGTTCTGGGCACCCGCGTCATCACCCGCATCGACGCGCGAGCGACGATCGCGATCGGGCTCGTGTTGTTCGCGGCCAGCGAGGGGTGCTACGCCCTCTCCCAAGGTGCGACTGGCCTGTTCGCCTCGCGTCTTCTCCAGGGGGTCGCGAGCGCGGCGATCGCGGGCGCGGCGCTGCAGGTCTCGGTCCGGCTGCACAGCAGCCGTCCCCACCACGTGCTGGGTTCCAATCAGGGGCTCCAACTGCTCGGCGCGGCGTTCGGCGCACCCACCGGCGGCATCGTGGCCAGCCTGCTCGCCGGGCTGGACGGCTACCGACTCAGCTTCCTGGTATGCGCCGGGCTCGGTGTGGTGGTCGCCGTCGTGGCGGTCCTGCTGTTACCCGGGCTGCCGCCCCCGCCCGGCAGCGGCAGGCCCCAGATCGGGTTGCCCGACTTCGCCATCCCTCCGTTGCTGCGCCTTGCGCTCTCGCTCGGCCTGTTCGGCAACTACCTGCGTAGCGGCATCGAGAACACCGCACTGCCGCTGGTCGGCAATGCCTACGGCCTGTCGGCTGCCAACATCGGCTTCGCGCTCGGACTCCTGTCCGCGGTCGAGATCGGCGTGTTGGCACTCTCCGGCCGACTGTTCGACAGGATTCCGCCTGCCCGCTGCCTGGCTGTCGCGCTCCTGCTCGGCATCGGTGCGGTGGTGGTGCTCGCCACCGTCCAGGACCTGCGAGGGTTCTTGGTGGCGGCCGCCCTGTTCGGCGTCGTCGACGGCGTCGCCCTTTCGGCCCCGCCCGTCCTGATCGTGGCGCTCAGCCCGAACGCGTCGACCGGGGTGGCGACCTATCGCATCGCGTGCGGCGTTGGCTCGTTCCTTGGGTCGGGGAGCGTGAACCTGCTCATCGCCGTGCTCGGTGCGGCCGGGGGCCTGGCAGTGGTGTCGGGAGTCCTCGCGGTCGGTGTCGTACTCGCCCGCAGCACCGGCCGGCGCATCGCGCCCGGGTTCCCCGCGTCTGGCTGACGCGGCGAGCAACCCGTGCGGGTGACGCCTGCCGAAACTTCAAGGCCCGGCGCGCAATCGCCCGGCAACGTGGACGATCTGCTGGCGATACCGGTTGCGTGTGGACTCACTACCACAGGCGTCCGACAAGTCCGCAGGTAGGAGAAGTCATGGCAATCGCAACACCGTACGTCCCGGTCCCCCTGGTTCGGGTTCCCTCACGGAGCAACGTCGCCCTCGCGCTCAACCAGTACTTCCGTGGCACGTCCATCTCAAGCTGGATCGCCTTCGGTGCGCTCGCGGCGATGTTCCTGGTGGCGATCTTCGCGCACGTTCTTGCCCCCTTCGACCCGCTAGTGCCCGCTGGGAAGCCGATGACCGGACCCAGCGCCGAAAACTGGCTCGGCACAGACACCGTCGGCCGGGATCTGCTGTCCCGGGTACTGGTCGGCATGTCCACCAGCTGGTGGGGAGCGTTGGGAGTCGTCGCCTCCGGCGTCGTCATCGGGGGCGTCATCGGCCTCGTCGCCGGCGCCTTCGGGGGAATCGTCGACAGCATGCTGATGCGGATCACCGACGTGTTCCTGTCGCTGCCGGGCCCGATCCTGGCGATCGCGGTGGTGGCCGCGTTGGGTCCGTCCTTCATCCACACGCTCATCGGGGTCTCGATCGTGTGGTGGCCGCTGTACACCCGGATCGTCCGGGCCGAGGTGCGCAAGCTGCGCGCCTCACCGCACATGGAGGCGGCCAGGATCGCCGGCGCCGGCTGGTGGCGCCAACTCACCCGCCACCTGTTGCCGGGCGCCGTGCCCGTCACCATCATCACCGCCAGCCTCGACATCGCCGCGCTGGTGCTGCTGCTGTCAGGCCTCTCCTTCCTGGGCCTTGGCGCACCGCAGCCGGCGCCCGAGCTGGGTGCGATGAGCGCGCAGGGCATGACCCACATCTTCAGCGCGTGGTGGATCCCGATCTTCCCCGCCGTCGCAGTCGGGGTCATCGCGCTCGTCAGCAACTTCGCCGGCGACGCGCTGCGCGACCGCATCCGCGACCGCTGACTGAGGAGACACCGCAATGCTTCTCACGCTCACCCGGCGATTTCTCGGCGCCATCCCGGTGCTGCTGGCCCTCGTCGCGGTCGTCTTCACGCTGCAGAAGATTGCCCCTGTCGACCCGGTGGTGGCGCTGATCGGCGACAAGGCGCCCCCGGAAGTCTACGAAGCCGCTCGTGAGAAACTTGGCCTCAACGACCCGATACCGGTACAGCTCCTTTCCTACCTCGGCAAGGCGGTGCAGGGCGACCTCGGCATCTCCACGGTGACGCGGACGCCGGTAGCGCACGACATCCTCGAATTCCTGCCGGTGACACTGGAACTGGTCTTCGTCGCGGGCATTCTGATCGCGGTGATCGGCTTCTTCCTCGGATTGTCGACCGCCCAGGGGTGGCGCGGTTCGGGAGTGCTGCGGGTGGTGATGATCTCCGGTGCGTCGGTGCCGGTGTTCCTCGCCTGCCTGCTTGCCATGCTGGTGTTCTACCGCTGGCTCGGCATCCTGCCTGCCACTGGCCAGACCTATGCGTACGACGCCCCCAGCGGCCCAACACATTTCCTGCTCATCGACAGTCTGCTGGCGGGCCGGCCCGCGCTGTTCATGGACGCACTGGCACACCTCATCCTGCCGGCGCTGTGCGTCGCCATCACACCCGCGGTCGCCGTCGGCAGGGTGCTGCGCAGCAGTCTGGAGGGAACGATGCGGGCCGAATACACCCGCACCGCCAGGGCCAAGGGCCTAGGCGAGAAACGGATCTTGATCCAGCACGCGCTGCGCAATGCCGTCGGCCCGGTGTTCGCATTGCTTGGTCTGCAGCTGGCCGGCCTGATCGGCAACAGCATCGTCGTCGAGATGATCTTCGCCAGGCCCGGGATCGGCCTGTTCATCTCCCAAGCGATCTCCAAGGGCGACTTCAACACCATCGCAGGCGTCACCCTGGTCATCGGCGTCCTCTACGTGTTGGCCAACATCGTCGTCGACGTGATGCAGGCTGCTGCGGACCCCCGCGTCGCCGTCTGAGTCAACCCCGGTAGCGCAATCCGCGCGCAACGGCGGGGTTTCCGGATCTACCGGTCGAGTCATCACGAGTGCCACGACCGCGGTCCGTCAACGGCCAGCTAGTGGGCGTCAGGCCGAGCGCGAGGCGGACGCCGTGAAGGCGATCCGGTCACTGCGCATCCTGAACTGCGACAGCGCGCGCGGCTGCCCAGTCTCGTCCTCGAGGATGTCCTCGAGGAAGATCATCGGCGCGCCGAGTTCGACGCCGACCAGGGCTGCGGACTGCTCGTCGGCTGCGGTCGCACCGATCGTGGCGCGGCTGCCGACGATCCTGACGTCGAGCTGGCGCTCCAGGAAGAGGATGGCGTCCGGCTCGTCGACCTGCAGATTGCGGGGCTGATCGGGGTGCAGCGCGATATAGCTGACCGAGATGCCCATCGGCTGGTCGTCCTGCACCAGAAGCGATTCGATCATGAGCACCGTCCAGCCGGGCGGGAGCCGCAGCCGCTCGCGCACCATGCGCAGGCAGCCTATTGTCCGATACTCGAGCGTCCTGAGCTCGGTACGGATGCTGGCGTCGCCGCCGAACTCCTTGACGGGCGAGAGCGAGTTGATGCGCAGCATCAACGCCCCCGCCGAACGGGTGCCGCGCTTGGGGCTGCGGGTGATCAGGCCCTCCTTGGCGAGCTGCTGCAGCACCGCACGGACGGTGTTCCGGCTCGCCGAGAGCGCGTCGGTGAGCTCGCCCTCGACCAGGGACTGATCGACGCACCCGTTCTGCAGGGTGGACCGCAACAGATCGTAGGTCCGTCGCAGCGAGTTGTTGAGGCGGTCCGGTGTCTGCCGGTTCCGCTGGTAGAGCGTTTCTGGCCGCACGGGTCCGGTCGGTAGGGACCTCACTGCACACCGCCGCCGTTCCAGGGCTCGCTTGGGCCGAACTTCATGAAGAACCTCCTGTTCGGGTGGTTGCAGAGGATGCGATGTGTCTAGCCAACTAACGGTGTGTTTCCACCGGTCGCCGCTGCGGAGTCGGGAGCTTTACGCGGGCGCGTTTGGCTGGTGATCGAGGACACATGCGCCTGCGCGGCGCAATCGAGTCGTTCGGCATCCGACACGCGCCGATGACCCGAGGCGGATCTGATGGGCGGACAACGATTGGACGGTGGCGAGGCGACGGCACCGATGGCATGAGGAGACCCATACGTGGAACGCGACCGGCGCATGCACCTGGCATGGTTTCTCGGCAGCGGGTTCGGAGTCCACGACTGGAAGAGCCAATGGCGCGGCACGGCGGCTACGGACTGGATGAACGGCGAGTTCCACGTGGACTTCATCCACGCGCTGGAACGTGCTTGCTTCGACTACTTGGTCATCGAGGACTCTGCCTACGTACCCGACGGCTACGAGGAGTCGACGCGGTACTACCTCCAGAACGCCAGGGCGGTTCCCAAGCATGACCCGGCGGTGCTGGCCACGGTCATGCTCACCGCCACCCGGCGCATCGGCGTGGTGCCAACCCTTGCGGTTACCGAGTACCAGCCCTACCTGCTGGCCAGACTCGTTGCGACGCTGGACAATCTGTCCGGCGGCCGCGCCGGGTGGAACATCGTCACCGGCAGCTCGGATCGGGCGGCCCAGAACTACGGCAAGCTGGCCCAGCCGGCGCACGACGTGCGCTACGAAATCGCCAAGGAGATGACCGATGCCGTCTGCGCGCTGTGGTCATCGTGGGACGCCGATGCCGTGGTCGCCGACCTCGAAGCCGAGATCTTTGCCGACCACGGCAAGGTGCGCCCCGTGGACTTCAACGGCCGGTTCTTCCAGACCCGCGGGCCACTGAACACCACGCCGCCGCCCCAGGGCAGGCCCGCGTTGATCCAGGCCGGAGGATCGTCCGCGGGGCGCGACTTCGCGGCCCGCAATGCCGACAGCATCATCGCGGCGGCGACATCCGTTGAGGAGATGAAGGAGTACCGCGACGACGTCCGCGGCCGCGCCGAGGCGGCGGGGCGCAATCCGGACGACGTCAAGGTGCTGTTCCTGTGCACGCCCTACCTTGGCGAGACCCACGCTGAGGCGGTGGACCGCAAGAAGCGGCACGATGACGAGATGTGGGAGAACCCCGAGGCCGGGCTGGCCAGTCTCGGCTTCATCACCGACATCGACTTCTCCCCGTATGACGTCGACACGCCATTGGAGGATCTCGCAACCACTTTCGCGACCAACGGCCACCAAAGTTCGCTGGCAGCCCGTCTGGGAGATCCACGGCGTACCCTTCGAGAGGTGGCGGCGCAGGCACACGCCGTCGAGCCCGTCGGCACCCCGGCCGAGGTGGCCGACGAGCTGGGCAAGATGGTGGCCGAGGTCGGCGGCGACGGGTTGCTCTTCGTCGCCGGACCGCTCAACCGGCGGGTGGTCGCCGAGATCGCCGACGGTCTGGTACCCGAGCTACAGGTGCGTGGACTGGCGCGCACCTCCTACGACTCACCGCACCTGCGCGGGAACCTGACGAGCTTCTGAACGGCCGCAACGCAAGGGCCTCAGGCGGAGCGACGGGCCCTGGCGGAGAAGGCAACTCGGTCACCGCGTAGCCGGAGCTGGGAGAGCGCCATCGGCTGCCCATGCTCGTCCTCGATGACGTCCTCGAGCCAGATCAGGGGAGCACCGCACTCCACGCCGAGAAGCTCGGCGGACTGCTCGTCGGCGGCGACCGCGCTGACGGTGGTGCGGCTGACGCCGATGCGTATCCCGAGCTGCCGCTCGAGGATGAGCAGAACGTCCGGCTCGTCGGTATTGATCTCGGGGCCCCGCCTCTCGTCGAGGGCGATGTAGCTGACCGAAAGCCCCAGTGGCAGAGCATTTTCCAGTAGGAGACTCTCGATCATCAGCACCGTCCATCCGGCCGGCAGACATAGCCTGTCACGGACCATCGGTGGACAGCCCAGCAATTGGGATTCCAGAGTGCGCGCCTGGATCGGGCTGAGTTCATCGATCGGCAACAGGAGCGAACCGGTGGCCCGAGTTCCATTCTTGGGCTCACGGGTGACGAGGCCCTCACGGGCGAGCTGCTGCAGAACCGCACGGACGGTGCTGCGGCTGGCCGACATCGCGTCGGTGAGCTCCCCCTCGACGAGGGTCATGCTCCTGCCCATCGCGACGAGGGTCGAGCGGAGCAGGTCGTACGTCCGTCGGGTCGAGTTGTTCAGCCGGTCCGGGCTGTGCCGCTGCCGTTGATAGATCACTTCCGGGCGATCCCGTCCGTTCGTTGGGAGCCTCGCTCGGCATTCTCCGTACAGTGCTCGTTCGCCTGCTGTCATGGCCCAGCGCTCCTTCAAGACGGTGTCGCAGCCCCTAGCCTCCATGGGACCAGTCGATTGTTAACGGCTGTGGGCGTGGCTGATTCGCCTGCGTTACGCAGCCGCCATCCGCCGGCCCACGACGTGAGCCAGCCCCGCGCCGCCCAGCAATGCGACCGCGATCACGGCGAAGGCTTCCTCGATGCCGATCTCGGTACCGAGGACCGCGCAGCCGACCGACCCGCCGAGGATCCCGATACCTGCCGAGATGCGGAACTTCGCAAGGCCGGCGGAGGACTCCCCCACCTGGGAAACCACCAGCACCGGCAGGCTGGCGGTGGCTCCGGCCAGGCTGACACCGAACAATGCGGACACCACCAGGTACGTCGTCGTGCCCGGCGTGACGGCGAGCAGCGTCGCGCACAACGTCCCCAACGCGAGCGAGGCGGTAAGCATGGCGACCACCCCGACGTACCGGATGAGCTGGTAAGCGACGAGCAGGACGACGATCTCCACCCCGGACATCAGCGCGATGGCCGCGGTGATCGTGATCGTCGAGTACTCCCTGGCGGCGCCTGCCAGCGGGAGGGCGGTGAAGAGCACCCCGCCGCGCAGGAAGTCTCCGCTCATCGCGAGCACCAGGGCGGCACCGCTGCCAGGTGTCTTGTCGAAGCGCGGAAGACCGAGCCGCGGACGCGGAATCCCCGGCGGCGCAGCCAGTCTCGGCAGTAGGGCGGCAAGGACGGCGGCGACCAGTAACGCCAGCAGGCCGGTGACGACCAGCGCGACCTGGTAGCCGGCCCGCCCGTCGACGATTCCCGCGACCAGCAGGCCGCCGGGAGCGCCGACGGCGCCGCCGAAGAGGAACGCGGCGTTGAACCGGGCCAACGACCGGGCGAGATCGCCGGAGGGCGCCGGCGATGCACCTGAGGCATTGGCACCGAAGGGCTGGTGGACCCGTACTGCGGCCTGCAACCCGGCGCCGAGCACCACCCCGCTGCCGAAACCCTGCAGTACTCGCGACGCCATTAGCAGGGTGCCGCCGGGAGCCAGGCCCATGCCGATGCACGCCGCTCCGAACAGGAACAGTCCGACGGTGAGTGCGGCCCGCGCGTCGAGGCCAGGCACGAACCTGGTGCCGAACAGGTCGACGACGATGACGCCCGCCGACGCGCTCAACATGAAGATGCCGATGTAGACGCTGCTGTGCGAGAACTCCCTGACGAAGAGCACTTCCAATGGAGCGGTCAAGCTCATCGTGACGCCGCTGGCCGCCATCAGCGGCAGGAACCATCGCGCCTCGGGGATGCGCCGCTGGACGGAGCCGCGCATCAGCCGGACGTCGACGTGACCAGGGCGTGCCGGGTGGGGGTGATCGGTAGGGGCACTGTCTCGGCGACCTCGAGGCCGTATGCCTCAAGCCCGATCCGCTTGACGGGATTGTTCGTCAGCAGTCGCATGCGCCGCACGCCCAGTTCGCCGAGGATCTGCGCACCGACGCCGTAGTCACGCGCGTCGACCGTATCCACTCCCGCGTCCTGCGGGTGGCCTGCGTGCAGTTCCTGCAGCAGCCCGATGCCGCGGCGCTCACGCCCGCGCAGGTAGAGCACGACACCGCGGCCCTCGTCGGCGACCATCTCCAGAGCGCGTTGCAGGTTGGGCCCGCAGTCACAGCGCCCGGAATCGAAGATGTTGCCAGTCAGGCACTCGGTCTGCACCCTGACCAGCGTGGGTGAAAGATCCGGTCCCGCAACGTCACCCATCACCAGCGCGATGTGCTCACGGCCGTCGGGCAGGGAGCGGAAGCCGTGCGCCTGAAATTCGCCGTGATGAGTCGGCAAGCGGCTGGAGGCCTTGAACTCCACCAGTCGTTCGGTGCGGCGCCGGTAGCCGATCAGCTCGGACATCGTCACGATGGTCAGCCCGTGGTCGGCGGCAAAGCCACGCAGCCGCTCGCCGCGGGCGACCGCCCCGTCGTCGTCGACCACCTCGCCGATCACGGCGACGGGTGACAGCCCGGCCAACCGCGCCAGGTCGACGGCCGCCTCAGTGTGCCCGGCCCGCCGCAGCACGCCGCCGTCGACCGCCCGCAGCGGGAACACGTGGCCGGGCCTGCTCAGGTCGCTTGGCTGAGTGTCGGGGTCTGCGAGCAGTGAGATCGTCCTGGCTCGGTCTGCGGCGGAGATCCCACTCGCGATTCCCGTTCTGGCATTCACCGATACCGAGTAGCCTGCGCCCCTTGGATTCTCGTTGATGGCGACCATCGGAGGCAGGCGGAGCCGATCGAGATCACCGGCAGGCATTGGGACGCACAGGATGCCACTCGTATGCCGCACCATGAACGCCACCCGTTCCGGTGTGGCATGTGTGGCCGCGAGCACGAGATCACCGTCGTCGTGCGGGTCCTCGGTGTCGACCACGATCACCATGCGGCCAGCACGCAGCGCCGCGACCGCGGCGTCGACCGTCGAGCCCACTGGGGCTGCAGGACGGTCCCCGCCGCCAACGGTGCGTCGGCGGAACCCGATGACGGACATACTCAGAACTCGCGCAATGTGTCTCGCAGGTGCGTGTGGGCGTACTCCGTGCGAGCTAATCCCTTGCGCTGCAACGCAGGAATGAGCCCGTCGCAGATCTCGGTGATGTACTGCGTGCTGACCCTCTGAGTGCTGATGAGGAAGCCGTCACCGCCGACCTCCGCCATCGCCTCGCCCATCTTGTCGGCGACCTGATCGGGAGTGCCGACCAGCTCGATCGAGTCGGACGTTCCGCCTGCGTCGAGAACCAACTGCCGCAACGTCTTACCGCTGCCCCACTGCGCGAACTTGTCCAGCGAACCGCGCTCGCCGTTGGTCTCCAGGTCCGGCAGCGGCTCGTCGAGCTCGTACTGCGAGAAGTCGATGTCGGTGACCGATGAGATGCTGGCCAGTGACTGCTCGAAGAACGCCGGATCCTCGGACGCCGCCTTCTTACGGGCCAGCGCCTCCTCCTCCGTCGAGCCCAACGTGGGGCTCACGACGAACAGCACCTTGATGTCGTCGGGGTTGCGGCCCTGCGCGGCGGCCCGCGCCCGGACGTCATCGCGATAGGACTTCATGCCCTCCACCCCGTTGGCGACGGCGATGATGGAGTCCGCGTACTTCGCGGCGAACTGGCGGCCCTTCGGCGATCCCCCGGCCTGCACGAACGTGGGTTGGCCCTGCGGCGAGCGCACCGTGTTCAACGGGCCCCGGGACTTGAAGTACTTGCCCGCGAAGTGGATTGCGTGCACCTTCTTGAAATCGGCGTAGGTGTTGGTCTCCTGGTCGCGGATCACCGCATCGGGCTCCCACGAGTCCCACAGCTGGCAGACGAGGTCGACGTACTCGTCGGCGATGTCATAGCGCAGGTCGTGCTCGGTCAGCTTGTCCATGCCGAAGTTCTGCGCCGAGCCATCCTCACCGGAGGTCACGATGTTCCAGCCGAAGCGGCCCTCGGCGATGCTGTCGAGGGTGGAGGCGAGGCGGGCGAGCAGGAACGGCGGATAGAACGTCGTCGACATCGTCGCAACCACGCCCATCTTCGACGTGGCCGCAGCCATGATCGCCGCCAGCGGCGCCGGGTCGTGTTTGGGCGCCATGGTCGCGTACTTCAGATACACCTCGGAGTTGCCGCCGTAGGCCTCGGACACCATGAGGGTGTCCTCGATCATGATGTAGTCGAAGCAGGCCTTCTCCATCGCCTGGGCCATCTCGATGTAGAACTTCCCGTTCCACGGCATGCCGTCGTTGCCGAACGGCGTGTTCCACTCGTTGGTCGTGAAGTTCATGAACCAGCCGAGATGTAACCGCTTGTCGGTCATCAGAACTCGCGCAGGTGGTCGCGCAGCATCGTGGTGGTGTACTCGGAGCGGACCAGACCGCGCTTCTGCAGTTCCGGGATCAAGCCGTCGGTGATCTCGGTGACGTAGCGACGGTTGAGTCGCATCACCGGACTGGTGATCAGGAAGCCGTCGCCACCCACCTGATCCATCACTGCGCCCATCTCGTCGGCCACTTCGGCGGGTGTGCCCACGAAGGGGACGTTGCCGGACAGCCCACTGCCGGTGACGATCTCACGCAGCGTCTTGCCCTTTCCGCGGGCAAGGAAGCTCTCGAGGGCGCCGCGCTCGCCGTTCGTCGTCACGTCCGAAGGCATCGGCTCATCGAGATCGAACTGGGCGAAGTCGATCTCGGTGATGGAGGAGATCTCGGCCAGCATGTACTCGATGTAGAGCGGGTCGGTGAACCACCGCTCCTGCTTGGCCAGCGCCTCCTCGTGGGTGTCGGCGACGATCGGGGTGACGAGGTAGAGCAGCTTGCAGTGCGCAGGATCGCGGCCGTTGGCCTTCATCCTGGCATGGATGTCATCGCGGTAGGCCTTCATCGCCTCGACGCCGTTGGCGGGCGCGACGATGGTATCGGCGTGCTGCGCGGCCAGTTCGCGGCCTGGCGGCGACGCGCCGGCCTGGGCGATCGTCGGGCGGTACTGGGGTGACGGCGCGGTGTTCAGCGGACCCCGGGACTTGAAGTACTTGCCCTCGAAGTCGATGGTGTGGACCTTCTTGTGGTTGGCGTAGGTCCCCGTCATGTAGTCGCGCTCGATGGCGTCGGGTTCCCACGACTCCCACAGCTTGCTGACCAGTTCCAGGTACTCACTGGCTCGCACGTAGCGCTCATCGTGTTCCCAGAGCTTGTCGAGGCCGAAGTTCTGCGCGGAGCGGTCTTCGCCTGAGGTGACGACGTTCCAGCCGAAGCGTCCGCGGGCGATGTGGTCGATGGTGCTGCACAGCCGGGCCAGCAGGAACGGCGGGTAGAAGCTGGTCGACATCGTGGGGACGACGCCGAGCCGGGTGGTGGCCGCGGCCATCAGCACGGCCAGCGGAACCGGGTCGTGTTTGGGGTTCACCCCGTGCTTGAGGTCGTGCTCCATCGTGCCGCCGTAGGCCGTCGAGACCATCAGCTTGTCCTCGATCAGGACGTAGTCGAACTTGGCGCGCTCGAGGTCTTTGGCCATCTCGACGTAGAAGTCGCCGGTGAAGTCCCGCCCGCCGTCGCCCCAGTTTCCGTTCCACTCGTCGGCGACGAAGTTCAGGAACCAGCCCAGATGGAACATGTCGGTCATTACGACCCCTCTCGGATCTGCTCGCTACCTCTGGCTCAAGACAAGTGGAGTGGCGTTACTCCGATGTGTCCTAGCGGTACCACCGAGATTGCGCTGAAGATCACGCGGGTGCTCGTGCGCTCCACCACGTCGCTCCCCGACGCAGATCGTTCCCCGTGGCCTTCGATCACGCGGTCACTGTGAACCACCGTCACTAGGCAACAAACGCCACTTGAAAGTGCCCTGTAGGCAATGATTCTGAGCCAATGGCACGTAGCAGGTCATCCCCTGCGAGATGCGATGATGAACGGCCTACTCCGCCGTTGATCGGGGATCTGCTCGACCAATCCGGTAACTATGGCCGTGCTGCAGCGTCGGCACCCCTACAGGCGGTCGTTAGCGCAGCCCGTGCTCGTCTGCCCAGGCGGACACTGCCGCCGCGATCTCGTTCGGACGATCCTCCGGAGCGTGGTGCCCGGCCTGACCGCAGGCGACGATTTCCAGCGAGGCGATGTGAGCCGCGCACCAGTCGGCCATTTCCTTGCCGATCAGCAGCGACGGCGCGCCCTCGAAGGTCATGAGCAACTTGGGCACGTCCGAGCTGACCGCCAGCCAGGCGTCGTAGGTCTCGATGCGGGCAACCAGTCCGGCCGGTTCGCCGCCGAGAGGAAGCTCGCGCGCCCAGGCAAGAATGGGGCGGCGGCTGCCGGGAGTCGGGAATGGCTCAAGATACGCCTGCATGTCTACGTCGCTGACCGGGGTGAGGACGCCGCCCCCAGTGAACGCCCCACGGAGGAACAGATTCTGCTCGAGCACCATGGCTTCGCCTTCGCCGGGAGTCCGAATCGCCTCCCACCGTTGGCGGGTCTGCTGTGAAAGCTCTTCCCACGCCATTGGTTTGACAACGCTCTCCAGAAACGCAATGCCGAGTACCCGTTCGGGGTGGCGGGCCGCCCAGTCGAAGGCGAGCGCGCCGCCCCAGTCGTGACCGACAAGGATTACCCGGTCCAGATGGAGGGCATCAAACCAGGCGTCGAGGTAGCGGGCGTGGTCGGCGAAGCTGTACGCGACGTCCGGCTTTCCAGATCGGCCCATTCCGATGAGGTCTGGTGCCAGCAGCCGCCGACTACCCAGGTTGGGGATCACGTTGCGCCACAGGTGCGACGAGCCTGGATTGCCGTGGAGGAGGACCATGGCCGTCCCACTGCCTGATTCCCGGTAGTAGATGGTCGAATCGAGAGCATCGATGGTGGGCACGACATGTCCCTTCGTCAGTGGACGGGGTGTGGTCGGTTGACATTCCGGTAGGTCACCGCGGCGGCCCTACTTCGTTCACCGACGGTGAGCTGTCGCAAGCCACGACGGGATATCAACGCTATGTGGTTCGCCGGGTAGTGCACCCGACATGGCGACGCGCTCGAGGTCGTCGAGGACCCAACCGTCAGTGAACGCCCCTCGCATCTCGGTTTCGGTGAGCCGGCGAGGACCCTGGCTTCCCGTTGCCATGTCGCTGATTGCCAATACGTGAAGGCGGGCTCCGTCACGAGCGGCGCGGTGGAGGGAAGCAAGATAGCGGGCCTGGTCGGTGTTGGCGAAGGTGTGGAACAACCCGGAGTCGATGATCGTCTCGAACCGATCCTGGTACGCAGTTAGGTCCAGCGCGTCGGCGACCGCCAACTCAATGGTCAGGCGAAGCTGCTCAGCCTTGCTGCGAGCGTGGGCTATCGCGGACGGCGCTGCGTCGAGCCCAGTCACCGTGTATCCCTGTTTGGCCAGATAGAGAGCGTTGTCGCCGGTGCCGCAGCCGGCGTCGAGTACCGTGCCGGTGATGGCGCCGCGACGGTCGAGTTCGACCAGCATGGGTTGCGGGCTGCCGATGTCCCATCCTGCGCCAGAGACCGGGTTACCGTCCGGTCGATGGGCCCGGTAGATGCCTTCGAAGTACTGGTTGGAGGTCACGGCGTCTCCCGCTAGAAGGTTCTTATATCTGAACAGTTCAGATATTAGAACTATATCATGCTTGCCAACCCCAGCCGGTGGAGGTCAGATCGATGACGCGACGAGAGGGAGCTCCTACGTCGATGGGCGTGCCTCCGGGCGCCGCGCTCGATGCCGAGGAACTGCTTGAGCTCCAAGCGTTGGTCCCGTTGCTGGCCAACCATTTCAAGCGTGCGCACGCCGACATGCCGCCACAGTTGCGTGCGGACTTCGTTGACGCTGGGTTGGGAAATCGGCACGGCGCCGTGCTGGCCCGATTGCTCTACACCGGACCCGTCTCGGTGGGTGAGCTAGCCCGACAACTCGGCCTCGGTTTGACGAATGCCAGCCAGCTCATTGCGGACCTCGATCACGCCGGATATGTCGAACGCCACGCCGACGCCGCTGATCGCCGTCGCACGCTGGTGTCGCTGCAGAGCGCGCAGCGCGCCGACGTAGAGCAATTCGTGGCGCGGCGCACTGCACCGTTGGCTCGGGCGCTGGGGCAACTGACTGTCGCGCAGCGGAGCGGGTTCCTCGCCGGACTGCGCGCCTGGGCTGGTGCGATCGAGATCTGATCGGAGGTGGTCATCGGAGCTTCTTGGGAGGACGTCGTGGGGTCTTCGGCGTCGTCTCGATCCCGAGGAACCGGGCGATGATCAGCCGAAGCATCGGGACGGGGTCGACGCTGGCGCCGTCGCCCGCGTTCAGGTAGACGGCGTCGATGATCCTGCGAATCCAGGTTGCCGCTACAGCAGGGTCCAGCCCCTTGTCGACGTGTCCGTTGCCGGCAGCCCTGCGGATCAACGACGCGAGACCGTCCTGCACGATCGCCTCGTTCGCGACGACGATCTCCATGAGTTGCGGATCGTTGCCCGCACGGCGGAGAAGTTCGACGAACAGGCCGGGCGCCAGCTCGTCGCGAGCCGGATTCGCCAGCGTGGCAACGGCTTCGAGGATCGAGGCGGCTGGATCGTCGGTCTCGTCGTGCTTCTCGAACAGCCGGCGGCTCTCGGGGATGTCCTGTTCGAAGATTCCTCGGAAGATCGCCGCCTTGTCCGGGAAGTAGTAGAACAGGCTGCCCGTGCTGATCCCTGCGGCCTTGGCGATGTCGGCCGTCGACGTCTCGGCGAACCCCTGCCTGGCGAACAGGGCAGCCGCTGCAGAGGTGATGGCCTCGCGGCGGATCTGCTGTTGCTCGTGGTTGACGGTTCTGGCCATTCGTCAATCTTAACCTGACTAGTCGAATTATTGCGGTAGGCTCGGCGTCGTGGCTCTCCTGCGACGGCTGGCTCCCGTCATCGGCCTCTTCCTGCTCGCGCCGTTCGTCGGCGAGTTCCTGCTCGGCAACATCACCATCGGTGGCCTCCTCATCGGCGTCCTCCTCGCCCCCATGTACGGGGGCGGGGCAATCCTGGTGCGCGAGCTCGGACGTCGCTACGGCGGCGGGTGGCCCACCATCGGACTGCTGGCGTGCGCCTATGCGCTCATCGAAGAAGGACCGCTCGATCAGCTGCTGTGGAACGACGCCTACCTCGGTGTCGACGACTTCCACACCGCCACCTACGTGCCTGCGCTCGGCACCAGCATCGCGCTCATCCAGACCGTGATCGCGCTGCACGCCGTGTGGAGCATCTGCGTGCCCATCGCACTTGTCGAGACCTTCGCCCGAGACCGAGGCAGCACGCCCTGGCTGGGCCGCACCGGATTGATCGTCGTCGCAACGATTTTCGCGCTCGGAGCGGTGTTCGTGTTCTGGGGGAACTTCACCGAGTACCGGTTCATCGCCCCGTGGTCGCATCAGATCTGGATCGGCATCGCCATCGTCGGACTGGTGATCGCCGCGTTCGCCATCCGGTCACGCCGACTGCCGCCGTTGGACGGCCGGGCGCCGTCACCGTGGCTCGTCGGCACCGCTGCACTGGTGGCAACCAGCGGTTACTGGATGGCTTCGGGCTTCAACGAGTCCGCATGGCGCGAGTGGGCCGGTGTGTTCGCGTGGTGCCTCGTCGTCGCCGTCGGGGTCCTGATGATCTCGCGGTGGTCGCGGCAACGCGGCTGGAACGAGCGCCATCGCTCTGCGCTCGCCGCAGGTGCGACCCTGACCTGTGTGTGGCTGGCGTTCCCGATGGCCCCATCAGACGGTGGCTCACCCACGGTGGATTTGGTGAGCAACGTCGTCTTCGGTTCTGTTGCAGTGATCTTGCTGCTCCTGGCGGGTCGTGCGGCAGCGCGGTCCACGGTCGCATCGCCTGCCGGGCAAGCTCACGCGTCGTAGAACAAGCCGTGGATGTCTCTGACTGTCTGCGGACGATTGCAGTAAAGGCGTTGCCCGCGTCTACCTTTCGCCGTTCATCGAGAGGCGGCGTCCCTGACGAGGGCGACATCCGAGAACGCCTTCGACGCCGGGTACTGCTCAGCGAAATCGTGGGCGATGTCCACACGGCGCGCGAAGGCGACGTCAGTGAACTGCTGGGCGTAGTCGATGAAGCGGGCCAGTCCGTCTGAGCGCGCAGGGTTGCCGCTCATCCGCGGATGGACGCCGATCGACATCATCCGCCCGAGGTCGTCGCCGTCGTTGCGAAGTCGATCAAGCGTGGCCTTGGCCGTCATGAAGAAGTCTTCAGGACTGCCGTACCCCGTGCCGACGATGTATCGCGCATCGTTGACCACGAGGGAGTACGGCACCACCAGGTGTGTCCGTCCGCCGATACGAGTCCAGTACGGCAAATCGTCGTTGTAGCAATCCGAGTCGTACTCGAAGCCGCCCTCCTCGACCACCAGCTCGCGAGTGTTGGTGCTCATCTCGCGGCAGTACCAGCCGACGGGTCGAGTTCCTGTGGTCTCCTCGATGGACAGGATCGCGCGTCGAATCGCCTCACGCTCCTGCTCGCGCGTCATCTCGAAGTGATTGCTCCACCGGTATCCGTGGCCTGCGGCCTCGTCCCCACGGGCGGCTAGTTTGACCGCGACGTCCGGGTTGCGCTCGAGGGCGACCGCGGACGCGAAGAAGGTGACGGGGATGCCCGCATTGTCGAAGATCCGGAACAGCCGCCAGATACCGGCCCGCGAGCCGTACTCGTACATTGACTCGACAGCCAGGTCACGTTGACCTTCGAGCTTGAACGGCAGCTCGTAGAGGATGTCATTCTCGCCGTCGCCCATTGCGTAGGTTTTCTCAGAGCCTTCCTCGTAGTTCACGACGAGCTGGATCGCGACCTTCGCGTCGCCTGCCCACCGGATCATCGGGGGGTGCTCGCCGTAGCCGACGATCTCCCGTGGCGGGCCGGCCACATCGACGTCGTCGCCGCGGCGGAAGAATGAAACGTCCTCAGTCATGCCTACTCCTCGTGTTTTAGCGTTGGGCCCCAGATCGGCGCGACACTGCGATCCCGTCTGGACAGAGCGACGACGTTCTAACCCAGCCCGGCGAGATAGCGCGCGCCGTCGGCAGCGATCACTTGTCCACTCACGTGGGCACCTTGCTCGCTGGCCAGGAACTGGTAGACGTACGCGATGTCCTCCGGCTGACCCAACCGTCCCGAGGGCATCTTGGCTGCGACCTCCTTGACCCCGTCGGGGCCGAGTGAGTTGACCGGGTCGTTGGCCTGTGGGGTGTCGATGACGCCAGGTGCGACCGCGTTGGCGGTCACACCGTCCGGCCCGTATTCGACGGCGAGTGTCTTGATGAGTCCGCCCAGTCCCGCCTTCGCCGCGGTGTAGTGGGGAAGCTTCGGCCACCCCTGTACGGTGCCAGCGGCCGAGGAGGTTGCCAGCAACCGCCCGTAGCCCGCCTCACGCATGTGTGGCAGCGCGGCTCGGAAGCACCGCCAGGCACCGTTGAGATCGACGTCGATCACTGCCTGCCACGCGTCGTCGTCCAGGTCCGCAAGATCGACCTTGCGGGCGATCCCGGCGTTGGCCACGACGATGTCGAGGCGGCCGAACTTCGACACCGCCTGTTCGACGATCGAATCGACGTCCGCCGTGCTACGTACGTCAACCTCGACCGCAATGCTCCGTGTTCCTGCCTTCGCCACCGCATCTTCGACGATGCCGATGTCGTGACCGTCCGGCGGATACCAGGCCAATGCCAGGTTGGCGCCCGCCTCGGCGAACACCCTTGCGGTTGCCGCACCGATCCCAGAGGCAGCCCCGGTAATGAGTGCTACCCGGCCAGTGAGTTCAAACATGGACGTCTCAACTTTCCAAAGAGGTGCCCCTCTCAGAGCATTACGTCTCCGCCGTTGGGGCAGAGCGTCTGGCCGACGTAGTAGGAGGAGTCTTCGGAAGCGAGGAAGACCGCCGTCGGCGCCACTTCGTCCACTTCTCCGAAGCGCGCCATCGGCAGCTCGGAGAGCTTGCGGGCGGCCCACTCCTCGCTCTCCTCGGCCATCATGTCCGTCACGATCGGGCCGGGTGCGATGGCGTTGACTCGAACGCCTCTGGTGGCGACCTCCCGAGCCATCGCCTTGGTCATCCCAATGATCCCGGCCTTGCTCGCGCAGTAGTGGACCATGTCCAGCCCGCCGATCTGGCCGAGCTGCGAGGCGACGTTGATGATCACGCCGCTCTTGCGCTCGAGCATGCCCGGGATCACGAATCTGCTGCACATGAAGGAGCCGCGCAGGTTCACTCCGACTACCCTGTCGAACTCTTCGATCGAGAGGTCTTCGCATCCGTGCTCGCTGAAGGTCCCAGCGTTGTTGACCAGAATGTCGACCCTGCCGAACTCGGCGACTGCGATGTCGACCATTGCGCGCACCTGCTTCTCGTCGGCGACGTTGGTGTGCACGAACCGAGAGCGACGGCCGGACTCGGCGATGGACGCGATCACCCGCTCTGCCGCCGCCTCGCTCAGCACGTCGGCGATGACCACGTCGGCGCCCTCGGCGGCGAACGCCATCGCGATCTGGCCGCCGATCCCTCGTGCGCCACCGGTGACGATGGCGACCTTGTCGGTGAGTTTCTTGGTCATGGTGTCCTCTGTCAGGGCTTCTCGAGCGCGGGATCCACGTCGGGCAGGCCGTCCGGCGACAGGCTTGGCGACTTCCCCTCTGCGAAGTCGATGTCGTCTGTGGCCATCGTTGCGCCCATCGCGGCAAGCTTCTCGGGCGCCGTGCGCTTGATGTAGTAGTAGACGGCCAGCCCGATCAGGAGCCAGACGAGAACGATCTGGCTGACGTGGTTGTACGGGAAGTCTTGGCCAGGCTTCACCGTCGACCACAAGGGATAGAGCAACACGGCGGTGCCGATCACCGGCGCAACCAAGTGCCGCCAGGCGTTGAAATCGGCTTCCCCCCAATAGAATCTGATGAGGCCGACGTTGGCCATCGCGTAGACAAGGATGACACCGATGGTGCCGATCGAGCCGGTGAATCCGTAGACGTCGGTCAGGCCGGAACCCACCCATAGCGACAGCGCGATGCCGACGATGACCGAGAAGCCGACCAGCACGTAGATCGAGATGAACGGCGAGCGGAACTTCGGATGGATTCGCGAGAGCACGGGCGGGAGTACCCGCTCACTTGCCATCGCGTACATGACCCGAACTGTCGTGTTGAGCACTGCGAGCATGCACGAGAACAAGCCGGCAACCGCGGCGAACTCCACGGGCTGCGTGAGCCATGGGGCGTTCTGCTCGGCCAGGGAGGTGAACTGGGCAGGGCTGGCAAGGAAGTTCGTCAGTCCCTCGGCGGTGTTCAGATGGAAGCCGGCCGCCAGTCCGTACAGTACGAAGACGAAGAACACGCCGACTCCGATGAGCGCAGCTCGGATGGCCAGCGGCACATTGCGTTTGGGGTTGGCGGTCTCCTCACCCAATGTTGCTGCGGCCTCGAAGCCGATGTAAGACAAGAGTCCGAAGACGACACCCAGGCCCACCCCGGAAAGACCGTTCGGGCCGGAAGTCGGGTTGAAGTACGAGAGGCTGTTGCCGCTGCCCGCACGGATGATGGCGATGAGCGCCAGCAAGGCGAAGACGAACATCTCCGCTGCGAGCAGGATGAGGTCCAGCCGCACCGATGTCCTGATGCTCCGCACCGACAGGATCATCGCCAGTCCTACCAGGATGATCCCGAGGAGCCACCACGGGACGTCCCAACCGAAGGTCGACTGCAGGTAGGTATGCATGAAGGCACCGTTCGCGGTGAAGAGCCCGATCGTCAACGCGACGAACGCCGCGGCGTAGATCCACCCGGTGAGAAACCCTGCGAGGCTACCGATCGATTTGGTACAGAACGTGTAGAAGGAGCCCGAGGAAGGAAGCTTCTTCGTGAACTCGATGACGGTGTTGGACACGAACAACGCGGCAACGAACGCCAGCAGGAACGCGACGGGCAGGGCCGCGCCTGCGTTGGCTCCGGCCGCAGGCGCGTTCAGCACGACTGCGAGCACAGGCGCCATCGCGGCAGCAGACAGCGCCACGCAGTTCCGGGTTGTCAGAATCCCCCGTTCAAGCTTCGGTCCTTCGCCTGATGCACTCGATGATGTGGGGACTGTATTGGCCATCTGTCTCTAGCCTCTCGCCAGTAGATCCGGTCTCCAAGACGCACCACACAGCGGACTATCGCAGGTCGTTGTGTGGTATGGCGCTGGAGCGAATATGTGGAATTAGAGCCTCGGGGGGATCGGCTGTCAACCCGAGGGTGGAGCGAATCGAGGCTTTCGGTTACCAAATCCTTTGTTGGATAACCTAAACCACGATCGAAACCAATTGCTGATTCTGTTGCATTGACGGCGCCAGCTGCACTGAATGTTGCATGACTTAGTCTTCGCAGGATCCTCGCGGCCGGTCGAACTACGGTCATGCATAGAATGTTGCACACCATGGGCGATCGTGCAGCACAGATTGCAACAGCTCAGGAACTCGGCTAGCGTGAACCCACGTCAGATTGCGCAAACATCCAGCGGAAGGGCGGCGATGGGCGCGCACGCGGCATTCCACGAAGGGAAGCCAAGCCCGCAGAGGCACGGCGCCCGTCATGGAGGCTGTCGGTGTCGTCGACCACCCAACCCCGTGGCCCGGAGCAGCAGGGGAAGCGCTGTTCCGCTCGAGTATTCGAATGTCGCTGTACACCACCGATCCGTGAAGGAGTCCTGATGGCGAGGGTTGCACGTTCGACGAACAAACCCGAGCCGCAAAGAGGTTCGCCCAAAGAGACGAAACCGAAGGCCAGGCGCCAATCGGCAACCGCTGCAACAGCGCAGAGGAAGCGCGACTCGAAAGCACAGACGAAGCAGTCCCCCGCTCCTGCCGAAAGCTCCGCTGTTCTGGCCGAAAGCTCCGCTGTTCTGCCCGAAAGCTCCGCTGTTCTGCCCGAAAGCTCCGCGACGGCCGACTTCGAGGCTCGCCTACGCGATCGGATGCCGTTCCTGACACCGAAGCGACGCGTACTCGCCCAGATCATGCTCACCGACCCCGCTGCCCTGATGTTGCGCACCGTCGAGTCCCTTGCTCAAGAAGCCGGCGTCGACGGCGCCACGGTCGTCCGGCTCTGCAACGAGCTCGAATACGACGGCTTCGCCGGGCTCAAATCCCAACTGCGTGACGACTACACGCGATTCCGCACTGCCGCAGAGAAGATCTCCAGAACCTTGGCCGCCGGGCAGACCGAAGAGGACGCTGTGCCCGGCGTGTTCAGCCGCGACAGCGCCAACATCGCGCTTGCTGCGGAGTGGAACAGTGCGGCAAAGATCGCCGAACTGGCCGAGACGATCACAGCTGCACGCCGCACGGTGATCGTGGCGTCTGGACTCTCTTCGCACGCGGCATCACTGGCTGCTCACCTCCTTCGCCTTGCAGGAGTCGACGCGATCGCGCCGACCACCGAGATCGAGACGGCGATCCACATCGCCGATCTGGGAACCGACGATCTAGTCATCGGCATCTCGTTCTGGCGCTACATCGCATCGAGCGAGCGACTGCTCATCCGCGCCGCCGCCGCCGACGTCCAAACGGCGGCCATCACTGACAGCTCAGAATCAGGCGTCGCCCGGGCATCCCAACAAGTGCTGCGAGTGCCAACCGACTCGGCGGAGCTCAGCAACTCGCTGACCGCGACCGTTGCGCTGATCAACGCCATCGTCACCGCGGTAATACACAGCAATCCCGACCGTTCCCTATCAGCCCTGAAGCGCATCGACTCGGTGTTTAGCGACACCCAGATCACCTAGGAGACACCGTGCTAACCATCCGACGCGCGCAGGTGCGTGAGACCTTGGACGAACTGGTCGAGCGGGGCACGACCGCGCTGGTCGTCATCGACATGCAGAACGACTTGTGCCACGCTGACGGCGCCTTTGCCGCTGCCGGAGCCGACATCAGCGCATATCCACCGATCGTTCCGACCATCGCGTCGCTTGTCGACGCGGCGCGCGCGGCCGGGGTACTGATCATCTGGGTTCGCGTGACCAGTACACAGACCGAACTCTTCCAGTCCCCGGCGCAGTTGCGGTTCGAACTGCGAATGAAGAACACCTACGGACGATCCGAACAGCCGGAGTTCGACTTCGCCAAGCCGGGCACCTGGGGACACGAGTTCCTGGATGGCCTCGGCTACCGCGACGGCGACGCCGTCGTCGACAAGCGACGCTCAAGCGGTTTCGCCGGCACAGACCTCGACATGCTGTTGCGCAGCAACGGTATCGAGTCGATCGTCGTGACCGGCTGTACGACTGAGGGGTGTGTGGACTCGACAATCAGGGATGCCGTGTCGCGCGACTATTACGTCACGTTGGTCCGCGATGGTGTCGCCAGCGACGACCGGTCGTTGCACGAGGCCGCGATGCACGTGCTCACGGCATACCGCTGCGATCATGCGACAGCCGCGGAAATCGGTGAGGCGTGGGCGCAGGCTGGAGCCGCGCAATGAGGCTCGGCCGGATCTCGAGCGGAAGTTGGATCGGGTTCGCCGTCTCCATGGATTCTGAGCAGTGGCTGCCGATGCCGTGTCTAGGCGTCGACCCAGCGGACACGGGCACGGCCATCGCGATAGCGCGGCTCTGGGAATCATGGGGCTACCCACAGCCGGCGGGCGAGTTGGTACGCGCCGACGCGTTGCACTGCCCGATCACGCCCAACCAACGGATCGTGGGAGCGGGCGCGAACTTCGCTGCACACGCGGCCGAGGTCGGGATGTCCGCGTCACCGATCCCTCACCTGTTCGAACGTTCACCGAGCACGCTGGCTGCGAGCGGCGATACCCTCATGATCACCTCGACGCCCGACCAGCATTGCGATTACGAAGTCGAGCTCGCCGTCGTGGTGGATTGTCGACCGTCCGCATCCGTGGCCAACCCTTCATCCGTCTTCGGCTATGCGGTCGCGAACGATCTGACCCTGCGCGCGCTGCAACAGACGGACCCGACCGTCACGTGTGCGAAGTCGGCGCGACGCTCGTGCCCGATCGGTCCGTACATCACGACCGCCGACGAATTGCCCGAGCTCGGACAACTGGTGATGAGGTCATCCGTCAATGGCGTGCTAAGACAGCACGCCTCCCTAGACGAAATGGTGCACTCGGCAGTGGAATTGATCGCCGCGATTGAGCGTGCCGCGCCACTGGCGGCCGGTGACGTCGTGCTCACGGGCAGTCCCGCGGGCACGGCAGCCGGCGATTCGGCGGTCGACTTCCTCCAGAACGGCGACGTTGTCGAATGCTCGATCACACAGATCGGCTCGATCCAGAACACAGTCCGATTGCGCAAGCAACCTCAAGGAGCACTGGCGTGACAATTCTGCAAGCCCCGCCGACCGCCCGTCCGGTGCCGAAATCGGCGACCTATGAAATCGCGCGGCGCGTGGCCGTATTGCGTGCCGCCGGTGAGACCATCCTCGACCTCGCAACCGGCGAACCGAGTTTCGCTACACCCACTCGGATCGTCGAAGCAGCCGAGCAGGCACTCCGAGACGGGTACACCCGCTACACGCCGAGCGCCGGGTTGCCCGAAGCGCGTGGGGCGGCCGCGGAGGCACTCAGGCGGGACCATGGTGTCGATGTCCCCAGCTCCAGGGTTTACGTGGTGCCGTCGGCGAAGTACGGCGTCTACGCGAGCCTGGCGGCGATCCTGGAGCCGGGTGACGAAGTGGTGGTGGTCGGACCTCACTGGGTCAGCTACGAACCGATGATCACATTGCTGTCCGCGACCGTGCGCCGCGTCCTGCCCGGGGCCGCCACGGGGTACCGCTTCGACAGCACCGAGCTTCTCGCAGCGATGAGCGACAGGACCCGGGCCATTGTGTTGAACACGCCGGGCAACCCAACTGGACGCGTGCTGGACGAGGGGGAGATCACAGCCGTCACTGAGGCATGCCGACGGAGTAGTTGCTGGGTGGTCTCGGACGAAATCTACGCGCAGATCCGATTCGATGGGGTGCAGCATCGTGCTCCCGCTGCGCACCAAGAACTCGCCGACCGCACGTTCACCATCGGCGGTCTTTCGAAGTCGCACGCGATGCCCGGTTGGCGCATCGGCTACATCGCAGCCCCGGAGTCGGCCCAAGAGGCTCTCGACGGGTTCATCCAGAACAGTGTGGGTTGTGCGCCCGCGTTCGTACAGCGCGCGTCGATCGTCGCGCTGAGCGACAGCGGAGTCCAAGACGAGATCGGCGCAATGGTCCACGAATACGGCCGACGACGCGACGAGCTGTGCTCCGCGTTGGAAACGGTCGCTGGGTTCCAGCCGTCCGTGCCGGAAGGTGCGCTGTACGTGTGGGCAGACGTCTCGGCGACCGGTTTGAGCGGCACCAAGGTTGCCGAGTCCCTCCTCGATGTTGCCGGGATCGCGGTAGTTCCGGGTGAAGCATTCGGTCCGGAATACGCCGATCACATCCGATTGACCTACGCCCCGAGCGCTGCCGTCGTCAGCGCCGCTTGCCGCGCGCTCGCCGTCTGGACACCCCGCTGATCCAGCCACGCGTTTCGTCGCACGAGATGTGAATCGCCACCTACTGCGAAGGAATGATTCCCAGTTCCCGTAGCCGGCCGTGGTAGCCCTCGACACTGGCGAGTTTGATGTCCTCGTAGCCGCGCACCATATCGGGCAGGGCGGCGATCGTGACGGCACGGTCGTAGTTGGCGATGTCGAGTTCGGCAGCCAGCCGGGACACGATGTTCTCGTACTCCGCCAACAGGGCGCGCTCGACCTTGCGCACGTGCGCGTAGCCAAATGGGTCGAACACGGTACCGCGCAGTCGTTTCCCCTTGGCGAGGACCCGCAGAGAGACATGGCTGCGCGGGCCGAGGCCGATCTTCTTCTTCCGTCCCATGGCCCGCAGCGCGGGCGGATGCAGCTTGTAGGTCAGGTTCTCGCCGTTCGGGATCTCTGCCTGCACCTGGGACAGGAATCCCGGATCGGTGAGTAATCGCGCGACCTCGTACTCGTCCTTGTAGGCGGTGAACTTGTACAGGCCCTTGGCGGCCGCTTCGCTGAAGTCGGTGCGATCGCTCACTGCGCGCTCGGCCGTCCAGATCTGCTGCAGCAGTGTGGTGTATCGCGTGGCGACCCGTCCGCTTTGGAACTGGACCAGGTCCGCTGCCCGCCGGGAGATGAGGTCGCCGACCCGTCCGGTGAAGGTGGTACCGGCGAGGACGTGTGCCGGTGGCGGCGGAGGCGACTGCCGGTCGGATGCGGGTGAGGCGGCGGTGTCGAAGCGCACCGGATCGGCGATGGCGAGTCGTCCCCAGCGGAAGGCCGCGACGTTGGCCTTGACGGCGACGCCGTTGATGCTGATGGCCTCTTCGATCGATTCTGCCGGAAGTCGAAGCGCCCCAGTCTGATAGGCGGCCCCGATGAGCAGGAAGTTCGCTGCGGCGGTGTTGCCGAACAGCTCGTGGGCCGCGGCCAACGCATCGAAGGAATGCACGTCGTGCGAGACCTGGCCGAGGCGGTTGAGCAGGTAGGGCGTCTCGGGATAGCTGACCGCCTTGTCGTACACCATCTCACCGGTCGGCGTCTTGCTCGTCGACACGATGGCGATGGTCTTGGACGGGTCGCCGTATCCGAGGTTCTTGGTGTCAGCGGCAGCGAGCAGATCGAATGCCAGGATGCAGTCCGCGCTGCCAGGGGTGAGCCGGTTGGACGGATCGAGCTTGGCTTCGGCGAATCGCAGGTGCGACACCACGGGCCCTGCCTTCTGGCTGAGTCCGATCTGATCCAGGCTCTCCACTTCGTAACCGGCACGCAGCGCCGCGGTGGCGAGAACTTGGTTCACCGTGACGATTCCCGTGCCACCGATTCCGGCGAAGAAGACGTTCTGGGTGGACGTCACGGGCTCCACGACCACATCGGGCAGGACGGGAGGCTCGGGGGTGCGCCGCGGGCTCGCCTTCTTGCCGGGGACGACCTCGACGGTGACGAACGACGGGCAGTCGCCGTCCAGGCAGCTGTAGTCGGTGTTACACGAGGTCTGGTCGATCCGCGTCTTGCGGCCGAACTCGGTGTCCACGGGCTGCACCGAAAGGCAGTTGGACTTGACGCCGCAGTCCCCGCAGCCTTCGCACACCGCTTCGTTGATCAGCACCCGGGTGTTGCGGGTGGGCAGCGTGCCACGCTTGCGCTGTCTGCGGGCGTCGGCGGCGCAGTGCTGGTCGTAGATCAGGACGGTCACGCCCTTGACGTCGCGCAGCCTCTTCTGGGCCTCGTCGAGGCGGTCCCGGTGCCACAGGACCGTGCCCTTGGCGAGTGCGCACTTGTCGTGCCGGTGGGGTTCATCGGCGCAGATGATGATCTGCTTGACGCCTTCGGCGGTCAGCTTGTGGGTCAGCTTCGCGACGGTGAGCGCGCCCTCGGCGTCCTGCGCGCCGGTCATCGCGACGACTTCGTTGTACAGCAGCTTGTAGGTGATGTTGACCCCTGCGGCGACGCAGGCCTGCACCGCGAGTTGGCCTGAGTGGAAGAAGGTTCCGTCGCCGACGTTCTGGAACATGTGGGGCACGTCGATGAAGGGGGCCTGCCCGATCCACTGGCTGCCCTCGCCGCCCATCTGAGTGAGTCCGGTGACGGCACTGTCCTGCCTACCCGACATCGTCACCATGGTGTGGCACCCAATCCCGCCACCCGCGATGGATCCCTCGGGAATCGCGGTCGAGCGATTGTGCGGGCAGCCACTGCAGAAGTACGCGGCGCGTTTGGCGGTAAGGACTTCCAGCGTCAACGCCGGTGGCGGCGGCTTCTTGAGCTCGAGTCGGCTGCGGAGCACCCGGCGCAGGGGCGCAAGCAGCCGTCCTGCCGTGAGTTCGCCGCCGACCGGGATCAGCAACCTTCCCGCCGCGTCCTTCTTGCCGATGATCCGCGGCGCATCCGTTCTACCGTAGAGGATTTCGCGCACCTGGGTCTCGACGAACGCGGTCTTGTCCTCGACTACGAGGATCTCCTCGAGACCCTCGGCGAACGACAGCACCGCGTCGGGCCCCAGCGGCGTCGGCATGCCGATGCGCAGCAGCTTGATACCCGCCCGGTGCAGTGCCATGTCGTCGGCACCCAGATCCGTCAGCGCCTGGCGCACCGAGTCGAACGTCGGCCCCGTCGCCGCGATGCCGATGCTCGCGTGAGGTGGATCGAGCTCGATCACGTCGAGTCCGTTGGCGGCCCCGTAGGCGCGCACGACGTCCCAGCGGGGACCGTAGAGGTCGGCCTCGGCGTCCAAGCTGTCGGTGGGCGCGGCCATCGGCCGCTGGCGGTAGACGAACGGCCTTCCCTCCCAACGAACTTGGGGGACCTCGATGTCGATGTCGGCGACGCTGCCGTCGACCGACCAGGCACCGTCGGCCACGTCGGCGACGATCTTCAGCGCAACGACACATCCCGACGCCCGTGACATCGCCACACCGTGCATGGCCATCGTGACGATCTCGCGGGCGTTGCGCGGGAAGAGCACGGGAATGCCGAGGGCGGCCAGCGACCGCTCGCTGACGGCGGGCACCGTTGAGGACTTGGAGGCCGGGTCGTCGCCGACGAGGAGCAGCATTCCGCCGCGAGGGTTGGCGCCGTACATGTTGGCGTGCCGGATGGCATCCGTCGCCCGGTCCAGTCCCGGCCCCTTGCCGTACCAGACTCCGACGACGCCGTCGTAGAGCGCGGTGCCCGTGGAGAACTTCGCCAGATCGGCCTGGCTACCCCACACCGAGGTCGCCGCGAGTTCCTCGTTCATGCCGGGCACGAAGGTGATGTCGTGCTTCTGCAGAACCTCCGGCATTCCGGCAAGCATCCGGTCCACGCCGCCGAGCGGGCTGCCCTGGTATCCCGAGACGAACGTCGCGACGCGCAACCCCGCACGCGCGTCACGCTCGTTCTGCTCGACGAACGCACGCGCGATTGCCTGCACGCCGGTCAGGATCACCGGAGCGGATCCGGTGCGATAGCGATCGCTGAGGTCGTAGGGCTGCTGGTCGGGCCTGCGAATGTCGAGGTCTGTCATGCGACTCACCATTTCTCCGTGCTTGCCGGGCTGCGGCGTTACGGTTGCTGGGCTGGTGGGCGTACTGCTCCCTCAAGCGAACCAGCGCAACGCATATTGAGCAAGCGATACCATCAAGACTGAGCAATATGCGCATTGTGACCCGAGCCACGCGTGCAATACTGAGCGTCATGATGAGGCTGGATCGCACCGACGCCCGAATACTCCTGGCGATGTGTGACGCGCCACGGGCCACCGGGGTGCAGTTGGCGAACGTTCTGAACCTGGCCCGCAACACGGTGCAGGCGCGGCTGGCCCGCTGGGAGCAGCAGAAGATCCTGGCGCCGATCGACCGTTGTGTGTCGCCGCGTGACCTCGGGTATCCGCTGCAGGCGTTCATTACCGCGGTGGTCGATCAACATCGTCTGGATGAGTGCATTGCAGAGTTGCAGACCGTCGCCCAGGTCACCCAGATCACCGGGCTCTCGGGTATCGCCGACCTGTTGATCGGCGTGGTCGCGGCCGACGCCGACGATCTCTACCGGGTTGCGGGCCTCGTTCTCGCGGTGCCAGGGGTGGAGCGCACCACCATGTCGGTGGCGATGCACGAGGTCGTCGCCTACCGCACGCGGCCGCTGCTGGAGCAGCTCGCACGCGGGTAGTTAGGCGCCTCCCACGAACGACGGCCCAGGATCCGGACGGACGTTGTGCGCAGTGACCTCTTCGCCGCAGTGCTCACACGTGAGCCGGGGCTGGGTGAGGTTGCCGCAGGTTTCGTGGGTCAGCACGATGGGCGCACCTTGCGGGCCCGCGAGATGGGTGTCGCCCCAACGCATCAGGACGACGATGGCGGGGAACAGATCGCGGCCGGCTGCGGTGAGGCGGTACTCGAAGTCCTGGCGGACCGGTCCGCCGCCGTAGGGGACGCGGTCGAGCAGTCCGTACTCGACCAGCTTGGCCAGCCGGCTCGACAGCGTCGGCCTGGGCATGCCGAGGTTGCTGGCGAACTGCCCGTAGCGCCGCACGCCGAAGAAGGCCTCCCGGAGGATGAGCATCGTCCATCGTTCGCCGACGAGATCCAGTGCGCGGCTTACGGAGTCGCCGTCGAAGCGGTGCGCGAGCCGATCGGTGTCAGCCACGGGCGCTCACCGCGCTGAGTACCCGCTGGCCGGCCGGATCCTCCGCCGTCGCGGGGACTATCCCCACGTGGTCGGCGCCTGCCTCGAAGTACGACTCGATCCTTGCGATGACTTCGGAGGTGGACCCGATGGCTCCGACGGCCGCGGGAAGCTGAGGCGGAATCGCATCGGCAAGCTCGGTTCGGGAAGCACCGGCCCGTGCTCGCGCGACGAGGTCGCCGAATCCGAGATCGGCGAACATCTCCCCGTAGCCGGGCGGTTTCAGATAGGCCGCGATCTGTGCCGTGATCTGGCGGTGCGTCGCGGGTCCCGGGTCGACCGCGGCGCTCACCCATACCGCCAATCGCGGAGCGGCGATCCCGTGCTCAGCGGCGATGGCATCGATGGATGCCCGCACGGCGGCGACGTGGCCGGGGCTGACCAGGTTCAGCACGAGTTGGTCAGCAGATTGCACTGCGACACGGGTCATCTGCGGCCCGAACGCGGCGACGGTGATTCTGGTCGAGGGCTGCGGAACGCGGAGTCGAAAGCCGCGCGTGCGGACGAGCTTGCCTGCGTAGTCGGTTCGTTCGCCGTCCAGCGTCCGCCGCAGGACCTCGACCGTCTCGCGCATCCGCGTCGGCGCCGCAGCCCAATCGCGGTCGTGCCATCCGGAGACGATCGCGGGACTGGACGCGCCGAGCGCCAAGTCGACGGTGCGACCGGTGAGCGTCGCAACGCTGGACACGCCGAGCGCAAGGGCGACGGGACTGCGCACACCGATCGCCACCGGTCCGATGGTGATGTCGAGACCTGGCGACTTCAGCCCGATCGCGGTGGCGAGCGCGAAGGCGTCGAACGTCACCATCTCCCCGATCCAGAGGCGGGAGAAGCCTTGGGACCGTGCCTGTTCGGCGATGTCGAGCCCTTCGGAGTCGGGTCGGTCGAGCCAATAGGGCAGCACGACTCCGAGGGAGCCCTGGCTCATAACTGGCTGGTGTTGGTGGGCAAGTCGAGCAGGACGCGTCCGGTGGTCTCCCACATCGCGGGGTTGACCTGCATGTGAGCGGTCGCAGTATTGGCGTCGCGGAATCGGCGCTGCAGCGGCGAGGTCTCGTAGATCGACGACCCGCCGCCCAGGTCGTACATCGACCGTGCGACCTCCGCGGAGGTGCGCACCGCATGCGTTGCGGCCAACCGAAGGCCGGTGCGCAGCTCGACCGAGACGGGTTCACCCGACTCGGCCGCCTGCCAGGCCTCGTCGATCGCTTGGTAGTAGAACGCGCGGGCGGCGCGCAGCGCGGCCTCGGCCTGACCGACCGCTGCCTGCGTCATCGGCTTCTCGGCCAGGGTGCGGCGCGCTCCGAGAGCGACCTTGCGGCCCGCGAGATCGAGTAGGTCGTCGATGGCACCGCGCGCATTGCCGAGCGCCGCCGCCGCGATGGACAGCGCGAAGTAGCCGAACAACGGGAACCGGTAGAGCGGCGCGTCGACGAGCGGGCCGTCGAGCAGCGACAGCGTCCGATGGGTCGGGATGAAGACGTCATCGGCGACCGCATCGTGGCTTCCGGTGGCTCGCAATCCCGAC
The DNA here is from genome assembly GCF_014202335.1 of Mycobacterium sp. AZCC_0083. Taxonomy (GTDB): domain Bacteria; phylum Actinomycetota; class Actinomycetes; order Mycobacteriales; family Mycobacteriaceae; genus Mycobacterium. Next base: position 107,660 of record NZ_JACHGP010000017.1, on the reverse strand, counting down.
GTGTGCCAGGTGTCGAGGATCTCCATCTGGCTCGTCGGGATGCCGACCGCCCGCAGGACGGGCTGGATCTGATCTCCCGTCGCTTCGCTCGCCCCGGCACCTTCTGCTTCCTCACCGGTGACGAGGACGCATCCGCCAAAGAAGTACTCGGAGTGGGTGATACCGCTGCAGAACGCCCATCGTCCGGATACCAAGAGGCCGCCGTCGACTGGCCGCGCGGTCCCGCGCGGCGCCCATACCCCTGCAGCGATCGCGCGCGGGTCGCCGAGGGCTTCGGCGGCGCCCTCCTCTGGCAGGTAGCCGGCGAGCAGGCTGCTGGTGATCGCGATGGATACGCACCATCCGGTCGCAGCGTCGCCGCGAGCAATGGTCTCCGCGCATTCGAGGGCGATGCCCGGTGGGGCTTGGGCTGCGCCCAACGTGCGGAGGGCACCGGCGCGCATCAGGCCCGAGTCGCGCAGGCGGTCCACCAAAGCCGGCACCAGCCGGCGCTCGCGTTCGGTGTCGACGGCGAGCTCGCGAGCCAGCTCGGAGATCTTCTCGGCCTCGGCAAGCAGATCGGAGAAACCGGCTGTGTCCCGCTGCGCCATTGCGGTCATCGACTTGGCCTCCTATGGTTTATTTTGATTACTAGTTCAATATTTTTACTAGGCGTGTCGACGCCAGTCAAGGCGACGATGGGAGAACACCATGACGATCAACCACCCGGTCCGACTAAACAACCCGGTCCGACTAAATAGCCAGGTCCGACTCGCTGCCCGCCCCACCGGGCTGGCGACGCACGACGACTTCACGTTCACCGAGGAACCGGTTCCCACCCCAGCCGCAGGCGAGTTCGTCGTCGACGTATCCCACGTCTCGATCGACCCGGCCATGCGCGGATGGATGAACGCCGGCGCGTCCTACATCCCTCCAGTGGCGATCGGCGACGTCATGCGCGCAGGAGCGATCGGCACGGTCAGCGCCTCCCAACATCCCGGCTTCGCGGTCGGCGACCACGTCTACGGCACCTTCGGCGTGCAGGAGCATGCGGTGTCCGACGGCAAGGGCGTGATCAAGATCGATACGACGGTCGCGCCCGCAACCACGTATCTGGGCGCGCTCGGCATCACCGGGCTGACCGCCTACTTCGGACTCCTCGACGTCGCGAAGATCAACGCCGGTGACACCGTCGTCGTCTCGGGCGCCGCGGGAGCAGTCGGCAGCGTCGCAGGCCAGATCGCAAAACTGAAGGGCTGCCGCACGATCGGCATCGCGGGCGGGCCCGACAAGTGCAAGGCGCTGGTCGACGACATCGGGTTCGATGCTGCCATCGACTACAAGTCAGAGGACATCCGCAAGGCCCTTCGCCTGCTCGCACCCGATGGCGTCGACGTCTACTTCGACAACGTCGGCGGCGAGGTTCTCGATGCGGTCCTGACCCGCCTCGCCCGCGGGGCACGCATCGTCATCTCCGGTGCGGTGTCTCAGTACAACCAGGCCAAGGCCGTTGGACCCGCGAACTACATGTCGCTGCTGGTCTACCGCGCATCGATGATCGGCATGGTCGTCTTCGACTACGAAGATCAGTATCAGGCCGCCTCCGTCGAGCTGGCCCAATGGCTGCACGCCGGGAAGTTGACGTCACACGAGCACGTCGTCGACGGCGGGGTCCTCGCCTTTCCCGAGGTTCTGCTCAAGCTGTTCACCGGAGAGAACACCGGAAAGCTCATCCTCAGGACCTGACGCCCGATCCACCGTCGACGAGATCAAACCAGATGTCGACCGAAGAACGCGTACACCCTGGCGAATGCGTCCTCGGTGGCCTCTGCGTCGTACCCGAACCCGATGATTCTTGCGAACGGCTGGGCGGGGACGTCGTTGGCGAAGCTGTGCCCGACACCCTGGTAGACCTTGACGTCGTGGGCGATGCCCTTGCGTTCGAGCGTCTTTCGCAGCCGTTCACCGTTGCCGACGTTCAGCGGGTCACGCCTGCCGAAGCTGGCGACGATGGGACATGCACCCTCGACCATCGCGTCGTATCTCGGCGGGATCGAGGGATAGAACGGTGCGGATGCACCGAACCCCTTGGGCGAGACCACTAGTGCGAATCCACCGCCCATGCAGAAACCGGCGACGCCGACCATGCCGGTACAGTCCGGGCGCCCCACCAGGGTGTCGCGCGCAGCGATGATGTCCTCGACAGCACCACCCCGGCCGGCGAACAGGTCCCGCATCACTGACCTCACGCAGCGTGCGCGCCCGCCCCGCGAGTACAGGTCGGGCGCGATCGCGAGGTACCCGTTGTCGGCGAAGCGGCGTGTGATGTTGCGGATGTCGGCACTCAGGCCGAGCAGGTCGTGTACGACAACGACTCCTGGCCACGGCCCGTCGCCGACCGGTACCTCCAACGCGGCGTCGATGTCCCCTTGCAACGTCGGGATCTGAATGTCTGCCATTGGGTGTTCTCCGGTTCCTGCGTCGAAGGGGATGAAGCGGTCGGGGTCATTCGTGCGTGTTTGACGCCGATGTGTCCACTGGCTCGGGCCGAAGCCCGGACCAGGCCATGTACCCCAACGCGGCCGCCAGGAATCCAAACTTGGCCAACGCGGCCCTACGCCCGCGACGTGCATTCACGGCGGTGTCGGCGCCTTTCAGAATCGAAAGCAACGAGTAGCCTTCCACCGCATCGGCGAGGGCTGCGGCACCGGCGACCAGAACGATTAGGCGTGAATCGTTGTGCTGCCGCCTGATCCGATCGAGCAGCAACCCCGTCAGGACGCCGTAGGACGCCGCGTACCCGAAGTCCAGCCTCAGGGAAGTCCGTGCCGCCCGGCGCCCACTGTCTCCCCAGGTGTCCATGATCTGGTTGGCGCGTTCCTCGGTGCCGGCCAGTTCGAACGCAACGATCCCGGGTCCGCCCGTTCGTGTCATACCGCGTTCGGGGACGAGCATGACCGCGCTGTAACCGGCGAAGACCGACGCCGCGGCGATCAGTGACTTGTTCTGGGATTCGGTGGTGATGCGTCTGCGCTCCTTAGTCGGCTGCCCGGACTACGGCCCGTACGTTTCCAGGTACCGGGTGAGCGCCAGCTTGCCTTCCCCGATCACCGCTTCGTCGCCGTTCGGGCAATCGTGGTACGCGAGTTCGATGACGCGGTCACCGAGTTCGATGGCCACCTGGGTGACGAGTCGATCTACCGTACCGGTTGAACAATCTGGATCCTGACGGGTGCCGACCTGCACGTATGTGCGTTCGATATGAGTATCGCGACGAAGCCTCGGGTTTTCCCTACATTGGATATGTGGATCAACCCGATGATGATGGGGCAGACGAACACTCGGTATTTCGCGTCAATCGGCGGACGTTCGTCGGCGCGTCGGTCACGGTCGGCGGTGCGGTTGCTGTGGGGTCACTGCTGGCCGGCTGTGACGATGCCGAACCGGCCGCAAGCGAAGCCAGCCAAACAACACTGACCCTGCGCATCAACGGTGAGCCACACGAAGTCACCGTCGACAACCGGAGCTCGCTGCTGGACCTGCTGCGCGAACGGGTCGGGCTGACCGGCACCAAGAAGGGCTGCGACCAGGGTGCGTGCGGCGCCTGCACCATCTTGATGGACGACACCAGGGTGACCTCGTGTCTGACGCTGGCGGCGATGCACGACGGGGCCGACATCGTCACCATCGAGGGCTTGGCCACCAACGGCAGGCTCCACCCGCTGCAGCAGGCGTTCATCGACGAGGACGCGTTCCAGTGTGGCTACTGCACGCCAGGGCAGATCCTCTCCGGCGTCGGATGCATCAAGGAGGGACACACGGGCTCGGCAGCCGAGATCCGGGAATGGATGAGCGGCAACATCTGTCGCTGCGGTGCCTACACCAACATCGTTACCGCCATCGCCAAGACGAGCACCGGCGCGTAGGCACGATGTATCCGTTCAACTTCAGCAAGGCCACCGACGAGCGGTCGGCCCTTGCGGCCGCGTCCTCGGGTGCCCGCTACATCGCCGGGGGCACCACGTTGGTGGACCTGATGCGCGAAACCGTGGAACGACCGACCGCCGTCGTCGACATCAACGGACTGCCATATCGATCCATCGATCTGCAGGCATCCAGGCTCCGGATCGGATCACTGGTGCGCATGTCGACGCTCGCCGCCCACCCCGACGTCCGTCGTGAATTCCCGGTCATCGCTCAAGCATTGGAACTGAGCGCATCGGCACAACTGCGCAACATGGCGTCCATCGGCGGCAACCTCATGCAACGCCCGCGGTGCCTGTACTTCCGCGACGTATCGGCGAGCTGCAACCGCCGCACTCCCGGGTCGGGATGTGCCGCCATCAACGGCCTCAACCGGGGCCACGCGATTCTCGGCGCCAGCGAGCAATGCGTCGCCACCCATCCCTCCGATCTCGCGGTGGCACTCGTCGCACTCGATGCCGTCGTGATCACCAGGGACGGTACTGGCGACCGCCAGATCCCGATCGGGCAGTTCTTCCGCCAACCCGGCACGACACCCGACCGGGAACACGATCTGCGTCCCGGTGAACTCATCGTCGCCGTCGACGTCCCCACCGGCCCGGAGATGCGCCGCTCGGGCTATCTGAAGGTGCGCGATCGAGAGTCCTTCGAATTCGCCTTGGCCTCGGCCGCCGTCGCCCTCCACATAGACGCCGGAGTGATCCACGCGGCGCGGGTCGCAGTCGGCGGCGTCGGAACGGTGCCGTGGCGACTGCCCGCGGTAGAGCAGGCCCTGCAAGGACGCGCTCCCGGCGTAGATCTGTGGAGCACAGCAGCCGCGCGGGCGGCAGACGGCGCTAAACCCCTGCAGGAGAACGGTTTCAAGGTGGAGCTTCTCAAGCGCACGGTGGAGCGTCAACTCCGCCAGGTCGCGGGGCAGCCGTGACCCAGCCGGTACGGGGATCCGAGCCCGTCGTCGGGCAACCCATCGTCCGGGTGGACGGCCCGCTGAAGGTCACAGGACAAGCGCGCTACGCCGCCGACAACCCACAGCCGAACCTCGTGTACGCCGTTCTGGTCTGCAGCACCGTGGCACTCGGATCCGTCGAACGCATCGACGGCACAACGGCTCTCGCGCATCCGGACGTCCTGCGGGTGCTGACCGATTTCGGCGCGGTCAAGTTGCCCTTCGACCCCCGCCGGGTGGCGTTCTACGGCCAGCCCGTCGCGATGGTCGTGGCATCCACGCTCGAGGCGGCGATGCACGGCGCGTCGCTGGTGGACGTGCGCTACAGGAGCCAACCATCGTTGACGGACATCGATTCGCCGCAGGCGGTCATGGAGATCGCTCCCGACACCCCCGACTATGCGCGCGGTGACGCCGACGCGGCGCTGCGCAGCGCAGCCGTCGTCACCGACCTTCGGTACACGATCGCCCGAAACAACCACAACCCCATGGAACTACCGTCGACGGTCGCCAGCTGGGACGGCGACCAGCTCACCGTGTGGGACAAGGTCCAGGGCATCACGCAGGCACAGACGAACACCGCAGCCGCCTTTGACGTTCCGCCGGACAACGTCCGGGTGCTCGCGCCCTTCGTCGGTGGGGCGTTCGGCAGTGCAGGCCGCACCTGGCCCCATCAGGTATTGGCGGCGTTCGCAGCCCGCGAAATGAAGCGACCGGTCAAGCTGGTGCTCACCCGCAAGCAGATGTACAGCGGCATCGGCTACCGGCCCACCAGCAGGCAGCGGCTGGCCATCGGCGCCGACCGCTCCGGTCGCATCACCACGACGGTCCACGAGGGCCACACCGAGGCTGCTCGCTACCAGCTCTACGAAGAGGGCCTGATGGGCTTGCCCAGGTTCGTCTACAGCAGCCCGAACATGCGGTCCACGTATCGGGTGGTGCGGCTGGACGTCAATATGCCGACCTATATGCGGGGACCTGGTGAGAGCTCGGGTGCGTTCGCGCTGGAGTCCGCCATGGACGACCTCGCACACAAGCTCGACATGGATCCGATCGAACTGCGGATGCGCAACGAGCCCGCAGTGGACCAGGAGACGGGCAAACCGTTCTCCACCCGTCGCCTCACGGATTGCTTGACGCAAGGAGCGGCGAGTTTCGGTTGGTCGCAACGCAATCCGGTCCCCCGGTCGGTACGCGACGGCGATCAGTTGATCGGGATGGGCGTGGCCGGGGCGGCCTACCACGCCGTGCGCAACGAGTGCGAGGTGCTGGCCAGGGTGAACGCCGACGGCACCGCCGACGTGCAGACCGGGACCATCGACATGGGCCCGGGCACGTACACGTCGATGACGCAGGTCGCGTCGGATGCCCTCGGCATCCCGATGCCCCGGATCCGTTTCGCCCTCGGCGACAGCCGCTTTCCCAAGGCGCCTGCGCATTCGGGATCGAAGACCATGGCCAGCGTTGGGTCGGGCGTCTACACGGTGTCGAACATGCTGCGCGACAGATTCATTCGCACCGCGGTGGTGGACCCGGGGTCACCGCTCAACGGTGCGCGTCCCGATGGCGTGTTGGTGGCCGACGGCCGGATGTTTCGCACCGAGGACCCGGCGCGGGGCGAGACCTACCAAGACCTGCTGCGTCGTCGTAACTTGCCGAGCCTCGACTCCCGGCAGACCTGGTCCCCAGGAGACGTCAACTCGCGGTTCTCGCTGTATGCGTACGGGGCGGTGTTCGCCGAGGTCGCCGTCGACGAGCGCCTCGGCACGGTTCGGATCCGCAGAATCTTCGGGTGCTACGACGGTGGCCGGATCGTGAATCCCAAACTGGCGCATAGTCAGGCGCTCGGCGGGATGGTGTGGGGCATCGGCATGGCCCTCCTCGAGGGCACTCTGCTTGATCACCGCGACGGGCACGTCGTGAACGCGAACATGTCGGACTACCTGGTCCCGTCCAACGCCGACGTTCCCGTGCTCGACGCGACGTTCGTGACGGCCGAGGACATGATCGCCGACCCCATCGGCGTCAAGGGACTCGGTGAGGTGGTGATCGTCGGCGTGCCCGCGGCGATCGCCAATGCCGTCTTCAACGCCACCGGCAAGCGCGTCACCGACCTCCCCATCACCATCGAGAAGCTGCTCTGAGGTGATCAAGCAGGGCTGGTGATGACCCGGGTGGCGGCTTCGACGACGACGGCCCTGCGGTGCGCGACGAGGGTGGGGTCGTCCGTGACGGAGTGCGGGTCTGGCCAGTGCGCCCAGGCCAGGCCGATCCCGAAGAGTGTGACGAGCAGGTCCAGCGGCTGCCACGCGCGGTCGACGTGACCGTCGGCCTGGGCGGTCTCGATCGCGGCGATGGCCTGGATGGGGATGGGGTCGCCGTCGGTGCGGGGTTCGTCGAGGATGAAGCCCTCCAGGTGAGCCCACGTCATCATGCGCAGGTGCTCGGGCCGCGTGCACATCAGGTCGTAGAGGTTGCCAACCCATTCGGCGACGGCGTCGGGACGCGGCACGGCAGCACCGAAGAAGTCGATGACGTCGGCAGCGACCACTTCACGAAAGAGGGCTTCCTTGTCACCGAAGTGCGCGTAGAGGCGCTCCTTGCTGGCATGGGCGGATTTTGCGATGCGGTCGATCCGGGCGCCTGCCAGCCCGTAGTGGGCGAACTCGGTTCGGGCGGCCGCCAGGATTTCGCCGCGCAGCTCTGTCGTGTTTCTCACAGGCAAATCATACACAGACGAACTGGTTCGTTCGGTATGGTGATGACATCAGCCAGAACGTGGCATCAGCCAGAATGAACCACATACAAGGAGCGTTTCGATGAGTGAGGTGGCCAGCCAAATGGGCGTAGTGGACCCCGTGAACATCGACATCATCATGAATCAGCCGGAGCGGGTCCAGGCCTGGCGCCGCGTCGCAGAGACCGTCGCCGATCGCGTCGGACCCCTGGTCGACCTCTCCCGGCCGTACGTCGACGGGCTGGACAACCTGCCCCGCGACGGGCGATTCCTGTTGGTGGGCAACCACACCCAGGGCGGTGTCGAGGCCATGTTGGTCCCGTACCTGGTGCGGCGCGAGATCGGCATCAGGGTGCGGCCGCTGACCGACCGTGGCATCGGCCGGATGCGCGGCCCGGCCGCCGACTTGCTCGCCGCCTGCGGTGCGGTCGTTGGGGCTCCGGAGACGGCGCGCGAGTTGATGCGCCACGACGAGCCCATTCTGGTATTCCCCGGCGGTGGCCGTGAGATCCCGAAGTTCAAGGGTGAGGAGAACACCCTGCGCTGGCAGGGCCGCGCCGGATTCGCCCGCCTGTCCGTCGAGAACGATTATCCGATCGTGCCCGTCGGGCTGATCGGCGGCGACGACATGTACCGGAGCCTGACCACGCGCGACGGTCTGTGGGGCCGGCTGAGCAAGGGCCTCACCGAGAAACTGTCCGGTCGCGCCGACATGGCCATGCCGATCATGCATGGGATCGGGCCCACCATGATTCCCCGGCCGCAGCGGATGTACCTGCGGTTCGGTGCCCCCATCGAGACCACCAAGCCCGCGCGGATCTCAGACGCGACGTGGGTGGACACCGTCAAGCAGAACACCCAGGAATCACTGGAGCAGATCCTGGCCGACCTCCTGGCCGTCCGTTCCGACGATCCCTACCGCGAGCTGAACCCCCTGGCCTGGCGCAGCGCGATCCAGCCGTCACCATCGGTCTCCGGGGCTCCGGCACAGTAGCCTCACCCGGCGGCAGGGAGGGCATCCCCGCCGGCACCACCGACGCCGTCGCCGAGCAACAAGCGGAGTCGCTTTCGGCCGCGCCACAGCCGCGACACGACGGTTCCCTTCGGAGTGTTCATGATCGCGGCGATCTCGTTGTAGCGGTATCCCGCGACGTCGGCGTAGTACACCACGTCGCGGAACTTCTCTGGCAGAGCCTGCATCGCCGCCTTGATGTCGTTGTCCGGCAACAGTTCCAGAGCTTGGTCCTCGGAGGACCGCATCCCCGCCGGAATGGCATGGCTGTAGACCTTCGCCAACCCGTGATCGGTCACCTCATCCGTGGCGCAACGCGCGGGTTCCCGCTTGCTCTTGCGGTACGCGTTGATGTAGCTGTTGGTCAGGATTCGGAACAGCCAGGCCCTCAGATTGGTACCCACCCGGAAGGTGTGAAACGCTGCGTACGCCCGCATCATCGTCTCTTGGACCAGATCCTCAGCGTCCTCGTGACTCCGGGACATGCGGTACGCGTGGCGATAGAGCGGGTCACGCATCGAGACGACATCGCGCTCGAACTTGGCCCTCAATTCAGAACCGACAGTATGGCTTTGCATTGGGATCTCATGCCGATCCACGCGACGTGCCCCACGTCGCGACGCCCCAGATGACCGCCACGTCAAGGACTATCAAGACAATTGCGCCAGTGGGGTAGTACGGCATCCAGAGGAATGAAACCACCATGGCCAAGCAGGCGACGACCACTGCCGCGACCCATGTCGCATTGGCGTTCACGAAGAGGCCGATGGCGAATGCCGCCACCAGCAAGGCCGTCAGGAGGTTCACCCATCCCCATCCGGAGGTTTGGAAGGTGTATTCATATCCAGGCCCCGAGAACACCAAGTCGTCGGCGGCAAGGGCGAAAATGCCGACGAAGAACGTCAATATCGCGCTTGTCAGCATAAGTGCGGCTGCCGCAACCGGTGTACTCCCCGGCGACTCCTGCGCGGTTTCACGCTCCACGCCTTGAGAACTCGTGGTCATTGCCATCTCCGATCTGTTTGGGTCGATCAGGTCCATCGACCCTTCGATCGTCGAGCCCATCACCACGGGAGTCGATATCCTCCCGGACAACGCGACGCGCCTCGAAATGTCGCCACCAACACCCGAGGCAGACAACTCAGCCGTGGAGAAGCCCTTCACGGCCACTCCCGACGGTCGCGCACGTCAACGAGAACGACCTTCACTTCCACGCGCGCGCACTCACCACTGCTCGTGAGGATCGGGGTCGGTGGCGGCCTGCGCGCGCCGGCACAGGGCGATGGCAATCTGATTTACCGCAGCAGCGAGTGAGAGCGAACCAATCACCCACGGCCACATCGTGATCCCTGCAGTATTTCGACGGCCGGGCAGCAGCCGTTCATCACACTCCAGTGAATGTGATTGATATCGTTATGGATTCACTTCGTGCATGACGGAGTGGTCGCACATCCACATTGACGGTGCCACGACCAATTTTGGCTGCTACAGCGATGCCACTCGTTGTCGTCCGATACAACGTTGCTCCGGCGTCGATGTATCGACAACCATCCACGTCGTTACATGAGACGGCGGCGCACTTCGAAGGCCAGACATAGTTCGACGACGTCCTTCGGCCGCGAAAGAGATCGGCCGGTGCGTTTCTCGATCCGGCGCAATCGATGACGCACGGTGTTGGGGTGGCAGATGAGCACTTCGGCGGCACTGCGCACCGATGCGTCGTTGTCCTGCCACACCCGAAACGTTTCGAACAGCATCTCGCGCTCGGCGTCCGGGAGATCGTCAAAGCCGTCCAATGCGTTGCCAATCAGTTTCACCATGACCTCGGGGGCACTGACTGCCGCGGTGGCCAGAATCGAGCCGTCGAATACCGAGACTGGTGAGGCCTCGTCGGGATGGCCGCGGAGCATCACCTTGGCGAAGTGCAGAGCTTGTGGCGTGTCGCGCAAATCGTCGAAGCGCCCACTGACCCCGACTCGATTCGTCGCCAAGCGAGACACCAACGCGATGATCTCGTCAAGATGCCGGTCGGAGTTGACATGCACGATCCCGACCTGCAGATCAGGTTCCAGTCGCCATGCCGAATACACGTCCCGGCTGCGTAGCTTCGATTCGATCTCTGGTAACGCCTCGCGACCGATGGCGGCAATCTCCGCGGCAATGACCACGAACGGACCATTGGTCGGCAGCCGCAGACCACTGGCCGCTTTCCACGAGCTCCAGCGGTCAATGGCTCGCCCCTCGAGCAACGATTCAATGAGGAACGGACGCTGAGAAGCATCGCCAAGGAGCTGCCGCTTCTGCTCGTCGCGGTATCCGGCAACCACGACACTCGCGACGAGTTCGGCGAAGCCGCTGATGCGGGCCTCGGTGTCGGCCGGCATGGGGCCGGGTCGCGCCGAACCGACCGTCGCCAGCCCCCATACGCGTCCATCGACGATGACGGGGACGCCCACCGCAGCGCGGATACCTATCGCACGCACTCGTGTCGCCAAGGCCCCGGCGACGTTCTCGTAGCTGTCCATTCGCGCCGGCCCGCCGGTGCGCAGCACGTTCGATGCGAGGGTGTTGCCCGCAATCGGTGTCCGGGTGCCCACTGGCCACTGCACCGGCGTTGCAGCCGGGTGGTACGCCCCCGCCACCAGAGTAATTTCGCCGTTGGTCTCGTAGCGGTACAGGCCGGCGCACTCACCGCCAACGCACCGACACATCTCGCTGGTCACCGCGTCAAAGACCTCGCACGGTTCGACCCCGCGGGCGACCAGCGTCGCAAGTCGGCGCAACGCCGCCTGCTCGGAAACGAGCCGACGGTACTCGGTGTGCAAGGCGACATCGTCGAGATACTCAGCAAGGGGGGGTTCGTCGGCGGCTAGCAGTTCGTCCATGACTTCCTCGTAAATCGCTAGGGATGACCGGCACCACGACACCGTGATGTCCCTCGTTATCGTCAGCCGAAGGGGGACGCGTTCGCATCCGCCACTGCACAGTGCACAGTGCACAGTGCAATCAATGGCCGTCGGCCAGGTTAGTCAGGCAGGACACGGTCGAGTTGGCTGCGCGACTCGATGCCGAGCTTGGTGAACACTTTGCGCAGGTGGTGCTGGACGGTGCGCGGGCTGATGAACAGTCGGACGCCGATCTCGGGATTGGACAGGCCGTCGCGAGCCATCCGCGCGATCTGGGTCTCCTGCGCAGTGAGCTGCTCATCGCCGGTGGCGACATTGCGCTTGCGGGCCGTTTCGCCGGTGGCCTCGAGCTCACGCCGCGCCCGCTCAGCGAAGGCATCCATACCCATCGTGTCAAGCATGTCGTGGGCGATGCGAAGCTGTGCGCGCGCATCGACGCGGCGGCGCTCCCGCCGCAGCCATTCGCCGTACAGCAGGTGCGCCCTGGCGAGTTCTGTGCGGACGCGGGTGTTGCCAAGATTCTCGATCGACACGAGATAGAGACGTTCAGCGGAGTCACCCTCACTCAGCAGCGCGCGCGAACGAGCCTCGACGCCGAGCGCCCAGTCGGTTCCGCTGGGTGTGGTCCTCTCAGTCAACCGGCGTAGCGCGTCGGCGGCGACGTCATAGTGTCCGCTGCGCACTGCCGCCTCGACGAGCTCGGCGGTCGCCCAGCTCGGTACCACCATTTCCACCGGGTAGGCGATGGCGCGCTGGGCTGCCTGCATCGCCTTCTCGTAGCCACCGAGGCCGTTGTACAGCACGGCGTTCGCCCACTCGGCGACGGCGATCCCGATGCCTTCGCCGCGAACGTTCACCTCCCTGATGGACGCGTCGATCAGCGCGGCCGCCTCGGCTTGTTGGCCGCGCAGAGCCGCCATGCCTAGTTCAGCCGGGGAGGACAGGTGGCTGCCGGTCGCATCCATCGCGACCTGAAATTCCCCGACCAGGGAGGCTGTGCCCGTCAGATCACCTTCGACCAACATCGTGAACGCGCGCAAACTGAGGGCCAGCGGCAGTTCGTTCAGCGCACCAACGCCCCGGGCAAGCTGTACGTGCCGTTCGGAAAGCAGGTGCCAGCGATCGTCATCCCAGAGGTGTGGCGCCACGACGCCGGCAACCCAGTGGGAGCGCAGCTGCTCGTCGACCGACATGCCGATGCCGAAGACGTCCAGTGCCCTCCGCAGTATCGGCAGTCCCGCTTCATAACCCCTGTCAAAGTGCGCTGCCAGGCCTTCCAGGAGAAGGTCGGGGGCGCGCATTGCGTGCGGAGGCGGCGGTGCGGCCACGGCGGCGCGCGCCACCTCCGGCGCGCCACCGCCGAGGGCCAGGCGGCCGGCCAAGATCGCGGCCGAAAATGCCTGCAGGTAGGTCGCCCGGCAAAGGTCGGCGTCGATTGGCTCGAGCCACTTGGCGGCCTTCAGCAGCAGGGATGGCGCATCGCTGCCCCGGTTTGTGACGAAGGCGAGGTCAGCCCCTAACAAGTCAATACGAGCTTGCTGCAGGTCAGTGCTCGCTCCGGCCTCCGCGACGGAAAGCATGTGCCGCACCTCGTCGAAAGCGCCAGCCTGTAAGTCGGCCGACGCGGCGGCCAGCGCCCGCTCGGTTCGACGCGTGGGATCGATCGTCAACATCGTGGCGCGCTCGAGGAATGCCGCCGCCGCGGCCACGCCGCCACGCGCGTGCGCCCTGCCCGCGGAGCGCTCCAACTCCGCGGCCACGGCCTCGTCCGGTCCAGCCGCAGCATGCGCCCGATGCCAGGCGCGTCGATCGGGATCTAGCTGCGGATCGGTGACGTCAGCCAGAGCTGCATGCACCTCTTGTCGCTCCTGCGGCAACGCCGACCCGTATACCACTGAGCGCACGAGGGGATGTCGGAACCGCACCCGTGTGCCGAACTCGGCCAGGCCCGCCTCCTCCGCGGGTTCCGCCGCTTCGGAGCCAATCCCGAGCCTCGCGGCGGCTCCCCAAGTCAGTACCGGATCGCCGACTGGCTCGGCCGCCGCGATCAGCAAGAGCCTGCGAGTCTGTTCTGGGAGGACGTGCACCCGTTGGCGGAAGCTCTCGTCGATACCGCCCGACGACCGAACCGCGCCGGGAAGTCCATACCCCCCGGCCAGCTGCTGCGTGGTCAATCCCCTAGGCAATTCCAGCAATGCCAGCGGGTTGCCTTGAGTCTCGGCAAGGATCTGATCGCGCACCTGCGTATCGAGCGGCCCTTTCAGCGCAGATTCCAGGAGTGCTTGCGCGTCCGCCTCCTGCAGCCCCGCGACTCGAAGCACCCCCAAACCCGCCAGCTCGCTGCTCGGCATCCGGACTGCGAAGACCATGCCAACCGATTCCACCACCAAACGGCGCGCGACGAATCCAAGGACCTGCGCGGAGGCGCGATCGAGCCACTGCTCGTCATCGACCAAACACAGAAGAGGCTGCTCCTCGGCGACTTCGGACAGCAGGCTCAGCACCCCGAGCCCGACCAAGAACCGGTCGGGTGCCGGTCCGAAATTCATGCCGAAGGCGGTCAGCACCGCATTGCGCTGCGGTGCCGGTAAACGCTGCAGGCTACCGAGCATGGGCGCGCACAGCTGGTGCAATGCGGCGAAGGCCAATTCCATCTCGGACTGGCAACCCGTGGTGCGCGCTACACGGCAGCCGGATGCGTTCGCGGCCAGATAGTCAAGCAATGCGGTCTTGCCGACACCCGCTTCGCCGGACACCACCAACGCCTGACTCTCACCGGCGCGAAGACCGGCCACGAACCGGTCGAGCGAGTCGCGCTCGGCGACGCGGTCAATCAGCTCCATTCCGCCGCCCCACACCGTGAAGTCCGCCGCCGTCTGCACCGGAAGTGGCGAAAACCTTACCGTCAATCAGGCAGGGCGACGTTGAGCTGCGTGCGCGACTCGATACCGAGCTTGGTGAACACTTTGCGCAGGTGGTACTGGACGGTGCGGCCGCTGATGAACAGGCGGGCGGCGATCTCGGGATTGGACAGGCCGTCGCGGGCCATCCGCGCGATCTGGGTCTCCTGCGCAGTGAGCTGCTCATCGCGCGGGGCGACGGTGCGCCTGCGGGCCGTTTCTCCGGTGGCCTCGATTTCGCGCCTTGCCCGCTCCGCGAAGGCATCCATCCCCATCGTGTCCAGCATGTCGTGGGCGATGCGAAGCTGAGCGCGCGCGTCGATACGGCGCCGCTCCCTGCGTAGCCACTCGCCATACAGCAGGTGCGCACGGGCGAGGTCGGCTCGGATGAGGGTCCGGCCAAGACGCTCGATCGACTCGCGGTAAAGACGTTCAGCGGTGTCGCCGTCATTCAGCAAGGCCCGCGAGCGAGCCTCGATGCCGAGCGCCCAGTCGGTGCCGCTGGCGGTGGTGATCTCGGCTAGCCGGCAGAAGACGTCGGCGGCCATGTCGCTGCGGCCACTCCGCACGGCCGCCTCGACGAGCTCGACCGCCGGCCACGGCGGCGTGATCATTTCCCCCAGGTACTCAGTGGCGCGCTGGGCTGCCGTCACGGCCTTCTCGTAGTCACCAATGCCGTTGTTGAGCAATGCACTTGCCCATTCGACGATGGTAAGCCCGACGCCTTCACCTCGACGCCTGACATCCACGATGATCGCTTCGATCATGGTGGCCGCTTCGGCTTGTCTACCGGCGAAGGCGGCTAGACCAAGGGCCGAGTAGGGAATGCGGTTGCTACCGGTCGCCTCGATCGCCGGCTGGAGCTGCTGGATCAGCGAGCCTGCGGCGGCGAGCTCACCGGCAAACAACAGCATGAACGCACGCGAATTGAGGGCAACGGGTAGCTCGCTGAGCGCCCCGACGCTACGAGCGAGCCAGACATGCCGATCGGAGAGCACCTGCCAGCTATGGTCATCCCAGACGTAACGGGCGACGATGCCGGCGACCCAATGCCAACGCAGCTCTTCGTCTACCGATATGCCGTTGCGGAAGGCATGCAGTGCCGCGCGGAGGATCGGCAACCCGGCCGAGTATCCCGTGATGTGGTGCGCTACCAGGCCATCCAGAAGAAGGTCGGGTGCGCGCGGGGGGTGAGATGGCGGCGGTGCCAACGCGGCCGCACGCGCTACCTCCTCCACTCCTCCGCCGACGGCGAGGCGACCGGCAAAGTAGCCCGCCGTCAAGGCCTGCAGGTAGGTCGCGCGCGACAGCTCTGGGTCTATCGGCTCGAGCCGCCTGGCGGCCTTCAGCAGCAGGGGCGGCGCCTCGCTGCCGCGATCGGTGAGGAACGCGAGTTCAGCCCCCATCAGCTCGATGCGGGCTTGCTGAAAGTCGCTGAGGGGGCCTGCGTCGGCGATGGACAGCAAGTCCCGCGCCGCGCCGAACCCGCCCGCCTTGATCTTGGCGGAGGCGGCGGCCAGCGCTCGGTCGGCGCGGTGAATGGGATCGAGCGTCAACATCGTGGCGCGCTCGAGGAATGCGGCCGCCGCAGCCATGCCGCCGCGCGCTCGCGCTCGGCCAGCCGATCGTTCCAGCTCCGCGGCGACCGCTTCGTCCGCCCCAGCTGCGGCATGTGCCCGATGCCAGGCGTGTCTGTCGGGATCACGTTCTGGATCGGTGGCCTCCGACAGCGCACCGTGTACCTGTCGTCGCTCCTGTTGGGACGCCGCCCCGTAGACCGCCGAGCGGACGAGAGGATGACGAAACCGCACTCGCATGCCGAACTCGACGAGGCCCGACTCGGTCGCCGGCGCCGCCGCCTCGGCGGCGATCCCCAGCCGCGCCGCGGCCCCCCACACGAGTACCGGATCGCCGATCGGCTCGGCCGCAGCGACGAGCAGCAGGCGCCGGGTCTGGTCGGGAAGAACGGCCGCGCGCCTGCGAAAGCTCTCTTCGATGCCGCCGGACAGTCGCCCCGTGCTGGGAAGCCCAAAGCCGCCAGCAAGCTGCTGCGGAGTCAATCCGCGCGGTAACTCCAGTAATGCCAACGGATTTCCCTGAGTCTCGGCAACTATCCGATCGCGGACCCGAGTGTCCAGTGGCCCGGTCAGGACGGCATCGAGCAGCGCATGCGCATCTGTCTCTCCCAGGCGCTCCACGACGAGGTCAGGTAATCCGGTGATGTCGCTGCTTGGTGCGCGGGCGGCGAAGACCAATCCGACCGATTCCGCACCCAAACGGCGGGCGGCGAAGCCGAGGACTTGAGCCGAGGCGCGATCGAGCCACTGCTCGTCATCGATCAAACATAGGAGCGGTCGCTCCTCGGCAACCTCGGACAGCAGGCTCAGCACCGCCAGCCCGACCAGAAACCGGTCCGGTGTCGATCCCGAACTCGTGCCGAACACAATTTCCAGGGCATCTCGTTGCGGTACCGGTAAGCGCTGGAGCTTGTCGAGCATCGGCGCGCACAACTGATGCAACGCGGCGAACGGCAGCTCCATCTCCGACTGCACACCCGCGATGCGGGCCAGACGACATCCCGAAGCCTGCCCGGCCAGGTACTCGAGGAGCGCTGTCTTGCCCACACCCGCTTCGCCGGACACGACCAATGCCCGGCTTTCACCGGCCCGAACAGCCTTGATCAACCGGTCGAGCACCCCGCGCTCGGCGCGACGGTCAACTAACTCCATCGCGCCGCCCTGCACCGTGAAGTCCGCCGCCGTCTGCACCGGAAGTGGCGACAACCTTACCGTCGGACGGGCATCACAATGTCATCCAGTGGCGTTGAAGCCTTCGTTCGGCACCACTGTGAGAACACGCCCCACGAACACGTCGAACGCTTCCATGAAATCGCGCAAGAACTGTTCGGTCCCTTCGTCGGTGACCTCCCCCACGTTGGTGATCAAGCCGGGAGTGAGCTGAAGGTAAGCCTCCGGCGCCCCCATCAGTGGTGAATCGCAGAAGCTCAGCGCGCTGCGCAGACTCTGCTGCCCGACAGCGGTTCCGATCTTGCCTGGGGAGGCGCCGATCATCGCCGACGGCTTGCGTGCCAATGAGTTCGTTCCATGCGGGCGGCTGGCCCAGTCGATGGCGTTCTTCAGGCAGCCGGGGATACCCCGGTTGTACTCGGGGGTTACGAAAAGCACCGCATCGACTGCGGCGATCGCATCCTTGAGCGCGCGGCCCGCCTGCGGGTAATCAGTGTCGAAGTCGCGGTTGTACAACGGAAGATCTCGTATCGGGATCTCCACAAACCTCAAATGTGTTGGCGACAACTGAATGAGCGCCTTCGCTAGCCTGCGATTGATCGACTCGACTGAAAGACTACCGACGATGTAGCCAACGGTATAGCTCCTCATAGCTTGCATCACTCCCACTCGCTCGACTCGGCCAAGTCGAGCCTTCTGGAAGTCCGAACCCCTGTCGACGTCGATGTCGACAACGCCGGTGACTTTTCGTGGTGCCGGTGAACAACGGTGGCGCCTCAGGGCGAGATCCCGTGCATCGCATACGGATCGATGTCAGCAATCCTCGACCATCACCGTCGAGGTTTACATGTCCATCCCACCGTTGACGCTCCACACCTGCCCAGTGATGTACGACGATGCATCGGCGGCAAGGAAGTGCACGACCCGCGCGATTTCTTCTGGCCTTCCCGCGCGGCCGACGGGGATCTGGCTGGTCAGCTTCGCCATCACCTTCTCGGGGATGTCCGCGGTCATCTCGGTGGTGATCAGACCAGGCGTCACGGTGTTGACCGTGATCCCGATCCCGTCGTCGGTGCTCCTGCCCGACTTGGCCAACTGATAAGCCGCTTCCTTCGCCAGCGTCTTGGTGAGCCCGAACAGACCGGACTTCGATGCCGCATAGTTGGCTTGGCCGATGTTGCCGGTCTCTCCAACCACCGACGACACGTTGACGATGCGTCCGCTCCCGCGTTCCACCATGTGTGCAAGGGCGGCCTGCGACAGGAAGAACGCCCCGGAGAGGTTCACGGCGAGCACGTTGTGCTAGTCGTCCTCCGTCATGGCGGCGACGGTCTTGTCGATCGTGATGCCCGCGTTGTTGATCAGAATGTCGAGACGCCCGTGGGTGTCGATGACCTCGGCGATCGTGCGACGGCAGTCGCCGGCGGCGCCGACGTTGCCGCCGTGCGCCGACGCCGATTGGTGCGGCGCGGATTCCAGCACGTCGGTCATGGAGAGAACCTCCGTTCTTGTTGGGTGTTCAGTTCAGTTCGGAAAGTGCGACTTCTGCGGCGTTGGCGCCGCACATGCCGTGCGCGCCAGGTCCCGGCGGAGTAGCCGCCGAGCAGATGTACATGCCTGGGACGCCGATCTTGTAGGGCGACAGCGTGATCCGTGGACCGAACGTCAACTGGCGAATGTCCTTGGACCCGGTCATGATGTCGCCGCCGACGTAGTTGGCGTTGTAGGTCGCCATTTGCGTGGTGGCGCGGACGGTTTTTCCGACGATCCGATCACGGAAACCGGGGGCGAACCGCTCGATCTGGGCAATGATCGCCTCTGTCGCGTCACCCGAGTATCCGTTCGGCACGTGCGCGTACGTCCACAAGGGATGGATATTCCCGACGGACCGCTGCGGGTCGGCGAGGTACTGCTGGCCGACCAGCACGAAGGGGCGCTCGGGCATGCGTCCCGCGTGGACGTCCCGTTCGGTGGCGGCCAGTTCGGCGTAGTCGCCCACGACGTGCACCGTGCCTGCCCGACGAGCCGACGGATTGGTCCACGGGACAGCGCCTTCCACCGCGAAGTCCACCTTGAACGCGCCGGGTCCACGCCGGAACCGTCGATACGCACGGGATACCCGGCGGGACAGACGGTCACCGAGGATGCCTGCCACGGCTTCTGGTGCCAGATCGAACATCGTCACATCGGCGGACGGCAACTGCGACGCCGTCTCGATCCGCGAGCCGGTTTCGATCTTGCCACCGAGGTCGGCAAGCAGTGCCGCCAGCGCGTTGGTGATCGACTGTGAGCCACCCGCGGCGACCGGCCATCCGTGCCGGTGTCCCGCGGTGAGGATGCCCAAGCCGATCGCCGATGTCATCGGGTAGTGCAGCGGCCGAAAGGAGTGCGCCGCTGCACCTCCGAACAATACCCTCGCTTCCGGGCTGCGAAACGACCTGACGAGGGTGGATGCCGGCAGCACGGTGGGTCCACCAAACCGGGCCAGTGTCAACGGATGACGCGGCACCCGCAACAGCGGTCCCATGATGTCTTCGGCCAACGCGTCGTAGTTGGCTGACGTCGTGCCGAACAGTGTCCGCCACCGCCTGCCGTCGATGCCCAACCCGGCGGCGGTGCCCTCGACCGAGCGGTACAACACACCCGCGCTGCCGCCGTCGAGAGGGTGCACACAGTCGATCTCGGGCAGGCGCCAGGACAATCCGTAACGCTCGAGGCCCAGCTCTGCCAGGAATTGCGAGCCGACGGCCATCGGGTGAGTCGCCGCACAGTGGTCGTGCAGCAGGCCGGGGATGATTGCCTCGCTGGTGCGGGTGCCGCCGCCGATTTCGTCGGCGGCTTCCAGCACGGTGACCTGAACGCCGGCCTTGGCGAGAGCGACCGCTGCGGCCAGGCCGTTCGGCCCTGACCCCACCACGATGGCTGTACTCACGCCAGCGCACCGTGGTCGTGGCCCGCGGACTTCTTGCCGGAGAGCGTCCAGGTGACCTCGGTCGGGATCGGGCCGTTGGGCAGCCATGGCTGCTCGGCGACGGCGTCGGTCACCTTCCACGTGCCGCGCTCGATCACCCCGAGCGCCCCGTCGATGACCTTGTAGTGCTGAACCTTGCTCCCCCAGGCCTGTGACTCCACCCAGACGACGATGAGCTCGCCCGGCTCGAACGCCGCCTCGCGCTGCACCGCTGCGATCATCTCCTCATCGTGCAGGTGACCGTCGCCGAAGTTGAATCCGACCAGCGAATTGCAGACGAACTCACCCTCGCGCAGGGAGCGGGTGTCGATGTCCGGAAGGTTCTTCAGCAGCACCGAGAACAAGCCTCGGCCCTGGCTGTGCATGGTGCGCCAGCAGATCACCCGCTGCATCGTTATGTCGGCCCACTTGGGCTCGTAACCGAACTCGATGAACTGGTCGACCTGATTCTTGGCGGAGCGGGTGACGTTGTTCAGCTTGGCTTCGGCGCCCGGTGCGAACGCCCACACCGCGGATGCCCAGTTGCCTGCGTACTGCCGCATCGATGGCAAGAACGACACCTTGTCGGGCCGGAAGTTTCCGAGGATCGGATAGAACAGCAGCGCGGCGACGACGACGATCGTCAGCCAGACCGAGGACATGTCCCACACGGCGTAGCCGTTCCATGACGGGAAGCCGAGGAACAGGAAGATGGTGGCGTAGGCGAACAGCACGTTCCATTCCAGCGGAACCGCCAGCGGGAACGTCGAGATGATGAACAGGTGGAAGCTCACCATGATCACCACGGCAACGATCGTCACCCACTTGTTCGTCGAGAACAGCAGAGTCAATGGCGCCAGGATCTCCACCACGCTGCCCGGTCCGTGGGCCATGAAGCCGGCGAGATGAGAGGGGCGCAGATCGTCGGGGTAGTTGCGGTAGTGGGCTCGCTTGAGCCACTTGAACGGAATCAAGGGGCTGTTGCTCACCATCGGCGGGATCACGTTGGTGAAGTGCAGCCCCAACTTCGACACTCCGGCACCGACCCAGACCACCACGATCAACAGCTTCAGCGCGACGATCATGTCGACGAACGGAAACAGGGCGAATATCAGCAGGGCGGGGAGGTACTGCTCACCGCGAGCGGCGAGGAAGACGATCTTGTCCCGTAGGCCCATGACCACCAGCAGCACGATCGGCGCGATCAGCAGAGCCGGATCGACCAGCCCCGACGTGTTGCGGGCCATCACCGCCGACAACGAATCACTGTGCACCCCAGGCGAAACCAGCGGGATCGCGACGCTGACCATCAGCACGATGTACAGGCCAACGTCGAACCAGGTCCTGCGGTCGCCTCCGGTCAACGGCATCCACTTCCACGGCCGCAGCCGGATGGTGCCGGGCCGCGCCCAGAACAGGATGCCACCGGTCATCGGCTTGACCTTGCCTGCCAGCGGGCCCCACGATCCGGCCACGCCGATCAGCTCCAGCAGGACCGTCCACAGCACGGCCTTCTCGTAGACGATGGGCTGGTTCCACCATTGCGTCACGTCGAGGACCGAGAGCCCCGACGTCAGCGTTGCCACCAGGACTCCGCCGAGCGCGTAGAAGAAGACCAACTTGACGATGTAGATGGTGTGCACCATCCGGGGTGAGCCGAATCCGTTGTCCACCCAGTCGGTGACCAGGATCCGCATCCGCTCCATGAGCGGCTTCTCCATGAACGTGTCCGGGTCTACGTCGGGCAGGTTCGGCTTGATGAATCCCATGATTTACGCTCCTTTGCGTTCTGACGGGCTTTGTGTCTCAGTGTGTTTCGACGAATTCCCCGTCGCTTCGCTCGCCCCCGGTGAGTCGCTTGCGCAACTCCGGCTTGGCGATCTTGCCGACCGCGTTCTTTGGCAGGTCATCCATGATCGTGATCTCCACCGGCAGTTTGTATTTCGACAAGGAGCCACGCAGGTGTTCGCGGATCGCGTCGGCATCGAGTATCGCCTTGGGATGCAGCGACACGAACAGCACGGGTTCCTCGCCGTAGACCGGGTGTGCGCGTCCGACGACGGCGGCCTCGGCGATCTGGGGTAGCCCGTGGACGACGGCCTCGATCTCACGGGGGTAGATGTTCTCGCCGCCGCGGATGATCATGTCCTTGGCCCGGTCGACGAGGACCAGGTAGCCGTCCTCGTCGAACCGCCCGACGTCACCGGTGTGCAGCCAGCCGTCCACGATGGTCTTGGCGGTCTCCTCGGGCCGGTTGAGATAGCCCCGCATGACGTTGGCGCCCTTGATCACGACCTCGCCTGCCCCGCCCTCGGGCGCCGGGTGGCCCGACGCGTCGACCAATCGGATCGTCTGGCCGGGCAGCGGTAGGCCCACCGTTCCGGCCTTGCGCTTCCCGGCCAGTGGGTTGACGGTGCTGGCGCACGATCCCTCCGACAGCCCGTACCCCTCGATGATCGGGATGCCGTAACGGGATTCGAACGCCTCGAGCAGTTCCACGCTGGCGGGTGCGGCGCCGCATACGGCGAAGCGCACCGACGACGTGTCGGGCTCCACCCCGACGGGCAGTCCACACAGCATCGTGTAAATCGTTGGCACGGCTGAGAAGTAGGTCGCCCCGGTCTGTTCGATCCGGTCGAAGAACGTGTCCACCTTGAACCGGCCGGCGATGGTCGTCCGGCCACCGGCCAACAGCGGCGAGAGCGTGCTGACCACGATTCCGTTGACGTGGAAGAGCGGAAGGATGAGCAGGCTGTGATCGTCGCCGGTGATGGTGAAGCCATCGATCACCGCGCCGCACATGGCATTCAGGTTGGCGTGATCGAGCATGACGCCCTTCGGCCGTCCCGTCGTGCCGCTGGTGTAGATGAGCAGCGCGAGCGCACTGTCGGGATACTGCGGCGCGGTCACGAGCCCTGGCGACGGCTCGCCGCCGTCGAGCGCATCGGTGGTTATCACCGGCGCGCCTGCGTCGAACTGCGGGACGGTCTTGGTGATCACCACCGTGGCTGCGGCATCGGCGACCTGATAGTTCACCTCGACCGGAGTGAGGGAGGGATTGATCGGGGTTACCGCCGCACCGAGTCGCCACGCCGCGAACAGCGCCACTACGAAGCTGGCCGTGTTGGGCAGCATGATCGCCACGACGTCGCCTGCCGATACCCCATGGCCGCGCAGCGACGCGGCCGCGCGCTGCACGGCGGCGAGGAACTGACTGTTGTCGAGGTCGGTGTCGTCGTCTGCGACCGCAGGCCCCGACGGGTCCTCGGTTGCGCGCAGGTCGGGCAAGGCCGGCAGATTCATAGCGAATGCTCCTCAGTGAAGGTAGCTGTTTGACTGGCTACGACGGTAGAAATTCGACGAGGTAGAAGCACCGTCGCGGACGAATGAACATCGAGGCCGGTGTTGTTTCCTGGAGACAAGTCCGCAGCACCAAACCGCCCACCCGCGGCCATCCGACGACTTACCGTCAGAGGGTGACGAAACAGGCCGTCGCGACGGCGGCGGACATCAAACGCGTGGTCGCCGAGATCGGCGCCCAACTGAACGACCGGCTCGCTACGGTATCGGGCTTCATTCGGGTGTCCCTCGAGGAGGAGATCCCCGAGTTGCGCGGTGACGCCCGCATCATCGAATTGCTTGGCGCCAGCGTCGAGGGGAACGTCGACACGGTCCTTCACGCGCTGCAGCACGACATCACCGTGGAACACGTCGTCGCGCCGACCGCGGCACTGGAGTACGCGCGCCGGTTGGCGCAGCACGGGGTGCCGGTCAATGCACTGGTCCGGGCCTACCGTCTTGGTCAGCGGCGGATGAATGAGCTGGTCTTCCGCGAGGTGCGCGAAACCGACATGGACCAGGCGATCCGCGTGGACGTGATCGAGGCGATCACCACCACTCTCTACGCGTACATCGACTGGATCTCGCAGCAGGTGGCCTCCGTCTATGAAGACGAACGGGAGCGATGGCTGGAGAACCAGAACAGCGTCCGCGCACTGCGTGTTCGCGAGGTCGTGGCAGGAAAGGCGATCGTCGACGTCGACGCGACCAGCGACTCCATCCGCTATCCGCTGCTGTGGCACCACCTCGCCGTGGTGATCTGGTACCCGGACGAGGGCGCAGCCGGTGACGAACTCGCTCGGCTGCAGCGCTTCCTTCGTGAGCTCGGCCAGGCCACCGACGTCGGCTCGAACCCACTGTTCGCGGCTGCCGACGAAACCACCGGATGGGGGTGGCTCCCCTACCGTGCGGCGCCGAACGGCGTCGAGTCGGTGCGCGAGTTCTCCAGGGCGCGAACAGATTCGCCGAACGTCGCGATCGGTACGGTGGCGTCCGGCGTCGACGGATTTCGCCGGTCGCATCGCGAGGCACAGGCGGCGCGCGGCGTTGCGGTGGCTGGTGGGGCGGAGGCGCCGACCGTCGTCGCGGCGTCGGACCCCGGATTGGCGGCCGCTGCGCTGCTCGGCGGCGACATCGGCGCGACCCGGACATGGGTGACCGACGTACTGGGTGAGTTGTCGGCATGCACCGAGAACGACGCCCGCTTGCGCGAGACGCTCAGAATCTTCCTTCGGTGCGGGTCCAGTTACAAACAGGCGGCCGAAGAACTGGACCTGCACTTCAACACCGTGAAATACCGGATCGGCCGGGCGGTCGCGAGGAGGGGCACCCCCATCGGGCAGGACCGTCTCGACGTCGAACTCGCGCTGCTGGCCTGCCAGTGGTACGGGGCGGCAGTGCTCGAGTAGGCCGGTCGACCCGGTCATCTCGCGCCAACAACGAACTCGTCGGTATTCGTTGTCAGAGGACAATGGCGCAGGGGTCGTTGGAAATTAGCCTTCCCCGCATGGCAAGCGATGCAGTGGGGCAACAAGTCGCGGAGATCGCGGAGGCGCTTCGATTGCGCACCGGCGAACTCGCGACCACGCTTGCGGACGCGATCGTCCGAGAGGTGAAGCTGTACAAGGCAACTGCGCCGCTGCCGTTCGAAACGGTCGTCGACGCCTGCCGGTCGAACATTGGGCAGGTGCTCAGTGCGATCTCCACCGACTCCGAGGTGCAGCCGACCGCGGCGACCGACGTCGGAACCGAACGTGCCCGCGACGAGATTCCGCTGGCCGCCGTGATGGAGGCGTACCGGGTCGGGTTCCGGGAGTTCTGGGACGCCGCGGTGAACGGCACCCGTGTCAAAGGCGACGCACTGCGGGTACTGACTGTGAGAATCCTTGCGGCCCAAGACACGTTCACCGCCGCGATGGCAGCGGCCTACCGTGCCGAACAGAGCCGCCGACTTCATGGCGACGAGTCCGAACGTGAGGTTCTCATCGACGCGGTTCTGCACGGACGGCTGTTCGAGCAGTCGAGCGTCTGGGAGGCCGCCGACTTCCTGCGGCTGCCCGCAAAGGGGCCGTACGTCGTGATCGCCGCGGACGCGGGTGTCGGCACCGAAGCTCTGCCAGGGATCGAATCGAAGATGCGCAGCATGGACGTCTTCTCCGCGTGGCGCCGATTGCCCGACCTGCACGTCGGGATCGTGCACGTGAAGACCCCCGAGCAGTTGGACAACGTGCTGGCGCTGGTGTCGCGGCTGGCCACCGGCCGTGTCGGAGTCAGCGCACAATTCGACGACCTGCGGGACACCGCGGCTGCGCTGCGCTACGCGCGCGTGACGCTGCGCGGGCGCCCTGACCAGGGGCCGCGGGTCACGCAGTTCGACGGCTCGATTCTGTCCACCGCCGCGCTCAGCGCACCCGAGGTGATGGTCAAGCTCGTAACTCCCACGATCGAGTGCTTCGCCGAACTTTCCCATGAAGAGCGCAACATCCTCTTCGACACGTTCAGGGTGTGGTTGGAGAACGACGGTTCCCTGCGCACCGCAGGCGAATTGCTCTTCTGCCATCCCAACACCGTCCGCTATCGGCTACACCGGATCGAGCAGCGAACCGGCCGCTCCCTGTCTCGACCGCGGGACGTCGCCGAGGTCTCCTTGGCGTTCGAGGTTCATCGACTTCTCATGTGGCAGGCGGAGAATCCCGGTCGGCCGAGACCGAATTCGGCGACGCCGTGAAGTTCATTGTCAGTCCGCACGGAAACCGGACGATTGTCTGTCCGTACAAGATCGCCGGGGTCGCGGTGTTCTGCGCAACAACGACAGACCGGCCGCCGGTCGAGACGATTGAACGATCATCGAAGCGGGGCGGATGAGCCACGAAATGGAACCAAGATGTCGAATCTCGCGCTCAATCTTGTTGCTAGCGCCGCACGTATCCCCGATCGCATCGCGGCAATCACGAGCGATCAGACGATGACGTACGCGGAATTGGACAGCGCGTCGGCCCGGCTGGCCACGCTGCTCCAGCGCGAGGGTATCGGCGTCGGGGACCGGGTCGGCGTGATGCTGCCGAACATCGCGGCCGCACCGATCGCCTACTACGGCATCTGGCGAATGGGCGCCATCGCAGTGCCGATGAACCCGCTGATGCAGGGCCGTGAGGTGCAGTTCTACCTGACGAACACCGAAGCCAAGGCACTCATCGGAACTCCTGGATTCGCCGCCGCCGCGACCGAAGGCGCCCAGGGCGCAGGCGCGAAGTCGTGGCTCGTCGACGACGCCGAGCTGGCACGGTTGACCGACGATCTGCCGGAATACGGAAAGCCGGTCCCGCGCGACGCCTCCGATACCGCGGTCGTGCTGCACACGTCGGGAACGACCGGCACGCCCAAGGGCGCCGAGCTGACCCACGGAAGCCTGGGGAACAACCGGGACGTCATCGTGCAGCGCCTGCTGAAGCTGACGGACGACGACGTGGTGCTCGCCTGTTTGCCCCTGTTCCACGTGTTCGGGATGACGTGCGCGATGAACGCCGCGATCGCCGCAGGTGCGGGCCTGTCGTTGATCGCCCGCTTCGATCCGGCTACCGCGATCGAGCGGATCCGCCGTGACGGCGTGACGATCCTGGAGGCGGTGCCAACCATGTACTCGGCGCTGCTCTCCGTGGCCGATCAGGTCTCGCCCGAGGCGACCGCCTCACTGCGCACGTGTGTTTCGGGTGGCGCAGCGCTGCCCGTCGCGGTCCTCAACGATTTCGAGAAGACCTTCGACGCAATCATTCTGGAGGGGTACGGGCTGTCCGAGACATCGCCTGCCGTGACGTTCAACCATCCCGACGCCGACCGCCGCCCAGGATCGATCGGCACGCCGATCGAGGGCGTGCAGGTGCGCCTGGTCGACGAGAACCGCAACGAAGTCCCGGATGGCAGTCCGGGAGAGATCGAGGTCAAGGGCCCCAATGTCATGAAGGGGTACTGGAATCTGCCCGACGCCACCGACGCGGCGATCACCGACGGATGGTTCTCCACGGGCGACATCGCCGTCGTCGACGACGACGGCTACTACTACGTCGTCGACCGCAAGAAGGACCTGATCATCCGCGGTGGCTACAACGTGTACCCACGCGAGATCGAAGAAGTGCTGCACGAACATCCCGCCGTCGCCCAGGTCGCGGTGATCGGCATCCCGCACGACTCCCTCGGTGAGGAAGTCGGAGCCGCCGTCGTGCTGAAGGCCGGCATCGCGGCGGTCGCGGAGGAAATGCGCCAGTTCGTCAAGGCACGGGTGGCGGCATACAAGTATCCCCGCCGGATCTGGTTCGTGGACGACCTTCCCACCGGCCCGACCGGAAAACTGTTGCGCCGCGAGGTAACACCACCACCAATCGAGGAGGCATAGTCGCCCGTGGTAGCCACGACCAGCAAGAGTGCAGACGAACTCGCCGCACCGTTGGATCTGCTGTTGACCAGTTCGGCCGTCGGCGTCGCCGACCGGCTGATGCCCAACGTCGCGTGGAGCAGATTCGCGCTCAGCCTCGCCAAACAGCCACGAACAGTGGCATCGCGCGTAGGAACACTCGGCCGCGAGTTGTTGTCCATCGCCGAGGGCCGCTCCGAGCTGGCACCCGCCAAGGGTGACAAGCGGTTCGCCGACCCTGCGTGGCGTGGCAACCCACTGCTCCGCCGCACCATGCAGGCCTACCTGGCCACCAACGACACCGTCGACCAACTGTTTTCGGACGCCGCCCTGGATTGGCGCGACGCCGAGCGGATCCGGTTCGTGTTGGACGTGCTCACCGAGGGACTGGCGCCGAGCAACAATCCCGTTCTGAGCCCGTTGGGATGGAAGGCACTGATCGACACCGGGGGACAGAGTGCCGTTCGCGGGGTGCGGCACTTCGTCTCGGACATGATGTCGGCGCCCCGCGTGCCGTCGATGGTCGACCCCGACGCGTTCACGCTTGGCGAGACGATCGCGGTGACACCTGGATCGGTGGTCTACCGAACCGAGGAGTTCGAGCTCATCCAGTACGCGCCGGAGACCGACGAGGTGTATGCGGTGCCCCTGCTGATGGTGCCGCCCGTGATCAACAAGTTCTACATCATGGACATCGCGCCCGGCCGAAGCATGATCGAGTACTTCGTGCGCCAGGGCGTGCAGGTGTTCGCCATTTCGTGGCGCAATCCCACGGCAGAGCAAAGGAATTGGGGATTCGACACGTACGGCCAGGCAATCCTGAACGCAATGGATGCCGTCGAGAAGATCACTCAAACGGACCGCATCCATCTGCAGGCCTCTTGCTCGGGCGGGATCCTCGCCTCGATGACCGCAGCGCATCTCAACGCCATCGGCGAGGGACACCGGCTCGCCAGCTTGACGCTGATGGTCACCGTGCTCGACCAGCAAACGGCGGGCTTCGCTTCGGCCGCCATCGACGAAGAGGCCGCCAACATCGCCATCGCGTTGTCCGCTCGACAGGGCTACCTGGACGGCCGATCGCTGGCAGAGGTATTCGCCTGGCTGCGGCCGACCGACCTGGTGTGGCGCTACTGGGTCAACAACTACGTCGAAGGCAAGTCGCCTGCGGCGTTCGACGTGCTCTTCTGGAACGCCGACACCACGCGGATGGCAGCCGCACTGCACCGCGACATGATCACGATGGGGCTGCACAACTCGCTCGTCACGCCGGGTGCCGTCAGCATGTTGGGCACGCCCGTCGACCTCAATCAGCTCACCACCGATGCCTACGTGATCGCCGGGATCTCCGACCACATCTCGCCGTGGCAGGCGTGCTATCGCAGTGCAAGGACGCTCGGCGTGAAGAACGTCCGGTTCGTGCTGTCATCGAGTGGCCACATCGCCTCGCTGGTCAACCCGCCGGGGAATCCGAAGGCGAGCTTTCGCGTCGCCGACGTGGACGAACCCGATCCTGCGTTCTGGCTGGAGTCGGCCGACCAGCACGCCGATTCCTGGTGGCCTGACTTCGTGTCCTGGCTGGGTGAACGCAGTGGCAAGAAGCAGCCCGCCCCTGAGGCCCTCGGCGGTGCAGGAATGACGCCGCTGGAGCCGGCTCCTGGCAGCTACGTACTGGAGCACTAGCCCCGTCTCCGTCATGAAAGGCATTGTATGACTACAGTTCTCGAACAACCGGCCGACCTGCTCGGTCTCGTCGGGCAGACTCTCGGCACAACCGAGTGGATGAGGGTCACGCAGCAACAGGTCGATCTGTTCGCCGATGCAACTGGCGACCGCCAATGGATCCACATCGACCCCGTGCGGGCCGCGAAGGGCCCTTTCAAGGGCACGATCGTGCACGACTATCTGACGTTGGCGCTCACGCCTGCGGTGATTGCACAGGTGTTGCAGATCCGGGAACTGACGGCGGCCCTGAACTACGGATTGAACACCGTGCGCTTCCCGGCGCCCGTGCGCGTCGGATCGCAGGTTCGCGCCGCCGTCATCGTGGCAAGCGCGCAACAGAAGACCTCCGGCGTCGAGTCGGTGTTCACGCTGACCTACGAGGTCGACGGTGAAGAACGCCCCGCATGTGTCGCCGACGTCATAGTTTTGTACCCATGACGGCCCCGGCACCGAGATTCAGGACGAGCGTGGAAGAACTCCTGCCCGTGCTCGGCCAGCAGATCCGAGTGAAGGTACGCCGCGGTAGTGGGGTTCCACTGGTGCTGTGCAACGGGATCGGCGCGAGCCTTGAAGTTCTCGATCCGCTGGTGGCGCAGCTCGATCCCGACACGACGGTGGTGCGGTTCGACGTCCCCGGTACGGGCGGCTCACCGGATTCGCCTCTGCCGTACGGTTTCCCGTACATGGCGGCCGTGCTCGGAAGGGTACTGCGCAAACTCGGAATCGCCGGCCAGGTCGACGTTCTCGGGCTGTCGTGGGGAGGTGCCCTTGCCCAGCAGTTCGCGTTCCAGAACCCGCGCCGCTGCCGCAGGCTGATCCTGGTGTCGACCGGCACGGGCGCGATCATGGTTCCTGGAGGGCCGCGCATTCTGGCGAAGATGGTGACGCCCCGCCGGTTCCTCGACCACGACTACGCCGCGACGATCGCCGGTGACATCTACGGTGGCACCGTCCGTGACGACCCGACGATGATCAAGCAGCTCTTCGACCGTCAGCTGATGGCCGGCTCGCGGGTGGGTTACCTGCATCAACTGCTCGCGGGAGCGGTGTGGACCAGCGTGTTCGCGTTGCCCCTGGTCCGGCAGCGAACACTGATCGTGGCCGGGTTGGACGATCCCATCATCCCGGTCGTCAACGCGAAGATCATGGGCTGGCTGCTGCCCCACCCGACCGTCCACCTACACCGCGGCGGCCATGTCGACCTGATCACCAACGCCTCGGAGTTGGCACCGGTGATCGAGCAGTTCAGATCCCAACCCGATTGAGGTAGCAGCGATGAGTACCCCGACGACGACCGACAGTGCCGATTTCTACGCACTAGAGGGACTGCTCGACGACGACGAGCAGGAGTATCTGCACAGCGTCCGTGACTTCATGAAGTCCGAGGTCGAGCCAACGGTCAATCAGCACTGGCAGCGAGGCAGCTTCCCGTTCGAGATCGTGCCGGGATTCGGACAACTCGGGTTGGCCGGGCTGCCCTATCACGGCTTCGGTTGCGCCGGAAGGTCATATCTCCTCGACGGCATGGTCGCGATGGAGCTCGCCCGCACCGACCCGTCGATCGCCACGTTCTCGGGTGTCCACGGGGGCTTGTCGATGGGTTCGATCTATCTGTGTGGCAGCGATGAGCAGAAGCAGCGGTTTCTGCCGGGCATGGCGCGGCTCGAGACGATCGGCGCATTTGGTCTGACCGAGCCGGACGTCGGGTCAGGCGCGTCACGCGGGTTGATGACGACCGCACGCAGGGACGGCGACTCGTGGATCCTCAACGGTCAGAAGAAGTGGATCGGCAATGCCACCTTCGGCGACTTGACCGTGATCTGGGCAAGAGACGTCGCCGACGGTGAGGTCAAGGGGTTCGTCGTCGCGAACGACACCCCCGGATTCTCGACGACCAAGCTGGAGGACAAGATCGCGCTGCGCATCGTGCAGAACGCGGTGATCACGCTGCAGGACGTCCGAGTGGACGAGGCCGACCGACTCGCGAACGCCAACTCGTTCCGCGACACCGCCGAAGTGCTGCGCATGACCCGCGCCGGTGTCGCCTGGATGGCGGTCGGCTGCGCCCGGGGTGCATACGACAATGCGTTGGCGTACGCGGTTTCCCGTGAACAGTTCGGCAGGCCGATCGCGGGTTTCCAACTCGTCCAGGATCTCTTGGTGCGGATGCTCGGCAACATCACGTCGTCCTGGGCGTTGTGTGCCCGCCTCTCCCAGCTCCAGGACGAGGGCCACGCGGAGGATCGGCACTCGTCGCTGGCGAAGGCATGGTGCACGGTGCGAATGCGCGAGACCGTTGGGTACGCACGCGAACTTCTCGGTGGCAACGGAATCCTCTTGGAACACAACGTCGGACGCTTCGTCGCCGACGCCGAGGCCATCTACTCCTACGAAGGCACGCGCGAGATGAACACGTTGATCGTCGGCCGCGCCATCACGGGGCTCAGCGCGTTCGTGTAGCCGCCTAAGGGTCCAGTTGGGCCGACACCCGGCCGCCGGCGACCGCATCACGCAGTGCCGCGCAGTCACGGGAGTTCTGCTGTGCGTAGGTCTCTGCGAACTGGGTGAGCGCGACGTCGGCGGTGTCGCTGCTGCCGAGATATCCCGCGATCGCGATGCGATCACCGGTGCGGGCGTGCGCGCGGGCAAGGACGTGCGCGCACGATCGCCCATAGTCGGCAAGCAGCTGCGGGCTCACCGACTCCACACTCGCCGACTCCTTCCAATCCCGTAGCTGGCGCACGTAGTAGTCGCCTTCGTGGCCATCGGGGCCGACGCCACGCAACCACCCCAGCAGGATGTCGCTGCAGGCCTGCATCAGCCGCTCACCCGCCACCACCCGCTCCGCGGCGTTGGTATGGCCACCCGAACCGAGGAAGCGCTCGTACGCCGAGGGCTGGGCCTCCTTGACTTGCAACAGCAACGGGTCGTGGTCGTCGCGTCCAAGCAACAGCACGACCCAGGCCCGGGTGCCGACACTGCCAACGCCGACCACCTTGCGGGCCATGCCGGTGTAGCGGAACCGGTGCACGAGCGCGCGACGGCTGGTCTCGAGACTCTCCTCGTAGGCGTCGAATAGGGCGCCCATGTGTTCCTCGTGTTGTCGGGCCTCCGTTTCGCCGACGAGTTCGTCGATCGGTATGAGCAATGGCGGATCGCTGACGAGTCGGCGCCGCCCGTCGACGAGCCGTGTCAGTTGCGACAGCGCTTGAAGGCTGTCGCGTCTTTGGGCCTTGGCCGCGGTGCGTCGGATCGCTTCTGCGTAGGTCTGATCGACACTTTCCTCGAGCGCATCATCGACCACTGTCTGGGCGTACCACACGTCGAGCTCACGCATCTCCGCAAGCGTGTGCATTCGGTCTCGATAGGCTTGCGCGCAGGTGCGCACGACGCGCACACACTCGTCGCGGCCAAAGCCGTTCTCCTGAGCGATGATCGCCACACTGGCCACCAACCGCTTGACATCCCACTCCCAAGGTCCTGGCAGCGTCTCGTCGAAGTCGTTGATGTCGAAGACGAGGCTTCGCTCAGGCGAGGCGAACAGCCCGAAGTTCGACACATGTGCGTCGCCGCACAGCTGCGCGGTGAGGCCAGTGTGTCGGCCGGACGCCAAGTCGGACGCCATGATCAGTGCGGCGCCGCGGAAGAACGAGAATTGCGATCGCAGCATCCTGCCGTATCGCACCGGCAGCAGGTCCGCGATCCGATCCGCGGCCTGCGACTCGAGCAAGTCGACCGGGTTCGGGCGGTTCTGCGGCGGATTGAACTCTGCCAGCGCCGACCTGGGCATCACCGAACGGCGGTCACGACCGAGGTCTCTCCGTTGCGCTACCGATGCGTCCATGCGAGGTCACCGCCTCCTCGAGTGCATCGTATGCGGACGCCTTGTCTCCCGACGATAAGTCGCAGGCGAAAGTTGGTCCTTTCGGGACATCGTTGACCTGCGGTTTCGCTCGTAGATTTCTGTTCAGAAGTTCAGCGACGAGTTTCCACCAGAGACAAACCTACGATCCGCTTCGCGGAGAATGTGAGAAAACCATGTTGTTCGCAATCACCCTCTTCCTGCTGGTTCTGTCCCCCCTGTTCATTCCGATCGGTGTCACCGTGGTCTACGAGTTCGGCGACTGGCGCGACGCCATCACCGCTCGCCTGAACCGCATGACCCGCCAGTTCCGCCCGGCCCGCCAGTACCGTCCGGCCGCCGGTCTGGTGCCCGCCGCCGCGTAACTCAGCTTTCGCACCCGAGCGTGACGCCTAGCGTCACGCTCGATGCGTGTCGGGACCCACCGGGCGCCAGCTGTCGAGGCCTCAGATCCCGGTTTCTTCGGTGCGTATCGGGGATGGGTCGGGGACGTGGGGCATCAGGGCATCAGGTGGAATCTGACCGAACAGTCCGGCCTCGAAGTCCTGCAGCGCCTGCCCTAATTCGGCCTTGGTGTTCATCACAAAGGGCCCATACGCCGCGACAGATTCGCGAAGGGGCTGGCCACCCAAGATGAGCAGGTCCAAGGCCGGACTTTGCGAGTTTTGGCGATCATCACCGCGGACCTCGAACCAGTCGCCGCGGCCAAACACAACCAGCTGACCGTCACGTACCGGTCGCCCCTCGGTACCCACGCGCCCAGCGCCAGAAAGAACGTAAATGAGCGCATTGAAGGACGGATCCCACGGCAATTGCAATCGCGCGCCCGGCGAAACGGTCGCATGGATCAGCGTAATGGGCGTGTGTGTCGCCCCCGGGCCTCGGTGGCGACCGACCTCGCCCGCAATCACCCTCACCAACGCGCCCGCATCGGCGGACACCGCCAGCCTCACTGCGGCGGCGTCGATGCCCTGGTAGGCAGGCGGGATCATCTTCTTCCTCGCGGGCAGATTCACCCACAACTGCACGCCATGGAACAGGCCGCCCGACATGACCAAGTCCTCCGGCGGCGTCTCGATGTGCAAGATCCCGGAACCGGCCGTCATCCATTGGGTGGCGCCGTCCTGGATCATCCCACCGCCCCCATGCGAGTCCTGGTGCTGAAAACGACCGTCGATCATGTAGGTCACGGTTTCGAACCCCCGATGTGGATGCCACGGTGTGCCTTTGGGCTCGCCGGGCGCGTAGTGCACCGCGCCCATCTGGTCCATGTGCACGAACGGATCGAGCAGCGCACCTTGCACCCCGGCAAAAGCCCGGTGAACGGGAAAGCCTTCGCCTTCAAGGCCGGTCGGCGCACTGGTCACGCTCAGCACCGGGCGCTCGAGCGCACCACGCGGCGGCCCGTCAAGCCGTGGCAACCGCAAGTAGTCGGCCGTTACAGCGGGCATGATGATCTCCTGTCAGGTCGGTGGTTCGTTTCGATCGAGCGGACGCCCCTTCGAAACCGGTTCACGGTTCCAGCCATTGCGGCTTCGCTGAACCGCGCGGCGCCAAGACCGTTCGGTATGACTCCTTCGTTCGCGACATCACCACCTGGTCCGTCATCCCCTGGTACGTGCCGAGCGGAGTTTCCGCGGTGAACAGGTCGGGAGCGACATAGGAGTGCTCGTCGCTCGATCCGGCCGTAGCCGCGGCGTACTCCTTGTCGAAAATCCCAAGCGACAGCAGCCATAGCACGGTTCGGGTCAGAGACACGACCACTCGATAGCTGCCACCGTCGGTCGCGCGCCGGCGCAGCGCCTCGAGTATGCCGACAGTGCCGAGCCAGCCCACCACGTTGTCGCAGATGGGAATTATCGCAGGCGATTTCGGGAACGTAGGCGTCCCTTCGATACAGAACACACCCGATACGGCTGCGCCGATCTCATCGAAGCCGGGACGGTTCGACCATGGGCCCGTTTCGCCGTGGAGGATCACCTTGGCGTGGATCAGTCCGGGCTTCGTCGCACATAGCTCCTCAGCGGTGAGACCGTTTCGCTCCAGATAACCGGGGCGCTTGTTGGCGAAGAAGACGTCGGCATCCTCGAGGAGGTTGTCGAACTTGGCGCGATCCTCCTTGGCGCCGTCCAAGATCGTGGAGCGCATACCAACCTGCACATCCCAGGCGAAGGCCTCGACCTCGGTGGCGTCGGGCCGCCAGATGTTGAGGACGTCAGCGCCGTACATGGCGAGGTCCCGGCCGATCGCACCTCCCGCGATCACATGCCCCATCCCGAACGCGCGGATGCCGTCCAACGGATTCCTGCCGTCCTTCGTGAACGGCATGGGCTCGCTATCACCGATCTTCTCGACCGTGATCAACGGCATCGTGCAGAGGGCTTCGGTGTATTGCGGCTCGTCGAGGAACTCGTCGAGCGTTCGCACCTTGGCGAGCACCAGACCTTCGCCTGCCGCGGCCGCCTCCAAATCATCTGCGCGCCATTGCAGTATCGCGTTCTCGACGGAGGCGAGGCTGTCGGTACACCTCAGGAACTTGAGCGTGTCCGTCTTCGATCGAGGATAGAAGTCCAAGGCCACGACGTAGCGGCCATCTCGGGTCTTGCGGAAGAGCGGCAGTTCGAGGAAAGGGTTGCCTGCAAACCCGCCCATCGCGGGAGGACGTCCGTTCATCGTTTCCCACTTCCCGTCGAAGAAACCGCAGAACCGTCGAAGCGCCTTGCGAACGTCGACGTGGATGTCCTGCCCCTCCCCGGTTCTCGCCCGCCAAAGGGCTGCGGCGGCGACGGACTTCGCGGCAAGGCCGGTCGCGGCCATCGCACCGAACCGATGCGGGCTGGAAATGATCGGGTCCTGCCCGTAGAAGGAAAGTCGCCCTCCGCTGTCCGTGGCAGTGAGTCCAACGTCGCTCAGCACCGCGTTCGTGTTCGCCAGCAGATCGAACTCCGATGAACTCAGCGGGTTCTTGATGCTCGATTCGAGAGCGTCAGTCAAAGAGGTTGCGCCCGCGGTAAATACACTCACGCCGTTTGTCTTGTCGCCGAGAGGGCGCCTGCGCCGTTCGCGCGCAGCCGCAGAAGTCCGATGATGACCTCGTTCTCTTCGCGCGCGAGCTCGTGGACGGAGTGTCCTCCGGCTTCGCGCATCACACCGTCAACGATGGTTTGCTTGAGTTCAGGAGTTACGTCGGGATTTCCCAGCGTCTTCATCATCGCCGCGAGCGGGTCCATGAGCTGTTCCATGAAGTGATTGATGCCGCCCGCTCCCCCACCCAGATGCCATTGCAGGCTTTGGCCCATCACGCCCCACCGGAGCCCGGGTCCGAAGCTAACGGCGGTGTCGGCCTCCTCGACGCTGAGCACATCTTGTTCTATGAGATGGAGCATCTCTCGGTAGAGCGCTGCCTGTAGCCGGTTGGCGACGTGTCCTGGCAGTTCCTTGCGCAGATGGATGGGCTTCTTGCCGATCGATGCGTAGAAGCGCATCGCCTGTTCGACGGCGTCCGGCGATGTCTTGCTACCCCCAACCACTTCCACGAGCGGGACGATGTGGGGCGGATTGAACGGGTGCCCGACGAGGACCCTCTCCGGGTTCTTGCACGCCGACTGAATGACACTCGGCGTGATGCCCGACGAGCTCGAGGCGATGATCGAATCGAGCGGCGTCGCCTCATCGATGGCCGCGAACAACTTCATCTTGAAGTCAGGTCGTTCGGGGCCGTTTTCCTGGACGAAGTCGGCTGTCGCGAACGCCCGATCCGAGTCTGTCGTGAAGCTCAATCGGGCGCGAGATGCGCCCGGTGACAGGCCGATCTCTTCGAGCTGTCCCCAGGCCTCGTCGACGTAGTTGCGCAAATTGGCCTCAGCGTTTGGAGCCGGATCGGTCGCAACGACGTCTAGCCCGCGCGCCAGATACTGAGCCGCCCAGCTGGCGCCGATGACTCCCGTACCGACGACTGCGACACGACGAATTGGTTTTGCGAATGACATGATGCGTCTCCCTCTCAAGAGATTTCGGAATATGCGATACCGGTCAGGTTTCCTTGAGCGACGAGCACTGGTCTGGCGTCCGATCCGTCGAGCTTGGCCACGAGGACGTCGCCACCGAAGTCGGTGACGAACATCCGGTCGCCCTTGAGATCCAGGGCGATGCCGATCCCTTCCATCAAGTGCGTGAGCACGATCTCAGGGGCCGGACGGTCCAACGCACCAGAATCCATCGGGGCGCGATTCACCGTGTTGCCGCGGGGCGGGTCGCCCCGGTCAGTCCAATACACGACGCGGTTGGTCAGATCGAGGTCCAGGTCGATCGGCTCGGGAAGCCCGTCGTAGACCAGTTCGATGTCAGCTCGATTGGACGCCGACTGCCCAGCGGGAACGTCGATGCCGGCGCGGCAAAGGCGGCCCTTGCCTGCGTTGTCGGGGCCCTTCTGAGTCCAGTAGACCTTGCCGCCATCGACATCGATGGCCACACCCACGCACCACTTGGTTGCATCCGGCCCGGGTCGCGGGTCGCCCTGACTCGTGTCCACGAGTGTCTCGATGTTGGTGCCGTCGAGATTGGCGCGCATCACGCGCATGCCCTCGCGGTCACACCAGTACAGCTTTCCGCTCGTCCTTTCGAGCTGGAGCTGCTTGGGAGTGAACGTGCCGCCCTTGGGAACGACCGTCGTTCGGTTCCCCCCGTCGAGGTCGGCTCGCTCGACCGAGCCGTCGTTCACCTTGGGGATCCCCATATTGGTCCAGTAGATGTGTCCCGCCGCGACATCGACCGCGATCCCGTCGGGGAGCCTGCACTCGGTGACGATGACGTTGCGGTCGGAGCCGTCCGAATTGAGCGAGACGATGCGGTCGTCGCTGAGGTCGAGAAGGAACAGCCGACCCACCGTTACTGGGTCGCCGGATGCATGTTTCGATGCCTGCTGTTGCGAACTCACGATGTGCCTTCACTCCAAGTATCGGTTGGAATCCGAACGGGATGTCGGATTCTCTTCTGCGCCAAGCAATTCCATCGTCGTGTGACCCGCTGACGGCGTCGATGTGATTGCGAACAGCAATCTGCGGCGAGGATTGTCCGCAGTGACACCGTCAGACCTCGATCCGCGACCCTACGATCAGGGTCTGGTCTCGGGGCAGGTTGTCTCTGTGCACTTCATCTGCGAGCTTCGCGATCGCTTCGCGCAGAGTCGGCACAGTCAATGGCTCGATCATTCGGGGTCCCAAACCCCCACGGGTGTCCTCGACTTGACGCGACCAGACGCCGGTATAGCACCCGGTCGACCGGCCGACCACGGCGAGCGGCTTGTCATGGAGCGCACCGTCACGCCAGCGGCGCGTCAGCCAGTCGATTGCACTATTCACCGTGGAAGGAATCCGCCCGCGGTAGCTCGTGACGACGAGCACCGCATCGGCCTCGCTGGCGGCCATACGCAAGGCGACGACGGCGTCCGGCGTCCCGTTGGTTTCCAACGCTTCGTCGTAGTGGGGCAGGCGGACAAGGTCGTCGACCACGTGCACCATTACTCCGTCGGGCGAGCTGTCGATGGCATGTCGGCACAACGCACGACTGACCGGACCCGCAGGAAGACCGACCAAGACCAACACGACGATGAAATCCGGTTGTGCATTTGGTGTTTGAGGAGTTGCCATCACTGCAACCTTGTCTGCGCTCGATGTTGGTGTGTGCACACCCGGGCACAATCGGACTGTGGGTCCTGACATGACTCATGGTCTCCGGCCGCTGTCGTCGTGAATGAGGCATCGGATGTCGTGTTCCCAGGCGGAATCACGCCGGCCGTCAAGGTGCGAGCGTCCCCAGCGGACCAATCCGGTCACGGCAAGCGCCACCGCTTGCCAGGCCGCGTAGGCGACACCGACCGCCTCCACACCGGCCCGCGATGTCGGCGTGGGTGGGTCGACGCGAGCGCCGTCACGGTCAACCCAAATCATCAGCGGGTCACCGATTTTGACGCCACCATCCACGCTGATGGTGGCGATGCGTTGGGTCCCCTTGACTTGCCATCGGGCGTTGACCATCGTCGCCGTGCTTCCGTTGGCTCTCGGAACGATCGTGCTGACGTCGGTGGCTCTGGCGGTCACGGTGTGCCGCGTCTGGGCCTGTTCGACGTACACGCGGGTGCGCGCATCGTGCACGGCCGTGCCCAGCGCCCCCGCACAGGCGGCGGCCGCCAGAACGAACAGGAATCCCAGGGCGACGATCAACAGTTCCAGGCGGTCGATGCCGCGCACCAGCGGATTACGGCCGCATGCGCGCAGCACCCACCATCCGTGGACGTACTCGACGCTTCGCATGACCACTCGCCCGTCGAGTCAGGTGGATCACCGAGTGGGGACGGCTGCGTCGGGCGCAGGCTGGTCGTTGGTGACCCCGAGTCGATCGGCCAGCCCTTCGATGGCGGTGATACCACTACGTCCTTGGTGGATCTGGAAGCCCAGGGCGATTTCGCCGATGCCGTGCAGCAGGGCCCCGGCGGCCACCCACGCCACCAAGATCACCACGGAGATGCTCCATGACCCAGCGGCCCAGAACCCCAACCCCAGCTCAACGAGCCCGGTGATCAACAACACCCACCACCCGGACA
Source organism: Mycobacterium sp. AZCC_0083 (assembly GCF_014202335.1). Classification (GTDB taxonomy): domain Bacteria; phylum Actinomycetota; class Actinomycetes; order Mycobacteriales; family Mycobacteriaceae; genus Mycobacterium. The sequence continues at coordinate 67,564 of NZ_JACHGP010000017.1, read as the reverse complement.
CCGCGCTACCGGCGAAGGCCATGACGATGTCGAAGCTACCGCGGAAGATGAAGTAGAAGCTCACGATGGCGGCAAGCGTGACGAAGGTGGCGCCGAGGTTCGTCAAGGACACCACCCCCACCACCACCAGCAGCCCCGCCATTACCCAGTGTGCGATGCGCCAGCCAGTGGATGAGGACACCGCCGCGATCGTGATCTCGTTGACTGAGGCGACCAGGCAGTACGCCCCGAACAGCACGGCCACCGCCTCGACGGTGGTGTAGTCGAAGCGCAGGATCACGACGGACAGCACGATCCAGGCAGCGCCGGTGATCAGCAGCAGCCACCAGAACCGGGACTTGGACACGGCGTCCGCGAAGAAACTACTCACTGGCCCGGCCGGTGTCGTGGTGGCCTGACGACGGTTCTCGCTCATTGGGTGCTCCTCAACATTCGATTGATGTGGCCTCGCCAACCCTTGAGTCGGCGACAACTCGAGAGTGCCCCCGGCCGCATCCAATGGCGATGTGTTGTGGCACAACATCACTGTCACGACGCAGTGCCGGCAGACAACGCCCATGTGAGCACTACTCTTCGGGATTGCCTCGACGAGAGCGGAAAACATGTCCGGATGCGGGAAACCTCCAGACATGCTTGCGATTTCCCCAAACACGACAGATCTCCTGGAGCACGACGCCGGACGCTTCCTTGCCGATACCGATCTTTGAAGCCGGCGCGCGGGTCACGTTGCGTCAAGGCTCATCGGCTACCTTTGTCTTGGCGACTAACCCCCGGTTGAAGATCGTGTGTCGGCGAACGTTCGCCCCAACCCGTGCAGCGGCCCGCCCCGCCGATCCTGATGGGCGGCACCGGTGAGCGCAAGACGTTGCGTCTGGTCGCCCTTTACGCCGACTCGTGGAACGGTAGTTTCCAAACTGTCGAGGTCGTTATGTGGTCATCGCCGCCGGACTTCCCGCCGTGGGCACGAACAACTGGCCGCCGATGGTGGGCGGATGGACAAGGATCGCTGCCGCTGCACCAATCACCCCGGAAAACAACGCCACCGCGAGGCCACGCAGAATCAAGGTTCCGATGTCTTTCAGACTTCGCCGGCCGTTCTGCAGCACTTCTGACACGGAGTTATCCGGCGGCCGGGATTGGCTCTGGCTCAACACGGGAGGCGCCGTCGCCGAGCAGGGTGCGGAGTCGTTGTCGGCCGCGATGAAGCCGCGTCATCACAGCACCGATCGGGGTTTTCATGATCGCCGCGATCTCCTTGATAGCGCAACCCCTGAACGTCGGCGTAATACACGAAGTCGCGGAACTGCTGTGTCAGCGCCTGCATGGCCGCCTTGATGTCGGTGTCCGGCAACAAATCCAGCGATTCGTCCTCTGAGGAGCGCATCCCTGTCGGGGCACAATGGGCGTAGGCCTCGGCCAGATGCTGGTCGGCGAACTGCTCGGTGGAGTGCAACACAGGTTGGCGCCGCTTCCTGCGGTAGCCGTTGGTGCAGGTATTGGTCAGAATTCGGAACAGCCAGGCGTTGAGATTGGTGCCCGGTTGGAATTAGTGGAAAGCACCGAATGCCTTCATTATGGTCTCCTGCACCAAGTCCTCCGCATCGGCCTGGTTGCGGCTGAGCCGAAATGAGTGACGGTAGAGCGCCTCCCGCAATGGAACCACGTCTCGTTCGGACCGTGCGCTCAATTCGTCATCGGGTGACCGCCTTTCGACCGGTTTGCGGCTTCGTACCGTCCTCGCGTGGTGCTGCGTAACGGTCATTGTCGTTCTTCCATGGTGATGGCTGTTTCCGACCTCCGTGAGTGAATCGCTCACGCTGCTAGCCGGTTTGATATGTCGTCGATGGTTTGTTGTGCGGTTCTGGCGTGTTTCCGTATTGGCGCATCGGGCGCAAGATAGTCCCCAATGGTCCCCAGGAAAGCGGCCGAAGGGACTGGGGCAATCCCCGGGATGCTCAGCCATCAGCACCGGGCGGTGTGCCCATACGACGACACGGCACGGGCGGCGGTCGACGACCTGAGCGGGCGCTCGGGACTCTTACTGCGCATAACCCGAGAAGTCAGCTGTCCTTCCATTGCGCCCGGCTTGACCCCCGCACCACCAGTACGGGGTCTTGCCAAAAGGGCCTGGTTTCGGAGAACTTCACGGGTGGGGCGAGTCGGACGAGTTCCCCGTAGGGGGTGTGCGCGGTAATGCTGGCCGGGTCCAGGATTTGGTGCTGCTCGCCGGTGGGCGTTGGGGCGTTCTTGTCGAATTCGCCCAAGGACATGAACCACATTGCGCAGCGGGCCAGGTTGACGCGCACATGGTAGCTGCCGCCTTCCTTGGCCCGGCGGATCAGGGCGGCTTGGATGCCGGCCGCGCCGAGGTAGCCGGCGATGTAATCGTTCATGACGTGGGTGGGGGGGAACGCGGGCTGCTCGGGGGTGCCCTCTTCGGTGGTGAACCCGGTGACGCAGAGGGCTTCCATGTCAAACCCCGCCCGGTTGGCCCACGGCCCGTCGTAGCTGTAGCAGCGTGCGGAGGCGTAGACGATGCCGGGGCGGCGGGCGGCCAGTTCCTCGGGCGACAGTCCGAGGTTGGAGATCTTGCGGGTGCGGTAGCTTTCGACGAATACGTCTGCGCCGGCGGCGAGTTCGTAGGCCTTTTGGCGGGCTTCGGGCTGGTTGAGGTCGAGCCACGCCGAGGAGGTGAACCCGGCGCAGGGGTCCTGCATTAGGGCCTCGTGCTCAAACTCTTCGGGGTGGGCGATCTGCAGCACCTCGGCGCCGTGCTCGGCCAACGTGCGCGACATAACGTTGCCGGCGATGACGTGGGTTGCCGACAGCACCCGCAGCCCCGACAGCGGGCGTGCCGCCGGTGTGAACGGCTCTGGATCGCTATCGCCGATCTTGACGATTTCCACCAACGGCTTTTCGGCGAGGTACTTGCCCTGGGGGTGGACTGCCCACTCTTCGGGCGTGCGCACGACGGCGAAGACGAGCTCCTTGTCAGCGGCCGCCTCATCGAGTTCCATGGCGTCCCACTTGGACACGGTCTTGGCGATGCTGTTCTTGTCCGGCGAGCACCCCAGGAACGTGCACATGCTGTTCAGCAGACGCGGGTAGGCCCCCGTCGGCAGGAAGAACCGGCCGTCCTTGGTCTGGTACAGGTCGAACCCCATCGGGTTGCCGATGAAATATGGCAGCTGGTAGGGGTAGCCGTTGATCGTGGGCATGAATTTGTACATCGGGTTGATGCCGTGGATGGCCTTGCGCAGGTCGAGGCTCAGGTCCTGGCCGCGGCCGGTGCGCTGGCGCCAGATATCGGCGATGCCCGCGGCCCCGGCCATGATCGGGATGCCGATGCACGCCCCGAGCCGATGCACGGTCGGGAAAATCGGATCCGCGCCAACAAAAGTTATTGCGCCGCCGGTGTCTTCGGGCGACAGTCCGAGATCGCTCATGACAGAGCGGAAATGCGCGTTGACGTCGAAGCCCGTAGACAGGGTTGGTGTAACCACACTGTTGCTGCTCATGTTGGTCCTTTCATCTCCATGCCGCGGTGACTGTCATGTCCCGACTATTGCCCGCTAGGGAATCCACGTCATTGGCCCCGATGACAGCGATGAATCCGGTTGGGTGTAGCGGGGAACACCGGCAGCCGAGCCCAAAAACCGTTTGAACGAGCACGACGAACGAGAGCAGACCGACTTCGGCTACGCACAGTGTGGCAACGGCTTTGCATGATGTGCTACGCGCGCGGGCCCTGACTAGGCAGCATCGTTATCGTGGCGGCCTTCCGCTCGTCCACAGCCTCAATGGTTTTCGGCTACATCAGACGGCGATGTACCTCGAAAACCAAACACAGCTCGGCGACATCCCTTGGCCGCGAGAGGGATCTTCCGGTGTGTTTCTCGATCCGGCGCAACCGGTGGCGGACGGTGTTCGGGTGGCAAATGAGTACCTCAGCCGCACCGGACACCGACGCATCGTTGTCCTGCCAGACCCGAAACGTTTCGAACAGCATCTCCCGGTCCTCGTCGGGAAGGTTGCCAAAACCGTCCAACGCAGCGCGGACCGTTTTGATCATCGCCTCCGGTGCGCTGACGGCAGCGGTGGCCAGGATGGAGCCGTCGAACACGGCGACCGAGGATGTGGAATCGGTCGGGCCCCGCAACATCACCCTTGCGACATGCAGGGCTCGTCGCGTATCGCGCAGATCCCCGAAGGCCGCACTTACGCCCACCCGCGCAGTCGTCATCCGAGATACCAGGCCAATGACCATGTCGAGTTTTCGTTCGGACTTGACGTGTACGACCCCGACCTGCAAATCAGGCAGCAGCCGCCACGCTGAAAATATGTCAAGGCTACGAAGCTTCGACCCGATCTCGGGTAGCGGCTCATCGCCCGCGCTGGGAACGTGGGCGGCGATGACCACAAAAGGACCATTGATCGGCAGCCGAAGATGGCCGGCGAGATCCCGCAGGCTCCAATCGTCGAAGGCCCGTCCCTCAAGCAGGGCGTCAATCAGACTCAAGCGTTGTGACCCCTCAGCCAGGAGCTGCCGGTTCTGCTCGTCGCGATGGCCGGCCACGAGTGCAGTGGCGATCAGTTCGGCACAGTGGCCCACGTGGTCCTCTGTGTCGGCCGGCATGGGGCCTGGCCGGTCCGCGCCGACGGCCGCCAGGCCCCACAGGCGTCCGTCGACGATGATGGGGACTCCCACCGCAGCGCTCAGGCCGATTGCGCGGACGAGCTCGGCGAAAATTCCGGTGGCGTTGTCGTAGCTGTCCATCCGGGCAGGGCGGCCGGTGCGTTGCACCACCGCCGCGAGGGTGTTGCCCTCGATCGGTGTTCGAGTGCCCACCGGCCACTTCATCGCCGCGTCAGGAAGGTAAGCCGCGAGGCTGAGCAGCGTAATTTCGCCGGTCGTTTCGTATCGCCACAACCCTGCGGCAGCCGCAGGCACGCATCGGCGCATCTCGTCGGCGACCGCGCCAAATACCTCCGAAGGTTCAACGCCGCGCGCGACGAGCGTGGCGAGCCGGCGCAAGGCGGCCTGTTCGGTGGCGAGCCGGCGATACTCGGTGTACCACTTGCCATCGTCGAGGTTCTCCTCGAATTCGGCAGCAAGTTCCTCGGCGGACAAGAGTCCGTCCACGGCATCCTCATCAATCGTCAGGTCAGATTGAAACCCTGCGCTCAGTTCGCCATCGCTCGCACGTCGTGCCTGCGCGTCGGGATCGCTAGTGCTACTTACTGATTCGGCGACCGAGCTAGGCGAGTCTATGGTCATCGGGACACCATTGCCCACCCAGCGACACCGAACACCACCGGCAGCATCGCCAGCATTCCAAGCGTTGCATTCAGCATCGTTGGCTCTTTTCCTCGTGTGCTCACCGGCGCGGTGTCTGGCCTAGCCTCGGCCGTCGTGCGAGTGAGAACGTGATGAGTTGACGACTACTACGGTCGCCGCGCGGCCAGCCCCGCACCATGGCCCGAGGATTCATGTTTAGAGCCGCATGGACCTAATACTAGGCGGACCCGATATGAGACTGGCTGGTTAATCGGACCCGGGCATGAGCTGCGTCAATTGGGCGCGGGAGTTGATGCCCAGCTTGGCGAACGCATTGTGGACGTGGTTTTTCACCGTATGCAGGGAAAGGTGCAGCTGCATGGCGGCGTCGCGGTTGGTCACGCCCTGTGCGATCAGGTTGACCACCTTGAGCTCGGAGTCGGTGAGGCTGTCCCAGCCCGCTTTTGCCCGCGGCTGGCTGACGATGCGACGTTCCACACCCAACCGGCGCAACTCGCGGCCCACCCGGCGCGCATCGGCGAGCGCTTCGTGGTGCAGGTAGGTGTCGAACGCGGCGTTGAGCTGATCCAGCGCCTCATCACCCCGGTCGGTGCGTGAGAGTTCAGCGCCGGCGTCCTCGGCGGCCGCGGCGTAAAGAAGCGGCCGCGACGACGCCCGAAGCACGTCGGCGGCGCCCACGAGCGCGTGGGCGTCACGTTCGAGGATCCCGCGAGCGTACGTGGCGACCCCGCTGAGCAACGGGATCGCCGGCCGCTCACGCTCGAGCAGCTCCGTGGCCTGCAGGACACGTATGCGCAAGCCGGCATCGCCGGCGGCCGATGCAACCCGCGCGGCCAAGATCACCTGATCTAAGACCTGGGGCCAGATTGGTGACCCGAATAGAGTGATGTCGCCGAGCCAGCGCATCGCGTCATGGACGTCGTCGCGCAGCCACGCCGCCAGCGCTAGCACATGCGCCGCTCCCCGACGCACGACAGATGAGCCAGTGGGGTAGGCGTTGCGCGCGTGATTGACCATCTGCTGCAACAAGTTTCGGTCATCGGTGCGGGCCGCCACCTCGGCCAGAATCACGATGCGGATCATGTCCGGCTCGGTCACGCCTGTCGGCTGTGGGGGCGGCAGGGACTCAGTCGCGGCGCGGGCGGCAGACAACCGGCCCGCAGCCAGGTGGACCATCCCGTCAATCGTGGCCCAGATTGCAAGGGCCATCGCGTTGCGTTCCCGGCGGGCTTGCTGTGTTCCGTCGGCGACCTGGGCCGCAGCGTCGTCCAACCGGCCGACTACCGCCAGCAGGTTGGCGTAGTGGATCGCGGCCAAGTCATGGGCTGCGGTCGCATCACTCGTGCGGGCGAGCGCGCAAAGTTCCTCGAGGCGGCCTACCGAGCGGCCCGCGTACCCCTCCCCATCATCGAGCAAAGCGAGGGTGAGGTTAGCCATGATCGTGGCCTCGAGATCACCGGTCGATGCAGCGGCCGCGGCGGCCTCATCGGCCGCCGTGCGCTCTTGCTCACCTTGGTTGTGGTACGCCAGGTTGTAGGCCAGGTGTGCCAGATGCCGTGCCCGGGTGACCTCGCTGATCTCGCCCAACTGCAACGCGCGCCGATTCTCCTCAACGCGCCGCTGAGTAGTGTGCTTATTGATCGTCGGGAGGCGCAGGCGAATCTCGGCCTCTTCTTGGGGCGACGCCGCTTCCGAGAGCGCCGCAACGGCCAACTCTTCGGCTTCGGGATGGCGGCTGGCCCGGTTGAGCAACCCCACCGTTTCGGCGACCAGCAGCCCGCGCTCAGCGTCATCGGCCGCCAACAGCTCCAACGCGCGCTGGCTCAAGTCCGCCGCCGCACTCGCGTCGCTGTGGCCCACTGATTGAGCGGCCTGTCGCAGCGCGTCGATCGCCTCCCGGTCTCCGGGCTCGGCGCTGCGTACCAGCTGGGTGGCCACCTCGGCCGGCGACGCGCCCATACTCAGCATGATCGACGCCGATTGGCGCTCCATCGCGCGGCGCAGCGACTGCGGCAACGACTGCCGGGTGGCCTCGCGCAGCAAGTCGTGCCGAAACCTCAACTGCTCACCGTCGTCGACGAGCAGATCCGCGCGCACCGCCTCCTCGAGCGCCGACATCAACGACGCCGGCTGGCGTTCCAGCATCGCGGCCAGCAGCCCAGCCGAGAACCGGTTCGGCAGCACCGCGGCCACCCGCACCACCTCGCCGGAACCCGCGGAGAGGTGGTCGAGTCGTTGCTGCATGCTTGCGCTCAGGCGTCGCGGCAGCGCATGTCCGGTGGCCACCGCACGCCCGCCGCTGACGTTGAGCCGGCCCTCCTCGTCCAGACCCCCGACCAGCTCCCTGACGAGGAATGGATTTCCGTGCGCCTTGGCGGCCAGGTTCAGCAGCGACTCGTCGGCGTTGGCCCGCACGGCGTCCTGGACCATGTCGACGACCGCGCCCGGCGACATAGCGGCCACGCGCACAACTGCGGCATTCGCGCGTTGCAGCACCGACAACGTCTCCTGGAGAAGCGGACCGCCAGCCCCGGTGCGGGCGGTTAGAACCCACAACACCGCCGCATCCGGCCGCGCGCTGGCCAGCGACCGCAGCGCCATTAACGTGCTGTTATCGGCCCAGTGGATGTCCTCCAACACGATCGCCAGCGGGGTTTCCGCGGCCGCCGCATGAATCGCGTCGGCCAGATCGCGCACCACCCAGTAGCGCAGATCCGCCGAGCCCCCCAGCCGGCGCAACGCGTCGGCGTCGCCAACCGGCGGATCGGCGCGCAGCGTGGCCATGAACAGCGAGAAGAACGGCACCGTCTGCTGATACTCGAATGCCTCACCGAACAAGGTGCGCACCCCGCCCTTGTCGGCCAGCGCCATCACCTCGGTCAGCAACCGACTCTTCCCGATGCCCGGCGGGCCCTCGATGACCAGCACGCCCCCGCGCCCCTGCACCAGCGCCGTCACCAACGCGCCGATCACCTTCAGCTCGCCCGCCCGGCCCCGAATCGGCGGAGTTGCGAGCCGCTGGGCGCCACTATCAAAAAGACCGGTCGAAGGCCCCATGGGGTGTCCTGTCTACCGTTACTGGACTGCCAATGCAGTGCGGGTCATTGTAGGCTTCCGCCCAGCTACGCGGAATACACGTCGATGCTGCTCAGCGTGCACGCGATCGAGGGCAGCGCCTCGGCGCCGACAGCCGAACATCAGCGGCGACGACCACGAACGGCGGGTGATCGCGCGGGCAAGCAGAACCGCCAGATCATCGGCGCGCTGGTAGAGCGCTTTCGCTACTTCAGCGACCTGCTTCTGCACCTCGTCGCCTTGATACCAGCAACGAAAATCCTCACGCGGCGCCGCTTGATACCCGGCCAGCCTTTGGTGGCGTCGCGGACGACACTTGCGCCGCCGCGCCGTCGCTCTCAAACTCGACGACGCAATGCTTACTTTCCAATAGCACGTCGACGGACACGGTGACGAGCTACCCCGGGGCACCGGTGCGCTGCCGAGGGGGCCGTCTCGGGGATTCGTGGGTCCCGGTCACCGTGCACTCCGACAGCGGGACATCCCTGGTCCCGTCGAAGTTCAACTCCACGTTGTACCCGTCGCCTCTGAGCTGGTTGACGGTGTCGGCGGCCGACGTACCCCGTAAGAGTCGGCTGCTGCGGCAACGATCACTCCAACCGATGTTTCAAGCCACGACGGCCGCTGTACATGTTGTGGCGGCCGCCACATCGGCGTTGTCGCGACGTTGTCATTGCACACATCGGCTTCGATACCAGGCAGGGCAACAATCGGGTGGTGCAAGGCTGCCGCAGTACGGCTCAGCAATGGGGGGAACTGACATGAGCGACACTGTCGGTCACGACGGCCCGAACGGAGCCGGGGACGATGGCCCGGCGGTCATCACCGTCAATGGCCGGCGTATGTGGGTTGGGGATAACGTCACGGTCGCGCTGCTGCTGGAGTCGCTCGGCTGCCCCGCCCGCGGTGTCGCCGTGGCGTTGAACCGAGCGGTGCTACCGCGATCCGCCTGGCAGACGAAACTTTCGGACGGCGCCCGGCTCGAGGTGCTAACAGCGGTGCAGGATGGCTGAGTCCAAGCTCGCGCCTGGGCACGGTCCCGATCGCCGCCGGTCACTGCCATGTGCCAACCCGCATCGGCGGCAGCTCCCTCGCGATGCCGGTCGCCAGGTTCTGTTCTCTGACGATGTCGTTGATTCTCCGTCCCTTTGTGACCGACCGAGAATCGATCGTGCCCGGCGTGCGGCACCACGACGGTGCAGTCAGCTTGTGTTACAGCAATACTCACTCACCGAACTGAGCCACTTTCCCGCGAGTGTGTGGCGGCTCCGACCGGTGAGGTTCGCGGCAACAGTGCATACCGCGTCTTGTTGTGTCCCCGCCTTGATATTCCACGGGCTAGCCAAAACAGACACCTGTACAGGCAGCCTGCATAGTTTGTGGCGCAACCCCACACCGGACCAGCTAGCGGGGTCCCGTCAGTGCGGTGGCGAAAATTGGGATTGATGGGTGAACCGATTCGTCGAATGGGGATGGTCGTCGGTGTCAACCCGTCGCGGTTGGATCAACAATACTAGCCGGAACTTACCCATCTGAATCTCGTCGCCGTTGGTCAGCACAGCTGAATCGATCGGCCGGCCGTTGACGTAGGTGCCGTTGAGGCTGTCAATGTCGACGACCTGCAATTCACCGCGTTCCGAGCGGAATTCGGCATGGCGCCGGCTGACGGTCACGTCGTCGAGGAAGATGTCGCCGCGCGGATCGCGGCCTGCGGATGTGACCGCCTGATGCAGCGGGAATCGGGAACCGGCGATGGGGCCACGCGTGACGACGACCATCGCGGAGGCGGTCCATTCGACGTCCGGCACTGCGATCTCGGCGATGATTTCTCGAGACGTCTGGTCGTCGTCCGTCTGGGTCACGTGTTGCTCCTTTTCGACTGTTCTGGCGGTGCCGCGTAGAACTTGCGTCCCGCGAGTTCGCGTTTCGTATTGCTGGACGGCGATGCTCGGTGCCAGATAGGGCCTTAGCCGCTTCCCACCCCTGTCAGGTCAGTTCGTCGTGCGGCAGCGCGGTCATCGCCCGTGCCGTCGCCGCCACGTAGGTGGCGGCGAACAGCATGGCCAGCCGATTCTCGAACCAGCGCCTCATAGGTGCTCTCCTTCGCTCAGTGTGCCGTCCGGCGAGGGTGTAAGCGGTTGAAGGTCAGCCCGTTTGGCGATCAATACCTAACCGCCCTGGATCGCGAGGCACCCTGCAGACGACCACCACTCGTCGGATTCCGCTGTGGTGTTAAGAGAGAAGCTAATGCACGGTTTGCCGGTCCGGGTTGTGGCGGTGACTAACGTTGATCTGAAGATCATGTCTCGGCGAACACCGACCGATAGAGTATTGGGGCGGAGGAGGTCGCCGAGGGCATCGCGGTCAGAACGCCTCAAGGTACTGCCGGAGTGAGATTGCGAGAGCTGCGACCACCGCCGGAGCGGATATTCGGAGAAGGCATCGATCTTGTTGTCGCGGTGACTGGGTTCTTCGATCGGTTGTTGATGCGACTAATGACTGGCGGAACATCGTGGGCCGCCGGACAATGACTCCTGGCGTGCCGGCGCCCACGATGGGGAGCAGAGATTGCAACCAAGAAGGGACCTCCATGTCAGGGTTAAGCAAACTTCATCAACGTGCGGCTGAACATCATGAGCACGCGGCACGGCACCATCGCGAAGCCGCCAAGCTTCAGGAGGCGAAAGATATTCTGGCGGCAGTAGATCAAGCACATCTGGCGCATGACCATCAGGTGCATGCCATCCGGTATGCAGCGGAGGCTGCGAAAGAATACGCGTCGGCGCGCCGCCGCAGCTAGAAGCATCGGTGCGCAGGACGAGCACCCATTCGGTTGTTCTGTGGCACCAGTGGCAAACGGTTTCCAACAGCTGCTGGTCTGCGTGGTACTCCCACGGCGCGCCACCGGAGACGGCCCTGATGGGATTCCCCGCATCGTTCGGCGCACGCGTTGTCCGAATCACGTTGCGTTCCAATTGTCTTGAACCGTGACCCGAGCACCGTGTTCACCAATCGGGCGATCCAGTGCTCAGCTCGAGTCGTGCCGCCCGACGATTGTGGCCTCGGCAAGTATTGGATTCGGCCACATAACGCGTCGTAGATAGTTCGGACGCCCGGACTGTTCGCTGGACAACGCCAGCTGTGCCCGTGAGCACAATCTGGCCCGTTCGGTCGGCCGCACGGAGGTTGGGACAATGCACTGGCCCAAACATCTTGGACCACAACGAAAGTCGAATTCCACAACAATCGCACACGTCTCGCGGCCCTCGGTACCATCACCTCGCCGAGTTCGAAGACCGACTCACTCAGACGGCAAAAGTCGCCTGACACTGGGTCCACCAAACGACTTCAATCCCAAGCCGTTCGGCCACGAATGGGGACCGCGCTGGGTCAATGAGCCGCCTACCGAGGTTGAGCTGGGGCGGTTCGATTGCCGCGGTCAAGGCGGGGAGCGCAGGACCACCGTTGACCGCGGCCCGACCTTGAGCTCTCGCCCCGCGGTGCCCGTGCGTGACGGGTCGAAACTGTCACAGACCATGTCCCACCGCCGCACAGAAAGTTCGGCGGGCACCGTGAAAGTCAACGGCTCCCACCATGAGTTTACGAGCATGAGGAAGTCGTCATCCACCATCGGCGTTCCGTCGGCTCCCTCATCCGGATCCGTTGAACCGTCGACGAACAACGCGACGCCACGGGCACTCGGGTTTGACCAGTCTTCGGCAGTCATCTCCGCACCTGACGATGTGAACCAGCGCAGGTCCGACGCGGCCTTGCCGGTGCGGTAGCGGCGCCTGCGGAATGCCGGATGACGACGGCGTAACGCGATGAGGTCCGTTGTGAAATCCAACAACCCATGGTCGTCTGTCGTCCAGTCGAACCAGGTGATCTCGTTGTCCTGGCAGTAGGCGTTGTTGTTGCCCGACTGAGTGCGGCCGAGCTCGTCGCCCCCCAACAACAGCGGTACGCCTGCCGAGAGCAGCAGGGTCGCAAGAAATGCCCGCGCTTGCCGAACGCGCAACGCCAGCACGTCGGGATCGCTGGTTGGGCCTTCGGCTCCGCAGTTCCACGAACGGTTGTCGTCGGTGCCGTCGCGGTTGTCCTCGGTGTTGGCCTCGTTGTGCTTTCCGTTGTAGGAGACCAGATCGGTGAGCGTGAACCCGTCGTGCACGGTGACGAAGTTGACCGACGCGCTGGGTCGGCGTCCTTCATCGGGGTGGTCGTAGATGTCAGCCGAACCGCACAGGCGTGCAGCGAAATCCCCCAATACTCCGTCGTGACTGCGCCACCAGTCGCGCACGGTGTCGCGGAAGCGTCCGTTCCATTCGCTCCACAGCGGCGGGAAGCGACCGATGTCGTAACTGTCGATTCGGCCGACGTCCCACGGTTCGGCGATGAGCTTGACCTGTGAGATGACCGGATCCTGGCTCACGACATCGAAGAACGCCGAGAACGGGTCGAAGGCGCCGTGCTCTCGTCCGAGGGTCGGTGCGAGGTCGAAACGAAACCCGTCGACGCCCATGGTCGACACCCAGTAGCGCAGCGAATCCATGATCATCCGCAGCGTTGTCGGGTCCGCCGCATTCAACGAGTTGCCCGTGCCGGTCGTGTCGATGTAGCGACCCGGATCGCTCGGGTCGAGGCGGTAGTACGCGGCGTTGTCGAGGCCGCGGTGGCACAGCGTGGGGCCGCCGGGCCCGCCCTCGGCGGTGTGGTTGAACACGACGTCGAGCACCACCTCCACCCCGGCCGCGTGCAGGGCATCGACCATGCTGCGGAACTCCGCCACCTGGCCGCCCCGTCGGCCGGCCCGCACCGCAGCCGAGTACGCCGCGTGCGGCGCGAAGAAGCCGATGGTGTTGTAGCCCCAGTAGTTCGTCAACCCACGCTCGACGAGGAATGACTCGGGCACGTTGTGGTGGATGGGTAGCAACTCGACGGCGGTGACGCCGAGCCCGACGAGGTAGTCGAGTACTGCCTCGTGCGCCAGACCGGCGTAGGTGCCGCGAAGCTCGGGCGGCACGTCGGGGTGCGTTGCGGTGAATCCGCGGACGTGCACCTCGTAGATGATCGTGTCGGCGAGCGGATGCCCCGGACCGGGCACGGGCGGAACGAGCGGCAACGGCGCCGTCACCAGGCTGCGTGGAGTGTGACCGGCCGAATCCAGCAGGCTGGGAGCCGCGGCGTCATCCGTTGCGTAGTCGAGTAATTCGGGCCCGAACCGGCATTCACCATCGATCGCGCGGGCATACGGGTCCATGAGAACCTTGGCGGGGTTGTAGCGCAGGCCCCGCGCGGGATCGTAGGGCCCACTGACTCGGAAACCGTAAGCCTGGCCCTCCCCCACTCCGGGCACGAAACCATGCCAGATGTCGCCGTCACGTTCCGGTAGCGCCAGCCGACTCTCGGCTCCGCTGTCGTCGAACAAGCACAGCTTCACCTGGTCGCCATTCGACGCCACTGCGAAGTTCGTCCCATGCGGTCCGCACGTCGCGCCCAGCGGAGCTGGGCTGCCGGGCAGGGCTGTCATCGTCATTCGCTCCCCTCACCTTCGACGAGTCGCTGAACCACCTCCGACACCGCGGGGTACGCGCGATGGCGGCGGCGGATCACGTCGACAACCAGGCCGGTCCAGCCGGTCTGGTGCGACGCACCTAGTCCAGCACCGTTGTCGCCGTGGAAGTATTCGTGGAAGAGCAGGTTGTCTCGCCACCGAGGATCGGTCTGCATCCGTTCCGTGGCACCGAAGCAGGGCCGTCTTCCGTCCTGATCGACGAGGAAGGTCGACACCAGGCGCTCCCAGACATCGGCGGCGACGACGTCGAGCGTGACATTGGTTCCTGATCCGGTCGGGTATTCGATCGTCAGTTCGTCGCCGAAGAATTCGTGGTAGCGCTCCAATGCCGTCCCGACGAGGTAGTTCAGCGGAAACCACACCGGACCCCGCCAGTTCGAGTTGCCTCCAAACATGGCGGTGGTCGACTCGGCAGGCTCGTAGTCGATTCCGGCCCGCACACCCTGCACGTCCAACTGGTACGGATGTTCGCGGTGGTAGGCGGATACGGAACGAAGTCCATGTGGAGATAGGAATTCCGTTGGGTCGAACAGGGTTTGGCAGAGCCGCCGCACCCGGTCCAGGCCGGTCACCCCGATCAAGAGCCGCCGAGCGCCGGGGTCCCCGCGCAGAATCCCGGCGTCGGCCATTTCCTTGGTCCCCCCTAGTCCATGGCGTCGCAGGTAGTCGGCGAACATCTTGTCTGTCACGAGTGTCCGGTTGATGGCCTCCTCGTTGACCACCGCCGCTGCCAGCGGCGGGATCATGGCGACCATCGAACGCACCCGAACAGGCACGGCGCCCCCGTCGGCCAATAGGATTCGGTCATAGTAAAAGCCGTCGTTCTCATCCCAAAGACCGACAACCTCAAGCGCTTCCGCGATGCCGGCAAAATGCTCCAAGAATTTCTGTACGAGGTCGAGCGCGGGCCGTTGTCCAGAGCCGTGCAGGATCGCTGCGATCGTCGCCATGGACAACGCGTATCCGGCCATCCAGCCGGTGGCGTCGGATTGTTCGAGCAGTCCGTGGAAGGGAAGGTGTGAGCGGTCCACGGGGCCGATGTTGTCCAGGCCCATGAAGCCGCCCTCGAAGACATTCGAGCCATTCGCGTCTTCGCGGTTCACCCACCAGGTGAAGTTCACCAGTAGCTTGTCGAAGATCCTGCTGAGGAAGTCGAAGTCACGACCGCCGTCGATGGCGAAGACTTCCAGGGCTGCCCACGCGTGAACCGGAGGGTTGACGTCGGAGAAGTCCCACTCGTACGC
Source organism: Mycobacterium sp. AZCC_0083 (assembly GCF_014202335.1). Lineage (GTDB taxonomy): Bacteria > Actinomycetota > Actinomycetes > Mycobacteriales > Mycobacteriaceae > Mycobacterium. The sequence continues at coordinate 52,374 of NZ_JACHGP010000017.1, read as the reverse complement.
GGGCAAGGCGCCGTTGGGGTGCTGGAACCATTCGCGGCACAGCAGGGAGAGTTGATACTTCGCGAACGCCGGATCAACGTGCACCAACGCGACACAGTGAAATGCCATGTCCCAGGCCGCGAACCACGGATATTCCCAGGTGTCGGGCATCGACATCACATCGAACGCCCCGAAGCCCCGCCACCGGGCGTTGCGGCCGTCCTTGCGCTGCGGCGGGGGCGGCGGTTGGGCCGCATCGCCATCGAGCCACTTGGCCACGTCGTAGTAGTAGAACTGTTTGTTCCACAGCATGCCGGCGAACGCTTGCCGCATCACGGCAGCCTCGTCGGCCGACGCCTGCGGCGGGGTGAGCGAGGTGTAGAACTCGTCGGCTTCGGCCCGACGCTGCGTGTTCACCCGAGTGAAGTCCGTCCCCAATGTGGCCGCGTCGAGTGGCCCCGTGGTTGCCGGTCGCAACCGCAGCCGAATCTCGGCTGTCTCGCCCGCATCCAGTGAAATTCGGTACCAAGCAGCGCATTTCGTGCCGCGGCGCGCAGGGTTGACGGTGTCGGCCCGGCCGACGACGTGATCGTTGATGCCGTCCTTCGGCCATGGCGCACCCGACGAGACACCGTAGAGCCGGTGCTGGTTCGTCTCGTTGTCGCAGAACAGCAGCTCTGGCCCCTCGCCGTCAGGGGCCGGCCCGGCGAGCATCTCCATGTCGCCGAAAATCGGATGTGCGACGGCCACCGTTCCCGCCGCGGCGGCCGATAACGAAGGCCGGGTGGCTCCGGCATCCCACGACCACGTGTTGCGAAACCACAACGTCGGCAGCACATGGAGAATCTCGGTGTCGGCACCGGCATTGGTCACGTTGATCGTCATGAGCACGTCGGTTGGGTCGGCCTTGGCGTAGTGCACGTCGACGACCCAGTAGCGGTCGTCGTCGAAGATCCCCGTATCCAGCAGCTCGTACTCACGGTCGTGCTTGCCGCGCCTGCGGTTCTCGTCCAGTAACTGCTGGTAGGGAAATGCCCGCTGTGGGTAGTGATATCGCCAGCTGTTCCAGGCGTGGCTGGGTACGGCATCGCCGTACCACCAGTACTCCTTGACGTCTTCGCCGTGATTCGCCTCGGCACCGGTGAGTCCGAACGCCCGCTCCTTCAGTATCGGGTCGCGTCCGTTCCACAACGCCAGCGCCAAGCACAACCGTTGCTCGATGTCGCAGAACCCCGCAAGGCCGTCCTCGCCCCAGCGGTAGGCGCGCGAGCGTGCGTGATCATGTGGCAGATATCTCCATGCGTCGCCGTCGGCGCTGTAGTCCTCGCGGACTGTGCCCCACTGTCTTTCACTGAGGTAAGGCCCCCAGAGGTACCAGTCACTGGCTTGCCGCAGGCCGAGGTCGAGCCGACCAAAGCTCGCGACCCGCCGTCCCTCTGCGCCTGCGGCAGCAGTCACATGGACATCGATTCAGGAAGCGTTGGCGTCGAGCGCGGTCGCGTACCTACGTGTATACAAGGCGTCGTACACCGCCGACTCTGCTTCATCGATGGTGGCCTGGGCGAAGTCGATCGCCGACAACGCATAGTCTTCGGCGAGGTCGGCGTCGTCGGCGGCGAAGTCCGCGTCGAGGCGGTCCTCCTTGTCCTTGACGTTGGCCTTCACCTTCGCAACATGCGCCTGCCACTTCGCGTGCATCTCCTTCCACTGCGACGAGGCCTTGTCCTTGGCGTCAACTGCCTTGTCGTTGAGTCGATCAGCTGCTGCAGTCGCACGATCGCGGGCGCTGCTCGCGTCGGCCTCCAGCCGATCCTTGGCGGCGTGGTTCGCGGACTTCAGCTTGTCGGATGCGCTCTTCGCCTTATCGGAGATCTTGTCGAACTGCGCGTTCAGGTCAATGTTTGTCACTGGGACTCCTCGGGTGCGATGGGACAACTCCTGAATCGTGCAGCGCAGTCCCCTCGCCGTCATTGTTGGTGCAGACAACGTCGGCGAGCAGACGCTGTTGCGCGCCACACCCGTCTAGCCGCCGACCCGATCTACTTTGGCACCTGCAGACACTCAACTTTGTGCTCCAACAGGATTCCGCTGCCCACCGAGTAGTTCGCAGGCAGACAGGACGTAAAGGAATCGACCATGACGACCGAACACAGCTCCGATACCAGCCGACGCATCCCACAGCTGATCCCGCGCAGGCTCCTGCACGGCAAGGTGGCCCACCATCCTGCCGTGCTGGACGAGGCCGAGAGACGAAGCCGGGACTTCCAGCTGCGCCTGGCCGATCGAATCACGACGTTCGCCGGGTCGATGAACTTCGTCTGGTTTCATGCCGCGTTGTTCACCATCTGGATGCTGTTCCTGGAGAAGAGCCCGTGGGCCATACTGACCGTTGTCGTTTCGCTCGAGGCAATCTTCCTTTCGACGTTCGTGATGATCGGCCAGAACCGACAGTCGGCATTCCAGCAGGCCAAGGCAGACCATGACTTTGAGTCTCAAGAGTTGGAGCTCAAGACCAATACCGAGCTGACCCGTCAAATCCATTTGCTGACAACGGAGTTGCATCGCCGGCTCGTCGACCACTCGGAACCCGACATGCCCGACCCCGCAGCAGCGAGGTCGGACGGTGGGGGTCCCAACCGTTGAGGCAACCGACGACCAAATGCCTACCGTATTCGACTTCGTCGGGCGATGTGCGCGGTAGCACCGCGCCGATCGGTTCCGGAATCATCACCTCGGGGGCGACGATGCTGCCCTCTCCCGACCTCGGCGACCTCGAACCTCTGCACCACGGTTGGCTAACGAATAGTCAGAGCGGTGGGATCTCGACTAGGGCGTGTCTGCTTAATGTGAATGGTGTTGTGCCTGATGCTGGCTGGGCGATCCGGACAGATGTTGTTTCTGATGAGTTGTGGGCGCTGATTGAGCCGTTGATGCCCTGTGGCCGGCGGCGCGGTCGGCCTTGGAATGACCATCGCCGCACATTGGAGGGGGTTATCTGGCGTTGTCGCACTGGATCTCCGTGGCGGGATCTGCCAGAGCAGTTCGGTGCCTGGCAGTCGGTGGCTGAACGCCATCTGCGGTGGTCTACCGATGGCACCTACGCGCGGATCTTCACCGTGATCCAGCACAGCCTCGACGATGGCGATGCCGCTGACCTGCAGGAGTTATTGTCAGTCGACTCCACCAGTGTGCGTGTGCACCAGCACGGCGCCGGAGCACGCCCCGGCCGGGACACAGGGGGATCTGTGACGCTTGGGCTCTGGTAGACCGTGCTGAGGTCGAGAGGTTCTGGCAGCGAGGCCAACTCGGCGATCACTCCCGGGCGGTAACGCTGTCATCCGAACACATCTATCGCCTTTGACTTTGACGCCCGGCAGTTCGGCTCGGTGAGACAACAGCTCAAGTTCATTGGCGACTCCCGCTGGCCTCCGGCTGCATCCGTGATCGAAACATCACGCAGCGATGCCGATGGAATCGGTAACAACACGAGGTCGCGGCCAATGTCCAGCTGCACAACGTCGTGCAATGGCGCCGGCCCGGAGCTGCCCATGTGGAGATCGCCACCGGTGGACCTGCGATCGTGTTCCCGACATGGTTCGCCCAGCAATGCGAGAAAGTTGGCACGAAGCAGTCCGTAGCGGCCCAGTGGCGTGTGCCGGCGCGAGTGGTCGACGACATGACCGTGGTCGTGATGACAGCCGCTGCGCCTTCTCGGATGCCGCTCGGCGCTGTCAGGGTTTCCCGGGCCGAATTGACTTGGCAGGCCCGCGAACGGTGACGCGGGAAGATGTCTGTCACACAAGGTGTTCCGTCACTGTCGCCATGTCCAGAACTACCCGACTCTGCTCATGCGACGGTTACGCCGGCTGTTCATGTCGGTTCGTTTAGCTTTGCAGTTAGCAGAACCTTTTCGTCACGGTGACGGTTCGCACGCCCCGCTGTCGGGGCGGCTGATCCCGATCGCCATCTGGTTGCCGTCAATGCCGATGCTCTCGTACGCCTCACCCGCGCTGTTCTGCCAGCGATAAGCCCACACCCGCTCAGGTTGCCCGTCGAGAGTCTGGCCACCTCGACAGCAATCGCGGCTCGCCGTCGGAGCGCAATTCGTCATAGTGACGGGTCTAGCCCATGGCAGGTGAGTACGGTCAATATTGCTGACCCGCAACAGTTTTCCGAGATCATTCGATGGATAGTCTCTATTATCCATGACGAACCTGTGTATCCGTTACCATGTTGTGGTGCACCATATTCGGGACCAGCTGTGTGCCGACAATCTGACGGGTCGTGTGATGTCCTCCGTCCCAGCGGGTTTTAGATCACCGCTACGACTGTCCCGGGTATCGGTCTTAGCACCACGTTTGTCGGTCTCAGCATCATGTTTGAGCTCATCGGGACGCGGCAACTGCGCATCATCAAGCTCGCAGCACCGATGACGCGCAGGCTCGTTCGGAGCGCTTGCGCGTCGAACCTGGCCGGTCACGGCTAGAGCTTGACTTAAAGCGCTTGAAGTTCGGCAGACTGGTGCCATGAGTATCAACATGACCGAGCACGACGTCGGCTACCTCACGATTCAGCAGGTATCGCGACGGAGCGGCCTCTCGGAATCGACGCTTCGCTACTACGAGGGCATCGGGCTAATCGATAAGGTTCCGCGCGACGAACGCAGCGGCCACCGCCGCTATCCGCCAGATCTGGTCGCGGCCATCGAAGCGATGAGCTGCCTGCGCGGAATGGGAATGTCCGTGGCCGACATGCGCGCGTATCTCGCGAACATGCAGTTGGGACTAGCGGGCGCCGCACAGCAGCGGCAGCTGTTTGCCCGTCATGCTGAGCGGCTGGGCGCCGAGATCACGCGGCTGAAGCTGCGCGAGCGTTATGCCGCCGTCAAGGCTGACCTGTGGGCCGCCCGCGAGCGTGCCGACTCCGCTGGCGAACAACGCCTCATCCCGATCGTGGCGGATATTTCCGCGCGACTACTCGCAGACAAGGCTGGGCTGAGCCATGCCTGACAGTTCCGACCCGGTGTTGGTCACCGGCGGCTCCGGATTCCTGGCCCGTCACATCATCTTGCGGCTGCTAGGCGATGGCCGCCGGGTCCGGGCCACGATCCGGTCTCTCGACCGCGGGCCCGAGGTCCGCGCCACCCTAGAACAAGCGGGCGCCGACGTGAGCGAACTCGCTTTCGTGGCAGCCGATCTCACTGCCGACGACGGGTGGCCGGAGGCGGTTGCCGACTGTGAATACGTGCTGCACGTGGCGTCGCCTTTTCCTTCGCAACAGCCCAAGGACGAAGCCGATCTGATTAGGCCTGCTCGTGAGGGCACATTGCGAGTGCTGCAGGCGGCCGCTGATGCCGCGGTTCGGCGGGTGGTGGTGACGTCGTCGTTCGCCGCGATCGGATACAGCCCCAAGCCGTCACGGACGCCCTACGACGAGTCGGACTGGACCGACCTGTCGCAGACAAACAGCCCGTACGTCAGGTCGAAGACCCTGGCCGAGCGGGCGGCCTGGCAATTCGCGGACCAGCATCGCAATCAGCCCGAACTCACGGTGATCAACCCGGTCGGGATCTTCGGCCCGGTGCTCGGCCGCAACGACAGTAGTTCAGTCGGTCTCATCGCGATGCTGCTCGACGGCAAGCCACCGCTGTTACCGCGGTCCTCGTTCGCAGTTGTCGACGTGCGAGACGTTGCCGACTTGCACGTCGCGGCGATGACGAGTCCGAAGGCCGCCGGGCAGCGGTTTTTGGCCGCCTCCGGTGAACCGGTGACGCTGCCGCAGATCGCCGCGATCCTGCGTTCCCGATTGGGCGACCGGGGCACGCGTATTCCCACTCGGGTGGCTCCTGACTGGCTGGTGCGTGCGGCCGCACGCTTCGTGCCCCAGCTGGAGACATTCGCGGGGCTGCTGGGTCCGCCAAAGACGGTGTCAGCCGCGAAGGCGACCAACGTGCTTGGTTGGCAGCCTCGTTCGGCAGCCGACACACTGACCGATACAGCAGAAAGTCTGCTGGGTCAGTGTTTGGTGGACCCCTGACTTCAGGATTCGCTTGCGAGCAAGCGCTTTACGTGTCATGAAATCTAGCACCGTTCGGCGTGACCGGGGTCAGTCAACCGTGGTGGCGATGTCGGGGCTCATACCCCCACAGCAACAGACGTCCGCCAAGACGACGTGCCGTGAAACGGGCGGGTCAGCTGCACCCGCGATCAAACAGCCGACAAAGGTGATGAAGTCATGAACAAACCCGCCAACATCCGCCTCAGCAACGCCGAAGTCACCGCCGAGCTCAACGCGTCGGCCGATCACGCGCATCTCTGCCCCGAGTATCGACGGCTGGCTGCCGAGCAGGCGGCCTTGCGGCGACTGGCCACCCTGGTTGGACGCGGAGTCGAACCGCCGAAGGTATTCGACGCCGTGGCCCGCGAAATGCGCCAATGCGTGCGCGCGGAGATCGCCTTCCTGTGGCGCTATGAGACAGCTGGTGAGATCACGCTCATCGCCGCGAGCTATCATTCCGGGTCGCTGGTGAACTGGCCGGTGGGCACCCGCGCACCATTTACCGAGGACAACCTTGCAGCGGTGCTGCAGCGCACCGGTCGGCCCGCGCGCATGGATTCCTACAACGACGCCGCGGGGGATCTGGCTGCCCGCATTCGTGCGACGGGCATTCGGGAGGCCGCGGGCGTCCCGATCATGGTCGATGGACGCATCTGGGGCTTGGCCACAGTCGGATCCACACATTCCCGGGTGCTGCCGGCCGACACCGACGCGCACATCGGCAGCTTCGCTGAACTTGTCGCCACCGCAGTGGTGGCCGGGTATCGCGATGAGCAGAAAAGGCAGATCCTGGGTGGGGCATCGCGCCGCCCGCTCGTGATCGACTCGCTGCTTCAGGGCCAGGTTCTCGACGAGTGGAGCCTGTGGGAAGTCGCTAGTTGTCTTCGGCTGCCACGCAATGGCCCGTTTGTGGTAGTCGCCGCCGACGTCAGCAACACCGTAACCGAGGCGCTCACCGACGTTGAACCCAAGCTGCGCAGCATCGACGTCTATTCAGCGTGGCGACTGCTACCCGATGTGCAGGTTGGGATTCTGCACGTCGCGTCCGACGAGCGGTTCGACAAGATCGTGGCCCTCGTGTCCCGGCTGGGGGCCGAGCGTGTCGGCGTCAGCGCACGCTTCGGCGATCTTCGCGATACACCAGAAGCTCTCCATTTCGCCAAGGTGATGATGCGAAGCAACACCGAGGGTTCTTCTGCGGTTGCGATATTTGATGGCTCCATCCTGGCGACCGCCGCGATCGGCGCCCCGGACCTGATGCTCAAATCTGCCGGAAGCGCACTGGACCGGCTTGCCAAGATACCCGCGCGGGAGCGGGAGATGCTGTATGAAACGTTTCGGGTGTGGGAGGAAAGTGATGCGTCGGTGGACGTCGTTGCGGCGCAACTGTTTTGCCATCCCAATACCGTGCGTCATCGCCTGCGCAGGATCGAGAAGCTGACCAGTCGGTCGTTGTCTCGCCCTCGCAGTGTCGCAGAACTATGCCTGGCGTTCGAGGTGCGTCGCTGGCTAATGTAGCGTCCGCGACCCAGACTGCCGCGCTGTCCCTGGCTTCACGGGTCAGCAAGAGCCGCTCATAGAGTCAGCAGCATCCATCCCCAGCCCACCCGAACTAGCCGAATACGACGCAATCGAATATGCGGCGTTACCGGTAAACCTCTCCGTTATCACGTTGGGGGACAACAGCACTATCGACCCCAGCGCCGAAACTGCGCCCTCCGCGTTTGACGGCGACCAACGGTGTCTCCGTAGTGCTCGACTCGATGGGTGCTCCTGATGAGCCGCCAAATTCGTCGAACAATCGCGATGCGGTGAATGTCCAACTACCTGAAGATGACTACGACTTATCCGTCAGTTGATCCAGAGTCGTGAGTTCCGCCCGCGCCACCGTGGTTCTTGGGCTTGGTCAAAAACGTCAGGCGAAACTTGCCGATCTGCACCTCGCCGCCGTTGACCAGCACCGCCGAATCCACCGGCTCCCGGTTGACGTAGGTGCTGTTGAGGCTACCGACGTCGACGACGTGGAATTCGTCGTTCTCCCACCGGAACTCCGCGTGCCGGCGGCTCACAGTGACGTCATCGAGAAAAGCATCGTTGCTGGGATGTCGGCCCGCCGACGTCACCGGCTGATCCAGCAGGAACCGGGATCCGGCGTTGGGACCCCGTCTCACGACTATCAGCGCCGAACCAGGCGGCAGACGCTCAAGCGCATCCCGCGTCGGCCCGTCAAGCCGGGGCAACCGCAAATAGGCGGCCGTCACAACAGGCATGATCAGCCCCCGTCCGATCGGTGGTTCATAAGGATCCGGCAGTCGACGCCTTTGTCGACGCTACCGGTCCGGGCGCTCGATTAACTTCTGCACCAGGCGATTCCATTGTTCTGCGAGCCACCGACCCCGTCGATGTGATTGGTGACAGCGATCGGCAGCGAGGCCTGTTTGCAATTTACATCGTCTCTTCGCTTCTCCCACGCTCGCTAGTACGGCGGCATGGTGTGGTTTGGTGCATGCCGTCGGTGATCGGATCAGGTCTGTGGCTGGTGTCGACGAAGCGGCCGCCGCGACGCTGCGAGACGTTGGACGGTGCTCGTAGCGGTAATGTGATCGCTGCCAATCAAACTCGCGCGTGTTACCGTCCATACCGCGGCGAGTTCGACGATGAGACCGACGGGCGACGCATCACGCAATCGCAGAGGATTGGGCACGCCGGCGGCGGTATCTCATGTGTGGTCCGATATGCACGCGGGCCGTCCCGAGTCCGCAAGTAGCCGGCGCTTGCGTCTCTTGAGTGACGATCTGGTCGAACCTGGTGCCTATTAGCGAGACCCATTGCATCCCAGATCTTTCGGGTGAGAGCGTTTGGGTGGGTGTCGGGAGATTGAAGTGCTCAAACCTCGATCCGCGACCCTACGATAAGGGTCCGTTGAGCTTGTTTTAGCCGGTGTCCGTGTTCGTCGTAGGCGGGAACACCCAATTTGGATAGAGCGTAGTACTTGAGTCGTATTGTGGTGGAGTCGATTTCGGGGGGTCCAACGGAATTCCGCCGTTCATCGGGGATCTCACAGGAGCATGGCGTCTCTCGCATCTTGATGCCCCGCTCGGCGGAGTTGTCGTGCGCACCAATTCCATGGTGCCGACAGTGTGCTGGCGGGCACCGACCGCTCGGCTACCCGCGGTTAGAGTGCGCTCGACCGGTGTTTGCAATGGGCCGCGAGCGGAATGATCATGACAACCGATCACAGCGTCGTTGCTGTTTGGTGCAGCCCTCAGCTGATCCAGCGCCGGCCTCTGCGCGGCAATGCGGCCCACCATCCAGTCGTACCGGAGGAGGCCGAGAGACGAAGCCAGGATATTCAACTGCGCCTGGCTGATCGGATCACCACCTTCGAGCTGACCCGTCAAATCCATTTGCTGACAACGGAGTTGCATCGCCGGCTCGTCGACACGCCCTAGCGCGGACAGGTCGTTGCGATGGGAGTGCCGGCGAACAGGTCGCCGATCCACTGCGTCCACCGGTCCGACACGTGACCAGGGGCGTCGTGATCGCCTGGGACGACCAGGTCGTGCACCGGGGTGCCAAGGGCGCACATCTTGGCGATCGCTTCGGTGGACCACGCGGTGCTCACCAGATGATCGGCATCGCCACGGACGATGTAGGTGGGCAAGGTGGTGGCCGCCTTCGGCAGGTTGGTGCGCGACTCGAAGTCCAAAACGGGTTGTACGGCAGCATCATCGACGAACCGGGCCTCATCGGGAGTGGCGGAGGTGCCGATGGCCACGTCGGCGGGCGTGATGGCGCCGGTGCACGTCGACTCCAATTGCGACGCGGCGGTGAGCAGATCACCGTGCAGCACCCGGTCATAGCCGTACCCGGGATCGTGGTAGCGCACTGCAGCCACCAGATACGGCACGATCAGGTATTGAGCGGGTTCGTTCAGTGCGCCGGCGCGCACGGTATCGGCGAACTTGATCTCCAACGCCGGAGACATCAGCACGACGCCGCGGATGTTCAATTCCGGTGCATAGGATTTCGCGGTCTCGGCGGCAGACTCCGCGGCTCGCCCCCCCTGGGAGGATCCGACCAGCACCGTATCCGAGGAAAGCGGCAGGCCGGTGGCGTGCGCGGCGCGCACCGAGTCGAGCACGTCGTAGCCCGAGGACGGGGTGTCCAGGTACGGCGCGTTTCCCGGGCCGTCGAGCCCCTGGTAGTTGGTCATCACGACGGCTCGGTGCCCTGCGAGCAGCCGCGTCACCGTGGGGCCGGAGCCGAACAGGCTGGGTGAATTGGTCGGCGCGCAGGCACCGACCACGCCGGAGGTGCCATGCGCAAAGGCGATCACCGGCCAGCCCCCAGCGGGCGCGTTGCCGTTCGGCAGGAACACCGCACCCGACACCTCGATAGGCTGTCCGGCCGGGGAGGTCGACTGATACCGGATGTACGTCGCAGACGAGACCACTGACGACAAATTCGGGTCGAAGTTGGCCAAGGATCGCTTGGACATCAGCGTTCCTGGCGGTTCCACCTTCGACGTGGTCACGTCCGGGGGCGTACCGCACGCTGCCACGACCATGGCTGCCGCCAACGCGGCAACGACTCGTGTCCTCATGCGACTCCTTCGGCTCCGACTAAACCCTAGGACACCTCCGATGCAGGCGGCTACCTTGGACAAGGTGAACTCCGGCACCCCAACATCGTTCACCCGGCTGGGAAATGGTCGATGCGTGAAGGGTTCGAACGTGAACGGTGCTGAGAGCCTGGTGCGCACGTTGGTGGCGTGTGGGGTGACGACGTGTTTCGCCAACCCCGGAACCTCGGAGATGCACTTCGACGAGGTCGAGTGGATGCGCGCGATTCTCGGCCTGTTCGAGTGTGCGGTGACGGGCATGGCCGACGACTAGGGTCTTGGGCAGTTCGGGAACGACGTGGATCTCGCGCGCCATCGCGATCGGTGATAACTCGTTGGTCACCTGCTTTCGGAACTCTTCGACCATCGCTTCATCGTTGGTTGCGCGGGCCTGGCTGGCCGCCAGGATGACGAACGCGCAGATCGCCTGACCCGTCGTGTCGTCGCTGGCGCCCACGACGGCAGCCTCGGCCACCCCGGAATGTCCGACGAGAGCGGACCCCACCTCGGCGGTCAAGATGCGGTGCCCGGCAATGTTGAGGTGTTTGTCCGTCGTCTCGCACGCCCATCGCTTTTCACTACCTCCCGTTCCTAATGCCTCCCAAGTCGAAGATGGTCATGGGACGCGACTGCGTCCAGCAATACAGCCTGAAGGCTCGTGTCTTCGCCGCTGGTGAGAGGGTTGGTCTATAGCAAGCCGAGCAGTTGCAGGTTGGTGATGTATTTGACGACGATCGGCGCCGAGACATGTGGGATGTCTTTGTCAGGGCCGATTTTCGCTTCCTGCACCGCGGAACGGAACCGGTCGGTCGGTGCGATGGTTCCGCGAGTTGGCTTTTCGGGGTGTTGGTAGTTGTGCAGCAGCGGCAGAAGCGAGGCTTGGCGCTGCCGCTCTGGTAGGGCGCGCAGGGTGGTATCGAACCGCTGGAACCACGCGCCGTAGTCGGCGACGCGATGGATCGAATAGCCGGCGTCGATCAGCCAGTCGACGTATTCGTCGAGTCCGAGGCCGTCGTCGTACGGGTTCATTACGTGGTAGGTCGCCAACCCAGCCACAGTCCGTTCGCCAAGTGTGGAGATCGCCTCGGCGATGAAATCGACTGGCAGCCCGTCGTAATGCGCGCGTGGCCGATTGCCGTCGGCGTCGAGTTCGTAGAACGAGCCCGGCGCGATGCCGGTGGCGACCAGGCTGAGCATCAACCGGGTGAACATGTCGGGCACGTTGAGCTGGCCCACGTACTTGGTGTCCGCGAGGATCATGTCGCAGCGGAACACCGAGACTGGCAGGCCACACAGGTCGTGGGCCTCGCGCAGCAGCACCTCCCCCGCCCACTTGCTGTTCGAGTAGCCGTTGGCGTAGCCGTCGTCGACTCTGCGGGTCGGGCTGATGATCCGGATGTCAGCGTCCTCGGTGAACGCCGACGGCGGCTCGATTCCCTCGCACACGCCGATGGTCGACACATAAGCGAACTGCTTGCGCTTCGTGGTGAGCGCGATGCGGATCAGTTCGGCGGTGCCCACGACGTTGGGGCCGAACAGCTGGTTGTAGGGCAGCACGTGGTTGACGAGCGCGGCGGGGTCGACGATCAGATCGACCGAGTCGGCCAGGCGCTGCCAAGTCTGCTGATCCAGGCCGAGGTTCGCCTCGCCCTTGTCGCCGGCGATGACCTCGAGACGCTCGGTGGCCAGCTTCCGGTAGTGGCGCAGCAGCACTGGATCGCCACTGTCGAAGGTCTCGTCCAGGCGCTCCCGGGCATCCTCGTCGGACTTGGCCCGCACCAGGCAGATCACCTTGCCGCCGACCTGTTCCATCCGCTCGAGCCATTCCAGAGCTAGATAGCGGCCGAGGAAACCCGTTGCACCGGTAAGCAACACGGTGCGCACCTCGGTGCTGGGCCCGGGCAGCGACGGTGCGGTGGCGAGCGTCTCGACATCGATGAACTTGTCCAGCGTGAGGTCACTGGCGTGTATCTCGGTGACGTCGCGGCCGTGCACGGTCGCGACGGTAGGCCGCTGCGCGCTTGAGGTCCGTTCCGCCTCGATGTAATCGGCGATCACTCGCAGATCGGTCGCCGGGCTCACGATGACGCCGACCGGCACGTCGATGTCGAAGATCTCGTGCAGCAGGTTGGCGAATGTCAACGCCGACAGGGAGTCTCCGCCTAGATCGGTGAAGTGCGCGTCGGGCTGTAGATCGACGGCTGCCGCGCTCAGCAGTGCGCCAGCGGCCCGGGCGACGGTGTCCAGTACCGGCCCCGTTGCGCCGCCCAGGCGCAGCGCGCGCAGTTCGTTGGTCTGGCCCTCGGCGAGGTCGGTGTACAGCTGCTCGAGACGCTGACCGTAGTGCTCCTTGAGCTTCGGGCGGGCGACCTTGCGGATACCGGTGAGCAAGCCGTTCTCCAGTGTGAACGGTTTTGTGTCGACGACGAAGTCGCGCGGAATCTCATAGGACTGCAGGCCCGCTGATCTCGCCAGCCCCTGCAGAGAGTCGCCGATGAGTGGCTTGAGCGACTCGACATCGCCGCCGCTGCGCGCCAGCGTGTCCTCGGTGGGCACGACGACGGCCAGCAGGTAGGAACGCGCGCTGTTGCCGTAGACATAGATCTGCCGGATCAGCGGGCTGTCGCCGAATACTGCCTCCAACTTCGAGACGGCGACGAACTCGCCCTGCGAGAGTTTCAGTACGTTGTTGCGGCGGTCGAGGTAGACGAGCCGATCGGGACCGACTTGGGCCACGACGTCCCCGGTTCGGTAGTAGCCGTCCGGGTCGAACACGTCCGCGGTGACCTCGGGTCGCTTGTAGTAGCCGGGGAACATGTTCGCCGTTTTGACGACGAGCTCGCCTCGCGGGTGCGGTTGATCGGTGTGGAAGTAACCCAGATCGGGCACGTCGACCAGCTTGTAGTCGATCACCGGCGGCCGACGCACCTGGCCGTCGACGAAGATCGCTCCCGCCTCGGTGGAGCCGTAGCCCTCCACCAGATGTAGATCGAGGTAGGACTCAGCGAACGCCTTCAATTCTGCCGAGATCGACGCCGAGCCCGTATTCGCCGAGACGAACCGTCCGCCGAGCACGGTCTGCCGCTGCTCCGCCATCACCTGCATCTCCAGTGCCGCTCGATCGGCGCCGGCGGAATATCGCCGGCCCACTTCACTCTGGAACACGCCGAACAGCATGTCCCAGATCCGCGGCACGAAGGTCAATTCGGTGGGCCGCACCAGCGCGAGGTCGTCCAGGAAGGTGGAGAGGTCGCTCTTGGCCGCGAAATAGGCTGTGCCGCCGTTGCCGAGCGTCCCGTACAGGATCCCCCGCCCCATGCCGTGGCTCATCGGCATGAAGCTGAGCGCGATCGACGGCTCGGCGCCGTGCTGCCCACCCACCGCTCTGGGCGGCTTGCGCCAGAAATTGGCGACCAAGCGTTCGGGGTACATGGCACCCTTCGGCGCGCCGGTGCTGCCGGAGGTGTAGATCAGCAACGTCAACGGGTCGTCCTCGTCGGCGACCGGCAGCGGCGCGACCGGCAGCGCCTTCCCCCGGGCGAGAACCTCGGCCAGCGTTTCCACGATCACGGGGCTGCCCGCTTCTGCCAACCGCGTCCTGGCGGCTTCGACCGCCTCGCGCTGCGCGTCCACCTCCGGGTGATAGTCGAACGCGACCAGTCGCGCTGGCCCATGACCGGTCAGCACCAATTCGACGGCGTCGTCGAGATAGTCGACGCTCGAGGCGATCACAGCCGGCTCGGTCTCGGCGACGATGGGGCGCAGCTGGGCGACCGGCGCGCTGGTCTGCAGCGGAACCGACACTGCGCCCATCTGGACCAACGCCATGTCGATAGTCGTGTAGTCGATGCTCGCAAAGCCCAGCACGCAGAAGCAATCGCCGGGCCGTACCGGGTCGCACGCCAGGGCGGTTGCGATCGCGCCGACGCGGTCCCACACCTCGCGGTAGGTGATGGTTTCGAACCGCGGTAGCAGCTCAAGGGAAGTGCGGCCGGTCTCCGGGTCATTGACGAATCGGAGGGCGCGCTGCCCGAGTGCCGGCCGGTCCGCGTAGCCCTCCATCACCGTTCGCAGAAGCTGCGGCAGTCGCACCCCGGGTTGATCGATCGCCGCAGAAACGGCCTCGCTGGGGAGGGCAGCGGCGAACTGCTGGTCCGTAGCGTACAAATCGGCGATGCGGCGCGCGAACCGCTCTTCACGGGTATCAGTTGCCACGAGAATCACCAGTCCTTCCGAGAAAGTCTTTTGTCGGGGTCAGCACCGACGCTAGCGCGGATATCGACTAATGGCAACGTTCTGTTGCCATTAGTCGAAACGTGTTAGCGTCGTGGGCCTATGGACGGTTCGACGCGGCGAACGACGGGCGTGCAGCGCGGTCCCCGAAGCCAGCAGGTGGTCGAGAAGGTGCGCGAAGCCACCATGGCCGAACTGGCACGAGTGGGTTTCCCGGGGCTCACCGTCGAGGGAGTCGCCAAGGCCGCCAACGTCAATCGCACGACGATCTATCGGCGATGGCCATCCAAGGGCGCCCTGCTGTTGGCCGTCCTCGAACCGGGACTCGAGCGTTTCGACCACGATCCCGATACCGGTTCGCTGGGCGGTGATCTGCTGGCCCTGATGCTCATCATCGCGGAGAGAATGGCCTTGCCCGAGGGGCAGGCGGTCTACCGCGCGGTGGGGTCGACGTCAGAAGAACTCAAGGACCTCGTCGATACAGTCAACGACCGTGCGCTCGGCGCATTTCGGCGCGCCTTCGATCACGCACGCGCCCGGGGCGAGGTGGGACCAATCGACGACACCGAAGTGATGACGCACCTGGCGTTCTTCGGCGTCGTGCTCTGGCGGGAGACCCGCCAGCGCCCGCCCACCGAGGAGGAGTGCGGCCGGATACTGCGGGTCGTACTCGCAGGCCTGACCGCCAGCTAGGCAGCGTCTTCGCCGGCCGTCCAGAGCTGGTCGATGGCGATGAGAGCATTGTTGAGGCTTTCGGCGGCAAGCGGTTTCAGATGAGCCAGCTTCGGGTCGGCATCGGCTGTCGTGAGTTCGGCGGTGATGAATCGCGACTCGAGCCCGGTCACCGACAGGGCATGTGGCAGCCAGGTTTCGGCATGATCCCAGCCTTCACGCGGCGTGCCGGGACCGTAACCGCCGCCGCGGCTGGCAAGCACGATGAAGTCGGCGTCGCCGAGGAGGCCGGCATGGGTCTCGGCGTCGATGGACAAGCCCGGGGCGATGATGTGGTCGACCCATGCCTTGACCGTGCTTGGCGGACCGAAGTTGTACAGCGGGAGGCCGAACAGGACCGTGTCGGCCTGTTTGATCTCGTCGATCAATTCGACACTGAGCGCGAGCGACGCGTCTTCTGCCTCAGTGCGCTGCGCCGCGGTCACCATTCGCGCCAGTCCCGTCGCGGCATCCAAGTGCGGTATCGGGCTGGCGCCGAGATCGCGGTAGGTCACCGTTGCGCCGGGATGGGCTGCCCGCCACCGATCGGCGGCCCGGGCGGTCAGTCGACGACTCACCGAGGCGTCGCCCCGGACCGAGCTGTCGATATGCAGCAGATGTGACATTCCCTAATCCTCCATAGATCGTCATTGGACCGTGCGAAATCTCGGCTTGCGGTGTAATGCCCAAGTGCTCCAACGTTTCTCGAAACGTGGTGCGCTCTTGGTGGCGCCCACCAACTCGTTGCCGCGTCCTGTCGGTGGCCGCTTCCCAACCACACGCTAGCGCAGGAAAGGACAAATGGCGACATCATGTCGCCATTTCCGCTATCGTCGCATCATTGAACAGATCGACACTCCTGAAGCCACTGCCTGTCGACCTGCCTGACTTACCCGGGTCGATCATCGCCAATCCATGAGGAGACCCATCGTGATTGCCATCAAGACCCGCTTCGGCTTTTCCAGCACCGCCGAAGAGGTCGCCGCCGGCATCGACCTGTCCGGCCATCGCATCGTGGTCACCGGCGCGGCGTCCGGCCTCGGCGTTGAGACCGCTCGTGCGCTCGCCGGGACCGGCGCCGAAATCACCCTGGCCGTGCGAGACACCGCAGCTGGCGAACGTACCGCCAACGACATCGCCGAGTCCACTGGCAACCACGCACTGCACGTCGCCGCGCTCGACCTCACCAATCCGGCCTCGATCACGGCGTTCGTCGAGTCCTGGGACGGACCTCTTCACGTGCTAGTGAACAACGCCGGAGTGATGGCCAGCCCCGAAATCCGCACTGCACAGGGGTGGGAACTGCAGTTCGCGACCAACCATCTAGGCCATTTCGCGCTCGCCACCGGACTTCACAAGGCACTCGCCGCGGACGGTGCAGCAAGGATCGTGTCGGTGAGCTCCGCCGGCCACCTGCTCTCCCCGGTATTCTTCGACGACCTGCACTTCACGACGCGGCCCTACGACCCGTGGCTGGCCTACGGGCAGTCCAAAGCCGCCAACGTGCTGTTCGCCGTAGAAGCGACTCGCCGATGGGCCCGCGACGGCATCACCGCCAATGCCCTCATGCCGGGTCTCATCATGACCAACCTGATGCGCCACCTCGAGGACACGAACGTGAATCGGATCCCAGAAGAACAGCTCAAATCCGCGGAGCAGGGTGCGGCCACATCTGTGCTACTCGCCGTGTCGCCACTGCTGGACGGTGTTGGCGGCCGCTACTTCGAAGACTGCAACCAAGCCGAGACCGTTGATCCTCCCATCGGTCGCAGTCGCTCTCGCATCCGCACGGGCGTGGCGCGATACGCTCTCGACCCGGCGAACGCCGACCGACTGTGGACGGTCTCCGAAGAACTGCTCAAGGCGGCCGAGTAGCGATCGGCGTGCCGCCGAAATCCGGGGCGACCGGTTCAGCAGCCCAGTATGTCGGGTCAAATGGTGGAGACGGTTGGTCTCCAACTGTTCGCCCGGTATTGGCACATTTACGCTGTTCCGCCAATTCTTGTCACGTGCGACGCGCCGGTGAACGCCCGCCCCGCGCGCCCGTTCGGGTTGACGCCGTCGTCGAGCCAAGTCGCCGCTGTGTCGGTGTCCGCGGACCCGTCGTCCGTAGCGGCAGCGTCAGCCCAACCAGCTCGCGACCTTCCGAGTGTTCCCGATGAGTATCCAGGTCGGGGCGCGGGTGTCGCCCTCGGAGTAGTACTCCCCCGCCCACCGTAGGCGCGGCGACGATCCATCGTCGCGGGCCATGGCTTTGTTCGCGGTGTCGTTGTAGTAGCTGATGCCCCACTTCGCCAATCAGGCTATCGGCACTTCTCCGATCACCTCGCCTGGGGGCGAACCGCGTTACCGTGGAGGCGTTTTCGGGTGCGCCAGGAAACCTAGTATCGCGGTGGTTCTTGCGCCAAAGTGCCGACGACTTCTTTGGAGGTTATGGCGTTGGAGTTGTTGGGATGCAGCGGATTTGATTCGTGGAAAGAGTGTTGGATGGACCTGTAGAGGGGTTGATGGGTGGGTACTGTTGGGCAACAATGCTTTAGGAGATGAAAGCGAGAAGTAGGTGATCGCCGAGTCGTCGAGCGTCGCCTGCTCGCAGTAGGCTGGAATACCGCGTTACCCGCCGCGGTGACCTACCCGATCACGAAGTTGCCACGGCCGCACCTCTCGGGGTTGAACGCTCGCGCCGCCCGACGGCTACCGGGTCATCGCTGCGGCGCCCAGCTCGGGATCTGCGTCCGGTCAACTCTTCGGCAATGGAGCGGCCGGGGAGGCGAGCGCGGTGGGCCCGGTCGACACACGCGACTCCGCTGCAAAGGTGGATCGTTGTGGATTTGTGGCGACCGGTCCTCACAGAAGCTCTTCCTCCCTATGAGGTCTGCCATGCAACAACTTTCAAACCCGACCGAGTCGGAATGTCGGTGCCGCATCCGTCACGCCTTGGCTAGCACGCCGCCGTCGACGAGCATCGCTGAACCCGTCATGGCACTTGATGCGTCGGAGAGTAGGAATGCGATCGGCTCCGCGATCTCGCGGGTTTCGATCGGACGCCCGATGGGTTGAAAGTCGGCGAGGGATCGTTCAAGCTCGCTTCGGCCGCCGAGCATCTCGTAATGAGGGACATTGAGTGCGGTATCGACGAAGCCCGGGCAGACGACGTTGGCGCGCACGCCCTGGTGCGCGTGGTCCAGCGCGATGGCCTTGGTGAGCATCAGGATGGCACCTTTGCTCGCGGCGTAGAGGGCAAGTTTCTTTTCGGCGCCGATCGAGTTGATGGAACCGACGTTCACAATCGATCCTGTGTGCTGCTCGATCATGATGGGCAGCGCGGCCCGACAGCACAGGTACGTTCCGCGGACGTTCACGCCGAAGATTGCGTCAAATTCGGCCAGCGTGCTGGACGGGACGTCGTTGGGGATAAGCACGCCGGCGTTGTTGACGAGGCCGTCGAGGCGTCCGAATTGCGCGAGCGCGTCCGCGAAGCCGCGGTTGACGCTGGCTTCGTCTGTGACGTTCAGCTGGATGGGGTGCCAGCGGGCGTCGTCACGCACCGCCGAAAGGGCGGCGAGTTCGCTATCGTCACGACCCGTCGGTATGACGGTGGCGCCCTGTTCGTAAACGACGTCGGCGGTGGCGGAGCCGATTCCGCCGGCCGCCCCGGTGATGAGGACGATCTTGTGGTCCAGCAGTCCCATGAGGTGTCCTAGTCTTCGGTGCGGAGGTTACGAGGCCACGGGTTGGTCGTCGGTGAGCACACCGCCGGGCTCCTCGGTGAGCGCCTCGGGCGCAAAGATCAGGTAGCCGATGAACACCAGAATCCCGATCCCCAAAACGACCGCTGCGATGATCACGGCGGTGCGGAAGTTCTCGGGCAACAGAAGGGCACTCAGCTCGAAGGCCAGCCACACCAGCGATGCGCCGACGACGTATGGCGCGGACCGGCCAAGGGTGAAGACATCGTCTGCCATGGGCAGTCTGTCCTTCGTCACGGCGAACAGGATGACCGTGGCGAGATAGATGATGGCGGGCAGGATGGTGGCGGCGGTGAACAGGTTGCTCAGCGCGGTGGTCTGGTTTCCTACGGCGAGCATGATGACGACCAGTCCGGCGAAGATGAGCAGTGTCGCGGCGATCGGGCTGTCGGTGCGGCGGGCCACGGTGGAGAACAGTCGGCTTGCCGGGAAACGCTTGTCGCGTGCCATGGCGAAGACCATCCGCGATCCGCTCATCATGATGATCAATGAGTTGGCGAACAGTGAGATGACGAAGATGACGAGGAAGATGTTGGCCACCACACTGCCGAGCTGAGCCTGCATGATGTCGGTGATCGGGGTCGCGCTGTTGCTGATGTCGATGACGTTGGGCATCGCCACGACCAGCGCGATCAGGAACAGCAACCCGAGCGCACCGGACGCTGCGGTCGCCCTCATCATCGCTTTCGGAACAACCTTGGTCGGATTCTGGGTCTCTTCGGCGAGGTTTGCGATGGATTCGAAGCCCACGATAGTGAACGCGCCGAGGAGAACGGCAAGCATGAACGGCCCGTTGAAGCCGTAGTAACCGGAGCCCTCGGGCACCACACCGGTGGAGGTCAGATTGGCCAGATCACCTTTGCCGCCGGCCAGTGCCACGACAAGCAGCACGATCGTCAGTCCGGCGACTCCGACGATCTCGGTCACCACCGCAGCGGCATTGATACGCGCAGCGAGTTTCGTCCCGAAGATGATGACGCCAGCCTCAATGGCTGCCACTGCGATCGTCAGCGCTTCGGCGACGTGCAAGCTGGGTGCGATGTGCAGCAGCGGCATCAGGGCCTGGGTCACGAAGCCGTAGTTGGTCGCCACCACAACCACTGCGAGGAACGCGTAGGACAGCCAGCCGAAAATCCACCCGACTTTGGGGCCAGCAAGTCGGGAGGCCCATTGGTAGGAGAACCCGGCCAGGGGGATGCGGGCGGCGAAATGCGCGTAGACGAGTGTGATGAGCAGCTGCCCGATCGCGGCCGGGATCCACATCCACAGTCCTCTCGGACCCGACGTCGCCAACAGGAAGGCGAAGGTGGTGAAGATGCCGCTGGTGATCGAGATGAAGGAGAATCCGACCGCGAACGAGCTGAACGACTTCAGCGTGCGGTCGAATTGCTGCTTGTAGCCGAACTGTTCAACGTCGGCGTCCGATGGTGTGCTCATGAATGTTCCTTGGGTCAGGAGTGGATGGGCGTTGGTGGGGGGTCGGTCTGTCGCCAGGCGGTGACCCCGGCGGTGTCGGAGAACAGCGCCGGGATGCCCCCGGTGTGCCAGAACACGATCGGGCCGTCGACTTTGGCTGCCCGGTCGACTACGGCGTGCAGCGCTTTGGCGCTGTACACCGAATCGGTTAGCACTGCTTCATTTTTTGCCAACAGATCGAATGCGGCCTGTCCGCCGGTTGTGGGAACGGCGTACGCCTCACCCAGGTATCCGCGCAGAACGGTGGGTTCGACGACGCCTGGATCCGCGCCGAGCAAGGTGTGCAGGCCGCCCTCGATCGTGACGACGTCTCGAGCAAGGTCGGTCTGGGTCTTGGCGACTCCGACGCCGATCACCTGCGGGCCTTCGGCAAGGACACGGTGTGCGAAGTCGAGACCCGCCTGTGTTCCGCCCGTCGACGTGGCGTGCATGATCGATTCCGGTGCAATCCCATGTTCGTCGAGTTGCTCGAGCAACTCGAGATAGGCCGCGACAAAGCCGAGCGCTCCGATGGGTGTCGAGCCACCCACCGGGATCATCAACGCTCGGCGACCCGCGGCGGCGAGTTCGTCGATGAGGGATCGAGCGATGGTTTCCAGCTCGTCCCAATCGTGTGTTCCGGCGAAATGCAATTCAGCGTTGAGCGCGACGTCGAGGGAGAGGTTGCCGCTGGGTCGAGAAGGCCGGGCGCCCCCCAACACCAAGTGGCAGTCCCATCCCGCCAGACATGCTGCCGCAGCGACACTTCGGGCATGGTTGGACTGCGGAGCTCCGACGGTCACCACGGTGTCGATATCGCCCCGCTCAACGGCATTGCCGAAGATGTACTCGATCTTTCGCGCCTTATTGCCGCCCAGCGCTAGGCCGGTCAGGTCGTCACGTTTGATCCAGACGTCGCCGCCTACCGCGGCGGAGAATCGCGCGGCGTAGGTCAGGGGTGTCGGCAGATTGGCCAGGGAAAGGCGGGGATGATCGGCCAGCGCTTTGAGCAGTTGGGCTCGCGTGCACGGCATACCCGGAGCCCTCGATTCTGTTCGGCTATACCGAACAAATGATACGTAAGTGTTCGGTAAAGGGGACGGTAGAGTAGCCGTCGACTGAAGTCAACAGCGCATCGACTGATCAGGAGACGGCCGTGAATTCTGACCTCACCCCGGCCATCGGTAGGCGCCTACGTGAGATGCGAAAGATGCGGGGCCTGAGCCTCCGCGAACAGGCCAGCCTGCTGCAGGTCAGCCCGTCGACCTTGTCCGAACTCGAACGTGGAATTGCCGGCATCTCATTGCAACGACTGCAGTCGGTGGCAAAAAGCCTCGGAATGAGTGTCTCTGACCTGCTGACCAACGAGGAAGCGCCCAGCGTCGAGGCCCGACCTCTGGAGATCAGCCAACCCGCGGACCTCGGAGCGACATCCATCCGCCGCGGCCGCGGCGTGCACTACACCCTCGTGGGATCACACGGAGAGCACAGCTTGCAGCCCTACCGCATCATGTTCGATGCCGGGGCCGGATATACCGACGATCCCATCGCCCATCCGGGAGAGGAGTTCGTCTACGTCCTCTTCGGCGACGTGTACCTGCATCTGGGCGCTCAGCAGCATCTGCTGACGACCGGGAGCTGCGCTCGGTTCGATAGCGGAGTGCCCCATGCGTTCTCGAACGCCTCGCATTCGGACGTCGCCGGCCTAATCGGAGCGGGAACGCCACCTTGGTAACACCTTGCCGTTGCCGGTCAGGATCTGCTCGGCAGCCCCGTAGGTCCGCAGAATCTCCGCCTGGCAGCCATCCGCTAATCGACAAACCGAGCACCCGCCAGGCACCCGCCGGGCGGCGCGCCACGGTCCGGATCGGCCGCGGCCCGCTGACTAACACTCGATAGGGTCGCCGCACAACCAGACACCATCAGGCACCCACCACCCCGGGATGTGTTCCGGCCGGGCGCAGGGCCGCTCAGCCGACCATCTATCTCTGCAACCACTGCAAAGGCCCCTCCACGACGGCGCCGACCCTGCCCAGAGTCGCCGTCCGGCTATCCCGCGAGGCGCGGGCCATACGGCATTTGCGGGTGTGCCACTCGCGAAAGTGAACGACAAATCGCAACGGCGCGTCAACTGCCTGCCGCTCGCGCGGCGAATCACCGCGGCGCACCCAACCCAGTACCCAGTGCACCCGCGCCACCCCGGTCTCCCGCAAAGGCAACCACCGAGTATCGGCGACCCGGCGAACACCGACCGACTGTGGACGGTCTCCGAAGAACTGCTCAAGGCGGCCGAGTAGCGATTGGCGAGCCGTAGAACGCCTGGGCGACCGGATCGGTAGCGCTCCCTGGTTCGATGCCTCCCCTACCAGCCGATCAATCCTCCGATGGCGTCGACTTGGTTGCCCTCTTCCCACGGGCGAATTCCATAAGCAGGTGCGGTAAGTCCATCCGCGGCAGCACTACTTCGATGAACCAAGCGTGTTCGGGGTCCGAGGCGCCGTGGAGGGCGGCCCCCAGCTCGCCGACGGTTCGGACCTTCGCGGTGCATACATCGGTACCACCAAGGGCAGCGGGCAGCTCTGTCCAGTTCCACTGGACGATGTCCTGATAGTCGGCGTTTGGACTCTGGAGCAGTCGTTCGACCGTGTAGCCGTCGTTGTTGAGCACGAACACGACCGGCCGGATACCGCGGGCATAGAACGTCCCGAGCTCCTGCACGGTCAGCTGCGCCGAGCCGTCCCCGATGAAGAGGACCGGTCGCCGATCGGGCCGGGCCAACGCGGCGCCGAGCACGGCCGGCAGGGTGTATCCGATCGACGACCACACCGGCTGGGCGATCAGGTCGGACTCTGGTGGCAGCCGGAGACCGAGCACGCCGTAGAGCGCCGTCCCGATTTCGGCTGCCACTGTCGTCGACGCCGGAAGCCAGTCCTGCACCCGTGCCCAGAATCGTTCGTGGTTCAGAAGTTCGTCAAAGTTCCCGACGGGGACGGACGCGCGCGCCGTGGCCGCGATCGCACTGGCGTCGGCGAACTGGCTGTTGCTCACCAGCTGCTGCAGGACCTGCAGCGAGTCCTCCAGCCGCACACCGGGGTACACCGCCCGCCCCATCCGCGCGTGATCGACCGCAAGCTCCACCGCGAGGGCAGAGTCATAGCGATGGGTGAAGGATCCGGTGGTGAAGTCGCTCTCCACCGTTCCGGCCAGGACCAGAAGAGAACCGTTGTCGATCGCGTCTCGGGCCTCGTCCGACCGGGTCGCGGCGCCGGAATACGTGCCCAGGCTGGCCGGGTGGTCCTCATCCAGCAGCGCCTTCGATCCAGGCTGGGACGCCACCCGGACCCCGGGCAGTCCGGCGAGTTCGGCCACCATCGCCTCCAGTCCCCGGCGATGGATGCGTGGCCCCGCCAGCACGGTGATCCCCTTCTCGCCGGCGAAACGACGTCCGAGGGCCTTGCGGAACGCCTCGACCGCGCCAGGCTCACTGCCCATGCACCGCAAGGGGATCCGCAACGGCGCACCGAGAACCGGCGCGTTCGCGACGTCAACCGGCACGCCGATGTAGACGGGCTTGCTCGTGTCCAGTGCGACCTGCAGGACCCGGTCGATCTCCTGCGCTGCGGTGCGCGGATCCAGGATCGCCTGCGCCGCAGTGACTTCACGGGACATCCGCGCGAACCGCAGGAAATCACCGTCGAGCAAGGTGTGGTGCAGCGGGGCGCGACGCTCGATCGCCGCACGCGATGGCATGCCGACTATGTGCACCACGGGTACGTCTTCGGCGTAACTGCCGGCGATACCGTTGATGGCCGACAACTCGCCCACCCCGTGGGCAGTGACGAGTGCACCGAGGCGACCACCCACCCGGGCGTATCCGTCCGCGGTGTAGGCGGCATTGAGCTCGTTCGTCGATCCCGACCAGTCGATGCCCTCTACGGCGAGCAATTCGTCGAGAAGCGTCAGGTTGTAATCACCGGGCAGCCCGAAAAGGTGGCCGACGCCAAGCTGCACCAGCCGCGTCGCCAGGTAGGAGCCGACAGTTGTCGAGGTGGTAGCGGTTGTCATTGTGCTTCCCTGACTTCGATGTGAATACCGGCTCTCGAACCGGGTTGCCTGGACCTCTGCGGTCAACGCCGCGACGGCCGCCTCGTCCGCTGGGACATCGGGCCGCAGCACCACGACAGCGGTGACGGCTTCGCCCCACTTCCCGTCGGGTGTCCCGATCACGCACACCTGGGCCACCGAGGGATGTTCGGCGACAACGTCTTCCACCTCGCGCCCCGAAAGCCCTTATGTACTGGCTGATTCGATCGGCGAGCTGGCCGCCCGTCAGAGTGGTGTCGCCGAGGAACAGCACTGGCTTGTCTCGGTGGCGCTTCAGCGCGCTTGCCAGCAGGTGACCGGTGTGGTTGGGGTTGCGCAGCAGGTCGTCCTTCATATTCACACCAGTAAACAGTATATACAAGTCAATGGCAAATACGTGCAGCGCGCAGTGAAACGCTGCCTGAACGGCCACGTCGGCCAGACCCGGAGGAGCGCAACCTTGCGACCGGACGTTCCGAAGGAGCTATCTCGTGGATGCGGCATTCAACTACCCGACGTTCGCGGAGGCCTACAACGTCGCCGCGTTGGACCTGACGGACAAGATGCACACGCTCAGCCGGTTCCGCGGCTGATGCCGACGCCGCCATCGGTTGCGGACCCAAACCGATGACGTTGCGCCGTCAGGGCAATCATCTGACCGGGTTTCGACGTGGTTGGCAGGCGGTTGACCCGTACCGCTCTCGGAACGTTCATCGAGTATGGAACCAAATAGTCGTCGATGAGGCGACGAAGGTACCGCTCGTCGTTGTGCCCAACGTAAGCGTGCAACCACGTTGTGCACTGTTGCACCAGATCGGGTCGCAGGGGGATGCGCTTAATGGCGACCGATTTGATCAGATGGCGAATCGCTGGGAATGTGTCACCGGCGCCGATTGATCCGAAGATGTGGTTACGTTCAAGGGCGCTCAGGTGCGGCTTTACGGCCTCAGCGAGCGCCCATGCCAAGTCGGTTTCTTGCACAATTGCCGCCACGGTTACCACCCGCTCGTATTCCGCCCAGTGCCGGAGCCCAGCGCGGCGCGAATCCAGGAGCACCGCATGGATTTTCGAAAGCAGCAGCCGAGAGTGCCGAGCATTCGACGTTCAATCGTGACTGCCACGTGCGCTGTCATAGTCGAGTCGGGGGACGGTCAGCTCACCGCGGGCATGCCACGAAAGCATGCCTCTCCCATTGCGCCAATAGACTTTGTACCTAACCTCGTTCGTGTCAACGATCGTGCCGACACCGCGCGTATTGCCCGCCCGCAGCAGCACGGTATCGCCGATAACCGGATTACGCGGATTGCGTCCGACAATCATTGCCAACCGCCTCCGAATCGATGCCCGATCTCAGCGACAAACCAGTGCCCTTGGTCGTCGACAACGTCCCAGGAATAGGGACCGCGTAGCTGTGTAGTGCCCAGCGCGTGGACGATACGGCGTGCATCTATCTCCGAGCGGACATCGGTTACCCGCCGGCCGTCACTAGTGGTGAGAGTCCACATGGTTGCAGCTATCGATGGTCAAGGCCGGATATGGCGAACGCAGCCAGAGCGATTGCGGCGGCGGGGTTTCAGGGTGCGTCGTTGCCTTCATGACGGGACCTTCGTTCTGCATGTGATTCGTGGTCACGTGGGCGACCGTCCCACACGGGATTGGTCGTTGGGCGTGGTTTGGGAGTAGCTGTCGGTTTCTTCGGCGGCAACGCCCTGATTGTTGTTGAGCTTCTCCGCTCAGTTCCGCCACGCCGCCGTTTCGGGATCGGCGATATGCGCCTACACACCAGGCACGAGATGGCTCGCCCCAGACTGATCGATCGCTAACCGCAGGCGTGTCGAAGTGGGCTGCCGGCCGGGTGAGCCGGCTGATGCTCCCTGCCGGTGCGGTCATCACACTCCTTGCGGCGTTCTACTCGATCCCCACCGATCGCGGGGCCAACACCGCGAGGTTCTTCTGATCGCCGTGAACCCCAGCGAGACGACGTCAAACCGTACGGGTAATGCGTTGCCTAGATGAAGCGCGAGAGCAGCTATCACCGCGCGCGTCAGCATCGGGCGAGACATCAGCCACTCGTCCACACATTCACTAAGGAGCTGGCCGTCCTTGCAGACGACTTCATAACCGAGAACGGCGGCAGCCAGCAGTGCCCATGCCTGTCTGGCGTTCACATCAACCACCCCAGGAAGCCACGACCCCAAATCCGTGGAGACTCTCCCTTGCCCGTATCCCCTTGGGCTTTCGCCTGAGCCTCAGACCACTGTTCGCAACGGCGCTGAGCCCACTCCGCCATCCAAGCCGCGCGGTCAGCGCATATCGTCCATGTCATCATCTTGCCTGCGATTCACGAGCATTTGCGGTCAAATCGTCGCGCTGCAGCAACTGCATGTCGCGCTGCAGCCGACACCCATCAAGGCCCTCGCCAGCGGGAATCCTTGGCGGGTGGCAGTGATTCTGTCCTTCTCCACCGGGTCCAGTACAAAGATGACCCTACGCGCGTAACGGCTCGCACACAAGAGTGACTAGTATTTGCGTGTTGAGCGTGTCTCCGAGTGTGCCGCTCATGCTTGGGGTCCTCGTTACGCTCGAAGCTGTGAGGACCGAGGTGGGAACTCGAAGACATACGGCGCCATCTCAACGAGCTTTCAACTTCCCCCCGGGTGCCGGAGATGGCGTGCTGAGAGCCGGCCGCCACGGCTGGATCCGTTGAGCGTCCGGGCTTCCGCTCGCTGGTCGCACCTCGACACGGCCCGGCTACAGACCGCAACAGCTTCCGACAGGATAGATTTGCCGACTGCTAGCATGCTGAAAGTTGGACGAGACGAGGTGCATACGGTGACTGCAGACGAGCTCGCAGACGAACGGCCAATCGGCAGACGCGAGCGCAAGTTGCAGCAGACGCGAGCGTCGCTCACTCGCTCTGCGTTGGATCTCTTCTCAGAACGCGGATTCGATGCGGTAACGGTGGTCGACATCGCCGACCGTTCGGATGTAGATCCCTCAACGTTCTTTCGGCACTTTCGCTCAAAGGAGTCCCTGCTCTTCACCGACATGGACAACTACGTCGCGACGATTCGGCCGTTGCTTGACGAGAGGCCGGCCGACGAGCCCTTGATCGAGAGCCTGCGAGCGGTTTCCATCCAGCTTTCCGACTCCTACGACTATGAACTGGAGAACCTCCGAGCCGAGTTGACCGAGTCATCAGCAGAATTGCGCGCACAAGTGGTCATTCATCGCGAGCGAATGGCTGCCGAACTTTCCCAGCTGATCGGTGAACATCTGCGCATTGACTCAGAAACCGATCCGAGGCCCTATCTCGCGGCCACTGTTTGGGTCGCGGCGTTCGACTGGTTCCGCCACCGGAACGTATCGACACGCAAGCGGGTGAAGAACGTGACCACTGCGGTAAATGACATAGTGGAGTTTGTTCAATCTGCTCCCGCGGTCTTGCTCTTGTCCCCCAAGTCGGCGGCCGGGCGGAAGAAGAGATCCACGTAGTCCGTTCACACAGCCGCCGCAGCTCTTTCCTCCAGAGAAGTGACCAAAGGGTCTGCCGTAGCACAAGATCCACGCTCACGCCCGGCCCGGCTACGCTCGATTGAAGTAGGCAGTGATGTCCACGTGAATTTTCGTGCTGGACCGTATTTGGGCGGCGTATGACATACCCCAGTCTCTGCGGTCGATGTCAACCTCGGAGGAGAACTTCAGCGAACCCCCGGTGTTGCTGATCTCCGCTCGCAGAGTCAGAGGTCGCGTCTGTCCGAGGATTTCGAGGTCTCCGATGAGTTCGAACTGTCCTGCGCTGGTGAGTTTCCCGGTTGTCGCCGTGAAAACCATTCTCGGGTACGTTTCGACGTCGAAGAAGTCGGGACCGCGAAGGTGGGTATCCCGCTTGGCGATCTTGGTATCGATAGAGGTGGCGTCGATGACTGCTGATCCGGTGAGTGCGCCATTGGGATCCACGCTTGCCCAGCCCTCGAGCGCACTGAACGTGCCGTTCACCTTGATCACCCGCAGGACACTGGTCTGGAACCGGATCACCGTCCGACTCGGATCCAGGATCCAGGATCCGGTGACGGACGCCAGGTTGGTAATCGTCGGACTGCTCATCAGTGCCTCCAGCGCTTTCGTTTGAGGATGTGTGCCGGTGGTTGGTATGACCGGTGAGCATGGTTCACCGTCGTCGGAAGACCTTGCACCGTACAGAGACGCCACGGTTCGACACAGTATTACGCGTCTGACGTGATAATACCAGTCACTGGTATTATCACTGCGTAGCGCTGCCCCGTAGCGGGTGCTGAGGTTCGGATGGCCCGAGAGGATGCGGTGAGCGAGGGTGGACGAGTCTGCAACCAAGCAACCGGCTGGTCGCCGCTGCCGCAAGGTGCAGCGGACACGTTCGGTGCTCGCCCGTTCAGCACTGGACTTGTTCGCCGAGCGAGGATTCGACAACGTGACGGTGACCGACATCGCCAACCGGGCCGACGTCGATCCGTCGACGTTCTTTCGGCATTTCCGTTCCAAGGAGTCGGTGCTGTTCACCGACATGGACGTGTACGTCGCCCGGATTGGCGGTCTGATCCATCAGCGGCCGTTGGACGAGCCGATTCTGGACACACTGCGCGCTATCACCCTGCAGTTCGTCACCACCCAGGGATTCGACAACCAACTCGAAGATCTTCGCGCCGAGTTAACCCAGTCCTCTGCCGAGCTGCGAGCCCAAACCGTGGTACGCCGCGAGCAGGTGGTCGCGGATCTGGCCGAGCTGATCGGTGAACGACTGGGCATCGATCACCAGAACGACCCACGGCCCTACCTTTCGGCGACGGTCTGGCTCGCGGCGTTGGAGTGGTATCGCCGACGGCGTGTCTCCGTGCACCGCCGCACCGTCGACGCGCCCGAAACGTTGGACGAACTCGTGGCCATGATTCGGTCGGCAACCTCGCAGCTGTTCGCGGGCCCAGAGTCGACGACGCCGAACTGAAGCCCCATCCCCATCGCGACCTTCCCCCGGCACCAGTGGTCCGGGAATCCTGCTCGCCGCCAGTGCGATCAATGCAGCGACGCAGGGAAACTCCATGCACTACACTCTGCATGTAACATGAATATACCAGTGACTCGCAAGATTGCTCACGACTCGACAGCACCGGCGCACCACCAGCACTCACAGGAGACCACCATGACGAACCGGCCCATCGACGGCAGCCAGGTAACCCCTTACAAACTCGCACACCTGGTGTTGCGGGTGTCCAACCTCGAGCGCAGCGTCGCGTGGTATCGCGAAGTGCTCGGTGCGCGCATGGTTGGTTCCGGTGGCTTTTTCGCCGGCATCACCTACGACGAGGAGCACCATCGAATCGGTCTCATCGAAGTAGCCGGAGCCGGTCGCGAGACGGAGACCTTCGGTGCCAGCACCCTGGTGCAAGATGAGGCTGAGCGCGCCGCCACGGCTGGCGCCGACGCTCTTCAATTCTCAACCGAACCCGGACTCGAACACGTCGCATTCACCTACGACAGCCTCGAGGGCCTTCTCAACACCTACGTGCGACTGCGCGACAAGGACATCAAGCCGATCCTGACCGTCAATCACGGCCCGACGACGTCGTTCTACTACAACGACCCCGACCGCAACCGGGTGGAACTTCAGATCGATAACCTGCCAATGGGTACGGCTCAAGAGTTCGTTGACTCTCCCGAGGGGCAGGCGAACGTGGTCGGTGTCTTGATCGATGCCGAAGATCTGCTACGGCGCTACGAAGCCGGAGAACCCGTACGGACGCTGGTGACCTGGGAGGCATGGCGCCAGCCGGAGCCGGCCGAGTAGTAGCGGCTCGCTACCAGGAGATTGCGTGACGCAGTCAAACAGAACGGGACCGCTGGCGGGGGTCAAGGTCCTCGAGATCGGCAGCATGGGACCTGGGCCGTTCGCCGGCATGACACTCGCCGACATGGGCGCCGAGGTCGTCCGGGTCGAACGCCCCGGCGGCCTCGGCGTCTTTCCGGGCAAACCAGGGCAGGACGTGTTCAACCGTGGCAAGCGCGGCGTGATCCTCGACCTGAAGCGACCCGATGCGGTCGAAGCGCTGCTGGCCATGGTCGAGCGAGCAGACGTCCTGATCGAGGGCCACCGTCCGGGCGTGGCCGAGCGGCTCGGCATCGGCCCCGAAGAGTGCCGGGTGCGCAACCCCAAGCTGGTCTACGGCAGGATGACCGGCTGGGGGCAGGAGGGGCCGCTCGCGCAGACGGCGGGTCACGACATCACCTACATCGCGATCACCGGAGCCCTCCACGCGATCGGCCAGGCCGGGGGGCCACCCCAGATCCCGCTCAACATCATTGGCGATTTCGGCGGTGGTGCAATGTATCTCGTCGCCGGCATCCTTGCCGCCCTGCGCGAGGCCGAGCTGACCGGGCGCGGACAGGTGGTCGACGCGGCGATCGTCGACGGTGTCGCCCACCTGCTCGCGGGCACTCACGCACTAATGAACACCGGCACTTGGGTCGATGAACGAGGGGTCAATCTGCTCGACGGTGGCGCCCCGTTCTACTCGGTCTACGAGACGGCCGACGGCCGGCACATGGCCGTTGGTGCGATCGAAGCCAAGTTCTACGCGCAGTTGGTGGCGGGCCTGGGGGTGGCCGTAGATCCGGCAAAGCAACATGACCGCACGACGTGGGAGGCGACCCGCAAGGTCATCGCGGAGGCGTTTGCCGCGCGCACGCTGGCCGAGTGGACGGCGGCGTTCGAAGACACGGACGCATGCGTCGCGCCGGTGCTGACCATGCACGAGGCTGCCGAGCACCCGCACATGAAGGACCGAAACGCAGTTTTCACCCGCGACGGGCTGTTCCAGCCCGGGCCGGCACCTCGGTTCGCTGACCACCCGGTGATGGTGTCGAGCGCGCCGCCGACTCCGGGCCGGCACACCATAGAGGTGCTCTGCGAGTCGGACATAAACCCGGAACCGCTACTCGCTTCGGGTGCGGCAGAACAGGACCCGGCGGAACGCGAGGCTGAATGATCGCCGGCAAAAACGCCGGTCGAGTTCTCGCCGAGCTGACGTTTGGGTTGGCGTTTCACACATCTACAAGCCGTAGGTCTTGCCGATGATGTCGCGTTGGATTTCGCTGGTGCCGCCGAGGATCGTGGAGACCAGGGCACCACGGACGTGCTTTTCCATGTCGAACTCTCGGGCGTAGCCGTAGCCACCCATCATCTGCATGCCTGCCAGTGCGACCTGTTTCGCGGTCTCGGTGGCCTTGAGCTTGGCCATCGAGGCTTCGCGGGCGAGCATCTTGTCAGGATGGGCGTCGGCTTCGCGGGCGACGCTGTAGACCAGCAGCTTGGTGCATTCGATATCGGTGGCGAGGTCGGCGACACGGTGCCGCAGCGCCTGGAATGACCCGATCGGACGGCCGAATTGCTTACGCTGACTGATGAACTGGAGGGTGTCATCGAACGCGCGCTGAGCGGCACCGAGGTTCTGGGCCGCGATGATGAGGCGCTCGAAATTGAGCCCGGTCATGAGCTGGCGCCAGCCGTTGCCGACTTCGCCGATGACCGCTTCGGCGGGTAGCACGACGTCGGTGAAGTAAAGGTCGTTGGTATCCTTCTGACCGCCCATCAGCTCGATCGGGCTGATCTTGAGGCCCTCGGTATCGGCGGGAACGTGGAACATGGTGAGTCCCTTGTGCTTTCCGCCGCCGCGGTCGGTGCGCGCTACGAGCAGGATGTTCTCGGAGATGTGCGCGTTGGAACACCACGTCTTCTGGCCATTGATGAGCCAACCCTCCGAGGTCTTCTCAGCCTTGGTGCTGAGGTTGCCGACGTCGGAGCCCGCCTCGGGCTCGGACATCGAAATCGACTGGGACGCACCGCGTACGATGCCGCGCAGCACATTCTCCTTCTGCGCTTCGGTGCCGAATCTCTGGTAGGGGCCGCCGGTGATGAACGTCGGGCCAATCGCGCTGATCGGCAGCATGCCGCGCGAGGTCTCTTCGAGCAGGATGCACATGTCCACCATGGAGGCGTCCGATCCCCCGTACTCCGCCGAGACCGTCAGGCCGAGCCAACCCAGCTCGGCCATCTTCTCGTAGAGGGCCTGATTGTGCTGGTGCGCATCATGGTTGGTGAGCCGGTCCCGCTTCTCTCGGGTGCCTGCCTCGCGCCTGGCGAAGTCAGCAATGGCCTTGGCGAAGTCCTGCTGTTCCGGGCTGAACTCAACGCCCATGGTGTGCTCCTAGTGGGTGGGTGGGGATGGCAAGATTTCAAGACGCGCAGGTTTCCGGTCCGGATGGTCTGCATTTCGTCCTCTTCCCGGCTACAACGAGCGGGCGATGAGTTCTTTCATGATCTCGTTGGCGCCGCCGTAGATTCGTTGTGCGCGTCCGTCGATGAACATCTGGGCGATCGGATACTCCAGCATGTAGCCGTATCCGCCGAACAGCTGCACACAACGGTCGACGACTTGGCACTGCATGTCGGTAACCCAGTACTTGGCCATGGAGGCGGCGGCCGGGTCCAGCTCGCCGCGCAGGTGGCGCTCGACACAGCTGTCAACGAAGACGCGTGCGATGTGGGCGATGGTGGCACACTCGGCGAGTTCGAATCGGGTGTTCTGCATGTCCAAGAGTGCCTGCCCGAACACCTTGCGCTGCTTTGTGTATGCGATGGTTTCCTCGACGGCTCGCTCCAGCGCGGCTATTCCCAGAACGGCGATGATCAGCCGCTCCCAGGCGAGCTGGGCCATCGAGTAGCTGAAGCCCTTGCCCTCGTCACCGAGCAAGTTCGCGACAGGTACTCGAACGTCGTCGAAGAACAGCTCGGCGGTGTCCGCCGCCTTCATGCCGACCTTCTTCAAGTTCTTGCCGACCTTGAATCCGGTAGCGTCCGCTGTCTCCAAGACCAATAGCGAGATGCCGTGGATCGACGTGGCAGCCGGATCGGTCTTGACCACGAGCACGATGATGTCCGCAGTGGCGCCGTTCGAGATGAACGTCTTCGCGCCGTTGAGTCGGTAATGGTCACCGTCGCGGATCGCGGTGGTGCGAAGTGCTTTGAGGTCCGACCCGCCACCCGGCTCGGTCATGGCGATTGCGCCGATCAGCTCGCCCGTTGCCATCCTGGGAAGCCAGCGCCGCTTCTGCTCCACGGTGCCGTAGGTCGACAGGTAGTGCGCGACGACGCCGCTGTGCGCGTGATTGCCGAAGCCGATCTCGCCGCTGGCCGAAGCCGCCTCAAAGATCGCCAGGTCGTGCGCAAGTGTGCCGCCGCCACCGCCATATTCGACGGGTATCGCCGCGCACAGCAGGCCCAGCTTCGCCGACTTGAGCCAGAACTCCCGGTCGACGTGCTGCTGCTGTTCCCAACGCTCCCGATTCGGAGCCCCTTCGGTGTCGAAGAATTTGCGAGCCATGTCCCTCAGCGCGGCGACCTCGTCGTCGATCCAAAGTGAGCGATACATTGTGGTCTCTCAGAAGTTGAGGCCGCCGCCGCAGATCAGGGTCTGCGCGCTGACGTAGTCGGATTCGGGCGTGCACAGCAGGTAGACGGCGCCGGCTGCTTCGACGGGTGAGCCGCCGCGGCCGAGCGGAATCGACTGTTCCATCGCAGTGAGCACGTCCGGGTTCACGCCGACCTTGATTGCCCTGCCCGCGACGTCGATGGTGGCGCCGGCGCCGGCAGGCGCCTCGGTGAGGCGGGTCTTGATCATGCCGAACGCAACCGAGTTGACGGTGACGTTGTAGCGGCCCCACTCCTTCGCGAGGGTCTTGGTCAGACCAGTGACACCGGCCTTGGCCGCCGAGTAGTTCGCCTGCCCGATGCTGCCACCCGTCCCCGAGAGCGAGGAGATGTTGACGACCTTGCGGCACGGGACCGGCTCGCCGGCCGCCTTTGCCTTCTTGACCGCGGCGGAGATCACGGGCTGGGCGGCGCGCAGGATCTGGAACGGCGCCTTGAGGTGCACGTCGAGGATGGCGTCCCACTGCTCGTCGGTCATCTTCTGGATCACCGAATCCCAGGTGTAGCCAGCGTTGTTGACGATGATGTCCAGTCCGCCGAAGTTGTCGACGGCAGCCTGCACGAAGCGCTCGGCGAATCCCGCATCGGTCACGCTGCCCGAGCATTCGACCGCGTTGCCCCCGGCGGTCTCGATCGCGGCGACGGTCTCCTTGGCCGGTTCGGCGTCCAGGTCGTTGACCACGACCGAGGCGCCCTCGGCAGCGAGTTTCAGCGCGATCTCGCGGCCGATCCCGCGACCCGAGCCGGTGACAATGCCGACCTTGCCATCAAGAGTTCCCATGTTCTGCAATACCTTTCAGTTGCGGCGAGCGAAGCGACGGGGAATATCACAGTGCGACGACGGCGTCGCCGGTCAGGGTGACGGTACCGTCGGCGAGAGTGACGGCGAGCTCCAATGTGGCTCGGCATTCACCGTCCACCTCGTCGATCGAGACGACCTTCCCGGTGGCAGTCGGCTGGCCGAGCACCGGAGTGATGGCCGCGAACCGCACCCGGTAGGACCGGATCCGCTGCTGCGGAACCCAATCGGTAAGCAGTCGGCCGAGGTAGCCCATCGACAGCATGCCGTGCGCGAACACATCGCCCAGGCCCGCGGACTTGGCCACGTCGATGTCGATGTGCATCGGATTGTGGTCGCCGGAAGCACCGGCGAACAATGTCAGCGTCGTGCGCGAGATCGTGCCGATCTTCAATGCCGGAAGTTCGGTGCCGACCTCGATCTGCTGAGTCCACGTCATTGGGCTGCCCCCGGGTTGCGGACGACGATTACGGTCTCCAGGTCGGCGACGGCGGACCCGTCGGCGCGGGTGACGGTGGTGTTCTTGACGATGAACTCCAGCGCTCCGCCCTTCTTGCTATAGACGTCGACGATCCGCGGCGTCGCCGTGAGCGTGTCACCTGCGTGTGCGATGGAGTGATAGGTGAAGGACTGCTCGCCATGTAGTACGAATCGAGGGTCGATGCCCTGGTCGACGACCCATCGGAACTGATCCGGATTCTCGAGCTCGATGGAGAAGAGGAATGTCGGCGGGACGGGCAAATCGGCGTAGCCAGCGGCCTTCGCCACAGCGACATCGGTGTACAGCGGGTTGGTCTCGCCGATTGCCTTTGCGAAGAAGCGAAGGCGGCCGGCGTCGACAGTGAGAGTTGTTGCCGGAAGCTGGGTTCCGATGAATGCGGCGTCTACGGCCACTCAACTCACCTTCTCGTACAGTGTCACGACCGCTGCTCCCCCGACTCCAATGTTGTGCTGCAGCGCGAGTTTGACGTCCTCGACCTGCCGGGCCCCGGCCTGCCCACGCAGCTGCCACACCAGCTCGGCGCACTGCGCAAGGCCAGTTGCCCCGAGCGGGTGACCCTTCGAGAGCAGGCCACCCGACGGGTTGGTGACGACTCGTCCGCCGTAGGTGTTGTCGCCATCGGCGATGAACTTCTCGGCAGTGCCCTCCGGCGTGAGCCCGAGCCCTTCGTAGGTGATCAGTTCGTTGGTGGTGAAGCAGTCGTGCAGCTCGACGACTCGAATGTCCTCTGGGGCGACGCCAGCAGCTTCGTAGACCTGGTCTGCTGCAGCCTTGGCCATGCCGTACCCGACCAAGTTCATCATGTCGGCACTGTCGAATGTCGACGCAGAGTCGGTCGTCATCGCTTGCGCCTTGATGATGACCGAAGCGTCGAGGCCGTATTTGCGAGCGAACCCGGCGCTGCAGATCACTGCTGCCGCCGCACCGCAAGTGGGTGGGCAACACTGCAGGCGGGTGAGCGGGCCGTAGATGTGCGGCGAGGCCATCACCTCTTCGACGGTGACCTGGTCACGGAAGACGGCATATGGGTTATTGGCGGCGTGCCGGCGGGCCTTGACCGAGATCTTGGCGAAGGTCTCCGGGGCAATGCCGTACTTCTCGGAGTACTGCCGTCCCGCGCCACCGAAGTATTGTGCTGCGAACGGGGACTCGTCCCGACCCTGGACCGCGTGCATCACTTCGTCGAACCGGTCGAAAGGTGTTGGGCGGTCCGACCAGTGCGTGCCCAGGGCACCGCGCTGCATCTGCTCGAACCCCAGGGCGAGCACACAATCGACCGCGCCGCTCTCCACGGCCTGCCTGGCGAGGAAAAGCGCGGAAGAACCCGTCGCGCAGGCGTTGTTCACGTTGACGATCGGGATACCGGTCTGGCCAACCCCGTAGAGGGCCGCTTGTCCAGAGGTCGAGTCACCGTAGACGTAACCGACGTATGCGTGCTGGACCTGGTCGTAGTCGATGCCGGCGTCGGCGAGGGCCGCGGTTGCCGCCTTCTCGCCCATCACGTCGTAGGACTCGCTCCGACTCGGGCTCTTGAACGGGACCATTCCCACGCCCACCACCCGTGCGTTGTTCTTCGTCACCCTGTTAGTAATACCGCCAGTGACATGATTATACAAGTGGCTTGCATTGCTTCGGGTGCACGGCGCAGACTCAACCATCTGAGCCGCCATTGCCCGAGCAAGGAGAGATCACCATGCCCGTCCGCTCAATCCCGGCCCCCGGAGCGACTCTATGACCACATCGACCAGTACTCGACCCGCTGACTCCTCGGGCACCTTCGCCCTCGGCGGCGATCTGCCTGTCAACCGTCTCGGTTACGGCGCAATGCAACTCACCGGCCCAGGCGTCTGGGGCGACCCGAAGGATCCCGACGAAGCAGTGCGGGTGCTGCGTCGCGCGGTGGACCTGGGCGTCAACTTCATCGACACTGCGGACTCCTACGGTCCGTTCGTCAGCGAGAGCCTCATCCGCCTTGCCCTGCATCCTTACGCCGACGACGTGGTCATCGCCACCAAGGGTGGTCTCACCCGGTCCGGCCCTCACGACTGGCGCCCGGTTGGCAGGCCCGAATACCTGCGTCAGCAGCTGCATTTGAGCCTGCGCCACCTCGGGCTCGAGCAGATCGACCTCTACCAGTTGCACCGCATCGACGCGGCCGTGCCGCTGGCTGATCAGCTCGGCGCGCTCGTGGAACTGCAGCAGGAAGGCAAGATTCGCCACATAGGCGTCTCCGAGGTGAGCGTCGAACAGCTGAAGCAGGCCCGCGAGATAGCCGATATCGTCTCGGTGCAGAACCTCTACAACCTCGCCCACCGCAAGGCCGGGGACGTCCTGGACTACGCCGAGGCCAACGACATCGCCTTCATCCCGTGGTTCCCCATCGCGACCGGCGAACTCGCCCGCCCCGGCGAACCGCTGGACACCTTCGCCAAGAAGCACGGCGCCAGCCCCTCCCAGTTGGCCCTGGCCTGGCTGCTGCGACGCTCGCCGGTGATCCTCCCGATTCCCGGCACCTCGAGCGTCGAGCACGTCGAGGAGAACACCGCAGCAGCGACCGTCACCCTGACCGACGACGAGTTCACGGCGCTCTCGGACGCTGTGTAATCCACCCATCACCGAGACTGCCGACATCGCCAAACACCTGCGATATGACAGCCGCTTGCTATTTCTAGTGACTGTCGCATAGGATTTCGACCGCGGAAAGTAGTGCCGCGTGAAGCCCAACGGAAGGGCTGACATGTCAACCGATAACAGCTACCGCGCCATCCACGCCGCGACCGTGAGCCTCTTCGAGTCCGACGGGCGGATCGGCACCCCTTTCGCGGAGGCTGGCGAGTGGCGCCCGCCTCGTCCATCGACTTCAGCCACAAGTCGATGTGGGGATTGCTCACGCCCCGAGCAACTTTCACAGGCATTACTGCACGCCTCGCGCGGCCTGACCACAGTCACCTCTTCATTGCACTTGACGCGGCAATGAGTCGTACGAAGACGTGAGAGACGACCCCAAAGCGGGCATCGCACACCATGGTCGGATGTTGCGCATTGCCACGCTCGCGCGGCGCAACACGTGGACGTGAGCCGATGATCGCGGATATCGCCGAGTGGGCCGTCCAACTACGCCCAGACGACAACGACCTCGAGCTGGCCCGGAGGGCGCTGGTCGACACCGTCGCGGTGGCGTTGGCGGCGTCCGACGAACCCGTCGTACAGATGACCGCAGGTCTCCCGGAACCTCTGCGTTGGGCGGCAATTGGGCACGCATTGGATTTCGATGATGTGCACCTGCCGTCGAGTTCCCATGTGAGCGTCGTGTGCGTCAACGCGACGCTGTCGGTCGGAGGTGGTGCGCGCGAATACCTCGCGGCGGCGGGCGTCATGGCGAGGATCGGAACGGCGCTGGGGTGGTCCCACTATTCCCAGGGTTGGCATACCACCTGTACCGCGGGCGCACCGGCGGCTGCCGTAGCAGCCGGTCTTACCCTTGGGCTGGACGTTTCCGGATTGGCTCGGGCGATGGCACTGGCGAT
The DNA here is from genome assembly GCF_014202335.1 of Mycobacterium sp. AZCC_0083. Classification (GTDB taxonomy): domain Bacteria; phylum Actinomycetota; class Actinomycetes; order Mycobacteriales; family Mycobacteriaceae; genus Mycobacterium. The sequence goes on along the minus strand of NZ_JACHGP010000017.1, from coordinate 13,135 downwards.
ACCCAGTGCGGGAGGCCTTCAACGAGCCTTCGGCACAGCCGGCAAAGCCCTGCAGGTGGGATTCGCCACCGACGCTGGAGTCCGAGCTGCACGACTGGCAGCGGCCGGCGCGACCGCCGCTCCCGCGGTCCTCGATGATTGGTTTCGATTGATGGGGGGAACGGTGGAACCGGATCTGTCCGGGCCAGCCGTTCCGGGAGGTCTGGCAATCAAGTTGCATCCTTGCTGTTACGCCATGCAACGTCCGATCAGCGCGGTACGCGGATTGCCATGCGCCGGCAAGGATCTGAGTCTCATCGAGGGAATTCAGGTGCGAACCCCGCAGGCTGGTGTGCAGCCGCTCATCCACCACAACCCAAACACCGGGCTGGAAGCCAAGTTCAGTATGGAATACGCGGTGGCGACCGCGCTGGTCGACGAGTTTCCCGGAATGGCGGAGTTCACCGACGCCTCGGTAAACCGATCCTCGATTCGCGCCTTGATGGAGCGCGTTGAGATTGTCGCTACACCTGGACCTGCTGAGGGCGTGATGCATGGCGAAACGCGAATCGCTGTCGAATGGTCGGACGGAACGGTTACCGAGTCCGCCCTCGACCTCCCGTACGGGCACCCTGAACTACCCGCCAGCGCCGACGACCTCTCCGCGAAGGTGACGCGCTGCGTCGGTCACGCGCGGGCCGGCGAGATCATGAACCTGGGTTGGCGTGACGCCGCAGATGTGCTGCGCCGGAGCTTCTGACAAGCTCAGTGATCGTCATGCCGGCGTTCATCTAGAGAGCGGGGGCTGGCGGTGTGAAGACACTGGTTCGCTTCATCGCCAGTCGTCGTCCACGCGTAGCCATCGACAGTGCGATCTTCGCGCTCGCCTCGTCGATCATCTCGTCACCGAGCATGACGGCTCCCACAGATCCGCCGGCAGCGGAGGTGTAGTAGGCGTACGCGTCGAGAATCAGCTCTGCCTTGTCGTAGGACTCTTGTGGTGGCGAGAACACTGCATTGGCCACATCGAGCTGGCCAGGATGTAGAACCCACTTTCCGTCGAATCCGTAGGCGGCGGCGCGTTCGCAGTAGCTGCGGTATCCGTCAACGTCGTGGATCTTTGCGAATGGACCGTCGATGGCTTGAACCCCGTGCTTGCGTGCGGCAACGGCGATATCCATCAGGACGTGATCGAACGGATTGGGGCCGTGGTCGAGATCCCCTCCCCCGATCGTGAGTTGTGGCATGTTCATTGCCGCACTGAAATCTCCCGGGCCGAAGATGATCGCCTCGAGGCGGGGCGTGGCCGCCGCGATCGCGTCGATGTCGCTCAGCCCACCAGGCCCTTCGATCTGCGCCTCGATGCCGATACCACCACGAGGAAGGCCCAATGACATCTCGAGTTGATTGAGCAGTACGTCCAGCCAAAGGATGTGTGCGATCTTCTCGACCTTGGGCAACATGATGCAGTCGAGATGCTCGCCTGCGTTGGTCACGACACTGATCACGTCGTCGTAGGCCCACTTCGTATCGGCATCGTTGACGCGCACGACCCGTGCCTTACCCGTCCAAGCTCCATCACGGAGAGCGGCGATGACATTTGCGCGCGCACCGGGTTTCGCGGCAGGAGCGACGGAGTCTTCGAGATCGAGGAAGACTTGATCTGCTTGCAGGGCCTGTGCCTTCTTGATCATCTTCTCGCTACTGCCGGGAACTGCGAGGCAGGAGCGCCGGGGACGATAGGGACGTGGCATGGAATCCTCTTTCGAATGTGCTGAAGAACCGAAACAGTAGCGGGCCGCAGTACGACGGCTCATGCCATATATCGGCATCGAGGCCCGTGGTGTGGAACACCTGAGGTTGCCATCGGCTGCGGGCGGTGTCAACGGTCAAGCTCCGTACCTTTGGCCTCGCCGTCTGGCTGGTCCCGACAGGCGAAGACCCCACTGATTACTGGATTGGCGTGCCGTTATGTGGTACGAAATAGCCATGACGGAGGAGTGGCACGCCGACGAGGGAACGGCGGCGGACAGCGGAGGTATGAGAAGTCTCATCCGTGGACTTCAAATGCTGGAGGTTGTCTCACAACACCAGCCCATTGGCGTGGGCGAGCTTGCCCGGATGCTCAAGCTGCCGAAGTCGACCGTCCAGAGGACTCTGGTTTCGTTGGCTCAAGCCGGATGGTTGGAACATGGGGGCTCCGAACGAACCCGTTGGGAATTGACGCAACATGTGTGGACGATCGGTCAGCGCGCTGGGAAGAGCACCCTCCTGCGAGACGTCGCGATGCCTCTGATGCGAGAGCTCGGTGCAACGACCGCTGAAGCCATCCACTTGGCGGTGCCCGGCGGCACACAGGGCGTGGTCACCCTGGATCGGGTGGATTCGACCCAGCCTGTTCGCGTCTACAACCCCCTTGGTGCGACGTTCCCGTTTCACTCGTGTGCCTCCGGGAAGGCAATCTTGGCATTTTGGCCGCAACAACGTGTCGACGACGTGCTGTCACGCCCGCTGCTCAAGATGACAGACCGCACCACTGTCGATCCCGAAGCGTTGCGGCTCGAGCTGGACGAGGTACGTGATCGCGGGTATGCGCTCAATACCGCAGAGAACCGACCCGGAGTATGCGCGATCGGATGTCCAATCCGGGGACGAGACGGCTATGCGGTTGCGTCCATCAGCATTTCAATGCCGCAGGACCGCTACGACTGGCGACACGTTCCGAAGTGGGGTGAGCAGCTGATCGCGGCCGCCACCAAGATCGAAAACGCGTGGAGCGAATCAAACGCGGACTGACACACGATCTGTTGGTCAGGGGACTGGATCGCGGTCTTCTGGTTGTGTGGCTGCTCTTCAGGATCCGCGGCGAGTGCAGCAGTCAATTGCGGTGAACTGGTCGGACTTTCCGCGCGGACCGGATCCTGTCGACGTCGTCAGAGCGCTAGAGGTACATCCCGATCGAGTCGGGACCGCAAGCGTAATGAACCGTAGTAGGTGGTCTCATTCTTCGGCTAGTCGCTCGATGAACCGGATCGAAGTGTTCTGCGAGCCTCTAACTGTATGGTGAACAACACCTTTCAGTTCGATAGGGCCTTCATGCCGGCGGGTCCAGATGGCCGTGGAGTCTCCAGACATCCCGGGGCGTTTAGTAATTCGGTCCGACTGCATGTCGCCTGCATCGAGGGCATGGCCGCAAGGTTCAGCCAGCGCCGTCCTCAAGCGGTCCGATCGTGGGAATTATTTCACGCAAGTCACTTGTTAATTCTAGTGACTCTCACATAGCATAGGATCATGGACAGTTCGACGCGCCAAACGAGGAGCATGCACGCATGACGCTTGACCTAACGCCGGATCAGCTGTTGTCGACCACCCGCACAGTGCGCAAGCGGCTCGATTTGTCGCGCCCTGTCGAGCGGGATCTGTTGGAGGAGTGCTTCGACCTCGCCCTCCAAGCCCCAACCGGCGGCAACCAGCAGGGCTGGCACTTTGTCGTCGTCACCGACGCCGACCAGAAGAAGGCTCTTGCCGAGCTGTACCGCAAATCCAAAGACGAGACCGAGCCGGCGGAGGCCCCTCCCGGACAGGAAGCCGTGATGAAGTCCGCCACCTACCTGGCTGAGCACCTCCACGAAGTGCCGGTCCTGGTCATCCCATGCATCGAAGGCCGGTATGAAAATGCTCCTCACCTTTGGCAAGCCATAGCGTGGGGATCGATCCTGCCCGCGACCTGGAGTTTCATGCTCGCCGCCCGGGCCAGGGGCTTGGGGACGGCATGGACGTCACTGCACCTGGCTCACGAACGCGACGCTGCGGCAGTGCTCGGGCTCTCGTACGAGCAGGTGACGCAGGCGGCGCTCATACCGGTTGCTCACACGATCGGTACCGACTTCAAGCCCGGACCCAGGAGTCCCCAAGCCGAGCACATTCACTGGGATCGTTGGTAGCCAGCCCGTGTATCCGTAGGCGTCGTCATGGCAAGATTCGCCCTTGATCCGGCGCGGGCCGACATTTGCCGATCTCGCAGCGACCGCGCACTGATCCGCGAGGTTGCCGCCGGGTAGCCATGGGCTCTGAATGGGTTGCGCCACAACAGAGTTAGTAGGCGATGTGAATCGCCCCGGTGAGTCCGGCGGCGTTCTGATGTGAGATTCAGCCCGCACCTGACAGTCAGATATTCATTACGCAAGTCACTTGCTGTTTCTAGCGACTCTCGTCTAACATCGGATCGACGGGAGGTGCGGATTGATGGTCGGCGCCCGCCTCACATGAAATGAATCCTCCTGCTCCGGCCCGATTTCCCGCGCCTGAACGGCGTCTTACTCGGGAGTGCTGTTGAACAGGTTCGAACGACCGCGCGTCTGCGTTTGCCGGCACGCGAACAGGAAGGAAGTCACAGTGACGACAGAGGCGTTCATCTACGAGGCCATTCGAACCCCGCGCGGACGCGGCAAGAAGACCGGATCACTGCATTCCATCAAGCCGGTCGACCTCTTGGTCGGCTTGATCCAGGAGTTGCGCACCAGGTTCCCCGACCTGGAGGAAGATCGCATCTCCGACGTGGTCCTCGGCGTAGTCACCCCGGTCGGTGACCAGGGCATGGACATCGCACGCACCGCAGTCATCGCGGCGCGCCTGCCGGACACCGTCGGGGGCGTTCAGCTCAACCGCTTCTGCGCATCCGGCCTCGAGGCCGTGAACGTCGCCGCGCAGAAAGTCCGGTCGGGCTTCGAGGATCTCGTGATCGCGGGTGGTGTCGAGTCGATGTCTCGCGTCCCGATGGGCTCCGACGGTGGCGCCGTGACCATGGATCCGGCCACCAGCTACGACACCTATTTCGTTCCGCAGGGCATCGGCGCAGATCTGATCGCGACGATCGAGGGCTTCAGCCGCGACGACGTCGACGCGTATGCCATCCGTTCCCAGGAGCTCGCCGCAGCCGCATGGTCAGGCGGCCATTTCGCCAAGTCCGTCGTGCCGGTGAAGGACATGAACGGTCTCGTCGTTCTCGACAACGACGAGCACATGCGTCCCGGCACCACGCCAGCCGACCTGGCCAAGCTCAACCCGTCGTTCTCGATCATGGGTGAAATGGCCGGCTTCGACGCGGTCGCGCTGCAGAAGTATCACTTCGTGGAGAAGATCAACCACGTCCACCACGGCGGCAACAGCTCGGGCATCGTCGATGGCGCCGCACTCGTGCTGATCGGCTCGGAGGATGCCGGAAAGGCCTCCGGGCTGACCCCGCGCGCCCGGATCGTCGCAACCGCCACCACCGGCGCGGACCCGACGATCATGCTGACCGGACCGACACCGTCCGCCCTGAAGGCGCTCGAGGTCGCAGGCCTGAATGTCGACGACATCGACCTGTTCGAACTAAACGAAGCCTTCGCCTCCGTCGTCCTGAAGTTCCAGAAGGACCTCAATATCCCGGACGAGAAGCTCAACGTCAACGGTGGCGCGATCGCGATGGGCCACCCGCTGGGCGCCACCGGCGCGATGATCACCGGCACCATGGTCGACGAGCTCGAGCGCCGAAACGGCCGCTACGCCCTGATCAACCTGTGTGTCGGCGGCGGCATGGGCGTTGCCACCATCATCGAGCGCGTCTAATTCCAACCGGCAGCTGAGAATTCAAGGAGACACAGAGCTGTGACAACGATTGAAACGAATAGCATCATCGGTTGGGAGCAGGACGCAGACGGCATCGTCACCCTGACCATCGACGACCCGAACCAGGGCGCCAACACGATGAACGAGGCATACAAGACGTCGATGAGCGCGACCGTCGGGCGGCTCCATGCCGAACAGGACAGCGTCATCGGTGTGGTCATCACCTCGGCGAAGAAGACCTTCTTCGCAGGAGGCGACCTCAAGGACATGAGGAAGGTCGCCCCGGAAGATGCCCAGACGATCATGAACGACCTGGGTCAGATCAAGGGCGATCTACGTCGTTTGGAGACGCTGGGCAAGCCGGTCGTCGCCGCGATCAACGGTGCCGCGCTCGGTGGGGGCCTGGAGATCGCGCTCGCAAGCCACTACCGCATCGCCGCGGACGTGCCGGGTGTGCAGCTGGGCCTGCCCGAGGTCAGTCTGGGCCTGCTGCCCGCTGGCGGCGGTATCGTCCGCACCGTGCGTTTGCTCGGTCTGCAGGGTGCACTGATGGGTGTGCTGCTGCAAGGTCAGCGCCACGACCCGGGCAAGGCCAAGGAGATCGGCCTGATCAACGAGGTCGTCGGCTCGATCGACGAGCTGGTGCCCGCAGCCAAGGCGTGGATCAAGGCCAACCCCGAGGGTGGCGTGCAGCCGTGGGACAAGAAGGGCTACCAGATCCCCGGTGGCACGCCGTCGACCCCGGCGTTCGCGGCGAGCCTGCCCGCGTTCCCTGCCAACCTGCGTAAGCAGCTCAAGGGCACCAACATGCCTGCCCCGCGGGCGATCCTGGCCGCCGCGGTTGAGGGCTCGCAGGTCGATATCGACAACGCGTCGCTGATCGAATCGCGCTACTTCGTCAGCCTGCTGACCGGCCCGGTCGCGAAGAACATGATCCAGGCGTTCTTCTTCGACCTGCAGTCGATCAACAACGGTGGTTCCCGTCCCAAGGTTGTCCCGAAGCGCGACATCCGCAAGATCGGCGTGCTGGGGGCGGGCATGATGGGCGCGGGTATCGCCTACGTCTCCGCCAAGGCCGGTTACCAGGTCGTGCTGAAGGACGTCACGATCGAGGCGGCCGAGCGCGGCAAGAACTACTCGGAGAAGATCCAGGCCAAGGCGCTCTCGCGGGGCAAGACCACCCCAGAAAAGTCCAGCGAACTCCTCGATCGCATCACCCCGTCCGCCGACGTAGCCGACTTCGCAGGCGTCGACTTCGTCATCGAGGCCGTCTTCGAGAACACCGAGCTCAAGCACGAGGTGTTCCAGGCGATCGAGGACATCGTCGACGCTGACGCACTGCTCGGCTCGAACACCTCCACCCTGCCGATCACCGGTCTGGCGGCCGGCGTGAAGCGCGAAGAGGACTTCATCGGAATCCACTTCTTCTCCCCGGTCGACAAGATGCCACTGGTGGAAATCATCAAGGGCGAGAAGACCTCTGACGAGGCTCTGGCCCGGGTGTTCGACTACACCCTGGCGATCGGGAAGACCCCGATCGTCGTCAATGACAGCCGCGGCTTCTTCACCAGCCGCGTCATCGGCACCTTCGTCAACGAGGCCATCGCCATGCTGGCAGAGGGCATCGAACCGGCCACCATCGAACAGGCCGGTCAGCAGGCCGGTTACCCGGCCCCGCCGCTACAGCTCACCGATGAGCTGAACCTCAAGCTCATGCAGAAGGTTCGGGCGGAAACAGAGAAGGCGGAGACCGGCGCCGGCAAGCTCGCAACCGAGCACGCGGCCTACCCCGTGATCGACACGCTCGTCGAGGCTGGTCGCCCTGGTCGCCTGGAGAAGGCCGGCTTCTACGACTACGACGAAGACGGCAAGCGCATCGCCCTCTGGGAGGGCCTGCGGGACACCTTCAAGACCAGCACCGAACTCCCGGTTCCGTTCCAGGATCTGATCGACCGGATGCTGTTCATCGAGGCCATCGAAACGCAGAGGTGCTTCGACGAGGGCGTACTCACCGCACCGGCTGACGCGAACATCGGCTCGATCTTCGGCATCGGCTACCCGACCTGGACCGGCGGCGTGCACCAGTTCATCGTCGGCTATCCGAACGGCGGCCAGTCGGCATTCGTCGCCCGCGCCGAAGAGCTCGCCGCCAAATACGGCCAGCGGTTCACACCGCCCGCCTCGCTCAAGTCCTAACTGGTCACCCTTGTACGAGAAAGTTCTCAACGAGCAACTCAGATTCGACCCGCGGGTCTCTCACCAACTGCAGCCCGATCCCGATCAGCTGTCGCCGTTGGTAAAGTCCAGACGCTGTCTTTCCTCGAGAGTGTCAGAAGAGCAGGGCGTCTGCCGCGGCGCCCTCGACACGTGCCGGGTCAACGGCCAACGAAGGCCGGCACCTGACGTTCCCGAGCACTCTGAATCCCGATCGCAAAATCCTCGGTCCCCCAGAGCCGGACTTGCTCGTCAAGTTCATGCTCCAGGGCCTTCTCGAGCTGTGCGATTAGATCCTGGCGCAATGTGCATCGCATCGATTTCACAGCCAGCGGCGCGACGGCAGCAATCTCCTGCGCAAGAACGATCGCCTGATCCCGCAGGTCAACTTGGGCGACGATGCGATCAGCCAGGCCTATTCGATGCGCTTGCTCGCCCCTGACCTCAGCACCGCTGTACAGCATTAAGGCGGCGTGTTGATTCCCGACGATCCGCGGAAGGGTGACACTCAGCGCGAATCCGTGATGAAAGCCGAGCCGTGAGAAGTTGGCTTCGAACCGCGTCTCGGGACTGACGACCCGGAAGTCAGCAGCGCATGCGAGTCCGAGACCGCCTCCGAGTGCGACACCCTGGACAGCAGCAATCACGGGCAGCTCGAGCGCGAAGATCCGCATCGCCTGCTGATAGACAGCCGCTGCGGCATCGCGGCGATCGACTTGGCCGGGCCCGTCGCTGAGGTTCAGTCCAGCACAGAAGTGGCGACCCTCCGAACACAGCACGATCGCGCGGGCCCCATCGGATTGAGCCTCCTCACCTGCGTCGGCGATCACGGCGAGCAGGTCACGATCGAAGAAGTTCATGGGCGGACGATGCATCTCCACGACCGCAACGCGATCGTCGATCGACAGTGTTACTTCATTGGTACTCATACGATTAGGCCCCTTCGCCGCTGGGTGATCTGAGTCGAAAAATGAGCTTGTAGCACGGCTCCGCCGATTCGTTCGGCCAGTTCGCGCACGCGCTCGTCAAGGTTGCCGGTTCGGCGAGGCCTGGCGGCTCCTCGTCATGTGAGTCAACGCCCTTCGAACACGGGTCGGCGTTTCTCCAGGAACGCGCCCAGCGCCTCCGCTGTGTCGCGAGTTCCCATCAGCGTTCGCTGATCGAGGCCTTCTTGCGCGAGCGCATCGCGATGAGACAGCTGGCCTCGAGCAAAGACACGCTTCAAGGTTCCGACGGCGAGCGGAGCGCGCGAGGACCAGAGTTTGGCCACTTCGAGTGCGCGGCGCTCCGCCTCCCCGTCTCCGACGATCTCGTCGACGAGCCCCCAAGCATGGGCGGTCGTCGCATCCAGACTCTCACCGCTCAGGACCATCCTGCGAGCCCGAGCAACGCCGATACGCTGCGGCAGAGACCAGGACAGCCCTGCGTCAGCCGTCAATCCCAGTTTGACGAACGGAGTCGCCAGCATGGTGCTTTCGCCGCATACCACGTAGTCGCTCGCAGCGACCAGACCAAGGCCCGCACCGTGGGCACCGCCCTCCACGGCCGCGACAACCGGACGGCTCCCGGTCACGATCGTGTCGATGATGGCCGTAAAGTGCTCGAACCGCTTGCGCTCGGCCTCGGCCTCTCGTGTGTCGCTGAAGTCGCCCCCGGTACTGAAGTAGCCTTCGGCACCCGTCAGGACGATCGCGCGGACATCCGGCTCCGCCCGGTTGAGTTGGTCGCGGAGCGCCGCGCGCATCGACAGACTGATCGCGTTGCGTTTCTGTGGGTTGTTCAGCGTCAAGACCAGGACCGCGTCTTCGCGACGTGACAACACAGGTTCGTTTTGACTAGACATCTTGTCGACTCCTTCCGTATCGCACGGTCCGGATCCGAGCGACCGCCGGACAGGCCCTGAGCGAGATCTGCCGGATGAGGAAAAGCGCGGAGGAACCCGCCGCGGAGGCGTTGTTCACGTTGACGACCGGGAGGGCCACCACTGCTGCCTCCTCGCACATCACGTCGTAGGACTCGCTCCGCCTCTGGCTCGTGAACGGGACCATTCCCACGCCCACTGCTCGTGCGTTGTTCTTCGTCACCCTGCAAGTAATACCGCGAGCAACATGATTATGCAAGTCGCTTGCGTGAGTGTCTACGCGGCGGAGAATTGAGCGATCCAGACGGACCGGGTGGTCCTCATCCTGCAGCGCCTTCGATCCGACCTGGGAGGCCATCCGCATCCCGGGCAGTGCGGCGAGTTCGGCCACTATCGGTTCCAGGCAGCGAGATTCAGCCGACCGCCCTGTCCGCGTCTTCCCAGAACTTGGCGCGCAGCGCCTTCTTGTCGGGCTTGCCCAGCGCCGTCATCGGCAGCGAGTCCACCACGACGACCTGCTTGGGCGACTGCACCGAACCCTTGCGTTCCTTGACCGTGGCCTGGATCTCCGACGTCATGGTCGCGATCCCCGTATCGTCGTGCGGCGCGTCCGGCCGAAGCACGACGACTGCCGTCACCGCCTCGCCCCACTTCTCGTCCGGTGTCCCGATCACGCTGACCTGCGCGATCGCTGGGTGCTCAGCGACCACGTCTTCAACCTCGCGCGGGAACACGTTGAAGCCGCCGGTGACGATCATGTCCTTGGTCCGGTCGACGATGAACCAGAAGCCATCCTCGTCCTCGCGGGCCAGGTCACCGGTGTGCAGCCAGCCGTCCCTGAATGTCTCGGCGGTGGTCTCGGGGCGGTTCCAGTAGCCGGCGGTCACCAGAGGTCCGCTGACACAGACCTCGCCGGGCTCGCCCTGGGGCACCGGCTTGCCGTCCTCGCCGAGCAGTGCGGTGCGCGCGAACAGCGTCGGCCGCCCGCACGACGTCAGCCGCTTCTCGTCGTGGTCGGCCTTGGCCAGGTAGGTGATGGACATCGGCACCTCGGCCTGGCCGTAGAACTGGGCGAAGATCGGGCCGAACCGCTCGATCGCCTCGGCCAGCCGCACCGGGTTCATCGCCGAGGCGCCGTAGTAGACGGTCTCCAGCGAGGACAGGTCCCGAGTCCGGGAGTCGGGGTGGTCCAACAGCGCGTAGATCATCGACGGCACCAGCATCGTCGCGGTGATGCGCTGTTCCTCAATGGTCTTCAGCACCTCAGCCGGGTCGAACTTGCCCATCACGATCATCTCGCCGCCCTTGACGACGACGGGTGTGAAGAACGTCCCGCCGGCATGCGACAGCGGCGCGCACATCAGGAACCGCGGGTTCGTCGGCCACTCCCACTCTGAAAGCTGGATGGCGGTCAGGGTCATGATTGCCGCCGCCGTGCCCATGACACCCTTTGGCTTGCCAGTGGTTCCGCCGGTGTACGCGAGGCCGATGATGTGATCGGGTGGCAGGTCGGCGGCGACGAGTGTGCGCGGGCTGAAGCCGGCGGCTGTTGCGGCGATGTCGGTGCCGACGTCGGCGAGTTCGGCTGGCACTGGCCCGATGGTCAGGATCTGCTTGAGCGAGTCGACCTTGTCAAGGAGGCGCCGTGCGCGCTCGACGAACATCGGGTTCGGGTCGATGACCAGCGACGTGACCCCGGCGTCGGCCAGCACGTAGGCGTGGTCATCAAGCGAACCCAACGGGTGTAGCGGTGTCCGCCGGAAACCCTGGGTCTGGCTGGCCCCGGCCATCATCAGCACCTCGGGACGGTTGAGCGAGAGCACCGCGGCCGTAGCGCCCGTACCGGCACCGAGCGCCTCAAACGCCCGGACGTACTGGCTGATTCGGTCGGCGAGCTGGCCGCCCGTGAGGGTGGTGTCTCCGAGGGACAGCACCGGCTTGCCCTTGTGCCGCTTCAAAGCGGCAGCCAGCAGGTGACCAGTGTGGTTGGGGTTGTGCAGCAGGTCGTCACTCATAATAACACTAGTAAATAGCAGTTGCGAGTCAATCGCAAGCAATTCGCAATAGCCTCATTACCCAACCTGCCGGCTCCCGTCATCATCAACACTAACGGGCCGCGCGGAATCAAAGTCACTGCAGGCAGCCACATCCCGCGCTTCACCACCACCGCTCACAACGTGCCGCCGCCCACGCGCCCACGATGGGCGAGCGTCATCAGGCCAGACGGCTACGCGCAAAGCGCCAGACACCTGGTGGATATCAGCGACTATCCATCACGTGTCGCGACATTCACAGACATCTTCCTTCGCCGTCGGCCGGGTATGCATCGGCGCTCTCTAGTCGCTAGCGCCCGTCCAGGGCGGCTCCCCTTGGCCAGCGTCATGCTGTGCTCTCGGTCAGGTAGTCGAAGACCGGCTTGACCCCGGCCAGAGTCAGGTCGGTGAGGATGTGGCTGGCGGAGACGACCTCAAGCACGGGCAGATCGGCCAGCGGAGCAAGAACGTGCTGGAACAACTGCAGTCGCGCGGGTCCGGTGTAGGCCTCCTTGACCACAATGTCGGTGATCTCGGTGCGAACCAGTTCCTGGACGCGGGGCATGCCGTCGTAGCCCGGGATGATCTTGAGCATGAAGGTCGGCACGGTGATCTGCGCTTCGGCCGCACGCTTGTCGAGCATGTGGTGCTTGTAGCCCATGGTCGCGGCCGCGGCCCGCAGCGTGCCGTAGTCGAGCGTGCCGACCAGCACCCCGTTGTCGACGTATAACCTTGGCGCGCCGGCGATCTTCGGGTAAGCGCTGACCTCCCGTCCGGACGCAGTGGCCCGGAAGTTGTCGAGGTACATGGCGTGCAGGTATTCGCCCTGCTCGCCGTCGAAGCTCACCGGGATCGCCTGGCCACACTCGGTGTAGGGGCCGGAGCCTGTGACGTCGCCCATCTTCATGACCTCGAACCGCACCAGCGGCTCGTCGATCTGAAGGGGTTCGGGGACAACGGCTCGCAGGGCGTCGGCGTCGGTGCGGTAGACGATGTTGAGGTACTCGCGGTCGGTGAATCGGCTGAGAATCGGCGTGTACGCGGGGCTGGTCAGCGGGGTGGTCAAGTGCCGCCGAACGTCTTCTATCTTCATGTCACTTTCCTTTCCACTGCGAGATCGTTTCTTCCCTTTCCGCCTTGCATCATTTCTCTGACAACGACACTGATGGCGAATGGCCCTGGGGCTGGGAATCGTGTCACCGCCATGTCGCCGGTGGGCGTACAGCTGACCGCGATTTACCGGCTAGTCGTGGCCGAATGCGTTGTGCAGCGGCGGGAGGTCGCCGAGGGTGATCTCGATGACGTCGCCGGGAACGAGGTAGCGTCCGCTGACGAACCCGACGCCCGCGGGCGTACCGGTGGAGATGACATCGCCGGGCCGAAGTTCGATGCTGGCGGTGATTGTTTCGATCAACGTCGGCACGTCGAATATGAGGTC
>NZ_JACHGP010000016.1 GCF_014202335.1 Mycobacterium sp. AZCC_0083 | reverse complement strand
GCCACCACCGGCACCCGCCAACCGATACACTGACCGCTGCTCACAGGTGGGGAATTCCGATAAGCACACCTGGGGATCTTCGATGAGCGCCGTCAACCGACGAGAACACATCCGAACACGTGAAGTTGAAAGCGATCACCGAAGCACTCGACCGCGCTGGGATCAACGCCAAAACCTCTGTGGAGGTCGAGGTTTCAGCCAAACACGCGACGACGCCGAACGTCAGCGAGACGGCCGCAGAGCGTCGGGAACCGGCCAGTCTGACGAGTTCGACCGGGACGCGCCACACTGGCTGGTCGGTGCCGGTCAGCCGGTTATACCGGCCAGCCGATGACGTTGACCGACGTCAACGACGTGGTTGCCGACATGCGAGCGCACGTCGCAGAGCAGCGCCGACCAGGCCGCAGCCCGCGAGGCTGGTCGCGCTGTCATCCGGCAGTCGCAACGGGCACTGCCACGCGGACGCGGCTAACCCGGCAGGTCTGACACCTGCCGGGAAACAATGATCGTTGCAGATCAGCGCGTTGATCTGGTTGCGCTCAACGATGAGCCAACGATTAACGTCAGAATTTGCGGATCTGACCTGGCCTTATGTCGGTAACGCGATGCCGCGAGCGGTCAGCCACGCGTCCCAATCAGCAACGGCTCGGTTCGCCAGGTCGAGCGCATCGTGCTCCGCGCCGCCCACGTTGATAGTCCAGTGATTGGCCGCGAAGTGAAACGGCAAAGTCATCGGGAAGCGCGCACCTTGGGTTTGGCCCGTCACTTCGGCTGGCCCACCGGGCGTGTAAGGCGGATGAGTGAGAACTAGGTGTTTCGTCCCGTTGGCTATGTCGGCGCAAGCGGCCAACGCTGACGAAACTTGTTGTGGCTGTGTACTACTGCGAAAAAGATGACGCACGTCGTCGCGAACGGCTTGCGTCAGGGTCGACGCATTTTGGATCCAGTCCCGCAGGTGGAACGCATCCAAGCAAAAATGAAACAGAATGTCGCGCGCGGCGTCGGGCTGGTGGACGGTCTCGTCGTAATTGTTCTGATCGGCCACGCGATGCAACTTCGCGTGCGACCGTTTTAGTCGCCGATACTGGCCTTCCCACGATTCTCCGAGCACAGCGCCAAGCTAACACCTGTGCCCGACGATCAAGACATTTTCGATTCCTGCGCAATGGTTTCCGTTCGCAGCGTCGACAGGGCATCATCCACGGCGATATCCCGGCGGGACACCTGCTGTTAGAGGATCGGGCTGGCCTGGGAGTTGTTGTAGCCCTTCGTAATTCAGATCCCACCGAACGACCCTAGGCTGCGCGCCTACCGGTCGGCGGAGCCGCGAGCCTCGGCGGTCGGCTGCCGGACGACAATGATTCCATCATCACCAGGCAGTGACTTCGAAGTAATTGGAAATAGCGGGGAGCAGCTTCAGCACCACAAGCTCCTTGTCTTTACGCTGAGCCTCTCGGCCACAAAGTCGGCGTAGGCCGCACCATCGTTTTCGTCGCAGACCGCAAGGGCTGGCCGGAGGGTGGTTAGTTCATCGGGTTTCGTCATACGCCGAGTATGCGCACCACGTGTGACGCATCAGCTAGCTGGATAGCCAAGTGCCGCCTGCGCCACCGAGCGCGGCGGTCGCAACCTGCGACGCCGCTCCGCCTAGCCACCCCGCGGCCTGCCTGAATCGGTTCCGCTCCTCGTCGGGACGTTCTTCGTCATCGGCCGCAGCTGATAGTGCCGCGATTAATCGATCCAATTGGGCCTCGGGAGTCGGCCACTGGCCAGCGCCCCGCAGAGCAGCGCTGGTCGGTGGCCCGACCGCGTGGCGGCCTACCGACCCCAGCGCAACGTCTGCGTGAATGGCTGCTGGCGTCTGGATCGTCGCGACCCCCGCTGGTATTGCACCGAGCTCGACGACCATGCCGAGGCCTGCGGCCCAGGAGACCCGAGAACAAGCATTCATTGATCTGGTTACTCTGAACACAGACCTGCCCAGGACCACGAAGAGGCCATCAAGATGACGATTCGGCCAATCAGACGAAGGCCGTTAGAACGGTCATGGAACGCGGGGCACCCACGTTCTAGTTGCGTTAGCCTTGCATCACGGCGTGCCTTCGTCGCGCCCAACGTGGTGTTCGTTGCGCGCGGACGGGGTGGATCTGAGTGAGCATCGAAAAGACTCAGGCAGGATCGGAGGAAACTTTGCCTCGCCAAGGGGGGCCGAAGCCGGCTCGAACGGCTGAGGCGCAGGACAGCATGTACAAGGTCGCCTTTGACGAGTCCGTGCGCGCGCTTGAGGATCAGACAGACGAACTCTCCAATATCAGACAGCGGCTCGTTGGGTATTTGGCGTTCGTCGGCTCTGCCACTGCTTTCTTAGTCGGGTCGAGCATAAATCCGCAGGTCAGCGCTGGCGGCCACCGAAGCGCTTGGTTCTACGGACTGGCGACAACCGGTACGTCGCTGATGGTGCTCTCGGTTGGGCTGGCGATCTGTTTGCTTTGGCCCCGACTGACCAAACTATCCACGACGGCGAGTGCCAAGGTAATCATCGACAGCAACATCGACCGCAAGCTTTCGCCTGTTCAAAACGTCGGCGAGCTGTACCGTGACCTTGCGCTCTATAACGACGACGCGGTAGACGCGAATGATCCGGTAATGGGTCGCGCCCGCAGGTTCTACTTCGGAGCAGTGGTTGTCGGCGCTCTTCAGTTGTGCGCCTGGGTGGCGTTGGTTTGGCTCTGGGCGTGAATGGTTGCGCTGGCAATCGACTGAAATGCTTTCGACGATGGGGTGGGATTGAGCGACGACCAGGCTTTTAACCCGTTCAAGCGTGAAAAGCCCACTCCGAAGCCCGAAGCTCCGCCGCCAAAAGAAGATGAAGCGCCGTACCGGCCGAGGCGGGAGAACGATCCCACGCGGAAGCGTGAACGCGGCTCCAATTCACCGGTTGCGACTGTGCCGGTTGCGAGTGATTTGAAGGCGTCCTTGCTTGCCGCCGTTGGCGCCGCTGATCTGGCGCTCGCGACCGTCAACGAGATCGTCGCCGCCCTGCGTGAGCGGGCCGAAGAAGCTCGTATGGACGCAGGGGCCCGCGTCGAGGAAGGGCGCACGCGCCTGTCCAAGCTGGGCGAAGAACTGCCCACCCAGGTCGACGAGATCCGTGGCCGCCTGAACAGCGACGAGCTGCGCAAGGCCGCCGAGGGCTACGCCGAGGCAGCCACCACGACCTACAACAAGCTCGTCGAGCGTGGTGAGGAGGCGCTCGCGCGCCTTCGCAGCCAGCCCGCGCTCGAAGAGGCCGCGAACCGGGTCGAGAGCGTGACCGATCAGGCCGTCGAACTGACGCAGGATGCCCTGGGCACCGTGGCCAGCCAGACCCGCGCCGTCGGCGAGCGCGCCGCCAAGCTCGTCGGCGTCGAACTGCCGAAGAAGGCCGAGAAGGGTGCCGCCCCCGTGAAGAAGGCGGCCGCCAAGGCCCCCGTCAAGAAGGCCCCCGCGAAGAAGGCTGCCGCGAAGAAGGCGACGACCCACCGTAAGTGAGCTCGGCTGTCCGATCGTCGAGCTAGCCCACAGCGCGGCGCCAACAGACGCATAATCAAGTCGCGAGTCCACTGAGAGGCGCCCGACAGTTCCGGGATTTCGCATTCCGAGCGATAGTGGCCGCCGATGGCTACGGTGTCCGAGTGAGCGGGAAGCAAATCAAGCTGTTCCTCATCGACGGGACACCCGGCGGATTGAGAACGGCCGAGATCACGAACTGGACCGGGCCAACGACGAGGTATCCGACCCGAAGAATCCCCTACCCACTGATCTTGGATTCGTCTGGCACACCGCAGCTCTCAACGAGGTATGCGGCGGTAATACCCGCGGGGCGGTTCTGAAGTGACTCGCGATTTCGACCGGTCCTGTTAGTGCTCATTCGCCAGCACGAAAGCCTCGTGGAAGAGCTCAGCGTGCAGCTGCAGTTCAAGGAACCAATAACGAGCAGCGGCGCGATCATGACGCTTCCGGCCGCGACCGCGGATGTCACGGACTGGGTAGCGGACCGACGTAAGTTCTTGTCCATTCAATTCGATGACTGGATACAGGTTATCGGCGACTTGCGTGACAGCGTCGCGGAGAGCGGGCCGAAGCTAAAGAGCCTCGTCACGCCACTCACATCACGGATCGATTCGCTGCTGCTAAGTCTGTTTTCACGGACGACTCGGAGCGATGGCTCGATCTCCTACGGCATCGACGCGACTGTTCGCGTCGAGGTGTTCCAGCGACTCGAGCAACTCGCGAACGAATTGGTAACCGAGGCAGCGATTATCGCTGCTTGGCGTGACTTAGTGAAGGCGGCTGAGCAGCCCGCGCGAACGAGTGAGCAGATCTCGTTTCGGCGTGACACGCTGTATGCCATCGCGCAGGGACGGAACCTCGATGTCGCCGGTAGCTTCGGGACATTCGAGGGCCTGCGGTCCGTCCTTGAAGACGTAGCGGATGCGGTCCAAGAAGAGTTAGACCGCGAGGTCGGCGTTGAGCACGAACGCATATTTCCTCCGAGTTGGGAGCCAACCGGCTTACCGACGTGGAGACGAATTCAACTGTGCGAGCACGTGTTGACTCGACCGGCATACCTCGGTGATTGCATCGCCTGGCTACGACTAGCCCCGACCTCATTGCCGCGACATGAAGCAACGCACGGGCAAGTGACGTTCTACAACGCTTCGATCCTCAGCGCCTTCATTCGCGATTCCACTCGTGTGGAGGAGTTCTTCCGCGTCGTACCAACGGAAGTCCTCACACCAGTTCCACCTGAGCGACGGCCAATCCTCAGCGAGGGTGAGGTCGAATGGGAGGACGACTGGAACATGGCGTATGCCCGAGTCGTGCTGCCGGGCATCGAAGTTCACACGGCCGAGGCGAAAGCCATCACGTTGGTGGAGTCCATCAAGGCGGTAAACCATTGCGCCAAGGACGCGTGGAAGCTACTGAGAGGCTCCCTGCTGTACATCGACGGCGAGCGTCGCTCGCTGATGTCCTGGGGCCCGAAGGAATACAGTCCGGAACCGTACTATTCACAGAACGATTGGATGGCCCGCGACATCAATCGGATGTCTCGCGCTAACCAACTTCTGGACGCTGGATCGATGCACGATCTCCAGGATGCGATCTGCATGACCACTGCCCTCAAGGCCGCTTCCGATGAGAGTCCTCAGGCGGTCGTCATGGCGGCCGTGCGGGCAATTGAGCATGTCAACGCCTGGACGACTGACGGCGCCAGGAACTGGGCCGGCTTCGCTACCGACTATTTGAAGAAAGCCCAGGCTCGGGTCCGAGTCGTCGAACTCATCAGCCATTGCACCAGGACTGCAGTCAACCATGTACCAGATCGGCGCCCCGGCGCTCGAACCCAAACAGAGCTGTTCACACTCAAGTCTAGCCTGACGCGAACGGCGGGCGCGAATGAGTACTTCGCGGTGCGCGAGGCTGCCGACCACATCGGGACGCTGCGACGCCTCTATGCGGATCATTGGCTTTCGCGGGAGTTGGGTGAAGTCGAACACGCGTTGGCGACGCCCGAGGGGATGCTCGCCCAACTCGATGAGAAGAGCAGACGTTTCGACCGACATCTCGCCCGACTGAAGCGTCTGCGCAACTCAGCCATTCACGGCGGCCCAGTCTCTGAGACCGCGTGCCAATCGGTCAAGATATTCGCCTTCAACCTCGGCCATCAGTGCCTCAACGAGGCGATGCGGGCGCTATTGTCGGGCACTGAGATCCCATCTCACATGGATGGCTACCGAGCCGACCACGTCGACAGATTCGAGCGAGTCAAAGCGACTGGCGACATCGATGCCTTGTTCGTCGAATCGACCGTCGATGACGACAGGGATGATTGAGCCCGACCGCCACGGTGAGCGGGACTGATTACCGACGAACCGGCAGCCGGGACGACCCTAGGGTCGACTCATGCGCGACCTCGGCACGATCGTTGCTGGGTTGCGATTGATCACGGCGGTGCGGTCTCCGATCCGTTCGCTGGCCGGGAACCGCTCCATTCGCCCAGCCGATGAGCTACTCGACGAACGCCTTGACCGATCTCGAGAACCTAACTCCGTTCGGGTTCGGGGCTGTACTCCTAATAACCGCTGCTATCCATGGGGTCAGGGTTCCCGTTCGCGCGCCAACCGGAGTGGTTCGCCCATAACACTCGACTCCGTCAAGCCGACTTTCGCGACACACCGCCACGCCGATCCAAGACGTTCCCTGTATCGATCCTCACTTCTAGCTGTCGAACCCAGGAACGCGTCTCGCGGTATGTCAGATACGTCACTACACCGACATCTCGAGGATTCCGCGATGGGTTCCGACCGCACATCGGCCATCGGGCGTGATGTCCAGCGACAGAATTTCCTCGTCAATGGTGATCGAATTCGAGCTGGTGCCGTCGAGCTCCCAGACGCGGATGATGCGGTCGCCCCCGGCACTGACCAGCACGGGTCTTTCGTCGATGACGGCCGTGGTGAGGCATGTCAGGTGCGGGTGGGCCCTCGAGACTGTCCACAGCCGCCGGCTCCTTCCGTGCCAAAAGCCGCGGCTCTGTCCATCCCAATCCGTTGTGTCCCAACATTCCAACGTCCCGTCGACTGTCCCGGCGACCAGAATTCCGGGACTGAAGGCAATAGCACTGATGGGCATGTCGCTGCACGCCTGCAGTTCGGTTGGCAGTGGGACTTCGCCCAGCGACCACAGGTACAGTCTCGGCGCTCGCCCTGCAGCCGCGACGACGGTCGAGCTGCCGATCTCTGCCGCTGCCACGCACGTCAAGGCTTTACTGTCATAGGTATCCAAGACCAAGGGGTCTAGGTACTCACCCGGGCGTCTTTGCAGCGGTTGACCGGTCACCGCGTCCAGCAGGGTGCATCCATACCATCCGGTGGGCGAGCCGGGACTGGGCACCCGGGTAGGGACGATGATCACCGGGCCGTCGTCGACTCGCGCCGTGGCTAGCGCCTGCGTCGAACAGGGTGTCAGCTGCCGTGACCAGAGCTCATTCTGCGAAGTGTCGTCGAAGGCCGCGAGCAGCCCGTCGTGGGTGACGTGCACCAAGGCCGCATGGCCCGTGGGGAGCACAACACTACAGAGCGCCATGATTGCGCCGCTCCCAATCTGTCGACTATTGACGAGCACCCCCGACTCAGCGTGAAAGGTCGTCACCTCACCGCTGGCCGACCCAGCGTGCAGCACACCCGCGCCGTGGCAGACTGACTTGAATTCCGTTGCACCCCAGCTGGTCTGCACGCTTTCTTCACGGACCGGTGGCGTAATCCGCGACGTGCGCCACAGGCGGATGGTGCGATCACAACCGGCCAGGAACTCTTCGCCGTTGATCAGAAACGGTCCGCACCACACCTGCGGATCCATCTCGACCGAAGCACCCGCAACGAACCGCCCATCGGCACCGTTCGGGAGCCGTAGAGGCACGACGTCGTATTTGCGACAGAGGACTCCGCCGCCGCCGCCGAGCGCAAAGTAGGTGCCCTCCATAGTCGCGTCTTCCGTATCGGCCTCAAGCGATATGACAGGGTCATCGCCGTCCTGAAAAACAAGCACCTCGGTGCCGGATGCGTAGTAGGCCAGCATGCGCATGGCCTCGTCGGTGACGACGATGTCCACGCCGACGATATTGGGGTCGCCGTCAGCTCTTCGATAGGCCGCCATCGGGGCAAGTGAAGGCAACCTCCAAGCCGCCACCGTCGGAAGCCCATCGGGTTGATCGGAGTCACACCACGCAGCCCCACAGCTGATGAGCACCGGTCCACTCTTGGACTCGAGGACCTTGATTTGGTAGACGGCAGCGTGCGCGTCGTTCCGCTCGCGCAAAAGGACCTGGTCGGGAATCGACCAGACTTTGATTCGGCCATCGTCATCGCTCGTAACGAGCAATGGCCGATCCCGTGCGGCGGCAAGGCTTTTGACTGGACCCTCATGTGCCGACCACTCTGCTACGGGGTGCAGATCGGGGAGGGTGTGAATGGTCGTCAGTCCCGTCGCGTAGCCGACAGCAATGGCGGGTAGTTCATCCCACTGACACACGGCTATACAACTGACGTACTGATCGAAGTCTTTCTGCGCGACGGGAGTCGATCGATTCAGTTTCCAGTGCTCGATGCCGTGCGCAGTCGCGACCACGACTGCGGGCCCGTCAGTAGCCGCGACGGCGATCATCGCCAGTGCCCGGTCTTGGGGTTTACCGACGGTGCGGCCCGGATCGCGCAATTGCGCCCAGGACGCCCATTTCGAGCACCAACGGCGGTTGTTACGGGAGTGCAGCTCGCGAAGCCGCTCCGCCATTGCCGTCGCGCCGACCTGCAGCGCCGCAATGTGCAGCGCTTCGGGTTCCTGCGCTTGCCGAGCAGCCGCACGTTCGAAGGCATGAGCGGCTAGGCGTGCTTGTTCGGTGCCGGCCAGGGAAACGACGTCCAGTACTGACGTCGTGTCGGCCGCTTCCAGGAACCCTGGGTCGGTGAGCAGATCGTCGACGAGACCGCCCAGCGCGGCGTGGGTGGCGAGATGGCTGGTGAGGTACGGATGCGCCGACGACCAGTCCCGGCCTGCCTCGATGGTGGACGGCACGCTGGCCAGCAACGTTTCGACGATGATGCGCTGGTCGGCTGGTTCGTCGCGTTCGTCGCGCAGATGATCGGCCAACGACCGGTGGAAGAGCCGATAGACAGATCGCCCGGACGCGTTGCCTTCGACAACATAGGAGCCAGCAGCGCGCCGCAGCCACATCAAGTCCTCGGTCGTCACCCGCGCTCCGGGGGTGAGTCGCTGGGCAAGCGTAGGCCAGATGTCCTCCCAAGGAAGGCCCGGGCCAAGTGCGTAGCACAGCGGAAGCAGCAGTCGGCGGGCACGGGCGACGTCCTCCCCAAGGCGTTCTTCGAGGTCCCGTTCAATTGCGTCGGCCGCCCGGTTGGGTAGCGACTCGCGCCACGTACGGTCGTTTGGATCGGCAACCTCGGCGCGGGTTGATTCGGTGGTCGCGATGATTCGCGCGATCAGAAACGACGTATCGGCAGCGTCGGCAATAGCCGCGGCCACGCCCCGGACTTGTCGCTTCGGCGCGTCGCGATAGGCGCCGGAGGGTTTGTAGGTCGAGTCCAACGCATCCTCGCTGAGCAGTATCCGCTCCACGTGGTTGCGGATGCCCTTCGGATCGGCGTACTCCACGCCATCGAGGTTCACTTCTGCAGGCGGGCCGAGTTTTTCGTGTCGCAGTAACTTCGCGGTGAGCAGCGCCGGGCGCGTGCCGAGAAGAAATCGCACCTTGCCACGCGTGCCGGCAGCCAGCGGCTGCAGCAGGTCAGTTACCAGGTCGTGGGAGTCGCGCGCCTCGTCGAGTGAGTCGATCAGGACGATCATCGGGGCCACGTCCTCTTCGAGGATGTCGGCGGCCAAGTCAGCCGACGACTCCGCGTTCGAGTCGAAGCGTTGAGCCAGCTGATTGAGCACCTCTTTGGGTGTCGACGTGCCGACGTCGAGCACGTAGGAGATCAGTCCTTTACCAACGGGGAACGCCCTTGGCAGGCCGTTGCGCGGGACAGAGGGGGCGCGCTCCGGGTCATCGAGCATCGCGGTGATGGCAAGCAGCGCAGTCTTTCCCGAGCCGGCGTTGCCTGCGACAGTTAGACACTGGGGTTGGCCGTCGTCAAGCAGCCAGCCGGAGATTGCCTCCAGCGCTGCACGCCGCCCGGTAAACCAGTGGGCCGCTGGGGCGAAGCGCGCGTCGACGTCATCGCCTCGAACTTCGGCGGCCACCAGGCGCTCTTGGCTGAGAAGGTCGGAGCCCTGCAAACTTTGGCGGAATCGCGGATTCGGCAGGAAATCTGGGCAACCGCCCTTCGTACCCACCCGATGCCCAATCACGGATTGGGCGAGAGGTCGCTGCACGTCATCATCGATCGCCTTCATGACGGCATCGAGGGCCAACCACTCGACTGTCGAGCCCGCCACGGAATCCGCCTGCATTGCGCGTTGCAAACACCCGGTAAATACGCCTGGAAGTGCTGTTTCCGTGGGACGTGACGAGACGATGACGTAAACGCCGGTACCCCCAGTGTCATTGGGTGGTTTGTATCGGTTCACTGCGTCGGCTACTACGTTCTGGGCGCCCGTGCCGGCGTAACAGGTATCGAGGATGAACAGTAATCTGCGGATCCTCGTCCCAGCGAGAAGCATTTCGATGACGTCAGAGGACTTGACCACCCTGATGTGAAGGTCGGTCGTGTCACTGTCCTTGGTCAGCAGGACATGGACACGATCCTCATCCCAAGAACGGACTTGGCCGTGCCCCGTGAGGTAGACGACGACGATGTCGTCTTTCGTCCGCTCCAGGGCAAACTTGCGCAGCCGATGCAATAACGTCTGCGCCGTCGGACTGCGGCCTGTCGTGGTGATCTTGACGTGTTGGTATGGCTCTTGATTCTCGCGCGTCGTGTGACAGAACAACTCGACCATCCGAGCGATGTCGTCGGCCAATTCCGGTCGATCCAAGTCCCGGTGGCGCGAGATCTCCGACAGTGCACACGTCAGGAGATATCGCACGGTGTCACAAGCCCGCAGCGATGGCTGCACCGGTTTCAGGAGCAGTCAAATACCCTTTGATGCCATGCTCTTCATCGCCGTTGTCTATGAGATAGTTGGCGACCTTCGGCCCGAACATCGGTCTCAGATCCTTCTCGAGGGCCACCACGTCCTGCTCGTCGGAGATGTTGGTCCACTTCGTGACCGATGCAGGCCACTGTCCGCGCGGGTCATGCGGACCTTTGCGTTTGAGGGTGAACCCGCGCTTGGGTTTGGCGCGGGGCGCCGGGTCGAGTTTGTCGAAGATGAGGTTGGCTATTCCCAACGGTGAGCCCAAGGTGACGAAGGTGGTCACCGGCAATTTGGGGTTCGCACATAACACTTCGTAAGCGACGACCGAGCCCAAAGAATGCCCCACCAACACTTTGGTATCGGTGTCGATGGCGTCGGTTACTCGCTGACGAACGTCTCGACGTACCTTGTCGTCGTGTAGATAGTCTCGTACTTGGCGGAGATTGTCGCGCATCATCACAGTAGTTACACCAGCGAAGAACTTCGAATTCGACAGCGCAACGAGTGCGTCCTGGACCAGCTTCGGGGTTCCGAGGTACTTCGCGTTGGGGTTGGGGACGTACTTGTCGCTCGCGGCTGCCGCTTTCCACCAATCCATGAGCAATTCCTGCTCGAAGTCGTCCAAGTCCTCCGGCTCGATCGGAGGACCTTCGCCCGCCGCCAGGGCGCGTCCCGGAGGGCGAAAGACGTTGCCGTAGAACGCAACCGTGACGTCGCTCGCGGCCAAGGTTCCGCCGGCGAGCCGCACTCCGCCCGCCAATGCCGGAGCCCACGTTGGGGTGAGTGTTTCAGACGTATCAAATTGGTGCCCGATTCCGTGCACGCCGACTACCAGTGCCATGAGTCGCTCCTTGAACCGCGCCGTCGACCTAGGCGGTCGTTGTCGTCTTGTGATGCCAGGACTTTCGTCGCCGGAGCCGTTCCGGATATCTGAGGAGCGCAGCGCCGAGCGCCGCGTGCAGTGTCCTGCCGAGTGTCATGTCGCGCCCCCCAACGCCAGAGGACAAGATCATATCCAAAGATCTGACGAGAATGACCATTTGCCCAGCAAACCCACAGGCGATGCGCCTTGGCTTGGCTCCACTGCTGTCCGTTGGGCCGGCGAGGTCATCGGCAAGCAGTGGTGCCGCGAATGGATGACGGCAGCTCGCAATCGTCGGTGATAGTGCTGGATGGCCGTCGTCGAGGACCGGCTCGCCGACCGCATAGTCCGAACCACTGGATAGCAGATGCTCCTATGTTGCGCAATGGTGGGAATGCTATTGGGCGCAAGCGCCGACTGGTTCAATCCCAGTATCGCGCACAAGTTAGTTTGCAGGTCAGCGGCGGTATCTAGCCCTACTCGACAAAGCTCATGCAATAAACATGCAATAGCGTTCGAGCGGCGACGCGCCCGGGTTAACTCGCATGCGCCGTAGTTGTCGTGCACTGGGTGAGAAAATGGCAGACTTGGACACACCAGGAAAAGCCGTGCGCGCCGCGTGTCACAGCTTCGTGGGGCGATGAGTTGTCTGCAAAGCCCCCTCGAACCGAAGTCACAACATGACGACCCACGAACTCGACAAGCTCATCGAACACCACGACCTGCTTCTGGCTGCGCTACAGGAGCAGCCAACGAGCTACGCGACGTTCCTCGGTCAGGTCATGACCGGTGAGCATGGGGGGCCAGGCATCGACTGGCAGGGAGTTGGGGCAATTCTGAGCAGCTGGCGCGGACCACTTGAAGCGACGGCGGGCGACTGCTACCGGCGGATTGACCTGCACGCGTCCGCGATCCTCATGTTGACCTCCGAGGAATTAGTGATCGAGCCGGTACGGGAGATTGCGGCCATCGCGCGGGCACAGTATGCGGACTTGCGGGACCTGTTGATTGAGTACGAGTACGAACCAACCACCACGGAGCAAGCGATCATTGCGGTCAAGATGTGGGCTCTACTCCAGCGGGTCAACAAAGAGTCGCCGAAGGTGCAGAACCTCACCGCGCGAGTGGACGCATCGCGGAACGGACTCAATGGCCGGCGATCGGCATAGGGCGGGTTAAGCGTCACCGTCTACCAGTCGCTCCATCTCCTCCTCGCCCGCTAGGCGAAGTTCGGCCAACAGCATTTGCCCAAATTCGGTAGGAACATGAGCAAGAGACAAGTCTTCGGTCATGTTCCCGCCGCTAGCTACTCCTGTGGCGACGAGTGCGATCCTGACAGGCTTGGGGATTGAGAGGGCAACGTCTCTTATGGGGTTTTCTTCGCCAGGACGTATCACTGTGCGAGTGCGGACCTCGTTCTGCACGCGTGCTAGTCGCGCGAACGCTCGATCTCAGTACAAAAAGTTCTCACAGCGCCGTTGCGAGGACTGCTCGGCAAGGCTCGTCGCGGCAGGGCTGGTTGGTCCGTGGTGGCGGACGGGAGCGCAGCGGACGGGAGCCATCACGGCGCAGGTTTTAGTCGTGTGACGCTGCGAGCAAACCGATCAAAGTTCCGGCTGCGGCGCCGAGGTGGCTAAGGGCACCCAGTCCTTTTTCTTCTGTTGCCTGGGATGGTTGGCCAATGACGCCGGCATGGCTGTAGGCGTTGATGCCGAGCGTGGTCAGGTAGCGACGATCTGGTGCGCTGTGGTCGGCAGTGTTCCAGCCATCGCGCACGTAATCGGGGTACGCGGCCAACAAAACGGACGTTTCGAGTTCACCGGCGTGCATGTCGTCGTGGCTGCTGCTGCCCATGCCCGCGGCGACGCGGGTTTCGGCCCAGTCTTCGCGGCTGGGGTAGAGCCCAACAGGAAGCGGGCCGTGAGAGTTGGCTTGTTGAGCAACGTTAGTCAGGACCGCGTTGCCACCGTGTGCGTTGACGATGATGAGCGCCGTGATGCCCTGGTGCGCACACGATTCGGCGATGTCGGCGATGACGGCGGACAGGGTCGTGGCGCTGATACTGACGGTGCCGGGAAACGAGGCGTGTTCGTGGGAGCAGCTATAGGTGACGGCGGGCAGTTGAAAGACGTTTTTGTGGTGACCGGCTATAGCGGCGGCGATGGCGGTGGCGATCAGGGTGTCGGTTACCAGCGGCAAGTAGGGCCCGTGTTGTTCGAATGAACCGACCGGCAGAACCGCGACAGCGGCATCCACCGTCCCGATGTCGGTCGTGGTCGTGGCGGGCAAGATCGGCACGTTGTCGGTCACGGTGTGGCGCCTTCCTGGAGGACAGCGTTGATGCGAGCGCGCAGGGTGTGCAGGGGCAGGCTCTTGGTGGTTCGGGTGCGGTCACGCACGATCTTGCGGCATGTCCGCAACTCTTGGCGAGCTCGGTCCGAAGGTGCCGCCTGATAAGCACTCACGACGCCAGGAAGGTGTTGCGCGGCCGCGGGGTAGTCGCCAAGCGCGATGAGAGCTCGGAGCAGCCGGGTGGCGGCCACAGCGGAATCTCGGCGTTGCGCAGCAGGCCAGCATCCAGCATGCCGCAACAACAACTCGGCGGCCTTGGCCGCATGGCCGGTGGCGAGGTACCCGGCAGCGATTTCGGCCGCGACATAGGCACCGCTGGCGTAGACCGCGTGATCGTCGGGAATGGGATCGATATCGGCCAGGTCGAGGGCTCGGGCGGCGTGTTCGCGAAACGCCGGGGCGTTGTGATTGGCCAGTGCCGCTGAGGCCTGCTGGCGGGCGATGCTGGCGGCAAGGCGTCCCACTGTTCGTCCCTGGATCAGTTCTGCCGAAGCCGCGGCCAGGTCGACCGCGAGCTCAGGGTCCTCGCGAACGACAATGTTGGCGCGGCGCATCAAGATCATCGCGCGCAGAGCCGGCTCAGCTGCACGGAGATGGTCGTCAGCCCGCATCGTGAGCCGCGCCGCGGTGGCATAGTCGCCGCTGTCTTGGGCGATCCAGCCTCCCACTTCGGCAATTCTGCCAGCCGCACAGCGAACCTCGTGACGGAGCGCAGCCGGGGTTACGTGGATGAGTTGTTCGATGGTCACGAGGTCGCGATCCACAAGCTCGCGAGCGTGGGTGGGGCCAAAGATGTGTTCCGCCTGAATATGCGCGGCCCGCTGCAGCAAGAGAACATCTACGAGGTCAGCGTCTACCGGCATTTCCAACAGCAGCGGGCGTGGCAACGCGACATCGACGCGCAGTCCAAACAGGTGATCTTCATCGACCTGGAGAGCCTCGGCAAGCAGCGCTCGCCACATCGGCCCAGCGTTGCCGCTCTTCTCGATCTCGATTATCTGACGGCGCAACGACTCTCGGTCCGAGGACCGATGGTTGTGGACGATTCGTACTTTCTCGACTTCGGCAGCCAGGTCGTTCTGGCTCCAACACCACTCATGCCGGGCTTCCCGCAGCCGCTGGGCGGCTGTAGGACGTGAGAGGCCGGCGTCCGCCACCCACTGATTCTCCCTTGCCAGGGGGACTGCTAGCGACGCCCATTTGCGCGTTTTTGGACTCACGTGCCCTCACTGCCTCTCACTTCCGGAGGCCCATTGCGCGGTGGTGGTGTTGGTATGCGGCCTCAATCGGCCGGCAACCACTACGTACAAGCAACACAGGAGGGCACGACAATGAAATTGCGGATTGCAACAAATGAGGTTTCGTTCATCTGCACCCGCGCACCCGAACCACGGATCCCGTTCGATTCAGGGCAACCGAAGCTCGACCGGGACACAGGTTTACCGCTGTGGCAAGTCCAGGTAATGGCGTTGGACGCCTCTGGCGGAGACGTCATCGCCGTGACGGTCGCGGGCGACCCGGGCGTCACTGTCGGCCAACCCCTACATGTCGATGGCCTTGTCGCGCTGCCATGGAGTCAGGACGGTCGCAGCGGCACCGCGTTTAGGGCTGACACGATCCGCGCGGCGGGTGCCCCACTGGCCGGCGTCATCACGCCGCCTAGATCCGGCGCGCCCACCAATACTCCCGGCGGCGAGGGTAAGCCCGCCGCTTAAACGGGTGGCCGGCGGGTGACCGCAGCACCGCAACGCCCCCAACCGTGGTGGTGCGGTCACCCGCTCAACCGGTCGAGCTCCTCTTGAAACGTGCGTCAAATCCGGAAGGCTTGTGATGGCTGCAACGTCAAAACCGCACCGCTCCAACAATTCCCGCGGCCGTGAATCCGACATCGACGAGACCATCAGCGTGATTTTGGTGGCGCTCGCCAAAGCAGTGGCGCTAGTGGCGTGGTGGTCGCTGTCGTTCCCCATGATCGGCATCCCGACTTTCGCCAGTGTGTGCATTGGGGTCTGCGTCGGACCGGTGTTCGGTCTGGCATTCGCTGTGCTGTCCGGTCTGGCTCTGGCGGCTTGGTCGCAACTCTCGCCCCGGTCATTCCAGCTATGGGTGACCCAGCGGATCCGGACCCGGTGGCGCACCTGGTCGATCTACCGGAACCCGTGGGCCGCGATCTGCATCCTGCACGGCCTGTCGGCGAAGCTGGATGACCAAACCCTTGTGCCAGCGCTGCGGTCCGTGACCATTGGCATCACCACTGATGTCATTGAGGTAGCAATTCTGAGAGGTCAGTCGGTCACCGATTGGCAGAACAAATCTGCCGCCCTGGCCGAGGCGTTGCGCGCCCTGCGGGTGACAGTCCGCTCCGTCAAGCCTGGGACGATCCGTCTTACCGCCCACCACGGTGATCCGCTGGCTACCCCGGCCCGACTGCCCCGTCCCCTGACCGAGACCACGGTCGACCCGTCCAGCGTCAGGGTAGGAGTAACCGACGCCGGCAGGTGGTGGCGGCTCTCGGTGTTGGGGCAACACATTTTGATCGGTGGCGCGACCGGCTCCGGGAAGGGCTCGGTGCTGTGGTCGATCATCGCCGCTCTGGCACCCGGGGTGCGGGCCGGCTCGGTGCGTCTACTGGTGGTCGACCCTAAGGGCGGCATGGAGTTCGGGCGCGGACAGAAACTGTTCACCGGGTTCGCCCACGACAACGCCGACAACACCGTCGCCCTCCTACGAGCGGTCACGATCGTCATGCAAAAGCGTGCCCAGCGGCTGCGCGGATACACCCGCTTGCACGTCCCCACCGTTGCCGAACCGTTGATCGTGTTGATGATCGATGAAATCGCGTCCCTGACCGCCTACATCGGTGACCGCAAGACCCGCGCTGAAGTAGAGCAACTCCTGGGATTGCTGCTGTCTCAAGGCCGCGCCGTCGGTGTCTCCGTGATCGCAGCGGTGCAAGATCCATCCAAAGACGTCCTGCCCATCCGGCAATTGTTCTCGATCCGCGTCGGGTTGCGGATGACCGAATCCACCCAAACCACCATGGTCCTGGGCGCCGCCGCCCGCGAGGCCGGCGCGGTTTGTGATGACATCCCCACCACCACCCCCGGCGTCGGCTACGTCTGCGTGGACGGGACCGCCGAACCGGTTCGGGTACGTGCCTTCCACGTCACTGATCCCGACATCGACTACCTCAGCGAGCACTTCGCGCCGCACTGGCGATCGGTCGACCCATCTGATGAAGGTGCCTCGCGGCGATGACCCTCACTCCCACGGACACGCCGACGGAGGCGTTCACGCTCCCCCACCTGGGTAGCCTGCCCACAAGTGTCGACGCCACCGAGGTGGTGGTTCAAATGGTGCGCCGGGCCGCCTCACCGGGATTCGAATCCTGGTGGCAGAAAGCAGAGAACGTCGGGTTCTGCGCCAACCCCATCCATCTCAATAGCACCGACGCCTTCGGCCGCCAGCATCAGGTATGGACGCGCTGCAACAACCGCCGCGCGGTCGCCTGTCCCTCATGCTCAGATCTATATGCCCGCGACACCTGGCAGCTGATCCACGCTGGCCTGCACGGCGGACACCACGATATGCCCACCACCCTCGCCGAGCACCCCCAAGTGTTCGCCACCTTCACCGCACCCAGCTTCGGAGCCGTCCACACCAGCGGCGGCGACAGACACGGCACCCACGGACGCCGGTGTCACGACCCCGGTCGTCGCGGATTCACTCGGTGTCAGCACGGTAATCCACTGTGGTGCAATATCATTCACGATGACAACGACACGCACGTGGGTCACCCACTATGCGAAGAATGCTACGACTACACCGGGCACGTCCTATTTGGCCTGGCACGCCCCCGAGCTGTGGCGGCGCTTCACCATCACCCTGCGCCGCCTCCTCGACAGCCACCTGCGCGCAATCGGTGAGCCCGCCAAGAGCGTGCGCCTGAACTACGTCAAGGTCACCGAACTCCAACGCCGCGCCATCCCCCACTTCCACGCCGTCATCCGCTTGGACGCGCCACCCGTGCCAGGCGAACCGCCCACCACGCCTGGCACGTCGATAACGTCGGTCGAACTGGCCGCCCTGGTCCAGCAGGCCGCTGCGGGCGTCGCGGTCCGCGTGATCGACCCCGATAGCCCGGGCGAAGGCGGCGGGAGACTGCTGCGGTTCGGCGCCCAAACCGACACACAGCCACTGCAATCCGCGAGCGCCTCCGCGCCCGGTGAGGTCACTCCCGTGCGGTCGCGCCGGTCGGTGGCGGCCTATCTCGCGAAATACGTGACGAAATCGGTGGCCGACTTTGGTGTCGGCATCCGACGTATGTCCCCGTTAGCCGTCGCCGAATTAGACGTCAGCACTCACGTGCGGGCGATCCTGACCACCATCACCGGCCTGAGCACCTACCGTGCCTACCAGGGCATGGAACGGTGGCTGCACACCCTGGGCTATCGGGGGCACATCACGACCAAGTCCCGGCTGTTTTCCACCACCATGGGCGCCCTGCGCGCGTACCGCGCGACCTGGACCCGCCAACACCACAACGACCTTGTCGTGACACCGACCATTGATTCGAACGAATGGGAATTCGATCGCGCCGGGCTGTGCAGTCTGGGCGAACGTGTCTTGATCCTGTCGGCCGCGCAGCGGATGATTGAACACCGCCACACCGTGCGAGAACACCTACGTGCGCACGATCCACCTCCTCACCCAGGCTGGCTGACATGAAGTTGGGGCATCAGCCGCCCTTGTTGTCCAAGGACTCGCCCTTCATGGGTTTACCCCACGTCTCGGTTGCCAAGAACGCCCTCTATGGCCGGAAACCTTGACAGAGAACAACTTTCGATATCACAACCCACGGCGCGAGGAGAGGGACTTTGATGCACACCGAAAGAAGCCGCGAATTGATAACCGTACAGGCGGCGGCCGATCAGCTCGCGGTCACTAGATGGATGGTCTACCAGTTGATCTGGGACCAACAGGTCAAGTCGGTGCAGATCGGGCGGTGCCGCCGAATCGTTCGGCAATCGCTCGATGATTACCTTTCCGGCTTGATCGATGGGGCAGCGTGATGGCTGCCAAAAAGCGCAACCCGAACGGTTCCGGCAACATCACCCAGCGCAAGGACGGGCGCTACGAAGTCAAAGTGTTCGTCGACGGTCCGGATGGCCGCCGGAAGCGAATCAGCATTTATGCCTCGACCTGGGAAGATGCTGACGCTGAACGCACACGGCTAAAGGACCTGCAACGCAAAGGGATTCCGGTCGACACCACGACATCCAATGTCGAGCAGTACATGCAGTACTGGTTGACGGAGATCGCGCAACCGAGCGTGCGGGAAACGACCTTCTCCTCATATGAGCTTCTGGTGCGCTTGTATGTCGTACCAGGACTGGGGAAGCGAAAGCTGCGGGCGTTGCAGGCACAACACATTCGTGCATGGCTGACCGGATTGCGAACAACCTGTCAGTGCTGTGCACAGGGCAAAGACGCCCAGCGGGCCATAAAAGGCAAGGCTCGGTGCTGCGCGAAAATGCCTGCCGAGTGCTGCGGGCAGGTCGCAGGCACTGGCACGCTGCGCTACCTGCTCCGACTTGTGCGTGCAGCACTGCAAGACGCCGTCGAGGAGGAACTGTTGGCCCGAAGTGTTGCCCGACAGGTCAAAATGCCGACCGGCTCGATCCGTAAGGTGACACCCTGGTCGGCGGATGAAGCTCGCACTTTTCTCGAAACGGCACGACACGACAGGCTCTTCGCGTTGTGGGCGGTCGCCCTGGCCATCGGCCTGAGGCGGGGGGAAGCACTCGGGCTTCGGTGGTCCGATGTCGACCTGGTCAACGGACGCGTGGTTGTTACGAAGGCGCTTTCACGCGTCGGGACAGATCTCGCCTTGCGAGACGTGAAAACCGACTCGTCCGCCGCCTCCGTGCCGTTGCCAGAGGAGCTAGTGACGATCTTGCGCCGGCACCGGCTTGATCAGTTGGGCGACACACAGGTCGCACGGGGCAACACACTCGGTCTGGTGTTCACGACCAAGAACGGGACACCTCTGGAACCGAGGAACATCAACCGGGCGTTCGAGACGTTGTGCCGACGGGCTGGCGTGCGAAGCATCCGGCTCCACGACCTCCGCCATTCGTGCGCGACGTTGCTGTTCACGATGGGTGTCGAGGCGGCGACTGTACAGCGCGTTCTTCGCCACAGCTCGATTTCAGTGACGACAGGCACGTATGTGGACGTCATCGAACAGGTTCAGCGTTCCGCCGTCGCAGGCATGGATTCACTGCTCAACCCCGCAAAGTGAAGACCAGCACAGATGGCTATTGTCGTCAAAACTGTCGTCAAAGTCCCGACTGCGGCGCCTTCCCGACAATAAAAAGCGCCTCTGACCTGGGTGCGCCCGAAGGGATTCGAACCCCCAACCTTCTGATCCGTAGTCAGATGCTCTATCCGTTGAGCTACGGGCGCATGTTCTTCAATTGTCACA
Organism: Mycobacterium sp. AZCC_0083; assembly: GCF_014202335.1. GTDB lineage: Bacteria > Actinomycetota > Actinomycetes > Mycobacteriales > Mycobacteriaceae > Mycobacterium. Next base: position 170,819 of record NZ_JACHGP010000016.1, on the reverse strand, counting down.
CTGACGCGGGTCAGCAGTGGCGGAGGCGAGAGGATTTGAACCTCCGGTCCGCTTTAAGACGGACAACTCATTAGCAGTGAGTCCCATTCGGCCGCTCTGGCACGCCTCCTGAACGATCCGAGGGTACCGGATTCATGTTCGAGCCCGGAACCGCCGAGGCAGAAGCGTACACAGCCAGCCATGGGGAAGGCAAAGCACGGCTGAAAGACCCGTTCCGCGGGCGCCCTAGACTATTCGGATGACCGCCCGCCTGCGCCCCGAGTTGGCCGATCTACCGGCCTACACGCCGGGCAAGACGGTGCCGGGCGCCATCAAGATCGCGAGCAACGAAACGGTCGACGGGCCGCTGCCCAGCGTGCGGGCCGCGATCGCGCGGGCCGTCGACGGCATCAACCGGTACCCGGACAACGGCTACGTCGAGTTGAAGGAACGGCTCGCAAAACACGTCGACTTCGCACCGGAGCACATCTCGGTGGGCTGCGGCTCGGTCAGCCTGTGCCAGCAGCTGATCCAGATCACCGCGTCGGTGGGCGATGAGGTCATGTTCGGCTGGCGCAGTTTCGAGATCTACCCGCTGCAGGTCCGCACCGCGGGCGCTACCCCCGTGCAGGTGCCGCTGACCGACCACGCGTTCGACCTCGACGCCATGCTGGCCGCGGTGACCGACCGGACCCGGCTCGTCTTCATCTGCAACCCGAACAACCCGACCAGCACGGTCGTCGACCCCGACGCCCTTGCCCGCTTCGTGGCCGCCGTTCCGTCGGACATCCTGATCGTGCTCGACGAGGCGTACGTCGAATACATTCGCGACGAGTGGGTACCCGACAGCTTCGGGCTGGTCCGCGCGCACAGCAATGTCGTTGTGCTGCGGACGTTCTCGAAAGCCTACGGACTGGCCGGTCTGCGGGTGGGCTACGCCGTCGGCGATCCGGAGGTGATCAGCGCGCTGAGCAAGGTGTACGTGCCGTTCACCGCGACGAGCGTCTCGCAGGCAGCCGCCATCGCGTCGCTGGACGCTTCCGACGAGCTGCTCGCCCGTACCGACGTCGTCGTGGCCGAGCGGGCCAGGGTGACGTCCGCGCTGCGGGAGGCGGGCTTCACCGTGCCGCCGTCGCAGGCCAACTTCGTCTGGCTGCCGCTCGCCGGGCGCACGACGGACTTCGTCAACAGCGCAGCCGACAACCGTCTGCTGGTTCGGCCCTACGGCCAGGACGGGGTACGGGTCACCGTCGCCGCACCGCACGAGAACGACGCCTTCCTCGAATTCGCCACCGACTGGATCTCCAACCCAAAGGACGCCGATCGATGACCGCTGCGCACGACACCTTCGCCGAACTCACCGCACGCGACGGGAAGATCCCGGAGGCCGAACTCGACGCCCTCTGGTCCACGCTGAAGCCTGCGACCGTGGACTTCATGATCGGCGAGTGGAGCGGTGGAGCGCTCGACACCGGCCACCGCTTGGTCAATTCGCTCGAGGAGGCGCGCTGGTTCGGCAAGACGTTCACCTCGCCCGACGACGTGAAGCCGCTGATCTGTCTCGACGAGGACGGCAACAAGTTCTCCAACGTCGAACTCGGCAAGGGCGAGGCCACGCTGTGGGTCGAGGAGTTCCGCGGCGAGCTGGTCGCGACGATGGTCTACGACGGCCAGCCCCTGCACGACCACTTCAAGGTGGTCGACGACGACACCGTGATGGGGATCATGAACGGCAAGCACGCGTTGCGCACCGGCACCTACGGCTACTTCTACCTGCGTCGCGTCTAGCGGCTACCGGCCAGGCTCGCGCGTACGCCTATCGTTGCCCAGATGAGGACGCGAGTTTTGGTCGCCGGGGCGTCAATCCTGCTCGCCGCCGCCATCACCGCCTGCGAGCGCACGACGCCCGGCACCGTGGCGATGACCACCGAGCCCGGCGCCAGCCTTTCGACGTCGCCGCGCTCGACGTCGCGTCCGACTCTGCCGAGCTTTCCGGGCCTTCCGGGCATTCCGGGCCTTCCGTCGACGCCCCACACCTCATCCAACGTGCCACCACCGTCGAACTCCCTCACCATGAAGTGCAAGGAGTACAACGGTCTCGACGCGGACACCCAGTTGGCCGTCGTCCAGCAGATCGTTTCGCAGCAGGGTTCGGTTATCGGCCAGCAGAACATCGAGATCGCCAAGACGCTCGCCGACGCCATGTGCCAGTTCATCCCCGACAGCACCGTGAGCCAGCTCCTCCTCGGTGGGCCGCCCCGGTAGCCCGCTAGCCTTCCGGGCATGGGTGCACCCCTCGAGAACCTGGAATCCCTCGCCGTCGACGTCGACGGCCACGTCGCGCAGGTGACCCTGCTCGGCCCCGGCAAGGGCAACGCCATGGGGCCCGCGTTCTGGGCGGAGTTGCCCCTGGCGTTCGCCGCGCTCGACGCCGAACCCGACGTCAGGGCCATCGTCCTGACCGGGTCCGGCAAGAACTTCAGCTACGGCCTCGACCTGCCCGCGATGGGCGGCACGCTGGCGCCCGTGTTGGCCGAGGGTGCACTGGCCCGGCCCCGTACCGAGTTCCATGCAACGGTGCGCAAGATGCAGCACGCGATCACCGCGGTGGCGGACTGCCGCACACCGGTGATCGCGTCGATCCAGGGATGGTGCATCGGTGGCGGAGTCGACCTGATCGCCGCAGTCGACATCCGCTATGCCAGCGCCGACGCGAAGTTCTCGGTGCGCGAGGTCAAGCTCGCCATCGTCGCCGACATGGGCAGCCTGGCGCGACTGCCGCAGATCCTGTCAGACGGGCACCTGCGGGAATTGGCGTTGACGGGCAAGGACATCGACGCCTCCCGCGCCGAGAAGATCGGTCTGGTCAACGACGTCTACGACGATGCCGAGGCGTCGCTGGCCGCAGCGCACGCCACCGCCAAGGAGATCGCGGCCAACCCGCCGCTGGTGGTGCAGGGCGTGAAGGACGTGCTCGACGAGCAGCGCACCGCCCAGGTGTCGGCGAGCCTGCGCTATGTCGCGGCGTGGAACTCGGCGTTCCTGCCGTCCCAAGATCTCACCGAGGGCATCACCGCGACGTTCGCCAAGCGCGCACCGGAGTTCAAGGGCGAGTAACCCGGCTGGAAGTCATCGCCCGCGCCACGTCGGCGCTGAACCACCAGGCGATCGCGTGGACCAGCAGGCCGACCGCGATCATGACGAAGTCGAAGGTGCCCACCCAAGGTGGTGTGGCATTGCCGATGTCGATCAGATGACTGATGGCGTGCAGCGCGTAGTGCGCCGTGGCGAACGCCAGGGTCGGCACGCGCCAGCCCGGCCATCTGATGGCGGCGAGGTACATCAGACCGAGCGGCAGTTCGAAGCTGGCGAGGTCGAAGATGTAGTGGCCGTTGAAGACTCCGAAGCCGCCGATGTTCTCGAACATGAAGCCCGGTGCGAACAGCATCACCAGGCCGCCCACCGTCGAGTAGACACCGTAGATCACCAGCACGGCCACCACGACGCGGGACTTGAACCGAATGTCCGTGGCCGCAGACTAGGTCAGGCCACGGTACGGAGGTCGCAAAGCCGGCCAAGTGCGGAGACAAGCGGCGAAGCGTTCGGGCTGGTCCTCGGACAGGTAGGTGTACGAGTCGTCGATGGTGCGCAGTTCCGCGCCCAGCATCTGGGCGTAACTCCGGGCGTGGTCCAAGGGGAACACGCGATCCTCGGCTGCCCAGAGGAGTAGGACAGGATTGCGGAATTCCCTGGCCAATCGATGCGCGGCGGCTCTGCTGTGGCGGGCTCCCACGCTGCCGATGGCCTTGCGTCCGTCGAACCGAATCTCGCGCCGGTCCAGGACTGGCCGAACGTAGCTGTCCATCGCTGATACACCGATCGGATGCTTCGCCAACCAGCCATAAGTGTTGTGCCACCGCCAACTTCGTTGCCAACGGAGTATCTGGTAGAGCCCACGATAGGTCGCCGGATTCGCGGCAGTGGCCTTCAGCAGGCCGAACCCGCCAGGAGTCGGTGGCCAGGTGCAGTACGGCGTCTCACACGACGCCAGCACCAGCCGACCGACCAACTGCGGAAACTCGGCGGCTGCGATCTGACTGTATGCACCGCCGGAGTCATTGCCGACCAGTGTCACGTCGTGAAGATCGAGCGCCTGGATCAGATCTGCGATCAGCCGGGCAATACCCGTGGGCGTCAGGTTAGCGTCGTGATCCATCGGGATGTCGTGCGACCCCAGCGGCCAATCCGGTGTGACACAACGGAAGTCCTCCGCCAGTACCGCTACCAGCTTGCGCCAGATGTTCGCGTTCACCAGGTACCCGTGCACGAAAACGACTACTGGCCCAGAGCCGCGTTCGTGATAGCGAATCGTCCCAGAGGGGAGCCGCACGTCGTGGGGCTCCCCCAGCCGAGAATCGCGCCAGCTCATCCCACGAAGCGCCGTCTGCCGAGGAACGGTCCGAGCCCCGAACGCCACCAGGGCAGCCACCCGGTCGGCCGGCGCAGCATCTCCTGGGCGATGGGAGTCGAATCGAAAAATGAGTCCCGCCGGGCGATTTGGGCCGACGGGGTGATCCAGATCTTGTCCACCGCCCGGAAGGCCAAGGGCCTTCCGCCCAGCGTGCCTGACAACTCCAATTCGATGAACAGCATGTCTTCCCGGCCGGCCCAGCTGAGCACTTCACCACGCATATCGGGTAGAAGAGCGAGCAGCCGAGCGCCTTCCTTCTCCCACATCTTCCGTCCGTGGGCGCGGGGTAGCATCGGCTGATTCAGTTCGACGTCGTCTGTGAGAATCTCGCCCCAAGCATCCGGCCCCGGATTTGCCCAGCTCTTGGCGAACGTGTCCACAACCTCGCGATGAACGGCCGGCCAGTCCGTGGTCACATCGCCTCCAGCTGGTGCAGCGCCGCTGCGATGTCAAGATAGGTTTCCTTGCGCAGCACCAAGTTTCCGTCCATCGTGAAGATATCGATCGCGTCGAACTGGATGGCTTTGCCGGTCGGCTGGACGACGCTTGCGCCGAGAGGGAAGGGCGCGGCCAGGGTCGCCCTGATGGTGTATTGAGTGACGAAGTGGCCATTGCCCAATGTCAGCCGCTCGGTGGTGGATCGCATGTCCGACCACGTTGTCAGGAGACCGGCGAACGCACTTCGGACCGCCTCGGATCCAACGATCTCCGGCGCGTCCAGCACGTGGAAACGGAACGTGGTGTCTGAAGTGTGCAAGGCCATGATGCCGTCGAGATCGTGGGAGTCCCACCTGAGCCCATATTCCTCTACGAACCCCTGCAGATCGGCTTGGCAACTCGGCATCGTTCCCCTTCCTCGACGGCGCAGTTCATGCAACCATTGCATGAACTTGTTCAATCAAGCTAGCGCGCTCATACAACGATTGCAAGAAAGGATGGAGTGAACCCACGTACGCAACGCACCATCGATTCACTGGTGCGAGCCGCGGAAGAGATCTTCAGTGAGCGACCGATGAACGACGTGACCGTCGAGGAGATCGCGGAGCGGGCCCGCGTGGCCGTTGGTTCGATCTACAACCACTTCGGGTCCAAGGCCGGTTTGCATGCGGCCGTCGTGCAACGCGCACTGGAAGTCGACCGCGCGTACATGGACCGCGCATACACGGCCGATCGCAGCGGAATCGAGCAGCTGTACGCCGCCTCCGACGAGTACCTGGAGTTCTACCTTGCGCATCCGGACTACTTTCGGATGCTGGCCAATCCGGGTGATCCAGGCCAGTACGCCGCAGGGCGCGAACTGTCCGAACAATTGGCCCGAGCCGTCGACGCGCAGAACCACCGAATGGTCGAGGCCCTACGGCGTGGAGTCGAGGCCGGCGTTGTCCGTCCGCTCATACCCGAGGACGTAGCCACTATCCTGTGGGCGGCTTGGAATGGCGTGATCAGCCTCGGGTGGCGGCCCGACAGCCTGCGCAGAACCGAATCCGAGATTCGTGGATTACTACGCACTGCGACCGATGTCGTCGCCAACGGACTCCTGGTCCGCTGACTGGTCGGCACTCTTCTCGGAGACCTCGGTCATGGAAAGTTCGTACAGTTCCATCGCGGTGTGCCTGCCGCTCAGGTCCAGGAAGCCTTGAAGGCGACGGCAGGGACGGTCTCGCCAAGGCCCGGCGGCGAGGCCCTACGAATCAGCGCGAGCGTCGCTGAGTAGGTTTCGTAATTCGCCGCAATCCGATCCGGCGGGATGGTCAGCCCGGCGTAGGAGAACGCGGCGGACACCTGGGCTTCAGAATGCACGAATTCAGAATCCGACATACGGATCGTTGTCACCCGCCGTCCCGAAAACTTCAGACCTCGCGGGCACGGCCGACTGACCACGTGGGCGGTGGCGGAGGGATTTGAACCCCCGGACGGTGTTAGCCGTCTCTCGCTTTCAAGGCGAGTGCATTAGGCCGCTCTGCCACGCCACCGCCGACAAGCGTAAGGCCTGGCTCGAGGAGCCCAAAAATCTAGACGCGGCCGAGCCTCGCGGGCGCCGGCTCCGACTTCAGCGCGACCCCGATCCGGCGGCAGTTCTCCCCCATCGCCGCCACCTGCGCGCGCGACAGTCTGCCGAGGAAGTGCGCACGCACGCCGTCGCCGTACGTCGCCATCGCGTCGTGCAGCCGCGTCCTGCCGTCCTCGGTGACGAAGGCGAGCACACCGCGGCCGTCGTCCGGGCTCGAACACCGGCGCACCAGGTTCTGCGCCTCCAGCCGGTGAATCTGGCGGGTTACCCGGCTCGGCAACGACATCAGGTCGTCGGCCAGGTCGCCCATCCTGGCCGATCCGGTCGCGGACCTATCGAGGACGTCCAGTAGACGGACGTCGTTGAGCGTCAGGTGGTGCTCCTCCACCAACGCCTTGTTCAGGGTCGCGTACAACCGCAGCGCAGAGTCGAGAAAGTTTTGCCAAGATCGTTGCTCGGCGATGTCAAGACCCGGCATTGCACTGGCCGTGCGTCCCGCGATGATCCCCTCCATGGCGTTATGTTAGGACGCTTTTCCCCGGGTAGTAGCGTTATTGAAATGCGCGCCATCGTTGTGGAAGATTCATCCCGCCTCGTTTGGCAGGAAATCCCTGCCGTTGCAGCTCAAACGGGCGAGGTAGTGATAGACATAATTAGCGCTGGCGTCAATCGAGCCGACGTGCTTCAGGCCGCAGGAAACTATCCGCCCCCGCCGGGCGCCAGTCCGATTCTGGGTCTCGAGGTCGCCGGGCGCATCGCAGAGCTGGGCGACGGGGTCACCTCCTGGTCGATCGGACAACCGGTGTGCGCTTTGCTGGCAGGCGGTGGTTACGCCGAAAAGGTGGCCGTACCCGCCGGGCAGGTGATGCCCGTTCCCGAGGGCGTCGCGCTACACGAGGCCGCCGCGCTGCCCGAGGTCGCGTGCACGGTCTGGTCGAACCTGATGATGACGGCGCACCTGTCGCCGGGCCAGCTGGTCCTGCTGCACGGCGGAGGCAGCGGTATCGGCACCCATGCCATCCAGGTCGCCCACGCCCTCGGCTGCCGCGTTGCGGTGACGGCGGGCTCGGCTGCGAAGCTGGCGATCTGCCGCGAACTCGGTGCCGACGTCCTGATCAACTATCGCGACGAGGACTTCGTCGAACGGGTCAGGGCGGAGACCGACGGGTTGGGCGCCGACGTGATCCTCGACCTCATGGGAGCGTCCTACCTCGACCGCAACGTCGACGCGCTGGCACCCGACGGGCGGCTCGTCATCATCGGCTTCCAGGGCGGCATCAAGGCGGAGCTGAACCTCGCCAAGTTGATGTCCAAGCGCGCCGGGGTGATCTCCACCGCGCTGCGGTCACGGCCGGTCGACGGGCCGTCGAGCAAGGCGGCCGTCGTCACCGAGACGGCCGCCAACGTCTGGCCCATGATCGCTGACGGCCGGGTGCGCCCGATCATCGGTGCCGAGCTGCCCATCGAGCAGGCGGCCGAGGCACACCGACTGCTGACCTCCGGCGAGGCCCACGGGAAAGTGCTTCTGCGCGTACGCGATTAGCCCAGCGACGCCAACGCGCGAACCAGCTGATCGACCTCGGCCATCGTCGAGTAGTGCGCCAGGCTCAGGGTGACCGCGCCGCCGATGTCGTTGACGCCGATCACGTCGAGCACGCGCGACGTGGTGTTCGAGACCGCGAGCACGCCGTTGTCGGCAAGCCGCTGAATCACTCGTTCGGCAGGCACGCCGTGCACCGCAAGGCTCAGCACCGGTATCCGGTCCTCTGGCTGGCCGATCACCATCACCAACGGCAGCGACCGCAGCGACGCAAGCAGGTAGTCGAAAAGGCGACCCATGTATGTCGCCGCCGATTGCATTGAGACGGAAAGCCTTTCGCGACGCGTCCCGGAGGCCGTCTCGTCGAGCGACGCCAGGTACTCGACGCTGGCGACAACGCCGGCGAGCATGCCGTACTGATGCGTGCCGACCTCGAGGCGCGCCACCCCCGACGCGAACGGGTCAAGCGACACCGAGGCGAACGAGTCGATGGCCGACGGATCGCGGAAGACCAGCGCACCGATCGGCGGTCCACCCCACGCGACGGCATTGAGCGCGACGACGTCCGCCTCGATCTCGTCGATGTCGATGAGCCGGTAGGGCGCGGCCGCCGAATGGTCGACCACGACGAGGCCGCCGTTCTCGTGCACCAGCTTGGTCACCGGTCGCAGGTCGGTAAGGGTGCCAAGCGCCGACGATGCCGACGTGATCGCGACCAGCCGGGTGGGCTTGGTGATCAGGCTCTCCCACTGCCAGGGAGGCAGTTCACCGGTCTCGATGTCGACCTCGGCCCACTTGACCTTGGCTCCATAGCGATTGGCCGCGCGCACCCACGGTGCGATGTTGGCCTCGTCGTCGAGGCGCGTGACGACCACCTCGTAGCCGAGGCCGACCCGCGACGACGACGCATCGGCCAGCGAAGTCAGCAGGATTGCCCGGTCGGCGCCGAGCACGACGCCGCTGGGGTCGGCACCGACCAGATCGGCGATGGCCAACCGGGCTGCGGAGAGCACCGCGGCGCTGCGTCGAGCGGACGGGTGCGGACCGACGGACGTCGTCATCGAGCCACGGAATGCGGTGGAGACGGTGGTGGCCACGGAATCGGGCAGCAGCATGCCCTGCTGGGCGTCGAAATGCACCCACCCGTCGCCCAGTGACGGGTGCAGACCTCGCACCCGGGCGACGTCGTATGCCATGCCAACCACCTTCGAGCATCCGCGATTGCGTGACCCGTAGCGCTGTCGGTCGGTGCCCGACGGCGCCTTTCGACGCCCGAGCCGCGATCGGACCGGGTCACCTGAACGGCCATACTAGTCCAGTGAGCTTGACGTCCGGGGTGCTAGTGGCCCTGCTGTTGTTGGTCATTCCTGGGGCAATCGTCGGGCGGGCGGCGCAGCTAACCTGGCCGGTGGCCGTCGCGGTGGGCCCCGCGCTGACGTACGGCGTGGTTGCGCTGGCGATCATTCCGATGGGCGCGATCGGTGTGCCGTGGAATGGGTGGACAGCACTGGTTGCCCTGTTGCTCGTCGTGGCCGTCGTCGTGGGTTTGCATTTCGCGCTTGGCCGGTGGCGGGACCGCGACGCCGAGGCGCTGGCGATGTCGGTGGGACCCGCCCTCGTCGTCGCCGTCGGCGTCGTCCTCGGGGCCGTGCTGATCGGGTTCGCAGCAATTCGCGGGCTGCCCCACTGGCAATCGATTCCGAGCAACTGGGACTCGGTCTGGCACGCGAACACCATCCGATTCATCCTGGAGACCGGGCAGGCGTCGCCGACCCACATGGGCGAGTTGCGCAACGTCGAGACGCACGACGCGCTCTACTACCCATCGACCTTTCATGCCCTCGGCGCGATCTTCAGTCAGTTGAGTGGCGCGGCACCCACGTCGGCGTACACGATCAGCTCGCTGACCGCGTCGATCTGGTTGTTCCCCGTCAGCGCCGCCGCACTCACCTGGCAGCTCCTGCGCGGCCGGACGACGCAGTGGTGGGCCGCCGGTTCCGCGGCGGCTGCGGCGGCGTTGTCGGCGTCGTTCACCGCGGTGCCCTACGTGGAGTTCGACACCGCATCGATGCCCAACCTGGTGGCCTACGGGTTGGCCGTGCCGACTTTTGCGCTGATCGTCTCGACGCTGCGGCACCGCGACCGCATTCCGCTGGCGGTGCTGGCGCTCGTCGGGGTGTTCTCCGTGCACATCACCGGCGGAGTGGTGACGGTGCTGTTCGTCGTCGCCTGGTGGCTGCTGGACGGTCTCTGGCACCCGGTGCGCGGCCGGCTCACAGACTTCATCAGCCTGGCGCTCACCGCGGCGCCGACGGTGGTGTTGCTTCTGCCGCAGTTCGTCGGGGTTCTGCAACAGGCCGAGATCATCGTCGGCCATGAGTTCGCCACCCATCAGACCCGGAAACGGGTGCTCTTCGAGGCGGTCACCCAGCACACCCGCCACCTCAACGACTACCCGATCCAGAACTTCATCATCGGGCTCGCGGTGATCGGCGGGCTGATCCTGCTGATCCGACGCGTCTGGTGGCCTGCCGCGGTGTGGCTGCTGCTGATGGTGTCGATCGTCCATTCGGCCGTGCCGTTCGGGGGCCCGATCGGGGTGATCACCGGCAAGTTCAGTGACCTGTTCTACAGCGACCCGCGGCGGCTCTCGGCCGTGGTGACGATGCTGCTGGCCCCGATGGCGGGCATCGGGCTCTTCATGCTCACCGCCTGGGTCGTCGACCGCTGCCGGGGCAGGTGGCCGTCGTCGCAGAAGGTCTGGCACGCAGTGACGGCCGCCGTCCTCATCGCCGTGACGATCGGAAGCGCCTGGCACTACTTCCCGCGCCACCGGTATCTGTTCGGCGAGAAGTACGACTCGATCATGATCGACCAGAAGGATCTCGACGCGTTCGCGTATCTGGCCACGCTGCCCGGTGCGAAGGACACGATGATCGGCAACGCCAACACCGACGGAACGGCCTGGGTGTACGCCATCGCCGGACTGCACCCGCTGTGGACGCACTACGACTTCCCCGTGCAGCAGGGCCCCGGCTACAACCGGTTCATCATCTGGGCCTACGCCGATGACGCAGACACCGATCCGCGCGTCGCGGAGGCGGTCAAGGCGCTCAACATCCGGTACGTGGTGACCAGCACCCCGGTGGTGCTCAAGTTCGCGATGCCCGACGGACTACTGTCACTGGACAAGTCGAAGTCGTGGGCCAAGCTCTATGACAACGGCGAGACCCGCATATACGAGTGGCGCGGAGGAACAGGGAAACCGTGAGCAACCCCGATGACAACGACATCGAGATCATCGCCGGCGACGTGTCCAGCGTGGACGACGAGTCCGACGGCAAGGCGCTGACCGACCTCGTCGAGCAGCCCGCGAAGGTCATGCGGATCGGCACCATGATCAAGCAGCTGCTTGAGGAGGTCCGTGCGGCGCCGCTCGACGACGCCAGCCGCAACCGGCTCCGCGACATCCACCAGGCCAGCATCCACGAGCTCGAGGAGGGGCTTGCCCCCGAACTCCGCGACGAGTTGGAGCGCCTGACGCTGCCGTTCACCGATGACAAGGTTCCGTCGGACGCCGAGCTTCGGATCGCGCAGGCACAGCTCGTCGGGTGGCTCGAGGGCCTCTTCCACGGCATTCAGACCGCGCTGTTCGCTCAGCAGATCTCGGCGCGGGCCCAGCTCGAGCAGATGCGCCAGGGCGCGCTCCCCCCTGGCGCAGGCATCCCTGGCCAGCACGGTGGCCCGGGGCACTCCCCGAGCGGGACCGGCCAGTACCTGTAGCAGTGACTACGCCTTCTGCCCCCCACGTCTCGACCCGCAATGCATGGGTCGAGTTCCCCATCTTCGACGCCAAGTCGCGGTCGCTGAAGAAGGCATTCCTCGGCAAGGCGGGCGGCACCATCGGGCGCAACACGTCCAACGTCGTGGTGATCGAGGCGCTCAGGGACATCACCCTGTCCCTGGAGAACGGTGACCGGGTGGGTTTGGTCGGGCACAACGGCGCAGGCAAGTCGACGCTGCTGCGCCTGCTGTCCGGCATCTACGAACCGACCCGCGGATCGGCCACCGTCACCGGCCGGGTGGCTCCGGTGTTCGACCTCGGCGTCGGCATGGATCCCGAGATCTCGGGTTTCGAGAACATCATCATCCGGGGGTTGTTCCTCGGTCAGACGCGCAAGCAGATGCTGGCCAAGGTCGACGAGATCGCCGACTTCACCGAACTCGGCGAGTACCTGTCGATGCCGCTGCGCACCTATTCGACCGGCATGCGGGTGCGTCTGGCGATGGGCGTGGTCACCAGCATCGACCCAGAGATCCTGCTGCTGGACGAGGGCATCGGCGCCGTGGACGCCGAGTTCATGAAGAAGGCAAGGACCCGGCTGCAGAAGCTGGTGGAGCGCTCCGGGATCCTCGTCTTCGCCAGCCACTCCAACGAGTTCCTGGCCCAGCTGTGCAAGACGGCGATGTGGGTCGACCACGGCACCATCAAGATGACCGGCGGCATCGAGGACGTGGTGCGCGCCTACGAGGGCGACGACGCCGCCCGCCACGTGCGTCAGATCCTGGAGGAGAACGCCCGCGAGGACGTTCATGACTGAACGGGTGTGCGCCGTCGTGGTCACCCACCGGCGCCCCGACGAACTCGCGAAGTCGCTGGCCGCGGTCACCAGCCAGACCCGGGTGCCCGACCACCTCATCGTCGTCGACAACGACTTCTCGGAAGGGCAAGACCCGCGGGTTCGCGATCTGGTCGCCGGTCAACCCGTGCCGACCACCTACGTCGGATCGCTCCGAAACCTCGGCGGCGCAGGTGGATTCGCGTTCGGCATGTTGCAGGCGCTGACCATGGGCGCGGACTGGGTATGGCTGGCCGACGACGACGGCAGGCCCGCCGACGCCTCGGTGCTCGGCACACTTCTCGAGTGCGCCGAACGGCATTCGCTGGCCGAGGTGTCGCCGATGGTGTGCGATCTGGACGACCCGCAGCGGCTGGCGTTCCCGCTACGACGCGGCCTGGTGTGGCGCCGGCGGGTCGACGAACTGCGCACGGACGGGTCGGGACAGGATCTGCTGCCCGGTATCGCGTCACTGTTCAACGGCGCGCTGTTTCGGGCGTCGACTGTGGAAGCCGTTGGCGTGCCGGACATCCGGTTGTTCGTTCGCGGCGACGAGGTGGAGCTGCACCGCAGGCTGGTGCGCTCCGGCCTGCCGTTCGGCACCTGCCTGGACGCGGTCTACCTGCACCCGCAGGGCTCCGATGAATTCAAGCCGATCCTCGGCGGCCGGATGCACACCCAGTACCCCGGGGACACCACCAAGCGCTACTACACCTATCGCAACCGGGGCTACCTGCAGTCCCAGCCGGGCATGCGGCGGTTGATCCCGCAGGAGTGGTTGCGGTTCGGGTGGTTCTTCCTGGTGAGCAGGAACGACCCCGCGGGGTTCATCGAGTGGATTCGGTTGCGACGGTTGGGGAGACGCGAAAGATTCTTCAAGGGCGAGCGAAGCGACGGGACAGACAGGAGGGATGCACCATGACGTTCACTGACGCGGCAGCCCAGTCGAGGACGTTCGGCCGCGCGTGGGGCGATCTGACGGCCGGCTTCGCCAAGCGCGAACTGTGGCTGCACCTGGGCTGGCAGGACATCAAGCAGCGCTACCGCCGCTCGGTGCTCGGGCCGATCTGGATCACCATCGCCACCGGCACGATGGCGGTGGCCTTGGGGGGCTTGTACTCCACGCTGTTTCATCTCCCGCTCGCCGAACACCTGCCCTACGTCACGCTCGGGCTGATCATCTGGAACCTGATCAACGCGTCGATCCTCGAGGGCGCCGACGTGTTCATCGCCAACGAGGGCCTGATCAAGCAGCTGCCCACACCGCTGTCGGTGCACGTGTACCGGCTGGTCTGGCGGCAGGTGATCCTGTTCGCGCACAACATCGTCATCTTCGTGGTCATCGCGATCATCTTCCCGCAGCCCTGGAAGTGGACCGATCTGGCGTTCATTCCGGCACTGGCATTGATCGTGCTGAACTGCGTCTGGGTCGCGCTCTGCTTCGGCATCCTGTCCACCCGGTATCGCGACATCAGCCCGCTGTTGTTCAGCCTGGTGCAGTTGCTCTTCTACATGACGCCGATCATCTGGAACGACCAGACGCTGCGCGACCAGGGCGCTGGCGGGTGGGCCAAGATCATCGAGTTCAACCCGCTGCTGCACTACGTCGACATCGTGCGCGCCCCGCTGCTCGGCGCCGACCAGGAGCTGCGGCACTGGGTCGTGGTCATCGTGTTGACGATCGTCGGCTGGACCGTGACGGCGTTCGCCATGCGGCAGTACCGCGCGCGCGTGGCCTACTGGGTCTGAGCAGACCGTTTTCGTTCCCAGGCACTTCCCAGGATTCTGGTGCGTTGTGCGCATATGAGCATTCCGCCATACGAGCCACCGAAGCCTCCGTCGTCGACACCTGGGATTGGGAACACGCTGTTGTGTCCCAAGTGCGCGGGGGTCATGAAGACCTACGAGCGGGGCGGCATCCACCTCGAACAGTGCGATACGTGCCGCGGGATCTTCCTCGACTTCGGCGAGCTCGAGTCCCTCACTCAGCTGGAGAATCGGTTCGTGCAGTCCGCGCCACCCGTTCAGCAGGGCTACGGCCAACAGGGTTACGACCAGCAGGGTTACGGGCAGGGCCCGGGCTGGCGCCATCGCGGCAACAAGCACTACCGCAAGCAGGGTTTCGGCAGGCTGTTCTTCTCGAGCTGAGAGGTGGCGCCGGTCGGAGCGGTGACTCCGTCGACAGTTTGGCCGCGATGCCGGTGAGTTCCGCCGACCGGCGCAGTCTCTGTAGACGTACCCAACGGAATCGCCCGTCCCACCGGAGGCCCTGTGTCCAGAACCAATCTTTCGATGTCGATCTCTGCCGACGGCTACGTCGCGGGGCCCAACCAGTGCCAGGAGCACCCGCTCGGTGTCGGCGGCATAGTGCTTCACGACTGGCACCTCGGCCCCGCCAAGGACCATCCGGTGAACCGACAAGTAATCGCCGACATGATGGACGACATGGGGGCAACGATCATGGGCCGCAACATGTTCGGCCCGATTCGCGGCGAGTGGGGTGACTCGGATTGGCGGGGATGGTGGGGAGACGTCCCGCCGTACCATTGCCCGGTCTTCGTCCTGACCCACCACGCGCACGACCCGATTCAGATGCAGGGTGGGACTACATTTCACTTCGTCACCGACGGGATCGAGTCCGCGCACGCCCAAGCCGAGAGGGCTGCGGGTGACCGGGCCATCTCCATCGCGGGAGGAGCCTCTTGCGGCCGGCAGGCCATCAAGGCTGGGCTCGTCGACGAGATCGACCTCCAAGTGAACCCGGTCATTCTCGGATCCGGTGAGCGGCTACTCGATGGCTTCGACGCGGGCAACCCAACACTCGAGCTCGTCCGCGTGCTCGAAGCCCCAGGCGTGGCCCACCTGCGCTACCGCGTCATCCGGTGAAGCCCGAATGCGCCTTCCGCCGAAAGGTCACCGGTGGCAGTGCACCGGACCGGCCCATATCGGGTACCTTGCGGCAGGCGATTGGCTGCGGTGATGGGTGACCGGGATCGTCAGTGGCCCAGCAGGATTGGCAGAGACACTGCGCGATTGCGAGGGACTCGGCGGCTGCTGCCGGCGCTGCGCGGTGGCATTGCGGTCGTGTAGTGCGCGGCTCTCGGGATCACGCAGCAGGTGATATGCGGCGATGAGCTGCTCCAGCTGAATGTCGCCGGTCGCGCCGCCCGCACGGGGGTGACGCGTATCGGGGTGAAGGTCCCGCGACTTGATGCGAAACGCATGGTTGATCTCTGCCGGGGTCGCGACGGGAGTCACCCCCGGCACGGCGTAGGGATCGTGATCTTCGGTCATGGCAATCCAAACCCGACGCGGTGAACGGACAGACGGCTGCGTTGCGGAGAGCGAGACCTCCCGAAAGCGGCGACCAGACGCCTCGCCGCCGGTACTGAATATCGGCGGCGAGGCCCGGCCGTGCAGTGACGTCGCACGCGGTCCGCGTCAGAGGTGCCACTGTCGGTGGCGGTGCGCACGCAAGTCAACGTCGCGGGTGCTGCGTTTGGCGCGGTTGCACAGTGATTGGGCGGGTGCGGGCGACGTGCGGGTCACTGCCCACTCGTGGTCGTCGTTCAGGGCATCACCTCCCCTTGCTCAATGCTGTTCGGCAAGCCCTCCGGTGCTGCGGGGGCGACCGCTGTGTCGGCCAGACTCGCCCTTGCGGTCCACCTCTGCGCGGCAACCCCGTCCGCGGTGTCGGCGGCGACGGCCGTGATCGTTTGACGATCGCGGACAACGTGGCGACCGTGGCGGGGCAAGGTCGGGCGGCGGGCATCTCGGAGCAGGCTGCACGGCGTGCCTGCTCACGCGGGGCACTGTCGTGATGCAGGCGCATCCATTCGGCGCGCACGATCGCCTCCGCATTCTCGATCACCGACTCCTCGATCACGGTTTCGGTCGGCGCGTCTGTGATCACCTTGCTCACCTCCTCGACGGGATGCTCGCCGCCGCCCGGCCTTCGGGGTTAGATCCCCGTCAAGGACACGCTGATCGACTCCCATTAGGCGTTGATGGCTTCCTTTTCGTGACTGTTGTTGATCGTGTTGTGACTGTTGTTGATCGTGATGCGCCGCGGTTTGGCCTTCTCCGCCACCGGAATGCTCAGCCGCAGCACCCCGTCCTGGTAACTGGCCTGGATCTGGTCGGTGTCGAGGGTCTCGCCAAGGAACAGTTGGCGACTGAACACCCCCCGCGGACGTTCCGAGGACACCATCTCCCGGTCCTGACGCAGACCTGGCCGCTCAGCGTGCACGGTCAGCACGTTGCGTTCGACGTCCAAGTTCACCGAATCGGCATTCACCCCGGGCAGGTCGAACTCGACGATGAACGCGTCTCCTTCGCGCCAGGCATCCATCGGCATGACCGCCGGCCGGGCCGCGGTGCCCAGCACCTGCTGCGCCCAGCGGTCGACATCACGGAACGGATCGGTACGCATCAACATCATCTCCACCTCCTGTATCTGACACCAGATCATCTATGCGATCTGACACAGATTTAGTTATAGCATCGGGACCAGATTCGGGCAACAATGGACAAGAAAAAAGTTGCAAACAGATGGGACGGGGTTGGTGAGCGAGGATTCGATGGACCGTTCAGGGCGCGGGGTGTACGGCATCTCGGTCGCCGCCGGGTTGTCCGGGATCGGCGAGCAGTCTCTGCGGCTGTACGAGCAGCGCAGATTGATCACTCCCGCCCGCACCGCAGGCGGCACCCGCCGCTACAGCGACGACGACCTCACACGCCTGCAGCGCATCACCGAGCTGCTTGCCGCCGGGGTGAACGTGGCAGGCATCGGCCAGATCCTGGACCTGCAAGACCGCAACACCCAACTGCAATCCGACATCTCCGCACTGAAATCCGCCAACGTCCGACTGACTTCGGCTCACCGCGGAACCGGAGCACCACGAGAAGACCAAGTCAGGGAGCGGAACGATCATGACGAATTGGACGACGACACCCCACCAGGCGATGTCCCCGAGGCCGACCTGATCGACCAATCGCGCACCGTGACACCTCCCGCCGAGGACGCCGCGTCGCGCTAACGCATCCGCTCGCAGGCGGCGACCAGCAAGCCGTCGTCGGGGTGATTGGCGGCCGCAGCGACGACGGCAGCGCGGGCGAACGGTTCGAGCACCGGCCACGGATCGCCGGGTGGCAAGCCGGGACTACCGCCGCCGCGGTAGCCGTCGACGAGCGCGTGCCAGGCATCGTCGGGCAGGAGGCCGGCCGCCCAGAACCCGGCGGGCCGGGCCAGGTCGGCCGCGGGATCACCGACCCCGAGGTCGTCTACGTCGATCAGCACCAAGGCACCGCGGCACCAGCCCAATTGACCGAGGTGAAAGTCGCCGTGCACCAAGGTGACTGGCCGCCCAGACACCGGCGCGGGCAGGCCCGCAGCTGCTCCGCGGATGACGTCGGCCTTGGGTCCCCGGGCCAGCGCTCGGGCCAGCCGCGCAGGGCCGCCCTGCGGCAGCGCGATGTCGCCGATCGGCTCGGCGTGCAGACGCGCCAGCAGCCGTCCCGCCTCCGCCCACGGCACGGCTCCTGGGTCGGGCGGCACGACGTCGACCTTGGGCCAACGGGTGCGCCACTGCTGGACGACGGCTTCCGGCTCGAGGTTCAGCGGGGACAGCAAGCAGTCCGACCGGGCCGCGACCCGCAGGCGTTGTCTCAGTGCCTGAGGGTCGGTGCCCGGCCGGTGCAGCTTGGTGACGACGTCATCGTCGACGGTGACGGTGGCGCCGGACGGGGTGGTCAGCGGCGCGGTGCCGGCACCCGTGCTGCGACGTTGATCCGGTTCCACGCATTGATGGTGACGGCCATCGCGATCACCTGTCCAAGTTCTCGCTCGGAGAACACGGCGGCGGCGCGGGCGTACACCTCGTCGGGGACGTGACCGTGGTGCAGTTCGGTGATCGACTCGGTCAGCTCCAGCGCGGCCTGCTCCTGCTCGGTGAACAGGTCGCCTGCCTCCTGCCATGCGGCGATGAGGGCAAGGCGCTGCTCGGTCTCGCCCTGCTTGCGGGCGTCGGCGGTGTGCATGTCGAGGCAGAACGCGCAGTGGTTGATCTGCGATGCGCGGATCTTGATCAATTCGCCGATGGTGGGATCGACGTCCTTGGCGGCCGCGGTGCTCAGGCTCATCATCGCGTCGTAGAGGCCGGGTGAGATCTTGTAGATGTTGAGGCGGCGGGTGGCGGTCTTGGTTTCCAGTGTCTGCGTCATGACTACAACGCTAGCCAACAAAGCACCGCGTCCATGGTTCAATCTGATGGTGGTTTCATGGGCCAATCCGGATAGCGTCGATCTGCACCTGAACCTCGGGCAGGCCATTCGCCCTGGGACGCGGGGCGCAAGGGAGCTGCTGGTCAATGCCCTGCGCGACGCCGTGCGATCGGGTCAGCTGGCCACCGGAACGATGCTGCCGCCGTCGCGGTCATTGGCCGGCGACCTCGGATTGGCCCGGAACACGGTCTCGGAGGCGTACGCCGACCTGGTCGCCGAGGGCTGGCTGGCGTCCCGCCAGGGCGCGGGCACCTGGGTGGTGAACACCCGCGACGTCCTTTCGCCGCACCGCTCGCGCGGCACCCCAGGCCAGCCGACGCACAACCTGATGCCCGGCTCGCCCGACGTCGCGGCGTTCCCCCGCGCGGCGTGGCTGACCTCCGCGCGCCGGGCGCTGACCGCCGCGCCGAACGAAGCGCTGCGCAACGGCGACCCGCGCGGTCGACCCGAACTGCGGGAGGCGTTGGCCGAATACCTCGGCCGCGCACGGGGTGTGCGCATCTCGCCGGACAATGTCGTCATCTGCGCGGGCACCCGCAACGCCGTCGAATTGCTGGCCAGGGCGTTCTCCGACCGGGGTCCGATCGCGGTGGAAGCCTACGGCCTCTTCATCTTTCGCGAAGCCATCGCCGCGATGGGGGTGCCAACCACGCCGATCGGATTCGACGAGGATGGCGCCAAGGTCGACGAACTCGACGGCTCCGACGCGGCGGCCGCACTGCTGACGCCCGCCCACTTCTTTCCCCACGGTGTGCCACTGCACCCCGCCAGGCGGACCGCGGTGATCGACTGGGCCAGGCGCAGCGGCCGGTACGTCCTCGAAGACGACTACGACGGCGAGTTCCGCTACGACCGCCAGCCGGTCGGCGCGGTACAGGGCCTGGATCCGCAGCGGGTTGCCTACCTCGGGTCGGCCAGCAAGAGCCTGTCGCCCGCGCTGCGCCTCGGCTGGATGGCGCTGCCCGACGACCTCGTCGAACCCGTCATCGCTGCCGCCGGTGGACAGCAGTTCTACGTCAACGCCATCGAGCAGCTGACCATGGCCGACTTCATCACCTGCGGCCGGTACGACAAGCACATTCGCCGCATGCGCAACAACTACCGCAAGCGCCGCGACACCCTGGTTCGGCGGCTCGAGGAGTTCGACGTCGTCATCACCGGGCTGTCAGCGGGCCTGCACCTGCTGCTGCTACTGCCCGACGACACCGAACACGAGGTGCTGCGGCGCGCCGGCGAAGCGGGCATCGCGCTGTCGGGATTGCTGGGGCTGCGCCATCCGCTTGCGGGGTCGGACGTCCCCGCGGCGGACGGACTGGTGGTCAACTTCGGGGCGCCCGCCGACCATGCCTTCGCCCCAGCGGTCGACGCGTTGTGCAACGTCCTCGAAGCCAGCGTCAGACGGCGGCAGTCTTGACCTCTTCGGCTGCGGCAGGGACCGCAGCAGCCGTTGCCCCGCGTGCGATGACGAGGGCGGGCCGCTCGTCCAGCGAAACATCAACCCGCGCACCAGGAGCCAGCGCGGTTGCGTCACGGCCGGGGACGTCGGCCTGGATCTCAAGGCCGTTCAGCTCGACGTGCAGGCGGGCGGTGGCACCGCGGAACGAGGATCGAGTGACCAGGCCTGCACCATCCGGCGCGGCTTGCAACCGAACCGCTTCGGGGCGGACGAGAACGTCGTGGTCGGTGGCGGCGGGCACGTCGCCGTCGATCGGCAGGTGCTGCCCGAGGACGGCAACCCGGTCACCCTCGACGACGCCTGGCAGGTGGTTCATCGAGCCGATGAACTCCGCGACGAACGGGGTGGCGGGCCGCTCGTAGATGCGATCGGGGGTACCCACCTGTTCGACGCGGCCAGCCCGCAGCACGGCGACCCGGTCGGCCATCGACAGCGCCTCCTCCTGGTCGTGCGTGACGAACAGCGTCGTGACGCCCAGTTCGATCTGCAGCCGGCGGATCTCTTCACGAAGGCTCACCCGCACCTTGGCGTCGAGAGCCGACAGCGGCTCGTCGAGCAGGAGCACGCTGGGCTCCATGGCGAGCGCACGGGCCAGCGCGACGCGTTGCTGCTGGCCGCCCGACATCTGGTGCGGGTAGCGATCGCCGACCATGGGCAGGCCGACGAGGTCGAGAAGCTCGCTTGCGCGGGCATTCCGTTTGGCGGCAGCGACTTTGCGCATGCGCATGCCGAACGCAACGTTGTCGCGTGCGGAGAGGTGCGGGAAGAGGCTGTAGGCCTGGAACACCATGCCGGCATCGCGCTTGTTGGCGGGCACCTTGGTGATGTCCTTGTCGTTGACGATGACGGCGCCGCTGTCGGGACGTTCGAAGCCGGCGACGCAGCGCAGCGCCGTGGTCTTGCCGCAACCCGAGGGTCCGAGCAGGGCGACGAGCTCACCCGCCTCGATGGTCAGGTCGAGGTCGTCGAGTGCCAAGGCGTCACCGAAGGCACGGCGGAGTTTCCGCAGCTCCACTCGCGAGGTCATGTGCGTTTCCTTCCCACGCCGGATACGACGAGTAGCAATGCCCAGGTGAGGATCAAGCTGAGCAGCGAGACTGCAACCGACAGTTGTGCATTCGCGCCGGAGATCGTGACGATCCACACCGCGAACGGCCGAAAGCCAAGCAGTACGGCGACGGTGTACTCGCCCAATACCAGCGCCATGGTGAGGAATGCGGCGCTCGCGATGGACGTGCGCAGATTGGGCAGGATGGTCCGGAACATCACGGTGACCCAGCCTGCGCCGAGATTGCGGCTGGCCTCAACCAGCGTCTTCACGTCGATGGCACGAAGACCGGCATCCAGCGAGCGATAGGCGAACGGCGTGGCCAGCACGACGTAGGCCAATACCAGAACGATCGGGAAGCTCGGTTTCTGAATCGCGATCAGCGTCGCCCAGAACGGCGTCGACGCCAGTTGATCAGGCGCCCAACGCAATACGGTGCTGATACCCGCGACGAAGGTGATGGGCGGCACCACCAGCGGCAGCGTGCAGACCACCTCGAGCACCTGACCGAGCCTGGGCGCGCCTAGCCGGACCGCCAGCATGGCGGGCAACATCAAGGCCAGCACCACGATGATGGTCGTGACGCCCAATCCCAGTGACATGAACAGTGATTGGGTGAATCCATCGGCGGTGAGGATGTCGCCATAGGTCGAGAACGAGAATCCGGTGGCGTCGTTGTGGATGGTGAACCAGAACGACGCGGCCAGCGGAACCAGGAAGTACACCGCCGCAATGGCGAGTACGCCTGCGCGGCCGAGGCCGGGCCGCTGGATCGCGGTCGTCATTGCAGCCATCGGGAGCTCCTGTTCCGCAGTGGCAGGTAGATCGCCATCACGATCCCGGCGACGACGACCATGTCGAGGCTCAGCGCCAGCGCCAGGTTCTCGTGCCCGACGAGGACGTTGCCAGACAGCGCGTCGGCGATCTGCAGGGTGACGAGCGGAACGGTGGCACCCACCATGGCCGCCGCGGTGGCGTAGGCGGCGAACGAGCCACCGAACAGCAACACCATGCCGCCGATCAGGGACGGCGTCAGCACGGGGACGCCGACGTGGCGCCAGTACTGCCAACCGCTGGCGCCGTTGTTGAGGGCGGCCTCCCGCCACTGCGGGCGAAGGCCGTCCAGCGCGGGCGTCATGACGACCACCATCAGCGGGATGGAGAAGTACAGGTAGACGATGGCCAGTCCCCAGAACGTATAGAGGCTGAACCCCGTGTCGGCGAGTCCGAACATCGTGGTGAGCAGTCCCGCGTTGCCGAGAGTGGCAATCCAGGCGAAGGCGAGCGGAACGCCACCGAAGTTGGCCAGCACGCCGGACGCCGTCAGCACTGCCTCACGAAGGAATGTTCCCTTCGACGCGACGACTGCCTGAGCGAGGAACGTGCCGAGCACGCCCCCGACGACGGCGACGAACGCGGAGAGTTTCACGCTCGCCCACAATGCGGTCCGGTATGCGCCCTGCAGGCTGTCGGTCATGTTCTCGAGACCGAGACGCGAGGTGTTGTTGACCGGGTCCTCGACGGTGAACGCCCCAATCAGCACGGCGATCGCGGGGATGCCGAACGCCAACGCAAGGAACAGCAGCAGCGGCAGCGCCGCCAGCCAGGACCGGGACGCCTGCCCGGTCCGCTTGCGCGCCGGCCCGGCGGTCTTGTCCGGGCCGGGCGCAATCGTGGGTGTGGCTATTGCCATCGGGTCAGGTCACCCGGCCATGGCGGCGGCCCAGCCGTTGGCAAGGGCCTCCTTGGCCTTGGCCGCCTGTGCCTCGCTTGGGAACTTGGGCGTGCCCTCGACCTTGGGCAGCTTGGCCGCCGCGGCGGCGTCGACGGTGCCCGCGGCGGTCATCGCAGTGAGCGCGGCCGGTCGCGCATAGCCCTTCAGCCAGAGGTTCTGGCCGTCGGTGCTGAACAGGAACTCCTGCCACAACCGCGCGGCGGCCGGATGCGGCGCGTCCTTGTTGATGGCCTGCGAGTAGTACTGCGCGAAGATTCCGTCGGCGGGGACGGCGACCTTCCAGTCGACGCCCTTGCCCTTGAACTCGTCGGCGTAGCCGACGTTGAGGTAGTCCCAGTCGATGCTGATCGGCGTCTCGCCCTTTTCGACGGTCGCAGGCGTCGACTCGACCGGGTTGAAGTTGCCAGAGGCCTTGAGCTTGCCGAAGAACTCGATGCCCGGCGCGATGTCGTCGAACGAGCCACCGTTGGCCAGCGCGGCAGCGTAGACGCCTGCGTAGGCGGAACCGGACTTGGTCGGGTTGCCGTTCAGGGCGACCTGGCCCTTGTACTCGGGCTTGAGCAGATCCGCGAACGTCTGCGGGCACACCTTGACCTTGGCGGCGTCGCAACCGATCGACACGTACCCGCCGTAGTCGTTGATCCACTTGCCGTCCGGGTCCTTCTGCTCGGCGGGGATGCTGTCCCACGTCGCGACCTTGTATGGCGCGTACAAGCCCTCCTGGGCGCCGCTGGCGGCGAAGGACTGCCCGAGGTCGAGGACGTCTGGTGCGCGGTCCTGACCCTTGCGCGTCTTCACCGCGTTGATCTCATCGGAGCTGGACCCGTCCGGGTTCTCGTTCTCGATCTTGATGCCGTACTTGTCCTGGAACGTCTTGATGATCTCGGCGTAGTTGGCCCAGTCCGGCGGCAGCGCGATCGTGTGCAGCGTGCCTTCCTTCTTGGCTGCCTCGACGAGCTTGTCCAGCCCGCCGAAGTCGGCGACGGAGGTCGCGGTCTTGGCGTCGGCGCCCCCTGCCGAACCGGTGGAGCTCTGCGGGGCCGAGCCGCAGGCGGCCAATAAGGCGCAGGCCAGTGCGGCTGTGGTGGTGAATGCTGCAACACGGGTTCGGGATGCGAACACTACGTCTCCTGGTCGCTCGGCTGGGTCCAACTTGGCTGGACAAGTCGGGGAATAGTAAGCCCGAGTCACGTGTACGGGAGGCTAAATCGGCATTACGTATTCGCGCTGAAACCCCGAACAGTAGAGCCGGTTTCGCCACTCTCCGGTCGTGGCAAAGTGTTACCGAGTCGCGGGTTTGCGCGTTGGTACGCTGACCGCGTGAGCCAGTCAGCCGAGCCGGCCGCACGGTATCGGCAAATCGCCGCCGATCTCGTGGATCAGATAGCTGCTGAGGCATACGGGGACGGGGCGTCGCTGCCATCAGAAAGCGAACTGGCCGCCCACTACGACGTGTCGCGGGGAACGATCAGGCAGGCCTTCGCACAACTGCGTGCCGACGGTGTGGTCTCGTCGCGGCGCGGAGCCCGCCGAACCGTACTGGCGACGCCTCGGATCCAGAGCTTCGTGGAGTTGACGAGTTTCTCGAGGTGGGCTCGCGCGGCAGGTGAAATCCCCACCAGCCGTACGGTCGCGCTGGAGTTGCGCCAGGCCACCGAGGACGAACGCGACCAGCTAGAACTCGCCGACGGCGCAAAGGTCTACCACCTGACCAGGATTCGGCTGCTCAACTCCGAACCGGTGATGATCGAACGCACCGCTTACATCGAACGCGTCGGCGCGGTGCTGCCAGGAATCCAGCTGGACACCGAATCGATCACCGATCGCCTCGACGAACTCGGTGTGGTGCTGCACGCCGCCGTGCACACCATCGATTCCATCCCGGCGACCGCAGCCGACGCGCGGTTGCTCGACGTGCGGCCCCGGACGCCGTTGCTTCGCGAGCGCAGGCGCACCACGGATCCGAGCGGTGTGCCGATCGAATGGTCCGACGACCGCTACCGCGGTGACGCCGTCGCGTTCACGGTGCGCAACTCGCGTGACGTGAGCAATCTGCTCAAGCAGTCGCCGCGAGCGCACTGACCGCAGGTACGAACTCGTCGAACGCAGGCGTAGGTGCGTTCGCATCCTTGGCCATGTCGTCCCATCGCCGCAGTGCGACCGCATCGGAGAAGTACGGCGACCCCTCGAACGCCTCCTGCTCGGCACCGCTCATCGGCCCGCCCTGCAACCCCAGTGTGTACACCGACGCGTCGGAAAGCTCGCCGATGTAGGCAGGGTCGACGGCGCACAGGTAGCGCTTGGCGGCGACGTGCAGGCGCACCGGTTCTGTCACCTCAGGACCGAACCAGTGAGTCAGCCAGTCGGCACCGGCGTCGTCGTGATGATTCTCCTTGCCCGCCATCAGTTCTCGGCCGGAGATCACACCGGTGAAGTGACCGATGTCGTGCACGAGCGCCGCGACCACCAGGTGATCCGCGGCGCCTGCCGCGCGCGCCAATCCGGCGGCCTGCAGCATGTGCTGCGCCATGCTGACGTCTTCGCCGAGGTAGTCGCGCAGCCCCTCGCCCTCGAACATCTCGCGCATTAGTGCTATCAACTCGGGGCGAGCGAAGCGACCGGAAATCGGTTCGGGGCGAGCGAAGCGACGGGAAATCGGTTCGGTCATCGGGCCCTCCGCAGTACCGCCAGCGTGCTCTCCAGTCCGTCCAGATCGGCGTAGCAGCCCTGCAGGTGCCGCTCCCCCGCCTCACCTTCGAATCCGGTGCGCGCGTGCAGAAGTCGGATGTTGTCGAAGATGACGCAGTCGCCCGGTCGCATGCGGAACACGATCTGCAGTTGCGGGCGGTTGATCACCTCCGCGAACGCCCGGTACGCGGCATAGAACCGCTCGGACTCGGCCGCGCGCAACCGAACCGGCTGCATCGACCGGTTGTTGAACCGGATTTCGCGGACCCGCCCGTACGGATCAAGACCGATCATCGGCCGGGTCGCGCTCAGTTCGGCATCCGCCGACGAGAACTCGAACGTCACCTCGATACGGCTGAGGATGTCGAACGCCTCCGGGTTCTCCTCGCGTAGCAGCGCAGCGGCCTTGAAGCCGTCGACGAAGCCGGAGTCCCCGCCCTGAGTCGCGTTGCGCAGGCAGTGCAGGATCTGCAGCGTCGGCACCGGGTCGCGGTACGGGTTGTCGGTGTGCGGCGTGATCGGCAGCCCCGTGAACGCGAGGTTCACCGGATTCGGCTCGATCCGCACGTCGAACAGTTCGCCGTAGTTCGTGTCCCGGATGAAACCGAAGCTCTCGGCGACGTCCAGCACGCGGCGCTCGGTGGTCTCGACGCCCCGAAGCACGACGAAGCCGAGGCGCACAACGGCATCCAACGCGGCCGCCTTCACCGCCGGATCGTTCTGGTATGCCACCCAATCGGCGTCGGGTAGTGGACCGACGTCGGTCGCGTCCCATATCCGCTTGGCGTCCTCGGTGCGAAGGTCCGGTGGCGCCTGGCCCTCCGCCAGCGACCACGTGCGCAGCCACTCGCCGTCGAACACCGCGGCGTGCCCGTCCGGCGCGAACCGCACGTGCACCTTCCCGTTGTCCTCGCGCACGTCGTCCACCCGGATGCCTTCGGCGATATCGCCGATGTTGAACAGCTTCTGCCCGTTGCCCGGGTGCCTGCAGTCGGCACACGAACAGTTGTCACGCAACCAGATGGCCGGCGCGTCTAGCATCATCGATTCCCTTTACTTGTATAGCCAAGATCGAACATAACTGTACATGTTGGCGATGAGGTGACATGCAGGTGAACTCGCGGTCTCGCTTCTGGGGTCCTCGATGCGATACTGAGTGAGCACCTCGCCACGGTCCTCGCAGCGTCGTGCTCGATCGAGGCCAGTGATGTAGATGGACAGCGGTTCGGCGTGACGTCGACGGCACAGCAATTCATGGCCGCATTGGCCGA
Source organism: Mycobacterium sp. AZCC_0083 (assembly GCF_014202335.1). GTDB lineage: Bacteria > Actinomycetota > Actinomycetes > Mycobacteriales > Mycobacteriaceae > Mycobacterium. The sequence goes on along the minus strand of NZ_JACHGP010000016.1, from coordinate 143,719 downwards.
ATACCCGGACGGGACGCTCGGTCCGCAAGAACTATGTGTCTCCTGCGTGAAGGTGCTGCCGGTGGACGGGGCAGCGCTCACCATCGGCACCGCATCGACGACGTGGGAGCCGCTGGGCGCGACCGACGAGACCGCGGCGCGCATCGAGGCGCACCAGGCCGTCGCAGGCGAGGGTCCGGCCATCGACGCGGCAGAGCGCGGTGGCCCCGTCCTTGTCGGCGATCTATCGACGCAGTTCGATCGGTGGCCAGGTTTCAGATCGGCCCTCGGTCCCGACGCGCACGGCGCGATGTTCGCGTTCCCGCTACAGATCGGGGCGATCGCGGTCGGCGTTCTCGATCTCTATCGCAACGAACCGGTGCCCATCGAACCCGACGAATTGACGGCGATGCTGGCCGTCGCCGACATCGTCACCATGGTGCTGATGTCCCGGCCGCCACCGCAGGACGTCGACACGAACGCGACCGACGCGTGGTGGACTCCGTCGCCGTCGTCGAGCGAGATCCACCAGGCCACCGGCATGGTCATCGCTCAGCTCGCCGTGCCCCCCCGCGTCGCATATCTGCGTCTACGGGCGTACGCGTTCGCCCACGACAGACCACTAACGGAGGTGGCCCGCGACGTGATCGAGCGGCGGTTGCGCTTCGAACCCGACGAAGAACCCTTGCCGGAACTTGCGGATTGACGATGATGGTGATGAAGGAGACGAGGAGATCGTGATGGACGGTCGAGAACGCCCACTGGTGGAGGCTTTCGTCGCGTTGGCGGACACCCTGGTCGACGACTACGACGTAGTGGAGTTCGCTCAGGAGTTGGTCGAGGACTGCGTGTCATTGCTCGATGCCGACTCCGCCGGACTGCTGCTCGCCGACCTGCGTGGCGGCCTACAGGTGCTGGCCTCCACCAGCGAGCAAACGCGGCTGCTCGAACTGCTGCAGATCCAATCCGACGCCGGACCGTGCATGCAGGCCTACCGCACGGGTCAGCAGGTTCGCATCGACGATCTACGCTCCGAGACCAGCGGGTGGCCTGAGTTCGCCGAACGCGCCAGAGCCGAGGGGTTCGGCGCAGTGGTCGCGATTCCCCTGCGGTTGCGCAATGAGCGCATCGGCGCGCTCAACCTGTTCCGCAAGGAACCGGGCACGATGACCGACTCAGACCTCCTAGTCGCCCAGGCGCTGGCCGACGTCGCAACGATCGGCATCCTGCACCAACGGGTGCTGACCCGCGGCGCCGTGGTCAACAGCCAGTTGCAGACCGCATTGAACAGCCGGATCGTGATCGAGCAGGCCAAGGGCGTGCTGGCCGAGCGACAAGGGCTCGACATGGAGCAGGCATTCGTCGAGTTGCGGACGATGGCGCGAAGCACCAACCGGCACCTCAGCGAAACCGCGCGCAGCGTCATCGAAAACTCAAGCGGCGCATTCCCGGCCGGCAACACGCCGGCCTGACGAAGTCCCCAAGGAACGCTAACCTGACGGAACCGTCACTCCAGACTCCCGGTGGCGTCGTCATCGGGTCTGACAGAGGCGGATTTCGACAGTGCATGAACGACGGCGACAACGACAGCCGACCGATCGTGCTCTGGAACCATGCCAACGACTACGTGATACGGACGAAGGTCTCGCCCACGCTGCTGGTGCGCGAATCCGGCCCGCTGCTCCTGGTCAGCATTACCGAGCTCACCGAATGGTACTGGGAGAGCACGAACGGCCACAGCCCGTAAGCTGCCCGGGTGGCCGAGCCCCCCATGTCGCCCAACCTGAGCCTGACCACGCAGGTGTGGCGGTTCGTCGTCACCGGGGGCCTGTCTGCGATCGTCGACTTCGGCCTCTACGTGCTGTTCCTGCGGCTCGGCCTGCAGGTCAACGTCGCCAAGACGTTGAGCTTCATCGCGGGCACGACGACCGCCTATCTGATCAACCGACGGTGGACGTTCCAGGCGCCCCCAAGCAGGGCACGCTTCGTCGCGGTCTGCGCCCTCTACGCCGTCACCTACCTCGTTCAGGTCGGCATCAATTACCTCTTCTACACGCTGTGGGACGACAAGCCGTGGCGGGTGCCCGTCGCCTTCGTCATCGCCCAGGGCACGGCCACGGTGATCAACTTCGTCGTGCAGCGTGCGGTGATCTTTCGGTTGAAGTAAATGGGGCCGGCAGCCCGCCCGGTACCCTCTGTGACTGATATGTCTACCCAGCCCGACGCCGACCTCCCCCTCGTGCCGCGCGCCCTCACCGGGTTCGGCCGTACCTCGCCCACCGTGGCGCACGTGCTCTCCACACCCGATGTCGAGCTGATCGCGACGGCCGTCCGTCGGGTGGCCGACGCCAGCTCGAGCAGCCCCTCATACCTGCGCCGCGGCATCGTGGCGCGCGGCCTCGGCCGCTCGTACGGCGACCACTCCTGCAACGGTGGCGGCATCGTCGTCGACATGACCGCACTGAACGCCGTGCACTCCATCTCCTCCGATACCGCGGTCGCCGACGTGGACGCCGGTGTCAGCCTGGACCAGCTGATGAAGGCCGCGCTGCCGTTCGGACTGTGGGTGCCGGTGCTGCCCGGCACCCGGCAGGTCACCATCGGCGGCGCCATCGGCTCCGACATCCACGGCAAGAACCACCACAGTGCGGGCAGCTTCGGCAACCACGTGCTGTCGCTGGATCTTCTGATGGCCGACGGCGAAGTGCGCACCATCACCCCCGACGGTCCCGACAGCGAGCTGTTCTGGGCCACCGTCGGCGGAAACGGCTTGACCGGCATCGTGATTCGCGCCCGCATCGCCATGACGCGCACCGAGACCGCCTACTTCATCGCGGACGGTGTCGCCACCGCCGATCTGGACGAGACCGTCGCGGTACACCAGGACGGCAGCGAGGACAACTACACCTACTCCAGTGCCTGGTTCGACTCGATCAGCCCGCCACCGAAACTGGGTCGCGCCGCGGTCAGCCGCGGCAGCTTGGCGAAGCTCGACCAGTTGCCGCCGAAGCTGGCCAAGAACCCGCTGCAGTTCGCCGCGCCCCAACTACCGGGGGTACCGAACCTCTTCCCGATCAGCGTCATGAACAAGTTGTCTCTCAGCTTGGTCGGCGAGGCCTTCTACCGGATGAGCGGCAATTACCAGAACAAGATCGTCAACCTGACGCAGTTCTACCACATGCTGGACCTGACAACGGGGTGGCAATATGCCTACGGGCCAACAGGTTTCGCGCAGCATCAGTTCCTGGTGCCGCCGGACGCGCTCGACGAGTTCAAGGCGATCATCCGGTGGATCCAGAGTAGCGGTCAGTACTCGGCACTGAACGTCTTCAAGCTGTTCGGTCCGGGTAACCGTGCGCCGCTGAGCTTTCCGATGGCCGGGTGGAACGTGGCCATGGACTTCCCCAACAAGCCCGGCGTCAACGAGTTCCTCAACGAGCTCGACGACCGCGCCATGGAGTTCGGTGGACGGGTGTACACCGCCAAGGACTCCCGAGTGAACGCCGAGAAGTTCCACAATATGTATCCGCGTATCGACGAATGGATTGCGGTGCGCCGCAAGGCGGATCCCAACGGCGTGTTCGCCTCGGACATGGCCCGCCGACTCGAACTGCTTTAGCTCGAACCTTCAAGAAAGGGCTCAACCCCACACATGATCGACGCCACCGGAAACCCGCAGACCATCCTGCTTCTTGGCGGCACCTCGGAGATCGGCCTTGCCATCTGCGAGCGGTACCTGCAAAACGCCAACGCCAGGGTGATCCTCGCCGACCTGCCCAACGCGCCGGGCCGCGAAGCGGCGATCGCGCAGCTGGAGTCAGCCGGGGCGAAGTCCGTGGAGTTCTTGGATTTCGACGCCGTCGACACCAAGAGCCACCCCGCCCTCATCGAATCCGCCTGGGCCAACGGCGATGTGGACGTCGCGATCGTCGCCTTCGGGCTGCTCGGCGACGCCGAGGAGCTGTGGCAGAACCAGGCCAAGGCGGTCCTGGTCGCACAGGTCAACTACACCGCGGCCGTCTCGGTCGGCGTGCTGGTCGGCGAGAAGATGCGGGCACAGGGCTTCGGGCAGATCATCGCGATGTCCTCGGTAGCGGGCGAACGGGTGCGCCGCTCCAACTTCGTGTACGGCTCCACCAAGGCCGGGCTCGATGGGTTCTACCTCGGTCTCGGAGAGGCGTTGCGCGAGTTCGGGGTTCACGTGCTGGTCATCCGGCCCGGCCAGGTGCGGACCACCACCACCCTTGAGCATTGGAAGGCCACCGGCGCCAAGGAGGCCCCGTTCACGGTGAACAAGGAGGACGTCGCCGCGTTGGCGGTCGCCTCCGCCGCCAAGGGCAAGGACCTGGTCTGGGCGCCAGGGCCGGTGCGCTACCTGATGGCCGTGATGCGGCACATCCCGCGACCGATCTTCCGCAAGCTCCCCATCTGATGGGACACGTGCTGGCCGGCCCTGCGCGGGTCGTCGGCCAGATGGTGGCGGCCGTGGTGGTGGCGACGCTGATCTCCGCCGTCGGCCTCGTGGCGATCTCGCGCGTCGAGTGGCCTGCCTTCAACTCGAGTAACCAGCTGCATGCGCTGACCACGGTCGGCCAGTTCGCGTGCCTGGCAGGGCTGTTCGGTGCGGGGTGGATCTGGCGAAGGGGCCGCCAATGGCTCGCCAGGATCGCGGCCGTGGTGTTCCTTTCGGCGTTCTCCGTCGTCACCGTCGCCATGCCGCTCGGCGCCACCAAGCTCTACCTGTTCGGCATCTCCGTCGACCAGCAGTTCCGCACGGAGTACCTGACCCGCCTCGCCGACACAGCCACCCCGCACGACATGACCTACATCGGTCTGCCGCCGTACTACCCGCCCGGCTGGTTCTGGCTCGGCGGACGGCTGGCCGACCTGACGGGCATGCCTGCCTGGGAGATGTTCAAGCCGTGGGCGATCATCTCGATCACCGCGGCGGCCGTGGTCGCACTGGTGTTGTGGGCGGCGATGATTCGCTTCGAGCTCGCCCTCGCGGTCTCGACCGCCACCGTCGCCGCGACGCTGGCGTATCAATCGACCGAGCCCTATGCGGCCATCATCACGGTGCTGCTGCCGCCGGTGTTCGTGCTGGCGTGGTCAGGACTCAGGGGCAAGACGCGTAATGGCGGCTGGGCCGCCGTCGTCGCCACCGGTCTCTTCCTCGGGTTCGCCGCGCTGCTCTACACACTGTTGTTCCTCTTCTGCGCCTTCACTCTGACGCTCATGGGGTTGGCGCTGGTCATCGCACGCTCGGGACGGGCCAGGCTCGACCCAGTACTGCGGCTGGTCGTCATCTCCGCCATATCCGGCGCCATCGCGCTGATCGGATGGGCGCCCTATCTGCTGGCCTCGTTCAAGGGCGTGCCCGCCGACACCGGTACCGCCCAGCACTACCTTCCCGCGGCGGGCGCATCGCTGGAGTTCCCGATGCTGCGCTTCACGCTGCTCGGCCTGCTGTGCATGCTCGGCACGCTGTGGCTGGTGGTCTGCGTGCGCACGTCCACCCGCGCAGGCGCGCTGACCGTCGCCGTGCTTGCGGTCTACGCCTGGTCGCTGCTGTCGATGGTGACCACGCTGGCTGGCACCACCCTGCTGTCGTTCCGCCTGCAACCCACTCTGACCGTGCTGTTGACGGCCGCGGGCACGTTCGGGTTCATCGAGACGGCGCGGGCCATCGCGGCGCGCAGGGCCGAAGACACCGGCAGACGCATCGTGGCGGCCGCCGCCGTGGTCGGCGCCATCGGGGCGGTCACCTTCAGCCAGGACATCCCCGACGTGCTGCGCCCCGACATCGCCGTGGCCTACACCGACACCGACGGCAGCGGCCAGCGCGCCGACCGTCGGCCGCCCGGCGCCGAGAAGTACTACGCGGAAATCGACGCCAAGATCGGCCACGTCACCGGCAGGCCACGCAACCAGACCGTGGTCCTGACCGCCGACTACAGCTTCCTTTCCTATCTCCCGTACTACGGCTTCCAGGGGCTGACATCGCACTACGCCAACCCGCTTGCCCAGTTCAAGGAACGCTCGGCCGCCATCGAGGGCTGGGCCACGCTGACAGGGCCCGACCAGCTCATCGCGTCCCTTGACGGGTTGCCGTGGCAGCCGCCGACGGTCTTCCTGATGCGCCACGGCGCCAACGACACCTACACGCTGCGACTGGCCACCGACGTCTACCCGAACCAGCCCAACGTGCGCCGCTATCAGGTGGCGCTGGACGCGGCCCTGTTCGACGACCCCCGCTGGGACGTATCCGACATCGGACCGTTCGTGCTGGCCATCCGCAAGTAAGGGCGTGCCCTGCCACTAACATCTACGCCCGTGGTCCAAGACACGGCGGTGGTGATGACCAACCACCGGACCGCCCGCCTCGTCGCCATCGTTGCGGGGCTTCTCGGCGCACTGCTGGCCATGGCCACTCCCCTGCTGCCGGTCACGCAGACCACCGCCCAGCTCAACTGGCCACAGAACGACGTGCTGCAGAGCGTCGACGCCCCCCTGATCGGATACGTCGCCACCGATCTCCAGATCACCATCCCCTGTAGCGCGGCGGCGGGGCTGGCCGGTCCGCGCAACGTGCTGCTGTCCACCGTCCCGAAGCAGGCACCCAAGGCCGTCGACCGCGGGCTGCTGATCGAGCGGGTCGGCAACGACCTTCTGGTCATCGTCCGCAACACGCCGGTGGTCAGCGCTCCGCTGAGCCAGGTACTGAGCCCGGCCTGCCAGCGGCTGACGTTCACCGCGCACGCCGACAAGGTGGTCGGCGAGTTCGTCGGGCTGGTGTCGGGTCCAGACTCCGATGATCCCGGCAAGCCGTTGCGCGGTGAGCGCAGTGGTTACGACTTCCGGCCGCAGATCGTCGGCGTGTTCACCGACCTGGCCGGGCCCGCGCCGCCGGAGATGACGTTCTCGGCCACCATCGACTCCCGCTACAGCAGTTCGCCGACGTTGCTCAAGACGCTCGCGATGATCATCGGCGTGGCGATGACGATCGTCGCCCTCGGTGCCCTGCACGTGCTCGACACCGCCGACGGTATGCGGCACCGGCGCTTCCTACCCCCGCGCTGGTGGTCGGTGAAGCCGCTCGACGGGCTGGTCGCCGCCATGCTGGTGTGGTGGCACTTCGTCGGTGCCAACACCTCCGACGACGGCTACATCCTCACCATGGCCCGGCTCTCCGAGCACGCCGGCTACATGGCCAACTACTACCGATGGTTCGGCACCCCCGAGTCCCCGTTCGGCTGGTACTACGACCTCTTGGCGCTCTGGGCGCACGTCACCACGGCCAGCGTCTGGATGCGACTGCCAACGCTGCTCATGGGGTTGGTGTGTTGGTGGGTGATCAGCCGCGAGGTGATTCCGCGACTCGGGCACGCGGTCAAGGTCAACCGCGCCGCGGCGTGGACCGCCGCAGGGATGTTCCTCGCGTTCTGGCTGCCCCTGAACAACGGGCTGCGCCCCGAACCCATCATCGCCCTCGGCATCCTGCTGACCTGGTGCTCGGTCGAGCGCGGAGTGGCAACCAGCAGGCTGCTGCCGGTCGCGATCGCGGTCATCATCGGCGCGCTGACGCTGTTCTCCGGACCCACCGGCGTCGCGGCGATCGGCGCGCTGCTGGTCGCCGTCGGACCGCTGAAAACCATTGTCGCAGCCCATACTTCGCGGTTCGGTTACCTCGCGCTGCTGGCTCCGATCCTGGCCGCGGGCACCGTGACGGCGATCCTGATCTTCCGCGACCAGACGCTGATCGGCGAACTGCAGGCCAATACGTTCAAGTCGGCTGTGGGCCCGAGCCTGAGCTGGTTCGACGAACACATCCGCTACGAGCGGCTGTTCACCACCAGCCCTGACGGCTCGGTCGCACGGCGGTTCGCGGTGCTCACCCTGCTGTTGGCATTGGCGATATCGGTGGCGACGGCGTTGCGCAAGGGCCGCATTCCCGGCACCGCCTCCGGTCCCAGCCGGCGCATCATCGGCATGACCATCATCTCGTTCCTCGCGATGATGTTCACCCCGACCAAGTGGACGCACCACTTCGGCGTGTTCGCCGGGTTGGCCGGATGCCTCGGCGCGCTGGCCGCCGTCGCAGTCACCGCCGCGGCGATGCGCTCGCGCCGCAACCGAACCCTGTTCGCGGCAGCCGTGCTGTTCGTGATGGCGCTGTCGTTCGCCACCGTGAACGGCTGGTGGTACGTGTCGAACTTCGGTGTGCCGTGGTCGAATTCATTCCCGGAGTGGAGATTCGCCTTCGCCACCTACCTGATCGGGCTGTCCGTTCTGGTCCTGCTCGTTGCGACGTGGTTCCACTTCACCGGTCGCGACTCGTCGCCTCCCGGTACCGCCGACCGGCGATTGACTCGAATCGTGCAGGCGCCGTTGGCCGTTGCGTCCTGGCTTCTCGTCGTGTTCGAGGTGCTTTCACTGACCCTGGCGATGACCGCCCAGTACCCCGCCTGGTCCGTCGGCCGGTCGAACCTCGACGCGTTGACCGGCAAGACGTGCGGCCTGGCCAGCGACGTGATGGTCGAGCAGGATCCCAACGCGGGCCTGCTGACCCCCGTCGACCTACCCGTCGGCGTCGCCCTCGGCGCGGTGACCGCACAAGGCTTCAACCCCAACGGGATTCCCGCCGACGTCTCCGCTGACCCCGTGATGGAGCCGCAGGGCAGCGGCAACTTCGCCGACACCGACGGCTCCGTGGTGTCCGGCAGCGAACCCGGCACGGAGGGCGGCACCACCGCGGCGGCAGGCGTGAACGGATCGCGGGCCCGGTTGCCGTACAACCTCGACCCGGCGCGCACCCCCGTGATGGGCAGCTGGCGCGCTGGCGCACAGCAGCCAGCGGCGTTGCGGTCGGGCTGGTACCGGCTGCCGCCCCGCGGTGAGCGCGGCCCGCTGTTGGTCGTGGCCGCCGCGGGACGGTTCGACCCCGGCGAGGTCGTCGTGCAGTGGGCGACCGACGATCAGGCCGCGAGGAATCAACCTGGCGGCGCCGTCGGGTTCGCCGACGTCGGCGCGGCCCCGGCGTGGCGCAATCTGCGCGCGCCCATGACGGCCATCCCGTCGGAGGCCACGCAGATCCGGCTGATCGCCACCGACGACGACCTCGCTGCCCAGCACTGGATCGCGGTGACGCCGCCGCGCATCCCGCAGCTGAAGACCCTGCAAGACGTCGTCGGCTCGACCGATCCCGTGCTGCTGGACTGGCTCGTCGGCCTGGCATTCCCCTGCCAGCGGCCGTTCGGCCATCAGAACGGCGTCACCGAGGTGCCGAAGTGGCGGATCCTGCCCGACCGATTCGGCGCCGAGGCCAACTCCCCGGTGATGGACTACCTGGGCGGCGGTCCCCTCGGCATCACCGAGCTGCTGTTGCGGGCCACGCCAGTGCCGACCTATCTGCGCGACGACTGGTTCCGCGACTGGGGGGCGCTCCAGCAGCTGACGCCCTGGTACCCGAACGCTGCACCCGCCCGGCTCGATCTCGGCACCGCAACGCGCAGCGGACTGTGGACTCCGGGTCCGCTGAGACTCAGCTGACGCGCCGCGGGGCTACGCAACTCGCACGAGGCCGTCGCATACCCTTGAGCGTCGTGCCCGCCCGGACTGCTCGACTCATTGCGATCATCGCGGGCCTCTCCGGGTTGTTGCTCTGCGCACTCACCCCGCTGCTGCCGGTCCGCCAGACCACCGCGACCATCCTGTGGCCGCAAGCCATCGGATCCAACGGCCTCGTCACCGACATCACCGCACCGCTGGTGTCCGGCGCACCACTCGCCCTGGACGCCTCGATCCCCTGCCAGGCGGTCACGACCCTGCCCCAGACCGGCGGCCTGGTGTTCTCCACCATCCCGCCCGCAGGCATCGACTCCAGCCGCAACGGCCTGTTCGTCAGGGCCAACGCCGACACCGTCGTCGTCGCGTTCCGTGACTCGGTGGCCGCCGTCGCACCCCGCCAGGCCGTTCAGTCCGGCGCGTGCAGCACGCTGCACCTCTGGGCCAACGCGGGCAGCGTCGGCGCAGACTTCGTCGGCATCCCCGGCGCGACGGGCACCGTCTCGATCGAGAAGAAGCCGCAGATCGCCGGCGTGTTCACCGACCTGAAGGTGGCCGCCCAGCAGGGTCTCGGCGCGCGCATCGACATCGACACCCGCTTCATCACCGTCCCGACGGCGCTCAAGACCGCACTGATGACGCTCGGCGTGCTGGCGACGCTGGCCTCGATCGTGGCACTGGCGATGCTGGACCGGCGGGCAGGCCGGCGGGTGGCCCACGCGTGGCGCCGGTTCTGGCGGGTCGGGCTTGCGACGTGGCTCGCCGACGGCGCCGTCGTCGGCACCCTCGTGCTGTGGCACGTCATCGGCGCCACCTCGTCCGACGACGGCTACAACCTCGCGATGGCACGGGTGTCGGGCGACGCGGGCTACGTCGCGAACTACTACCGCTACTTCGGCGTCTCCGAGGCTCCGTTCGACTGGTACCAGTCGGTGCTGGCCCACCTCGCCGCGATCAGCACGGCGGGCGTGTGGATGCGGCTGCCCGCCACGCTCGCTGGCATCGCCACCTGGCTTCTGCTGTCCCGCTGGGTCATTCCGCGCCTCGGCCGCAGGCTTGCGGTGAACCGGATCGCGGTCTGGACCGCAGGCGCGGTGTTCCTGGCCAGCTGGCTGCCGTTCAACAACGGCCTTCGCCCCGAACCGTTGATCGCGTTCGGCGCACTGTTCACCTGGATGCTGGTGGAGTACGCCATCGGCGCCCGACGGGTGTGGCCCGCCTGCGCGGCGATCGTCGTGGCGATGTTCACCGTGACGCTGGCGCCGCAGGGCCTGATCGCGCTGGCCCCGCTACTCGTCGGAGCCAGGGCCGTCGCCAGGATCATCCAGCGTCGCCGCGCCGAGGACGGGATTCTGGCGCCGCTGGCGGCTCTGGCGTCCTCGGTGGCACTGATCTTCGTGATCGTGTTCCGCGACCAGACGCTCGCCACCGTCGCAGAAGCCGCCAGGATCAAGTACGCCGTCGGCCCGACCATCCCCTGGTATCAGGACTTCCTGCGCTACTACTTCCTCACGGTCGAGAAGAGCTCGGACGGAACGCTGAGTCGGCGCTTCGCCGTGCTGATACTGCTGTTGTGCCTGTTCGGCATGGTCGCGGTACTGCTGCGCCGCGGCAGCCTGCCCGGTATGGCCAGCGGACCGGTGTGGCGGCTGATCGGCGCCTGCGCCGTCGGCCTGCTGCTGCTCACGTTCACGCCGACCAAGTGGGCGGTGCAGTTCGGCGTGTTCGCAGGCATCGGCGGTGCGCTCGGTGCAGTCACCGCGTTCACGTTCTCCCGCGTCGGGCTGCACAGCCGCCGCAACCTCGCGCTGTACGTCACCGCGCTGCTGTTCGCCCTTGCCTGGGCGACCTCGGGCCTCAACGCCTACTTCTACGTCGGCAACTACGGCGTGCCCTGGTTCGACAAGCAGCCGGTGATCGCAGGGCAGCCGGTGACCAACATGTTCCTGGCTCTGGCCATCATGACGGGCATGCTGGCCGGCTGGCTGCACTTCCGGATGGACTACACCGGGCAGACCGAGGTGCGCAACACCCGGCGCAACCGCGTGCTGGCGTCCACCCCGCTGTTGGTGGTGGCGACCCTGATGGTGCTGCTCGAGGTCGGATCGATGGCCAAGGGTGCGGCGGGTCGCTACCCCGCGTACACCACGGCCAAGGCCAACGCCGAAGCCTTGGCGTCCGGGTTGTCGACGGACAGCTGCGCGATGGCCGACGACGTGCTCGTCGAACCCGATACGAACGCGGGCATGCTGCAGCCGGTGCCCGGCCAGTCCTTCGGCCCCGACGGCCCGTTGGGCGGGACCGACCCGGCGGGCTTCACACCGAACGGCGTCAGCGACAGCCTGGAACCACCCGAACCGGTCGTCGCCAACCCCGGCACCGTCAACTCCGACGGCTCCCCGAACAAGCCGAGTGTCGGCATCGGCTTCGCCGCGGGCACCGGCGGTGGTTACGGCCCCGTCGGGGTGAACGGCTCGCGGGTGTTCCTGCCGTTCGGACTCGACCCGGCGCGCACCCCCGTGATGGGCAGCTTCAACGAGAACACGGCCGCCGCCAAGGCCACGTCCGCCTGGTACCAGCTGCCACCGCGCACCCCCGACCGCCCACTAGTGACCGTCGCCGCCGCAGGCGCCATCTGGTCCTACGAGGAGGACGGCAGCTTCCACTACGGCCAGTCGCTCAAGTTGCAGTGGGGCGTCGCCAAACCCGACGGCGGTTTCGACGCGCTCGGCCAGGTGCAGCCGATCGACATCACGCCGGGCAACGCCTGGCGCAACCTGCGCTTCCCGCTGGCATGGGCGCCGCCGGAGGCCAACGTGGCGCGCATCGTCGCCGACGACCCAAACCTGAGCACGGACCAGTGGTTCGCCTTCACCCCGCCGCGCGTGCCCGTGACCGAGACCGCACAGCAGCTGCTCGGCTCGCAGACGCCGGTGCTGATGGACATCGCCACCACGGCCAACTTCCCGTGCCAGCGGCCGTTCACCGAGCACCTCGGCGTCGCCGAACTGCCGGACTACCGGGTCCTTCCGAACTTCAAGCAGGTGGTGATCTCGTCGAACATGTGGCAGTCGGCTGAGAACGGCGGCCCGTTCCTGTTCATTCAGGCGCTGTTGCGCACCACGTCGGTACCGAGCTACCTACGTGACGACCCGTACCGCGACTGGGGCTCGATCGAGCGCTACGAACGGGTGGTGCCCGAGCAGGACGCACCCAACGCCGTCATCGACCAGGGCACGGAACGAGTGTTCGGCTGGAGTCGCTCCGGCCCGATCAGAGCACTGCCATGACCGGGGCAACGACGACCGGGGCAGCCGACGTCAGGACCGGCGACGTCAGGGTGACCCGATGGGTCGCGATGATCGCAGGCCTGATCGGCTTCGTCTGCGCAGTACTCACCCCACTGCTGCCGGTGGTGCAGACCACGGCGACTCTGAACTGGCCGCAGGCCGGGCAACTGAACAGCGTCACCGCGCCGCTGATCACCTTCACGCCGGTCACCATGTCGGCGACGGTGCCGTGCGACGTCATCCGGCAGATGCCGCCTGCGGGCGGCATGGTCTTCGGCACCGCGCCCGCCGACGGCAAGCAGGCCGCGCTCAACGGGCTGTTCGTCAACGTCAGCAGCACCCGGGTCGACGTCACCGACCGCAACGTGGTGGTCTCCAGCGTGCCGAGGGCGCGGGTCGTCGATCCGTCTTGCCAGCGCATCGAGATCACCTCGTCGGAGGCAGGCACGTTCGCCACGTTCGTCGGGCTGACGTACACCTCGGGGCCGACCGCGGGGCAGCCGCTGCGCAGCGGCTTCGCGGATCCGAACCTGCGACCGGCGATCGTCGGCGTGTTCACCGACCTGACCGGTGCTGCGCCGCAGGGACTTTCACTGTCGGCGACCATCGACAGCAGGTACACCACGACGCCGACCGCGCTGAAGCTGACCGCGATGGTGCTTGCCATCATCGCGACCATCGTCGCGCTGGTCGCCGTGTGGCGCCTCGACCAGCTCGACGGCAGACGGATGCAAAGGGTGATCCCGTCGCGCTGGCGGACGTTCACCGCGGTCGACGTCGTCGTGGTCGGCGGCTTCCTGCTCTGGCACGTGCTCGGCGCCAACTCGTCCGACGACGGCTACATCCTGCAGATGGCCAGGATCGCCGACCATGCCGGCTACATGTCGAACTACTTCCGCTGGTTCGGCAGCCCCGAGGATCCGTTCGGCTGGTTCTACAACCTGCTGGCCTTGATGACGCACGTCAGCGACGCCAGCATTTGGATGCGGTTGCCGGACTTGATCTGTGCGCTGGTCTGCTGGCTGCTGCTATCCCGCGAGGTACTACCCCGCCTCGGGCCCGCAGTGTCGACCAGTCGCCCCGCGCTGTGGGCGGCGGGCCTGGTACTGCTGGCCGCGTGGATGCCGTTCAACAACGGCCTTCGGCCAGAGGGGCAGATCGCCGCCGGGGCGTTGATCACCTACGTGCTGATCGAGCGGGCCATCATCTCCGGTCGGCTCACCCCTGCGGCGCTGGCGATCACGACGGCGGCGTTCACGCTCGGCATCCAGCCGACCGGCCTGATCGCCGTCGCCGCACTGCTGGCCGGTGGCCGTCCGCTGCTGCGCATCCTGGTACGGCGCCACCGCGTGGTTGGCACATGGCCTCTGGTGCTGCCGCTGCTCGCCGCGGGCACCGTCATCCTCGCCGTGGTGTTCGCCGACCAGACCCTGGCAACGGTGATGGAGGCCACCAGGCTGCGCACCGCCATCGGCCCGAGCCAGCCGTGGTACACCGAGAATTTGCGCTACTACTATCTGTTCCTGCCGACCGTCGACGGCTCGCTATCGCGCCGGTTCGGTTTCTTCATCACCGCGCTGAGCCTCTTCGCGTCACTGTTCATCATGTTGCGGCGCAAGCGGGTTGCCGGCGTGGCCCGCGGGCCGGCGTGGCGGCTGATGGGCGTCATCTTCGGCACGATGTTCTTCCTGATGTTCACCCCGACCAAATGGGTGCACCACTTCGGGTTGTTCGCCGCGGTGGGCGCGGCGATGGCCGCGCTGGCCACCGTGCTGGTGTCCCGGGTGGTGTTGCGTTCGGCGCGCAACCGGATGGCGTTCACAGCCGCCGTGCTGTTCCTGCTGGCGCTGTGCTTCGCCACCACCAACGGTTGGTGGTACGTGTCCAGTTACGGCGTGCCGTTCAACAACGCAATGCCCAAGATCGCCGGGATGACGGTCAGCACGATCTTCTTCGTACTGTTCGCAATCGCCGCACTGTGGGCGTTCTGGCTGCACTTCGCGCCCCGCGACAGACCCGAGGGCAAGGTCTCGCGATGGGTGACGGCTGCACCCATTCCTGTCACCGCCGCCGTCATGGTGGTGGTGTTCGTCGGATCGATGTTCGTCGGGGTGGTGCGCCAGTACCCGACCTACACCAACGCCTCGTCGAACCTGCGCGCGTTCGCGGGGGGTTGCGGCCTCGCCGACTACGTTCTGGCCGAGCCGGACTCCAATGACGGTTTCCTGCAACCCCTTCCCGGCAATTACGGTCCGCTCGGACCACTCGGCGGGGCGAACCCCGTCGGGTTCACTCCGAGCGGCGTGCCGGATCACATCGTCGCCGAGGCGATCCGGCTGACCAACCCCGCGCCTGGCACCGACTACGACTGGGATGCGCCGGTCAAGCTCACCTCGCCAGGGATCAACGGATCCACGGTGCCACTGCCCTACGGACTTGACCCCAAGCGGGTGCCACTCGCTGGGACGTATATCCAAGGGGCGCAACAGGAGAGCCGCCTTGCGTCGGCCTGGTATCAGCTGCCTGCTCCCGATGCCGCGCATCCGCTGGTGGTCGTGACCGCCGCGGGCAACATCACCGGCAACAGCGTGTTCAACGGTCACACCACGGGCCAAACGGTGGCGTTGGAGTACGCGCGACCCGGCCCCGACGGTGCACTGGTGCCAGCCGGCCGCGTCGAGCCCTACGACATCGGACCCATTCCGTCGTGGCGCAACCTGCGCTACGACCGATCCGAGATTCCGGCCGACGCAACGGCGGTACGGGTGATCGCCGAGGACTTGTCGCTGACGCCCGGCGACTGGATCGCGGTGACACCGCCCCGGGTTCCGGAACTGCGCACGGTGCAGGAGTACATCGGTTCCGACCAGCCGGTGCTGCTGGACTGGGCGGTGGGGCTGGCCTTCCCGTGCCAGCAGCCGATGCTGCACGCCAACGGCGTCACCGAGGTGCCGAAGTTCCGCATCACGCCGGACTACAACGCCAAGAAGCTGGACACCGACAGCTGGGAGGACGGCCTCAACGGCGGTCTGCTCGGCATCACCGACCTGCTGCTGCGCGCGCACCTGATGTCGACGTACCTGTCGCACGACTGGGGCCGTGACTGGGGCTCGCTGCGCCAGTTCGACACCGTCGTCGACGCAACGCCCGCCCAGATCGAGCTCGGCACCGCGACCCGCAGCGGGCTGTACAGCCCAGGACGGATCCGGATCAAGCCGTGACCGATACCGCCCGCATCGGACGCGCGACGGTGACGCGCGTGGTGGAGACGCGGGTGGAGATGCGGACCTCGCTGTTCGCCGCGACGCCAGTCGAAGCGTGGCAGGACGACGCGGAACTTCTCGACCCCACGTTCTGGGACCGCGAGGCCGATCAGTGGAAGATCGCGATGCAGACCTGGGTCGTCGAGGTCGACGGCCTCACGGTGGTGGTGGACACCGGGGTGGGGAACGGCCGCGATCGCCCGAACATGCCGCCGATGCACCAGCTGAACACCGACTTCATGGATGCGCTGCACGCCGCCGGCGTCGACCCCGCCGACGTCGACGTGGTGGTCAACACGCACCTGCACATCGACCACGTGGGCTGGAACACCCACCTGCTCGACGGGGCCTGGGTGCCGACGTTCCCGAACGCGCGCTATCTGATGCCGGAGGCGGACTTCCGATTCTTCGGCCCCGATGGCGAGGGCGCCGATGAAGCCAGGCGAATCCTGTTCGACGACAGCATCTTTCCGGTGCAGGATCAGACGGAGTTGTGGTCTGACGATCTACAGATCAGTGAGTCGCTGCGGCTACGGCCCGCGCCTGGGCACACCCCTGGGGCATCGGTGTTGTGGCTCGAAGCGGGCCAGTCGGCAGTCTTCGTCGGCGATCTGACGCACTGCCCGATCCAAATCTCCCGGCCGCAGGATCCGTGCGCCTTCGACGTCGATGCCGAGGCAGCGGTGGTGACCCGCAAGCGGGTGTTCACCGAGGCGTCGCGGGCCCGCGCGATGGTGATCCCGGCGCACTACCCGGGCCACGGCGGCGCGACGATCGTGGCGCGTGGCGACCGGTTCGAGGTCGATGGCTGGTTGGCGCTGCCCGAGATCTAGCTGAGGCCGTCGCGCCGACCTGTACAAATCGTCCGTACAATCTCTACGTACACGGTTGTACAATCCAGTCATGGCGTCTTCAGGCAGCATTCCGGTGTCGGAGTTGCGAGAGCAATTGGCGGCTGTGGTCGACGAACTCGCAACCCATGGCAAGGCCATCAAGCTGACCCGACACGGTCAGCCCGTCGCCGTGCTCATGGGCTATCAGGCGTTCGAGGCACTCCTTGACGATTTCGATGATGCGGACGACTACCGGGCGCTGGCCGAATACGACGCCGCTGAAGATCACGACACGATCCCCTGGGAGGTGGTGAAGAGGGACCTCGGCATCGCGTGAACTACGAGGTTCGGAAGACACGCCGCGTCCAACGCGAGATCGACGCGATCGAGAAGCGCGATCGCCTGCGCATCGAAGGTGTCATTGCACTACTGGCGGAGAACCCGAGACCGCCAAAGGCGACGAAACTGGTAGGCCAGCGCAACCGCTGGCGGGTTCGCACAGGCGACTGCCGAATCCTCTATGAAATCGACGATGGCGTGCTGACCGTCCTGGTGATTCGAGCTGGGCACCGACGTGAGGTCTATCGCGACTCTTGACATCGCCCCGTCGAGCGCCGCATCAGGGCGACGGACTGGTGGTCGCCGTCGGTGACGCACTCGCGGAACTACTGCCGTTGTTGCTCTGCAGGATGTCGTCGTGGCAGTCGAGCCTGCTCTGGCCGGTCTGCTCCATGCAGACCAGTACCGGCGCCTCGGTCTCCGACGGGTAGACCTCGTCGTTCGGGCCTGGCGTCACCGTCGGACTGGAGACCTCGCCCGGGTACAGCGACCAGATCGCCTTGTCGACCGTCGGCAGATGCGCGCAATAGGCAGGCCCGCCGGTCGCAGTGACGCCAGCGGCGCCGAGGGTCGCACAGTTGGCGCCAACGACGATGACCGGCAACGCATTTCCCGCCGCAGGCGATGCGGATGACGTCTGCGGGGGCTTGGCTGCCGCGGGCGGGTGACTGCGCCCACGCTCGACCACGACGAAGGCCACCGCGGCGATCGCGATGACGGCCAGCGCGACGGCGGCGGGCACCAGGAACTTGCGCTTCGGCGACGACCGTATTGCTTGCGGCTTGGAGTGCCTCGGGCCCGACACCCCGATGGGTCCGGACGCCACCGGCGCCAACCTCGTCGCCTCGGAATCGTCCGGTAGTGCGCCTGGCGCGCCGATGCGACTCCCTAGCGCCCGCGCGAAGTCGATGCACCTGCCGTAGCGATCGCCAGGCGCCTTGGCCAGAGCCTTGTCGAAGACCGTTCCCAGGCTGGACAACTCGGGTCGATGCTTCCCGATCGGCGGCGGTTTCGCGGTGAGGTGCTGGCTGATCACCACCGCGGGATTGACGTTGTGGAACGGAGGAAATCCGGTCAGCAACTGATACGCCGTTGCAGCAAGCGCGTACTGGTCGGCGCGGCCGTCGACGTCGCCGCCGGTCAATTGCTCTGGCGCCGCATAGGCCACCGTGCCGACCGTCATGTTGGTTCCGGTCAGGTTGCTCGTCTCGCCGGTACGCCTGGCGATGCCGAAGTCGGCCAACATGATTCGCTCATCCTGCGCGCCAGCGTTGGCGATCAGGATGTTGGCGGGCTTCACGTCGCGGTGCAGAAGACCGCGCTGGTGTGCGTAGTCCAGCGCGTCACCGATGGCCGTCACGATCCGAACTACCTCGTCGGGCGGCATGCCCTTGGGGTAGCGCTCGGTGAGCAGCTCGCCTGCGTCCGTGCCCTCGACGTAATCCATCGCGATCCAGAGTCGACCGTCGACGTCACCGCGGTCGTGCACCTCGACGATGTGCGGGTGCCACAACGTCGCGGCGATGTCGGCCTCGCGCTCGAAGCGCTGCCGGTACTCGCTGTCGGCGCACACCGTCGCGGCCAGCACCTTGAGTGCGTCGCGCCGCGGCAGGCGGGGATGCTGCGCCAGGTAGACCTCGCCCATGCCCCCGGCACCTATCGACCGCACGATGGTGTAGCCGTCGATTACCTCACCTTCGGCCAGCGGCATGGGCGGAATTCTAAAGCGTGTCGAACAAACTCGGGTGAGTGTTCGACACCGCCCTTCTCGGGCGTCGTCGGTTCAGGCCGCTGGTGCGGCGTGAATGTCAGTTCCTGCGTCAACCGGGCTGGTTTCGCCAGCACACGTGGGGTGCTGGTCAGAGCCGTCCCGTCGGCGGGCGTTGGTGGCCCGGCCCCGTTGCTTGGGGGTCCGGGGATCTGGTGAGGCTTCGTGCTGATGGGTCTGGCCCCAGCGGGCCAGATTCATCGCGGCGTTGCGGTCGCGGTCCATGCAATGTCCGCAAGCACAAGTGAACACGCGGTCAGCAAGGGTGAGGTCGTTGCGGACGGTGCCGCATTGCCCGCACCGCTTGCTGGATGGATACCAGGGTCAGCGATGACCACTTGACCATCGCGCCAGGCCTGTTTGTAGTGCAGCAGGCGGGCGAATTCTGCCCACCCAGCATCTGAGATCGCGCGCGCCAGGCGATGGTTGGTCAGCATCCCCCCGATGTTCAGATCTTCGATGACGAGCCGGTCGTGGGTCTTGACCAGCGCGCCCGTGACCTGATGCAGGAAATGGCGGCGCACATTGGCGACGTGATGGTGGTGACGGGCCAGTTTGGCGGCGGCGTCACGACGGTTGTGTGATCCTTTCTTCTTGCGGGACAACGATTTCGCCAACCGCTTTTGCTTGGCCATTCCGGCGGCCAAGGCCTTGGGCGGATCATCGATGCGGCCGACTTGTTGGCCGTCGCTGGTGGATGCGACGAGGAACGCCGACAAACCCCGGTCGATGCCGACCCAGCCCCCGTCGTCGCCGGGATGACGGGCTGGGTGCTGATGGGCTTGGTGTAGGTCGGCGGCTTCGACATTCAGCGACACCGACCAGCGCCCGGCGTGGTGGCTGATGGTGGCGAACAGGATCGTCGCCCGACCCTTGGCGAGCATGCGGCGCAACCGGCGGGTGTCGTCATGCACCCCGATCAGCCCGATGCCGGGCAGGGTGATCGAGCGTGGCCTGTTCTTCTCCCCGACGCGGATCGCCGCTGGCTTGCCCTTGCGGTGTCTGTTGCGCAGCCGAAACGACGGCAGCGCACCGGCTTTCTTCTTGAACCGGGGAAAACCGACGCGCTTGCCGTTGCGCTTGCCGCAGCGGGAATCCGACCAGCCTTTGAGCCCTGCGCCGAGGTCTACCGCTGCTTCCTCGAACACCTGCTGACACACCTCGGCCCGCCAGGCCAGGCCCGTTACCAGCACACCGATGGTGCCGTCGGTGCCGACGGTGAAGACCCGGCCAGCGTCTTCGGTCTTCTTCCAGGCGTTGAACGTGTTGATCAGATCGAACCCGGTCCACGGCACCTCGATGGAGGGATCGAACTTGCGTTGCGTGAGAGCGGTTTTCACGATCCGTAGGCACTGGTTGTATGCGAACCGGGCCGCTCCTGCATGCCGGGCCAGCACCTCGCTCTGCTCGACGGTGGGGTCGAGACAGAACCGGAAAGCGGTGTGCCGAGACATCACCGCGAGGATCGCACAGCACACCGACAACACCCTGACCAGCAGCGATCGGCGTGCCACGGCGCGAGTAGTCGAACACAGTCGGCTGTTCGACACCCTTAACTGGCGGGGCAGGCCGCAAGTGCGGCGCGCCGAGCGACGTCGGGCGAGCAACGCCACGGCGCCAACCGCCCCGATGAACATGTCGCCAACCGGATGCCCACCGGCGCGCAGGCAACGGGCCCCCGCCCACCGCACGGATCGTGATCGATGAGAACCTCTACATTGTCGCGGGAGTTGATTTTTTAGCAAATGATCTTGATGTCACCAACCGATCCTTGCCGAGCCACGTTGTCACTACTCGTAGATCAATCAATGCCTGGTACAACCTGCAGAAATATCCTTTTGTTTTGTCGAATCCGTGAATCTTCTGTCAATACGTCGCTAACGTCGCAGGCAGTGACAGCAAGGTCCGTCGAATCGACTGAAGCGGTTGAGATGGCCACTGGTGAGAAGGCGCGCGCCAACCGCAGGGTGGTCAACATCGAGGGGTGCGGAGCAACGAGGGGACGCTCCGCAGGGACGGCCCTTGGGTTTGTATTCAGCAAACCCAAGGGCTCTGTCTCGCCAGGCGAGTCTCACCAGGTGACGGTCAGTGCGGCGTCCCGAGATACGGGAACTCACCGAGCGAGTCGGCGTGCGGGCTGAGCCCGCTCGGTGGGCACTCACCCTTGGTCAGGAAACCGAGCCGGTAGTCGATCACGTCGTCGGTGAACACACGGCCGTTCGGGTACTTCGCGGGCTTCGACGGGTCGTAGGTGAGCATGTCGGGCAGGGTGCCCTCCTCGTCGATCGCAGCGATCGCCTCATCCCGCGAGTAACCGCCGGTGTGGCCCATCAGGTGGATGAACATGTCGATCCACCGCTCGCGATCCCGGATCGGTTCGGAGGCGTTGTACTCCTCCTTGGTGTCGTCGGTGTTGAAGAAGCTGCTCACCGACGGGTGTCCCGCCCGGTCGACGTGCAGCAGCTCGCCGTCGCGATGCAGGCTGCAGCGGCCCCACACCCGGATGTCGGGAGCCGGGCCGAGTGCGCTCGTCGGCATCTCGATCACCATCGAGCACACATTGGCTTGGGTGTTGGAATCGACTCCCGTCCAAGGTGTTTCGGGACGCGGCTGATTGTACGAGGTGAAGTTCCTAGTGCCCGACGTGTCGAACAGACTCTTGACACCGTCGAAGTCGAAGAAGAACGCATCGCTGCGGGCGCCCGCGAAGAACGTGAAGCTGCCGGAGGTGGCGATGTTCGGCGTCTTGCCGAAGGACACCTCGACCGCGTCGAAGATCTTCGATCCGACGGCTTCGGGTTCCTCGGCCTCGTCGTCGACGGCCAGGTACACGTCGACGGTCTGACGTCCATCCGCGGGTTCGGAGAACACGAAGCTGAACGCGATGTCGTTGCGCAGGTCGCCGTCGTTGTCGACGGCGAGGCGGTAGATCGCGTCCGGGTGCAGGAAGTCCGCCTGCGGGTTGGCATTGAGGATCAGCACCGTCTTGGTGGGGTCGGCAGGTGACTCGAAGGCGTACAGATCGCAGAGGTCGAGCCGCTGATCGCCGAGTGGTGGGCCGAGACTCAGGCCGGTGAAGTGGTTGGACACGAAACGAATTCAACCCGACTTCGGTCCGCGTTCCTAGTAGTTCGAGACAACTAAACCTAAGAGTTGACCCGTAACTGCCCGCGGGTCTTTGAGGTTGCAGAGTCCGGCGACGGTGTGGGGGGCTCGTTGCGGTGACCGGGCCGCGCAGCGGGCGACGACGGTCACCGTGCGGCATCGCGCGCCGGTGAAGACGTGGGTGTTCACGCTGCGCCAGTAGTTCTTGCCGATCGCGGGTGATCGACTGGTTGTGCAGGAGGTTCAGGGTGTCATCGATGATCGACGGCTGGCCCGCCCCGTTGGCGTCGAGTCGCCCTACGTTGGCCAGCACCGGCCACCAGGTGGTGGATGATCCGGTCCACGGGCGGATCGGCTGGTGCTCAACAGTGCGGAACTGGTGTTCGGTTGATCCGGTGTGCGCCGGCCAGGTTCGGTATCGGCGCGGCGGCTCGGTGTCGGTGGTGTGTGGTTGCATGCTTTTCATGGCAAGCGTGCCTACCGCCTTCATTGCCGCGACCAGCGGTGATGCGGTCGTGGGTGGGCCGCGTCGGCGCGGTAAGTCCAAGGCCCCGAACTTCACCTACGACGGGCCGGTAGCGGTAATCCGCCTGGAACTGGACGCCACCGATGACCTCGTGCGGCGGCGGCTGCAACGGCAGTGGGCGGCGGTGTTTCGGTTGCGGCGGGCGGTGCAGCGTGACGCCGCGGCCCGGTGCGCGGCGTATTGGGCCGCCCACCACGAACGGGCAGCCGATCCGAAAGCGTTGCGGGCGCGGTTGGGGTTGACCCGCAAGGGCATTGAAGCCGCCGCGAAGACGCACATCGAGGCCAGTGGGTGGATGCGTGATCACCTCACCAAAGCGGTGGGTTTGCACGTGGCCGATGAGGTGTGGGAGACGATCGACCGGTATCTGTTCAGCGATTCCTCGGGGCGCCGGTACGGGCCGCCGCGGGTCGGGTCGTGGTGGGATTTCACCCGCATTCCCGGGCGCGCACGGTCGCACACCAAAGACCAGCCGACGTGGGAGACCTACCGCCTGGTGGGCACCTTGGACGGACACCTGACCACCTACCGCCACCCGCAACTGCCCGCAGGGGTGCGCACCGCCCAGCAGGCAGCCACCCGGGCGGTCGGCACCTCGATCCTGGCCCAGCCAGCCCGACTGCAGACGCCCGTACGGCCGGCGAGTAAGTCGTGGTGGCATCACGACGGGGCGCTGGCGGTGGTGTTCACCGGCCTACCCGCCGGTGACCTCGTGCTGCCGGTGCGACTGGCGTCCGGGGCGGGCCACTGGCCACACCTAACCCATTTCCTGGCCGACCCGGCTTTCTGGCACAAGATCGACCTGGTACGGGTGCGTGACCGCAAAGCCCCCGGCGGCTGGCGCTACTACGCACACCTGCTCATCCATGCCGGTGGGTTTCAGTCGCCGTCGACGATCGCACGCCGTGACCGGATTCCCACAGGTCGGCGGGCCGGGGTGGATGCCAACGTGTCCAACCTGGCGATCGCCTCATTCGCCACCGCGCAGCCCGAGCAGGGACTGCTCGTCGATCGGATCGACTGCACCAAGGAGCAGCAGAAGACCGCGATGCGGGCCGCGCAGCGGGCTCGGGCGCGGCAGAAGGCGTTGGATCGCTCGCGGCGCAACACCAACGCAGCCCAATACGGTCCGTCGGCGCGGCAACACCAACGTGCCCAGCGGCGAGCCGCGGAAGGATTGCCCGCCAAGCAGATCGCCACTCCGGGTGGGGCGCGGCACGCCCGCACCGATGGTGTTCCACTGCGGGCGTACCGCCACGACGCACTCTCCCGGCGTTATCAGCGCACACGGTGTGATCACTCCGCCGAATCGCGACGCACCAGTCAAGCCAAACAGGCCCGCGCTACCGAGGTCGCCGCAGCGATCGTGGCCGCCCACGGCAACATCGTCACCGTGGAGGACTGCCGCATCTCTGCCTGGGCGCGGTTGTGGGGCAAACGGATCGCGTTGTTCAGCCCCGGCATGCTCGTGGCCGCACTCGGGCATGAATGCCATGCCACTGGCGGGCGGTTGTATCGTGCCGGCACTCATGGCACCGCGATGTCGCAGCACTGCCTGTGCGGGACACGGGTGTCTAAAGCGTTGAAACAGCGCACCCACGTGTGCCCACATTGCGGGCTGCGCGCCGACCGCGACATCGTCTCCGCGGTATTGGCGGCCTGCGTCGAACTCGCCAACCCCGATGATCCGCGCACCGCGCGGGTCGACTACCGACTTGCCCACGCCCTGCGCGATGGGCTGGCCTCCCAGCAAGAGTGGGAGGGTTCAGTCAACCGGCACCAGCCACCACCATCACCCGATGACGGATCGGCCAGGACCGGCAGCCACCACCAGGCGGTGGCCTCTGCTGAACAAGCAGCACCCGGCACACCCCCGAACAGACCAGCCCAAAAGCCTGGACGTCACGGAACCAGCCGCAAACAACCAGCCCCCAAGCTGATTGGCGCTGCATGACCCACAACGGGTCAACTCTTAGTCCTGCGGCAGGTGCAGTTTGGCGTCCTCGTAGGTCCCCGTCCGCTCGACGTCGTCGCGGGCGTAGACGAGATACAGCACTCCGGTCTTGAAGGCCTGCGAGCTCAACAACCGCAGCGGGATGGTTTCGCCGTCGTCGAAGAGCCGCGCGCCGGTGCGGACGGCGATCGGATGCACGAACAGGTGCAGTTCGTCGAGCAGGCCTGCGGCCAGCAGCTGGCGGACCACCGAAACCGAACCGCTCATCGCGATATCGCCACCCGGCTCGCTCTTCAGCGCACTCACGGCGTCGACGAGGTCGCCGGTGAGCTGTTCGGAGTTTCGCCAATCGAATTCGAGCCGTTGGCGCGACACCACGATCTTGCGTGCATCGCCGAGCTTCTTCGCGAACTCGGCATCCTCGCCGCCGTCGGCCTCGCGGTCCGGCCACGCGCCTGCGAAGCTGTCGTAGGTCTCACGACCCAGCAGGATCGTGTCGGCCGCACCGAGCTGCGCGTCGACGGCTGCGCCCATCTCGTCGTTGAAGTACGGGAAGTGCCACTGGTCGGGCGCCTCGACGACCCCGTCGAGCGAAACGAACATGCCTGCGGTGATTTTCCTCATGGCATACAGACTGCGCGAACCAGGAGAACTCATCGCGGGCCGCAGGCGGGATCTAGAGTGGAGTCAGGCCGTGCTTGCGCAGCACCTTGTGGGGATTCTGCTTGTCCCGCAACAAATTCAGCGACTTACGCAGTAGCAGCCGCGTCTCGTGCGGTTCGATGACGCCATCGATGTAGCCGCGCTCGGCGGCGATCCACGGTGTCGCCAGGTTGAGGTTGTACCCCTCGATGAAGTCGGCGCGGATCTTCTGCACCTCGGGCGCCGTCGGATCGGGGAAGCGTTTCACCAGTAGCTGGGCTGCACCCTCGGCGCCGATCACCGCGATGCGCGCGGTGGGCCACGCGAAGTTCAAGTCCGCGGACAACTGCTTGGAACCCATGACCGCGTAACCGCCGCCGTAGGCCTTGCGCACGACGAAGGTCACCTTCGGCACGTCCGCTTCCACGATGGCGTTGAAGAACCGCCCGCCGCGCTTGATGATGCCGCCCTTCTCCTCGTCAAGACCCGGCATCGCGCCCGGGGTGTCGACGACGAAGACCAGCGGCAGGTTGAACGAGTCGCAGAACCGAATGAAACCGGCTGCCTTGTCGGAGGCCTCGTTGCCAACGGCGCCGGACATGTTCATCGGCTGGTTGGCGATCACCCCGACCGGATGGCCGTCAACCCTGGCGAACGCGGTGATCATGGACGGGCTTCGCTGCTCGGCTATCTCGAAGACGTCACCGTCGTCGAAGATCCGCAGCAGGATCTCGTGCATGTCGTAGGCCTGGTTGTCCGAGTCCGGCACGATCGAGTCGAGCTCGAGATCGGATGGGGTGATCTCGGGCTCGAGGCCGGGATTGACGATCGGCACGGCGTCGAAGTGGTTGGAGGGCAAGAAGCTCAGGTATTCGCGCACGTACTGGTAGGCCGCAGCCTCGGACTCGACCACCTTGTGGATGTTGCCACGCTGCGCCTGCACGTCGGCGCCGCCCAGCTCATCGAAGCTGACGTCCTCACCGGTGACGTCCTTGATCACGTCGGGTCCCGTGATGAACATGTAGCCCTGATCGCGCACCGCGACGATCAGGTCGGTCTGGATCGGCGAATACACCGCTCCGCCAGCGCACTTGCCGAAGACCAACGAGATCTCCGGGACCAAGCCGCGCAACATTTCGTGGCGCCTGCCGAGCTCGGCGTACCAGGCAAGCGACGTCGCCGCATCCTGGATGCGGGCGCCACCGGAGTCGTTGATGCCGATGATCGGGCAGCCGACCATGGCCACCCACTCCATCAGGCGGGCGACCTTGCGTCCGAACATCTCCCCGACCGAACCCTGGAACACCGTCTGGTCGTGGCTGAACACACCGACTGGGCGCCCGTCGATGGTGCCGTGGCCGGTCACCACGCCGTCGCCGAAGAACGCGTTGGGATCACCTGGCGTGCGGGCCAGCGCGCCAATCTCGAGGAAGCTACCCGGATCGAGCAGTTCGTAGATGCGCGCGCGGGCGCTCGGGATGCCCTTCTTGTCGCGACGGGCCTTGGCCTTCTCGTCACCGGGATCCTTGGCCAGCTCCAGCTTCTCGCGGAGTTCGGCGAGCTTCTCTGCAGTGGTGGACGCGTGGTGGGCGGGAGATGTTCCAGCGGTCATTTCATCTCCTGTTCGATCCGGTTGATCGCTTCGCTCATGTGTGCGCCGACCTTGGCAATGTACGGCTCGTCGATGGCCTGGATGTGCTCGCCCCCGATGGGCACCACCTCGAGGTCCTTCGCGAATTCGCCCCAGCCGCCGTCGGGCTTGCGGGTGGCGTACGCGGGCTCGAACGTGATCGCGTCGTCGTGATACCGATCGGCCATGTAGAGCACCACGTGCCCGTCGTACGGCTTGATGTCGACGGTGTCCAAGGCCCGGTTGTCCAGGTACGACGTGCGCTGATGCTCGACGATGCCGCCGGGGATCTGCACGCCGCTCTGGCTGACCATGTCGAGCACGAACTGCACCTGCCCGGCGTCGTCGAGCGTTTCGAGATGGTCGTACGGGATCTCCGGGATGTCGACGTTGAACGTCTTCTCGGCGAACTTCGCGTAGCGATCCCAGCGCTTCCTGGTCTCCTCCTTGGTGTGCAGGATCGGTTCGCCGGGGCGCACGCAGTCGATCAGCCCGACGAACGACACGTCGGCACCTGCGGCCTTGAGTCCGATCGCGCACGCGTAGGACAGCGCACCGCCCAGCGACCAGCCCGCGAGGATGAACGGCTTGCCCTTCTTCCCGTCGGTCCAGCCGTTGAGCTCCAGCAGCTTCGGCACATACACCGCGGCCCGCTCCTCGATGGAGCCCTCGACCCGCTCCAGACCGATCATCGGCGTGGCGGCGGGCAGCCGCTTGAGCAACGGTTCGTAGACGACGGTCGATCCGCCTGCGGCGTGAAACACGTACACCGGGATCTGGTCGTCCAACTCCGCCTTGCGGATGGTCCGCACGAAGCCGTCGAGCTCACCGGCCTCGAGGAACTCGCGCACCGTGGTGGCCAATTCCTCGATGGTCTGCGCCTTCTTGACGTCATCGACCGTGATGGTGCCCTCGGCGCGCTCGGTGAGCCGCTGTGCCATCTTCTGCACGGCCGCGTCGTCGAGTGCCGGCAGCGAGTTGAAGATGCCGCCAGGCGACTTGCCGGTGACGATGGCCCACGTCGCGAACGTCACCCGCTCGGCGGCGTCACGCGGCGGAACGTCGGACTTGAGCGCGTCGGCGACGGCTTGCTGATTGAGCACCCCAGCCACCGCACCCGCCGCGCTGGCCTTGGGACCGGCCGGGTTCGTCGGCGGCGGCGGGATCTCCAGATCGGCTGCAGGAGACTCGACTGATTCAGCAGGCTCGGCCGACTCGGCCGTCTCGGCCGACTTCTGCGCGAGCATCTCCTCGAGTTCGGCCACCGTCGTGGCCCCGCCCATCAACTCGGCCTGCGCGGCGGCGATCTCCTCGTCGGTCTGCGTCTTCTGGACCTCGGCGAGCTGATCGACCTCGTCGCGGTGCTCGATGGCGTAGGTGATCAGCTTCTCGACCGCGTACAGGTTGGCGTCGCGCACGGCGGTCAGCTGGATCGGCGGCAGGTCGAAGTCGTACTCGACCCGGTTCTTGATCCGCACCGCCATCAGCGAGTCGAGGCCCAGCTCGATGAGTGGCACCTCCCACGGCAGGTCCTCGGGCTCGTAGCCCATGGCGCCACCGACGATCGTGCCGAGCCGCTGTCCGATGGTCTCCCCGCCGTCGGGCGACCACTTGGCGAAGCCGGCTGCGAGACCCGCACCGGCGGTGAGGTTGTCGCTCAAAATGGCGGCGTCATCTTCCTCGGCGGGCTCGGGCGCCAGCGCGACCGACCCCACTTCGGTCACGGCCGCGCCGGCACCGACGGCCGTCGGCAGCGTGCTTGCTTGACCAGCGCGCGTCACGATCGCGTCGTACACCAGCGTGAAGGACTCGTCGATGCGGGCGTGCACCTGGACCGTCGCGCCGCCGGGGTGGCGGGTCAGCGTGGTCACCAACCTCGCATTGTCGGCGGGGACTGCACGCTGCTCGAACGCCGTCAGCTTGGCGTCCGGAAGCACCTGTGTCGCAGCGGCTCTCACCAGGGTCGCCAGATCGGTCGCGCCTCGCGGCGCGTACTCCCAGACGTGCCTGCCGTCCGGCGTCGCGACACGACCGCCGGGCAGCACCGCGGCACTGTCTCCGGCGAAGTTCACGTCGAGCCAGTGCGGCTTGCGCTTGAACCGCGTGGGCGGGATCGACGCGTAGTCGCCGCGTACGAAGAGGGTCCGGAAGTCGAGATCGTGACCGTGGACGAACAGCGTCGCCATGGCCGTCGTCATCGAGTCGACCTCGTCCTGCTTGCGGGCCAGCGTCGCGATGAGCTGCGCGTCGTGCAGACCCGCGGACGCCGTCGTCAGGCCAACCTGCATGAGCGCCACTGGATTCGGCGCCAACTCGAGAAACGTGGTGTGCCCGTTGTCGACGGCGTTGCGGATGCCGTGCGTGAAGTACACGCTGTGCCGCAGACCCTTCTTCCAATAGTCGACGTCGTGGATCGGCTCGCCGCCGGGGCGGATGTAGCCGCCCTCGTGGACGGTGGAGAAGTAGGGCGTCTGCAGCGGGCGCGCCTCGATGCCCTGTATCTCGGCAGCGAGTTCACCGAGTAGCGGGTCCATCTGCTGGGTGTGGCTGGCTCCCTTGGTCTGCATCTTGCGGGCGAACCGGCCCTCGGATTCTGCGCGCGCGATGATCGCATCGACCTGATCGGGCGGGCCGCCGATGACTGTCTGGGTAGGTGCCGCGTAGACGCAGACCTCGAGATCCGGGAAGTCCGAGAACACTTCTCTGATCTCCTCGGCCGAGTACTCGACGAGCGCCATGAGGCGGATGTACTCGCCGAACAGCATCGCCTCGCCCTCACCCATGAGGTGGGCGCGCGAGCAGATGGCCCGGGTCGCGTCCTCCAGCGAGAGGCCGCCGGAGAAGTACGCCGCGGCGGCCTCACCGAGCGACTGTCCAACCAGCGCACCGGGTTTCGCGCCGTGCGCCTTGAGCAGCTCACCGAGTGCGATCTGCAGGGCAAAGATCACCGTCTGGACGACCTCGATGGGGTATTCGCAGGTCTCGTTGGTGTAATCGATCGCGTCATCGAGGATGAGCTCGACGACGGAGTAGCCGCGCTCGTCCTGGATGTGGGCGTCCACCTTGTTGATCCACTCGGCGAACGTCGCGTCCCGCAGGTACAGACTCTTGCCCATCTTGCGGTGCTGGGCACCGAAACCGGCCAGCACCCAGACGGGTCCATTGGTGACGGGGCCATCGGCGGAGATGACGATCGGGTTCGGCTTGCCGTCCGCGATGGCGCGCAGACCCTTGACCGCCTCCGCGTGGTCGTGCGCGAGAACCACTGCGCGCGAACGGCCGTGGTTGCGGCGCGACAGCGAGCGGCCGATGGCCTCTAGCGACGTACCCTGACCAGCCGGGCTCTCGATCCAGTCGGCGAGTTCAGTGGCCGTCGCGCGCTTGCGCGACGTGAGGAAGCCCGACACCGCAAGCGGCACGATCGGTTTGGTGGGTTCAGCGGCTTCCGCGGCCGCGAACTCCTCGCGCGCGACCTCCAGGAGCCGCAACGCCTCGTCGGTCAGCCCCGGCAGCTCCGGCTCCGCGTCCACCGCGGAGGCAGGCACGTCGAGAACATCGTCATCGTCGTCATCATCGAAGCCTGATTCTCTTCGCGCAAGCGGCTCATCGACGAACTCGCCGTACTCGTCCATCCGTACGCCACCGACGTAGACGGCGCCGGCATCCGACTTCGCCTGCTCGGCAACGGCTTCGACCTTCGGGTCCGGCTCGATCAGATCGGTCGGCAGCACCTGACGCAGCACGAGGTGCGCGTTCGCGCCGCCGAAGCCGAATCCCGAGACACCGGCGATCGCGTAACCGCTGTAGCGCGGCCATTCGGAGACCGTGTCGTTGACCTTGAGGTGTTCCCTCTCGAAGTCGATGTACGGGTTGGGCCCGGTGTAGTTGATCGACGGCGGCAGCTTGTCGTACTTGAGTGCGAGTGCCACCTTGGCCAGGCTCGCCGCGCCGGCTGCCGATTCCAGGTGGCCCACATTGGATTTCACCG
Organism: Mycobacterium sp. AZCC_0083; assembly: GCF_014202335.1. GTDB lineage: Bacteria > Actinomycetota > Actinomycetes > Mycobacteriales > Mycobacteriaceae > Mycobacterium. The sequence continues at coordinate 112,838 of NZ_JACHGP010000016.1, read as the reverse complement.
CGCCCAACAGCGCCGGCTTGTCTTCGCTACGACCGCGGCCGATCACCCGGCCCAGCGCGTCGGCCTCGATCGGGTCACCGAGGATGGTGCCGGTGCCGTGCGCCTCGACGTAGTCGACGGACTTCGGATCGATACCGGCGTCCTTGTATGCCTTGCGAAGCACCTCGGCCTGCGCATCGGGGTTCGGCGCGAGCATGCCGTTGGAGCGGCCGTCGTGGTTGACCGCACCTCCCGCGATGACGGCCAGAATGTCGTCGCCGTCGCGGCGGGCGTCTTCGAGGCGCTTGAGCACCACCATGCCGCCGCCCTCCGAGCGGGCGTAGCCGTCGGCGTCCTGCGAGAACGACTTGATCCGGCCATCGGGTGCAAGCACTCCGCCGACCTCGTCGAAGCCGAGCGTCACCAGCGGCGTGATCAGCGCGTTGACGCCGCCGGCCAGCACGACGTCGGCATCGCCGGCGCGCAGTGCCTTGATGCCCTCGTTGACGGCCACCAGCGACGACGAGCACGCGGTGTCGATGGCCATCGACGGTCCGCGGAAGTCGAAGAAGTACGACACCCGGTTGGCGATGACTGCGCTCGAGTTGCCGGTGATGGCATAGGGGTGGGCGACCGACGGGTCGGCAACCGACATGAACATGTAGTCGTTGACGGAGCTGCCGATGAACACACCGACGTTCTCACCGCGCAGGCTCGATGCGGGAATCCTGGCGTGCTCCAACGCTTCCCAAGAAAGCTCGAGTGCCATCCGCTGCTGCGGATCGATGTTGTCGGCTTCCATCTTCGACAGCGCGAAGAACTCGGCGTCGAAGCCCTTGATGTCCGTCAGGTAGCCGCCGCGAGTGCGCGCCTTGGCGACGCGCTCGGCGATGCGCGGTTCGCTGGTGAACTCCGACCACCGGCCCTCTGGCAGGTCGGTGATGGCGTCGCGGCCCTCGAGCAGCGCCTGCCACATCTCGTCGGGCGTGTTCATGTCGCCGGGGAAGCGGGTGCCGACGCCGATGATCGCGATGTTGGCGCGGCCCTCGTCGACCTGGCGCGACCAGTCCTCGTCGCCGGCGTCCTCTCGTTCGGGCTCGCCCTCGACGATCACGGTCGCGAGCGACTCGATGGTCGGGTGCCGGAAAGCCATGGTCGCCGTCACGACGACCCCGGTGTAGTCCTCGATGTCGCTGGCCATCGCCACGGCGTCACGGGAGGCCATGCCCAGCTCGATCAGCGGCGCGGACTCGTTGACGGAGTCCGGCGACGTATTCGTCGCGTTGGCGACCCAGTTGCGCATCCACTCACGCAGCTCGGGCACCGAGACGTGGGTACGCGGCTCCGGCCGATCCTCGGCGGGCGATTGCGAATTGTCTTGTGCGTCAGTCATGTTCACCGTGCTCACTGTTCATCTTCGCCGCCAAGCCGGCCTGGACAACGGGCCGGGTATTGCGCGATCAGTCGGTCTGATCGGGGTAGTCGTTGGACACCTTGCCGCTGCGCAGGCTGCCGTCGAGGTAGCCGGCGCGGCAGGCACTGCGGCCGATCTTGCCGCTGGAGGTCCGCGGGATCGCCCCTGCAGAGGTGAGGAGCACGTCGCGCACGGTGACACCGTGTCGCACGGCGATCGCGGCCCGGATGTCGTCGGTGATCGGTTGCTGATCGAGCTTGTGTGCACCGGCGGCGCGCTCGCCGACGATGACCAGCTGCTCGGAGGTGTCGTCCGGGTCGAACTTCAAGCCCGAGTGCGCACTCTCGAAGACCTCGCGCGGCAGCTGGTTGGCAGGCACCGAGAACGCGGCGACGTAGCCGACGCGCAGTGCCTTGCTGGCCTCCTGCGCGGAGTACTCCAGGTCCTGGGGATAGTGGTTGCGTCCGTCGATGATCACCAGGTCCTTGACGCGGCCGGTGATGTACAGATCGCCGTCGTGGAAGGCGCCGTAGTCGCCGGTGCGCACCCACAGACCGTCGTCGGGAACGCCTTCGGCGTGCGACGTCTCGATCCGCGACTTCAGGATGTTCTGGAAGGTCGCCGCCGTCTCGTCGGGCTTGCCGTAGTACCCGGTGCCCATGTTCTGGCCGTTCATCCAGATCTCGCCGATCTGGCCGTCGGGCAGCTCGGTGGCCGTCTCGTTGTCGACGATGGTGACCCAGACGGCGACGCCGACCCGGCCCGCGGACGCCTGGGCGACGGCAGATGGCGAGTCCTCCGCCACCTCGACGAACTGGTGCTTGTTGAGCGCGTTGCGGTCGACGTAGACGATCTTCGGTGGCTCGTCGACTGGGGTGGCCGACACGAAGAGGGTCGCCTCGGCCAGACCGTAGGACGGCTTGATCGCCTCGGGCTTGAACCCGTACTCCGCGAACGCCTCGTTGAACCTGCGTACCGTCGCGGCCGAGATCGGCTCGCTGCCGTTGAGGACGGCCTTCACGTTCGACAGGTCCAGCGGCGGCTCGCCCTCCTTGGGCAGACCGCGCGCCGCGGCGTGGTCGAAGGCGAAGTTCGGCGCCACCGAGATGACTCCGCCGGTTTCGCCTTCCTTGCGCGCCATCTCCCGGATCCAGCGACCGGGCCTGCGGACGAAGGCGGCCGGGGTCATGAACACCACGTAGTGGCCGATCATCGGCGACACCATGGCGGTGATCAGACCCATGTCGTGGAAGAACGGCAGCCAGGACACGCCGCGGTCGCCTTCTTCGCCGCCGATCGCCTCGATCACCTGCACCACGTTGGTGGCCAGGTTCAGGTGGGTGATCTGCACGCCGGTCGGGGTGCGCGTCGAGCCCGACGTGTACTGCAGGTAGGCGATCGTGTCGAAGTCGACGTCGACCTGCTCCCAGGTGACGGCGACCTCGTCGGGCACCGCGTCGACGGCGATGACGCGGGGACGTTCGTTGGCGGGCCTGCTGCGGAAGAACTTCCGCACGCCCTCGGCGGATGCCGTGGTGGTCAGGATCGCGGACGGCTTGCAGTCATCCAGGACGGAGTGCAGACGACCGACGTGGCCGGGCTCGGCCGGGTCGAACAGCGGGACCGCGATCCTGCCTGCGTACAGCGTGCCGAAGAACGCGATGAGGTATTCGAGATTCTGCGGGCACAGGATCGCAACGCGATCGCCAGGCTGCGTGACCTGCTGCAGACGTGCGGCCAGCGCCTTGTTCCTGAGGCTGAACTGCGCCCACTTCAGATCGCGCTCGACGCCGTCGCGCTCGGTGGAGAAGTCGATGAAACGGTAGGCGAGGTTGTCGCCGCGGACCTTGGCCCACTTCTCGACGTGTCGCACCACGCTGCCGTTGTCGGGAAACCGGATCTGACCGTCCTTCAGGAACGGGTTGTGGAATCCCATTTCATTCTCCTGTCAAAGCTGTTTCGAGGCCCGTTCGCCACCGGGCTTCTTGCGCACGGGGTGTCCGGGCCGACGCGTCGTCGGCCGTCCGCCGGTACGTCAAACCCCGAGAATCGTACCGGGGTGTTGGCGCTGGCCACGGGACGCCTGTTCGAGTGTCCTCGCGTCGATGCCCGAACCCTACTCTTACGTTTCTCTTAATGTTAGGCGAGCTCAGGGCCTGGGCCAAATCGTTGGCGGGATCTTTACTCAACCGTGTTTCGGGTGCGGTGCGTTGTCGATCAGCCCCTGAGCCCACCCCAGCGTCCACTGGGTGGAGGTCTTGCCGTCCAGGCTCCAGAACTCCGGGGTGTTGTACAGCGCGTGGACCGGCTGGCCGGCGCCACCGCTGAGCACCTCGAGCGTCTGCGGGAGGTTCACGATGGAGAACGCCGACTCGGGTGCGGCGCAGATCAAGTCACCCGCCCCGCAGATCTGGTTGGTGCGATCGTTCAACGTGCCGAAGCCGCCGGGCCGCGCACCGGTCATGGTCAGTCCCAGCGACGACAGCACCGGCACCTCGGCCAGCGTGATCTCGGCGCCCTGTCCCTTGGGGTTGGGGCCGATGTCCTGGCCGACGGTGTCCTGCCTGCGGCCGTCGGCGATCAGCGTCACACCGAGCACCAGGTCGGCGTCGACGGGCCCGCGGCCGTTGCCGATGTCGCTGGCGATGTCCCCGGCGATCACCGCACCCTGCGAGAAGCCGACGATCACGTAACTGGTCAGCGGGCAGTCGGCGTTCATCTTGGTCAGCGCAGCGAGGGCGGCACGCATGCCCTCGGCGCGGCTGTCGTTGTAGGACATCTGCTTGTCCGCCGAGAACGGATTGTGGAACTGCGCGGTGTACGGAACCGTGTACTCGCCGACGCGGTCGGCGCCGAACGCACCCCGAATCGGGTTGGTCACGTTGAGCAGCAGCGCAATCGGGAACTGCGTCGGGTTCAGCGGATCGAGTTGCGGCGACGACTCCCACGTCCCTGGGATCGACAGCAGCTGGACGTCGGGGCAGCTGGCGTCCTGGGACTCCGGCCGCGGCTTGGACGACGTCGGAGGAACCCCGGTCGGCGGGATGGCGCCGCTGCTGGGCGGCAACGCAGTCGGCGGGGTGTCGGGCTGGCGCAGCCAGACCACCACTGCGGCGACGACGACGGCGACCAGCACGGCAACGGCCCCGGCTGCGGCCAGGGCAAGGATGCGGTGACGCTTGCGTCGGGTGGTGGGCATGTTCTCCTGCTAGCAGAGTCGTTCGGTTGCGATGCGAATGTAGTCGGCGGTGACCGAGTTGACCTGACCGGCGGGGGGCGCTTGCGCACTGAGGTGCGAATCGCGGACGTCGCTGCGCACCATCGGCATCACGAAGTCCCACACCGCTTGGTCGCTGTGGTTGGCCGCGCGGGCCTGGCACACGTACGAGCCGATGCTCAATGCCACCAGTTCGCTGGACGGATGCACGCCTGCCGCGGTGAGCGCTTCGAGGTACGCCCGCTGCTTGGGCGTCTCCTGCACGGCACCGGACATTCCGCCGTCCTGTTCGGGCTGCTGCGCGACGATCAGCGCCCCCGAACCCGCAGGAGCGGTCTCCGAGGTCGGCATTCCCATCGTGGCAATCACCCCATCGGTCATACCGCAGCCACTTACCAGCAACGCGGCGCAGGCGACGGTGCCCAGCGCGCGCGAACGGGGTTGCCCCTTTGCTAGACCGGTTACCGGCGCAGGCGTGTGTTGCACGCCTCCAAGGTACCGGCTGGCCGGAGCGGCCCGTTCGCGGTGTTTGCCGGAGCGGTCGACTACTTGATCGCCGCGGAGAGGTCGCCTGACATCGCCGCCAGCTGCGGACCCCATGTACCCCAGTCGTGCTGACCGCCGGTCGGGAAGTCGAAGTGCCCGTTGTGGCCGCCCACGGAGCGGTAGTGCGAGTAGAACGTGCGGTTGCTGCCGGATGCCTGATCGCAGTATCCGATCATCGCAGCCGGGTCGCTGCACGTCAGGGTCGCCGGGCTGAACACCCACAGCCGGGTGTTGTTGTCCGACAACAGCTGGACGTGCACGTCGGGGTCGTGCCACTTCCACCGGCCCAGCTGTGGCAAACCCCACATGTTGCGGGTGTCCACGCCACCGAACTGAGCAAGGCCCGCAGTGATGGCGCCATTCAGCGCAGTCTGCGACGGGGTGAGGAAGCCCGACAGCGAGCCGGCATACCGGTACCGGTCGGGGTGGAACGCGGCCATCATCAGGGCGCCGGTACCACCCTGGGCGGCGCCGACGATGCCGTGCCCGCCGGGCGCAAGGCCCTTGTTGGCAGCCAGCCAGTCCGGCAGCTCACTGGACAGGAAGGTCTCCCACTGCCGACCGCCGTCCTGCTCCCAGTCTGTATAGAGGCTCCACGCGCCGCTGGCGGGAGCGGCAACGGAGACACCCTTTCCTGCGAGCGTGTTCATCGCGTTGCCCGCCGTCACCCAGTTGCTGACGTCGGGGGCGGCGTTGAACGCATCGAGCAGGACGACCGCGTGCGGCCCGCCTGCCTGGAACGCCACCGGGATGTCGCGTCCCATCGCGGCCGAGGGCACCATCAGGTACTCGACGGCTGCAGCCTTCGCGAGGGTCGGACTCACCGCCCACAGCCCCGTGGCCAGCGCCACCACGCACATCGCTCGAAACAGCACCGAGAGCAGCCTCATACCCACCTCTGTTTGGTCGCCACGTATCGCCTATGGGTCCCCCGCAGGCCCGTTGTAGTGAATCACATCACGACGACGGGCGGCACGATAAACGAACGACGGCGACGACCCGCTGGGGTCGCCGCCGTCGGCGTTCGATCTAGCCGTTCCTAGCCGCCAGAGGTGGCAGCCGCCTGCTGAGTGGCGGGCACCGCGCTGGGGTCACCCGGCGTCGCGCCAAGCACCCGCTGGATGTCCGGCTTCATCTGCTGCAACTGGGAGCCCCAGTAGCCCCAGCTGTGCGTGCCGTTCTGCGGGAAGTTGAACACGGCGTTCTTGCCGCCCGCAGCGATGTAGTTCGTCTGGAAGGTCTTGTTCGTCCGCAGCGTGAACCCCTCGAGGAACTTCGCGTTGAACAGGTTGAACCCGTTGGTGCCCGCGTCGAGGTCCGACGGGGTGCCGTCACCGCAGTAGATCCACATGCGGGTGTTGTTGGCGACCAGCGAGCTCAGGTTGACCATCGGGTCGTTGCGCTTCCACGCGGGATCGCTCGACTCGCCCCACATGTCCTTGGACTTGAAGCCGCCCGCGTCACCCATCGAGGTGCCGACCAGCATGGGCCACCAGCCCTCGGAGAGGTTGAGGAAGCCCGAAAGCGATGCCGCGTACGGGAACTGGTCCGGGTGGTAGATCGCCAGGGTCAGCGCGGCCGAACCGGCCATCGACAGACCGACTGCTGCGCTACCGGTCGGCTTCACCTGCTTCTGCGCCGCCAGGTAGGCGGGCAGCTCCTGGGTGAGGAACGTTTCCCACTTGTAGGTCTGGCATGCACCGGTCTTACTGCAAGCCGGTGAGTACCAGTCGCTGTAGAAGCTGGACTGTCCACCGACGGGCATCACAACGGAGAGGCCGGACTGGTAGTACCACTCGAAGGCGGGGGTGTTGATGTCCCAGCCGTTGAAATCGTCCTGAGCGCGAAGGCCGTCCAGCAGATACACGGCAGGCGAGTTCGGGCCACCGCTCTGGAACTGGATCTTGATGTCGTGCCCCATGCCAGCCGACGGGACCTCGAGGTACTCGACCGGCAGACCCGGTCGGGAGAATGCGCCAGCAGTCGCCGCGCCGCCGACGACGCCAACCAGTCCGGGCAGCGCTACCGCTGCCAGGGCCGCGACCGCAAAGCGGCGCGCCATCTTTCCAACGAAACTCATGCTTCTACATATCCAATCTGTCGTATGCCGCGCCCGGCCTGGGTCATAGGACCACTCCGCGACGCCCGTGTAGTGAACCACACCTATGTGGCATCCCTCATCTCCTGCAGCTGCACTCCTGGTCACCGCTCAGCCGTTGAGTGTGGTGATCAGGTCGGGCTTGAGGGCCTGCAATTGCGTGCCCCAATAAGCCCAAGAATGGTTCCCAGCGGGTGGGAACTGGAAGGTGGCGTTGGTGCCACCCGCCGCGACGTACTTCTCCTGGAATCGCAGGTTGCTGCCAATGGCAAGTGATTCCAGGCTGCTTGCGCCGACCGTCAATCCGGGGTCGACGTTCTCGTCGGCCGGGCCGCCGCCAGGCGCGCAGTAGACCCACAGCCGCGTGCCGTTGCCCACGATGCGGGCGACCTGCAGGAGCGGGTCATTGCGTCTCCACGCGGGGTCCCACGGTGGGCCCCACATGTTGTCGACGTTGTAGCCACCGGCATCGAGCATCGCGACGCGGATGGCCTGCTTCATGAAGAGCGTCGACGGGTTGAGGAAACCCGACAGCGACGCCGCGTAGCTGAACTGCGCGGGGTGGTACGCCGACAGGATCAGCGCAGCACCGCCAGCCATCGACAAGCCGACCACACCGTTGCCGGTCGCCGACACCTGCTTGTTGGCGGCCAACCACTGCGGTAACTCATTGGTGAGGAACGTTTCCCACTTATAGGTATAGGGCTGGTTGTTGAAACTCGATGGTGAGTACCAGTCGGAGTAGAAGCTCGACTGCCCGCCGACGGGCATGACCACCGAGACGCCCGACTCGAAGAACCACTCGAATGCGGCCGTGTTGATGTCCCAGCCGTTGAAGTCGTCCTGGGCGCGCAGACCGTCCAATAGGTAGACGGCTTTGTGTCCGCCCCTGTTGAATGTCGGCGCCGGAGCGCCTCCGTCTTGGAACTGCACGTGCACGTTCCTGCCCATCGCCGTCGAGTAGACGTCGAGGTACTCGACCGGCAGACCTTCTCTTGAGAAGGCGGAGGCCACCGGCGTCCCACCGAGCACCGTCAGCGCGGGAAGCGCCAACACCGCGGCAGCCCGTAACACCCCCGCAAGCACGACCGACGCGCGTCGGACCGCCATCCGCAGGGCGCCGAAGCGCATAGATGTACCCATTGCAGCTCTTACCATCCAATTTCGTATGTCCGGCGCCGCGTGCAGCGGCGGTGTCCGTGGCACAGCTCATGGCAAGCGATGAATCAACTGACTGCTTATCGCCTCAACATGGCTGGAGCGTTACCCAGGGCGCAACCAAAGCAGAAGAGCGAGCCGACGAACAAATCAAGGAGACGTTCGTCACGGCCCCGTCGCAGGGAGGCCGGTGTACGGCGCGACCTTCGGCGCCGGTGGTTCCAGGCCGCATCGTTCCAGCTCATAACGCGGCACGCGATTGATCCGGTACCGGGTGAACTCGGATGCGTGGAGCAGATTCGACAGGAACCGTCGCGGCCCCATGGGTGCACGCACCGAGTTGAGCATGGCGTCGGTGGCCGGGCAGGCCAGCGCGACCTCGGCCTGGGCCACCCAGTCCTCGTTGAGGTACGGCGGGATGAACGGATACTCCTTGAGGAATGGGCCCTCGGCGACCGCCCAGTCCGGGAACAGGTTCTTGTCGTGGCCGATGCGGCCGTCCTCGATCCGCGCGGTGTGCGCCGCGATCGGGTTGGCCAACCCGATCTGGTCGATCACCCGAACGTCGAGGCCGACGTTCATGCCGAGCATCCCGAGGTTGGTGAAGAACACCGTGTGCGGCCCGATCTGCTTCTTCACTGGAGGCGAGCCGGGTGGCGGGGGCGGCGGCGGGATGGCAGGCACCACGTCCCACTGGTCGTAGTTGCCAGAAGGCAGCAGCAGCGCACCGTCCGGCGTGTTGTCGATTGCGCTGAGCACCGCACGCATTCGCGGGTAGTCCAGGTAGTCGGCGGCGGTGAGCGGGTGCGCGTGACCGGTGGCCTGTGCGTAGAAGCGGCGCTCGTCGACGATCCCCGAGTAGGTGACCCTGGTGGCGTCGGCACCCATCCCCGGCGACGTCGCCGCCCACGCCGACCAGCCCACGACGGCCAACCAGATCGCGCTGGTGGCCCCGGCAAGCAGGTAGCCGGTCGCCCTGCCGATCCTGGTGCCGCCCGGCAGCACGACGGGGATGACCGCGACGGGCAACAGAAGACAGAAGAGCGGGGTCAGCAGCACCCTGCCGTGCATGAAGTCGCCACCCTGCCGAATCCAGTAGACCGCCTGTACCAGCCCGCTGATGAGCATGAAAAGCACTACCGCAGGCGGACTTTGGATCGACCGCGCGAGTCGCCCGTAGCCGGGCGGGATCTGGTGCCTGGCCCACCACGGCATCGTTCTCGACGCGTAGAGCACCAGCCCGATGGCCGCGAGCAGCATCACCGGCGCCCACAACATGTAGGGCTTGTTGAAGTTGGTCAGGTACAGGAAGCCCTGCTGCCACTTGGACCCGGTCGCGTCCTTCGCGATCGCGGTGCCGGGTACCAGCAGGCCGTAGTACCCCATCCGGAACACTTGATAGGTGACGGGCAACAAGCCGCCCGCGATCACGATCAGTAGCCGCCGCTGCCAACCACGGGCGGCGACGAGCATCATCACCAGCGCCAGCCCGCCGATCAGCGCCAGCTCTGGCCGGACAAGGACGCTCAGCCCGGCGACGAACGCCAGCGTCCCGTCGAATACCCGGCTCGTCGCGCTCTTCTCCTGCGGTTCGCCTGGGCCGGCGGGGGCTGCGGGCAGCCGCAGCGCCTGCGACCAGCACACCATCATCCACCAGAGCAGCCCGAGATAGGCCAGTACCAAACCGTTTTCGAGCCCCGAGGTGGCGAAGTCGCGGGCGGGCGGGATCGCGATGTAGACCAGCATGCCTGCGGGCAGCAGCAGGGCCCTTCGACCTCGCAGACCCGGCGCGTACAGTCGCCCGGTGCCGAGCATCGCGAAGACGATGCCGAGCACGCTGAGCACCAATGCCAGTGTCAGAGCCACGTATTCGAGCTGCGCCGAGCCACCGATCCAGGCGCCGAAGGTGACGAGGTAGGACCACGCCGTCGAGGTGTTGGCCTCCACCCGCTCGCCCGCATTGAACACCGGGCCGTTGCCCGCCAGCAGGTTTCGCACCGTCCGCAGGACGATCAGGCCGTCGTCGGCGATCCAGCGCCGTTGCCACGCCCCCCAGCCGAACAGGCCTGCCATCACCAGCACGCTCAGCCAGAGGCTGACCCTTACGGTGACGTCATAGGGAAACGCAGGCCAGCGCGCCAACCGGAGCCCGGCGGCGGAACTCGGCCGGTCAGCTGAAGTAGACGGCCGCACCAATGGTTCCGATCAACGCCACGCCCAGCAGCTGCAGCACGCGGTCACGCAGCACGATGTCCTCGGGCTCACCTGCCATGCCGCCGTCCACGTCGACGGCGTAGCGCAGGATCGCGATGGTGAACGGGATCATCGAGATGGCGAACCAGGATCCGTCGGTGATGCGGTCACGCTCGAACGCCCACAGTCCGTAACACACCACCACGGCGGTCGCCGACAACGTCCAGACGAATCGCAGATAGGTGCTAGTGTAACTCTCCAGCGACTTGCGGATCTTGGCACCGGTACGTTCCGAGAGTTGAAGTTCGGCGTAGCGCTTTCCGGCCACCATGAACAGTGAACCGAAGGCCATCGCCAACAGGAACCACTGCGACAACGGAATGTCGGCCGCCGCGCCGCCGGCGATCGCTCTGATCAGATAAGCCGATGACACGATGCAGATGTCCAGCACGGCTTGATGTTTGAGGCCGAAGCAGTACGCCAGCTGGATGCAGATGTAGACCGCGATTACCACGGCGAGGTTCGGGGTGACGAACCAGGAGACGGTCAGCGAGATCGCCGCGAGCACCACGGCAAGCGCGTAGGCGAGCTGTTGCGGCACCACGCCGGCGGCGATGGGGCGGAACCTCTTCGTCGGGTGCTCACGGTCGGCCTCAACGTCGCGGGCGTCGTTGATGAGATAAATGGACGAAGCCGCAAGGCTGAACGCCACGAACGCGATGCCGACCTTGATCAGCACCTCGCGGTAGTCGTACTTGATGTCCCCGCCGAAGGCGAACAAAGGAGCAGCGAGGACCAGCAAGTTCTTCACCCACTGGCGCGGGCGCAGGGCCTTGACGATCCCCGTTGCTAGGTTCTTTGGCGGCCCTCCGACGGGTGGGGCTTCCTCACTCATCGAGCTCTCTCTCCTTCAACCCGATCCGCAAGGCGGCTCACGACCTTGGCCACCACCGCGCCGACGGCCACTCCGGTGACGACGTCGGACGGATAGTGCACGCCAAGAACCAAGCGGGACAACGCCATCGGTGGCACCAAGACGACGGGTAGCGGAAGTCCGGTGACCCGACCCAGCAGAATCGCCGCGGCCGTCGTCGACGTGGCGTGCGCCGAAGGGAAGCTCAGCCGACTCGGCGTGCCGACGTTGACGGCGATCGCCGGGTGGGAAGGTCGTTCGCGCTTCACGATGCGCTTGATCACGACTGCCGCGGCGTGTGCGAGGAACGCTCCGGCACCAGCGGTCAACCAGGCCCGGCGTCGCGCGGGCTGTAGCACCGCACCGAGCACCGCGACTCCGACCCAGCCCGCACTGTGCTCCCCGAAGTGGGACAGCGCACGCGCACCACTGAGCAACCCGGGTCGACCCGCCAGTGTCGACTGCACCGCGACCAGCACCGCGTCCTCACCGCGCGCAGGCGCCGCTGTCTCGAGGCTCATTCGAGCCGAGCGCCCTCAGCCGCAGGAAGCAGAACGGTCTCCCACTTCTGCTTGCTCGACAGCACCGGCAGCGCGGCGCGGTAGACCTTGCGCATGCGGTTGAACTTGCGGGCAAGGCGCGCTTGACGTTTCAGCGACTCGCGAAGCAGTTCGAGCATCTTCTCGCGGTCGCGCTGTCGGTAGACGACCCCGCGTCCATCCGCCGTGGTGACGGTGACGCCGTCGACATTGCACAGCGAGAACCACCGGGCGTCCTGGGTAGCAACGTTGATCTGCGGACGGACGTGGTGCTCGGGGTCGTGTGCCCGAAGCTGGTGGACGGCACCGCGGCTCACTCGCAACGCGATCGCAGCCAGGCTGGTGGGGATGTGCACCTTCTTGCGCCACCGCTTGTCCGACGGCGTCGGTAACGCGGTAGCACTCGGCAGCACGACCGCGTCGGGATACTGTGCGCGCATCGCCCGCACCTCTGGCAGTGCCGACTCGAGGATCGAGAAGATGTGCTCGGGCCCGGCCAGGAAGTCGTCCATCGCCTTGTTCTGGATGGCAACGGTCGAATACTCCAGGCAGAGAAGGTGTTTCAACGTCGCCTTCAAATGGCTCGCGATCAGGCCACGGATGTTGCCGTCCCAGTGCATCGCCGCGACGACCAAGCGGTTGCGCAGGTGGAAGTAGGCCTGCCAGTCGATGGCGTCGTCCTTGTCACTCCACGCCATGTGCCAGATCGCGGCGCCGGGCAGCGTCACGGTCGGATAGCCGTGCTCCCCCGCCCGCAGGCCGTAGTCGGCGTCGTCCCACTTGATGAACAAGGGCAGCGGCTGACCGAGTTCCTCGGCCACCGACCGCGGGATCATGCACATCCACCAGCCGTTGTAGTCGACGTCGATGCGCCGGTGCAGCAGCCTGCTGCGCAACTCCTCTTCGTCGTTGAGCGGGTACTTCGCGAAGTTGTGGTCGTACTCGGTGTTGATCGCACCGGTCCACATGAAGTTCTCTTGGTCGACCATCTCGCCCATCACGTGAAGATGCGATGGCTCTTGAAGATTCAGCATCTGTCCGCCGACCAGCGTCGGCACCTTGGCGAACCGGTTCAACGCCAGCGCCCGCAGGATCGAGTCCGGCTCGATGCGGATGTCGTCGTCCATGAACAGGATCTGTTCGCAGTCGGTGTTCTTCAGCGCCTCGTACATCACCCGGCTGTAGCCGCCGGATCCGCCGAGGTTCGGCTGGTCGTGCACGGAGAGCCTGTTGCCGAGTGCGGCGGCGGCGGCGGCGAACCCGGGATGGTCCTTGGCCTTGCTGGTGCCCTGGTCGGTGACGATGACCGCACTGATCACCTCGTCCACCAACGGATCCGACGTCAAGGCGGCGAGTGCACTCACGCAGTCGGCTGGCCGGTTGAAGGTCGGGATGCCCACCGCGACGTTGGCCCGGCCTGGGGCGGCCTGGGGCGCGTACCAGCCTGCGCTGTGCACCGTGACCGGCGAGTTGGTGGTGATGTCGAACCAGATCCAGCCGCCGTCCTCGAACGGGTCGATGCCGATCTCGAACTCGGCGACGGCCGGCTTTCCGGAATCGCCACTGGAAACGGCGCTGCCGCCCACCGTGATTCGCGCGCCCGTCGCCTTCGATCGGTACACGTCCACCCGTGCGCTGCCGGTCAGCTCGACCCGCAACACGACCGACTCGACGATCGACCAGCGCCGCCAGTAGCTGGCCGGGAAGGCGTTGAAGTAGGTGGCGAACGAAACTTCCGACTCGGTGCCGATCTCCAGCGTGGTGCGGGTGGGTGCATGCGCACGCCGCGCGTTGGTGGTCGACTCCTCGATGTAGAGCTTGCGGACGTCAAGGGGTTCGCCGGGGCGCGGCAGGATGACGCGGGACAGCAGGCTGACCGCTCGGGTCGGCCCGGCGTCCAGCGCGCCGGACGGAATGTCACTCATGCTGGGCTGCTTTCTCCATTTTCTGAGTTCGCCAGCGCACTACCATCGACCAGGTGCGGCGCGAGCGTGTTGTCGTACATGTTCAGCGCGCTGGCAATCGCCATGTGCATGTCCAGGTACTGGTAGGTACCCAGCCGGCCGCCAAACAGCACCTTGGCCGACGCCGTCTCCGACCTGGCCCTGGCGCGGTAGGCCGCGAGCAGTGTGCGGTCGGCTTCGGTGTTGATCGGATAGTAGGGCTCATCTTCGTCATCGGCGAACCGCGAGAACTCCCGCATGATCACCGTCTTGTCCGTCGGGTACGCCCGCTCGGGGTGGAAGTGACGGAATTCGTGGATGCGGGTGTAGGGCACGTCGGCGTCGTTGTAGTTCATCACGGGAGTGCCCTGGAAGTCCCCGGTCGCCAACACCTCGAGCTCGAAGTCCAAAGTGCGCCAGCCCAACCGGCCCTCGGCGTAGTCGAAGTAACGGTCCAGCGGGCCGGTATAGACGACAGGAGCATTCGGATGCCCAGCGCGTAGCTCTTGGCGGACATCGAACCAATCGGTGTCCAACCGCACCTCGATGCGTTCGTCGGCGGCCATGTTCTTCAACCAGGCGGTGTAGCCGTCGGCGGGCAGACCCTCGTAGGTGTCGTTGAAGTACCGGTTGTCGAAGGTGTAGCGGACCGGCAGCCGGGTGATGTTGCCTGCTGGCAGTTCCTTCGGGTCGGTCTGCCACTGCTTGGCGGTGTACGCCTTGACGAACGCCTCGTACAGCGGGCGCCCGATCAGTGAGATGGCCTTCTCTTCGAGGTTCTGCGCGTCCTCGGTCTTGAACTCGGCAGCCTGCTCCTTGATCAGTGCCCTGGCCTGATCGGGGGTGAAGTACTTGCCGAAGAACTGCGACACCAGGCCGAGCCCCATCGGGAACTGGTAGGCCTGCCCGCCGTGCATGGCGTAGACGCGGTGCTGGTAGCCGGTGAAGTCGGTGAACTGCCGCACGTAGTCCCACACCCGCTTGTTGGACGTGTGGAACAGGTGCGCACCGTACTTGTGCACTTCGATGCCGGTGCTCGGCTCGTCCTCGGAGTAGGCGTTGCCGCCGATGTGAGGTCGGCGGTCGACCACCAGAACGCGCTTGCCGAGTTGTGTCGCCACGCGCTCGGCGATCGTCAGACCGAAGAATCCGGAACCGACGATGAAGAGGTCATAGCCGCCGACGGGTGGGGTTTCCCCGCTTGCCGGAGAGGGAGCAGCGACCCTGGGATCAGTGGAGGTCATCGGCAGCAAGGGTATCGGACTCCGGGGTCACCACCCGAATGCCTCGTCGGCCCGCGGCAGGTCGCAATTCGCTCACGATTCCGCATCGTCCCTCCAGTCTCAGTAGTCACATCCGTACCATCGACCACGTCGGTATTGACGGACTCAACAGACGAGGACGCCGCTGCCGACGAACCGACCACAACCAGCAGCTATCACATGTAGCCGATGCCAAGCCCAGTAATTCGAATGGAGACTTCCGTGCCGAACCGCCGCCGACGCAAGCTCTCGACAGCCATGAGCGCAGTCGCCGCCCTGGCCGTCGTCAGTCCAGTCGCCATAGCCGCACTTTCCGACGCGTCCAGCACCACCAACGCCGAACCGCAACAGCGCGAGTTCGTGCAGGCGTCGCTGGTCACCGACCTGCCAAGCGAACTCCTCGGAGCATTGTCGCAGGGCCTGTCGCAGTTCGGGGTCAACCTGCCGCCGATGCCGACGGGCCTCCTCACGGGGTCCGGCGCACCATCGTCGTCGTTGTTGACGTCGCCCCTGACCAGCCCCGGCCTGACCGCGCCCGGTTTGACCAGTCCTGGCCTGACCGCACCTGGCCTGACCGCGCCTGGCCTGACACCGCCGAGCGGTCTCACCACGCCGGGCCTGACGACGCCTGGTCTGACGACCCCCGGGCTCACCACCCCAGGGCTCACGACGCCGGGGCTGACCGCTCCTGGCGCCACCGCGCCGGGTCTCAGCGTTCCCCCGGTCTCGGCGACGGGGCCGGGCCTGACCGGCACCAGCCTGACCAACCCGGCACTGACCAACCCACTGTTGACCAGTCCGACCGGCGCGACGCCAGGCCTGACCACTCCGAGCGCAACCGGTTTGACAGGCTTGGGCGCCCCCGGTGAGATCCCGATCGGCTCTCCGGTCGGACTCGACCCGTCGGCGGGTACCTATCCGATCCTCGGCGGCGATCCGTCGCTCGGCCTCGGAGCGCCGGCCGCCAGCAGCGGCAGTAGTGGCTTGCTCGGCGACCTGGGCAGCGCAGCCCAGACGCTCGGCGCAGGCCAGGCGATCGATCTGCTCAAGGGCATGGTGATGCCGATGATCACCGGAGCCATCCAGCAGGGTGCCGCAGCACCGGCAGCCGCAGCTGCTGCTGCCGTTCCGGCGGCCGCACCGGCCTAGTCCCGTAGTCCTGTACCGAAACGGCACCGCAGAAGCCTTCGCTGGCTCTGCGGTGCCGTTGCGGGGCTGGGGCTTGACATTGGTGGGTACATAAGACCGTGTCGAAACTCTGGTAACACCTGACCCATACGTAACATCAGTCCGTGCTGTCCCGCCGCAACGTGCCGTCGCTGCTGTTCTCGGCCGTGGCGGCAAGCGTGGTGATCCTGCCGTGGGCAGTCGATGGAATGCCGGGCGCTCGCGACGAGCAGCCACTGGCCACCACACCCATGATCGTCGAACGTCCCCTTACCGGCATCGGCGGCGGTGAGACCGTCCGCGAGGTACATCAGGAGACGCCGTTCTCCATGGTGGCGCTCACCGCGGACGACATGAGCGGCATGTCGGCACGCGTCCGCGCCAAGCAGTCCGATGGTTCGTGGGGCCCTTGGTACGGGGCCGAGGCACTCGACGGCGTCGGCGAGGGTTCAGGAGGCTCGCCTGGCACCGACCCCGTCTTCGTCGGCCGCACGACCGCCGTGCAGATCTCCGTCACGCGGCCCGAGGGCGCTGCCCCGACCGTGCCCGCACCCGAAGGCAAGAAACCCGACCTCGGCTACGTGCCCGCCAATGTGGAACAGCCGTTCGCGCAGAATCTCAACGCCGTTCTGATCAGCCCTCCGCAGTCCCCCGTCGACGTGGCGCCACTGGCGGCCGCAGTGGACACGCCCGGCCAGCCACCCAACGTCATCGGACGTGCCCAATGGGGCGCCGACGAGTCCATGAAGTGCGGAAACACGGTGTACGACAACGGTGTTCGCGCAGGTGTCGTGCACCACACCGCGGGTAGCAACGACTACGCGCCGGAGGACTCGGCAGGCATCGTCCGATCGATCTACGAGTACCACACCCGCACGCTCGGCTGGTGCGACATCGCCTACAACGCGCTCGTCGACAAGTACGGCCAGGTCTTCGAAGGCCGGGCAGGCGGCATGACCCGCCCCGTCGAGGGCGCCGCCACCGGTGGCTTCAACCCGAACACCTGGGGCGTCGCGATGATCGGCGACTTCGAGACCGTGCCGCCGACACCGATTCAGCTGCGCACCACGGGAAGACTTCTCGGCTGGCGCCTCGGCCTCGATCACGTCGACCCGCTGGGCACCGTGGCGTTGGCCTCCTCAGGCGGCGACTTCACGTTCGTCCCCAAGGGCACGGTGGTGACGCTGCCGACGATCTTCACCCACCGCGATGTCGGCAACACCGAATGTCCGGGCAACGCCGCCTACGCCGCGATGCCGCTGCTGCGCGAGACCGCCGCCCGGTTCAACGCCCCGCCGGGCCCGCAGGATCTCGCCGAATCGCTGCGTGGTGGTGCGATCTTCCTGAAGTGGGCATCGACCGGTGGCGACACCAGTCCGCTCGGTGCACCGACGTCACCCGAGGCGTCCGGCGAGGGCTCGGCGCGGTACGCGAACTTCACCAAGGGAGCCATGTACTGGTCCCCGGAGAGCGGCGCCGAGCCGGTGACCGGAGCCATCTACGACGCCTGGGCGTCACTGGGCTTCGAGCGCGGGGCGCTTGGGCTGCCCACCAGCGCGGAGATCCAGGAGCCGCAGTGGATCGTGCAGAACTTCCAACACGGCACGTTGAACTTCGACCGCTTGAAGGGCACCGTCACGCGCGTGATCGACGGTGTGCCGCAAGAACTTCCGAACCCTGCCAATCCCGGCATGCCCGTTCAGCTCGAGCGGTTCACGCCGATCGACGCGGGCTAGTCAGAGCCACCAGCGCTCCAGCACGCGCGCCAGTCCGTCGTCGGTGTTGGGCGCGGTGACCTCGTCGGCGGCCTCGATCGCCTCGGGATGGGCATTGCCCATCGCCACGCCGAGCCCCGCCCACCGCAGCATCGGCACGTCGTTGGGCATGTCGCCGAACGCCACGATGTCCTCGGCGGCGATCTCCAGCGGGCGAGCCACCTCCTCGACGCCGGTCGCCTTGCTGATCCCGACCGGTACCACCTCGATGAGCCCGTTGTTGGTGGAGTACGTCAGATCGCCCTCGATGCCGATGTGCCCCGTCAGCGCCGCGGCCATGTCCGCGCTGCGGGCGCCTGCCTTTCGAATCAGCAACTTCACCGCGGGCGCACTGAGCAGATCCTCGACGGACACCTCCGTGTTGTCCGGGTTGAGCCACGCGTGCTCGTACCCCGGCGAGCTGACGAACTGCGGCGTCGCCGTGTCGTGCGCGCTGCGGCCAACGCGTTCCACTGCCAACCCGGCGCCGGGGATCACCCGCAGCGCGATCTCGGCCAGCACGGCGAGCTGTTCCGCCGACAGCGTGCGGGCGGAAAGGATCCGGTCCGTCGCCGGGTCGTAGATCACGGCGCCGTTCGCGCACACCGACATCGGAGCAATGCCCAGCGCGTCGACGACCGGCCCGATCCACCGCGGCGGCCTGCCCGTCGCGAGCACGAATTGAGCACCCGCATCGACGGCGGCCCGCACCACGGCCCTGGTACGCGGGGTGACCCGCTCGTCGCCGTCGAGAAGCGTGCCGTCGACGTCGGTGGCGATCATCAAGGGAAGCATCAGTGGCTGCCCGTCTGCTTGCGAGCCCGGTCCGCGAGCTCCACCTCGTCGAGCACCGTGGCCTCATCCAGCGTCGGCGCGCTGCCACCGAGCCTGCGCGGCACCCAGTACTCGCCGTCGGGGTGTGGATAGTCCTCCTGAACCCGGTGCAGCAGGGTGGTCATCTCCTCGCGTAGTTCGGCCATCACCGCATCGATGGTGCCCGATGCCACCAGCGGTGCCTCCACCGCCACGGTGATCGGAATCTTGCTGCGGTCAATGCGCTTCGGATGATCCTTCGTCCAGATGCGCTGGGCGCCCCAGACCACGAGCGGGATGATCGGCACGTGGGCGTCGAGCGCCATCCGCGCCGCGCCGGTCTTGAAGGCCTTCAACTCGAAGCTGCGGCTGATCGTCGCCTCCGGATAAACGCCGACGAGCTCGCCTTCGCGCAGCCGGCCGACGGCCACCGCGTAGGCGTCGGCGCCTGCGTGGCGGTCAACGGGGATGGTCTTGGTGTGCCTGATCAGAAAGTCGACGGCCTTCACGTCCTGCATCTCGGCCTTGATCATGTAGCGCAGGCGGCGCTTGCGCTGCATCGTGGCCAGGGCCGCCGGAAGGAAGTCGACGTAGCTGGTGTGATTGATCGCCACGACGGCACCGCCGACGGACGGAATGTTGTACAGACCGCGGTAGGTGATCCGAGCCCCCGTCACCCGCACCACCGTCTTGGCCGCGATCTCGAGACTGCGGAAGACCGGTTCCATGCCAGCCCTACTCCGGCGGATCGCCCGGCGCGGATCGTTCGTCGCCGCGGGCGGCCCTCGCCTGGGCCTTCTGGTTGGCCTCCTCGAAGTCCATCCGGTTGGCCTCCGCCAGCGTCGGGGCACCGCCGCCGAGCCGGTGCGGGACCCAGAACTCGCCTTGCGGGTGGGCGCCGTAGGCATCCTGTGCGCGTTCGAGCAGGTGCTGCATGCGGGAATGAAGCAGCGCGGTCAGCTCGGCTGCGGGCAACGTCGGGTAGATCGGCTCGCCGACGGTGATCGAGATTGGCACCTTCGGGCGCCACATCTTCCGCGGGTGCCCCTTGGTCCAGATCCTCTGGGCGCCCCATATGACGTGCGGGATGATCGGCACGTCGGCGGCGATTGCCATCCGCGCCGCTCCCGACTTGAACTCCTTGATCTCGAAGCTGCGGCTGATCGTCGCCTCCGGGTACACACCGACCAGCTCGCCCTCCTTCAGCTTCTGGCAGGCCTCGGAGAACGACGATGCGCCGCTATCGCGGTCCACCTGGATGTGGCGCAGGCTGCGCATGATGGGCCCGCTGACCTTGGAGTCGAAGACTTCCTTCTTCGCCATGAACCGCACCTTGCGTCCGCGGTGCTGCTGATATGCGGGCAGCCCGGCGAAGGTGAAGTCGAAATAACTGGTGTGGTTGATGGCGATCACGGCGCCGCCGGTGACGGGCAGGTTCTCCACACCGGTGATGGTGAACTTCAGCCCCTGAATCCGCCACGCCAAGCGAGCGGCTTGAATGACAGTCCCATATACCGGCTCCACGACCTCAGCCTAATGCGGTTGTTCCGGGCATCTCATGGAAAGGTCGGTTCAATGACCTTTCCGGCTGACGCCATACCAGTGCCCACCATCGTCGTCGACCTGGCAGGAGGCCGCGACGTGACCGCGGTCTGGGTCAACGAACTCGGTGGCACGACGTTCTCGCTGGGGGGTGAGGAATTCGTCAAGGTCTATCCCGACGCCCACGCCACACGGCTGGTCCGAGAGACACAACGGATGCAGTGGGCCGTCGACTTCCACCCCGTGCCGCGGGTCCTGTCGTCCGGCCCTGGCTGGCTGCGCACCGCAGCGCTACCGGGGCGTTCGGCCGTCGATCCGCACTGGGTCGCGCGTCCGCGTACCGCCACTCGGGCGATCGGGGAAGGACTCCGCCGTCTGCACGACGCGCTGCCGGTCGCCGACTGCCCGTTCGGCACGCCGTCCTGGATTCCTGCGGACGCACCCCCGGCCGACCTTCTGGTGGTCTGCCACGGCGACGCATGCCCGCCCAACACCCTCGTTGGGGACGACGCCCTGTGCAGCGGGCACGTCGACCTCGCTGACCTCGGGGTGGCGGACCGGTGGGCGGACCTGGCGGTCGCGGCCGCGATGCTGGAATCGGACTTCGAGCCGGGGCTCGAAGCGGAGTTCCTCGACGCGTATGGCATCGACGCCGACGAAGAGCGGATGGCGTACTACCGCGCACGCTGGGAGGCATAGCCCGGCCGTCCGGCTAAGATCGACACGACGCAAACATCGCGGGGAAGGCCATAAGTGCAGGTCACGAGCGTCGGACACGCAGGGTTCCGAATCGATACCGCCGCAGGGAGCATTCTGTGCGACCCGTGGGTCAACCCTGCCTACTTCGCGTCATGGTTCCCATTTCCCGACAACAGCGAGCTGGATTGGGCGGCGCTCGGCGACGTCGACTACTTGTACGTCTCACACCTGCACAAGGACCACTTCGACCCGGTCAACCTCCGTGCCCACGTCAACAAGGACGCGGTGGTGCTGCTCCCCGACTACCCGGTGCCGGACCTGCGCACCGAGTTGGAGAAGCTGGGGTTCCACCGGTTCTTCGAAACCACTGACTCGGTGAAGCACCGCGTCAGCGGGCCCAAGGGTGACCTCGACGTGATGATCATCGCGTTGCGCGCACCGGCCGACGGCCCGATCGGCGACTCCGGTCTGGTGGTATCCGACGGTGAGACCGTCGCGTTCAACATGAACGATGCGCGCCCCGTGGACTTGGACGTGCTCGAGGCGAACTTCGGCCACGTCGACGTGCACATGCTGCAGTACTCGGGCGCCATCTGGTACCCGATGGTCTACGACATGCCCGCGCGCGCCAAGTCGGCGTTCGGCATCCAGAAGCGGCAGCGCCAGATGGACCGCTGCAGGCAGTACATCGCGCAGGTGGACGCAACTTGGGTGGTGCCATCCGCCGGGCCGCCATGCTTCCTGGATCCGGAACTGCGCGATCTCAACGACGATCACGGCGACCCCGCGAACATCTTCCCCGATCAGGTCGTGTTCCTCGATCAGATGCGCCGCAACGGCCACGATCGCGGGCTGCTCATGATCCCCGGGTCGACGGCGGATTTCGCAGGTACGCAACTGAATTCGCTGACCCATCCGGTGCCTAGCCCGGAGTCGCTCTTCACCACCGACAAGGCCGCCTACATCGAGGCCTACGCGCAGCGGATGGCGCCGGCACTGGCCGCGGAGAAGGCGCGCTGGGCAGCGCCCACCGGTGAGTCGCTGCTGGAACCGCTGCGAGCGAGGTTCGAGCCGATCATGATCCAGAGCGACCAGATCTGCGACGGCATAGGTTATCCGGTCGAACTGCGGCTGGGCCCGGAAACCATCGTGCTGGACTTCCCGAAACGTGTGGTGCGCGAACCGATCCCGGACGAGAAGTTCCGATACGGCTTCGAGATCGCACCCGAGTTGGTGCGCACCGTGCTACGCGACGACGAACCGGACTGGGTCAACACCATCTTCCTGTCCACCCGGTTCCGCGCCTGGCGGGTCGGCGGTTACAACGAGTATCTGTACACCTTCTTCAAGTGTCTGACCGACGAGCGCATCGTCTACGCCGACGGCTGGTTCGCCGAGACGCACGACGACTCCGCGTCGATCACGTTGGACGGCTGGGAGATTCAGCGCCGGTGCCCGCATCTGAAGGCGGACCTGTCGAAGTTCGGCGTGGTGGATGACACGACGTTGACGTGCAATCTGCACGGCTGGTCGTGGAACCTGACGAATGGGCGCTGTCTGACGTCCAAGGGGCACGAGTTGAGGGCGTCGAAGAAGACATGAGCGGTAGCCCGCAATACGACGACGGCCAGATTCAACTGGACCGGCAGGCGATCACGTTGCGGCGCTACCACTTTCCGTCGGGTACCTCGAAGGTCATCCCGCTGCGGGCCGTCCGAGGCTACAGGGCCGAATCCCTCGGGCTGTTCACCGAGCGATTCCGCATCTGGGGCAGCACGGACCCACGCCGATGGATGCCGTTGGACGTGTGGCGCCCGATCAAGTCGACGCTGGTGACGCTCGACGTGCCAGGCACCCGGCCGAGTCCGGCGTTCACCCCTTTGCGCGCAAACGAGTTCGTCACCGTTCTCGACGAGCTGCTCGCCAACCGATGATCCGACGCGTCTTGGTCACCGGTAGTTCGGGCCATCTAGGCGAAGCGCTCGTCCGGACGCTCCGCGACCGGGGCACCGAGGCGGTCGGCATTGACGTGCGACCGTCGGAGTGGACCGACGTCGTCGGTTCGATCACAGACGGCGAGCTGACCCGTACGATCCTCGACGGTGTCGACGCCGTGCTGCACACCGCGACGCTGCACAAGCCGCAGGTCGCGTTCCTGCCTGCCAAGGCATTCGTGGACGTCAACGTCACCGGCACCCTCACCCTGCTGGAATCGGCGGCCAACGCCGGTGTGCGGTCGTTCGTGATGACCTCTTCCACAACCGTTTTCGGCGACGCCCTGATCCCGGCACCCAACGCACCCGCAGCGTGGATCGACGAATCCGTCGTCCCCGTCGCCAAGAACATCTACGGCGTCACCAAGGCAGCGGCCGAAGACCTCTGCCGACTGGCCAGCCGCAACCATGGTCTGCCGTGCGTCGTCCTACGAACGTCGCGCTTCTTCCCAGAAGCGGACGACTCACCCAATCCGGCAGACGGACGCAGCGACGACAACGTCAAGGCCGACGAGTACGCGTTTCGCCGGGTTGCCCTCGAGGACGTCGTCGACGCCCACCTTCTGGCGGCCGAGCACGCTCCGGATGTCGGGTTCAGACGCTACGTCGTCTCCGCCACTACCCCGTTCACTTCCGCCGACCTGCCTCGGTTGCGCGCGGACGCGGCGGGAGTGTTCGCCAGAAGAGCGCCAGCGGCGGCCGCAGAATGGCGGCGGCGGGGCTGGCAGTTCCCGGCGCGGGTCGACCGCGTTTACGTCAATCGCCTGGCCCGCGACGAGCTCGGGTGGGCGCCACGATTCGATCTCGATGCGATATCAGCGCTCGTCGCGTCGACGGGCGGGGTCAGCACCCCACTGGCACGCCTGGTCGGATCGAAGGAGTACCCGGGAAGTTCGTATCACCGGGGCGAGTTCCGACCGGCTTCGTCCGACGTCTAACCCGAAACCGTCTGCCGCAGTTCGGAGTATGCATCGGATTCGGTGTCGTACACCCGGACGATCGCCTGATCGCCCGCCTTCAGATAGGTCGACTCGCCGAGCGGGGTGTAGCGGGTCGCACCGATCCCGATCAAGACGTTCTCCGGATGCCCGCTGGCGACCATGAGCGCGCCGACGTCCTCCAGCGGAGTCTCGGGTGAGCCCTTCTGGTTGGCAAGGCGTTCGGTGACCCAGTCGAGCAGCACCTCTCCGTAGTACGAATAGCCGAGCAACGGACTGTCGACGCCGTAGGCGTGCTCCTCGCCGGCGGCGGTGCGCAGGTTGCAGACCAACCGCAGGGTCGACGTCGGACCGTCCGGGGTCAGGTCGCCGATATCGAAGAACTGAGCGGCCACGCCCTTCGATGCGGGACCCCAGTTCTTCTTGTGACTGATCTTCGGTGCACCAGGCCGCCGGATCGAGCAGTCGTTGAACGCCCCGAGTGCGAACGGCCGCAGCGACACCACCGTGTCGCCCTCCCACGCCACCCCGCACGCCAGAGCGACCTCGGGCTCGATCTGCAGGTTCAGCGGCCCACCATCGGGGTTGGCGTCCGGCAGCAAGATGGCGTCGTGCGACAGCGGGAACTCACCGAGAAACCCATCGGAACCCGGTGCGTACCAAGGGAAGATGCCCTTCGGTGCTGAACCCTCTGAGGTTACGTTGACGAAGTCCGCGGCCTCCCCTGCCTGTTCGAGGTGGCCCGCGAAGTTGCCCGCGACGCCGAACCCGAACCACGTCCGCAGGTCATCGAAGTCGAGTTCCAGCATGGAGAGTTCTTTCTTACTCATGATTCGCTCGCAAGCTCGCTCATGGTGTCAGCACCGACCTTCCGACGTAGGGCACCAGCGCGTCCGGCACCCGCACACTGCCATCGGGTTGCTGGTGGTTCTCCAGGATGGCGACCAGCCAGCGGGTGGTCGCCAACGTTCCGTTGAGCGTCGCCGCGATCTGCGGCTTGCCGTTCTCGTCGCGGTAACGGGTGGACAGTCGTCGCGCCTGGAACGTCGTGCAGTTCGACGTCGACGTCAGCTCCCGATAGGTGCCCTGGGTCGGGACCCACGCCTCGCAGTCGAACTTGCGCGCAGCAGACGAACCGAGATCGCCTGCCGCGATGTCGATTACGCGATACGGCACCTCGATGAGCGCCAGCATCTCGCGCTCCCAGCCCAGCAGCCGCTGATGCTCGGCCTCGGCGTCCTCGGGCTTGCAGTAGACGAAGCCCTCGACCTTGTCGAACTGATGCACCCGGATGATCCCGCGAGTGTCCTTGCCGTAGCTGCCCGCTTCGCGACGAAAGCACGACGACCAGCCCGCGTAGCGCCGCGGCCCTTCCGACAGATCGAGGATCTCGTCGGCGTGGTAGCCGGCCAGCGGAACCTCGGACGTCCCAACGAGATACATGTCATCGGCCTCGAGGTGGTACACCTCTTCGGCATGCGCGCCGAGAAAGCCGGTGCCCTGCATCACTTCCGGGCGCACCAGCACCGGCGGGATCATCAGCGTGAAGCCGTTCTCGGTCGCCAACCGGACCGCGAGCTGCATGATGCCGAGTTGCAGCAGCGCGCCGAACCCGGTGAGGAAGGAGAAGCGCGCACCGGACACCTTGGCGCCGCGCTCCATGTCGATGAGGCCCAGCGCTTCACCGAGTTCCAGGTGGTCCTTCGGATCCGCGATCGTCGGCGGCTCACCGACCGTCTCCAGCACGACGAAGTCGTCCTCGCCGCCCGCGGGAACCCCGTCGATGATCACGTTGCCGATCGCCATGTGCGCAGCGGTGAACGCGGCCTCGGCGGTGGCCTGGTCGATTTCGGTGGCCTTGACGTGCTCGGCCAGTTCCTTGGCCCGCGACAGCAGGGCGGGCCGCTCGTCGGGCGACGCAGCGCCGACGCGCTTGCTGGCCACCTTCTGTTCGGCGCGCAGGCCGTCACCGGTGGAGATCACTGCGCGGCGCTTGGCGTCGGCGTCCAACAACGCGTCGACGAGGGACGGATCCTCGCCGCGAGCCCGTTGCGACGCGCGCACCCGGTCCGGGTCGTCACGTAGCAGCTTGAGGTCGATCACGGCCGCAACATTACTTTCGGCCCTTCCTCGCGAGTTCGCGGGGCACAACCACATAACATTACAACTGCAACTCTTGTCACAGGACTTGGCGCGCCTGTCACAATGGACGCGATGTTGGACGCACCCGATCGCGAGGATCAGCTCGCTGAGTCTGATCGACGATCAGGCTCGACGCCCTGGTGGCAGAGCCTGCAGGCCGCCTCGACGCGACGCGGTCTGCTGCTCACGGCCCTAGGTGGCCTCCTCATCGCCGGTCTCATCACCGCACTTCCCGCGGGCGAGGACGGCAGGAGTCCGATCGGCCTGATCGGCGGCACTTCGATCGGCGCCCGTGGCAGCGACACGTTCGACCACGCCAAGAGCGGCGATTGCCTGAACTGGCCGGAACGCACCCCGGATGCCGCGCAGGTCGTCGATTGCAAGGATGAACACCGCTTCGAGGTCTCCGAGGCCATCGACATGCGGACGTTCCCGGGCAGCGAGTACGGACCCGATGCGGCGCCGCCGTCACCTGCCCGCATCCAGCAGATCAGCTCCGAGCAGTGCCAGGCATCGGCGCGCCAGTACCTCGGCGCCAAGTACGACCCGAATGGCAAGTTCAGCGTCAGCCTGCTGTGGTCGGGCGACAAGGCCTGGCGCCAGTCCGGCGAGCGCAGGATGCTGTGCGGCCTGCAGCTGCCCGGCCCGAACAACCAACAGCTGGTCTTCCGGGGCAAGATCGCCAACGTCGACCAGTCGAAGGTGTGGTCAGCAGGTACGTGTCTCGGCATCGATCCGGCGACCAACCAGCCGACGGACATCCCCGTCGATTGCGGCGCGCCGCACGCCATGGAAGTGACCGGCTCGGTGAACCTCGCCGAGAAGTTCCCAGACGCGCTGCCCGCAGAGGCCGACCAGGATGCGTTCGTCAAGGATTCATGCACCCGGATGACCGATGCGTACCTGGCACCCATCCAGCTGCGCAGCACCACGCTCACGCTGATCTACAGCACCATCGCGCTACCGAGCTGGTCGGCGGGCAGCCACCAGGTGTCGTGCAGCATCGGCGCCACGCTGGGCAACGGCGGCTGGTCGACGCTGCTGAACAGCGCCAAGGGGCCGCTGGCCATCAACGGTCAGTCGCCGGTGCCACCACCGGACATCCCCGGCGAGCGGCTGAACCTGCCGCCGATCCCGATGCCGCCCTCGGTCGATACGTCCAGCCAGACGTCGTCGCAGATCGACATCAGTCAGAGCGACCAGAGCGACCAGAGCAGCCAGGGGAACCAGACCCCCCAGGGCAACGCGCACCTGCCGGGCCAGCAGACGGCACCCACCGGCACCGGCAACACCGGGACCACCCCGTCGACCTCGGGTGCGCCCCCGCCGCCGCAGGGCAATACGTTCCTCAACGGTCCTCCGCCAGCGCCTGCACCGCCGATGGACGGACCCCCCCTGGATGGGCCGCCGCCACCGGGTGACGCGCCTCCCCCGGCACCTGGCGCGCCGCCGGGACCTGCGCCAGGCCCGGCAGAACCGGCGCCCGTCGCTCCAATCCTGCCGCCGCCAGGGCAGTAGCCGCGATGGCCGTGCGGATGAGCCCGCAACGGTTCGACGAGCTGGTGTCAGACGCGCTTGACCAGATACCCCCGAAGCTGACGGCCGCACTCGAGAACGTCGTGATACTCGTCGAGAGCCGCCATCCCGACGAGCCCGACCTGCTGGGCCTCTACGAGGGCATCGCACTCACCGAACGCGATTCCTCGTACGGCGGCTCCCTGCCCGACGCCATCACGATCTACCGCGACGCGCTGCTCGACATCTGCGACACCGACGACGACGTCGTCGAAGAGGTCACGGTGACGGTCGTCCACGAGATCGCCCACCACTTCGGCATCGACGACGACCGACTGCACGAACTGGGGTGGGCCTGACTGCGCGCGCCGATGTGGATTCGTCGGCGGCTGGTGCTATGAACGGGCCATGAGTTCGCGGTGCCGGGACTGCCGAGACGGTCTGCAGCACTGTCATGGCGCCCTGGTGCACCATGTCCGGTTGCGGCCGGAGTGCACCGAGGCGGACTGCACCAGCCCGGAAGTCGGGCACGCGTTCAGCCTCGACTGCGTGGCCATCGGATGTACGTGTGCACGCAGCGGCGCAGTGCAGGCCGTCTTGGCCGTGACCGCCGGTCAGCCCATCGGATCGGCGCCCTGCAGCGCGTCCTCGACGGGGTGCACGTCGGTCTCCGGATAGAACGGCGGCACCAAGGTGCCCCATTGCACGCAGCTCCACCGGTCGTCGGTGATCGGGCTCAGCACGACGCATTCGGCGTTGGCCAGATGGTGTTCGAGTGCGAAGCCACCGTCCACACCGGCCAGCACGGCCGACACCAGACGAATGGCGGCACCGTGGCTCACCAGAAGGATGTCGCCGGGCCAGGCGTGGTCGTCGAGGTGGCGCAGGCGTAGTTGCGTCACCACCGGGAGGTATCGGTCGAGCACCTGCTGAGCGCTCTCGCCGCCCGGCATCGACTCGTCCAGGTGGCCCTCCTGCCAGCGCTGGTAGATGGTGTTGAACTTCTCGACCGAGGCGTCGTCGTTGCGGTCTTCGAGCTCGCCGACCTGCACCTCGTGAATGCCGTCGAGCCGGTGCGGCTCCAGCGAGAGGTGCTCACCGATGTCGCGCGCGGTCTCGGTCGCGCGCAGCGCAACCGAGTGGGCCACCATGGCGACGGGGTGGTGCCAGTTGGCGGCGAAGTCGCGGGCCTGCTGATGGCCGAGATCGGTCAGTGCCGCGCCGGGCGGCCGGGTGTCGAGGCGTCTGTCCACGTTCGCGTGCGACTGGCCGTGCCGCACCAGCACCAGCCGGCCCGTCATCGCGGGTCCCGCAGGGACGTCAGCCACATCGCCGCATCGTCCATCGGCGGGGGTACGGCGCCGTCTGCGGCGCCCGTCGGCCACGAACCCAGATATCGCACGTCAGTACAACGTCGGTGTAGGGCTTTGAGTGCCTGAGCCACCGGATCGTCGTCGATGTGCCCGACGCAGTCCAGGAAGAAGATGTAGGTGCCGAGTTCGATTCGGGTCGGCCGAGATTCGATCCGGGTGAGGTCGATGTCGCGGATGGCGAACTCGGTCATCGCCGACACCAATGCCCCTGGGACGTTGTCGAGACGCAACACCACCGAGGTGCGATCGGCTCCCGTGCGATCCGGCGGCGGACCCGGCTGCCCGGCCAGTACGAACCGGGTGCGCGCGTTGGGCTCGTCGATGACACCGGTGGCCAGCGGCGTCAGGCCGTACCGCTTCGTGGCCAGTTCGGTGGTCACGGCGGCATCGGCGCGGCCCTCGGCGACGTCGACGGCTGCTGCGGCATTGGAGTCGGCCGCCTGGAATCTGGCATTCGGCATGTTCTTCGCAACCCACCTCGCCACCTGGGCACGCGCCACCGGATACGCGGCAATCGACGCGGGCTCGGCATCGGCTGAACGCGCTGCGATGGTGAACGCGATGTCGAGGGTGAACTCGGCGAAGATCTGGACAAGGGAACCAGCGGCGAGGCTGTCCAGCGTCGGCAACACCGATCCCTCGATCGAATTCTCGATCGGCACGCACGCGTAGTCGGCGTCGCCGGCGCGAACCATTTCCAGCGCCGCAGAGGGACTACCGGTCGCGAACGGCTCGAAATCGGTTACGGGCACCATGTTCGCGGCGGCCATCTGCAACAACGCCGCTTCCGTGAAGGTCCCCTCGGGTCCGAGGTAGGCGACGCGTGGCACTCGTCAAGGGTATCGGCTCGGTCCGCGGCGTCCCCGGAAGTCGGTTCGGAAAGCCTTGCGTCGATTCTCACACATAGTTAAGTTAGGCTTACCTCATTAACCGGAAGGGGTCCGATGACCGTCTTGGCACCGAGCACGGCCGAGCGAATCCGCAGCGCATGCGCCCGCGGTGGTGGCGCGACGCTCGCAGTAGACGGCGTCGAGCCGGCCGCCACGCCGGTCCACCATCTGCTCGAGGACGGCTCCTTCGCCATCACGGTGCCCGCCAACGGCCCGCTGGCAGGCATGGCCGTCGCCGCCGGTACGCCTGGGGTGCAAGCGGTGCTCGAGATGACGGACTACGCCCCGCTGCCGCTACGCGAACCCGTGCGGTCACTGGTGTGGATCAGCGGTCGCCTGCAGCACATCCCGGTGCACGACGTACCGGGACTGCTCGACCTGATCGCCACCCAGAACCCCAATCCTGCTCTGCTGCAAGTGAACACCGGCGCCGAGCAGGCTGCCGGCGGTGACACCGCCTATGCCTTGATGCGCGTGGAGGTCGACTCGGTGGTCGTCGCCGACTCCACGGGAGCAGAGTCGGTCGGGCTGAGCACGCTGCTCGACGCCCAACCCGATCCGTTCTGCGCACTGGAGTCCTGCTGGTTGCAGCATCTCGAATCCGCACACCGCGAGGTGGTCGACCGGCTGGCCAATCGGCTGCCGTCACCACTGCGCCATGGCCGCGTCCGCCCGCTAGGGCTGGACCGGTACGGCGTGCAGTTGCGGGTGGAGAACGAGGACGGCGACCACGACGTGCGACTGCCGTTCGCCAAGCCGGTCGACGACGTCACGGGCCTCAGTCAGGCCATCCGGGTGCTGATGGGCTGCCCGTTCCTCAACGGGCTGCGGGCACGACGCATCTAGCCCACCTCTACCGTTGCTCGGGTGACCGAGTCGCCGGAAGACCCGACCGCGCCGCCGCCGCGGGTGATCCGGATCGAGATCGCGGTCATCCTGGCGGTGACGTTCGGGCTGTCGGCCTACACCGCGTTCGTCAGCCTCGTCGAGGCGGTGCTGCTCGGCCTCTCCGGGCAGACGGTCGCGCTCAACCGCAAGCTCTCCCCGATCGACCTGATCAACCTGGCGCTCAACCTGGCGTCGGTCTTCCAGCTCGTCGCGTGGGGACTACTGGGCCTGTACCTGTTGTGGCGCAGCGGTTTCGGGCCCAACCGTATCGGGCTCGGGCGTTTTCGCTGGCGCCCCGACCTCCTCGGCGGACTCGGCCTGGCGGCCCTGATCGGCATCCCCGGCCTCGGCCTCTACATGGCGGGCCGGGCGCTGGGCATCGGGGTGGCGGTGGTGCCGTCCGAGCTCGGCGACACGTGGTGGCGCATCCCCGTGCTCCTCGCGGTGGCGTTCGCCAACGGCTGGGCCGAGGAGGTCATCGTGGTGGCGTTCCTCATGACGCGGTTACGCCAGCTCGGGATGTCGCCGGTCAAGGTGCTGGTGATCTCCAGCCTGCTGCGCGCCGCCTACCACCTGTACCAGGGCTTCGGCGCGGGACTGGGAAACCTGGCGATGGGCCTGGTGTTCGGCTACGCGTGGCAGCGCACGGGCCGGCTGTGGCCGCTGATCGTGGCCCACGGCCTCATCGACACCGTGGCGTTCGTCGGGTACGCCCTCGCCACGGGTCACCTCAGCTGGTTGCACTGACGCGGGATCCTCAGCCCGTAGATTCTTGGCTGTGAACCAAAACCGGCCGCCCGGACCGGGGCCGGACCCGCAGCGCCCGATCCCACGACGCCCGATCCCACGACGGCCAATCCCGCCGCGGGAAGCCTCGCAGACGATCCGCCGCGATCCCCGATACCAACAGCCGCCGCCACCGCCGGCCATGCCTCCCCCGCGGCAACCGCCGCCACCTCCCCAGCGCAGGCCACCACCGCCACCTCCCCCACACCGGCCACCGCCACCGCGCCCTCCCACGGCAGCCAAGCCACGCCGCAAACGCCGCTGGGGGCGGATTCTGCTGCTCTACCCGCTCGTCATCCTGCTGATCGCCGCGGCCGCCCTGGTCGGCACGGGGTTCTGGCTCGATGGGCACCTGCACCGCATCGCGGCGCTGCCCGACTACCCAGAGCGACCCTCGACGGGTCGCGGCACGACCTGGCTGCTGGTCGGCTCGGACAGCCGCGAGGGACTGACCCCGGAGCAGCAGGCCGATCTCACGACCGGCGGCGACCTCGGCGCCGGGCGGACCGACACACTGCTGGTGATCCACGTGCCCGGCTTCGGATCGAGCGCCCCGACCACGATGGTGTCGATCCCGCGCGACTCCTACGTCGAGATCCCCGGGCACGGCGAGGACAAGATCAACGCCGCGTTCACCATCGGTGGTGCGCCGCTGTTGGTGCAGACGGTCGAGCAGGCCACGGGCATGCGGTTGGACCACTACGCCGAGGTCGGATTCGACGGCTTCGCCCAGATGGTCGATGCCGTCGGCGGTGTCACGATGTGCCCGGCCGAACCGATCAGCGACCCGCTGGCGGGCATCGACCTTCCCGCAGGCTGTCAGGAGCTGGACGGCCGCACCGCCTTGGGCTTCGTCCGCACCCGCGCCACCCCGCGGGCCGACCTCGACCGGATGATCAACCAACGCGAGTTCATGTCGGCGTTGACGCATCGTGCCGCGAGCCCGGCGGTGTGGGCGAATCCGTTCCGTTGGTACCCGATGACGCATGCCGCCTCCGGATCGGTGACGGTCGACGACGGTGCGCACATATGGGACCTGGTCCGGCTCGCGTGGTCGTTGCACGGCACCATCACGACGACCACGGTGCCGATCGGCGACTTCACGGGCAGTGATTCGGGATCGGTCGTGGTGTGGAACCACGACGCCGCGGGCCGGCTGTTCGCCGCGTTGGCATCCGACGAAGCGGTCCCGCCGGACGTGCTGGACGCCGGCAAACCGTAGCCAAGCCCCACCTTCCATCGTCGCTCAGCAAACATCCATAGCCGTCACGCCGTTGTCGTTACCGGCGTCACAGCACTTAGGTCAACCTTGCCTCAATAAGGCATACCTTTGATGACAATGCCATCTGACCTGCACTATCGTGATGATCATGACTGACGCGACGACGCTCGACACCAAATTTCACCACCTTCTTCAAGACCAGATCCGCACCGAGTTCACCGCTGCGCAGCAATACATCGCGATCGCCGTCCACTTCGACGGCGCCGATCTTCCGCAACTGGCCAAGCACTTCTACGCGCAGGCCATCGAAGAGCGCAACCACGCGATGATGATCGTGCAGTACCTGATCGATCGCGACGTCGACGTGGAGATCCCCGGCACCGACCCGGTGCGCAGCACCTTCGTCTCACCGGCCGAAGCGCTGCGCCTGGCCCTCCAACAGGAGCGGGCGGTCACCGAGCAGATCAGCCGGCTTGCCGCCGTCGCCCGCGACGAGGCCGACTACCTCGGCGAGCAGTTCATGCAGTGGTTCCTCAAGGAGCAGGTGGAGGAGGTCGCCTTGATCACCACCCTGGTCCGGGTGAGCGAGCGGGCCGGCGCCGACCTGTTCCACCTCGAGGACTTCGTGGCCCGCGAGATCAGCGCGGCAGGCGCCGATGCCACCGCGCCGAAGGCGGCGGGCGGAAGCCTCTAACCGTCTGGCTGGCCCGCCTCGGTGAGCCCGTTCTGCAACCAGTCCTTGGTCCGTCCCGGATGGTTGGTGGCCACCCAGGCGACGCCCACGTCCCTGCAGTACCGCACGTCCTCGTAGTGGTCGACGGTCCAGCAGTACAGGGCGCGTCCGTGGGCGGCGGCGCGGTCGACGAGTTCCGGGTGTTCGCGCAGCGTCGCGATCGACGGACCCACCGCGGTGGCTCCGACGGTGGTGGCGGCGCTGCCGCCCAGATACCGCGACGTCTCCCCGAGTAGCACCGTCGGCAGCATCGGCGCGGCCCGGCGGATGCGCCAGACGGCTGCCGCGGAGAAGGACATCACGACCGCCCTTGACAGATCCGCCGACGCGGGCGCGGCGATGCCGTACCGGTGCAGCAGGGCCAGCACCTTGCTCTCCACCAGCGCGCCGTAGCGCACCGGGTGCTTGGTCTCGATGAAGATCTTCACCGGCCGGTTCCAGTCGAGCACCAGTGTTATGAGCTGGTCGAGGGTGAGCAGTCCGGTATCGCCCTGGCTGCCGTCCGCCCGCCAACTCGCATGCCAGGCACCGTAATCCAGTTCGCGCAACTGCGCGAGGGTCATCTCGCTGACCAGTCCCGTGCCGTTCGACGTGCGGTCCACCTTGCGGTCGTGCACGCACACCAGATGGCCGTCGCGCGTCAACCTGACGTCGCACTCCACGCCGTCCGCGCCTTCCCTCAACGCGAGGTCGTACGCGGCGACGGTGTGTTCCGGGAGATCGGCCGACGCTCCGCGGTGCGCAACCACGAACGGGTGGCCGCCGAGCGTGCCGTCGCCCGAGTTCATGAGGCTATGCTGCCGGTTCCCGCTGTTCGGCTTCAACCGCTACCGGCACTTCGGTTTCCTCGGTGTCGTCCTTGGTGCCACTGGGGTCCGGCTCGTCGCGCACGCGTGGTGACTCGTCGGCGACCATCACCCAACGCTTGACGTGCCGGTCGACGGGGGTGCGCTCGAATCCGAGCAACACGCGGTAGACCAGCAGCAGCGCGGCAAGGGCAACCAGATAGGCCACGATGGTCGCCACGGTGTTGTCGGCGATGCCCTGAGCGTCGCTAGTGAAGCTGGTGGCGATCGAGAACACCGACACCAGCGTGCTGAAGATCCAGACGCACCACCAGGTGACGATGGTGGCGCGCAGGCGGCTCAGCCGACCCTCGGCGTCGGCCAACTCGATGAGGTAGACCGGCGCCCAGAACAGGTTGACGAGCGGCACCAGACAGCCGGCCAGCATCTCCCTGGCCGAGCGCGGATCGGTGGTGTCGCGGTGCGCGAACGCCCTCGCCCGCCGCGCGATCAGCCAGTTGGCCAGGACCACCACGCTCGCCACGACGGCGAACAGCGCAAGCACGCTGGCTGCGACGCCGCCCCAGGTCACAATCCCGGCCACCCACGGATTCAACAACGTGCTGCGGTTGAGCAGCAGCAGCGCGTACCGCACGATGTGCACCACGGCGGCGAAGCCAAGAAGCACCATGGTGGCCACCAGGGTGCCGCGCACCATCGCGACCGACGGGCCTGAGCGCACCTCGACGGCCTGCGCGGTGGCCGCGCCGTACTGACCGTCGAGCTGATCCGTCAGACCCCAGCGCGGGGTCACTGCGTAGCGGGGAGTGGGCCCCAGTGGGCGGCGCACGGGACGGGGCGGCGGGGCGGCGCCCGGCCGGACCGCGATCCAGCGGTAGCCCTGAGGCAGGCGTGGAGGCGTGCCTTGGCCCGACTGCACCGCCGGCGCGCTGGGCCGCTGCCCCCATCGCTGATCGGGCGCGTCAGCCGTCGGCGCCAGCAGAGTGCCCTGGCACCGGGGGCACCAGTCCCGCCGGCGGTCGCGGACGTTCCACCGCGTTCCGCACCGTGAACAGACCTGAATCACGCGACCAGCCTACGGCCCTCAGACAGTGCCAACGCCGCCGTCGTCGGTGACGACGGATCGACCGGCTCCGGCCCACGCCAGCATGCCGCCGTCGACGTTGATCGGTTCATATCCGTTGCGGGCCAGGTACTGCGCCACCCGCAGCGATCGGCCCCCGGCGTGACACACCACGTACAGCGTGGCGTCGACGTCGATCTCGCCGATGCGAGCAGGCACGTCGCCCATCGGAATGTGCTGGGCACCCGCGGCGTGACCGCGCTGCCACTCGTCGTCCTCACGGACGTCGAGAAGCACGACCGACTCGTCGAACGTCACCGGCACGGCGGTTACTTCGGCAACGCCGACCTCGTCCTCAGACACTGAAAGATCCCTTCACGCGGACCATGCTGGCACGCCGCCCTTGGCAATGCACCCGAGTCGCCGCAGCAATCGCTGCAGCAATTTGATGGCTATGCACAGTTTCCACAGGTTTATCCACAGGCTGCCAGCGGTGGAAATGCGCCCTGAACCGCCGAATCTGTGTCCCCGCTGTAATTGACTGGGGATAACCCTGGGCGCCCGCACGGCATCGATCAACAGGAGATGAGCGCCGGGAGCGAACAGGTTTGGCGGTCTAACCATCTCGGCTTCCCCGCTGTACCCAGGCTGTGAACCGGCCAAACGCGCACATCGCAGGCGGCGCGACGCCCGATTTTCACGTGACCGTAGCAAGGGCTATGATCGGCGTCACAACCGATCCTTGTGACAAATTTCACTGGAGGCAACGTTGATCGTGCAGGTCAGGAGTTCGTGATGGCAGCACAACCACTAGGTCCAGGGTCGGCCATGCCGCCCTCGGAGTGGAACTCCGCGCACATCTACACCCGCGGCCAGGGGATTGCGTGCGTGCGCGCCGGTGTGATCGCCCTGATCTTGCTTGGCGTGCTCGTACTGATCGTCTTGCTCTGAACTAAAACGATGACGGCCGGCCCGGAGCGTGTGCTCCGGGCCGGCCGTCGTTGTGGTCGTAGTTGTCAGGCTGGCGGGTAGACGCCCATTCCCTTGGCCTTCTCGGTCTGCCAGAAGATGTCGGAGATCTCGTCGATCGTCTTCAGCAGCTTCTCGGCGACGGCGACGTCGGTCGACTTCTTGACTTCACCCGCGCCGTGCACGCCGTCCCAGAACAGCTGGTGCAGATTCGGGAACTGCTCGAAGTGGTCCTTGGCGAAGAAGTCGGCCCACAGCACCATCAGGTGATGCTTGACTTCCTCGGCGCGCTGCTCCTTGATGAGGATGGCGCGGGTCCGGAAGTGCTCGTCGTCCGAGTCGTTGTACTTCTGGAGCGTCTTGAGGCAGGAGAGCGCCTCGATCTTGGCCTGCGCGGGATCGTAGACCCCGCAGTACAGATCGCAGTGGGCATGGGCGGGGGTGGCGTTTGAGAAGAGTCGATGCAGCATGGCCCTAACCTACCCTTTGAGCATGGGCCGTAATCATCGACCACGACGCTGGCCGTTGCGCCGGTTCGCGGTGGTCGAGGACTCGATGCGGCCCACGTTGAGCCCCGGCGACGGCCTCCTCGCGGAGCGCTTCGGCCGCCCGCGCCGTGGGCAAATACGCGTGTTCCCCGACCCGACTCTCCCCTCGCGGTGGATCGTCAAACGGGTCGGCGAGGTCCGCGGGGCGACGTTCGAGGCCCGATCCGACAATCCACACGCACCAGGGGTCGTCGACTCGCGACAGTTCGGCTTCGTGCCTGCGGCGGGGTCGTACCGGGTGGTGTGGACGGCTCGGAGGGCAGGAGCGTAGCGACCCGGGAGTTGTCACCGGACGGCGACAACTGCGCGACGGCTAACTCGCTAGGCGCGTGTCCCGCTTGCCGGTTGCCCTCACAGGCCGCATGCTGACGGAATCGACCCACAGCCGTGTCGGGCGCTAGTCGCACGAGCACGTTTCGGAGGCGAGATGGACACAGGATCCGGCGGAGCCGTCGAAGTCGCGCCCTTCCACTCGGGGGGATCGTTGAAGGGATTCGTGGTTTCGGGCCGATGGCCCGATTCGACGAAGGAATGGGCACAACTCCTCATGGTCGCGGTGCGGGTGGCGTCGTTGCCCGGATTGCTGGCGACCACAACGATTTTCGGGGTCCGCGAGGAACTGCCCGACGAACCCGCGCCCGGCACCGTCGGACTGGTGCTCGCCGAGGGCACGGTCGTCGGTGAATCCGCCATCCCGCCAGGCTATTTCGCGCACCGAATGCCACCAGCGCTTCTGATGTTGCACCCGCCGTCGGAGACCATGCCGTCGCTGCCCGAATGCTCGGGGGCCGCCTCGGGTTGCGTACTGCTGCCGGGGATCCCACATCTGGGTCTGGAGCACCGCGCGGCATGGGTCGAAGCGGAGTTGGACGGCACGGTCACCTCGATGGTGAGCCGCGTCGGCCTCGACCCGATCAGTCACCCCGATACCGCCATCTTGGCGATGCTGCTTGCGGCATAAGGGTTTTCGAAGCTCGAGATTCGAAACTCGAAACGACGATTACGGGAACCCGAACTTGGGTATGAAAGTGGCGCAGGCGCTCTGGGGCCGCTATCGTCGGGTTATCAGCGAAGGGGAGTAGCCCCCAATCGTCCTGTCGACATACTGGCGTCAAGCCCGGCAGACGAACCGCATCGCGCGGTGGGCGAGACCTTCGACGAAATGCCCGAATGTGCCGTGAACTCACCGCACGCCGGGCGAAACGTCGAAAGGTTTCGTCATGCTCACCGCCGCACTGGTCAGTCTCGGTGTCGTCTTCCTCGCCGAGCTCGGCGACAAGTCCCAACTGATGACCATGACGTACGCCCTGCGCCACCGTTGGTGGGTGGTGCTCTCCGGGGTGGCCATCGCCGCGTTCCTGGTTCATGGACTGTCGGTCACGATCGGCCACTTCGTCGGCCTCACCCTGCCTGCGCGCCCGATCGCGTTCGCCGCTGCCATCGCGTTCCTGCTGTTCGCAGCATGGACTTGGCGCGACAGTCGCCGTAGCGACGATGACGACGTGGCACCGGTTCGCGAGCCGCGATACGTGATCTTCGCGGTCATCTCGTCGTTCGTATTGGCCGAACTCGGAGACAAGACCATGCTCGCCACCGTCGCGTTGGCCAGCGACCACAACTGGGCGGGCGTGTGGATCGGGGCCACCGTGGGGATGGTGCTCGCCGACGGCGTGGCAATCGTGGTGGGCCGGCTCCTGCACCGCAGGCTGCCCGAACGCTTCCTGCACGGGATGGCTGCGCTCCTGTTCCTGTTGTTCGGACTCTGGATGCTCTTCGACAGCGCTCTCGGCTGGCCGACCGTGGCCGTGGCGTCCACTGCGGGGGTAGCCGCCGTGGCCGCAATCATCGCCGTGGTCCGGTACATGAAGAGCCGCCGGCGTGCCCCTGCGCGGGAATCGTCGCCGGAAACCGCCGCGTAACACGCTGGCTACTACCCGTCGATGGGCTCCCGAAAAACGGGGCGCAATGCGCCCCGCCCGACGACGTGCGCGAAGTTGAGCCCCGCAGCTACTCATCGCTGACAATATTCGTTTCCTGAGCAAATGACGATGTCGGCACTCTCTGTACGGATGAGCGGTTGCCGGGAGTGGCCTATGAGCCTCCTGTGACGGGCGTTCAGAGGCTTGCAGGTTATGTAAATCAACCCCAGCGTTATTATTTGCCCGGCGATGTCGTGCAGTAACCGTGCCGTTTTTGTGGAGAACCGCTGCTAGACGGCGTGGCAGGGGTTGCAGCGAACGGGTAGTGTCGAGTTTTCGGTGGTTTGCACTTGGCTGCTGGCATATCACTCGCTACGATGATCAGCAAATACACTGCAAAGATGACCGCACATATCGCCAAGTGGAGGATTAATCGATGAGCATGACCTTCGCCGCCAGGCTCAACCGCCTGTTTGACACCGTCTACCCGCCAGGACGTGGTCCGCATACCTCCGCTGAAGTGATCGCCGCCCTCAAGGCCGAAGGCGTCACGATGTCGGCTCCGTACCTCTCGCAGCTGCGCTCAGGCAACCGGACGAATCCGTCCGTGACGACCATGGCCGCACTTGCCAACTTCTTCCGCATCAAGCCCGCCTACTTCACCGACGACGAGTACTACGAGAAGCTCGACAAGGAACTGACCTGGCTGGCCAACATGCGTGACGAGGGCATCCGCCGTATTGCGGCGCGCACCGTCGGGCTGTCCCCCGAGGCCAAGCAGGACCTGGTTTACAAGGCCGACGAGCTTCGTCGCCGGGAACACCTCGACGATTAGCCCCGCGTTGCGACGTCGCGGCGGTCGGCGAAATCTGATACAAGATCAGATCAGGCCGCGGCAACGTCGACCCGGCGGTCCAGCATTCGATACTGATCCGCGATCGCGAGGATCCACTCGCGATCGGAGTACGACGATGGCTGACGTAGCCAATTAGGACCAGGGAAGAGCGAGTTTGCGGCGTCTCGGTCAGCGCCCCGACCTGCGAGAATCCACTCCGCGATACGCCGCGCCTGATCCTCCGGTGACACCGCGTGCGTCGCGGGATCGGAGGAGTCGTCGAGGTAGTCGTCCTCTCCTTCGAGTGTTCGGGTGGCCTCCAGGTACAGCGCGTCGGAGATGAGCGACATCTGCTCGGCGACGCGGAACAACAACGGCCCCCTCGGACGCACCCCGATCCCGATGTTGGGGTGGCGGCCGTTCAACTCCTCGAGAAGCGGCCGGATGATCCGGAGTTCGCGCCGGGCGCCGAACCAGTCCTCGACGCTGGGTAGCAGTGAGCCACTGGCCACCACCAGCATCGCGCAGCCCAAGAGCGTCGCCGCCGCGCCGACTCCGACGAACTTGGTGCTTCCTACTGCGCGCAGCAGGAAGAAGGCGCTCGCCAGCACGATGAGCGCGATGCCGATGGTGAACAGGAACAGCGCCCTGCCCCTGCGGGTGCGGTTGGAGTGCCGAGCCCCCGCCCACGCGACCAGCGTCAGCGCAAGCAGCACGTAGAGCAACGGCAGCAGCCACGACAACGACGTGCCCCCCGAGCCCAGGTTGCGCCGCAGATACTCCTCGGGTGCCATCTCGGGCTGCTGGGGTGCGATGAAGAAGGCCACCAGAGTCAGCACGGCGATCACCGCCGCCACGACGTACTGAACGATCGCGATGCGCCGGATGGTGGCGGGCCCTCGGCTGGACGAGGCCGACGTAATCATCACGCAACTGCCTGCGGCGCAAGCGATCAGCGCCACCTGGCTGAAGACCGTCGACACGTTTGGCCACCGCAACAGGGTGTCGATCAGGAGGGTCAGCGGCTGCCAGTTCAGAGCCGCCACCAGACCGAGGCTGCCCAGCGCGAGAATCATCGCCGCGCTGACCAGAGATTGCTTGTTGACCAGAGCCCAGCCGATGCGGAGGCCGGTCGCCAATCCGAGAAGACCGGCGATCACCCAGACGATCAACCAAACGCCTCTCCGAGCCGCACCTGCACGATCGACGAGCGATCGGATGGCAGGCGGCCAAGTCGATAGATGAGCAGCGCGGCGAAGTCCTCGGCCTCCTGCTCGGCTTCCTCCCCGCTGGGACCCATGCAACCGGTCCGCTGGTTCAGCATGTACCCGATCAGGTCCGAGCTGGCGAGTTCGGTGGTGTCACGGGCGGCCTCCACGACCGAGATGCCGTCATGGCCCATCACTAGGTGGCCGAGCTCGTGGGCCAGGGTGCGGTCGCCTGCGGGCAGACCCTTCTGGATCAGGAAGACGTCGCGGTCGGTGTATTGGCGCCACTGACCACACACCCCGGTCGGCAGATCAGCCATCTTGAGTTCGACGGGCCGACCGCGGTCTGCGGCCACGGCTTCGACCAGACGCGCGAGCGAGACCTCGCCGCGTCTGGGAGCGAGGTCGAGCACGTCGTTGACGGCGCGTGTGACGCGACGGCTAGCAGGCATACGAACCTCCTCTCGACGGGTCCACTATGACATCGTTGGTCTCCTCGGCGACCAACGATCGGGTCAACCCATGAAGCGCGCCGTGTTCCCGGTCCGCATGGTGCTGCCGGCCCTGGCTTGGCGATACCCGATCAATCCTCCTGCACCGGTGAGGATCAGGATTCCGGTGAAGCCAGGTACGGCGACGGCCGCGACCTCGCCGAACCCGGCCGCCCGCAGGTACTCCATGTAGCCCATCCGGTAGGACGGGGCGACCGAGGCTTGGTTGCCCGCGCTGAACGCAGGCGGTGCCTGCTGCTTTTGCGCAGGCGGAGGCGGCGGTGGCGGTGCGGAGCTGGCGCCCGGGTTCACCGGAGGCGACGGCGCGGCCGGAATGCCCGGGCGCGGAACGACTCCAGGTCCGGCGCCGACCGATCCGCCGTTGACATTGGGGGCGCCGACCACCGGACCGCCGGGGAACACCACGACGGGCAGCGTGATCTGCGCGAAGGGAAGCTGGGAGGCCGCGGTGGCCAACCCGGTGACGACGTTGTTGACCCCCGTGAGGACCCCGTTCACGGCGTCGACGAACGGGTCGAAGGAGAACCCATTGATCGGGGCGAGCAGATCGCGCGGAATGGTCGGGAACTGCGGGATCGGCAGCTGCATCCCGGGTGGGATCGGAGATTGCCAGGTGACCGGAGCTGGCACGCCGTCACTACCCCCGTTGGGGGTCACCACTTGTGGCAGCGCCCAG
This sequence comes from Mycobacterium sp. AZCC_0083, assembly GCF_014202335.1. Classification (GTDB taxonomy): domain Bacteria; phylum Actinomycetota; class Actinomycetes; order Mycobacteriales; family Mycobacteriaceae; genus Mycobacterium. Next base: position 70,584 of record NZ_JACHGP010000016.1, on the reverse strand, counting down.
TTCCACCAGTTGAACGGCCACCACACGACGGGAGCCGCGGTAGGGGGCGGCGTCTCGGTGGGGGGGACGGCTGCCGCCAGCTTTTCGGACGCCGCCGCCAGCGCCTGCGGAAGGGCCGAGGTGGGGACCGACGGGGCAACCACAACGTGCGTCGTCACACCCGTCGATTGTTCGCTGGGGGATGCGGATCCAGTTTGCGGAGCGGGCGTGGATGCGGATTCAGTGGGTTTGCTGGAGGTCTCGGTGACGGTGGTCGGCGCCGTCTCGGTCGGGGAGGCACTCTCGTGGGTGGATTCGTGCGTGGTCTCGTGCGCCGTCGCCGTACCGGTGGTCCCACCCGCGGGCACGCCATTGCGTCCGTCCCCGACTTGCGAGCTGGGCTTCGATGGACTGCCGGTACCTCCCGGCGCCGATCCGGGGGCGGAGGCTCCCGAGGTCCCGGTCGCCTCGGGGGAACCGGTCGCGGGCGGAGCGCTGTTGTTCTGCGAACCGCCGGTGTCAGCGGGCTTGCCGGTATCGGGGTCCGCAAGCGCCAGTGACGCGCCCGTACCCGCCACGAGCAGCCCAGATGCCATCAAGCACGACGCCGCAGCCAAGCGCATACGGGGAACCACTCGTCACCAACCCCTCACGGCATCGTCGGTTCGGCCTTCTTGATGTCCGTCAATTGTCGCATAAACATCCTGAACTGTTTGCTGGTGTGCAGAACGTCCTCATTCTGTAAGGGGTGAATCCCGCACGCGGCCAGTCCGACGATAGGGTTGGCGTCACCAAGCGCAGCCAGAATCGCGGGATCTCGACGGAATTGACTGGGAGGCAGCCGGGATGGGCGTGTTCAAGCGTCGTAAGAGCCGCTCAACCCGCAGGGCCGAGGCCCGTGCGATCAAGGCGAAGGCCAAGCTGGAGGCCAGACTCGCGGCCAAGAACGAGGCTCGCAAGATCAAGGCCGACGGCAGGCGCCAAACCTCCGCCGTCAAGGCGGGCTTGAAGGCACAACGGGACAGCGACAAGACCGCACTCAAGGTTGCTGAGGCCCAACTCAAGGCGGCCAAGGAGGGGAAGCTGTTATCCACTTCGCGTATTCGCCGGATCATGACGGTTTCGCGGCTGTTGGCCCCCGTCCTGGTGCCGATCGTCTACCGCGCCTCGATCGCCGCGCGGGGCATTCTCGACCAACGCAAGGCGGACCGGCTCGGCGTTCCGCTCAGCCAGCTCGGGCAGTTCTCCGGCGCGGGTGGCGGGCTGTCCGCACGAATCTCCGGCGCTGAGCAGTCGCTGCGGCAGGTCGCCGAGTCGAAGCCCAAGGACGCCGAGACCAAGCAGTTCGTGACCGCCATCAACGACCGATTGAGGGATCTCTCCGCGGCCGTGACCGCCGCCGAGAACATGCCGACCACCCGCCGCAAGGCGGCCCACGCAGCCATCACCCAGCAGTTGGACGGCATCGACGCCGACTTGATGGCCCGCCTCGGCGTGGTCTAGCGACGTGCCCGCCGGCTCTGCCTCACCTGCGATTCCATTGCGGGGCCTGGCTGCCGGCTCGTTGACCGTCGCCCTTGCCACCACCGCGCACGCCGCTGCGGGCGGCGGAACCCCGTCCGGGGCTACGGCGGCTCAGCTCGTCCTGCTGGCCGTCGTGATCGGAGCGCTCTCCGCGACGATCTCCTGCGCCGACCGGTTCCGGGTACAGCTCGCCCTGATGGCGGCCGGCCAGGTGCTCGGCCATGTCCTGCTCGGCACCGTTGGCCACCACCATGCGAGCGCCGCGGGCCCGTCGGCCGCGGCGATGGTCGCCGCCCATGCGGTCGCGGTCGCATGCGGCGCCGCGCTGATCGCGGCCGCGGGATACCTGTGCGCCGCGATCTCTCGGGCGGTGCGGACCGCCGTCGCACCAACGCCAACCCCGGTGACCACCGCGCCCCGGGCCGCACTCGTTGCCGCGGATCAGCCGCTGCGGTCCGCGCTCCAACTCGCCGCGTCGATGTCGCATCGGGGGCCGCCGGTCGGCGCCGTTCGCTGACCGACCACCCCATTCCGACAAAAGGAAACCACTCGAAATGCGATCCATCCGAAGGGCGTTTTCGCGCGCCCTCATCACGACCGCCACCACAGGTGCGGCCATGTCCATCGCCCTGCTCTCCGGCGCCGCGCCGGCCTGGGCCCATGTTCACGTCGATGCCGACGACGCCGCGCCAGGCGGTTCCGCGATACTGACGTTCCAGGTTCCCGGAGAATCTGAAACAGGCGCTCTGACAACGCAGTTCAGCGTCGCACTGCCGAAGGTGGCCTCGGCGCGCGCCGAGGTCATGCCCGGCTGGACGAGTCACCTCGACCGAGATACCGCTGCGGGCACCGTGAGTTCGGTGACCTGGACGGCCGCGCCGTCCGTCGGGATCTCGTCGGACCAGTTCGCCTTGTTCCGGGTCTCGGTGGCGCTGCCCAACCAACCGTCGGTCACGTTCCCCGCGACGCAGACCTACTCGGACGGAAAGGTGGTCCGCTGGGATCAACCGCCGCTCCCCGGCGGCGGCGAACCCGAGTACCCCGTGCCGGAGCTCGATCTGTCGGGAACCCGCGCGCCCGAGCATCAGATGTCGCCGTCGCCGGCCCCCACCGTCGCGGCACCGGCCGAGCAACCCGTCGCCGAGGCCCCGAAGGCTGGCGACGACACGGCCCGCTGGCTGGCCGGAGGTGCGCTGATCGTCGCCGCGGTGGCCGTGGTGGTCGCCGTGATCGGTCGGCGGCGTACGTGATCCGGAAGATCACCGGAGCGGCGTTCGTCGTCGCCCTGATGGCCGTCCTGGCGCTCACCGGCGCCGGGACGGCCTCCGCCCACGCGATCCGCATCTCCGCCGATCCCGCACCTGATTCCGCAGTAGACAAGGGACCCGAACGCGTCAGCGGGACGTTCAACGAGCAACTGCAGACCAGCTTTGCGGCCATGACGGTGGTCGGCCCCGACGGCAATCTGTGGTCCACCGGCCCCACCGATGTCAAGGGCGCTGTGGCCAGCGTGGGGCTGCGGCCGCTCGGGCCCGTCGGCACCTACACGGTGAACTACCGCGTGACCTCCGCGGACGGTCACGTGGTGTCGGGTTCGTGGTCGTTCCGGCTGACGACGGCCGGGTCGGGCACACCGGGTCCGCCGGTGGGGGCGACCGGGCCGGCGGACGAGGGCGTTCCGGTCTGGCCGTTCATCGCGGCGGCCGTCGCGATCGTGGGTGCAGGCGCGTGGTGGGCGGTCCGACGACGGGCGTGACGCGGCTGCGGATCGTGGCGGCCGGCGTCTTCGTCGTCACGGCATCGGCAGTGGCGGCGTGGGCACTGGCGTCTCCGCAGAACTCGTTGAGCGCCACGCTGATTCGAGCGGTCGCCGACTGCTCGGCAGTGGTCACGCTCGGCCTCGCGGTGGTCCCGATGTTCGACACGGACCGGTATCGCCGCGAGGTCGCCGAGCGGGCGTCCGGACCGCTGATCCTCGCGTCGGCGGTGTGGGCGGTGGCCGAGGTGATTCGGATCGTGGTCGACGCGGCGCAGGCGGTCGGGACGTCCGCGGTTCGAGTGGGCGTGCGTACGACGGTCGAGTTCACGGTGGCCACCACCACGGGGCGTTCCGGGCTGATGTGCGCGGTGGCCGCCGTCGTGGTCGGCGTCGTGGCCGTCGTGGCGTCCCGTGGGCAGTGGAGACCGGCGGTCGGCGTCGTGATGGCAGGCGTTGCGGCGGTCGGGCTGACTGGGCGCAGCCTGGTCGGTCACCTCGCGGAGAGCCCTGCCGGCGGCCTTGCCGTCACCGTGCACGCATTGGCTGCGGCGTTGTGGTGCGGGACGTTGGCCGCTCTGGTCCTGGTGATCGAGCATCGCGGGCAGTGGGCCAGGGTGTTGCCGCGCTTCTCGCAGGTCTCCCTGCTGTGCGTGGTGACGCTGGTGGTGTGCGGCGTCGCGGCGACGGCGTTGCGGCTGCACTCCCCTGGCGAGTTCGTCACGACGGGGTACGGCCGGCTGCTGTCGGCCAAGATTCTGCTGACGGCAGCGTTGACGGTCCTCGCCTGGCGCAATCGCAGCTGGTGGCTACCCGCGGCCCGGTCACACCGCGCCAGCGCCGACGTATCGCGGCTGCGGTCCAGGATCGAGCTGGCGGGCGTGACCGTGGCACTGACCCTGGCCGCGGCCCTGGCGGTCACGGGATAGCGACCAAAACCCAACTGGCATGATGGCTGGGACGAGAACTGCAAAGGAGCAGCCAGATGGCAGACCAGCAGGGTCGACCGGACGACGAGCCCACCGAACAGCCGTCGACTCCGGATCCGACATTGGATCCGACACTGCCGCCGCCCGCGAAGAAGACAGCCGCCAAGAAGGCGCCCGCAAAAGCGGCGAAGAAGGCCCCGGCCAAGGTGGCGAAGAAGGCCCCCGCCAAGGCCGTCAAGAAGGCTGCTCCGGCGAAGGCTGCACCGGCGAAGAAGGCACCCGCCAAGAAGGCGCCCGCCGTCCCACCGCCCCAGCCCGCAACCCCGCCCGCTGCGGAGGCACCCGCGCCTGCAGCTGCGGAGACCAACGGCTCGCGGCCGGCCAGCAGTCCCGCCAAGGAGACTGCCGCACAAGCGAAGTCGACCGTGGCCGCCGCAACCATCCCCGTCATTGCGCCGGGGCCCGTGCCCTCCCGGCTGCCGGTGGCGGCGGCCATCGCGGCAGGGATCCTGGCGATCCTTGTGGTTCTGCTGGCGCGCCGCAGCTCTGAAGACGACTGACGGAATCGACTTGACCCTGACGCGACGTCAGGGTCCATAGTCGACTCCGTGGACGCGAACACCGTCGGCTTCATCGCCGAGTTGACCGGCATCTCGGTCCGCACGCTGCACCACTACGACCACATCGGTCTCGTGGTGCCCAGCGTGCGGACGGCGGCGGGCTACCGCGGCTACACCGACACCGACGTCGAACGACTGCATCTGGTGCTGGTGTACCGCGCGGTGGGCCTCCCACTCGACGAGATCCGCACCCTGCTCGACGTTCCGGACGTCGACGTGTCCGCCCACTTACGTCGCCAGCACCGTCTGCTCCTCGATCAGGCAGACCGGCTGGCCCACACGATCAAGGCAGTGGAGGAATTGATGAACGCACACGGCAACGGCATCCAGCTGACCGCGCAGGAGCAGGTCGAGATCTTCGGCACGGACGCGTTCGGCGGCGAGTACGCCGAGGAGGCCGAACAGCGCTGGGGCGACACCGACGCGTGGAAGCAGTCCCAACAACGCGCTGCGCAAATGTCCAAGCAGGACTGGATCGACGTCAAGGCCGAGGGTGACGCGCTGCTCGCCGCGCTGGCGAAGGCCAAGCGGGACGGCGTCCAACCCGGCTCGCCGGCCGCCGAGGACCTGGTGGCGCGGCACCGCGCGCAGATCGAACGCTTCTACGACTTCGGGGGCGACATGCACCGCAACCTGGTCGAGATGTACGTCGCCGACGAGCGATTCACCAAGTACTACGACGACGTCGAACCTGGACTCGCGCAGTTCGTCCGCGACATCGTCCTCGAGAGCGGATCTGCCGGTCCCTCTCGCTAGCGGGTATCGAACAGAGTGATCGGTCCAGTCTGCGGCGCAGTAAACCGATTTGGCCAAGCCGTATGGAAATCCGTCATGTACTGCCGGGCAGTCTCGTCGTGACAGCCGAGCGCCTACAGTGGTCGATCCGGCCGTCGGCACGCTCGCGGTCACAACATGTCGGTAGCGGGTGGGACCCTCGTCAGTGAGATGTCTCGGCACACTACGTTCAAGTTCTGCCTCAACCCGACGGTCGAGCAGCACAACGTGCTGGCTCGACATACCGGGGCATCTCGGTTTGCGTTCAACCAATGCCTTCGGACGGTGATGACTGCGCTCACCCACCGCAAGTCCGACCCCACACTCGGTGTCCCGTGGACCGGGTTTGATCTGATCAACTGGTTTAACGCGTGGAAGGGAACTGAGGCCGCTGGCCGCGTCTTCGCCGTCGACACCGAGGGCACCGTTACCACGGTGGTGACGGGTCTAGCCTGGCGCGCAGAGGTGTGCCAACAGGTGTTCGAGGAAGCTGCCGTCGACCTCGATCGAGGATTGCAGGCGTGGTCGGATTCCCGCTCCGGTAAACGCAAAGGCACACCTGTGGGCTTTCCCCGGTTCAAGAAGAAGACCAGCGCGGAATCGTCGTTTCGGCTGCGCAACAAGCACCGCAAGGGCAAAACTGCGGCGATCCGTGTCGGCGATGACGGCCGAGCTCGCTCAGTGACCTTGCCCGGTATCGGGCGGATTGCGGTGTTCGATGACACACGCCGGCTGCGGCGCCTGCTCGCAAAGGGCCGAGCCAGGATCCTGTTCGCCACGATCACGTCGCGCGCGGGACGCTGGTGGGTTTCACTGACCGTCGAGGCCGCCGATCTGCATCCCGCACAGCAACACCCGCGCCGATCCGACGACGACCGGGGCGGCTGGATCGGTGTCGACAGAGGGTTGTCGGTGTTCCTAGTGGCCGCGCGGGCCGACGGTGTCGAGGTCACGCGGATCACTGACGCTCCCAAGGCGTTGGCCGAGGGCCTCAGCCGGCAGCGACGGCTGTCGAAATCGTTGTCACGCAAGCAGAAAGGATCACACAACCGCCGTGATGCCGCCGCCAAGTTGGCGCGACATCACCGTCATGTCGCCAATGTGCGCCGCCATTTCCTGCACCAGGTGTCCAACGAGTTGGTCAAGACCCACGACCGGATCGTCATCGAGAACCTGAACGTAGCGGGGATGCTACGCAATCACCGCGTTGCCCGCGCGATCTCTGACGCCGCATGGACTGCGTTCGCCAGAATCCTGGGTTACAAGCAGGATTGGCGCGGTGGGGAGTTGGTCGAAGCAGATCGTTGGTACCCGTCAACCAGGCTGTGCCCAGTCTGCTGGGCCGTCGACACCGATATGACGTTGGCCGACCGCATCTTCGTCTGTGGCTGTGGGCACACCGCTGATCGTGACCTCAATGCGTCGGTGAACTTGGCCCGCTGGGGTCAAGCCCACCACCACGAAGCCTCACCAGATCCCCGGACCCCCAAGCAACGGGGCCGGGCCACCAACGCCCGCCGACGGGACGGCTCTGACCAGCACCCCACGTGTGCCGGTGAAACCAGCCCGAAAGACGCGGGAACCGACGTTCACACCACACCAGCGGCCTGAACCGACGACGTCCGAGAAGGGCGGTGCCGAGCACTCACCCGAGTTGCTCGACACGCTTTAGCATCGAAATGTGACCATCGAACCGCGCGCAACCGCCGATCTCGTCGACGACATCTACCCCGACGTCCGCAGCTGCGATCTGCAACTGCAGAACTACGGTGCCACGACGATGTTCGCCGGACCGATCACCACGGTGCGCTGCTTCCAGGACAACGCCCTGCTGAAGTCGATCCTCGGCGAGCCCGGCAACGGTGGCGTGCTGGTGATCGACGGCGACGGGTCGCTGCACACCGCACTGGTCGGCGACGTCATCGCCGGGCTGGCCGCGGACAGCGGTTGGGCCGGGCTGATCGTCAACGGTGCGGTGCGGGACGCGTCGACCCTGCGCACCATCGGCATCGGCATCAAGGCGCTTGGCACCAACCCGCGCAAGGGCACCAAGACCGGCGAAGGTGACCGCGACGTGGCGGTCACCTTCGGCGGTGTGACGTTCGTTCCCGGCGAGATCGCCTACTGCGACGAGGACGGGATAGTCGTCGTCGTCGGAGACGACAATCCAGCCTGAGTCAGCGGCTAGACCTTCAGGGCTGCACGCTGTTTGGTGAAGTGCAGCGCCTCGTCGTCGACCTTGCCCTGACGGATCATCCGAATGTCGAGGAAGTAGTTCTGCTTGAGCTTCCACGGCGCCTTCGCGCCGGCCTTGGGCAGGCTGTCGAGCGCACGGAGCACGTAACCCGGCGTGAAGTCCATCAGAGGGCGTTCCTCGACGGAGTCACCGGGATGCTCGGGCACCACGGTGTCGAAACCGTTGGCGTCCATGTAGTTCAGGATCCGACACACGTACTCGGAGACCAGATCGGCCTTCAGCGTCCACGACGCGTTGGTGTAGCCGATGGTGAAGGCCATGTTCGGCATACCCGACAGCATCATGCCCTTGTAGGACATCGACTGCGTCAGGTCGACGGGCTCGCCGTTGCGGCGGATCTCCGCACCACCGAACAGCCTGAGGTTGAGACCCGTTGCGGTGACGATGATGTCGGCCTCGAGCACCTCACCGGAGCTGAGCTTGATGCCCTCGGGCACGAAGGTGTCGATCGTGTCGGTGACGACGTCGGCGTTGCCCTTGCGAATGGTCTTGAACAGGTCGCCGTTCGGCGCGAGGCAGAGCCGCTCGTCCCACGGGTTGTAGCGCGGGCCGAAGTGCTTCTCGACGTCGTACCCCTCGGGTAGCCGCCGCTGCGCCATGGTCAGCAGGGTCTTGCGCATGTACTTCGGGAACTTGCGGGCCAGCTGGTACTGGGCGGTGGCGAAGGCGATGGCCTTCCACCGGTTGACCACGTGAGCGGCCTTCTCGGGCAGCACCTTGTTGACCTGCTGGGCGATCGGGTCGACGTCGGGCAGCGCGCCGATGTAGGACGGCGAGCGCTGCAGCATCGTCACGTGACCGGCGCCGCTGTTGACGAGGGCCGGGATCAACGTGATCGCGGTGGCGCCGCTGCCGATGACGACGACCTTCTTGCCTGCGTAGTCGAGGTCCTCGGGCCAATGCTGCGGGTGCACGATGGTGCCCGCGAAGTCCTCGGAACCCGGGAACGTGGGCGAGTAGCCCTGGTCGTAGTTGTAGTAGCCGGTGGTGGCGAACAGGAACGAGCAGGTCAGCGTCTTCTCTTCGCCGCCGCTGTCGACCGTGACCGTCCAGCGGTTGTCGGCGTCCGACCACTCCGCGGCGGTGACCTGGTGGTTGTACCGGATGTTCTTGTCGATGCCGTTCTCGGCGGCGGCTTCCTTGATGTAGGACAGGATCGACGGCCCGTCGGCAATGGCCTTCGCCGACGTCCACGGCTTGAACCGGAAGCCGAGCGTGAACATGTCCGAGTCCGATCGAATGCCGGGGTACTTGAACAGGTCCCAGGTGCCGCCCATGCCTTCGCGGCGCTCGAGGATGGCGTAGGTCTTCGACGGGGAGCGGTCCTGCAGGTGCCATGCAGCACTGATGCCCGAGATGCCGGCGCCGACGATCAGAACGTCGAGATGTTCACTCATGATGCCACGTTATCAACACCGTGTTGAATAGGTCAACAGCGTGTTGAACAATTCGACATACAGTAAAGTAACCGTCGTGACCACCACCAGCCCACCCCGATCCGGCCGCGGTCGTCGTTCGAAGCGACCGTCCGGCGACGAACGCGAAGCAGCGATCCTCGCGACCGCCGAGCGGCTGCTGGAGAACAAGGACTTCGCCGACATCTCCGTCGACGACCTGGCCAAGGGCGCCGGCCTGTCCCGGCCGACGTTCTACTTCTACTTCCCGTCCAAGGAGGCCGTGCTGCTCGCGTTGATGGACCGGGTGATCACCGAGGCTGATCAGAAGGCCGACGCGGCGCTGGGCGGCATGCCCGGCGCGCGCGTCGACCCCGCCGGGGTGTGGCGAGCGATCAACGCGCTGTTCGACACCTTCGGTGCACATCGCACCGTGACGCTCGCGGGTGCCGCGGCGCGCGCAGGCAATCCCGAAGTGCACTCGGCGTGGACGACGTTCATGCAGAAGTGGATCGACTACACGACCGCGTCGATCCAGGGCGAGCGGGACAAGGGTGCCGCACCGGACGGCATTCCGGCGCAGGACCTGGCCATCTCCCTGAACCTGATGAATGAGCGGACGATGTTCGCCACCTTCGCCGGCGAAACGTCGTCGGTTCCGTACGACCGGATCGTCGACACCCTCGCCCACGTCTGGGTCAGCAGCATTTACGGCAACGCCCGCTGATTCGTCGTACCTCGGTGCGAACAGCTGTCCTACGCTGAGCAGCGCGAAGACCGTCCTCGTGTCGCCTGCGCCCACACGCTGGCAGTTCGTCGTGGTGCGCGATGGGTTTCCGATTCACGTGCCAAGGCTGTACTCGACATTGCTGCGCGACATTGGGTGTGGCCACCAACGTCTTGGCCGCCCGGCTGGACAAGTTGGTCGGAGCCGGGGTTTGAAAAGCTTGTGTATAGAGATCTGGGCGAACGTGTCCGCGCGGCGAGCGCAACACCGGCAGATTCCGTCAGCGTGTCATTCGTCGAAGAATCCGGATCATGGCCAACGTCAGCGCGTTCACCCGCGATCTCAACGATCTACCCCAACAATTGCGCGCGAACACCTCACCCGAGACGCTGGAACAGATGCGCGGCATAAACGACCGGTTCGCCACTATCGTGAACCTCATCGACGACGACTGGGTCTACCTACCGTTCACCGTCGTGCACGCCGAGCGCATCGATTATTGACGACGCTCTGCGACACTTGCTGCAGTTCTTCACTTCTGGCCGGACCACGGAGGTCATCCGCAGGCTGCGGATTCATGCGGCCGCAGCGTCGATCACGCTCGCGGGGCGATTGTGGCCAGCTACGCGCGCTGAAGGCAGCTGGCCCGCCGGCAGGCTTCGCCAATTGCTGCCGTGGTGGGCATCTTGGGTGTCAGTCCGTAGCTCGCGAGCGAGCAAGCTAGGCCATCGCCGAGCGCCGGGAGTTTGCAGCTAGCGGGTACGCGGGAGTAGGGCTGGCGGTAATCAACTGGTGACGGTGGCTGGAATCGCTTGTGAGACAAGGTCGATTACGGTCACTAAGACTGGAATCTCCTCTTAGACACCAACTACGCTGCGTTGAATGACGCTCCCAACGGGAGAGCACACGACCCTTTGACGCGGTAATTCAGTGACCCAAATATCCACTCGTCAGGATGATCCGCCCGAACGGAAGACAGGGAGGTTCCGAGCATTCCCGGATACGAGCGGCATCCCACGACAAGCCGTGGGCCGCTCGGGCGACGTACGTTGCTGCGCAGCGCCGGCGTTGCGGGTGCCGCGATCGTCGCCGCCACACTGTTCGGATGTGATGACCACGACGACGCGTTGACGTTCTTCTTCCAGGCCAACCCGGAAGAGGCTGGCGCACGCATGCGCGTCGTCGATGAGTTTCAGCGCAGACATCCCGACATCAAGGTACGGACGGTGTTGTCAGGGGGCGACCCGATGCAGCAGTTGTTGACCTATTGCGCAGGCGGGAAATGCCCGGATGTGTTGATGGTCTGGGAGCTGACTTATGCTGGGCTGGCCGATCGGGGTGTACTGCTGGATCTGAACCCGATCCTGGCTGCGGACCCGACCTACGCCTCGGCGCTGAAATCCGAAAGCGTCCCAGTCTTGTACGACACGTTCGGGTTCAAGGGTGGGCAGTATGCCTTCCCGGAACAGTGGTCGGGGAACTATCTGTATTTCAATGAGAAGCTGTTGGCCGAGGCGAACTTGAGACCGCCCGGCCGATGGGAGGATGCCTGGAGTTTCGCCGAGTTCCTCGATTTCGCCAAGAGGCTCACCAAGCGTGACGCGTCGGGCGAGGTCACGCAATGGGGCCTTGTCGACACATGGGTGCCCTATTACTCTGCGGGTCTGTTCGGAATGAACAATGGCGCCAATTGGTCCAGCCCGTGGAACAACCCGCGGCGCATGAACTTCGATGACGACCCGTTCATCGAGGGTGTCCAGTTCTACGCGAACCTGGCCAACAAGTATCAAGTGGCCCCGAAGGCGGCCGACCAGCAATCGATGTCCACGATGGACCTCTTCGCGCGGGGTCAGGCCGCGATGGCCATGGGAGGGCACTGGCGTTACAGCACATTCTCCGAGGCCGGCGGCCTTGATTTCGACGTCACGGTATTGCCTGTCGGCCCGAAGGGGCATGGCTCGTGGTCGGACGTCGGAACGACCGGTCTTGCCATCGCAGCCGACAGTCCGCGCAAGCAGCAGGCGTGGGAGTTCGTGAAGTTCCTGACCGGCCCCGTCGGGCAGGCCGTGATCGCCGAAACCGGCCTATTCGTACCTGCATTGAAGTCTGCGATCAACTCGGCAGGATTCGCCAAAGCGCATAGCCGGGTGCACAACCTCAACGTCCTCACGGGCGGTCCGGCGCGCTCGAGGCACCTGCCGGTCACCCCGGCGTGGGAAAGGGTCGATGCTCTGATGGATCGCAACTTCGGCCCCGTGCTGCGCGGAGTCCAATCGGCGACCTCGTTCAAGACCGACCTCGCTGCTGACGTCGACAAGGTCTTACGCAATCAATGACTGTCAGCGAGAAACCTCCAGCGCCGGCCGTGCCCCCGCGGACGGGGAATCGTTCGGTGCTGGCGCGGCGACAAGCTACGGCGGGGCGAATGTTCATCGCGCCGAACTTGCTCGCGGTGGCCGTTTTCATGCTGTTCCCCCTGGGATTCTCGCTGTACATGGCATTCCAGAAATGGAATCTGTTCAACCCCGCGAAGTTTGTTGGGTGGGCGAACTTCCATCGGCTGTTCACCGGGGACCCGCTCTTCGCCATCGCGTTGCGCAACACCGCGGTCTTCACCGTCGGGACCGTGGTGCCAACGCTCGCCATCAGCCTCATCGTCGCCGCCACGCTGAACCGGAAAATCAAGGGGATCGGCGTCTTTCGGACCATTCTGTTCCTGCCGCTGGCCGTTTCGGCTGTGGTGATGGCCGTGGTTTGGCGCTTCGTCTTCGACACCAACAACGGCCTGCTCAACATCATGCTCGGCTGGATCGGGATCGGACCGGTGCCCTGGTTGGTCGACCCGACGTGGGCGATGGTCTCACTGTGCCTGGTCAGCATCTGGCAAAGCGTCCCGTTCGCCACCGTCATCCTGCTCGCCGCCATGCAAGGCGTACCCGAGGACCTCTACGAGGCGGCGAAGATCGACGGCGCAGGGGAAATGCGACGATTCTTCGCCATTACCCTGCCGCTGATCCGGAGCGCGTCGTCGTTCGTGGTCGTCATCTCGATAATCAAGTCGTTCCAGGCGTTCGACCTTGTCTATGTGCTTACCGGCGGCCACGGCGGTCCGGAGAGTGCCACGTACGTCTTTGGAATCATGCTGTTCCAGAACGCATTTGCGTTCACCGATGTCGGCTACGCATCTGCGCTTGCCTGGGTGATGTTCGCGATTCTTCTGGTCATCACGGTCCTGCAGCTGCGGTTCTCGCGCAGGAGCTCGCTGGAGCAATGATGTCGAGTCTGACCGAGCGTGTGATCAAGTTCAACGTCCTTCGCGCCATAGCCCTCTACACCGCGCTCACCGTCATGGCATGGTGCGCCCTCTTTCCGATCCTGTGGGCCGTGTCGGGCTCGCTGAAGAAGGAGCGCGACGTCACCGCGCCGGTGCTGTTACCACCCCGTCCGCAGTGGTCCAACTATGCCGAAGTCTTTGCACTGATGCCGTTCTGGCGGATGTTCCTCAATACGGTGTTCTACGCCGGATGCGTTACGACTGGACAGGTGTTTTTTTGTTCACTGGCCGGATATGCGTTCGCCCGCTTGCCATTCAAGGGCCGTGATGTGTTGTTCCTCGCCTATCTGGGCACCCTGATGGTGCCTCTCACGGTCACCGTGATCCCGCAGTTCATTCTCATGCGGACCTTCGGCTGGACGGACACACCGTGGTCGATGATCGTGCCAGGACTGTTCGGCAGCGCATTCGGCACGTATCTGATGCGGCAGTTCTTCCGCACCCTTCCCAAGGAGCTCGAGGAGGCTGCCACACTCGACGGCTGCTCCCCGTGGCAGGTGTATTGGCGGGTGCTGTTGCCGCACACCAAACCGGCGGTCATGGTGCTCGCAGTGCTCACCTGGGTGAATGTTTGGAACGACTTCCTATGGCCACTGTTGATGATCCAGCGCGACAACATCTCCCCGCTCACTCTGGGCCTGGTGCATCTACAGGGGCAGTACGTTTCGCGGTGGCCGGTGCTGATGGCCGCGTCCATGCTGATCCTGTTGCCACTGGTGATCATTTACGCCGTCGCTCAACGAGCCTTCATCCGCGGCATCGCCCTGTCGGGCTTCGGCGGCCGGTAAGCGCGACAGCGCGCAATGATTCGAGAGGCAGTTCATGGCATCGGTAGCCTTCGAGCAGGTGAGCAAGCGGTACCCGGGTTCGGGTCGGCTCGCGCTCGACCGGCTGGACCTCAGCGTTGGCGACGGCGAATTTCTGGTCCTCGTCGGACCTTCCGGCTGCGGGAAATCCACGTCGCTGCGGATGCTGGCAGGCCTCGAGACCGTCGACGATGGCGTCATCCGCATCGGCGCGCGCGATGTCACCGACGTCGATCCCAAGGATCGCGATGTCGCCATGGTGTTCCAGAACTTCGCGCTGTACCCGCACATGACGGTGGCACAGAACATGGGTTTCGCGCTGAAGGTGGCCAGGGTGCCCAAGGTCGACATCCGCGAGCGCGTCCTCGACGCCGCCCGGTTGCTCCACCTCGAGCCCCACCTCGACCGCAGACCCAAGGACCTGTCCGGTGGAGAGCGTCAGCGCGTGGCAATGGGCCGGGCCATCGTTCGTCGCCCTCAGGTGTTCCTGATGGACGAGCCCTTGTCCAACCTTGATGCGAAACTGCGGGTACAGACCCGCACCCAAATCTCCACGCTGCAGCGCCAACTCGCCACTACCACCATCTACGTCACCCACGATCAAGTCGAAGCCATGACCATGGGCGACCGCGTCGCCGTTCTGCGCGATGGAGTCTTGCAACAATGCGCCGCCCCACGCGAGCTCTACCACGCCCCTGTCAATGCCTTCGTAGCCGGCTTCATGGGTTCTCCCCCGATGAACCTCTTTACACTGCCGATTGTCAACCGATCGGTCTCCCTCGGCGATTGGATCATCCCGGTTCCACGCGAGATCGCTGACACCGCGGCCGAAGTGGGCGTCGGCATCCGTCCCGAGCACTTCGACGTCGACGGCCTCGGCGTCGAAATCGAAGTCGAAATGGTGGAAGAACTCGGCTCCGACGCCTTCATCTACGGCCGCGTGGTTGCCGGCCCCCATAACACCACCGCCGACGAACCCATCATCGCCCGTGCCGATTGGCGCAAACCACCCGAGCGCGG
Source organism: Mycobacterium sp. AZCC_0083 (assembly GCF_014202335.1). Taxonomy (GTDB): domain Bacteria; phylum Actinomycetota; class Actinomycetes; order Mycobacteriales; family Mycobacteriaceae; genus Mycobacterium. The sequence goes on along the minus strand of NZ_JACHGP010000016.1, from coordinate 55,464 downwards.
CGCGCGCACCCACCTCCGCCCAATGCCCGGCCACATCCAGTTCTTCGCCAACGACCCCGCTGGCCGCCGGCTGACGTAATCGGCGCCTGGCGTTCCATCCGAAGTGACGCTGGCGGGAATCGCGGGATAGGTGCTAGCAGGAACGACACCGTCGCGCCAGCCAGCAATGCTCGAAGGAACGAACATGTGGCGCGACCCATCAAGGAGACACATGGAGATGCGGACGGCGACGAGTGGGTCTACCTCGAACGCACAGCCCGATCCGTGGTTCCGGACGCGTTCGCCCGAGCAGGCGATTCACATTTGCGAGGCCGCCTACTACCCACACCGGCTCCGGTTGCTCGGGCCATCGAAGAGCTTCGGCCTCACCCAACGGGTCACCAGCGTGGGTCCACTGACCGTGGGAGAGGTCACTTATCAGACCGACGTTGCGATGCGCTTCGATGAGGCTCGAGCCAGCTATCACGTTTGCATTCCCCTCGAAGGCCGGCTGGAAGCGCGGCATTGTGGGCAGTACGTGATCTCGACTCCCACCCGGGCCTCGGTATACCGGCCCGACGCGGAGATCGTGATAGACCGATGGCCCGCTGGCAGCCACCATCTCGCGGTCAAGATCGACCAAGTCGCCGTCGATAGAGCACTGGAGAGACTGGTCGGCCGCCGGGTGGATTCCCTGATCGCCTTCGACGCGGCACTGCCGCTCAACACGAGCGCTGTCCAGGATTGGGTGCGGCTACTGCTGATGGTGAGTCGTCAGCTCGAGCGCCCGGATGGTCTGTTGAGGCATCCCCTCGTCTGGGACCCGTTGGTGGAAAGCCTGATTCATGGCTTCCTGGTCGTGGCCCACCATCCCCACCGCGACGCGCTTGACGCGCCCGCCGAGCCGGCCCGACCGACCGCGGTCCGCGACGCGATGGACATCATCGAAACCTGCCCCCAGATGCCGCTGACCACCGCGACGCTGGCGAGGCAGTGCAACATCAGCGTGCGAACCCTGCAGGAGGGATTCCGCCGACACTTGGACATGTCACCCATGGCATATCTCCGGACGGTCAGACTCCGCCATGCGCACCGGGATCTACGCTCGGGGCATCCCTCTCAAGTCACCGTCGCCTCAATCGCACACCGCTGGGGATTCAGCCACCTCGGCCGGTTCGCTGCCGCGCACAAGGCGATGTTCGGCGAAACACCGCTGCACGTCCTGCACTCTGCGCACTGAACTCACAGCATCCGGAAGCCACACTCGCGCGCCCGTGAGTGTGCCCGCTTCGCGCCCTGTAGCGAGATCGAACTGCGCGCAGCACAGTTCGAGCCAAGCCCCTCTGGCCCGCTCTCAACGAGCCCGCCTGGTGAGGCGTTCGGAGTCGCAGATGAGCAAGCTCTTGCCTTCGATCTGGATCCAGCCGCGGTGGGCGAAGTCGGCCAGCGCCTTGTTCACGGTCTCGCGTGCGGCGCCGACCAGCTGGGCGATCTCCTCCTGTGTCAGGTCATGCGTGACGCGCATCGCATCGCCTTCCCGCGTGCCGAACCGCTGCGCCAAACCCAGCAACTTCTTTGCGACCCGCCCCGGCACGTCGACGAAGATCAGATCGGTCAAGTCGCTGTTGGTGCGGCGCAGCCGGCGAGCCAGCACCCGCAACAGTCGCTCGGCGATCTCGGGGCGATCCTTGATCCACGCCTTGAGCGCGTCGCGGTCCATCGACACGGCGCGCACCTCGGTGATGGTGGTGGCGCTCGAAGTCCGCGGGCCGGGGTCGAAGATCGACAGCTCGCCGAACATGTCCGACGGGCCCATGATGGTCAGCAGGTTCTCCCGGCCGTCCGGTGACCGGCGACCGATCTTCACCTTGCCCGAAATGATGACGTAGAGCCGATCGCCTGGCTCACCTTCGGCGAACACCGTGTGCCCACGCGGGAAGTCCACCGGGTGCAGTTGCTTGGTCAGCGCGGATACCGCGCTGCGCTCGACTCCCTGGAACAGGCCGGCCCTGGCCAGAATCAGATCTGCGTCGCATGCACCCCGGTCCACGAGTCGCCCAACGACGTCGTCTGCCCCCAGGTACTGCACGCCTTCAGTTTGTGGCGGCAAGTCCGGCGTCCAGCAGGCACTCGGTGCGCTGCCCGGCGCCAAGTCGGCGTCGCAAAGTGCCGGGTCAACGTGCATTGGGAATTCTCCGATCAAGTGCCCGGAACGGGGTCCTCATCCCGAGAAGCGTCGCTGGCGAATTGACAAGCCGTACAGGCCTTTTCCTTGGACCCTGGCGCATCGTTACCACCCTCGGCCTTCGATCTCCATGGGTGCGAGGCTAAGCTAGTGGCTGGTAACATTCCCGTGGCTACCCCACAGTTCCGCGTTATCCGGCCAGGGATCCACGCTATGCGACGTGGTCGCATATCCCGATTACAACGACATTCGCCAAACGAGAACCTTTAGCCAAATAACGCGCAGCGCGGGGCTATCGCACCGCCATTGCCGACGGACTGTCTAGCCTCGGCATCATGCAACTCCGCATTCGAAACAGGTCGCTGTCGCGCACTCGCGACCCGTTGAATGCCCACTAAGTGTCATTGTGGCGGCGATCGGTGAAACATCGCCGCTACGGCTATATTTCACCTGCTGTATCGGAGACCGGATGAACGATGTGGGTGCCACATCGATGCGCGCGCTCTACGACGAGCACGGCACCCCGAGGTATTCGACGACAGCAAGAGGTCGGAGCGTGCGTGCCCAGTCACGGTCGCCCGCAACATGATCGTCGACAAGCGCCGCAGTTTGGGGTTCCGTGGCGAAGCCTGCGAGCCTGGCCTCTCGGGTACACCCGAGCGCGCCGGTTCGGACGAGGTCAACGCGTGCTGGACCGGCAGCTGATCGGCGAGGCACTGGCGCAGCTGTCGCCGCAGCACCGCGCCGTGATCGTGCGCTCGTATTACCTCGAGTGGACTACCGCGCAGATCGCCGACGATCTCCTCATCACCGAAGGCACCGTGAAGTCGAGGCTGCACTATGCACTGCGGGCGCTTCGACTCACCCTGCAGGAATAAGGCGATGCCCCTACCGACAAAACATGAGACGACACCGTGCACACGACGTGGACGACGTTCATGCAGAAGTGGATCGAATGCACGACCACGTCGATCCTGGCAGCGCGGGACAAGGGTGCCGCACCGGACGCCATTCCGGCGCAAGACCTGGCCATCTCCCCAAATCTGATGAACGAGCGGACGATGTTCGCCGCAACGCCCGCTGATTCGTCGCACCGGTATGCGAACATATGTTCGTGTCCGGTGGGCGGCAGCGAAGCGGGTCCGGTGCCACGATCCTGCACGCGGACCTCGACTCCTTCTACGCATCGGTCGAGCAGCGCGATGACCCGGCGCTGCGCAATCGACCGGTGATCGTCGGCGGCGGCGTCGTGCTCGCGGCCAGCTACGAGGCCAAGGCCTACGGCGTGCGCACCGCGATGGGCGGTCGCCAGGCGCGGCACCTGTGCCCGCACGCCATCGTCGTGCCGCCGCGGATGTCGGCGTACTCGCAGGCGAGCGATGCGGTGTTCGAGGTGTTCCGCGACACCACTCCCCTCGTCGAGCCGCTGTCGGTCGACGAGGCCTTCCTCGAGGTCGGCGGGCTCGCGCGGGTCTCGGGCACCCCCGTGCAGATCGCGGCGCAACTGCGGGTTGACGTCCGCGACCGCGTCGGCCTGCCCATCACCGTGGGCATCGCACGCACCAAGTTCCTGGCCAAGGTCGCCAGCCAGGAGGCCAAGCCCGACGGCTTGCTCCTGGTGCCCCCGGACCGCGAGTTGGCCTTCCTGCATCCGCTGCCGATCCGCAGGCTGTGGGGCGTGGGCGCCAAGACCGCCGAGAAGCTGCACGGCCACGGCATTTACACCGTCGCCGACGTCGCCGAGCTCAGCGAAGCCATGCTGGACTCGATGGTCGGCGGTGGCATGGGCCACCAATTGTTCGCGCTGTCGCACAACGTCGACCGGCGCCGGGTGGTGACGGGCGTGCGGCGCCGCTCGGTCGGGGCGCAGCGGGCGCTCGGCCGGGCCGGAAACACCATGTCGGACAGCGAGATCGACGCCGTCGTGATCAACCTCGTCGACCGCATCACCCGCCGGATGCGCAAGTCCGGGCGCACCGGAAGGACCGTCGTGCTGCGCCTGCGGTTCGACGACTTCAGCCGGGTGACGCGCTCGCACACCATGGCGCGCGCGACCGCGTCGACCGACGCCATCCTCGCCGCGGCGCGGGAGCTGGTGGCCGCGGCGGGCCCGCTGATCGCCGAGCGGGGCCTGACCCTGGTGGGGTTCGCGGTGTCCAACATCGACCGAGACGGCGCCCAGCAGTTGGAGCTGCCGTTCGAAGCCGTCAACGACGTGGTGGCGTTGGACGCCGCCATGGACGAGGTGCGGCAGAGGTTCGGCAACGCGGCGGTCATGCGGGGCGTTCTGCTCGGCCGCGACCCTGGCCTGGAGATGCCGATGCTGCCGGACTGATCGCCGGCTTCGCTCAAGACATTCCCGTCCGATACCGCCGCGGAGCGCTGTTAGGCTTTTTGACGGCGCGCAAGGGGGGCCATGGGTTTTCTAGATGAAGTGGGAAAGGTGCTCGACAAGGTCGAGGCCGCCACCCCTATCGACCTCATCACCGGCATCGCGGGCGTCGCAACCGACGTGCCCAGCCTGGTGGGTCACGTCGCCACGGGCGACATCGGACAGGCTATGGTCGACGGCCGCAAGGTCCTCGGCGACGGCAAGGACATCGCGCTTGGCCTGGGTAGCCTCGGCGCGAACTTGGGCCCCGTCCCAACCTTCCTCGAGAAGAACCCGGTAATGAAGCTCGCCGAATCCAAGGTGATAGCGGCTGCACAGCTAGCGATTGCGGGCATGAAGGCGACGACGGGCTCCGGAGATCCATACACCGGCGAGCAATTCCGAGATTCGAGCAAGCGCCTGGAAAACGTCGTCGAGACCCTCATCCATGCTGAGCCCCACGAGGATCGGTGGAATGGCACCGCCGCGCAGGTTTACAACGCGACGAATGCATCGCACAAACGACTTGCCTCAGAAGTGCAGACCGCGGACGCCGAGATCGCCGGCCACCTCGATACCGAGGCCGGTCAAGTCGACCGCACCCGACAGACGCTCAACGATGCATCGGACACGCTCACCAAATACGACTTGGCGACGGCGGCGATGAACCTGACTCCGCCAACCGCCGCCCTCAAGTTCGCGATGGACTGTGCCGCCGCAGCAGGAGCATTGGATACGGCCGGCGTCACGATGGCAGTTTTGGTCAAGAATTCTCTCGAGAACGCGGACCGCATTGGCAAGGCGTCGGAGCGCTATGGGGGCGCTGCGAAGGACACGTCCGGCACCCCCTTGGACCCCTGCGGCGCCGGCGAGGTCTTCCCGGTACCAATGAATGGCGAGGCGAGTCTCCCGCGCTCCGAACCCGGTGTGACGCCGCTACCGGGGAAGGACGACCCTATGGAGCTGCCGTCGCGGTCGAAGCCCGAAACGCAATACACCGTGCCAGAGCCCGAGGAGCCCACGGTTCAAGCACCCGCCACCCCATATGGAGCGCCAGCGCCTGGCGCTCCCCGCTGACGACGAACGGAACCTCGTGTCCACTGATCAAGAGAAGAACCTGGGCGTCCTGACCGAGCACATTCGGCATCTGGCGGAGAGACAGCAGGAGTCGGTCAATAAGATCACCGGCGCGAACCGGTCGATCGTTGATCCGGCACGCAACGTGCAAGACACACATGGAATGGTCTGCGAGGCAACCCATCTCGCCGTATCCGCGGCAGAGGAGGCACGCCGGGCCGCTGGAAGTGCATTGTTCAAGGTCTCGACGGAGTTGGGCGAGAAACTTAGTGCTGCTGCCGCACGGTACGACCACACCGACGCCGCCGGTGCCGATGCCATCAACGCTTGCGAGACCTAATGAATGGCAACTGGTCCGACGATTCGTGGGACGACGACGAGGACGACCACAGCCCCGCTGAGTCGATGCTGGATGCGCTCGACTTCTCCCCACCCGCCGTCGCCGACTACGTCGACGTTGGTCTGGACGCGGTCCTCCCGGACGACGATGAGGAACCTGGGCCCCAGACCATTTTCTTCACAGTGACGAACCCACCGGGCACGGTGTCGGCCACTGCACTGTTGGACGGCCGACCCATCCAGGTTACGTTGGCACCCCAAGTGTGCAACATGACTGAAAGTCAACTGGCCGAAGAGATTTCACTGATTGCCCGGCTCGCAAGTCAGAATGCCCGCGCCGGTCAACACCTGCTCGTCTCGGGGATGATGCAACAGATGGGGGAAGATCCGTTGACCGCGCGTAGCTACGCGGAGCATGAGCTTGGGCTCCCGACCGCTGAGACGGTGCTCGCCGATAAGGCGCAGATCTTCGCCACCCGGTACGCACACGAGGACTGACCCCTTTGATCGAACAATCGCAGCGTGGCCGGCGACGTCGCTGGCCACTGCTCATCGGCGCACTTGTCGTTGTCGTTGTCGTTGTGATCGCCGGCGCCGTCGGATGGTGGTTCACCGGCGGCGCCGAGTACTGGGCACGCTCCAGGTGGCAGCCGCCGAAGGAAGCACTCCTGTCGTCCATGAAGGTGCACCCCGCTCCAGGCTGGAAGACGAACGTCGCCGACTTGGGATTGCCCCCCGGGTCGACGATCGCCACCCTGGACGCTCCTTGGTTGCCAAGTCTTGTCACCAACACGCCGCCCCGCACCTATTTGTTGGTCAGCAGCCCAGGCCAGACCACACCTCAGTGGTGGCTAATCGGCGTGGACGCCACCAACGGCCACCGGCTGTTTCCGTCCGTCAAGCTGAATTCCTCAGCTGACATGCCGCGTTGCTTCCTCAACGGAGCTGCGGTGGTGTGCATTTCCGACGATCAAACCGCAGCCACCGCCTGGGTCATCGACGGGCAGAGCGGCGTACTGACCTACAACGGGCCGACCAACGTGCGCCTCATTACCGGCAAGCTCAAGGCCGCACAGTTCGGCAACTACTTGATCGCTGCAACGAAGGGCGAAGGCCTCTACGGCGTGGGACCGCATGGTGAGACCACGTGGTTCGTCCCCGGCGCAGGCGTCGTCGCGATTCACATCGGCGACATCGGGTTTCAAGGGGGAAGGAGCGAGGGCCCGGTCACGATGTTCTCTCTCCAGGATGGCAGGGTCCTCTCCCCTCAGTTCCCCAAAGGCGCCGACATGGGGTCGTGGGGCGACTTCGACGGTGGCTTCGCGGCCGAGTTCAGCGAGCACCTAGGGCAGTCGTTCATCCAATTCTTCGACACTGTAGGCAGACTCACGAACAAAACGCGCATCGACGGCCAACGGGTCGGTGGCACGACAGGAAACGTCACGGCGATCGTGCAGAGCGACAGCTTCGGAATCTACGGTCCCAGTGGCGACAAACTGCTCGACGTGTCCGGCGACCCGCCGTACGGCATGCAGTTGATCGGAACCACGCTCTGGATCGGGGAGAAGACCCCCACCGACGAAGGACGTTTTCAGTCCTACGATCTGCGCACGGGCGATGAGGGCAAGCCGTGCGCATTCGACATGATCGACGGCTACCTCGGCACCGACGGTTCGGTGTTCGTGGGCGCACCGCGAGACATCAAATCCGCCAACCTGGCCATGGCCTACGACCTCGCTACCTGCGACAGGGTTTGGTCGATCCCGAGGCCCGCGGGATCCCTGGCCAGAATAACCAGGATCGGCGACACGCTTGTCCGTACCTCCGACGACGGAACCGAATTGATGTCGCTGGTGGCGCCAAGCTAGGACACCGCTTGACCTCAACGACGATTGAGGTCATACCGTTGGCCGCATGGTCGCGATGCAACTGGGACGCTTTGGTCTGACGGTCGATCCCGAAGGGTTTGGCTCCGCAGGCCAGCTCGAGCAACTCGGATTCACCACTCTGTGGATCGTCGGCGGTCAACTCGACCGACTCGAACGGCTTGCCGACCTGATCCGAGCAACCGAGCGAGCCGTCGTCGGGTCGGCGATCATCCCTCCTGACGTATTCGACGCCGCGTCGGTGACTGCACTGTTCCACCGGGTGGAAGCCGTTGCGCCGGGCCGGCTTCTGGTGGGCCTCGGGTCACCGCACTCGGAGCGGCCACTCGCGGCCCTTGGCGACTACGTCGACCGCCTCGACGGCGCCGACCATCCGATACCGGCGCACCGGCGCATCCTGGCCGCGTTCGGGCCACGTGCACTCGACGTCGCGCGGGACCGGTTCGCCGGAGCCATGCCTGCGCTGCTCGTCCCCGACTACGTTGCGTCGGCGCGGCAGCGGCTTGGTCCCGATCGCATACTGTCGGTGGGCCTGTACGCCGTTCTGGATCGCGACGCCGATGCCGCCAGGGCAACAGCGCGCCAGCCACTGACGTTCCTGTGCGGCCTGCCCGCATACGTCAAATCACTGCTCCGGCAGGGCTTTACCGATGACGACATCACGAGTTTGAGCGACGGCCTCATCGACACGCTCGTCGCCCGGGGCGGCCCCGACGACGTCGCCGAACGAGCTCGTCAGTTGCACGCGGCGGGTGCCGACCACGTACACCTGACCGTGCTGCACGACGCGGATCAGCCTGCCGGGCTCGCCGCGGCCCGTGCGCTTGCTCCCGCGCTAGGGCTGCTCGACTAGACTAACTGTCCCGCAACGAATCCCGCGAGCAGCACGGCGAAGCCGCCAACCTCGCCGATGATCAACGCGATCATGCCCACAGTGAGCGCAGAGGTCGGGTGCTCGAACTGATTCGTGGTGTCGCGCCGGATGCCGTGGACGATGTACTCGAAGATCGCGGCGACGAAGAAGAACACCAGCACCATGGCCGCACTGAGATTCACCCACGTCGGCCAGGCACTGAGCTCGACGAAGACCGCCACCAGCACGGTGGCGAACGAATAGAGCAGCGCGGCCCGGTGAGCGATGTCGACGTAGGGGTGGGCGAGGTGGTTCTCCGAGGTGGCCATCTGCCGGTACTTCCAGATGCCCAGGACAAGGGCCAGCAGGAAGATCAGTCCCGCGGCCAGAATGGTCGAAATCGTGTCGATCCCGAGGGAGCTCACGGGCGAGCCGCGGTCCACTCGAGGAGTCGTTCGACGGGCCAGGTCGTGATGATCCTGTCCACGGGCACGTCGTTGTCGAGCGCGCGCTGGGCACCATAACCGAGGAAGTCGAGTTGCCCTGGCGCGTGCGCGTCGGTGTCGATGGAGAAGTCGCAGCCGATCTCCAGCGCCAGCGTCAGCAGCCGAGTCGGCGGATCGCGGCGTTCCGGTCGTGAGTTGATCTCCACCGCGGTGCCGTGATCACGGCAAGCGGTGAACACCTTCTCGGCGTCGAACTTCGACTCGGGACGCGTCCCTCGGTTGCCTTCCACCAGCCTGCCCGTGCAATGCCCGAGCACGTCGGCGTAGCCCTCGGACACCGCCCGCACCATGCGCCGGGTCATCGAGGCCGCATCCATCGCCAGCTTCGAGTGCACGCTGGCCACCACGACGTCGAGGCGCTCCAGCAGTTCCGGCTCCTGGTCGAGGCTGCCGTCGTCGAGGATGTCGACCTCGATGCCGGTCAGGATGCGCATCGGCGCGAACCGTTCCCGCAGCTCGTCGATCACGTCGAGTTGCTTCCGAAGCCGTTCCGGGGAAAGGCCGTTGGCGACGGTCAGCCGGGGCGAGTGGTCGGTCAAGGCGCAGTACTCGTGTCCGAGCGACTTGGCGGTGGCCATCATCTCCGTGATCGGCGCCGATCCGTCCGACCAGTTGGAGTGCAGGTGAAGGTCACCCCTCAGCGCCGCACGGATCTCGCCGCCGCCCAGATCAGTTGCCGCCCCGCGCAATTCGACGAGTGTGTCGGGTTCACGACCCGACCACGCCTGCGCGATGACCTTGGCGGTCTTCGGGCCGATCCCCGGCAGTGACTGCCAGCTGTTGGCTTTGCCGTGTTTCTCGCGTTGGGCGTCGTCGAGTCTCTCGACGGTGTCCGCCGCATTCCGGTAGGCCATCACGCGGCGCGAGTCCTCGCGAGCCCGGTCCTTGTAGTAGGCGATCTCGCGCAGCGCCGCGACGGGGTCCATGCCTTCCAGTGTGAGGGCTAGACCCGCCACCGCGGGTCACGTCCGCTGAGCGCGATCGCGCGATCGAATGCCCCTGCATCGTCGGAGACCGCGACGGCCGGCCCGAACAACCCCTCCACCGGTCCCTCCGCAGCGAACGACGCGATGTGTGCCAGCAGTGCCTCGGCGACCTCGTCGTCGACGTCGTAGTCCTGCCCGGTGGATCGCGCGACGTCCCACCCATGCACGACCACCTCGGTCAGTGCGACCATTGCGCACACCTCACCAGGAAGGTCCACGCCGCCAACGCGCGTCATGCCGTCCCACGCTCCCGGGTCGCGCCAGGCCTCGGCGAGCGCGGCCAGATTGGCCGGGTACTGAGCCCGCCAGTCGCCGTCCAATTGGTACCCGCCTTCTCCTGGTGGCGAGTCGGTGAATTCACCGAGGTCCTTTCGCGCGGCCGCGGCGAACGCCACGCCGAGTCCGCCGACGTGGGCGACCAGCTCACGCAGCGACAGCTTTTCGCACGGGGTACGCATGTCGAGTTCGTCATCCTTCAGGGCTGCCAGGACGGAGGTCGTATTCATACAAGCCGAGGTCATGTCGATCATGCCGATACCGACCTGGACCACTGGGAAAAGTCATCGCACGGCACATCGCAGGTTGCGGGTCTAGGCTTGATCGAGTGCGATTCGCCTTCAAAACATCCCCGCAAAACACCACCTGGTCCGACATGTTGCCGATCTGGCAGACCGCCGATGACATCGACGTCTTCGAGTCCGGCTGGACCTTCGACCACTTCTATCCGATCTTCTCGGACTCCACCGGCCCGTGCCTTGAGGGCTGGATAACCCTGACCGCGCTGGCGCAGGCCACCAAGCGATTGCGCGTCGGCGTGCTGGTCAGCGGCATCCACTACCGGCACCCGGCCGTGCTGGCCAACATGGCGGCGGCACTCGACGTCATCTCCAACGGCAGGCTCGAGCTCGGCATCGGCGCGGGCTGGAACGAGGAGGAATCGGGCGCCTACGGCATCGAGCTGGGCACCATCAAGGAGCGGTTCGACCGCTTCGAGGAGGCCTGCGAGGTGCTGACCAGCCTGCTCAGCAACGAGACCACCACCTTCGACGGCAAGTACTACCAGCTCAAGGACGCGCGCAACGAGCCGAAGGGGCCGCAGCAGCCGCACCCGCCGATCTGCATCGGTGGCAGCGGCGAGAAGCGCACCCTGCCTCTGACCGCGAAGTACGCCGACCACTGGAACTTCGTCGGCGGCACGCCCGAGGAGTTCGCGCACAAGCGTGACGTGCTCCACGCCCGCTGCGCGGACATCGGCCGCGATCCGAAGGAGATCACCCTCTCCTCGCACGTCCGACTCGGCGCGGACCGCGACTACGCCAAGGTGGTCGACGAGGCCGGGGCGCTCGGCAAGGAAGGTCTGGATCTCGCGATCATCTATCTGCCGCCGCCGTACGACCCGGTCGTGCTGGAGCCGCTCGCCGAGGCGATTCGGGACTCGGGCCTGACCAAGGCGTAACGCTCAGGTATCTCCGACGTCGACCACGTGGACGCGGACGCCGCCCGCGGCGATCCGGTCCAGCTGTTGGGGGTCGGCGGTTGAGTCGGTCACCAGATGATCGATGTCGCTCAGGGCGACCATCTTCGCGAAGGTGACCTTGCCGATCTTGGAACCGTCGACGGCGACCACGACGCGTTGAGCGTTGGCGGCCATCGCAATCGACGTGCGGGCCTCGGCCTCGTCGAAGGTCGTCGCCCCGATTTCGGCGGACATCCCGTCGGCACCGAGGATCGCGGTGCCGACGGTGATGACCTGGAACGCGTGCTCGGACATCGGGCCAACTGCCTCGAGGGAATTCGCCCTGACCAGCCCTCCTGTCATGATCACCTTCATGTGCGCGTCGACGGCGCAGTCGGCCGCGATCGTGAGCGAGTTCGTCACGATCGTCATGGTGGGCCTGCCCTTCAGCGCCCTGGCCACCTCGCCGGTGGTAACACCGCCGGTCAGCGCCACCGCCTGAGGGCCGGGCGGCACCAATGCAGCTGCGTGCTGGGCGATCCGGCGTTTGATGGCGATCATCCGGTGATCGCGTAGCCGCACGGGGATTTCGCTGCCACTCGGGTCCAGCGCCCGGGCGCCGCCGTGGGTCCGCACCAGCAGGCCTTGATCTTCGAGCTCGCTGAGGTCGCGGCGCAGTGTGGCGGCCGACACGCGCAGTTCGCCTTGCAGCACGTGAGAGGTGACCTCCCCGCGGTCGCGCAGCAGGGCGAGAACCTCGCGCATGCGGTCGGTGCGCTTGATCGACATCGTTGAAGACTCCTTGAGACCATGATCTGCGGGAGTGGAAACAGTCAGTTTTCCTGAGCGTTTCGCCGCTTGGCATTGCGCGCTTTGAGCGATCTTCTCATGATCGACGCATGCTCCAGACGCCAAGACCGAGAATGCCGGTGGCACCGTGACGCTTGCCTCCACCGGCGACCTGGTCGCGTCGGCCGCCGAGACGGACACCGCCGTGCTCGCGTTCAACGTGATCACCCTCGAGCACGCCGAGGGCATTGCCGACGGGGTCGAGCGGGCCGGAGTCGCCGCGGTGTTGCAGCTCAGCGAGAACACGGTCCGGTTCCACGGTGGCCGAATCGCGCCGCTGCTCGCGGCCTGCGCGCAGATCGCCACACACTCCTCGGCTCCGCTGTCGATCCACCTCGACCACTTCCAGGACGTCACGCTGATCGACGGAGCCATCGAGACGGCCGCCGACCTGGGCGCCAGTTCGATCATGGTCGACGCCGCTCACCTGCCCTACCGGGACAACGTCGACCGCACCCGCACGTTCACCGAGCGCGCCCACGCGGCGGGACTGTGGGTGGAAGCCGAGCTCGGCGAGGTCGGCGGGAAGGACGGCCAGCGCAAGGATGCGCACGCGCCGGGCGCTCGCACGAATCCGGACGAGGCGGCGGCCTTCGTCGATGAGACCGCGGTCGACGGTCTGGCCGTTGCGGTGGGCAGCTCGCACGCGATGACCACCCGCGACGCCACGCTCGACGTCGAGTTGATCGACAGCCTCGCCGCGGCCGTCGCCATACCCCTTGTCCTGCACGGCTCTTCGGGCGTTCCCGATGACCAGCTCCGCCTCGCCATCCACGCAGGCATCAACAAGGTCAACGTCGGAACCGCACTCAACGTCGCCTACACGGGTGCGGTCCGCCAGTCGCTCACTCCCACCACGAACGACCCCCGTGCGTTCCTCACCGCGGGCCGACAGGCGATCAGCGACGCCGTGGCCCAGCTGTGTCTGACGGTCGCTGGGGAGCGTGTTGCGCGATGAGTGTTGCACTGCAGGCGAATCCGCTCGCCGAGACGATCAGTCGGCACAAGGCCGGCGAAGCCGTCGGCATCTACTCGGTGTGCTCGGCGCATCCGACCGTCGTGCAGGCGGCCATCGAACAGGCCGACGCCGACGGAGGCTACGTCCTGATCGAAGCGACGTCCAACCAGGTCGACCAGTTCGGCGGCTATACCGGCCTTCGCCCCGCGCAGTTCCGCGACCTGGTCTTCGGAATCGCCGACGAGGCGGGTTTCGGACGCGAGCGCGTCGTGCTCGGTGGTGATCACCTCGGTCCGAACCGCTGGCAGCGCGAATCCGCAAGCGCCGCAATGGCCAAGGCCGAGGCGCTGATCGCCAGCTACATCGAGGCCGGATACACCAAGATCCACCTGGACTGCAGCATGTCGTGCGCCGACGACCCCGCGGTCCTGCCCGACGAGACAGTCGCAAGCCGCACTGCCAGGCTGTTACGGATTGCCGAAGACACCGCGCACCGCGCAGGGATCGACGCCCCGGTGTACGTCATCGGCACCGAGGTACCCGTCCCCGGCGGCGCGCACGAGACGCTGCACCAGCTCACCCCCACGCCTGCCGACCGAGCTCGGCGCACCATCGGTGCCCACCGTGCGGCCTTCGCCGAGCTCGACCTCGACCAGGTGTGGCCTCGCGTCGTCGCGCTGGTGGTGCAGCCCGGTGTCGAGTTCGACCACCAAGCGGTCATCGACTATCAGCGCGACGCCACCGCCGAGCTGCGTCACGTCCTCGACACCGAGGACAACCTGGTGTTCGAGGCGCACTCCACCGACTACCAACGCTCGGCCCAACTGCGCGAGCTGGTGGAGGACCACTGGGCCATCCTGAAGGTCGGTCCCGCACTGACATTCGCGATGCGGGAGGCACTGTTCGCGCTCGCCCACATCGAGTCGGAGCTCGTCGCGCAGGCGTCGCGATCGAACCTGATCGATGTCATCGAGCGCCGCATGCTGGCCGATCCCACCCATTGGCAGGGCTACTACGAGGACCGGGGCGAGCGAAGCGACGGGGGAAGCAGCCGGGGCGAGCGAAGCGACGGGGGAAGCAATAGTCCGCTCGCCCAGCGCACCGCCCGCCGCTACAGCTACAGCGATCGCCTGCGCTACTACTGGGCCGTCGATGAGATCGACGCTGCGCGCCAGATCCTGCTGGCCAACCTCGATCGAACGGGCATACCGTTGCCCTTGATCAGCCAGTTTCTGCCCATCCAATACGACCGGATACGCACCGGAAGGCTCGATTCCACTGCGCAGGCCCTGGTCGTCGACCGGGTACGCGACGCCCTGCGCCCCTACGCCCGTGCATGCAGCACTACTGGAGAGGTCGATGATTAGCACCCCCATTTCCGCCCAAGAAGACGGCGGCGCAACGATTCTCGAGATCGGGCAACAACCCGATGCGTGGCGGGAGGTCGCAGCCCGCTCCGACGAGCGTGCTGCCGAGTTCCTGCGCGACGTCGCGGGCCGCCCCGACCTTCGGGTCATCCTGACCGGAGCGGGCAGCTCGGCGTTCGCCGGGGAGATCGCCGCCCCCGCGCTTCGACGCCATCTCCACCGCCGCGTCGACGCCGTCGCGACCACGGACATCGTCGCCAGTCCCCTCGACTACCTGGAGCCCCACACCCCGACACTGCTGGTGTCGTTCGGCCGCTCGGGCAACAGCCCCGAGAGCGTCGCGACCACCGAACTGGCCGACGAACTCGTCGACGACGTCTGGCATCTCATCCTCACCTGTGACCGCGACGGCGAGCTCGGCCGTACGCACGGCGACCGCGCCAACTCGCTCGTCGTCTTCATGCCGGAGCGCACCAACGACAGCGGCTTTGCGATGACCTCGAGCCTGACCTCGATGCTGTTGTCGTGCTTGCTGATGCTGGCGTCGACTGAGCCATCCGATGCCGTCGCCCTCGCTCTCGCCGCCGAGCACGTCGTCGATCTCCAGCCCGACATCCGGGCGCTCGCGAAGTCGAAGAAGCAACGGTTCGTCTACCTCGGCAGCGGACCGTTGGAGGGACTTGCGCGTGAATCAGCGCTCAAGCTACTGGAATTGACCGCAGGCGAGGTCGTGACGTACTTCGACTCGCCCCTTGGGTTCCGGCACGGACCGAAGTCGGTACTCGACGGCGACACACTCGTCCTGGTGTACGTCTCGACGGATCCCTACACCCGTCGCTACGACCTCGACATCATCGCCGAGATCCGCCACCAACTCGGTCCCGACAGCGTCACGGTGATCAGCGCGGAACCGATCCCCTCGGAGCTCGGACACGCCATCGTTCTTCCCGGCCTCAGCGGGCTCGACGACTCGTCGGTTGCGTTGGCGTACTTGGTGTTCGCGCAGTACCTCGCGCTGTTCACCTCATTGGAGTACGGCAAGACGCCGGACAACCCCTTCCCCGCAGGCGAAGTCAGTCGCGTCGTGCGGGGCGTGAAGATCTATCCGATGGGCAGGTGACGGAACGATGGCTCACTATCTCGGGGTTGACGGTGGAGGGTCCAAGACCGCGTTCGCGCTGATCGACGACACCGGCCACGTCCTGGCCCGCGCCACCGCGCCCACCTCGTACTACTTCAATGATGGTTTCGACGTCGTCGAACGCGTTCTGGCCCAGGGCGTCACCGACATCTGTGGGCAAGTCGGCATCGAGACGTCCGACATCGACGCGGCGTTCTTCGGCATCCCCGGCTACGGCGAGGCCAGCGGAGACATCAAGCAGCTCGACGCCGTCCCGCACGGGGTGCTCGGGCACGACCGCTACAGCTGCGGCAACGACATGGTCTGTGGGTGGGCCGGATCGTTGGCCGGCGAGGACGGTATCAACGTCATCAGCGGCACCGGGTCGATGACCTACGGGGAACGCCAAGGCACTGGCCACCGAGTCGGTGGTTGGGGCGAACTGTTCGGCGATGAAGGCTCCGCGTATTGGGTTGCCGCGCAGGGGTTGAACGCGTTCAGCCGGATGAGTGACGGCAGGCTGGCCCGCGGACCGCTCTACGAGATGATGAGGGAGCGCCTGCAGATCTCCAGCGACCTCGACGTCGTCAGCCTCGTCATCGAGAAGTGGGGCGGCAACCGCAGTTCCATCGCCGCCCTGGCCACCACGGTCTGCCAGTCCGCCCGCCAGGACGACGAAACGTCCGCGAGCATCCTGGCCGCCGGTGCCGACGAACTCGCGACGCTGATCGAAACCACCCGTGTGCTAGTCGGTTTCGCCGATGACGAGCCGGTACCGGTGTCCTACTCGGGCGGAATGTTCTCCGACGAGGGGTTCCTCGCGCTGTTTCGTGCTGCCCTGCAGAGGCTGCCCGCCAAGTTCGACCTGCACACCCCGTTGCTCGATCCCGCGGTGGGTGCGGCCATCTACGCCGCCAAGCACAGCGGCCATCCGCTGACCAGCGGTGCCCTGCACGAACTCGCAACGCCCCGACCATGATCCGAGAGGTGAAGTCACCATGACCGATGCGCCGACTGCCACGCGCACCCGCAGCTGGATCTTCTACGCTGCGCTGCTCGTTCTGTTCTGGGGCGTGTGGGGGGCGTTCTCGGCGCTTCCCGCGACCAAGTACGGCTACCCCGACGAGATGATCTACAGCATCTGGGCGCTGACGATGATCATTCCGGCCGCCTTTGCGCTGCGCGGCCAGCGCTTCGACCGGCGGCCCCAAGCCACGATCTACGGGCTGCTCATCGGACTCACCGGCGCCGGTGGCCAGCTGCTGCTATTTCAGGCGCTGACCATGGGCCCGGCGTACCTCATCTTCCCGATCGTGTCGATCTCGCCGGCGATCACGGTGGTGATGGCGATGGTCCTGCTGCGCGAGCGCATCAGCCCACTGGCGGCAGTGGGACTCGTCGCAGCGCTCGCCGCGATCGTGCTGTTCAGTATCACCAGCGCGGCCTCCGACGGCTCAACGGGCCCGTGGTTGCCGCTGGCGATCCTGATCTGCGTGGCCTGGGGCGTGCAGGCCTACTTCATGCGCAAGACCGCGACCATCGGCGTCAACGAGGCCACCACATTTGGCTGGATGGCGATCAGCGGGCTCGCTCTGATTCCGGTCGCCCTGATCTCGCTCGGCGGCATCCCCACCGACTTTCCCTGGCAGGCACCAGTACTGACGGCGGCGACGCAGCTCCTCAATGCCGTCGGCGCGCTGTTCCTGGTGATGACGCTGTCCCGCGGCAAGGCCACCATCGTGGCGCCGACCACCAATGCGCTCGCCCCGGCGCTGACGATCGTCATCTCGCTCATCGCCTACCAAACGTTGCCCACCCCCTACGACGCGGTCGGCATCGTGCTGGCGCTCGTCGGCTCGACGCTGATGGTCTACAGCGACGAGAAACGCGGCGAGGCACTAACGCCCGCAGTCGAAGAACCCGTGAGGAACCAGGCATGAAGCCAACGATCGTCATCATCGGAGCGGGCAGCGTCGAGTTCACCCGCGAGCTGCTCGGAGACATCCTGTCCTTCCCCGAGCTCGGATCCGTCCGGGTCGTCCTGCACGACATCAACACCGAACGCCTCGAGACCGCAGAGGCCATCGCGCACGCCACCGCACGCGCAGCAGGCGCCCAACCGGAAGTGGTCGCCACCACCGATCGCCGCCGAGCACTCGACGGCGCCGACTACGTCATCAACGTCATCCAGGTCGGCATGCACGACGCCACGGTGCGAGACTTCGAGATCCCTGCCAAGTACGGGCTGAACCAGACCATCGCCGACACGATCGGCATCGGTGGCATCTTCCGCGGTCTGCGGACGTTCCCCGTGCTGGCCGCGATCGCCGAGGACATGGCGCAGGTGTGCCCCGACGCCTGGTTGCTCAACTACACCAACCCGATGGCCATGAACGTCACGTTCCTCGGCCACGTCGCCCCGAAGCTGAAGGTTCTCGGCCTGTGTCATTCGGTGTACTGGACGATGGTCGGCCTGTGCGAGTTGGTCGACGTGCCGTTCGACGAGGTGTCGTACTGGTCGGCAGGCGTCAACCATCAGGCCTGGGTGCTGCGGTGGGAGCGTGGCGGCCAAGACCTCTATCCGCTTCTGGACCAACGCATCGCCACCGATCCGGAGCTACGCCGCCGGGTGCGGGTCGACATGTACCGCCGCCTCGGCTACTACCCCACCGAGACGAGCGAGCACTCCAGCGAGTACGTCCCGTGGTACCTGCATCACCCCGGGGAGGTCGACCGCCTGCGGATCAACGTCGGTGAGTACGTCTCGATCAGTGAGGCCAACCTCGCCGAATATGCGCGCGTCCGTGCGGAATTGGCCGATACCACGACACTCGGCATCGACACCGGGTCCACCGAGTACGCACCCCAGGTCATCCACTCCCTCGAGACCGGCACGGTGCGCGTCATCTCCGCCAACGTCGTCAACGACGGGCTGATCACCAACCTGCCCTCCGGCCTTGCCGTGGAAGTCCCCACCGTGCTCGACTCGCTGGGCGCGCACCCGATGAAGGTCGGCGATCTGCCGCCGCAGTGCGCGGCGCTCAACCGTGGCTTCCTCGGCCCGGTGGAGCTTGCGGTTCGCGCCGCCGTGGACGGCGACCCGCGCCTGGTGCGGGCGGCCGCGATGGTCGACCCCAACACGGCCGCCACGCTGACCGTCGATCAGATCTGGGCACTGTGCGACGACCTGGCGGCCGCGCACGGTGACCTGTTACCCGAAGCCCTGCGCACCAATCTCGTGAAGGAGTACCAACTGTGATTCGCTCCGTGATTCGCCAAAGGCTCTGCGTCGCATTGATTGCGACCCTCGCGCTGGTCCTCGCCGCCTGCGGCGGAGGAGACTCATCGTCCGGCCCCACCAAGATCGCGGTGTGGCACGGCTATCAGGACATCGAAGGCACGGTCTTCAAGTCGCTCGTCGACCAATACAACAAAGAGCATCCCGACGTGCAGGTCAGTGAGCTGTACTCCAGCAATGACCTGGTGCTGCAGAAGGTGCTGACCGCAGTCCGCGGCGGCAGCGCCCCCGACGTCGCCTACATGTTCGGGTCGTGGTCCCCGAACATCGCCCAGATTCCCCAGGTCGTCAACATGGCCGACGAAGTCTCCAAGCCGGAGTGGAAGTGGGACGACTTCTATCCGGCCGAGCGCACCGCGGCGACGGTCGGGGACAAGATCGTCGGCGTGCCCGCCCTGGTGGACAACCTCGCGATCGTCTACAACAAGAAGCTCTTCGCCGACGCTGGAATCGAGCCGCCGACCGCGAACTGGACGTGGGACGACTTCCGCGCCGCGGCCGCCAAGCTGACCGACCCGTCGAAGGGGCAGTACGGCTGGCTCATCCCCGCCGACGGGAGCGAAGACACCGTCTGGCACTACGTCCCGATTCTCTGGGAAGCCGGCGGCGACATCCTCAATTCCGACAACACACACGCCACGTTCAACTCGGAGGCCGGCGTCAAAGCGCTGACCACGCTGCAGCAGATGGCCGTCACCGACAAGTCGGTATACCTGGACACCACCAACGAGAACGGCTCAAAGCTGATGAACAGCGGCAAGATTGGCATGCTGGTCACCGGGCCGTGGGACCTCGGCTCCCTGTCCGACATCGAGTACGGCGTTCAGGTGATGCCCACATTCGGCGGGTCGAACGGCGCCCATCAAACGATCTCCGGCCCGGACAACTGGGTGACGTTCGACAACGGCGACAAGAAGAAGCAGGCGGCGATCGACTTCGTGAAGTGGCTGACCGCGCCCGAGCAGGTCAAGACCTTCTCCTTGGGAACCGGTGATCTGCCCACTCGGACGTCGGTGGGTCAGGATCAGGCGTTCGTCGCCAAGCTCAACGAGCAACTGCCCGGTAGCGCGACCTTCGTCGAGAACCTGTCCAACGTGAAGAAGGTCAGGCCGACGGTCGAGCAGTACCCCGCGATCTCGGAGGCGTTGGGCCAGGCGGTCGTGGCGGTGATGCTCGGCAAGGATCAGCCTGCTGACGCTCTGAATTCGGCAGCTCAGGCCGCGGACGCGGCATTGGCGGGAAAATAACCAGATGCCCGACGACGGCCCCGCACGACGACCGCTGGCATCGTTCCTGCGCCTTGGCCGCACGGAGAGCGTGACGGGGTGGGCACTGGTGAGCCCGGCGGCGGTGCTGATCGGCATCTTTGGTCTGCTGCCGGTGCTGATGTCACTACAACTGTCGTTCCAGCATTCCGACCTGCTCACGCCGGAGACGCCATGGGTCGGGTTCGACAACTACCGGAAGCTGGCTGACGACCCGGTGTTCACCGAGGCCATCAAGCACACCATCATCTACACCGCGTTGTTCGTGCCAGGCACGATGCTGGTCGGTCTGTTCGTCGCCGCGGCGATGAACCGCTCGCTGCGGTTCATCTCCGTCTACCGCACCGCCGCGTACATCACCATGGCCGTCTCGACCATCTCGCAGGGCATCATCTTCCTGTGGCTGACCGACCGTGACTACGGTCTCGTCAACGCCGCACTCAACGCGGTCGGCGTGCCGTCCCAGCCGTTCCTGTCCTCCCCTTCGCAGGCCCTCTTCGTGATCGTCGCGATGACGATCTGGGGGTGGACCGGCTTCGCGGTGATCGTCTATCTCGCTGCACTGCAAGGGGTTCCGACCGAGTTACACGAGGCCGCGGCGATCGACGGCGCGGGCGCGTTCGCCCGCTTTCGCACCATCACCGTGCCCCTACTCGGACCCGCGAATCTGTTCCTGGTGGTCTGGCTGACGATCAACGCGCTGCAACTGTTCGACGAGGTGTACGCCACCACCCGCGGCGGGCCGCTTCGCGCCACCACCGTCATCGTCTACTACCTCTGGGACCGGGCGTTCGTGCACTTCGACGCCGGGTACGCCGCAGCCATGGCCTACGCGCTGTTCGTCGTCATCCTGATCATCACCGCCGTGCAGTTCCGGCTCGCCCGTAAGCACGTGCACAACTCGTGACCGCCGAACTCGCCGCCACTCCCGTACCCGCGGCCCAGACCTCGTCCCCGACGCCGCCGCTACGTGGGCGACGGATACCGAAGCTTCGGTTGCCCTTCAGCCCATGGCATCTGGTCCTCATCCCGATGACCTTCCTGCTGATCGTCCCGCTGCTGTGGATGCTCGTCACCTCTCTGGAGACCGAGGGCGAGGCCAACAGCTTTCCGCCAGTACTGCTGCCGGAGCGCCCGCGGTTCCAGAACTACTCGGATGCCTGGGCCGCGGCGCCGTTCGGGCACTTCTTCCTCAACAGCGGCATCGTCACGTTGGTGGTGCTGGCGAGCAACCTGCTGGTCTGCAGCTTGGCCGGCTACGCCTTCGCCCGCATCCGATTCCTCGGTCGCGGAGCGCTTTTCGTCACCTTGATGGCGACGCTCATGGTGCCGTTCCAGGTGACGATGATTCCGGTGTTCCTGATCGTGAAGTGGTTCGGCGACAACGTCTGGGCCGGCCTTGGCATCGACCACATCGGTGCGTTGATGCTGCCCAATCTCGCGACCGCGTTCGGCATCTTCTTCCTCCGTCAGTTCTTCCAGACGGTTCCGGTGGAACTCGAGGAGGCGGCCAGGGTCGACGGTACCTCGCGGCTCGGCGTGCTGTTCAAGATCGTGCTGCCACTGTCCCTGCCGGCGATGTCGACGCTGGCCGCCCTGACCGTTCTCACGTCGTGGAACGACTTCCTGTGGCCGCTGATCGTGATCACCACCGAGGATCAGATGACGATTCCGTTGGGGCTCAGCTACTTCCAGGGTGCACACCGGGTCAGATGGCCGCTGCTGATGGCGGCCAACGTGATGAGCCTGCTGCCGATGCTGCTGGTGTTCGTCGGCGCGCAGAAGTATTTCGTCCAGTCGGTGGCCAGTACCGGTATCAAGGGTTGAGGGGAAAGACGTTGGCAGAGGTAGAGTTCCACGACGTCACACGGCGCTACGCGGGGGGCGTCACCGCCCTCAAGGGCCTCAATCTGACGGTGTCGGACGGGGAGTTCCTGATCCTGGTCGGACCGTCAGGATGCGGCAAGAGCACGGCGTTGCGCCTGCTCGCTGGGCTGGACAAGCCGACATCGGGCGAGATCAGAATCGGCGGTACGACGGTCAACCACCTGAGCCCCGGCCAGCGGGACATCGCGATGGTGTTTCAGAACTACGCGCTCTACCCGCACATGACCGTGTATCGAAACCTCGCCTACGGTCTGCGGCAGCGCAGAACCCCGCGCGCCGAGATCGACCGGCGCGTTCGCGAGACCGCAGACCTTCTGCAGATCACCGAGCTCCTCGATCGCAAGCCCGGCCAGCTCTCCGGCGGGCAGCGTCAACGGGTGGCCATGGGGCGCGCCCTGGTGCGCCAACCGCAGGCGTTCCTGCTCGACGAGCCGCTGTCGAATCTCGATGCGAAGCTTCGCAATCAGGTGCGTGGCGACCTGAAGCGGTTGCACCGCGAACTACCCGTCACCTCCATCTACGTCACCCATGACCAGGTCGAGGCGATGACCCTCGGCGATCGGCTGTGTGTGATGTCCAACGGCGAGGTGCAGCAGATCGGCACCACCGACGACATCTACAACCGGCCTGCCAACACGTTCGTCGCGGCGTTCATGGGCAGTCCGCCGATGAACCTGATGCCTGGCGTCGTGCGCGCCGGAGTCCTTCATGTCGGCGGCGCCGCAGTGACGGAAGTTCAGGAGCCCGACGGTCCGGTGACCGTCGGGGTGCGGCCCGAGCATCTGCAGCTGCACACCTCCCGCGCCGACGGAATGGTGCCCGCCGTCGTCGATTTCGTGGAACCGCTCGGCAGCCACGTCCTGGTCACCGCGTTGGTGGGTGAGACGCGGGTGATCGTCCAGGCGCCCGCAGACGTCGCGTTGGATTCCGGCACGCGGATCGGCCTCGCCGCGGCTCCCCAGCGGACCTACTTCTTCAATGCCGTGACAGGGGACGCCGCGCGCAGCCGCGAGCGCATCACGCTGTCCTGACGCCTCAACGCCTGGTGCGTTCGGATAGCGCTGAGGGCGACGAAGTACGGGTGCACTGCGCCCTCAGCCCTATGTCAACGGGCAGGCCGGTGCGACGTTTTTACTGACGGATAAGACGTTTTTACTGACGGATAAGTAGATATAGCACCTAAGCAAACAATCGCCAGGCCCGGCGGAAAGCCGGGACTCCGGGTCAGACGCCGTAGCGGAGGAGTTCGTCCATGGTGATCAGGCGCTCGTGCTTGGCCGGCCACTCGCGGCACTTCACCGGGTGGCGAAGATATGACCAGGCGATACGCTTCATCTTCGATGGGGACAGCGGGTTGATGTGCACGGTCGTCTCTCCTGCGTCGGTATTGCTGCACCGATGGGGCCAGACTAGGCACGACCCCCGCGTTTCATTAGACACCTGTGACCTGGCTAACATCAAGCGACTCGCCGAAATAAAGTCAGATGTTTCTAGTGTGACTCAAGTGGTTATTGGGACTCGGACCGCCTGGCCATCTCACCGAGATCTGCGCAGTGGTCGCGATCGTCGACGACAAGCAGCCCTACTGCAGAAATCGCGGGCTTGGACTACCGCTGTGGCGCAGCGGTGGGTTTGATCGGCGCAGGTAGCGCGGTCTGCCCCATCAGATAGCGGTCCACGCCGGCGGCAGCGGCCCTGCCCTCGGCGATCGCCCACACGATCAGCGACTGTCCGCGACCCATGTCGCCAGCAACGAAGACGCCGGGCACCGACGTCTGGAAGTCGTCGTTGCGCGCGACGTTGCCGCGGTCGGTCAGCTCGACGCTAAGGGAGGTCAGCAGTCCCGGCTTCTCGGGGCCGACGAAGCCCATCGCCAGTAATACCAGGTCCGCGTCCAGGTTGAAGTCGCTGCCGTCCAGGCGGGCGAACTTGCCGTCCCGCATCTCCACTTCGTGCACCCTCAGTCCGGTGACGTGCCCGTCGACGCCGACGAATTCCTCGGTGTTGACCGAGAAGACACGCTCGCCGCCCTCTTCGTGCGCAGAGGCGATGCGGTACATCAGCGGGTAGGTCGGCCACGGCGTCGACTCCGCACGCTCCTCCGGAGGCCGCGGCATGATCTCGAACTGATGCACGCTGGCCGCACCCTGGCGGTGTGCGGTGCCAAGGCAGTCTGCGCCGGTGTCGCCACCGCCGATGATGACCACCTTCTTGCCCTTGGCGGTGATCGGCGGTTCCCCGTCATCGCCGACAACCGGGTCCCCGTTCTGCACGCGGTTGGCCCACGGCAGGTACTCCATGGCCTGGTGAATGCCGTCGAGCTCGCGCCCTGGGATCGGCAGGTCGCGCCAGTCCGTCGCGCCGCCGGTCAGCACCACGGCGTCGTAGTTCAACCGCAGTTGCGCGGCCGTGAGGTCGACCCCGACGTTCACCCCGGTCCGGAACTGCGTGCCCTCGGCCTCCATCTGCTCGATGCGGCGGTCGATGTGGCGCTTCTCCATCTTGAACTCGGGAATGCCGTAGCGGAGAAGCCCACCGATCCGATCGGCGCGCTCGAACACCGTGACTTGGTGCCCGGCCCTCGTCAGCTGCTGCGCGGCAGCCAGACCTGCGGGACCCGACCCGACGACCGCGACCTTCTTGTTGGTCAGCCGGTCCGGCGGAAGGGGCACCACCCAGCCCTTGTCGAAGGCGTTGTCGATGATCTCGACCTCGACCTGCTTGATGGTCACCGCATCCTGGTTGATGCCGAGGACGCACGACGACTCGCACGGTGCGGGGCACAATCTTCCGGTGAACTCCGGGAAGTTGTTGGTGGCGTGCAGACGCTCGATGGCGTCACGCCAGCGGTCCCGGTAGACCAGGTCGTTCCACTCGGGAATCAGGTTGCCGAGGGGGCAGCCGTTGTGACAGAACGGGATTCCGCAATCCATGCAGCGTGCAGCCTGATCCTGCAGCACGTCGTGGGAGAAGTCCTCGTAGACCTCTTTCCAGTCGCGAAGGCGCAGCGGGACCGGCCGGCGCTGCGGGGTCTCGCGGTGCGTGTGCTTGAGGAAACCGCGGGGATCAGCCACGCGCCGCCGCCATGATCGCCTCGTTGACGTTCTCGCCGTTGCGCTCGGCTTCTGCGATGGCCGCAAGGACGGACTTGTAGTCGCGCGGCATCACCTTGACGAAGTGCTTCAGTTCGGACTCCCAGTCGGACAGAACACGTTGACCCACAGCAGAATCGGTGGCGTCGACGTGAGCCTGGATGATGTCGTGCAGCCATGCCGAGTCGTCGGAGTCGTCCTCGATCTCCTCGAGGTCCACCATCTCGGCGTTGAGGTTGTTCGGCAGCACGCCCCGCGGGTCGTAGACGAAGGCCATGCCGCCGGAC
This sequence comes from Mycobacterium sp. AZCC_0083, assembly GCF_014202335.1. Lineage (GTDB taxonomy): Bacteria > Actinomycetota > Actinomycetes > Mycobacteriales > Mycobacteriaceae > Mycobacterium. The sequence goes on along the minus strand of NZ_JACHGP010000016.1, from coordinate 29,703 downwards.
ATGCCCGCGGCGAAGTTGCGGCCGGTGGGTCCGAGGATCGCGACCTTGCCGCCCGTCATGTACTCGCAGCCGTGGTCGCCGACACCCTCGACCACCGCGTGCGCGCCCGAGTTGCGCACCGCGAACCGCTCGCCGACCTGTCCGCGTAGAAATGCCTGCCCGCTGGTCGCACCGAACAGGATGACGTTGCCCGCGATGATGTTGTCCTCGGCCACGTACCCCGCGGGTGCGCTCTCCGACTGCCGCACGACGATGCGTCCGCCGGACAGGCCCTTGCCCACGTAGTCGTTGGCGTCGCCGTACACCCGAAGGGTGATGCCCTTGGGCACGAACGCCCCGAAGCTGTTGCCCGCCGACCCTTCGAACGTGATGTCGATGGTTCCGTCCGGAAGTCCTTGCCCGCCATGAGCCTTGGTCAACTCGTGGCCGAGCATCGTGCCGACCGTGCGGTTGACGTTGGCGATGCTGGTGCTAAATCGAACCGTTGTCCCATTGTCCAAGGCCTCACGGCATTGCACGATCAACTGCTGATCGAGCGCCTTGTCCAACCCGTGATCCTGGCGTGAACTGCAGTACAGATCCTGGTTCATGAACGCCGATTCGGGCTCGTGCAGCACAGGCGTCAGGTCCAGCTTGTGGGCCTTCCAATGTTCGGCCGCCTGCTTGGTATCGAGCGCCCCGACCTGACCGACCATCTCGTTGACCGTGCGGAAGCCCAACTGCGCCATGAGTTCGCGCACTTCCTCGGCGATGAACAGGAAGAAGTTCTCCACGAACTCGGGCTTGCCGTTGAAGCGTTCCCGCAGCAACGGATTCTGCGTGGCGACGCCGACCGGGCAGGTGTCGAGGTGACACACCCGCATCATGATGCAACCGGCCACCACCAGAGGCGCTGTGGCGAAACCGAATTCCTCACCGCCGAGCAGCGCGGCGACGACGACGTCGCGACCGGTCTTGAGCTGACCGTCGACCTGCACCACGATGCGGTCGCGCAGTCCGTTGAGCAGCAACGTCTGCTGCGTCTCGGCAAGGCCGAGCTCCCACGGCGCGCCCGCATGCTTCTGCGAGGTGAGCGGAGTGGCTCCGGTGCCTCCGTCGTGCCCGGAGATCAGCACCACGTCGGCGTGTGCCTTGGAGACACCTGCCGCCACGGTGCCGACGCCGTTCTCGGAGACCAGCTTCACGTGCACGCGCGCTGAAGGATTGGCGTTCTTCAGGTCGTGGATCAGCTGCGCGAGATCCTCGATGGAGTAGATGTCGTGGTGCGGCGGCGGCGAGATCAGGCCGACGCCAGGCGTGGAGTGCCGCACCTCGGCCACCCACGGATACACCTTGTGACCCGGAAGCTGCCCGCCCTCACCGGGTTTCGCGCCCTGGGCCATCTTGATCTGGATGTCGGTGCAGTTGGTGAGGTAGTGACTGGTCACACCGAAGCGGCCAGACGCGACCTGCTTGATGGCACTGCGCCGCCAGTCGCCATTCTCCTCGGGCTCGAATCGATGGACGGACTCGCCACCTTCGCCCGAATTCGACCGGCCGCCAAGACGATTCATCGCGATTGCGAGGGTCTCGTGGGCTTCTGCGGAGATCGAGCCGTAACTCATCGCGCCCGTCGAGAAGCGCTTGACGATCTCGGCGGCAGGCTCCACCTCGTCCAACGGCACCGGCTGACGGAAGTCGTCGCGGAACTTGAACAGACCGCGCAGCGAGGCGAACCGCTCACTCTGATCGTCGACCAGCTTGGTGTACTCCTTGAAGACCGAGTACTGGCCGGTGCGGGTGGCGTGCTGCAGCTTGAACACGGTGTCGGGGTTGAACAGGTGGTACTCGCCCTCGCGGCGCCACTGGTACTCGCCGCCGACCTCGAGCTCGCGGTGCGCGCGCTCGTCGGGGCGGTCCAGGTAGGCCAGCGCGTGACGGGTCGCGACGTCGGCGGCGATGTCGTCGAGGTCGATGCCCCCGACCGGACAGCTCAGCCCGGTGAAGTACTCGTCGAGCACCTGCTGGCTGATGCCGATGGCCTGGAACAGCTGAGCTCCGGTGTAGGACGCCAGTGTGGAGATGCCCATCTTGGACATCACCTTCAGCACGCCCTTGCCCGCGGCCTTCACATAGTTGGCCTTGGCCTGGTCGCTCGAGATGTCGGTGATGACACCCCGGTCCACCATGTCCTCGATGGACTCGAAGGCCATGTACGGGTTGATCGCCGCGGCGCCGAAGCCGACGAGTGCTGCCATGTGGTGCACCTCGCGGGCATCGCCTGCCTCGACGACGAGCCCGACCTGGGTGCGGGTGCGGTCGCGCACGAGGTGGTGGTGCACGGTCGACACGCTCAGCAGCGATGGGATCGGTGCGAGTGATTCGTTGGACTCACGGTCGGACAGCACGATGATGCGGGCGCCGTTGCGGATGGCGGCCGACACCTTCGCGCGGACGTCGTCCAGCGCCTCCTTCAGGCCCTGGCCGCCCCGTGCGACGGGGTAGAGGCACCGGATGACCGCCGCGCGCAGGCCGTGCTTGTGGCCGCGGACCTCGTGGTCGGGGTCGACGCAGATCAGCTTCGACAGTTCGGCGTTGCGCAGGATGGGCTGCTTCAGCACGATCTGCCGACAGGACTCGGCGTTCGGGTTGAGCAGGTCGCCCTCCGGGCCGACGTTGCCCTGCAGGCTGGTAACCACCTCTTCGCGGATGGCATCCAGCGGCGGGTTCGTCACCTGGGCGAACAGCTGCTGGAAGTAGTCGTAGAGCATCCGCGGGCGCGCCGACAACACCGCGACGGGGGTGTCGGTGCCCATCGAGCCGAGCGCCTCGGCACCGGTGCGCGCCATGGGCGCGACCAGCATGTTGAGCTCTTCGTAGGTGTAGCCAAAGGCCTGTTGGCGCAGCACGACCCGGTGGTGCGGCATGCGGATGTAATCGCCGGGCGGCAGGTCGTCGAGCTGGAACAGACCCGCGTCGAGCCATTCCTGATACGGCAGGTCGGCCGCGAGTTCGGCCTTGACCTCCTCGTCGGAGACGATGCGGCCCTGGGCCGTGTCGACGAGGAACATCCGGCCGGGCTGCAGGCGCATCTTCTGCACGACGCATGACGGGTCGAGATTGAGCACACCAGCCTCGGATGCCAGGACGACGAGGCCGTCGTCGGTCACCCAGATCCGCGACGGGCGCAGGCCGTTGCGGTCCAGCACCGCACCGATCACGGTGCCGTCGGTGAAGCACACCGACGCCGGGCCGTCCCACGGCTCCATCAGGGACGAGTGGTACTCGTAGAACGCCCGCCGGGCGGGGTCCATCGAATCGTGCCGCTCCCACGCCTCGGGGATCATCATCAGCATGGCGTGAGGCAGGCTGCGGCCGCCGAGGTGCAGCAGTTCGAGCACCTCGTCGAAGCGCGCGGTGTCCGATGCGCCGGGGGTGCAGGTCGGGAAGATCTTGTCGACGTCGGCGTAGGACCCGAAGACGTCGGTGTGGATGAGCGCTTCGCGCGCCCGCATCCAGTTCTCGTTGCCGGTGACGGTGTTGATCTCGCCGTTGTGTGCGACGCGCCGGAACGGGTGCGCCAGCGGCCAGGACGGGAACGTGTTGGTGGAGAAGCGGGAGTGCACGATGCCCAGCGCGCTGGTCAGCCGCTCGTCCTGCAGGTCGAGGTAGAACGCCCGCAGCTGCGGGGTGGTGAGCATGCCCTTGTAGACGAAGGTCTGGCCGGAAAGACTTGGGAAGTAGACGGTTTCACGACCGGGGCCGTCTTGGCCCGGTCCCTTGGTGCCCAGCTCGTGCTCGGCGCGCTTGCGCACCACGTAGGCGCGACGTTCCAGGTCCATGCCGGACGCCCCACCGATGAACACCTGGCGGAAGGTCGGCATCGCGTCTCGGGCGAGTGCACCCAGCGAGGAATCGTCGGTCGGCACGTCGCGCCAGCCGAGCATCGTCAGGCCCTCGGCCTCGACGATCTTGCCGACGGACTCGCATGCGCTGGCGGCGTCGCGCGACGACTGCGGCAGGAACGCGATGCCCGTCGCGTAGGAGCCTTCCTCGGGCAGCTCGAAGTCGACGACGGCCCGGAGGAACTCGTCGGGCACCTGCAGCAGGATCCCCGCACCGTCGCCGGTGTTCGGTTCGGCACCCTGTGCGCCACGGTGCTCCATGTTCAGAAGCGCGGTGATGGCCTTGTCCACGATGTCGCGGCTGCGACGACCGTGCATGTCGGCGACCATCGCGACACCACAGGAGTCATGCTCGTATGCGGGGTTGTACAGCCCTTGGGTTTGGGGCGCCATTCCCACCTCGTCCTTCACCAATTTTGTCCATGGCGGCCGTCGACGACGGCGTATGCCCGGCTTGGCGAAGGGTGCCTTTAGTGCAGCACTGAACGACGGGCTTTGTCCCACTCGCCACAAGTGGTGAAACGATATGACAAACACCGCCTGACATGCCAACTTAGCCCAACCTAAGTAACGGCGTACGCCAACCGATTCCACATTCGTCGTCGTCTCGGTTTCGAGCGCTAAGACGTTGTCGCCCTTGATTTTTCGCTTACTCGCCTCGAAATGCCCGGTTTCGGGGTGCGACCCACATCACTCCGTCGACGACGCTCATAATTTGCTGTCGCGCATAGTCGGTGTTCAGTGCTGGATGAATACTCATTCCGTAGTTTGCCGGAAAGCCTAGCCGGATTCTTAGAGACGGGCACGATCGAGCGCACGGACGCTGGCCTCGGGGCTCAGATCCACACGACGCAACAGTTGCGCATTGAGCGCCACCACGACGGTCGACAACGACATCAGGAGTGCACCCACCGACATCGGCATCACGAACCCGATCGGCGCCAGCACCCCGGCCGCCAGCGGCACCGAGATCAGGTTGTATCCGGCTGCCCACCAAAGGTTTTGCGACATCTTTCGGTAGGACGCCCGGGACAGCAGGATGGTCGACAGCACCGAGCGCGGATCCGAACTGGCCAGGATCACGCCGGCCGAACCGATGGCGACGTCGGTGCCAGCGCCGATCGCGATACCGACGTCTGCGCGGGCCAATGCTGGTGCGTCGTTGACGCCGTCACCCACCATCGCGACCGTCAATCCCTCGGCCTGCAATTCGGCCACCCTGGCCGCCTTGTCCTCCGGCCGCACCCCTGCAAAAACCCGCTCGATGCCGAGTTGGGCCGCGACCGACCTCGCGACGGGTTCCGCGTCGCCGGTGATCATGACGACCTCGATGTCCAGCCGCCGCAGCGCGTCGACGGTCTGCCGGGACTCCTCCCGGATCTCGTCGGCGAGCGCGAGCGCGCCTGCCACGACGCCGTCGACCAGAACGTGCAGCACGATGGCCCCTTCGGCGTGCCACGCCACGGCCGTCTCGAGCTCGGCCTGGCCGGCTTCGGCGAGCAGCCGCGGCCCGCCGACCCGCACCACATGGCCATCCGCCGTGGTGGTGACGCCGACCGCCGGCGACGACGTGAAGTCGGCCGAGCTGGGCACGGCGATGTTCCTGCGGCGGGCCGCGGCGACGATCGCCCGCGCCAACGGGTGTTCGGAGTCCGTCTCGGCAGCGGCGGCGAGCGCCAGCACGTCGTCTTCGGAGCGGCCGTCCACCGCGACCACCGCGCTGAGCGCAGGCTGCCCCTTGGTCAGCGTGCCGGTCTTGTCGAACAGCACAGCCCCGACCGTGCGCATGCTCTCCAGCGCCAGCCGGTCCTTCACCAGCACCCCGCCCCGCGCTGCCCGCTCAGTGGCGATGGACACCACCAGCGGGATGGCCAGACCGAGCGCGTGCGGGCAGGCGATCACCAGCACCGTGATGGTGCGCATGACGGCGTCCTCTGGGCTGCCAACGAAGGTCCACACCACCGCCGTGATGGCCGCCGATCCCAGCGCGAACCAGAACAGCCAGCCCGCCGCCTTGTCGGCGAGGCGCTGCGCGCGCGACGACGAGTTCTGCGCCTCGGTGACCAGTCGCTGGATGCCTGCCAGAGCCGTGTCGGCGCCGACCGCTGTGACCTCGACGCGGATCCCCGAATCGGTCGCGACGGTGCCGGCGACGACCGCGTCGCCGACGCCTCGCCGGACCGGGCGGGACTCGCCGGTGACCATCGACTCGTCGATCTCTGCGCTGCCCTGCGTGATGCGCCCGTCGGCGGGCACGCTGCCGCCAGGGCGGACGATCACCACGTCGCCCACCCGCAGTTCGGCGGGGGCGACGGTCTCGGTGCCCCTGGCGTGACGCGCTCGGCTTCGTCGGGCAGCAGCGCGGCCAGCGAATCCAACGCCGACGTGGTCTGCGCCAGCGACCGCATCTCGATCCAGTGGCCGAGCAGCATGATCACGATGAGCAGCGCGAGTTCCCACCAGAAGTCGAGCCCGTGGTTCAACACGCCAAGGGACGCACCCCACGACGACACGAACGCCACGGTGATCGCCAGCCCGATCAGGAGCATCATTCCCGGTGCGCGGGAGCGGATTTCGCTGACCGCGCCGGTGAGGAACGGCCTGCCGCCCCACGCGTACATCACCGTGCCGAGCACCGGGGACACCCATTGGGCGCCGGGCACATCCGGCACCGCGTAGCCGAGGATCATCGCGAACATCGGCGACAACGCCACCGTCGGGACCGCCAGCAGCAGCATGATCCAGAACAGCCGACGAAACTGGGCCACGTGACCGGCATGCCCCCCGTGACCGCCATGACCTTCGTGCTCGTGGCCTTCATGCCCGTGCTCGGCGTGCGTCTGGTGCTGCGTGTGGTTGACCTCGGTCATGACGTCACTATATACCCCTGGGGGGTATATACCAACGCCGTGCGATACCCCTGATCGCCAAACTCGCCGTGGCTTCCTTGAGGACGGCAGCCCGGTAACGTCGCACAGCACGATGACGGCACCGACGGCAGGTCCCAGTCAGCCCGACGATTCGATGCGGGGCTCGGTACACATCTGCGTGACGGCGATCGTCGCCGGCGTGCTCATCGGGTTCGTCGGCGGCGCGTTCCGCTGGTGTCTGCAGACAGCCGACGATCTGCGCATCGACCTCGTCGACTGGGCTCACGCGCTGCCGGGGCCCGGTTGGCTGGTGCCCATGGCCGCCGCCGCAGCCGGCGCGACACTGGCCGCCCTCATCGTGCGGTGGGAGCCGCTGGCGGCCGGGAGCGGTATCCAGCACGTCGAGGCGGTGTTTCTCGGCGACGCGCGACCGCCGCTCATCCGACTGCTGCCCGCGAAGTTCATCGGTGGCGTGTTGAGCATCGGATCTGGGCTCGTGTTGGGCCGCGAGGGGCCAACGGTGCACATGGGTGCGGCGATCGGAGCCGAAGCGGCACGGCGCGCCCGGCTACCCGATTCCGAAGTCAGGATGATGCAGACGGCGTTGGGTGGCGCAGGCCTTGCGGTCGCGTTCAACGCGCCGATCGGCGGCACCCTGTTCACCCTCGAAGAGGTCACCAAGTCGTTTCGGGTCAAAACGGTTCTCGCGACGCTCTTTTCGGCTGCGACGGCCGTCGCGTGCTCCCGGCTCTTGCTGGGAAACCATGCCGATTTCCACGTCGAACCCATTGGCCCTCCGGCACTCGCATGGTTACCCCTCTTCGTCGTGTTCGGTTTGCTGACCGGATGCCTGGGTGCCGTTTACAACGGGTTGGTGTTGTGGTTCCTCGACCACGTCGCTGCGATCCGCCGAATCCCATCCCTGGCGAAGGCTAGCGTCATCGGTGCAATCGTCGGGTTGGCGATGTTCGTCTACCCGCTCTCCGTGGGCGGCGGAGAGAACCTGACACAGTTGATCCTCGGCGGACAGCACCTCGTTGTCTCCGCCATCATCGGAATCCTCGCGGTGCGGTTCGTCGCGGGCCCCCTTTCGTACTCGGCTCCGGTACCCGGCGGACTGTTCGCACCGCTGCTGGCCGTTGGCGCGCTGTGGGGACTGCTGTTCATCGGCTGCTTCAACGCCGTGTGGCCCGACGACGCAACGCAGTTGGCGGTACCGATGGCGCTCGTCGGCATGGCGGCGTTCTTCGGCGCCACCGTGCGTGCGCCCGTGACGGCGTTGGTCCTCGTGGTCGAGATGACGGCCACCACCGAGGTGCTCGTGCCCATGATGGCCGCCACCGCTGCCGCCGTGCTCGTCGCCAACGTCCTGGGATCGCCGCCAATCTATGACAGCCTTCGAGCGCGAATGCCCGACGAAGCGTCCATCGAGGACCGCGGTCGCGGTTAGCGTTTAGTCATGACAACTAGACATGCCACGTCATTGATCAACGGCGAGATCGTCGAGGAGAACGACCTCGGCTCGATAAGGCGGGTAACGGCCGACACCCTCCCGATCCTGTCCGGCATGTCGATCAAGCGGATCGTCGTCAACCCGGGCGCAATGCGCACGCCGCACTGGCATGCGGACTGCAACGAACTCACCTACTGCGTCTCGGGCACCTCGCTGGTGTCCGTACTCGACACGTCCAGCAAGTTCTCCAGCTTCACGGTCAGCGCCGGCGAGATGTTCCACATCGACTCGGGCTCGCTGCACCACATCGAGAACATCGGCGACGAACCCGCCGAGTTCATCCTCGCGTTTCGCAGCGAGCGGCCCGAGGACTTCGGTCTGGCAGCGGCTTTCGGCGCAATGACCGACGCGGTTCTTGGCAACACGTACGACCTCCCCGCGTCCGACTTCGCCACCATGCGCCGCAACACCGTCGATCGCAGGCTCGCCGCCCGCGCAGGCGATCCCGTGGTCCCGGCCAGCGCGCACTTCGACGACCCGCACAAGTTCGCCGTCGAGGCGCAGAGCCCGCCGATCGGAATCGCGGTCGGCTCCGCCCGGCTGGCCCGCCTGCAGTTCTGGCCCGCGCTGAAGGACTTGTCGATGTACTCGCTACGCATCCGCGAAGACGGGATGCGCGAACCCCATTGGCATCCGATCACCGCCGAAATGGGTTACGTCCACGAGGGGTCGGCGCGCATGACGGTGATGGATCCCGATGGCACACTTGATACTTGGCATCTCAAGGAGGGCGACGTCTACTTCATCCCGCGTGCCTACCCGCACCACATCGAGGTGGTGGACGCCCCCGACATGCACTTCGCGATCTTCTTCGATCAGACCACCCCTGGCGACATCGGTTACCGGGCGTCGGCGAGCGCCTACTCGCGCGAAGTCCTCGCCGCGACGTTCAACGTGCACATCGACGATCTGCCCGAATTCCCCTTCACCAAGGCCGATCCGCTCATCGTGACGCGCAACAATCCCGTCGACGCGCATGCAATGGGCGAGTAACGCGCTGGTAGCGGCGGGTCACGATCGGGGGCTGATTCGGCCACGACCGGCCGAAACCGGCTGAGTACGTGCGACCCTCGCGTCACTGGCAACTCAACGACAGATGCCAAGGGAGGTTACCGCTATGACTGCACCCACGATGTCGCATCGACTGGCCGCGGAGTTCATCGGAACATTCTGGCTGGTCCTCGGAGGCTGCGGCAGTGCCGTGTTCGCCGCCAAGTTCGTCTCCGACGGCGCGTCAGTGGGCATCGGATTCCTCGGTGTCTCACTGGCATTCGGCCTGACGGTGTTGACCGGCGTGTATGCGTTCGGCACCATCTCGGGCGGGCACTTCAATCCCGCGGTCACCCTCGGTGCCGCGCTGGCCCGGCGGGTCGAGTGGCGGGCCGTGCCCGGGTACTGGGTGGCCCAGGTGGTCGGCGGCGTGGTCGGCGGCCTGGTGATCTACGTGATCGCCAAGGGGCAGGACGGCTGGACGGCCACCGGCAACATGGCCGCCAACGGTTTTGGCGACCACTCGCCCGGCGGCTACTCGTTTCTCGCGGTGGTCGTTGCGGAGATCGTGCTGACCGGTGTGTTCCTGCTCGTCATCCTCGGATCCACCGACGATCGCGCTCCGAAGGGCTTCGCGGGATTGGCAATCGGGCTGACGTTGACGCTGATCCACCTCATCTCGATCCCGATCTCCAACACGTCGGTCAACCCCGCGCGGTCCACCGCCGTCGCCTTCTTCAACGGCGCCGGTGCGCCCGCCCAGCTGTGGGTGTTCTGGCTGGCACCTCTGATCGGCGCGGCGATCGCCGGGATCGCCTACCCGTTCCTGTTCGGCCGCAACGAGGAACTGGCCGACCGGCCGGTCCGCGACGACGCCCTCGGGGCAGTCAACTGACGGCGAGGTCGGACCCGCACCCCCCACCGGGATGCGGGCCCGCTTCCGGCCGACTACTTGACCGGGGTCTTCTTCTTCGCGCTTCGCGCAGCCTGCTTCTCGGTCGCGGCGCCCTTGTTCGACAACTGACCGCCCGCACTCTCCAGATGCGCACGCACGAACCACTGGAACTTCTCCAGCTCGCCGGCGTGGCCGATCAGAATGTCCTGGGACACCAGATCGAGATCCTCGAGCCGGTGTATGGCCTTGCGGGTGTCCTCGTTGATCCCCGTGTAGACCAAGTCAAGGGCGGCCAAGTGGGCCAGCACGGTGTCGCGGCCGACCGAGTAGTCGTCCCACGTGCGGTCCTTGAGGATCGCGCCTGGGGTGCCCTGAGGGGATACCCCGAGTGCCGCGATGCGTTCGGCCACCTCGTCGGCGTAGCCACGGACCAGGTCGACCTGGGGGTCGATCATCTCGTGGACGCCGATGAAGTTCGGGCCGACGACGTTCCAGTGCACGTGCTTGAGGGTCAGGTGCAGGTCGTTGTAGGTGCTGAGCTGCTTCTGCAGTAGGTCGGCGACCTCGCGGCCATCTTTGTCCGACATTCCGGGAACGGTGAATCCTGGCATGGTGACTCCTTTGTGATTGCTCACGAGGAGGCCTACCCGGGTCGGCGCGGGGCTACACATCGCTACGCTCGCCGGATGACGGAGTCGCCACTCGGGTTCACCGGTTTCACCGAGGCTGCGCTCGATTTCTACGACGACCTGGAGATGGACAACACCAAGTCGTACTGGGAGGCGCACAAGGACGTCTATCAGGCGAGCGTGAAAGCACCCATGACGGCGCTGGTCACTGCGCTCGAGCCGCAGTTCGGCAACGCCAAGATCTTCCGGCCGTTCCGCGACGTCCGGTTTGCGAAGGACAAGACGCCCTACAAGACACACCAGGGCGCCTTCGTCGCAGCCGGTCCCGCCTGCGGGTGGTACGTCGAGATCTCCGCGCGCGGCTTCCGCTCAGGAGCGGGTTTCTACGAGGCCAGCGCTTCGGACCTCGGCCGGATCCGGGCCTCGATCGCCAACGAGCTGACCGGCGATCAACTCGGCAAGATCCTGGCCAAGCTCAAGCGGGCGGGCTTCACCGTCGGCGGAGACCGCCTCAAGACCTCACCGCGCGGCTACGACGCCGACCACCCACGCATCGACCTCCTCCGGCACCGATCCCTGACGATCGGGAAGGACTACGGGTTCGAGCCGGTCATCCATACCGCCGAGCTCGTCGACGCCGTCCGTGCGGACTGGAAGGCCGCCCGTCCGTTGGTCGACTGGGTCGCCGCTCGTTTGGGTGATTAGAGGGCGCGCAGATCCGGGATGGCCTGCCTAGCCCCGAACCGGGGATTGCGGGCCAATCCGCTGACCTCGAGCAGCCGTACCGCGCGGTGCCGATGCGGGCGCAACGGTTCGAGCAGTTCGATCATCTCCGGGTCGTCGATCCGATGCCCGAGCAGGGTGGACCCGACCACGTTCGACAGGTGGTAGTCGCCGACCGACAGTGCGTCGGCATCCCCGAACGCGCGCTGCGCGGTCTCGGCCGCGGTCCACTCCCCGACACCCGGCAGCGACATCAGCGCGGTGCGCGCCTCCTCGGCTGAACGGCCGGAAAGCCGTTCGAGGGACTCGGCGCGCTGCGCGCATCCGACCAGGGTTCGGGCCCGGCTGGGGTCGACGTTGGCGAGGTGAAACTCCCACGACGGGATGCGCCGCCACACGTCGGCCGACGGAGGTACCCGCATCCGCACGGGCGTCGGCCCTGGCGCTGGGCTGCCGTACTTGGTGACCAACAGGCGCCACGCACGGAACGCGTCCTTGCCCGACACGCGCTGTTCGAGGACGGCAGGGATCAGTGCTTCGAGGACCCGGTCGGTGCGTCCGAGCCGAAGGTGCGGCACCTTGCGATGGGCCTCGGCGATGGTCGGTTCGACGGGCGCAAACCCCGTCGCGTCGTCGTGGACGCCGAGTATGGCGGGCAGTCGCGTGCAGAACTCGTCGGCGCCGTCGCCCCACGCCTCGCACTCGACGACGTTGCGCGCCGCCGCGGCGATCCTGGCGGTGACCGGACCGCTGGCCATCAGGCTGGTCTTCCAGATGGCACCGTCGACGACTTGGTAGCAGGGGTCACCAGGACCGCGCCGCAACGGCGACAGTGTCATCGACGGGCTTGCAGGTCCGCCGAAGGTCACGCTGGCGGAGCTGGGCATCGCCCCAGGTTAACCGACCGTGACGTCGGCCTTGTTGGCGTAGAACGCGACGTGACCGACGATCTCGCCGACGGCCGGGTACGGCTGTTCGTAGGTCCAGATCGCGTCGTCGACGGTGTCGCCGCCCACGGTGTCCTTCCCCGTCGCTTCGCTCGCCCCAGTGACCACGTGGTAGTAGTTCGCCTCGCCCTTGTACGGGCAGTAGGTGGTGTTGTCACTGCGACGCAACGCGGAACCGACGACGTCGGCAAGCGGTACGTATTGCACGGCGGGGTACGTCGACTCCTGCAGCGTCAATGCCGCGTCGGTCTCGGCGACCACTTCACCGTTGACCCGCACGGTGACGTGCTTGCCGGTCGGGGTGATGGTGATCGGATGTTCGGCGGTGGGAAGCAACACGGTGCGCTCGGTCATACAGAACCCAACGTCCGCGGACCCGCCCCGGATTCCGCGCCCGCTCACTACGATCGCCGCATGAATGAACCAGGTCCGGCCTGCGCGCAAGCCTCCGTCAGCATCTCCGCCCCCTGCGGCGAGGTGTACGGCCTCATCACCGACCTGCCGACACTGTCGTCGCTGGCCGAGGAGGCGACGGTGATGAAGTGGCGAAAGGGGGACAAGGCCGCTCCCGGAGCAGTGTTCAAGGGGACGAACCGCAACGGAATCCGCCGATGGACGACCGTGTGCACGGTCACCGACGCCGAACCCGGCAGCGCATTCGCCTTCGACGTCTCCTACCTCGGGATCCCGGTCTCACATTGGCGCTACGAGATCGCTCCTGCGGATGGCGGATGTCATGTGACCGAGCAGATGTGGGATCACCGCCCCGGCTGGTTCGTGAAGCCAGGCGGTGTGGCCACGGGCGTGATGGACCGCCCGACGACCAACGCCGAACACATCAAGCTCACGCTGCAGCGACTGAAGGACAAGGCCGAGGCGCCCTAGGGCTTGCCCGTGATCGCGTCCGCGATGCGCGCGATCGGCGACGTCGTGGCGCGGCCACCGGCTTCGTGTCGGTCGGCCAACCCGTACGCGATGTAGAGGCCGCGCACGCCAAGCCACCGCATCGGCTCTGGCTCCCAGTTGCGCGACCGGTGGCCGACCCATGGCAGTTCGGTGAGCCGGGTCCGCTGATCGAGGACCAGATCGGCAAGCGTGCGCCCGGCGAGGTTGGTCGCCGTTACCCCGTGCCCGGCGTAGCCACCCGCCCAGCCAAGCCCCGTCGCACGGTCCAGCACGACGGACGCCGCCCAGTCGCGTGGCACCGCGAGGACGCCGCACCAGCCGTGGGCGATCGGCACGTCGCGCACCTGGGGCAGCACGTCGTGCAGCACCCGGCTCAGCTGCCCGATGGCGCGCTCGGGAACGCGGCCGCGGACGTCGGTGCGCGACGCATAGCGGTACGGCACGCTGCGGCCACCGATGGCGATGCGGTCGTCGACGGTGCGTTGGCCGTAGAAGAATCCGTGCGCGGCGTCGCCGACGGTCTCGCGGCCATTCCAGCCGATGCTCGCCCACAGTTCGGGGCTGATCGGGTCGGTCGCGATCATCGAGCTGTTCATCGGCAGCCAGCGCCGGCGCAGGCCCGGCAGTGCGGCGGTGAATGCCTCGGTGGCGCGAAGCACGATGGGCGCGCTGACCGTGCCGGACCTCGTGACCGCGCGGCCCTGACTGATCTCGGTGACCGGTGACTCTTCGTAGATCGGGACGCCGAGCCGCTCGACGGCGTCGGCGAGTCCGCGGGCCAACCGCGCAGGCTGGATCCGCGCGCAGTGCGGATTGAAGTACGCCGACACCACACCGGAGAACCCGATGCGCCTCGCCGATTCGTCGGCCGTCAACGGCTCGATACCGTCGACCTGCCAACTGCGCTCCTCCTCGAACGAGGCGGCGAGACGGCTGGCCTGCGCCCGGTTGCGCGCGATGTCGAGCGTGCCGCCCTTCACGATGCCCGCGTCGATGCCCTCCCGCGCGGCGACGTCGATGACCTCGTCGATGGACTCGATCAGTGCCCGCTGCCACGCCACCACGCCCTCGCGGCCATGCTGGCGGGCCATCGCGTTGCGGTCGCCGGGCACCAGCGCCGACAACCAGCCACCGTTGCGGCCAGAGGCGCCGAAGCCTGCGAACTCCGCCTCGAGCACCACGATGCGCAGATGCGGGTCGGCGCGCTTGAGGTAGTACGCCGTCCACAGTCCGGTGTATCCGGCACCCACGATGCAGACGTCGGCGTCGCGGTCGCCGGGAAGTGGTGGCCTGCTGCGCGACACTTCGTCGTGCCAATGCGAGACGTGACCGTTGAGCGGGGTCGGCGCGAACGGGGTGGGCACCGAACGATTCTGCAGCACCGGTCAACGGTCAATTCGCGCGTGGTGTAATCAGCCCATGACCGGCCTGCACCGTCGCGGCGATGTGTTCGTGTTGACCCTCGGCGACGACGAGAACCGATTCCATCCCGACCGCCTGGCGGCCATCAACGCCGCTCTCGACGAGGTCGACGCTGCGCCAGGACCGAAGGCCGTGGTCACCACCGGGGTCGGGAAGTTCTACTCCAACGGCCTCGACCTCGACTTCATGGGCGCCAATCCCGATGCCGCAGAAGCCAACCTGCGCGGCGTGCACGCCTTGTTCGCGCGGGTGCTGGCGTTCCCTGCGCCGATCGTGGCGTCGCTGCAGGGGCACACGTTCGCGGCGGGCGCGATGCTGGCGCTGGCGCACGACCTCGCCGTGATGCGGTCCGACCGTGGCTACTTCTGTCTGCCGGAGGTCGATCTCGGCATTCCCTTCACACCTGGCATGAACGCGTTGATCCGCGCCAGGCTGCCGATCGAGACCGCCCACGAGTCCATGACGACGGGGCGCCGCTACGGCGGCGAGGAGGCCCACGCCGCCGGCATCGTCGCGGGTGTCGGCACCGAGGACGAGATCCTCGACATCGCCGTCGCGCGGGCGCAGGAGCGGGCCGCGAAGGCGGGACCGACGATGGGCGCCATCAAGGCGCGGCTCTACGGCGAGGTCATCGAGGCGTTGACGGGGCCGAACGCATAGCGGTGGTACTGCGCCATGTAGCGCAGCACCTTGACCCTGGACATGACGTTGACCATCAACCGGTAATACCCGGGTAACTGTTTGAAGGTGTCCTGCTCGATGGCCGACACCCAAGTGAGCAGCCGCGTACCTGGCACCTTGTCGAGGACGTCAGCGGGCCCGTCGATGCCCCAGTGCAGCGTCGCCCCAGAACGGCGCACCACGGGGTTCATCCACTGCGACTTGATGCCGAAGGTGTTGAACGCGTCGAACTGCAACTCGCCGGATGGTGCGTGGTCGACCACTCGGCGCAGCAGCGCCACGCCGTCCGCCTCGGTCAGGTACATGGTGAGGCCCTCGCCGACCATCAGGATCGGGCGGTCTCTGGGAATGTCGGCGAACCAGGCCGGGTCCGTGACCGAGGCCGAGATCACGTGGTAGTGATCGCGGGCCGGGTAGAGCTGCCTGCGCAGGTCGGCGACCTCGGGGTAGTCCACGTCGTACCACTCCACGTCGGGCCCTGGGTCGACCCGAAACACCCGGCTGTCCAGACCGCACCCCAGGTGCAGCACAACAGCTTTCGGGTGCACGGCCAGGAACTGGCGGGCCCAGTCGTCGAAGTGCGCGGACCTCGTCGTCACCGACGGCGAGTTGGCCGCCGTGATCGAGGTTCTCTTCCAGTCGTAGTCGATGCGGTCGACGATCTCCTTCGCGAACCGGTCGCCGAGGATCGGGTCGGGGAGGCCGGCGTCGAGCGCCTTGGCATAGAACGTCGCCAGCATCGTCTGCGGTGCTCCGCTGAGGTCGACGTGCAGTTTGTCGGTCATGTCATCCGACGCTAGTCCGATGCTGATCGCGGGGTCTATTCACTGAACACTACCCGGCGTGGCGTTCAACCGAATGGCGTTGGAGGCCAACGCCGCTCGGACTCGGCTAACCGGCCTGCTTGCTCTTGCGCTTGGCCTCGCGCAGGCCGACCCAGAACGTGGCCGCCTCGCGGATCGACTCCTCGACGGGCCTTGGCTGCCAACCGAGTTCGCGTCTGGCCTTGCTACAGTCGACAGGGGCCTCGGCGCGCATCAGCCGCAGCGAGTCGAGCGAGAGTTGTTCGTCGGTGCGCTTCAGCCGGGCCTTGGCACTGCCGAGCGCCGCCATCGCATACGCCACCGGCATCGAGATGGTCTTCGCAGGCGGCGGTACGCCTGCCGCCTCCGCGGCGATGCGGGCGACCTCGGCGTTGGTGATCATCTTCTCCGAGATCAGGTAGCGCTCGCCGACGCGGCCCTTGTCGGCCGCCAGAATCATCGCCCGTGCGGCGTCGTCGATTCCGACTGCCTCCAGCTGGATCCCCTTCATCACGAACGGCAGCTTGCCGAACGCCGCGCCCGCGATGATCGCACCGTGCGGGGTGCGGCCCCAGTCGCCGCTGCCGTACGTCGTGGAGATGCCCACCGCGACGGCGGGCACCCCGTGGTCACGTGCGTACTGCATGACGAGGTTCTCGGCCTGCACCCGCGACCGCACGTACGGCGTGAGACCCCGGTCGACGATCGGGTCGTCCTCGGTGGCCACCCGGCCCCGCTTGCGCCCGACGGTGACGTAGCTGCTGGTGAAGACGAAGCGCTTGAGTCCAGCACCCTTGGCGACCTCAAGCACGTTTCGGGTGCCGTCCACATTGGTGTGGAACAGCGGCGACGGATCGCGCAGCCAGCCACGGGTGTCGACGACGCAGTAGTAGACGACGTCGCAACCGGCCATCGCCTCGCGCAGCACGTCGTCGTCCCAGATGTCGCCGAGGAACCGCGTCACCTTCAGATCGTCGATGCCGATCGTGGTGGCGTTCGGCCGCACCATCACCCGGACGTCCTGCCCGTCGGCGACGAGCTGGCGGGTGACGTGCGAGCCGAGGTATCCGTTCGCGCCGATGACGAGTGCGGTCATGGCGCGACCTGCCGCATCCACGCCTCCGCCTCATCGGGCAGCGTGCCGAGCGCCTTGGCCTTCTTGCACCACTTCATCGCCGCGGAGACGAACCTCAACGGGTTGTAGACGTCCTCCTGGCGGCTCCACAGCCCGTCGCCCGCGTACGTCACGATCGAGATGTTGGTTGCGGTGATGATCGTGCCGTCACCGGGGTCGCGCATGGGGTTGTCCAGTTCGCAGATGATGCGGCCTCGCGCTTCATCCATCACCTTCCACAGCGACGGGAACGACGTCATGTAGTTGCCGGGGAAGCTCTCCATGGTCTGCCAGATCCAGGGCCGCACCTGTTCGCGGCCGCGCATGGTTCCCGCGGCGTGCTCGACGTAGACGACGTCGTCGGTGTACTGGTCGACCCAGGGATCCCAGTCGCGCGTCTCGGCGGCCCGTGCGACCGTTGCCTCGAATCGAGCGAATGCGTCTGCCAGTTCGTCGCGGCTGAAAGTGCTACCCGTCACATTCAGAACTAGAACACGTTCTACCGTCCTTTGTCGAGCGGCCACCGTAACGTCGACCCGCATGAGGATTCCCCTCGCGGTCCTGCTCGCCGTCGCGGCCATGGCCCTCGGCCCGCCCCTCGCACACGCCGACGACACCGCGGGTCTGGTGGACCTCGGCGATGGCCGCAGCCTGTTCCTGAACTGCCAGGGCGAAGGGGCGCCGACGGTGTTCGTCATCCCGGGGAAGGGGAGCTACGCCGACGCCTGGAACGCCGCCGTCCCGCCCGGCGACCCGATCCGCTCGTCGCCGTATGACGTGATCGAGGAAGCGAAGCTGGGCCCCAGTCCGATCTCGGCACAGCCGCTGGTGGCCGAGACGACGCGGATCTGCACCTACGACAGGCCCAACACCAGGCCGGACGGCAGCGACCGCTCGACGCCCATCCCCCAGCCCCACACCGTGCAGTCCGACGTCGACGACGTGGTGAATCTGATTGCGGCGGCACATCTTCCGACGCCGATGGTGTTCGTCGCGCACTCGTACGGCGGGCTGGTCCTCGACCTGCTCGCGCGCACCCAGCCGGAACTGGTCAGCGGGATGGTCTTCACCGAACCCACGTCGGAGTTCCTGCGAACCGTCGGCAGGCCCGATCAGAACAGCACCTTCAACGCCGACGCCCAGGTCGCCGATCCGGGGGACGAGACCATCCTTGCCGACGACGCATTCGACAGGATCGCCGCCGCACCGCCGCTGCCGCGGGTGCCCGCCATCGTGCTGAGTGCAGACAAGTTCCCGGCGCCGGCCGCACTGAAGCCGGACAACTACACCCAGGCCCAGGTCCACCAGGCGAACGACCTGCTGGCCGCCGCGCTCGGCACCACGAACGTCATCGTGCCGGGCACGGGGCACAATCAGATGCTCTACCAACCGCAGGCCATTGCTGACCAAATCGTGACGGTTGTCGACGAGGTGCGCGGACGCCCGTGACGGAGGAACTTCTAAACGGCACCCGCGGTTATAGAAGTGCCAACACTAGGAGGACGAGTGGCGAAGGAATACAACAAGAACCCCGCGGCCGTGCAGGCCCTGTCACCCGAGCAGTACCAGGTCACCCAGGAGAACGGCACGGAGCGTCCGTTCACCGGTGAGTACTGGGACAACCACGAACCGGGCATCTACGTCGACGTGGTCTCCGGCGAGCCGTTGTTCGCCTCGACGGACAAGTTCGAGAGCGGCTCCGGCTGGCCGAGCTTCACGAAACCGATCAGAGGCAACGACGGGGCAACCAACGTCACAGAGAAGCGCGACCGCTCGCTGTTCATGGTGCGCACCGAGGTGCGGTCGACGAACGGCGACAGCCATCTCGGCCACCTGTTCAACGACGGGCCGCGTGAGGCGGGTGGGTTGCGCTACTGCATCAACTCCGCTTCGCTGAGATTCATCCACCTCGACGACCTCGAGACCGAGGGCTACGGCGAGTACAAGACGCTCTTCGGTGGGCAGAGCGAAGCGACCGGGGAATTCAACACTTCAAACCAGGAGGCACAGGCATGACGAACACCGAGACCGCGATCCTGGCCGGCGGCTGCTTCTGGGGCATGCAGGACCTGATCCGCAAGCAGCCCGGTGTGGTGGCGACGCGCGTCGGCTACACCGGCGGCAAGAACGACCACCCCAACTACCGCAACCATCCCGGGCACGCCGAGGCCATCGAGATCGAGTACGACCCCGCGGTGACCGACTACCGCGCGATTCTCGAGTTCTTCTTCCAGATCCACGATCCGACGACCAAGGACCGCCAGGGCAATGACGTCGGGACCAGCTACCGATCGGCGATCTTCTACACCGACGACGAGCAGAAGCGCGTCGCGCTGGACACCATCGCCGACGTCGAGGCATCCGGCCTGTGGCCGGGCAAGGTGGTCACCGAAGTGACTCCTGCAGTGGACTTCTGGGAGGCCGAGCCCGAGCATCAGGACTACCTGGAGAAGTACCCGAACGGGTACACCTGCCACTTCCCGCGGGCGGGCTGGAAGCTGCCCAAGCGCGAGACGGCGGCCAACTAGTCACCTCCTTCGCGAGCAGACAGAAAACGCCCTCATTCGGGCCGATTCAGGGCCTTTTGCGTCTGTTCGCGCCGTCAGGCCAGCGGGGTGACGCGGCGGCGCATCATCATGCGGCCGCCTGCGGCGGGCGTGTAGGCAACGCCACGGGAGTGCACCTTCTCGTCGGGTGCGGTGGTGGTGTCGATTGCGAAGTGCCGCAATGCCGTTCGCAGCACCACGTCCATCTCGACGTTGGCGAACACCGCACCGACGCAGCGCCGGGTACCCCCGCCGTACGGGATGAACGACGACGACGGCCGGCTCCCGACGAAGCGCTGCGGGTCGAAGCGGTCCGGATCGGCGTAGTCGTTCTCGCGTTCGTGAATGTGCGCGATGGGGACCACGATCGAGTAGCCGCGGGGGATCACCCAGTCGCCCAACTGAAATGTCGGTGCGTACACGTGTCGGCCTGCGAAGTCGATGACGGTGCGGACCCGCTGCACCTCGAGGATGACGGCCTGGCGGTACTCGTTTTCCTCGGTCGCTGCCTCGGCCTCGAGCTTGGCCAGCACGTCGGGATGCCTGATGATGCGCTCGAACACCCAGGCCAACGTGGACGCCGTGGTTTCGTGGCCGGCAGCCAGCAGCGTAAGCAACTCGTCGGCGATGTCGCGGCGGGACATCGCCGAGCCGTCCTCGTAGGTGCTTCGCAGCAGCAGCGTGAGGACGTCGTCGCGAGCCTCGAAGTCGGGGTCGGCCTTCACCGTGTCGATCAGTCGGTCGATGACGGCGTCGTACTTGCGCCGATACGCGGCGAGCCTGCCCCATGGGCTGTACCGGCCGTACGTCCGCGACGGCACGGGCAGCACCGCCAGGCGCGAGCCCAGCGTGACCCACGGCGGGATGATCCGGCGCAGTTCGTCGAGCTGCTCGCCGTCGGCGCCGAACACCGCGCGCAGGATGGCGTTGAGCGTGATCCGCATCATCGGTTCGGTGGTCTCGAACTCCTGCCCCTCTGGCCAGGTCGCGGACTCGCGCAGCGTCTCCTCTTCGAAGATCTTCTCGTAGTTCTTGACGCTCTTGCCGTGGAACGGCGGGGTCAGCAGCTTGCGGCGCCGACGATGGTCCGCGCCGTCGAGCGCGAACACCGAGCCGGACCCGAGGATCCGGCTCAGATTGGGCTGGATGTTGCCGACGTCGTCGATGTTGGCGGTGAACAGCTGCTTGGCGAGCAGCGGTTCGGCGACGATCACGGTCTTGCCGAATACCGGAAGGTCGAGCGTGAACACGTCACCATGCTTGCGGGCGATGTAGTCCACGGTCCGTCGCCGCGACACCGAGAACCCGACGGCCTGCACGAGCTTGGGAAGACGCGGCCGGGGCGGAAGATTCACGGCGCGGGTCAAGGCTGCCGTGGAAGCTTCATCGATGGTCGTTTGGCTCACAGGACTCTCCAACCCACTTGGTGGTACTACGGTGTACCATCGGCTCGTATTGTACGGTACCGCTTGGTACCGCACACGCGCAAGGGTTTGGAGGTGACGGCATGTCGTCCGTTGTGATCGAAGCCGCCAAGGCGGATTCCGGTGCGCACGCCTTCCGCCAGCGGCTGCTCGACGGCCTCGCCGAATCGATCGTCGAGCGCGGCTACCGGGACACCACCGTCGCCGACGTCGTCCGCAATGCCAAGACCTCCAAGCGCACCTTCTATGGCGAGTTCGCCAGCAAGGAGGAGTGCTTCGTCGAGCTCCTGCGAACCAACAACGACGCGCTGATCACCGCAATCCAGGCTTCCGTCGATCCAGATGCCCAGTGGGACAAGCAGATCCGCAGCGCCGTCCGCGCCTACGTCGATCACATCTCGCAGCGGCCTGCCATCACGCTGAGCTGGATCCGCGAGGCGCCCGCACTCGAGGCGGTCGCTCAGCCGCTGCACCGCATCGCCATGGAACAGCTCACCGACATGTTGGTGGTACTCACCGACAGCCCAGGATTCCGGCGTGCGGGGCTGTCACCCATATCTCGCCCCCTCGCGCTGATCCTGTTGGGTGGGTTGCGGGAACTGACCGCGCAGGTGGTCGAACGCGGCAGCGACCTTCACGAGATCAGCGAGCCCGCCTACATCGCGGGGATCGCCATCGTCGGAGCCGGCGTCAGCCCAGCATGAGTCGCGCCGACTTCTCCAGTCGGCGGGCGATGTCCTGATAGGACGCGTACCCCATCCCGGCGCGGACCAGGGCGCCCGAGTACAGCATCTCCAGCGAGTCGATGACGTCCGGATCCACGTCGGGTCCGAGCGCGGAACTCAGCCGATCACGGATGTCGCGGCCGATCCGCTGGCGCAACACCTCGACGTCGGGATCGCGGCCGAGCAGGGCGGTGGTGACCGCACCGGCGAACTCCGGTTCGTCGACGACCAACAGTGAGATGTGGCGTAGAACGTCGGTGACGCGCGTGGCGGGATCGCCGGAGTCGTGCGCGGCGGGCGGTGAAGCCACAAGCCTGCGCCAGAACACCTCGGCGACGAGGTGTTCCTTGGAGGAAAAGTACGTGTAGGCCGTGGCTGCGCCGACACCCGCCTCCGTGGCCACCCGACGCACCGTGAGACCCGCGAAGCCCTCGCTGTTCAGCAGCTCGACCGCGGCCTTGCCCAGCCGCTCGACGGTGTCGGCCTGCTTGGCGGTCAGACGGCGCCGAGTCGACTCCAAGGCCGGATCGGACACGTGTCCGGACGCTACTACAACCCGGGCATACCGGCAACGGTAAGTTGGCCCGCATGAGCCCCACCGACACCGACCTGCCGAGCGCTGCAGCGCGCCTGTTCACGCTCGCCGAGGACGTCATCGGATTCATGCCCGCCGACGAGGGTCGCGCACTGTACGACGCGGCGCTGCGCTACCTGGGTGACGGCGTCGGCGTCGAAATCGGTACCTACTGCGGCAAGTCGACGGTGTTGCTCGGCGCCGCCGCGCAGCAGACGGGTGGCCTCGTCTACACCATCGACCACCACCACGGCTCCGAGGAACACCAGCCCGGCTGGGAGTATCACGACACCTCGATGGTCGACCCGGTGACCGGACTGTTCGACACGCTGCCAACCCTGCGTCACACCCTCGACGCAGCGGGACTGGACGACAACGTGATCGCCGTCGTCGGCAAGTCCGCTCTCGTCGCGCGGTCGTGGCGAACCCCGTTGCAGTTCGTGTTCATCGACGGAGGCCACACCGACGAGGCGGCGCAGAAGGACTTCGACGGCTGGGCCAAGTGGGTGGCCGTCGGTGGTGCGCTCGTCATCCACGACGTATTCCCCGACCCCAACGACGGCGGGCAGGCGCCGTACCGCATCTACCGTCGCGCACTGGACACCGGTGCGTTCCGAGAGGTCGCCGCCACCGGTTCGATGCGCCTGCTGGAGCGGACGTCGGGCACGCCGGGCGAGGCGTTGGGCACCTAGCTACGAACGTATTCGCGGATGAATCATTGCTAGGACCGTGTCTCACCGGGTCAGCGAGATGAACAATCTTTGCTCCAGTGGTAAAGCGACGAAGTTCAGCGCACAATGACGCGGTGACGTCGCGCAGGCGGGACGTAGTGGACGCCCCGACCCAGCCCCTGGTACTGCCCGGTGGATTCGCTACGCACGAGGTCCGGTCCGTCGCCGAGGCAGTCGTGACCGCGATGGCCCAGGCGCAGGCCGATTCGCCGCCGCCCCGGTTCGTCGGATCACCGCGATTCCGCATGCTGATGCTGCTGATCGTCGTCGCGGCCATCACCGTTGCCGGCTCGATCGCCATCGCCCTGCAGTTGGACGATCACGACTCCGCAACTGCCCGCGCGCTCGCCACGCACGCGACAAGCGGTGACTGCCTGACCTGGCCGTCGGGAGAACCCGACCGACCTGCTGCCGTCGACTGCCGCGGTGACCATCTGTTCGAGGTGGCCGATGCCGTCGAGATCGACACGTTGACCGACGCATCCGGCGCCGACCCCGCCGCCCACCTCGATCGGGTCTTCCGGGACGTCTGCCCTGCTGCGGTAAACCGTTATCTGGGAAGCCGTTTCGACCCCGAGGGCAAGTTCGGCGTCGGCATGGTCTGGTCGCCGGCCGGACCCCAACCCCAATCGGGTGGACTGTTGCTGTGTGGCCTGCAGCTGAGCCATCCCGGAGCATCGAGCACGTTTCAGGGCAGGGTGCGGGACCTCGACCAATCCGCGATCTGGCCCGCCGGGACGTGCCTCGGAATTCTGGACGGCAAGGCGACCGACGTGCCGGTGGATTGCGCCGCGCCACACTCGATGGAGATCACCGGGGCGGTCAGCCTGGCCGACGTCTTCACCGGACCGCCGCCCGCGATCGCCGCTCAGGACGACGTGGTTCGCGACGGCTGTGCGGCCACGACGGCGGCCTATCTGCCTCCCGACTCCGCGGCTGCGACGTCGTTGACCGTGCGCTACACACCGATCAGCGCGGCCAGCTGGGCGGCGGGAAGCCGTCAGGTCGCGTGCCGGTTGGGTTCGGCTGAACCGGGAGGCCGATGGGCAATCCTGGTGGGCAGCGCGAGAACCGGGCTACTGATCGACGGTCAACCCGCCGCACCGGCACCGGCTCCACCGACCGCGGACGTCGCCACCGCGCCCGCCGCGTCATCTGTGGAGACGCCGCAGGAGCAGGAACCCGCGGACGCCGCGGACGAGCCCGAACCCGAAGCGCCGGTTGAGGAGCCGGGCCCGGTCGAATCCGCTGACGAGTTCGCGCCGGACGGTTAACGGTCGCCGGAGCTGCCCGTCTCACCCTGCGACCCGGTGCCGCCCCTCGAGCCGTCGGCGCCCCTACCGAGCGATCCGACCTGACTGGACGCAAAAAGTACCCACCCGCGTGGCTTGCCGAGTGTGTGGGTTTGGCGCGAAAGCCGGCGAATTCTCGACGACAACCCGCACAGTCGGCGGTTGAGCTACCGTTCGCTGGCCGCGCAGGCGCAGTCGAACTCGCCTTCCAAACCGCGGGGTAGATCGCGACCGCGGAAGATGCCGCTGGCCCGCGTCGTGGACGACAGCGCGTCGGCCGCGAGGATCATGGCCGCACCGGTCCAGGTGGTGCGCTCGACGGGCCAGCGCTTGCCGTCCGCGAACACCAGGCCGGTCCAGTAGGAGCCGTCGGTCTCGCGCAGGTGGTGCATGTTCGCGAACTGTTCGTGTGCGCGGACCGAGTCGCCCATGGCGTCGAGCGCCATCACCAGCTCGCAGGTCTCCGCGCCGGTGACCCATGGCCGGTGGTCGATGCACCGGATGCCAAGACCCGGCACCACGAACTCGTCCCAGCGGGCGTCGATGCGCGCCCTGGCCGCGGCACCGCGCACTGCGCCACCGAGCACCGGGTAGTACCACTCCATCGAGTGAGTGTCCTTGAGCAGGAACGACTCCGGATGCTCGGCGATCGCGTGGCCAAGGCTGCCGACTGCGACCTCCCACTCCGGTTGCGACTCCCCGAGGTAGGTCGCCAGCGCCAGTGCACACCGGATGCTGTGGTAGATGCTGGCGCAACCGGTCAGTAGCGCTTCGGGCAGAATTCCCGAATCACTTCTGGCCCAGGCGATCTCACCACCGTCGAGTTGCATGGTAAGCACGAAGTCGATGGCTTGGCTCACCACCGGCCACATCGCCTCGGCGAATGCGCGGTCCCTGGTGATCAGCACGTGGTGCCAGACGCCGGTGGCGACGTAGGCGCAGAAGTTGCTGTCGCTGTTGGCGTCCTCGATGACGCCGTTGCGCAGTTGGATCGGAAACGACCCGTCTGCGCGCTGGACGTTGCGGCACCAGTGGTACGCCGCTCGTGCGGGCTCCCACAGCCCGGCGACAGTGAGCGCCATCGCGTTCTCGACGTGGTCCCACGGATCGGTGTGGCCACCGTCGAACCAGGGCAGCGCACCGGTGGACTCCTGGGTCGCGGCGATGGACTCCGCGGTCTGCAGGCACTGCGCAGGTGTCAGAACACCTGGGACACCGGGGATCTCGTGAGCCCTCAAATGCCGGCCGCCGGCTTCTGGAAATACAGCGCGACACTCTTGCCGATCAGCGGGTTGAGCGCAGCTTCGGCGTTGCGGGTCAGCCACGGCCGCGCCATCATGTCCCACACCAGCAACTTGTGGTAGGCGCTGACCACCGGATGGTCCGGCTTGTCAACGCCCACTGCGCATTTCAGCCACCAGAACGGCGAGTGCAGCGCATGCGCGTGGTGGCTGTGGTCGAAGCTCATCCCGCACCGCGCGATCTTGTCGTGCAGCTCGTTGGCCTTGTAGATCCGGATGTGGCCGCCCTCGTTGGCGTGGTACTCATCGGACAGCAGCCAGCAGATCTTCTCGGGCAGCCAGCGCGGCACGGTGACGGCAAGCCATCCACCGGGCTTGAGCACCCTCACCAGTTCGTCGATCGCGCGCTCGTCCTCGGGAACGTGTTCGAGGATCTCCGAGGCGATCACGCAATCGAAGGCGCCGTCGACCCACGGCAGGTCGAGTGCGTCGCCCTTGACCGCCTCGGCCTTGGCCGACGCGGGCGCCTCCCCCTGCTCCTGCATTGCCTGCAGGATCGCGTCGACGTCGTTGAGCCCCTCGCCGTCCTGATCGAAGGCCACCACGTCGGCACCGCGACGGAACGCCTCGAACGAGTGCCTGCCCGCGCCACAGCCCACGTCGATCACTGAGGTGCCAGGGCCGACGCCCAGCCGGTCGAAGTCGACGGTCAACATGTCTTGGTCCGCTCCATTGCGCGCTCGTACACCGAAACCGTCTGCGCGGCAACGGATTCCCAACTGAATACTTCGACCGCGCGGCGGCGGCCGGCAGCGCCGAGGCGGCGCAACTCCATCGGCGAGTCGAGCAGTTCGCCCAGCACGGCGGTCAGGTGGTCGACGTCCCCTGGGCGAACCAGTCGGGCGCATTCGCCGTCGGTGCCAACCACTTCGGGCAGCGCGCCTGCGCGGCTGGCCACGATCGGCGTCCCGCTGGCCATCGCCTCGACGGCGGGCAGCGAGAACCCCTCGTACAGCGAGGGGATGCACGCCACTTCGGCCGACGCCAGCAGCCCGGCGAGCTCCTCGTCGCTGATGCCGCTGCAGCTGTGCACGATGTCGGAGATCCCGAGTTCGGCGATCAGCTTCTCGGTCGGTCCGTTGGGCTCGAGCTTCGACACCAGCTGGACGTCGAGGTCGCGCTCCACGCGCAGCCGGGCGACGGCGTGCAGCAAATGACTGACACCCTTCAACGGCACGTCCGCGCTGGCGATCGCGATGATCCGGTTGCGCACCCGGTTCTCGGACGGTTGGAACAGCTCGGTGTCGACGCCAAGCGGAACCACGTGCAACTGGCTGGGCGACACCCCGAAGTCCTCGGCGATGTCGGCCCCCGACGTCGTGGACACGGTCAGCAACTCGGGGATCTGACGCGCCACTCTCTTCTGCATCTCGGCGAAGCCATACCACCTGCGCACCAACGGCTTTCGCCACCACTTGGCCGCGGCGACGTCGAGCACGCGGTCCCTCGTGATGGGGTGATGCACGGTGGCGACCAGGGGCAGCCCCAGGCCCGCCACGGAGAGCAGTGCGGTGCCGAGACTCTGGTTGTCGTGCACGACGTCGAACTCGTCGCGACGTTCGGCGAGAATCCTGGCCACCCTCGTGGAGAAGGTCCGCGGCTCGGGGAAGCCCGCCGTCCACATGGTCAGCAGCTCGAGCAGATCGGTGCGATCGCGGATCTCACTTGGCCGTGGAACGCGAAACGGATCGGGCTCACGGTAGAGGTCGAGGCTGGGCACCTTGGTGAGCCGCACCCTGGGGTCGAGACCGCCAGGGTAGGGCTGACCGGAGAACACCTCGACGTCGTGACCGAGCTCGACGAGACCACGGCTGAGATGGCGGACGTAGACGCCCTGCCCCCCGCAATGGGTCTTGCTCCGGTACGACAAGAGGGCGATCCGCATGGTCAGTTCACCGCGGCCAGAGTCGACGACAGGGCTCTGGACATGTGTCCAGACTATAGTTTGACGGTCTAGCCACCGCAACGCGGGGCGCTCCACCTGGGTACCCCGACGCCGTCGTAGTCGCGCTGCACGGCCCGTGGATTCCGGACCGTGCCCTGCGGGTACCCCAGCCGTCAGGGAGACGAATCGAGGAATCATGACGACACGAGTCAAGGCTGAGTTCGAGATCGCGAGCTGGGACGAGACACCGTTTGACGAGGGCGTCGGCGTCGCGAAACTGACCGAGGCCCTGGTCGCGAAGAAGTACTCCGGTGGCATCGATGCCACCTCGACCACCAAGTGGTTGATGACCTACGCGCCTGACAAGACCGCGACGTTCGTGGGCATCGAGCGGATCAAGGGCACCGTCCACGGCAAGCACGGCAGCCTGGTGCTGCTGCACGACGGCGACTTCAAGGACGGCGCCGCGACCGCGACCCTGCGCATCGTGTCGGGCACCGACGAACTCAAGGGAGTGACCGGCAAGGGCACGTTCCGCGCCGACCCTGCCGGGTCGGTGACGCTCGAGCTGGAGCCGGCCTGACGGCTAGGCCGGCGGGAACCCTCCCGTTGCGACCGGTCCCCATCGGGTGGGGGTAACTCTGATCAGGCGCTTCCCCTGATCGACCATCGCCTGCCTGTACTCGTCCCAGTCGGAGTGCTCCCCTGCGATGGCGCGGAAGTAGTCGACCAGTGGCTCGACGGCGTCCGGCAGCAGCACCACTTCGGCGTCGCCGTCGACCTGGACGTAGGGGCCGTTGAACTCGTCGGACAACACCGTCACGCTGGCGCGGGCATCGCGGCGCAGGTTGGCCGACTTCGCCCGCTGCGGATAGCTGGCGATCACGATTCGGCCCGCGTCGTCCACGCCCCCGGTCACCGGCGAACTCTGCAACGAGCCGTCGGCGCGATGGGTGGTCAGGACCATGTGGTGCCGCGGCCGGACGAAGTCGATCAGTTCGGGAAGGCCAACCGCATTCGCGGTGGCGTACGTGCGAGCCATGTCTCCAACCTAGTGACGGATCAGCGGGCGGCGCGCTTGAGCGTCCACGCAGGGATCCAGTGCGTGACGGACCGGCGTTGCGTGCCGTAGGCCACCTCATAGGTCACCCATCCCCACCAATAGCCCTGTTCGCACAGACCCCAGCAGCTCAGCCGGCCGTCGACGATCGTGTGCATCTGCAGGCCCGCCGGGTTGTACCCACCCGCGCGGTGCGGTTCGCGCGGGAACACCACCGTCAGGTCGACGAACACGGCGATCGGCGGATCGACCCGGCGGAACGCCTTTTGGACGGGCTGACCGTGGTAGCCGATCGACTGTGTGATGTCTCGGGACATCGGTGACAGTTCTGCATCAGGAGATCGGTGACGGTGGGTGTGTCAGGACTTCGGTGACGGTTTCCTCGGTTTTGGGGCGTGGGCCGCGGGGCTGGCCGTTGCCGACGTAGCTGGTGCCGGGTGCGGGTCGGGTGTGCTCGGCGAGGACCTCGCCCTGTAGGTCGGTGATGATGATCGTGTCGCCTTCGCTGACGACGAGGACCTGGTGAAAGGCGCGTTGCGCATCGAGTTTGTAGGTGACTGAGTCCAGCGTGATGGTCCCGGCTGTAGTCATCGTTCTGACCCGTGTGCCGGCGGGCAGATCAGTGGGCGGCTGCGCGCGGGGGAACTGGGATCGGCTCGGGACGGGCACCTCGTAGACCGGCCGGTCAAGTCGGGGTCGGGGTGGATCAGCCTTGGGGGTCGCTTCCCACGCGACCAGTGGCGTGACACGCCCGGGCAGCCCTTGGTGCGGACGCCCGGTGTTGTAGA
>NZ_JACHGP010000015.1 GCF_014202335.1 Mycobacterium sp. AZCC_0083 | reverse complement strand
GCCACCACCGGCACCCGCCAACCGATACACTGACCGCTGCTCACAGGTGGGGAATTCCGATAAGCACACCTGGGGATCTTCGATGAGCGCCGTCACCGTTCCCGCAGGTCAGACCACTTTCTGGACATGTGCGCAAGGTTCGAGTTTCTTCCTATTGCCTCCACTTTTTTGGATACCTAATATGTCGTGATCGAACCCGCTCGAATGGGCTCGCGGCGTTTATCGGTGGGTCTGCGTCTGGTTCGTCGGCCTGGTGAGGCTGGCAGTAACCGTAAGGAACCGGCGCTTGGCTTTGAGCATGGTGTTTCTCCTTGAGCCGTGGCACGGCGTGGACACATCGGCTACTGCCGTGTCGAAATCACGGCGTGGTGGTCTGCGCAGGGATCGCGCTTGCTCAAAGCGAACTGAGTGAGTGCAGGCGCGCGGCCAGGATGTCGCCTCAGCGTCATGGATAACGGCGGTTATCCATGAAAGTCCGCCGTTTTCATCTGATGAACCACGGGTACGGCGTCGCAGGCCGTTGCTAGGCGCCCTGCTTTGGTGATGAAAACTTTTTGTTGATTTGGGGATTTTGTCGGCGACGCCTGAAAGATGACCCCGTGTCGACGGTCGAAAAGGGGTCAAAATTCGGCCGTCGTTGACAGATTTGGGCCCACGCGCAGTAGGTGTCAGGGCGTTCCTCATCGCCTGGTGCCGACACGCCGGGGCAAGTCGCGTCGAATGTGGCGCGACGTCGCAGAGCTTCTCGGCTATAGCGACAACGTCGTCCAACGGCACGCCGAGATCGCAGCACAACCGTGGGCAAGCTGCGTCACGTCGAGGCGGCCGCCGCAAGTGCTTGCTGCCTCTGTACACCAGGAGCGAGATCGTTGACCAGACGCTCAGCTGATTGACTCCCTGAACTCCACACCGTCCTGCGCCGCCTGCACCCAGTCGGCGATGTCCACGACCGGGTAAAGCTGGAATTCGTTGAGGGGACCGAACTTGCCGGTGCCGTCGAGCAGGTCCGCGGGACTGTCGGTCTCCACGACGGCGAACCCTCCAGTCCCATCAACTCGGGCGACGAATTGGTGAAACGTCGTGCCGGCCGGTTGCTGCCACTTTGAAAACAGTTCCAAACCGCGCCGGGTGGCCGCTTCATTCTCCTCTGCGGAGCCGCTGAGCCGAGGCGTCCAGGTCATGACGTACTTCATGTCTTTCCTCCTAGGATTTGAGCCGCGCGTCTGACCGCGGTGTGCGGTGTGTGCGGTTCTTGTTCACATCGAAAACAATCGACCGGGACGACGTTGCTCAAGGCGACAGCGTGGCGTTTGTCGTTTGCGGGTTTCTTGCACGCGTGTGGCGTGTGCCGTCATAGGTGGTCCATCTCGCGGGCCATTCGCGCCGCCTCGAAATAGTTGGGATCACGCCGCGGATAGTGCGGTCGTGGCTCAGGCAGCGCGATGTGGATGCGGCCGATTGCGGCGATCAACGTTGTGCCCAGCCGGCGATGGCGGGTCGTTGCGGGCGGCACCGATATCGCCGCGGCCGTTGCGAATGCAACTTCCTGTTCTGTGACGAGAACCCGTGTCGGGCCGTATTGCGTGGAGTCGACCGCCGACGGAGCTGACCGGACGTCCGGTGTCGCGGTAGATGCCGGTAGTAACTGCGACATGTGCGGATGCCTCCTCCCGATGATTGGTGGCTCCTACCGGAGTCACAGCTTCGCTATGTACAGCAAGAGAAGCACCAGGAGACGCCCAATCCCTCATCCAAATGCATGAGATCCAGCTACTCTTCATAAGAGATCCATAGCCAGGATGGGGCTGACGACGGTGGCAGTGTCAGTGGGGGTATCGGGGACCGGACGATGGTCACGGTCGAGGATTTCTCGCGCCTAGTATCTGGCATCTACGCTGCCGCGGTCACTCCCCAGCACTGGCGAATGGCCGTCGGCGACATTCACCGCACGCTCGGTGGCACACACGGCGGGCTTTTTTCGGACCATGGAACATCGTCCGTTCAGAACGCCGTTCCGGTGGAAGCCGCCCAAAGCTACGCCGAGCACTACCACCGCTTGGATCGCGTGCTCGCGGCCGTTGAGCGCAGTCCGGTAGGTGCAGTGCGGACCGGGTCGGAGTTGATGCCCCTCGTGCGGAAGTCAGAGTTCTATCAAGACTGGCTGCGGCCCCTCGACATCGACGACGGGTTATTCATCCGGCTTACCGACGAGTCGAGATCTACCTGCCTCATCGTTGCGGCGCCGGGACGGACGGAGTCGTTCGACACGCTGGAACGTGTGAAGCTGGTGAGCGGCTTGGTCCCACACTTGCAGCAGGCGCTGCGCACGCAGGACAAACTAGCGGCGCTGGCCGACAGCGCCGTTGAGCTGGCCGGGGCGCTAGAGGTCGTCCGGCACGGAGTAATCATCGTCGCAGGCGAACACCTGGTGATAAACCTGAATTCAGCCGCCGAACGGATCGTTCGTGCCGAAGACGGCCTTTGCATGCGGTCAGGACGGATCGCCACAACAAGCACGCGCGCCGAACAAGAGCTCCATTACGCAATACAGAAAGCCCTCACCGGCGAACCGTCCACCGTTCGCACGGGCCGGTCGCTCACCTGCTCTCGGCCCTCGGGTAAGCGCCCCTTCGTGATTCACGTGCTGCCCTCCCACCACCGTAACGCCGATGAGCCACTCAGGCAGCCAATGGCATTGGTGCTGATCATTGATCCAGACGACGAACCCGAACCCACCGTAGCTCTGTTGCGGCGGCTCTACCGCCTCACTCAAGCCGAAGCCGAGGTTGCGCTGCACGTGATGCATGGCGCGGATCTGAAACAAATCTCGGAGGAATTGTCGATCTCGTACACAACGGTTCGCACCCATCTGCAACACGTCTTCGACAAGACCGACACCCACCGCCAAGCCGAGCTCGTCCGTCTCTTACTCGTGCTAAGCCCGTGACGACACCCGCCAGCAAACTTGCGTAGTGCTACCGATCGACAACGGGAACCGCCAGAGCTTGCCCTATCTTGGCGCGTCCCGTCCTTCCCCTACAGGGTCCGCGGAAGGTTCAATGGGAACGAGCGAATACGGCGAGATCGAATACGGAGGGTTACCGGTATTGCCTTCGGTCGCCGAGTCGATTCACTGTCTCGACCCGGTCAGACGCTGTATCCGATCGACGGTGTCCGGGTTCGAGAGTTGTCCCCTTAGCTCCACTTTTGAACAGGCAGTTTGCAGGTTTTTTCGGTCTTGCTGGCTCGTCGGAATCCGGTTTGACGACAGTTGTCGTTCGAACACGGGCTCCACACTCGAACACGCGGAGATCGACGACATTAGGTGTTGTTCGGACTCGCTCCTCAGATCACGACGATTTGTCGCCTGGCGCTTAGCTGCCAGACCGGCTCGCGGCAGTGATTGGCACGACAGAGGTTCTTGTCGTCCTCGTCCGCCACACCGCGATTCATCGTCGGCAGGGCACAAAGTCCTCGGCCATCGCCGGGGGGCTTCGCATCGATTGAACCGGGCCTCAAGTCCCTGAGACCGCTGGACTCCGGCTGGTCTCGGTGACCGCGATCGTGCAGCTTGTCGCCGAACTTGGTGGGCTGCAGGCCCTCAAAGATCAATTCGTGAAAATGTGTCGCCTTTTACGGGGCTCGGCGCTCCTACGTGTGTCAGGGGCCCAACCAGGACCCCGATCACATCGAAGGAGCACATCATGATCACCAATATCAACCCCCGGCCGCCGACTGACAGAATCCCGTCGGCGTCCGCGGCGGAACCGACGTCTGCGCGTAAGCACAGGCGACGACTCGCCGTCGTCGGCGTTTCAGCGATGGCCGTCATGGCCGCCATGGCCGCCATGGCCGTGAGCCTGTCCGGTGTGGCCTGGGCGTCCACACCAACGAAGACCAACTGCACTTTCAAGACCGCCGATGGGCACTATGTGACGGCAGTCAATAGCGGCGGGCTGACGGGACTCGGCCAACCGCCGTTCGACGTAATCCACACGGATGCAGTGCGGGTCGGGTCATGGGAGACCTTTACGCTCGTAGACTCCGGTGACGGAACCCATTACGGTATCCAAGCCTTTGATGGGCATTACCTCACTGCCGTCGGCGGCGGCGGACGGATCACCGACGTCATCCACTCCGACGCCACGCAGTTGCAGGGTTGGGAGAAGTTCACCGTCACGAAGGTTCCATCGGCTCCGGGCGGCCAGGACGTGTATTCGATCGGCACCATCGACGGGCACTTCCTCACCGCCGTCGGCGGTGGCGGACGGACCACTGACACCATCCATTCCGATGCGACGGTGGCCAACGGCTGGGAGAAGTTCCACATCCACTGCGCAAACTGAGCGCACGCCGCGATATCAAGAGGCAGGTCGTTGCGGCCACAGGCCTGGCCAGGCATTGATCCTGGTCTTGCCTGTGGCCTCTCGATCGGTGCAACGCGGTCATCCTTGGCGGGTTGTAGC
Organism: Mycobacterium sp. AZCC_0083; assembly: GCF_014202335.1. Taxonomy (GTDB): domain Bacteria; phylum Actinomycetota; class Actinomycetes; order Mycobacteriales; family Mycobacteriaceae; genus Mycobacterium. The sequence continues at coordinate 217,865 of NZ_JACHGP010000015.1, read as the reverse complement.
GCAGGAGCGCCGACTCGGATGTCTCTCGGCCTCAGGCAGCGTCGCTAGCTCTACCTCGAGGGTCGGGAGTAGGACGAGATAGTGCTTATCTTCAACGAATTCGAGGCACCTTTGCGTTCAGCGAGCGCGATCAGGTGCGCCAGAACGTGACTCGACGACTATTCGGCGGATATGTCCAAGAAGCGGCAGGAATTATCCGGAACAGCTGGCATCGCACTCCAGCTAAAATCGTTGCGCCGCAGCATTTAACGCGTATTTGCCGGAATGTTCAAGAACCGCCGATCGGCAATCCGTTGGTCGCGGGTTCGGGCCCCGCCCGCCCCACAAGGGTCAATCGCCCGCGTCGTTGACGTGGATCTCGAACATCATACGCGCGATCTTTAATCGGTCCTTAAAACGCATGGTGTAGAAGCGTTCTCGATAACGAAGACCTTGGTGGAAAATGCCCGCGACGTTCAGCGTGGCGGCCTCTAACGGTTGCGCATTGTTCACGCCCGGCGAAATCCAGCCATCTACTAATACCCATCCATGGCCCTCGGCGGCGCGGATATGTTCCGTGATTCGGAAGAGCGGATCGAGAGAGTGACCGAACATTGTGTACTGCCATCGCCCCGGTCCCTGAAAGTCGAGTACGTATATGTGATCCGATCCCGGGTCCGCCTCGGCGCGCCCGCCTATCCCGGCGTCCGCGTCTTGAGAGATGTAGCGCTGAGGCCATCCCGAATCACTAGGGACAGGACCGCGCGTTGAGGGCCCTTTCGCGCGTCGTCGTCAGCAGAGCGAGGCTTAGTAGGCCCGGTCACATTGAGCATCCTGTGTCCTATCGCTGGCGATCCTCGCGCCATTTAGTCGTGATGTCAGGTCCTTGTGCGTCGAGGGGCGGCGGGTAAAGCGCAGCCGAAATCGCCCTCCTCTCGATGGCTCCGACCGACCCTTGGCCAACGACGTCGAAGGCGGGTGGACTCTGACACGCCTACGAAATGACGTTACGACAAACCCAGATCGATGCCATTCCGCAGATCATCCATCGAAAAGGCCACTTTGGCGTCGCCGATATCCACGGTGTATTGGCCTTCGCCGGGCTCTGTCACCGGTGCCGAAAACTTGTAATGGCAAGAGGCCCGCCATGATTCGGAAGGTCTACCGTGTGTGGTTCCCTGTATGAGCTCACCGGTGGACAAGTCGCCGCCTCCGACGGCGCGTCCGTCGAGGCTGATGACTACCGGAACTCCTTGCCTGACATCGATGCCTGCCTGAACCGAGTTGGCAATGCAGCGCTTGGTACGGGGGCTATTCACATCGTCGCCGGAGATTGCCACCGAGACCTGGCCGTAAGCCAGGAAGCCGGCTCGCCATCCGTCTGAACCTCTGTGTTTTGACGCGACGAGCGTGGCGGCCGTAGCAGCAACCGCTACCAGCAGGAAACCAATCAGTATTGAAATCCAAACGCCGGATCGGCTGAGTCGAACCATCGGGATTCCTCCGAGGAGACGATGAAAGCCCACAGCGGCCGTGCCCAGCGAGAAGCGGCTTCGTATCTCGTCGCTGTTCCGCGCGGAGCCGTGATTGCCTGAGGCCCGCGGCCTTGCGCTAGGCCGTGAACACTTACTCGCTCTTGATGTGGTGCGCGATTGCGGTCTCCACCGACGCAGACCGGGACCGCGCCCTCTCGTCCGCCGCTTTCTGTGCCGCGGACGTGACGACGACCGCGTCCGCGCCGGGAAACACAGTTGCCACATGGCCGGTGGTGAGCCATCGCACCATGTATGGCGGCGAACCGTCCGCCGAACGCACCTCGGTGATCACCCCGCGCTGATCCGGTCGCTCCACTGTCGTGCCCTTAATCACCAACCAGTCGCCTACCTTGGCCTTCATCGCCCATTCCTTCCCTTCCCTTCCGTCTCCTATCGTGCGCGCACCTGTCACTCCTGGGAAGGGCATGCCGCTGTTCGATTCCTGCGCCAACAGTCCTAACCCGCGGTGTATGAGAATCGCGAGACCACGTGAGAGCGGGACCGGTTAGCGCGCAACTTGGACGGTATGGGGCTGGGGCCCTCGCTCACACGTGAACGTGGGTTGCCGACGGGGTGGTCCTGGCCGGTAGAGCCACAAGATGTGGGAGAGTGTCGGCTTTCATCACCGATGTCGGTGACTGTCGGAACGGCACACTGACGCTATCGGCGGGTGTGCCCAAGGGCGCCCCCGGCGGCCCCGGGCGATTCAGTGTCCAGGCCTGACCAGACGGCGTATCCGGTCAGCGATGTCCGGGTTCGACAGTTCTCCTCTCAGCTCCACTCGTTTGAATTGGCGATATGCAAGTTTCGCTGCTCGATCTGGCCATCGCACATCGCATTGACCGCCGAACTGCCGTCGCCTCTCGCGGTGACCTCGCGATCCTCGACCCGGAACTACCAGTGCTCAGGCGAGAAATGCTTGCAGGGCGTCGATGGCGAACCGATGATCGTCTTCCTCGGCCAAGCCTGATACCCCCACCGCACCCATCAGGGAACCAGCTATCCGCAGCGGGACTGCCCCGCCGGCAAGTGCAATGTCGGAACGGCTGTATCCGCCTTCGCCAAAGTAGTCCACTTGCTTGGCTCGATAGAGGCACGCAAGTGCCCAGGACGAGCAGTTGTGTTTGGCCACCGCGCGGATCTTTCGCGCAAGCCAGTCATCGTTCGCCGCCGACGTACCGGCTAGCGCCGCATGGAAGACCCGTTGCTCGCCGAAGTTGATCGCGATCGCCACTGGAAGGCCTTTCGCCGACGCCATTGACGCCATCGCGCTGCCCAGCATCCACGCGTGAGCATGCGTGAACTGGGCAAAGGTGAGGCTGTCTTCTTCTGCGATCACCGCCGCGTGCAGCTGACGCCAATGGGCTGGATCCGCTATCGGAGACATCATCAATTCCCTCCGGATTGGTTGCGCGCCCGGCGGTGTGCCTCGGCGCCGGTCTCGAACCACGCATTCCTCGACAGGCGCCGTTCCTTCGTGGTGGTCTTGCGCAGGTCGCGTATCAGGTCAGGCCGTGCACGGCGAAGTACGCCGATGCGCGGGCGGCGGTCAGTGCAGGGTCGGCGAACAGGCCGATGGCGTCGCCGGCGCGGATCAGTTCTGCCAGATGCTGCAAACTGCGGCCGGTTTCGAAGCCGCCGATCATGCGGAAGTGGTCTTGGCGGCCATTGAGGTACGCCAGCCACGCGACGCCGACCTTGTAGTACTGCGTCGGCGCAGCGAACACCAGGCGGCTCAGCGCCTCGGTGGGACCGAGAATGTCCCGGAACCCCTTTTCGTCACCGACGTCGAGTCGCGCGAAGGCGGCCGAGGCGAACGGCGCGATGACGGCGAAGGCACCGAGCAGGGCGTCGCTGGAACGGTTTCCGTCGCCGGCGATCAGGTCGACGTAGTTGAAGTCGTCGCCGGTGAAGACGCGTGCCGGTTCCAGTATCCGCTCGCGAAGTTCGATCTCGAGGGCGGGATCAAGCAGTGACACCTTGATGCCGCGGACGGCACGTACGTGGTTGTTGATGATCCGAACGACGGTGTCCATTGCGGCGCGGGGTTCGGTGAAGCCCCAGTAGCCAGTCAGCGCTGGGTCGAACATCGCACCGAGCCAATGCAATACGACCGGTCGGGTCGCTGATGCCAGCACCGCGTCGTAGACCGTGAGGTAGTCATCGGCTCCGGTTGCGGCGCGAGCGAGGTCACGGCTGGCCATCAGAACGACCTCGCCGCCGGCGGATTCGACGGCCTCGATCTGTTCAATGTAGGCGTCGCAGATCTCGTGCAGCGACGGCGACCCAGTGGTGAGTTGGTCGGTGCCGACCCCGACGACGACCCGGCCTCCGACCGACCGGGCTTCGGCGAGCGTACGCAGCGCAAGTTCCTTGGCTGCCGGCCAGTCCAAGCCCATGCCGCGTTGGGCGGTGTCCATCGACTCAGCCACGCCCAGTCCCAGCGACCAGAGGTCGTGGCGCAGCCGCATGGTGCCGTCCCAGTCGACGGAGTCACCGCGATCAGCCGTTGACGCACGCAGGGGGTCGGCGACGACGTGCGCTGCGGCGTAGACCGCCCGGCTGACGGGCGGCGTGGAGCGCACGTCGAGGCGGGCGGGTTCGTTGAGCAGCAACCGATTCATGGCGTGATCGGCTGCAGGGAGAAGCAGGGAAACCATGACTGTCGTCTTTCAGCGGGCGTCGAGTCCACCGTCGGCCAGGATCGTCTGGCCGGTGATGAAGCTGGCGGAGTCACTGACCAGGAAGGACAGCAGGGCGGCGATCTCTTCGGGTTCGCCGGCGCGGCCCAACAGGTTGGCGCGGACCTCTTTGCGGACCTCGTCCGACCAGGTTTCGGCCATGTCGGTCATGACGAAACCGGGGGCGACGGAGTTCACGGTGATCGTCGGTGCCAGCGCCTTCGCGAATGACACGGTCACATTCTCTAGGGCGGCCTTCGCCGCGGAGTAGCCGGTCACCTCGGGGCTGGCCAGGTTGTCGCGTCCGCGGATGGAAGACACGGTGACGATGCGGCCACCGCCCTTGGCCAGCATCAGAGGTGCCACGGCACGGATGAAGTTGACCGGCGCCAGGACGTTGGCGCGGTATTCATCGATCCAGACGTCGGTGTCGCCGGTCATGGCATCGGTGGCCTGCACGGCGCCCAGTGTGCAGATCAAGGCGTCGGGGATGTACCCCTGGCCCTTGACCTCGTCGATCATCGCTTGGACTGCGGCGGCATCCTGACCGTCGCAGCTGAAGGCGGGTGCACCGAGGTCAGCGGCGAGCTTCTTCAGGCCATCGGATTCGGTGCGGCCGTGCAGAACGACCTGTGACCCGGCTGCTGCTTCGAGTCGTGCGGCGGCGGCACCGATTCCGCGGGACGATCCGGCGATCATTACGGTCCTGGGCATCTACTGACTCCTTCTGATGGTGGTGGAGATGGTTTCGCCGGATGCGGCGAGATAGGCACCGGACAACGAGTCGACGAGCGACGAGAGTCCACCCGAAGTAGGTTGTGCCAGTGCTTGTTTGAGGATGGATTGGGCGATCGGCGTCGTCCGCAACACGTCCTCGATTAGTCGTCGAACGCAGACTTCGATGCCGTCGTCCGGGGCGATGAAGTCGACGATTCCGAGGCGCAGTGCATCCTCGGCGGACATCGTGCGACCGGTCATCGAGAGGATCCGCGCGGCGGCGGGGCCGGCAATGCCAAGGACACGGCTGAGCCCCGACCACCCGGGGGTGGTGCCTAGCGTTGCCTCGGGCAGCCCGACGCCAATGCCATCCGCCGCGACGCGGAAGTCGCAGTGCAACGCCAACTCCAGGCCCCCGCCGAAGGCGCTCCCGGTCAATGCGGCGATGGTTGTCTGCGGCAGTGCGGCCAATGTCCCGAACACCCGCTGTCCCAGCCGAATCCAGCGCCCACGGATGGCTTCGCTGGACAGGCCGCCGAACTCGCCGGTGTCCGCGCCCGCGCAGAAGACGGTGCCGGCGCCCTCGACGACGACCACCCGAACTCCGGAGCGGTCGGCGACGGCCGTCAGCCGCTCGTCGAGCTCGGTGAGCATGTGGGTACTCAACGCGTTGCGTTTGCGTGGTCGATCCAACACGATGCGCGCCAGCGGGCCCTCAAGCTCGAGTCGCACCTGCCCGCAGGCGTCGTCGTTCATCGCGGCGGAGAGGTGTTGCGCTGCAGGCTGGTCCAGCGGCGCTCGGTGAGCAGATCGATGTTGGCGCGACCGCCCAGGTCATCGCCCAGCCCGGAGGCAGCGGTGCCGCCGAACGGGACCTGCGACTCGTGCATGGCCGAGCCGTCGTTGACGTGAACCATGCCGGAGCGGATCCGGTCGGCTACGGCCCACGCGTTGTCGAGGTCGCGGCCGAACACTGCGGTCGACAGTCCGAACCGGGTGTCGTTGACGATCTCGATCGCCTCCTCGACGGTGTCGACCACGGTGATCGGCGCAATTGGGGCGAACACCTCCTCGTCGTGCAACGGCATGCCCGGCGAGACGTCGGTCACCACGGTGGGGCGCAGGAAGACGCCCTCGGCGGTGCCGCCCTCGACGACGCGGGCGCCCAGTTCGACACTGCGCGAGACCATTTCGAGGGCGCGATCGGCCTGACGCTCCGACAGCATCGGCCCGAGATCCACGTCGTCGAGGAAGGGGTCCCCGACGGTGAGCGCGTGGGCGCGTTCGACGAGCTTGGCCACGTAGGCCTCGGCGACGTCGGCCAGCACGATGTGCCGGCCGGTGGCGATGCAGACCTGACCCTGATGCCCGAACGAGGACGTGGCGCCGCACTCTGCGGCGAGGTCCAGGTCGGCATCCGACAGCACGATGCTCGCGTTGTTGCCGCCCAACTCCAAGGCGACGCGTTTGAGCAGAGGAGCGGCAGCGACGTTGATGCGGATGCCGGTCGGCTCGGATCCGGTGAAGTGAATCATGTCGACTCCCGGGTGGTTGACCAGCGCGGGTCCGGCCTCGCTGCCCGGCAGCACCTGCACGACACCGGCGGGCAGTCCGGCCTCGGCGAGGACTTCGGCGATCATGAGCCCGCCGACGAACGGTGTCTCCGGTGCGGGTTTGAGCACCACCGCGTTGCCCAGCGCGATCGCCGGTGCGAGCACGCGGAGGGCGATGTGCAGCGGTGCGTTCCATGCGGTGATGAGGCCGACGACGCCGACGGGTCGGCGTTCGACGAGGTTCACCCGGCCGCGTTGTCCGGACGGGATGACTTCGCCCAGCGGGGTGGTGGCCAGTTCGGCGGCTTGATAGAACTCGATGACACTGGCGCCGATCTCGCCGAGTGCCTTAGGTCCGGTGGCGCCGCCTTCGCGGACGAGGACGTCGCGGAATCGGTCCGTCGCGGCGTCCAGCAGGGCACCGGCGCGGCGCAGGATGGCGGCGCGTTCGGTGGCTGGGGTGGCATACCAGTCACGTTGAGCGGCAACGGCTCCGGCAACGGCACGGCCCACCTCGGCGGTGGTGGCCGATGCGGTGGTACCGATGACCTGCCCGCTGGCCTTGTCGGTCACCGGCAGCGGTGCGCCGTCGGAGGTGATGAACTCCCCGTTGAGGAAGATGGTGCCCGGTTCGAATGAGTCGGTCAGTCTGCCTGTTGATGCGGAGATGGTGGTCACGTGGCCTCCTTGGGAGGGGTTGTTGTTCAGGCGTGGACGTCGATGAGGGACCAGTCGGCGCGTGCTGCCGCCCGGCCCAGCATCAGGGCATGAATCTCGCTGGTGCCGTCGATGATCTGAATGACCTTCGAATCGCGCATCAGTCGCTGCACCGGGTAGTGCAGATGCACCCCGTAGCCACCGTGAAGCTGCACGGCCTCCGTGGTGTGGCGCATCGCGGCGTCGGAGGCGAACATCTTGGCTGCCGAGATCAGGTGCGCGTCCCCGCCGCCGCCGGCGGCGAAGCTGTCCACGCCTTCGCGCAGCAGACCGCGGGCCGCGAGGTAGTCGGCGTGCATGTGCCCGAGCTTTTCCTGGACGATCTGCAGATCGGCCAGCGTGCGGCCGAAGGCCTCCCGGTCGCGGACGTAGGCACTGGTCTCCCGCAACGCGGCGCGCATGAACCCAACGCCGTAGCAGCCGGCGTCGAGGCGGGCCAGGTTGAGGCCTTCGAGCATCCCGCGGAAACCGTCGACGTCCAGACGCCACGACGAGGGCACCCGGGCGCCGTCGAAGTGCAGGTTGGCCATCGGCATGCCGCGGAATCCGGACATCGGTTCGTCCTTGCCCACCGTGAGGCCTTCGGTGTCTAGGGGCACGACGAAGGCCGCGGTTGGCGCGTCGCGGTCGGCCGACTCCAGCTTGGCCAGCACGATGACGAAGTGCGCCTCGGGGGACTGGGTGATCCAGGCCTTCTCCCCGGTGATGCTGACGGTGTCACCGTCGACGGTGGTGGCTACCGTTCGGCCCGCGCGAATGTCGGTGCCGGAGTGCGGTTCACTGAGCGCGAAGGCACCCCGAATGGAGCCGTCCATGAGACCCGGCAGCCACCGCTCGCGAATCTCGCTGGGGCCATACGCCGCCAACAGATAGCCGTGCAGCCTGGCGATGGAGATCCCCAGTGCCACCGACCCCGAGTAGGAGGCGATGAGCTCGGTGGTCTCGTGGGCCAGGGCGAACATCGCCGGATCGATCTTGCCGTCCTCGGAGAAGATCAATCCCTGCAGTCCGAGGGCAGCAGCTTCGGCGAGCAGGTCGGGAAAGAACTCGCCGGACAAGTCGATGTCCTGTGCGCGCGGCGCGACCCGGGTCTGACAGAAGTCGTTGACCACGCCCAGGAAGTCCTGGGCGTCCCTGTCGAGGTGCTGAATGCTCACGGGGTGTCCACTCCGTTGTCTGCCCACTCGTAGCGGATGACTCCGCGAAGGTTCTTGCCCGACAGCAGATCGTCGTATGCCTCGTTGATCTGCTCGAGCCGGTATTCATTGGTGACGAGATCGTCGAGGTTGAGCTGGCCGGTGTCCCAGAGCCGCAGCATCGCCGGGATGTCATTGCGCGGGTTGCAACCACCATTGAGCGAACCCGTCAGCGTCTTCTGCCACAGCACGAACTCCGAGGGATTGATCGGAATGTCGGGCTGATCGTGGCGGGTGAGACCCACCACGGTGGCCTGGCCGCCCTTGCGGACCACCTTGACGGCTTGCCCGATGGTTTCCGGCGTTGCGACAGCCTCGAAGGACCGGTCCACACCCACACCCCACGTGAGTTCATTCGCGAACTCGACGGGATCGGTCGTACTGGGGTTGACGGTGTGGGTGGCGCCGAAGATCTTGGCCTGCTCCAGCTTCCAGTCGTTGATGTCGCAGGCGATGATGCGCTTGGCGCCGGCAAGCTTGGCACCCTGCACGATGTTCATGCCGATGCCGCCGCAACCGAAGACCATGACGTCGTCACCGGGCTTTACCCCACCTCGGTAGATCGCGGTTCCGACACCGGTGGTGACGCCGCAGGCCACCAGGCAGGCGCGTTCGAGGCGGTAGTGTGGCTCGACCTTGACGACTGATTGTCCTGGCACCACGGTCCATTCGCTGAACGTCGAGACCAGGCAGAACTGTCCGAGTTCGGTACCGTCGTCGTCGCGGAAGCGGTACGTGCCGTCGATCTGGGGCCCGAGCACGGTGTAGGCGCCCAGGTCGCACAGATTGGTCTGCCCGTTGGTGCACCACCGGCACGTGCCGCACGACGGCAGGTAGGACATCACGACGTGATCGCCCGGCTGCACGTGGGTGACGTTGGCGCCGACGGTCTCCACGACCCCGGCTCCTTCGTGCCCGAAGATCATTGGTAGAGCGGCAATTTGGTCGCCGGTGACGTTGTGCATGTCGGAGTGGCAGACGCCCGACGCGGCTAGGTGCACCAGCACCTCGTTGGGACCGGGTTCGTCAAGCTCGACTTCCTTGACCTCGAACTTGGTGTTGAGACCGTAGATCACGGCTGCCTGTGTACGCATGTCAGTGCTCCTTCTCTTCTGCACCGTCGGCGTTGCCAGGCGGCGGCGTGGGTTTGTGTGTGTGCGGTGTGCGGTGTTCGGCGAACAGCGACGCCGACATCACACGGATTTGGTCGGCGCGCTTGGGTTCGAAGTCCATCAACGCAACGATTTGTTCGGCGGTCCAGCCGGGGGCGACCTCGATGAGGACCGGCCCTTCGTCACCGAGGACGAACACCGCGCGCTCGGTGACGTAGATGACGTCCTGTCCACGTTCGCGGGCCAGTTGCGCGTTGAAGGTGATCTGTCGGACCTTCTCGATGAACTTGTGGTGTTTGCCTTCGGTGGTCACCCGCAGATGGCCCTCGGACATGTCGGTGCGCAGGCCGCCGGCGGTCAACGAGCCGCAGAACACAACCTTCTTCGCGGCTTGGGAGATGTTGATGAATCCGCCGGCACCGAAGATGCGGCCGTCGACCAGCGAGGAGTTGACGTTGCCGTCGCGGTCGACTTCGGCGAAGCCTAGACAGGTGACGTCCAGACCGCCGCCGTCGTAGAAGTCGAACTGTGACGAATGATCGATCACCGCTTCGGGGTTCCACGACACCCCGAAGATGACCCCCCGTTCGGGAACGCCGCCGATCATGCCCTGCTCGACGGTGAGGGTCATGTCCTCGAGGCGGCCCTCCTCCAGTGCGGCAGTGGCCACCCCGTCTGCCATGCCGACACCCAGGTTGACCACTGAACCGAGCTCGATCTCGTCCAGCGCGCGCCGGGCGACGACCTTGCGCTCGCTTAGCGCCATGGCCGGCGACCGACCGAACGGCACGTACACCTCGCCGGAGAACGCGGGGTTGTAGTCGTTGATGGCGGTCTGCCGCTGATTCTCGTCGAGGACAACGATGTCAATCAGGTGGCCAGGTACTACAACGCTTTTCGCATTGAGGGTGTGCGCTCCGGCGATCCGCTTGACCTGAGCGATGACGAGCCCGCCGCTGTTGCGGGCCGCGGTGGCCGCCGCCAGCACGCCGAGCTTGGCGGTCTCGTGTTCGAGGGTGAGGTTGCCGTTCTCATCGGCGGTGGTCCCCCGGATGAACGCCACATCGAAGGACGGGCTGGGGTAGAAGAGGTACTCCTCCTCGTGCAGCGACAGCACTTCGACAAGATCGGTGGTGGTGGCGGTATTGAGCTTGCCGCCGCCTTGGCGGGGGTCGCAGAAGGTGCCTAGGCCCACCTTGGTGACCAATCCGGGGCGCTTGGCGGCCGATTCCCGCAGCAACTGGGCCAGCACTCCTTGAGGAAGGTTATAGGCCTCTATGTCCCCGTCGTGAGCCATCTTCGAGAGGGTGGGTGTCATCGCCCAGTGCCCAGCGACGGCGCTGCGGATCAGTCCGGGGATGGCAAGGACGTCCATGCCCGAGCCGTTACGGTCGCCGATGCCGCTGCAGAAGTACGCCGACAGCGCGGAAGGTGAAGCGGTGTGGCGGTACCGCTCGGCCAGTGCGTCGAGCAGAGCCGACGGTTCGATGACGCCGCCGCCGGAGGCTTCCACCAGCAGACGGGCGCGGTCGGGAATGCGGTCCACGGCCTCACGGGCCGAAAGGAACTCGGGTTTGACGAGCTTGCTGAGTCTCATGGCATCACTCCTCCACCATTGACGTTGATCGTCTGCCCGGTGACGAAGCTCGCTTCCTGGCCGGCGAGCCAGGAGACGGCGGTCGCCACTTCCTCAGCGGTGCCGAAGCGGTGCATGACGAGCTGACGGGTCTTCGTTTCGATCCACTCGGGAGTGGCGTGCTCGGCGGTCATTGGGGTCTCGATCGGTCCGGGTGCCACGCAGTTCACCCGGACGTCGGGGCCCAGTTCGCGGGCCAGTGCCCGGGTGAGCCCGCCGATGCCTGCCTTCGAGGCGCTGTAGGCCGCGCAATTCAGGCCGCCGGTGTAGCCAAGCTGGCTGCCGATCGTGACGATCGATCCGTGCGATGTGCGCAGTTCCTCGGCTGCCGCGGAGGCGGCGAGGAAGGTGCCGGTGAGGTTGACCGCCAGGGTCTGGTTCCAGGTGGCGAGGTCCAGTTCGTGCAGGAGCTTCTGCTCCATCACCCCGGCGAGGGTGACCAGGACGTCGATACGGCCGAAATCGCTGACCGCGGTGTCGATCAGGTGGCGCATGTCGTCTTGGGACGTCACGTCCGCCGGCACCAGCGTCGCCCGCTCCGTGTCGTCGATACCTGCGGTGTCGGCGCCCGGTCGGTGACCGAGGATCAGGGTGAAGCCGTCCTTTCCGAGGCGTTGGGCGACGGACTGGCCGAGTCCGCCTTCGGCGCCGGTGAGTACTGCGACGCGTTCAGTCATCGTTGATCGCCCCCTGGAACGCCAGCTTCATCACCGATTCCTCATTGGCCTCGGCGCGGCTCAGTTCGCCGACGGTGCGCCCACCGCGCATGACCACGATCCGGTCGGCGGCGCCCAGCAGTTCGGCCAGAACGGAAGAGACCATGACGATGGCGATGCCTTCGTCGGCCAGACCCCGAATCAGCCGGTGCACTTCGGCTTTGGCGCCGACGTCGATGCCGCGGGTCGGTTCGTCGAGCAGTAGGACGCGGGGTTTGGTGGCCAGTACCTTGGCCAGTGCGACCTTCTGCTGGTTGCCGCCCGACAGCGCGCCGACCGGCAGAGATGGACTTGCCGCCTTGATGCGGAGCTCCTTGAAGAACCGTTCGACGATGCGGGTTCCGCGCCGACGGCGCAGCCACGGCCCCGTACTCATGTCGTTGAGGCTGGCCAGTTCGATGTTGGAGCTGATCGACATCCCCAGGTGCAATCCCTGGTTCTTGCGGTCCTCCGGCACAAGGGCGATCCCAGACGCGAGCGCCGCGTGCGGGTGGGCAGGCTTGTGGGGCTTCCCATCGAAGCTCATGGTGCCGGTTGTGGTTCGGCTCGCCCCGAAGATTGCGGCCAGTAGCTCGGTGCGGCCGCTGCCGACCAGGCCGCCGATGCCGAGGATCTCGCCGGGGCGGACGTGTAAGGACGCCGACAGCACGCCCGGCGCCGCGATGTCGTTGACGCTCAGGATCGGCGTCTGCGCCTCGGTAGCCGCAGTCTCGTGACCGTGGTAGAGGGCGTCGATGTCGCGGCCGATCATCTGCTTGATCAGGGACTCTTCGGTGAAGTCGGTGGCGGGCGCGGTGATGATGTGGCAACCGTCGCGAAGGACGGTGATGGTGTCGGCGTACTCGAGGACTTCGGGTAAGTCATGGCTGATGAGCACAACCGCGGTTCCCTGGTCGCGCAGATCGCGCAGCAACGCCAGCAGACGGAGTGAATCATCGTGCGGCAGTGACGATGTCGGCTCGTCGAAGAAGACCGCGCGGGCGTTCAGGGACAGGATTCGGGCGATCTCGACGAGCTGCTGTTCGGCGATGGACAGATCGCTAGCCGGACGGCGCGGGTCGATGTCGAGACCGACGCGGGCGAGGTGGGCCCTGGCCTGCTCGACGAGTGCATGTCGGTCGAGGAATCCCCACCGCGAGGGTTCGGCATTGACCAGGACGTTGTCGGCGACGGACACCGACCCGATCACCGAGAGCTCCTGGTGCACGATGGCAATGCCCAGACCGGCCGCCTGCGTGGGATTGCGGGGGTGAACCTGTTCGCCGTCGAGCAGGATGGTGCCGGTGTCGGCGGACTCGAAGCCCGCCAGGATCTTCGACAGGGTGGACTTACCGGCGCCGTTCTCACCGACGAGGGCGTGAATCTTGCCAGGCTCCAGGGTAAGTGAGACATCCTGCAGGGCCGCGACTCCGGCGTAGTGCTTGGAGATGCCGCGCGCCTCGAGCATGGCGGTACCGGGCGGTGCCGTGGCCAGGATCATTCGCCCGGCTCCCCTCGAGTGACCCGGTCCAGCACGACCGCGGCGACGACCACTGCGCCGGTGACGAATGTCCTCGCGGGCGATGGGGGCGGCGCATCTGCTGCCAGTAGAACGGTACGTTCATCAGCGTCAGGCCGTTGCCGAGAACGGCGATCACCAGGGCGCCCAGGAAGGTACCGGCCAATCGGCCGCGTCCACCGAAGAGGCTGGTGCCACCGACCACCACGGCGGCGATGACGTCGAGCTCGAAGCCGACGCTGCCGGCAGGCTGTCCCGAGGACAGCTTGGCCGTCAGGATCAGCGAGGCGATACCGGCACAGAGTCCGGCAAAGACGAAGGCGAACAACAGGACTCGAGACACCCGAATTCCGGAGAGCCGTGCGGCGTCGCGGTTGCCGCCGACGGCGTAGATCCGTCGCCCGATCTTCAGGCGGTGCAGGATCACGTAACCTACGGCGAAGGTGGCACCCATGATGATGACCGGGATCGGCACGGGTCCGACCTTGCCAAGCCCGATCTGAGTGAACGAAGTGTTCTTGATCGAGATCGGGTAGCTGTTGGTGATCAGCAGGGCGATGCCGCGCAGCGCCGTCAAGGTGGCCAAGGTCGCGATGAATGCGGGCACCTTGGCCATCGTGACCAGGAGGCCGTTCAGCAGCCCGCATCCGGTACCCACCACCAGGCTGACGATGACCGCGACGACCGCGGACATTCCGGCCCCGAGGGTGGCGTGCTGCAGGTAGAGCGCCGCGACGCTGCCAGTAAGGGCGACGACCGAGCCGACCGAGAGGTCGATACCAGCCACCAGGATGACGACGGTCGCACCAACGGCAGCGACGGCGGTGATCGAAACCTGTTGCAGAACATTGGTCAAGTTGCCAGCGGTGGTGAACTGGGGTGCCTGGATCGCGAAGAACCCGGCGAGCAGGACCAGCGCGACGACCGGCCCCAACTGCGCGAGTCTCTTGACGTTCGGGTTGTCCAGGATGCGCCCCTTGGCGGGCGGTGGCTGAGCGGGTCCCGTTGGTTTCGGCCGGGCCGAGATGGTGGTCATGGATACTCCTAAGACCGTTGCGTCGTGCGGGTGACGGCGCAGAGGATGGGTGGCTTCGGTCAGAACGCCGGGGTGGCGCTTCCGGCGTCGATGGTCTCCTTGGTCACGAGATCCTCCGGGAGGACCTTGTACTGCGGCACGGGCTCGCCCCGTAGGTACTTGACGGCTTCGTCGACGACGATCCCGGCGGTCGGCTTGTGAATGACCGTCGCGAGCGCCTCCCCGTTCTTGATGGCCGTGAACATGTCTGTCTCGCCATCCATTCCGACGACGTCGACGCCTTGGCGGCCGGCGGACTGGATTGCAGAAAGGCCGCCGAGTGCGGCCTCGTCGTTGGCGCCCACCACCAGGTTGATGTTGGGGTTGGCGGCCAGCATGTTCTGGGCGGCCTTCTCCGAATCGCCGCGACGGTAGTTGCCGGGCTGTTCGGCGACGATGTTGAAGGTGCATGCCCGCAGTAGCGGTATCGAGAAGGCGTTGATGCGGGCGTCGCTGGAGGCGTCGCCGGGGATGCCGGAGATGATGGCGACGTTCGCGTCGGGGCGTCCCTTGTAGTGGTTAGCCACCCATTCGCCGAGCATCTTGCCCTCGGTGGCGTAGGGCGCAAGGACTTGGGAAGCGGGATGGACGCCGAGCATGCCCTTCTGGGTGAAGAAGTAGGGGATCTTGGCGGTCTCGGCCTGCGACAGCACCGCCCCGAGGCCCTCGGTGTTGGCCGGCATCATCATGATGGCGTCGGTGCCCTGGGCGATCGCGGTCTGGATGTCGTTGAACTGCTGGTTGACGTCGTCGTTGGCGCTGACGACGTTGACCTTCACTCCGTTGCGTTGGGCGGCTTCCTCGGCGAGTTGCTTCTGCTTCACCAGGAACGGGTGACTCAGGCCTTCGATCGAGAAGGTGAGAGTGAGGGGATCGTTGGCGCCCTTGGGGTTCGGGTTGGTGTTGGTGCCCTTGTCGGAGTTCTCCGCGGCGATGCCATAGAGGTTGTTTGCCAGCGCAGTTTGGGCCTTGGCGATTGCATCGTGGTTCTTGGCGCAGCCGCCGTCGTCGACCGCGACGTTGGTCGCCGACGGTGCTGAGGTGTCGGCGTTGTTGTTGACACTGCTGCTGCACGCCGACATTGCGATGGCGGTGGCGGCGCAGACCAAGGTCGGCAGGACTCTACGGATCGTGCTCATCGGTGTTCTCCTTTGGGAAGGCGACGACGGCCGTTCCGCTGATCAACTTCGTCCTTGTCTCGTCGTCGAGGACTGTGGTGGTGAAGGTGGCCCGACGGGACACCAGGTTCAAATCCGTACAGGTGGCGCTGGCGGTGACGGTGGCCCCGGCAAACGCCGGAGCCAGCAGGTCGAGCTGATATCTCGTTGAAACACCGCCCGGTGCAACCAATTTCGTCAGGGCGGTTTGGATGAATCCGCCGACGAGAAGTCCGTGGGCGACGGGTCGGCCGAACCGAGTCCGCTCCGCGTACTTGGCGTCCTCGTGAATGGGGTTGTGGTCCCCGGTCATCGCTGCGTAAGCAGCGATCATTGCGGCGTCTATCGTGGCACCGTGCGACGACGTGGCCCCGAGGGTCATCTGCTCGATGGTCCGCACGGTCTGGGCGGTCACTGTGCTGCTCGGTCGTCGCTGCGTCCCTCGGCATCGCTGCGGCGGGCCAGCTCTTCGCTGATCTGCTCGGCGGTCGTCGACACGAGGTCAGCCAAACGGCCTCGCAGGTCCTCCTCGCTGACCCGAAAACTGGGGCCACCGATACACACCGACGCGACGACATTGCCTGCGGGATCGAGAACCGGTGCCGCCACCGACCGGACGCCGAGTTCGCGCTCTTCAAGGTTCAACGCATAACCTTCCCGGCGGATCTCGTACATCGCTTCGTGCAGTTCCACCGAGGAGGTGATGGTGGACTCCGTGTAGCGGGGAAATTCGAGCTGGTCGATGATGCGTTCCCCGACGCCGGGTGGCAGGAACGCCAGGATGACCTTTCCCTGGCTAGTTGCGTGCAACGGAACCTGTTGTCCCCGTTCGCCGTGCATGCGCACCGAATGCGATGACACCACCACGTCCAGATAGGTCAGCTGTAGACCTTCTCGAACCGAGAGAAAGACAGTCTCCAAGGCTTGGTCACGCAGGCCTGCCAGCAGGGGGTGAGCAATGTCGTGCAGGGTTGTGCGGTCGACGCCGTCGCCGGCAAGGACCCGCAGCTGCGGGCCGGGCAGGTACTTGCCGGACTCGTTGTGTACGGCGAACCCGCGATCACACAACACCTTCAGCAGCCGGTGAGCTGTCGGTGCGGTCACGTCGACCGCCCTTGCAATCTCGCCGGCAGAAGATCCACGCGGATGCAAAGACACCTCGGTGAGGATGTCGAGCACGCGGTAGGCGCTCTGGGCTCCTGGGATCTCCATAATGTGGACTCCATCTCCATAATGTGGATTGTGACTCAGACCATAGGTTGAACAGTCGCGAACGTCAACACCCAGCGGCGGGATGTCCAGATTGGAAAGGGGAAGGGCTTCCCGGCGACGTTGCTGCGGATGTGTGAGCCGCGTCTGCTCGGTCTGAGAACGTGAATCGCTGCGTGGGCTGCCGCGCCGAAGCGTAGGGAAACACCTGATTCTGTGCGGCCGGCGCATCCATAACGTCAGGTCCGAGAGATCCGACGGGTCTCACACACAAAGGGGAGAGATCATGAACACCAACAGCAACAAATTGGCTCTGCGCAGGCAGAGCATCCGGACGCTGACCGACAGCGAGCTGCGCTTCGCCCACGGCGGCGCGCCCAGCGTGGCGCCCGCCCCCGGCACGGACAGGCAGACGATCGGAGGTGGCGGTACGTCGGTGATCAAACTGACGGGAGCGGTGACGAGCGCTGTCGTCCATCTGACTGGCGGGATTCTCAACCCGTCGGGCGGCCGTCAAAACCCGTCGGGAGGCTAGGCCGCGTTTGCGCTTGGACCGACGCTCGCAATTGCTGATCCGGCACGCCTCTGCACGCCAGCGGCCACAATGTTTGTGGCGAAAGGGGTCGTGTGACCGATGACGACGAGGTTCGTTACGAGGCGGTCTTTCGCGAGCGCTGGCGCGACCGCAAGTCGGAAGGTGCGCGCCCTGGTGAGTTGATCAGGCAGCCGCGCTGGATCGATGTCGGGCTCGTCGCACTGGGAATCCTGTTGGCCGCGGGGGCGGTGGCGGCCGGCACCATGACGACCGCACGCACCGTCGCCCTGCCCGCGGTCGCGCAAGGCACGTCGGTGAGCGCGGTGCTCGCCGACGCGGCTGCGCCCGCACCGGGCACACCGGTGCAGTTCCGGGACGAATCGGGCACCACCTTCGACGCCGTCGTCGTCGGCACCAGCGCCGCCGAGGTGACGGCCGAATTGACGCAGTCCGGTCCGGCATCGGCAGGCAAGCTGCTGGTGCCGGCGGGGCGGCAACGGCTGATCTCGCTGTTGTTGCCGAGACTCTGGTGAGGTGGCGTCGGCGCGCGATTCCCTATGTCGCGCAGGCCGAGATGGCGGACTGCGGTGCCGCCGCGCTCGCGATGGCGCTGGCTTATCACGGCAGGCATGTACCGCTGGCCGAGTTGCATGCCGCCACGGGGACCGGGCGCGACGGCACCGACGCGCTGCGCATTGCCGAGGCCGCCACCACCTACGGGTTGCGCGCCCGCGGCGTGGCCACCGAGCTCGATGATCTGCGCGTTCTGCCGAGCGGTACCGTATTGCATTGGGGCGAAGCGCATTTCGTGGTTTTGGTGTCGGCATCGCGGCGTGGCGTTACCGTCGTCGATCCCGCCGCGGGTCGCTACCGGCTCAGCTGGGAGTCCGTCAATGACCTGTACAGCGGCGTCGCCATCCTGCTGGAGCCCGCCGAGGCGTTCGAGCCGGGCGGACGAGCCGCGCTGGGGGCGTTGCACCATGCCCGACGGTTGTTGACCCGTTCGAGTGGGCTCGGCAAGGTGTTGGCCACCTCGGTGGTGGTGCGGTTGATGGCATTGGCCGTTCCGGTGTTGACGGGTGTCGTCGTCGACAGGATTGCGCCCGCAGGGGACGGGCACCTGTTGAAGGTCATGGCCGCAGTCATGGCGGCGTTGATCGGCTATTCGGTGATCGCGACCTTCCTGCGGTCACATCTGTTGCTCCGGCTGCGCAGTCGTCTGGACGTCGACATGACGCTGGACTTCCTCGAGCACCTGGTTGATCTGCCGTACGGGTACTTCTTGAAGCGATCGTCCGGTGATCTGATGATGCGGCTGCGCAGCAACGCGACGGTCCGCGAGATCCTCACCACTGGCACCATCGCCGCACTGCTCGACGGCACCCTGGCCACCTTCTACCTGATCGTGATCATCGTCCTGTCGCCGACGCTCGCGGCACTGGTCGCCGTGCTGGGGGTGGCTGAGGTCGCGGTCCTGCTGTCGGCGCGGCGGCGAAACCAGCACCTGATGGGCGAGGCGCTGGCCACGGAGGCCAAATCGCAGTCCTACGCCTACGAGATGTTCTCGGCGATGGAGACATTGAAGACCGCAGGCGCCGAGCGTCGAGCCGTGACGCACTGGACCAACCTGTTCATCGCCGAGATGAACGTCTCGCTGCGCCGTGGGCGGCTCTCGGCTGCCGTGGAGACCGCGCTCCACGGGCTGGGCCTGCTGTCACCGATCGCGGTGCTGCTCGTCGGCGCCTATCTGGTGGGGTCCGGCCAGCTCTCCCTTGGCACCATGCTGGCGCTGGCGGCACTGGGCGGCGCCTTCCTCGAACCGCTCTCGGTCCTGGTCGGCACCGCAATGCAGGTCCAGCTGCTCGGCAGCTATCTGGCCCGAATAGAAGACGTCATCAACACCCCGACCGAGACCGACGGACGCGACCTGCAACACGCGCCCCAACTCACCGGGGCGGTGCGCGCCGAAGGCCTCACCTTCCGCTACCAGCCGCATGGTCCGCCTGCCGTCGACGGCGCAGACCTCGACGTGCGCCCCGGACAGTTGGTGGCCATCGTCGGGCGTTCGGGCTCGGGTAAGTCCACCATGGGTCGGTTGTTGTTGGGGCTCTACCCGCCGTCGGAGGGTCGTGT
This sequence comes from Mycobacterium sp. AZCC_0083, assembly GCF_014202335.1. Taxonomy (GTDB): domain Bacteria; phylum Actinomycetota; class Actinomycetes; order Mycobacteriales; family Mycobacteriaceae; genus Mycobacterium. The sequence goes on along the minus strand of NZ_JACHGP010000015.1, from coordinate 198,416 downwards.
CCTGCTCGACGACATCGACCTCGCCACCCTCTACCCGCGTAGCGTGCGCTCCCAGATCGGCGTGGTCACCCAAAACCCGTACATCTTCGGGCTGTCGGTGCGCGACAACCTCGTGCTGGGCCACCCCGACCTGCCACTGAAGCGGCTCGAGGCCGCCGCCGAACTGGCCGGCATCGCCGAGGACATCCGGGCGATGCCGATGGGGTGGGACACGCCGCTCGTCGACGCGGGCGCGTCATTGTCGGGTGGTCAGCGCCAGAGGCTGGCGCTGGCCCGTGCGCTCGCGCCGTCGCCACGGATCCTGCTACTCGACGAGGCCACCAGCAGTCTCGACACCGTGACCGAGGCCCAGGTGCACGCCAACATCGCCGGCCTCGGATGCACGGTCATCGTGATCGCGCACCGGCTGGCCACCGTGATCGACGCCGACCACATCGTCGTGATGGACGCAGGCCGGGTGGTCGAGGGTGGCCGCCATCGCGACCTGCTGGCTGCGGGCGGCCACTACGCCCGTTTGGTCTCCGGGCAACTCGTCGGCGAAAATCCGCGGTAGAAAAGAGGATTGGGGTGCGCGGTCGAGGAACGGGCGTCGCTGCGTCGTTGATGGCGAGCGGCTTCTTCGTGATGCGGGCTCCCTTGTTGCCGCTGGAGGAGCTGGATCGACTGCGTGCCGATCCCACGTACTGGCGCAGCCTGGCGGCGCGACCGGAGGTCAACGAGGCGCTGCATCTGGCTTCGCCGGGATTGGTGCGCCGCTTGGCTGACGGAAATCCGGATGCCCGGGTGGCCGCATCGGTGACCGCATATTTGATCAGAATGTGCACCCGTGCAACGCCTTTCGGTCTGTTTGCGGGCTGCGCGTTGGGATCGTTGGGTGAGGAGACCGCCTTGCTGGTCGACGGCCCGGACGGGACCACTCGGCACAGCAGGCCCGACACCGAGGTGCTGGCGTCGCTGGTCGAGCGACTGCTTGCAGACCCGTCGACCAGGTCGGCGATGGTCGTCGAGCCCAACTCCAGCCGCTACCACGTGGCAGGCGCGATGCGACTGATCGAGAGCCGAGTGCGGGAGGGCCGTCGCAGCCATCACCTGGTCGTCATCGAGGACGACTCCCCGCTGCGCGTTGCGTTGGACGCCGCCTCCCGTGGATGCGTGGTGGCGAAGGTCGTCGACGCCGTCGCGGCTCACGCCGACGTCGAGGCGGACGAGGCACGCGAGTACGTCGATGCGCTGGTCGATGCCAAGGTGCTGACCCCGGTGGCCGAGCCGGCCGTGACGGGCCCAGAACCGTTGGCGCACGTACTGTCATCCTTGAACGGGCAGGGTCTGGCCGCGCCGTCGGAGGCACTGGGACGGGTGGCCGACGAGCTCGCACGCTTGGACGCCGCCGGGCTCGGCAATCCGCCAGAGGCATACGAGTCGGTCGCGGAGACGCTGCTCGGCCTGACCGGTGGCGGCGACGACGCCCGGCTGGTCCAAGTCGACCTGCACCGGGCAGGGTCCGGACTGACCCTCGGGCGCGATGATGTCGCGCAGCTCGCCGAGGCGGTGGAGCTGCTGCACCGACTGTCCCAGGGGTTCGAGGATCCGGCGCTCACGCGGTTCAAGGCGGAGTTCGGGGCCCGGTACGAGGACCGCGAGGTCCCGCTGATGGAAGCGCTGGACGAGGAGATGGGCATCGGGTTCGACCGGTCGACGCATCCCGCAGCCGACGAGTCACCGCTACTAGCTGGACTAGATCTCGGTGGCGTGCTGGGGAATTCGACATTCACCGTGCGTGACGCGACACTGCTCGATCTGGTGCTCCGCGCCCGCGACGGCGGCGCCGACCGAGTCGAGCTCGACGCCGATACCGTGGCGCGACTAACGACGGGTACTCCGTTGCCTCTGCCTGACGCGCTGGCCGTCTTCGCCACCATGCTCGAGGACGGCATCGAGGTACACGCCGTCACCGGCCCGTCGGGTGCTGAGCTTCTCGGGCGGTTCTGTCACGGCGATCGCGGCCTCCACGACGCCGTGCGCGCCCACCTGCGTGCCGAGGAGGCCCACGCGCCCGGGGTCGTGTTCGCCGAGCTCGTCCACTTGCCGGAAGGACGGATCGGCAATATCTTGGCCCGGCCGGTGTTGCGCGCCTATGAGCTTGTCCTACTGGGCCGTTCGGGCGCACCGGAGGAGCGTCAACTCAGCGTCGACGAGCTGACTCTGCGCATGGACGGTCAGCGGCTCGTGCTCTACAGCCCCCGGCTGGACGCAGAGATCCGGCCGCGACTGACCACCGCGCACAACCCGGCGTGGCGCGGCTTTGGCGTGTACCGGTTCCTCGCGGCGTTGCAGCGGGCAGGAGTGGCCGGAGCGCTCGCGTGGGACTGGGGTGCGTTGGCAGGTGCGCCGACGTTGCCGCGTGTCACCTCGGGTCGGCTCGTCCTGGCCCGGGCGCGCTGGCAGTTGTCGGCCGCCGAGCTGAGCACCGTCACCGGATCCGAAGCGGCCGAAGGCTGGGCGGTCCTCGTCCGCGACCGCGGCCTCCCCAACGAGGTACTGATTGCCGACGGCGACAACCGGCTCTACGTCGACACCACCAGCCCCGCGCTGATTGCGGTTGCGGCCAAGGTGTTGCGCGGACGTACCGGCGCGCTCGTCGAGGAAGTTCTGGCCGACGGCGTCGCCACCGGGCCGCAGGGCCGCTTCGCCCAAGAGCTCATCGTGCCCTTCACCTGCCGCACCGAACCCGCACCCGTGCCCATGCACCGGCGCACGCCTGAGGTGCAGCGCACCTTTGCACCGGGCAGCCAGTGGCTCTACCTCAAGGCGTACACCGGCACCGCGTCTGCCGACCGGATCCTCACCGACGCAGTCGGACCGGTGATAGATGGGCTACTGAGCACCGGGGTCGTCGACCATTGGTTCTTCCTCCGCTACGCGGATCCCGAGCACCATCTGCGGCTGCGATTGCATGGGGACCCGGCCGCACTGCACGACCACGCGCTGCCCGCCCTCACCGCTGCCCTTGCCCCATTTCTCGGCGACGGCACGGTCTCGACGGTTGCGCTGGACACCTACCACCGCGAGCTCGAACGCTACGGCGGCGACGAAGGCATCGAGCTTGCCGAACAGATCCATGCCGCCGACAGCGACGCCGTGCTGAAGGTATTGGGCATGCTCGACGGCGAAGACGTGGCCGACGCCCGCTGGAAGCTGTGTCTGTACGCCACCGACCGCCTGCTGGCCGACGCCGGCCTCGACATGCAGCAGCGCCGGGACTGGGTGAAGGATGGCGCCGCTGGCTACCGAGTGGAATACCCGGGCGCGCACAACCTCGACGCCGGAATCGGTGCACGCTGGCGCAACGAACGCGCACAGTTGACTGCGTTGCTCGACGACACGCAGGACCACCCGTACGAGCCTGCGCGCCAAGCGTTTCGGCAGCGGTCCGAGAAGCTCGCACCGCTACTCGCCGAGCTTGCGGACCGTGACCGGCGCGGCTTGCTGACCCAGCCGTTCCAGCACCTGGTGCTCAGCTTCAGCCACCTCAACGCGATCCGGCTGTTGCGCTCCGCCGCTCGGACCCATGAACTCGTCATCCTGAGCTTCCTCGACCGTCATTACGCCAGCCAGATCGCGCGGAAGCCTCGTCCGGACGTGTCCGACAATCCGACCTGACGCGCACCGATCGGCATCAAGAAAGTTCCAAGCGCGGCAGTCGATGCTCTCTTCTAACGCGAACCAACCAGGGCCCGCGAATACGAAGGGAAGCATCATGAACAGCAACCGCAACAAGCTGGCCCTGCGCCGGCAGAGCATCCGCACGTTGACCGACAGCGAGCTTCGCATCGTCAACGGTGGCGGCACCGGAGGCGCGCCCGCCCCGGGCACCGACCGGCAGACCATTGGGACGTCGGGTACGTCCGTGATTCGGCAGTCGGGTACGTCGGTGATCAACCCGTCGGGTGGGTCGGTGGCGTCCTCGGGTACGTCGGTGATCAACCCGTCGGGCGGCCGCGCGCTCAACCCGTCGGGCGGCTAGCCTGCGTCGCATTCTTCGGCCGACGAAGCATATCCATCCGGCGCCACACCACCGCCCATAGCTGACGCTATGGGCGGTGGTTGTGTCGTTGTGTCAGAACATGATTCGTCCGGTCGGTGTCATCGTGAAGGCCATCGTCGACCGTTTGCACGCCCCCTTTTGGGGTTTAGCGTCTGGTGCGGGATTTGTCCGAGGTGAGAGCAACTCTCATGGCTCCATCGCAGTAGGGGCTCAGTGATCAGAGTTGACGCAAACGATAATTATTTCTGATTTGCTAAGACAAGAGCATAAGTGCGCATACGCTGCGATAACCAGCGCCTATGCTGGTCGTGACGGGATCTCGCACTTATGATCGTTATTCGCTCGCTGACCGCTGCTGGGCTCGCTCTAGGTGGTGCTGCGTTCTGGTTCGCGGTCACCGACGCCCCCTCGACCATGGCGTTGCCGCCGATGGATCCGCCGATGGTGTCGCGGTCGGTGCAGTTAGTGAATGTGTCGTCTCCGCTAGTCGACCCGGCCTGCACGGACCCGTTGTGCGTGATGAGTGGCGGCGGCGTAGCGCCGACACCACCTCGGCTGACGTCTGCGCTGCTGACCACGGGTATCGGTCCGCTGTCGCTGGCCGCGGGAACGGATCCGCTGGCGGCGTTGATCGCGGTGTTCATCAGCAACGGCACCGCCGAGCATCCCGACGCCGGACTGTTCATCGGCACTGGCTACAGCCCATCGATTGGCTGCGTCGGCGCATCCTGCAACGGAGGCCGAGGGGGCCTGCTGATCGGCAATGGAGGAAACGGCGCCAATGCCACGCTCGCCGGTACTGCGGGTGGGAACGGCGGGAGTGCAGGACTCTTTGGAAGTGGAGGAGCCGGCGGCAACGGTGCAGCCGGCGTCACAGGGGCCGACGCGGCAGCGGGCCAGGTCGGTAGCGACGGCGGCGCGGGAGGCGCCGGAGGACGCGGCGGCGCAGGCGGATTGCTCATTGGACCGGGCGGGCAGGGCGGTTCTGGCGGTGTCGGCGGTGCTGGCGGCGCCGGCGCGACAGGTCCAGATACGTTGGTGGCGAGCATATCCGGGGATGGTGAGGCTGGAACGGCCGGCAGCGGCGCAGGCAACGGAGGCGCGGGCGGCAACGCCGGGGCCGGTGGTGCCAAGTTATTCGGGGGAGCGGGCGCCGCAGGCATCAACGGTGACGGCGGTGCAGGAGGCGACGGCGGCTCGGGTGGCCGCGGTAGTGACGGCGCCGACGGCACCGACGGCGGCAAGGGAGCCAATGCCACCATCGCCGGAGCCAAAGGGGACAACGGTATTGACGGCAAGGCCGGTGGTGACGGTGGCGCCGGGGGCAGTGGCGGGCAGGCCGGAAAGGGCGGCGCCGCTGGGACCGGCGGCAGCGGCGGACAAGTCGGAGCGGCCGGATCAACCGGTCTCCAGGGCGACGGCGGTATTGGCGGCAACGGTGGTGCCGGCGGACGCGGCGGCAACGGAGCCGATGGTGCCGACCGCGGCAACGGAGCGAACGCCACCATCGCGGGGGCCAGCGGAGTCAACGGAATCGACGGTCAGTCGGGCGGTATCGGCGGTGACGGCGGCAACGCCGGGCAAGCAGGCAAGGGCGGTGACGGTCGACAGGCCGGAGCCGACGGCGTGGCAGGCACTAACGGCAGTGGCGGTGACGGCGCCGACGGAGGTGACGGGGGTGACGGCGGCAACGGAGCCAACGGCGCCGACCGTGGCAACGGTGCGAACGCCACCACCGCCGGAGCGAACGGAGTCAACGGAGTCGACGGTCAGGCCGGCGGTAGCGGCGGTAATGGCGGAGGCGCTGGACGGGCCGGTACGGGCGGAGCTGTAGGGACCGGCGGTACCGGCGGACAAGCGGGCGCCGATGGAGCTGCTGGCGTTGAGGGTGATGGCGGCGACGGTGCCACCGGGGGCAAGGGCGGCAACGGCGGCAACGGAGCCACCGGTAGCAGCAGCTCCTTCTCCGGCGGCAAGGGCGGCAACGGCGGCGATGCAGGCAACGGCGGCGAAGGCGGCACCGCCGGCACCGGTGCCACTGCAGGAAATGCCGGCGTCCGCGGTATCGACGGGAACGGTGGTAACGGAGCCAACGGCGGAGTCTCCACCTACCTGCAGGGGGGAAACGGCGTGTCCGGCAACGGCGGCAACGGCGGCAACAGCACAACCGGATCCGGCGGCACGGGTGGGGACGGCGGCGCAATCTCCGTCATCAACGGCAGCGGGGCGCATAATCAGGCGGGCAATGGTGGATCTGGTGGCAACAGCGTGACGGGTGCCGGCGGAGTTGGTGGTGCGGGCGGCAATTCCAACCGGAGCGGGGGAACGAGCACCACGTACGCAGGCACAGGCGGGAAGGGCGGCGACAGCGAGACGGGTACCGGCGGCAACGGCGGCAACGGCGGTTCTCCAACCGGCGATCCCACCCGCAACGTCGCCGGCCCCGGTGGCGACGGCGGTACGGGCGGCGCCGGCGACGGACAACCCGGCGCCAACGGATAACGGCATCTGCCGGCGGTGTACCCATCGTCAACGGCGGCGTCCCCGGGAGGCACGGTTTGCAGCGGTGGCACGGGCGGCGCGGGTGACGGGCAATCGGGGACGTCCGGTTGATGCAAGGCGCTCGACTCTCAGCTTGATTATGCGTTCACCAGATGAAAACCGCGTTGCCCGTTCATGATTAAGGGCTTGGTGGCCGAGCGCCGTCGTGAGCCAGTCACGAAGCAGTTTCAGACCCGGCCGGACGTCCAGCGTGCGTGTCGCGATCCAGTACTGCGGTGCCGGGCAGTGAATGCTAGGAGAAGCTTCAGCTCCTGTCGGTGATCGGCGCGCCACGGTCGGTATGAGTGTCGCCGCTCGTGCCCGTCATCATCTCGCCGCCAAAAACGCCACGACCAACAACAGCACCACCGCCAACACCGCGGCGCCCACCACCCACACCACTGCGAAGCTTGGACGCTCCTCGGCCTGCGGCATGAACAGACACTCCGAGGGGTGAGAGCAATCGCAGGAGAGACGCTGCGGGCAAGGGGGCTGGGTCATTGCGTTCGATTATCCATCGGCGTCGACATTCGTGTGGACGTGTTGACCGTCCTGATGGACGACGACCACGGCGGCTGTTTCCGTCATTGGTCGTGTCGGTGATGCGACGACGGCGACCGCCGAACACGTCTTCGGCAAGCCCTTCACATGGGACGTGTTGACCCCCAATCTGGGCCGAAAGGAACTCACCGATACCGGAACCGTTGCGCCATGGGCCATCTGGGCGCCGATCGTACACATGCAGGCGGCTGGCGAGTACGCCATCGGCATCATCACCTTCCGAGGCCAGCTACGGATGGTTACGCGCCGGTCGCCGACTACCTACATGAAGTGCGGGACACATCGTCGGCGCCTCGCCCTGCTGACTGCTGGATTGGCTCGCGGATCGTGCCTCAGGCGAACGGATTGAGCACCACAGTGCACAGATGCGGCAGATTCCCGATGGGAATCCAGGCGACCATGGCGCGGCATGTCCCTGCCGCCCAGCCGACTGGCCCACCGCAGACTGGCCAAGCTCCGAGTCCTTGGGTGTTCAAAACGTTACGTGCGACACGGATCTGCTCGTCGCGGCCGGCAGTGACGGGTGATCCGACTCCTCCGTTGGCAGCCCATGTGGCCGGGGTGAACTGAAGTCCGCCGTAGAAGCCGTTACCGGTGTTCGCGGACCAGTTCCCCCCTGACTCGCATTGAGCCATTGCGTCCCAGTTCGGTTCAGCGCCGGCAGAGGGGATTGCCAGGGCCATTTGCGCAACCGCGATCACACCAGCGATGACGGCCACGGCGACCGCCTTCCGCACACTCATATCGATCCCTCCGTGAGGTCGCCGCACATCAACGAATGGAGCTGGCGTGAACGGCGATCCTCAAGCTCAAATCGTGATGGTGAGTTTACAGATGAGGCGGAAGTTAAACATAGATGTTAATGAGTCTAATTATGCTCTATGAGTCTATTTAATTCTTATGCTGCTGATGGGGCCGGAGAGGCTGCTGGGGATCAGCCGGGAAGCTGCGTTCAAGCTGGTCGACGCTATTCTGGTAGCTGGATTCCCGCCGTAGTCATGGCTTTTCGGCGCTTAAGAAGATGCGGCGGTCGTTCGGTCCAACCGCTGTGGCTATTGATCTCATTGTTATAGGACATCATCAAAGTGACAGATATGAAACATGTTATCTTTTGGGGTTTCTGTGACTAATGAGCTAGAAGTGATGTACGTGAATTCATGGGTCCGAGTGAGCCTGCGTGAGCAGTTCCGATCTCGCCCGAGATTCAGCCGTACCCAGCTCTCACACGCCGAGTCGGCCCGCTAAACAGCTTGTTCACGGCAGCTGCCGGCCTGGCAGCGTGGGCGGCAGGGTGGCGCGCAACCCTCGCTCACGAAGCGTCCCACGTCTATCTGCACCGGTACCTCTATGAACCCGAGTTCGCGCGGACCGCTGGTGCCGGGCATCTGCCATCTGACCAGGGCGAGAACCTCCAGTGTCTGCACCGCGACATTTCCCCTGATCCTGCTGATGTGGCGTCGACGCGACGGCGATCCGATTGGCGCGAGGTTCAGGCGAACAGAGGTATGGCCGCGTTGCTGATGCCGCGTAGGTTGTTCACCCGCGTGGCGCTAAGAGAGTTGGGACACTTGGGCCTAGGAACCAATGTCGCCGCCGACTCTGCCGAGTATCAGGCGTTGACAACTGCGCTCGCCGCCACATTCGAAGTATCGCGTCAGCCGCCGGAATCCGATTGAAGACAACATCTTTGGTCGTCCCGTCTGGGTGATGGCATCGACGCAGCGACACCCGGCAGTACTCGGGCGCAGAGTCGGTTGCACTCGCCGCTAGATTGTCCGGGGCCGGGCCGGGCCGGGCCGGGCCGGGTCGCCGGAGGTCACGCGCGTAGTTGGGACGACCCATCCATCTGCGCGCTCAAGGTGTACGCCGACGATGACACGATTGTCTCGATGGGATCGCGATGAAGCAGCAGGTCAGAGTCTCTTCGTCCAACGACATCAACTGGACGACGGGCGTCTGCAAGAATCTCCGGATGCCCGCTACCGACCTGACCGCCATCTCCGGGCTGTTCTCCCGCGCGACCTTTCGGGCTCTGGCGTCGGCGCGACCCGAACGCGCGCGTGAAGTTGCCCGCCGCGTCGAGGAAGCGGTCCCCGGGGCAGCAGAAATGAGCCTTGGAGATGCACTCGACAATGCGCTGCGGATCATGGCGAAGCAGTACCGCAACGAGTACGTCTTCAAGAACTCGCTGGTTGATCGCATCGTCTTCGGTCGACACAACCCTCGGACCGCGTCGGCACTCCTGGAGCTGCGGGCCGGGTCATCGATCGCGGATGTCGTGATTGTCAACGGCACGTCGACGGCGTACGAGATCAAGACCGACCTGGACGATTTCTCCCGGCTCCCAACGCAGATTCGCTGCTACGAGCAATGCTTCGAACGCGTCGTTGTGGTGACCTCGCCGCGTCTCGCGTCGCGTGTCTTGGCGGTCGTCCCCGATCACGTTGGGGTCAGCGCATTGAATAAACGGGGGAGCCTGTCTGAAATGCGAGCCCCGGCACCGGGCATCGGGCGTCTAACGCAAACCGGCATGTTCGGTCTTTTGCACCGGCAAGAAGTTCTGAACATTCTGCGCCGCACGCGCGGATACGAAATCGACGTCCCACCGGCGCGGTTGTGGCAGAGAACGCAAGACCTGTTCTTGGGGCTTGGTGTGGAGTTCGCCCACGTCGAGGTGGTTGACCAGTTGCGCGTGCGCGGTATTCGTGCGGCTGATCCGGCGGGTGTTATGCCGAGGTCCCTGCGAGCGATGGCCTACGAGGTTCCCCTAAACGCTAGTGAAGCAAGGCGCGCGCATGCCAAACTCATCGCGCCGACCGCGTCCTTCCTGAATTGATCTAGGGGTAGATCAGGGATAGCAGTGGGCAGGAAGGCCTTTCGTGTACTTCCCATACTTCTACGGCCGGCAAATGGAGCTGCTTGCTCTACGTGACGTCGCAACCGACCTTGCCGGGTGGAGCATCACACCCGTGATCGAACCCGTGATGACGAACCCGCGGGACATCGCTTCGTGCCTGCGCCGGTTGCGGGATGCCCATTCGGCGCTCTACCTGGTAGTGAATCCAAGCCAGGGCGAGTTCCTCAACGGAGTCCCCGATGAGTGGCGGCAGGGTGTCGGTGATTTCGTCGCCGACGCCAGCCTCGTCTATCCCGCGCACCAGGTGATATCCGAAGCTGATGCCGCCAACCTTCCTGCGTTCCTGCACCGATTTCCTGACCGCCGCGTAGCCATCGTTCTGCGGCAACCACACATCGCCGCCCGGATCTGGCGGTGCAGTTAGCTGACCGCGATGCAATCGTGTTCGTCCACACTTCGGCGAATCCACGCACTTACCTGCGAGAGTTACCCCCTGCGAAGTGTGTCGAGGTCGCGGCGTCATTCAACGGGCAGACGCGGAATGCCGACTACGGTGCCGCGGAATGGTTCTCGAACTCGCACCTCGATTTCATCGGTGACGGCCGACCTGGTTTCTCTGACTTCGGTCCTCTCCCTACAACATTCAGTCTACGGGGCGGCCCTGCGGGAGCGGCCGCTATCCACCTCATCTATTCGGTCGACGGTGGCACCCTATGGATCCAACACTTTGTCTCCGATACGGTAGACCGCAACGAAGGTGACGCAGCATCAAAGATTGCTGAAGCCGTCGAAAAGCTTGCAGGGGAGGTTGCCGTGGATCCCGAAAAATTCCTCGAAACAGCTGGCCTCCAATCGTTTTTGGCAAACCGGGTGCTCGACCTCGGCAGTAGCAAGCGTCAGCAGCTCATTCACCATCTGTCAACCGTCGCGGCATCCCTTGATGAGAGAGAAAGGCCCGCAACAGATCTAGGTTAGGGTATCCAGCTGATTGGCAACCGTAAATCGATGAGCGGATAGGCCGTGTGGTCCAGTCGGATGACGGTATGGGAAGTACTTGACCACCATCGGGGGCGTGGTCGGACATGCCAGCATGTCCAATTCCGGCGGCGATGGTGATAGCGGCGACCGCGGCGATGCGGGCACGAAGCCGCCACCCGCGCCGATTACCATCAAGCATGACGACGCGTTCAACAACCGACATCCCGGCGATGTGCAAGGACGGCCGGAACACCTCGGCGGCGAGAGCCGCTGATTAGCGATCCCAAGCAGGGAACCCGGTAACGCTGCGTCCCTTGATGGGAGTTCAAACGAGAGTGCGACCGACGGAACTCGTTGGTTGCGCGCATCGTTCGGCCGTAACTGCCACGACGGGTCTGGTGACGTTGGTGCCTGCGATCTTTGCGGTCGTGATCGGTAAGGACGCTGTTGTGACGGGTTGCATCAAGGTTGCGATGGCTGCCGCGGTCTGGCTCTGCTCGGGGCCGCCGCTTGTGCCCTCGAAGCGAGTCGGGCACGCCGATCGATGGAACTGACCAGCGTGGAGACACTGAGTGATCTGATCGGCGAAGAGCACTGGCAAGACGATGAAGTCGACGCACGCTACCAATCCGCCGTTGTGATGATCGACCAGATTGGTCTGCTCCGCGATGGTTCGAAGACACGTGGTAAGTGGCTGCGCGCCGCAGGCGTCCTGCAGGTACTAGCCGGAGCTTCGTTGGGGCTCAGCACGCTGGGGGTGCTGTCTACGCGGTACTGAGAGCATGTGATCGGCAAAGGCTCTGCGTTAGGCGCATGCCCTCCCCACGACCGTGAGGCCGCCGCAGTTGCATTTGTCGACGAGTGCTCGCCACGGAAACGAGTTGAATGCTGTGACATGTCAGCCTTGCTGACGATGCGTTGCAGATCGGGGTATGGCTTACATATCGTCGAAGTCCGCGACGTTTGGGCACAGGCGGCGGATGCGGTCGACGGTCAGCGGGTTCGATAGTTCTCCCCTTAGCTCCACTGAGAGGGGGCCAGGCGGGGATCAATCCCGAGCCTGGGCCCTTGTTTTGCTCACTAGCTTGAGCACGTTGGGGGTGGCCGATGCCGGGATTGTTCATGGCCTTGACGCTTGGTCGGCCACGGGCGAGCCGCTTGCCCGCATTGCAGTTCGTCTGCGCCCGCGGTCGAGGGAACGCACCAGGGTGTCCATCTCGGAGGACAGATCTTCGCCGGTTATAGCGATTGCATGTCGCGTCGCCAAACCCTTGAGAGGTTGGGGCAGTTCGGCTTCGGTCGGGGCCACGGCGCCGTGAAGCAGCACGGGGACGACGACCGCATCATGGCGTTGCAGGCCGGCTTCAATCTCGCGACGCACCCAGTCGTTGGGATCGTCGATGCGCCGACGGCCGTCGACGAGGTCGAGCCAATCAGGTCCGATCAACACCAACATCACGCCGCACACTCTGATCGCGCCGATGATCCGGTCCGGAAACGCTTCGCCATAGTCGATTGACGCGGTGTCCATGAACACCGAGGCGTCTCCGTAGCGCCGTATGAGTTCCATCTGAATGTCGCGTGCTTGCCAGGTGTTGTGCTTGCGCCGGTAGCTGATGAAGAAGGTGGGCGGTTTGAGCGGCGCCGCCAGCACGCCCACATCACGTTCGAGGCGCGCCCGCTCCCGCCGCACCATATAGGCGTCCACACCGATCATGGCCGCCGCGGTCAAGGCGAGACCAATGATCGGGTATACGACGGTGACGATCCGACCTTCGTCGAACACGAACTGTGAGCCGCCGAGGAACACCACCAACAAGCCGACCGACGCCACAAATATCCACAGTCCCGACCGGCGCGCGCCGAACGCCGCGGGAAGTACGATCAGCGCCACGATGAGCGCGATGTCGATCGCGATGCCCGCGGGCCTGAGCGGAATGCCGGCGAGGATGGTCCACAATGCGTTGGCGTGGACTTCGACCCCGGGCATTGGAATCGACGAGATCGACGTCACGAACACATCGTTTACGGGATCGGTCATCCCGATGAGTACTGCCTTCCCGGTGAACGCGTCCGATGGCACCCGGCCTGCGAGCACGTCCTGGAACGAGTAGTGCGGGAAGGTGCCGGGTGGCCCGCGGAAGTCGACCCACGCGTGGTTGCCGGGGAAGTCGGCAGGATCCACTGGCTGGCCGCGGAACAGTTCCGCCGCGCGCACGGCGAGCGTCGCGGTGTCCACGGGCGCGTGAATGATCCTGCGCAGCACGCTGTCGGGATCCTTCTCGATGGCGGCGCTGCCCAGCACCGCGCCGGGCGCGTCAACGACGTCGGCAGGCACCCTGATCAATCCTTGCGGACCGTCGTGTGTGGCCAACAGCACCGGCCCGTCGCGAGCGATCGCGTCGAGCACTGCGGCGTCGTTGGCTGGGTCGGAGCGCCCGATGAATTGCGTGTCGATGGCGACGACGCGCGGTGACCCGGCCCGGATGCGTTCGAGCACTTGCGCATACGCGGCGCGGGGCAGCGGCGGCCGGGTGCCCAGCTTCTCCAGTGTCGACTGGTCGATCCCAACGATCACGATGTCGCCGCCGGGCGACTGCGCACCCCGCCACGAGAACCGCTCGTCGACGCTCTGGCGCTCGAGGTCGTTCAGCGCCCCCGTGGCGTAGAGCGTCAACGCGAGGGTCGCGACCAGGACGGCGACGACCGCGGCGAGCACATCGCGGCGTGCCGGCTTGAACCTGTTGAGGTGGTTGGTCATTGGTGGGCGAAAGCCCCGGCGGGGGGATGTGTGGCGCTGACCAGTTTGGCCGCGCAGTAATTCATCGGGAAGCCATTCTGGTAGCACCACCCGAGCGCACCGTCGGCGTTGGTGAACGTGGTCGGCGCGATGGTGACCCAAGCGTCCTTCACATCGAACGACGCCCAGTCACCCGACCAGACCAGCTTGGCGCCGTATCGGTCCCGCAGCCGCTGATGCTCGTACAACGTGAGAGTGTCATCCCAGGTGAAGCCGTTGTCGATCGTGCCGGGTTGCTTCGAGCTCAGCTGAGGCATCCAGCGATCGGCGAGCTGGGCGGATACAAACGGGCGGTCGCCCGCCGCGAGCTGTCGTAGCTGTTGGTGACTGGCGGCTTCGTCGGCCGGGGATTGTGACCCCCACCCGGAGGTGGGCGGCGTCACGACGACATCGGCCCTGGCTGGACGGATGATGCCGTCGGGCGTCAGGTAATTCGGATCTGTGGGGAAGGTGGCGGCGCATTGGGCAGCGAGCTGCGGAATGTTCTCGCAACGCGGCACTCCCGAATTGTCGACGAGGAAGTTGACCGTGGCTGAGCCGCGGGTGTGCACGGTGCCGAGTGCCGGGGTCGTCAACGGAACACCGAGCGTCCGGGTGGCGCCCGCGTCGACCACTTCCTCCGATCGGCCACAACCCAGAGCAAATGACGACGCCTCGGGTGAATCAGCGCACGCAAGGATAGCGCCGGTGCACGGCACCGGCAGATTGCACTTCAGTGTCAGCGGCACGTAGCCGTCAGCGTCCAGGGGGATCGTGCCGCTGGACAGGATCGTGACGGCCTCGACACCCGCTTCCCCGGGGGCGCCGTATTGGCCCGCGCTCTGGCAATACGTGCCACACCCGAGCCGTTCCGCACCGCTCGCATTGGTCTGCCGCGTCGTAGAGGGTGGTGCGGCCTGAGGTTGCGCGCCAAGGGCCGGGCGCGAGCTCGACGACGGGGCGGACGCGACGGGCGTTGACGACTTCTCGCCTGCACCGCACGATGTCAGCAACCCCAGGATCATCAGTGCGAGGACCACCGCGGTTATCGGCCGCTGGGGTGCACTCGGGGCCATGGTGCCCCTCCCTCGTGAAGGTGCGCAAACGCCGCACCCACCGCGCCCCCGTCGAGAACGATGTTGAACAGTCATCATGTTCCTGAACTCCATCCCAGTCCCTCGGTTCGGCAAACTTTCACGGGCGAGAAGCCTCGCCGAATCGGGAGATATGGGCGATCAGGCCCCTCGTCGCTTGGAGTCGCCGATCGCGAAGAAAGGGAACCCGTCGTCAACTTCCGCGTTTTCGCAGCTCAAATCGCCTTCCGCCGCCGTGTTCGATTCCCGGCAACTCCACTGACCCAGCACTCAGGGGTTCTTAGTCGAACCCGTCAACTCAACGATTTCCTTGGGCCCGCTCAACGTGATGATGCGGGACGTCAACGACGCGATGCTCGAGTCCCTTCGTGCGGAATTTTCAGTCAGCCAAATCAGTGACTGCCTGGCACCACGAACCGTCTATGAGGCGATCTACGAAGGCGAGATCGCGGGGCGCGCTGTGTAAGAAGCCAGGCGCAGGAACTTGGGCGCAGTTATAGCGGATGGTGGCTGCAGCGGAAGGCCCCTCCCACGGCGGCGGGAGGGCGTGACTTTCCCCGCCGGAGGCACAATCGCTCTTCGGCTCGGCGCTTGTTGAAAAGGGGGTTGACCGGTTGATCGACCCTCGTCCTCCATTGTGGATCTTCTTCGCATGTTGCCGCGTAATGTCTCGACTTGTTGGGCACGGTGTCGGCAATTATGAATTGATTCACGAAGATCAGTCACCCGCGTAGCCGTGCGCGAGCCTCTGACGTGAAAGAGGATCGGAGTAAGCGTGCGCAAAGCGTTCATCTCCTACGCCCGCGTGAACAGAGCGCACGTTGACGAGTTGGTCGAGCATCTCGGCGTGCTGGGCTGGCAGGTATGGATCGATTCTTCGTTGCGTGGCGGCCAGCACTGGTGGGACGAGATTCTGCGCCAAATCACCGACTGCGACGTGTTCGTCCCGATCATCTCCATCGACGCGCTGAATTCGGCGGCGTGCCAACGCGAATTCGATTGGGCCGAGGCGCTGGACAAGCCTGTGCTTCCCGTCGCGGTGGAACCACTGCCGAGGGCCATTCCGCGGCGCCTCTCCCTGCGCCAGATCATCGACTATTCCGACGCCGCGCGTGCGGAGCACGCGGCGTTGAGGCTGGCCGGCGCGCTGTCGGCGCTGCCGTCGGCGCCATCGCTGCCGGCGCCGCTGCCGGCCCCGCCTGCCGCCCCGCTGTCCTATCTCACCGATCTGGTCGAACTGGTGTCCGGACAGCATCCGCTCGATGTCGAGCAGCAGCGTCGGGTCTTAGATCAGGTGGAGCCTGCACTTCATTCGGTCGATCCGCAGGAACGACAAGGCGGGCTCGACGTCTTGGAGCTTCTCAGCGGTCGTGACAACCTCTACGCCGACGTGTATCGACAGTTGACCTGGTTGAAGGAAAACGCCATGCCATCGGGCCGCGTCCCCATCTCCGCGCCCTCAGCTCGACCCGTGGACTCATCACCACAGCCTGCCAAGCAAGCATCTCGTCGCCCCGCGACACCAAGCGTTCCGTCCGTTCCGCCCGAGCACAAAACCCCGCGGACGAAACTGGCGCTTGGCGCGGTGCTCACTGTCGTCCTGGTGGGCGGTGCCATAACGGGCTATCTCGTTTGGCCGCACTCGTCGGAACCCAAAACCCAAGCGGCGCAATTGCTGCCATCGGCGTCATCCACCCAACCCGAAGCTCAAACCGGACAATCCGCACCGCCTGCGGCGCCATCCTCGAAACCCGCGCCGGCGTCGTCGGGGCAGACCGTGTTGCCCGTACAAGGGCACGAAGGATTGGCGTTGGATGACTCCGGCAACGTTTATGTCTCCGACAGCTCTCGGGTGATGGAGCTAGCGGCTGGGGGCAGCACACCGATCGAGCTGCCTTTCACTGGTGTCGGATCAGCAAGGGGTGTGGCACTGGGGACCTACGGCGATGTCTATGTCACCGATTACATCCAGAGGGCGGTCTGGAAACTGCCGACGGTCTCGAGCGCCGCGGAGAAGCTCTCGCTCGATGGGCTCGAATGCGGCAATCAAGAGGTGCCGATCAGTGCCATCGGTGTGGCGGTGGACGGTGCCGGGACTTTGTACCTGACCGACGGCAGCTGTCAGGGTCGAGTGGTGTCGGTGGCGGCGGGGTCGAGCAAAGGGACCATACTTCCGTTCACCGGTCTCTCCAACGCCGACGGGGTGGCGGTAGACAGCGCGGGCAACGTCTATGTCGCGGACACCGGCAACAACGCGGTGCTGAAGTTGCAGGCGGGCTCCGGAAGGCCGGCTGCTCTGCCGTTCACCGGGCTCGTCAACCCGAGCGGTGTCGCGGTCGACGGCACCGGCAACGTGTACGTCACCGACACTGGCAACAAACGAGTGCTTAAACTAGCGGCGGGGTCCAGCACTCAGACCGAGTTGTCCATCACCGGTCTCAGTCGGCCCCATGCGGTGGCCGTGGACACATCCGGCAACCTTTACGTCAATGATGGATTCGACGGCCGCGTCCTGAAAGTGCCAGCGGGCTGAAACCCAGATCGTGAACAGTCAGCTACGGACAGGTCACCTCTACCTGGAAGGTTTTGTGACCGCTGCCCACGCCGGTTCCGCTGATCGTGTAGGTGTTGCCGTCCTTCGAACCGGTGACTTCGCCCACGTCGCTACCTTCGCGGTAAGTGAGGCCTCCGTTGAAACTGTCACCCAAGCTGATACCGCCGACGAATAGCGGATCCCCGTCTGTCACATCGGTATCTATTCCGCTGCCGGGAGCCGACCCACTGGTGATGATTTCCACGGCACCGTTGCCTCTTTGGCGACAATTGACCGTGCCCTGCACGGACTTCTCCTCGCCATTGACGGTGACCGTCCATGTGCTGGCGCCTGCGTCTGGGCTCGCCGATTGGGATCCGCTCGCTGAGGCAGCGGTGGTCGATGATCCGCTCGTTGAGGCGGCGGTGGTCGATGAGCTCGAGGACGAGCTCGTGTTGGATTTGTCGGCCGAACAGCCGCACAGGACGGTCGCGACCACCGTCGCCCCCGCTGCGGCGACCAGAAATTCACGCTTGATCACTGTTCTCCCCCTTGAATTGTTGTGGTGAAGGCGTTCCGCGTTAATACAACCTCGCTGGCCGACCTGGAGACTGGCAAAACGAATTGTTGGCGCCGAAGGATTTTCGCGTGAACCGGGCGTGAGGGTAGTAGTAGCCGGTCGTAATGTGGTGAATAATTGGGCAATCTGTGCTCTTTCGCGCCAGACACAAATGATGCGAGTTACCATGACCCGTCCGCTTTGCCGGTCGACGGGGGTGCGCAATGTGGGGCTCGAAAGCACATTGGCGATACACGGTCTGCCTTGTTTCAGTGCCGGTGATCGTGTTGGCCGGCGGATGCTCATCGTCGGGGCCGTCGACCAGCCCCTCAGGGCCGCAGCCGACGTCACATCAGGACGCGCCGGGCACCTCCGTGACGGCGCAGACGTCTACGCCCAAGGCTTCGGCCAGTGCAACACCGTCGCCGGTCAAGGTTACGTCGGGCATCCTGGCGGTGAGTTCGATTGGTAACAAACGAATCTACAGTTTCATCGATCCCAACTCAGGGCAGTACTCCGAGGCCGTTACGTTCACCATCCCGACTACTGGATCAGTGCAGAGCTCATCGTTCCAGGCGCTGGCCGCTTCACCGGACCTCACCAAACTTGCCGTCGCCGAAACGGTCGATGGGGAATCAGCGGCGGGATGGATAGATTCCAGCGGGCAATTCACCTCAGTGACCACCGCGGCGGCCGAGGGTCCGTTCGGGGGTAGCCCACCGTCATACTCAGCGATTGGATTCGATGGAGCCGGAAACTACTACTACAGCCAGAATTCACAGGGCGCCATGTACACCGAGGCGTACGAGGTGTTGGCGGGCTCGACGGGCAATGCGCAAAAGCTCACGCTGACGCCGCCCGGCGCCGCCGCTCACGGCGCCGCGCTGAACTCAGATGGGAGCGTGCTGTTCGGCTGCCAAAACATGGCGGGCAACTGGTTGGATGCCAATACCCTGGTGATGACCATCGCCCCAGGTACCCAGATAGCCAAGATCGCGCTCGCCGGACGTGAAAAGGGCGGATGCCCAATCACCCCCGCGAGCAATCAGGTGACGCTATTGCCCACGACCAACACTGCAACGGTGCATGATCCGGTGGCCAATTCGGATGGAACGAAGGTTGCGTTCTTCTACGATGACCCCGATCGGGTCAAGCACAATTTCCCGGCCGTCTATACCGTTGGGACAGATGGCAATAGTCAACCGACCGTGGTGAATCTGTCCGAGTCCGACGCGAAGAAACTGGTAGGTGCCACGTTCCTCAGGTGGTCGTGAGCGGGGTCTCCGACGAAGTTGCCCAAGCGGTTGCGCCACCTTCTCACCGAGTACCGATGGGTACTCGTCGTCGCCGCGGGCCTCATGGCGTTCACGCTCGGCTTTTTCGGATACCGCGAGTGGCTCACCAGCCTGCACCAACACGACCCCGTCACTGCGCGCCTACCCCCGGAGTGCTCGACGGCGATACCAGAGATTCTGAAGTCCACCGGTCAGCGGGTCGTCCGGATGGAGAACGCCGAACACGCCGCACTATCGGCGGCTCGTCGATGACGTCCCAGTGCGGGAGAGAGTGATTCGATTCACATGACCCAGATGCCCAACGCGGTCACGGTGTCTCGCGTGGGACGCATCGTCCTGATGGTCCTGGCGATCCTGGTCGTTTCATTCCTGTCGCTGCGCGCGCTGTCGCCAAAGTTCGCCGCTGACTACTGGTTTGGGCGGCCTGACTCCTGGCTGAGCGTGGTAATCGTCATCGTGGTCATGACAGTCCTTGCCGTGTGGACGTACCGGTCCCGCAATCCCGGCGGCGCGGCCGGTATCCCAGTCGCGATCATCACAGGCCTCGGCGCCACCAGCCTCGTGCTTGGATTCAGCTCGTACTGGCAGTGTCACGACGGGCAGCACCCGAGTTTCTTTACCGCGCTGACCTTCACCGGCGCACTGGTGAAGGGAACGATCGGTGATCAATCGATCGGCGAGCCGAACCAGCCACAGCACCTTTGTCCGATTCCCACTCCGGTGGCGCTCGACGTGGCCCGCCTGTCGGCGCAGGCAGCGATATTCGTCGGCCTTGCCAGCGTCGCGGTCGCGTTATTCCGGTCCCAGACCGACCGGTTCCACATCAGGCGAGCCGGTTCCGTCACCGCGGTGGTGGGTATTGACGACGACACCCCATCGATGATCAGCGCGATCGCCAAGACCGTGGGACCGCGCGTCATGCTGGTTGTCATCACGGATATCCCGGAGCAGGCGTGCGTGTACGAGGCACGCAATCACGGGGCCCGCATCGTGACGGTGGATTTCAGTCGGCCGGAGACGCTCGCCGCATTATCGCTATGGCGAAAGTTGGACCGGCTTTATCTGCTGTCGGCTGACCCGTCGGCCAACCTGCAGCGGCTCGCAGTGATCACCAAGCAGCTGCCGGAGGACGGCCGATTGCCGCTGATCGTTCGCATCGATGATCCGTGGCAGGCAGAAGTTTGGCGTGCTCAACAATTCGGCGGATCCGACCGCCACTGGGCGGCCGACGCCGTCGGCAAGTACGAGGTGACCGCTCGTCGACTGCTTGATGCGATCATCAACGTCACGACTGTCGACCGCATCCTGGTATGCGGCGCCTCACCGCTGACCCTGGCCCTGTGCGCGGATATGGCACAGCGCTGGCGCGAACGTGACTTCTACACCGCCCCCGACGAGGTCCCGCTGCCGTCGGTGACCCTGGTGGCCCAACGTGCCAAGGAATACGTGGACGACCATGATTTCCACCAGCAGCAGTTAGGTCTCACCTCCGCCGCGAATATCGACGCGGTGGATGAGGCGCCGGCGATGTCAACCTTGCTCCGGCTGATCGGTGAACACGATCACGGAGTTGCGGTGATCCTCGTCGATGCGGATTCGACGATCGATACGACCATCGGGACCAGACTGGCGGCGCG
Organism: Mycobacterium sp. AZCC_0083; assembly: GCF_014202335.1. Lineage (GTDB taxonomy): Bacteria > Actinomycetota > Actinomycetes > Mycobacteriales > Mycobacteriaceae > Mycobacterium. The sequence continues at coordinate 177,537 of NZ_JACHGP010000015.1, read as the reverse complement.
TTTCCGAGATATGCCGGTCTACGGTTGTGACCAGGCGGCGCGGGTGGCCGAAAACCGGGTGCCGATCATCGGCCAGTTGCGCACGTATAACGTGGCGATGGACGTCGCCGAAGGTCAGGCGCATGACGCGTGGGAGCGTGCCGCGATGCTCATTCACTCGAACTGGGCTACGTCGAAGTGGGCAACAGGCTCCGCCGCCCGGCCGTGGGCGCAACTGGACGAGTTCTATCGGGAATCGAACCGGCGTCAGGTCCGCAACATTCTGCGGGTGGTGGAAGAGAAGGGTGAGCACACCTGGAGCAGCGGGAGCGCCCCAGCGGCACAGGTGTCGGCAGCAGAACTACAAAAGTTGCCGCCGCTGGAACAGCTGCGGCGGTTGGGATTCGAGAACGACGCCGCGCTAGCAATCGTCCGCGCCGAACACGAAGACTGGTATTCGTGTTACCGAAATGCGGGCTGGCAGTTAGGAAAGAGTCGCGACGACACTAATAAAATTCACAATAGGCTCAAGGACTGGAAGACCACCGCGGCGGACCCCGAATTGTTGGACAGGGCGGCCGACAGCGTGGCCGGAACACTGCTGCAACTCTTGGAATTGGGGTACCGATCCCGTCCGGTATGGGAGGCCTTTCGCCGAACCGGCACGGTCACCGCCGAACAACGAGGAGCCGCCTGGACCTGGACCGCTCATTCTGGGGAGACGATGCAGGCCAAGGCCAGTGACTGGGCCGTACAAGATGCCGGAGGGGACAGTTGGTCGGTTGGTGACGGTATCTTTCAGGACTCCTACGAAGAGGTTGACCCAACCGAAAAGCGTTGGCGTCGAATCGGAGTGGTTTCCGCCCGGCCCGCCCGGGTTGGGGAGACGCTTCAGACACGCGAGGGTCCGACCCAGGCCGCGCCGGGCGACTGGGTGGTGAAGGGAACGCGCGACGAGCTCTGGGCGGTCTCGGCCAGTCGTTTCGCTCAACGCTACGAACGTGTCGAAGCGTCGACGAGTGGAAGCCAGCAGCCGAGATGAGCTTCGAGGGTCGGTGCATCGAGTCCTTCGCCACGGAGAGGACTTTCCGATGTGGCGTATCTCTTTGAGCCACTCCAGCCATGACTGGCGTGAAGCGGTGGCGCTCAAGCAGTGGCTGGATTCCCAGCAACGTGAGCTGGCCAACGAGATTTTCCTGGACATCGACCCCACAGGGACAAGAGACCCACGGGCTCGGCGAATCTAGGCCATGGCGCCAGGTCAAGGTCAAGACTGAAGCAATGAAGAAGGTACTAGTGGCACCAGCGGTTCTAGTGGTGGGCATTGCCTGTGCCCCAATGGCACAGGCGGACGTGCCGGGGCTGGGGCCGTTCGTCGGCCAATGGGTTGGCGACGGGGAGAGTCTGACCGTCAATGCCGACGGCTCGGGCACGGAGACGTACAACGGGGGTTCGGTGAACTTCCAAATCGGCGGCGCGCAGCCTCCGCCACCCCAGCCGGACTACACCGCGTACGGCAACATCACCAGTGGCGGCAACGCTGAGCGCGGCAGCTATGTGACGATCACGCTCGTCGACGATGGCCAGGGCGTGCTCCTCAGCGTCGCGAACGGAGACAACGGGTTCCCGTTCTGCAAGATAGTCAACGGCAGCAAGGTCAACAGCGCCGACTGCGGGGCATAGGCGGCAGTTCCCGGTGAACTGGATACCTTCTATGACGAGCCAGGGTCAAATGCATTGCAGCACTGCGAAATAACCGGCTTCCGCGAGGCATGACGAGAACCGCAAGAAGCGAATCCGACGGTGACGGGCGGATCCCCGCCCGCCCCTTGCTGACCCGAGGCAGTTGTAGACCTAGAGGCTGAGAAAGCCTGTGATGCCGCCAACTACTGCGGACGCGTAGCGGGCTCGACCATCTGGACTTGTCATCTGTGCCGCGTCGTCGGAGCGTCTTTCCCCTAAGAGGGTCTGCGGAAGGCTCAATGGGAACGAGCGAATACGGCGAGATCGAATACGAGGGTTGCCGGTATTGCCTCCGGTCGTCGAGTCGATTCACTGTGTCGACCCGGTCAGACGCTGTATCCGATCGACGGTATCCGGGTTCTAGAGTTGTCCCCTTAGCTCCACTTTTCGGATACGTAAGGTTCTTCGTTCGAACCCTCGGTCTGTTTGTCGGGTTGATGGCGCGGTCCATGGCTTCGTGTCGATCATTGGCCCCCAACACGACCACTAGAACTAGACTTCAGCACGACGGATCGGGTTTGCCTCGTCGGGGGGACGTGTTGATGGACTTGGCCGCATGTGCTGGTTGCAGGGCGTGGTGATCGTCGGATGACCGAACTACCCGACGCTCCGGCGACGCCGCCAGACCCGGGCGGGCCTGGCGCAGCGCGGGTGAGTCGACGTCACTTGCTCGGCGGCGCTGGGCTGCTCGGTCTCGGTGCCGCTGCGGGCGCCGCGGCTGCCACTGCAATACAGCGGCAGAGCGCCGGTGTCACCGAGCGGCAGACCGCCGACCGGGGTCCGCACCCCGCTGCCCCGGCCACGCCCGGGCGATCGAACCAGCCGTTGAACGTCATCCTCATCATTCGCGATCAAACGCGGTTCGACTTGCCTGCCGGCCAGGGCTACACCACTCCAGCCCTTGATCGCCTTGCCCAGCAAGGGATTACCTTCCGCAACCACTACATCGCGTCCGCGATGTGTACGCCCTCGCGGGCGGCGTTCTACAGCGGACATCCGCCGCAAGTCAACGGCGTCTTCGACCAGATGGAGACCGGCTGGGTGCCGAACCTGCGCCAAGACCGGCCCAATATGGGTTCGATGATGAAGAAGCTCGGCTACCAGACCGCATTCTTCGGCAAGTGGGAAATGGAAGCCGACCTCATCCCGCCCAAGCCGACGGTCAACTACAGCGAAGCGCTCCAGCCCTATGGATTCGACGTCTACCAACCCGACGGTGACAAACCCGGCGCACCCAACCAGGGCTACGACACCGATGTGTACACCGCCGGCGAAGGCGTCCGCTGGTTGCGCGGCAATGTGCCGAAGCTGCGCGAATCCGGGCAGCCCTTCTTCTTGATCATGAGCTACCTGAACCCGCACGACATCATGTACGCCGACGCCAATGTCCCGGGAACACCTCAAGTGCAGCAGGCCATCTCGAAGGACGCGATCGTCACGCCCCCGGCGAATTCGCTATACAGTCACCGCTGGAACACCGCTCCCTCCCCGACACTGCAGGAATCGCTGTCGGCGCCGGGCATGCCACCAGCGTTGCGGGAATACAACACCGGGTGGGAGGGCGTCCTTGGCGCCATCCCCACCAACCGCCCAGACATGTGGCAAGTCTTTAATGACTATTATCTGAACATGATTCGTGACACGGATCTCAGCCTGCAACAACTCGAGGACGGCCTCGACGAGCTCGGGCTCTGGGACGAGACGGTCGTGATCTTCACCGCCGATCATGGCGAGATGGCGGGTGATCACGGCGGCATCCGTGGCAAGGGCCCGATGGCTTATGAGGGCAACTCCCATGTGCCGTTGATCGTCGTCCATCCCGACTATCCCCGGGGCCAACAGTCGGACGTCGTCACCAGCCACCTGGATGTGATGCCGTCGCTGCCCGGGCTAGCGGGGGTGCCCGAGGACCAGCGGCGAGAGGCTGTGCAGGGATTGCCCGGCCATGATTTTTCCGCGGTGCTCGCCACCGCTGGGACTGCGAGCCCACAGGCCGTCCGCCCGGGCGCCTTGTTCAACTACGTCGGCCCGCTCACCATCGATGCGGACTATTGCGTGGCGGGAATGAAGGAACTGCTTCAGAACAAACCGGCGCCGCCGTTGACCGAGCTTCGAACCAAGCTCAACAAGCGCGGATTCATGAGTTTTGCGTTCGACGGACAGTACAAGTTCGCGCGCTATTACGCGCCCGCGAACTTCAATACGCCGACCACGCTGGAACAGATCCTGCGGAACAACGACATTCAGCTCTTTGACCTGAAGAACGATCCGCTCGAGACGCACAATCTGGCACTGGATCCGGAAAAGAACAAGGACCTCATCCTGCGGATGAACGCCTTGCTGAACGAACTGATGGCCAATGAAGTGGGCACGAACGACGGGAGTTTCCTGCCGCAGGAGATTCGCCCCAAGCCTCAGTGAGGCTGAATGAACCCACTTTCGGGAATGCTGACCGGCACGCAGAACCGGATCCGCACCGACGTCACCTCGGCCGCGGAGTCGAGGCGCCACAGTATGCGACACCGCGACGACGATCGCCTTCCTCAATCGCCCTAGCGGGCGCGCGGGCGGGCGAACGCCTCGGCCAGCGTTGTGGCGACTAGTCGGTAGACGGTGTCCTCCTGGGGAAACACGTTCGGAAAGAAGTAATACCCGTGCCCCGCCGAATCGCCGGCGACGGCGATACGGGCGCTGTCGCCATCGATTTCGTGGGTGTTGTCGACCACCCAGCTGTAGACGTCATAGGCATCATCGAATGGTGTAGGGAACGGGAACTCCGGCGCCATCCGGTAGTTGGCCGACACCACGACGGCGTCGTTGGTCAACGCCAACTTGCGAGACAGGAAGTCGCAGTCATCAGACGAACCGACCGTGAATCCACCGCCGTGGTAGTAGACGATCACCGGAAGATGCTGATCCGCCGGTGCTGCCGCGGGTCGGTAAAGCTGGCATCGCGCCACTCCGTCGGTGACCGGCAGGTAGACCTCGTCGACATGGACGTTCGGTACTGCTTCGGAGCCTGCCATCGGGACCAGGGCGGAGTCCTGTGGGTGGCCGTCGCCGACATACCCGCTCCGCACAGGCGCAATCATCAAGTCCCGCAACGCTACCGGACGTCGCACGTTGGCCAGTATGCGGTACATCGGCGTCGCCGGGTCATCAGGAGCGACAAAACTCAGACCATCAATGGAAATTGGCGTGAAGTTACGACAAAACCAGATCGATGCCGTTCCGCAGATCATCCATCGAAAAGGCCACTTTGGCGTCGCCGATATCCACGGTGTATTGGCCTTCGCCGGGCTCTGTCACCGGTGCCGAAAACTTGTAATGGCAAGAGGCCCGCCATGATTCGGAAGGTCCACGGTGTGTTGTTTCCGTTATGAGCTCACCGGTGGACAAGTCGCCGCCTCCGACGGCGCGTCCGTCGAGGCTGATGACTACCGGAACTCCTTGCCTGACATCGATGCCTGCCTGAACGGAGTTGGCAATGCAGCGCTTGGTTCGAGGGCTATTCACATCGTCGCCGGAGATTGCCACCGAGACCTGGCCGTAAGCCAAAAAGCCGTCTCGCCATCCGTCTGATCCTCTGTGTTGTGACGCGACGAAGGTGCCGGCCGTAGCAGCAACGACCAGCAGCAGGGAACAAATCAGTATTGAAATCCAAACGCCGGGCCGGCTGAGTCGAATCATCGGGATTCCTCCGAGGAGACGATGAAAGCCTACAGCGGCCGCGCCCGCGCTTCGGCATGACTTGCGCACAGCTGCACACCAGGTTCGCCAGGTTCGCCGAGGTCATTCGCAAGCTCGGCGATTCCGATCGTACGAGTCTCAGCGATTCCCAACGCGAGCTCGTCCGACAGGGACAGAGACTGTTGGCGTCGCAAGCCATGGTCGGCGAGCGAACTTCCGTGTCGCCCCAATCAGACGTTCGGTTCGCCACGGACCTAACCGAGGCGATGGGCCGTTGGTCATTGAGGCAAGGCGTGTGGCATTGGACGGCGACTCAGGCGTCGTCGTAGTCGGACACCGCGGCCTCGAACCTCTTGACGGTTTCGTCGACGTCGTCGAGGGTGTGGGCGGCCGAGACGTACCAGATACCTCGGTAGGCGACCCAGATTCCGTAGGCGATGAGCTGACCTGCGAACCGTCCGTAGCGTTCATGGTCGACGGTTTGCAGCTGCGCGTATCGAGTGATCGGTTCGGCGCTGGAGTCGAACCGAGCATGAAACGCCATCGGCAGTCCCTGGATCTTGATGGGGATTCCGTGATGGTCCAGCACGCCGGTCAGACCGTCGATCAATGCGGCGCCGACGGATTCGACGTAGCGGTAGACGCTGCGGTCCTCCAGTTCGTCGAGGGAGGCGAGCACCGCGGCGGTGGCAATGGTGTTGCCGTTGAACGTGCCGGCGTGGGTGAGTGCGCCGGTGGCGACGTCGGCGAACAAGTCGCGTCGACCGGCAAGCGCGGCACAGGGCCATCCCGCGGCCATGGCCTTGCCGTAGACGGCGAGATCCGGTGTGGCGCCGAAGCGTTCGGCGGCGCCGCCGAGTGCGACCCGGAACCCGGAGATGGTCTCGTCGAAGATCAGCACGATGCCACGACGGGTGCACAGGTCGCGCACGTGTTGCAGATAGCCGTCGGCGGGTGCGATGGCTCCGGCATTGAGCATCATCGGTTCCATCAGGACTGCGGCGATGGTGTCGCCGTGCTCGCTTAGGGCCGCCGTGAATGCCTCTGGATCGTTCCATTCGATGGTGAGGGTGGCATCGAGGGCGTCGGGCAGTTGGCCGAGGCTGCCGGGCTGGACTCGTCCGCCATCGGAACGGATCTGGATGTTGTCGAACCAGCCGTGGTAGTGGCCGTGGAACCGCAGGATGTTGCGTCGGCCCGTGGCGTTGCGGGCGATGCGCATCGCCGCTTGGATCATCTCGCTGCTCGAGCTGCCGAACCGGAGTTGTTCGGCCCAGGGGAGCACTGCCAAAATCCGTTCGGCGGCCTCGATCTCGCGGTGGTGGGTCGCGGCGTAGATGATGCCGTCGCGTTGCGCGGCGATGACCTTCTCCACGACGCGCGGCGGGGCGTATCCGAGGAAGTTTGGGCCTTGGCCGAGCAGGTAGTCGAGGTACTCGGTGCCGTCGGTGTCCCACAGTCGGCAGCCGCTGGCGCGCTCGACGATGAGGTGCGGGTTGAGCAGGCGGGTGTTGCTGCTGACGCCTCCTGCCAGCGCGCGCATCGCGCGTTCGCGTTGATCCTGCTGGATCGTGGTCGAGGCGTTCATCGCTCTTCTCCTGATATCTGAGAGGTAGGGAGTCGGTAGGCGTGTAATGCGTTGCAAGCGAATATGTTTCGACGCTGGTCGGGCGTCAGCGCGGCCAAGCCGTGTTGGGTCGTTGCCAGCACGCGGTCATAGCTGGCGGCCAGCTCGCAGACCGGCCAGTCCGAGCCGAACATCAATCGCGCGGGACCGAACGCGCCGATCAGGTGGTCGACGTAGGGCTGCAGATCGGAAGGGGTCCAGCTCGTCCACGACGCCTCGGTGACCAGACCCGACAGCTTGCACCAGACATTCGGACTCTGCGCCAGCGCGGAGATTCCGTCCGCCCAGTCCTGGGACCAGCCCTCGGCGATGGGTGGCTTGGCGCCGTGGTCGACGACGAAGCGCAGTTCCTGGTGGCGGCGGACCAAGGTGTTGGCGGCGGCCAGTTCGCGGGCGGTGATCTCCAGATCGAAGGTCAGCCCGCTCGCGGTCACGGCGCGCATCCCGGTGTCGACGTCGTCGCGGAGCAGCCAGCACGGGTCGGCTTCGTCGGCCGCGGCGTGGCGCAACCCCACCAGATGTCGGCCTCCGACACCGCTGAGCAGTCCGTCGATCTGGGCGCCGACCTCGCGGCTGGTCAGGTCGACCCAGCCGACCACGCCGACGATGACGGCTGTGCGGGTACACAATTCGAGCAGCTGGGCCGTCTCGGCGAGGTCGGCGCGGACCTGCACCACGATCGTCGCCGAGACGTCGTTGTCGAGCAGGTGTGGTTGCAAGTCACCGACGTCGTAGCGGCGCCGCAGCGCGGCGTAGTCCCCGGTCATCCACGGGTAGTCGCCGACGTCGGGGTCCCAAAGGTGGTGGTGTGCGTCGACGATCGTCATGGCTGAACGGGCGTCGGTGCGTCTTCGGCGAGCAGCCCTTCGGTCTTCAATTCTTGCCATAGGTCGCAGGGGATCGGTAGATCGAACAGCTGCGCGTTCTCGTCGAGCTCCGCGCGGCTGCGCGTCCCGGTGAGGACCGCCGCGACGCTGGGATGGGCGATCGGAAACTGCAGCGCCGCAGCCTTCAACGGCACCCCGTGGCGCTGGCACACTTCCGCCAGCCGATGGGCGCGCGCGATGAGGTCGGCCGGTGCGGGATCGTAGTCGTAGCGTGCGCCCGCGCCTGCGTCGGCCAACAAACCGCTGTTGAAGACGCCCCCGGCGACGACGGCAATGCCCCGCTGCGTGCACAACGGCAGGAACGATTGCAGCGCAGTCTGTTCCAGCAATGTGTATCGACCGGCGAGCAGAAACATGTCGGGATCGGACTCGCGGGCGAACCGTTCCAGCGCCGCGGTCTGGTTCATGCCTGCGCCGATCGCGGTGACGACCTTCTGGTCGCGTAGCTCGATCAGCGTGGGCAGCGCCGTCGCCAACGCCTCGTCGACGTAGTCGTCGGGATCGTGCGCGAGGGCGATGTCCAGACGGTCGGTACCGAGGCGAGTCAGACTCTCCTCGATGGAGCGCAGCACGCCGTCGCGGGAGTAGTCGTACACCGTGGCGACGTCGGGCGCCCCGGCGTCGTAAGGGCGGCCGGTCGAGTCGAAATCGTCGGGGTGGGGCGGCGCGTCGGCACGCAGCAGGCGACCGACCTTGCTGGAGAGCACATAGTCCTCGCGTGGGTAGCCGGCCAGTCCACGGCCCAGTCGCACCTCGCCGTTGCCGCGCCCATACTGCGGCGCGGCGTCGAAGTAGCGCAGTCCGGCCGCCCATGCCGCCGCGACGGTGTCGAGTGCGGCGTCGTCGCTGACCTCGGTGTACATCCCGCCGATCGCGGTGGCCCCGAATCCGAGCGCGGTGACCGTCAACGCGGTCCGGCCCAACCGAACCGGGGTGTCATGCGCCATCTACCGCACCGTTCCGTCGGGGTGCAGTTCGGTGACCGTCTCGACACCGTCGTAGAGCGCGGCGACGACCTCGGTCGTCTGGGTCTCGTCGGGGCCGAGCAGTCGGGCGCGGCCGGCCGCGACGGCCTCGTCAAGGGGACTCGGGTAGCCGGTCCACGGTTCGATCAGGGCCTGCTGATACCCGCGCCACCCGCCGTACACCAGGCAGAACCACACCACGGGAAACAGCTCGTGATCGAAGCACAGTCCGAAGCCGCGCCGGTCGGCGACATCGGTGGCCGCGACCCACCCTGCCGTCAGGCCGGTCAGGTAGTGCAGCGCGAACGCGCCGACGTCGATGTCATCGGCGAGGCGCAAGTCGTGCTCACGCAGGACCGGCCAGGCGTATTCGTCGCCGGGACGGCCGAGCAGCTCACCGCCTGCTTCGTCGACGAGGCCTCGAGTGGCCGGGATGTCGAACCGCATTCCTGGTCTGATGGCCAGGCTGGGATGCACGCCCCAGTTGTAGTCGAAGGGCATCGTGCCGATGTTGCGCAGCGCGTAGCTCAAGGTGAAGCGCTGCTCGTCTGCGCGCAACGTGATCGTTCGGGTGAGCTCGGCAGGCGTGATCGGGGTGCGCACCGTGGTGGTGAGCGCGACTTCGTCTGCGGCAACGTGCATTTGATAGTCCGCAGGGGCGGTCCACACCTCGCCCATGTAGGGCAGCAGATCGCCATAGCGGTTGCGGCTGGATCGTCCGCCGGGGAAGGCGTCGTCCCAGCCCCCGGCCCAGTGGTCGTCGAAGTCGGCGTGAACAGCCGCGACATGGGGCGCCACGCGTGGCGACTTCCACAGCAGGTCGATGTCGCGGTGCTTGTCCAGTACCCGAAAGATGTTGGCGCCGCGCTGAGGAAGCACGTCGAGGGCCAGGTGCTGATTCTGCAGCCGCACCACCCGCATGCCGTGGTAGGTCCAGTTGTCGTCGATGTCGAGATGACGTTGCATGCGGGTCATTGGGTCATCGGGGTTTTCGCTGCGTCATGGCGCTGCAGGTGATCCTCGACCTCGTCGACCGCGACGGCCAGATAGCCGGCCTCGGTGGACAGCCCCTCGTCGCGGCTCAACGACTCCGCGATCCGGCGAGTTGTCTTGGGGGCGGCGATGATGACGGCGATGATGGCGATCACCCAGACTGCGGCAATGACGATGTTGGCGCGGCCGGGAGCGGTGGCCGGCCAGGGTACGACGTTGCGGAACGTGGTGTAGGCGATTACGGCGACGGCCAGCACGGGCACCACGTAATCGAGCAGGGCCGCCTTGTGGCCCTGCCGGGGCGCCCGGATGCACAGGTAGTACCACGCTCCGACGGAGAACAGCGCGTAGGCGACCAGCAGCACCAGTGTGCCGACGGTGCCGGACCAGGCGAACAGATTGAAGGCCGTGTCGGTGACCGCGACGCGCATCACCACGATGATGGCTGCAGCCAGCCCGCAGACGAACAACGTCGCCGAGATCGGGGCCCCGGACTTGGCGGAAACCTTGGTGAATCCGCGGCGTTCGAACGCACCGCGGTTCAGCGCGAACAGCAACCGCGACGCCGCGACCGCGGTCGCCAGCGCGCAGCCCATCGCGGAGATGGCGGTGCCCAATGTGACGAGGTCACCGATCACTGGGCCGATGTACTGCTCGCCCAAGGTGCCGAAGAGGGAGGCCGATTTGGAGAAGGCGTCGACCCCGGCAGCGTCGGTGCCGAAGCCCAGCATCTCCACGGTCGTGCCGATGACGTAGAACAGGCCGCCGAAGAGTGCGACGCCGAAGATGGCGATCGGAATCGCCCGTCTGGGGTTGGTGGTCTCCTCACCAAGGGAGGCGGCGGCCTCGAAACCCGCGAACGACAAGAACCCGAACACGATGCCAAGGAACAGGGTGCTCGTCGAGATCTCCGGCGGCACCGTGAACATGTCCAACGTGAAGCGTTGGCCGCCAGGAGCGCTACCGCCCACCACCCTGAACACGACGACTGCCGCGATGATGACGATGATCGCGGTCGTCACGATCTCCACCCATAGCAGCGTGGCCATCGACTTCTTCACCGGGGAGATGGCGAGCAACGTCGCGATGCCCACTGCCACCAGGGCGATGATCCAGGGCACGATGCCGGGTGTCGTCTCGTAAAGACCTATGCCGCGCAGGAATTCGGCGCCGAAGATCCCGGCCGTCATCGAGGTCGTCAGCATGAAGCTGAGGTAGGCGCCCAGCAGCGACCACCCGGCCACCACACCAGCGCGCGGACCGATGGTGATGCCCGTCAGGCCGAAGACCGAGCCGGCGTGGCTGAGGCGGCTGCAGACCCTGGCGAATCCGTAGGCGACGAGCAGCACGCCCACGGTCGCGAGAATGAAGGTCAGCGGAACGGCCCGACCGACGGTCGCGCCCGCCCCCTGCGGGTTGATGTTGATCGCCAGGCTGGCGCCCATCGCGGCGACCGACAGCGAGATCGCCGCCCACGTCGCCAGCGTCCGCCGCAGTTTCGGCTGGGATCCGGTCGGGTTCTCTGCTCGTGAAGTCATGGTTCCCATTTCTCTTGCGGCCGTTGCCCAGCCGTGATGTCGCCGGTTCAGTCGCGGCGCTGAGCCGCATCTGCATCTGGACGGTGACAACCACGCCAACGCAACGTTGCGATGAACCCACCGTTCGGAGTGGGTCGACCGTATGACCGCGTCACCCGGTACACAATGACGAACCTGCACCCCCATTGTTCGGCCACACCGAACTATGCGGCTTTCCGTCAGGCACCGGACTCCGTGGGTCCGGTGAGTTGGTCGGACACGGCACTGAAACCGGTGGCAATCGCAACGAGATCGGTGACCTTCGCGGTGTGCTCGGGCCACCACGCCAACGCGACGACGCACGGCGGGATGTCGCGGATGCGACGGAACGCCACTCCTGGGCGGTCGTAGAAGCGCTGGGCACCGGCCGACGTGACGCTGATCCCGACGCCGCGGGCCACCAGATGCAGCTCGGCGTCGCGGGTGCTCGCTTCGTCGACGACGGGCGCAGGGGTGGTGCGATAGTCGGTCAACAACCAGTAATCCCGCCACGGCCCAGGCGCCTTGGGCGCGGCGATGATGGGTTCCTTCAGCAAGTCGGCGACGCTGACGCTGTCTTGACTCGCCAGCGGATGGCCTTCGGGTACGCACACCACTCGGTCTTCACTGAGCAGCTCCAGAGTGGTCAACCCGGCCAACCCCGTCGGCGGTCGGATGATCGCGGCATGCACCGAGGAGTCCCGTAGACCGGCAGTGGGATCGCTGAAGTCGAACTCCACCGACCGCAGAGGCCGCCCCGGAAATTGGGCGGCGAACGACCGCAACAGCCACGGAACGACTTCCAACCCCGCACCGATGGTGTAGCCCAGAGTCAGCGTCGACCCGTCCCTGTCGGCGGTGCGTTGCGCAGCCTTGATCGCCGCGTCGAGGTCATCGAGCACCTGTGCGGCCATGGTGGAGAACACCACGCCTGCCTCGGTCAACTCGACGGATCGGGTAGTGCGGACGAACAACTTGAGCTTGAGTTGCCGCTCGAGGTCCTTGATCGTCTCGCTCAGCCATGGGTTGGACACCAGCAACTGCTCGGCCGCGCGGGAGAAGCTGCGGTGTTCGGCCACCACCAGGAAGGCTCGCAACTGGCGCAAGGTGACGTTGGGCTGCGTCATGTGGCGAGACGCTACTCGGCACTCGTCAAAACTGTTCGGCGACCGCGAATAATGTGCCGACGCATCCGTCATTGTTCGGCACGGGGTCTCTACCTACTGTCGGTGGAGCGTGCCGCCAGTGTGCAGTGCGCCCGTTACGAATTGAGGACGTCTTGGTTTCCGCATTGTGGTCGACAGCGCAGGCGAACATCTCCCTGCTGTTCGGCGAACTCCCGTTCGAACGCAGGCCCGCAGCGGCGGCTGCCGCGGGCTTTCAGACAATCGAGTGCTGGTGGCCGTTCGCCAGTGCCACCCCCACCTCGACCGAGGTCGACGGGTTCGTCGCGTCCATCACCGACGCCGGCGTGCAGCTGCGCGGCCTGAACTTCTACGCCGGCCACATGGCTGGTGGAGAACGCGGCATCGCGTCGCATCGCCAGCGACGCGGGGAGTTCGACGACGCCGTCGCCGCTGCCGTCGACATCGGCGCCCGACTGGGCGTCACCGGGTTCAACGCGCTCTACGGCAACCGGCTGCAGGGGGTGAGCGCCACCGACCAGCACGACGCCGGACTGCAGGCACTCACCGCGGCCGCCGAGCACGCGGACTCCATCGGGGCGACCGTGCTGGTGGAACCCGTCAGCGGAATCGAGGCCTACCCACTCAAGCTCGCAGCCGACGCGCTGACCGTGATCCGTGGCGTCCGCGAGCGGATGCAGAGCGGTCGGATCGCCTTGCTCGCCGACCTGTACCACCTGACCGTCAACGGCGATGACGTCGCCCGCGTGATCACCCAGCACACCGATGAGATCGGGCACGTGCAGGTGGCCGACGCGCCGGGCAGGCACGAACCTGGGAGCGGGAGCGTACCCATCGTCGAGCTCGTCGACTTGCTTGGTCAGCACGGCTACACCGGGGGCATTGGTCTGGAGTACGTCCCATCCGGAGAGACGGTCGCGGGTCTGTCCTGGCTCCGGCAGCTGGTTCCCGCTTTCGGAGACGGCACCGCAGCGCATGTCGAGGTGACGCAATGAGCTCGCAGGCGCGCAGTGAATTGACGGTCGGCTTCATCGGGTTCGGCATCATGGGCGCTCCGATGGCAGCGAACTTGTTGAACGCCGGGCTGGACGTAGTTGGGTACAGTCGCACCCGCGCCAAGGTGGAAGCGCTGATGCCCCAAGGACTCCGGGCCGCCGAGGATATCGCAGCCGTCGTGCGTGACGCCGATGTCATCATCACGATGCTGCCCGACTCGCCCGACGTCGAGGCGGTGGCGCTCGGGTCCGGGGGAATCCTCGATCACGCTCGATCAGGCGCGCTGTACATCGACATGAGCAGCATCCGTCCCGATACTGCACGCACCATCGGTGCACGGGCCGAGACCCGCGGCCTGCGGTATCTCGACGCCCCGGTCAGCGGGGGAGAGCAGGCCGCGATCGACGGCACCCTGTCGATCATGGTGGGCGGTCTCGCCGACGTGGTGAGCGAAGCGACCCCCGTGCTCAGCCACCTCGGCAAGACCATCGTGCACGTCGGATCCGTCGGTGCTGGCCAAACCGTCAAGGCAGCCAACCAATTGATCGTCGCAGGCAACATCGAACTGGTTGCCGAGGCACTGGTATTCCTCGAAGCCCACCACGTCGACACCGAGGCGGCGATCTCGGTACTCGAGGCCGGCTTGGCAGGCAGCACGGTGATGGCGCGCAAGGCCCGCACCATGGTCGCCCGCGAGTTCTCGCCGGGGTTCCGTATCGCGCTGCACGACAAGGACCTTGGCATCTTCACCACCGCCGCCCGCGAGGCTCGCGCCGCCACCCCGCTGGGTGCGGTGGTGGCCCAACTGATGTCCGCGGCGCACGCCCAGGGCGACGGCGACCTCGATCACTCCGCCCTGTTTCGGCTAGTGGAGCGGCTCTCCGGCATCTCCAAGGAACTGTGATGACTGCACTGGACGTAAGCATCGACGTCGACACCGTCGCCATCAACACCATCAGAACACTGGTCATCGATGCTGTGGCACAGGCCAAGTCGGGACATCCCGGAGCGGCGATGGCACTGGCGCCGGTGGGCTACACGTTGTGGAATCACGCCTTGAACTACGACGTGTCCGATCCCCGGTGGATCAACCGCGACCGGTTCGTGCTCTCGGCCGGGCACGCCTCGATGCTGCTGTACGCGTTGCTCCACCTAGCCGGAGTGCGTAGTGCCAACACCGACCGACTCTCGATAGAACTGGACGACATCCGCCGCTTCCGCCAGCTCGGTAGCCCGTGTGCCGGACACCCCGAACACGATCTGGCCGACGGGGTCGAATGCACGACAGGACCATTGGGCACCGGCATCGCCACCAGCGTCGGCATGGCGATGGCAGGCAAATGGCAAGGCGCGCACTTCAACCGGCCCGGCTTCGACATCTTCGACTACCGCGTCTATGCACTCGCCGGCGACGGTGACCTGATGGAGGGCATCGGCCAGGAAGCCGCGTCGCTGGCCGGTCATCTCAAGCTCGACAACCTCTGCTGGATCTACGACAGCAACGCCATCACCATCGAGGGCGAGACGTCGTTGGCCTTCACCGAGGACGTCGCCACCCGATTCCGGGCGTACGGATGGACCGTCACCCACGTGGCCGACGCCAACGACACCGCCGCCCTGCGAAGAGCATTCGACCGATTCGCCGAGCACACCGGATCCCCGATGCTCATCGTCGTCAACAGCATCATCGGCTACGGCGCGCCGACCAAACAGGGCACCGCGTCGGCGCACAGCGAACCGCTGGGCGAGGACGAGGCCGTGGCGGCGAAGCGCTTCTACGGATGGCCGCTCGACGATCTCTTCCACGTACCCGACACCACCTACGAGCAGTTCGAGCTGGGCGTCGCCGCCCGCGGGGCCAGCCGCCGGAGCCAATGGGACGCAACGTTATCGGACTACCAGGCAAGCCATCCGCTCCTGGCTGCGGAACTCACCTCGATGCTGAGCAGAACGCCACCGGAAGGTTGGGATGGCGACCTGCCCGAGTTCTCGCCCGAGGACGGACCGATCGCAGGCAGGATGGCCAACCATCAAGTGCTCAACGCCGTCGCGGCCACCGTGCCCTGGCTGATCGGCGGCGCCAGCGACCTGGCACCATCCACCAAGACCCGACTCGACGGTGACAGTGGGGATTTCGGCTCCGGCGACTACAACGGTCGCAACCTCCACTTCGGAGTCCGCGAAGCCGCCGCCGCGGCCTCTGCCAATGGTCTGGCGCTCTGCGGTCTGCGCCCCTTCCAAGCCGGTTTCCTCGTCTTCTCCGACTTCCAGCGTGGACCGCTACGCCTCAGTGCCCTGATGCGGCAGCCAGTCATTCACGTCTACACCCACGACTCCATCGGCATGGGCGAGGACGGTCCGACTCACCAGCCGGTCGAGCAGCTCGCCTCACTCAGGGCGATGCCCAACCTGATCGACCTTCGCCCTGCCGATGCCAACGAGATCGGTGAAGCATGGCGGGTCATCATGTCCACCACCGACCGGCCCGTCGCCCTGGTGCTGTCCAAGCAGGACCTGCCGATCTTCGACCGAAGGGACACCGGCGCCGCGTCCGGCCTGGCCCGCGGCGCATACATCCTGGCCGACCCCGTCGGTGGCGAGCGCCCGGACGTGCTCATCATCGCCTCCGGCAGCGAAGTGACCTTGGCCATGCAGGCCCGAGAACTGCTTGCGGACAACGGTGTTGGTGCCCGCATCGTCAGCATGCCGTCCTGGGCGCTGTTCGAAGGCCAGGACAAGGCGTACCGCGATACCGTCCTCCCGCCCGACGTCACCGCACGCGTTTCCGTCGAAGCCGCGTCCGGGTTCGGCTGGGAACGTCACGTCGGACCGAAGGGGCGCATCATCGCGATGAACGGCTTCGGCGCCTCCGGCCCAGCCGCAGATCTCCGAATCCACTTCGGCTTCACCGCAGAGAACGTCGCCGATGTCGCTCGCGAGTTGGTCGGCCGCTGAACCAGGGGAACATGATGCCTGCAACGGCATCAGCACCGACGGCGTTGCCGTGCTGTTCAGGCGCCGGGCACGGTGAAGCCGCCGAGCGGACTACCGGTCGCCGCTCCAGTGATCGACGACAGCGGGTTGGCACCTGCGGTCGCCGCTCCGGTGATCGATGACAGTGGATTGGCACCTGGCGTTGCCATTCCCATCATGCTTGCCGCGTTGGTCAGCACTGAGAAGTCTCCGTTGGCCAACGACGTCATGAAGTTCGGGCACTGGGACTGAATCACCAGGCCCGCCACCCCGCCTGCGAGCTGTGATCCCAGCCCACCGTTACCGGTTGCCGTCGTCGCCGTGCTGACAACCTGGCTGCCCGGTTGTACGAGCAGTGGGCACAGCGACGTGGCGACCTGCGCGATGGCTTGGCTGATCGTGCTGTTGTTGCCGATCCCGACGTCGTTGAGCAGTGTCGTGGTCTCGGGATCGGCGTGGGCGGGCGCAGGCACGGCGATGGTCAGGCCGATCAATGCGCCCACGGACGCGAAGAGGCACACAGCAGTCGAGGTTCTGTGGACCACGGACCAGCGGTGATGGGTCGGGGTCAGTGTCTGGGTAGCCATTTGTGTGCCTTCTGTCATCAGATGGTTGCGCTCATGATCAAGCACATGCGTCACTCAGATAACAATCTGACACTTTGGTAACGTTTGTAACACGACTCGGTCACCGTATGAGACCTATGCGTTTTGTGTGAACCGTCCAGGGCGTCGAGGCTGTAAACGGCCAGCCGCGTGAACTCCTACGCGGTATCGCGGGCGCGCTGATAGAGCGTGGGGTCGTGGGCGTTGACGATGAACAGGTCGGGGTCCTGGCGTTGATACAGCTCGGCGAGACGAGAGTGGTTGTCCCGAACCTTCTTCAGATCCCACGCGACGACGGACTCCATGGCCGTGAGCGCGCGAGGCACGCGCGACGAGCCATCGAGGGTGCCGTAGTGGTAGAAGGCGTCGCCGCAATGTAGTACCCAGCGATGGCCTGCGTCGACGGCGACGCACGCGTGACCGCGGGTGTGGCCGGGGAGCGAGATGAGCGCTATCCCTGGGGAGACGTCGTCGAGTTCCTTGGCAGCGGCGAATCCGCGCCACTTCTCGCCAATCGGATGGTGCTCGACGATGTCGGGATCGTGCGACCACTGGGCGGGGCGGAACCGCAGCTTCTCGCGCCACGATGGCGACCTGATGGCGCCGAGCGCCTCGGCCGCCGTGACATGGACTTTCGCCGCAGGAAAGTCCGACAGGCCACCGATGTGGTCGGCGTCGAAGTGCGTGATGATGATGTGCCGCACGTCGTCTCGCCGAAAGCCGAGTCGTTCGACTTGATGACCGGCGGTTTCCCGGTGTTCGAAGAGCGGCCTGATGAGGTGGCGAGTGGGACCGACGCGTTTCGCCGGGTGTTGACAATCATCGGAGCCGTACCCGGAGTCGATCAGAACGAGGCCGTTGTCGGTTTCGACGAGCAGGACGTGGCACACCATCGGTGCCGTCGGCATGTTCATGGTGCCGCAGTTGAGATGATGCACCTTCATGATGGTGAAACCCCTTCAGCCATGGGTGGGTTCGCCTTCGGTGGTCACCCCGAAGGTGTTGAGGAAGTTGCAGACCAGTTGGTAGAAACCCACCGTCATCACCAGATCCGCGAGTTGCGTGACGGTGAGCGACGACAAGGCGTCGTCGCGGTCGGAGCCGCTCAGGGTGTGGTCGTCCAGGAGCCGGTCGGTCCAGGTGAGGATGTTCACCTCGTCTTGGGGCAGCCCGTCGAAGTCACTGCTGGCCGCGGCGGCGATGGCCTCGGCCGACAACCCGGCGTAGCCGGCGATCATCTCGTGCTGATGGGTTTCGTAGGGGGCGGCGTAGCGGTATCCAACCCGAAGGATCGCCAATTCACGCAGGTGCGGTGGGAGCGAATTGGCTTGGAACATCGCGTCGGCCATCACGAAGAACCCTGGCGCCAGCCCCGGTGAGTGCATGACCATCCGGTAGACGTTGACGGGGGCGTGCTGGGCGAGGGTGTCCTTGAGGTTCTGCGGTAGGGCATCGAGGTCGGGGTAATCCATGGTGCTCACTCCCGACCACGGATCGGGTCGCTGCCGTCCCAGGTCGAGGCGACGTCGCGGATGTATTGGAAGAATTGGCCTTTGGGTCCGCTGATGTCGGAGATCTCGATGACGGTGCCCTGTTCGACTTCGGTGTCGAGGTAGGCGAAGCGGCCTTGCCCGCCGCCGATGCTGCCTTCCTGCCCGATGGTGTAGCCCTCGGCCAGCGCCCGATCCAGAAGGGCTTGGAAGTCGTTGGACCAGTAGGCGATGTGTTGTGCTCCTTCGCGTCCGGAGTCGAGGAAGTCCTTGTACATCGACGGAGCGTCGTTGCGTGGCTGGATCAGTTCGAGTTGGACGTCACCGGAGTTGGCAAGGGCCACGCTCATCTGCATGTCGGAGTCGGCGCCACGGTAGCGGAAGTAGTCGGTTTGCACGCGGTCGACGTAAAACCATGGCCCGACACCGTGTTTGACCCAGTTGTCCATGGCTGCATCGATGTCGCGGACGACATACCCGATCTGGGCGATGTTGCCGAAGATTCGGCTCATCAGTGACCTGCTTTCTGCTCGGTGGTCAATCGGTGGATGACGAGGGCCTCGACTTCGCTGCGGGCGCCTTCGAGGTCGACGTGATCGTCGATGAGGGATTGCAGCGCCACGCCGCGGAGCATCGCGACGATCACGGTGGCCAATCCGTGCGGATGAACCGTGCTCGGCACCTGCCCCGCGGTGACCCCTACTCTGATTCGCTTCTCGATCTCTTCGCGAAACTCCCTGTCGGCGGCGACCATTCGGGTGCGGGTGTCCTCGTCGGGATTGGCGACCGTGTCGGCCCACAGCACCAGCCGTGCCCGGTTGACGGGTTGCAGATCGGTGACGACGTCGAAGTAGATGCCGATGAGCGTGCGCAGTTCAATGACCAGGTCGTCGGCGCCGCCGCGGTCGAACATCGCGTCACGGAACTGGTGGGTCACGGCTTCGACGAGGCGCTGCATCAGGGCACCCTTGGAGCCGAAGTGATGCGTGGCCAGGCCGCGGCTGTAACCGGCGCGTTCCCCGACGTTGGCCAGGGTGACCTTGGCCGGTCCGAGCTCGCCAACGAGGTCGGCGGCCGCAGCGATGAGGCGGTGTTCGGCCTCGGCACGTCGGACCTCTTGCGTACGTGGTCCCGTCATCGTCTTCTTTCCACCACTGATCGATGTACCACTAACTTGTTGGCCAACAAGTTACGGTACTAAGGCGTACCGCGTCAAGATGGGATCGACGCGCTCAGGCCGTTCGTACCCGCCGTGATCAACGACGACTGAACGTCGCGAGGCGCCCCGTTCGGCGGAACGAGTTGCGCGACATGGAACTTGGCTACTGATCGGCGGCGGCCGGTGCCCGCTGTGCACTAAGGTGACCGTCCATGGGTGCGCTTGATGGTCGCGTCGCGTTCATTACCGGAGGGGCACGCGGGCAAGGGCGTGCGCATGCCTTGGCACTAGCCGCCGAAGGGGCATCCGTCGTGATTGCCGACGCGCCCCAGCCGATGACGGATCTGACGTATCCGCTCGGCACCGAGGCCGACCTTCGCGACACGGCCAAGCAAGTCGAGGAGCTCGGCGGCCTGTGCCTTCCGATCGCCATGGACGTGCGCGACCCAGCCGCTGTGGGTGCGGCAGTCGAGGAGACCGTGAACAGGTGGGGGAGCCTCGACATCGTGGTGGCCAACGCCGGGATCGTGAGCACCGGGCCAGTGGAAGAGGTCACCGACGAGATGTGGCACCAGCTCGTCGACACCAATCTGACCGGTGTATTTCATACTCTGCGAGCCGCGATACCGGTAATGCGGCGGCAACGCTTCGGCCGGATCGTCGTCACGTCCTCAATGGGCGGCCGCATGGGCATTCCAGAATTGTCGGCATACAACGCCACCAAGTGGGGAGTCATCGGGCTCGCCAAGTCCGTGGCCTTGGAGGTCGCCAAGGAGGGCATCACCGTCAACGTCATCTGCCCGACCACGGTGCAGACACCGATGGTGCAGCCCGAGGGCGCCGACGGCGTTCCCGACGAACTCGTCCGTCGGATGATGAGGGCAAACCCGATTCCCCAGCCGTGGCTCGCGCCTGAGGACGTCAGCCGCGCGTTGCTGTACTTGGTCACGGATCCGGGTGTCGTCACCGGCAGCGTCCTCGAGGTCGGCCTTGGCGGCAGCGCTCGAATGCATTGATTGCTCAGCCGACCCGTTGGTCGCTAGTGCCCGACTACACCCATCGCCGGTCGTGGCGGTTTCGCTGTAGGCACACATTCCAACCGAGACTCTCGGACTTTGCTGAGCCAGTTCTCAGTCCACGCTCAGGGATCGCGGGCACCTTGTGCTTAACGCACTGTGCTATTTGGCGATTCAGAAAGAGAACGAGACGCAATGACGAACCCTCCGCGGTATTCGACGGACCAGCCCGACCACCGACCAGATCCGAGTTACTCCGCGGGACAGCCGTACCCGGGCCCACAGACCCACGTTCCCTCACATCTGCGCTATGACTGGCGCTACGCCCAACAGCCGACCGAATCACCGTACGGCTCCTATCATGCGGCGCACCAGGCGATTACGGCACCAATTCCCGTCGTTCGGGTGAAGAAGTCTCGCCGTGGCAAGATCGTCGCCGCGGCACTGGCCGCGGCTGTGGTCGGCGGTGGAATCGGTGCTGCCACGATGGAGATCACCGGGCGATCCAACGACGTGGCCACCTTGAAGGGCGTCATCGCCCAGGCACCCGACCTACCCAAGCCCGCAGCCCAGCTGCCCGGCGGCTCGGTGGAACAGGTTGCGGCCAAGGTGATGCCCAGTGTCGTCAAGCTAAAGGTCGACTTGGGCGGTCAAGGCGACGAAGGTTCTGGCGTCGTGTTGACCGCCGACGGTTTGATCCTGACCAACAATCACGTCGTGGCCCCCGCCGTAGGTGGCGACCAAGGTGCCCAGCCTGCCGCGACCGGCTCACCCGACGGAGGCGGGGCCACCACGACCGTGACCTTCTCCAATGGCCAGACGGTGCCGTTCACCGTCGTCGGCACGGACCCCGCCGGCGATCTGGCCGTCGTGCGCGCTCAAGGGGTTTCGGGATTGACGCCGATCACCATGGGATCGTCCAAGGACGTGAAGGTGGGCCAGCAAGTCGTGGCCATCGGCTCGCCGCTGGGTCTGCAGGGGACCGTGACATCCGGCATCGTTAGTGCATTGAATCGGCCGGTCGCAGCAGGCGACGAACCCGGCGGCAATGTCACCGTACTCGATGCCATTCAAACCGACGCTGCGATCAATCCGGGCAATTCCGGTGGCGCACTGGTGAATATGAACGGCGAATTGATTGGGGTGAACTCCGCGATCGCGAGCATGGGCGGCAGCGATGCCGGCTCGGGCGGCGGTCAGAGCGGGTCGATTGGGCTGGGCTTCGCGATCCCGGCCGATCAGGCCAAGCGCATCGCCGATGAGCTGGTTTCCACCGGCACCGCCACCCATGGTTCGCTTGGTGTGCAGCTCAGCACCGACGCCACGAAGGGCAGCGGCGCGGCGATCGCCCAGGTCGTCGATGGTGGCCCCGCAGCCGCCGCGGGACTGCCGAGTAGTGCCGTCATTACCAAGATCGACGGCCAGGTGATCGACGGTCCGGAAGCGCTAGTGGCCGCGGTTCGATCAAGGGCCCCGGGAGACCAGGTCTCCGTGACCTACCTCGATGATTCCGGGGCCCCCCAGACGACGCAGGTCACTCTCGGCAAGGCGTAGTCGACGAGGCGTCGCGGCCCGGCGAGTCAGGTTGGTCACCACCACGGCGCAGGCGGTTCCGCTGGGCTGCGCTCGATCCAGGTCCACGCGAGTTCCCTGCGGCTGAACTTCCATCCCTCGTCAGTCAATTCGTATACATCGCGGTAGAGAATTGGAGCCAGGATCACCTAAAGGCTGTCGTCGGCCTTGCGTAACAGGTGTCGCGCGGTGCAATACGTCGTTCCCGTTGCGTGATCGCCGTCGATTTCGACGATGTGGTTGTGGACGGCGTGGAAGGTTCGCTCGAACATCTGGTTCCCGCTGGGGCCGTACTTGATCTGTTCCCTGCCGCGTGCCGTGATCGTTTCGCTCGACCCCGGGGTCGACATGACGAACTCGCCATCCAGCGTGAATAGCGACCCGAAACGTTCGAGGTCGGCCGTATCTGAGGCGAGCGCGTATTCGTCAACCAACGCGCGCAGCGCAATTCGTGCGGAGTCGACCGTGTGTAGTTCGGTCATGATGAGTTCCTCGTCTGTCGGTTTCGGTGGGTCGATCGGAAAGTGCTGGTGCAGTGTGGCTTCGAAGTCGTCAGCTGAAGCTTGCGGGTAGTCGCGGTCGGCGCGCGTGCAGAACGAAGGCAGGCGGTAGATTGCGCCACACCGTGCGGCTGGCAATGACTTCCTCGAAGTGTCGGGCGGAGAGCTCCCGGAATCGCCGCGCACCCGGCATCGGCGCCGCGTGCAGGTAGGCGAACGTGGAGAACACGCTGTGCGGCGCAAGCACGTCGAGCACCGCCTTCAGTAGGAGATCCTGTGCCGCAGGCTCGAAGATGGTCCACGGCAAGCTGCTGATCACGACATCGGCGTGGCGCAGGCCGCGCTCATCGAGCAGTGACGGCAGAAGGCAGGCATCGCCTTCGATCACCTCGGTCTTCGCGAATCGGTTCCGCAGCAATTGCGCGAGTTTGGGATTGATCTCTAGGGCGAGGTGACGCCCTCGTCCGGCGAGTCTGCGCTGGATCTCGGTGGTGAAGGGGCCGGTGCCTGCGCCGAGTTCCACCACGACCGGGTCTCCGTACTCCGGTATTGCGGTGGAGATCGCGTGGGCCAGCCGAGACGAGCTGGGTGCGATCGCACCGATCTGCCCCGGCGTGCGCAGCCACTGCTCGAGAAACACCGCTGAATCGCAGTCGGCTACATTGGCGACCCGAGTAGGTTCAGGTGACACTGTCATCTTTCTAGACTACGGTTTGAGATGACAATGTCAACTTGATTGGCAAATCGGTGGGGACGGAGGAATCGTGAAGCGCATCGAGTCGGCGGCCGCCACGCGCCGTGCCCTGCTCGACCAGGCTGCCGCGCTGCTCGACCGCGGAGGCCCCGACGCCGTGACGTTGCGCGAGGTGGGTGCACGTGCCGGCGTCAGCCGCGGCGCGCCGTACCGGCACTTCTGCGACAAGCAGAGCCTGCTCACCGCGATCGCTGCCGAGAGTTGGGAGCGCCTCGCAGATCACATGCGCGAGCTGCAGGGAGATCGGCGGCTGCTACCCGCCGACAGGATGCGCGCGGCGCTCACCGGCGTCATCACCATCAGCCGCCAGCAGCCCCACCTCTACCAACTGATGTTCACCACACCGGCAGGCGACCCGACCGCGGTGGCCCGGGCGGCGGAGCGCATGTGCGACGAGTTCCTCACCATCGTCGCGGCCGTCGTTGGCGAACAGGACGCTGCGCGCTATGCCGCCGTCCTCTTGACCGGGGCGCACGGTGCCGCGGGCCTGGAATCGAGTGGCCTCCTGACCACCGACAAGTGGCACACCACCGCCGACGAACTCGTCGACACTCTGCTCGCCACGGTCGCAGTGGCCGACCGACGTTCCTGAACGGGTTGCCCACTGCCGCTGCGATCCGCGTCACCCTGTGGACCTGGCCGTGACCGGACCCACATAGTTGAGTCCATCTAACTCTTAGTCGATCTAATACATTGGTTTGATGGGTCGGGATCCCCTTGTTTACAGTCATGCCGCGGAACTGACGGTCGAGAATTACCTCGACAGCGCGGGCAACATCGCGCTGCCCGAGGGCATCACGCTGATGACGAGTCTCCACCGCAATATCGCGGAGCTCGGCGACAGTGTGTCGTACCGCTATCTGGACTACAGCCGTGGGCAAAGCGCTGTCGCAGTTGAATTGACCTGGACTGAGCTCGGAGCCAGGATGCGTGCGATCGGTGCCCGGTTGCAGCAACTCAGTCGGCCCGGTGACCGCGTAGCGATACTCGCCCCGCAAGGCATCGACTACGTCGTCAGTTTCTTCGCCGCCATCGGCGCAGGCAATATCGCCGTTCCGCTGTTCGCCCCGGAACTGCCAGGACACGTCGAGCGGCTCGAGGCGGTACTTGCCGACGCCACTCCCGCTGTCGTTCTCACGACGACCGCCGTTGCGGAGTCGGTCACCGATGTTCTGCGCAAACTTCCGCGTCAGCGTCGCCCTCGGGTCATCGCCGTCGACGCGGTACCCGATTCGGTGGGAGTGACGTTCGTCCCGGCCGCCATCGATACCGATGACATCGCGTACCTGCAGTACACCTCGGGGTCCACCCGAGTGCCCGCCGGTGTCGAGATCACCCACCGCGCCGTGTGCACCAATGTCTTGCAGATGATCATCGCCGGCGGACTGGACACCAACATCCGCAGCGTCAGTTGGCTACCGCTCTACCACGACATGGGGCTGGTGATGATCATGTTCCCCGCGTTGTGTGGCGGCCACATCACCCTGATGTCGCCGATAGCGTTCGTGCGGCGTCCGCATCGGTGGATCGCTGCTCTTGCAGCGGAATCCGCGCACGGGCGAACGTTCGCGGCCGCGCCGAACTTCGCCTTCGAACTCGCTGCCCAGCGGGGACTGCCGGCCGAGGGGGAGACCCTGGACCTCTCGAATGTCGTTGGCCTACTCAACGGATCCGAGCCGGTCACCATGGCCGCGATCGACCGGTTCAATGCGGCGTTCGGCCCCTACGGGTTGCCGCCCACGGCGATCAAACCTTCCTACGGGATGGCCGAGGCCACCCTGTCGGTCGCCAGCATCGCCCCCAACGCGCAGGCGACTGCGGTCGCGCTGGACCGGGACCGCCTGGCCGAGGACCTGGCGGTGCCGGTATCGCCCGAGCATCCCAATGCTGTACAGGTGGTGTCGTGCGGGCAGGTCCTCTCCAGCCAGTGGGGGGTCATCGTCGACTCCGGGCGCGGCACCGAGCTTCCCGACGGCAGCGTCGGCGAGATCTGGTTGCATGGCGACAACGTCGGCCGCGGCTACTGGGGCCGCGACGACGAGACCGACCTGGTGTTCCGCAACAAGCTGCAAGTCGCATTGGCATCGGGCAGCCACGCCGAAGGAGTTGCAGCCGAAGGACTCTGGATGCGGACCGGGGATCTCGGCGTCTACCTCGCCGGTGAGCTGTACATCACCGGGCGTGTCAAGGACCTGGTCATCATCGACGGCCGCAACCACTACCCGCAGGACATCGAGGCGACGGTCTCGGCGTGCTCGCCGGCGATCCGCAGTGGGTTCGTGGCGGCGTTCACCGTGGCGGCCGCCGATCTGCCGCTTGGGATGGCCACCTCCTCGGGGGAGCAGCTGGTGATCGTGGCCGAGCGCGGCACTGGCGCCGGCCGGACCGAGTTGAGCCCGGTGGCCGACACCGTCCGTGCGGCCCTTTCGCGACAGCACGGCCTCGCCACCGCCGATTTTCGGCTCGTCGCTGCAGGGGTCATTCCTCGTACCACCAGTGGCAAGCTCGCCCGCCGTGCCTGCCGGGCTGCGTATATCACCGGGGCGCTTTAGCCGGGCCGCTCGTTGGATTGACGCGTCTGCCGGCATCTAGACCGGTCGTGCGGCCAGGAGAACGCCGGTGACGGGTGCCGTGCTCGGCCAAGTCACCGGAAGAGCGGCAACAAGGCGCCGGGGTCGGGGCGGCTCGTCCCTCCCTAGGTCTTCTCCGGTACCGGATCGGTGAGGTAATGCGTCAGAACGGGTTTGAGCCAGAGCGCCAGTGTTTGGTCATCCATCGCGACGAGCGGCGGAATGCCAATGATGTAGCGGCCGACCGCGATGCCCAGCAACTGCGATCCGATCAGTGCGGCCCGCTCGGCGGGCCGGTCGATCGCGACCTTGGCCAATGCCGGCGCTACTTGCCGGGCGAACACGTCGAGGAGGGCCTCCGCCGCCGCCGGGCTTGACGAGGCGGCACGCAGCAGTGGCAGGAACGGGCCGTCGGGTCCCCACACCTCGGCGAACAACGGCAACATGACCTCGGCCACGTCCTCTGGCTCGACTCTGGACAGGTCCGGAGGCGAAATGTCGAGGCGCGAGACCTCGCCGAAGAGGGTGTCCTTGTTCGCGAAGTAGTGCATCACCAGTGCCGGGTCGACACCCGCCGCCGACGCAACCGACCGGATCGTCGTCCTCTCGAAACCATTCTGTCCGAACTGCATCCTCGCGGCAGCCAAGATGGCGGCCTTCGTTGCCGCCGGATCCCGTGTTCTTGAAGCCATGCGCGCAGTCTATTCAACAACTGTTGACAACGTCCTGGAACGGTCTTAACCTCAGTTCAACAAGCGTTGAACTGAGGGAGCGCGACATGACCGTCACCGCAATCCAGATCGGACTCCATCCC
This sequence comes from Mycobacterium sp. AZCC_0083, assembly GCF_014202335.1. Classification (GTDB taxonomy): domain Bacteria; phylum Actinomycetota; class Actinomycetes; order Mycobacteriales; family Mycobacteriaceae; genus Mycobacterium. Next base: position 150,503 of record NZ_JACHGP010000015.1, on the reverse strand, counting down.
GACGTCATCGATGTCGAATCGGCTGACTTCGCCCAGTTCAGAGGCCTGACGCGGGAGAAGCTGGCCAAGGCGAACAGCGACAACGTGACCGGGCTACGGGCAGCCGGATACGACGTCGACAACTGCCTCATCGACTTCGGCGAGGCAGGGGTCGAGAAGGCCCGCATCTGGCTGGGCGCCAAGCGCTACGACGCCGTACTCATCGGCGCAGGCGTGCGTCTGGTCGCGACCAACACGCTGCTGTTCGAGGCGATCGTCAACGCGGCGCACAGCGCCAATCCCCACTGCCGGTTCGTGTTCAACTACTCGCCCACCTCGACGCCCGACGACATCCGCCGCTGGTATCCGAATCCGGCCGATCCAATCCCGGCGCGCTGATCATGACCACTCCACAGCGCGTCGACGTCCTCGTCATCGGTGCCGGACCTACTGGATTGACCGCGGCCGGAGACCTGGCCCGCTGCGGCCGATCGGTCGTCGTGCTCGAACGCTGGCCGAACGTGAACCCGTCCAGCCGGGCCTTCGCCACGATGGCCCGGACACTGGAGGTTCTCGACGCCCGCGGTCTTGCCGATGACGTCCTCGCCAAGTCGCACCACGCACCGGGCGTCTCCATCTTCGCCGGTGCCCGAATCGATCTGACACACCTGCGTTCGGAATTCCCGTTCGTCGCGGTCACACCGCAGACCAACGTCGACCAAGCACTCGCCGGCTACGCCACCTCCCAGGGCGCCGACATTCTGCGCGGTGTCGAAATCGTGGCACTGGAACAGGATTCCGACGGCGTCACCGTCACCGCGCGACCCAAGGACGACGACGATCCGGATCATCGCGCGACGTGGCGGGCGGACTACGTGATCGGTGCCGACGGCGCGCACAGCACCGTGCGAGACCTGATCGGGGTGGACTTCCCTGGGAAGACCATCCTGTCGTCGATCGTGCTGGCGGACGTCAAACTCGCCGATGGCGCAGGCGACGGCGGGCTCACCCTCGCCAGCAGTCGCGAACGGTTTGCCTTCCTCGCACCGTACGGACGAGGCGATGACGATGGCGAGTGGTATCGGACGATGGTGTGGGAGCGCAGCCACCAGGTGCCCGACACCGAGCCCGTGGATCCCACCGAAGTGATCGACGTGCTGAACCGGGCGATGGGACGCGATGTCGGCGTGCGCGAGGTCGGCTGGTTGTCGCGGTTCCACTGTGATGAGCGCCAGGTCGCCCAATACCGTTACGGCCGGGTGTTTCTCGCCGGTGACGCCGCGCACGTGCACTCTCCGATGGGCGGCCAGGGCATGAACACCGGCATCCAGGACGCGGCCAATCTGGCGTGGAAGATCGATGCGGTCTTCGCAGGCGCACCCGACGACGTCCTCGACACCTACCACGCTGAACGCCATCCGATCGGCAAGCGGGTGTTGGTCCAATCCGGTCTGATGGCGCGCGGCGTGACGCTGCGTCCGCGGATCGCCCGCGGGATGCGAAACCTGATCGCGCCGAGGCTGCTTCGCCGGCCACGCGTACGCGACACGATTGCAGGAAGTTTCGCGGGTACCGAGCTGCGCTACCCCCACGAACGTGGGCAAGACCGGCTCGTCGGTACCCGTGCCACCGAAATCCCGCTCCTGCAAGCAAAGTTGACGCACCTTCAGCGGTCAGCGAGGTTCGTGCTGATCCGGGAGGCCGGGGCGGAATCGGTGGGCGTAGGCGGTCTGGTCGAGGCTGAACGGGCCGAGGCAGGTCCTGCCGTTCTGGTCCGTCCCGACGGCTACATCGCGTGGGTGGGGGACTCATCCGACCGCGAAGGCTGGATGACGGTGCTGCACCGGTGGCTGGGTAGCGCGTTGGATATCTCCCGTCCCGATCGCTCGATGTCGGGCACGCCGACGCAGACTGCGTAGAGCTGGGGTCAGGGATTCGAATCCCCTTTATGGTTAGCCGGTGGAGGGGAAACCGTTCGGCCGGTATCGGCTGATAGAGCTGCTTGGCCGTGGCGGCATGGGCGAAGTGTGGCGAGCATTCGACACCGCCATGAACCGGGTCGTCGCCTTGAAGGTGCTACCCGCGAACCTCGCCGACGATGCGCAGTATCAGGCCCGGTTCCGCCGGGAGGCGCAGGCAGCGGCCAGCCTGGATGAGCCCCACATCGTCCCGATCCACGACTTCGGCGAGGTCGACGGGCGCCTCTACGTGACGATGCGGCTGATCGACGGCAAGACCATCAATGAATTGGTTGCCGACGGCCCGGTGACCCCCCAACGCGCCGTCTCGATCGTCGAACAGATCGCCGCCGCCCTCGGCGCAGCCCACCGCATCGGACTGGTGCACCGCGACGTCAAACCATCGAACATCCTGGTGACAGAGGACGACTTCGCGTACCTCATCGACTTCGGGATCGCCCGTGCTGCCGAGGCGACCAAGCTCACCAGCACCGGCGCCACCATCGGCACCTTGGCCTACATGGCGCCCGAGCGATTCACCACCGACCGTGATGACGCGCGCGCCGACATCTACGCGCTGACGTGTGTTCTGCACGAATGCCTCACCGGGGTGCAGCCGTTTCCTGGCGAGAGTGTGGAACGCCAGATCAGCAGCCACCTGACACAGCCGCCGCCACGGCCGTCGACGATGCAGCCCGGGATCTCGCCACAGATGGACCAGGTCATCGCGACCGGGATGGCCAAGAGTCCGGACCAGCGCTATCAGACGACCAAGGATCTGGCGCTCGCCGCCCGCGCCGCCCTCACCGCGCCGATACCGCCCAGCCAGCCACCGCCTCCACCATTCGGCCCGCCGCCGACGCCCAGCTGGTCGACACCGGCTCCGTACCCCGTCACGGGACCGAGCGCCCCGCCGCCGCACGCGGCCACCCAGTACCAGACACCTGCCGGCCCCCCGGCGTGGTCACCGCCCCCGATGCCGAATGCCCAACAGTCACAGGCGCCATCTGCGTGGTGGCAGAACGCGGCCGTCTGGATTCTGTTGGCCCTCGTGACGGTCGTCGTCATCGTCGTGGCCGTCGTCGTCGTCATCATTTGGCCCGACGGGAGCTCAGATAGTCGCCCGACCACGAGGGCTCAGCCAACCGAACAGCGGCTGCCGTCCGGGTCGAGTACGAAGCCGTCGGCGCCGGGAACGAGCTCGTCCGATCCGAGCACGTCCGCACCGACGTCGACGCCTAAGGGGCCCGGACAGCTGCAAACCGCCGAGGGGCTGGCCAGCCTGCTGGACACCTTCCGCAGCAAGTTCGGGGACACCATGGGATTCCAGTTGGTCGTCTACCCCGACTATGCGATCACCGAGCGCGTCAGCCCCAAGAACAGCCACGTCGAACAGGACTTCATGTACCGCGACGGACAGTGGAGCGGTTGGGGGTCGGACACGACGACGTCCAGCTTCAACGTGCTCGCCGACCTGAGCGCGTTCAATGCTGACGCGGTGGCCGCGACGCTGGCCAGTGCGCCTCCGACCCTCGGAGCAACTGACGGCAGTGAGACCTACCTGATCGTCGAGGGGGTCGACGGCGGTGGCTTGGAGTTGGCCATCCATTCGGCCGAGGCCGGCACCGGGTACATGCAAGTCAACCCCGATGGCAGCGTCAAGCAGGTTTATCCGCCGTAATGAGTTGCCGCCCAGATTGGTTGGCCCATTCCCACCTCTACTTCTATCTGGAGTGCATCACCGACTGAGTTCCAAAAAACTGTCCCCTCCGTGGGTGTTGTGTGCCCTTACCCGTGTCAGTGGCCCGTCCCGGGTTGCGATCAGAGGAGAGGGAACACAGTCATGACCATCACCCACAACGTCCAGTCGAAGCGGTTCCTTGCAGCATTGGGGGTTGCGGCGGCCGCCGCGGCGACACCCGCGCTGCTGTTCGCCGGTGCAGGAACCGCGCACGCCGACGATCCCTGTTACGGGGATCTTGCCTACTCCTACTACTGCTCACCGGGGGCTGGTGCGTACAACCCCGAACCGGTAGCTCCGGCTCCCGCGCCGAGCTTGTGGACCGCACTGCCTGGGTGCACCGGTGGGGTTCTCGAAGCCCTGGACGGTTCTTGCTAAGAGACGCAGCCGAGGTCGGCCCGTCACCCAACTTGGGTGGCGGGCCGACCGCATTCAGTGGCCATCACGGCCCGGCTCCCCGCGATAGCCAGAAGTCCTCCCTGAAAAGTGTCCCCACTCCAATGGCTGGTTGCCCTTACCCAGTGAAGGTGGCCCAACCGGGCCCACCAAACACGGAGGACTACATCGTGACCAGCATCAACACTTCGAAACGGCGCGCGCGGATCATGGCGGGCGTTCTGCTCGTGACGGCCAGTGCGGGTGTCAGCGGATTGCTCGGCGCAGCCGCTCCTGCCAGCGCCGCGAATGACGGCTTCGTCGCTGCGGCCGTCGGGCTGCTCAACGACGCGCCTCCGGTGAACACGGTCGGCGGTCTTGGAATCGCGGCCGACCAGAATCAGGCCTATCAAGCCGCGCTCACCGACTGCGTGAACAAGGGCGGCCACCAGTGCGTGGTCGAGGCCGTCAAGCAGGGCGGGTGCGCCGCCGCCGCCTCCAACGACTTCGGCGAAATGGTCGGAGGCACCGACATCACGCTGCGAAAGGCTGGGGAGAACGCCAGGGCCAAGCTGCAGAACAAGCAGGGTGTGCGCGTCGTGGCGGCAGGATGCTCCAACGGCGACACGTTGCCCCCGCCGCCCCCGCCCTCGGCTCCGCCGGCGCCAAAGCTGGGTCCGACGGTCTCCTTCAAACCGATCTTGGGCGGACTGGAGGCCGACATCACCGACCGCAGCGGCGTCGCTTCGCAGTGCACCTACGCGATGGACGACACCAACCGTGGCTTCGCGCTGGCGGCCAACTCGACGTTCAACCTCAGGATCATTCCGGCCATCCCAAGATTCCGGGACCGGAGCGTGACCATCACCTGCGACAACAACACCAAAACCCAAGTCACGACCCGCTTCTGAGCAATGTGATCGCCCCGGGGGCCGGCGTCGCCGCACTCCCCGGGGCGCTCGCACGCCCGAGTAACCACCATGCGTACCGAATGTGGAACAAACAAGAGGAGTGGCCAATGAACGTCGAAACGTGCTTCGGCATTGCGTTTCTCGTTGGACTTGCCGTGGGCATCGTGCTGGTGATCCACGGGACGATCGCCAAGAACAGGTGGGGGGTCAATCTCCACCGCGTCGAATGTCCGTCCTGCGGAGTCGTGATGGGGCCGGTGCGGATGCCCAACTCTCGCGAGCAGGCGTTGTGGGGCGGCTACACGTGCCCTACATGCGGATGCGAACTCGACAAATGGGGTCGGTCGATAGCTCGACCGGCCTGAAGGCATTGAACCGATCGGGCTTCAAGATCGTATTTCGACTGAAGCCAAAGCCGACCTTGGCCGCGCGGCCTGCGTGTGAGCCGCGCCCGAGGCCCTCTGACCTGCTGTTTGGAGACCAACGTCGATGTCCGTGCAGATCGATTGGAACGTGGCGGGCGACGCCGACCTCGTCGGTGCCGCCATCGCGGGTGACCGCGCGGCCTTTGCCGGCATCTACGACCGCTACGCCGACCGGCTCTACGACTTCTGTGTCGGCATGGTGGGTGCCAGTGATGCCGCCGACTGCGTCCAGGAGGCGTTCTGCCAGGCGGCGGTCGCTCTGTCGACACTGCGGGATCCCGAGAAGCTGCGTCCCTGGCTGTATTCGGTCGTCCGGCACCAGGCGCTGCGGGCGCTGCGCGCCCGTAAACGTGAACTGACGTCCGATGAGTTACCCGAAGAACCGTCCGCAGATGCCGGCCCCGACGTGCTAGCCGCACGCAACGAACTTGCCGAACTGGTCGCCCAGGCAGAGGGCGGGCTCTCCGACCGGGACCGTGAAGTTCTGAATCTGGCCTACCGACACGGCCTGACCGGTGCGGAACTCGCACAGGCGCTTGACGTCAGCAACGAGTCCGCCAAGAAGATGGTGCAGCGGCTCCGCGATACGGTCGAAAAGTCCTTGGGCGCACTACTGGTCGTCCGCCAAGCCGACTCCGGGCACAACCGCTGCCCGGAGATGGCGGCGATCGTCGCGGGCTGGGATGGGCAGTTCACCATCCTGCTGCGCAAGCGGGTTTCACGTCACATCGAGTCCTGCCCGAACTGCGACGAGGAGCGCGGCAGGCTCGTCAACCCGAGGGCTCTGCTGGGCTCGTCGGCAGTGTTCGTGCCTGCCCCTTACTGGCTGCGCGAAAACACGTTGACTCAGGTGCAACTCGCCCCCACCACCGCCACAGGCGCCGTCGGAACGGCCGCGCACGGTACCGCCCGCCTCTCCATGCTGACCGGCCGATTCGTGATGTGGGCTGCGGCATTCGTCGCCATTCCGGCGGTAGTACTGGGTGTGACGGTCGGCTTGCCTGCTCTGCGCGATGTGCAGAACCCTTCGGTCCAGATTCCCCAGTCCGTGTCCACCCTCTCGACATCGGTAGCACCGAATACTTCCGCGCCCGAATCGCAGGCGCCGCCAATGCAGCCGAATGTCTCGACGCCGGAACTGAATCCGCCGATGCCACCCTCGGGCGGACCTGCCGGCGGAAGCACTCCGGACACGAACGTTCCTGACACGACCGTGCCGGGGCCTGCGCCTGGTCTGCAGGCCCCGTCCGAGGCGCCCGCAGCCACGGCGGCTCCGCACGCGTCTGCAGCTCCGCCAACGACTCACTCCGCACCGACCACCCGGCCCTCGGCGTCTCAGGATGCCCCGCGGCCGCAGCGTCCAAAGCAACCGCCGGGCAAACACTGCGCCGACGGAAGCACGGTTAGCGGTGACGAGTCCTGCCCCACACCGACTCCTACGCCGACGTCGCCAGCGCCCGCGCCGCCGCAATGCCCGCACATCGCCGTGCCGAGCGGCTCCACTTGTGGCCGGACGGGGTCGGGAGGCTGAGCAGTAAGGCTTCAGCGGTCTGCGCCGCCTCACACGCCAGAGCCACGCCGCCTACTAGGAGTTGAACCGTAATTGGTTGTGGGTCTTGTGGTTTCATGGTCCTGCGATGGTTTGGAGGCAGTGGTTGATGGCTTGGCCGCGGCGGCGTCATTGACGCAGGGCGTGCGCTCGACCGCGCGGCGGAATTCTTGTCCCGATACTTGGCCGGCGGTTAGCCCCGACCTCCGTGAAGGGGAGAGAATGCATCATGGCTACTTCGACTGCTCCACATCTCGTCCGCTTCGCCGAGTGCACACCGGAACCGTGGGCCAACGGCGGGGGAGTGACGCGCGTTATCGCGAAGGGTCAGTTCGACGAGGGTTCCACGGACTACCACTGGCGCCTGAGCGTCGCCGACGTATCCGCCAGCGGAGCATTCTCCAAGCTGCTAGGGGTGGATCGTGTGATCATATTGACCGACGGGCCTGGCCTGCGGTTGACCGTCGATGGGCGCGAGCACACGCTTGGCCCGTTTCGTCCGCTGCCGTTCGCGGGCGAGGCCGTTACGGAATGCGAAGTCATCGAGCCGACACGCGATTTCAACGTGATGACCCGGCGCGGTGTGTGCGCGGCGACCGTCGACGTCTGCACCGGGTCGGAAACGCTGGCCGCGCCGGGCGATTCGATCGTCTACGTGATCTCGCTGAAGGGCGAAGCCGAGGTGCAACTGCCGAGTGGCGCGGTGAACCTGGACCAATTCGACGCCGTCCTTCTCGCGGCCGCCGGCACGCTTCGCGTGAAGGAGGACGGCCGAGCTGCCGTCGTGCGCATCGACGCGCTGTCTTAGGGGAGCTCAGGATGACGATCGCCTTGTCGATCTTCTTGAAGGGTTTGAACGTCGTTTCGGGAACGCCGAAGACCGCAGACAACACCCGGGGTGGAAGCGCGCTGAGGGACTCGCCCATGCCGATGTTGTCCTTGTGTTCGGGTGCACTCGTGTTCTGAATGATCACGATTTTCACGTCGCCAGGGCCCCGGTTCTCGAAGTAGTGCACCTGTAGCGCTGCTCAACTGGTGAGGTTCCGCCGTCCGGCGCGTTCGGCAAATGCGTCGAGTGCCCCAAGGACGTCTGGTGCGCGCCAGGCGCGGTTTCGCGTCCGGTCGGTGAACTCGACGATCACACCAGCTGCCACGAGAGGGTCAACGTATCTGCGGGCGTTGCCGGTAGTGATCCCGAGTTCACGCTGAAGCGTCAGCGCGTTGAACACGGGTTGTCTGATCATCAGATCCGCAACGCGGTGAACGGCGGAGTCGCGCCGTGCCTTGATCTGTGAATTCCATCGCTCGCGTATGGACCGGAGGTCACCAACGAGGAGACGACCGTTGACGACCGCGAGAATCGAAGCCGCAGAAAGCTGTTCGACGATTGGCGCGGGATCGCCTTCCCGGTATGAGCCGAGCGCCTCGAAGTAGGCGTCAGTGTTGGACTGCAGGCCCGCGGAGACGGGGACAGTGATCTGACGCGTTAGCCGCTTGTTGCGCAACATGGCCTGAACCAGGGCTCGACCGGTACGGCCATTGCCGTCGGTGAACGGGTGGATCGTCTCGAATTGTGCGTGGGCGATGGAGATCTGGGGCAGCGTCGGGATGTCTCCGCGTCGCGCGAATGCGAGTAGGTCCGCGATGGCGGGCCGAACCCGCTCGTGGTGCGGAGCGATGAAGTCGGCACCGCGGGGTCCGAAGGCGCCGCCACCGATCCACACCTGTTCGGAACGCCATCTGCCGGCCATATCCGGATCGCTGGTGCGCATTAGCGCGGCATGCATGGCCAGGATCGCGTCCTCGTCGATCTGATCCGCCAACGCCACGGCGGCTTTCATCGCCTCCGTATTGCTGACGATCAGGGCAACGTTCCGGCGGCCACTGTTGCCGAGGGCCTCGGCTTCGGCGATGGCGCGTGCTGACGCGGTGAGGTTCTCGATGTTCGAACTGGCCGCTGACTCGGATCGAAGCAATACCGAGGCGAAAGGGGCGATCTCGTCTCCCAGCTCCGCGTCGAACCGCGCGACTTCATGGCTGGCCTCATCGGCATCGGCGAGTGCGCCTGCCGGCAAGTTGACCTGCAGGTTGGCGATGATCGCAGGTATCGCCGCTCGGTACTCACCCGCTTGGCGTTGCGCCGCACGCAGATCCGCTAGTCCGTACCCGGCCTCGACGGGCGCCGGCCAATTGAGCGTTTCGTGGCGGATCGCCGTGCCTGTAAGTGATGCCACCCCGAGATCATAGCATCACTTACCAATCTAAGTGATGCTATCGAGATTCTTCGGCATCAGAACTCACGGGACCGACACACGAAACAGAATCTCGGCAAAAAAATGTGATTTCTGCGTGTCTTGCGGACTCCTACCTGTGTGCGGCCCGTCCCGGGCTGCGACCAGAGAAACCAGAGAAAAGGGAGAACAGACATGAACGCCACTCACGACATCAAGACCAAGCGGCTGATTGCGGCATTGGGGGCTGCGGCGGCTACCGCGGTGGCACCGGCCGTGCTGTTCGCTGGTGCAGGAACCGCGCAGGCTGATCCCTGTTACGGGGAGCTCGCCTACTCCTACTACTGCTCACCGGGGGCGAGCGCGTACACCCCCGAACCGGTGGCTCCGGCGCCGTTGCCGAGTATGTGGAATGCCCTGCCGGGGTGCACCGGTGGGGTTCTCGAAGCGCTGGACGGTGAATGCTAGGACGCGCAACTCCTACGGTCGGCCCGCCAACCTGCTTCGGTGGCGGGCCGGCTGCCTGTTCACGATTGGGGTGGCGTCGCGCCCGGCCGTCACCGCGAGGGCAAGCACACGAGCGGCCAAACGATAAGCGTCGCCGCGTGTCTCAACCGTGCGTGAGCGGACGCCTACGCCTTGTCCGAGTGCGTGACGGATACGACGCCGAGTCCGGAGCAGCGCACTGGCCGTCACGCCACAAAGGAAGCCGAGCGCGAAGACCCCGCGTGTCCGTCGCTTCCTGCGTCGCACCACGACCGATCCGAGGAATCCGGATGCTGCGGCGGTGATGGCGACCGCGACGAGCAGGACGATGAGCTGCGTCGGTCCGACCGCCTGCATGTGCCAACCTCCGGCGGTCGTCTACGTGGGCTTGCCTGCCCGATCCAACCACCGAGTCCGCCGGTGTAGCCATGCTGAATCGTGTTCGAGACCAAACCGACGGCAAAGTGTTAGTTCGCTGGTAACGATTGCCAATCTCATTGATTTCGAAACGACCTGGAGGCCCAACCGGCGCACCCGGGAACTCTACGGTTGCTCAGTGCAACGTCGAACGGCCCTGAAGCTACCGCTGGTCTTGGCATTGGGCGCGACGCTCGCACGAGCGCCTCACGCCTCTGCCGACGCCGGTCGCTGGCCGGTTGATCGCGCCAACGCCTGGTATCAAGCGCAAGGTTGGCTGGTCGGTGCGAACTACATCCCCGCCAACGCCATCAATCAGCTCGAGATGTTTCAAGCGGCCACCTATGAGCCCCGCCGCATCGATGGCGAATTGACCGTGGCTCGGCGAATCGGATTCAACACCGTGCGGGTGTTTCTCCACGATTTGCTATGGGCCCAAGACAAGGAAGGCTTTGCCCGCCGCCTTGCGCAGTTCGTCGCGATCGCGGCGAGTCACGGCATCAAGCCGCTCTTCGTCTTGTTCGACTCCTGTTGGGACCCGAATCCCGTGTTGGGTCCACAGCGCGCGCCGACGCCTGGCGTGCACAATTCCGGTTGGGTGCAGAGCCCGGGCTCTGCACATCTCGCCGACCCCGGCTATCAGCGCGTGCTGTACGACTACGTCACCGGAGTGTTGAGTCTCTTCCGCAATGACAATCGCGTCCTTGGGTGGGACCTGTGGAATGAACCCGACAATCCCGCAAAGGTGTATCGCAACGTCGAGAACAAGGACAAGGTCAAGTTCGTCGCCGCGCTACTCCCGCAGGTCTTCCAGTGGGCGCGTGCAGTCGGTCCCATGCAGCCGTTGACCAGCGGCGTCTGGCAGGGCAGCTGGGGAGCCGACCGCAGCGCGATCAGCGGCATTCAACTCGACAACTCCGACGTGATCACCTTCCACTCCTATGGCAAGCCGAACGAGTTCGAGGCGCGGATCGCCGAGCTGTCCCCACTGGGGCGGCCCATTCTGTGTACCGAGTATCTGGCTCGGCCGTTGGGCAGCACCGTCGAAGGAATCCTCCCAATTGCGCAGCGGCACAACGTCGGTGCGTACACCTGGGGCATGGTGGCGGGAAAGACCCAGACCTATCTGCCATGGGATTCCTGGGATCACCCGTACCCGGCGACTCCGAAGACGTGGTTCAGCGATCTCGTGACGCCAGATGGGGTGCCCTATCAGAACAGTGAGATCCAGACGATTCAGAAGCTGACGGGCGTGGTGGGGCAGCCGTAGCCGGCAATCCTTCGTTACGCCTTGCCGAGAGCGATCTGTGTCGTCTGGCCGCAGTCACGGCAGCCGCGGAAACGACGCGACGGGCGATGGTGCGCGCCGGTGCATCGACGACGACAGCCCGCACGGAGCGGCCGCGCTCAGCAGGGCACTGGTGTGGGTGACGGAACGCGCGTTCTACGAGGCCGTGAAGAGCGAGTCACCCCTCGACCACGTGGCAGAGACGGTGATTCACCTGTGGTGGGCAACGCTGCCCGAATGAGCAGGTCGCCGCCAACCGTGTCGGTGGTCGTCGACGTCACTCAGCGGTCGACGTGAAACTCTGGGTCCAGATCGATGTGGACGATGACGAATCCGCGGTGACCTCGGCGGCTGGTCGCGTGCCCGGTTCGGGTGGCATCGGGGAAATGCACGGTGATGGGTGCGCCGTCATCGAGGAAGTTGCGCCACCATCTCTTGCTGTCTGGTGAGGCGACTCGGATGTTGACGGTGTCACCATGCTCGGAGTACAGCACCGGTGTACTGAAGTATTTCCCTGACCGTCGGCCGGAGTAGCTGATGGTGACGATGAATCGCTCCAGCAACCATGACCAGCGGGACTCCAAAATGGGGACGGTGATGGCGTTGATTATGGGGTTGCCGACCCGTTCGATCGCGCCGATGAGATTCCGTGCGTTCATGCGAAATATGCGTCCCTTGAGTCTGTTTCGGTGTTCCGTTCTGGTCATGGGTTTCTCCTCAGGCTGGTCCATTCGGGGTGACTGGAGCCTCTCGGCACCAGGACCGGGTCCGTCCAACGGGGTGGGGTATGGCTGAAGGTGACTGCCGGGGCGAGCATGTGGAGGTGACCCAGCGGTGTGGCGGCATCGTGGGACGCGGGCTCGTGCAGGCGGTGCTCGTCGTCGACGCCGGCGTCGGCGGGTTCGACCAGACCGAGGCTTTGATACCACATCGGCGTGCGGGTGAGGTTGACGGTGACGTGCCAGCTGCCACCCTCGGTGGCTTGTTTGAGCAATCCGGCCGCGGCTCCGAGGGCGCCCATGTACCCGGTGATGAAGTCGTTGATCATGCCGGTGGGCGGGAGTTTAGGCCGGCCGTCGCCGCCTTCGATGGTCATCAGCCCGCTGGCCGCTGAGCCGTTCATGTCGAATCCGCCACGGGTAGACCAGGGTCCGGTGGATCCGTAGCAAGTGACCGACACGTGCACCAGGCTGGCATGGGATCGGGCGAGTTGGCGCGGGTCGATGCCGAGCTTCTCGAGTTTCGTTGCGCGGTGGTTGTTCACCACGACGTGTGCGTCGCGCAGGAGTCGTTCCGCGTTGGCCTTGCCCTTGGCTTGGGTGAGGTCTAGATAGGTGCTGCGGGAGCCGATGTTGGCCCCGGCGTAGATGAAGTCGTGTTCGAAGTCGTTGGGTCGGGTGGCGCACAACACGTCGGCGCCCTGTTCGGCCAGGACCCGTCCCACGGTGGGTCCGGAGATGGCGTGGGTGAACGACAGCACCCGCACTCCCTCGAAGGCCCGCTCGGCCGGTCCCAGGTCCCTGGGCGGCGCGTCACCGATGCGGGTCAAGTCGATGACGGGCTGACTCGCCAGCAGCTCGCCTTGCGGATGGTTCAGCCATTCGTCGGGGGTACGGGCTACGCACGTCGGTAGGCCGGCGTTGTTGGCTTCGTCCTCCAACTCGAAGGCGTCACGGCGGGCGATCGCTGCGGTCACTTTGGCGAAATCCAGTGGTATGTCGAGGAATCGGGACCACTTGGCAGCCAGATGCGGATACACGCCCATGGCGATGACACTCCGTCCGTCGCGGGTTTCGAACGGAACTCCCAGGAAGGGGTTGTCGGGCAGCACGAACGACGGCAGATGCCCGGCCAGGTTGGGATGCCAGTAGCTGTGTGGATTGATGTGGTGCACCGCTTGGCGCAGGTCGAGGTGCAGGGCTTGCGAGGGCCCGCCGCGGTGGCGCAGTAGTGCCGCCGCCGCGACCGCGTTGCCCATGATCGGGATCCCGATGCATGCTCCCATGCGGTGTCGCGCAGGCAGGATCGGGTCACTGCCCGCGAACGTCACCTGCCCGCCGGCATCCGCAGTGGATAGGCCCACGTCGCTGAGTAGGCCATTGAGCGCCACAAGGGGATCAAGTGCGGTGGCTGTTGTCGGTGTGAGGGTCATGATGCTCCTTGGTCTTGTCGCTATGGAAGTGAGAAGAATTTGGCCACCACGTCGGCAGCGCAGATGTCGCGCGTCGACGGACCCCAAAAGCGTTGGACGGGTGTACGTGTGGGGTTGTGCAGCACATGACCGCCGCCGTGTACGGCATAGGACCGCACCGACGCGGCGCCGGGGCCGGTGTAGTCATAGCGGGTCACCGACGTGGCCTTACCGGGGTCGGCCCGGTGCGCCAATGCGGTGACGACGGGCTCGGCGGTGATGCCGTTGCGGGCGGCGAAATAGCGTGCCGTGTCGGGAGCCGAGAGATGCATACCCTTGGAGAAGTGACCGTGCCAATCGATGGCGCCACCTGAGTAAGGGGCCACGGGGTCGGCGGTGCCGTGGATGGTCAGCACCGGCACACTCAGGCGCGGATCGCGGTCGATGACAAGGTTTTCCGGTGCCGGCACCGTCGCACTCAACACCGCCGCGCCGGCCAGCAGCTCGGGGATTTCGTGGACGAGCTGGATCGCCATCTGCCCGCCCACTGAGAAACCGGCCACGAAAACCCGTGCGGGATCGACGTGTTCGGAGATGATCGCATGCTCGATGACGGCGCGGATGAATCCGACGTCGTCGACCGACTTGGAGCGCTTGGACAACATCGCCGCCTTGCGCGCGCCGTTCCATTCTCGGGCGATTGCGTCGGGGTAGATGACGATCACGTCGCCGCCGACCGCAAGCTCGTCGAAGCTGTATCCGGCGAACGCGCGTATGCTGCTGCCCGTTTGCAGCGTGCCGTGCAACATCACCAACAGCGCCGGACGGGTCGCTTGGGCGCGACCCCGCACTGTGAGAAACGACCGGCGCATGCCAGCGACCGCCAGTGCACAGCGCTGCGCCCGCACCGCAGGCCGTGCCGGGGTTGAAGTGGTCACGTGTTCAGTCTGTTCAGCGTGACCACTGGACCCGCAGATCTGAAGGAAACTAGCTTGATTGGCCGATCAGACGATGGCTTTGGTCATCTGGGTGTCGGACCACGGGTTGACCGGCACCACATCGCGGGCATGCCCGTCGCCGTCGAGGAGCCTGCCGAATGACTTCACCGGCCGCAGCACCGCCCGAGAATTCAGCACGGTCACTCCGGGAAACGTGTGTCGCAGTCGCGCAACCACACCGTCGACGGCGCCGAGCTCGTGGACTTGCAGGGTGACGAACAGCTGTCCGGCACCGCCGATGATCGCCGCGCACACCCGCGCCTCGTGCCAGGTGACCAGCACCCGCCCTACCTCGGCCGCCGCCGTGGCTGCGGGCAGTCCCAATACGAGCACCACATTGGTTGGCCAGCCGGCTTCCGCCCGTGCGAAGTCCGTGCGAAAGCGCATCAACCCCGATCGGGTGAGTACTTGGAGGCGCCGACGCGCAGCGAGTTCCGTGCACCCCAATCGCAGCGCCACCTCGCGGTAGCTCAACCGGCCATCCTGCTGCAGAACCAAATACAGCTGGCGGTCGAAGTCGTCGAAGACGTGGCGCACGGGCCCCACCGCAGGCGGTGACACATCGGCAGCCTGATGTGCGCTGATCGCCCCCAGCCGCCAGTACGTGCCACTGAACATCCGAAACATCGTTGCGGTCTGCACTGCCCTGACGCCCACCACGCTGGGAAGGACATCGACGACGAGCCTCGCGAGCATCGATTCATCTGCTGCGACGATGAGCCCGTACACGTTGTATCGGCCCGTGGTGATGTGCACACTGGCGGCCTGCGGCACTGCCGCCCACTCCTCGGCCACCGCCTGCGCCTGACCGGGGTCGCAGTCGGCCTCGATCAAGGCCCCCGCCAACGGCAGCGCCGGTCCGATCGCCGACGACACCCATGCCCGACCCGCGCCGACCAGTCGGCGCCACCGCCGTGCCGCGGTCACCCCCGAGACGCCCAGCACCCGGCCTAGCTCGTCGAAACTGACACGAGGGTTGACGTGCAAACCGTCGAGCAACGCCAAGTCCAGCTCGTCCACATCACTCAATGTCGTAACCCCGATGAGTGTTCGGTACGCCGGCAGGACTCAGCTACCCTTGCAGTTGCATTAATGCCTCTATTATACTTTGTTGAGGTCGGACCGCTGGTGAGGCGCACCGATCCACCGAGCAGGAGAGGCAGCCTCACCTCGATGAGAGGAGTCGATAGCCTTCCAGCGCACCAATTTCACGGAGTGTCGACCATCTCGGTCGGGCCCCCGCCCAAGCGCTCGCCGAGGACAGGGCTTGCGCTGGTCGCTCCAATACATAGAAGTCTCCATGATTAACGGGAGTGCTGACACTCATCGTCTACCCGTCGACCCCTGTCCCTCTAGCACCCAAGGAGCTTGATGCCGGTGGCACCCATCGACGCGCAGGCCGCACTGGCCAACAGCGAGGCGATATTTGCCGAGGGCATGGTGAAACCCCTGCTCATCTCCGTCGCGCTGCCGCCGACCCGGCACATCGTCGACTACGCCAGGGCCATTCAAGACGCCGGCGCCCATCGACTCTGGTTGTATGACTCCCCGGCGGTCTACGGCGACATCTGGATCGCATTGGCCCGAGCGGCCGAGGCGACGACTCTGCAACTGGGCACAGCCGTGGCCGTGCCGTCGTTGCGACATCCGATGGTCACCGCGGCCGCGATCGCCTCCATCGAAGAAATAGCACCCGGGCGATTGACTGTGGCCATGGGCACCGGCTACACCGCCCGTCGCGCCATGGGACACAAACCGATCACGTGGGCAAACCTCGCCACCATCTTTACCCAGATACGACAACTGCTCGCGGGCAGCGTGGTCCAGATCGACGGCCGGCCAGTCCAAATGCTGCATGGCGGACAGTGCGGGCCGCCACGGCCAATCAGCACACCGCTGTGGGTAGCGCCGTCGGGCCCACTGGGCTGCCGGGTGGCGCGCGAACTCGGCGCCGACGGCGTCGTCCTTGTCGGCATCCCCGAACCGCAACACCGGCAGTGGCCCGCGGCGGCGCTGATGGTCAATGGGACCGTGCTCGAACCCGGCGAAGACCATGACAGTACCCGCGTCATCGAGTCTGCGGGCCCGTGGTTCGCGGCGATGTATCACGGTGCGTGGGACATGAACCCCGACCTGCTGGACCACTTGCCCGGCGGCCCGCAGTGGCGCGACACCATGATCGGGCTCGCCCCCGACGAAAGCCGCCACCTGGCCATCCATCGCGGCCACCTCACCGAGCTCGGGCCCGCCGACCTTGCCGGCATCACCGCGGCCGGACCCGCCCTGCTGCAAGCCGGCTGGACCGGTCCAACGTCGTCGATCAAGGGCCGAATCGAAGAGGCTCGGCAAGGTGGCATCACCGAACTAATCTATGCCCCAACGGGACCGGACATCACCCGCGAAGTATTCGCCTTTCTTGACGCCGCCCGATGAGCACCACCATCGCACGGCAATGCACGTTGTGTGAGGCACAGTGCGGAATTCTGGTGACCGTGGATGGGGACCAGGTCATGCGGATCCAAGGCAATCCCGAAGACGTGATATCGCACGGGTACATCTGCCCAAAGGCCATTGCGATGGGCGGGCTGCACCACGACCCGGATCGGTTGCGCACACCAGTGCGCCGGGTCGGCGACCGGTTCGAGCCGATCGGATGGGATGAGGCGTTCGAGGAGATCGGGCGGCGGCTGCGCCAGGTCCGCCACGACCACGGTCCCCACGCAATCGGGATGTACATGGGCAATCCGGCGGCACACACGTCCGCCGTGATCCACGCCGGACTGCTGCGTGCGGTGTTGGCGACCCGCAACTTCTACTCGGCGTCCTCGATCGACCAGCTTCCGCAGGAGTTCGTGGCGTGGCAGATGTTCGGGTCGAGTGTCCTGATGCCGGTCGCCGACATCGATCGCACGGATCGGCTGGTGATCATGGGTGCGAATCCGGCGGTATCGAACGGATCGGTGTCCACCATGCCCAACGCCAAGCAGCGCATTCGGGACGTGCGCAACCGCGGGACGGTAGTGGTCATCGATCCACGCCGCACCGAGACGGCGAGGCTGGCCGACGAGCACGTGGCCGTTGAACCCGGCAGCGATGTATACCTGCTGTTGGCGATGTTGCACGTGTTGGTCGCGGAAAACCTCTGCCATGACAGCAAGATTCGGGCGCAGTGCACCGGCTGGGACGAGTTGCGGGCGTTGGTCGCCGAGGCCACACCGGACATGGCCGCGCCCTTGACGGGTGTGGACGCCGAGACGATTCGACGGTTGGCGCGCGAACACGCGGCGGCCGATTCCGCAGTTCTGTACGCGCGGATCGGAGTGTGTCTGCAGGTCACCGGGACGCTCACACACTGGCTGGTCAACGCCGTCAACGCGGTGACCGGAAATCTGGATCGGCCGGGCGGGCAGATGTTCGCCAAGCCGGCGATCGATCTGCCCCGGCTCACGAAGGGGATGTCGCCGGGACACGGTACGTCGACGGATCGGTCCGGCACCTACAAGTCGTTCCGCGGCGAAATGCCGGTCGCGGCGTTGGTCGATGAGATCTTCAACGAGGGCGCGGAACAGATCCGCGCGATGATCATCTTCGCGGGCAATCCGGTGCTCTCCACACCGCAGCGCGGCAAGCTGGACGCAGCGCTGGAATCGCTGGATTTCTGTGTGGCCGTGGACATGTACATCACCGAAACGACCCGGCACGCCGATATCATCCTGCCACCCATCTCACCGCTCGAGCGCGAGGATGAAATAAACATCCTGTACACGGTGTATAGCGTGCGCAACAATCTCCGCTACGACGCACGGGTCTTCGAACCACCGCACGACGGGCTCGAGGATTGGCACATCATGGCCCGCTTGATCACCGAGATGGTCCCGATTCCGGCGCGCCGATTCACCTCTCGCGCGTTCCATCGCTTGATCAAGCAGCTGAGTCCGATGCGGTTGATGAGGCTGGGGGTGGCCACGGGTCCGTATGGCGTCCTGCGGCGGGGACGCAAGGGGTTGACCGTCGCGAAGGTGCGCGCGGCGGCTGGTGGCATCGACCTCGGCCCGCTGCAGCCCCGACTGCGTTCGCTGATCGGCACGAAGGACCGGAAAGTGCACCTGGCCCCCGACGAGTTCGTCACGGCCGCACGCACATTACTTGACCACGCGCGCAATGGCAGTAGCGAGACCGCGCCCGCGGATGGATACGATCTCAAACTCATCGGCCGCCGCCACCTGCGTAGCAACAACTCCTGGCTGCACAACGTGCCGTCGATGGTCACGGGCCGCGACCGTTGCACTGCCCTCATGCACCCCGCCGACGCCGCCGCCCGCGCCCTCATCGACGGCGCACCGGTCACGGTCACCTCGCCCGTCGGCTCGATCGCGGTCACCCTCGAGGTCAGTGATGACATCCGCCCCGGAACCATCGCCGTCCCACACGGCTGGGGCCACCGCGAGCCTGGCGTCGGCTGGCGACTCGCCGCGTCCTTACCTGGCGCGAATGTCAATCTGCTGCACGACCCTTCGCTCACCGACACCTTCACCGGCAACGCCGCAGTCAACAACACCTGGGTAGCTGTCACTCGGGCATGACTTGGCCGTATCTGTACCGCAGTCCAGTTTTGCCTGCGGGACAAACCGGCAGTCAATGATGGTTATTTGTACCGATTTTGAACTCGGGCCAGCCGGTGCATGGCGCAACTGAGTCGGATGCAGGAGTAGTAGATTAGACACTTGTCTAGCTAAGGTGTGTGTACGCCGATCGAAGGATCGCACGCTTCGCGGTGGGATCTATATCTGTTGGTAAGTGCGCGGTGCTCTAGCGCCGCCTCGCGATAGTGAAGGGCCTTGAAAGCATGTCCGTAATGCAACCCAGCCGGTACGCCATGCTGTCCCGAGAAGAACTGAGCGTCTTACTACCCGAGTTGCTACTGATCGGGTGCATGATCGATCGCGCCAGTTTGGTCTGGTGCCTCAAGGACCTCGGCCGCGAGGCCATGACCCGGATTGCGATCGACGAATGGGCGTCATCCAGTCCGCTCTACACCAAGAGAATGCAGCGGGCACTGCGCTACGAAGACAACGACGTCGCCACCATCTTCAAAGGTTTTCAACTCGACATCGGGTCTCCACCGCAATACATGGACTTCCGGTTCACGGTTGCGGATCGTTGGCACGGCGAGTTTCAGGTGAACGACTGCGGCGGCCTGAACGACTTCGAACCGCTAGGTGAAGAAATGGTGATTGGGATGTGCCACACCGTGGAGGACCCTACCTTCGATGCGACCGCAGTGGCCACCAATCCCAAAGCGCAACTGCGGCCGATCCATCGGCCACCCCGGCCGGCGGCCGATAGGAATAAGCCGCCCTGCGCGTGGACGGTGATCATCGACGAGTCTTACCCGGAGACGCAGCCACATCCTGGCCTCGCCACCATCGCCGCCAAACATGCGGCCCGCGTCGAACTGGCATCGATTGATGACACTGACGAAGGGTTGTCCGACTATTCAGGTCCGCTGCTGTCGGATCTAGACTTCGGCGCTTTTTCCAAGTCTGCGTTGGTCCGCATGGCCGACGAGGTGTGCGTGCAGATGCACTTACTCTCGTTGGCGTTCGGACACTCCGTGCAGAGCTTCACCGATGCGGAGACTGCCCGCGACGTGCGCACTCGATCCCTGATCGGCATCGCCGGACTGGCGGCCAAGCGGATTCGACATGCGCTGAACATGGCCGCCGACATCGACGGCGCGGCACAGGTAGTTGAACTGCACCCGCTGATCAACCCATCGGCATATGTCAATGCCGACGTCAACTCAGCCGAACTCACCGTCTATCGGTCTGACGCTCACCGCGATGATGCATGGATTTCGTTGTGCACGCCTGCCGATCCGCGCCCCTTGCAAGCCATCGTCACGGCCGTCGACGCGCACCTCGATGTCCGGATGTATGGCGACGACCAGGATTGGACTGCCGTCATCGTGCGTAATGACGTACCCGCCCCCGTGATGGCGGAGGTGTCCATCGCCGAGATTAGCTCTGGAGCACACTTCGAATTCCAATCCAGACAATCAATTCCGCTCACTATGATCTGAGCGTCGCCTCTCCGGACAGAGCCCAACTGATGGTAGTTACTCACGAGCATGAACACTCCTAATCGTTTAGTAGGGATGGGTTAGTGGTCGCAAGGCCGGATCTGTTCCTCGCGGGGCCTGCTGCCGGGTGATGCCACGTCTCCCGTTGTTCGACGACTTGTGAGAGAGCGGCGCGCCTGGGAGCAGATCACGTGGCGTGGTCACGGAACCATCGCCGTGCCGAATGGCTCGGGCCACAGCGAGCCTGGCGTCGGCTGGCAACTCGCTGCTACGTTACCCGGTGCGAATGTCAACCTGCTGCACGATCCTTCGCTCACCGACACCTTCACCGGCAACGCCGCAGCAACAACACCTGGGTAGCCGTCACCTCGACGCCGTGACGCCGCTAGGCGATGGTCGTCGGGCCGTGTCTGGATGGGTCGTTCCACGCAGTGGAGCTGTAGATGTCTTCCGTCCCACTCATCGTGGCGCCCGGAACCGCGGCTGCCGCAAGGGCATGTGCCTTGAATGCGCGGGCTGCGAGGCTGAGTCGATGTTGCCGCTTCTCGAGTCGACCCTGGAGGTCGCTGGGAAGGGACGGGCCCCAGAACGTGACCTCAACGGCATCCTCGTCGAGGGCATGTAGAACCACACCGCGAATGTGGTCGTTGGTTTCGAAGATGCCGGGTGCGACGGCAATGGAGGCGGTGCCATCGCTGATCGATCCGAATCGTTGATGGGTGACGAACGTTGGCACTCCGAGGATCTGGAGGGGGCGTAGGTCGCGCGGTTCGGAGACGGCCACGCTGACGTCCCAGCCGGCGAGGATCCGGTCACACATCCAGCCCCCGGCCAAGTCGACCAGCTCGCCGACGTCCTGAGCGCCGATGCATAAGTGGTAGCGCGTGGATCTCGCCACGAATTCCCGTGCGATGCCTTGATGTCTCATGATCTTGCGGCGCTATGCCTGTGCCGCTGCGAGGGCGGCCGCCCATCGGTAGTCGGCCTTTCCGGCGGGGGAGCGGATGATCATCGGCGCGCGAATGAATGCCTTGGGGATCTTGTAATCGGCGATGTGGCCTCGGCAGGTGTTTATGAGTTCGTGGTCTGCGACCGATGTTTCGGCGGCGAGAGCGATGATGGCGATCGCTTCACTGCCCCAACGCGGTGAGGGGCGGCCGACCACGATGACATCGCTGACTGCGGGGTGGGCGGCGATGGCGCGCTCGACTTCTTCGACGTAGATCTTCTCGCCACCGGAATTGATGGTCAGAGAATCACGACCGAGAAGCTCGATGCGCCCGTCGGGCAGGATGCGCGCGCGGTCGCCGGGCACCGACCACCGCGTTCCGTTGACAGTGGGAAAGGTTTGCTCGGTCTTGTCGGGATCGCCGAGGTAGCCGAGCGGGATGAGGTCGCGCCGAGCCAGCCAGCCGTCTCCTTCGCCGGGTGCGAGAATCCTGTCCCGCTCGGCCGAGAGGACGGCGGTGTCGGGTTGGGGAGGGAACGTCGCAGTCTCCGGCTGGCAGTCGTTGTTGGTGGACGCATTTAGTTGCATGCCCGATTCAGAGGCGCCAACGCCGTCGATGATCGACACGTGCGGCAAGGCCACCATGATCCGTTGACGCATCGGCGGTGACAGAGGTGCTCCGCCGTTGGAGATCGCGGCCAAGGACGTCAGGTCGTACTGCCGGTGTTCGAGGGCCTCGACAAGGGGCCGCGCCATGGCGTCGCCCACCACGGGGATGCTGAGCACTCTCTCGCGCTCCGCCAGCCGTAACACCTCGTGAGCGTCGAGACGGCGCACGTCGTCGGGAATGACGATGCGCCCGCCCATGGTGATGGCATGGAACGCGCCCCATTGCGCGGCGCCGTGGATGAACGGCGGCAACATCAACAGCGAGACTGCGCCAGCCGCCTGGCGTACGCGGTCGGCGAGTTCGGCATAGGACGCCAGGGGCCCAGCGCTGCCGAAGGGACGTCCACCCATCGCGGCGAGGAAGATGTCGTGCTGTCTCCACAACACTCCTTTTGGCATGCCCGTGGTGCCGCCCGTGTAGAGGATGTACAAATCCTCGCCGGAGGGTCCGGGCTGCGATGCCGTGGGTTGTGTTGCCGCGATGACGGTTTCGTAGTCGACTGCCCCTGGCAGCAGTTCGTGACCTGAGTCGTCGGCGACCTGGATGAGCACCCGCAGATGGGGCAGGTCTGCCCGGATGGCGGCAATGCGCGGTGCGAACTCTGCATGATAGGCGAGGGCACGCGCATTGGAATCGGCGAGCAGAAAGGTGAGTTCGTCCTCGACGTATCGGTAGCTGACGTTGAAGGGCGCGACGCGCGCGCGGTAGCCCGCGATCATCGCCTCGAGGTACTCGGTGCCGTTGCGCAGATAGATGCCGAGGTGGTCTTGCCCGGATTCATGCCGCGCCAGATCCTTCCGTTCGGTATGACAGCCGAGATCCGTCGTGCGTAAGTACGCGGCAATGGCATCGATGCGGCGATCGACCTCGCTGTACGTCACGCGGCGATCCCGCCACACAAGCATGTCTTGATCCGGGACGGCGGCAGCCACTGCGGAGAAGACCGAGGACAAGTCGAAGAGGGTGGGGCCGTTCATGGTGTTTCCTGGCTCTGTTTTGGGGGCAGGGACTTTACGGGCGTCCGACGCCGGGAACTGCGACCCGAAGCCGCAGGATGTGCCCGGCCGGCTGCTCGGAGATGTCGGACTTGTGCCAGGCGTCGGTGACACAGACGTAAAGGCTGCGTCGGTCGTGGTCGCCAAGAACGCAGGCCAGCGCGAAGTTTTCGAGGAGGTGTTCGTCGGTGATCGCCCCGTCGCAAACCCGAAACACGCGCTTGTTGATCGAGTCGGCCACCCAGCGGCCACCCTGCTCGTCGAGGCATATGCCGTCCGGCGCGCTGAACGGGACGGCGTCTGTGGCGGGCAGTGGTTCGGTGATGCGGTCGAGCAGCATGCCGCCGCGATGGGTGTAGCTGTTCAGCCGCGCGGCTCCGGATTCGGCGATCACGATCCTGGTTTCGGCGTCATCAATGGCGATGCCGTTGGGCACCATCAGGTCGTCGGCCGCCGCGCTCGCAGTGCCATCGGGGTCGACGCGGATCACCACTGTGGGCCGGGGTTCTGGTTGGGGCGCGTCGAGGTCGAAGCCGAGTTGGGTGACGAACGCCGTGCCGTCAGACGTCACGATCATGTCGTTGATCTGATGGGGTGCAAGCGGTCTCACGTCGGCGTGCACGGTGGCGACCCCGTCGGAGATCCGGTAGATGAGGCGTTTGGCCATGCCGGCCACCAGCAGATCCCCGTTGGGCAGCCAGCCCAGGCCCGCGGGTTCCTCGCCCGACGGGAAGCGGTAGACGACCGAGACGTGGCCGTCGTCGATGCGGCAGACGGTATCGCCGCGGATATCGGAGAACCACAGATGCCCGTCGTGCCAACGGGGGCACTCTGGCATGCGCAACCCGTCGGCCACGATGTCGATGGTGGAGTTGTGTCGGTTCATCAGCCTCGAGGCATCCCTAGGACGAAGGTGGCGATCGTATTCAGCTGAATCTCCAGTGTGCCCCCGCCGATGACCCAGGTCGGGATGTCGAGCTCGTGAAAGACGGGTTCACACTGGATTTCGCCGACTGCGCCCGCAGGGCCGATCAGATTCAGCGCAGCCGCGGCAGCGTCGACGTGCAGCATCGAGGCTGCGGCCTTGCCGATGCTGGTGGCAGGCCCGGGACTGTGCCCCTGCAGCCTGCGCAACGTCTCGCGCAGGTTCATCGCGGCGATCGCTGCCCCGCGTGCGCTGATGCGGCCCAGTGCGCGTAACGCGTCTTCGCGAGACCCGGCGTACCGGCTGTCGTCGACGATGTGCCGGATGCGCTGTTCGTTGCCGGTGTCGCGGTAGGTGCCGATGAACAGTCTTTCCTGGGCGAGGGTGTCGATGGTGAGCGCCCAACCCTCGCCCGGTTGTCCGAGCAACTCTGCATCGGGCACGAACGCTTCGTCGAAGAAGACCTCGTTGAAGTCTGCCTGGCCGTTGGCTTGTTTGATGGGCCGCACGTCCAACTTCGGGTTGGTCATGTCGATCAGGAACATGCTCAGGCCCCGGTGCTTGGAATCCTCGGCTCCGGTGCGCGCCAGGCACAACCCCCAGTCGGCGAGGTGCGCCTGGGTCGTCCAGATCTTCTGGCCGCTCAACAGCCATCCGCCATCGGTCTTCGTGGCGCGCAACGTCAGTGAGGCCACGTCGGAGCCGGCGTCCGGTTCACTGAACAATTGACACCAGATCAGCTCCCCGCACAGGGAAGGCGCTGTCAGCGCCGCGATCTGTTCGGGCGTTCCGTGTTTGAGCACGACGGGCAAGACCCATTGGCCGACGGCCATCGACGGCTGCTCGAGCCCGCGGCGGTCGAATTCCTCCTGCACGATCAGCTGTTGCAAGGGGCTGGCATCGAGCCCCCACGGACGGGACAAGGACGGGGTGACGAGCCCATTCTCGGCGAGTAGGGCACGGCGCGGGCCGGTGTTCACCGCGTCGTTGTCGCCCATCGGTGAAGGGTGCGGGTTGCTCAGTGCCGCAGCCTGATCGAGTACCCGGGCGACTTGCCGCCGGAACTCGTCCTCAGCGTCGGGCAGAGTCACGGCGAAGTCCCGCGGACCGTCGATGGCGGCCGCGCCGAGTCGCGCCTCCCATGACTCCACCGGCCCGGCCAGCCCAGCCAGTGCGATGGCGCGCCGCCAGTACAAGTGGACGTCGTGCTCCCAGGTGAAGCCGATGGCACCGTGCAATGCAAGACATTCCACCGCCGCGTGCACGGCTCGACCGAGGGCCATGACGGCCGCCCCGGCGACGGCGTGACTGCGTTGCCCTGAGGTGTCGGTGAGCCCTCGCACGCCGTCCCATGCCGCGGCCGTAGCCAGCTCGCTGGTGATGCGCAGTTGCGCTACGCGGTGTTGCACCGCTTGAAATGCACCGATCGGTCTGCCGAATTGACTGCGTGACTTGACGAATTCGGTCGCGGCGTCCGAGCACCAGCCGATGATGCCTGCGGCCTCGACGGCCATCATCGCCACGATGAAGTCGGCGGCTTGATCGGCGTCGATGCCGCTCAGACGTACCGCCTCGGAGACGTCGACGTCGCGGAACCGAACGGCCGCGAGATCGCGACCTAGGTCGACACCGTTCACGACGTCGACGTCGACGCCTGCACTCCGGCGATCCACCACGAACCACCTGGGAGCAGCCTCCGACGCGGTATCAGGCTGTGCGGCCACGACGAACAACTCGGCCGATGCTGCGCCCAGCGTTGCGGCGCTTTCGCCGTCGAGTCGCGCCCGTCCGTCGTGCTCGCTGATCGTCAGAGACGATCGGGGCCCAAGCACGGCGGCGGTAGTACCGTCGGCGAGGCGCTTGAGGACGCCGACGGCGGCGTCATCGATGTCGGCGGTCGACACGACCGCACTGGCGCACACCGTCGGCAACAGCGGACCAGGCAGCAGAGCGCGGCCCGCTTCGGCGACGACGACCGCGAGATCGTCGATCGAACCACCCTGGCCGCCCACCTCCTCGGATAGATGCACGGCGTGCAAACCCAAGTCAATCAGTTCACGCCAATGGTCCGGACGCTCGCCGGCTTTGTGATTGGCCGTGTCCTTGCGGGTGGACTCGCGTGCACCGTGGTGCTCGGCGAAGCCGGCGACGGTCTGCGCAAGTGCGCTCTGGTCATCGGTGAGTGCGACTGGCATCGGGCCTCTTGGGTGCGGTGGGGAACCGGTGCGACCCATCGATCGCCCGCGGGGCGGTGTTAATCATTGAGGGCTCCTTGATTCATCCGCGGAACATTGGCAGGACCGGCGCAGCTGTTCGGGTTGCAGTGCAACGCTGGTCGTTCGTACTCGTAGATCGGGTGCAAGATGTATCATAATGCCATTAATGAGAACTACAAGTGGCATCTACGATGAGCCGATGACGGCACCAGAAGGCAAGTTCAAGGCTGGTCGACGGCCGAACCGGCGCGGCGAGGCGTCACGCAAGCACGTCCTCGATGTCGCGCTGCACCGACTGGCCAGCGGCGGCCCCGAGGCGGTCAGCGTCAAACTGATAGCCAAGGAAGCGCACGTCACGTGGGGCACGGTCCAGTATCAGTTTGGCGACGCCGACGGGTTCTGGGCCGCCGCGATCCTGCACATCCTCGAAACCGCGGGACCGCACGTCTGGGGCCGCCCATCGTCGGGGTCGGTCGAAACGCGGGTCGCTGAAGTGATCGATCTGCTGTGGAATGCGTTCGACTCGCCGTACTACGCAGTCGTGACCAATTTGCGTACTGCGTTGGCCAAGGACCGCGTCGAGCTGGAACGCAACTTTCCCCACACTGCCCAAGCACTCGATGCGCTGGAAGACAATTGGCTCTCGCAGTTCCGCCAGTTCTTCGATGGAATCACCGTCGACCCGCGTCATGCACGGCAAGTCAGTGCCTTGTTGCCCGCGGCGCTTCGAGGCCTCCACGTCGAGCGCGCCTTCGGATCACACCTCGATGTCGACGACGCCCTTGCCGGCCTTCGCGAAGCGATCACCCTCTACATGACGCCAACTCCGTCGCGGCGCGAAGACTAACACCACACCTTGGAAGGGAGATTGGCGTTGGACAGTCACCGCGTCACCGAGCTGGAACCTGGGATCGTCCACCTGGAGCTGACCCGCCCGCATCGCCGTAATGCCCTGAGCAGCAACGCGGTCGCCGAACTGCATCGCGAGATCGACCGCATCGGCGGCGATCCTGACATCCGAGTGGTGATCCTAAGCGGGGCGGGAACGTCATTCTGCTCAGGTGCAGACATGAAGGCCGGTCCGACCGATTCGGATGCCACCGACAGCACCGCAATAGGGTCGCTATTCGGCACGGCCCGTGGCGATTTGGCCCGATCGTTTGCGGCGCAGGAGCTCATGGCGAGCCTCTTCGAGAAGATCCACCGGCTGCGTCAACCCGTCATCGCCGCCGTCAACGGGCATGCACACGGTGGCGGATTCGCTCTCGCGCTGGCGTGCGACATCCGCGTCGCCAGCCAATCCGCGAGCTTCGGCGCCGTCTTCATCAAACGTGGCATCTCGGCATGCGACATGGGGACCAGTTACTTCCTGCCACGTCTCGTCGGTGCGGCACGCTCAGCCGAGCTGCTACTGACCGGGCGGGTCTTCGACGCCGTTGAAGCGCGTGACATGGGACTGGTAACCGACGTCGTCGACGAGGCAGACCTCCTCGAAACAGCCCTCGGTACCGCACGCCTCATCACCGGGAATAGCCCGCTGGCGGTGTGGATGACCAAGGAAACCATGTGGCAGACCCTGGACGCACCGAGTCTGCGATTTGCTCTTGACATCGAGAACCGCACCCAGATCATGTGCACCACCAGCGGTGAAGCGACGACCGCGTTCGAGGCGTTCATCGAACGCCGGCCGCCACAATGGGCACCACTGTGAAACTCGGTCTGCAACTGGGATATTGGGGGTCACGGCCGCCGACCAGCCGCGCCGGGCTCGTCACGGCGGCCGAATCCGCCGGGTTCGATGCCGTGTTCACCGCGGAGGCGTGGGGATCGGATGCCTTCACTCCACTGGCGTGGTGGGGATCGTCGACGAGTCGTATTCGGCTAGGCACGTCGATCGTTCAACTCTCTGCGCGCACCCCGACGGCGTGCGCGATGGCATCGTTGACCCTCGATCACCTCAGTGGCGGGCGGCACATCCTCGGCCTTGGAGTATCCGGGCCGCAGGTCGTCGAAGGCTGGTACGGCCAGCGGTTTCCCAAACCCCTAACCCGTACCCGTGAATACATCGACATCATCCGGCAAGTCTGGGCACGCGAGAAGCCCGTTACCAATGACGGCCCGCAGTACCCGCTTCCGCTGTCTGGTGAGGGTACTTCTGGCATGGGGAAGCCGCTGAAACCGATCACCCATCCGCTGCGCGCAGACATCCCGATCCTGCTGGGCGCCGAAGGGCCCAAAAACGTTGCGCTGGCGGCCGAAATCGGTGACGGCTGGCTGCCCATCTTCTATTCGTCGCGAATGGCGAATACCTACAACGAGTGGCTCGACGAGGGTTTCGCGCGCTCAGGCGCCCGGCGTAGTCGTGAGAACTTTGAAATCTGTGCTACTGCCAACATCGTCATCACCGACGATCGATCGGCGGTCTTCGAGGCGATGCGGCCGTTTTTCGCGCTGTACCTGGGCGGCATGGGTGCGCAGGACACCAACTACCACGCCGACGTCTTCCGTCGAATGGGGTACGGCGACGTCATCGCCGACGTCACGCGGCTGTTTCGGGGCGGGCAGCAGGACGAGGCGGCCGCCGCGATCCCCGACGAACTCCTCGACGACGCCGCCATCATCGGGAACGACGAGCACGTCCGTAAGCAGATCAGTCGGTGGGAGGCCTCGGGCGTCACCATGCTCGTGGTCAACGCTGAAACCGATGAGCAAATCAATCAGTATGCGTCCCTGCTCTAGGGCGGGTGAAGGGATCAAGTCATGAGTTCTGAAGTGCTCGTCGTCATTGGCGTCGGCGGCATGGGCCAGGCAATTGCGCGGCGGCAGGGCGCGGGCAAGACCGTGCTCTTGGCCGACTTCAACCAGGAGACACTGGAGTTGGTTGCGAGCTCGATGATCCGTGACGGTTATGACGTCCAAACTCTGCAGGTCGACGTTTCCTCGTCGGACTCCGTCGATCGCCTGGCGCGGCGGGCAACCGAACTCGGAGCGGTGACCAAACTCGTTCACACCGCGGGCTTGTCCCCGACCCAGGCGTCGGCCGAGGCCGTGCTTCACGTCGACCTCGTCGGCGTAGCACTCGTCCTCGAGGCATTCGGCAGCATCATTGCGCCAGGCGGAGCAGGCATCGTGATCGCGAGCATGGCCGGCCATTTCTTCACCGTTTTCACCGCCGAGCAAGAGCGCGCCCTTGCCCACACACCCGCTGCCGAGCTACTCACGTTGCCGTGCGTCGACCCCGCCACCGTCACCGACTCGGCACTCGCCTACGGACTTGCGAAGCGAGCCAACCACATCAGGGTTCAGGCGGCGAGTGTGGCCTGGGGTCGGCGTGGCGCGAGGGTCAACTCGATCAGTCCGGGATGCATCGCCACCCCCATGGGCCATCTCGAACTCGACTCACCGGTCGGCGAGGGCATACGGGGCATGGTTGCCGCGTCGGCCATGGGACGACTCGGCACCCCCGACGAGATCGCTGCCGCCGCCGCGTTCCTGCTGGGACCCGACGCGACCTTCATCACCGGCATCGATCTCCTCGTTGACGGCGGGGTGGTCGCGGCAGTCAGCCATCAACCTGCGTGAGCTTGACCGGCATGGATATGACGACCGGCATGTTGATGCCGCAGGAGCCACTGGCGCTCACTGTTTCATCGAAGCCGCCGAGGACGCGCGACCCCCGGATCGCGAGTAGGCCGCGGTCGTCGACGGGGTAGAACCGGAAGAGTTGGTGCCCGTCGGAGGCGGTCCCATCTGGGCAGGGTTCCCAGTTCTTGATCGTGCGTTCGACGTGCCATTCACCGCTCTTGGTGAAGACGGGCGCTGTCCATCCCTGGTCGCTCGTCACCTGTCCGGAGCATTCCGACAGCGTGGTGCACGTCGACGTGATGGTCCAGGTGCTTCTGACGACCGCTTCGTCTCGGTAGACTTCGTTGGTCTTCGCCCACTGTCCGTTCGACACGACGAGGTAGGTCCCGTTGAGGGCCCAGTCGTCCGCCGCATCGGCGACCGCTTGCGGGCAGGCGATGGTTGAGACGAAGACCGCAATCGTCAATGCTGTTGTCCGCATCGGGTGCTCCTCGTGGTCTGGGTCGAACGGACGTCGACGTGACTAGATGGGCAACAAGTCCTTCCACGTCTGTGGCGTCGTGGAGGACGTCACCAAGTCGCTCTGCTGAAACTGCCGGCCATCGGGAGCCACGTACTTCCCGGTGCGTGGGTTGTACTGGACGACCGCCACCGCCGGCGAGCCGTCGGAGCCGCCAGTGAACGAACTCGGGGCCGCGGATGGGATCGACTCGTCCGACGGTCCTGGCGTCGTGGCTGCAGGGGGCGGGTCGTCCTGTCCGACAGTGGATTCCGGTGCTTGTTGTGGTGGGAGATCGCCGGCGGGTGTAGGCGCAAGCCCTGGGGCGGGGCCTTGGGCTGGCATCGGGTTTCCTTCGAGTGGGCCGTAGATGTTGTCGTTCAAGGTGGCCCGGCTGTCCGGCGGGACGCCTTGTGCAACCAGGTTCGGGTCGAAGGGATAGGCCCCCAGCGCGTGCTCACGCATCGCCAGCGGCTCGAAGGGTTTGTCGCTGTCACAGATCTGCACCGTAGGCGCGCGCTTGCCCGGATGCCCCATGCAGGGATAGTTGCGGGCTCCGCGCACCGCGATCGGAGAGTCCTGCGGGAGTTTGCAATACAGCCCGTCTGGCGTGTCGACCGTGTTCGTCTCGGCGGGGCTGCGCCATTGCGACGGAGGCAGGAAGCCCACAGTGCATGCGGGCGGGTCACCGAAGGTCAGGCCGAAGTCGCCGAGCGGAAGCCCGGTCGGATTGTTGGTGCCAAGTCCGTAGGTCTGTACGGTCGCCACGTACGGCGGCAAGAGCACGAACAACTGCTCGAGGGAAGGGTTGTAGGTGACGGCGATCTGACCGATGGTGGTCAGGTTCGCCAATAGCACCGGCAGGGTCGGTTTGATCTGATTGAGAAGCCGGGACGTCTCCTGTGCGAATGCCGGCCCCTTTTGCAGCAGTGTGCGTACCTGCGGGTCATCGATCACGACCTGGTCAGTGACACCGGCCAGACTGTGTGCCCACGTCCGAATGGAGTCGGCGGTTTCGGCTTGCGAGTCCAATAGCGGTCCGCTGTCATCGACCAGGGCGCGGACGTTGTCCGATGTGGCGTTTGCGTCACGAGTTACCGTTGCGCCGGAATCGAGTAATGAGCCGAAGTCATCGCCTGCGCCGTTGAACGCGGTGAACGATTCGTCGAGCATGTCGCCCAGCGTGTCCTTCGGGATGCTTGCCACCAGCGCGCTGACCTGGTCGAGCATGGGGCCGACGGCTTGGGGGAGCGTCGTGTCGCTCGCCGCGATTATCGAGCCATCGTGCAGGTATGGCGGGGAGTCGTTTCGTGGTAGCAGATCTAGGTACTGTTCTCCGACCGCCGAGAGGCTACGTACCGCCGCATGCAGGTCCGCTGGAATCTTCGACGACTTATCAAGAGACAGCATTGCTTCCACGCCGTCATCGGTCAGGTCCACTGAGGTGACACGGCCTACTTGAACACCGCGATAGGTCACGTTGGAGAAGCGATACAGCGCCCCGGTTGCGGGTAGCTCCAACTTCACCGTCATCCGGCCAAGCCCGACCAGGGTCGGGACCTGCATGTACGAGAAGACCATCAGCGCGACGGCGACGACCGATGCAATGGTGAAGATGATCAGCTGGTTTCGAACGAAGCGGGTGAGCATTAGCCGTTGCCCCCGTACGGTCCGGCAAAGATCGGTGTCGACGCTCCGCCGGGTGTGGTTGCAGCAACGCCGGGCAGCGGTGGAGGTGGTGCGACCGGCAGCACCGGTTCGACGACCGGCGTCACGATCCCCGCCTGAGGCGGCGGGGGCGGGTCTGCCACGGCCGCGCCCATCGGGTCGTAGCTGTAGTTCATATACCACGGATCCCCTGGGGCAGGCACGAGTTGGGCGCCCTCCTCACCCCAGCGAGTACCCAGGAACAGTGAGCTCTTCAACCTTGCCACCGTAAAGTCCATGACTGCGAACATGTTTGCGTAATCACCCTTGATCGCGCGGTCGATGAAACGTTGGCCGTAGGGGTATGTCGTGGCGAGCCCCAGAGCGAGGTCGAGGTCGGGTCCGACGTCGGCAAGGGCCTGCAAGGTCGGTTCCAGGTTCTGCAGATTCTTCACCAGGTCGGCCTGGGTGTCATCGATCAACTGGTTCAATGTGGCACTGAAGGTGCCCAGTTTCTCCAGCGCTGTCGTGATGCGCGGACGATCTTTGATGAGCACGTCCAGAGCGGGCGGGATCTGCTTCAACGCTTGGTCGATGACGTCGCGCCGACCGGCGAACGTCGCCGCCAGACGATTGAGCGCTTCGATCGACGCAATCATGTTGTCGCGTTGGGCATCTAGCACGCCGACGAAGTCGTTCAACCGAGTCAGCAACTCACGGACCTCGGGTTCGCGTCCGTTCAAGCCGGCGTTGAAGTTGTGGATGATGTCGCCGATCTGTCCGAGTCCTCCGCCGTTGACGACTGCCGACAGTGACGACAGCGTCTGCTCAGTCGACGGGTACGTCGACGATCTGTTCAGTGCGATGGTGGCTCCAGGCTCGAGCCGTCCCACCGGTCGCTCGCCGACAGGCGGATTCAGGGCGAGATGCATCGATCCGAGCAAGCTGGTCTGGCCGACGCTGGCCATGACGTTGGCGGGCACGATGACACCCGGTTTCACCGACACCTCGACGTCCGCGTGCCAGTTCTTCACCGACATCGTGCTCACGCTGCCGACTACCACTTCGTCGATCATGACTGGCGAATTGGGTTCCAAAGTACCCACATTCGCGACCTCAACGTGGTAGACGGCTGAGCCGGTGTTGCGTCCCACGGCGCCGGGCAGCGGCAGCGAGTTCAGACCTTGGAATGCGCACCCACTCACCGACAAGGCGATGCAGGACCCGATCACGACTAGGCGCCCAACCACATTCCGGCCGCTCATGGTGTTGCTCCGTTGGTTTGAGGTGGGCCTGCTTCGGCTGGCAGTGGTCCGCCGCGTCCAGGTGGTGGCGAACTCTCTGGAAGCAAGAGATCTCGGACGCTCGCCGCGGCGTCGGGGCCGGGCGCACCCGGATACACGGCAGGTGAGGGGGCGGCGGGTAGATGGTCTGTCAGCTGTCCGGGTCCCCATGCGGGGCCGAGGCCGTATCCCGGCGGCGGCGGCGCATCGCCGTCGCCGGTGAATGCCGAGACGGCCGGCGGGGTCTCCGGTGGAGAAGGGGATGCCCCAGCGCCGCCGGGCGCCAACGCCGGGTCAGTGTAGATGAGGTTGGCGGGGCTCGCGGACTTGCGCAGGTAGGGGTTGATGGGCGCCGGGGAGTAGTTGAAACTCAGCAGAGCCAGCGCGGGACCGAGGTACTGCGCACACAGCTTCCCGGACTCGGTCGCAGTGACATTCTCGACGGCGCCGATCATGCTGCAGAAGAACTGCACCGGATTGGAGAAATTGTTGAGCACGATCGAGCCGACCGCGGTTCCCGTATCGGGGTTGTAGATGTTGTACCCATTGGCAATTGCATTCGGTGCTGCGTGCAGCACGTTCTCCAGATCGATGCGGTGATCGACCAGGTTCTGGGTCACACTGCCCAGTCGCTGAATCTGTTCGGAGGTTTGGTCGCGGCTACCGGCGATGAAGCGCTGCACCTCACCCACGGCGACCGACAGATCGGATAACGCGGCGTCGATGTCGGATCTGCTGTCGTTGAGCACGCTGGTGATCGTGGCGAGCCGGTTCTGGAACGATACGATCTGCTGGGTGCTGTCGCGCAGTGTGGTGACGAAGGTCTGCAGGTTGTTGATGATGTCGACGACATTGGTGCTGCCGTCGGCGAGGATGCGTCCCACGCCCGCGAGCTGAGTCATTGTCTGTCGCAGCTTCTCGCCGTTGCCGTCGAGCGCGTTGGCGGCACTGTCGATGAATCGGCCGGCCGAGGTGCTCGACACTCCGTTGTCTGAACTGCCCGCCGGACCCAATTCCGTTGCCAGGCGCATCAACTGTTCCTTGACTTCATCCCATTCGACCGGGACCGCCGTCCGATCGACGGGAATCTGCGCACCGTCGCTCATGGTCGGCCCGCTGGTCCGATATGCCGGCGCAAGTTGCACATAGCGCGCCGATACCAGGTTCTGGGCCACGATCACCGCCTTGGCGTCGGCTGGCACCGGCACATCGCGATCCACCTTCAGCACGACCTTGGCCTGCGTCCCGACCGGCTGGATGGCGTCGATGGTCCCGACCTTGACACCCGACACCCGAACCTCGTCGCCCGGATACACCCCCGTGGCCGACGTGAAGTACGCGGTGATGGTCTTGGGTCCGAAGAAGGTCTGGCTGACGACATAGGCCGTACCGCCAACCAAGGCCACCGCCAAGGCGATTGCCGTGCCCACCGCCATCCACCGTTTGGCCGTCATCGCGAACCTCCCGGAATGCCATTGCGCGGGAAGGGGACTTCTGCTCGAGGCCCGGCGTTGTCCGGTGGTTGGCCGGCGTCGGTGCCGCGTCTGAACCCGAAGGCGTAGTCGAAGAACGGTTGAAACACCGTCCCGGGTGTCAGGTTCGAGATGAACGCGTTGTAGTAGGCGCCGTTGGCGACCGCCTCGCCCTGGGTGGTCTGATACTTGGCCAGGCCGGGTAGCGCCTTGGCGATGTTGTCGCGGTTGCGCTCCAACATCGCCGTCACCGAGTTGAGCTTCTCTAACGCGGGAGCCAGCGTCTTCTCGTTGTCGGACACCACACCGGTGAGCTGACGAGCCACGGCCGATGTGTTGGCCAGCAGACCCTCAATGGAATGCTGTCGGTCCACTAGAACGGCGAGGAGATCGTTGGCGTTCAGGATGAGGGTGTTGACCGCAGCACTGCGCTGCGATAGGACGCCGGAAACGTCAGCTGTGCTCTTGAGTAACTTGCTCAGGGTTTCGTTGCGGCTGTTGATACTTCGGGACATACGAGTTAGCCCGTCGAAGGTTGGACCGAGCTGCGGGGCGATCTGGTCCAGCGTCGTCGCCAAGGTGTCCAGCGACTGGTTGAGGGCCTCGGTGTCGGTCCCCTCGGTGTTGGTGGTGAACTCACTGACTGCCTCCGTCAGGGAGTAGGGCGATGAGGTGTGTGATAGTGCGATGACGGTGTTGGGCGACAATGTCGAGGTGCCCGCTGGCTCGAGGGTCAGCACCCGCTCGCCGAGCAGGGTTCCCGTGCGGATGTGGGCGGTGGTCTCCGATCCGAGCCGGCGCGTGCTGTCGACGGTGAACTTGACTAGTGCGTCACCGTTTTGGAGCGTGACGGCCGACACCGTTCCGACTTTGATCCCGGAGATGGTGACGGCGTTTCCTGGGGCCAGTCCGCCGGCCTCCGCGAAGAGTGCCGCGTGGCGTTGCGATGTCGCCCACTGGATCAACCGTTCGGGCTGCAGCCCGACGGCGATCACGAGCACGATGAGGACCGCGCCGAGAAATCCGGCGCGGATGAGGTGGGTTCCGCGGTATCTGAGCATCAGTTCTCCGCGCACCTTCCGGTTTCCTGCGTGAGCCACGGGAACACTGCGGTGCGGCCCTGCAGGTCGGTCACTCGCGCGGTTACGCCGCACATGTAGTAGTTGTAGAAGCCGCCGTACGCGCCGAGGCGGACGAGTTTGCGATAGTTCTCCGGCGCATTTTGCAGCGCCTCGTCAAGGCGTTCCTTGTCTTGATCGAGGAGAGGCGCAAGGCGGCCCAACTGTTCGACGGTTCCTGCCAATGGCGGTCGGGCTCGTGTCAACAGATCCGCCATCGAGGCGGTGCCCTTGTCGAGTGAGTCGATCGCCTCGCCGATGGGGTCGCGATCTTGCGCGATGCCAGTCACTAGCTGCTCGAGCCGGTCGATCGCACCGCCGAATTGGTCGCCGTCCTTGGCCAGGGTGTCTGCGACGGTGTGCAGGTTGTCGAACAGTTGCTCGACGACCTGATCCTTGTCGGCCAGAGCGTTCGTGAAGGACGACGTCCTGTCCAGCAGCGATTGAATCGTGCCACCCTGACCTTGCAGAACTTGCAATAACGATGATGTCAGAGCGTTGACGTCCTGCGGATTGAGGCCCTTGATGACGGGTTTCAACCCACCAAGTAGCAGGTCGAGGTCCAACGCAGGCATCGTGCGCTCGATGGGTATTTCGGCGCCGCTGGTCATCACCCGCGTCGAACCAGGACCATCGACCAACTCCAAGTAGCGGTCGCCCACCAAGTTGAGATAGCGAACCGCGGCCTTTGCGCCCGTGGTGAGCACGATGTCTCGGTCGACGTCGAACCCGATGTGAACGGTGTTGTCCGCCCGGAGGGCGACGTCTTCGACGGTCCCGACTCGGATTCCCGCAACTCGCACCGAATCTCCCGGCTTCAACCGCGAGGCGTCTGTGAACACGGCCGAATAGGCTGTGGTCGAACCCGTGCGGTACTGGCCGAAGATGAAGAAGAGGAAGGTGGTCAGCAGTGCCATGACGAGTCCGAAGATGCCGAACTTGACTGCGGTGCGCGTCATCCCGGTCATCCGGGCATTCCAATCTGCATTGAGTTGCGTGGTGGTCCTGCGATCGGGCCGAACAGGAACTGCTTGAGCGCATCGGAATTGAGCAGTAGTCCCTGATTGCCGTATTCCCACGGATTGGCACCGATGTCGGCGACCACGAATGGAGTCCGCTTCCCGGCAGGCACGACCGGAAGATCCGTGCACTGCGGGCCACCCGTTGCGGCGACCTTGGGCAGATTGGTGGGGTATCGGTAGCGTTCGCTGCCCAGTTGGAAGCTGGCATCGAACAGGGCGCCCGGCACTGGCAGTGGCGGGGCCTTGGCCAGTGGTATGAGTCCCGAGATGCCACAGTTCATTGCCGCGTGATACTTGTTGAGCAGATCGGTGGTCGGTACCAGCAGGTGCACGAGGTCAGTGATGGACTGCCGGTCGCCGCTGATCACGTCGTTCCCAACGTCAGCCAATCCGATTGTGCTGACCAGGAATTCGTCAAGTTGTTGCTGTTGATCGACGATGGTCCGGCTCAAACGAGTCGAGTTGTCGACGGTCTTGATGAGGTCGGGTGCCGCGTCGGCGTACGCGTTGAGCATTGGGACAGAGGTCTCGATGTCGTGACTCAGGCTCGGCAGGCTCGGTTCGATCTTGGCGAGGAACGCGTTGAGATCGGACAGTGTCTGACCGAACTTCTCGCCGCGGCCGTTGAACGCGGTAGCGATGGCGCCCAACGTCTGGTTGAGCTTCGCGGGGTCGATCTTGTCCAGGACCGCCACCAGCTGCTGGAACACCGTATTGATCTCGACGGTGACGTGTTGGCCTTGAATGACCTGTCCCGCATGCAGTTTCTGCGGAGACGGATTCGGCGGCGGGTCGAATTGTACGTACTTCGCACCGAAGACGGTCGACGAGGCGATGTCGACGCCGACGTCGAATGGGATGAAGTGCAACTGGGTGGGGTCGATCGCCAAGTGCAGCACTGCGGTGCCGTCGGACCGGGCCTCGATCGAGGCCACCTTGCCGACCTGCACGCCGCGCAACTTGACCTTGGCATCGGGGTTCATCACCAGGCCGGCGCGATCCGCGACGACGGTGATGGGCACCGGGTCGCTGAAGCTGTCCCGGAACAGCCCGACGGACAGCGCAATGATGGCTGCGATCGCGGTCACGGTTCCCAGGCCCACGAGCGCGCGCACGTTGTTCGGCTTCATCGACTCCCTCTCTAACCCGACAGGTTGAAGTTGCCGTTGGCGCCATAGACCGACAGCGAGACCAGCAGCGTCACCGAGACCACGACGACCAGTGAAGTGCGCACGGCGTTGCCGACGGCGACACCGACACCCGATGGGCCGCCGGTGGCGAAATAGCCGAAATAGGTGTGGATCAACAGAATCGCGATCGCCGTCAAGATGGCCTGCAGGAATGACCACAGCAGGTCGATCGGGTTGAGGAAGGTGTTGAAGTAGTGGTCGTACAGGCCGCCGGACTGCCCGAATAGCACAACGGTGGTGAACCGGCTGGCCACGAAGGACAGGATCACGGCGATCGCGTACAGCGGGGTGATCGCGATCATGCCCGCGACGATCCGAGTGCTGACTAGGTATTCGACCGGCTGGATCGCCATGGACTCCAGGGCGTCGATCTCCTCGTTGATGCGCATCGAGCCCAACTGCGCGGTCACCCCGGCACCGAACGTGGCCGCCAGGCCGATCCCTGCGATCACGGGGGCGGCGATGCGTACGTTGATGAACGCCGCGAAGAAGCCGGTCAGCGCTTCGATGCCGATGTTGCCCAGCGATGAGTATCCCTGCACCGCCAGGGTGCCGCCGGTGGCCAGGGTGAGGAATCCGACGATCACCACAGTGCCGCCGATCATCGCCAACGTGCCTGCGCCCATGGAGATCTCGGCGATGAG
Source organism: Mycobacterium sp. AZCC_0083 (assembly GCF_014202335.1). GTDB lineage: Bacteria > Actinomycetota > Actinomycetes > Mycobacteriales > Mycobacteriaceae > Mycobacterium. The sequence continues at coordinate 111,717 of NZ_JACHGP010000015.1, read as the reverse complement.
CCTGATGATCTCGCGACGGTAGCTCAGCACCGAGTATGGTGTGCCGGCGAGTGCGCGAAGGTAGAAACATGTGTGGTCGCCGATGCGACTCAAAACGTCGCGCGGTCGCTTGACCTGACGCGTCAGCTGCGGATAGGTGGACTTCAGGATGGTCGCGGTGCCCATCGCGCTAACCCGTCGTCATCTGGATGCCGATGGCGGTGACGACGACGTTGATGACGAACAGCGCCATGAACGCGTAGACCACCGTCTCGTTGACCGCGTTGCCCACCGCTTTGGCGCCACCGCCGCTGATCGTCAATCCCCGGTAGCAGGCCACCAGGCCGGCGATCAGCCCGAACAGGGCGGCCTTCACACAGGAGATGATCACCTCGGGCACCCCGGTCAGCAGGGTGATCCCGGCGGCGAACGCGCCGGGGTTGACGTCCTGCACGAACACCGAGAACACGTAGCCGCCCAGGATCCCGATGATCACCACCAGGCTGTTCAGCAGCAGCGCCACCAAACCCGAGGCCAGCATCCGCGGGGTCACCAGGCGCTGCACCGGGTTGATGCCCAGCACCTCCATCGCGTCGATCTCCTCGCGGATGGTGCGCGAACCCAGATCGGCGCACATCGCCGTCGCGCCCGCCCCGGCGACGATCAGCACCGTCACCATCGGGCCGACCTGGGTGACCGCACCGAACGCCGCACCAGCCCCCGACAGATCCGCCGCCCCCAATTCACGAAGCAGGATGTTCAACGTGAACGACACCAGGACCGTGAACGGGATCGCCACCAACAGTGTCGGCATCAACGACACCTGAGCCACGAACCACGACTGCTGTAGGAACTCTCGCCATTGAAACGGTCGAACGAAGATGAACTTCACCGCATCTGCGCCCATTGCGAACAGCGCCCCGACTGCCTGCATTGGCGCGGTCACGTTGCGAGTCTGCCGCAGTCCCTTCGGTCCACGATCCAAGCCATGCGCTGCCACCTAGGTACGGCCAGTAGAGCGCTTGGCACCCCGTGCGGCTGGCGGCGCGAACGTCGCTCGAGCGACGTTGGGATGACCGACGCGAATGCGCGTCGAATATTTTCTGGACACTAGTCCACTCTATTGCAGACTGGTCAGCGAGGCAATGGGTGTGTGCTGCAGGTATGCGGCCGGGGTCGTTCAGAAATCAGACAGCTGTCTAGTTTAGACTTGCGATAACCACGTGTCAGGTGGATTGGTGCCCTCTATGCTGGCGACGTGTCGACCGATGGCGCCAACCCAGCGGTGGTCCCGATAGTGCGCCGCGAGCGCCGTCCCGACCGCCGGCCTCAAGAGACGACGCGCAAGATATTGGACGCCGTCATCGAAGAGTTGCGTGAAAGCTCCTACTCGACCTTGACGGTGCGCAGCGTGGCCACGCGCGCGGGCGTCTCCTCGGCCAGTGCCTACAAGTACTTTCCGACCAAGAGCAGCCTCGTCGCAGCGGTGTACCTGCGGTTGCTTCGGGCGGCACCATTGCAGGTCGACATGACTGACGCCCCGAAGAAGCGGGTCATCGACGCCATGCAGAACATGGCCATGGTCATAGCGGATCAACCGGAACTCACGCAGGCCTGCGCCGCCGCGCTGATGGCAGACGACACCGCCGTATGGCCCATCCTCGCCGACACCGCGCGCGAGGTATCCGACCGACTCAGCGCCGCCTTGGGTCCAGGCTGGTCGGATTCGGTGCAGTCGACGCTCGAGATGACATTTGCCGGGGCGTTGATGGCAGCGCGCTACTTGACCTATGAGCAGATCGCGGACCAGATCGCGTCCGCCGTCAACCTGATTTTGGGTGCCTCGGTTGCCTGACTATGGCAGCGCTAGGCCGCAATTGGGGCAGACGGCGATGGTCAGCCGGGACTTGGGCCAGGGCTTGCCAAGCCAAGGGGACCCCGATTGTGGACAGTTGTCTACCTCAGTGAAAGCGTTGCTGGCTGCCGTCCGCGAGACTTGACCCGCCACCAGCCCTCCGTGTACACCGCACCGGGGGCGCCGAGATCGAGAACCGTGAGATACCAGGGGATTCGCAGCGGCAGCATGTGCTCGCCCAGCAAGTCGCCGCCGGTCCCTCGAACGGCCAGTTGACCGCGGCGGGATTCACCGTGGCGAATGCGTCGACGACCTGCTTTGCGGTAGCGGCGCGCTGCAAGGTGCGAAGCTGCAACTGCAACTCGGCACCCAGTGTCGGCTCGGGAGAGAACTGCTTGCCGTTCCAGTCCACCAGGGCCCAGCCATCCTCGGCGGGGCACGGCTTGCGCCTGTTGCTGGCCCGTCTGCGTGAGCACCGGACCGAGGGTCGACGTGTCGATGTTGCCCGAGGCGTTGCCTGCCGACTGGCCGCGACGCACGAACGTCGCCATCGTCAACTCGGCTGCCGCCGCCGGGATGGCTGCGCCGACGAACAGCGTGCACGCGATCAGGGCGCCGCCGAGGAATCGACCCGTCCGTGCCCACGTTCGGCGCACGGTGAGGCGGATTCCGAAGGCCGTTGGTCGGATTGGTGGACTCGTCGTTGCGCTCATCGAGACCTGGGCTCGCGACGGTCGAATGACGCCGGGATTGAACTCTTCGCGCCCGCAATCCGTGCCATCTACATCACCGCCGATAAAGGGGAGCACCATGCAGATACCAACCTGCCTGCACGCTGGCGTCGCGGCCACGGGGATTGCCTTCGTGGGGATCGGCGCCATGACCGCCGCATCTGTGGCTCCGGTAACTCAAACTCAGTCCCAATCACCACCCGCCGTGGTGCGGGACGTCCGGCTGGCGGCCACGACGGTTCCGCCCGGCGGGCTCATCACCGGCTTCCTGAATAATCAGGTCACCTACTGCTCGATCATCTGCCCGCTTCTCGTCCAGACCGCCGTGACGCCCATCGTCGCGACGCTGCAGACGCCGGGTACGTTCCTCACCGCGTTGCAGGCGGGTGACCTGTTGAAGGCGATCGGCGTGGCCGCCGCATCGGTGACCGGGCCAACGAACGCTGCGGCGGCGGCGGCCATCCTGGCCGACGGCTCGATACCGGCGCCACGGGCACTGAACGCGTTCGAGGTCGCCGTGGTCGGCCTGCTCAACGTCATCCCCGCCGCGGCGGGCGGCCTGCCCGGAATCGCTGCCGCTCTTCAGACCGCCCGCCAAGACACCTTCGACGCGCTCACCTTGCCCGTCATCCCCAATCAGCCGTCCACCGTCATGCCGCACGGTGTCGTGCAGGTCGCCGTGGTGAGCGCGCTCAACGTGGTCGGGGCAATCATCTTCCCGGCGTTCAACCACATCCTGTCCGGCGCGTTCCAAGTCCCCGATGCCGTAGCGCAGGAATTGGCAGCGACTGGCGATCCCGTGCGGGCGCTCGCCGCGGGTGTCAACGCCGCAACCGCGGCGGTGAGCGCTGCCGGCGCCGACATCGCGGCTGCGGTCGTCAAGGCGGTCAACGACATCCGCGCAGCCACCGTCCCGGCGAACCAGACGGTGTCGACCCAGGATTCCGCCACGACGACACCGCAGGCGCGCACCGAGCTCTCACGCTCGTTGGCCGTTACGTCGGCCAAATCCGCCGACGCCCAGCCCGACACCTCGCATCCATCGGTGACGTCGCTGGCCAAGCATGACGAGCAGCCCGGCGACTCGCACTCATCGGTCATGTCGTCGGTCAAGCACGACGACTCACACCCATCGGACGCGACGTCGACCAAGCATGACGAGCAGCCCGGTGGCTCACACTCATCGGCCACGACGCCGGCCAAGCACGACGATGACCCAGGCAACTCACACCCGGTGCACGACGCGGGTTCGAAGCCTCATCACACTGCGTCGAAGTAACCGGACTACGCCGTCGACTTCTCCAGGATGTGGACGCCGCAGGCGGAGCCGAGTCCGATGACGTGGGCGAGGCCGACCTTCGCATTCGCGATCTGGCGGTCGCCGGCCTCACCGCGGAGGTGGTGGCAGACCTCCCAGATGTTGGCGATGCCGGTGGCCGCGATCGGGTGCCCCTTCGACTCCAGCCCGCCCGACACGTTCACCGGTGTCGAGCCGTCACGCCACGTGGCACCGGAATTGAAGAAGTCCGCGGCGCCGCCCTCGTCGCACAGCATCAGGTTGTCGTAGTGCACCAGTTCGGCAGTGGCGAAGCAGTCGTGCAACTCGACCAGATCGAGGTCTCTTGGGCCGACGCCTGCTTGCTCGTAGGCGATGGCGGCAGCCTTGCGGGTCAGCGTGTTGACGTTCGGCAGCACCTGGCAGCCCTCTTCGTAGGGGTCGGTGGTCAGCACCGACGCCGACACCTTGACCGCGCGCCGCCGCTGCTCGAGCGAGAGGGATTTCAGCGTCTCGCCGTTGCACACCACCGCGGCCGCGGCACCGTCGCAGTTCGCCGAGCACATCGGGCGCGTGTTGGGGTACGCGATCATGACGTCGTTCATGATCTGCTCGAGCGTGAACCGCTTCTGGTAGGACGCAAGCGGATTCAGGGTGGAGTGAGCGTGGTTCTTCTCGCTGATCTTGGCGAATAGTTCGAAGCTGGTGCCGCCGTACTTGTGGCCGTACTCCATACCGATCTGGGCGAAGACGCCCGGCATGGTCTCGGTGCCGATCCTTCCGTCGACGGGCGCGACGGCGCCGTAGCGGCCGGCCGGCGTCCAGGTGTCGGCGTCCTTCTTCTTGGTGCCACCTCCGCCGAGCAGGCCTGCGCCGGAGAGCTTCTCGACACCGACGGCCAGGCCGTAGTCCACCTCGCCGGCCTTCACCGCCATGATCGCGGTGCGCAGCGCGGTGGCACCGGTTGCGCAGGCGTTGGCGACGTTGTACACGGGGATGCCCGTCTGGCCGATCTGCTTCTGAAGCTGTTGGCCGATACCGGCACTCGCGTTCATCAGGTTGCCCGCCGCGAGCACTCCGATGTCTGCCATCGTGACGCCCGCGTCGGCGAGCGCGCCCGTCGCGGCCTCTGCCGCCAGGTCGACGGTGTCGAGGTCGGTGTGCTTGCCGAACTTGGTCATCTTGATCCCGAGGATCCAGACCTCGTCGCTAGCGCTCATCGCCGGTGCTCCTTCGTCATGTGCATAGGTGGTCTGTCGGGGAACGCGGCTCGGTCAGCGGGCCGGCTCGAAGCCGAAGCCGATCGCCTCGGTGCCTTCGGAGTCGAGGCCGATCGAGTGGGTGGCGAGCCGCACCTTCATGCCGTCGTGGACGTGTTCGGCATCGGGCTCGACGTTGATGAGGTTGGCGCGAACCTGGGTCCCGCCGCAATCGACGACGGCCGCCACGAACGGGGTGGGGACACCTGGTGCAGCGAAGGCGACGATCGTGAACGCGCGCACGGTGCCCTCGGTCGCGATCGGTACCGCGGTGAACTCGGCAGCGAAGCAGCTGGCACACGCGTTGCGTCGGTCGAAGAACCGGGCGCTGCAGTTCGTGCACTCCTGCGCGACCAAGTGCGGTTGGTCGTCGTCCAGCACCAGATAGTCGACCAGGGGAATTCGACCGGTCATGCGCACCTCCGTCGTCGGTGACCTCGACGTTAGTACCCCGTGGTCGCCTGGGATCAGGGGGAGGGCGCTCGAGCCGATCAGTGCTCGTAAGACGGCGCGGCTTGCAGCTCGGGGGCGGCGGCCGCGAGGAGTGCGGCTCGGTCGCCGGTGAGCGGGGGATAGATGCGTTCACCGTTGATCACTCGTTTGGTCGCCTTGGCCGTTGCGCCGGTGCTGACGACCCGCCGGTCCCAGCCCTCGGTATACACCGCGCCGGCGGGCCCGAGATCGAGAACCGTGACATACCAGGGGATTCGCAGCGGCAGCATGGGTGCACCCAGCAATTCGCTGATCACGTTGTAGCCCGCATAGCGGCCCATCGGCCGGCCGTGCTGGCACGACATCACCGATAGGTGCTCGTCGTCGTCCATCTTCGCCGCGGCCACGTCGCCCGCGGCGAATACGCCTTCAACGCCCTCGGCGCGTAGATAGTCGTCGACGGGCAATCGGCCCAGCCGGTCGCGTGGTACCCCGAGCTGCGCGGTCAGCGGGTTTGCTCGCATCCCGGCGCACCACACCACCGTTGCCGCAGGCAGGTCCTCGCCGGTCGACAGCGTCACGCTTCGCTCGCCGACGGCGGTCACTCCCACTCCGGTCATGGCCTCAACGTGGTTCTGCGCCAACGCTTCCTCGATGACTGGGCGAGCTGACTCGCCCATGTCGGAACCGACGTGCGGATTGTGGTCGACCAGGATCACCCGCGGTGTGACTCCGAGCGCGTCCGACAACATCACCGGCAGCTCGGTGGCGATCTCGATACCGGTGAGGCCGGCGCCGACGACGACCGCCGTCGCGGTTGCGGGGTCTTTCGGGTGTGCGGCGAGATCGCGGATGTGCTTCTGCAGCCTCATCGCGCCGTCGTAGGTGTCGATGTCGTACCCGAACTCGGCGAGTCCAGGAAGGTCCGGCTTGGCCACGCTGCTGCCCGCCGCCAGGACGAGCCGGTCGTAGCCGAGGGTTGCGCCGGCGGCCGTGCTAACCGTCGCGGCAGAGGCGTCGATCCCGGTTACGGTGGCCGTGATCTGTCCGATTCCAGCCGGATCGAGCAAGTCCTGCAATGGGATTCGGCACGGACTGAGGTCGGTCTCGTAGTTGCGGACCCGAATGTCGTGGAATGGCTGTCGACTGACGACGGCGACGTCGACCGCACCTTGGGAGATCCCGAGCTCGTCCAGCCGTCGTGCCGCGCCGAGTGCGGCCCACAGCCCGGCGAACCCGGAGCCGAGAACGAGTACGCGTTTAGCCGCCACCGCCATGGGGTCACGGTACGCCGGGTCACGTGCGAGATCGCTCGCAACGGCGCGGTCAGCGGATGACGGTTTGCTCCGCGCTGTAGAGGGTTGCCCCACCGGTGGCGAAGTTCGGCACGTCGGAACTGGCGGCGGCCATCTCGGGGGAGGTGCGCGCGGTCTTCATCGTTTCGGCCGTCTCGAAGCCGAGTCTGGCGACCATGTAGTAGGGCGGTTCTCCCCGCCCCATGGACTGGCACTTCTCCGTTGTGAAGCTCACCAGCCCAGGTGTTTTCAGCGCCAGCGGGGCGTGGGTGTTGGTGTAGTAGTCGTCGAAGGCGTCGGGGTCGGTGGGCGTGCCGTAACAGACTGATACGTAGAACATGTCAGGAGTCCTTGGTGTCGGTGGGCAGTTTGGCGACGAGCGTCAGAACGTCATAGGTCGCGACCGGAGAGTCGTCCTGGTTGGTCACTACGGGGTCCTAGCGGACTTCACCGTAGTCGGCTGACAGCCGCGGGGTGAGCTGCTTGGCGGTCAGGGTGACCGTCAGTGCGTCGCCCGCCTTGACCGGGGTCAGGAACCGCAGTCCGTCGACGCCGAAGTTGGCCAGCACCGGACCCGGGTTGGGTTCGACGAAGCCCGCCGCCAAGGACACCACCAGGTAGCCGTGCGCGACGATGCCGCCGAAGAGCGGATTCTTTGCGGCGGCCTCCGGGTCGGTATGGGCGTAGAAGGTGTCGCCGGTGAACTCCGCGAAGTGCTCGATGTCCTCAAGGCTGACGGTGCGGGGTCCGCCCACGATGGTGTCGTCGATCTTCAACTCTTCGAGGTGCTTGCGGAACGGATGCAGCTCGGTCTGATCCCGGACCGCCCCCTTGGTCCACTGCCCGGTGATGGCGGTCATCATGTCGGGGGACGCCTGAATCGCGGTGCGCTGCATGTGATCCAGTACCCCGCGGATGCCGCCGAGTTCTTCGCCGCCGCCGGGCCGTCCGGGTCCGCCGTGTACGAGGGTCGGCAGCGGCGAGCCGTGGCCCGTGGACTCCTCGGCGTCGTCGCGATCGAGCACCAACACTCGTCCGTGGTGCGCCGCGATGCCAAGAAGGACGGCCGGCGCCGCACTGACCGATTCGGGTCAGCGCGGGCGGCCATCTCGTGCATACAGCGGGTCAGAAGGGCACGTCCGTATCGTCGCCGAACCACTGGTGGTAACCGAAGATGGCGGGGCTCGTCGGATCCGTGCCGTACGGCGTGACCGGATCGGTGTTGGCGCTCGCGATGGGTGCCAGCGCGAGCGTGACACCGATTGCGGCCGCGGCCATGAGCGGCGCGACGTACTTCGTGATTGCTTTCATCGTGAGCTCCTCTCGCTATGCGGCTGCCACGCTCAGAACGGCGTGTCGAGTTGGCCGTTCGTGGTGTTGGCCTCGTCGTGGTCCGACACGTGGTAGCCCGTCACGTAAGGGGTGTGAGGATTGGTGCCAAACGGCACCAGTGGATCGGTGTTCGCGCTAGCGATGGGTGCAAGAACAATCGCTGCACCGATCCCCGCTGCGGCCAGCCACGGTGCGATGTACTTTGCCGTCATCTTCATGATGTTCTCCTGACTCGTTGTTCGCCCTGCTTGGGCTAGATAAATCATGTCGCTCGGGGGAGTCCGTGTCGTCACCGCTGACACCCAACCTGGCCTTCCGGCTAGCCGGAAGGCGACGGCTGCGCATGTGGCCGGCGCCACGGCCGTCGCCGGTGACCCCCATGAGAGCCGCCACCTCCCAGGCCACCTCCGCCAAGCAGGAAGGCCTCTCCAGCTTTGATTTCATTGTGAGTCCTGGTGGATGGGATTGGCGTTCGGCCCGGTCAGGACTAGAGCAAGAAGGCTTCGCCGCCATACGGAAAGAACTGAACAGGCGGTGGGGCGTCATTGATCTGGGCGTTGCCCGGCGACTGACAGATCGTTCCGGGTCCGCTTCCGACGCAGGACTGCTGTTGCTGCGCAGGGGTTTGGGTGCCAGGAGCCGCCGATGCAATCGGTGCCGCGGAGATCGCAGCCGCGACCGCCGCGGCTCCCAATATTGGTGCGAGATAGGTGAGTTTGGTGCGCATGGCGTTATCCTCCGATGGGTTCTACTACCGCACTTACAGATTGGCCACCGACGGGGTCGGCGTCATCGCCACTACCCCCCATTTCATCCCCGGCTAGCCAGAGTCTGCAGTTCCTGCTGACTGGTAGATGCGTAGTCGCGTTGACCGGTATCGCGATGGGTGCCAACCCTGATGACTTCGGTGGACGGCGGTCCGACACTGGGAGGACACACGGCAACGACAGAAGGAGTCGCGCGATGCGGGTGATACCGGGCTACATCGCCCCGCTGCTAGCAGCGGGGACAATCGCGGCGGCGGTCGCCGCTGCGCCGATCGCGGCAGCCGCCCCGAGCCAAGGTGCCTCGAGCGCCGGCTCTGCTGCGACGGATTCCAGCGGCTCTGCCCAGCCGGGCCAGTCATGCGTGACGCTGGGCGGTACCCAGAGCCAATGCCAATCGCCCGGCAATGCGCAGGTGTACGACGCGCCCCCGCAGGTCGACTACTTCCCGTACGCCGGCGGCGCCACGTAGTCGATGGATGGCAGTGCTGCCTCAAGCGTTCGCGGCCCGCGATCAGCGAGCAGGCGGTGAGGAGTTGCTGACGTCGATGTTGACCTGGACGTGTTCCAGCGCCGCGGTGAGGGGTGCGAGGAGTTCGTCGGGCAGCGGGTCGAAGAACAATTGGCGGACCAGGGCCACGTGGCCGGGAGCCGCCGCGTCGATCGCTTCGCGACCTGCTGGCGTCAGCATCGCGTCGGTTGCCCTGCCGTCGTCCAGCGATGGAACACGCTCGGCGAGCCCGCGTTCGCACAACCGGCGCAGCTGATGCGAGGTGCGGCTGCGCTCCCAGCCGATCTGCGCCGCCAGGTCCGAGACCTGCAGGTGTCCGCCGGTGGCGTCGCTGAGGACCCGCAGAATGTGGTAGTCGGCAAGCGATAGATCGCTGTCGCTCTGAAGTTGACGGTTCATCGCGTAGTTCATCCGCATCTGCACACTCATGAATGCACGGAAGGCTCGCAGCTGGGCCGCTGACAGCCACGGCTCTTGGGCGGACTTCCGGCGTTGACTACTCGGCACTTCGGCGTTTCCCTTTCGCGGTATCGGCCCAGGATATCGCGATGAAGCCAGGAGATTGGCTAGCCGACTAATTGATTGACATATCATGCACACCGATTAGTGTGGTGCTCGTGCCGGTGTTGTCTTTGGTCGGGTTCGCCTGCCCGCCAACGATCCCAGGCCATCGCCGACATCAAGGAGGTGATCGACGATGACTTGGGCCATCACCTACGCCAGCGCCGGTGACCCCGCCGACGTCCTTGAAGCCACCGAGATCTCCGACCCGCCCGCGCCGGGGCACGGACAAATCCAGGTTGACGTCCGCGCCTTCCCGATCCATCCGGGAGATCTCGTCGGCGTGAGCTTCGGCCCACCACATCCCGGACAGCGCACCGTCGCTGGACTCGAGGCCGCCGGCGTCGTGGTCGCGACCGGTCCCGGCGTCGACGCCGCGACGGTCGGCAGTCGCGTGACCGTGTTCCCCAACCCCGGGTCTTGGGCGCAACGCATCAACGTCTCTGCTGAGCTCGCCGTGCCCGTACCGGCTTCCGTCGGTGACGACGTCGCCGCGCAGATGGTCTGCAACCCGTTGACCGCTCTGTTGCTCTACCGCGCCGCCCAGCAACACTTCTCGGTCGGATTCGACGGCATCATCCTCAACAATGCCGCCAACTCATCAGTGGGCCGACTGTTCACCGTCGTCGCCGAGGACCGTCAGATCGGCACGATTGGCGTCGTGCGCAGCGCCGGCCGCGCCCACGAACTCACCACCCGCTACCCGAACGTGCCCGTCGTCTCCACCGACGACCCCGACTGGGTCCAACGGATTCGCATCATCGCCGACGGCCGCCCGATCCCCGTGGCACTGGATCCCGTCGGCGGCGCAGTCGCCGGCCACTTGATGTCCTTGTTGTCCTCCGGCGGAACACTCATCACCTACGGGGCGTTGGCACAAGAGCAGATTCCTCTGCACGCCTCGGCGCTGGTTGGAGGCGAGATCGGCATTCGTGGGCTAACCATCGGCCGTTGGCTGACTGGTGTCGCACCCGAACGCCGCGCCTCCGACGTCACCAGCATCATCGCAATCGCCACCGCGCATTCCGCGGAATTCGACGTTGCCGGCACTTACCCCCTCGACCAGATTTCGGCCGCAGCCAGGCACGTCCATGCGCCTGGCAAGGTCGGCACCGTGATCGTCACGACCTGACCGTCAAGCCCTTAGCGCCGTTGCGCGCGGAGGTACCAGAACGCCATGTCGGCCTGCGGGCCGCCGTCCAGTGCACCGCGCACCGTGGCGGGCTCCAGCGACGTGATGTCCCAGCCAGCGCCACCGAGGACGTCGCGCAGCGTCTCTTCGGACACCGCAGGTCGCGGCCACTCTTGGCCGTCGACCAGGTTGGCGTCGGAGAAGCAGCTGAGCAACAGGGTGGCGCCGGGCCGGGTGGCCCGGTGCACCGCGGCGGCGTAACCAAGCCTGCCTTCGTCATCGAGGCAGTGGAACAAGCCGCTGTCGATCACGGTGTCGAATGCGTCCACGTAGCCATCGAGTTTGGTGGAGTCGGCCACCGCGAACGTGACGTCGACTCCGGCGTCCTTGGCCCGTTGCTCGGCGGTGATCAGCGCGGTGGGTGAGATGTCCAACCCGGTCACGCTGTACCCGTTCTTGGCCAGGTAGACGGCGTTGTCGCCGAGACCGCAGCCGACGTCGAGAACGTCGCCGTGGACCCAGTCACCGGTCTGCCACGCGACGACGTTCTCGTTGGGCGCCTTGGTGTCCCATGGTGGAGTGCTCATCAGCGGCATGCCTTCACCCGGGCTCTCGCCGCGGTAAAGGGCATCGTAATCCACCTGCTGCGACCCAGCGGATTCTGAGAACGCATTCGAGCCTGTTTCGGTCATGAAATCCAGAGTAGTGGATTTGCATGACATGTCAATCAATCGATGGTCGGGTTACCGGCCAGCATCGTCACCCCCGTGGCTGAGGGCTAGCGGTAGGCGTCAGCGCGACAACCGGGATGGTCCGCGACGTCATGCGCTCGTACTCCGCGAATCCCGGATACCGTTCGGCCTGCAGCGCGTACTTGTCGTCCCGCTCTGCGCCTTGCAGGTCCGTGGCATGGACGTCGATGATGTCGTCGCCGACTTCGATGCGGGCGTCGGGGTTGGCCTTCAGGTTCCAGTACCAGGCGGGGTTGTCGTCGCCACCGGCGTTCGAGGCGAACACGAGATACCGCTCGCCGTCGGCGAGGTACATCATGATGCTGGTTCGCGGTTTCCCGCTGCGTGCACCGACCGTGTGCAGGAGCACGATCGGCGCACCCTCGAACGGGCCGCTGACGCGACCGTGGTTGGCGCGGAACTCGGCGATGTTGCGTTCGTTGAAGTCGTTGCCTTCGCTCATTGCTGTCTCCTCACATCGGTGTTGTGTGCATCACCGCAACCGCGGTTCTCGCTCACGGTCGTAGCACCAACTTGCCCCGGGTGTGGCGCTTTTCGAGTTCTCGGTAGGCCTCTCGCACGTCGTCGAGGGCGAAGACTCCGGCGATCGGCACGTCCAGCTCACCGCGTGCGACCAGGTCGGCCAACTCGGCGAGTACCGCTGCGCTCGAAGCGTCCGCACCGCCTGCCGACTGGACCCCGAACCGTTCCACGGCCGGAAAGTCGGTGATGGTGTCGACCCTGTCGGGCGGCACTCCGAGATCCTCGACTGCCATCGCGACATACCCACCACCGAAGAAGTCCAGCAGCGCGTCGATGCGTCCGGACGGTGCTGCGGCGCGCAGCCGAGCCGGCAGATCGTCGCCGTAGTTGACCGGGACTGCGCCGTGGTCGGTGAGCCAGCCGTCGTTGGAGGGTCCGGCGATGCCAAGTACCGTGGCCCCGGCCCGTCGGGCGAGTTGAACCGCCGTCGCGCCGACACCGCCGGCAGCACCCGCGATCGCCACCGTGTCCCCAGGTGCGAGGTTTACTGCCCGCACCGCGGCGTAGGCGGTGGCCCCCGCCACGTACAGCGAGCCGGCTACCTCCCACGACACCGCGGACGGCTTGGAGGTCAGCTGACCCGCGGGCACGGTGACGTATTCGGCGTGGCTGGACCGCTGGTTGGAGAATCCGATGACCTCGTCACCCACCGCGAAACCGGCGACCCCGGAACCGAGTTCGGTCACCACGCCCGCCAGGTCGCTGCCCTGCCCGGACGGGAACGTCGCAGGGAACAGATGTTGCACGGCGCCCGAGCGGATCGCCGCCTCGCTGATGTTGATGCCGGCCGCCCTGACCTGGACCAAGACCTCGCCATCCGCTGGAACTGGCCGGGGCACCTCGCGCACCTCGAGGACGTCGAGGTCGCCGTAGGAATCGAATCGCACTGCTTTCGGCATGACTGCCACGGTAGTAGGATTGGATGATATGTCAAGCAATTGAAGGAAGAGATCATGACAACTTGGGATCTCCCGCGTACCAAGCACCAGGCTCTCTCGCCTCAAGAGGCAGTCGACCGGCTGGCGATCAGAGAACTGGTCGACGCCTACGCCTACTGCGCTGATCGGCGCGACGCAACGGGTCAAATGTCTCTGTTCACCGAGGACACGGATTTCCTGGTGTACATGGACGTCAGCAATTCCACTCCAGCCCAACACATTCAGGGCCGGGCGGCGCTCGCGCCGGTGTTCGACGAGCTCAATGCGTACGAAGCGACCATGCACTTCAACGGCCAAAGCACCACGGAGCTCGACGGCGATCACGCCTCGGGGGTGGCCTACTGTCTGGCCCACCACGTCAAGGTCGACGGTTCAGAACGCAGCCTGATGATCGCCGCGATCCGCTATCTCGACACGTTCGTCAAACACGACGGCGTCTGGTACTTCAGCCAGCGCAAGCTGATGGTCGATTGGACAGAAACCCGTCCGCTGTACGCCGGGTAGTCAGGCTAGCCGCCCTCAGCCTTCTGGAGTTCCCGGGCGCGCAATTCGAGAAGCAGCCGGGAGCCGAGCACTGCTGGCACGCCGACCATCAAAGGCCACAACCTCGAGTCCGGCGGCACCACGCACATCACCATCAGGGCGGTCATGCCGAGCACCAGTAGCCCGACCGTCGCCGTCATCAACCGGTCGCGATGGGGCAGCATTCGCAGGTACGTCCCGAGCCCGCCACGCGCCGCGGGCACGATGAGAACCGCTTGCCAGATCACCAGCGCGACGAGGACGGCGAGCATTGCGTACCCGAACCCGACCGCGCCGTCGCTCTCATCCTTCACGGCGAACCGGCCGAGAATGAACACCGCGACGCACACCCAGAAGACGACCCGCCCCACGGCCATCGCGAGCGCGGCGTCGATGTTGTGCTGGGCGACGTCCATCCGCACGTCGTCGGCCGCGGCGTGCGCGAAGTGGCCTGCCGCGCCGAAGTGATCCTTGCGCAGCAGGTGCAGGCGGCCGAGATCGTTGCGCGCCATGGCGAGGTTCGGGTTGAGCCGCAGCGCCTCGCGCAGCGCGTTCTCGGCAGTCGTTTGGTCGCCCTGCTCGACGGCGACCTGGCCCATCACGGCGTGGGTTTCGGCCTCCAGCGGCGCCAGTTCGACGGCTCGACGGGCGGCTTCCCTTGCGACCGAATCCATTCCAGGCGTACCAGCGCTGACGTAGGCCAGCGTGTAGTGGGTCTGCCACACGTTGGGCGCGTTCGCGACCGCGGCCTGCGCCGCCTCGCACGCGTCGGTGAACCGGCCCAACGCGTGCAACGACAACGCCAGCAGCCGCAGCGGGTACTCCGCGTGTGGCTGCGCTGCTGCCGCCCGGGTGGCCAGTTCGCGAGCCCGGCGGGGTTCCTTGAGATCGAGTTCGGCCCGCGCCGCAAGACCCAGCGCGGTCACGTTCTGGGGATCCCGCGCGAGTTCGGCGGCAACGGCACGCAGCGCCTCCCGTGGCCGGTGGACGTCGAGCAGGTGCTCCGCCCGCGTCAGCGCGCCATCCGAGCCGCCACCAACGTCGTTGTCGTTCATAGTCGTTTGGCCTTCGTCATATAGTTCCGTAGTTCGGCGTACGTGCCGTCGGCGTCGGCGAAGAGCACGACGTTGCGCGCCGTCTCCATCCACGCCCCGATCGACGGGCGCACCTCGCGCAACGCGGCCTCGACATCGGGCATGCCGATCAGCCGGACCTGACCACTGCGAGCACTGTCGAGAAGCGCGCGCTCGGCCGCCGTCTCACACACGTGGGCGATGTCGGCGCCAGAGAAGCCCTCGGTCGCCCTGCCCAGCCGCTTCAGGTCGATGCCTTCCACCGGCCGGTGCCGGAAGTGGTAGCGGAACACCGACTCCCGTGCCTCGCCGTCGGGCGGGAGGACAAGCACCGTGCGGTCCAGCCGACCCGGACGGCGCAGCGCAGGGTCGACGTCCCACGGCTGGTTCGTCGCCGCAAGGACGAACACGCCTTCGTTCTGTCCCGCGACTCCGTCGAGCTCGGTGAGCAGCTGTACGACCGCACCCCGCATGGCCGCGTTGTGCGCCGAACTGCGCTTCTGGCCAAGCGCATCGATCTCGTCGAGGAAGAGCACGCACGGCGCCTCCCGCCGCACCAGCCCGAACAGGTCGGCGATGTTGCGCTCGGAGCTTCCGACGTACATGTCGAGGATGTCGGCAAGGCCGACGCTGACGAAGCGCGCGCCCAGCTCGCCGGCCAGCGCCCGCGCGATGAACGTCTTGCCGCATCCGGGAGGTCCGTAGAGCAGCAGGCCGCCCCGCAGGCTCTTGCCGTACAGCTGGCGTAGCTCGGGATTGCGCATCGGCGCCAGGAACGCCGCTTCCAACCGGTCCTTGACGTCGCGCATCCCGCCGACGTCGGCGAGGGTGACCCCGGCGTCCTCGACCTCCCACGCCGAGGTCGCGGGTTCGGGCTCGTCGTCACCGGTGACGAACATCGGCGCGGCGATGCCACCCACCTGGTGCTCGGCCGCCGACCAGTCGAACCCACCTGGTTGGGGATCGCTGCGGGATCCGTCGGGGGTGGTCATGGCCTGGGCCATGAGCTGCCGGGCTTGCACCGACGTCGGGTCCTGGGCGAGCGCCGTGGCGCAGTGAGCGATCGCGTCGTCGACGTCGCCTGCGCCGAGCAACAGCTCGACAAGGTGCAGCCGCAGTCGCGTGTCGTCGGGAGACACGTCGACTGCTTTGCGCAGGCTGTCGATCAGCGGGTCGATCACCCACTAAAAATACGTGAACCGAGGCCCTTTTCGCCTGGTATTTTCCGATGGGCGATTAGTAGCTGAAGTCGTTGCGTTGGGTACTACACCTGCTGTGCGATCCATGGCAGTGCGTCGGAGAAGGCGCGGGCGCCGAACTGCCACGTGTGATAGCCGGTGTACACGTGCAGGGCACATCCGATGTTCCCAGGTGGAGTCGCTGTGTGGGTAAGCACTGGTCAGACATAATTTAACGAAGAATAAAGGAGCTCTCGTCCAGGTAAGGGATGCCGTGGCTGCTGTGGTCGTGGTTGTAACCACCGCTGGAGTCGTTTAATGTAGATTAGAAATTACGAGGGAACCTGGAGTCGACGACCACCCATGACTGATCCACTGCTCCCCGAGGTCGTCGCCGGGCGCGAGGCGGCCGTGTCGGTCAACGCCGCCGCCGGGATCGGTCGGATCACCCTCGATCGACCGGAGCTGATGAACGCCGTCAACGTGGAGTTGGGCGTCGAACTCGAGCGCGCGATCCTCGTGCTCGGATCGGACCCGATGATCCACGTGATCGTCATCCGGGGTGCGGGTGGAAACTTCTGCGCAGGTGGTGATTTCGCTGAAGTCGAGCGGCTGCGTGCGGATGGACCGGCGGCGCTGCGGACGTTGTTCGTCGCCTTCCGACGCGCCTGCGACGCCATCGCCGCGATCGACGTACCCGTGGTGGCCGCAGTCGAAGGAGTCGCCGCAGCGGGGGGATTCGAGCTCATGCAGGCGGCGGACGTCGTGCTGGTCAGCGATGATGCGCGGATCTCGGACAATCACATCAGATTCGGCATGATCCCTGGCGGCGGCAGCACCCAGAGACTGCCGCGGTTGATCGGTCGTCAACGGGCCATGGGAGTCCTGCTCAGCGGGGACCGCCTTTCCGGCGTAGACGCCGTTCGGCTGGGTCTGGCCTACCGCAGTTTTCCGCGAGATCGGTTCGACGACGAGATCGAGTTGTTCGTGTCCGCAATGGCAGACCGCGACCGGGGCGCACTCACGGCCATCAAGCACCTGGTGACTTCTGGGTTGGGGCTCCCCGTGGCAGCGGGTCTCGACGACGAAATCACCGCGGTCGTACGCCACATCAGCGAGGGCGCCGGACGCAACGGTGCGTCGGCCTTCAGTGAACGAGGAGGAACCCGGTGACGACGATTGGTTCGACGACACCCATCGCGCTCGACATGGACGGCGGGCTGGCCCGCCTCCGCCTCAACCGGCCGCAGGTCTCCAACGGGTTGAACGTGGAACTGCTCAAGGCGCTTCACGCGGCCATCTTGTCCTGTCACGCCGATCCGAAGGTCAGGGTCGTGCTGCTGACCGGCGAAGGGCGCAACTTCTGTGCGGGCGGCGACATTCACACCTTCGAGTCCAAGGGCGCCGACCTGCCGGACTACCTGCGTGAGGCAACGGCCTGGCTGCAACTGGCTTCCGCTGCACTGATCCAGCTACGGGTCCCGGTGGTGACGGCGGTACAGGGCTTCGCTGCGGGCGGTGGCGGTCTTGGGTTGGTGTGTGCGTCGGACATCGTGGTCGCCGCCGAATCCGCGAAGTTCTTCTCCGGTGCGGTTCGTGTCGGCATGGCCCCCGACGGCGGGGTGTCGGTGACGCTCACCCAGTTGGTCGGGCTACGGCAGGCGCTGCGGATCGTCCTGACCAACCCGACGCTCACCTCCGCCGAGGCGCTGAGCATCGGGCTGATCACCGAGGTTGCGCCCGACGACGAATTGCAAAGTCGCGCAGAGGAGCTGGCTCTACAGCTGGTCGCCCTTCCCATGCAGGCGTTGTCGGCGACCAAGCGTCTGGTGTGGAGCGGAATCGGGGCGTCCGTCGAACAACGGTTGGCGGAGGAGGCGCGGACGGTCTCCGAACTCTCCGGCACCGCCGATGCCCTCGAAGGCCTGCGTGCGGTCATCGAACGACGACAGCCGAGGTTCCAGTGACCGCCCCCGTACTGACTGCGGTGACCGGCGCGGTCGCACTGGTGACGCTGAATCGCCCCGACAAGCTCAACGCCATCGACTTGCCGCTGCGGTTGGCGCTCGCCGACGCCATCGAAGCCGCCGACCGCGACCCGTCGGTGCGAGCCATCGTGCTGACCGGAGCGGGCAAGGCCTTCTGTTCGGGAGGCGACATCGCCACGATGGAGAGGATGGCTCCGCAGGAGGCGTTGGAGCGGGTCCAGCTGGTGCAACGCGTCATTCGGGCGATCTGGAGCACGGAGAAGCCCGTGATCGCTGCGGTCGAGGGAGCGGCCTACGGCGCGGGCGCCGCTCTGGCGGCCGCATGTGACCGCGTGGTCGCCGCACGCGACGCCCGGTTCGCCACCACGTTCACTGCGGTCGGGCTGGCCGGTGACATGGGGGCCTACGTCTCGTTGCCTGCCCGGGTCGGTCTCGCCAGGGCCCGGCAGATGTTGATGCTGCCCACACCGATTCCGGCGGAGGAAGCGCTGAGCATCGGGCTAGTGGATGCGCTCGCGGAACCGGGAGCAGCGCTTGACGCTGCGCTGCAGGACGCGAGCCGCCTCGCCGCGGGGCCGGCCCAGGCGCTCGGGGCGATCAAGTCGCTGCTCGCGGTGGCGGCCGGGTTGTCTCCGTTCAACGTGCTCGACCGGGAAGCCGCCCATCAGGCCGCACTCTTCGGCAGCGACGATTTCGCCGAGGGCATCGCCGCGTTTCGGGAGAAGCGCCGCGCCGTCTTCGGCACGAAGGAAGGAGTTCGAGAATGACCTCGGGAATAACGGAGACCACGCCCTCGAGTCTCGGAGTTCCGAGCAGCAGCCGCGTCGCGCCGTTGATCAAGCAGGACAAGGTGCACGGTTCGCTGTACACCGACCCGGCCATCTTCGCCGACGAGCTCCAAAAGATCTGGTATCGCACTTGGGTATTCGTGGGCCACGAAAGCGAAGTGGCGCAGCCGGGCGACTACGTGCGCAAGCGACTCGGCTTGCAGGACGTCATCATGACCCGCGATCGAGACGGCGAGGTCCACCTTCTACTGAACCGGTGCGCGCACCGCGGCAACCAGGTCTGCAACGACGCCAAGGGGAACTCCGCGACATTCCGCTGCCCCTACCACGGCTGGACGTACCGGAACACCGGCGAACTCATCGGATTCCCCTTCTTCAAGGGATACGGCGGCCGCAAGCTCGACCTCGCGATGGGGCGGGTGGCGCGGGTCGACTCGTATCACGGCTTCGTCTTCGGCAGCTTTGCCGAGGACGGACCCTCTCTGACCGAGCACCTCGGGGCTGCTGCAGGCGAGATCGACCGGCTGGTGCGCCTGTCGCCGCAGGGTCGGGTCGAGCTGACGGCGGGTTGGCTCCAGCACGAGACCGGCGCCAACTGGAAGTTGCTGGCGGAGAACGAAACCGACGGATATCACCCCCAGTTCGTGCATGGCTCCATCTTTGGTGTGACTGGAAGCACGATCGGACCGCTCTACAGCGACGCGTCGACAGCGGTCACGCGGAACCTGCGCAACGGCCACAGCGAGAACGACCTGCGCCCGGAGTTCCGCAAGTTCGCGGAGCCGATGCGCTGGTTCGGCACTACCGAGGAAAGGGTGCCGAACTACGTCGCGGCAATGCGCGAACTGCACGGTGATGCCGCCGATCAGATCCTGGTCGAGGGTGCGCCCCACGTGATGATCTTTCCCAACCTGTTCATCGCCGAGATCCAGGTCTTCAACATCCAGCCCGTCTCGGTCAACCAATGCGTTCAGTACTCGACGGCGGTCCAGCTCGCAGGCGCCCCGGAACTGAACAAGCGGATGGTGTCGCAGTGCGTGGGATCGGTGGGTCCGGCAGGCATGTTGTTGGCCGACGACACCGAGATGTACGAACGCAATCAACTCGGCCTCGAATCGCTGCAGCCGGAATGGCTCGACGTGCGGCGGGGGTTGCACAGGGAGCGCGTCGACGACGACGGATTCACCATCGGATCGGCAACGGACGAGACCGCGATGCGCGGATTCTGGTCGCACTACGCGTCGTTGATGGAGACGCCGTGACGACGGCCGCAGGCGTCGCCGAACACCTGACCGCCGTACCAGACGGTTCCGACGTCCGTGAAGTCGAGCAGTTCCTCTATCGGGAAGCACGTTTCGCCGACGAGAGCGACTACGACGCCTGGGAGGCGTTGTGGACCGACGACGCGTTGTACTGGGTACCGGCCGGGGACGACGGTGCCGACCCGATGGAGCAGATGTCGGTGATCTACGACAACCGCAATCGAATCTCCACCAGGCTCAAACAACTTCGCACCGGTAAGCGCTACGCCCAAGCACCGCAGTCCAACTTGCGCAGGCTGATCTCCAACGTCGAACTCCTCGGCGGCCGCGCCGTCCCTGCCGGCGGCACCGACCTCGAGGTGGGGGCGAACTTCTTGGTACTCGAATCACGCGCGCGCGGCAATCACCTGTGGGGCGGTCGGGTGACCTACCGGTTGCGCCGCGTGGACGGCGGGCTGCGGATGTCGTACAAGAAAGTGGCGCTGGTGGACGGCGACAAGCCGATTCCGACCATGGGGTTCCTGATCTGATGACCGTCGAGTTCGGCGACGGCTCAGTCGTCAACGTGCCAGGCATCGGCCCGGTCGTCGGAAGCGAGTTCGCCCAGGTGTCGGTCAACATCGACAACGAGGGCAACTCACCCCGGCTGCGCCTGGAGGACCTCCGCACCGGGCGCGTGCGGTACCTTGACGCCCTCGACCTGGAAACCATCATCTGGCTTCCCGCAGGCAAATTGGCTCAGCTCCTCGATCCGTCCGCCGACCGCTGGCGGGGCGACGAATGACCGCGTCCTTGATCGCCTATGCGACCTACCTTCCCCGTCATCGCCTGGCCGGGGCCGACATCGGGCTGCGTCGCGGCGACCGCGTTGTCGCGTCCTACGACGAGGACAGCACCACCATGGCGGGCGCCGCTGCGGCCCGTGCCCTCGACGGACACCCACCGCCCACCAACGTCTACTTCGCAACAAGCAGTCCCGCTTACCTCGACAAGACCAACGCGACCGCAATTCACGCTGCGCTCGGACTGCCGTCCGCCTCGTTCGCGACGGATCTGTGCGGGACGGGCCGCAGCGGATTCGCGGCGTGGCGAGCCGCCGCCGCCACCGGCGGGGTGGCGCTGACCGCGGACGTCCGGGTCGGGCGACCCGGTTCCGCGGACGAACGGCTAGGCGGTGACGGCGCCGCAGCGCTGTTGTTCGGCAACGGACCCGCGATCGCCGACGTCCTCGCCACCACCTCGCACACGGCCGAGTTCCTCGACCGTTGGCGCTCACCCGGATCGATCACCGGTGAGCAATGGGAGGAACGCTTCGGCGCAGAACGCTACGCGGCCCTGATCCGCGCTGCCGTCGATGAGATCCTCGACGAAACCGGGCTGGCCGAAGTCGATCACGTCGTCGTCGCGTGCCCCAACAGTGGCATCGTCAAACGCGTCGGCACGCTGGTGAAGGCCCGCAAGTCAACCCGCACATCGCCTGTCGGATACTCCGGTGTCGCCGACGCCGGCATCGCGCTGGCCTCGGTGCTCGACGTCGCGGAGCCCGACGAGACCATCCTCGTCGTCTCGGCGTTCGACGGCTGTGATGCCGTTCTGCTCCGCACCACGACCCAGTTGCCGCTCGCTCGCCAGTCAACCCCGGTCAGTCTTCAGCGGGCGAAGGGCATGGTGGTGCCGCACCTGACCTATCTGTCGTGGCACGGGCTGGTCGAGCTCGAACCGCCGCGTCGCCCCGAACCGGACCGGCCAGCCGCACCGCCGGCCGCGCGCGCCGGGAAGTGGAAGTTCGGATTGGCCGGAACACGTTGCCGGCAATGCGGATTCGTCCACCTACCTCCAGTACGGGTGTGTCGGCGCTGCGGGACCACCGACGAGATGGACGCCGTACCCGTTGCGGGACTTCGCGGTGCCATCGTCACCCACACCGTGGACCACCTGGCGTACTCACCGTCGCCGCCCATGTTGCAGGCGGTCGTCGACGTCGACGGCGGCGGGCGATGCACCATCGAAGTCACCGATGCCGAACCCGAACGGTTGCGCGTCGGCGCCACGGTCGGCTTCACCTTCCGTCGGCTGTTCACCGCCGGCGGCGTGCACGACTACTTCTGGAAGGCGCGCCTTCTGGACACCGGATCGGAGAACGATGGCAAGCCGCGGGATCAATGACCGGGTCGCGGTCGTCGGCATGGGATGCACCCGGTTCGGCGAGCGCTGGGACAGTTCCACCGAGGATCTGATCCTTGAGGCATTCGCGGAGTGCATCGGCTCGACGCCGAACATCGCCAGGGCAGACATCGACGCGTACTGGCTGGGCACCCTCGGCTCTGGCCAGTCCGGCCTCACCCTGAGCCGTGCGTTGTCCACCGACGACAAGCCCGTGACCCGGGTCGAGAATTACTGCGCCACAGGGTCGGAGGCGTTCCGCAACGCGTGTTACGGAGTGGCTGCGGGCGCCTACGACGTGGTGATGGCCATGGGAGTGGAGAAGCTCAAGGATTCGGGCTTCTCGGGTCTCATGCGGGCCGATCCGCCGAGTGACGGAACGGCGCCGGAGTTGTCGATGACAGCGCCTGCGGCGTTCTCGCTGTTGGACCCGGCGTACTGCGCCAAGCACGGGGTGCATCCCGACGAGATGCGGGAAGCCATGACCCACGTGGCGTGGAAGAACCACGACAACGGTTCGCGGAATCCCAAGGCGCAGTTCCGCTCGCCCGTCTCACGGGAGACGATCGACAAGGCGGTCAAGGTGGCAGGGCGACTGGGAGTCTTCGACTGTTCAGGGGTGTCCGACGGCGCGGCTTGCGCGCTGATCGTGCCCGCCGAGCGAGCGCTCGAGTACACCGATACACCGATGTACGTCAAGGGGTTGTCGCTGGTCGCGGGTTCGACCCGCGGCGCCATGGATCCCGAGTTCGACTTCACCACCTTCCCGGAAGTGGTCAAGGCGGCGCGCGACGCGTATGGCCAGGCAGGAATCGACGATCCCAGCACGCAGTTGTCGCTTGCCGAGGTCCACGACTGCTTCACCCCGACCGAAATCGTCCTCATGGAGGATCTCGGCTTCTCCGAGGCAGGCCACGGGTGGAAGGACGTCCTCGGCGGCGACTTCGATGCGGACGGACGGTTGCCGATCAATCCCGATGGGGGACTGAAGTCGTTTGGTCATCCGGTCGGCGCCAGTGGGCTGCGCATGCTCTACGAGGCATGGCTGCAGTTTCGCGGCGACGCGGGGGACCGCCAGCTGTCGGATCCGCACACGGCGTTGACGCACAACCTCGGTGGACGACCCGGCGGCTGTGTGTCGTTCGTCTCCGTGGTCGGTCGCGAGCTCGGGTGAGCGCGAACGGATTTGCGCTCGAGCGGGCGCACTGGCCCGCCGACCAGAGCGCTGATCTGGTGGATTTCACCGTGGGTGGATTGCTGGCGCAGCGGGCGGACAGTCATGCCGATCGGCTGGCAGTCGTCGGGGTCCGTCACGACGACGGCGCGGAGGTGCGGCTCGGTTACGCGGAGCTGTACGACGAGGCAGGCCGCGTCGCGACAGCGCTGTGCGAGCTCGCCGAGCGAGGCAGCTATGTCGCCCTGTGGGCTCCGAATGTCGTGGAGTGGCCGATCATTCAGTACGGTGCGGCGCTGGCGGGGATGGTTCTGGTCGCACTCAATCCTGTGTTGAGGCAGGAGGAGCTCGAGTATGCGCTGACACATTCTGGTGCGGCGGTGCTCCTCTACGCCGACACCAACCGCGATGACGACCTGGCGGAGGTCGTCGGCGCAGTGGGGCCGAGGTTCCCGCGCCTTCGCTGCGTCTCGTTGTCGGACCGAGCGCAGTGGCAGGCATCCGAGGTGAGCCCAACCGTCCTGCGAGATGCGCCGACCGACGCCGACGAGGCGGTCATGCTGCAGTACACCTCCGGGACGACTGGAAGTCCCAAAGGCGTACTCCTCAACCACAGATCGCTCGTCAACGTCGCGAAGCTGACCTTGGAGGCGGTGGAAGTCGAGGCCGACTCGGTATGCCTGAACCCGTTGCCCATGTTTCACACCGCAGGCTGCGTGATCGCAACCCTCGGCCCGCTGTGGATCGGTGGCACGGTGGTTCTGGTCGAACGATTCCGGCCCACCCCGGTGCTGGAGGCGCTGCGCCGCGAGGACGTCGGCGTGCTGTTCTACGTCCCCGCGATCCTTGGAGCACTTCTCGAGTGCCAACGCACGGCGAGCACGCCGGCTCCGAAACTGCGGGTGATCATGGGCGGCGCATCCAACGTCTCGGCGAGCATGATCGAGAGCGCCGAGAGGGTCTTCGGCGCATCGGTCATCAACCTGTTCGGGCAGACCGAACTCGCGCCCGTCTTGTCCGCGACCAGGCCGTCGGACTCGCGCGCCGATCAACTGACGACCGTGGGGCGGCCGTTGCCGCGGGTCGAGTGCAAGATCGTCGACCCCGCGACGAACGAGACGCTGGCGGTGGGCGAACCCGGTGAGATCTGCGCACGCGGGTATCAGCAGTTCCTCGGGTACCTCAACGATCACGACGCGACCGCACGCACCGTCGACGCCGACGGGTTCGTCCACACCGGTGACCTCGGGACCTTGGACGCACGCGGATACCTCAGCGTCACCGGCCGGCTGAAGGAACTGATCATCAGGGGCGGAGAGAACATCTCGCCCGCCGAGATCGAAAGCGTCCTCGTCGATCACGAAACCGTCCTCGAGGCATCGGTCGTCGGACTGCCCGATGAGCGCTGGGGCGAGATCGTGGCCGCGGCGATCCGGATCAGGGACGACGGACCCGACCTGCTGGTGGCCGACATCGTCGAGTACGTCGGTAGACGCCTGGCCCCCTTCAAGGTGCCTGTGCGGTGGTTCGTCACCGACGCCCTGCCCCTGACGCCGACGGGCAAGGTGCGCAAGTTCGAACTGCGTGACGCCATCATGCACGGCCATCTGCGCGAGATCTGACGGATGGTGACCACCGCGGCGGTGAAGGACATCGAGGTCAGACGGAAGGCTCTGCGCGACGCCATCCCGGTGTGGAAGCCCACCACGCTGCACCGTCGGCTCGACGCGAGTGCCCGATCCTTCGGAAGTCGGCCCCTGGTCATCTGCGACGACTCGATGCTCACCTATCGAGACGTGGCGTATCAATCACAGTGTCTGGCAGCCGGTTTACGCGAGCTTGGCGTCATGCCCGGGGACCGCGTCGGCATGGTCATCGCGAACTACCCCGAGTTCGTGACCCTCAAGTTCGCGATCTCGCGTGTCGGAGCCGTCGCCGTACCGTTCAACTTCCTGTACAAGCAAGACGAACTGGCGTACGTGCTGGCCGACTCCGGGTGCTGCGTCCTGGTGACGATGACGGGGTTCGACGGACTGGACTACCAGGCGATGCTGGACGGCATGGCCCCCGGCTGGGACACGGCCGCTTTCGCGCACCGGCCAACGTCCGACGGTGACCCCTTGCCGACGTTGCGCCATGTCGTGCTCCTGGATACGGACGACCGTGCGCGCAGCGGCATTCATTCGGTCGCCAGTCTGTCCGCATTGGGACGCCATCGCCACGGCACCAATATCGCGCCCCGCCCAGACGACCCTGCGGACATGCTCTACACCAGCGGAACCACCGGAACACCGAAAGGCGTAGTCACGTCGCACGACGCCGTCTTGCGGACCGCCTACGCATCCGCACTCACTCGCGCCTTCGAAGATGGCAGGCGGATCCTGTTCTCCCTGCCCTGCTATCACATGTTCGGCTACGTGGAGGGCCTGCTGTCGGTGATGTACGTCGGCGGCGCCGTCATCCTGCTCACCGGATTCAGCGCGGAACGCTACTTCGCGGGCATCCAACGCCACCGCGCCACCGACATACTCTGCGTGCCGACGATGGCCGTTGCGATGGTGGAGAGCCCGGCCCGGTCGCGGTACGACCTCAGCTCCCTCAACGCGATCCTCTGCGGCTCCGCTCCGGCACCGATCTGGCTCTGGACGCAGATTGCGGACGACTTCGACGTGCACGAGATCGTCACCGGATACGGGATGACGGAGTGCGGCGGCGCCATGACGCTCACGCGTCCCGAGGATCCGCTATACCTCGTGACGGAGACCGTTGGCAGGCCGAAAATGGCTGGTGCGGCGTCCATTCCCGGGTCCGACGAGCTCGTCGGATACAAGTCGTTGGATCCGATCACCGGCGCCGACATGCCGGTCGGTGAGGAAGGCGAGTTGGTGTCGTGCGGCCCGACCGTCATGCGGGGCTTCTGGAACAGACCCGAGCAGACGGTGGCGGCCCTCCGAGGCGAGTGGCTGCACTCCGGCGATCTCGGTGTCGTGCGCTCAGACGGATACCTCCAAGTCACCGGACGGAGCAAGGAGCTCTACAAGAGTGGTGGCGAGCTGGTGATGCCAAAGGAGATCGAGGACGTCCTCGCTAGGCACGACGACATCAGCCAGGTGTTCGCCATCGGGCTGGTGGACGATCGTTGGGGTGAGATTGGTTGTGTCGTAGTGGTTCCTGCTCCCGGTGCCGTGCTGACCGAAGACGATGTGCTGGCGATGTGCCGAACGAGCCTCGCCAAGTTCAAGGTGCCGAAGAAGGTCGTGTTCTGTGCCGCCGACGACCTTCCAAGGACACCGACGGGCAAGGTTCAGAAGTACAAGCTTGCCGAGCAGCTGGCTCGTTGACGTTCGAAGTCCAGCAGGCTGGCGACGTGGAGGCGCAAGAAATCGAACACAAAATAGAATTCACCAATGTTGACCCTGTCTCGGCCTTTGACGCTGGGGCCCGATGGTCTAATCTAGATTAAATAATGATCGCCGGTGCTCCGGCGTCAGCAGGAGGGGAGGTGTTCGATGTCGGCGCTCGGTACGCGCGAAGCGGCGGCCTCCGGGCTGATGTGCGACGACCCCGTCGCCGTATCCGGGTGGCTTCGATCGCACGGTGAGCACGTTGGCGGTGACGTCACGATCGCCCGCGTCGGCTTCGGGCAATCCAACATCACCACGATCATCACCGCCGCGGACGGCGGGGAATGGGTGTTGCGCGAACCGCCGCCGGGTAGCCACGCCCAGTCGGCCCACGACGTCGCACGCGAGGCTCGCATCGTGTCGAACCTCGCCGACAGTGGCATCCCCGTTTCGCGGGTCATTGGTACCGGGACCACGCCGGGCGGTGCCGGGTTCTTCGTGATGGACCGAGTACCTGGCGCGCCGCTGGAGAGTGACCGCGATGCCGCGGAGCTGACTCCGGAGCACCGACATGAACTCGGGTTGCGGGTCATCCGCACGCTCGCCCGCCTGCACACGCTCGATCCCGGGGCGGTCGGTTTATCCGACCTCGGATCCAAGACTCCGGTGTCGTATCTGGAGCGTCAGATCCGGAGGCTGTCGGCGTCCTGGGATCGGGTCGGACTGGCGAGCAGCCACGACGTGATCTGGCACCAGGGGAGGAGCCGTCTCACCGCAGGCCTGCCCGCCACCCCGCCACCCGTGGTCCTCATGCACGGCGACTTCCGACTGTCGAACCTGCTCGTCAAGGGACCACGGATCACCGCCGTTCTGGACTGGGAACTGTGCACGCTTGGTGACCCTCTTGCCGATCTGGCCTGGCTGCTCGACGACTGGCGGCAGCCCGAAGACGAGGCGATATCGATGCCGAGCCCGACGCGGGCCGGCGGCTTCCCCGACAGGGCGACGATGGTTGAAGAATACTGTCGGGAAACAGGATTCAGTGTCGATCGAATCAGTTACTACCGCGGTTTCTCGCAATGGCGAGCGGCCACCCTGTTGCAGGGCGTGCTGGCTCGTCGACGTTCGGGTGCGCTGGGAACCCACGGACAACTGGACCTGAACCTTCTCGACCACTCGATCGCCACGCTGTTGGCCGCGGCGGCGTCAGATCTGCAGGTCGCAACGTGATCCTCTCCGCAACAGACGATTACACCCATCCGGTGGGCCCGGAGCCGAACTTCAACGAATCCATGTACTTCCAGTTCCACGACCCCGCCACCGGAGTGGGCGGCTTCCTGCGGCTGGCCAAGCGCCCCAACGAGGGACGTGGCGAACGGACCGCCTGCCTCTACCTTCCCGACGGATCGGTCGCATTCGGATTCGCGCGACCCCGCGTCGACGCCGACGACTCGTTTCGCGGCGCCGGGCTCGCCGTCGATATCGTCGAACCGTTCGAGCATCTACGCGTGACCTTCGACGGCACGGTCAATGTGCTGCCCGACCCGGCCGCACTGATCGATCCCAAACAAGCGCTGTCGAGCACGGCCGTCACGAACTGCACGGCGACCCTTGATCTTCGCGCCGCGGCGCCGCCATACGCAGAGACCTTCGACGGTGATGGTGAGTCCTTCGCACCGCATCACTACGAACAGTTGACGACGGTCAGCGGTGTGCTTTCACTGGGCGACGCCACGATTGCCGTCAACGGCTTCGGCTTGCGTGATCACTCGTGGGGTCCCCGCTCGTGGCAGGCGCCCTACTTCTATCGGTGGGTGCACGGCTCCACCGATGGCCTCGGGTTCATGGGCGCCTACTTCGGCGACGCCGACGGCAGCGAACGATCGGGCGGATTCGTCTGGGACGGGGCGCATCTGCACCTGTGCGACGACATCGAGGTCTCCACCCAACGTGACGTCGAGTCCCGGCCGCAGTCCGTGACCGTCGCGTTGGCAGCAGCGCAACGCCGCTGGGTGTTCCGCGGCGAAGTCGACGCCGTGGTTCCGCTCCGGCATCGACGACGCGATGACGATGGCGCGCTGAACGCCACGCGGATCGCCGAGGCAGCGACCGTGTGGACCGCCGAGGACGGAACGACCCTGCACGGGATGTCCGAATACCTGGATCAAGTTCACGACGGCCTGCCGGTCGGACTGAGGGTTTGAGGAGCACAGCCTGACATGCGCATCGAGACACGGGACGACGTCGTATCGACGGCCAAGGCGCTCTACCGCGCGCTCGCGGACGGCGACCGGGACGGCATTGCCACACTGCTGGGAGACGACTTCATCGGCCACGCCGCAGAGGGATTGCCGTTGGGCATGGGCGGGGAACATCGCGGCGCCGAAGCCATGCAGCGTGATCTGTGGTGGAAGATCGGCAAGCACTTCAAGGTCGAAGCGGAGGCCGACCAGTTTCGGATCCTCGACGACGGCGAACTCTTGGTGACGGGGCACTACCGGGGTGTCGCGCGTCGTTCGGGAAGACCGCTGGACGCCGAGTTCACCCACGTGCTGCGGTTCGACGACGGCGGTCGCATCACCTCGCTGCACCAACTCACCGACACCGCTGCCTGGATCGAGGCCCTTGGCGATGGCGCGCCTCTCGACACGATCGACTACTCGGTCGCCGACGGCGTGGCAACCGTCTGTTTGAACCGGCCGGACCAGCGGAACGCCATCGACCTCGGGATGGGCGAAGAGTCGCTCGTCGTCGCCCGCAGGATCGCGGCCGATGCATCCGTTCGAGCCGTTCTCATCTGTGGCAACGGCCCCGCGCTCACCGTCGGCGGAGACATCGGCTACTTCCTTGAGTCGCCGCCGGCCGAGTTCGGAAACCTGTTCGCACGCATGACGACTCCGTTTCACGAGGCATTTCGCATTCTGAGCCGGATCGACGCACCCATCGTCACCGCCGCCCACGGGGCGGTGGCCGGTGGCGGGCTGGGATATGTGTATGCCGCCGACATCGTCCTCGCAGCGGAAGGCACTCACTTCGTCACGGCATTCGCCGGCATCGGGCTCTCCGGAGACGGCGGCGGTACCTGGCATCTGCCCCGTCTGATCGGCCCGGCCCGCGCCGCGCGGGCCTACCTGGAGAACCGTCCGATCACCGCAGAGCAGGCGCTCGACTGGGGAATGATCAGCGAGATCGTGCCCGCCGATGAGCTACGGGCCCGAGCCGCCGCACTGGCCGCGACCCTGGCCGAGGGGCCCACGCGCGCGTTCGGGCGGATGCGGAAGCTGCTGCGCGAAACCTGGGAAAACGACCTGTCCCAGCAGCTGCTGGCCGAGACCGAGGGAGTCAAGGCGACCGGCGACACCCTCGACGCCGCCAACGCCATAGCCAGCTTCGCCGCGAAGCGCACACCGCAGTTCGAAGGAAGGTAAGAGATGTCGGGACTGGTTGAAGACACGCCTGAACACAAGGAGATTCGCCAAAGTGTGTCGGGCATCGTCTCGCGCTACGGCTCTGCGTACTTCCTCGAGCGCGGCCGCAGCGGGGCCGGGATAGACGAGCTGTGGAAGGACCTCGGCGCCGCAGGTCTGCTGGGTGTCCACCTGCCGGAGGAGTACGGCGGCGGGGGCGGCGGCATGGCCGAAGCCGTCGTCGTCGTCGAGGAACTGGCGGCGCACGGGATGCCGATGCTGATCTGGGTGATCTCACCGGCGATCTGCGGCAACATCCTTGCCCACCACGGCTCGGAAGTGATGAAACGTGAGTGGCTACCCGACCTGGCCGACGGCTCGAGGAAGATGGCCTTCGGGCTGACCGAGCCGGACGCCGGATCGAACAGCCACAACGTCGCCACCGCCGCGCGCCGTACCGCAACGGGATGGACGATCTCGGGTTCGAAGTATTACATCTCGGCGGTCGATCAGTGTGACGCCCTCCTCTTGGTCGCAAAGGACGTCGAGCACTCGACTCCGGAGAAGAGTGCGCTTTCGCTCTTCGTGGTTCCCACCGACAGTCCGGGCCTGCAGTTCCAGAAGATCGAGACCTCGATCGTCTCGCCCGACAGTCAGTTCACCGTGTTCCTCGACGACGTCGAGATCGGTGACGACGCCCTGATCGGGACGGCCGGAAGCGGCCTCAAGCAGGTGTTTGCAGGCCTGAACCCCGAGCGCATCCTCGTCGGCGCCATCTGCGGCGGCGTGGGTCGTTACGCCATCGGGAAGGCCGCGGACTACGCAAAACAGCGCGAGGTCTGGTCCACCCCGATCGGCGCCCACCAGGGGATCGCCCACCCGTTGGCCGAAGCGCACATCGCCGTCGAGCTGAGTCGGCTGGCGACCATGCGCAGTGCGGAGCTCTTCGATGCAGGTAAATCGGCGGGCGAGGCCGCCAACATCGCGAAGTTCGCCGCGTCCGAGGCCGCACTTCAAGCGCTCGATCAGGCGATCCAGACACACGGCGGGAACGGTCTGTCACACGAGTACGGACTCTCCGAGCTGTGGTTCATCACCCGCCTGATGCGCACCGCTCCCGTCAGTCGGGAGATGGTGCTCAACTTCGTCGCCCAGACGTCGCTCGGCCTTCCGCGGTCGTACTAGTTCTAGTGAAACGTGAAGGGAAGCAATATGACCGACAACAAGGTGCAGTTCGACGTCGTCGTCATCGGCGCCGGAGCCGGGGGTCTGTTCACCGCAGCCCGGCTTGCGCACCGCGGCTATCGGACGCTGGTCGTCGAACGCCTTGACAAGGTCGGTGGTCGTGCATCGACCGATGACGTCGACGGATTCAAGGTGAACAACGGTGCCATCGTGATCGAGGTCGGCGGCATCACGCAGCAGACGTGCGAAGAGGTCGGCGCACCGTTCGACATTCGCGAACCGAGTCCGCCGATTCTGTATCGAATCGGGGGCAAGGACGTCGACGTCACCGGCGGCGGCTGGGGATTCCTGCTCGGCAAGCTCACCCGCCAAGGGGCCAAGCTGGTCAAGGGGATCGGCGCGGCGCGGTCGGACTCGGGCCTGCCAGAAGACGAGATGACCACCGCCGAATGGGTCTCCAAGTACACGAAGAACGAAGGCGTGCACGGGATCTTCCGCAACATGTGCGCCTCCGTGTTCGCGGTCGGGTCGGAGGACCTCCCCGCCCGCGTGTTCCTCACCTACTTCACCCGCAAGAGCGCATTCAAACGATTCGGTTTCCACCCCGAGGGCACCATCGGACTGTGGCGCGGCCTGGCGGACGTCGTGACGTCCCGCGGTGGCGAGGTCTGGTTGTCCACGGACGTCACCAAGATCGTCGTCGACGGCGAGAAGGTCATCGGGGTGCACGTCGAGCGTGGCGGCGAGACGATCGAGATCGCCTCGCAGATCGTCGTCAGCGATGTCGGACCCGCAGCGACAGTGGCCCTGATCGGTGCTGACGACGTCCCCGACGACTACAGGGAACTCGTCGAACGGGGCAACCGTCCGACCGCGATGATCTCGGTCAACTTCGCGAGCCAGGACCGACTCGTCGACGTGCCGGGGATGCTCAGCTTCGCCAAATCGCGACGCCTCGCCTACGTCGCCAACTTCACCGACATCTGCCCGGACATGGCGCCTGCTGGGTGGAACCTCTACGTGGGTACCGCGGTTCCGAAGCCGTCCGTCGGAGACTTCGACGAGAAGGCCGAGACGGAACTGCTGCTGGCCGACCTTCGCGACGAGATCGAGGGATTCGACGAACGCGCCAGGATCCTCAACATCGCGGTCACACGTGACGGATGGCCGCCCCAACGCGCCGTCGCCGGCTTCGACCTGCCACGCGATACCCCGTTCGCCGGGCTGTGGAATGTCGGCGACGCCGTCAAGGAGTACGCCAACGGCGGCACCACCGCCTGCGCTGAAACGGCCCAGCTGGTGGTCGATGAGATCGTCCAGACCTACACGCTGACCAAGACCCACTAGGGCAGCGAACCGTCGGACCGAGTCGCAACGCAGACCCGACTGTTGACTGTGACGCCGATCATACGTACGATATTTTTTAATCAAGAATAAGTTTTTCGGGATACCGTGAGAAGAGAGAGGGAACGATGGGGTTCAACAACTCTGAAGAGGTCAACAAGTACATCGGTGGCATCTTCGAAAACGCGTTCGACGATCCCGAGATCGGCCCGAAGCTCGTCGATACCGGACTGGTCGTCGCCTTCGACTTCAGCGATCCCGAAGCCGTCGTAGTAGTCGACATGGCGAACAAGATGGTCACCAATGGGGGAGCCGGGGGACCGGCACCTTCGGCCACGATGACGATGACGGCCGACACCGGGAACGCGTACTGGCAGGGCAAGGTCAACCTGCCGCTCGCGATGGCGAAGAAGAAGGTCAAGGTCGACGGCAACGTCGCCAGCCTGCTGAAGCTCGCGCCGCTTGGCAAGAAGCTTTACGGCAGCTACATCCAGCGTCTCAAAGAGGACGGTCGCGACGACCTGATCGTCTAAACGCCACCATGTATCCAGGAACCCACGCATCGACGTCACCCGACCGGCCAGCGGTGATCATGGCCGGCTCCAACGCAACGGTGACCTACGGCGAACTCGAGGCGAACTCGGCCCGTCTTGCATCCGCTCTGCACCAGCTGGGGCTGCGCACGGGTGACGTCATCGCGGTCCTGTCGGACAACGCGCCCGAGGCATTCGAGATCTACTGGGCAGCAATATGTTCCGGCCTGTACGTGACCTTCGTGAACTGGCACCTGTCAGCCGATGAGGTCGCCTACATCGTTCGAGACAGTGGGGCGCGGGTGCTGATCGCGTCGGGTGGGCTGCCCGAGTTGTGCGTGCAGGTCGCAGACCTCGTGCCCGAAGTTCAGCATCGGTACGCGTTCGGTGCCCCGATCACCGGCTACGACTCGTACGCCGACCTGCTCGAGCACGCCGGACCGCGGCTCACCGACCAACCCCGCGGCTCGGAGATGCTGTACTCGTCGGGGACCACCGGTCGGCCGAAGGGAATCAAACCACGCCTGTTGCCGATTCAGGTCGACGAAGCCGGTGACGGCATCTCCGGCCTGATGGCCCACGGATTCGGGTTCACTGACAAGGACGTCTACCTATCGCCCGCGCCGGTCTACCACGCCGCGCCGTTGAAGTGGTGTGCCGGCGTGCACGCGTTGGGCGGCACGGTCGTGGTGATGGAGCGGTTCGACGCCGAGGCATCGCTGGCGGCGATCGAACGCTTCCACGTCACCGCAACCCAGATGGTCCCGACGATGTTCGTCCGGCTCCTGCAACTGCCCGCCCCCGTGCGTGCCCGTTACGACACGTCGTCCCTGCGGTTGGCGGTGCACGCCGCCGCGCCGTGCCCACCCGACGTCAAGGACGCGATGATCGCCTGGTGGGGCCCGATCCTCACCGAGTACTACGGCGCCACCGAGGGCCACGGCATCACCCTGATCACCACGTCCGAATGGCAGACGAAGCGGGGATCGGTCGGCAAGGCCGCGCTCGGAGTGCTCCACATCTGTGACGACGACGGGGTGGAGTTGCCCACCGGCCAGCCCGGTGTCATCTACTTCGAGCGCGAGGCACCGGCCTTCATCTATCACAACGATCCCGAAAAGACAGCCGAGTCACGACATCCCGGTCATGACAACTGGTCGACCGTGGGCGACATCGGCTATCTCGACGAGGACGGCTACCTCTTCCTCACCGACCGCAAGGCCTTCATGATCATCTCCGGCGGGGTGAACATCTACCCCCAGGAGATCGAGAACGTCCTGGCGCTGCACCCCAAGATCCTCGACGTCGCGGTCATCGGGGTGCCCGACGCCGAGATGGGCCAGCAGGTCAAGGCAGTCGTCCAACTACGCGACGAAGTCGAACCGTCCGAGGACCTGGCCGCCGAGATCATCGGCTACGTCCGTGACCGGCTCGCCCACTTCAAGGCCCCGCGCACAGTCGATTTCGTCGACGAGCTGCCCCGGTCAGCCACCGGAAAGCTCGTCAAGCGAACCCTGCAAGCCCGCTACCTGGAGGCACACGCATGACAGTCGAAGCTGCTCCGAGCACGGTCCGTCCGCCCTTCGACCCGGTGAGCATTTCACCGCTGAGCTTCTGGGACATGACCGCCGAGGAGCGCGAGCCGTGGTTCAAGATTCTGCGCGACGAACGACCGATCAGTTGGCATCCACCGATCGAGGGCACGGTGGTGCCCGCCGACATCGATGGCGTGTGGGCGGTTACCCGCAATGAGGACATCGCGTTCGTCAGCAAGCACCCCGACACCTTCAGCTCGGCCCAGGGCGTGCTGATCGAGGCGATCCCCGATGACGTGATCGAGGCGGCGATGTCGTTCCTGGCCATGGACGCCCCCCAGCACGGCGCCACCCGCAAGTTGATCAGCTCGGTCTTCACGCCACGCCAGGTGGCCACGATCAGCGATCAGATCCAGAACCAGGCCGTCGCGATCGTCGATGATTTGCTCGCCACCAAGCAAGGCGACTTCGTGGAGCAGGCCACCAAGCGGTTGCCGATGTGGACGATCTTCGAAATGGTCGGTCTGCCAAAGGAATTGCGCGACGAGGCGCTGCATCACGCCGATGGGATGGTGTCTTGGGCCGACCCCGACGTGGCCGCGGGACGGGAGCCCGGAGAGGTGATGAACGATTCGCTGGTCGGGCTGCTCGTGCTCGGGCTGGATCTGGCCGCGCAGCGCCGTGCGCAGCCGACCTCCGACCTGACCAGCCGGCTGGTCGAAGCCGAGGTCGATGGCCGCAAGCTCACCGATGACGAGATCGCGGCGTTCTTCGTGCTGCTCGCGGTGGCGGGCACCGACACCACCCGCAACACCATGGCGGTCACGGCGATGGCACTGCAGGAATTCCCGGAGCAGCGCGCGTTGCTCGCTGAGGACTTCGACGGCCACATCCGGACCGCCATCGACGAGTTCGTCCGGTGGGCGACCCCGGTCATGACGTTCCGCCGCACCGCAACCCGGGATACCGAGCTGCACGGTCAACAGATCCGAGAAGGTGACTGGGTGTTGCTGATGTACTCGTCGGGCAATCGTGACGAGCGGGTGATCACCGACCCCCACACCTTCGACATCCGTCGGAGCCCGAACCCACACATCGGGTTCGGTGGTGGTGGCCCGCACTTCTGTATGGGCGCGTTCCTGGCCAAGATGCAGCTCGAGGCATTCTTCGGCGAGCTGATCCGGCGGGTTCCGAACCTGCGCCTCGGCAAGCCTGATTACTTGACCAGCAACTTCTTTCGCGCCGTCAAGTCCCTGCCGTACACCCTCGACTAGGAGAACCGATGACTGCATTCGACGGAAAGCGCTTCGTGGTCACCGGTGCCGCGTCCGGAATCGGCGATGCCGTGGCCGAACGGCTCCTGGCGGCCGGCGCCGAGGTGGTCTCGCTAGACCGGAACACCCCGACTGCGAAGGTGAACCGCCACGTCGAGGTCGACCTCGCCAATCCGCGCAGCATCGACGCCGCCCTCGAACAACTCGACGGAACGTTCGACGGACTGATGAACGTGGCAGGGATCCCCGGCACGGCGCCCGCCGAATTGGTTCTTGCGGTCAACAGCCTTGCCGTACGCCACCTGACCGAGGCGTTCTTCGAACGACTCGCACCAGGGGGCTCCGTGACGATCGTGTCCTCGACGGCAGGTTTCGGCTGGCCGGCTCGCCTCGACGTCATCCGCGATCTGCTGGCCACGGACACCTTCGAAGAAGGGGCGGCCTGGTTCAAGGCCAACCCTCAACAGGGAAACGCCTACAACTTCTCCAAGGAAGTCACCACCGTCTACACGATGACGATGGGGTTGGCCTTGGTGGAGATGGGCTTTCGCATCAACGCGGTGCTCCCGGGCCCGGTGCAGACCCCCATCCTGGCCGACTTCGAAGAATCCATGGGCAAGGACAACCTCGACGGCATCAAGGAACTCCTCGGCAGGCACGCCAACCCGGGCGACATCGCCGATGCGGTGCTGTTCCTCGCATCCGACGAGGCCCGGTGGATCAACGGCCAAACGTTGGTCGTCGACGGAGGGATCACCGGTGCTGTGCTCTCCGGAGTCGTTCCGGCGCCAGAGATCTGAGGCCGGACGTGTCCATTCAAGCCCCTCCCGACCACACCGCGCGTCCCAGTCAACCACCCGGCACCACCGAGCTGTCGGACCTCCGCCAGACCTTCGCCACCGGTCGCACACGGGAGTTGCGTTGGAGACTGGCTCAACTCGAGGCGATCGAGCGGCTGTGCGACGAGCGGGAAGCCGACATCGCGGCCGCCCTGCATGCCGACCTCGGCAGGCCGGCGGTCGAGGCATGGCTCGGCGACGTCGCGTCGACCAAGGGTGAAGCGGCATACGCCATCAAGCATCTGAAGAAGTGGATGCGCCGCCGCAGGCAGCCGTTGCCTCTTGCCCAGCTCCCGGGACGCTGCTGGGTGCAGTACGACCCACTGGGCGTCGTCCTGATCATCGGGCCATGGAACTACCCGGTCTATCTGAGCCTGGCCCCGCTCGTCGCCGCCGTGGCAGCCGGAAACTGCGCCGTGCTCAAGCCATCCGAGCTCGCGCCCGCTACCTCCGCATTGTTGGCGCGACTGGTGCCGCTCTACTTGGACGCCGAAGCGGTTCGCGTCGTCGAGGGTGACGGTCAGACCACCCAGGATCTGTTGGCGCAAGGCTTCGACCACGCCCTGTTCACCGGCGGAACCGACATCGGCAAGAAGATCATGGCTGCTGCCGCGCCCACGCTCACCCCGGTGACGCTGGAACTCGGCGGGAAGAGCCCGGTGATCGTGGCCGCCGACGCGGATCTCGACGTCGCCGCCCGACGCATCGCGTGGCTCAAGCTGATGAATTCCGGGCAGACCTGCATTGCGCCGGACTACGTTCTGGCCGAACGTGCGATCGCCATGGAACTCACCGACCGGATCGTCGCCAACATCAAGGCGTTTCGCGCCGACGACAATGGCCTCGGGATGCGGATCGTCAACCTGCGGCAGTTCGACCGGCTGGTTTCGCTGATCGAGTCGACCACGGGTGCCGTCGTGGCGGGCGGTGGCTTCGAGCGCTCGACGCTGACGATCGAGCCGACCGTGATCCTCGATCCGCCCCCCGACGACGTCGTCATGGCCGATGAGATCTTCGGCCCGGTGCTTCCGGTGATCACCATCGAATCGACCTCAGCCGCGATCGATTTCGTCAACTGCCGACCGAAGCCGTTGGCACTGTACGTCTTCACCTCGTCACGGCAGCTGGCCCGGAATCTGATCGATCGGATTCCGTCGGGCGGAGCCGTTGTCAATCACGTCGCAATGCATTGCCTGGTCCCGCAGCTTCCGTTCGGCGGGGTGGGAGCCAGCGGTATGGGCGCCTACCACGGCCGCTGGGGATTCGAGGCCTTGAGCCATCGCAGAGCGGTGTTGGCGAAGTCGACGAGACCAGACCCGATGTTCGTGTACCCGCCCTACACCGATCGGGCGTTGAAGATCATGCGCAAGTTGTTCTGACCGAACTCGACTGAAGGGATGGGCGAAACGACATGGCTGGACTCGACGGCAGGGTCGTGATCATTACCGGCGCCGGCGGCGGGCTGGGCCGAGAGTACGCGCTGCTGCTGGCCGACGAGGGCGCCCGCGTCGTCGTCAATGACCTTGGGGGAGCCCGGGACGGCTCGGGATCCGGCCAGGCCATGGCCGACACCGTCGTCGACGAGATCCGGCAGCTGGGCGGCACTGCGCTCGCCAACTACGACAACATTGCGACCGAGGACGGCGCCCAGTCGCTCGTCGACTCGGCGCTGCAGGAGTTCGGCGCACTCGACGGAGTGGTCAACAACGCCGGAATCCTGCGTGACGGCGCGTTCCACAAGATGAGTGCGGAGAACTGGGACGCAGTCCTCAAGGTGCACCTCTACGGCGGGTTCCACGTCACTCGTGCGGCATGGCCGCATCTGCGTGAACGAAAGTTCGGCAGGATCGTGATGGTTACCTCGACCAGCGGCATCTTCGGCAACTTCGGGCAATCCAACTACGGCGCCGCCAAATTGGGTCTGGTCGGGTTGATCAACACCCTGGCCATCGAGGGTGCTAAATACGGGATTCTGGCCAATGCGGTTGCGCCGATGGCCGCAACGCGGATGACGACCGACATCGCGCCACCGGAACTCCTCGACAAGCTGCCGCCCGCCCACGTGGCACCGGTCGTCGGGTACCTGATGAGCGAACAGTGCACCGACACCGGGTGCGTGTACATCGTGGGCGGCGGAAACATCCAGCGGGTGGCCCAGTTCCAGAACAAGGGCGTGTCGTTCTCGGAGCCGCCGACCGTCGACCAACTGACGGAGCGATGGTCGGAGATCGCCGACCTGACGAACGTAGAACTGGGGGCCAATCCGCTCGGCTGAGTTCGTCCACATTGAATTCGACGTTGAGGAGCGATGTTGACCAATCGAATACTCGTGTTGTGTGCCTGGGCCGGTCCGGCCACCGTCGTCGTCGCGATGATCGGCTGGCTCATCGCCGGAGTGTTGCCCATCCCGTTGGGTTCGGAGAGTTCGGTCGAGGCGGTCGTGAGCTTCTACAGCCACGACACCCGAGTCATTGCGGGCCTAGTGATCTCGACAATCGGTGTCAGCCTTGTCTTTCCGTTGATCGCCGTCATCGCCGTGTACATGGTGCGGATGGAGGGTCGGACGCCGATCCTGGCGTTTCTCCAGCTGATCACGGGCGCGGCAACCGGCGTCTGTCTGCTGCTGCCGCTGCTGCTGATGACCACCATCGCCTTTCGGCCCGACCGCAGCCCGGAACTGACGATGACGCTGAACGACATCGCGTGGCTGTTGTTCATCACACCGATCGCGCCGTTCATGATTCAGAACGTCGCCATCGGAGTCGCCATCCTGAACGACAAGCGCCAGACGTTGCCCCGTTGGGTGGGCTACGTCAACTTCTGGATCGCGTTCTCGTTCATTCCCGATCCTCTCGCGTTCTTCTTCCACAGCGGCCCCTTCGCGTGGCGCGGCATCTTCATCTTCTGGTTGGCCTTGACGACGTACAGCGTCTTCCTCGTCGTGATGGGACTGACTCTGCGCAAGGCGATCCGTGAATCGGCCGATCCGGACGTGTCGGCGGTTGCCGCGGCGGCGGTATGACGCACCCGCAGGTTCGGGTGGACCCCGATCTACCCGAGTTCCTTTGGGACAGTGATGGTGCCGAGGCCGCACCACCACCGGCGCGGCGACCGGCGAAGGCCCGGGATGGGCACATCCCTGGCGAAGCCGGGCTGTGGATCTTCATTGTCGGGGACATGACCCTCTTCGCCGCGATCCTGATCGTCTTCCTGTGGGAGCGTCGTTCTGATCCCGTGGTCTTCGAGGAATCTGCGCACCAGCTGATTCAACCGATCGGTGCGGTGAACACCCTGGTCCTTCTTCTCAGCTCCTACCTGGTCGTGTGTGCGGTCTTCGCGCACCGTGGCGGGCGGTATCCCAAGGCGAGGCGCCTCGTCGCAGGCGCCGTGAGCTGCGCCGCCGTCTTCGCCGGCCTGAAGGCATTCGAGTACTACAGCGCGATCTCCTCTGGTCACACGCCGTCTGGTCACATGTCTTCGTCGGAGACGTTCTTCACGTTCTACTTCGTCCTCACCGGGTTACACCTCTTGCACGTCATCGTCGGAACGGCGCTCTTGCTCGCGTGGCAGGCGATGTTGAAGCGTCGGCGTTCCTGGACCGGATCACAGAAGGTCGCCGAGGGGATCGCATCCTATTGGCACATGGTCGATTTGCTCTGGGTGGCCATCTTCACGCTCGTCTACTTGGTGAGTGCCGAGTGAACGGCACCGTGCCTCGCCGGGTCACGGTGGTGTTCGCAAGCCTCGTCGTCGCAACGTGCATCACGTGGTGGCTCGGCAGCAGGTCGTCCCTAACCGGCAATGGCCTTGGCCTGGCCGCTGCGCTGACCGTGCTGATAGCCTCCGCGAAGATCTACTTCATCGGCCGAGACTTCATGGAACTGCGCTCCGCACCGTCGGTTCTGCGGGCCGCATTCAACGTCTGGGTGGGTGTGGTCGCCGTCGCGGCGATTGCGCTGGTGGTCGTGCCGACGTCCTGATCTCAAGCGCGCGAGGCGATGTCGCGGCCGATGATCTCCTTCATGATCTCGGTCGTTCCTCCGTAGATCGTCTGCACCCTGGTATCGACGAAGGCACGCGCGACGGGATATTCGGCCATGTAGCCGTAGCCTCCGTGCAACTGAAGGCACCGATCGACGACGCGCTTCTGCAGTTCGGAGACGAACCACTTGCCCTTGGCGGCGTCGATCGGAGTCAGCTCATCGGCGTTGTACGCCAGCACGGACTTGTCGACGTACGCCTCGGCGACGTCGATCTCGGTTGCCATCTCCGCGAGTTCGAAACGTACGTGTTGGTTGCTGGTCAGCGGCTGCCCGAATGCCGTGCGGCCCCGACAGTAGTCACAGGTCAGTTCGAAGATCGCCCTGGTGGTGGCCATCGCCTTCGCCGTGACCCCGAGCCTCTCCCTTGGCAGGTGACTCATCAGGTAGGGGAGTCCACGCCCCTCTTCACCGAGGAGATTGGCCGCGGGAACGACCGCGTCGTTGAAGAACAGCTCGGAGGTGTCCTGCCCCGGCAGGCCGATCTTGTCCAACTGGCGACCCCGCTCGAAACCCGGGGTGTCGCGTTCGACGACGAAGAGGCTGAAGGCACCGGAGCCACCCTCGGCGTTGGTGCGGGCGGCCACGACGACGAGGTCGGACATGATGCCGCTGGAGATGAAGGTCTTCTGGCCGTTGACTATCCAGCGATCGCCCTCCTTGCGCGCCGTGGTGCGGATGCCCTTGAGATCACTGCCCGCGCCGGGCTCGGTCATGGCGAGTGCACCGATGATCTCACCCGCGGCGAACCCAGGAAGCCAGCGCTGCCTCTGTTCGTCGTTGGTGAGGTCGAGCAGATAGTGCAGCACTAGATCGTCCTGGAGACTGATCGTCAGCCCGAACGACAACGCGTTGATGTGTGCGATCTCCTCGCTCACCACCATCCGGTAGCGATAGTCGCGCTCGCCCGCGCCGCCGTACCGTTCGTCGATCTGCAGCGCGTAGATGCCCGCTTTGGCAGCCCGCGCGAAGACCTCCCTGTCGATCCAATGGTTGCGGTCCCAGTCGTCTTGGTGCGGAACGACTTCGCGAGACAAGAACTCCCGCACCGCTTCACGGTAGGCCTCGTGATCGGGCCCGTAGAGTGTGCGTATCACGGTCAGAGTCGTTCGATGATCGTGACGTTCGCCTGGCCGCCGCCCTCGCACATCGTCTGGAGACCGTACCGGCCACCGGTGCGCTCGAGCTCGTGCAGTAGCGAGGTCATCAGCCGTGCCCCGGTGCAGCCGATCGGATGTCCGAGTGCGATGGCGCCGCCGTTCGGATTGACCCGCTCGGGGTCGGCGCCCAGTTCCGCCAGCCACGCCAGCACGACGGGTGCAAACGCCTCGTTGATCTCCACTGCGTCGATCTCATTGATCGACATGCCCGTTCGTTTCAGAGCATGTTGGGTCGCGGGAATCGGGGCCGTCAGCATCATGACCGGATCGGCGCCACGTACGGACATGTGATGGATGCGCGCCCGCGGGGTGAGGCCGAATCGGTCGACCGCGTCCTGGGAGGCGACGAGCAGCGCCGCCGCGCCGTCGGAGATCTGGCTGGCGACGGCGGCGGTGAGCACGCCATCCTCGACCAGGGTGGGCAGTGTGGCCATCTTCTCGAGCGAGGTGTTGGCACGTGGTCCTTCGTCCACCGAAACCCCTGCGTAGGGGGAGATCTCGCGGTCGAAGTAACCTGCGGCGATGGCGGCGACCGCCCGTTGGTGGCTCGCGAGCGCGAACTGCTCGTTGGCCTCTCGGCTGAGCTTCCAGTGATCCGCGATCATCTCCGCGCCGCGGAACTGCGAGATCTCCTGATCTCCGAACCGCTCCTGCCATCCGCGGCAGCCGGTCCAGGGATCCGTGGCGCCGA
The DNA here is from genome assembly GCF_014202335.1 of Mycobacterium sp. AZCC_0083. Lineage (GTDB taxonomy): Bacteria > Actinomycetota > Actinomycetes > Mycobacteriales > Mycobacteriaceae > Mycobacterium. Next base: position 68,878 of record NZ_JACHGP010000015.1, on the reverse strand, counting down.
ACGGCTCGCCCGCGGCGAACGCGCTAAGGATCGGGTACTGGCTCATCTTCTGCACGCCGCCCGCGACGATGAGGTCGGACGTGCCGCTCATCACCGCCTGGGCGGCGAAATGCACTGCCTGCTGGGCGGAACCGCACTGGCGATCGATCGTCACTCCAGGAACGGATTCGGGGAGTCCGGCGGCCAGCGCTGCGGTGCGGGCGATGTCGCCGGCCTGAGAGCCGATGTTGTCCAGGCAACCGAGGATGACGTCGTCGATCGCGGCGGGGTCGATGTCGTGCCTGCCCACGACGGTCTTGATGACGTGTGCTGCCATGTCGGCGGGATGTTCGGCGGCGAAGCCGCCCGCCCGCTTGCCGACCGCGGTTCGGACCGCGTCAACGATGAATGCCTCAGCCATGCACTTAATTTAACATAGAATCAAAAACGTACAAAGTTCGTGCTGAGGGCAGCCGGGGGGCCTTCGTTCAACGTCGACCGCGACCGGGCGCGTCGGTCCCGCTCGGTTCGAGCGCACCCCGGATGAGCCGCTGGGCATCGGCCACGATGGCGTGCAACGGCGTGCGGCGTGGGTCCCACCACTCGGCTGCCCAGTTGAGGGCGCCGAGCACCAGCATTTGACTGATCCGTGGGTCGACGTCGGAACGCAGCTCTCCGGCGCAGGCGGCCTCGTCGAACAGCTGCCGCCACAGCGCCCCGTAGCTGTCTTCTTCGCGGTCGGCCCGGATGCGGAGCCGACTGGGAATCTGCCCTCGATTCCGGATCGAAGCCGTTGTGTAGTCCGAAATCTCGAGCTCGTGCCGAAGGTGGGTCTCCGCCGCGACGAGGATCTTCTCGAGAGCAGGCGTGCCGGGAGGCAGAGCCTGCAAGGTTGCCTGGAGGTGTACGCGCATGTCGGCGAGCCCGCTGGCCATCACCTCTTCGATCAGGTCGTCACGGGACGCGAAGTAGTAGTAGATCGCTGGCGTCTGGATGTCCACTCGTTCGGCGACGTCCGACAACCGTGTCCCGGCGTAGCCCTTTCGGCTCAGCACGTACGCGGCGGCATCGAGGATTCGGCCCCGCGTGCGGGCATACTTCGTCTCGTCGTCGGGAGTAACGACACCGACGGGATCTTCAGAGACGACGCGGGCCGGGCTCATGGCATCGTGTAGCCGCCGCTGACCGAGATCATTTGGCCGGTGACCTGGCGTGCCGCCGTTGGCGACGCGAACCAGAGCACGGCACGCGCGACGTCGTCGGCGGTGGTGAGTCGGCGCATCGGGGTGTCCTTCAGCATGAAGTCGATCTGCTTCGGGTTGAAGACCTCGTCTTCGCCGACGGCCCAAAGGCTCGATGCGCCAACTGCATCGGGGCCGTCGGGTATGACGAGACCGGGACAGACGACGTTCGACCGGATCCCGTGCCTGCCATGTTCGCGCGCGGTGGTGCGAGCCACCGCGACCATCGCCGCCTTGGACGCACCGTAGACGCCCTGCCGGATCTGGCCGAAGGCCGCGTCGCTCGCGATGAAGACGATGGAGCCGCTGCCGCCATCCTTCATCGGGCCGATCGCGGCCTGGGTCGCGGCGATCGCCGTGAACAGGTTGATCTCGATGGTTCGCTGCCACTTGTCGCGGTCCGTGTCGGTCGCGATGAACCCGGGTACCGACCAACCGGCGTTGTTGACAAGGACATCGATGCCACCCCACGCGCTCACCGCGCGACCGATCGCCGTGTCGGCCGCGTCGGGGGCGGTCAGATCGGCGATTGCGAGCTCGACGGCGACGGCGCCGCGTTCTAGTGCCTCGGCTCGCACCTTCTCGGCCTGGGGCTCGTCGATGTCGCTGATCACGATCCGCGCTCCCTCGGCGGCGAATTGGTGCACGATGCCCCGCCCGATGTTGGACGCTCCTCCGGTGATGACGACACGGGCGTTGGCAAGTCCCAGATCCATGATCGTAGTTTAACCTATATTAGAAATTGTCCATAGCGATTCGACGGTCGATCGTCACCGTTGACACACCGGGCCAGATATTCTAACCTAGATTAAATTATGGCGACGCGGCCGGATGGTCCGCATCGAATCCGTGCAGGCCCCTGGACCAGGGCACGTCGAGGAAGGGTCTCCATGAAGGTCGTAGTCGATTACACCAAGTGCACGGGGTTGGGCATCTGCGAGTCGATGGCGCCCGATCTCTTCGAGGTCAACGACGATGGTGCGCTCGTCCTTCTGAAGGAGGACATCACCGACGACGAACTGCAGTCGGTCGAGGAGGCCGTCGCCGGATGCCCGACAGAGGCATTGAGAATTGAGCGCTGAAGGCGGTCCGAGCCCAGGCGAGAGGCGAATGGATCGGCTCGTCGTCGTTGGCGCGTCGCTGGCAGGTCTGCGGGCAGCGGAGGCTGCGCGAAAGACCGGCTTCGCGGGCGACATCACGCTCATCGGCGGCGAGCCGCACCTTCCCTATGATCGGCCACCACTGTCCAAGGAGTTTCTCGAGGCGACGGAACCCGGTGTCGAGGCGCGGATTCCGTTCTTTCGAAACGATGACGTCTACCCCGACCTTGGCGTAGAGCTTCTTCTCGGCGAGCCGGCAACGGGTCTGGACGTCGCGCGCAAGGTCGTGCACGTGGCAGATCGTCAGATCGGCTACGACGCACTCGTCATCGCGACCGGCTCGCAGCTTCGGACGCTCCCGGGTACCGGGCACATGGACGGTGTGCACGGCCTCCGTACGCTGGAGGACTCCCTGAGTATCCGTGCCGCCCTGGACGCAGGTGCACGCACCGTCGTCGTCGGCGCAGGATTCATCGGATCGGAAGTCGCTTCTGGGGCCAGGAAGCGAGGTCTCGAGGTCACCGTCGTCGAAGCCCTACCCACGCCATTGGTTCGTGCTGCAGGCACGGAGATGGGTGCGGCGATCGCGTCCCTGCACGAACGCAACGGCACCACGTTGTTGTGTGGCAGGGGAGTTGCGGCAGTCGAGGGAGACCGTCGCGTCGAGCGCGTCGTTCTGGACGACGGCACCCTCATCGACGCCGACCTGGTGGTGGTGGGCATCGGGGTATCCCCGTGTGTCACCTGGCTCGAGGGCTCCGGCTTGGCGATCGACAACGGCGTGGTGTGTGACGAGACGCTGTGGACCGGCGCACCAGGCGTTTACGCCGCCGGTGACGTCGCCAACTGGCTGAACCCGGTCTTCGACGCGCGTCAGCGGATGGAGAACTGGACGGCGGCCGCAGAGCAGGGTGCTGCCGCTGCACGCAATGCGCTCGACCCCGAGAACGCCAAGCCGTACGGGACGGTTCCCTACTTTTGGTCGGACTGGTATGGATCGAGGGTTCAGTTCGTCGGAGTGCCAGAAGCCGACGAGGTCCTGCTCGTCGACGGTGACGTCGAGGACGGCGAACGGTGGGTGGCGCTGTACCGGCGAGGCGACCGCCTCGTGGGTGCGCTCACCGTCAATGGCCAAACCGTCATCATGAAGTATCGCAGGATGATTGCGCAGAAGAGCTCATGGGGCGATGCGCTGGAGTTCGCGGAGAAGCGCCTGGCGTCGGAACTGGCCACGGCCGCCGGGCACGATGGCTGACCTTGCTATTCGGCGGACCTTGCTGCTTTGTGGACACCCGTTTGCTTGTTCAAGGTCGCGAGATCGTAGACGGCGTTGAGCCGGCAGGCCATAGCCCCGCGGAAGGAGAAGATCTCGAGTCCTTCGAAGCTAAATGCGTTACCAGTCCCGATGAGTCCAGGCGGCTGGAGGACCCCGGAGAAGTGGCCGGAGCCCCGCCAACTGAACGCGACCTGGCGCACATCCAACCGGAACATCGGCGGTGCGATCATCTCCCACGTCAAATCCGGGTAGGCGCCGACGACGAAGCGCATGTAGTCGCTGGCGCCTTGACGCCCACGGGCCTGCGCGTGTGTGAGACGGGTCGTCGGCGTCTCCAGTACGAAGTCGTCGGTCACCAACTCCTTGAGCCGATCGGGGTCGTGACTGTTCCAGGCGTCGAGCCACCGCTGGTACCACGTCAGCGCGAACTCCAAGTCAGGGACGCCCGGCTCGGCTTGAGGCAGGGTCTGAGTTTGAACGCTCATGTTGTCACTCCAGATCATCGATTCCGGATCACGTTTTCTAATTCATACTAAAAAAATTGGCAAGTTTCGGCAAGTGGCACTACGGGGGAGGGCGACCTCTTGGGCTACTTGCGCCGAGTGGGTCGGACTTCAGTGAGCCCGTGGCGCACCAAGGTCTGCGCATTCGCCACCACGGCGTCGACCGATCCGCGTCGGGAATCCCACCACTCGACAGTCCAATTCAACGCGCCGAGGACCAGCATCTGCGCGATGTGGAGGTCGAGTTCGGCACGCAGGTCGCCCGAACGCGCCAGCCCATTGATCAGCTTCCGCCAGACCTCGCCGTAGCGCTCCTCTTCGAGGATCTGGCGTTGTCGTATCGCTTGGGGTACCTGGCCCGCATTGCGGATCGCAGCCGTTGTGTAGTCGGAGGTCTCCAGTGCATGGCGGAGGTGAGCCTCGACGGCCGCGAGAAGCCGATCCAGCGCCGGTGCCTTCGCCGGCAATGCATCCAGGACGCTGGCGACATGCACGTTCATCTCGGCGATTCCGGCCCACATCACTTCTTCGATGAGATCGTCGCGCGACGGGAAGTAGTAGTAGATGGCGGGAGCTTGAAGGTCGGCTTCGGCGGCCACGTCTGTCAGTCGCAAACCGCCGTAGCCCTTCACGCTGAGCACGTGTGCTGCGGCGTCGAGGATGCGGCGCCGGGTCAACGCCGACTTCGAGTCGACCTCGACCTCGCCGATGGGCGAGACGGGAAGTGCGGAGATGTCTCGGGCCCGTGCCATGGACAGATGGTACCGAGCGGCGCGTGGAAGGCCGTCAAGCGCGCTACCTGCGAGGTCACTTGCCGCGGCCGACGAGTTGCAGCGGCTGCGGTCCGATTGGCTGCGCGCTGCGGTGCGTTCGGATACTGTCGGCGGCGTCGCAAGGTGCTGGACATGAAAAAAATTTAACGCTGCCGAAGATCTCATAGTGGTGTTGAACTGGCTACTTGCTCTCAATAATTTTTTAGTTTAATTTCAATTCTGGCATGTGGGCCAGGTCACGCCGGCGCCATACGCAGGCAAAGCTCACACCGACGGGAAGGACAGTCAGCTGTGAGATTCGCATCGTTCGTGGGCGAGGCGCAGTGACCACCAACACCCACGCGTCTGTCCTGCTGCCCCCGCAGCGGTTTCGAACCGCCACGTCGACGCGGAGGGCCCGGTAAGTGGTATCGACCGGTCTCGTCATCAAGCCACTCCGGGGACTGGGTGGCTTCTTTGCGATGGCACTGGACACGTTCGTGTGCATGTTCCGGCGGCCGTTCGCCTGGCGTGAGTATCTGCTGCAGACGTGGTTCGTGGCACGGGTGTCGTTGGTGCCGACACTGTTCTTGTCGATCCCGTTCACCGTGCTGACGGTGTTCACGTTCAACGTCCTGCTTGTCGAGTTCGGCGCGGCGGATTTCTCAGGGACAGGGGCGTCGCTGGGAACGGTCAACCAGACCGGTCCGATCGTGACGGTGTTGGTGGTCGCCGGCGCTGGGGCGACCGCGATGTGCGCCGATCTGGGGGCGCGGACGATCCGCGATGAACTCGATGCGTTGCGGGTGATGGGGATCAACCCGATTCAGTCGCTGGTCGTGCCGCGAGTCTTGGCGGCGACGACCGTGGCCTTGTTGTTGTCCTCCTTGGTGATTCTGGTCGGACTGGCAGGTGGGTTCGTCTTTTCGGTGTACTTCCAGCACGTCACTCCTGGTGCGTTTGTCGCGGGGATGACGCTGATCACCGGTTTGAGCGATGTGGTGACTGCTCTGATCAAGGCCACCCTGTTCGGGCTGACCGCCGGGTTGATCGCCTGCTACATGGGAACCTCGGTGGGAGGTGGTCCTGCCGGCGTCGGCAACGCCGTCAACGAGACGGTGGTCTTCTCGTTCATTGCGTTGTTCGTGATCAACGTGATCGTGACCGCTGTGGGCTTCCAGGTGCATCCGTGAGCGTCGGCGCCGCTGCCGCGCAGCGGTTTCCGCGCGTGACCAAACGGTTGCAGGTGGTGCTCGACGGCTGGTACCGGCTGGGTGGGCAGGCCGAGTTCTACGGCAAGACCCTGGTGGCAGTTGGCGACGCGGTGACGCGCTACAAGGCCGAGTTGATCCGGCTGATCGCCGCGATGAGTCTGGGTACCGGCGCGTTGGTCATGATCGGCGGCACTACCGCAATCGTCGCGTTCTTGACCCTGTCCACCGGCGCTCTGGTCGCAGTGCAGGGGTACAACCAATTCTCCGACGTGGGCGTGGAAGCTTTGATCGGTTTCGCGTCGGCGTACTTCAACGTGCGACTGATCGCACCGCTGACTGCGGGGGTGGCGATGGCCGCGACAATCGGCGCCGGAGCGACCGCGCAGATCGGCGCGATGCGGATCAGCGAGGAGATCGACGCGCTCGAGGTGATGGGCATCCGCTCAGTGGCCTATCTGGCGTCGACCCGGGTGGCCGCCGGTGTCGTAGTCGTCGTTCCGGTCTACTGCGTGGCGGTGATGGCATCGTTCTTCGCCGCGCGCTTCGGCACCACCTTCTTCTATCGGCAGTCCACCGGCGTTTACGACCACTACTTCTACACGTTCCTGTCCACGACGGACCTGCTGTGGTCGTTCGCACTGGCGCTGGTGATGGCGGTCGTGATCATGCTGGTGCACACCTTCTACGGCTACACCGCAACGGGCGGGCCTGCAGGCGTTGGCGAGGCCGTCGGCCGGGCTGTGCGGACGTCCCTGATCGCGGCGTCGGTGGTGGTTCTGTTCGTTTCGCTGGCCATCTACGGTCAGACCGGCCACTTCAACTTGGCGGGTTAGCGCTATGGCCGAACGAGGGCGCGGGAGCCGCGAGCGCCGGGGATGGTGGGCGCTGGCGTTGGTGCTGGTGGTCGTCGTGTTCGTCTACGTCACCATGGGCGCGTTCAACAAGACGTTCACCCGATACACCCCCGTGACGCTCACCTCCGACCGGGCCGGGCTGGTGATGGAGGTAGGCGCCAAGGTCAAGCTGCGGGGAGTGCAGGTCGGCGAAGTCGGCACCGTCACCGGTGGCAAGGGCCCGGTTACCCTGAAGCTGAACATCTTTCGCGATCAGACCGAGTACATCCCTGCCAATGTGGGAGCCCGCATCGAGGCCACCACGATCTTCGGCGCCAAGTACGTGGAGCTGGTTTTTCCCAGCGACCCCAGCCCGCAGCGGCTGCAGGCCGGTGCGGTGCTGAGGTCGGACAACGTCAGCACCGAAGTCAACACGGTCTTCGAGAACCTGGTGGATCTTCTCAACCAGGTCGATCCAGCCAAGCTGAACGCGATCCTGTCCGCGCTGGCCGAGGGCGTCCGTGGTCAGGGCGAGCGGATGGGTGAGGCCACCACCGGGCTGAATCAGGTGCTGCTGCAGCTGAACGCGCGTTCGGAGACCATCCGCGCCGACTGGCGCTCGCTGAAGGGGTTCGCCGACACCTATAGCGCGGCGGCGCAGAACATTCTGGCGACCCTGGACGCGGCCAGCACCACCAGCGCCACCATCACCAGGCAGTCGAAGCAACTGGACTCATTGCTACTCAACGTGATCGGATTCTCCAACAGTGGAGTGAACCTGCTGGCGCCCAACCGGGACAACTTCGTCACGGCGATCAACGACCTCGCGCCGACGACGGCGCTGTTGGCGAAGTACAACCCGGAATACACCTGCCTGCTGTTGGGCGCGAAGACGCTGCTCGACACCGGATACCCCGAGATCACCGGCGGCGGCAACGGCAAGTCTCTGATCGTCGATGCCGCGCTGCTGTTCGGCAAGGATCAGTACCGCTACCCGGACAACCTGCCGATCATCGCGGCGAAGGGTGGTCCCGGCGGCAAGCCGAGTTGCGGGTCGCTGCCCGACGTGGCGACGAACTTCCCGGTCCGCGCGCTGGTCACCGACACCGGGTGGGGCACCGGGATCGACTGGCGGCCCAACCCGGGGATCGGGCGTCCGTTCTACACCGACCTGTTCCCCGTCACCCGGGGGATACCACAACCTCCGACCCTGCGGGGGCAGGACAGGGGCGCCGCTCCCGGCCCGATTCCGTACCCGGGTGCACCGCCCTACGGAGCGCCGATGTACGCCCCCGACGGCACCCCGCTCTACCCGGGCGAACCGCCTGCGCCAGCCCCGATGTCACCACGTGAACCCGGCCCGCCGCCATTGGGTTCGGAACCCTTCGTGGTGCCCAATCCGGCAGAGATGCAACCCAATCCGCCGGCCACGCCGGTGCCGGTGCCTGCGGCGCCGTCGCCGTGACCGCACCGCAGTTCACCACCCCACGACAGGAGAGGACACCGTGAGAGACAACTTGTCGGGTGCCGTCGCGCGGCTCGTCGTCTTCGTGGTGGTGTGCCTGCTGGGGATGTTCGCGCTGCTGGCGATCTACGCGCAGTTCCGCTTCGACAAGGGCACGACCTATACGGCCATCTTCAGCAACGTGAGCGGACTGGAGAACGGCAACTTCGTGCGGGTCGCCGGTGTCGAAGTCGGCAAGGTCACCAACATCTCCGTCAACGCCGACGACACCGCGTCGGTCGAGTTCAGCGCCAATGACGCGGTGGTACTGACCGACGGCAGCAAGGCCGCCATCCGCTACGACAACCTGATCGGCGGACGGTATCTGGAACTGCTCGAAGGCGCGGGCGGGACCAGGCGGCTCAACGCGGGCGGCACCATCGGGCTGGACCGGACCGCCCCTGCATTGGATCTCGATGCGCTCATCGGCGGCTTCCGGCCGCTGTTTCACGCCTTGGACCCCAATCAGGTCAATGCGCTCTCAGGCGAGTTGATCTCGGCGTTCCAGGGCCAGGGCGACACCATCGGATCGTTCTTGACCCAGACTGCGGCATTGACCAGCACGCTGGCCGACCGCGATCAGCTGATCGGGCAGGTCGTGGTCAACCTGAACACGGTCCTCGGCTCCCTGGCCGGCCAAGGTGACCAGTTCGGCAAGGCCGTCGACTCGCTGTCCTCACTGATAGCAGGACTGGAGAGCCGCAAGAAGGACATCAGCACCGGGCTGGCCTACGCCAATACCGCCGCGGCGTCGATCAGCGACCTGCTCGTCGCGGCCCGCCCGCCGCTGAAAGACACCGTGGCACAAACCGATCGGGTGGCCTCCACCGTGTTGGCCGACCACGAGTACTTCGACAACTTCCTCAACACCCTGCCGGATGCGTACCGCGTGCTCGGACGTCAGGCGTTGACCGGGGACTACTTCAGCTTCTACATCTGCGACCTGGTGCTCAAGCTCAACGGAAAGGGCGGTCAGCCGGTGTACGTGAAGCTCGCCGGTCAGGACTCGGGGAGGTGCACGCCCAGATGAAGTCGTTCTCCGAACGAAACCCGATCGTCCTCGGCCTGATCGGCGCCGTCGTCCTGTTCGCCCTCGTCGTGGGAGCGCTGCAGTTCAAGAGCCTGCCGTTCTTCTCTCGGGGAACGACGTACTCGGCGTACTTCGCCGACGCGGGTGGCCTGAAAACCGGTGCGGCCGTGCAGGTTGCGGGCTTCAAGGTCGGTGAGGTCAGCAGCATCAAGCTGCAGGATTCGCATGCCCTAGTGACATTCGACGTCGCCGATGACATCCGCGTCGGAGACCGCTCCGAGGCCGCGATCAAGACCAAGGCGCTACTCGGATCCAAGGTCCTGGAGGTGACCCCGCGCGGCGACGGTCAGGAGGACGGCATCATCCCGCTGGAGCGGACTACCTCGCCCTATCAGCTGCCCGACGCCCTCGGCGATCTGTCGGCGACCATCAGCGGGCTCAACACCGACCAGCTGTCCAGTTCGCTGACGGTCCTTGCCCAAACCTTCGCCGACACCCCGCCGCAGCTGCAGGCTGCCGTTGCGGGCGTGGCGCGGTTCTCCCAGACCCTCAACGAACGCGACTCCGATCTGCGGTCGCTGTTGAGCAACGCCAACAAGGCGACCGGCATCCTTGCGCAACGCAGCGACGAGGTCGTCGGACTGGTCGCCAACACCAACGCACTGTTGATCCAGCTGGAAAGCCAAAGCAGCGCACTTGACCAACTCTCCGGCAACTTCTCGGCATTGGCGCAGCAGCTGAGGGGGCTGATCGCCGACAACCGCACGACGCTGAAACCCGCGCTGGACAGGTTGAACGGCGTGCTGGCGATCGTCGACAACCGCAAGGCCAAGATCCAGGAGGCGCTCAAGGGGTTGCGGGACTACGCCACGTCACTGGGGGAGTCCGTCGGCTCGGGCCCCTTCTTCAAGGCCTACCTGGCCAACTTGCTGCCCGGCCAATTCGTGCAGCCGTTCGTCGACGCGGCGTTCTCCGACCTCGGGCTGGACCCCAACACGTTGCTGCCCTCGCAGCGCGTCGATCCGCAGATCGGCCAGCCGGGCACATCCGCACTACCCGTGCCCTACCCCCGCACCGGCCAGGGCGGCGAGCCGAACCTCACACTGCCCGACGCGATTACCGGCAACCCGGGCGACCAGGGTTGCGGACCGCCCGGATTGCCGTTGCCCGGTCCCACCGGCTGCTACCCATACCGCGAGCCCCTCCCGGCCCCGCCGCCCGGTGGCCCGCCGCCAGGTCCACCGGCGATCGTCCCGCCCGCTCCGACGCCCAGCCCGGTCTTCGAACCGGCGCCAGGTGAAGTATCGCCAGGACCGGCACCCACGGAGGCAGGCCAGTGAGAACACGCAACGGACGGATCGCCATTGCCGCCACCCTGGTGTTGACGTTGATCGCCGGAATCGTGGTGGTTGCCTGGGGTGGCGGAGTGGTCGGTCGCACCCACCTGGTCGCCTACTTCGACAACAGCAACGGGATCTTCGTTGGCGACGAGGTGCGGATCGTCGGCGTGCCGGTCGGGGAGATCGACGAGATCGTGCCCGAGCCGCAACGGGTCAAGATCGGCTTCTGGCTCGACGACCAGTACAAGGTGCCCGCCGACGCAAAGGCAGTGATCCTGTCGCCCACCCTGGTGACTTCGCGGGCGATCCAGCTGACGCCTGCCTACACCAGTGGACCGGTGATGGCCGACAACGCCGTCATCGGCCAGGACCGCACCGCCGTTCCCGTGGAGTTCGACGACTTCCGCAACCAGCTCCAGAAACTCAACGACGCACTGCAACCGACCCAGCCCGGTGGCGTGAGCCCGCTCGGCGCGTTGGTCAACACCACCGCCGACAACCTGCGTGGTCAGGGCGCGACGATTCGCGACACCATCATCAAACTCTCCCAGGCGATTTCGGCACTCGGCGACCACAGCCACGATCTGTTCTCCACGCTGAAGAACCTGTCGATCCTGGTGTCGGCGTTGCAGGGTTCGTCGGACCTGCTCGCCCAGCTCAACCAGAACCTGGCGAAGGTCACGCATCTGGTCGCCAACGATCCCAACGAGGTCGCAAACGCCGTGCGCGACCTCGGCGACCTCGCAGGTGAACTGAGCAGCTTCGTCAACGAGAATCGGGAATCGTTGGGTACCACGTCGGACAAGCTCGCGTCGGTATCGGCGGCGCTCAAGGACAGCATCCCCGACATCAAGGAAGTCCTGCACGTCGCCCCGAGCACGCTGCAGAACTTCCTCAACATCTACCAGCCCGCCCAGGGCACGTTGACCGGGGCATTGTCAGTCAACAACTTTCAGAATCCGATCACGTTCCTGTGCGGCGCGATCCAGGCAGCGTCACGGCTGGGCGCTGAGCAATCGGCGAAGCTGTGCGTGCAGTATCTGGCGCCGATCATGAAGAACCGCCAGTTCAACTTCCCGCCGTTGGGACTCAATCCGCTCGCCGGGACCACCGCTCGGCCCAACGAGCTCACCTTCAGCGAGGACTGGATGCGCCCGGATTACATTCCGCCGCAACCGCCTCCGGCCGCCGATCCACCTCCGGCGCCACTGGCCAGCGAGGCGCCCTTGCCGGCGGAGCAGGCCACTGAGACCAATCCGGCCGACGGTCTGCCCGGATTGATGGTTCCGTCAGGAGGTGGCGGATGACGATCCGAGGACTACGAGTTGCCGTCGCACTCACACTGGTGGTAGCCGCGCTGTCCGGATGCGGCGGCTGGCACGGCCTGAACACCCTGCCACTACCCGGCACCGCCGGCGGCGGTCCTGGCGCCTTCACGATTCAGGCCCAGTTACCCAATGTCACGAACCTGCAACCCAATTCACGTGTCCGGGTGAACGACGTGACGGTCGGCAACGTCACCAAGGTCGAGATGCAGGGCTGGCATGCACTGCTGACCATGACGCTCGACCGCGACGTCGACCTGCCTGCCAACGCGACGGTGAAGCTGGGCCAGACGAGCCTGTTCGGCTCGCTGCACGTCGAGCTGGCTTCGCCGACCGACGCTCCGCCGCAAGGCAAATTGCACGACGGATCGCTGATCCCGCTGGCGGCCGCCAGCACCTACCCGAGCACCGAGCAGACCTTGGCGGCGATCTCGCTGGTCCTCAACGGCGGCGGGGTTGGCCAAGTGCAGGACATCACCGAAGCGCTCAGCACGGCGTTCGCCGGCCGCGCCGGCGACCTGCGCAGCCTGATCGTGCAGCTCGACAAGTACGTCGGTTACCTCAACGATCAAAAAGACGACATCATCGCCGCGGCAGACAGTCTCAACAACCTCGTCGGTCAGATCGCCGCGCAGAAGCCGGTCGTCGACAAGGCACTCAAGACGATTCCGGATGCGTTGGCCGTACTCAGCGACCAGCGCAAGACCATCTCCGACGCCATCACGCAGCTGGGCAACTTCTCCGCGCTGACCGCCGACACCGTCAACCAGACCAAGGGCGCGTTGGTGCGGGAGCTCACCGACGTCGGTTCTGTGCTGAAATCGTTGGCCGACGCCGGGCCGGCACTGACCAGGGCGCTGGGTGTGCTGCCGACGTATCCGTTCCCGAAGGACACGCTCACCAAGTGGAATCGCGGCGACTACGCCAACCTCACCGCGGTCATCGACCTCACGTTGAGCCGGCTCGACTCGTCGTTCTTCACGGGAACCAGATGGGAGGGCGACCTCACCGAGCTCGAACTGCAGTGGGGACGGACCATCGGGCAACTCCCCAGTCCCTACACCGCAGTGAACCCGCTGGTCGTGCCCTACAACTTCGACCAGGGGTCCTAGCATGTATCTGCCAAGACGCGTCGTCTCGCAGATGGCGATCTTCACGGTCGGCACGCTGATTGCGGTGTCGGTCATGGCGTTTCACTACATGCAGCTGCCGAACTACCTGTTTGGTGTTGGGCATTACCGCGTTACCTTGAAGCTGCCGACCGCGGCCGGTCTGTATTCCTCCGGCAACGTCACCTACCGTGGCACCGAAGTCGGTCGCGTCGAGAGTGTCGCGCTCACCGACACCGGCGTCGACGCGGTGCTGTCACTGAACTCGGATGTGGCCATCCCCGCCGACCTGGATGCCGAAGTGCACAGCCAAACCGCGGTCGGCGAACAGTTCGTGGCACTGCGCCCCCGCAGCGGCAACGGTCCGGTGCTGAAGAACGACGACGTCATCCCCCTCGACAGGGCATCGGTTCCCCCCGACATCAACTCGCTACTGGCCGCCACGAACCGGGGCATTCAGGCGATCCCGCACGACAATCTCAAGACCGTCATCGACGAGGGTTACACGGCCGTCGGCGGCCTTGGTCCCGAGCTGTCCCGGTTGGTGAAGGGGACGACGTCGCTGGCGATCGATGCGCGCGAGAACCTCGACGCGTTGATCACCTTGACCGACCAGTCCCAGCCGGTGCTGGATTCTCAGACCGACACCTCGGCCTCCATACAGGCCTGGGCGGCGAACATCGCGACGGTTACCGGAGGACTCAAGACGCAGGACTCCGCCGTGTCACGGCTGTTGGACATTGGCCCTGCGGCGGCCGACGAGACACGGGCGCTACTGGATCGGCTACAGCCGTCCCTGCCGATCCTGATGGCCAATCTGGCCAGCCTCGACCAAGTTGGCATCACCTACCAAAACGATCTCGAACAACTCCTCGTCCTTCTGCCGCCGGGCATCGCTATCCTCCAAGGTGCCGGTCTGGCCAACCGAAACACCAGGCAGGCTTACAAGGGTGGATATCTGAGCTTCAACCTGAACCTGAATCTGCCGCCTGCCTGCACCACCGGATTCCTGCCGCCCCAGCAGCAGCGGGTGCCGACCGACGTCGACTACCCGCCGCGCCCGCCGGGCAACGTGTACTGCCGAGTGCCCCAGGATGCGCCATTCAACGTCCGTGGCGCCCGCAACATCCCGTGCGAGACGAAGCCAGGCAAGCGCGGCCCGACTGCCGCGATGTGCGAAAGCGACGAGAATTACGTCCCGCTCAACGACGGCTACAATTGGAAGGGCGACCCGAACGCGACCATGTCCGGTCAAGCGATCCCGCAATTGCCGCCGGGCACACCAGATTCCGCCGCCTTACCGCCTGCGCCGCTCGCGGTGGCCGAATATGACCCGGCCACCGGTACCTACGTCGGGCCCGACGGCAAGACCTACACCCAAAGCGATCTGGCGCGCGGTGCGGACCAACACCGAACGTGGCAGGACATGCTGCTGCCGCCGAAGGGACAGTGATCGCGATGTCGTCGACGGTTGACATCGAAGCCGAGTTCGACCGATTCGCGGCTGCGATGACTTCGCTGGCCACGCGGCAAGCGGATGGGCGTGGTTGTGGCGCACCCGGCGACGGAAGGCGACGCGGTCCCCAACCGTCGATCTCCGCGGAGACCATTTACGCGCACACGCTCGTCCTCCTCGATGCGGAGGGTGCAGGGGCGGTGACCGTGCGACGTCTCGCCGCGGACCTCAAGATCTCGACACGGACTCTCTACAAGCGGATCGGCAGCCGCGACAACCTGATCCGAAACGTCGTCGAACTCCACCTTGCGAAACTCAGTCTGAACTTCAGTGAATGCGGGTCATGGGAGTCGACCGCATCGAACTGGTGTCTTGGACTGCATGGCACGTTGTGTGCTCATCCGCACCTCACCGATCTGATGACCGACGACGACGTGCTGATCCTTGGCGATTACGTCAACGCTCTCGCCAAAGCCACGGTTCAAGAAGGTATTTCACGAGATACCGCGGCTGAGTGCTGTCTGGCATTGGCCAACGTCACCGTCAGCGATGCCATCAGGGAGGTCCGCGGTACGCGCCGCTCCAATGGTGCCCCGCAGGCGGACCGCAAGGCGCTGGGGCCGTCGCGGAGTTTCCGTGAGTCTGTCAGGTTGATCCTCGCCGGCGTCCGCGCAGAAGCATCGGATCGCCGTCGGGTGGAGTGAGCAGAATTCATCCGCGGTGACGCCGAGAGTGGGCGCGACCCCTACGGGACGCTGAGCCGACGACGGGAATGAAGGAGCGCGCCTGTGCCACTAGGGCTTTGGCAACGCGGTCGAGATGTTGGTCACGGCCAGCAGCATCGCTGCGACGAGGTCGGCGAGGTGTTCGCGGCTGATGGCGTAGTCGCCCCGGAGCCAGGCGGCGACGAGTTCCAGGGTGCCGCTGACGAGGGTGAATGCGGCAAGGTCGGTGTCCAGTGGTGTGGGTGCGGAATCGCCAAGCAACTCTCGTGTCAGCCCCGCCATGGAATTGGCGATGGCACGGGTGCTCGTCAAGCGGGCATTGTGCAGGACTTCTGTGGTGTGCGAACCCAGGAGCAGCGCGCTCCTGCGGGGGTCGGCGATCAGGAAGTCGACGGCAGCGTCGGAGGCGGCGTGCACCTGGGCGCGGATGCCGGACGGAGCAGCCAAGGTGGCGGTGGTGACCGCGTGCAGGCCTTGGCCGGTGATCTGCTGGGCGGACCCGCCGCCACGACGTCGAATTCGCCATCGCGACCGCGGGCCTCCGCATTGCCTATCGGCGGCTCCCCGCCAGGCTCACCGACACGCCGCCGGCCCGCAATCGCCGTCAGTACGAACGAATCATGAACAAGTACAAGGGAATCGGGTTGACCTCCTTCGCCCCCGACCGGCCTGGAGGTACGCGGTAACCGTGAAGACAACAGATCGACGCAGAGCGGTCACCGAGGACCGCAACGTCGATTCCACTGCGTAGATGCCCAACGCGCGATCGCGACGGCCATATAATCGAATGGTGCCTAAAAAATTGCAGGCCGCGCCCACCGCGCGCCCCGAGGTCGCCGACTCGAAGTCTGCACGCACCCGGGCCCGCATCCTCGACGCCGCGGCGCACGTCCTGAGCGTCAAGGGCTACGCAGGCACACGACTCTCCGACGTCGCCGAGTACGCCGAAATTCAAGCGCCCGCCATCTACTACTACTTCCCCTCCCGGGAGGACCTCATCGAAGAGGTGATGTTCAGCGGCATTGCCGACATGCGCAAACATCTCGTGAAGGTCCTTGCCGCGTTGCCGCCCGAGTCGTCAGCGATGGACCGGATCATGGCCGCAGTCGAGGCGCACCTGCGCCACGAACTGGAGATCTCCGACTACACGACCGCGTCGATCCGCAACTCCGGACAGCTCCCCGAGCGGCTGCGCACCAGGCAACTCAAGGAGGAAGCCGGCTACAACGCGCTCTGGAGCCGACTCTTCGACGACGCCGCCGCCGATGGTCAGCTCCGCTCCGACCTTGATCCACGGATGGCTCAAGCGTTGGTGCTGGGATCGCTGAACTGGACGGTCGAATGGTGGAATCCCCGGCGGAGCTCAATCGAGCTGATCGTCGAGAATGCGCAATCCCTGGTGCGGAACGGGCTCAGCCCCGCCGTCGAGCCGCCGCGCGCACGGCGCAGCACCACACGACGGGCCTCCGTCCGGCGCTGACGGCCCATCGCAGGGACCGTGGCTCAGTAAGCGTCCGGATTCGCTTGGACGGCCGCGGGCACGGGATGCTGATAGAGCCGCGAGGCGTTCTCCCACGTCACCTTTCGGATGATGTCGTCGGGCAGCCCGTTGATCTCCTCGTGGATCTTGCGCTGGGTGTACGGCCACGTGGAGTCGCAGTGTGGGTAGTCCGCCT
Organism: Mycobacterium sp. AZCC_0083; assembly: GCF_014202335.1. Classification (GTDB taxonomy): domain Bacteria; phylum Actinomycetota; class Actinomycetes; order Mycobacteriales; family Mycobacteriaceae; genus Mycobacterium. The sequence goes on along the minus strand of NZ_JACHGP010000015.1, from coordinate 51,815 downwards.
CCAGCAGGATGTTGTCCTCGCCGATCCGGTCGTACTGGATGAATGACGACTGGTCCTCCACCGCGCAGAACCAGAAATTCCGCTTGAAGACCTCGGCGGGGGTGAGCGTCTCGCCGAGATTGCGCCAGGTGCCATACATCTCGTGGTAGCTGAGCATGTGGTCGAGGCGATCGAGAAGCCCAGCCACCCAACCGATCCCGCCTTCCGACATACAGATCTTCAGGTCCGGGTACCGGGTGCACACCCCGGAGTACAGCCAGTCCACTGCGGCAGAGATGGCGTAGGCGAAGAACAACACGCCCTGCACGTCCGGCGGAGCGTCGTCGGTGGTCGACGGCGACGTGCCCGACGAACCGATGTGCAGGTTCACCACCGTCCCGGTCTCGGCACAGGCCGCCAACAGCGGTTCCCAGTACCCCGAGTGGATGGTCGGTAGGCCGAGCATCGCCGGGTTCTCACTGAACGTCACGGCGTGGAATCCGCGCTCGGCGTTGTCGTGGATCATCTTCGCGCCGACCTCGGGGTCGAGCAGCCACGGCAACTGACACGGAATGATCCGGTCGGGGTAGGCGCCCGCCCATGCCTCGATGTGCCAGTCGTTCCACGCCCTGACCGAGGCCATCGCGAGATCGTGGTCGGTCGTCACCTGTTGCAGCCGCTGGCCCGCGAAGCCCGGCAGGAACGACGGGAAGTTCAGCGATGCATACACACCGTTGAGGTCCATGTCCTTGACCCGCGCGTGGATGTCCCAAGCGCCGCGCCGCATTTCGTCGAACCGGGTCGGCTCGAATCCGTACTCGGACACCGGCCTCCCGACGACCGCGTTGAAGCCCACGTTGGGCAGCGACTGCCCGTCGTAGATCCAGGTCTGCCCACCGTCGTCGGTGTCGACCACCCGTGGCACGCGGTCGGCGAACTTCTGCGGGACGCGCCCTTCGAAGGTGTCGGGTGGTTCGACGATGTGGTCGTCGACGGAGATGACGGTGTACTTGCGTTCGGCCCGTTCGGGTTCGGGTAGGAACGTGACGGTGCGGTCGGCACCGGTCTTCGCAGTGGTGAAGCTCAGGTTCGCCGACATCTCGTCGATGGAAGCCATGGGTCCAATCTCCTTCTCTCGTCGTCGATTCAGTCAGTTCAGAACGCTGTGATCGGCCTTGATGGTCATGCGTGCCGCGCCGGCCCAGTACACGTCGGCGGCGCGTTCGATCAGCGACGCCTGCATGCCCACCATGTCGCCGCGGTTCATTGGCGACGGGGTCCGACCGGTGAGCATCACGTCGTAGGCCAGCCGGCACACCCGCTCTATCGACGCCGCGCGGTAGACCGCCTCGGCAAGGTTGCGCCCGGTGATGATGGCGCCGTGATTCGCCAGGATCGCCAGGTTGGCCGAGCCGATCTGGGTGGCGAGTTCGACTGCACGCCAGGGTGCGTCGATCTCACCGTCGTACTTGTCGAGTAGGTACATGTCGTCGAGGAACAGCGAGCCGGTCTGGTGCACCAGTTCGGGCAGCATGCCGAGGGCAGCGATCAGGCTGACGTAGTACGGGTGGTTGTGGATCACCACGCGGGCGTCTGGCCGAAGCCGGTGCAGTTCGGTGTGGAGGTGAATGGCGGGTGTGACGTCCCAGCGGCCACGGACGACCCTGGCGTCCTCGTCGACGACGCAGATGTCGGATGCCGTCAGTTCCTGCCACCACAGTCCCCACGGATTCACGAACATGTCAGTTTGCCCGTCGAGCTGCCAGGTGATGTGTCCTGCCATGTTCTCGGCGATGCCGTTGTCGGCGAGGTGGCGGAACGCCACCGCCAGCTTCTGTTCGTCGGTGAGGTCGACGCCGATGGGTGGCACCTTCGACGGCGCCCAGACTTCCAGGCCGCCGCGCCGCACTTCGCTTGTACTCATGATGGCTCCAATATCAATCGGATGTCTTCGCGTAGTTGGCCCTTGGCGACCTTGCCGCCGGACGAGCGGGGAAGTTCGTCGAGCACTTCGAGTCGTTCTGGCAGCAGTTCCTTGGAGACGCCTTGCTGCAGCAGGTGCTCGACGAGCGTGTCCAAGTCGATGGTGGTGCCCTGCTTCAACTCGACGAACGCACACACCCGCTCGCCGAACAAGGGGTCGGGCATCGCAACCACCGCCGCCACCGCCACGGCGGGATGCGTCGCCACGGCCTCTTCCACGGCGACGGCACTGATGTTCTTCCCACCGCGCAGGATGAAGTCCGACGTTCGACCCGTGAGGGTCAGATAACCATCGGCGTCCAGCTCGCAGACGTCGCCCATCCGCATCCAGCCGTCCTTGGTGAACAACTTGTCGTGGTCGGTGCCGCCGAGATAGCCAAGGCTGGTCGCCGGACCACGGCAAACAGGTCGTCCACGACCGGATTCCGTGACGTCCCGGTCGCCGTCGAACAGTCGCACGGCCATCTCCGGCACGATGCGCCCCGCGGTCCGAAGCCGGCGGTGCAACGTGTCGGCGACGGTGGTCGCACTCAACATGCCGGTCTCGTTGGACCCGTAGAACTGCAGGATCTTCACCCCGGTCAACTCTTCGAACTGCGCCGCCTGCGTGTACGGCAGCGGTTCACCGCCGGTGAAGACGACGCGCAAGCTGGCGAGGTCGAACTCCCTGGATGCGGGGCTCGCCAGGATCATCGCCAACTGCGTACTGACGCAACACAATACCGTCACCCGGTGCTGCGCTATCGCAGCGCACGTCGCAACGGGATCGAAGCGTTCGGTCCTGACCGTCGTAGCACCCAGGTAGATGGGCGTGGTGTGTGAAGTCCAGATGCCGAAGCCGAAGGGTGTCGGAATGACCGGAAGGAAGACGTCGTCGGCGGTGAGTTCGCCGTTGGCGACTGCCTTCTGGTGGAAGTAGTACCAGCGATTCTGAGTGTGGACAACGCATTTGGGCATGCCGGTGGTGCCCGACGTCGAGTTGATCAGAAAGGGGTCGTCGGGCCCGACGGGGGACAGGTCTGCCGCCGCGTCCGGGCGCGGAAGGGTGTCGATGAACAGTTCGTCGGAACGGTCCCCGAGCACGACGGCGCGCAGGGGTGGGTCCGAGTCGGCGGCTGCCTGGGCTGCCTGCTGGCGTCGCGCTACGTCGCTGACCACCAACGACGGTTGCGTCGTGCGCAGGATCTGGGTCACCTCGCGCACGCCCGCGCGCGCTCCGAGCCCCACCGCGACGGCGCCGCAGCGTTCGATCGCGACCAGGAGAACGTGAATCTCCGAGCTGTCGCGGTGCCACACGGCGACACACTGGCCGGGCGTCACCCCCAACCCCTGCAGCTGCGTGGTCAGGTTGGCGGCAGCGCGGTCGAACTCGGACCAGGTCAGCATGCGATCGGGGGAGTCGATGGCGAAGTCGACGTAGGCCGGCTTGTTGGGCGATGAGGTGGCATTGCGCCGAACGCAGTCGGACAGCGTGGTGTCCGACCACCAGCCAGCGGCCCGGTATCGAGCAGCCTCGGCACTCGTGAAGGCGGCTGCATCGACGTCCATTACCAAATCATATGAAAATGACGCCGTGCGTCAATGGTCTAAGTAGAGAGCCCGGTCAGCTCGGGCTTGACGGGTCGTGTGCCCAGTTGCGCACCATCGACGGATCGACGATCCCGGAGGATCCCGGGTAGTGCTGCGCGTCGATCAGGTGTGCCGCGGCGAGATCGCGAGCGCGCCGCGCGTCGCCGTCGTCGATCGCGTCGATGACCTGACGATGGTCCTCGAGGACCGTCAGGCGCTCGGCGACGGGGACGATGCTGTGATCCCTGACCCGCGCCGACCAGGCTTGTTCGTGCGCCGACCAGAGCATTTCGAGGGCACCCGCCAGCATGATCATGGTCTGGTTGCCGCAGAGGGAGACGAGCGCCTCGTGGTAGCGCCGGCTCGCCGACGTGGCGCGCTGAAGGTCGTCGACCGAATCGACCGACTCGGCGTGCAGTTGGCGCAACTCCGGCACGACGGCACTCTTGCGGTCGGCCCGCTCGGCGCACAGCGCCGCGCACGCCGGCTCGACCTGACGCAATGCGCTGCCGACGTCGGACAGGCCGACCTCCTGCGACCCCAGCACCAGGCCGATCGTGTAGGCCACGTTCGCGGCATTCGGCCGACGCACCACCGCGCCACCGAGCTTTCCGCGACGCACGCGCAGTAGCCCCTCGGCCTCGAGGATCCGCATGGCTTCGCGCAACGATGGCTTGCTGACGGGGAACTCGAGGAGAAGCTCGTCCTCCTTTGGCAGGATGCTGCCATCGGCCAGTTCGCCGAGCAGAATGCGCCGCCGGAGTTGGTCGGCGACCTGCTCGGCGAGACGGCGGAACTGGATGGTTGGCTCTGCCACGGACCGGCTCTCTATCGCGCTTCCAAATGATTTGCATCGTAGTGGCGCGACCGGCATCACCAATACCGCCAATGGCCTGGACCCCGTGCGTGAGGCTGTACGACATGGGGAGCCCCCGCGACACGTCTGCAGAGCTGGTGCCGGTCGACGACGTCGGCGTTGTCGTCACGGAGTCGGCAGAAGACGTCAGCCTGCCCGGCTCGACGTGTTCGAGCCGGGGCCGCTGGGCCGGGCGGCGTGCGCGGTCGTGGTGACGTTTCGGTCGGTGCGGAGCTGACCGGTTTTCGGGAGCAGGTGATCGACGCGCTGCATGACGCTCTGCGCAAGGAGCAGGTTCTCGAGCGGAGACTGATCGCGGCCAAGCAGGCGCTGGTTCAGATCGCCGACCTGGTCTCCGAGCAGCGAACACGTCTGGCGGAACGGCATGCCGACGAGTTCTTACTGGCGGAATTGGACGCGGAGCTCGGCTACAAGGCGCTGGTCTGGGTGCTCGGTGGCGGCGGGGGCGCGGGCTACGTCTACATCGGCGCGATGGACGAGATGGTCGAGCACGGCGCGATCCCGTCGTACCTAATCGGATCGTCGTTCGGGGCGATCGTGGCGGCAATCATTGCGCGGACCCTCCCGATTCCGACCGAGGAGTACATCACATCGCCTGGGCGAAGACCGTCACCTACGTTGGCATCCTCGGTCGCGAAACGCTGCGCCGCAGGCATGGTCTGCCTGGCCTGTTCTCGCTGAAGTTCGGCACGTTCGCCGACGAGTTGTTCCGCTGCGAGGACGGTGAGCGGATGCGCATGCAGGATCTGGCGATCCCGTGCGAGACCGTCGTGGCAGGCGTGCGCAAGCAGTCATTCGACCAGTTGCCGAGGCGTTTCCGAGGCGTCGCGACGTCTGCTCTGCAGCCGCGCACTCTGCCATTCCTGAGGATCGGGATCGGTCCGGTGGTGGCCGCCCGGCTGTGGCAGGTGGCCGCCTTCATCGACAGCCGCGTGGTCAAGCCGATCATCGTCGGTGGCGACGATTTGACTGAAGCGATGAACGTCGTTGACGCAGTAGCGTTTTCGTGCTCAATCCCCGGGGTGCTGCACCATGAGACCAACGACCGCACGATGGATCCCCTGCTCGACGATTTGATGCAGGTCAAGGACGTCGCGGCGCTGGACGACGGTGGCGCCGCGAGCAACGTGCCGGTGGAATTGGCGTGGAGACGGGTGCAGGACGGTCGGCTCGGCACACGCAATGCCTGCTACTTCGCGTGGGACTGCTTCCATCCGCAGTGGGATCCCAAGCATCTGTGGCTGCAACCGGTCACCCAGGCGGTCCAGATCCAGATGGTGCGCAATGCGCCGTTTGCGGATCGGATCGTGCAGTTCAGTCCGACCCTTTCGCCGGTGACCCTGGCCGCATCCGAGGGCGCGATCGACCGCGCGCTGGAGTGGGGTCGCAGGTCGGTCGAGCCTGCGCTTCCGATGATCAAGCGGTTGATGGAGCCGGTGTGGTGGGAGGGCGACGGGCCGCCGGTCGTCGAGCACGAGTCGAGGCCGTCGGCGAAGGCCGGCGCGAAGCCGATGAGTGCCATCATCGCCGCGGCCCGCAGCGCCGCCGCCCGGATGTCTCGCAGGCAACGGCTCGGTCAGGCAGCGGAGCGACTCGCCAGGAAGACGTGAGTCACCCGATCAGCCACCGGCAGACCACGGGATTCTGCATGCACGCGGCGTTGATGTCGGGCAGGGCACCCGAACACGGCATGCCGTTCTCCTGCACGCAGCCAGCTGGCATGGGCGGACATGGGGTCCCGTCGGGCCGCACGCACGCCTGGTCTAGTGGGCCTGCGTATGCCGGTATTGCGCTGGTGAATGCCATGCTCAGAGCAACGGTCGCCGCTGCGCACAGTAGTTGGCTGAACTTCATGATTTACTGCCCCTCTCAGCGAAGCAATCCTGGCCACCAGTTGCCTGATATTCACGGTTAGCTCGCTCAGCAAAAACTCGTTGATCAATCGAGGCTAACTCTCGGCAGGCCCCTTCGAAGCGGTATTCACGAGTTGATGCTCGGGACCTGTCACTGCCACCCACTACGTTCGACCCGCTGACGACGTTCGACGTCACCAATCTCCAGGAGGTTTCGAGTGGTCGAGAACATGGGCGACTTCCGCGCACTGGATCATCGAGGACGGCCTCGAGGGGCTCGTCGACGGTGAGCACTTCTTCGATCTGCTTGCCGAGGACGTGATCTTCGACTTCATCATCACGGTGCCGGACTACCCGCGCCACGTCGTGGGCCGCGACAACCTCGTCGAGCTCTACCGGGGTTACGGCTCGACGTTCTTCCTCGACCGCTGCTACGACCTTCGTGTGCACCGGTCGCCGTCGACGTCGACCGTGGTGCTCGAATACTCCTCGGAGGGAAGGATCGTGGCGACCGGGCAGCCGTACTCCAACCGGTACATCTCGGTGGTCGTCATCGAGGATCGCAAGATCGCCGAGTGGCGCGACTACCTCGATCCGCTGCGTGTCTTCGCCGCCCTCGAGGGGCGCCCCTTCGAACCCTGATCAGCCATCGTCGGACCGGCGGGCACGGGCGCGGCGCTTGCCCTCGTGCATGGCCGCCACGCGGGCGACCGGAATGGTGCGGCCCTGTTCGATCAGCTCGGTGGGCAGGCGCTGCGGGGCGGGCATCGACTCGGCCCACGGGTCGCGGCCGGCGAGTGCGTCGATCGCCGTGTGCACCGTGAAGTCGGCGGGCGTGATCCGGTCCAGGTCCGACCAGTCCAGCGGGAACGACACCGGCGTCCCCTTGCGCAGCCGCGGGCTGTAGGCAGCGGCGATCGTCGCGCCACCTGCCCTGGTGGAATCGACGAACACCTTGCCACCGCGGTCCTCCACGATGAACGCCGTCGTCGCGATGTCCGGGTCGAGCGCTTCGGCGCGGGCGGCGAGTGCGCGGGTGGCACCTGCGACGTCCTCGACCGGGGCGTGAGCGTCGATCGGCACGAACACGTGCACGCCCTTGGCGCCGCTGGTCTTGACCGCACCCGCAAGGCCGCAGTCGGCAAGCGCACGACGGACCAGGTGCGCGACGGCGACCACGGCGGCGAAGTCGTCGTCGGTGGGCGGGTCGAGATCCAGCACCAGATGCGTAGGGCGGTAGATGTTCTCGGCGAGGCCCAGCGTCGGGTGGTATTCGATGGCGCGTTGGTTGGCGAGCCACAGCAGAGTGCGCCGGTCGTCGCACAGCGCGTAGTGCACCTCGCGTTTGGACGCCTCGGCCCAGATCGGCACCGTACGTACCCAATCCGGCGTGTACTTGGGCACGTTCTTCTGCATGAACGGTGCCCGTCCGCGCAACACCCGCAGCACGGTGAGGGGGCGGCCGACGAGCCCGGGCAAGATCCGGTCGGCCACCGCGTCCAGGTAGTCGACAAGATCACGCTTCGTAGCGCCGGCGTCGGGCGCGAGCGGCTGGTCGAGGTTGGTCAGGTCGACTCCGTCGCGCTGCTCGGCCTTAGCGGAACTGCGGTTTGGGGTCATGTGCTCACGATAAGCACCTGACGATTCCGCGGCCTCGCTTCGGCCAGCGTTTAGCGGTTGAGCTTCTCGCGGATCGTGTCGGCGACGAAGCGGCCCATCGACACCGGCCGGAACGCGCGGGCAGCCTCGGTCAGTGCGTCGCGGGAATCCGTGCTCAGCTCGATGTCGGCGGCAGCGACGTTGAATTCGAGCTGGTCCACACTCGACGCGCCAGGAATCGCGACGACGCCGGGCAGGCTGATCAGCCAGGCCAGCGCCACCTGTGCCGGCTTGGCGTCGACCTCCGTTGCGACGTCGCGCAGCGTCTGCAACAGCGGCTCGACCCGGCGCAGGTTCTCGGTGCCGAACAACCGGTTCACCGCGCGGACGCCACCGGGCCGGTTGTCGAGGCCGTACTTGCCGCCCAGCAGCCCCTGCGCCAGTGGGCTGTAGGCGATCACGATCCGGTTCTCCCGCTCGGCGAACGGGACGAGGTCATCGAGCGGCTGTGGGTGGGCGAGGGAAAACTGCACCTGGTTGCTGATCACCGGCCGCCCGAGGGCGGCATCGGCCTTCTTCCAGCGGGCGAGCGAATAGTTCGATACCCCGGCCGCCCCGATGCGCCCTTCGTCGAGCAGGCTGCGCATCCCCGGCATGATCACCGAATCGGGGACGACGGGGTTCGGCTGGTGGACCTGGTAGAGGGGGATGCGGTCGAGCTGCAACCGGCGAGCACTGGCGAGGGCACGCTGCTTGACCACCGCAGGGAACGGTGCGATCGGGAAGATCTTGCTCGCCACCGCGACGTCGGCGCGCTTGTCGCCAAGAGCGTCGCCGAGGATGCGCTCACTCTTGCCCGTTCCGTACACCTCGGCCGTATCGAACAGCGTGACGCCAAGGTCAAGGGCGCGCTGCACGATGTCGCGCGCGGCGCCCGAGGCGTAGTCGTCTCCGTAACCCCACTCGCGTGAGCCGAACTGCCATGTGCCCAGACCGATCCGGCTGACCCGTCCTACTCCGTCGACATCGAGATACTTCATACACCCACGGTACTGCCGTCACGGGACGTGGCGAGGGTCGCGTTCAAGCCACATTCGTCGACAAGGGCGCAGCCGGGCCGACCATGACGAAAGCCGCCCCGGCTCGCACCGGGACGGCTTTCGTGCCCTTCGATCAAGGGCCGCCTACAGATCAGACGGTGGCGGTGTACGACCGTGCGCCGACGCCGGCGAGCGCGCCACCGTCGACGATCAGGTACTCGTCGCGGATCGGGGTGCCGGAGAAGTAGCTCTCCAGGATCTCCCGAGTGCCTGCCGCGTAACGGGTTTGCGCCGAGAGCGATGACCCCGAGATGTGCGGCGTCATGCCGTGATGCGGCATGGTGCGCCACGGGTGATCGGCCGGCGCCGGCTGCGGGAACCACACGTCACCCGCGTAGCCCGCCAGCTGACCGCTCTCCAGGGCGCGGACGATCGCATCGCGATCGCAGATGAGTGCGCGCGCGGTGTTGATGAGGTAGGCACCCCGCTTCATGGTCCCGATCAGTTCGTCGTTGAACAGTCCACGCGTCTCCGGGTGCAGCGGCGCGTTGATGGTCACCACGTCGAGCTCCGGCACCATGTCCTGCACCGACGGGTGATAGGTCAGGTTGAGCTCGGCCTCGACCTCGGCGGGCAACCGGTGCTTGTCGTAGTAGTGCAGGTGCACGTCGAACGGTGCCAGGCGGCGCAGCACGGCAAGGCCGATCCGGCCCGAGGCGATGGTGCCAACGTGCATGCCCTCGACGTCGTAGGACCGCTGCACGCAGTCGGCGATGTTCCAGCCACCGTTGAGTACCTGCTGATAGGACGGCAGGTAGTTGCGGACCTGCGAGAGAATCATCATCACGACGTGCTCGGCGACGCTGATGCTGTTGCAGAACGTCACCTCCGCCACGGTGATGCCCCGCTCGATCGCGGCGTCCAAATCGACGTGGTCCGAACCGATTCCGGCTGTCAGGGCGAGCTTGAGCTTGGGGGCACGCGCGATCCGCTCCGCGGTGAGGTAGGCGGGCCAGAACGGCTGCGAGATGACGACCTCGGCATCTTCGAGGTGCTGATCGAGTACGGAGTTGTCACCGTCCTTGTCCGACGTCACGACCAACTCGTGGCCGAGGCCCTCGAGGTACGCCCGGAGGCCGAGCTCTCCCGAGACACTGCCGAGCAGTGCGCCAGGCGTGAAGTCGATCGCCGACGGCGTCGGCAGGGATTGCCCGTCGGGGTAACCGTCGAGGTGGGGGAGACCGTCGCGCGCGTAGCTGGTGGGGTAACCGTCGATCGGATCGTCGTAGAGTACGCAAACCACTTTTGCCATGATTCTCGATTCCTTTTTCTCGTTTGCGCCCGACGGGTTCGGCCATGCGGTCATGGAAAGGCGCGGATAACCGACATTCGCCCTCTTGCGTGTGAAAGAGGTTCGTCACCAATCGTTTTGGCGGCTCGTCGTGTCGATGTAACCGACGCTACAACCGCTGCCAGCTCTGGACAATGGATTGGTCTTTGCGATCTGACATGCTGCGATAGTCTTTCACTATCGGGGTTGGCGATGGAGTGGGTGAATGCACGGCGAGGTGGTGATCCAGCAGCTGGAGTACCTGGTGGCGCTGGCCCGCGAGCGCCATTTCGGCCGAGCCGCCTTGGCATGCCACGTCAGTCAACCCACGCTCTCGGTGGCAATTCGCAAGCTCGAACACGAACTCGACGTCGTGATCGTGTTGCGGGGTCAACGATTCGAGGGGTTCACCGCCGAGGGGCAGCGCGTCGTCACCTGGGCCCACCGGATCCTCGCCGAACGCAACGAGCTCCTGGCTGACGTCGAGCGGATGCGCGGTGGGCTGACCGTGACGGCCCGCATCGGGGCGGTGCCGACCTCGGTTCCGACGAGCCCATTGGTCACCAGCCGGTTCCTCGAACGGTACCCGGGCGCACGAGTCCGCGTCGAGGCGTTGTCGTCTCGCGAGATAACCCGGCGGCTTGGCGAATTCGAGCTCGATGCCGGTCTGACGTATCTGGACAACGAGACACCTCCCGGCACCAAGCGGGTCGAGCTCTACCGGGAGCGCTACGTCCTGGTGGCGCCATCGGAGCACCCGCTGATGCAACAGTCCGAAGTGCGGTGGGGGGAGGCGGCACAGCTTCCGTTGTGTGCGTTGACCACCGCGATGCGAAACCGCCGCATCCTCGACGCGAACATGGCTGCCGATGGCGTCCAGTTCAACCCGGTCGTCGAGACCGACACGGTCGGTGCGCTGTACACGCACATGAAGACGCTGCGCATGGCGAGTGTGGTCGCACACACCTGGCTCGACGCATTCGGCATGCCCGACGGCCTGGCGATGCGGCCGATGGTCGAGCAGGGGCCAGGCCCTGCCGTCGGCCTCATCGTGTTGGACCGTGAGCCGAATTCCCTGGTGGCCCAAGCGCTTCTCGAAGCTGCCGCCGACGTGGGGCGCGCGAGCCCCTAGCGTTGCGCGGTCACAGTGCCTTGAGTTCTTCGATGACTCCACTGACGGACTTCTTGGCGTCGCCGAAGAGCATGGAGGTCTGGCCGAGGAAGAACAGCGGGTTCTCGATGCCGGCGTATCCGGAGGACATCGAGCGTTTGAGCACGATGACCGAACGGGACTTGTCGACGTCGAGGATCGGCATCCCATGGATCGGGGACGAGGGGTCGTTGCGGGCGGCGGGGTTGGTGACGTCGTTGGCGCCGATGACGATGGTGACGTCGGTACGGCCGAATTCGCCGTTGATGTCGTCCATTTCCTTCATCGCGTCGTAGTCGACGTCCGCCTCGGCAAGCAGCACGTTCATGTGCCCGGGCATCCGGCCGGCGACGGGGTGAATCGCGTACTTCACCTCGACCCCCTTGGCTTCGAGGAGGTCGGCCATTTCCTTGACGGTGTGCTGGGCCTGCGCGACGGCCAAACCGTAGCCGGGCACCACGATGACCTGGTTGGCATACGCCATCTGGATCGCGGCGTCCGCAGCGGAGGTCGCCTTCACGGTGCCCTGATCGGTGACGGTTGCTGCGGCGCCGGCAGATCCCGCGCCGAAGGAACCGAACACGATCGCGGGGATGGAGCGGTTCATCGCCACGGCCATCAGGTTGGTCAAGATGCTGCCGGAGGCGCCGACGATCATGCCGGCCACGATCATCGCGGTGTTGTTGAGCGCGAGACCGGCCGCGGCAGCGGACAATCCGGTCATCGCGTTGAGCAGGGAGATGACCACGGGCATGTCGGCGCCGCCGATGGGGAACACCACGAACAATCCCATGACCCCGGCGAGGACCAACACGACCACGATCAGCCAGATCGGGGTACCGGTGCCGGCGTGCAGGCCCAGGTACACCGAGACGGCGATCGCGGCGATCAGCAACACCACGTTGGAGGCCTGGAAGATCTTGGCGGACTTGACCAGTGCCTTCTCGATGTTCTTGGGGATCGATTCCTGAAGCTTGAGGAACGCCACCAGCGAGCCCCAGAACGAGACGGAGCCGATGATCGCGGCGAACAGCGATCCGACCACCAGGGCCACTGAGGGGGTTTCGGTGATGTGGGCGAAGCCGTCGGTTTCGATGAACTCCGCCCACGCGATCAGGGCGACGGTGCCACCACCGACGCCGTTGAACAGGGCGACCAGTTGCGGCATCGCGGTCATCTTGGTCTTCTTGGCCGGCGGCACCCCCAGCGCCACCCCGATGGCCAGGCCGGCGGCGATCAGGATCCAGTTGATCGACGCGGTATCGCGCACCGAGATCAACGTGGCGATCACGGCGATGCCCATGCCGGTGGCGGCGATCCAGTTGCCGCGCACCGCGGTCTTGGGTCCGGTCAGGCCGGACAGTCCGAGGATGAACAGGCCGAACGCCAGGATGTAGAGGCCGTTGACGAGATAGGTCACTTCCCGGCCTCGGCTTCCGCGCGCACAGGTTCGGGCTTCTTGCTCTTGAACATGCTCAGCATCCGGTCGGTGACCAGGAACCCGCCGATCACGTTCAGGGTGCCGAAGATCAGGGCGATGAACGCGATGATCCGCACGCCCCAGGAGGCGTCGGCGGGCAGGTTGCCAAGCACGATCAACGCGCCAAGGACGACGATGCCGTGGATGGCGTTGGTGCCCGACATCAACGGGGTGTGCAAGGTGTTGGGGACTTTGGAGATCACGGCGAATCCGACGAACCCGGCAAGGACCAGGATCGCGATATTGGCCAACAATTCGTCATACATCGGTCAGTTCACTCCCTCACGGGTGACACAGGAGGCCGCGACGACTTCGTCGTCGAAGTCGGGGGCCAGGGCGCCGTCGGTGATCAACAACTCCAACAGTGCGGTGATGTTCTTGGCGTACAACTCACTGGCATGCTCGGGCATCGTGGCAGGCAGGTTGAGCGGCGACGCGATCGTCACCCCATGTTTGACGACCGTCTGGCCGGGTTCGGTGAGCTCGCAGTTCCCGCCGGTCTCACCGGCCAGGTCGATCACCACACTGCCCGGCTTCATGCCTTCGACTGCGGCAGCAGTCACCAAACGCGGTGCGGGACGGCCGGGGACCAGCGCGGTCGTGATGACTACGTCGAACTTCGTAATCGCCTGTTCCAACGCCTCTTGTTGTTGGGCGCGTTCGGATTCGGTCAACTCCCGGGCGTAGCCGCCCTCGCCTGCCGCATTGATACCCAGGTCGAGCCACTGCGCACCGACCGAACGGACCTGATCGGCTACCTCCGGACGCACGTCGTAGCCGGTGGGTTTGGCACCGAGTCGTTTCGCCGTGGCCAGGGCTTGCAAGCCGGCGACACCGACACCCAACACCAACAGGGTGGCGGGTTTCACCGTGCCCGCCGCGGTGGTCATCATCGGGAAGAACCGGGTCGACTCCGAGGCGGCCAACAACACCGACTTGTAGCCCGCCACGTTCGCCTGCGAGGACAGCGCATCCATCACCTGCGCCCGCGAAATCCGCGGAATTGCCTCCACCGCAAACGCGGTGACGTTGGCTAGGCGCAGCCGCTCCACGATTTCCGGCTGCGCACGCGGCGCGAGGAAGCCGATGAGGACCGAACCTGGCTTCAGCAGGCTGGTTTCGTCGGCGGTCGGCGGGTTGACCTTGACGACGACGTCGGCGGGCCAGGGATCACCGATGGTGGCGCCCGCCTTCTCGTAGTCCTCGTCGCTGATCATCGTTCCGTCTCCGGCCCCGCTCTCGACGACGACCTCAAGACCGAGGGCTCGCAGCCGCTCGACGATCTTGGGGACCAGCGCGACGCGGCGTTCACCCTCCGCGGATTCCCGCGGCACTCCGATGAGCGTCATATTCCTCTTCCTGGCTGTTGCCGACCCGCACGTTTCGGCGGCTTTGGTCGGTGCCTCCGGCGGCCACGCCGTGCCGGGACGTGGTTCAGGATAGGTAGATCGCATATTGTATGCAACCCCCATTTGGGGGAGGCGGAAGAGGGGAGGCTTGCGTTACCGTCGGTCGGGCGCTGCGGTAGCGCCGCGAATTACGTTGGCGGCGGACCATTCTGCGGCCAAGGCGGGCGCCACCCGCACTCCCGTGCCCTGTCCGCAGGATCGACGCTCGGGGAGCAGTAGGCGCGCGCAATCGTCCGCTGGACCTAGACAGCAGACGGAATAGTTGCATACAGTATGCGATCAAAGGGAGGTTGCCGTGAAGATTGCAGTTGTTGGAGCCGGGGCGATTGGCGCCTACTGGGGCGCCGCGTTGCAGCGCGGTGGTGCCGACGTGCACCTCATCGCCAGGAACGCACACCTGCACGCGATGCGAGAGAACGGTGTGCGGGTCCTCAGTGACCGCGGTGACTTCGTGGCGTATCCGAATGCCACGGATGACCCAACCGAGATCGGACCCGTCGACTACGTCTTTCTCGGCCTGAAGGCGCACAGCTATCCGTCGTGCGGCCCCCTCGTGGAACCGCTACTCGGCCCGAACACCGCAGTGTTGGCCGCGCAGAACGGAATTCCGTGGTGGTACTTCCACGAACTGCCAGGGCCGTACCGTGGGCGTCGGATCGAAGCCGTCGATCCCGGCGGCGCCACCAGCGCCGTGTTGGCACCGGAGCGGGCGATCGGTTGTGTGGTGTATCCGGCCACGACCATCGAAGCCCCAGGTGTGATTCGACACCTGGAGGGCACCCGCTTCTCCATCGGCGAGCCGTCGGGGGAGATCTCCGATCGCTGTAAGGCGTTGAGCGAAGCCATGATCGCCGGGGGATTGAAGGCGCCGGTCGAGGCCGATCTACGCAGTGACATCTGGATCAAGCTCATGGGCAACGTCGCGTTCAACCCGCTCAGCGCACTCACCAGAGCGACGATGGTCGAGATTTGTCAGCATCCGCTCACCCGGCAACTGGTGATTCAGCTGATGGAGGAGACGCTCGACATCGCCGCCAAGGTCGGCTGTACCCCGGACATCTCCATCGAGAAGCGGCTGCGCGGAGCCGAGAACGTCGGCCACCACAAGACCTCCATGCTGCAAGACCTCGAGGCGGGCAAGCAGCTGGAACTCGACGCCATCGTGGCTGCGGTCGTGGAGATGGCAGATCTCACCGGCGCAGCCGCTCCAACGCTTCGCACCATCCACGCCGCCACCGACCTCCTCGCGCGCACGTGCGAGCCAGGAGCGTCGCATTTCGCTCGCATCCGCGAAGCGGAAACCCAACCGGCTCTGACGACCTAAGGAGAACACAGTGAACCGTCGCGCCAAGATCGTCTGCACGCTCGGACCCGCCACCAGCACCGCGCCACGCCTCGCCGAACTCATCGACGCCGGAATGGACGTGGCGCGCTTCAACTTCAGCCACGGCACCCGCGCCGACCATTCGGCGGTGTACGGCATGGTCCGCCAGATCGCCGCGGAGAGCGGTCGCGCGGTCGGCGTGCTCGCGGACCTCCAGGGCCCGAAGATCAGGCTGGGCGGCTTCGCCGCCGGACCGGTGGTCTGGGCGGACGGTGAGCAGATCGTGATCACCACCGCGGATTGTCCAGGTGACCACGACCGGGTCTCCACGACCTACGGCGGGCTGTCGAAGGACGTCCGGACCGGCGATCGGCTACTGATCGACGACGGCAAGGTCGACCTGCGGGTGCTCGACGTCAACGGCGACGACATCAGGTGCGAGGTCGTGCACGGCGGCCCGGTCAGCGACCACAAGGGCATATCCCTGCCAGGGATCGACGTGAGCGTTCCGCCCCTGTCCGAGAAGGACATCGAGGATCTCAAGTTCGCACTCGAGCTGGGTGTGGACATGGTCGCCATGTCCTTCGTTCGGGCCCCCGAGGAAGTGAAGCTCGCACACGCGATCATGGACGAGGTCGGGCGGCGGGTGCCCGTCATCGCGAAACTGGAGAAGCCCGAAGCGGTTTCGGACCTGCCTGCAATCGTCGAGGCCTTCGACGGTCTGATGGTCGCGCGCGGTGACCTCGGTGTGGAGATGCCGCTCGAGCAGATACCACTGGTGCAGAAGCGCGCCATCCGCTTGTGCCGTCAAGCGGCGAAGCCCGTCATCGTGGCGACCCAGATGCTCGACTCGATGATCACCGATCTGCGTCCCACCAGGGCCGAGGTCTCCGACGTGGCCAACGCGGTCTTCGACGGCGCGGACGCCGTGATGCTGTCCGCCGAGACCAGCGTCGGGGAGTATCCGGCGCACACCGTGGCCACGATGGCGCGCATCGTCGAGGCCGCCGAGGGCGGGGCGAGCCTCGGCGACACGTCGGACTGGACTACCTGCGAAGACGGCCAGGATGCCGTCTTCGGTGACGCGATCGCGGCCGCGGCGTGCGAAGTCGGCAGGCGACTCGGCGCCGCGGCGCTGTGCTGCTTCACGCGGACGGGCAACACCGCGCTGCGCCTGGCTCAGCAGCGATCCCCGTTGCCGCTGTTGGCCTTCGTGCACGACGAGTCCGTGCGCGCGCGGTTGGCCTACTCCTGGGGCATCGAGTCCGCCGTGGTGGCACCCGCCGCCAAGGCCGAGACCATGGCGACCGAGGTCAGCGAGGCGCTGGTGGCCATGGGGACCTGCCATCCCGGCGACGTGGTCGTCGTGGTGTCCGGAAGCCGGAGCGGCGTGGCCGGCTACACCGACTCGGTGCGCGTACTGCGCATCGAATGACGTTGCCAGGCGATCGGGTCGGTCACGCCGACCCGACGCGGGCTTCGAGCTCGGCGATCTTGGTACGCAACTCGCGCTCGGCGTTGCGGCGCTCGGTCACCTCGCGCATGATCGCCGAGATCCCGACGATGTCGCCGGCCTCACCCCGCAGCAGGGCCACGCTGAACTCGATCGACAGCCGATGCCCGTCACGGTGCAATGCGGGCACGGCCAACAACGAGTCCCCGTAGCGGGTGTACCCGGTTGCCATCGTCTGCTCGTACCCCTTGGAATGCCGCGCCCGCAGCTTCTCCGGGATGATCAAGTCGAGGTCGCGCCCCACCGCTTCATCGGCGGAATACCCGAACATGCGCGTCGCCCCGCCGTTCCACAGACGAATGATCCCGTCCGGATCGCTCACGACGATGGCCTCGGCCGATTCGGTCACGACCGCGTGGGCCAGCCACGCCTCGCTCATGGTGCCGGTGCTGTCAGCCACGTCGCTGCTCCTTCATCCAGTTGATTGTCCTGCGAAGATTGCGCTAGCGTACAGGATAACGCATACTGCATACACACAGGTTTGACGCGATGTGACGGTAAGGAGGAGTGCTCATGCTGCTACGTCAGCTGGAGTACTTCGTGGCCGTCGCAAGGGAACGACACTTCGCCCGCGCCGCGGAGGCGTGTTACGTCTCGCAGCCCGCGCTGTCGACGGCGATCGCCAAGCTGGAGCGCGAACTGAACGTCACGCTGATCTATCGCGGGCAGAACTTCGAAGGTCTGACGCTGGAGGGCGAACGCCTCGTCGTATGGGCCAAGCGGCTGCTCGCCGAGCACGACGGTCTCAAGGCCGAGGCGGCTGCCATGCGGGCAGGCATCTCCGGGACGTTGCGTCTCGGTACGGGGCCGACGGTATCGACGACGACGGCGCTACCCGTCGCCGCGTTCTGCGCGCTGCACCCCTTGGCGAAGGTGACCATCTGCTCACGGCTGTCGTCAACGGAGTTGCTCCGCCAACTGCGCGACTTCGAGCTGGACGCCGCCATCGCCCACTTCGGCCCCGACGACCAGTCGGGACTGGAGGTCGTGCCGCTGTACCGCGAGCGGTACGTGCTGCTCGTCTCCGGTGACCAGATCCTTCCCGGTGCGCGCACCATCACGTGGAACGAAGCGGCCCAGCTACCACTCGCATTGCTGATGCCGCACATGAGATTTCGCCAGTTCATCGACAAGGCGTTCGCGGAGAACGGCGCAGCCGCGCTACCTCAGATCGAGACGGATTCGGTCGCGTCGCTCTACGCCCACGTCGCCACCGGTGCATGGGCGAGCGTGGTGCCCCACACCTGGTTGCGCTCGATCCCGCTGACCGGGGCGGCGAGAGCGGTCCGCCTCGTCGAGCCCGAGACGACGGCGCAGATCTCCATGGCGATCCACGCCGGCTCCGGCTCGGTTGCGGCAAGAGCGTTCCTGAACGTCGCCGCAGGCGCGCGGCTCGACGAGGCCTTCGACCTGGAGCGGCGAGACTTCGCCGCTGACCTGAGCAGGCCCTAAATGTCCATCCAACGACGCGGGATGACGGCGCACCACGTGATAACTGGCGTTTATCGGCCGGTTGACGACAGGTCTTGGACGCGCCTGTCCGCAACGTGAAAAGTCGTCATACGTAAGGCAAATCATCATCGTCCAGGAAGGGTCCACATCATGACCGTCGCTCCCATGCGAGACACGGAGGCCGGGAGTACCGACGAGCCAGCTGCTCTCACCGATGGGATCCACCTGGTCGTCGATGCGCTGAAGCTCAACGGCGTAGAGACCATCTACGGGGTGGTCGGCATCCCGATCACGGATCTCGCCCGGCTCGCGCAGGCTTCGGGCATCCGCTACATCGGCTTCCGGCACGAGAGCGATGCCGGCCACGCGGCCGCCGCTGCCGGGTTCCTCACACAGAAGCCGGGCATCTGCCTGACCGTGTCCGCTCCTGGCTTCCTCAACGGGCTTGTCGCGCTGGCCAATGCCACCACGAACTGCTTCCCGATGGTCCAGATCTCCGGATCCAGCGAACGGCATCTCGTCGACCTTCAGCGGGGCGACTACGAGGAGATGGACCAGCTGCCTGCGGCCAAGATGTTCGCCAAGGCCGCTTATCGAGTATCGCGGGCCGAGGACATCGGCCGCGGTATCGCGCGGGCGATCCGCACCGCGGTATCCGGCCGCCCAGGAGGGGTCTACCTCGACATCCCGGCCGCCGTGCTCGGCGAGGTCATCGATGCCGAAGAGGCCAAGTCGACACTGTGGCGGCTCGTCAACCCCGCCCCGCGCCAGCTGCCCGAAATCGAAGCGGTCGACTCCGCAATCGACCTGCTCGCCAACGCCAAACGACCGTTGATCGTGCTCGGCAAGGGCGCCGCCTACTCCCAGTCCGACGAGCAGATCCGCGAGTTCGTCGAGACCACCGGCGCACCGTACGTGCCGATGTCCATGGCCAAGGGCCTGCTGCCCGACGACCACCCGCAGTCGGCGGCCACCGCCCGATCCCTTGCGCTGAAGAAGGCCGACGTCGTGATGCTCGTCGGTGCGCGCCTGAACTGGCTCCTCGGCCATGGCGATGCACCGCAGTGGAACCCCGACGCCAAGTTCATCCAGGTGGACATCGCCGCAGCCGAGATGGACAGCAACCAGCCCATCGCCGCCCCGCTCGTCGGCGACATCGGTTCGGTGATGGAATCCCTCCTCGAACGGGCCAAGCCAGGTCAGATCACGGTCCAGACCGAATGGCGCGAGGAGCTCGCGGCCAAGTCGGCGCAGAACGTCGCCAAGATGGAGGTCCGCCTCCAGGCGGCGCTGACCGCGCACCCGATGAAGTTCCTCGGCGCGCTGCAGGCGATCCGCGACGTCCTGCATGACAACCCCCAGGCCTATGTGGTCAACGAGGGCGCGAACGCGCTTGACTTGGCGCGCAACACGATTCCCATGCAGGTACCGCGCCATCGGTTGGACAGCGGGACCTGGGGCGTGATGGGCATCGGCATGGGCTACGCCATCGCCGCCGCCGTCGAGACCGGCGAACCCGTCGTCGCGATCGAGGGTGACAGCGCCTTCGGGTTCAGCGGAATGGAACTGGAGGCGATCTGCCGCTATGACCTGCCAATCGTCACCGTCATCCTCAACAACGGCGGCGTATACCGCGGTGACGACCCCTCCACCTCCAGTGACCCGGCGCCGACCGCGTTGCGGGCCCGCCACGAATACATGATCAAGGCCTTCGGCGGCAAGGGATATCAGGCCACCACGCCCGAGGAGGTCGCCGCCGCGCTTCGTGAGGCCCTGGCATCGGGCAGGCCCGCACTCATCGACTGCGTAATCGACCCGTCGGACGGCACCGAGAGCGGCAACATCGCGCACCTCAACCCCAAGGGCATCACCGTCAAGCAGTGAGTACGGCCGAAACATCCACTCCAAACGACAAACGCACAGAGTCACAAACAGAGGAAAGGAAACGTCACATGACTGAACTGCCGCTCTCCGGGATCAAGGTGATCGACTTCACCGGTGTCCAGGCGGGCCCGGCGTGCACTCAGATGCTCGCCTGGTTCGGAGCCGACGTCCTGAAGGTCGAGCGCCCGAAGGGGGGTGACGTCACGCGAAACCAGTTGCGCGACATCCCCGACGTGGACGCCCTCTACTTCACCATGCTCAACAGCAACAAGCGTTCGCTGGCGATCGACACGAAGTCGCCCGAGGGTGTCGAGGTGATGGAGAAGTTGGTTCGCGAGGCCGACGTGCTGGTGGAGAACTTCGCGCCCGGTGCCATGGACCGGATGGGGCTGTCGTGGGAGACGCTCCAGGAGTGGAACCCGCGGCTGATCTTCGGCTCGGTCAAGGGCTTCAACGACGACTCGACGTGGAACGACCTCAAGGTCTACGAGAACGTGGCCCAGTGCGCAGGCGGCGCAGCGTCCACGACCGGATTCTGGGACGGCCCGCCGACCGTCAGCGGGGCGGCCCTCGGTGACAGCAACACGGGCATGCACCTGCTGATCGGGATCCTGACCGCGATCATCCAGCGCGACAAGACCGGCAAGGGCCAGAGAGTGTCCGCGTCTATGCAGGACGCCGTGCTCAACCTCTGCCGCGTCAAGCTCCGCGACCAGCAGCGTCTGGACGCGATCGGCTACCTCGAGGAGTACCCGCAGTACCCGAATGGCGAGTTCGGCGAAGCCGTTCCGCGCGGCGGCAACGCCGGCGGCGGCGGCCAGCCGGGCTGGGTGGTCAAGTGCAAGGGCTGGGAGACCGACCCCAACGCCTACATCTACTTCACCATCCAGGAGCAGAACTGGAAGCGCACGGCGGAGGCCATCGGCCACCCCGAGTGGGTCGAGGATCCGGCGTACAGCACCGCGCGTGCTCGCCAAGACAAGATCTTCGACATCTTCGGTGAGATCGAGAAGTGGCTTGCCGACAAGACGAAGTGGGAGGCAGTCGACATCCTGCGCGTCTGGGAGGTGCCCTGCGCACCGGTCATGTCCATGAAGGATCTGGCCGCAGATCAGTCTCTGCGCAAGAGTGGCAGCATCGTCGAGGTCGATCAGAAGGGCCGCGGAACCTTCCTGACCGTCGGCAGCCCGATCAAGTTCTCGTCGTTCAAGCCCGAGATCAAGGGCGCACCGCTGCTCGGTGAGCACACCGACGAGGTCCTAACCCAACTCGGCTACGACGCGGACACGATCGAGGAGTTCCACAAGAAGAAGATCGTCGTCTAAATGGTGGAAGCCGGCCCCAGGACACCTTCCCGGGGCCGGCTTCGCCCCATTCTCCCGTCCGTTGACCCCAGGAGGAATGCCATGAGTCCCACCACGACGGGGGAAACGAGCACGACCGTCGAATCCGTGGTCCGAGGGATCGCAGCCGACCATCGCGCACACCGCGGCGCCCTGCTGCCCATCCTGCACGCAGTTCAGGAGGCCCTGGGTTGGGTTCCGCCCGAAGCGATTCCGGTCCTGGCCGACGAGCTCAACCTGTCCCGCGCCGACGTCCACGGTGTGGTGACCTTCTACCACGACTTCCGTTCCAAGCCCGCAGGCCGCACCGTCGTCCGCGTCTGCCGCGCCGAGGCGTGCCAGTCCGTCGGCGCCGGCCGACTGGTGGATCACCTGAAGGACACGTACGGCCTGTCGATGGGGGACACCCGTTACGACGATTCGGTGACCGTGGAACAGGTCTTCTGCCTTGGCAACTGCGCTCTTGGTCCGGCCGTGCAGGTCAACGATCGGCTGCTCGGCCGGGTGGACGAGGACCGATTGTCGGCGATTCTCGACACGGCGATCTCACGATGAACGCACCGGTCACCGTCTACGTGTCACGCGATTCCGCGGCGAAGTCAGTCGGCGCGGACGAGGTGGCGTACGCCCTGCAACGCGCCGCCGATCGCGTTGGGCAGCCGATCCGGCTGGTACGCAACGGGTCCCGAGGAATGTTGTGGCTCGAACCGTTGATCGAGGTGACGACACCGGACGGACGGATCGGCTACGGCCCGGTCACCCCCGGTCAGGTCGATGACCTCGTCGAGGCCGGCCTGTTCAATGCTGCCGAACACCCGTCGCGGGTGGGCGTGGTCGAGGAGCTGCCCTGGATGGCGACGCAGGATCGGGTCACCTTCGCGCGGGTGGGCGTCACCGATCCGTTGTCTCCCAACGACTACGTGAACCACGGCGGCCTCGCCGGGCTGCGCCGGGCATTGGCGATGTCACCGGAGGACGTGGTCGCCGAGGTCACCGACTCCGGCTTGCGCGGACGCGGCGGCGCGGGCTTCCCCGCCGGAATCAAGTGGAAGACGGTGCTCGGATGCACCGACGAGCTGAAGTTCGTCTGCTGCAACGCCGATGAAGGAGACAGCGGGACGTTCGCCGACCGGATGGTGATGGAAGGCGACCCGTTCCTGCTCATCGAGGGCATGACGATCGCGGCCCATGCCGTCGGCGCCACCGAGGGCTACGTCTACATCCGGTCCGAGTACCCCGACGCGGTGGCCACCATGCGATCGGCGATCGAAATCGCAAGGGCGCAAGGCTGGCTGGGGGAGGGCGTGCTCGGCTCGTCGCTGAACTTCGAGCTGCACGTGCGGGTCGGCGGCGGCGCCTACATCTGCGGCGAGGAGACCTCCATGCTGCAAAGCCTGGAGGGCAAGCGCGGCGAGGTCAGGGCGAAGCCGCCGATCCCGGCCATCAACGGCCTGTTCGGCAAGCCGACGGTGGTGAACAACGTGCTGACCCTGACCAGCGTGCCGACGATCCTCGCCGACGGTGCACAGGCCTATCAGCAGCTCGGCGTCGAGCGATCCCGTGGCACCCAGGTCTTCCAGCTCGCCGGCAACATCCGGCGCGGCGGCGTCGTCGAGAAGGCCTTCGGGGTGACGCTTGGCGAACTGGTCAACGACTATGGCGGAGGTTCGCTTTCGGGACGTCCGGTGCGTGCCGTCCAGGTCGGCGGCCCGCTTGGCGCATACCTGCCGACGTCGCGGTTCGACCTGCCGATGGACTATGAGGGCTTCATTGCAGCGGGTGCGATGGTCGGCCACGGTGGCATCGTCGTGTTCGACGACACCGTCGACATGGCCTCCCAGGCCAGGTTCGCGATGGAGTTCTGCGCTGCCGAATCGTGCGGCAAGTGCACGCCGTGCCGGGTGGGCTCGGTGCGCGGCGTCGAGGTGATCGACCGGATCACCGCGGGCGAGCACCGCGACGAGAACCTGGCGCTGCTCGAGGACCTCTGCGACGTCATGACCGAGGGATCACTGTGCGCCATGGGCGGCCTCACGCCAATGCCGGTACGCAGTGCCATCCAGCACTTCCCAGACGACTTCTATGCCAGGCACGCAAACGCGAAGGCGGAAGGTAAACCATGAGCCTGCTCAAGGAACCCGACTACGGCACCCCGGCCAAGAACGGTCCGGCGACGGTCTCGGTGGAGGTGGACGGGCTACGCGTCTCCGTTCCCGACGGCACGTCGGTGATGCGGGCGGCCGGGCTTGCCGGCGTCGACATCCCCAAGCTGTGCGCCACAGACACGCTCGACGCGTTCGGTTCCTGCCGGCTCTGTCTGGTGGAGATCGACGGCCGCCGAGGCACTCCCGCCTCCTGCACGACCCCGGTCGCCGACGGCATGGTCGTGCACACGCAGACGCCGAAGGTCGCCAAGCTCCGCGAGAGCGTCATGGAGCTCTACATCTCCGACCATCCGCTGGACTGCCTCACCTGCCCGGCCAACGGCGACTGCGAACTGCAGGACATGGCAGGCGTCGTCGGGCTGCGTCAGGTCAGGTACGGCTACGAGGGTGCCAACCACCTGGACGCGGTGAAAGACGTCAGCAACCCCTACTTCGACTTCGATCCGTCCAAGTGCATCGCCTGCTCACGCTGCGTGCGGGCCTGCGGTGAGGTCCAGGGCACGTTCGCGCTGACCATCGAGGGCAGGGGCTTCGATTCGAAGGTGTCGCCGGGTGCCGGTGAGTCGTTCATGGACTCGGAATGCGTGTCCTGCGGCGCATGTGTGCAGGCGTGCCCGACCTCGACGCTGCAGGAGCGTTCCGTCGTCGAGCTGGGGGTGCCGACCCGATCGGTGGTCACCACCTGTGCGTACTGCGGCGTCGGCTGCTCGTTCAAGGCGGAGTTGCGCGGCGACGAAGTGGTCCGCATGGTGCCCCTCAAGGACGGCGGCGCCAACGAGGGGCACTCCTGTGTCAAGGGACGCTTCGCCTTTGGTTACGCAACGCATCCGGACCGGGCGCTGCGCCCGATGGTTCGCGAGAAGATCACCGACCCGTGGCGCGAAGTCGAGTGGGACGAGGCGATCGGTACCGTCGCCCGCCGGATGCTGGAGATCAAGGCACGGTACGGCACGGGAGCGATCGGTGCGATCACCTCGTCGCGATGCACGAACGAAGAGGTCTACGTCGTCCAGAAGATGGTGCGCGCGGCCTTCGGCAACAACAACGTGGATACCTGTGCGCGAGTGTGCCACTCGCCGACGGGATATGGGCTCAAGCAGACTTTCGGGGAGTCGGCGGGCACGCAGGACTTCAAGTCCGTGGCGCAAGCCGACGTCATCATGGTGATCGGGGCCAATCCCACCGACGGCCACCCGGTCTTCGCGTCCAGGATGAAGCAACGGCTGCGCGAGGGCGCGAAGCTCATCGTGGCCGATCCACGTCGCATCGACCTGGTGCGCTCACCCCACGTCGAGGCCGATTACCATCTGCAGCTGAAGCCGGGAACGAACGTGGCGATCGTCAACGCGATGGCCCACGTGGTGGTGACCGAGGGTCTGGTCGACCAGGCTTTCGTGGCCGCCAGGTGCGAGGGATTCGACGAGTGGGCGGAGTTCATCTCACGCCCCGAGAACAGCCCAGAGGCCGTCGAGCCGATCACCGGCGTGCAAGCCGAGGACGTGCGCGCAGCTGCCCGGCTGTACGCGCAGGGCGGCAACGGGGCCATCTACTACGGCCTCGGGGTCACCGAACACAGCCAGGGCTCGACGATGGTGATGGGCATGGCCAACCTGGCGATGGCCTGCGGCAACATCGGCCACGAGGGTGTCGGCGTGAACCCGCTGCGCGGTCAGAACAACGTGCAGGGCTCCTGTGACATGGGGTCCTTCCCGCACGAGCTCCCCGGTTACCGGCACGTGTCGGACGACGCAGTGCGCCAGACCTTCGAAAACCTCTGGGGAACAGTTCTTTTGCCCGAACCCGGGTTGCGGATCCCGAACATGTTCGACGCCGCGATCGAGGGCACGTTCCGGGGGCTGTTCGTGCACGGTGAGGACATCGCGCAGTCCGACCCGAACTTCCACCACGTCTCGGCCGCGCTGAGCGCAATGGAGCTGGTGGTGGTGCAGGACCTGTTCCTCAACGAGACCGCGAAGTTCGCGCACGTGTTCCTGCCCGGTGCGTCGTTCCTCGAGAAGGACGGCACGTTCACCAACGCCGAACGCCGGATCAACCGCGTCCGTGCCGTGATGAAGCCCAAGAGCGCGAGGCACGAGTGGGAGATCGTCTGTCAGATCGCCACGGCGATGGGCTATCCGATGGGCTACGACCATCCGAGCCAGATCATGGACGAGATCGCCTCGCTCACACCGACATTCACTGGTGTGTCCTTCAAGAAGCTTGACGAAGTGGGCAGCATCCAATGGCCATGCAACGAGGGGTCTCCTGACGGCACCCCCATCATGCACACCGAGACGTTCACCAGGGGCAAGGGCAGGTTCGTCCCGACGATGTTCGTGCCGACCGACGAGCGCAGCACGCGCCGCTACCCACTGATCCTCACCACGGGCCGAATCTTGAGCCAGTACAACGTCGGAGCGCAGACCCGCCGCACGGCCAACATCGCCTGGCACCCCGAGGATCTGCTGGAGATTCATCCTCACGACGCCGAAGTGCGGGGCATCACCGACGGCGACGAGGTCACGCTGGCCAGCCGAGTCGGCGAGACGACGCTGCACGCGCAGCTATCCGACCGGATGCCCACCGGGGTGGTGTACACCACGTTCCATCACCCGATCTCGGGCACGAACGTCCTCACCACCGAGAACTCCGACTGGGCGACGAACTGCCCGGAGTACAAGGTGACGGCCGTCCAGGTCGCGCTCACCCACCCGACTGCCGCGATGCTGGGGGAGTCGGAGGCAGATCGTGTCCTGGCGTGGGGACTGGTGGACTGACATGTCGCACAACGAACCTGCCGAGATGAGGATGGTCAACGACATCGTCGTCAACCTCGGCTACCTGCCCACCGACCAGGTGGCAGCGGCGGTCGCCGATCACGTCAAGAGGTTCTGGGACCCACGCATGAAGCGGCGGCTGGTCGAACTGGTCGCCGCCGAAACGGAGCGTGTGGACCCCGTGGTGGTAGCCGCGGCAGCGCTGCTGCCGTAACTCGTTGCGCGGTGGTCCCGTAGGCCCGGATTGGGGACCGCAGCCAGTCGTGTACTGGCAATATCGCGTCGTGCTGTTGTCACTCATTGCGGTCTCGGGCGTCGTCGCCGGCTGGTCGCTGCTGGCCCGCCGGCTCGAGCAGTGGAGGATAACCGCCCCGATCTTCTTGGTGCTGGCCGGAGTGGCGGCCAGCTTCACCATCGAACGTGGGCTGGCGGACGCACTCGCCGAGCGCGTCGCCGAACTGATCCTCGCGGTGGCTCTGCTGGGGACGACGTTCTCCTGGCACGACCGGCTTCT
Organism: Mycobacterium sp. AZCC_0083; assembly: GCF_014202335.1. Lineage (GTDB taxonomy): Bacteria > Actinomycetota > Actinomycetes > Mycobacteriales > Mycobacteriaceae > Mycobacterium. The sequence goes on along the minus strand of NZ_JACHGP010000015.1, from coordinate 24,574 downwards.
CATCGGTTGGCTCGGACCCGCGGGGCACGACGTCGATCGTGTTCGGCCTGCTCGCGTTCAACGCCCTGGCCGACCACGAGCAAGCGGACTCGCTGACGATGGTGGTCGTCGTGGTGCTCGGCAGCGTCGTGCTGCACGGCCTCGGTGCGCCGGCGGCCGCGCACGCACGATCCCATCCTGGCCAAACCGGACCGCCTGTGTGAGGTCCTTGGCGGGTCAGCTGGCCCGCTGACCGCCGACGCCTTCGTGGTCGACGTCCCGCCAGAAACCGTGGTCGTAGTCGGTGTCCGGGATCTGGATCATCGCGGCGCGCCCCTTGGACAGGACGAGCCCACATGCCATCTCCAGCTCTTCGGTGTCGATGCCGAGGCGGTCGATGCCGTTGAGGATTCGTTCGGCGTCATTGACGATGCGACGCATGGCTGGGGCGTCACCGTACGTCGTCTCCAGCGATGCAACGCACCGCAGTAGGTTGCCGATCAGCTGGTGAAGTTCATCGAGTTCGGAAGTCGTGGACATCGAAATCTCCTTGGGCGTTGGGTGTTCGGTCACCGTGGCAAGCACACCTTTGGGAGCCCGGGGCGGTGGATGAGCCGCGTCATGACCGCGGCGAGCAGGCTGAGCAGACCGGCGGCGACGAATGGAGTCGCGAGCCCGTGCGATGACACCAGCAACGCGGGCAGGCCGACTCCGATGACGCCTCCGAAAAGCTTTGCACTGTAGACGAGTCCGAAGTTGCGCACGGCGTTGGGCTCGCCGAAGTAGTCGGCGACGAGGCTTGCGAACAGCGGGTAGAAGGCGCCGCCGGCCATCCCGCTCAGGGCCGCGAAGGCGACGAACGCCCATGCCTGGCCGATCGACGCGGAGTAGACGAGCCCCAGTTGGGCGCAGCCCTCGAGTAGCAGCGCGGCGCTCAAGGTCTGGCGTCGGCCGAACCGGTCGGAGATCCGGCCTGCGACGCTGCGGCCCGCGCCGTTGACGACGGCGAGCAGGCCAACGGCCAATGCGCCGATCCCCAGCGAAAAGCCTTGGTGCATGGCGACGATCGGAATGTAGGCGATGGCCAGCAGGGAGGCCGCGGCGGCGATGACCAGGATGAGGTACATGACCAGGAAAGCCGGCGTCCTGACGGCCTCACCGGGCGGGAACTGTCGTACTGCCCGGACGTTGTGGGCAAGGCTGCGGTTCAGCCGCTTGTCGACGGCCCACACCTTGGGGTCGATGTCCTGCGGCCACCAGCCCGTCGGCGGATCCCGCAGGAAGGCGCCACACGCGCCGACGCCGATGAGCATGCACAGACCGACTCCGACGAAGACCTCCGTACGGTTCGCCGGTGTGAGGAACGCGGCGAAGAGCGCAATGAACGGCACGGCGCCGAAGCCGAACGCCCCGGTGACGAATCCAACCCGGACGCCGCGCTGCTCCGGGTACCACTTCGCGACCGTGGAGGCGCATGTGGCGTACACGATTCCGGCGCCGGTACCCGACAGCACGGAGTAACCGAGCACCGCGAGCCCGAGGCTGTCGGTGTACGCGAGGGTCACGGGGCCTGCGGCACACAGGACGGCGCCGAGCAGGACTGCGCGCGGGGGAGACAGGGCCATGCGGTGGCTCAACGCGGCGGTGGGTGCGGCCGCACCGGCCTGGAACACCACCCAGAGGGCGAGCACCCAGAAGGCGCCGGCGGCAGTCGATCCGTTGGTGGCATCCAGCGCAGCGACGGCGACGCCGTAGCCGTACTGAAGGACGCCGATCCCAGCCATGGCGACCCAGGTCAGCCAGAGCATCCATCTGCGGGAGTGGCCCATGATGTCGTGCGGCCGTTCACCGACTCGGTACGAGCGGCCATGAAGATCTCGGACCTCGACCACTCCGACGTCGCTCTGAGTCATGACTGCCTCCTGATTGCATACAGTATGCGATCATGATAACTATGACTTGGATCACTTGTCTAGAGGAATGTAGGTTCTATTTTTCCGTGGCGGATGAATGGCGGATCCGCCATAAACTCTGGAATTGTCGGCGACCCCCGTTGGTTCCTCAGGTGGCCTGTACCGGTCGTATCCGCACATCCAACTCCGCGGCCACTGTGACCACGTGCCGCGGGCACGGTCGGTAGGGGAAACCGCACGCTTCCAGGTACTGCTGGAGCGGCATGAACCCCACCTGCCGCCAGGCCCGGATCAGGTTCGCCGCCTCAAACCCGGGCGTCTCTGCCATGCCCTCAAGCAGCAGGAGGTCGGCGATCGAGACGACAGTGGGCGTTAGCATCTTGCCCCCGTGCGCCGCCATCATCTCGCGAGCACTAAGCCCGACGAGCATCATCGACATCGGCGTGCTCGGTAGTCCGACATCTGGCACGACTACGAAGGGCGCGAACGTCGTATCAGTGAAAGATGCTCCGTCCCAGCCACGTTCGGTCAGGTGGTCGATCACGGACTCGAACTGATGGGCCTTCTTGCTCGTCAGGAACGCTTCGAGGTTGGAGGCGAAGTCCACTCCGCTGGCCACACCCTCAGCCAGCGGCGAGCGCAGCGGGCGGTGGGTCGCGTCGATGAGCAAGGTGAACCCTCTGTTGGTCGGCAGCATCCAGTCGCACGCCTTCGGTTGCTGTCCTTTCTTCACTGTCCACGCGGCCTGCATCTCCTCTTCGCCGACGATAGAGCCGAACACCGCACTGTTCGCGGCGATTCGGGCGACTATGCGACCGACGATCTGCTCGAACTGATGCTTGACCGCATCCTGGAATTGCTTCGCCCGCTCCGACTTTTCCTGCCCTACGAAGCCCTGCTGAACATCGAACTCGGGAGCGTTCCCGAAGAACCGGTCCATGCCCCACTGAGCCCGGAGCGCCAGCACGGTGCCGTCGCCGAGATCGAGGAAGGGGAACCGCGTGAACGTGTACCGCTGCGCTCGCACATCGCCGCGTCCCCGATCGTGCTGCGACATGGCGCGAAACTCGTCCAGGTCGCGGACCATGGTCCGCTGAATGTACTGCACCACCTCGTCGCTGACGCCGTGCTCGCGGAGTGTGCCCAGGCCGAAGCGTGCGCTCCCGGTCCGCAGCACCGACGTGATCACATCGCCCGCCCACAGGAACTCGTCCATGCCGATCCCCGTGGCTTCAAAGAAAGTGTCGGCGGGACTCGCACCGAGCTGATCTCCAACCTTCTCCGCCCACGGCTGGTACCAAAACTCATGGATCATGCACTTCATTTGCTCGGGTAGAGACGAAGCGTTGAACATCATCGACGCCGCCTCGTCCACCGCTACCTCGTTGGCGAACGCTATGAGCTTGTCTTCTGACATGGACCGCATCTCGGCGTCGACCTGGTGAATGTCCATCGCGTTGAACCGAGCAACCAAGCCGCTCTGGGTGTCGTGGTCCTCGTTCACCGACAACAACAGCTCGAGCAAAGCATCGTCGTCCTCGATATCGAGCCGGGACCCCTCGCCAGCTTCGATGATCTCCCGCATGAGCCGGACCATCGTCTGCGGCGGCGCTAGCCGATGCCCGGCTGCGAGGTGCTGCCGGACCGGCTCGTACCACTGCGAATCCACGATGCGCATCGCCTCGACCGGCAACGTCGGCGTACTGCTGAGCATCGCCGCATCGAGTTCGGCTTGCATCTCACCCAGCGCTACCAGCACGGCCGTGCTGTCGATACCGGAGAGCAGCGCAAGGCGCTGCTCTCGATCCAGCGGCACCAGGCCCACAGATGTCGCGGTGATCGTGTGCCGTGCCATCCCGTACATCGCCTCCACGACACGCTGGGTCCCGAGGGGGAGGTCACTCATGTCGGGCAGCTCCATCGCCGCGGGTTGAACGGGAGACCTGTCCGAAGGCGTAGCTGTATTGCTCCCCGATTGCCTTGTCCGCTGCGTGATGCGCCGTTGGCGCCGTGCATGTTTATCCTGCCGATTCCCCATAGCCGTTGATAATCGCACCAAAGACCGACAACCCCGCCCCGCTGAGACATGGCACGTACCGCTCCGCCCGGCGACGCAGAAACCCGTACCCATTCTTGGAGAGACTGAGTCGATCCCGACATTGATAGATCCGGACCGAGCGCTCGCCGTCGGAGCCAACTATTGCAGCCTCTATCAAGTTGCAACCCTGCAGTTTTCAAAACCGACATGCCAGTGCCTAAGCCAGATCGACGGGGCACTGCAGGTTTCGTATCACAGCGGGTCAGACTTCGGCGTTCACACCAACCAGTCGCGTCGTGACGATGTTCGACACGACTGTTTCGAAGTCCTTTCGGGGTCGGTGGGGTGTCGCCATCCAGGTCGACCTGACACAGAGGCGCCGATCTCAAAGACACAGATCGTTCGGCGGACGTTCGAGGAGAGGACTCCAGCGGGTCCCATGAGGGAGCAACCTTATCGATGCTCTCCGCCGCGACTCACGGGTGATTCCACAGAGCCGAGGCCACCGCATGCGCGGCCGGCCTGAACCAGGCCGCCGTGGCGAGCCAACAGCGGGGGCGCCTCACCTGTATCGACTGCCGCCGCCGAGCACTCGGTCGATGCAGTAGCCGCAATCGAGGAAGGTGGCGTCGCAGGTTCCGAAAGCGGTTAAGCCCTTCCCGCCGGCGGCCTCACCATGGGGCGCAAAGCGCACGTAGTTCTCGCACGCTAGACGTACGGGGTACTCGCGAGTGAGAGGTGCCAATAGTGGCCATCAGCGCAAGCGAAGCGCGGCAGCGCCTCTTCCCGCTCCTCGAGCAGGTCAACGCTGACTACGAACCCGTACGCATCACGTCGAAAGTCGGTGATGCCGTACTGATGTCGGCAGAGACTACGACGCATGGCAGGAAACGGTCTACCTCTTGCGTTCGCCGGAAAACGCACGCCACCTTATGGAATCGGTCGCCCGCGACAAGGTGTGCCAGCCACAGCCTCACCCGGCCGATTACACCAAATCGCGCCGCGGAAGGCACTAGGGCGACCGGGACCCATCCCGGAACGCTGCCGTGCAAACTACGTGACATGACTCACCAGGGTCCGAAATGTCGTCAGCGCGCAGGGGCGAGGGCAGCTCCCGCGATTGTGTTCGGAGATCGCGAAACTGGTAGCCAAATTGCTAAAAGCGTTGAAACACATTGCCTGCTGGCAGTCTGCGACGCTGGCCCGTCGCCCTTTACGCTGCCCATAGCGTGGCTTACGCCACACCGTATGTTGCGCCGTCGGCTCTTAGAAGGAGCCTTAGCCGGCTAACGCTCACAATTCTACTGGCTATGAGAGGCACTGTGTGACAGTAATTTCCGCACATGAACCCGTTCGCGGTGTCGTTGGTCGGAGATCGCCGAATCTTCCACAAAAGCGGTCTCGGCGGTGTCACGATGTCTACGCGGCGGTTAACGGCGTGGAGTAATCAGTGGCGGATGCGGTCAGAGTTGATTCGGATTCCGCGGTCGTTTCGTATCGGCCAGCGGCGGGAGAAGAACGCTCCGTGTCTGCGATGGACGCATCGCTAGCGGCATTGTTTGACGCGGTTCCGTGGCGCACGTTCCGTTGGTATTTTGGTCAGCCTCATTACTCGGGCACATATTGGGCGGCCACGGAACGCGACCATGTCATCTACGAGTCGCGCCTGGAGCTGGCGAATCTGCTGTTGGCCGATTTCGATCCAACGGTCCATCGCATCATGGCTCAGCCGTTCTCCTTGCGCGCCGAGGTTGACGGGCAGATGCGCAGACATGTCCCGGACTATCTATGCGACAGCGACGATGGACCCGTCGTGATCGATGTCGTCCGTGCTGAACGGATGGCTCACCCGAGAATCGTCTTGGTGCTTGGCTGGACGAAGTCGATCGTTGAATCGTTGAACTGGACTTACCCTCGTTGTGAACGAGCCACCGAAGATCCGTCTGGCGAACGTGCGCTTCCTGTCGGGCTATGGGCGTGAGTGGTTAGTCAATCAGGACGTTCTGGGTGAGATGTGCTCCTGTATTGGCCAATTCGCCGGGACGTCGATCGCCGACGCTGAGCGCAGCGTTCATGGGTATCAATGGCCATTGATACGCCCGGCGTTGATGCATCTGCTATGGCGTCACGACTACTTTGTGAATCTAAATGAATCACTGTGTACTTCAATGATATTGGAGATAGATCGATGAAACATGCTGGTGTGCGGGTAGGTATCGGAACACGGTTCGCGTACGACGGAGAAGTATTCGAAGTCGTCGAGCCCGACCAAGAAATGTATGAAGTTGTCGAGCTGCACGGTGTGGGCGGGATACCCGAAGTGCTGGCTCGCAACCTCCGGACCCAGACGGTCCGGAGGTTCAGTCTCAGCGAGGTGATGTCGGAGCGATCGCATCTGCTCAGCGAAGACCTCGTCGTCGACGTTGCGGACACGGGAGGTGACACTGCCGCGGTGAAATGGGCTGCTGTACCCGAGTCTGCGCGGTGCCGGGCGCGTGAGCGTGCAGCCCACGTGCGCGAGATTCTCACCGGGTATCGCTTCGGGGTCGCAGAGGCTGCGCTGCCTGGTGAGCCCCGGGCCCGTTACAAGGCCACGGTACCCAAGCAGGTCCGGGTGAAAGCCAAGGCGGAGGAACTCGGTAAGGGATTCCGGACTATTGAGCGATGGGTCAGTCTCTACGAAGCGGAGGGCGAAGTGGGGTTGATACCCGACAGAGCGGTTCAACCAGCCCTGGGCAGCAAGCATTTCCAAATCTTCAGGATGGCGGCGTTGGACGTCATGACCGAGTACGTCGAGATGTCTAAAAGGACCAAGGGATTTGTGATTCAACATGCGCGGGCGCGCGTTGTTGCCACCTATGGTGTCGGCGGGGCACCGTTGCCGGAACGGGCGATGGCGTATGAGATCGTCAACGCGCTCGAAGTGGAGTGTCCGACGCTCTCGTCGAAGAGTATGAAACGGATCCGAGACATCGCCGCTCGACCCGTACTTCCGTACGGGAAGCTGCATCCGTCGCGGCCCGGTGAGTACATGTTGATGGACACGACCCCTTTGGATGTGTTCGCGATGGATCCGCATACGTTGCGGTGGGTCGGTGTGGAGCTGACGGTCGGGATGGACTGGTACTCCCCGTGTATCACCGGGCTACGTCTGACTCCGGTGTCGACGAAGGCGATCGATGCGGCATCGGTGCTGTATCAGTCGTTTCGGCCGATGCCGGCGGGTCGGGATTGGCCGGCCAATGCTGTTTGGCCACCGCACGGGGTACCGCGGTCGGTTCTGGTCGAACAGGAGGTGCTCGATCCTGCGAGTGTCTTCGCGGCGACGCCGGCGGTCGTTCCCGACACGGTGGTGATCGATCACGGGAAGATTTGCCGCCCAACTCCATCGCCGAGCTCACGACCGTGCGTGCCGCGTGTGCCAACAGAGTCCGACCCACTTCGGTCGACTCGGTGAACGACACCTTCCGCACACGCTCGTCGTCGAGCAGCCGCGACGCGAGCGCATCCGAGCGGCGTGTAGGCACCACGTTGACGACGCCAGCTGGTACGCCGGCATCGCTCATTAGTGCAGCTATCGCCAGTGCCGTCAGTGGCGTCTCAGATGCAGGTTTGAGAACGACCGAGCAGCCCGCCGCCAGTGCTGGTCCGATCTTGCGGGTGGCCATGGCGGCGGGAAAGTCCCACGGTGTGATCAGGAGCGTCACCCCAATCGGCTTGCGTAGCACCACTATCCGGTTCGCTCCGGACGGTGATTCACCGATCTCGCCGGATAGCCGTACCGCTTCCTCTGAATACCAGCGGAAGAACTCCGCAGCGTAGCGGACCTCAGCTCGGGCGTCCCTCTGCGCCTTCCCGTTCTCCAACACGGTCAACTGGGCAAGCGCTTCGGCGCGGCTCACCATCAGATCGAACGCTCGCCGCAGGACGTCGCTGCGTTGACGCGGACTCCGCGTGGCCCACTCGGCCAGGGCTGACTACGCCGCACCCACGGCCGCCGGGGCGGTGTCGACGTCCCCAGCGGCGATTTCGGTGATGACGTCTTCGGTCGCGGGGTCGACGACTGCGATCGTGTCGGGTCCGCTGAGCACCTCGCCGCTGACGATCGGGCCCCGGTGCACCGCCCCCAACTGCTGCTCGAGATCTCGCAGGTAGGTCATGAAGGTTTCTCCGCTCGCTGATGGTCCGGGGACACGTCCTTCTCGGCGCACTCGGGGGTTGACGCCCGGGTTATCTGACCCGGGGCTTGCTGGCCGCCGAGTAGTACACCTGGACCGTGTAGGTTCCCTCGTTCAACATCCACTCGCGAACCGTGAACGCCCGTGCCCCACTGCCGTGCATCGGATCGGCCCCGGCGAACTGGCGCGCTTCGTCGATGGATTCGGCGCGGTACATGAACAGGCCCTCGCCCAGCCACTCGGTCAGGTCGTCACTGGCGAGGGGTCCTGCGGCGAACATGATGCCGTCGCGCTCGAGTTTGGTCTGGTAGGCGATGTGCTCCTCGAGATTCTGTAGAACCGGCCCCAGCCCGTTCGTTGGCTTCGATGAGATGACATAGAGGCGCATCCCGAGAAGGTCATGCCTGTCCGCGAATTCGACCATCTCGGACCACTTCATCGTGTGTTCTGTTGTCACTGATTCCTCCGTTGTTCGTTCTCTTGTCATCGAGGTCTCCTCGCCGTGCGACCCGTACCTGGGACCCAGCCAAAGAGACTGCTCTTGAGTCGTTCGGCTGCCGCGATCTGGCCACCGAAGGCGACCCGGTGAGAGTCACACTATGTCCGTGCCGTGCCGTGCCCAAGCCAGTTTGCGAACGAGTTGGGCCAGTTCTCGAACGCACAGCCCGCCGTTGCATCGATGCGCGCCACCGCGAGTAGTGACTTTGCGACGCCATCTTCATCGATACTCCGCGTCAGCCGTGCGCTAAACCGGTTCTCTGCCGCGCCTGAGACTTAGCCTGCGCCGGCGGAGACATCCGCGCAGCCGACGCGATGCCGCCCGGTGCCCGTCCGCTCGACCGGCAGCGGATTCAGGCGGGCCTTCGTCTCCCAGGATGGAGATCGGGGCGCCCCACGCCAATGCCTGTGCAAGCGACGCCTGGATCGGTCTCGGCGTGTCTTCGTCTTTCATTGTGTACCAAAATTTTCCCGTTGACCGCGTCGCTAAGGCACGGCGCCGGTCAGATCACTGCTTTGCTGATGCCGCCGTCAACGTCCAGCACACTGCCGGTCAAGTAGGACGCCTGGTCCGACGCTAAAAATACGACGGCGCTGGCGATTTCGGACGGCTCCGCCCAGCGTCCGGTGCGGATACCCAGGCTCGCGGTCATACCGTCGCGGACCTCGGTCGCGGTCTTGTTCTGCTCCTTGCCGATCGTCTCGTGCTTCTCCAGCCAGCCCTCGGTGAGGGTCATGCCCGGAGAGATGGCGTTCACCAGCACGTTTCGGCTGGCGGTCTCGGTTGCGAGGTAATTGGTCAGGGCGAGAACAGCGGCATTGGTGATCGCGGTGACCCCGGCGTGGGGGATCAGCGTACGCGCGGTTACGCCAGCTATGTTGATGATGCGTCCAGAACCGTTGTCGCTCAGCAGCGGCAGGGCCGCCGAGGCGACCCGGTGATAGCCCAGCAGCTTCGCGTCGAGGTAGCCGGCCAGCACGTCGGTCGAGGTCTCCGACAGTGCCGACGGCGTCAACCGCGGTCCCGCCGAGTTGACGATGATGTCCAGTTGCCCACCCCAGGAATGGGCCTTCTCGACGGCGCTATGCACCGACTGCGTGTCGGTGACGTCGGCGGCCAGTACCAGCACCCGGTCAGCGCCGGGCGCTGGCAGCGTTGCCGCCGCTGCCGTGAGCGTCTCTTCGTCGCGTGCCAGCACCGCGACACGTGCGCCGCTCTCCTGCAGCGCTTTTGCCGCTGCGAAGCCGATGCCTCGCGTTGCGCCGGTTATGAGCGCTACACGGTCTTGCAGTTGATTCGTCATATCTGTTGGTGTCCTATCGATGTCAATTGAGTGGTCGGAATTCGGTGCTGACTGGGTGCCAGGATTCTGCGCGGATGGGTGGTGGTCAATGCATGTCGGGCGCTTTTCGGGAGCCTGAAGGTTAAACGGGCTACATCTCCAACAGCCTTCTGATCAATGCCGTGACCTCGGCAGGTCGTTCCATGGACCAGAAGTGCCCTGCTTCGATGTATTCGACGGCCACGCTTCGTGCATTGGGAATGTATTCGCGGGAGTCCTCGTAGAATTCGCGCGGCTGAGTCTTGCTGTCGTAGCCCTGCATGATCATCACCGGGCATGTCCAAGCGCCGAGCAGATCGCGCCGACGGCGAAGCCACTCCTGTCGGAACGATTGGGAGTTGAAGTAGCGCGGCACAGCGTGGTTCGTACCTGGGTAGGAGAACTCCTGAATCGTGCGGCGCATCTCATCGTCGAGAATCGCATGTTTCGCGATCCAGGTGTACAGCCAGACGACGAAGTACCGCGGATCTTCCATCATGCCGGTGTGCGGTGCATTCGCGAATATCGGACCTTGCGGGGCCAGGTCGGGATGGAAGTGATACAAGTGCTGCTCGCCGCGCCCGTAGCGCAAGACGCGATCGGGATGCTTGGCGACGATGAAATCTGCTTGAACGGTGCCGCGGTCATGGGTCACGACATTGAATTTGTCGACGCCGGCCAAGTCGAGAGCCCTGAGCAGCTGCTCGGCAGCCGCTTCGTGCCGGAAGTCACCGAATCCCTTGTCGGACTGCCCATATCCCTTGAGGTCGACGCCTATACATCGGTGTGTCGCCGAAAGGGCCGCCATTTGGTGGTGCCACTGATACCAGGAGTCTGGGATTCCGTGCAGGAACACGATGGGTTCCCCATCTCCGGCCTCTACGTAGTGAAATCGCACGGTCTCCTCGTCACCGGGGGCATCGACGAAGTGGTGCGTGAACGTCGCACCGTCCAACGTCTCGGTGTCACCGTCCTGGTCGAACGGTCGCGGTTGCACATCGGCGAAGTGGGCCACGCGGGGAGCGATCTTGGCTTCGTCGGGGAGGAAACCCTCCAAGACCTTCCTCGCTCTGGCGGGAATCTCGGAGTAGTCAAGTGCTGTGCTAGCCGTCACGCCTTGTTCCTTACGATGTCGGGTTGAAAGTGCGGTCCGGGTCGCCGTGCCGGACGGGTCGGACTGCCTGTTGAACCAGCGCAATTCAAGCGGGTCGTCTCGTCGCGGCACATGGCGTCGCGATGTCGTGTCGACGTGTGGTGACGCCTTCGGCGTCAATGTCACGGTGACGGCCCGCAGTCGGCCGGCCCTTTTCTCGCTTCTTCTAGTTGTTGTCGGATTCAGACTCTAGGACGGCAACGACGGCACTTCGATCCACGAGCCGAAACACTGAGGTCCAAATTGCGAAAATTCCGTGGATTCCAAGACGGCGCATGCGTGCCGGCCAGGTACCGAGAGTGCCCGGCACCGGTGCTGAGCCAGGGACGTCGCGATGCGCGGGCTACGCAGACGTGAACGGCCGTTACGCCGGCCATCCATGCATGCGAAGGCCCGGCCGTATGTACGCGGCACTCTCTGTGGGAGCGGCGAACGTTAGCAGGCGCGAAGGGTCTGCGACGGTGCGGTGCCGTACGAACGCCGGTAGAGCGCCGCGAAGCGGCCGGTGTGGTTGAAGCCACAACGCAATGCCACGTCGGTGACCGTGGTTCCGTCGCTGGGGCAGGCGCGGCGCAGCTGCTGGTGCGCCTGCTGCAGGCGGAACTTCTGAATGTATTCGTGCGGTGTGCATCCCAGTTCTTTGCGGAAACCCAACTCAAGCGAGCGCACCGAAACCCCGACACCGGTGGCGATTTCGGTGACGGTTTTCTGCGCGTAGGAATCAGAGACGACGAGTTCGATGGCTTGTCTGACCGCTCGACTCGATATCGGGTGCGTGCTACGTAGCAGTTGATCCGACCGACTGTGTCGCATCGCGAGAAGGAACGTCGATATGACCTGCTCACGCAAGGTGTGAGCGACGCGGGAGGGAACGAGGGTGGGCGAACTGTACTGATCGACGACGTGGACGAGTAGGCCGCTGAGGCCGTACAATGTCTCGGCTAGCCAGCCGTTCTTGGCGACCACGCCGTCGAAGGACAGGCCTTCGGCGTCGACCTCTGGCGCAATCCCGCGTAGTCCGCCGGTCAGCGCTGCGATCTCTGCGGTCAATATCAACACCGAGAACGGGCTGCGGTAGTGGAACTCGACCCGTCGGCCGGCGGGCGCGACAACGCATGTGCCGCGCGGGACATCGACTATGTCACCGTCGTCGAAGGAGACACCCATGTCTGCTGAGATGGGCAACACCACAGCGACGTAGGACCGATGCGGCAGACAGCGAATGCTCAATGGGCTGCGATAGTCCATGTAGTACAGCGACGTGTCCTTGAGGTCCGCCCAGCGCAGTTGTGCGCCGAACCCTGCCCGATCACCGCGCAGATCAAGTTGATGCGGCGCGAGAACTTTGGTGGCCTCGTGAACGGCCTCATCGGGGTCGGTGGTCGAGAATTGCGGGCAAGCCTGCAGTGGGGTACGAGGAGACGTGGTCTCGCTGCGGTTTGCCGGCAACATTGTCCGCACGTGCACTCCGTTCCCTCGGTGGTGGGCATCGCCGCGTGGGGCGCTGTCCACCGCAATCGCATCAGGCGTGTTCCTCGCCTTCGCGGCCCGAGACGCTCGCCGTGTTTACTCTGACGCCGCGATGTCTGCGTTAGGCCACGCAGTTTACGCCTGCAACGCATACGGTCCTTCGCGGGCCGCTGGTCAAGGGGTCGAGCGTTCCCAGCTCGAGGAGATGACGGCAGCTCCGAAATGCACCTACGGGTAGTGGGTGATGGAGCCGCCGGAGCACGAAAGGCGCTGCCAGGACCGAAATCGCTTCTCGAACAACGGGTCAGCACCCGCCATCCCCATCACGTCACGGTCATGTTCGCACCGCACCTAGGTCAGCGAAGCGGGCTGGCGGCGCCTGCGCTCGTGTTGAATCGTCGGCGGCACCTTCGCTTAGAGCACTGTTTGCAGTGGATTTTCGATGGTATGGATGAACGCGCGCATCCACTCGGCGGCGGTCGAGCCGTCGATGGGGCGGTGGTCTACCCACAGCGTCACACGCATCAGCGTCGCCACCGCGAGGGCGCCGTCGGTCACGACCGGTTTGCTGCGCGCCGTCCCGACCGCCAGAATTGCCGCCTAAGGAGGATTGATGATCGCCGAGAATTCCTCGGTGCCATACATGGACTTCGCCGCCTCGACCACATCGGAATTACCGTGCCTGATCTCGAGCAGGCGACCAGGTTCTTCCTCGATGTACTTGGGTGCCAGTACATGTACACCCTTGGCCCCTTTCGCGACGACACCGGCGACTGGATGCGCGCACACCTCAATGTCGACCCACGCGCGGTGATGAACCGGTTGCACTTCTTCCGCTTTGGCGGTGCCGCCGTATTCGAAGTGTTCGAATACTCGTCGCCGGACCAGCGCGGCCTACCCCCACGCAACAGCGATGTCGGCGGCCATCACATCGCGCTCTACGTCGACGACCTCGACACCGCGGTGGCCTAACCTTCGCGCGCGGCGTGCGGGTGCTCGGTGAGCCCACGGCAAGTAGGGGTCCCAGCGAAGGGCCAGCGACGGGTGTACTTCCTCGCGCCGTGGGGCATACGATTCGAACTCGTGCCCTATCCCGGCGGTAAGGCCTTCGACCGACAGAGCCCCCGACGGGTCCGTAGTCGATTCGGGCCGGGTACGGTGACCTCGGCGTGCCCGGGGCCTCACGGCGCGGTGAAGACCGCGGTCCGCGTCAAATGTCCTTCACGCGCCGGTGCGAGGAAGAACTCCAGCTGTCGAGATTTCTGCAGACCGGCTGATGTCACGCCATGGACAGACGCGGATCATCGGGCAGTGCAAAGCGTCCGGCTGGACTGCATGATCCGCCGGGCAACATCGCGTTCCCGCCGGCCCAGCCCGCATGGTGCTGCGATGTCGACGCGTCGGCCTGCGGCGGATTCGACGAGCCTCAGCACTAGCCGTAGTTGCCCATCCGACAGCCCCTCGTGCACGAACCCGGCAACGACACGTGTGGTAGTCGGCACTCGTAGCCTCGCCAGTGGCGCATAGTAGGCGGGATCCAGTGTCGGCGGTTCGTCGCCAGCGGCTAACGGAAGGTGCAAGTACTGCAGGGATACTCCCGAAGGCCAGCGCGCTACGACGGCGTTGGCGAGGGCGACGGCCGCCGAGCAGTCGCGAAGTCCGCGTACCATCGCTTGATTGCCAAGGTCGCCAAAGCATAGGTGAACACCGAACTGAGTTGTCGGCTGGCTCATTCGGGGCAGTTCGACGAATATCCTTGCCGCCCAGGCCGCCATGATGCGACGCAGTACTCTCGGTGCTTGGGCGACCATGACCAGTTCGGCTGGCGCCTCGATCTGAAAGAGCACGTCACCGTCTGATGCTGTGGAGATGGTGTCGATCTCACGCGCAACAGCGGTGTTGAACGTCCCACGATGCCGAAGCGCTCCTGGTAGGCCCAGAGCGAATAGCGCTAGATCGAATCCGGACGCGACGCCCACTTGATGGGCGACGTCGGTGACGCCATGTTTACGCGTCACCGCTTCGACGACCATTCTGCTTTCGCGATAGGCGTCTGAGTAGCCGAGTTCCAGTGACGCGGGGTCGATTCCGAGCCCTCGCCGCACCTTGTACTTCGGTCGATCGTCGTAGCTGGACCAGGCGCCGTCCTTCTTCAAGACGACCGCGGGGTTCGTCCGTAAGCCCTCCACAATCGAGACCACCCACTGGCTGCGCGAGCCGGTCTCGCCATCAGGCACGGCCAGCAGCGTCGAGCCAAGTTCGCCCATCGCCAGTTCGACGGCCTGCTCGGTATCGTCGCCGGGAATGCTACCCACGAGCAGCGTCTTTCGGTCGGCCATGTCTCGCTCCTCTCTCTATGGTCCTGATTGATATGCGTTCGCGTTCAGGGCATTGGGGTACCTCCGGGATGGCCACCCGACCACGGAGAGCGTCCGGCGGTGGCCGAATCCGTTCGACGCCCTCAGGATTGACTCATCGCGTCATTAGATTTCCCCAAGTACTTAACGGTTCAACCCGGTGTTGCATTGCTATGAGGTTGGTCACCGGGGGATTCGGCGCCCGTGGAGCGAGAAACACCTACACTGAATTGCTCGGCGGTGCAGTGTAACTGAGCCGGAGCAACCCGACGACGCGCCGGTTCCTGAGAGCGCAACGCAAGGTGGGCGGGTTAGCCGGGCAGTTTCTGCCTAGACGCCACCCCACCCGACAATCAGCCGGTCCCGATCATTGACGCCACGCCGGTGTTCAGGTGAGACTGCGAGTCGCGTTTGGTGGGCAGCGGCCCCGACACGGTGAAGTAACGCCGTCCGGCCACCAGGAGCTCCTCGGCGGGGAACTTGGTGATCACCTCACAGCCGTCCGCGGTCACGACCAGCTCCTCCTCGATCCGCGCGGCACCCCATCCGTCGCTGGACGGCCAGTACGTCTCGAGCGCGAAGACCATTCCCTCCTCGATGACCTCCGGGTGCTCAAGGGAGACCAGCTTGGAGAACACCGGCTTCTCCCAAATGGACAAGCCGACTCCGTGGCCGTACTGCAGCGCAAACGCTGCCTCTTCGTCGGGAAAGCCGAACTCCTGGGCGGAGGGCCAAACCGCGACGATGTCAGCGGTGGTGGCTCCGGGTCGGACGAGGCTGATCGCTTCGTCCATGTACTCCCGACAGCGGGTGTAGGCATCGTGTTGGGCCGCGGATGCGCTGCCGACGGCGAACGTGCGGTAGTAGCAGGTGCGATACCCGTTGTAACTGTGCAGGATGTCGAAGAACGCGGGATCTCCCGGGCGCACGATGCGGTCGGAGAAGACATGCGGGTGTGGCGCGCAGCGTTCTCCGGAGATCGCGTTGACTCCTTCGACGAACTCCGAACCCAGGTCATACAGCGTCTTGGCGACGACGCCCACGCACTCGTTCTCCCGCACGCCCGGGCGTAGGAACTGGTAGAGGTTCTCGTATGCGGCGTCGACCATCGAGCACGCATGTGTCAGCAGCTTGATCTCGTCGTGCGTCTTTATGCGACGGGCATCTAGGAACACCTGCTGACCGTCGACCACGCTGATTCCGGCGGCCTGCAATGCCGCCAGGACGGGCATCTCGATCACGTCGACGCCGAGCGGTTCACCCAGCAGGCCATACAGTTCGAGCTCACGCTTGATCTTGGCAGCCACGTTCTCCGCCATCCCGACCAGCGGGTTGATCGCGCCACGCAGCGTCGAGATTCCGGCGCGGGCACCGCTGGGGTTGCGGGCATCGGCACCGTGGTGCGCGGCATGCGGATCGCCGTCGGGGTGCGCGTTGGAGTAGTCGAGCCACGGGTTGTAGAGCTGATGGTGCTTGGCGGCCGAGCCAAAGTCCCACACGATGGGGTCGCCGCCGCGGACCAGCAGCGCGAACCTGATCATCTTGTCGACCGCCCACGTCCCGATGTGGGTCGACGTCATGTAGCGGATGTTGGCGAAATCGAATGTCAATATGGCGCCCAGGTCCGAGCGCTCGAGAGACGCTCGCAGCCGGTCGAGTCGCTCCGTGCGCAGCCGGTCCATGTCGACTCGTGTCTCCCAGTCGACCGCATTGGGCCCATAGGTGGGAATCGCCATCGTTACGTCCTTTCGCCCGACGTCGGTAGCCGGAGGGTGTTAATTGATACTTAACACCCATGGTGTTGGGCCCGTCAAGCCGTCTGGCGGTCGACGCCGGGTTTCCGTCGTCGTCGTCGCGGCGGGGCCCAGCTACGGCAGTTGCGGCGTCGGCGTCGGGAGCGGAGCGATCAGTGAATTCCTGCCGACCACGTGCCACAACCCGCGGGCGGGTTCGGCGTCTTGGTTGACATAGGAGTGCGGCTCGGCGGAATCGAAACTGATAGACGAGCCTGGCTCGAGAACGAACGTCTCGAACCCGAGGTGAACCGTTAGACGGCCAGACAACAAGTAGGCATACTCACGACCGGCGTGGCACATCAGGCCACCGCCCGATGACGAGCTACTGCCCGGCGGATAGGTGACGAGCAGCGCGTCGACCAGGGGGTCTGGGCTAGCAGTCAGTCGCTCCCAGGTAACACCGGTGTCCATGACGAGGACCGCGCGGTCCGCCGCTGCGACGACCGGCCGCAGCGGGGGTTCGCCGGTGGGCCCGCGACTGCCATTGCTACCCGACAACAGCTCATCCAGCGATATCGACAGAGCCGACACCAGCGAATACAGGGTTGCTACCGACGGCTGCGCACGCCCATTTTCGATCTGCGAAAGCATGCTCGCAGAGATGCCCACCCGGCGGCCTAGCTCCCGCAGACTCACATTGGCGGCGACTCGGGCAGCGCGCAACCGTGCCCGTGCCTCATTCTCCACGCCCCTTGGCCCCCTCTTTCCGTCGGACCGCCAGCGTGTCCGGTGAATCGGTTCGATGCTTGCGAATCTCTGCTGTTCAGCATAACTGAACGGCAGAAATCCGGAGCGCAACGAGACCGACGTCGATGGATCGACTCAACCGAGGTTGGTCTGGCCGGTCCAGTCGTTGTGGAACACGAACGCGTTGCTGGCCGGTGGAAGGGGTGACTGCACCTCGATCCAGCACAGACGCTCACCGCCCAGCGGTGCGAAGCCGTGTGAGGCGCCGACCGGCGCGAAGATGAGGTCGCCGGCGGCGGCGAGCTGGTTTTCCCCGTCACAGAAGCTCTGCGTTCCGCCCGACAGCAGGTAGTAGGCCTCCTCGAACGGATGGAAGTGCTCGTTGGCGGTCTTGTTCACCGCCGTGGAAGCGGGCGTGAACTGCACGATGAACATGGCGTGGTGGCGGGCACCGAGCAGCTCGTCGACCATCATGCGGATCTGCACGTTCTGCACGTTGGCACCGTGGTAGCCCGGCATCGAGATCGATCCGGGTGGTGCCATGTCCGACTGTTCGAAGTGGCCGACGTAGGGCTTTGCCGGATCGAGCTCGTCGACGGGTTCGCCGTGGGTCGGCGGTGCTGTTTCGGCTGCCTCAAACACACCCCATTGCCCCTTGCCTCCGATCGGGCGCGGTTGCGGGGCGTGCACGCGCAATAGCCGGGCGCGCTGGTCGGACGGGTTCCTCCAGGCGTGGCCGGTGCCGTGCGGGATCAACCCGAAGTCGTTGGGGCGTAGCGCATAACGTTTGTCGGCGATCGCCACCAGGGGATTGCCCTCCAAGACGAAGAACGACTCTTCGAACGGGTGGCGGTGGCCCGAGACCTGGGCGTCGGGAGTGAGGTCGACCAGCGCGATCGACGTATTCTCCGCGCCGTGTTCGGGGGTCAGGATCGGCGCTACGGCCGCGCCGTGACCCGGCTCGCTCGGATGCTGGAGGAATTGGTGGCCGGCGCTGCGATGAACCACGTCAAGGCGTCGCGGGACATGTGGCAGGTGCAGGGAATGCGTCATGGTTCCAGCTTGACGCATCTACCCCCTGTTAATCAATACTGAACACCAAGGCCTCGCACGATCGGCGCGTGTCGGTCACGCACCCGCCAGTCGTCCGGCACAGGGCGCGAATTTGCAATGAAGGGTGAGTCGGTGAAAGTAAGCGTGCTTGGGCTCGGCCAGATGGGATCAGCAATTGCTGGACGCCTCGTCGATGCTGGTCACACGGTGGGCGTGTGGAACAGGACGAAGGGAAGGGCCGCCGAGCTGACCGGGAGAGGGGCCGTCGAATTCGACGCCCCGCAGGACGCCTGGACATCGGAGGTGTGCATCACCATGCTCGCCGACTCCGCGGCCCTGACCGGCCTGATACTGGCGCCGTGCGGGCTTGTCGAAAACTCAAGTGCTCGGGGCAAGTTCCTCATCGACATGAGCACCGTGTCGCCGGAGTCTTCCAGCGAGGTCGCGCGCGTCGCGACAAGCCGCGGCATCAGATACCTGCGAGCGCCCGTCAGCGGCAATCCCGGCGTCGTGCGAGCAGGAGATCTGACCGTGGTGGTCTCGGGTGCGGCTGACGATTACGCGGCAATGGAGGCGCTGCTGCGCGACATCGGCCCGCACGTCCATTACGCCGGAGCCGGTGAAGCGGCCCGCATCGTCAAACTCGGGCTGAACCTGATGGTCGCCGGCACCGCCGAACTGCTCGCGGAGTCGGTCGCGCTGGCTGAAGCCCACGGCGTCGATCGAAGCTCGTTTCTGGAGATCGTGGCTGCATCAGCGGTGGGCTCACCGTTGGTCAAGTACAAGGTTGGACCGCTGTTGGCCGACGACTACACCTCGACGTTCAGCACCCGGCTGATGCGCAAGGACGTCGACCTCATCCTGGCGACGGCGGCCGCCGGCGGGGTGCCGCTGCCAGTGACCGGGCTGGTGCAGCAACTGCTTCAGGCCTGCGTCTCCACCGGTTTGGGCGACCTGGACTTCACGTCGTTGCTCATCCGTCTGCAGCGCGAAGCCGGTCAGAAGACCGACTGATTGGGTCCGGCGGTCCCACCGGCACGGATGGAGCGGTCAGAGGAGCTCGTCCACCCCTGCCGGTGGCACGGGCATGTCTAGCTCGAAGGCCATCACCCGGTGGAACCGCGACAGGGCATTCCATAGGCTGATGCCCATCGTGAGCTCGACCAGTTCGCCTGGTCCGAACGACGTCCGGGCCACCTCCAGGATGGGCGCCGAGACACCGGTGGCGCTCTGATCGTAGGTCGTGACGGGGATCGTGGCCGTCATCTCGCCGGCGAGCTCCAACGCGATTCGCTCGCGCGCGGTGAAGCGAGCGAAGTCGCCCCGTGCCAGCGCCGTGAGCTCATCGGCGGTCACCCCGTTCGCCTGTGCCGACTTGCACCGGTGGCTAGTCGTGTAGCGGCAGTGATTGAGGACCGCGACACGGACCGCGGCCAGGTCCTTGATCCGGACGTCCAATTCGCCAGGCCCGTTGAGCTGACGCAGGAACGGCAAGTAGGCGGCGAACAGTCCGGGACTGTTGCCGATCGCCGCCCAGGTGTTCAACACCATTCCGTACGCTTTCTCGCCAAGTGCAAGGGCGTGGTGGTCGGCCTCGGAGAATTCCTTGCTCTCGAGGAGCGGTACCAGTGTCATGTGATTACCCTTCAACCGATCGAAACGTGTGGATGGTGCTCAATGGCTCGTGCTGCCGTCAGGCCCGGCCGACGTCCCCGGAACTGGCGACGGGCTGCCGTGGCGCAGTCCAATGGCGATCCCCATCGTGGCGTTGAGCCAAGGAACCACGAAGGTCAGCGCGATCTGAATGGCCAACATCGTGGTGAACGGCCCATTGCGCACGCTTGCGTACAGATTGACCATGAAGAGCGTGACTCCCACGATCGCGGCGGCAGGGATGGTCCGGTAAAGCGACCGACGGCGCAGTGCACCCAATAGCGCGTGACGCCACCCCGTCGGGGGCGCGACGGCCTGCGCCGGCCCGGCGTGACGGCTCACCTGGCGCCCTCCCGGAGGCAACGACGTCCCGCATGAGGCGCCCAGGCAGCTGACGGTTTCAAGGTCGCCCACGGGATACTCCTGACTGACGGATGCGATCCAACCGTCCCAGAAATGGATCCATATTTCAACTGTTCCCGACCTGAGGGCACACATCGGCGCCATCCTGGATCCATTATTGCTGCGGGATGTTTTCCGCGCCCGAAGGTCAGGCGGTCGTCCTGCAGCAGCGGCTCCGACAACCTAGAGGGCCGGGGGTTTTCTACACTGCGATGAACAGGCCGCGGGGATCGGCGCCCAACCCCGATGACGAGGGACGACGAATCGTGAACCAGTCGCCGACCAATGAGCCATCCACCAGCGAGCGCATAGCGGCCTACCTGCGGGAAGCCATCCTCAGCGGTGAGATGCCTCCCGGCAGCCGAATCCGTCAGGAAGAAATCGCCGAGCGCCTGGGCACCAGTCGGCTGCCCGTGCGCGAAGCCTTGCGAATGCTCGAGGTGGAGGGACTCACACAGCTCGAAGTGAACAAGAGTGCCCGCGTTCCCCTGTGGGACCGTGACGAACTGGAGGTGATCTACCAGATGCGCGAGCGGATCGAGCCGCTTGCCCTCCGGCTGAGCCTTCCCCAGCTGAGCACCGAGCACGAGTCAGAACTGCACCGCATCCAGGATCTGCTCGAAGACGATGCCGACGTCGGACAGTTCCTCGAACTCGATCGGCGTTTCCATCTGCTCACCTATGCCGGCTGCCCGGATGGCGAACTCTTGACGTCGGTGACGCGGCTGTGGAACTCGACACAGCATTTCCGGCGCGCCTTCATGACGAAGAACGGTGCGCAGCGACGCTGGATCGCCAACGCCGAACATCGGCTGCTGCTCGACGCGATCGCGCGACGCGACAGCGTCGATTGCGAGCGGTTCCTCAGTGGGCACATCCGACGCACCCGTGTCGCACTCGCCGAGCATCCCGAGATCTTTCACCGCTGACATCGGTTGGGAACGAAGCCTTTTCGCGATCAGCCGCCCGTACTAGTCAGTTTGCCTCGAATCGCACGCCGAAGGCGATCCCCGTGACTCGATCAAGGACAGGTTACCCCGATGTCATCGTCAACTATGAGATTCCGACACGGAGGTAGCCAATGCGCATCAGCCCCGTGCAGGACGCGTCGTGCGGTTCCACCAGTCAATCACTAGTGACGCGTAGGTGCGAGGCCGTTCTTCCCAGCAGAAGTGGCCGGCGGCGACGATGAAGTCAACGCTGCTGTTCGGCAGTCGCTGGCCCAAGTAGTTGGCGTTTGCTGCGGGCACGACCTCGTCCGCACTGCCCTGCACGATGCGGACCGGCGTTTGGATTCCGGTCAACAGCTCGCCCAGCACCGGGAGTTGTTCGGGATAGGCCTGGACATAGGCCATACTGTCGGCGAACTTGTCTCCCTGGTACGAGTTCACGTAGTCCTGGTAAATGGCATCGGATGGCGTGTACCCCTTGATGGAGCTCAACAGGATCTCGATGATCTTGCGTCCGCCGATCTGACGGTAGGGCTCCAAGTCCGTGGCCTCGACCCAGTCCTTGAGCGGCCCAGTCAACGACAGCGGTACCGCAGCTCCGCCGGATCCGATGACGAGACTTGCGAGTCGGTCGGGATGAGCCGCGGCGGCGAACAGCGAGGCCGATGTACCGATGTCTGGTGCGACGACGTGTGGTTTGTCCAGGCCGAATGCATCGGCGACGCGGACAACGAACTCGCCCATGGCTTTCGGGTTCATCAACGCTTCGCTCCGCTCTGAACCACCGAAGCCCGGTAGGTCCACGGCGATCAAACGGGTGTGCTCGCCCAGCAGGGCCCAGACCTGGTCGAATGCGAACAGGCTTTCTGGCCACGGGCTGAGCAGGAGGGCGTCGCGCAGCCCTGCCCCGCCCTCTGCGAAGCGGATTGACAGCCCGCCGACAATCGTCGACTTCGGTTGTATCGCTTCGCCCATCGGCTTCTCCTCGTATACGACTGGTGGTCCTTCCAGGACTGGAAACGCCGAGCCCCGTGCCGGGAATTCCGTCTCAGGCTGGCCCTATTTAGCCTGGGCTTGCGGGGAACAGCCTGGGGATGGCCAACGAAGTCGGTCTAGGCCCTGGATCACTCGGGCTTTCGGTATGGCCCGCGTCGCGTCGACGCCTGCTCGGAGTCGCCTTCAGGCTCAGCGCTGCGCAACTCGGCAATGGAGGCCGAAACGGGGGGCAGTGCTCCCGGTAGGACCGCGGCCTGGTTCGGATCTGCCATGGCGGACAACGAGGATCGTACGAGGTCAGACCCCGCCGGGACGCCACTTGCCTTATCCAGGACGACATTTCATGCCTGGCACGACGGCTGCGGTCACACCTCGCAGCGGTGACGGGAGTTTGTTACGGTGCTGAATCTGACGGTGGCCGGATGTGGCTCCGTCCTCGGTGGGACGGCGACTGCCGTTGAGGTCGTGGTCAGCACCAATGTCCGGGGCGATATTGCGAAACGGATTGGCGGCGAACAAGCCATTGTTCAAACGCCATCCTGTCAGACCCCACCGCGGATCCCCACGGGTACGAATCGGACGTGAAGACTGCTGCTGCACTGAGCAAGTCGGAGATCGCGATCGAAAATGGGTTGGGTTACCATCACGTGATGGACAAACTGCCGCCCCGATCGCCGTAAATGCCATGGGACTACTCATTGGCGCCAGCGGATTCCTCTCTGGGGTCATCGCAGCCATCTTGCACAACGCGTCATCGGTGGCCGTCGCTGCCAATAGCTCTTGGCTGACCCGTTACCAGCTGGAGGTCGGCTCGGGGACGTGAGATCTTCTGCGACGTCGCCTGGAACCGCGAACCCCGACACGTGCGATGGCCGCGGCGTGAGCTCACCTTCGGACACGTCCGCCAACTCGACGCCGTCGCCTCACGCCTGCTCGGCGACCTGGCCGCGCGGACACTCGTGCTCGCCGGCATCGACTCCGAACGAGTCCTGGTCGACATCGACGATTCGATCATCGAAGTCCGCGGCCACGACAAACAAGGCTCGAGCTACGGCTACTCCGGAGTTCGCGGGCTGAATGCGTTGATCACCACCGTCAGCACCGCCACGAGCGCCCCGGTGATCGTGGGACAACGCCTCCGGAAAGGGTCCTGCGGATCCTCGCGAGGAGCCGCCCGGATGATCGCCGACACCCTGACCACCGTCGGTCGTCTGCGCACCGCATCCACCGGGTCATCGGCCGCGTCCAGAATCGAAACTGGCAACGACGATGCGCCGCGGACCGTGTCCAAACCCCTGCTACGAGCCGATTCCGCGTTCTTCGGATATCCCACGATCGGCGCCGCGATCACCGGTGGAGCCGACGTGTCGGTCACGACCGGGTTGAACACGGTGATCAGAGCAGCGATCTCGGCCATCGCGGGCGATGCCTGGACCCCGATCGAATACACCAACGCGATCTACGACGAAGAATCGCAGCGGTGGACCTCGACCGCCGAGGTCGCCGAAATCTCGTTCACCGCGTTCGCCTCCCAGACCAAGACCCATCACGTTCCCGGCCGGTTGATCGTGCGCCGCATCCCCGACCTGCGACCCAACAAGGACCAAGGGCAACGTCAACTGTTCGACGTCTGGCGATTCCACGCGTTCTTCACCACCACCGCAGCGACCGATCTGGGCACCGTCGCCGCGGACAAGCTGCATCGTCACCACGCGATCATCGAACAAGTGCACGCGGATCTGAAGAACTCCGGTCTCGCGCACGTACCATCCGGAAAATTCTGCGCGAACGCCGCCTGGCTGGTCTGCGCAGTCATGGCATTCAACCTGACCCGCGCCGCAGCGACTCTGACCGCCGACCCGAAGTTGGTGAGAGCGACCACCGCAACCATCCGAGACCCATCGTCTCCGTCCCGGCCAGGGTCGCATCCTCAGCCCGGAAACTGACACTGCACCTCCCCACGAACTGGCAGTGGGAGACATCGTGGATGACATTGTTCGAGAAGACATTCCACCCGAAACGACCGATGTTCGTCTAATGGGAGTCGATCAGCGTGTCCTTGACGGGGATCTTGGTTCTCGAGCGGGAGGCTGATTACCGAGCCGCCGGCCGGTGAGCACTGTCGTCGC
>NZ_JACHGP010000014.1 GCF_014202335.1 Mycobacterium sp. AZCC_0083 | reverse complement strand
CGAGTACCCCGAAGGGCCTTTCCGTTCGACTTGCATGTGTTAAGCACGCCGCCAGCGTTCGTCCTGAGCCAGAATCAAACTCTCCAAACAAAAACCCCCAAGCCAAAGCTCAGGCAGAATTCACAATCAGAGAAAACCTGATCCAACAAAAGACACCAAACAAACTGGCATCAAAAAAACAAAACCATGCCCCCTAAACGAGAAAAAAGAGACACAGCAAAACAACAAACAAAAACCACCAAACACACTATTGAGTTCTCAAACAACACGCGCCGTTAGCCGAATCTTTCCGGTTTTCAGGCAACCCCACTACTGTAATACATCCAGAGGGAGTAGTCAAACCCCGTCCTGCAACCTTGCGGCTGCGGCCGTGGGTACTAGATAGACCCTACCCTCTCGATCTCCGCTCCCAAAATCGCCAGGTTCTCGACGAATAGCGGGTAGCCCCGATCAATGTGAAAAACGTCGTGGACCTCGGTGTCTCCGTCGGCAACCAAGCCGGCCAGAACCAACCCCGCACCTGCACGGATGTCCGATGCCCACACCGGTGCGCTCGACAATTGGGGCATGCCACGAATTACGGCGTGGTGTCCGTCCGTCCGCGCGTCGGCGCCGAGTCGGATCATCTCCTCGACGAAGCGGAACCGCGCCTCGAACACGTTCTCGGTGATCATCGACGTGCCGTCGGCGATGCAGGCCAGCCCGATCGCCATCGGCTGCAGGTCCGTTGGGAAGCCGGGAAACGGCAAGGTCGCGACGTTGATCGCCTTGGGCCGCTCGTACTGGACGATGCGGAACCCGTTGTCGTGCTGCGTGACGGTGGCGCCGGCGTCGTGCAGCTTGTGGAGCACCAGCTGCAGGTGCTGAGGGTCGACCCCCGTCACCGAGATGTCACCTCGCGTCATCGCCGCGGCGATACCCCAGGTGGCGGCGACGATCCTGTCGCCGATGACCCGATGGTCGGTCGGATACAGCCGATCGACGCCGGTGATCGTCATCGTGTTCATGCCGGCGCCCTCGATCTTGGCGCCCATCTGATTGAGCATCTCGCACAGATCGACGACGTCGGGCTCGCGCGCCGCGTTGTGAATCGTGGTCACGCCCTCGGCGAGTACGGCGGCCATCAGAATGTTCTCCGTGGCCCCGACCGACGGGAACTCGAGCTGAATCTCCGCACCCCGCAGATGGTCGGCCTCCGCCACCACGCAGCCGTGTTCGATGTTGCATCGGGCGCCCAGTTGCCGCAGGCCAGCCTGGTGCATGTCGAGTGGACGCGACCCGATCGCGTCACCCCCCGGCAAGGCGACCTTGGCCTTCTTGCAGCGGCCGACCAGCGGCCCCAGCACGCACACCGACGCGCGGAACTGACGCACCGCGGCGAAGTCGGCGTCGTACTTCGGCTCGTCCGGCGACGTGATCCGCACCGTCGCACCATCGAGTTCGACGGTCGCCCCGAGTCCTCGCAGCACCTCCGCCATCAGGGGAACGTCGAGGATGTCAGGACAGTTTGTGATGGTGCTGGTGCCCTCGGCCAATAGCGTCGCGGCCATCAGCTTCAACACACTGTTCTTGGCTCCCCCGACGGCTACTTCGCCAGATAACCGGGCGCCGCCGGTCACCACGAATCGCTCGCTCACGCCGGTCAGTGTAAACAGCGCCGGGGTCAGTGTCAGTCTCGCGAGCGGGTGTCCCGGGTACGGTTTGACCCATGGCAGTCCACCTGACCCGCATCTATACCCGTACCGGCGACGATGGGACCACCGGACTAAGCGACTTCAGCCGGGTGTCGAAGAACGACGCGCGGCTCGAGGCCTACGCGGACTGTGACGAGACCAACGCCGCCATCGGCGTTGCGGTGGCCCTGGGGCAGCCGAACGAGCGCATTCTGCAAGTGCTGCGCCAGATTCAGAACGATCTGTTCGACGCAGGCGCCGACCTGTCGACACCGGTGGTCGAGAACCCCGAGCATCCGCCGCTGCGGGTCGGCCAGGACTACGTCGACCGGCTTGAGGCGTGGTGCGACGAGTTCAACGAGCCACTGCCGGCCCTCAATTCGTTCGTACTGCCCGGAGGTACGGCGCTGTCCGCGCTGCTGCACGTTGCCCGCACGGTGTCGCGGCGGGCGGAACGCTCCGCGTGGCGGGCCATCGACCAACACGGTGATTCGATCAACGTGCTGCCCGCAAAGTATCTGAATCGACTGTCGGACTTGCTCTTCATACTTTCGCGGGTGGCCAACCCCGAGGGCGACGTGCTCTGGAAGCCGGGCGGCTAGTACGAGCGCCGACGCGCGCGGGGCGACGGCCGCGACTCCACCCAAGAGGTGAACGCCGTCAACGCCCCACGGTCCAAGGCGATCTCGTAACCGCGTCGCCGTTCCGGACTTGTGTCGCGCAGCTCCAACACCACGATCTCATGGGTCATGATGTCGAATTCGTCGCCACGCGGAGAACGTCGCGATACGACCTCGAGGCCTCGGCGGGAGAGCCGGCGGTCGGGCCACCAACGCAGGCTCGACAACCGATAGAAGCCCGCTTCCCCACCGCGGTAACGCATCACACCGTGGCGCCAACCGTGGCCGCCCACGGCGGGAACGTCACGCAGGATCGCCGCCGTACCGCCCACCTGAC
This sequence comes from Mycobacterium sp. AZCC_0083, assembly GCF_014202335.1. Lineage (GTDB taxonomy): Bacteria > Actinomycetota > Actinomycetes > Mycobacteriales > Mycobacteriaceae > Mycobacterium. Next base: position 232,178 of record NZ_JACHGP010000014.1, on the reverse strand, counting down.
GCAACTTCCACAGCCGGTAGGACAGCGCGACGACGACGAGCAGCAGCACACCGACCAGCGCGGCCATGACCAACATGGACGCGCTCATCGGCTGTCAGTCGATCTGGCCTAGGGCACGCAACCGCGCCCGGCCCCATGCTGCGGTCCGCTCGTCATCGGACTCGGAGTCTCGCTTGGCGGCGTCGGCGTTGATCTCCGACTCCAATTCGGCATTCTCGACCAGAATCCGGACGGCTTCATCGGTCACCGACAGGAAGCCTCCGTCGACGGCGATGCGAAGGTCGTCCTCGCCCTCGCGCTCGACCCGGACCATTGCGTCGTCGACCAGCTGCGCCACCAACGGAATGTGGTGCGCCATGATGCCGATCTCGCCCGCCGTGGTGCGGGTGAACACGAACGTCGCCTCACCCGACCACAGCTCGCGTTCGACGGCGACGATCTCGACGTGCATTTCAGCCATGACACACCGCCTTTCGAGTTGGAGCCACCAGCTCCACCCGTTGGTTCTTCGCGCAAGCGCTCATCACAGCTTCGCGCCGAAGGTCTCGGCCTTCTTGGCCAGGTCGTCGAGCCCGCCGATGAGGAAGAACGCCTGCTCGGGCAGGTGGTCGAACTCACCCTTCGTCAGCTTGTCGAACGCCTCGATGGTCTCCTTGAGCGGAACCGTCGAACCTGGCTGACCGGTGAACTGCTCGGCGGCCATCATGTTCTGGCTCAGGAAGCGCTCGATGCGACGCGCCCGGTTGACCAACTGCTTGTCCTCCTCGGACAACTCATCGACACCGAGGATGGCAATGATGTCCTGAAGGTCCTTGTACCGCTGCAGGACTCGGATGACTTCCTGGGCGACGCGGTAGTGCTCGTCACCGACCACGGCCGGGTCCAGGATGGTCGAGCTCGACGCCAGCGGGTCCACGGCCGGGAAGATGCCCTTCGAGAACACCGCACGCGAAAGCTCCGTGGTGGCGTCGAGGTGCGCGAACGTCGTCGCGGGCGCGGGGTCCGTGTAGTCGTCGGCGGGCACGTAAACGGCCTGCATCGAGGTGATCGAGTGGCCGCGGGTCGACGTGATCCGCTCCTGCAGCTCTCCCATCTCGTCGGCCAGCGTCGGCTGGTAACCCACCGCCGACGGCATGCGGCCGAGCAGCGTCGAAACCTCGGAACCGGCCTGCGTGAATCGGAAGATGTTGTCGATGAACAACAACACGTCCTGGTTCTGCTCGTCGCGGAAGTACTCCGCCATGGTCAGCGCCGACAGTGCGACACGCATACGGGTGCCTGGCGGCTCGTCCATCTGACCGAACACCAGGGCGGTGTCCTTGAGGACGTTGGCGTCGGCGAGCTCGACCCAAAGGTCGTTGCCCTCACGGGTGCGCTCCCCCACGCCTGCGAACACCGAGGTACCACCGAAGTTGCGGGCGATGCGGTTGATCATCTCCTGGATGAGCACCGTCTTGCCGACGCCGGCACCGCCGAACAGGGCGATCTTGCCGCCGCGCACGTACGGGGTCAGCAGGTCGACGACCTTGAGGCCAGTCTCCAGCATCTCGGTGCGGGGCTCGAGCTCCGCGAACGGCGGCGGCTTGCGGTGGATCGACCAGTGGTCGAAGTCCTTGCCGTAGCCAGGCTCGTCGAGGCAGTCGCCGAGGGCGTTGAACACGTGTCCCTTGACGCCGTCGCCGACGGGCACCGAGATCGACTTACCGGTGTCGGTGACCTCGACGCCACGGACCAGACCGTCGGTGGGCTGCATGGAGATGGTGCGCACCAGGTTGTCGCCGAGGTGCTGGGCGACCTCGAGGGTCAGCGTCTTGGCCATCTGCTCGTAGGTGATCTCGGCGTGCAGCGCGTTGAACAGCTCCGGTACGGAACCACGCGGGAACTCGATGTCGACGACGGGGCCCGTGATGCGGACGACCCGGCCTGCGGTCTTCTCTGCGGTTGCAGTCATTTCCTCTTCGCTTCCTACGGGGCCTATTTGGCGTCGGCGAGCGCGTTGGCGCCGCCGACGATCTCGCTGATTTCTTGGGTGATCTGAGCCTGGCGTTCGCGGTTGGCTTCCAGCGTGAGCGCCTTGATCAAGTCGTCGGCATTGTCGGTGGCCGCCTTCATGGCGCGACGGCGCGATGCGGACTCCGATGCGGCGGCTTCGAGCAGTGCCGAATAGACGCGCGTGGCGACGTACCTCGGCAGCAGGGCGCCGAACAACGCTTCCGCGTTGGGCTCGAACGAGAACAGCGTGTGAGGGCCGCTCTCCTCCTCGCCGACGTAGTCGATCACCATCGGTGCGATCCGTAGGGTCACCGCCGTTTGGGACAGCATCGACTTGAACTGCGTGAAGACGATGTGGAGTTCGTCCACACCAAGGATGCCGTCCTCGCCCGGGTCGTCACCTCCATCGTCGGCCCCGGACATGAACGTGGTGACCAGGGTGTCCGCGATCTCCTTGGCTTGCTCGTACGTCGGCCGCTCGGAGAATCCCGTCCAGGACTCGGCCACGTCGCGCTCGCGGAACTTGTAGTAGCCCAGCGCCTTTCGGCCGACGGCGTAGACCACCGGTTTCTTGCCCTCTTCCCGCAGCAGCGAGAAGAGCTCCTCGGACTGACGCAGGACGTTGGCGTTGTAGCCGCCACAGAGACCACGGTCGGACGACACCACCAGCACACCTGCCCGCTTGGGCGACTCCCGCTCGACGAGCAGCGGGTGGTCCAGCGCGCTGGCACCCGCCAGCTCGGTGAGCATGTTCGTGATCTCTTCCGAGTAGGGCCTAGCCGCCTGAACCCGGGCCTGCGCCTTGGAGATTCGCGACGTGGCGATCAGCTCTTGGGCCTTGGTGATCTTCTTGATCGACCCAGCCGAGCGGATGCGTCCGCGTAACTCTCGCAGTGTGGCTGCCATCGGTTACCTATTTCTTCTTCGGCGCCGGCTTGCGGATCTTGACGGATTCCTTCTCGACGTCGTCGGGATCGAGCGCCTCGGCCTCAGCCTCGTTGTCGACCACCGAGCTGCCGTCGGAGGCGGCGAAGCCCTTCTTGAAGTCGTTGACGACCTCGACCAGCTTCTCCTCGGCCTCCTCGGGGAGCTTCTTGCTCTCCCTGATGTTCTTGAGGATGTCGTCGTGGCTCGCCTTGACGTGCTCGAGGAACTCGGCCTCGAAACGCTTGACGTCCTCCACCGGAACCGAATCCAGATGCCCCTTGGTACCGAGGAAGATCGCGACGACCTGCTCCTCGACCGACAGCGGGCTGTACTGAGGCTGCTTGAGCAGCTCCACCAGCCGCGCACCACGCTCAAGCTGCGCCTTCGACGTCGGATCCAGATCAGAGGCGAACGCGGCGAAGGCTTCCAGCTCGCGGTACTGCGAGAGATCCAAGCGGAGACTTCCTGCCACTTCTTTCATTGCCTTGATCTGGGCGGCGCCGCCGACGCGGGACACCGAAACGCCGACGTTGATGGCCGGTCGCACGCCCTGGTTGAACAGGTCGGTCTCAAGGAAGCACTGGCCGTCGGTGATCGAGATGACGTTGGTCGGGATGAACGCCGAGATGTCATTGGCCTTGGTCTCGATGACTGGCAGCCCGGTCATCGAACCTGCGCCGAGTTCGTCGTTCAGCTTGCCGCAGCGCTCCAGCAGACGCGAGTGCAGATAGAACACGTCGCCGGGGAAGGCTTCGCGGCCCGGCGGGCGGCGCAGCAGCAGCGAGATCGCACGGTAGGCGTCGGCCTGCTTGGAGAGGTCGTCGAACACGATGAGGACGTGCTTGCCGTCGTACATCCAGTGCTGTCCGATGGCCGAACCGGTATAGGGCGCAAGCCATTTGAAGCCGGCCGGGTCGGACGCCGGTGACGCGACGATGGTGGTGTACTCCATCGCGCCACCGTCCTCGAGAGCGCGCTTGACGCTCGCGATCGTGGTGCCCTTCTGACCGATCGCGACGTACACGCAGCGCACCTGCTGCTTTGGATCACCGGTGGCCCATGCCTCGCGCTGGTTGAGGATCGTGTCGACGCAGACCGCGGTCTTGCCGGTCTTGCGGTCGCCGATGATCAGCTGGCGCTGGCCGCGGCCAATCGGCGTCATGGAGTCGATGGCCTTGATACCGGTCTGCAGGGGTTCGGAGACGCCTTGCCGCTGAACCACCGACGGAGCCTGTAGTTCCAGGGCACGCCGGGTGTCGGTCTCGATGTCGCCAAGGGCGTCGATCGGCTGGCCGAGCGGGTTGACCACGCGACCAAGGAACGCGTCGCCGACCGGCACCGACAGAACCTCGTTGGTGCGCTTGACCTGCTGGCCCTGTTCGATCTTCTCGAAGTCGCCGAGGATCACCGCGCCGATGCTGTGCTCGTCGAGGTTGAGCGCTACGCCGAGCACGCCGCCGGGGAACTCGAGGAGTTCCTGCGTCATGACCGAGGGCAGTCCCTCGACGTGGGCGATGCCGTCACCGGCGTCTACGACGGTGCCGATCTCTTCACGCTCGGTATCGGCGGAAAACGAGGATACGTAGTCCTCGATGGCACCTTCGATATCAGTAGCGGAGATTGTCAACTCTGCCATGTTTTCGTCTTCCTACCTTGTCCTCTGGATGAGCGTGTGGTCAGTCAGTCCGGCAGCTGTGTCTGTGCGGCAGCCAGGCGGGATGCGATGGCGCCCTCGATCACCTCGTCGCCGACGGCGATCGACAGGCCGCCGAGGAGTTCCGGATCGATGTGCAGTTGCACGGAGACCGGGTGTCCGTAAATGCGGGTGAGCACCTCGGTGAGCCGGTTGCGTTGGGCGTCGGTGAGATCCGCAGCCGCGGTGACGTGCGCGACGACCTCGCCCCTGCGGGACACGGCGAGCTCGGCGAGGTCGATGACGGCCTCGTCGGCACGCTCACCGCGCAGCAGTCCGACGGTCTGGGTCAGCAGCGCAGCAGCGGTACCGTTTATCCCGGAATTCTCGATGACCTTGTTCAGCAACGCGATTCGACCCTCGGCGGGTGTCGTGTAGTCGCTGAGCAGTGTCACGAGCCGCGGCTCGGCGTCGAGCACCCGGCCGAATCGGAAGAGCTGATCCTCCACCTCGTCGACCTCACCAGCGACCTCGGCACGCTTCAGCAGTGCCAGACGGGCGGTGTGCTCGATGCCGTCGACCAGGTTCGACACCGTCGACCACCGTTGCGAGACGGCGGTACGTACGAGGTCGAGAGTCGGGCCGCCGACCTTGCCCGACAGCAGGGTCTCGACGAGGCGGACCTTGGGTGCCGCATCGTCGGTCGGCTCCGCGAGGTGCCTGGCCAACCCGTGTTCGGTGATCAACAGCTTGCCAACCGATGCCAACTCGTCGGCCAGCTTGGTCAGCTCGTCCGCGTCGAAATCGCTGGTCACGTTGTCGAACTCAGCGCCGAGAGCGGCGAGCGCGTCGCGGCTGGCGGCCCGCAACCGAGCGGTGGCGCCAGTTTCGATCACCGCTTCGGACGGCGCCATCTGCTCGAGGTCGTCGAGGAAGCGGTCGACCGTCGCGGCCTGCGCGCCGGGATCGGCCACGTGGTCGCGCACCAGGCCCGCAGCCTTCTGTACTGCCTCGTCTCCGAGGCCCTGGCGCAGGTGCCGGATGAGCTGCTGGCGCATCAGCTGAACATGCTGGGCGCCTTGGGCCTTGATCCGCTCTGCGTCGACGCCCGCCTGCTCGGCGAGCTGAGCGGCGATCCGCTCGGAGTCGTGCTTGGCCTCGTCGGTGACCTTGGTCGACTCCGCCTTGGCCTTCTCGAGCGACTTGGCGTGCTCGGCGTCGGCGTCCTCGAGTTTCTTGGCTGCTTCGGCACTTTCGGCCAGCGCAGTCCGGACGGCGTCCTGCTGCTTCTGCATCAGGGTCTTCACCGGCGGTACGACGTAGCGCCAGATGATGAACGCGATGACGGCGAAGCCGATCAGCTGTCCGATGAAGGTCGACATCTACTGGCTCACATTCCTGGGCGAACCGCCCACGTCGACGCCGAGGATGCGGCTGGCCAGCGTTGCCGACAACCCGTCCACCGACGTCTCCAGCTCGGACTGCGCCGCTGAACCCTGTTGGGACAGCTGCTCGTCCGCCTGCTGCACGGTCTCGGCGACTTCTCCGCTCGCCTCGGCCCGCTTCTCTTCGATCACCTGTCGGCCTGCCGTACGAGCCTCGTCGCGGATCGACGATGCCTCGGTGCGCGCGCCGGCCATCGCCTTGTCGTAATCGGCTTGTGCGGCGGCGACCTGCTCGGCCGACTTGCGGCTGTCCGCAGCGGTCTTGGCCAGCATGGCCTCCCGCTCGGCCAGCACCTTGCTGACCGGTGGCACAACCCACTTCGTGATCACGGCCAGCACGATCAGGAAGATGGCCAGCACGACGAAGAAGGTGGCGTTGGGAACCAGGAAGTTGCTCTGACCCCCGCCGCCTTCTTCCGCTGCCTGGCTGGCCGCCAGGATCGTTGCGCTCAGTTCACCCATGCTGTCGGTGTACTAGCCCGAGTAGGCCGGCGTGGCGAAGACGAACAACGCCATGAAGGCCAGGTTGATGAAGTACGCAGCCTCCACCAGACCGACGGTGATGAAGAACGGGGTGAACAGCCGGCCCTGGGCCTCGGGCTGCCGGGCAATGCCGGAGATCAGGGCGTTACCGGCGATGCCGTCACCGATGCCGGCGCCGATCGCGCCGCCACCCATGATCAGACCGCCGCCGATCAGCGCACCCGCCGTGATGAGGGCGTTTGCATCCATTCCTATTTCCTCCTTGATAGCTGGTGGCGGTGCCACCAGGACTCTGGTCAAACGGGTCGTGCAGGTCTAGTGGGGCTCTTTCTCGTCCGCGTGGTCCAGTTCCATCGACTGGCTGAAGTACAGGATGGTCAGCAGCGCGAAGATGAACGCCTGGATCAGACCGACGAAGAGATCGAAGGTCTTCCAGATGGCGTTCGGCGCCCACTGGATGTACCAGGGGAACAGCGCGATCAGCCCGACCAGGATGCCGCCGGCGAACATATTGCCAAAGAGTCGCAGGGACAACGAGATCGGCTTGGCGATCTCCTCCACGATGTTGATCGGCGCCATGAACGTGACGTGTCCCTTGACCACCTTCTTGACGTGGCCCCAGGCGCCGCGACGCCAGATGCCCGCGGCGTGATAGGCGAGGAATACGAACACCGCGAGCGCCAGCACGTAGTTGATGTCCGAGGCGGGCGGCTTGACCAGCTCGGTGGCCACCCCGTCGGACCCGGCGAACTGCACCGGCAGCACCGACAGCCAGTTGGACACCAGGACGAACACGAAGATCGTGACGGCCAGCGGGAGCACGAACGGCGCGACCTTCATGCCGATGGCAGCCTCGATCTGCTGGCGCATCTGGATGGTGATGGCCTCGAAGAACAGCTGCACTCCCCCGGGCACGCCGGTGGAAGTCACCTTGGCGCGCAGGAAGAACGCCAACGCGATGACGACGATCGCCGCGATGCTCGTCCCGATGATGGTGTCGAGGTTGAACGTCAGGCCGAGCCAGTGCACCTCTTCGTGGTGCCCGACGTGGATTGCCCCCTCGGCGAGAACGGACTCAGTCATTGGTGTCAGCTCAATCCTTCGATTCCGTGTCGATGACTTTCAGACCTTCGGTGCGGATCTTCTTCATTACGGGCAGGCTGGTGCTGAGCACCAGCAGTGCCTGGAAGATCGCGAGACCGAAGAGCACCGCGATGCCGCCGTGTGCCTTGAAGAGGAACGCGATGGTCATGGCGATGACGGTGATGACCAACAACCGCGTTGCGGAGTTGACGGCCATCTTCTTCTTGAGTGGGTGGTCCGTTGCGGTGATCGATTCGACGGCGCGGCGGACCAGGAGTGCGTTGAGCAAACCCAGGATCAGGCCGACGCCGAAGAAGACTCCGAAGAAGATGTGGCCGGTGTATCCGGCGGCCGCGATGGCGAGTGCGGTCAGCGCCAGGCAGATGAGGAACAGGCGGACCGGCCGAAACGCCACTGACGGAAACACCAACGGCGCGTCCTGCGCTGGCGTCGTCACTGCTTCACCTCAATCCCGTTTTCACGGAAGTCGTCCCCTTTGACGAGCGAAGTTCCGGTGCGTGCCCGACGAGCGTATCGAAGGGCGTCGGGCGCGCTGGATTCACCCAAGGGGAATCTCCCTTTGTCGGTCGTAATTCGGCGCCGATCGGTCGATGAACCGATGGGCCCGGGGGCCGGCAACCCGCGAGGTTTTTCGGGTTCTACCAGCACGGTACCACATAGAAGTAGGCCTAAAACAAGGCCTACTACTATTTGTCGTACTTGCTAGTCTGGCAGGTCGCTGGGTACCTCTCCGCCCCGCCGAAGCAGCGGGATGAGCGTGATGACGATCGCGACGAAGATCGCGACCAACATGACCCCGCCGGTGTATCGGGGATCGAAGAAGATCGTGCTCGCCGCGCCAAGCGCGACGATGCCCACCCACATGTAGATCAGCAGAACCGCGCGCCGTTGCGAGTGGCCGATCTGCAGCAGTCGGTGGTGCAAATGCATCTTGTCCGGGCTGAACGGACTGCGCCCGGCGCGGGTACGCCGCACGATCGCCAGCAACATGTCGAGCGCCGGCACGAACAGCACCGCAATCACCAGAAGGAACGGCGACAGCAGCGCGAACACGTCGCGCGCGCCGTACGAGACCTGTGAGATCGGGCCTGCCGCCGTGGTCGACGCCGCCGCGAGCATCAGCCCGATCAGCATCGAGCCGGAGTCCCCCATGAAGATGCGGGCGGGGTCGAAGTTGTGCGGCAAGAAGCCGAGACACGCGCCTGCGAGCACCACCGAGATCACGGCGGGCGGGTAGAACAGCACATCGCCGCCGTGGTCGCGAAGCAGCCCGATGGAGAAGATGCAGATCGCGGCCGCGGTGATGAGGCCGAGCCCCGCGGCCAACCCGTCCAGGCCGTCGACGAAGTTCATCGCGTTGACGATCGACACCGTCAGCGCCAGCGTCAGCAGGATCGACGTGACCTGGTCGAGCACGATGGTGCCGACACCGCCGATCGGGATGTAGAGCACGCTCCACGCCACGCCCATGGTGACCAGCACACTGGCCGCGGTGATCTGGCCCGCGAACTTCGTGAGCGCGTCAAGACCCCACCTGTCGTCGATGAGGCCGATCGCCATGATCAGGCCACCGGCCACCACGACGGCCGGCATGCCCGACGAATAGACGAAACCCCGTGTCAGCGCGGGCAGCTGGGATGCCAGCAGGACCGCGGTCACCACGCCGACGTACATGGCGAGGCCGCCCATCCGTGGCGTCGGCTGGGTGTGCACGTCGCGGTCGCGTGGATAGGCCACCGCACCCAGCCGGGTCGCGAGTGCCCGCACCCACCCGGTTGCGAAGTAGGTGATTATGGCGGCGGTCAGGCCGACGAGGGCGAGCTCGCGCAGCGGCACACCCGCGCCTTGATCCGACAGGGCAAGCGTGCCCGTCGCGAACAGCGCATCGCTCACCACGCGGTGAACCGTACTTGACCGAGCTGTGACGCACGAAGCCGTCAATGGGCTGAGGGGTGTGGCGGATTGCCCTGAGCCGGCGAACCGGCCCCCCATCGTCCGTACGTGCCCTGGATCTTCAGCAAACCTGAGTTCAGGCCGTGAGCGTCTCGGCCTCGATGCCGAGCACGTCGGCGATGGCGGCCGCGGTGACCGGGCCCTCCCGGAGCACCTTCGGCTGCGCGCCGGTGAGGTCGACGATCGTGGAGGCGGCCTGCTGTACCGAGGTGCCGCCTTCCAGGTACACCTCGACCAGGTCGGCGAGTTGCTCGCGGGCGTCGGCGGCGGTGACGGCGGCAGCCCTGCCGGAGATGTTGGCACTCGACACCGCCATCGGCCCCACCTCGCGCAGCAGCTCGATCGCGATGGGGTGCAGGGGCATGCGCAGCATGACGGTGCCGTACGCATCGCCGAGATCCCACTGCAGCGACGGCGCCTGCCGCACGACGAGGCTCAACGCGCCTGGCCAGAAGGCCTGGATGAGTTCCCTTGCGGCGTCGGGCACCGAGTACACCAGTCCGTCGATGGTGTGCCACGACCCGACGAGCACGGGGACCGGCATGTCGCGGCCGCGGCCCTTGGCGGCCAGCAGTGCGGCCACGGCGGTGCCGTCGAAGGCGTCTGCACCGATGCCGTAGACGGTGTCGGTGGGCAGCACGACCAGGCGACCGCCCTTGAGCGCACTGATCGCCGACGCGATTCCCGCCTGACGCTGGCCGGGGTCGGAGCAGTCGAACAGTTCGGTCATGCGTCTAGCTTCTCACTCCACTACGGGTTGCCGTCACGAAGCGGGGGCGCCCCGCGAGGTCGGGACGGGACACCGCGTCGGTGAACACACCGGCCCGATCGAACAGTGCCGTCGTCGCGTCGGCCGTGGTGTCGTCGTGCTCGACGCCGATGGAGGCCCCGGGCCGCAGCAGCCGGGCCGCCAGGTCGACGATCGGGCCGATCACCCGCATGCCGTCGGGGCCGGCGAACAGTGCGTGCTCCGGATCATGTTGGGCCACTTCGGGATCCAACTGAGCATCGTCGGGAATGTAGGGCGGGTTGACCACGATCAGGTCGACCGTACCGTCGTGCTGGGACAGCAGACCGGGCGCGGTGACGTCAGCCTCGATGAGTTCGATCGTGGTGGCGGCACTGTTGCGCCGCGCGTACGCCAGAGCGTCGGCGGAGTCGTCGACGGCGATGATCCTGGCGCCGGGCCGATCGTGGGCCAATGCGACGGCAAGGGCGCCGGATCCCGTGCACAGATCCACGATCAAGGGTTGGGCTGGAAGCGGTTGCGCAAGCGCCCATTCCAGCAGGGACTCGGTCTCGGGCCGCGGTATGAAGACGCCAGGACCGACGGCCACGGTCACGGGTCCGAACGCCGCACTCGACGTCAGATGCTGCAACGGGATCCGTCGGGCGCGGGCGTCGATCACGTCGCGGTACCGGCCGAAGAACGGTTCGTCGGGTTCGTGGAATGCAAGCCGGCCGCGGTCGATGCCCGCGATGTATGCCGCGAGCTGCTCGGCGTCGACCCGAGGGGTGCCGACGCCCGCCGCGGCAAGCGTGCCAGTCGCATCGGCGATCGCCCGACGCAGCCGCGTCATGCCTGCTGCAGCCTGGACTGCTTGTCGGCGGCGGCCAGCGCATCGAAGAGCGCGTCGAGCTCACCGTCGAGCACCTGATCGAGGTTGTGCGCCTTGAAGTTGATCCGGTGATCGGCGATCCGGTTCTCCGGAAAGTTGTACGTGCGGATGCGCTCGCTGCGGTCCACGGTGCGGATCTGGCTGGCCCGGTCGGCCGATGCGTCGGCCGACGCCTGCTCCTCCGCCAGCGCCTGCAACCTGGCGGCCAGCACCACCATGGCACGCGCCTTGTTCTGCAGCTGGGAGCGCTCGTTCTGGCAGGTGACGACGATGCCCGTGGGCAGATGGGTAATGCGGACTGCGGAGTCGGTGGTGTTGACGCCCTGCCCACCCTTGCCGGACGAACGGTAGACGTCGATCCGCAGATCGGACTCGTCGATCTGTACCGCCTCCACGTCCTCGGGTTCCGGGTAGATGAGCACGCCCGCCGCCGACGTGTGCACGCGCCCTTGGGATTCCGTGACGGGCACCCGCTGTACCCGGTGCACACCGCCCTCGAACTTCAGCCGTGACCACACGCCGTCGGCGGAGTCGCCCTTGCTGGCGATGGTGATCGTGGCGTCCTTGTAGCCGCCGAGGTCGGAGAACGTCTCGTCGAGCACGGTCACGGTCCAGCCATGGCGCTCCGCGTACCGGATGTACATCCGGGCCAGGTCGGAGGCGAACAGCGCCGATTCCTCGCCACCCTCGCCGGACTTGACCTCGAGGACGACGTCGTCGCCATCGTGCGGGTCGCGCGGTGCAAGGAGGTCGGCGAGCTGGGTGCTCAGTTTCTCGACACTCGCCTCGAGTTCGGGCACCTCCGCGGCGAACGATTCGTCATCGGCGGCCAACTCGCGAGCGGCCTCCAGGTCGCCGCGGGCAGCCTCCAGCTTGCGCTGGGTCGTCACGATCGGCGCGATCTTGGCGAATCGGCGGCCGACCTTGCGGGCCGCCCCAGCGTCAGCGTGCAGGTTCGGGTCGGCGAGCTGGCGCTCCAAGTCGGCATGCTCTGCCAGCAGCGCATCAATTCTTGGTGTTGCATCCGTCATCACGACCTCCTTCCCCTAAACGCAAACCGACGCCCGTTCTGTTCGGATTCGACAGATCGGGCGTCGGTAAGGCAGCTACTTGTCGGCGTCAGCCTTGGCGGCACCGGCGCGCTTGCCGTAGCGCTTCTCGAAGCGTGCGACGCGGCCGCCGCTGTCGAGGATCTTCTGCTTGCCTGTGTAGAACGGGTGGCACTGGGAGCAGACCTCGACCACGATGTGGCCGCTCTCCTTGGTGCTACGAGTCTGGAAGGTGTTGCCACAACCGCAGACCACGGTGGTCTCGTTGTAGGCGGGGTGAATACCCGATCTCATGATGGTCCTCTTCGTTAGTTGGCCGCCGGGTCGCCCGAGCCCTGACCTAAAGGTCTTCGAGCGTGAACCGGAACCGAGGTGACGGTTCATTATGCCAGGTCAACCGCCAACCTCCTAAACGCACGCGTACCGGCCGCTATTCCGTCCCGCTTCCACAGCACCCGACCGTCTGGGTCGACGCCGAGGCCGATCAACTCGCGCTTGAGGATCTTGTTGGTCGCCGTGCTTGGCAGGTCGGCGGCGATCCACACGTAACGCGGCCAGGCCTTCGGCGACAGGTCGCGCTGCGCGGCGAGGAACTCCGCGAACGCTTCGGGGCTCAGTTCCGCATCGTCACGCAGCACGATTGCGGCCATCACCTGATCGCCGACGTACTCGTCGGGCACCGGGTACACCGCGACCCGGCTGATCACGGGCAACCGGAGCAGGATTCGCTCGATCGGCGCGGTCGTGAGGTTTTCGCCGTCGACGCGCATCCAGTCGGCGGTGCGACCGGCAAGGTAGATCCAGCCGTCGGCATCGCGGTAGGCCAGGTCACCCGACCAGTACATGCCGTGACGCATCCGCTGGTCGGTGGCGCCGGGATCGTTGTAGTACCCACGGAACAGTCCGCTGCCGGAGGTGTTGACCAGCTCGCCGATCGCCGCGTCGGCGTTGGCCAGGGCACCCGTCTCGTCGAAGCGCGCGACGTCGCACTCCCGAACCGTCTCGGGGTCGTAGATGGCGACGCCGGGGAAGCCCTTTCCGATCGAACCGGTCGGGCAGTCCTCGGGCCTGGCGACGATCACCGCCGTCTCGGTCGACCCGAAGCCGTCCCACACCGTGCATCCGAAGCGGCGGCCGAATTCGTCGATGTCGCGGTCGGCGGCCTCGTTGCCGAACGCGGTGCGCAGCGTGTTGTCCGCATCGTCGGGTTGTTCGGGGGTGGCGAGGATGTAGGCAAGCGGCTTGCCGACGTAGTTCATGTAGGTCGCGCGATAGCGCCGGACGTCCGGCAGGAACCTCGATGCCGAGAACGCGGCGGGTGCCATGGCGGCCCCGGAGCCGAGCGCCACGCTCCAGCCCGCATAGACGGCGTTGGAGTGGAACAGCGGCATGGCCAGGTAGCAGACGTCGGAGCCCGTCAGTCCGTACCGCTCGACCAGCGCTCGCCCGGCGAACAGCACCATCGCGTGCGGCACCTCGACCGCCTTGGGGTCACCGCTGGTGCCCGACGTGAAGATCATCATGAACGTGTCGTCCGCCCCGACCTCGCGATGCGGCACCAGGGCGGGCGCGGCGGCGAGCAGATCCGCCCACTGCCCGGTCGACACGTCGAGGACGGTCACGCCGGGCAGGTCGACATCGATGTCAAGGTCGTCGAGGAGGTGCCGGTGTTCGGCATCGGTCAGCACGATCTGACAGTCCACCCGCGTGATGTCGCGGGCCAGGGCGTCGCCGCGACGGGTGGTGTTGATGCCACACAGGACGTATCCACCCAGGCCTGCAGCGGCTAGGGCGGTGAGCATGTCGGGGGTGTTGCCCATCAGGACGCCCACGTGCAGCGGTCGCTGAGGATCGGCTGCAGCAATCAGCGCGGCCGCCTGCGCTGCGGCCTCACCCAGGTGTTCGCGCCACGTCCACGACCGGTCGCCGTACTTGACCGCAATCCCGTCCTGCTCGGCCCGTTCGCGAAGAAGGTGCTGCAATGTATCCGCCATCGTTGGCCGCCTCGATCCGATTGGCTGAACAGATAGTGCAGAGTGTCTACCATCTTCGACCGGCCACGCGGTAGCGTCTGGCCACTGGCAGACTGAGCGACGCTTGCGGAGCGAACATCTGGCACGCAACCGTCAACCAACCGAATCGATCAGGAGTCGCCGTTGACCGGCACCACGTCACCCCCTCCGGCCACCAGGACGGTCCGCGAACGCCTGATCGACGCGGCCGAGGTGTGCCTGCGCGCTAGGGGGATTCGCGCGACGACCGTGTCCGAGGTCGCAGAGGTCGCGGGGGTTTCGAGAGGCTGGCTCTATCGCCACTTCCCGGACAAGGTGTCACTGCTGGGCGCGGCCATCGTGCGTCTCAACGACACGTACTGGTCGGAGGCGCACGCCGTGCTCGAACGGGTCGACGGGCTCGATGAACAGCTCGCGGCCGGCATCCGCCACGGCCGGACGGCATATGACGACCCGGGCGCGCTGCTGATGAAGTTGCGTCGCGACGAGCCCGATGAGTTCGCGGCGTGCGCGGGCGCCGGTGTGCAGGGCCTGGTGCCCGATATCGCCAGCTTCTGGTCGCGGTACCTGGAGGCCGCACGGGACTCTGGTGAGATACATGCCGACGTCCACGTCGGCGAGGCATCGGAATGGGTTGCCCGAGTGATCATTTCGTTTGCGACCGTGCCAGGGCAGCTGCTCGATCCAGCCGATCACCAAGCGGTGCTGACGCATGTCCGCCGCTACGTGATGCCCGGCTTGCGGGCCGATCCCGCCGTCTGACGTCGACCCAAACAACGCAGAAACCCCGCACGCGCAGGTGGCGTGCGGGGCTTCTGTCTCAAATGGCTAGTCGGAGTCCATGTTCTGGGGCGTGGTCTTGGAGACCTGCACCAGGAACTCGTAGTTCGTCTTGGACTTGCGCAGCTGGCTCATCAGCAGATCGATGGCCTGGTGCGAATCGAGTCCCGACAGCACGCGGCGCAGCTTGTGCACGACCGAGAACTCGTCGGGGCCGAGCAACAACTCGTCCTTGCGGGTGCCCGACGGGTTGACGTCGACGGCGGGGAACACCCGGCGCTCGGAGATCTTGCGGTCGAGCTTGAGCTCGGCGTTGCCGGTGCCCTTGAACTCCTCGAAGATCACCGTGTCACCGGTCGACCCGGTCTCGACCATCGCCGTGGCGATGATCGTCAGCGAGCCACCGTCCTCGATGTTGCGCGCCGCGCCGAGGAACCGCTTCGGCGGGTACAGGGCGGTCGAGTCGACACCACCGGACAGGATGCGGCCCGATGCCGGGGACGCGTTGTTGTACGCGCGGCCCAGCCGGGTGATCGAGTCCAGCAGCACGACGACGTCGCTGCCCTGCTCGACGAGCCGCTTGGCCCGTTCGATGGCCAGCTCCGCGACGGCGGTGTGATCTGACGGCGGGCGGTCGAAGGTCGAGGCGATGACCTCGCCCTTCACCGAACGCTGCATGTCGGTCACTTCTTCGGGTCGCTCGTCGACCAGGACCACCATCAGGTGGCATTCCGGGTTGTTCGTGGTGATCGCGTTGGCGATGCTCTGCAGGATCATCGTCTTGCCGGCCTTCGGCGGCGACACGATCAGGGCGCGCTGGCCCTTGCCGATCGGCATGATCAGGTCGATGACGCGGGTGGTCAGCCGGTCGGGCGTGGTCTCGAGCCGCAGCCGCTGGTTCGGGTACAGCGGGGTCAGCTTCTGGAACTCGGGGCGCTTCCTGGCGTCCTCGATCGATCCACCGTTGATGGTGTCGAGGCGGACCAGCGGGTTGAACTTCTGCCGCGGGTTCTGGCTACTGCCACCACCGCCGCCCTCGCCCTCGCGGGCGATGCGGACCGCACCGGTCACGGCATCGCCGCGGCGCAGGCCGTTCTTGCGGACCATGTTCATCGACACGTAGACGTCGTTCGGTCCGGCCAGGTAGCCGGAGGTACGGACGAATGCGTAGTTGTCGAGCACGTCGAGGATGCCTGCGACGGGCTGGACGACGTCGTCCTCGCGCAGTTCGGTGTCACGGTCGCCACCGCCGCCGCCTTCGGCGCCTGTGCGCTCGCCGCGCCGTCTGCGATCGCGGAACCGACGGCCGCGTCGGCCCTGGCGGCCGTCGCCATCGTCGTCATCGTCGTCGTTGTTCGAGTTGCCGCCACCCTGGTTGGACTGGTTACCACCCTGGTTGGACTGGTTGCCGCCGCCCTGGTTGGACCGGTTGCCACCGCCCTGGTTGGACCGGTTGCCACCGCCCTGGTTACCGCCGTCGTTGGACCGGTTGTCCTGACGGGAGTTCTGGGCGCGCCTCTCGTCGCCCTTCTCGTCCGTCTTGGGAGCCTTGCTCTCGGTCTTGTCTTCGGCCTTCTCGGCCTTGACCTCGGATTGCGCGTCGACCTTCGGCTCAGCGCTTTCCTCAGCCTTGACCTCTGGCGTGTCGTCCACCTTGGTCTCGGCGTCCGCGGCCGGCGTGCCGGCCTGGCGTGAGGCGCCTCGACGCTCGCGGCGCGCACGGACCGGCTGTTCGGCGGGCGCGTCGGCGGCGTTCTCGGGGCTCTCGGCGGCCGGAGCGTCCGCGGGTGCGGTCTCCGGAGCATGGCCATTGGTGTCGCTGTTGCCCTCGGCGCGCCGCTCGCGGATTGCCGCGATCAGCTCGCTCTTGCGCATCCCGGATGCGCCCTTGACACCCACCTCGTTGGCGAGCGCCCGCAGGTCAGGCAGGACCATCCCGGTTAGTGAGCCGCTGCGCTCGCTACGGCTGGCGGTGGCCACCGGCGCGGGAGCGGCGACGGCGGAATCCGCCGAAACCGGCTCGGAGATGTCTGGATTCACGGAGTCCGGCGACACGACGTCGCTGCTGTCCGTGGTGAAGAGGTCCGTATCAGTCACGGATTTCCTTTCTTTCCCTCGCTGATTTCGATCGCGCGAGGGTTCATCGCACTCAGCGGAAACGCCGAGTGCCGAGGTCCCACCGTCGCCGATGCAACGGTGATCGCTGGGGTTCGCCGCGATACGGCGAGCCGTCATCCACGAGAAGAATTGGTGGTCGTCCTAGTGTCGGCGCAGAAACAGACGCTGCGATTGCTGGACGAGAGCGAGGATAACCCGCATTGGTGTGGGAAGCAAGAAACACCCTGATTCGCATGTGACTCGTGTCAACTTCGAATCGACACACCGGATGTCCATCGGACACCCTCACCAACCAACATCTCGCTGACGGTGAACCCGCTGGCGGCGCCGAACTCCAAGGCTTGGGCTGGCAACTCCGACTCGGTAGTGAGCGCGATAACCGCAGGTCCAGCCCCAGAAAGCACCGCTGGAATGCCACAACGCCGCAGGATGGTGAGATATTCCGCCGATGCGGGCATGGCGGCGGCGCGTTGCGGTTGGTGCAGCCGGTCGGCGGTGGCTGCCATGAGCAGATCGGGCCGCTCGGTCAACGCCACCACGAGGAGCGCCGCGCGGCTGAGGTTGAACCGTGCGTCGACGTGGCTGACCGCATCGGGAAGCAAGACCCGGGTCTCGGCCGTCGACGAGCGCACCCGCGGGATTGCGGGGAACAGGTGGATGTCGGGGTGCAGACGCAACGGAGCTGCCGCGTAGCGGGCCCGTGGGCCGTCGCCTTCGGTCCACGACACCACCGCACCGCCCAGCACCGCGGCGGACGCGTTATCCGGGTGGCCCTCGAACTCCGAGGACAGCTGCACCAGCTCGGTGTCCGTCAACGGCTTCGAATCCGTTTGAACAACAAGACCGTTGGCGGCGGCGATCCCGCCGACCACGGCGGCCGCCGACGAGCCGAGGCCACGCGAGTGCGGAATGTCGTTTCTGCAGAACACCTTCAGACCCGCGGCTTCGACTCCCGCTGCGGCGAGTCCGCGCTCGATGGCGCGCACGACGAGGTGCGACGAGTCAAGCGGTACTTGGCCCGCCCCCTCCCCCTCGACCTCGACCAGAAGGCCGGAATCGGTTGTCTGGACCTCGATTTCGTCATAGAGGCTGAGTGCGAGACCGAGACTGTCGAATCCGGGGCCAAGATTCGCACTCGACGCGGCGACCACGGCGTTGGCCGCCAGGCCGGCAGGCAGAATCCGAGTCATCCCGCCCCTTCCTGCTCCTCGCGTGCGCGCAAATCCACCCCTACGCCAGTCCGAGCTTGGCCACCACCGCGACGGGGTCCACCGGAACGGCCTCGACGACGGGCATGCCCTTCAGCGCGGTATCCGGATCCTTGAGCCCATTGCCCGTGACGGTGCACACCACGGTGGAGCCCCGCGCCACCCAGCCGTCCTCGACCGACTTCAGCAGACCCGCGATGCTGGCCGCCGACGCCGGCTCGACGAACACACCTTCGGAGCGTGCGACCAGGTGATAGGCCGCCAGGATCTCCTCGTCGGTGGCGGCCAGGAACCGGCCGTTCGACTGCTGCTGGGCCTCGACGGCCGACGTCCACGACGCGGGCGCGCCGATCCGGATCGCGGTGGCGATCGTCTCGGGGTTCTTGACCGGCGCACCGTGCACCAGCGGTGCCGCACCCGCGGCCTGCGTGCCGAGCATGCGTGGCAGCCGGTCGGACAGACCGTCGCGGTGGTATTCGGTGTAGCCCTTCCAGTACGCGGTGATGTTGCCCGCATTGCCGACGGGCAAGGCGTGCACGTCGGGCGCGGTACCCAGCGCGTCGACGATCTCGAACGCCGCGGTCTTCTGCCCCTCGATGCGATACGGGTTGACCGAGTTCACCAGTGCGATGGTCGGGAAGTCCGCGGTCAGCTTGCGCGCGAGTTCCAAGCAATCGTCGAAGTTGCCGTCGACCTGAATGATCTTGGCGCCGTGCATGACCGCTTGCGCGAGCTTGCCCATCGCGATCTTGCCCTGCGGGATCAACACCGCGCAGGTGATGCCTGCACGCGCGGCGTACGCCGCCGCCGAGGCCGACGTGTTGCCCGTCGACGCGCAGAGCACCGCCTTCTGACCGCGGGCTACCGCCTCGGTGACCGCCATGGTCATGCCGCGGTCCTTGAAGGAGCCCGTGGGATTGAGCCCCTCGACCTTCAAATGCACTGTGCAACCGGTGAGTTCGCTGATCCGCTTGGCGTGGATCAGCGGCGTGCCGCCCTCGAGCAGGGTGATCGGCGTCCAGTGATCCTCGACCGGCAACCGGTCGCGATAGGCGCCGATCAAGCCCGGCCACGGTTGGTGCACCGCGGTACGAGCGCTCATTCCGTGGTTCCTTCCAGGCGCAGCACGCTATTGATGCTGTCCACGACGTCGAGATCGGCAAGCGCGCCGACGGTGTCCGACAGTGCCGCATCGGTGGCGAGGTGGGTCACCACGACGATGCGGGCACCGCAGCGCAGACCACCATCGTCGACCATGCCCTCCTGGCGCACCTCGGCGATGCTGACCTCGCGCTTGGCGAATTCAGCTGACACGGAGGACAACACACCCGGCCGGTCGGCGACGTTCATGCTGACGTAGTACCGGGTCGGGATGAAGCCGATCGGTGCGATCGGCAGCTCGGCGTACTTCGACTCCCGTGGCCCCAGCCCGCCCTGCACCCGGTTGCGCGCGGCCATGACCAGGTCGCCCATCACCGCCGACGCGGTGGGGGCACCGCCGGCGCCCTGGCCGTAGAACATCAGGCGACCGGCCGCCTCGGCTTCGACCACCACCGCGTTGAACGCACCGTTGACCGACGCCAGTGGATGCTCCAGCGGCACCAGCGCCGGGTACACCCTGGCCGAGACACGCTGTTGTCCCTCGTCGTTGGTGATTCGCTCGCAGATCGCAAGGAGTTTAATCGTGCAGCCGAGCGCTCGCGCGGACGCGAAGTCCGCCGGGCTGACGTTGGTGATGCCCTCGCGGTAGACGTCGTCGGCGGTCACCCTGGTGTGGAAGGCGATCGACGCCAGGATCGCCGCCTTCGCCGCGGCGTCGTAGCCCTCGACGTCGGCGGTCGGATCGGCCTCGGCGTAACCCAGCGCGCTCGCGTCGGCAAGGGCGCCCTCGTAGTCGGCGCCCGTGCTGTCCATCGCGGAGAGGATGTAATTGGTGGTGCCGTTGACGATTCCGGCCACCCGCAGCACGGTATCGCCAGCCAGTGACTGTGTCAGCGGACGGATCACCGGGATCGCACCCGCCACCGCGGCCTCGAAGTACAAGTCGACGTGAGCGCGCTCGGCGGCGGTCGCCAACTCGCCGGTGGACTGCGCCAGCAAGGCCTTGTTGGCGGTGACGACGGACTTGCCGTGCTCCAGCGCGGTCAGGATCGCCTTGCGGGAGGGCTCCACCGGGCCCATCAACTCGACCACGATGTCGACGTCGTCGCGGGAGACGAGTTCTTCGACGTCGTTGGTCAGCAATTCGATCGGTACACCGCGGTCGTCGGCGACCCGGAGAACGCCGATGCCACGCAGTTCGAGCGGCGCGCCGATCCGGGCGGCCAGGTCAGCAGCGCTGGCCTCGATGATGCGGACAACCTCGCTACCGACGTTGCCCAATCCCAATACCGCCACGCCAACTGGCTTCTCGGCTGTGCTCATGCGCGATCCACCTCCTCTACTCGCATTGTCTTCATTGAGTACCTACCTCCAAACTCAGCAGATCGTCGATCGTCTCGCGGCGAAGAATCAACCGCGCCTTCCCATCCCGCACGGCGACCACCGCGGGGCGGCCGAGCAGGTTGTACCTGCTCGACATCGAATAGCAGTACGCGCCGGTGGCGGCGACGCCGATCAAGTCCCCCGGCGTCACGTCGTCGGACACCCACGTGTCGCGGACGACGATATCGCCACTCTCGCAGTGTTTTCCGACGATGCGGGCCAGGGTCGGCGTGGCATCGCTGAGCCGGGAGACCAGCCGCGCGTCGTACTCTGCGGCGTACAGCGACGTCCTGATGTTGTCGCTCATCCCACCGTCCACACTGACGTAGCGGCGGTACCTATCCGATGCGACGGCTACATCTTTGACGGTGCCAACCTCGTAGAGCGTGATGGTGCCGGGACCGGCGATGGCCCTGCCCGGCTCGACGACCAGCTTCGGCGCAGGTAGGCCGACAGCGGCCGACTCGTTGCGCACGATGGCGTCGAGCTTGGCCGCCAGGTCGTCCATCGGCGGCGGATCGTCCTGCGGCAGATAGGAGATGCCGAGGCCGCCACCAAGGTCGACGATGGAGATCTGCGCGGTCTTCTCGACACCGAACTCGGCGACCACGTCGCGCAGCAGCCCGATCACTCGGTGGGCGGCGAGCTCGAATCCGGCAACGTCGAAGATCTGCGACCCGATGTGGCTGTGCAGGCCGACGAGCCGGAGGTGGTCGGCGGCGAACACGCGGCGCACGGCGTCCATCGCGGCGCCGCTGGCCAGCGACAGCCCGAACTTCTGATCCTCGTGGGCGGTCGAGATGAACTCGTGGGTGTGGGCCTCGACGCCGACGGTGACGCGGACCAGTACGTCCTGCACGATGCCCGCGTCGCCTGCGATGGCGTCCAGGCGATCGATCTCGGTCATCGAGTCCAGCACGACGTGTTCGACGCCGGCCTTCACCGCCGCGATGAGTTCGGCGACCGACTTGTTGTTGCCGTGCAACGCGATCCGCTCCGCCGGGAATCCCGCGTGCAACGCCACGGCGAGCTCGCCGCCACTGGCGACGTCGAGCGACAGACCTTCCTCGTCGACCCAGCGCGCCACCTCGGAGCAGAGGAACGCCTTGGAGGCATAGCGCACGTGCTCGCCGCCGCCGAACGCCGCGGCGATGTCGCGGCAGCGGGACCGGAAGTCGTCCTCGTCGATCACGAATAGCGGCGTGCCGTACTCCTCCGCAAGCGCGGTCACCGATACGCCCGCGATGGACACGGTGCCGTCGGCGCCGCGAACGGTGTTGCGCGGCCAGACGTTCGGGGCGAGCGTCAGCATCTCCGCGACCGACTGGGGACGGGCCGGTGCACCGGAGTGATGAATCTCCTCCGCGTGCCGCGGACCGGCGGGATGCGCGTTCACATCCGCTCCGGGGCGCTGACGCCGAGGATCTGCAGACCGTTCGCGATGACCTGGCGGGTGGCTGCGCACAGCGCAAGCCGCGCGGCGTGCAGGTCGCCAGGGGCCTCGTCGCCCTGCGGCAGCACCCGGCAGGAGTCGTAGAACCGGTGGTAGTCGCCGGCAAGGTCTTCGAGGTAACGGCAGACGCGGTGCGGTTCGCGAAGGGACGCAGCGGATTTGAGGATCCGCGGGAACTCCCCGAGCGAGCGCATCAGGGTGCCCTCCCGGTCGTGGGTGAGCAGTTCCAGATGCGAGGTGTCGGCAGCGATTCCGAGTTCGGCGGCGCTGCGCGCCAAGGCCGAGAGCCGGGCGTGCGCGTATTGCACGTAGTAGACCGGGTTCTCGGCCGACGCGCTGGACCACAGCTGCAGGTCGATGTCGATCGGAGAATCGACCGAACTGCGGATGAGGACGTACCGCGCGGCGTCGACGCCGATGGCGTCCACCAGATCGTCGAGCGTGATGACGGTGCCCGCCCGCTTGCTCATCCGGACCGGCTGGCCGTCGCGCACCAGGTTCACCATCTGACCGATGAGCACCTCGACGGTGGCGGGGTCGTCGCCGAGCGCCGCGGCTGCCGCCTTGAGCCTGGCGATGTAGCCGTGGTGGTCGGCGCCCAGCATGTAGATGCACAGGTCGAAGCCGCGCTGCCGCTTGTCCAGGAAGTAGGCGAGGTCACCGGCGATGTAGGCCGCATTGCCGTCGCTCTTGATGACGACGCGGTCCTTGTCATCGCCGAACTCGGTGGTGCGCAACCACGTTGCGCCGTCCTTCTCGTAGATGTTGCCGGTCTCGCGCAGCTTGGCGATGGCCTGCTCGACCCGGCCGCTGGTGTGCATCGAGTCTTCGTGGGTGTACACGTCGAAGTCGGTGCCGAAGTCGTGCAGCGATGCCTTGATGTGGGTGAACATCAGGTCGACGCCGATGGCTCGGAACGTCTCCTGCTGCTCGTCGGCGGGCTGTTCCAGGACGTCGGGAACCTTGGCGACGATCTGGGCGGCGATGTCGGCGATGTAGTCGCCCGCGTAACCGTCCTCGGGGGCCGGCTCGCCCTTGGCTGCCGCCACCAGGGACCGGGCGAACCGGTCGATCTGCGCGCCGTGATCGTTGAAGTAGTACTCCCGGACCACGCTGGCGCCCTGGGTGGCCAGCAGCCGGCCGAGCGCGTCGCCGACGGCGGCCCAGCGGGTGCCGCCGATGTGGATGGGCCCGGTCGGGTTGGCCGAGACGAACTCGAGGTTGATGTTCTTGCCCGCCAAGTCGGCGGAGTTCCCGTATTCGGCCCCTGCGGACAGCACGTTGTCGACGACGACGGCCTGGGCCGACGCTTCGATGCGCAGGTTGACGAAGCCCGGCCCGGCCACCTCGGCGGCGGAGAGGCCCGAGGTCGCGGTCAGGGCGGTGGCCAGCCAACCGGCCAGCTCGCGGGGGTTGACGCCGACCTTCTTGCCCAGCTGAAGTGCCAGGTTGGTGGCGTAATCGCCGTGCTCGGGATTGCGGGGCCGTTCGATCGTCACGGTCTCGGGCAGCGCCGCGGTGTCGAGGCCGTGCTCGGCCAGGACCGCGGCGGCGGTGGTCTTGAGCAGCTCTGCCAGGTCGGCGGGGGTCACGAGGGACCATCCTATGGTCTGGGGTGGTCACGCCCCGAATCGATTAACGGGGCGGGAGCGCAGGGGCGGACTGACCTCGGGGTGTGATTGGCCCGGCCGCGATGCGTTAGGCTGTCCAGGCCCAATGGCGCACCGGTTTCACCCTTGCGCCCCCGTAGCTCAGGGGATAGAGCGTCTGCCTCCGGAGCAGAAGGCCGCAGGTTCGATTCCTGCCGGGGGCACTTCTTAACCAGCGCAGATACGGTCCCGTGCACGATTGGTGCAACTGTGACAGTCACACGGTCGTCAGCACTGAGCTTCGAATCTGCTGATGACGTCAAAGACCGCTTGAGTTGCCACGAAATGCATAAAAGGGCCCCCGGGTCGCTTTACAGCGGCTACCCTGGGGGCCCGTTGCCGACTAACGCCGACATGCTAGGGGCGCCTAGCGGCGCCGACAAACACGCTACTCTAGGTTCTCGCATTAGCCAACTCCCGCTGTGCGCGATCTGGGATGGGGACAGCCGTGAAGGGGATGCGGGCGCATCTGGGACGACATCCGGTCGAGATCTTCTGCGGCCTGGTGTTAGCTGCTGTCGGTGTCGTGCTCACGACGGTCGGTACCGGTGAGCACGGAGAGGCCTACCAGATCTATACAGGTGGCCTCGCAACCACCTTCGGCGGCATCCTCCTTTCCTGGACGGTCGGCAAAGAAGTCTCGAAGGCTGAAGCACTAGGAGAAGTTCGCTCGCGTTTAGGGCTTGTGAGCAAGACCTTGGGCCAAGCCGCAGGCCAGATGAGCAGAGTCGTTGATCAGTGTGTCGATCACAGTCTGCCCGCCGAGACCGGTTTCGCGATGGTGGGCCAGCAAGCACAGTTGGTAGGCGCTCAGGTATCCGCCATACAAGGAATCCTTGGCGATCCGTTCGAAATTAACGATCTTGTCACTACTATCGCGGAGCTTGAGAAGCTTGCTGAGCGGCTCGACAGGGGAGATCGCGGGGCGATTGAAAAGGTTGCTCAAGAGCTACGAGAAGAATTGAAGGTTCGCAGCAGCGTCGCACCGCGCTTGGACGAGTCTGCGACGTGCCCAAAATGCGACACATTGCAAAAAGTTTCGATCGGCGGCTACCCAGGCGACACATCCGCCAACACTTGTCGGCAATGTGGGCAATCTTTCAATGTCCACCGACGGTCAGATGGCTCTATCTTCTCAAGGCTGCGAGCATCCGCTGGGACGCCCTCGACTCAGCTCCCCGAGACTGCTCGAACTCTGGCTGGACCGTGCCCCGGTTGCGGCAGCGAAGTGAGGATCAAGGCCCCAACTGAAGGAGGCCACAAATTCGCAGTATGCCTCGAGTGCGCCACAAGCGTGATATTCACTGCATCGGGCTCACAGATAACCTCCGATGGGAAGTTCGAGCAGATGTCAGCTGGAGTCGTCGCTCGTCACGGTTCGGGCGGATCCGGGGCGAAACCGGTGGTTAACTGCGACAAGTGCTCACGCGATCTCAGATGCGTTATGCATAAGAACGGTACGCATTATGCAATTGACAGCACTTGTCGAAGACTCTTGACTGTGTCAGACGCCAACTTCTCTGCCTGGCGGACGGAAAACGAGCCAGAGACGTTGGCAATGACTAATGGCGAGGTCCCGGTCGCCACATCGGAGTGACAAACTCGGCGGAACCAAGGACTACTGATGCGCACTGCCGCGGGCCCGTCGACCACCAAGCCGTACGCCGTCCGATCGCACGTGCAGCACGCCCACGTTATGTATGCGCGCCACCGTGGCGTCCCCGCGGCCCCCAGGGCTTGAGACCGACGAGACACCAGTTCGGTCCGAGCCGACGAGACACCAGTTCGGTCCGAGCCGACGACCCACCGGGCAATATGACGCATGGAGATACTTCGGGTCAACGCCTGGTCTTCAACTCACTCGGCTCATGTGCGGCTTTCATCGCCACGGCTGACGCAGACGTACCGGACAAGCCCGACGACGAGTGAGTCCGAAGGGTTTCTATGAGGCCACGCCAAGTAGTTGGGCTGTCACATCTTGGCCGAGGTATGTAAGCAACGAATTCGGGCCGCGAGCGTCTACCGGCGGAGGTGACGCGACGACGTTTCCGATGACTTGGCCGACCAAGACCTCCCACGGCTTGTTTGAAGCGAACACTTGACCGACGATGATCATCCGCAGATCCTTCAAATCCGCAGACTTGCGATTCATCCCGTCATCTACGAACTTCTTCATTTCACCGAATTTGGGATGGCTTGTCACTCGGTCTTGAGTCAACCACTGCGCGACTCGCCCTTGAATGTCTTCCCAGCTTAAACCAAGCGAAGAAATAACTTCATCGGACAGCAGAAGATTTTCGGCTGCGCGGCATTCCAATTGCATTCGGACAACAAGCGGGATGTCATTCCTAACATCCTCCGATTCGTCTCGATCGCGCAAAGAAAATGCTCGCGCGCCTTCGTAAACTGATTCCATCACCTGAGATAGCCGAAGTTCATATTCTCGCATGAATGGAAGGCCGCCACATTCTACCGGGTACAGCTTCACGGCGCCATTACCGGACCTTACCACTTGTTGCCAGATTCGCACATCATCTTCACCCTCGACGAGCAGAGTCGGAGAATTGCTGAACACACGCGTCAGCGGATGAGCACCAAACACCGGCATCAACTGCTTATATATGTCGTCAACCGGTTCAAATGTAAGGGATTTGGCGCGCGCCTTCATCAGGCAGATATTCGCGCCGGCGTAGTCGACAAGCTCCCCAAGTATCGGTGTGCTATGTGTGGCGATCAGAATGTCGAAATCGAATTCTGTTGTCAGATCGCACAAGAACTGCGTCATCCGTGCTTGTAGATCTGGGTGCAGGTGGACGTCGGGCTCATCCATCAGCAGGAGACCGCGCGACTCGGCGCCAACGTTCTGGACGAAGACCAGCGCTTCAATCGCCAGCGCTATTAGCTCAGACTCACCACTACTAATGTTTCCTGCCGATATTTCTACGTCAGAGTCACGATCGTACATCTTGAAAGCACTGTTGGTTGTTTCAGAACGTATCTCAATATTGTCTAACAACGAATTAATACGTTCCAAATAGTGTGAAAAATATATTCGCGGCGTTTCTCCTGCTTTACTTGCTGTTTCGACCGCGCGGAGTACGCTCAACTCTAGTCGACGATATTGCGAAACTGTTTGTTGCTTAAATTGATTGTACTGATTTACCAGGCGCGTATCTACCAACCAATTTGGTGAATTGATAATATTTTGTTCGACACCCGACTCATACGTAAGTGTTCCCGCGCGCTCTGGCGTGATGTACTTGGACTCGCCCCATCGAGTCCCGCCATTTCTGACGTATCGCTGGAACGCCTTTAGGACGGTGCTCTTACCCGTGCCATTTTTGCCCAACAAGACATTGATTCGACCAAGTCCACTAACTGAATAATCCTCGAACGTGAGCAGTTCAGGGATAGCCACATGGTGATCGTACTGTCTCCACCAAGGAAACGAACAATGACCTCGGCAACACTGTAGATACACCGAGGTCACCGCTCGTCGTCCTGTCCGTTAGGCCAGGCAACTTGGTCGCTGAGCAAATGTATTCAGTTTCTTTGCAGCTGAAGGCCATCTTTGAAGCTCCGGGCCGTTCGCCCGTGCAATTACTTCGGCGGAGTTGCCCGGGCTAAAGCAAGAGCCCAGTTCCCCTATGCTTGATGTCGTGCCAAAACGCACTAATCTCTTTCAGCAGGTCGTTTCGGTCATCTACGAGCACCTCGCTGAAGGCGCCTCAATCGAAGAGTCAGCGATGCTGCCGAATCGACTCACCGGCAAGATGCGCGAAGTCGACGTTGTTTTACGCACATTGGCCGCTGGCCACGCCGTGGTGATCGGCATCGAGGCAGCCTCGCGGCAGCCTGACCCCATCTCGGTCGAGTGGGTGGAGCAGATGATCGCCAAGCATCAGAACCTACCGACGGACAAGGTTGTGCTTGTCTCCGAAAGCGGCTTCACGGACCAGGCTCGCGACCTCGCCATCAAGGAGAACATCGACCCCATCTCACCTGAGACCTTGGGCGATGGAGACCCGGCGTTCTGGATCGTGAACGCCGTCCGATCGCTATGGCCTAAGCAGCTCGAACTCACACCCTGGAGAGCACGCGTCTTCGTCGACCGTCCAGGGGAAGGCGTGAAGTGGTTCCATGCCCCTCAAGACCTGGACATATTCATCCAGGAGGGCGTGGGCATGGATCTCGGAACACTGATCAGTGCGCTTGTGGAAGGTCCATTCCTCTGGGACCGGATCAACGAGCAGATCGGCCTCACCGCCATCGCGCAGGACATGGAAACCTACGTCAATTGCGGTACGGGTCCTGGATTTACACTTGATTTCGACGGCCGACCACACTCGTTATACGTACGCCACGACGATGGCGAGAAATGCGACCTGCAACGCATCGACAGCATCGAAATCACGATGAAGGTCGATGTTCACGTCAATGAGGCGATCTCCCTGCAACATCGACGCCTGGCTGAGATCAACGCGAACTACGCGTTCGGCGAAGGAGCTATTGGGGGTACGGCGGCGCTAATCGTCGCAACAGAATGCGAGGAGGGCGGCAAGTTGTCGATCCGCCTGAACCCCAAGCATA
This sequence comes from Mycobacterium sp. AZCC_0083, assembly GCF_014202335.1. Classification (GTDB taxonomy): domain Bacteria; phylum Actinomycetota; class Actinomycetes; order Mycobacteriales; family Mycobacteriaceae; genus Mycobacterium. Next base: position 203,679 of record NZ_JACHGP010000014.1, on the reverse strand, counting down.
AGAACAAGAAGAACAAAAAGTGACCCGTCACAGGCCAGCGACCGATGCAGCCTGACTATTAGTTGGTCTTCGGTCAACGCGTTCGCACGTTGTGTGCGGGTGGGTGCGGTCGAGCATGCAGGTGAAATCGGTGCCCAGCGAACGAAATCCCGCCGATTTCAGTGACGTGCGCGCACCCGAGCCGGAATCGGCGTGTCGGCGACGGCGAACGGCCCTGGCAGGTTGTTCGCCACGGGCAGAGTCAGCCGAGCAGCGCGGGCAGCGGCACGTGCATCAAACCGCAAGCCGCGCGCAGTAATTCGGCCTCCGGCGGCGCAACTTCGCCATCGTCGAGCACTGCCACCACCATCGCCTCGACGAGCGCTTGCTTGGATCTGGGCTCCAATGCGTCCAGCGCGGCCCAGCCCGCGTCGAGCGTCTGCTGCCACGAGCGGTCGCGCGGCTCGCGAGGTGCGTCCGCATCGCCGTACAGGCGACCCACTGCGGCGTCGAGCGCCCGCCTCGCCGCGTCCTGGTCCCGAGCGCCCGCGGCGGCCATCGTCGCGAGCAGGGTCGTCACCAGTGGCCGCACCGGACCCAGCGAGCCGGTGCCCACCTTGCTGCGATGTGCCGGGTCGGCCGCGTCCTGCAGGTAGCTCCAGATCAGACGGGTGACGCAGTACTCGAACATGGTCACCGTGTCGTCGGCCACGGCGAGTTCGTTCAGGGTGGCCACCAGTGCCTTCTGGTAGTCGCGGGGATGGACGGCCAGCTGCGGAAGCGCCAGTTCGACGAAGGGCAGCCGTAGCTCGCGGGGCAAGGTCGCCATCACGCCAGCCAGCGCCGCGGCGCCGTCGGCCTGCGCCCGCCCCAGTCGATGAGCCACTGCGTCGAGCTGGCGAGCCTGCAGCGGGTCGCCGGTCGGTGCGAGCAGCAAGGCGATGGTGGCAGCAGGGGCGGTGCTCGGCTGGGCTCCGAGGCTGCGCACCTCGGCAGGGAGCCGGGCCCGCATGGCGGCACCCCATTTCAGATCGGCCGGGGTGAGCGTTCCGGCCCGAGCAGCAACGCGCTCGGGTCCGACGGCACGGCGACCGGCTGCGGTGCCGACATCGATGGCCGGTACGAAACCTGCTGCCGCATCCTCGGCCAACCCGTTCGGCGGCTGCTGCGCGTAGTACTTCTGCAGGTCGTCCAGCACCTTCGGATCGAAATTGGGATTGAGCGCCTTGATCCGGTCCGCGAGCGGCGGATGCGTGGCGAACAGCGAGGTAAACGACCGCCGGGTACCTTCCCCGAACAACATGTGACTGACCTCGGCCGCTCCGCGGGCGTCGCGAAGTCGGGAACCCGCCGGTATGCCGCCGATCTTCTTCAGCGCACCCTCGAGGCCGTCGGTCTGCCTGGTGAATTGCACGGCGGACGCATCGGCCAACCACTCCCGTTGCCGTGACACGGCAGCCTTGATCAGGTTCGCGAAGAACACCCCGACGAATCCCAGCACCATCATCGCGAACGCGACCGCGACGATCGGTAGTGCGCCCTTGCTATCGCTCCCGCGACCACCAAACTGCAGGAACCGCAGTCCGATCATCCCGACCAACAGGATTCCGGCCAGCAGTCCGATCAGTCGGATGTTCAGTCGCATGTCGCCGTTGAGGATGTGGCTGAACTCATGCCCGATGACACCCTGCAACTCGTCGCGGTTGAGCTGGGCCAGCGCACCCCCGGTGACGGTGATGGCCGCGTCGGCGGGGGTGAAGCCCGCCGCAAAGGCGTTGATGCCAGGCTCCTGCGGCATCACGAACAAGCGCGGCGCCGGTACTCCCGAGGCCAGCGCCATCTCCTCGACGATGTTGACCAACCGCCTCAGCTGTGGGTCCGTCGTCGTCGGGTCGACCGGGACGGCTCCGAGGGACGCGGCTACGGCCGCACCTCCGTGTCGGAGTGAGAGCATCTTGAAGAACATGCGACCGCCGATGAGCAGCAGGGTGACGGCCGTGACGACGACGACCACGCCGAGAATCGCCGATTCATCGAAGTGCTTGTAGGCCATGGCGATCGCGACGGCGCCGTCGATGCCGGCGACCAACGCCACCACGGCGACCACGAAGAGGAACACCAGCTTGAGCGTGGTGCCCTTGGCTGCCCGCTGGTGGTCGAAGAAGTTCATGACCGCCGATGGCTCAGAACTGGACCTTCGGCGCGTCCCTCATCTCGGGATGCTCCGGCGGTATTTCGAGGAGCACCGCCGGGGTGAAGTTGAACATCCCCGCGTAGACGCTGCCGGGGAACGTCTCGCGGCGATTGTTGTAGTTCATCACGGAGTCGTTGTAGGCCTGCCGGGCGAACGCAACCTTGTTCTCCGTCGAGGTCAGTTCCTCGGACAACTGCATCATGGTCTGGTTCGCCTTCAGATCTGGGTACTGCTCGGCGACGGCGATGAGCCGTCCCAGTGCGCCGTTGAGCTGCTGCTGGCCTGCCGCGAGTTGTTGCATCGCCGCGGGGTCACCCAGGTTGTCCTGAACGGCCGACAGCCCGTTCATCGCGTTGTTGCGAGCCGCCACAACGGCTTCCAGTGTCTGCCGCTCATGCGCCATGTACGCCTTGGCCGTCTCGATCAGGTTGGGAATGAGGTCGAATCGGCGCCGCAGTTGAACGTCGATTTGCGCGAAGGCGTTCTTGTACGCGTTCCGCGCGCGGACCAAGCCGTTGTAGCCGGCGATCACGAAGACGACGAGCAGTACGACGACGACTACGGCGACGATGATTCCGATGACGGTCCCCACGCGGCACACCCCCAGGCAGTTCACAGACTTGTGCAGTTGGCGGAAGCGTACCCATCGGCGTCGCCTCGCGTGCGGTTTGCCGAAGCCTCGTTCGAGCCGCCGCCCGAACTGCCCAAACCCCCTCTGCAAGGAACTGTTAACTTCGAACCGTGCACACCAAGTTCGAGTTCGACTTCGCCACCACGGCGACACCGGACCAGGTCATCGAGCTGATGATCGACTTTTCCCCGAACCGGCCGCACCGCTGGCCCGCGTCGTCGACGAAGGCCTTCGAGGTGTACCGCGTCGGCGACACCGACGCCGACATCCGCGAAGGCCAGGACTTCCCGAAGCTGTGGGCCACATGGCACTACGACTGGTCGGTCCCCGGCTCGGTGACGCTGACCGTCGTCGAGAGTGACGCGATCGCTGCGGGCAGCAACATGTCGCTGACCGCCACGCCCACCGACGGCGGCAGCTCGGTGCACGGTGTCTGGGAGCAGACCTCGAAGAACGCCATCGCGCTGGCCGGGGTCACCCTCATGCGGTTCGTCGGCCCACGATTCCTGTCGACGTACTACAAGAAGGTCTACGACGGGCTGGCGTCTCAAAACTGAGACGGCTCAGGTGAATTCCTTGACCACGTCCGCGACGCGGCGCAGCTGGTCGATGCTGGAACTCGTCGGAATCAGGTGCACTTCGTCGGTGCCGATGTCCTCGAACCGGTGCAGCACCTCGAGCAGCTCCTCGTCGGTGCCGGCCCACCCGGTCGTGGGTGCCATCGCGTCGACGTATTCGGCGGGAATCCAGTTCATGTAGCGGCGGAGGTGGCGGTGCACCTGGGCGCGGGCCTCCTCGCGGTCGCCGAGCGCGAACCAGAAGGACGTCGCCAGATGCGGCTTGGGCTTGCCCGCCTCGGCCCAGGCCACGCGAGCGACGTCGTACAGCTCGTTCTGCTTGTCGACGTCGAGGTCGAGGGTGATGCCGGCAAGTCCCTCGGCCCAGGCCGCCGCGCTGCGCAGGGTCTTGGGTCCGATGGTGCCGACGAGCAGCTGCGGTCCGCCTGACTGCACCGGGGACGGACCGACCGGCAGCACGGACTCGGTGATCTTCTCGCCCGCCCAGACCCGCTTCATGATCGCGACCCGGTCGGCCATGTCCCGCATGGTCTGGGTGGCCGGGTCCGCGCCGACGGCCAGGTAGTCCTCGTCGCGGCCACCCACGCCGAGGCCGACGGTGAGCCGTCCACCGCTCAGCAGGTCGCCCGTGGCTAGCGCCTTGGCCAGCATCACGGGGTCGTGCAGCTGCGGGACGATCACCGTCGTCACCAGGCGCACCCGATCGGTCAGCGCCGCCAGCGCTCCGAGCAGCGTCAGCGAGTCCGGGTTGTCGAATGCGATCCTCTCGCCCCAGCACAGTGACGCGAACGGGCCGCCGTCGATGACGCGGGCCCACGACGTCAGCGTGGCCGCGTCGAGGTTGGTTTCCATTACCGGCATCGTCATCCCGATCTGCACGACCGGATTCTGACATGACGCGCATGGCAGCATGGCTGGCATGCCGATCACCGCGAACTCAGTTGCCCACATCCGGCTCACGGTCACCGACATCGGGCGGTCCCGCAGTTTCTACGAATCGGTCTTCGGCTGGCCCGTCGCGCTCGAGGTGCCCGAGGACGCCGACGACGCGACCCGCGAGCAGTTGGGCTTCCTGTTCGGCGGCGTCCTCTACGACATCGGCGGCACGATCATCGGGCTGCGGCCGGGTGCCGACGACAGCTTCGACGAGGACCGGGTGGGCCTCGACCACTTGTGCCTGCGAGTGGCGAGCAAGACCGAATTGGACTCGGCGGCTGAACATCTCGACGATCTCGGCATCGCTCATGAGCCGATCAAGGACATCGGCCGGGCCTACATCCTCGAGTTCCGCGATCCGGACTTCATCGCGTTGGAGCTCAGCGCGCCAAAGTGATTCAGCGGGTGATGCCCACCACGCGCAGCAGGCTGGGACGGCGCAGGACCAGGCCCACCCACATCAGCACGCCGAAGTAGACCGCGAACAGAGTGGCGCTGAACACTGGGGCCTCGATGCGCATGTTCGCGGTGACGGCGCCGCCGAGGTAGGCGGTGATGCCAAGCGCACCGAGCACGGCCGTGCGCGGAATCGCGTACACCAGCACGCAGATGCTCAGCACGATGCCCATGACCAGTGCCTGCCCTGGAGGAAAGCCGAGTGCTGCGGTGCCTTCCTTGACCTGTTGCACGTTGGCCAGCTTGCCCGCGGCGTCGAACACCAGGAACGCGCCGACGAGCACGCTGATCCCAATGCCGACCTTCTGACTCGTGGGCCGCTTCTGCGGAGCGTCGGCGGCGGCACCGGAGCTGTGGGAGGAAATGACGGTCATGGTGGCTACTCCTGGCTGGTCGATGAATTCGGTACCAGAGCAGACCGGCGTCGCGCGGAAAACTCATCGCGACGCCCGAGCGGGGGGTTAACCCCAATGCCGCGCAGTTAGGGGTGTGACTGGTGTTGCAATTGTGACACGCCGTGTGAGGTGCTGATAAGGCAGCGGAACTCCCGGTATCGATGGATTGTCCTCGCAAGACACCATTTCACCTGGGAGTTCCGCTGTCTGTTCAGTCTGCCATCGGTGCGTGTTCATCGGTGAATATGGGTCCCTTCACGCCCGGTCATCTGGGTGAGTTGACCCGGATCGTGTCCCCTGATCTGGTCGATGCCGCCCTGGAAACCACCGGCGCGACCCAACGGCGTCTGCGGGTGCTGCCCTCGCGGGTCGTGGTGTATCTGCTACTGGCCGCAGCGCTGTTCGCCGAGATCGGCTATCAGCAGGTGTGGGCGCGATTGGTCACCGGCCTGGACCCGGCCAGCGTGGCTTCACCGGGTTCCTCGGCGCTTTCTCAAGCCCTGCGACGAGTGGGGCCCGCCCCGCTACGGGAGTTGTTCTCGCTGCTGCGTGGCCCGGCCGCCGGTGCCACACGCTGGCGCGGACTGTTGGTCTGCGCCATCGACGGCACCTCAATGTTTGTGCCCAACAGCGCGGCCAACGCTGCGGCGTTCGGACGTCAGACCGGCCGGCCCGACGCCGAGTCCGGGTATCCGATGCTGCGCCTGCTCACCGTCGTGGCCTGCGGCACCCGCACCGTCATCGACGCCGTCTTCGGCCCCTACCGGATCGGCGAAACCACCTGGGCACCAACACTGCTCAGATGCCTCAAACCGGGCATGCTGTTGTTGGCCGACCGCAACTTCGCCGCCACCGCCCTCGTCGAACAGATCACCGCAGCCGGTGCGGACCTGCTCATCCGCTGCCGAGACACCCGCGTGCTGCCCCCGATCACACAGCTGGGCGACCACAGCTGGGTGGCCCGGATGGGCACGGTCACCGTACGCGTCATCGACGCCCGCATCAGCGTACGTACCGGCACCGGGGCCACCGGGGTCGGCCACTACCGGCTGATCACCACACTCACCGACGAAAAGCGCTACCCAGCAACCGAACTCGTCTCGCTGTATCACCAACGCTGGGAAGTCGAAACCAGCTATCTGGAATTCAAATCGACCATCCTGGGCGGACGCGTACTGCGCGCCACCACCCCGGCCGGCATCACCCAGGAGCTCTACGCCCTGCTGATCACCTACCAGGCCCTACGCACCGCCATCGCCGACACCACCCTGGCCCGACCCGGTACCAGCCCTGACCGCCTGAGCTTCACCGTGGCCCTACAGGCCGCCCGCGATCAAGTCACCCACGCCGCGACGGCCATCGCCGAGACCACCGTCGACCTGATCGGCCGCATCGGAACAGCCGTGCTGGCCCAGCCACTACCCGCCCGCCGACCACGCTCTTGCCCCCGCGTGGTCAAACGCGCCATCTCCAAACACCGAGCCAAAGGCAACATCGACCGCACCAACCACACCACGACCATCACCATCGAAATCCTCGACGGTTGACAACCAACCGCACACGCTAACTGCGCGGCATTGGGGTTAACCCCCCGAATTCTCTCGGGGTATCGCCGTGTCGGGCGGGGCCGTCAGTCCATAGGTTGAAGGCATGGTTGCAGTCACCACCCCGATCGACGAGGTTCCCACGCCACCCGCCGACACCGTCGAGATCGTCGAAACCCCGGGCGCCCGGCCGTTGGGCCTCGTTCCCACCGCGTCGATGATGACCGGCGCCGCGTTTGGCGTGGTGTGGTTCTGGATTCCCCTGACGATCCTGATCCTCGCCATCTCGTCCATCCCGTCGGTGATCGGCTTCCTGCTCGGCGCCATCGTCTTCATCTATCTGATGCGTGGCGTCGAATGGGTCGAGCGCGTGCGCAGCGAGGCCGTGTTCGACCTCCAGATCCCCGTACCTCTCCGGAAGATGTCGCAGTACAGCGGTTTTCAGCGGTGGGCGCATCAGTTGTGGCTGGACGTCAGCAGCGTCAAGTTCTGGAAGGGCGCCGCGCACCACTATCTGCGCCTGATCTACGACATCCTCGCCGCGGGCGTCGCGTTCGCCCTGTTGTTGTTCGCCTTCGTCGGACCCGCGGCGGCAATCGCGATCAGCCGCAGCGACGACGCCATCGGCATGTCGTTCATCTCGCCGCCGTTGGCCTGGGTGCTGGCCGTCGTCGCCTTCGCGGCCGCCGCCGCAATCCTGGTGTTCGCCCCTGCCGTCGACGCCGCGATCGACCGCTGGCTGCTGTCCCCGTCGGCCACCGCTGCCCTGCAGTACCAGGTCAGCGCGCTGGCCGACGCCCGGCAGGGGGCGGTGTCGTCGGCCCAAACCGAGCGGCACCGCATCGAACGCGACCTGCATGACAGCGTCCAGCCCCGTCTGGTCTCGCTGGCCATGACGATCGGCCTGGCGCAGACCAAGCTCGACAACGACCTCCCCGCGGCCCGCAAGCTCATCACCGAGGCCCAGGACGACGCCAAGAGCGCGCTGGTCGAGTTGCGCAACGTGGTGCGCGGGATGGCGCCGACCATCCTGGCCGATCGTGGCCTGGACGCCGCGCTGTCCTCGGTGGTGCAGCGCACCGAAACCTCGGGCGTGCCAACCACACTGAACATCCATCTGCCGTATCGATTGCCCGACGAAGTCGAATCGGTCGCCTACTTCGTCGTCGCCGAGGCCCTGACCAACGTCGCCAAGCACGCGCACGCCACCCAGGCGGTGGTGACGGTGCGGTTCGACGAGCCGGGAAATGCACTGCACGTCTCGGTGTTCGACGACGGCATCGGCGGCGCGGACGTCAGCGACGGCGAGGACGCAACGGGGCTCCGCGGGCTCGACGAGCGCGTGCGCGCAGCCCGCGGCACCTTCACGGTGACCAGCCCGGTGACCGGACCCACCATCGTCTCGGCGGTGCTGCCATGCGCATCGTGATCGCCGAGGACTCTGCCCTTTTGCGGGCCGGCATCGAACGGATCCTCACCGACTTCGGCCACGACGTGGTGGCGGGCGTGTCCGATGCGACCAACCTGCTGCGGATCGTCAACGAGCTCAAGCCCGACCTCGCAATCCTCGACGTCCGGATGCCACCGACGTTCACCGACGAGGGCATCCGGGCGGCAGCCCTTCTGCGCAGCCAGAACCCGGAGTCGCCGGTGCTGGTCCTCTCGCACTACGTGGAGGAGCGCTACGCCGCCGACCTGATCGCCTCGGACACCAGAGGTTTCGGCTACCTGCTGAAGGATCGGGTGGCCGACGTGCCCACGTTCTTGGACGCCGTCACGGTCGTGAGTGGCGGGGGGACCGTGCTGGATCCCGAGGTGGTCTCCCAGATCCTGGTCCGGTCCCGCCGCCGATCGGCCCTCGACGAGCTGACGCCACGCGAGCAGGAAGTCCTGCAACTGATGGCTGAGGGTAGGACCAACTCGGCCATCGCGGGTGCCCTGCACGTTTCGGTCGGCTCGGCCGAGAAGCACATCGCGTCGATCTTCGCCAAGTTCGACCTGGCCCCCGACGACAGCGAGAACCGCCGCGTGCTTGCGGTCCTGCGCTACCTCGAATCCTGAACCGCTGAAAGGGTTTCCATCGTGACGACCACCATCGCTCCTCCCCCACCCGCCCCAGCAGCTCCGCCACCGCTGACCCCCGGCAGCCGCACCGCGGTGCGGGTCCTGCTCGTCGCGGCTGCCGCGGTGCTGCTGATCGGAACGGTAAGCAGCCTGGCCGTTGCGGCGTTCGGCCTGAGCGCGCTGCGCATGACCACCGACACCCAGCCCCTGCCCGCCGCCATGAAGTCGCTGACCGTCGACACCGCCGACTCCACGACGCTGGTGCGCATCGTGGCCGACCGTGCGGCAGCCGAACCGCGGGTGGACCTCCGCCAGGTCGACTCGCGACAGTCACCAGGTGCAGCGGTGTCGGTCACCAACGAGCCGGGCGGCACCCGCGTGACCGTCGCATCGCAGTCCGGCAAGTTCATGGACTGGAATCGCGCGGGCGAGCTCACCGTGACACTGCCGCCCGATCTGGCGCGAAAGCTGTCGGTCACCGTGCAACAGGAGGACGGCGTGGTGATGGCCCAGGCGGACCTGGATCAGTTGGTCGCCCGAACGACCGATGGGGCCATCATGCTGAGCGGCTCGGCCCGGCGCATCGAGATCACCAGCCAGGACGGATCGGTGATCACTAAAGAACCGATCTCGGTCACCGAATCGTTCAGCGCCACCACCTCCGACGGCGACATCTCCGTGGACTTCAAGAACGCCGCACCAAAGACCGTCGACGTGACCAGCCGAGACGGTGACGTCACCATCGCGCTCCCGCCGCACGGCCCCTACCTGGTCGATGCGAACACCGACTACGGAGACGGGTCGACGGAGGTCCAGGTACCTCAGACGAACGACCCCGACGACGCGGCGGCGCTGGTCACCGCACGGTCCGAAGACGGCAACGTGGTCGTGACCACGCTGGGTCACAGCTGACCCCGACGGTCGTCGCCGCCGACATGTGAGCCGTCTATGAATCCGTTGAGCGATCGCACGAGGGTGGAGAGACTGTGAAGATGACGACACCGCAGGTCAGCGGTTCGACTCGACGGCAGGCCGTCCTTGGTGAGCTGCCAAGAACGCTGCCCGCCGACGACGAGCGCGACCTGTCCAACCTGATTCGGATGGCGCTGCGTGACGAGGGCTGGGGAATCGATGTCGCACACCACGCGGCGGAATTCGACCACATCGTCGCGCAGTTGCGGAGCGTGTTGTGCCGGTCGGCCTACCCAACCCCTGCGCGTGACGAGCCAGTCACCGTCGGTGATCTCGTCCTGGACGACGCCAGTCGGACCGTGACGCGGGCCGGATCGTCGATCTCGTTGACCTCCACGGAGTTCGAGCTGTTGCGCTACCTCATGCTCCACCAGGGGCGGGCGGTGAGCCGCAAGGAGATCCTCGCCAGGGTCTGGAACTACGACTTCGGTGGCCGGTCGGGCATCGTCGACCTCTACGTCTCGTACTTGAGGAAAAAGGTCGATGCCGGGCGCGCGCCCATGATTCATACCGTGCGCGGTGTGGGGTATCTGTTGCGCTCCGCTGAATAAGCGGGATGCGGGCCCGAGGCGCAATTTCTCGGCGCGAGTTCATTCATCGCGCGCGAATCATTTCGCAATTTTTAATGAGCATTCCTGGCCATACCAATACGGGAGTGTGGCGTCGTTTATCACGCCACACTCCCGTCGCAAATCAATGCACCCCGACCGCGTCAGCACGCCACGTCGACGAGCACGGTCTTCGCCAGAATCGTCTCGTTCGGCGACCCGCCCCCGCGCGAGTCGACGGTGCTGAAGGTCTGACCCTGCCGGACCGACGTCACCGTGCACGTCGCCAACGGCGCAGCTCCAGACCGGTTCACGATCACGTGGTAACCGCTGGACTCGAGCGTTCGCACCATGTCGTCGACCTTCGACGGACCCCCGGGCGCCGCGGCGGCGACGCCCGCCAGCCCAAGCACCGAGGCAGCCATCGCACCCGCGGCGAGCGCGGAAAACGTATATCTCTTCATCCCCGTAAATCTCCTTTAGTGTCCGCGGAATCCGCTCCGCTTCCCAATGAATTCGACACCTCCAGAATAATGCAGTTCCAAGCACATTCCTGGTTCTCATAGAGAACGCAAAGATAACGAATTGAGGCATGTGACAAGTCGCCAAAGAAACGGTCAGCGAGCACGCAGTCCGTCGACGGCTTGGGTCAGCGCGGTCGCGGCGCGGTCCACCGCGGAAAGATCCTCGGCGTCGGCCGCCTGCCGCAACTCCTGCATCGCGCCGTCAACGACCTCGGGTGCCTGCACCCCGTGCCGGGTGCGCTCCCACACCCGGTCCAATGCCGCCACGTCGGCCAGCAGGAAACCCGCATCGTCTGCTGCGACGTCGACGGGAAGCTCACGCGCCCACAGGGCCAGCTTGGCCAGATCCACGTCGATCACCCGCTGGTACAGCAGGCGCAGGTCGAGCTCATTCTGGGCGATGCGCAGCGCGGCCGCCTGCGCCGACCCCTCATTGGTGGCGCCGTTGAGCGCCTCGATGTCGGCCTTCATCTGTGACGCCATCTGCGGGGGAATCCCCTTGGAAAGCACCCCTTCCCAAGCGCGACCCAACGCCGAGGCGGCTTGCTTCACGTCATCACCGCCCACGGACGCCGTCGCCTCGAAAACCCTTGCGGTGGCCGCGGACAGCGCGCCGAATTCCGCGGGAGCAGGCCCTTGCCTGCTGTCGGTCGGCACCGCCAGCGACACCGCTTCCAGTTCGCCACCTGGGCTTCCGGTGGAGAATTCGCCGTACCCGGGAGCGAAGACCTTTCCCTCACGCGTCCCGTCCATGTGCAATTCCATGACTTCGATTGCCCCACTGATGTTTCCGCTTGGGCCGGCGACGGTCTGGTTGACCTTCTGGACACGCACCTCCTCGAACACGACCTCCGGCGCGTTCTCCGGGCGGTAGATGTTCCCGACGGCCGGCATGGCCGGCATGATCATCGCGGCCGGTGTCTTGTCGCTGGCCACCCACGTTCCCTTGGTATCGGCCACCTTGCCGTCCTCGAAGTTGGAGACATCCTCACCGAAGTACCACACCGAGCCGTCGTCGGCCTGCGCGTACGAGTCGATCGCCACCTCGTGGATGCGACCGTCCGAGTAGGCGACGTACTGGATGATCGCGGTGTCGACCGTTTGTCCACGCCGCTGGAGCGGCTTGGTCCCTGGCAACAGGGTCACCTCGGTGCGAAACGGCTTGCCGTCGACCTGACCGCCCATGATCACCTGCTTGACCTCGCTGGTCGGATGCAGTGGGTTGGTGATCGGGATCGGCTTGCTGAACACCGGTGTCACGAGGTCGACCCGGTCACCGCCCGGCGCGATGGGCAGGCACTCGTCGGTCTTCTTCCCGGATTCGTCGACCACATTGATGCATTCCACGGCGGGCGGGGTGGACGGGCTGTGGGAAGAGTCCTTGCCACATCCGGCATCCAGCGCGACGACGATTGGCGCGCAGATCAACATCGTGGCCAGGCGACGACCGGCGGTGGCATTCACAGTCGGCCCTAGTTGCCGTCGCCGTCGGGCTCGGTGTCTGCACCCGGCCCGTCGGTCTTGTTGCCGACCACCACGAAGTTCTGGTCGAGCTGAACGTCGACCTGGCTACCGTCACCCAGAGTGACCTCCACCTGGTAGAGGCTCTCCTCGTCGCCAACCTCGGTGCCGGTCACGTTGCCGCCGCCCGTGAATGCCAACGCGGCCTGGCTGGCCTTGGCCAGCGCATCGCCGGTGATCGGCGTTCCCTCGCCGTCGTCGGGTTGTGCCGCCGCGATACCGGTCCCGATCGCGACCGCGGCGACCCCAGTCGCTGCGGCAATTCCGATCTTTTTGAGATTCATGGCGGCGATGCTGCCCTGGCTTACCTGACCGCAGCCTGAACCGAAGTCAGCCGTTGTCGGCGGGGAAATGTCACTCCGACGCGCGCCCCGCCGAGTGGCGATCGAGAAATCGATACCGAGCCGCCGTGCGCCCGGACGACCTCGTCGACGATGGCCAAACCCAGACCGCTGCCACCGTCGTCGCGGGACCGCGCTTCGTCGAGCCGAACGAACCGCTTCAGCACCCGTTGTCTTTCGGCCTCGGGAATCCCCGGCCCGTCGTCGCCGACCGTCAACACCACGTCGCCGCCGCGATCGGCGAGGGTGATGTCGACCCGGGTCGCGGCGTGCCTGGCGGCGTTCTCGCCGAGGTTGCGCAACACCCGTCGCAACGCATCGACGTCCCCGTGTACTCGCGCCGCCCCCACAGCCGACGTGTCGACCTGCAACGAGGTGGTGGACCGCAGGCGCCGGGCCTCCTCGAACGCCAGGTCGTCGAGGTCGACGGGCGCACGTTGCGGCGGGACGTGTTCGTCGGCCCGAGCCAGGACCAGCAGGTCCTCGACCAGTCGTTGTATCCGGAGTTCCTCGGCCAGCACCACGTCGGCCAGTTCGGTCGTGGTGATTCTGTCCGGATGTGCGAGGGCGACCTCGGCATGCTGGCGGATCGTGGTGATGGGCGAGCGCAGCTCGTGCGATGCGTCGGAAACGAAGCGCCGCTGACTGTTTCGGGCTTCTTCCAGCCGGGCCAGCATGCGGTTCATCGTTGCGGCCAGCCGTCCGATCTCATCGTCGACGTCCGGCTGCGGAACCCGCCTGTGCAGTTGTGCGGCGGAGATCTCGTCGACCTCGCGTCGGATCGCCTCGACCGGGGCGAGCGCGCGGCCCACCATCGCCCAGGTGGTGACCGCCACCACCACCAGCAGAACCGGCAATCCGACCAACAGCAGACCGGTGACCAGCGTGGTGGTCTCGAAAACGCCAACCAGCGCACGGGCCACCAGCACCGTTCGCGGACCTTGGGGAGTCTGTGTGCCCTCGGCGACGGCCAGAAAGTCGTCGTTGTCCAGTGGCGTGGGGACCTGCGCGGACTCGCCTGGCTGCAACCGCGCCACCGCGGGTTGACCGGTGACATTGCGGCTTGACGCGACCACCGCGCCGTCCGGGCCAAGCACCTGAATAAGCTGCTCGTCGCTGCCGGCAACCTCCAGAACCGGCGGCTGGCCCGATTCGAGCTGACCCGCCACTTCGAGTGCCTGGGCGCGAGCGGGATCCTTGACCTCGTCGACGAGCGTGTAGCGCAGCACGATGAGAAGCACCGCCGCCCCAGCGACGAGCGCAACACCGACGACAATCGTCGCCACGACCGTGGTGGCCGCCCGCACCGTGCCCACCCGGGCGCGGATCCGTCGAACTACCTCACCCATGGTCGGCGACCAGCCGGTACCCGGCGCCCCGAATGGTTTCGATCGTCGGCTCGTCCAGCTTCGTCCGGAGCCGTCGCACGTATACCTCGACGATGTTGGGATCACCGTCGAAATCGAAGTCCCACACGTGGTCGAGGATGTCCTTCTTGGAAAGCACCTCGCCGGGATGGCGGATCAGGAACTCCAGGACCGCGAACTCGCGGGCGGTGAATCCGATTTCCTTGTCGCCCAACCACACCCGACGTGCCGCCGGATCCAATCGCAATTCGCCGACCTCGAGCACCGTGGGCCGGGGGCGTGCGCCTCTCCGCAGCAACGCCCGCAGCCGGGCGACCAGCACCGCGTATGCGAACGGTTTGGCCAAGTAGTCGTCGGCGCCGGTGTCCAGACCCTCCACAACCTCGGCGACCCCGTCCTTGGCGGTGAGCATCAGGATCGGGGTCCAGTTGCCGTCGCTGCGGAGCGTCCGACACACCTGGTATCCATTCGCGCCGGGCAGCATTACATCGAGAACGATTGCGTCGAAAGGGTTTTCCCGCGCCATCCAGATGCCGTCGATGCCGTTGTGCGCGACATCGACGGCGAAACCCTCCGCCTCGAGTCCCTTTCGCAGGCCCGCGGCGAGCCGTCGCTCGTCTTCGACCACTAATAGACGCATCGTGGGGCAATGATCGCAGGCCGAAACTGACGTGCGGCTGAATTCGTGGGGCTACGCCAGGCCCGACATGATCTTGGCGACCGACGCCGCCTTGGCCTGCCGATAACCGGTGCCTGCCCACACGTTGGTGCCGTGCGGATCGCCGGCCCGCACCGCTGCGGCTCGCAGCGGGCTGGTCAGGTAGTGGATCTCGGGATAGCCGAACGGCGCCTCGGCATCGTGCTCGTCGATGAAGCGATTGCGTAGGCCCCGCGCGTACCGCCCGGAGAAGGACCGCGTCACGACGGTCTCGGTGAACTGCGGGTCCTGCAGCGCCGCACGGTGCACTGGGCTGCTGCCCGCTTCGTCGGCGAGCAGGAACGCGGTTCCCAAGCTTGCGGCCACCGCACCGGAGGCCAATACGTCGGCGACGTCGACGGCGGTCATCAACCCACCCGCAGCGATCACCGGCACGTCCAGGCGGACGGTCGTCGCGCGGAGCAGCTGCGAGAGCGGCTGGGTGGGCGGCGTGGCCGACGGGTCGAGCGTCCCGCGGTGCCCGCCCGCCGCCGGACCCTGTGCCGCGACTGCGTCGACGCCGACGGCGACGGCCAGCTCCGCCTCGGCGAGGGTAGTGATCGTGCCGACCGTGGTGATGTCCGCGCCGCGTAGTCGCGCGCACTCCGCGGCGTCGGGCAGCCCGAACGTGAACGACACCACCTCGGGCTTGAGGTCCATCACCACCTCGAGCTTCGCCGACCACTGGTCGTCGTCGTATCGGGGTTCGCCGAGGTGGGCGTCGTAGCGCGCGGATTCACTCTCGAGGGCCTGCGCGTAGCGGTGGATCGCGTAGGGCAGGGCGGCACTCGAGCGCACCACGAAGAGGTTCACGCCGAGCGGACCCGACGTGAGTGCCCGTGCGGCCGTGATGCGTTCGGCGAGAGTCTCGGCGCTGAGGTAACCGGCGGCGAGGAAGCCGAGGCCGCCGGCGTTGGTCCCGGCGGCGGCGAGCTCGGGAGTCGTTGGTCCGCCCGCCATGGGGGCGACGATCACCGGCACGTCCAGTGCACGCAGGTCCAGTCCGGCCATCACCGCACCGCCTTTCCAAACATCAGGCAGTCCTGCGGTTCGGGACCGAGATTGGGAAATACCGCGTACCGCGCGAGGCGGCCTTCGAGGGTGAGGCCGCTTCGTCGGAGAACTCCGGCCGACCCCGGGTTGTCGACGTGGCAGTACGCCGAAACCCGGTACACGGTCGGATCGCGCCGAGCCTCGTCGATCAACAGCTGGGCCACCTCCGACATGATTCCCTGCCGCCACCACCGGCGGCCGATGCAGTACCCAAGTTCTACCGTGTGCGGCGCAGGCCTGCGCCAACCGCAGGTGCCGAGGAATTCGCCGCTGTCGCGGGTTTCGATGATCCACGTCGGGTCGGCGCCGACGTTGAACAGCCTGGTGATGACGCGGCGGGTCTCGTCGACTCCCCGGTGCGGGGTCCAGGACATGTAGCGCGACACTTCGGGGTCGGAGGCCATCCCGTCGAACATCGCTTCCGCGTCGTCGACGTGCGGCGCACGCAGTCGGACACGCGCACCTGTCAGCGTCGCCGGCCGGACCGGGTGGTTCGCCATGGCTCCATCCTGCAGTGCTGTGCTCGCGGCGTCGAAGGTGGTTGACTCGATTGAATGGCCATCACGTTCAACCACACCATCGTGGCCGCCAAGGACCGTCGCGAATCAGCGGACTACTTCACCGAGCTCTTCGGGCTTCCGCCTGCCGCGGAGTTCGGACACTTCCTGGCGGTGACCCTCAATCACGGCGTCAGCCTCGACTTCGCCCAGGCGCCCGACGACGCGGACATCCATCCGCAGCACTACGCGTTCCTGGTCTCCGAAGCCGAATTCGATGCGATCTACGGCCGCATCCACTCACGCGGGCAGGAGCACTGGGCCGACCCTCGTGGCGCCCGTCCCGGCGAGATCAACGACAACGACGGCGGCCGCGGGGTCTACTTCCAGGACCCGTCCGGGCACTACCTGGAGATCATCACCCGGCCGTACGGGTCCGGCGGCTGAGCACCCGCGACGCCAACAGGGTCACGCCGTCGCCGTTCAGTCGTACGAGCGCGCTGGGCCGATCCCCCAACACGGACACCAGGTCGGCCGCGCGGCCACTGACCTGGGGCCCGTCCACGCCGTGGGTCCAGTCCGCGTCGGTCGCGGACAGCCTCAGACCGCGGCTGTTGCGGTACGCCGGGACGAACGGATTCGGAAGCGACACTTGCGTGTTCAGCACGGCGATCAGCACGTCCTCGGCAATCGCGGGCTCACGGTCGAGCGCATAGAGGATGTCGAGTTCGTGGGTGACGTGATCGCCGACCATCATCCGTCGCGGCAGCAACCGGCCGATGCCCTTGGGCTGGTCGATCAGCCGCGAGAAGTCCTCGAGCAGCTCGGCGGGCGACCGCATCTGCGCCAACGAGCACGCAAGCGTGGTGTTGGCGCCGTCGAACGAGCCGCCATGCCTGTACATCTCGGCCACCACAGGGCCAAGACCTCCGCCGTACCCGACGACTAGGTGCGCCAACACCTGGTGATTCGTCCATTCGTCGCACAGGCTCGGTGCGGACCACTCGTCGGGGCTCAGGGTCGACGCGACGTCCAGGAATCGAAGATCGTTGGGACGCAACAAGTCACGACTGGACATCGAGGTGCTCCTTGAGGAAGGCCGTCTGGTCGGCGAGCACCCGACTGACCAGCGGCGGGTGGTAGATCGCGAAGTGGTCCGACGCGTAGTGCCGGGCCACCCCGTTCGGTGCACGCCACGCCACCAGCGCCGCGTAGCGCGGGTTCATCAGGTTCTCCTCGTCGCAGACGCAGACTAGGAGCGGCGCGGTGACGCGGCGGGCGCACCGCAACGCCGACGTGGTCACCATCGCCACCGCGTCGGCCGCGGCGATCCGGTTGTCGAAGCCACAGCCGGGCGGGACGGTGGAGTTCCAGCCGGCCTCCGCTCCTGGCGCGGTCACCATCGCGAGGCTGCCCGGCGGGCCGACGATGGGCACGTGCCTGCGGCCGCGGCGGGTCACTGCGCGCACGGCGTCCTCGACGATGGCTGGGGTCAGCCGCAGTGGACCCGAGATGCCAAGGCTGCGTGCCGCACCCGGCCCGTGCACGATCGGGCACTGGATCACGGCGGCCGCGAGGTCGGGCCGGGTGGCGGCCACACGGACCACGTTCATGCCGCCGAGGCTGGTCCCCCATAGCGCGAGCCGTGCCGGGTCGACGTCGGACCGCTTGCCGAGGTAGGCCAGTGCCGCGGCGACGTCGGCCCGCTGTCGGGGCATCGAGATGCGTTGTCGCGGTTGCCCGTCGGAGGCTCCGGTGTGGCGGTAGTCGAACGCCAGCGTCGCGATGCCCGCTGCCGCGAAGTGCTGCTCGTATTGCGCCAGCATCATGTCGTGCGTCGCGCCGAGACCGTGGACCAGCACCACGGCAGGGTGCGGCCCTGCCCCGGCGGGCAACGTCAACCATGCCGCGCACGTGGTTCCGCCGGACGGGAAGTCGACGCGATGGGTCGGAATCTTCGTGGATGCTGAGCCGGGCATGACCCTCCTCGATAGGTACGGTGTACGTATTCGCTACACTGCATCACGTACGTTGTACTTGTCAAGGTCCCGCATGGGAGGAAACGTGAGAGCGCGATTCACGGTCGACGAAATCGCCACTGCGGCTTTGGGAATCGTCGACGAATCCGGACTGGGTGCGCTCAGCATGCGTTCGTTGGCCGCCGCGCTCGGAACCGGGCCGATGACCGTCTACAACTACGTCGCCGACAAGGAGGGGCTGGAGGAACTCGTCGTCGCCGCCGTGGTCGCCGACGTCGCCGTGCCCGCCCCAACGTCCGATTGGAAGCGCGACGTCCACGCGATCGCGACCGCGATGTGGAGCGGTGTGCGCGCCCACCCCGCCGCCATCCCGCTGGTGCTGACCCGCCGGATGTCATCGGCCACCGGTTTCGCGATCGCCGACGCGCTGGTCGGCGCCTTGGAGCGAGCGGGGCTGGCGGACGAGGACCGGCTCTACGCATTCCACGCAGTGCTGGGCTTCGTCGTCGGGGCGGCGCAGGCGGAGCTGGCGGGCCCGCTGGCGCGTGGCCGATCGGCCGACGCGACGGATGCCGCCGCGCGGATCGGCGCGGTCGCCGGCGAACAGCACCCGCACATCGAGGCGTTGTCGAAGGTCGCCATGCGGACGTCGGTCGAGGAGGACTTCGACGGTGGGCTTCGGATGCTGCTCGACGGGATCGCGCTGCGCAGCCGCTGAATCAGCCGTGCCCGCGCTTCTCCTCTTGCGCGAGGTAATCGCCGGCCAGCCGGCTGACGTGTTCGGGTAACTCCCCGAACGCCACGTCGGCCAACGTCGTCTCCTCGAGCACTGATCGCATGCTGGCCCGCAGGGCGCGCCACACGTCGGTCAGCGCCGCGGTGGGCCCGGAGTACGGCAGGTCGCCGAGCGCGATGTCGCGGACGCTGGCCAGCGGGCCGTCGATGCAGCGCATCACGTCGGCGATGCTGATGTCGGCGGCGGGCTGGGCGAGAGCGTAGCCGCCGTCGCGACCGCGGTGGCTGCGCACCAACCGGTCCGTGCGCAGGTCGGAGAGGATGTCGACGAGGAACTGTGGCGGGATGCCCTGCGCCTTGGCCAGGTCGTCGGTCTTGACCAGCACGCCCTCGTCAACCGTTGCCAGCTGGACCATCGCACGGATGGCGTACTCCGCCTTCGCCGACATCCGCATACGGCGCATTGTGCCACCGACCTTTGCGCGAACCCTGCAAGCCGGATCCATTCTCGGGGTCTCTTCGCTCCTGTGCGCCGGATAGACCACCATCAACACATGACCACACGCGTCACCTGCTGTCAGATCCCCCTGAACATCGGCGACACCACCGGAAACCGCACCACCTCCTCCGCCGCGATCGAAGGAGCCGCCCGCGACGGCGCACAAATCGTCGTGCTGCCGGAACTGGCGTCGTCGGGCTATGTGTTCGCCGACCGCGCCGAACTCGCGTCCCTCGCCGAGACCCGCGACGGCCCCGCCGTCACCGAGTGGGCCGATCTCGCAGCGGCCTTCGGCCTGACGATCGTCGCGGGATTCCCCGAAGCGGCGGGCGACAAGGTCTACAACAGCGCCGCGGTCGTCGACAGAACCGGGTTGCGCGGCGTCTATCGCAAGGCCCACCTGTGGGATGCGGAGAACGCGGTGTTCGACCGCGCCGACGACCTGCCGTTGCTGGTGGACACCGAGCACGGCCGCATTGGCGTGATGATCTGCTACGACGTCGAGTTCCCAGAGTGGGTCAGGGTGGCGGCCCTGGCCGGCGCCGACCTGCTGTGCGCGCCGGTCAACTGGCCGCTGCTACCCCGCCCGGAAGGCGAGCGGCCGACCGAGGTCGTGCGCGCGCTGGCAGGCGCGGGCATGAACCGGATGCCCATCGCGGTGTGTGACCGCGCTGGCGTCGAACGCGGCGTTGACTGGATCGGCGGCAGCGTGATCATCGATGCCGACGGCTACCCGCTGGCCATCGCCGAGTTCGGCAAGCCGGGCGTCGTCACCGCCGACGTCGACCTGGCCGAGTCGAGGGTGAAGAAGTTCAACGAGCACAACGACGTTCACGGCGACCGGCGAACCGACCTGTACCGCCGCACCGCACTACTCGACTGAGGGCCGGCCCGTCATGGCACGCACCGACCCAGGCAACGCGATGCCCGGCGTGAGGTCCGGTGCGGGCTGCGGTTCGCCGTAGTTGACCGTCATCGGCACGACGCCCGCCCAGGCGTCGCCCGCGACGTCCTCGTCCGGGTCCTCTGGCCAGCCGTCGCTGATCTTCAGCGACCAGCTGTCGGCGCCGATCGGCATGCGCAACGCCAGGGTGGCGGCGAGTTCCTTGCGCGTGCTCTTACGCAATTCGGCGACGCGCCCAGGGATGAACTTCTCGGTCACCGTATCGAGGTAGCCGAGCTTGTCGGCCTCGGGG
Source organism: Mycobacterium sp. AZCC_0083 (assembly GCF_014202335.1). Classification (GTDB taxonomy): domain Bacteria; phylum Actinomycetota; class Actinomycetes; order Mycobacteriales; family Mycobacteriaceae; genus Mycobacterium. The sequence goes on along the minus strand of NZ_JACHGP010000014.1, from coordinate 182,973 downwards.
ACCTGCTCGAAGACGCCGAACACGGTGGCACTTCGATACTGGAACGACGACTCGAATGAGCTACGCGCCACCACGACGCCGTCCAGCGTGGTCACCGAGACCGCGGCTGGGGCACCGGCGGCCAGCGCACGCATCCACGGCGAGCCCGTCGAACCGTGGATCACCAATTCGTCGCCGATCCTGGCGAACCCGGTCGGGAAGATCACCGGGTGACCATCGCGGACCAGCGCGACGGTGGCCAGCGGCGTGCTGTCCAGGAGTTCGTCGAGCCGGGGGCGTGAGGTGTCCTGTTTCTCGCTGATCCGGGTAACGCGGGTCGAGGGCTGACTCATGTTCGTCATGATGCCTTGAACTGCGGTTCAACGCGACCGATTGAGCCCCAAATCCCGGCCCCACCAGCACTTTCAGGGTCAGTCATGGCGCGCGCCTTGGTGAGGCAGGTCGGGCGCCGTCAGTCCGGGATCGCAACCGCGTCGGGCACCACGACGGCGAACAGGTCGGCGATGCCCGCCAGGCTTGCGGACTGGACGGTCGCGGCAGCTACCGATTCGCCGCCGAGGCCAGGCAGCGACCGGGTTGCGGTTGCGGCGGCCACCACGGTCGGCGCATAGCCGAGGTTGAAGGCGCCCCGCGCGGTCGAGTTGACGCACATGTGCGTCATGAAGCCGGCGATGACGAGATTCGACGCGCCGACCGCCTTGAGACGCTCCTCGAGATCGGTCTGCACGAACGAGTTCGGGTATTGCTTGACCACCACGGGTTCACCGTCGCGCGGCGCCACCCTGGCGACGATCGCGCCGCTCTCGCCGTCGACGTCATACAGCGAACCCGGACCGTCGGAGTGCTGAATATGGATGATCGGAATGCCCGCCGAGCGGGCCCGGTCCAGCAACACCGCGGCCTCGTCGAGTGCGGCCTGCACGCCCTCGAGTTCCATGACGCCGTAGGTATAGGTCTTCTGGCAGTCGATGAGGACCAGCGTCGAATCGGCCAGCGCCGCGGGCTCAAGAGGAAGCTCGGACAGGGCACGCAGCGTCGGGTTGCTCATGTCGTCGAGCGTACTGCGGGCTCAGTCCGCCCATCTGCGAACGATGTCCGCGCACACGTCGAGAGCCGTCTGGATCGCCGGTTCGCCGCTATAGTCGAGCCGCGCAGTCGCGATGAACGCGAACCAGTCCTCCGTGCTGTTCTGATCGTAGCTGTGCATCCAATACTTTTGTTCTTGCCCACCCGGTGGCGCCCAACGCATTTCGTGCCCGCGGACGAACTCGGAGACGGCCGCGAGCTGACGCACCTGTTCGGCCACCTCGGACAGATGCCCGTCGTAGATCTCACGTGCCGTCGTGCTGGCACCGAACGCACGGAGGAAATCCGCTTCGAGCGTCGGGGCTGCCGACGCTTTTCCGGCGACGGCGTCCCAGATGGGCTGCGCGATGAACGCGTAGACGATGACGTCTCCGTCGAGCACGGTCGATGGCGGATAGAAGTTGCCGTAGCGCTCCCAGCACGAGCAGGTCCGTTCGATCACGGAGACCAAGTCCTCGATGCCGCGACCGGCTCATACCCGGTGGCCGTGTGCCGCAGGATCACCGCAGGCGCGCCGACCCGATCGACGCTGACGCCGGTCAACATGCACGTGCAATCGTAGAAACCCACCACCGAAATTCTGCCACCGTCGCAGGGCAGGTCCATGCGGCAATTAGCCTGCGGTGACGGCCAACACCGCCTCGGCCAACTCCGGTCGGCACACGATGAGGTCGGGTAGCGACACGTCTACCTGGTTGTAGATCAACGGCGAGCCGTCGATGCGGGAGGTGAACAGACCTGCGGCCCGGGCCACGGCAACCGGCGCCGCGGAGTCCCACTCGTACTGACCGCCTGCGTGCACGTAGACATCGGAGATGCCCTGCACGACCGAGGAGACTTTGGCTCCCGCCGAACCCATTTCGACGAGCGTGCCGCCCAGAGCGTCGCGGACGGCCAGCGCCACCGCGGGTGGGCGGGTGCGCGAGACGACGATCCGCGGGGTGGCTGGCGCTGCGGGCGGCGCGGCGACGTCGGGGGTGGCCAGGGTGACGCCTTGGGCGGGCAGCGCAACGGCGCCTGCCACCAACTCGCCCGCTTCCCACAGCGCGACGTGTACGGCCCAGTCCTCGCGGCCGAGTTCGGAGAACTCACGCGTGCCGTCGAGCGGGTCGACGATCCACACCCGGTTGGCACTCAGCCGTGCCGAATTGGCCTTCTCTTCTTCGGAGGCCTCTTCGGAGAGCACCGCGTCCTCGGGGCGTTCCGCAGCAAGGGCCTTCATCAGATATTCGTGAGCGCGCCTGTCTCCAGCGTCCTTTCGCTCGGAGACGGTGGCTTCCGCGAACTCGATGCGCACGCCGAGCAGCAGTTCACCCGCCTCGGTGGCCAGCCGTGCCGCCAGCTCGTGATCTGCGGCCAACCCCCGGTCGCTTCGCTGGAGCCGCGCTTGCGCGGACTGCCCGCCGGTCACCGCGGCGCGCTGATCATGTCGACGACCTGCTGTGCCAGCGCCTCCACCGACTGATCCGGCGTGAGGCGAAGGTCCGGCTTCTTCGGCCGCTGATACGGGCTGTCGATACCGGTGAAGTGGGTGATCTCCCCCGCCCGTGCCTTCGCGTAGAGGCCCTTGGGATCACGACGTTCGCAGTCCTCAATCGGGGTGTCGCAGAACACCTCGAAGAAGTCGTAACCCTGGTCGGCGTGCACCTTGCGGGCCAATGCGCGGTGCTCCGCGAGTGGACTGATGGCGGGTACCAGCACGATCTGCCCGGAATCGGCGAGCAGCGTGGCGATGTGGGCCAGCCTGCGGAGGTTCTCGGCGCGGTCGGCCATCGAGAAACCGAGGTCGGCGTTCAGCCCGTGGCGCAGGTTGTCGCCGTCGAGAACGTAAGCGGGACGGCCGCTTTCGAGCAGCTTCTGCTCGACCAGCATCGCCACCGACGACTTACCCGAACCGGAAAGCCCGGTGAACCACACCGTGCTCCCCCGCGACAGGCGGTCCTGCGCGGTGACGAGGTTCTGGTGCCGAATGGCATTGGGGCTCGCCGTCCGACCTGCGGCAGGTGACGTGTCGCGGACCATGCCGGCAGCGACGGTGCCGTTGGTGTCGGGGTCGATCAGGATGAACGATCCGGTGGCGGCATTGCGCGAGTACTCGTCGAGTAACAACGGCACCTGCGTGCGCAGCGTGACACGTCCGAGTTCGTTGAGCTTCAACGCCGTAGCGCCCTTGTCGCGGTGCAGCGTATTGACGTCGAGCCGGTAGTCCAGCGCGGTCACCTTGGCGCGCGTCGTGCGGGTGGTGTGCTTGATGACGTAGTCACGGCCCGGCTCCAGCGCCGTCTCGTCGGCCATCCAGCAGACGGTGGCGTCGAAGTCCTGGGTGGCGTGCGGCTGGTTGTTGACCCGCGTGATCATGTCGCCGCGGGAGATGTCGATGTCGTCGGCCAGGCTGATCGACACCGCCATCGGCGGAAATGCCTCGGCGACTTGACCGCTCGGACCCTCGATCACGGTGATGCGGCTGGTCTTGCCCGTTGGCAGAACCACGATCTCGTCACCGGGACGCATGACACCGCTGGCCACCGTGCCCGCGTAGCTGCGGTGGTCGGCGTGCTCGCGGGTCTGCGGCCGAATCACGTACTGGACCGGGAAGCGCACGTCGACGAGGTTTCGGTCCCCGGCGATGTAGACCTCTTCGAGATGGGTGAGCAGTGCCGGGCCCTCGTACCACGGGGTGAGATCCGACTTGGTCACCACGTTGTCGCCGTTGAGCGCCGACAGCGGGATGGACGTCACGTCGTGGATGTCCAGCCGTGCGGCGAATTCGTGGAAGTCGTCGCGGATCTTCTCGAATCGCTCCTCGTCCCAGTCGACCAGATCCATCTTGTTGACCGCAAGCACGATGTGGCGGATGCCCAGCAGGGACGCCAGGAAGGCGTGCCGACGCGACTGTTCGAGCAATCCGTGTCGGGCGTCGACGAGCACGATCGCCAGTTGGGCCGTCGACGTGCCGGTCACCATGTTCCGGGTGTACTGCGTGTGCCCTGGGGTGTCGGCGATGATGAATTTCCGCTTGGCCGTTGCGAAGTAGCGGTAGGCGACGTCGATCGTGATGCCCTGCTCACGCTCGGCGCGCAGGCCGTCGGTCACCAGGGCGAGGTCGGTGTAGTCGTGCCCGCGCTCCTTGGAGGTCTTCTCGACCGCGGCCAGCTGGTCCTCCATGACGGCCTTGGAGTCGAAGAGCAGCCGACCGATCAGGGTCGACTTGCCGTCGTCCACTGAGCCCGCGGTGGCGATGCGCAATAAGGTTGCCATCAACTGTGCTTTCTCTTCTTCGCGCAAGCGCTCATCAGAAATAGCCCTCTCGCTTGCGGTCTTCCATGCCAGCCTCGGAAATCCTGTCGTCGGCGCGGGTGGCGCCCCGCTCGGTGAGCCGCGATACGGCCGTCTCGGCGATCACCTCGGACACCGTGCCCGCCGACGACTCGACGCAACCGGTGCACGTGACGTCGCCGACGGTGCGGAACCGCACGGTCTTCTCGACGATCTCCTCGTCCTTGCGCGGCTGCAGGTACTTGTGCACCGCCAGGAACATGCCGTCGCGCTGAAACACCTTGCGCTGGTGGGCGTAATAGATCGACGGCAGCTTGATCTTCTCGGCGCCGATGTAGGACCAGATGTCGAACTCGGTCCAGTTGGACAGCGGGAACGCCCGGATGTGCTCGCCCTTGTGGTGCCTGCCGTTGTAGAGGTTCCACAGTTCGGGCCGCTGCACCTTCGGGTCCCACTGACCGAACTCGTCACGGAAGCTGAACACCCGCTCCTTGGCCCGCGCCTTCTCCTCGTCGCGGCGCGCGCCGCCGAATGCGGCGTCGAACTTGTTCTCCCGGATGGCGCGCAGCAGCGTGAAGGTCTGCATCGGGTTGCGCGACGGGATGGTCTCGACCACTCGGCCGGCATCGATGTCGTCCTGCACCTTGGCGACGACGAGCCGCACCCCCGACTCGGCGACCAACTCGTCGCGCGCCTGCAGTACTTCGTCGAAGTTGTGGCCGGTGTCGACGTGCATGACCGGGAACGGCAGCCGGCCGGGCCGGAACGCCTTGATGGCCAGGTGCAACATGACGATCGAGTCCTTGCCGCCGGAGAACAGCAGGACCGGCCGCTCGAACTCGGCGGCGACCTCGCGGATGATGTGGATGGCCTCGGCCTCGAGCGACCGCAGATGGCTCAGCTCGTAGCGGGCCGCCTGCGGATCGACCTGAACCTCCGTCATGACTTCATCACTAAGTTGGTAGATATGACCAGAATTGCAAGCATGACCAGGAATGTAACGAACGGGGCAGTACGGTGTCAATGTTCTACCTGCGCGAGCAGACGCAAACGGCCCTGAAGCGGCCCAAATGAGGGCCCTTTGTGACTGCTCGCGGGAAGTCGCTCACGGCCCGATCACCGCACCGAGGTACTTCTGGCTCAGGGCCGCATACGTTCCATCGTGCTGCGCGATGTTGAGCCACTGGTTGATCCACTGCTGCAGGTCACTCGCGGACCGCGGAACGAGATAGGCCTTCTGCTCGAAGGTGAACGGGTGGTCCAGACTCTGGCCGCACAGTTGCCGGTCTTGATTGGCCTCCCAGCGGATCTCGCTGGCGTCGGTGATCATGACGTCGGCCGCATTGCTGGTGAGTTGCCCGAAGATCGTGTTGTTGTCCGGATAGGTCACGATCTGCGCATTGTGCAGGTGCTCCTTGTCGAAGTCGGCATTGGTGCCGCCGGGGTTGACCACCACTCGGACACCTGGCCGGTCCATGTCGCCGAGCGTCTGGAACTTCGAGGCGTCCGCGCACCGGACGATGGCAGCTTTTCCATCACGCAAGTAGGGCGCGCTGTAGACGGCCTGCGTGGCGCGCTTGAGCGTGATGCTGATTCCGCCCATGGCGACGTCGCACTTGGTGTCCAGATCGCCGACCAAATTCGCCCATGTCGTCGGCACCAGGTCCAGCCGAACTCCCAACCGAGCGGCCATGTCGTGGGCCATCTCGATGTCGAGTCCGCTCCAATTGCCGGCTGCGTCGCGATAGGTGAACGGGCGGTAGTCGCCGGTGCTGCAGACACGGACCGTGCCGCGCTGCAGAACTTGCTGCAGGCCGGCCGTCGGCTGCGACGTGGGAGCCGACGTCGTCGTCGAGCTGCACGCCGCAGCGAGCACGACAACCAACGCGGAGAACACGGCCAGCCGGATCGACCTCATCCGCCCATCCTCCACGCCGACCAGCTCCGTTACCCCACAGGTAATTGATCGGCCCCAGATACTGGAGGCATGTCTCTTCCCGCAACCGCGCCCACTGGCGCCGAGATCATGGCCCAGTTCATCCCGCAGTCACCGTTCGTCGCCAAGCTCGGCATCGTCGCCGAGGTGCTCGACGGCGACGAGGTGCGGCTGCGGATGCCGTGGGACCCGACGAACGTCACGCTCGGCGACATGGTGCACGGCGGCGCCATTGCGTCACTGGCCGACGTCACCGTGATGGCGGCGGCGTGGGCAGGCGTCGAGGCAGCTCCGTCGCTGCGCGGGGTCACCGTGTCGATGGCGATGCAGTTCCTCGCCCCCGCCCGCGCGACCGACCTAATCGGCGTCGGCCGCGTGTTGCGGCAGGGCAGGTCGCTGGTCAACTGCGACGTCGACGTGGTGACGCCGGACGGCGAGCTCGTCGCGAAGGCGATCGCGACCTACAAGGTCGGCTGAGTCAGTCGTTGGGCGTGATGACCGCGCGGCCCTGAATCTTGCCGTGGTGCAGCAGGTCATAGGCGTGCGCGGCATCGTCGAGCGAGAAGTGTTCGACGAGCATCTTGATCTTGCCGGCTTGGGCGAGGGTGACGACCTCGATGAGTTCGGGGATCGATCCCCAGAACGGTGATGCGACCGAGCACTCGTGCGGCGGGCTGTTGAAGTTGACCGGCAAGGTCGCGTTGCCGACTCCGACGATGGCGAGGTGCCCGAGGACGCGCGATACCTGGGCAGCCATCGTGAGCGTCGGGGTGACGCCGACCAGGTCCAGCACCAGTTCGGCGCCCTGTCCGCGGGTGATGTCCTTGATGCGCTTGACGGCATCGTCGCCGGACACCAGCCCCTCATCGGCACCCATCTCCTTGGCGATCTTCAGTTTGTCGTCGGAAGTGTCCACCGCGACAACGGCTGTCGCGCTGCTGAGCGCCTTGAGCACCTGGATCGCCATCTGGCCGAGTCCGCCTGCACCGATCACCACCGCCGTCGAACCCGGTCCCAGCAGATGCACGGAACGCTTCACAGCGTGATAGCTCGTCAGGCCCGCATCGGTAAGCGGAGCCGCCTCACGCGGATCCAGGCTGCCCAGCGGGATCAGGTAGCGGGTAGCCGGAACTAGGACGTATTCGGCCATTCCGCCGTCGGTGCCACCGAGGCCGCCCGGGCTCGGCTTTCCCGGTGTCTCGCAGTAGTTCTCCATTCCCTTGCGACAGTTCATGCACAGGCCGCACCCCCACGGTCCGTACACGATGACGGGATCACCTTGCGCGAAACCCGTTGCGCCAGGCCCCATCTTCTCGACCCAACCCGCGTTCTCATGCCCAAGCGTGAAGGGCAGCGTGAACGACCGTGACCCGGCCGGAGCTTCGAGGAGATGAAGATCCGAGTGACAAGCTCCCGCGCCGCCGACCTTGACCAGCACCTCCCCCGGCCCAGGATCTGGAACCGGGACATCACGAAGTTGGCCAGGCTGTTGCCATTCGACGAACTGGAAGGCCTTCACCCGTCAGGCCCTCCCTTTCCCGTCGCTTCGCTCGCCTTGATCCGGTCGAACTCGACCTGGAGATGCAGCGGCCCGCGGAAGATCTGGTTCTGCCGGTACGGCGGCGGATCGACGACCAGTCGCGGATTCTCGACGCGCCTCAGGAACGTCTCCAACGCGATGTTGACCTCCAGTCGTGCCAGTGGACCACCGACGCAACTGTGCACTCCTCGGCCCCAGCCCACGTGTTGGTTGTCCTGGCGCTGGATGTCGAACTTCTCGGGGTCGGGGAAGCGCTTGGGATCGCGGTTGGCCGCGCCATACAGCAGATGCACCGCAGAGCCTGCGGGGATCACGGTCCCCCCAACCTCGACGTCGGCGGTCACGCTGCGGCTTGGGAAGAACTGAACTGCGGACTGCAGCCGAAGCACCTCCTCGATGGCCTTTGGGATGAGTTCTGGCTTCTCGCGGAGCAATTCGAGCGACTCGGGATTGCGCAGTAGGAGCAGCACAGAGTGTGCGATCGTGTTGACAGTCGAGTCGTGACCCGCGATCAGCAGCAACATCGCGTTGGCAGCAGCCTCTTGCGGTGTCATCGGCCCGTCCGGACCGTCCTTGTCGTTCACCAGCTTCGACAGCACGTTGTCCTGTGGATCCGTCAGGAACCCCTGTATCAGCTCGGCCATATAGGCCGTGAGTGCAGCCGTACTTTCCTTGCCCTTTTGCGCGCGGGCCCGGCCTTCTTCGGTCGCAGCGTCCGGGCCCATGTCGGCGCCCGCCATGAAGTCGAAGATCCAGCCGTGGAAGGTGGGTTCGTCCTTCAACGGGACACCGAGGATCTGGCAGATCACCGCGACCGGCACCGGATAGGCATAGTCATCGACGACGTCGAAGACGTTGGCGCCCTTGGCCTTGATCGCGTCTAGCGAGTCGTTGCACAGTGCCTGGATGTCGACTGCCATGTTGGGGATGACATCTGGGGAGTGTGGTGGCGCGAAGTGCCGCATCACCTGCCTGCGTTGCTTGTCGTGCTTGGCCGGGTCGGACACGATCAGGCTCGGTTCGGTGCCATAGGCCTGCATGTGCTCGGCGCCGATGTCGGGTTGCACGTGAGCCGCCGGTTTGGCCGAGATGGGGCTGCGGCTCATGTCAGAGCTGACATGGGGGTCGTGCGCGAGCTGGAGGAGCTCGCGGTAGCCGGCGACCACGTAGACCTTGTCGGCCACCTGTACGACGGGCGTCTTGCGGAGTTCGTCGAAGAACCGGTATGGGTCGTGCCTGTTGTCGTATCGCATCGCCTCGGTCCAGGCGGTTTCTGCGGTTGTCATGGCTGCTCTTCTCTAGCGGACTCTTGGACGGAATTCGGCGCCTCGCGACGTCGGATCATGGCCGGTGAGAACGACATCCGGAATCCCGGTCGGTTCGCGCGGATCCGGGAATCGGGCCGACATCACCTGTGTATCCGTTGGCAGGTCATATCCCGGTGGCGGGGGTGGGAACGGCGCCGAACGCTCGATCATCGCCGCGTAGTACTCCAACCACTTCCCGTGGTTGAAGGTGATGGCCCCGACGATGCGGCCGTTCTTGCCGAAGGCGGCGGCGAAGCGGAGATCCTCGACCGAGCCCTGGGTGAACACGATCTCGTCGCCGAAGGAGCACACGCCGCAGCCCTTGATGTTGACGCCGAACTGCCCGGACCAGAACTGCGGCAGCGGCAGGTGCGGGCGGCGTCCCATCTCGAGGTTGACCATGTTGTGTGCCGCAGTCTGGGCGCCCAGTACCGCGGCGTCCACGTGCTCGATGGACATGAACTGATACTCGTAGAGCACATGTGGTGCCCGTGCGATATCGCCTGCGACGAAGATGTTGTCGGTCACCACACCGTTGACGTCGAAGGCACGGCAGCCGGCATCGCAGGCCACACCCCAGAACCCGGTGGCGAGTTCAGCACCTTCGAGCCATTCGACGTTGCGGATGGAACCCAGCGACGCGACCACCACGTCGACGTCGAGCGTGGTCCCATCGGAGAGCTTCGCGCGCCGGACGTGTCCGTCGGCGTCGCCTTCCAACGCCTCCACCGCGACACCGGTACGCAGGTCGACTCCTGCGTCGCGCTGCATCTTGGCCGCGATGTCACCGATCACTCCGCCGAGCGCACCGACCAGCGGTGCGCTGGCTCGCTCCGCGACCGTCACGTCCAGTCCGAGATCACGGCACACCGAGGCCATTTCGGAGCCAATGAAGCCGGCCCCGACGATCAACACCCGCTTCGGCCCGGCCTTCAGCGCCGCCTGCAACTCAGCCGCGTCATCGCTGGTGCGCAGCGTGTACAGGCCCTTCAGCTTGGCCTCTTCTGGGTTGAACCACTGCCGGGACCGGACGCCGGTGGCGATCAGCAAGCGGTCGTAGGGCACCTTCTCGCCGGTGGCCAGCAACACCTCGTGGTTGTCACGGTCCAGCCCGGTCGCCGCAACGCCAAGGCGCCAGTCGGCGTCGATCGCTCGCATGCGTGGCAGCTTGGTGTTACCCGCGGGCACCCAACCCTTCAGCACCTGCTTGGACAGCGGCGGGCGGTCGTACGGCTCGTGCACCTCGTCGCCGATCAACGTCAGCGATCCGGTGAATCCTTCGTCCCGCAACGCTTCCGCGGCGCGCAGCCCGGCCAGCGAGGCGCCGACGATGACGATGCGACCCGTTGCCTTGAAACTGGTGACCAGATCAGAGACGAGCGATGCCGTCGTCATTTCGTCGTCCTGTCCGATGGCGGATCCATCTCCGCGATGATCGCCTGTACCGGGCAGGACGCCACCGCCCGCGCGACCTGCTGACGTTGTGAGTCATCGGGATTCGGGTCGTATGCGAGCGCTTCCTCCCCTTGCAATTGAAGGACGTCCGGCGCCAGCGGGACGCATTGCGCGTATCCCAGACAACGATTCAGGTCGACGACGATGCGCATGCGTGATCGGCTCCTTCTCAACCGGCGCTGAGGGCTGGTCAGCGCAGCTCCCGAGATTCGGGGGAACGGCGCTGACGGTACGGTAAATAGAGCTCCCGAAAGCAGCTTTCAGCACAGTCGTCGCTCCCGCAAAGAGCGGCTCACCGCGCGAGGTCGCCGGGGGTTCGGCCGATCCCTACATCGGCGCGTTGGCCGGCTGGAACGCCCCGGAGCCGTCGTCGTCCTCTTCGGCGCGGATCACGTGCACGACGGCGTTGATCAGGGCCAGGTGGGTGAATGCCTGCGGAAAGTTGCCGAGGTGGCGTCCGGTGCGCGGCTCGATCTCCTCGGCATACAGGTGCAGCGGGCTGGCGAAGGACAGCAGTCGCTCACACAGATGTTTGGCTCGGCTGATCTCGCCGATCTCGACGAGTGCCGACACCAGCCAGAACGAGCAGATGGTGAACGAGCCCTCCGCGCCGGACAGCCCGTCGTCGGTCTCCTCGGTGCGGTAACGCAGCACCAGTCCGTCCTCGGTGAGCTCGTCGGCGATGGCCAGCACCGTCGCACGCAGCCGCGGGTCGTCGGACGGCAGGAAGCGGTTGAGTACGGCCAACAACAGCGAGGCATCCAAGGCGTCGTCGCCGTAGCGCTGGGTCAGCGCGCCGCGCGCATCGACGCCGTTGGCCAGGATGTCGGCCTTGATCTCCTCGGCGATCGCCCGCCACTGCTGGGCGTAGCTCCTCTCGTTGTGCAGTTCTGCGAGTTTCGCGCCACGGTCGAGCGCCACCCAGCACATGATCTTGCTCGAGGTGAAGTGCTGCGGTTCGCCACGCACTTCCCAGATGCCGCGGTCGGGTTCACGCCAGTGCTTGATGGCCTCCTCGACCTGACTCTTGAGCACGGGCCACAGCGTCTCCATGATCTGTTCGCGCGATTTGGCGTGCACGTACACCGAGTCGAGCATGGTGCCCCAGATGTCGTGCTGCTTCTGATCGAACGCGCCGTTGCCGATCCGCACCGGCCGGGAGTTGTCGTAGCCGGAGAGGTGGTGCAACTCCTCCTCGACCAGGGTGCGTTCCCCACCGACGCCGTACATCACCTGAAGTGGGTGGGGCTCATCGTCGTTGGCGCCCGACACGTCGGCGATGAATGCGAAGAAGTCGTCGGCCTCACGGTCCAGGCCCAACGTGTACAGACCCCAGAGCGCAAACGTCGAGTCCCGGATCCAGGAGTAGCGGTAGTCCCAGTTGCGTTCGCCCTGAAGGGTTTCCGGCAGCGACGTGGTGCTCGCCGCCAGGATGGCTCCCGTCGGCGCGTAGCTGAGGCCCTTCAGCGTCAACGCGCTGCGCTGAAGGTAGGCCCGCCACGGATGGTCGGGGAAGTCGCCGACGTTGATCCACTGCCGCCAGCATTCGCTGGTGGTCCACATCTTGTCCGCGGCCTCGGCATAGGTCTGCGGTGCGGCATTGGAGGAGAAGCTCAACGCGACGAAGACGTCGTCGCCTTCCTTCAGCCTGGTGCGGGCCCTCGCCTGCCTGCCGTCGAGTCCGATCCGCAGGTTGGTGGTCAAGCGCAGGGTCGGGTGGGCATCCGGATCACGCTTGGCCCTGGCTATCGCCTCCCCGTATCCCTCGGCCGCGTACTCCCAGCCCGCCGGGATGCGGCTGTAGTCGAAGGAGGGCTCGCAGTCCATCACCAACTCGACGGTGCCACTGACGCACTTCACGGTGCGCAGCAGCGTGTGCTCGGCGTCCCAGTCGGTCGGGGTGCGGCGATGCGTGCGCGATCTGCTCTCGATGTCGTGCCACTGACTCATCACCAGGGTGTCCCTGACGATCATCCAGCCGGTGTTGGTCTGCCAGGTGGTCTCCAGAATCAAACTGCCCGGCAGGTATCGCCGCGCCGCGGGCACCGATACGCCATACGGGCTGATCCGAAAGTGCCCGGCACTGCGGTCCAGGATGGCGCCGAAGAAGCTCGGGGAGTCGGGGCGCGGCGCACACAGCCACTCCACCGACCCGGCCGACGAGATCAAACAGGTGTTCTCGCAATCCGAGAGGAATGCATAGTCGGCGATCGGCGGAAACGGATTTCGCGGATTGCTTGCCACGTAGGGCACCGGCGCGGTCGTATCGAGTCGCACGGGGGCGCCGTTCTCATCCGCGGGCGTCGTGCTCTGCAGGACCATGTCGACATCATCGACCGTCGGGTGCTCGGGCGGAGGTAATCGGGTGACATCGCTAAAGCGAGACCTCGTTGAGCTTGCCCGTCGCCACGTCGAAGACGAAGCCGCGCAACGACTCGTGCTTGGTCACGAACGGGCTGGCCTCGATGCGTCGCAGCGACTGCCGCACGTCCTCGTCGACGTCCTGAAACGCCTCGGCCGCCCACTCCGGCTTGAGGCCCGTCTCGTCCTGGATCTGCTGCTTGAAGCCGTCGTCGGTGAACGTCAGCATCCCGCAGTCGGTGTGGTGGATGAGGATGATCTCCTTCGTGCCAAGCAGCCGCTGACTGATGGCCAGCGAGCGGATCTCGTCGTCGGTCACCACACCGCCGGCGTTGCGGATGACGTGCGCCTCCCCCTCGTTCAACCCGAGGATCCGGTAGACGTCGAGGCGAGCGTCCATGCAGGCGACCACCGCGACGTGCTTGCTCGGCGGCAGAGGCAGCGGACCGCTGAACGATTCGGCATAGGCCTCGTTGTTCTTCAGGTACTCGTCGGTCACGGACATGTGGGACCTCCTGACGATCGCGGACATACGCTAGTAGGACGCTACCCGGATTCCGATGGTGCGAATCGGGCTGATTTCATCCCCGCGTCACGCGTGCGGCTGCAGGTCGTAGACGGTAGTACCGCCGACGTCCATCTTGGTGAAGTGCTGCTCGACCCACGTGGTGATGTCGTTCGCGACACCGGTCCGGTGGTTCATCGGGCCGCCTTCCTTGTCGTTGCCTGCGATGAAGTACCGCACCTGGCCGTCGGCCACGTCTTGCTGGAACTGCGCCAACGTGGGCGACGGGTCGCCACCGCTGAATCCACCGATCGCCATCAGTGACGTGCCGGTCTTGAGCTCCAGTTGGTCGATCGTGTGCGAACCGATCGCGGCTGCGGCCCAACGGTTGTCGGTGTCCTGCACCATGGCCTCCAGCGCGGCGTTGTCCCCGCCGCGACCCCCTGGGCCCTGTCCACCGGGACCGCCGCCGCCGAAGCCGTCCTGCTTGGCAGGTCCTGACGTGCTCACCGGCCCGTCGTGTACGGACGACATCGTCTCGATCGAGTACGCCGCCGTCGCGCCGAGGCCGAACAACGCAGCGGCCACGGCGACCACGACGGTCGCGCGGCCCAGCCGGTGCAGGCCGACGGCGACCACGGCCGCCACGATCACCGACCCGAAGAGCACGACCCAGCGCAGCGCAGGCCACCAGTCCGGGGTCCGGTTCAGCAGGACGAACGCCCATACCCCGGTCACCGCCAGCATGGTCGCGAGAGTCAGGCGGGCAGGCCAGGTGTCCTTGCGGCGCAGGAGTTCTGCCACCGAGATGCCGACCAGCGCGGCGATGGCCGGAGCGAGGGCGACCGTGTAGTACGGATGCACCGTGCCATCCATGAAGCTGAACACGGCACCGGTCACCAGTAGCCAACCACCCCACAGCAGCAGGCTGGCCCGCACCTGACCGGTGCGCGCGGTGCGCCAGGTCAGCCACAACCCGGCAAGCAGGCCGATGATCGCGGCGGGCAGCAGCCAGGAGGACTCGGTTCCGAAGGACAGGCCGAACATCCGGCCGATACCGGGCTCGCCGCCGAAGAACACGTTGCCACCGCCACCAGGGCCACCGCCACCAGGGCCACCGCCACCGCCACCCGGGCCACCGCCACCGACGATGCGTTGGATTCCGTTGTAGCCCAAGGCTAATTGCAGAAGGCTGTTGTCGGTGGAGCCGGCGATGTAGGGCCGCGAGTCCGCGGGCCACAGGCTGACCAGCGCGACGTACCAGCCTGCGGAGACGACCATGGTGACGCCGCCGACCAGCAGGGCGCCCAACCGCTTCCACAAGCCGATGGGGGCGGCGACCAGGAACGCCAGCGCGAGGCCCGGCACGATGAGGAACGCCTGAAGCATCTTGGTCAGGAAGGCGAAGCCGACGACGCATCCGGTCAGCGCCATCCAGCGCGTGCTGCCGTTCTCGATGGCCCGCACCGTGCAGTACGCCGCAACGACGAGCAGCAGGACCAGCAGCGCGTCGGGGTTGTTGTACCGGAACATCAGCGTCGCCACGGGCGTCAGGGCCAGCACCGCACCGGCGATCAGCCCTGCGCCGGGGCCGCTGCTGCGCTTGACGGTGAAGTACAGCACCGCGACGGCGGCCACACCCATCAACGCCTGCGGCAGCAGCATGGTGAACGCGTTGAACCCGAACAGCCTGCCGGACAAGCTCATAACCCACATCGCCGCAGGCGGCTTGTCCACGGTGATGGCGTTGCCCGCATCCAGCGACCCGAACAGCCACGCCTTCCAGGACTGGGTGCCTGCCTGCGCGGCGGCGGCGTAGAAGCTGTTCGCCCAGCCCGACGAGCCGAGGCCCCATAGGTACAAAACCGCAGTACCGGCCAGCAGGGCGAGCAGGCCGGGTCGGGCCCATCGCGGGTCCGGTACGGCCGCGGGTTCGTCGGCTGCGTCCGGACGGACGTCTACGGTGATCGTGGTCATCGTTTCCTCGGGTCTCTGGTTTGACGAAGGGGAAGGGTTAGCGGGCACGTCGGGGGTGAAACACCCAGCCGCGCAACAACACGAAGCGCACGGCGGTGGCGACCAAGTTGGCCAGTACCAGCACGGTCAGCTCCACCAATCGCTGCGGTTGGTCGACGACGCCGTTCAAGACGGCCAGCGCGCCGCTGGTGATGGCCAGCGCGATGGCGAAGACGATGAGCCCCTCGACGTGGTGGCGCGCGGCTTTGCCGCCGCCGGTGACGCCGAACGTGAACCGCCGGTTGACCGCAGTGTTTCCGATCGCGGTGACGAACAACGCGACGAGGTTCGCCGCCTGCGCACCGATCCAGCCGTGCAGCAGCACGAACAGCACGAGGTAGGCGGCCGTCGACGCGGCACCGACCGCGCCGAACCTGACCACCTGACGGAACAGCGAGCCAGGCGCGGCCGACCGGCGTGACGAACCCAGTTGGGCGGCAATCGCGTTGACCGGGATGGAGCCACTGGCGAAGCCGCGCAGCAGGCGCCCCACTCCCTTCAGGTCCGCGGTCGCGGTGGCGATGATGTCGACCCGGCTGTCGGGGTCGTCGACCCAGTCGACAGGCACCTCGTGAATCCGCAGTCCGCTGCGTTCGGCGAGCACCAGCAGCTCGGTGTCGAAGAACCAGCCGGTGTCGGCGACGTGCGGCAGCAACCCGTGCGCGACGTCGGCGCGAATGGCCTTGAAGCCGCACTGGGCATCGGAGAACCGAGCCGACAGCGTGGACTTCAGGATGAAGTTGTAGCAGCGCGAAATGATCTCGCGCTTGGCGCCGCGTACGACGCGCGAACCACGGCTCAACCGGGTGCCGATCGCGAGATCGGAGTGCCCGGAGATCAGCGGGGCCACCAGCGGGGCCAGCGCGGCGAGGTCGGTGGACAGGTCGACGTCCATGTAGGCCAACACGGCGGCGTCGGACTCCGACCACACCTGATGCAGTGCGCGACCGCGACCCTTCAGTTCCAGGCGCACCACCCGGACGTCGACGAGTTCGGCGGCCAGTTCCGCGGCGATGCGCGGGGTGTCGTCGACGCTTGCGTTGTCGGCGATCGTGATGCGCACCGGGTACGGGAACGTGTCCCGCAGATGGCGGTGCAGCCGGTGCACCGAGTCGGCCAGCGCCGCCTCCTCGTTGTAGACCGGAACCACCACGTCGAGCACCGGTACGCCGAGTTCCGCTGCCGCCAGCGCGGCGTTGGGCCGGGACCCGAAGCGACGCATCGAAACGGCGTCGGGGCGAAGGGCTTCGGAGAAGGCGATGTCTGTCATGAGATTCATGGTCGGCCGGTGCTGTGTGGCAACCGTTGGCGCCAGCTATGCGCCGCCTATGAGTTCTTCGGCGCTGCGGTGAGGTCGTAGACGACGGTGCCGTCGACGGTCAGCGGCGTGTAGTGAGTCTCGACCCACTCGCCGATCTCGGCGGCCGCGCGACTGCCGCCGTTGTCGTGACCGCCGAACCCTCCGAACATCACCCGGCCGCGGACGAAGTAGTGGATCTTCCCTGCGGCGACGTCGGACTGAAACTCTTGGAGCGTCGGCGATGGATCGGTGCCGTTGAACCCGCCGACCGCCATCACCGGCGCCCCGCTGCCCAACTGGTAGCCCGCGGCGTTGTTGGATCCGACGACCGCCGCGGCCCACGTGAACTGGTCGGCGTCGGCGGTCAAAAGCTCCGACAAGCCTGCTCCTGGCACCGGGCTGTCGAGCAACCCGCCGCCCATGACACCGAACCCACCCGGTCCGCGCGCCGGTCCGACCGACGGCATGGCGCCGCTGTGCGGCGTCGCCACCGTCGCGAGCGTATAGGCCGTCGGCGCAGCCAAGCAGGCCGCGATGGCGAGTCCGGCCGCGGTAAGGGCCACTCGTCGCGGCAGTCGCGCGACGACCAGGAGCAGCACCGCAGCGCCCACCCCCGCGACTGCGATGAGGAGACGCAACCAGTCCAGCCAGTCGCCGTGCCTGGTCAGCAGGGCGGCGGCCAGGACAACGGTGATGGCAACGGTGGCCGACATCGCCGTCGCCGCCCGGACATCGGAACGATTGCGCCACAACAGCGTTGCCCCGATTCCGAGCACCGCGGCGATGGCGGGTGCCAGAGCGACGGTGTAGTACGCGTGCACGATGCCGTTGGCGTAGCTGAACACGACAGCGGTGACCACCAGCCAGCCGCCCCACGAAATCAATGCGCCACGTTGCGCGTCGGTGCGAGGCGCCCGGCGGGTCAGCAGCAGTCCGGCGACCAGGCACACCAGCGCGGCGGGTAGCAGCCAGGCGATGTAGGCGCCCATGCCGCTGCCAAACAGACGGCCCCAGCCGACGTCGAAGTTCATGTTGCCGAGGCCGCCGGGCTCGTTGCCGGTGAGGCGACCGAAACCGTTGTAGCCCAAGGCCAGTTCGACGATGCTGTTGTTCTGGGAGCCGCCAATGTATGGGCGCGCCGACGCCGGCCACAGCTCGACGAGAAGCAGATACCAGCCACCCGAGGCGATCAGCGCGGTCAGGGCGCCTGCCAATCGCAGTACGCGGGCGCGAAGGGGCACGGCGGCCGCAATCAGGTAGGCCAGCCCGAAGCCTGGCAGCACCAGGAACGCCTGCAGCATCTTGGCCAGGAAGCCGAAACCCACCGCGGCCCCAGCCCCGACTAGCCACCACCGGCTGGCGTCGCGCTCACACGCGCGCTGCACGCAGTACGCGCCAGCGACGAGCAGCAGCACCAGCAGCGCATCGGGATTGTTGAACCGGAACATCAACGCGGCGACGGGTGTCAGCGCGAACACCGTGCCGGCCAGCAGGGCCGCCCCCGGACCCGAGACGCGCCGGACCGCGGCGTACAGCAGCGCGACCGCGGCGACGCCCTCCAGCGCTTGCGGCACCAGCACGCTCCACGAGCTCAGCCCGAAAACGCGCACCGAGAGGTCCATCACCCAGATCGCGGCGGGAATCTTGTCGACCGTGATCGCATTGCTGGCGTCACTGGATCCGAACAGCATTGCCGTCCAGTCCTGTCCACCAGCCTGCGCCGCGGCGGAGTAGAAGGCGTTGGCCCATCCGCTGGCCGACAGATTCCACAGGTAGAGCGCGGCGGTGACCGCCATCAATACGCCGAATGCCACCCGCTCGCGCCCGCCGACGCGGGGCCGCACCACGGTCTCCTCGTCGGAGTCGGCGGCAGGCGTCGATGCGCGCGGCAGTACGGCGGTCACCGGTTGATTCTCACGGACCTGGCTAGGCGTCCGATTTGCCCGCGCTGTGGGTCGTCTGTGAACTGCCCGGGAGCCGGACCACGAATTCAGTACTGCCGGGCCGACTCTTGACGTCGATCGTGCCGTCGTGCGCCTTGACCACTGCTGCCACGATGGCCAGCCCGAGACCGGTGCTCCCGCTCTGACCGGACGCCGTCGGAGCTCCGGGGCCGAATGTCGCCGCCGGGGCGGCTCCGGGCCGCGACCGGGACGAATCCCCACGCGCGAACCGTTCGAAGACCTCCGGCTGCAGCGTCGATGGAATGCCAGGACCGTCGTCGGCGACCGACAGCACCACCGCACCGGTGTCGTCACGCCCGAGTGATGTCGTCACCGACGTCCCGACGGGGGTATGCGTCCTGGCGTTGGCCAGCAGGTTCCCAAGCACCTGGTGCAACCGCGCATCGTCACCGACCAGCAACACCGGCTCGTCGGGCAGATCGAGCGACCACTTATGCCCTGGACCGGCGATGTGCGCGTCGCTGACGGTGTCGACGACCAACCGGGACAGGTCGACGGTTTCGCGGATCAACGGACGACCGTCATCCAGCCGTGCGAGCAGCAGCATGTCCTCGACCAACTGCGTCATCCGTCCGGTCTCCGACTCGACCCGGCTCATCGCGTGGGCGACGTCGTCCGGGAGTTGGGCGCGCTTGCGCTGTGCAAGCTCGGTGTAGCCGCGAATCGCCGCCAGCGGCGTGCGCAACTCGTGGCTGGCGTCGGCGACGAACTGCCGCACCCTGGTTTCGCTGGCGTGCCGGACCGACATGGCCCCCGCGATGCGGTCCAGCATCCGGTTCAACGCGGAACCGAGCTGGCCGATCTCGGTGTGGCGACTCTCCGGGTCGACGCTCACGATCAGCGTCGGCAGACGCACCTCGCCCTTGTCCAGCTCGAGGTCGGCGACCTCGCGGGCCGCAGCGGAAACCCTTGAAAGCGGAGCCAATTGGCGACGAATGATCCAGACGCCCGCAATGGTCGCGCCAACCAGAGCCAGCACGGCGATGACGCAGAACATGCCGACAACCCACAGCAGGGTGTTGTCCACGGCGGCGGTCGGCAGACCGGTCACGATCGTCTGCCCGCCGTGCCGAGCGTGCATTCCGATCACCTTGTAGCGGCCGAGACCATCCAGCACGACGGTCTGCGGCTTCCGATTCGGCTCGACTTTCGCCAGCTGCGCATTGGCCGCGGCACTCACCGAGGACCGGCCACCGTCGGCGGTGATCACCCCGGCGTCCACCGAACCGTCCCGCTCGACGACGGCGCCCACCGTTCGGGCGGCCTGGCCAGGAGCGTTCAAGAATCCGGGGCCAGGGCCGGACTCCGGGTCGAACAGCTCCCGGTACATGGGTCCCGGTAGTGGGCCGGGGACGCCGGGCGGCAGGGGATGATGCTGCGGATCGCGATCGCCGGGCTCCATCGGTGGGCCGGGCTCCATGGGTGGACCGGGGCCTTCTGGCAGACCGAGACCATCCGGCGGACCCGGATACATGTGCGGTTCGGAGCCGTCGCGTCGCCCCAGAATGACCGTTGGCCCACCGAACATGGGTGGCGGACCATCGAAGATGGCGGTCGAGCGCCTGCCGGCCTCGACCAACTGATCGTCGAGCTGATGCGACAGGAAGCGCTGAAGCGCGAAGTCGGTGGCACCGCCGATGCACGCACATACGGTGGCAAGCAGCACGACCTGGGTGACCAGCAGCCGAACCCGCAGCGACCACGTGCGCGGCAACCAGAACTTGGTGCGCGACATGTTCGCCTCCGGCTCAGCGTCCAATGTTCGCCTCCGGCTCAGCGAGCCGGCTTGAGGACGTACCCTGCGCCTCGCAACGTGTGGATCATCGGCTCGCGTCCACTGTCGATCTTCTTCCGCAGGTACGACACGTACAGCTCGACGATGTTGGACCGGCCGCCGAAGTCATAACTCCACACCCGGTCCAGGATCTGCACCTTGCTCAAGACGCGCTTGGAATTGCGCATCATGAACCGCAACAGTTCGAACTCGGTGGCGGTCAGCGTGATGGGTTCACCGGCGCGGGTGACCTCGTGACTGTCCTCGTCGAGCACCAGGTCCCCGACGACGATCTGCGCGCCACCCGCTTCGTTCGCCACGCCGGTGCGCCGCAGCAGGGCTCGCAACCGCAGCACCACTTCCTCGATGCTGAACGGCTTGGTCACGTAGTCGTCCCCGCCCGCGGTCAGTCCGGCGATGCGATCCTCGACCGAGTCCTTCGCGGTCAGCAGCAGCAGCGGCAGCCCGGGGATCTGCTCGCGCAGCCGGTGCAGGACGTCGAGGCCGCTCATGTCGGGCAGCATGACATCGAGCACGACGACGTCGGGCGGATTGTCTCGGGCCAGCGAGATCGCCGTCGCGCCGTCGCCTGCGGTGGCGATGTCCCAGCCCTCATAGCGCAACGCCATGGAGACCAGCTCGGCCAACACCGGCTCGTCGTCGACGACGAGCACGTTGATCGGCTTTCCATCCGCCCGGCGCATCACGACGCGCGCGGGATCCTTGTCGGTATCCCTGTCATGGACTGATCCGTTCGCGGTGGTCACGACTCCCAGTATTCGCGCACCCGATAGGCAGGTGCTGTGGTGATTCTATGCGCGAGCTGTGAAGCCCGACATACACATCGTCGGCAGATTCGGCGCACAGCCGACACACGAGTAAAACCCGCACAGTGTTCCCATGGACACCTGGAACCTGCGTGGAACCGCGGTCGCCGTCGGCGTCGCAGCCGTCATCGCCGGTGTCGGCGGAGCCGCGGTGTACGCCGCCACCGATGACGGCCCGCGCATGATGGGCACGCACACAGGCGGGGCCACGACCTTTGGCGATCGTAACGCCGGGCCACCGCGCGACGACGCGATGAGAGCGGCGGCGCCGGATTCCGCTTCGCTGCACGGCGAGTACGTGGTGGCCAACGGGACCGGCGGGTTCAACACGAAGATCTCCCAGACGGGCCGTGTCACCGCCATATCGCCCACCTCCGTCACCGCGCGCAGCGACGACGGGTACAGCGAGACCTATGTGATTGCAACTGCTGGTGTTGCCGCCACCCCGCCCTTCGCCGTCGGCGACGAGGTGACGATCGAGGCCACCCGCACGGGACAGACGGCGACGGTCACCGGGATCGGTGAACCGAGCATCACGGGGCAGCGAGGCCAAGCCCAGCCGCGCTGACCCCGCAATATGAGTGGCTTACGGGGTCGCGAAGCCCTCGGGCGTCGTCGCCGTCACCGGCGGGGTTGCGACCGGTGTCTGCGGCGCCGACGGGGCCGTCGTCGTGGTGGTGGCGGTTTCCCCGAGAGTCGCCGAAGGCGTGTCGGATACGACGGTGTCGGACGGCCCGTGGACGGCCCCGAGGGCCACCGTCAACGCACCCATGCCGACGACCGCACCGGCACCCGCGGCCGCAGACATCAACTTCAACCTGGTGGAATTCACCTCTGATCACTCCCAATTCGATCTCACGTCGGCAACGAAGGGGCAAACGGAACCCCTCCATCCGATGGGTAACCGAATCGGGTGGAGAACAAACGCAGGAAGGATCCTGCCGCTAGTCGATGCCTACGGCAGGCCGACCTCCTCCGATGGCAGCGGCGCGGGACCCTTGATCGACGGCGACGCCTCAGCGACGGCGGGTGCGGTGGGCGGCGTCGTCTCGGTGCTGGTCGCGCCGACGGTCATCGTGCTGCTCTTCGCCATGTCCTGACCAGCGTGTTCCTGCGCGAATGCGGCGTTCATGCCACCGAGAGCCACGACGGCGCTGCCGCCGATGATCGCGGCGAATACCTTGACGTTCCTTCGATTGATCGAACTCATCTCAAATCCTCGAGTCGGGGAATGGGTCATTGGATCTGGGTATCGAGTGAACGCCCCTCGACTGTGAGGACGCTGGTCTTGAGGTAAGAGTTGGCTACGCGCTCGCCGCGCCCAAAACACCACCTCACAGCCGTCCCGTCACAGATCTCCTACCCTGTGCCCATGCGGAATCCGGCGGGCGCGACGTGACGCGTTTCCTGGCCCGCCGGTTGCTCAACTACGTCGTGCTGCTGGCGCTGGCGTCGTTTCTCACGTTCAGCCTCACCTCACTGACCTTCGAACCGCTCGACAGCCTCTTGCAGCGCAACCCTCGGCCGCCCCAGTCGACCATCGACGCGAAGGCAGCCGAACTGAATCTCGACAAGCCCATCCCGATTCGGTACGTGCAATGGGCATCGGACGCGATCCACGGTGACTTCGGCACCACGGTGACCGGCCAACCGGTCTCCGAGGAACTGTGGCGACGCATCGGCGTGAGCCTGCGCCTGGTGATCATCGGCTCCCTGCTGGGCACCATCCTCGGCGTCGTGATCGGCGCGTGGGGTGCGATCCGCCAGTACCGGCTCTCCGACCGTGTCATCACGGTGCTGTCCCTGCTGGTGCTCAGCACGCCCACCTTCGTGGTGGCCAACCTGTTGATCCTCGGCGCGCTGAAGGTCAACACGGTGCTGGGGGTGCAGCTGTTCGAGTACACCGGCGAGACATCGTCCGACGCGGTGGGCGGAGCGTGGGATCAGTTCGTCGACCGCCTGCAGCATCTGGTGCTGCCGACGTTCACGCTGGCGCTCGGCTCGATTGCCGGGTTCAGCCGCTACCAGCGCAACGCGATGCTCGACGTGCTCGGCCAAGACTTCATCCGCACCGCCCGCGCCAAGGGCCTGACGCGGCGACAGGCCTTGTTCAAACACGGGCTACGCACCGCCCTGATCCCGATGGCGACCCTGTTCGCCTACGGCGTCAGCGGCCTCGTCACCGGTGCGGTGTTCACCGAGAAGATCTTCGGATGGCACGGCATGGGCGAGTGGGTGGTGCAGGGCATCGCCACCCAGGACACCAACATCGTCGCCGCGATCACGGTGTTCTCCGGGGCCACCATCCTGCTGGCCGGACTGCTGTCCGACGTGATCTACGCGGCGCTGGATCCGAGGGTGCGGGTGTCGTGAACGAGCCGATCACCACCGAATCCGCGTCGACGGCGAAGTCCGGCCTCGACGCTCACCAATTCGCGTCGCGCCGAACGCTGGTGCTGCGACGATTCCTGCGCAACCGGCCGGGCGTGGTGTCGCTCGCGATACTGGCGCTGCTGTTCATCGGGTGCTACGCACTGCCGCCGTTCCTGCCCTACGGCTACACCGACCTCGACTACTACGCGTTGCAGCAGCCCCCCACGCTCAACCACTGGTTCGGCACCAACTCGCTGGGCCAGGACCTGCTGGCTCAGACGCTGCGCGGGATGCAGAAGTCGATGCTGATCGGCGTGTGCGTCGCGTTCATCTCAACGATCATCGCCGCGACGGTCGGCTCCATCGCCGGTTTCTTCGGCGGCTGGCGCGACCGCACGTTGATGTGGGTGGTGGACCTGCTCTTGGTGGTGCCAAGCTTCATCCTGATCGCGATCGTCACGCCACGCACCAGGGAGTCCGGCACCGTCTTGTGGCTCATCCTGCTGCTTGCCGGGTTCAGCTGGATGATCAGCGCACGCATCGTCCGCGGCTTGACGATGAGCCTGCGTGAACGCGAATTCGTCACGGCGGCAAGGTACATGGGCGTCAGCAACACCAGGATCATCGCCCGTCACATCGTGCCCAACGTGGCGTCGATCCTGATCATCGACACCGCGCTCAACGTGGGCGTGGCGATTCTGGCCGAAACCGGATTGAGCTTCCTCGGATTCGGCGTGCAGCCACCCGACGTCTCCCTTGGCACGCTGATCGCGGACGGCACCAACTCGGCGACGACGTTCCCCTGGGTGTTCCTGTTCCCCGCCGGCGTTCTGGTGCTGATCGTGTTGTGCGCCAACCTGATCGGCGACGGCCTGCGCGATGCGCTGGACCCGGACAGCCGCAAGCCGCGAAAGCGGTCTAACCGCCGATGAGCGCTTGCGCGAAGAGGAAACTGTCATGAGCCTGCTCGAGGTGACCGACCTCGCGGTCACGTTCGCCACCGACGCCGAGGAAGTAACCGCGGTGCGCGGGCTGAACCTGCGCGTCGACGCGGGCGAGGTGGTCGCGGTGGTCGGCGAGTCCGGCTCGGGCAAGTCGGCCTCGGCGATGGCGGTGATCGGGCTGTTGCCCCCGCACGCCGAGGTGTCCGGGTCGGTGCGCCTGGACGGCGAGCAACTCATCGGCCTCGACGATGCGCAGATGTCGCGCATCCGAGGCAAGAAGATCGGCACCGTCTTCCAGGATCCGATGTCGGCGCTCACCCCGGTGTACACCGTCGGCGACCAGATCGCGGAGTCCTTGCAGACCCACCAGCGGGGCATCGGCCGGGCGGCCGCCCGTGCGCGCGCCGTCGAACTCCTCGAGCTGGTCGGCATCGCCCAGCCGGACCGGCGGGCCCGCTCGTTCCCGCACGAACTGTCCGGCGGTGAACGCCAACGCGTCGTCATCGCCATCGCGATCGCCAACGACCCCGACCTGCTCATCTGTGACGAGCCGACGACCGCGCTGGACGTCACCGTGCAGGCGCAGATCCTCGAAGTGCTCAAGACGGCTCGCGACGTCACCGGCGCAGGCGTGCTGATCATCACGCACGACTTGGGCGTCGTGGCCGAATTCGCCGACCGCGCGCAGGTGATGTACGCCGGGCGTGCGGTGGAGGTCGCGCCGGTGCAGACACTCTACCGAGACCGCCGAATGCCCTACACCGCAGGGCTTCTCGGCTCGGTCCCCCGGCTGGACGCCCCGCAAGGTACCCGGCTGGTGCCGATCGCAGGCGCGCCCCCGTCGCTGGCGGCACTGCCGCCCGGCTGCCCGTTCGCGCCGCGCTGCCCGCTGGTCATCGACGAGTGCCGCACCGAGGAGCCGTCGCTCATCGAGGTCGAGACCGGTCACACGGCGGCGTGCATCCGCACCGACGACGTCGCCGGACGTACCGCCGCAGAGGTCTACGGCGTCTCCACCGAGTCGCCCCCTGTCGATGCCGACCCCGACGCCCCCGTCGTCATCCGGGTCGCCGATCTGGTCAAGACCTACAAGCTGACCAAGGGCGTGGTGCTGCGCCGCCAGATCGGCGAGGTGCGCGCCGTCGACGGCGTCAGCTTCGAGCTTCGCGAAGGCCACACGTTGGGCATCGTCGGTGAATCCGGCTCTGGCAAGTCGACCACTCTGCACCAGATTCTGGACCTGACCGCCCCGCAGTCCGGCACCATCGAGGTGCTCGGCGCCGACGTCGCGAGCCTCGACCGTGCGGGCAGGCGGGCGTTGCGCGGTGACCTGCAGGTGGTGTTCCAAGACCCCGTCGCCGCCCTCGACCCCCGGTTGCCGGTGTTCGACGTCCTCGCTGAGCCCTTGGCGGCCAACGGTTTCGGCAAGGCACACATCGACGACCGGATTGGCGAGTTGCTCGGCGTTGTCGGGTTGCGTCGCGAGGACGCCAGCCGCTACCCGGCCGAGTTCTCCGGCGGGCAGAAGCAGCGCATCGGCATCGCACGTGCGCTGGCACTGCAACCCAAGATCCTTGCCCTCGACGAGCCGGTCTCCGCGCTCGACGTGTCGATTCAGGCCGGCATCATCAACCTGTTGCTCGACTTACAGCAGCAGTTCGGGTTGTCGTATCTGTTCGTCTCGCATGACCTGTCGGTGGTCAAGCACCTCGCCCACCGGGTGGCCGTGATGTTCAACGGCGCGATCGTCGAGCAAGGCGACGCCGACCAGGTGTTCGCCGACCCGCAGGACCCCTACACGCAGCGATTACTGGCCGCGGTCCCGCAGCCGTCACGTTAGAGTCGGCGTCGTGAAGATGCGACGCCTGAGCGTGGCCGCGCTGGTCCTGGCCCTGACGATTGCCGGGTGCTCGGGTGGCGACCAGAAGCCGCCGTCGGCGGGTGGCGAGGCCGAGGTCGGCACCACCAGCGACATCAATCCGCAGGATCCGGCCACACTGCGCCAGGGTGGCAACCTCCGGCTGGCGCTATCGGCATTACCGGCGAACTACAACACGCTGCACATCGACAACGAAGCCTCCGGCGCGGCGATGTTGCGGGCCACCCTGCCGCGCGCGTTTCGCATAGCGCCGGACGGTTCGATGATGGTCAACGCCGACTACTTCACCAGTGTCGAACTCACCGGCACCGACCCGCAGGTCGTCACGTACACCATCAACCCCAAGGCGGTGTGGAGCGACGGCGCTCCAATCACCTGGGAGGACATCGCTTCTCAGATCAACGCCACCAGCGGCAAGGACAAGGCGTTCGCATTCGCGAGCCCGAACGGAAGCGAACGCGTCAAATCGGTCACCCGCGGGGTCGACGACCGACAGGCGGTGATCACGTTCGCCGAGCCCTTCGGAGACTGGCGAGCCATGTTCGCAGGCAACACCATGCTGCTGCCGAAGAGCATGACGGCGACCCCGGAGGCCTTCAACAAGGCACAGCTCAACGGGCCGGGACCGTCGGCAGGACCGTTCATCGTGTCATCGATAGACAAAACCGCGCAACGCATCACGTTGACCCGCAACCCGAAGTGGTGGGGCACACCGCCCCTCCTCGACAGCATCACCTACCTGATCCTCGACGACGCCGCTCGCGTCCCGGCGCTGCAGAACAACGCCATCGACGCCACGGCGATCGGCTCGCTCGACGAGTTGACCATCGCGCGGCGCACGGCGGGAATCTCGATCCGGCGCGCTCCCGCATTGAGCTGGTACCACTTCACGTTCAACGGCGCACCCGGTTCGATCCTCGCCGACAAGGCGCTCCGGCTGGCCGTCGCCAAGGGCATCGACCGGCAGGCCATTGCCAATGTCAGCCAGCGCGGGCTGGTCGACAATCCCGTTCCGCTGAACAACCACATCTACGTCGCCGGTCAGGAGGGCTACCAGGACAACAGCGCCGTCACCGCCTTCGACCCGGAGAAAGCCAAGCAGGAACTCGACGCACTCGGCTGGCGGATGAACGGTCAGTTCCGCGAGAAGGACGGCCGCCAGCTGGTGATCCGCGACGTGTTCTTTGACTCGTTGTCCACCAGACAGATCGCTCAGGTCGCGCAGAACAGCCTCGCGCAGATCGGGGTGAAACTGGACCTGGTGACCGCGCCCGGTGGCACCTTGTTCACCGACTACATCACGGTCGGCAACTTCGACATCGGCCAGTTCAGCTGGGTTGCCGATCCGTTCGCTCTGTCTTCGCTGACGCAGATCTTCGCCTCCGGCGGCGAGAGCAACTTCGGCAAGATCGGCAGCCCCGAGATCGACGCTCAGATCGAGAAGACTCTCGACGAACTCGACCCCGCGAAGGCGCGCATCTTGGCCAACGAGTTGGACAAGATGGTCTGGGCCGAGGGCTTCAGCCTGCCGCTGTTCCAGTCGGCGGGCAATTCCGCGGTGCGCAGCACCCTGGCGAACTTCGGGCCCGCAGGTCTTGGCGACCTGGACTACACCAAGATCGGCTTCATGAAGTAGTGACGTAGCGGACCACCCGCGGCGACACCTGGTTCATTGTCCAGTTGCGCTGAGCGGCTTGGTAGTTCGTTCGGTCGTCAGGCACCTTGTCCACCATGTGGCCGTGACGTTCAATCGAGCAGGGCGCGGTTCCACAGCCGTCACGTTAGAGTCGGCGTCGTGAAGATGCGACGCCTTGGCGTGGCGGCACTGGTCGTGGCCCTGACGATTGCCGGCTGCTCGAGTGGCGACCAGAAGCCGCCGTCGGCGGGCGGGGACGCCTCGGTCGGCACCACCAACGACATGAACCCGCAGGACCCGGCCACCCTGCAAGACGGCGGCGCACTGCGTCTCGCGTTGACCGCGTTCCCGGAGAACTTCAACACGCTGCACATCGACGGCAACACCGGCGACAACTACAGCCTTCTCAAGCCCGTCATGCCCCGCGCGTTCCGCATCGCCGCGGACGGCACCGCGACCGTGAATACCGATTTCTTCACCAACGTGGAGTTGACCAGCACCAATCCGCAGGTGGTCACCTACACCATCAATCCCAAGGCGGTGTGGAGCGACGGCACCCCCATCACGTGGGAGGACATCAAGTCGGAGATCGACGCGACCACCGGCAAGAACAAGGCCTTCACCATCGCCGGGCCCAACGGCGCGGACCGCGTCGGCAGCGTGACCCGCGGCGTGGACGACCGACAGGCGATCATGACATTCGCCAAGCCGTACGCCGACTGGAAGGGTCTCTTCGCCGGCAACGGGATGCTGCTGCCGAAGGCCGTCACGGCAACGCCGGAGGCCTTCAACAAGGGCTTCCTCACCAATCCGCCCCCGTCCGCAGGGCCGTTCATCATCTCCTCGATTGACCGGACCGCACAACGCATCACGTTGACGCGCAACCCGAAATGGTGGGGCACCCCGGCGCGGCTGGACAGCATCACCTTCCTGGTGCTCGACGACGCCGCCCTCATCCCGGCACTACAGAACAATGCGATCGACGCATCCGGTCTGGCCTCACTCGACGAGCTGACCGTGGCGCGGCGCACCCCCGGCATCGTGATTCGCCGGGCGCCGGGCCTGCAGTGGTACCACTTCACGTTCAACGGAGCCCCCGGTTCGATCCTCGCGGACAACGCATTGCGGCTTGCTGTCTCCAAGGGCATCGACCGCCAGACCATCGCGAACGTCACGCAGCGTGGGCTCGCCGACAATCCCGTACCGCTGAACAACCACATCTACGTGGCCGGCCAGGCCGGCTACCAGGACAACAGCGCCGTCACCGCCTTCGACCCGGAGAAGGCCAAACAGGAACTCGACGCGCTCGGCTGGCGGATGAACGGCCAGTTCCGCGAGAAGGACGGCAAGCAGCTCGTCATCCGCGACGTCTTCTACGACGCGCAGAGCACGCGGCAGTTCGCCCAGATCGCGCAGAACAGCTTGGCCCAGATCGGCGTCAAACTCGAGCTCGACGCCAAGGCAGGCAACGGCTTCTTCAGCCAGTACATCACCGTTGGCAACTTCGACATCGCCCAGTTCGCATGGGGTGCCGACGCCTTCCCGCTGTCCGGTCTCACGCAGATCTATCTGTCCACCGGAGAGAGCAACTTCGGCAAGATCGGCAGCCCGGAGATCGACGCCAAGATCGAGGAGACGCTGGAGGAACTCGATCCGGCCAAGGCACGGGAGAAGGCCAACGACCTCGACAAGCTGCTGTGGGACGCGGGTGTCAGCCTGCCGCTCACCCAGTCGTCAGGCAATGTCGCCGTGCGGAGCAATCTCGCCAACTTCGGCGCCGCAGGTCTGGCCGACGTGAACTACACCGCAATAGGTTTCACGAAGTAGTGACGCGGCGGACCACCCGCGGTACCACCGACGGCACCGCAGACTCCGCGACCGCGGCCGCCCCGATCGCCCGGACCAGCAGACGAACGCCGATGCCACCTGGTGCCGTGTCCAGTTGCGCTGAGCGGCTTGGCAGTTCGTGCAGTCTTCCGGCGTAGACGGACTTGACGACGTCGAGCGCGGTGCGCTCCCTGGTGTCGATGACGCTGTGCCCTGCGGTGGGCAGGTCGACGAGCGCGGCATCGGGCAACAGTGAGACGATGCGTTGCGCGACCGCCCGCGGGGTGATCAGATCGCGGCCGCCGGAGATCACCGCGGTCGGCCACCCGAAGCTCGGCATCGATGCGATCAGGTCGTAGGGTTCGGCCACGAAATCGACGTCTCCGGTGGCGGTCTCGCGAAAGGCGACGGCCGGGTCGAGCGGCCCGCCGTCGGGCACGGCAGCATAGTTGAGTTCGCGGTAGCCGATGCGGCCGACCAGATCGGGTTCGTGGTGATAGGGCGTCTTGCGATGCAGGAGAAGCCGGGTACCCAAACCCATTGCGCCCCACAACCAGTCGTGGCCCGTGAGGAGTAGGTCGAGCTGGCGGCGCAGTACGTCCGGGCCTGCTAGCCCGTACATTCCCGCGGCGAGCTGGGCGGTCACGGGGGTGAGGACGTCGTCGTCGACGAGACGTCGCACCTTGGTGGCCAACTCGGCGGTATCCGGGTCCGCCCCCTCCCACAGCACGCGCCGGGTGGCCGCCCGCACGGCGTCGATGTCGTCGGCGGACAGCAGCGGTGAGTCCAGGATCATCGCGTGCACGCGGCCGGGATGCCGCACCCCGAGACCCGCGGCCAGGTAGGTGCCGTACGACGTGCCGTACAGCACCGCCGACTGAACGTGGGCGTCGTCAAGCACCGCGGCGATGTCGTCGACGGCGGCATCGACGGTCAGTGCCTCCGGCGGTAGATCGGTACCGGTGTCGTCGTGCCGGGACATGCCCACACCACGGTGCTCGATCATGATGACGTCGAGGCCGTCGACGGCCGCCCTGCGCCGCAGTCCCCGGTACAGCGCGATCGACGCCGCACCTGGACCGCCAGGGATGATGACCAGCGGATGTTCCGACTTGCGGCCCGTGCGGGCGTAGTAGAGGTCGAACTCCTCGTCGGCCCGACCAGGCACGCCCACCGGCCGCCGGACCGGGCGGACGCCGGGAAGCCCGGCGAGCCTGTTGTGGACTTTGCGCCGTTTGGCGTTCATCGTCATCGCCTCCCATTCTGCCCCGCCTCGGCTGACCTTTCCTGGCAGTTCACGTCTTCGTTTCGTACCCGTTCGACAGACTCCTCAGACAGTCACCGAACGGCGTTCTTAGGTTCGGGGTGATCCAAAGCCGTGCACGGCCCCGCGCTGCTTGCGTAGAACGGTTGCCATGACCACTGTCGAGAACGCCAACCGAATCCTGCCCGGTTCGCCAGAGTGGACCGAGTTACTGGCCGGCATCGGCGCAGGCGCCAAGGACCGAGACCTCAACGACGAGAACCCCTTTGATCAGGTGACCGCGCTCAAGCGGGCCGGCTTCGGCACGCTGCGCCTGCCAACCGAGCTGGGCGGCGCCGGATACACCGTGCCGCAACTATTCTCCGCGGTGATCGACGTGGCGCATGCTGATCCCATTGTGGCGCATATCTTCCGGACCCACTTCTGGTTCACCGAGGAGCGTCTGCGTACACCTGGCGACCCCGTCGGGCAGCGTTGGCTGAGCAAAGTTGCCGACGGCAAGATCTTCGGCAACGCGTTCAGCGAGAAGGGTTCGCTGGCGGTCGGCAGCCTGGTGTTCAACACCCGGCTGCTGCCCGACCCCGCCGCTGGATTCCGGCTCACCGGGGAGAAGTACTACAGCACCGGCACCCTGTTCGCCGACTACTTGACCGCAACCGCGACTACCGACCACGACTCGGTGGCCGTCGTGATCGTCCCCGCCGACAGGACCGGCGTGCGCCTCATCGACGACTGGGACGGCTTCGGTCAGCGCCGTACCGGTACCGGCACCACGATCTTCAAGGACGTGGCGGTGTCTGCCGAGGAGGTGCTGTCCGACTCTCCCTATGACGCCGAGCCGACGCCGACCGTGCAGTATGCGTCGCTGCAGCTGTACATCCACGCGGTCGTCGCAGGTGTGCTGGAGGCCGTCGTCGACGACGGCGTAGCGCTGTTGCGTTCGCGCGAACGCAGTTTCAGCCACGCCACCACCGAGAAGCCAACCGACGATCCGTTGCTGCAGCGCCAACTCGGCGTGCTGGCCAGCACGGCCTACGTGGCCAGGGCTGCCGTCCTCGACGCGGCAGAGGCGATCGGGCGGGCCACCGCGTCGGACTCCGGCGACGGCCCCGACCCGGTGCTGGCCGCCGAAGCACAGCTCAAGGTCGCCAAGGTCAAGGTGCACCTCGACGACGTCGCGCCAGAAGCGGCGACCCGGCTGCTCGAACTGGGCGGCGCGAGCGCGGCCAGCAGGCAGCGCAACCTGGACCGGCATTGGCGCAACATTCGGACCATCACGCTGCACAACCCGGTGGCCTACAAGGCCCGCGTGATCGGCGAGAACCTGTTGCACGGCACGGCCCTGCCCGCCAACGCCTACTTCTAGCCCCCTCCCCCAACTTTGCAGCGATTTGTGCACGCTAGGTGGCGGTGGCGGCAACCAGACGTGCACAAATCGCAAGAGAGGTAAAGCACGTGACACGTCAACTGCACCTCGGTGGCTTCCAGATCGCCTCCCAGGTCACGCACTCACATGCGGCGTGGCGGCATCCGGCAAGCGACACCGGGTTCACCCATCCCGAGTACTACCACCGCCTCGGCAGAATCCTCGAGCGCGGCAAGTTCGACTTCGTGTTCTTCGCCGACCTGCTGGCCGCGCCAGTGCGTTACGGCGACGACATCACCGAGCCGCTGC
Source organism: Mycobacterium sp. AZCC_0083 (assembly GCF_014202335.1). Lineage (GTDB taxonomy): Bacteria > Actinomycetota > Actinomycetes > Mycobacteriales > Mycobacteriaceae > Mycobacterium. The sequence goes on along the minus strand of NZ_JACHGP010000014.1, from coordinate 150,028 downwards.
GCCGCGGAACCCAGGCGACGGCGACACTCGACCCCTCCATCGTGGCGGCCAGCATCGGTGCGGTGACGTCCAAGTTGGGCATCGCAATCACCAAGTCCGCCACGTATTTTCACCCCTACGAGCTTGCCCGCATCTTCGCAAGCCTCGACCACATCACCAGAGGCCGCGTGGCATGGAACATCGTCACGTCACTGACCCAGAGCGAGGCACAGAACTTCGGCCACGATGAGCACCTGGAGCACGAGTTCCGCTACGAGCGAGCCGACGAGTTCGTCCGCACCGCGTTGGAGCTGTGGTCCAGCTGGGATCCCGACGCGCTGGTGCTCGACAAGACCAACGGTGTGTTCGCCGATCCGTCGCGGATCCGTCCCGTCGACCACGACGGGCAGTACTTCCGCACGCGGGGCCCGTTGAACGTGCCGCACTCGCCGCAGGGTCGTCCCGTGCTGATCCAGGCCGGCTCGTCGAGCACCGGTAGAGACTTCGCCGCGCGGTGGGCAGAGGCGATCTTCGAGATCGACCCGACGCCGGAGGGGCGTCGCGCCTACTACGACGACATCAAGTCACGGGCAGTCAATTTCGGCCGCGACCCCGACCAGGTGCTGATCTTCCCAGCCTTCATCCCGTTCATCGGTGAGACCGAGTCGATCGCCCGAGAGAAGCAGGCGTTCCACAACGTGCTGGCCGATCCGATCTCCGGCCTGATCACGTTGAGCGTGCACACCGATCACGATTTCTCGCAGTACGACCTCGACGCTCCTGTCGAGGACGTCAAGGTGACCGGCACCCAAGGCCTGTTCGACACCGCTCGTCGCGTCGCCGACCGGGACAATCTCACGCTGCGCGACGTCGGCAAGTGGTACGCGCAGGGTGTCCTGTTGCCGCAGTTCGTCGGGACGGCCGCGCAGGTAGCCGACCAGATCGAGGAGTCGTACAACGCAGGCGAGGCCGACGGGTTCATGGTGTCGGCGGCCCAAACACCGGGCACCTTCAATGATTTCGTCGACTCGGTGGTTCCGGAGCTGCAGCGTCGCGGCCTGTTCCGCACCGAGTACACGGGCGACACGCTACGAGACCACCTAGGGCTCGAGCCTGCCACCTTCAGCGCGCCGACGCGGCTGCGCCCAGTCGCCAGCTAGCACTAGCGGCGGGGACGGTTAGGCCTTCCAGACGGTCTTGAGGTTGCAGAACTCGCGGATCCCCGCGGCAGCCAGCTCGCGGCCGTAACCGGAGTCCTTGACCCCGCCGAACGGCAACTCCGGGTAGGACACCGTCATACCGTTCAGGAACACCGCACCGGCGTCCAGATGGCCGATGAACCAGTCCTGTTCTGCCGCATCATTGCTCCACACTGCCGAGCTCAGCCCGAAGGTGGTCTGGTTGGCCACCCGTACCGCCTCGTCGCGATCGGCGACCCTGTAGAGAGAGGCGACCGGCCCGAACGTCTCCTCCATCACCACGCGCATCTCATCGGTCAGACCGGCAAGCACGGTCGGCGAGTAGAACCAGCCAGGGCCATCGGGAGCACCGCCACCGGTGAGCACCTGGGCACCCTTGGCCACCGCGTCGTCGACCAGTTCGGTCAGGTCGTCGCGTCCGGACGCGGTGGCAATGGGCCCGACGTCGGTGGCTTCGTCCATCGGATCACCGACCACCAGAGCCTTCATCTTCGAGACGAACAGGCTGGCGAACTCGTCGTAGACGTCGGTGTGGACGATGAAACGCTTTCCTGCGATGCAGGATTGGCCATTGTTGGAGGTCCTTGCCTTGACCGCGACCGTGGACGCTTCGTCGAGGTCCGCGCTGGGCATCACGATGAAGGGATCGGAGCCGCCCAGTTCGAGCACCGCCTTCTTGATCTGACCGCCTGCCGTAGATGCGACGGAGCGACCTGCCGGTTCCGAGCCAGTCAAGGTGACCGCCTTGACCCGATCGTCGGAGATGACCGCCTCGACGCCGGCCGAGCCGATCAACAACGTGCGGAACGAGCCGGTCGGGAAGCCGCCCTTGTCGAAAAGGTCATCGAGGTAGAGCGCGGACTGCGGCACGTTCGACGCGTGCTTGAGCAGACCGGTGTTGCCTGCCATCAACGCAGGCGCGGCGAATCGGATGACCTGCCACAGTGGGTAATTCCATGGCATCACCGCCAGCACGACGCCGAGCGGCTGCCACACCGTCCAGGCCTGCGACGCCGACACCGTCGAGGCATCGGCGAGTGGCTCGTCGGCGAGGAAGGACTCCGCGTGCTCGGCGTAGAACCGCATGTTCTTCGCGCACTTGAGTACTTCGCCGCGGGCCTGGCCAAGGGGCTTGCCCATCTCGAGAGTGAGCATCCGGGCTACCCGCTCGACGTCGGCCTCCAGGATGTCCGCGGTGGCGTTCATCCACTGGGCACGTTGAGCAAACGTCGTGTCACGCAACGCATCGGCAGCCGCGGCGGCCTCCGCGATGCGGCGCGCCACCTCGGTGTCGTCGTGGGGTTCGAACGTCTCGACGGTCTCCCCCGTGGTCGGGTTGATGGTTGCGATTGCCATGTGTGCGATTCCTTTCACTTGCTAGCGAAGACTTCGGGGTGACGTGTCAGCTGCAGTCGGGTACGGCGGATGTGGCCGAACAGCACGCGCTCGGCCTCGTCGGGATCGTTCTCCCGGATCGCCGCCACCAGCATGTGGTGTTCGTCGTGCACGATCCGGTTGCTGTCGTCGTCCAGTAACCGGGTGAAGGCACGGCGGTAGTGCTGGGTGGCGTTCCACAGCCGTTCGACCGTTGGGCGCAGAAACGTCGTCTCCGCCGCGCGATAGCTGCCGAGATGGAACTCCCGGTCCAACGCCAGGAAGTGCTCGGTATCGCGGGTGTTGCTCATCTCCTCGGCCAGCTCGCCGAGGCGGTCGACGTCGGCAGGCGTGAGATGGGGCAGGCTGTAGCGCAACAGAAGCGGCTCGATCCGCTCGCGGACTTGGTACAGCTCGGCGCACTCGTCGGCACTCAGGCGTGCGATCCACGCGCCGGCGTTGGCCACCGTCGTGACGAGGCCCTCGGACTCCAGGGTCCGCAGCGCCTCCCGGATCGGCACGCGGCTGGCCCCGTACTGCGCGGCGAGTTCCTCTTGGCGCAGCCGGGTACCTGGCGGATGGGCGCCGTGCAAGATGGCCGCGCGCAGTTCGTCAGCGACACGTGCTCCGGTGACACCGTCACGCACCTGGGGTTGCGCCATCCTGGCTCCGATCGGTGTTAGGGCTTCACTGCGCCGGGGTGTTCGGGTTCCACAACAGCACCGCGGCGTCCTTCTCGTATTCTTTCCCGCGAGGGAAGCTCACCAGCTCGAACTGCATGCCCCAGGGACTGAGAAAGTACACCCATCGCTGGCCTGCGCTGGCATTGCTGCTGGCCGTCGGTTCGCCAAGTACCCGAATGCCTTCGGCGCGAAGGTATTCGACAGCGGCGTCGATGTCGTGGACGTAGAGAGCGAGGTGGTGGCCGCCGATATCGCTGTTGCGCGGGATGGGCGCCGCGGCCTCCGCAGGCTCGTACTCGAACACCTCGAAGTTGGCTCCCGTGCCGCATCGGTAGAAGTGCAGCCGTCGCATCACGGTGCGCGGGTGGACGTTGAGATGTTCGCGCATCCAGTCGTCATCGTGCGCGTAAGGGCCGAGCGTGTAGACGTGCGTGCAACCCAGAACCCGCACGAAGAAGTCGTGGGCTTCTTCGAGATCGGGCACGGTGAAGCCGACGTGATCAGTACCGACCAGACCTGGCAGCGCCATACAACCTCCCGCTAGTGGATCCAATGCCGCCACAATAGTCCAGATTTCTGCATTTTTGTAGCAAATACTGGCCAAAGTGGATCCAATCGGCGTACGTTGACTGAGACCGCCGCCAGTGCCACCGATCGCTCGCGGTCAACGGAAGTAGGGGACATGCCACGCGAACAACGCCTCGAGACCGGCTCCGCCTGGATCGAACTGTCGACCACCGCCGAGGACTGGAAAGCCGCATCGCCACAGCTTCTCGGCACCATGCTCGCCGAGTTGCATCTCATCCGCGCCTTCGAGGAATCCGTCCTGGAGTTGGCAGGCGAAGGACTGGTGCATGGCCCGGCACACTCGAGCATCGGGCAGGAAGGCGGCGCGGTTGGATCCATCGTCGGCCTTCGCTCCACCGACGCCGTCAACGGATCACACCGCGGTCACCACCAGTTCCTCGCCAAGGCCCTGACGCACGTCACGGGCGGTGTGATCGATCCCGCCGCAGCGGTGTCCCCCAAGATCCAGCGGGTGCTGCAACGGACGTTGGCCGAGATCCTCGGGCTGGCCCAGGGCTACTGTCACGGCCGCGGCGGATCCATGCACCTGCAGTGGTTCGAAGCAGGCGCCCTTGGCACCAACGCGATCGTCGGTGGCGGCGTGCCGATGGGCGCGGGCAACGCCTGGGCCCAAAAACACAGTGGTACCAGCGATCTCACCATCAGCTACTTCGGTGACGGAGCCAGCCAGATTGGCTCCGTGCTCGAGACGATGAACCTCGCCGCAGCATGGAAGCTGCCGTTCTGCTTCTTCATCGAGAACAACCTGTACGCCGTGTCCACCCGGGTCGAAGAGATCACCGCCGATCCTCGGCTGTCGGTGCGAGGCCAGGGATTCGGCATTCCTTGCTGGCGCGTCGACGGCATGGACCCGTTGGCCGTGCACCTGGCCACGGAGCAGGCGGCCGAACGGATGCGCAGCGGTGAGGGGCCCGCAGTCATCGAAGTCGAGGTCTACCGGTTCTTCCACCAGAACGGGCCCTATCCCGGCAGTGCGTTCGGGTACCGCGACAAGGAGGAGGAGGCGCACTGGCGCTCTCGTGATCCGCTCGACCGGGTCGCGCGCGAGATGATCGCGCTCGGCTTGATCGACGAGGCGGGGGTGGCGTCGGTGCGCAGCCAGGCGCAGGCTGCGATGACGGCCGCCACGGCCGAGCTGCTCGAGGACGACCCCGACAATGCAGGCAAGCGTCGCATACGTCCAGAACTGTGGCCCGATCCCGGCTTCGTCGACGTCGGGATGCGCGGTGATGCAAGCGAGCTCGGATCACTCACCACCCTGGAACCGACGAAACACGAAGGTCCATGGCGCTCGGTGAAATTCGTCGATGCCGTGGCCGGCGTCATGGACCGCCGGATGGCCTGTGACGATCGCATCGTGGTGTTCGGCGAGGACGTCCACCATCTGAACGGCGGCACCAACGGTGCCACGAAGGGCCTGGCGAAGTACGGCGAGAGCCGGTTGGTGGGGACCCCCATCAGTGAGAACGCGTTCAGCGGCATCGGCGGCGGAATGGCACTCGACGGCCGATTCCGGCCGGTTGTCGAGTTCATGTACCCCGACTTCATGTGGGTGGCCGCCGACCAGGTGTTCAACCAGATCGGCAAGGCGCGGCACATGTTCGGAGGTGACAACCCGGTGCCGTTCGTGCTGCGCACCAAGGTTGCGATGGGCGCGGGCTACGGGTCTCAGCACCTGATGGACCCTGCGGGCATCTTCGTGACCAGCCCTGGTTGGCGGATCGTCGCGCCATCGACGGCCGCCGACTACGTCGGGCTGATGAACGCCGCTCTGGCCCTACAGGATCCGGTCCTCGTCATCGAGCACATCGACCTCTACGGCATCGCCGACAAGGTCCCCGAGGGCGATCTCGACTACGTCATCCCGCCGGGCAGTGCCGCCATCCGGCGGGCAGGCTCCGAGGTCACCGTGATCAGCTACCTGTCGATGGTGAACCACTGCCTCGAGGCGATCGAGGCGACCGACGTCGACGCCGAACTGATCGATCTTCGGTGGCTGGACCGCGCATCAATCGACTGGGACACCATCACCGCCAGCGTCCGAAAGACCAACGCGGTCTTGATCGTCGAACAGGGCGCGCGTGGCAGCTCGTACGGTGGCTGGCTGGCCGACGAGATTCAGCGCAGGCTCTTCGACTGGTTGGACCAGCCCGTCGAACGGGTGTCAGGTACGGAGGCGTCACCGAGCATCTCCAGGGTGCTCGAACGCGCCGCCATCGCCAGGACCGAGGAAGTCGTCGCCGGTCTGGAGAAAGTCCGTGCAGCAATGGGTGTGCGCTGATGGCCACCGTCGTGCGGATGCCCGAGGTGCTGGCCAATGCAGGCGAGGCCGTCATTCAGACCTGGCTCGTGTCAGTGGGACAGGAGATCGCCATTGGTGACCCGCTCGCCGAGATCGAAACCGAGAAGGCCGTCGTCGAATACGTCTCGGAAGTGGACGGGATCGTGGCCCGGCTGATCGCCGAACCGGGCTCGACGATAGCAGTGGGAGAGCCCATCGCCGTGGTGTTGGCGCCAGGCGAGACCGATGCGGACATCGATACCGCCGCGCACAACGGCGTCGCAGTGTCCCCCACACCTGAGCCCGAACTCGCCACCGTTGGTGTCGCCGAGCCCGCCTCGGTGGCCAATGGGCGGCGACTGTTCGCCACCCCGTTGGTGCGAAAGCTTGCGCGCGAACGTGGAATCGAGCTCGAGAGCGTGAACGGCACCGGCCCCGGTGGGCGGATCGTGCGGCGTGATCTGGAACGGCTGCCGCTCGCTGAACCCACCCCCACACCGCAACCGCTGCGCACTGCGGCCGCCGTCGAATCAAACCGACCGGCAACGGGTTTCACGGATGTTCCACTCACGCCGATGCGCAAGGCCATCGCACGCCGTCTCACTGAAAGCAAGACGACGGTGCCGCACTTCTACGTCACCGCGGATTGCCGGGTCGACGAACTGCTCGAGTTGCGGCGTAACGTCAATGCGGCCGCCGCACTCAAGGTGTCGCTCAACGACTTCATCTTGAAAGCGGTTGCCGGGGCCCTGATCGAGGTACCCGACGCCAACGCGATCTGGAATGGCGACTCGATCCGCCGCTACGAGGGCGCCGACATCGCGGTGGCCGTAGCAGTGGACGGCGGCCTTCTGACGCCGGTGCTGCGCGACGTGCACACCGCGTCGCTGTCCACAATAGCCACTCAGACATCCGATCTCGCTCGGCGCGCCAGGGACGGGCGGCTCCAACAGCACGAGCTCGAAGGTGGCAGCTTCTCGGTGTCCAACCTCGGGATGTTCGGCGTCACGGAGTTCTCCGCGATCCTGAACCCGCCACAGTCCGGCATCCTCGCCGTCGGCGGTGCCATCCAGCGGCCCGTCGTCGTCGATGGCGAACTGAGGGTGGGCACGATCATGACCGTAACGCTGTCGGCCGATCACCGGGTCATCGACGGTGCGGTGGCCGCGACGTGGATGGCGGCCTTCGTCAGGCGCATCGAGAATCCGTTGACCGTGCTGATCTGAACGCGCAGAACGTGATCCGGCCCCGAGCCGGTCACAATGCACGAACACAACGACGACGAAGCGGCCGCCATCACGTTGATGGCGGCCGCTCGTACGTGCGCTGGGCTCAGTACTTGTTGGCGATGACGAGTTCCTGTGCCGGGAACAGCGTCAGGATCCGCGGCCCATCGGCGGTAACGACCACTTCTTCCTCGATGCGTGCGGCCGAATAACCGTCCGAGGCAGGGCAATACGTCTCGAGAGCGAAGACCATGCCCTCCTTGAGCTCGATCGGCTCGGTCATCGAGTTCAGCCGCGAGATGATCGGGCGCTCGTGCAGGCCCAGGCCGAGGCCGTGCCCGAATTGCAGTCCGAACGCGGCGAGTTCGTTGTCGAAGCCGAACTCGGTCGCCTTCGGCCAGACGGCGGCCACCTCGTCGGTGCCGACGCCGGGCCGGACCATGTCGATTGATGCGTCCATCCATTCGCGGGCCTTGGTGTAGGCGTCGTGCTGGCTGGAGGTCGCGCTGCCGACGTTGAACGTGCGGTAGTAGCACGTGCGATAGCCGTTGAAGCTGTGGATGATGTCGAAGAAGGCTTGATCCCCCGGCCGGATGAGCCGGTCGGTGAAGTTGTGCGGGTGGGGATTACACCGCTCCCCGCTGATCGCGTTGACGGCCTCCACCTGATCCGAACCCATCGCGTAGAGCCGCTGATTCACCAGCGCGACGATCTCGTTCTCCCGGATCCCGGGCTTGAGTGCCTCGAAGACGTCCTGATAGACCCCGTCGACCATCGCGGCCGCCTGGGTGAGCAGCATGATCTCGTCGGCGGATTTGATCTCCCGCGCGTCGAGCATGCGCTGCTGGCAGTCGACGACGTTCAAACCTTGCCGCTGCATCTCGAACAGGAATGCGGGCTCGACGATGTCGAGCCCGACCGGGGCGTCGCTCAGGCCGGCGTCCTCGAGGATTCCCTTGATCTCGCGGATGGCCGACACCATCAGGCCTGCCGACGGCGCGACGGCACCCCGCATGCCGAGCATGCCGGGGCGGCAGTTCTCGTCGGGCAGCCAGTTCGAGTAGAGCTTGTGATGGCGTACCGCAGAACCGAAGTCCCACAACCAAGGATCGTCGGCCGTACGCGTGAGCAACGCGTACCGCGTCATCTTGTCGCCGAGCGCGCCACCGATCCAGGTCTGGGTCGTGTAGCGGATGTTGTAGAAGTCGAACAGCAGGAACGCACCGCACTCACTGGCCTCCAGCGCCGCCTTCGCTCGACCGAGCCGGTAGTTGCGGAGCCTGGCGAAGTCGACGCGTTCTTCGTAGTCGACACCCATGTGGCCGGGCGCCGGAAGCGGTCGCGAGTCACTCATCCGCGGGGATTCCCAGGCCGTCGTCGACGTCGGCCTCTTCGGAGACCAACTCCACTCCCGAGCGCCTGGCCTGCTCCAGCAGCAAGGTCGCGAAGTCCTCGCTGGTGTAGCCGGCACCGACCGCCGACGACACCATTTCGGCGGTCACCGCGGCGACGGGCATCGGCACGCCGTACTCGCGGGCGGCTTCGAGTCCGAGGTCGAAGTCCTTGCGCAACAACACGTTCGTGAACGTGGGCGTGAAGTCGAGGTTCACCAAGGCAGGCGACTTGTACCGGGTGAAGACCGATCCCATGACTGAGTTGTTGAGGAATTCCAGGAACGCCTGCCGGCTGGTGCCCCCCTGCTCGGCGAGCACGGTGATCTCGGCGAGCGACTGCGCGACCACGCCGAGGAAGACGTTGTGGCAGATCTTGACGAGTCGGGCGACTTCGCCTTCACCGACGTAGGTGACGCCCCGGCCGAGAGGGCGCAGCAGGTGCTCGGTGCTCTCGTAGGCCTCCCGCGGACCCGAGACCGCGAGGGTGAGCTTGCCCGACCTGACCACCTTCGGGTTGCCGCTGACCGGCGCGGCCAGAAACGCGGTCCCCTTGGCGGCGGCCAGGCCGCGGATCTTCTCCGAGATGGCCGCCGAGACGGTCGAGCAGTCGATGATGATCTGGGGTGAGTCGTCCGCGGTGAGAAGCCCGTCCTCGCCGACGATCACGTGCTCGAGATCGTCGGATGCGGCAACCATGACGAAGACGACGTCGCGATCGGCGAGTTGTGCTGGGGTGTCGACCAGCTTCGCGCCCCGCGCGGCCAGTGGCTCCGCCTTGGACCGGGTGCGGTTGTACACCGACACGTCGTGACCGGCATCCAACAGGCGTTCGATGAGCGCGTAGCCCATGCGTCCGGCGCCGATCCACCCAACGCTCTTGCTCTTGTCGTTGATTTCCATTGACTCTCCCGGCTCGACTGCAATCGGTTGCAATCCTGCCGTGCGGTCTGGCTCAAGTCAACACCGCAGCATGTGCGGGTTTCATGAAGGATTCGTCGCACCAGGGACGAGCCGCAGGTAGCGAACGGTTGCAGACGCTTGCAGCGACCAGGGGCAGAGCGCTAAGAGCCCTCAGCGGGGACGAGGCGCTGGCACCGGACCGGTCGAGGACCGGACGACCATCGTCAGTGGCAAGAGCAGTGAACGCGGATGGCGGTCGGGGTCATTGAGCACTTCGAGCAGCAATCGGGCCGCTTCGGCGCCGATCTCGTAATGCGGGATGCGCACGGTCGTCATGGGCGGTGAGACCTTGTCCATGAACGGCATGTCATTGAATCCGACCACGCTGATGTCGTCCGGGCAGCGCAGGCCGCGTTCGGAAAGGGCGTCGTAGACGCCAAGGGCAAGCAGGTCGTTACCCGCCAGCACCGCGGTGAACTCGGGACCAGAGTCCAACAGAGTCCGCATTGCCTTCGCACCCGCCTGCTCGGACCATTCGTCGCAGATAACCGTCCGCGTGCTCTCGGCAGGGAGTTGAAGTTCCTCCAGGCTGGACAGGAATGCGCGACGCCGGGTCACGCCGGTCGACAGGTCCTGCGGCCCCGCGAGATGCACGATCTTGGTGTGGCCCAGATCGACGAGATGCTGCATCGCCAGTGCCACACCTGCCGCGTCGTCGGAGGTGACCGATGGGATGTCGGCGCCGTTGGTTCGGCGGTTGACCAGCACCATGGGTGTCGACGCGGCAGCGAGTTCCTCGAGCAACGGGTGCTTCAAATGCGCGGTCGCGAACACGAAGCCCTCGACGTTGCGCTGACGGAACGATTCGACCGCCGTCTTCTCCACGTCGGGTCGGTTGTCGGTGTTGACGATCCACGCGTTGTAGCCGATGGTGCGTAGCACGTCCTCGACTCCCCGCACGATGGGCGGGAAGAGCGGGTTGGTCAGGTCGGGGATCACCAGCCCGATGCTGGCCGAGCGAGATGTCTTGAGGCTACGGGCGATTGGGTTGGGCGAGTAGCCCATCTCGGCAGCGACCTTCTTGATTCGGGCAGCCGTTTCGACGTTGACCAAACTCTCGGTCTGCTGGTTCAAGGCGCGCGAAGCAGTGGCCGGATGGACGCCGGCCATGACCGCAACCTCACGCAGCGTGGCTCTGTGCACTGACCCCCACTCCCCTCCTCGACTGCAATCGGATGCAGCGTCCCGTCAATGATGGCGTGACCCCCGCGCACGTGCAATATACCCAGACCACTCGCAGGTGAACGATGGGCCGGCGCGGCAGCTCACGTGTGTCGGCCCGTGCCAAGGCCTGCAGTTGCCAGCACCGTGTGCCAGGTGGACGCCACCACGTCGAGATCCGGGCTCGGGCTGTGCCGACGTCTGAGGTTGATAAGGGTGTCGATCGACGGCTCGTCAACGCGTCCATCGGTGATCAAACCGTGGGTGGGATCCAGCAGGCAGTCGAGGTGCGCCTGGGCTTGCGGCTGCGCCAACCCGAGCAATCGTCCTGCAGCCTCGAGCACCTCCCCATGCAACTGACCGGCGACGACGTCACGAGCGGTGTCGATCACCACCTCTGCGAGACGTTCTCGCGGACCGGTGATTTCGGGGTCGTCGGCGGACATCGCCGCCATGACGGTGCCGAGATAGGGACCGACGTCCGCGACCGTACTCACAACACGGCACCCGGCTGCGATCGCCCGCAGCTCGTTGCCTGCATTGAGGACCGTGGCCGCGCACGCTCCCTGCGCCAGCGCCGCAGCGCGCCGAGGGGTCGATCCCAATGACTCGATCGTATATCCGTCCTTGCCGAGGCCTGCGCTCTCCAGGAGGGCGAACGCGACGAACGCGAACCCCGACCCCGGCACGTCGACCCCGACGACACGGCCACGGACGTCCGCGACGTCCGTCACCGACGGCGCGAGGCACAACGACAGCCCGAGTCCCCGGTCAACGCCGGCGAGAATCTCCACCGGTAGGTTGCGCTGGAGTGGATTCGCGCTCAGGAACCGATAGGCGAGAACGTTGTCCGGGCTCGTCATGACCACGTCGAACTCACCGGCGTCGAGCGATCGGAATTGAGCAGGCGACGAGGGCACCGGGGTCTCGGTGACGTCGAGTTCGGCGCGGTCCAATCGCCCGGTGGAGCGGGCGACGTCGATCAACAGCGACGGCGTGAACGTTCCGATGCGTAGCTGAGCGCGGGTCATGACCACATGCTGCCATAGCTGCAATCGTTTGTAGAGAGTCTTGTTGATTGCCCACGTGGTGGGTTCCTAGCGGGCCTCCGACCTTTTCTTCGAGTGCCCATTGACATGACCCACGTCACATCGCAGGATGGAGCAAACGATTGCAGTAACAATGCGAGTGCAGAGATAGAGGTTGCGATCTTCATGAGTCAGGCCGTTCCATCGGTGACCCAACGCCCGCGACCGAGCGCCGACGACGCACCGACTACCCAGCCACCACTGATCGACATTCGCGGCGTCAGTGCCGGATACGAGAACAAGCGGCAGAAGACACGGCTCATCGCCCTTCGGGACGTGAACTTGGACGTGCAGCGCGGCGAATTCCTCGCCATCGTCGGCCCGTCCGGCTGCGGCAAGACCACGCTGATCAACATGATCGCCGGATTCATGAAACCCCTCGAGGGCACGATCCGGGTCCATGGGGAGCTCGTTCACGGACCAGGCGCCGACCGGGCCATGGTGTTCCAGGACTATGCGGTGCTGCCATGGCGCACGGTGTACAAGAACGTCATGTTCGCGCTGGAGAACCGGCACCCCCGCCCCTCCAAGGAGGTATCGGCGGAGCGCATCGCCCATGCCCTCGAACTCGTCGGCCTGACCGGATTCGAGAAGTCCTATCCGTACGAGCTATCTGGCGGAATGCGTCAACGGGTCGGGATCGCAAGAGCATTGGTATCGGAGCCGGAGATCCTGTTGATGGACGAACCGTTCGGTGCCGTCGACGCCATGACGCGCGAGGCGATGCAGGCGGAGTTCGAGAAGATCATCGCCCACACGGGCCAGACCGTCTTCTTCATCACCCACTCGATCGACGAGGCCCTGACGCTGGCCGATCGGGTGGTCATCGTGTCCAACCGACCGGGCCGGGTCAAGGAGATCCTCGACGTCGACCTGCCAAGACCCCGCTTCGACGAGGGCGTGCGGCGAAGCGAACGCTTCGGCCAATTGCGCGAACACATTTGGAACCAGCTCCAGGCCGAGGCACTGGGCGCGAAGGCGGGAGGGGACCGATGAGCGCGGGCACACTGCCGACGACGAAGCCAGGAGCCGACTCGAACTCGGTCACCGAGGCCATCACGCGCAGCAGATGGGCGCCGTTCCGGAGCTTCTTCATCACGGTGATCAACCTGACGCTGTTCTTCGTGATCTGGCAGCTGGTCGCACTGTCGGAAGTCATCAACCCGTTGTTCTTCCCCAAGGCCACCGACATGTTCTCGGCGCTCTACCACGGCTTCGTCGACGGCATCATCGGTCCGGAATTGCTCCACAGCGTGCAGAACTTCACGGTCGGCATGTTGATCAGCGCCGCGATCGGCATCCCGCTCGGGCTGTTGATGGGCGGCGTGCGGATCGTCGACCTGATCCTGTCCCCCTACGTGTGGGCGATGACGGCGTTGCCGCGCGTCGCGCTCATCCCCCTTCTGATTCTCGTTCTGGGCTTTGGCAATTCGATGCAGCTCACGATCATCGTGCTGTCGGCGGTCTTCCCGATCATGGTCAACTGCATGGAAGGGGTGAAGACCGTCGATCCGTCGCTGGTGCGCGCCGGTCGCGTCTTCGGTACCAGCGAGGCGCAGCTGTACCTCAAGGTGATCCTGCCGTTCACGCTTCCGTTCGTCGTCAGTGGCATCAATCAAGGCATTGCCCGTGGACTGGTCGGGATGCTCATCGGGGAGTTGCTCGGCGGCGGCGGAAAGGGGCTCGGATTCCTGCTCGACCGAGCGGGCGACCAGTTCGATGCGCCAATGATGTACGCCACCTTGGTGCTGCTCGCGGTCCTCTCGGTGGGGCTGGTGCAGGGAATGCGATGGATCGAACGCCGGGCCGCACCCTGGCGCGACTTCTCGCGTGCGTAGACACCCAAAAGATTTCCCCGACTTCACAACAAGGAGAAGTGCATGAGGAAAAGCAAACGATTGCTCGCATTGCTCGGCGTGGGTTTGACGTTCGCGATGGTGCTCACGGGTTGCGGTGGGGGCGCGAGTAGCGGTGGCGGTCAGGCGACCAGTACTCCGACCAACGCAGACGAGATCGATGGCAAGATCGACACGTCGAAGGTGAAGAAGTCGCTCACCGTCGCCGTGGACAACCCGTACTACCTCTTCCACGAGGACATCCTGGTAGCGCAGGACAAGGGCTACTTCAAGGAAGTCGGCATCGACAACGTCGAGATCATCACCGTCGAGGATCCGCTGCCTGCGCTCATCGGAGGATCGGTGGACTTCGCGCTGTACGACACCGACACCACCATCGCGGCGGCGAACAAGTCGAAGTCGGGAGTGCGGTACCTGTCGCCCTACCTCGGCGGTGAGGCGAACATCCTCGGCGTGCACGAAGGCATCAACACCGCTGCCGACCTCAAGGGCAAGACCATCACCGGCGGACAATTCGGCAGCCGCAACGACTTCCTGATTCGAAAGCTTCTCAAGGACAACGGTCTCAACCCCGATACGGACGTCCAACTGGTGAGCACGGGAGGTCAGTCCAACGAGCGTCTGCAGAACCTGATCGCAGGCACGGTCGACGGCGCCAGCCTGCAGCTCCGACACAAGGCACTTATCGAGAAAGCGGGTGGCAAGTTCCTGTTCCAGGAGCTGGGACGGGCACCGCAGAACGGTTGGGCCGCCAACAAGATCCTGACCGAGAGCCCCGAGACCGCAGCCGCGTTCCTGACTGCGACGCTGAAGGCACGCCAGTTCATCAACGACATGAAGAACAAGGACGCGGTGCTTGACCTGATGGCCTCCAAGGGTTTCGACCTCCCGCAGCCGTACCGCGATGCGTACGCCGATGAGCAGAACGCCAACTACCACACCGGCGACGGAGGCTTCGACGTCAAGGACATGGATCAGTTCGTCAACGAGCAGATGGATCTGAAGGTGATCCCACCGGGAACCAATTGGCACGACTACGTCGACCTGGTCCCGCTGTGGCGCGCGCAGAAGGCGCTTGGCCTGCCCTTGCGGCCCAACCCCGCCGACTTGACCAAGTGACGACGGAAACCGCCTCGGCCCAAGGTCTTCGGCTCCTCGGCCAGCACGACCTCGACGGACGTGGCGACGGCATGCAGATCATGCGTCATGGCGACGCACTGTACGTCGGACACGCCGGGACCAGCGGGGCAGGCACGTCGATCCTCGACGTGTCCGCCCCGGATCGTCCACAACTGGTGTCGCAGTGGGACGCGCCCGCCAATACCCACACCCACAAGGTGCAGGTCGCAGATGGGCTCTTGCTGGTCAACCACGAGCGGTTCCCGTACCGGCCCAAGAAGCCGTTGGGCCCGCACTCGGCCGGTGTCGCGGTCTACCGGATCGACGAACCGTTCGAGCCGAAGCAGGTCGGGTTCTGGGAGTCCGGGGGCAAGGGCGTCCACCGCATCGTCTGGGAAGGCGGACGCTACGCCCACATGTCCGGTGCGCCAGACGGATTCACCGACCGCATCTGGATGACCATCGACCTGATCGAGCCCGAGAAGCCCGTGCTCGCCAGTCGGTGGTGGTGGCCTGGGCAGTCGAGCGGCGGGGGCGAGACCGCCGACTGGCCCGACGGTCATCGGGTCGCGGCGCACCACGGGCTCGTCGAGGGCAAGTACACCTATCTGGGTTATGACGACGCGAATCTGGTCGTGCTCGACACGTCCGATCCGACGACCCCCCGGGAGGTGTCACGCCTGCAGTGGGGAGGTGGGGCGACCCACACCTGTATGCCGCTGATCGGTCGCGGACTGCTCGTCGTCACCGACGAACAGCAACACGACGGCCCGCACGGCGAGGAGCGACGGATACACCTGATCGACATCGCGGACCCGTCGGCACCGCGATACCTGCGGACGCTGCCCGCTCCGGGAAAGCCGTACGACGAACTCCCCCAACGCTACGGACCCCACAACCTGCACGAGAACCGGGACGGGTCCTACCGCAGTGATCGGCTGGTGTTCGCAACCTACTTCAGCGCCGGCCTACGGGTGTACGACGTGTCGGATCCGCAGAATCCGCGGGAGGTCGCGCACTGGGTGAGCGAGGCACCGGCAGGTTCGGCCGTGCCGCAGTCCAACGATCTGTTCGTCGACGAGCACGGCCTCATCTGGGTCACCGACCGCGGCACCGGCGGGGTCTTCTGTCTGGAACCGCTGCCGGAACTGGCCGATCTGATGACCCAGGCGGCTTCGTGAGCGGAGCCCCACCCGGCTTCACCTCCGACGGTGTCGAATTCATCGGGTACCACGATGTCGGCGGCAAGCCCGTGTTCAAGCTGGCCATGCAGGTCGTCGACAAACGCTGGTACCTGTATGCCAGCCACTTCTGGGAACCTCGGCTGTCGATCTTCGACGTCTCCGACCCCACCGACCCCCACCTCGTCGGCGCGATCGAGGGACCCGACCATGCCGCGACCTGGCAGGTGCAGGTCGCCGACGGGCTCCTGGTCCAGGGCATGGAGCATCGTCCGCAGGCCTGGGGAGGCGATCCCGCCCTCAACGCCGCCGAGGGCATCCGGTTGTTCGACGTCAGCGATCCTGTGACGCCGAAGTTGTTGAGCGAGTGGCACACCGGTGAGCATGGTGTGCATCGCAATCACTTCACCGGTGGCCGCTACGTCCACGTGACGGCGAGCCGCCGCGGGTTCGACGGCAACATCTACGTGATCCTCGACATCGCCGATCCGCGGCGTCCCGAGGAGGTGGCGATGTGGTTCCTCCCGGACCAGTACGTGGCCGCCGGCGGAGCCTGCAATTCAACTCGAGCAGGGGCCACCCCGCCGCGGCGCATCTCGTTGCACGGACCGCCGTACGTCCTCGGGGATCGCGCCTACCTCAGCTACGGGGCCGCTGGAGTCGTCATCCTCGACATCTCCGACATCCAGCGACCGAGGCTCATCTCTCGGCTGGACATCGGGGCCGCCTTCTCCAGCATGATCGCGACGCACACCGTCGTCCCCCTGCCGTCGCGAAACCTGTTGCTGGTCAATACCGAAGCCATCGCGGAACGGCAGCAGGAGCCGTACAACTTCGCGGGCATCGTCGACGTCAGCGATGAGCAGAACCCGCGCCTGATGTCGCTGCTGCCGATCCCCTCGCCTGCTGCGGGTGCTGGGTATCCGAACTTCAGCACGCGCGGCGGCCGGTTCGGTCCGCACAATCAGCACCATCCACAAGGGCCCGAGCTCCTCGCCGACGACGACCTGATGTTCATGACGTGGTTCAACGCGGGGCTGCGGGTCTACGACATCAGCGACGCGTATCTACCGCGTGAGATCGCCTGGTACCTACCGGATGACCCCACCGAGCGGCGTGGCCTGCTGCCGAAGACGTTGGTCACGCAGTCCGAGGACGTCCTGGTCGATGCGCGCGGCAACATCTACTTCTCCGACAAGAACCACGGCCTGCACATCGTTCGGCTGACCGGACGCTGAGCGGTCAGGGCACCGACATCGGCGCCGACAGCCCGAGGTCGGCGAGCACCGTCCGTGCGGTGTTGCGCCCCGGCCGCCCCGACACCGAACCACCGGGGTGCGACGTCGAGCCGGTCAGGTAGAGGCCGGGGACGTCGGTGCGATAGTCGAGCCAGCCAGGGATGACGGTGCCGTCGTCCATCGCGAACTCGCCGCCATGACACGATCCGCCGATGTTCGACAGATTGTGCGCAGCAAGCGATGTGGGCGATTCGGGTCTGATGGCCAGGATGTCCGCGCCCTCGATCCCGTCGATGTGGCGGCGTGCGATGTCCAGAAGCACCTGCGCGTACGCCATCGCATCGGCATCCGACCACGCGCCACCGTCGTGGAGCATCGGCGCCGCGGTCAGGAACTTGAACGTGCCGCCCGGTGCCCGGTCTGGATCGACCGCCGTCGACGACATCATCAGCAGCCACGGGTCCTCGATCTCGATGCGCCCTGACGACAGTCCCTCGACCTGGCGCACCAGCCCTTCCGGGCTGCCGAGTCCCCCTGCGGCCGACGTGATGGATCCGCTCCCCGATCGGTAGCGAGCGTCGGCACGAAGCGCGAAATGCACGGCGAACAAGGGAATCCCCGGGCGCCAGCAGCGTGCGGCCTCGTCAGCGACCGTCGATGCGGTGTTGAGCATTGCGGGTAGTTCGCGTAGATGGCTGCCTGCGACGACGGCCCTGCCTGCTCTGAACTCGCGCCCGTCATCGGTGCGCACCCCGACACAGCGCCCCTCCTCCACCAGGACCGACCGCACCCATGCCGACGTCTCGACCGCACCGCCGTGGTCGGTGATGTGGGCCGCCAGAGCATTCGGCAACGCGCCAGAGCCTCCGACGGGGGTCGCCCAGCCGTAGGCCAGGCGGCCGGCCATGATCGCGGCGGGCAGCGCACCGGTACCTGGTCGCTGCGGCGGCTGGATCGTGGCGAAGCTCATCCAGGCCATTACCCTGCGCGACACCGGATGCTGGAACGTCGAGGCGATGACGTCCCACGCGCTGCGCTGCCGCAGCTGTTCGTAACTGCGCGACCAGGATTCGTCGGGCAACGGAAGCCCAGCAGACACGTACGCATGCGCGACCCGCTGGCCGGCGCTCCAGTCCTCGATCATCGTGACGAGCGCGTCGGCGTCGGCGCGAGAGTAACGGGCGAACTCCGCGGCGGTGTCGGCCAAGTTCGGGTGGACCGTCAGCAGGTCGCCGTCGGGCAGCGGGAAGGCCACTGCCGGGTCGGTGACGATGTACTTCAGCCCATAGCGTGCGATCAACCCGAGTTCGTCGTCGCGGATCAGCGGGTTCGACTGCAGCACGACGTGGGCCGTCGAGCACGAGTCGTGATGCCAGCCCGGCAGTGTGAGCTCTTCGGTCACCGTGTTGCCACCGATCACGTCGCGACCTTCGAGCACGGTTACGGACAAACCGGCCTCGGCCAGGTATGCCGCGCAGACCAGCGCGTTGTGCCCGCCGCCCACCACGATGACGTCGCTGACCGCCGAGGCTGGAGCCACTTTCGTCCTTCCGTCGATACATCGCTGCTGCTACGGTAGACGCTGACCGCAATCGTTTGCAATAGCCGGATCGAAGGGGACTCGAGCATGGACGAATACGTCGCATCCGCCCGTTCGCACTGGGGTCCCCGGTTCACCGCCAACGGTGTACCCGCGGCCGACTTCGATCGCGTGATGGCCGGGCTGCAATCCTGGGACGACTGGTGTACCGCCTGGTCGGCCGCGGCGAGCGTGCACGAGGCACTCGGACTCGAGGCGCTCGAAGACGGCCGACTTCGCTCCGCGGGCGCACACCTGAGCACCGCGGCCGTCGTGTATCACTTCGCGAAGTTCGTCTACGTCCGCGATCTCGAGCAGATGCGTACCGCTCACCAATCGGCCGTGCGCTGCCTCGACGCCGCACTGCCGCACCTAGACCCGCCCGGTGAGCGGATCGAGATGCCGTTCGAGGGCTCCACGATGTACGGGATTCTGCGCAAACCCGAAGGCCCATCGCCTCATCCGACCGTGATCTGCGTGCCGGGCCTTGATTCGACCAAGGAGGAACTACGCGCGACCGAGCAGCTCTTCCTCGAACGCGGCCTCGCCACGTTCAGCGTGGACGGCCCCGGGCAGGGCGAAGCCGAATACGACCTGCCGATCCGCGCGGACTGGGAGGTGCCCGGCCGGGTCTTCGTCGACACGCTCATCGCCCGCGACGACGTCGACGCCGACCGCATCGGGGTATGGGGCGTGAGCCTCGGCGGCTACTACGCACCCCGATTCGCCAGCGGCGACGACCGGATCAAGGCGTGCGTGAGCCTTTGTGGCCCATACACTTTCGGTGAGAACTGGGACGTCCTACCGCCACTGACACGCGAGACGTTCATGGTCCGGTCACGCTCGAAGAACGAGGACGACGCCCGCGCCTTGGCGCTCACGCTCACCATGACCGGTCGGACGTCGTCCGTGCGGTGCCCGACGCTGGTCATCGCGGGTAAGAAGGACCGGCTGATCCCGTGGCAGCAGGCCGAGCGGCTGCACCACGAGGTGGCCGGAAGCGACTTCCTGGCACTGGAGGACGGCAACCACGGCTGCGCCAACGTGCTTGCCGCACACCGGTATCGCACGGCGGACTGGATGGCGGCTCGCCTCAAGGCGTGACCGCTCAGGACTGCGCGTCGATGGCTGCGACGATGTTGTCGGGTGTGAACGGCAGCGTCCGTACCCGCACGCCGAGGGCATCGGCCAGAGCATTACCGATCGCCCCAGGCACCGGTCCCTGAGTCGCCTCGCCTGCGCCGAGCGGCGGCTCGTCGGGACGGTGCAACAGGTGCACCTCGACCTGGGGCACCTGGTCGAATCGCGCGATCGGGTAGGACTCCCAGTCGGTGCTGGTGACCGAGTGCCTGTCGAACCGGACCTGTTCGAACAAGGCCCAACTGGTCGCCTGGATGGCGCCGCCCTCGACCTGGTTGCGAACCCCATCGAGGTTCACGGCCTGGCCGACGTCGACGGCGATGGTCAGTCGGGTGACGCGCAACCGGTCGGTCGCCTCCACGTCGGCGACGACGGCGCAGTACGAGCTTCGATTCTTGTAGCGGCAGAACGCCACACCGCGACCCCGCCCCTCGGCGAGCGGCGCTCCCCACCCGGCTGCGTCGGCGGCGGTGCTGAGCACCTCGCGTGCGCGGGGGTCCGACAGGTGGGCGAGCCGCATCTCCAGCGGGTCGCGCCCGATCGCCAGGGCCAGCTCGTCGATCGCGGACTCCACGGCGAACGTGTTGAGGTTGCTTCCCAGCGAACGCAGCGACGACGTGCGGATCGGCATCGTCAGCAGCCGGTGGGCTGTCACGTCGACTCTCGCGAAGTCGTAGTACGGGTCGGCATTTCGCTGCGAGCCGTATCCTCGATCGGCAGGTGGGTCCACTGCTGGAGGGAGCATCGGGACGCCTGCGCGGTGCGCATCGGCCAGCAGTACGTGGCGCGGTGCATATCCCGGGCGCGACATGTGTCCGTTGCTCCACAGTTCGTAGGACCAGTCGGTGATCGTGCCGTGCTCGTCGACGCTGGCGGTGACGTCGGCGACCATGGCCGCGCCGAACGGTCCCCACGACAATTCGTCGGCGCGGCTCCAGAGCACCCGCACGTGCGTGCCGGGCATCCGGGTGGCGAGCAATGCGGCATCCATCGCAACGTCGTCGGCAGCGTTGTGGCCGTAGGCGCCTGCGCCCTCGACGTGCTGCACGACGACCGCTTCCGGACTCAGATCCAGGGCCGCCGCGATCGCACGGCCCAATGTGAACACACCTTGGCTGTGGCACCACACCGCGAGGCGTCCGTCGTCGTAATGCGCGACGGCACAGCTGGGCCCGATCGACGCGTGCGCGAGGTAGGGCCTCGAGTAGGTGGCGACCACGGTTGGCGCGTCGCCATGCCGAGCGCCGTCGGTGCGGACGTGACTCGTCTCGGCATCGGCAGTTCGCAACCAGCCCTCGAGGTCCTGCGGGTCGGGCAGCTCGATGCCCTCCGACCACGATGCCGCGACTGCCAGCGCAGCGGCCGCCTGCGTGGCCTGACCCTCGCGACGGGCAATGACGGCGAGGAAGTCGCCATCGCGCACGACCTGCTCGACACCGGGCATCGACGAAACATGTTCCGCGGGAGCATCTTCGAGGTGTGCGCCAGGGCCAGGCGGGCGCACGACTCTGGCGTGCAGCATGCCGTCGAACTCCAGGTCGTGGATGAAGCGTGGACGGCCAAGCACCTTGTCGGGCAGGTCGATACGAGCCAGGTCCTTCGATGCCGGAGAGGCGAGCTCGACGTCGAGGGTTGGGTCGCCGACCCGGACGTTCAGGTCGACGACGCCGGAAAGCTCGCCATATGACGCGATCCGGCTGCCGTCGGGACCAACGAACGCACCGGACACAAGCCGGACGTCGGCGACGTTCAATTCGGCCTTGCGCGCGGCCGCGCGACGGAACAGCTCGCGCGTCTCCGCGCACACGCGCCGCACCGCCGCCCCGGAGACCGTGAT
Organism: Mycobacterium sp. AZCC_0083; assembly: GCF_014202335.1. GTDB lineage: Bacteria > Actinomycetota > Actinomycetes > Mycobacteriales > Mycobacteriaceae > Mycobacterium. The sequence goes on along the minus strand of NZ_JACHGP010000014.1, from coordinate 128,145 downwards.
CGACAGGCTGCCTGCGGTGTATCCCTCGTCGGGTGACGTGACGGTGTTGGCAGCGGCAGCCGTGACGGTCTCGGGCGCAACGTCGAGTTCGTGGGCTGCGAGCTGAGTCAGCGCGGTGAGGATCCCCTGCCCGAGCTCGACCTTGCCGACCCGCAGCCCCATGGTTCCGTCGGCGGCGACGGTCAGCCACGTCGAGATCCACGGGTTGGTGATGAGCGACGGGGGCAGCTGGGTAGTCACGTTTCGGAACCTGCCGCCGCGAGCACGGCATCGACGAACCGCCCGTGTGTCCCGCAGCGGCACAGGTTGCGTTCCAATGCCGCTGAGACCTCGTCGCGGGTCGGCCGGGGATTGTCGCGCAGCAGCGCGGCGGCGCTCATGATGATCCCTGCGATGCAGTAGCCGCACTGCCCGGCCTGCAACTCGAGGAACGCGGACTGCAGCGGGTGCAGGGCGCCTGCACGGCCGAGGCCGGCCAGCGTCCGAACTTCACCGCGGACGTACTCGACGGGGGTATCGCACGACGGCGTCGGATGACCTTCGATCAAGACGATGCACGCCCCGCACTGGCCGAGCCCGCAGCCGAACTTCGGTGACTTGTCGCCGATGTCGTTGCGCAGCACCTCCAGCAGGGACGTGTCCGCGGGAACGTCGACGTCGTACTCCCGGCCATTGACCGTCAGTGTGAACGAAGCCACGTCGCCGTTGTATCAGGCTTGGCTGGTGGCAGCCCAGTAATGGGGGTCCGCCTTGCTGACGACCAGCTCCTCGGCCGTCTCGAAGCCGGGGGCCATCGACGCGGTGGTGCCTGCCATGTACTGATGATGGTCGATGCCGAGCAGCCGGATCCAGCTCTGCTGGCCGAAGGTCAGCGCGATGCAGCAACCCAGCTCGACGAGCTCCTGCTCGGAGAAGTGGGTGTGCAGCCGGGCCCAGAGCCCGTCGAGGTCTTGGCTGCCCCAGGCGATGGCCTCGGCGTACGCGAGCGCCGCCTTCTGGCGGTCGTCGTACAGGTCGGAGGTCTCGAAGTTGAGGAGTTGGTCGTACTGCTGCTCCTGCAGGCCCGCCGTTGTGGCCTTCTCCGATCGCTGGTTGCCGCAGAACTCGCACTTGACGGTCCTGGAGATGTACACCCGGCACAGGTCCTTGATCGCGTGATCGACTACGCCACTATGGAACTGGGACTGCCAACTGTCGGCGAAGGCCCAGAAGGCCTGCGGTGAATGAGCGCGGACAGCGGAGCTCTCGGGCCGCGGTGTGCCGTGCTTGGCACAACGCTCCATCTCCGCCTTCATGCGCTCGTCCATCAGCTCCAAGGGTACGTAACTGATCGCCGGGCTCATTGTCGCTCCTCGTTTCTGCAATCGATTGTCGCCAGTATGTGCCCGATCAGCTCGGAGCGTCAAGGTTCGATGACGTTGGCGCGCAGGCTCAGCCGCCGAGATGCTTGTCGAGGAACTCGATTACCCCGTCGATCGCGCGTTCCTGCACGTCATCGACCTCGACCGTGCCGTCGGCGCGGGTGATCGGGAAGATGTAGCCGTGCAGCGGATGGTCCCAGGAGACCCACGTGGCGTCCTTCCCGCTGGCGTCCAACAGGTCGTAGCTCAGCCGGAAGATGCCCTGCAGGTGGTCGTCGTCGCGGCCCATCACCAGCACGGGTAGCGAGATGGGCGCGATTCGCTCGAGCGCGAGCGGCTCGTTGATCCGCGAGCGTACGAACGCGGTATCGCGCATCTGCATCTCCTCGATGTTTCGCAGCTCGGTCTCCGGGTTCATGAAGGCCGAGTCGTCCGGGGTCAGATCGAGGAATTCGTGATTGGCGGGCTCGCAGGCGACCCCGGCCTTGAGCCGGCTGTCGTACTGCGACGCGATCTTGAACAGCATCTCGCCTGCATGGCTCACTCCGACGTGGCCGAGTCGCTGGGGGTCGATCTGCGGGTGCTTGGCCACGTGGTCGAGGATGGCGATTTCGTCCTCGAACTCCAGCGGCGAACGGTTCATCAAGTCCATGCCCTGCCGCTGGTCCACGACGAGGTGTCCGCCGTTGTGGAAACCGAGTTCGACCTCGGTCCGGTACCGGCCCCACGCGCAGGCGTAACCCGCGTCGAGAAGGCGCTCCATCATGTAGCCGTGGGTCTTGACCCGTCGGCGCAGCCAGTCAAGACCGCCGCCGCCGTTGCCGTATGCGAGGAACACGAAGGGCAGGTCAGTGGCATCCTCCGACGGCAGCCGAAGGGCGTAGGGCGCGTACAGGCCGTCCCAGGTCTCGGCCAGGTGATACGTGACCGGGCGCGACGAGCCCTCTACGGGTTCGGTGATCGCCGGATAGCCCTGTGCGGACATTGCGCCACTCCAATCGCTTGCTGCAACCGATTGCACCGTAGCACCCCTCGCGATTTGTGCACATGCAGTAGCGCTCATCGCAACCCAGCGTGCACAAATCGCAGAGAAGGGGTGGGAGGGGGTTAGTTGCGGGTGGAGCGGATCAGATCGGCGGCCTTCTCGCCGATCAGCACCGACGGCGCGTGGGTGTGGCCGCGGATGATCGTCGGCATCACCGACGCGTCGGCCACCCGCAGCCCGTCTACGCCTCGGACCCGCAACTGCGGATCCACCACGCTGTCGTCGTCGGAGCCCATCCGGCACGTGCCTACCGGGTGATAGAGCGTGTGCGACAACGTGTTCAGTGCGTGCTCGAGTGTCTCCTCGTTGAGCTCGCGCGCACCGGCAGGCCGGGCGATGCCACCGAGAATGGTTCGCATCGTTGGCGATTCGGCGATCCTTGCGGTGATCCGCAGCCCCTCCATGAGCGCCGCGCGATCCTCGCCTGCGTCGTCGGAGAGATACCGCGGATCGATGATCGGTTTGGCCAACGGATCCGCCGATGCGAGCGAGATCGTGCCAGTGCTCTTGGGTTTCAACAGAATCGGACCCATCACGACGGCGTGGCCGGTATATGGCTCACCGATGCCCTCGTCGAAGAACGGGGCAGGGGCGAAGATCAGCTCGAGATCCGGGAGCGCCAAATCCGGCCGGCTGCGCACGAACCCGTAGGCCTCGCCGACGTTCGACGTGAGCATGCCACGGCGCCGGGCAAGGTAGTTGACCAGTTGCAGGGGCTTCTCCGCGGCGAACAGGGTTTGACAGTCGGCGTCGAAGCCGAGCGGGACCACCAGGTGGTCGAGCAAGTTCGCGCCAACCTCCGGTGCGTGGTGCACCGACTCGATACCGTGCTCTGCGAGTTGGTCGCGGTCGCCGACACCCGACAGCATCAGCAGTTGCGGCGTATTGATGGCGCCTGCGCACAGCAGCACCTCGCGACGGGCCCTGACCACCTGGCGCCGGCCGTCGGTGTCGATTTCGACGCCAACGGCGCGGTTGCCGTCGAAGAGCACCCGCGTCACGTGCGCGTCGGTGAACAACCTCAGGTTCTGCCGGCGCAACGCCGGCTTGAGGTACGCGTCGGCAGTGCTCCACCGCGCTCCCCTGCGCTGCGTCACCAGAGTTTGGGAAAACCCTTCCGGCGACGGCAGATTCGGCGCCTCAACGTGATGACCCTGTTCCTCGACGGCGGACAGAAAGGCTGCGGTCGAACTGCACGGGCTGCGCTGCGCCGACACGACGAGTGGCCCCTGCTCGATCCGCGTGAAGTACTTCTCGATGCCGGCGAACGACCAGTCCGCGCTGGCCCGCTCGCCCCACTCGTCGTAGTCCGCGGCGAACCCGCGCACCCACATCATGGCGTTCATCGACGACGAGCCGCCGAGCGTCTTGCCGCGGGGCCAGTAGATCTGGCGGCCGTCGAGTTGCTTCTGCGGCTCGGTCAGGTAGTTCCAGTCGACCGGGCCACCGAAGAGCTTGGCGAAGGCGGCAGGGATGTGGATGAACTTGTCCTTGTCGGGCGGCCCGGCCTCCACGACCGCCACCCGTACGCCCGGCACGGCACTGAGTCGACTGGCAAGTACCGAGCCGGCCGAGCCGGTACCCACAACGATGTAGTCCGCGTCCACGTCGCGTGAGTGTAGGAGGCCTAGCGCCGCTATGCAGTCAATTCGATGTGCACCGCGCCGCCGACGGTCGCGTAGCGCTCGGGGCTGCAGGTCAGCACGATGACCTGCCCGTCGCCGCCGACGGCGTCGAACACCTCGCCCATCTTGGTCAGCCGGTGGGCGTCGGTGAATCCGAGGGCGTCGTCGATCAGGACGGGCACGCCGTCCTCCTTGGCGACCAGTGCCGCACCCGCCAGCCGCGCCACGATGCCGAGTTGCTCCTTGGCGCCTCCCGACAGCGAGTCGTACGGCACGGTGCGTCCGGCCAGGGTGCGGCTGCAGATGCGCAGTTCGGCGTCGATCTCCACTTCGAAGTCCGCGCCGAATACGATGCGGCCCAACCGTTCCACCTCGCCGCGGAAGGGCTCGACGTAGCGCAGCCTTGCGTCGTCGCGGTGCCGCAGCATCACCGAGCGCAACACGTTCACCGCGTCGGCGCGCCTGCCGAGCCGGGCATGCTCGGCGACGGCGCGCTGGAGTTCGATCTGCGCGGCGTCCAGCTGACCACGCCGTCCCTGCGTGCCGTACGCCCGCAGCTGGGCGGTGGTGTCCCGCAGCTGCTCGCCGAGCTCCTCGTGCCCGAGCACCAGCGCGTCGTGGCAGCGGACGGCGTCGTCGAGCTCCTCGGCGACGGTCACGGGCGCAACGCCTGCGAGCTCGGCCTCGACGGCCTGCAATCCGGCCCCGACCTCCCTGGCAGTCTCGGCCGCGGCGTTCGCCCTGACCGAAAGCGCGTCGTCGGTGGCCGACTGCCGCTGCGTGGCCAGCAGCTCGCCGACCCTGGTCAGTTCCGTCTTGGCGGTGATCAGCTGCTCCCGCAGGACCGTCGCGCGGGTGGTGTGGCCCATCGCCGCAGCCGCCGCCGAGGTGGCCGCTTCGCGAAGGACGTCGCACGCGGCGACGACCCTGCGATGTTCGGCCGTCGCGGTCTCCAGCTCGGACCTGGCACCCTCGGCGTCACCCTGCACGTCGGCGTGCTGAGCCTCGTGCAGCTCGGCAAGCCGTGCCCGCATCGCGGCAACCGAGTGGTCGCCGGCCAACGCCTCGCGGGTGGCCCGCACGCGATCGCCAGACGCCAGCAGGTCCCGCCGCCGTTGGTCGAGCATTCTGGCAGCGTCCATGTCGGCCGCCCCTGCACGTTTCAGCAGGGCGGCCAGGTGCGCACGCGCGGCGTCGAGCAAGGCCTGCGTATCGGCCGCGGGCTCACCGGGCAGCACGCGCACCGTCAGCACTCCCGGCAGCTCGACGTCCGTGGCCCCTCCGGCACTCGCCGACCAACTCTGGCCGGCGGCCAGCGCGACGACCTCGCCTGCGATCCGCAGCTCGACGTCAGCCTCAGCCGTCAACTCCACACGGGCGGAAGCCGATTCGGCCCGCGCGGCGGCCAACTCGACCGCAGCGGCGGCCGTCTCGAGACCTCGCATCGAACCGTCCACCATTGCGATCCCCGCGAGGTCGCGGTCGATGCCGAGCAACTCGCGGTCGGCGGCGTCGATCTTGGTCAGCTTGGCCGCCAGCCGCTCGGCTAGCTCGCGGTGGGCGATCTGCTCGGCGGTGCGGCGCGCGGTGTCGACCCCGACCTGGCACGCGTCGACGGCGGCCTTGGCCTCGACCAGAGCAGCATCGGCAGCGGTCTTCGCTTCGCGGGCGGTCGCCTCCTCGGTACCGGCCTCCTCGGCGGAGCGCTCCAGGTCGGCGATCGTGGCGGTCCGGGCGTCGAGGTCGGTGCAAAACTGACGGCGTTGGTCGAGCGCCGCGACGGCTGCGACACGCTGCTGCTGCGCCGCGTCGGCGAGTGCGCGAGCCTGCGCGAGCCGATCGGTCAGTGCCTTGACGGTTGCGGCCGCCGCGCGCGCCGCGTCAAGGCGCTTGGCGGCGTTGGCGCGATCGAGTGTCACGCGGGCAAGGCGGTCGGTCAGCTGGCCATGCCTCATCACCGCGTCGTCGACCTCCGCGACCGCCGTCGCGCACTCGGCCACCCCGAGCTCCGCAGCACGCAAGCCGGTGATCGCCGTGCCCCAGTCGCCGGTGGGCCGACCGGTCGCGGTGAAGTATTGGCGGAACTCGGCGTCGATGCGGTCGACGAGCAGCGGCTCGGCCCCGGACAGCTCCACCGCCTGCCCGGCGGCGGCGTCGAGTGCGCGGGACAGCGCGTCGGATCCGGACAGATCGACCGGCGCGGTGGCCCCCGCCTGCAACACCCGCTGGGCCTGCCAGAGGTCGATGTCGACGGTTTCCTTGAGGATCGCCTGCACGCGCTCGTGCGCCTCGTCGCCGGTGAGCTGCTCGCGGCGCGGTTCGGTCAGCGTCAGCTCCGTGACGGGCCGCTTATGGAAGCGCTTGAAGTACTCGAAACGGTACGGCCCGGTCGAGATCACCGCGCGGATCTCCGCGCCCTCGTCGACGTGTGTGGGCTTGACCTGCTTGACCTCTTTCTTGGCCGAGCGGTCCTTGGAGTGCAGCAGCAGGTCGAGCGCCTCGATCATCGACGACTTGCCGATCTCGTTGGCGCCGCTGATCACCACCACGCCGCGGTCGGGAAACTCGATGTCGCGGTGGGCGATTCCGCGGTAGTTGCGCAGAGTGAGGCGGTGCAGCTTCACGCGGCGTCGCCCCTGTCCACCAGTCGCAGTAGCAGTGCGAGCGCGGCGCGGGCGTCCTCGGCCTGCTCACCACCGTCGCGCGCGGTCGCCACCAGCTCGTCGACGGCCGCGGCAGCGAATCCCCCGATGCCGAGGTCGTCGAACTCGCCGTCGGCGGGCACCACGACGACGTCGGTCTGGCTGTCCCACGACGTCAGCGCCGCGAAGAGTCGGGTGTGCTTGTCGATGCATGCGTCGAGCTCGGCCTTGTCGGTAACGGTCAGTGAGCCGGTCAGCGCCAATTGCACTACGGTGCGGTCCTTGTCGGGCATCAGGTCGAGATTCAGGCCGAGATCGGTGATGTCGCGGCTGTTGTCCACCGTGAACCGCATCGACACGAACCGCCAACGCCCCACCTTGCGGGCATCCACCCGCACTGCCCGTTCCGCATCGCGTTCGTCGATGTCGACGACGAGCACGTGACCCGGATCGGACTCGATGTGGTCGTAGTTGGTGACCTCGGGCGCACCGGAGTACCAGACCCGGCCCGTGGTGCCTACCTCGGTGCGAGAGTGCTTGTCGCCCAATGCCACATAATGCACGGCGCCCCGCGCCAGCGCGGCCTCCACCGCCGCGAGCCTTATCAACGACACCTTGTCCCGGTCCGGCTCGAAGACGTCGACGCCACCATGGCCGACGACGATGCGGGTGATCCCGTCGGCGGGCAGGCCGTCGAGCACGTCGCCGACCAGATCGATGGTGGGCGCCTTGGAACGCCAAGGGGCGGCAACGATCTCAAGACCCGGCCGCACTTCGTGTACCCCTGCACGGTCGAGCACCGTCACGTTGTCAGGGCACTCGGCAAGGAACAGTGCGCTGGTGTAGACCGACGACGCGTCGAGGGGATCGTGGTTGCCCGGCAGGAGGTAGACCGGAACCGCGATGGCACGCATGGCCTCCAGCGATTGGCTGACGACGCGCGGGCTGAGTTGGTTGTGCTCGAACACGTCGCCCGCCACGACGACGAACTCGGCCCCGACCTCGGCGGCCAGCGGTCCGAGGCCTGCGACGGCCTCGCGGCGTGCTGCCGAATACCGCGGCTGCGCCTCACCGTTGAGGAAGTAGCGGGTCATGCCGAGCTGCCAATCGGCGGTGTGCACGAAGCGCATCCCGGCGTCCTCCTCGCTCTCGTCTCTGGATGGGGCAAGGCGAGTGTAGGTCCGGCCGCCGACAAGTCGGCGGACCTCGACCGGCATGTGGGCGGGCGGTCACGTCAGCCCTGCGCCTGGGTAGTGTGCGCGCGGGTGCGGTAGGCCGCGACGCGACCCACGACGAGATCGACCAGCAGGAACCCTGCCAGGCTGATCCCCAGCAGCGGCAGGAACCAACCGACCGCCACCGTGATGACGGCCCCCACGACCAGGACCGCCGGGTGCAGTCGCCGGATACCTCCCCGCACCGGCGGCCGCCCGACCGCCCAGTCCGACCCGCGGGTCGGGCGCCGCTGCCACCACATCCGGTAGCCGCGCACGATCACCGTCACCAACGCGACCGCGACGCCGAGAAGCAGCAGTTGGTTGAGCCAGCCGAACAACAGGCCCATGTGCATGCGGATGCCCCAGTCGGCCAGCTCCGCCATCACCGAGTAGTCGCGGTCGTAGTCGAGCACGCCCGTCACCCGCAGGCTGGCCGGATCGACCGCCGCGGCGTTGGTGGTCAGCCGGTAGGGCTCGTCGATCTCGGCGACGCCGACGGCCCCGTCGGCCGCAACGGGCAACGTGATCTCCACGGGAGCGGCCACACCGGCACCGCCCGCGGCCAGGACCACGCCGTCGAGATCGACGGGACCGACGCTGGTACTGGGCACGGTCAGCGCCGTATCCAGCTGTGGCCGTTGCCAATTGAACTCTGCCCGCAGAGCGGTCACCGTGGCGCCCGCGTACGTCGACCACGTGATTCCGGTCGCCGAAAGGAAGAGCAGCATCGGCAGGATCCAGACGCCAACAGCGCCATGCCAGTTCCGCGTCCTGGCCCGGCCCTCGGTCGTGCCGTCGATCCGCATCAGACGGCCCTGCCTGCCCCGTCGGCGATCCCCGCGGACCTTCACCAGCCACAGCGCGACACCGCCGAGCGCCACCACCCACAACCAGGACGCGGCCAATTCGCTGTACAGCCGGCCTGGTTCACCCAGTTGCAGATGCCGGTGCAGGCCGTCGAGCCACGTGCTCAGCGGCAGGTAGCCGAACCACACCTGTTCCTGGCCGAGCGCGCGGCCGGTGTGAGGATCGACGAACACCGCCCGCTCGGTGTCGGCACCGAGCCCAGGATCGGCGAACGTGACCCGGGTGGAGTCGCGTGATCCTGGAGCTGGTCGCAGGCCCGTCATCGTCAGGTCCGGGACGCGTGCCTGCGCGGCGGCGGCCTGTGCCGACAGCGGAAGCGATTCACCGGCCGGCTCGACGGACAACAGGTCTCGGTAGACGAAGCGCTCGATGGTCGGAGCCATCGCGTAGAGGGACCCGGTGATGGCCGCGATCAGGATGAATGGTGCGACGAACACGCCCGCGTAGAAGTGCAGGCGGCGGATCAGGGGTAGGACTGTGCGCCTTGGTGACGAGGCCGCCGGCGCAATGGCGGCGTCGGGTTTGGAAACGGATGACGACATGGCAGAGCTTCTTTCGTTCGCAGCCGATGGACCGTGCGCGCACGATCGAGGCGCTGCACGGCGGAAAGCCGGGCGGCGTGTCGACGCCGTCCGGTCGGGAGTGCCGCCCTCAGGCGGCGGCGAACGAAGGTGGCCCGCGGGTTGCGCGGCCGGAGCCTGCGAGGGTCCGCGCGGCAAGGCCGGGAGCCCACCACGGGATTCCCGGCCGACGGGTCGGGCCGGTGCCGCGAAGAGCGACCAGCACGACGACCAATTGCCAGAGCACGGCGGCGATCGCACCGAACAACCGCTCCGCCGAGCAGATCAGCGCTGCAGCGCCGAGCGCCGCGAGCGCGTGTGCGGCAACCATCGGTACCGACCAGTGACTGCCGTGCGGGTGCGACGATGCGAGCACCAGCAGGTAGTGGCCGAGCGCCTGGCCCGCCGAGAGGTAGAGCGCCACGACCGGCAACCGGCGCTGCAGCTCCGCGGGCGACGACGACGCGGCGCCCACCACCGCGGAGCCGAGCACCAGGAGGACGATCGCCGAACTACCTGGCAGCATCGCACCGCCAAGACCGTGAGCCGCAACGGCGACGGCGCCCGAGATCGCGCCGACCAGCACACCGCGCACCCGCGCGGCGTCGGTTCTGGCGATGCCCACCTGCCGGAGCGTACCGGTACCGCTACGTTGACTCCCATGAGCAGGACGCTGCTGTTGCTGAGACATGCGAAGTCGGATTACCCGGCAGGCGTGCCCGACCACGAGCGGCCGTTGGCTGCGCGGGGCACCCGCGAGGCGCCGCTGGCCGGGGACTGGATCCGGGCGAACGCACCCGCCGTCGACGCGGTGCTGTGCTCAACGGCCACGCGGACCCGCGAGACGCTGGCGCGCACCGGGATCGACGCTCCCGCGGAGTTCGTCGACCGGCTCTACGACGCCGTGCCAGGCACCGTGATCGACGTGATCAACGGCGTGAGTTCACTATTCGACACCGACGTCGAGACGCTGCTGGTGATCGGTCACGAGCCCACCATGTCGAGCTTGGCCCTCGGCCTGAACAACGAGGGCAACGAGACCGCGGCGCAAGACATTGCGATGAAGTTCCCCACCTCGGCGATCGCCATGCTCGGCATCACCGAGCCGTGGGACCAGCTCGCCTTGCGCGGAGCGTCGCTGCTCGCATTCCACGTGCCGCGGTAAAAGCACGCCCACACTCCCTGGGTCGCTACGCTGGAGCCGCGCTTGCGTGGACTGCCCGCCGGACTACGAGTTGGTGGCGAGCGTCAACTCCATCAGCTTGATCGCCATGCTGCATGCGTCGATGCCAGGCTGTTGTGGGTTCACCCACCAGCCGACCACGCCGCCCGCGTCGCTGGCCACGCCGCACGCACCCTTGCCGTCGTTGGGCTTCATCACGATCGACTGCACGCCCGCGATCGACCGATTCTCGACCTGATACTTCAGGTTGTCGGCGACCTTCTTCTCATTGTCGAGGCTGCCCTGCTCGAACCAGAACCGGGTGATGTCGATCAGGCCTGCGGGGTTGGCGGCCTGCCAACGGCAGATCGCGCCGACGAAGGTGCTCTGGATGTCGAGCGGGTCGGCACCCACGGTCTTCGCGAGGATGTCCTCGGTAAGCACGTCGCATTCCTTGAGCAGGTTCGGGTACTGCTTCTCCGAGTTGTCGTTGCGCGGGTTGTCGCCCGCGCCCGCCTTGGCCGCTGTGCCCTCCACCGTGCGTGAACAGCCCAGCAGCATCGTGAAGGTCGCGAGCAACGCCACCGTGCCCGCCAACACCCTGCGGGTTCCGTTGCGCCCGGTCACTTGGCGTTCACGATCGACTGGCGGGCGAGTTCCTTGGCGACGTCGCAAGGATCGGGGAACGGCTTCTGACTGAAGCTGATCGACCACTCGATGAAGTCGTCGTCGTACTGGATGCCGATCTCGCACAGGCTGGTGCCGAGGACCACGTCGTCACCCATCGCGATGAACCCGCTGTGACCCTCGATGTTGATGTCCTCGACGTTGGCGCGGGATAGTTCCTCGGTCTTGCGTTCGCGGCCGATCGGGCTGCCGCGATACCAGGAGAAGGAGAAGTGCGGCCCGAGGATGCCGCCGCCGGCCAGCCATTGGCATCCGACCGAGTTGCGGGCCGTGTTGACCAGCCCGGTGACCCTGGTCTGTTCGGTGACCGTCTGATCGGTTACGCCACCGCACTCGGGGAAGAACGGGCCGTGCTTGGCTCCGGCAACCTGAGCGGCGGTCGATGGAACGTCGGGCCCCGTCGGCTGATCCGACCCGCCACAGGCGGCGATCAGCGGAATCACAGCTGCCGCCATCACAGCAAACTTGGCGGCCGGCCCCTTGGCGTTGCGCCTGCTGCTCAGGTCGCAGCGTCGTCCAATCACGCCCGCAACTGTAGCGGCAGCCGTGGTCGACAACCACCGACATGCCGATTGACCTGGCCTTTTCTCGGCATGTTGGGGAGTGCGGACGGACAGTATCCGGTCGTTGCCGGTGTGCAAGAGTTACGGGATGCTCTGGGCGCTGCTACGGCAGTACGTGCGGCCCTACCGTTGGCTGCTGACGATCGTCGCGGGGCTCCAAGTGATCAGCTCACTCGCTTCGCTCTACCTGCCGACGATCAACGCGCAGATCATCGACGACGGAGTGGCCAAGGGGGACACCGACAGAATCACCCAGCTGGGCGGCATCATGCTCGGGGTCACCGCGATGCAGGTGCTGTGCGCGGTGGGGGCCGTCTTCTACGGGTCGCGGGCGGGCATGGGGTTCGGGCGCGATCTGCGGTCGGCGATCTTTCACCACGTGACCGGCCTCTCGGCCGAGGAGACCGCCCGGTTCGGCGCGGCGACGCTGCTCACGCGCACCACCAACGACGTCCAGCAGATCCAGCTGCTGGTGGCCATGACGTGCACCATGTTGATCACCGCGCCGATCATGAGCGTCGGCGGCATCGTGATGGCGGTGCACCAGAATGCGGGCCTGTCCTGGCTGCTGGTGGTCAGCGTGCCGGTGCTCGGGGTGGCCAACTACTGGATCGTTGGGCACCTGCTGCCGCTGTTCCGCAACATGCAGCGCCTCATCGACGGCATCAATCGGGTGATGCGCGAACAATTGTCGGGCATCCGGGTGATTCGGGCGTTCGCGCGCGAACCGCTGGAGCGGGGGCGCTTCGCGAAGGCCAGCCAGGACCTGTCGGACACCGCGCTCTCGGTCGGGCGCTGGCAGGCGTTGATGCTGCCGGTGACGACGCTGGTCATCAACGTGTCCAGCGTCGCGTTGATCTGGTTCGGCGGCAAGCGAATCGACGACGGCGAGATGCAGGTGGGTTCGCTCATCGCGTTCCTGTCCTACTTCATGCAGATCCTGATGGCCGTGCTGCTGGTGACCATCATCCTGGTGCTGCTGCCGCGCGCGGCGGTATGCGCCGAACGCATCACCGAGGTGCTGTCCACCGTCCCCGCGATCACCAGTCCAGAGCATCCCCTCCGGCCCGAGAAGGTATCCGGCGAGATCAGGATAGAGGCGGCGACGTTCCGCTACCCTGGCGCGGACCGCCCAGTGCTACAGGATGTTTCGTTCACCGCACGGCCCGGCTCCACGACCGCGGTGGTCGGTTCCACCGGCTCCGGCAAGTCGACCCTGGTGTCGCTGATCTGCCGGTTGTACGACCTGACGGGCGGCGCGGTGATCGTCGACGGCATCGACGTGCGCGACTACGACACCGACCAGCTGTGGTCTGCGATCGGCTTGGTCCCGCAGCGCGGCTACCTGTTCTCCGGGACCGTTGCGGAGAACCTGCGCTACGGGAAGGCCGACGCGACCGACGACGAGATGTGGGAGGCGCTGCGGGTGGCCGCGGCCGACGGCTTCGTCTCGGCACATCCCGAAGGCCTTGACATGCCGGTCGCCCAGGGCGGCATCAACTTCTCCGGCGGCCAGCGCCAACGGCTGGCCATCGCCCGCGCCGTGATCCGCCGCCCGGCCGTCTACCTGTTCGACGACGCCTTCTCTGCATTGGACGTGCACACCGACGCCCGCGTGCGGGCGGCGCTGCGCGAGGTGTCCGCGGACGCGACGGTCCTCATCGTCTCTCAGCGCATCTCGACCGTCGCCGAAGCCGACCAGGTCGTGGTCATCGACGACGGTGCGGTGGTGGGCACCGGCACGCACGCATCGCTGCTGGTGGATTGCCCGATCTACGCCGAGTTCGCGGACTCGCAATCGGTGGGCGCGGAATGACCGCGCCCATGGGGCGGCCGATCCGCGGGGCCGTGCAGGCGCCGACGATGCGGTCCCGTGACTTCAAGGGTTCGGCGGTCCGGTTGGTGAAACGCCTTACCCCGCAACGCACGATGACGGCGACGGTGCTGCTCCTCGGCGTCGCGGGCATCGCGTTCGGCGTGATCGGCCCCCGCATCCTCGGGCACGCCACCGACCTGCTGTTCAACGGCGTGATCGGCCGCGCGTTACCCGCGGGGCTCACCAAGGAGCAGGCGATCGAGGCGGCAAGGGCCCGTGGCGACAACACGTTCGCCGACCTGCTGTCCGGAATGAACGTCGTGCCAGGCCGCGGCGTCGACTTCGACGCGGTCGGCCGCACCCTTCTGCTGGCACTCGGGCTGTATCTGATTGGCGCGCTGCTGGTTTGGATTCAGGCCCGACTGCTCAACGTCGTGGTTCAGCGCACCATGGTGCGGCTGCGTGCCGACGTCGAGGACAAGATCCACCGGATGCCTTTGTCCTACTTCGACTCCCGGCAGCGCGGCGAGGTGCTCAGCCGCGTCACCAACGACGTCGACAACATCCAGTCGTCGCTGTCGTTGACCATCGCCCAGCTGCTGACCTCGGTGCTGACGGTCGTCGCGGTACTGGTGATGATGCTGACCATCTCGCCGCTGCTGACCCTGATCACCGTGCTCACGGTGCCGCTGTCGTTGCTGGCGACCCGGTCGATCGCGCGGCGATCACAGAAGCAGTTCGTCGCGCAGTGGCGCAATACCGGCAGGCTCAACGCCCACATCGAGGAGACCTACAGCGGGTTCACCGTGGTCAAGACGTTCGGCCACCGCGAGATCGCCGAGAACAAGTTCAGCACGCTCAACGGAGACGTGTATGAGGCCAGCTTCAAGGCACAGTTCCTCTCCGGCCTGGTTTCGCCTGCCACGACGTTCATCGGCAACCTCAGTTATGTCGCCGTCGCCGTAGTCGGCGGCATTCAGGTGGCGACCGGGCAGATCACGCTGGGCAGCATCCAGGCGTTCATCCAGTACGTGCGCCAGTTCAACCAGCCGCTGACCCAGGTGGCGGCGATGTACAACACGCTGCAGTCCGGGATCGCGAGCGCCGAACGGGTATTCGACCTGCTTGACGCCGACGAGCAACCGCCCGACCCGACCTCGCCGGTGCCGGTGGACCCGCGCGGCCTTGGCCGGGTGGAGTTCGATCACATCCACTTCGCCTACCGGCCCGGTACACCCGTCATCGAGGACTTGTCGCTGGTGGCCGAACCGGGCAGCACCGTCGCGATCGTCGGTCCGACAGGTGCCGGCAAGACCACGCTGGTCAACCTGCTGATGCGGTTCTACGAGGTGGATTCGGGCCGCATCCTGATCGACGGCGTCGACATCTCGGCGCTGCGGCGCCACGACCTGCGGTCCAGGATCGGAATGGTGTTGCAGGACACGTGGCTGTTCGCGGGCACCATCTACGACAACATCGCCTACGGCAGTCCCGGCGCCACCAGGCCGGAGGTGATCGAGGCCGCCAAGGCGGCGCACGTCGACCGGTTCGTACATACGTTGCCGAAGGGGTACGACACCGTGGTCAGCGACGACGGCGGCAACATCAGCGCCGGTGAGAAGCAGTTGATCACCATCGCAAGGGCGATCCTGGCCCGTCCGCGGCTGCTCATCCTCGACGAGGCGACCAGCTCGGTGGACACTCGCACCGAGCTGTTGATTCAGCAGGCCACGGCCGAGTTACGCCGCGACAGAACCAGTTTCATCATCGCGCACCGGCTGTCGACGATTCGTGACGCCGACATGATCCTGGTGATGGAGGCGGGACGCATCGTGGAACGCGGCAGCCACGCCGAGCTGCTTGCTCGGCGTGGCGAGTACTGGGCCATGACGCAGGTGTGAGGCAGATCCGAACACCTCGCGGCCGATCCCCCCCGGTCGGCCGCGGGTGCGCAGGGCCGTTGGGTACGGGCGCGTCGGTTCCCCCGCCGCCGTTATCCCCCGATTCGGCGGCACCGCGCCCGCACCCAGGCCCTGCGCTTGTCTGATTCCGGCCGACGTTGTCCCCTCGGCACCGCGCCCGAAATGTTCGACGGGGAAAAAGTACCGAGCAAACGGGTGGTCAGGAATCGGGGAATACCCTTGATCTGTCGATCCGCTTAGAGGTCGGGGCCCTCGGCGCGCAGGTCATCGACCGTCGACATGGCCTCCCGCAACTTGCCAAGCCACTCGTCGGCGTGCTCGCCAACCAGCCGCACCGACCACGCCAGCGCATCGGATCGCGACCGCGCGACGCCGGCGTCGACCAGCGTGTCGAGGACCTGGCGCTCCGGTTGCTTGAGCCGGGTCATCACCGGCACGGCGATGTGGGTGAACAGAATCCGTTCATAGTTTTCGGTCCCTATCACTCCAATTTCTATGCCCCAGGCCACCTTGCGCGCGTAGCGGCTCTCGGTTTCGTCGGCGATGCGCATCCGCTCCGACCGGGTCTCCTCGCGGAACCGGGCGGCGCGCCCGGAGGCGTGGGCCTCGCTTTCCTCGCCGACCTGGTCGGGAAGGCGGCCGATGACGGTGATCTCCTCGCGGTCGACGACCACGGTGGGATCGCCTGCGAACCAGCCGTCCGGGAGCCTGCCTGCGATCCACTGTGCCGCGTCGCCCGCTTCGGGCTGCTCTGACTGTTGCCAGCCGCCGGAACGTCCTGGCCGGCGGCCGTGGGTGTGATGGTGTTGTCTCATGATTACATAATTACACCGTTACAGAGGAAAGAGTACGCACTTCTCCAAGAGCGAACGCCGACGTCAATCGGGTTCTAGCGGCGCTTCAGTGCCCCGTACAGCGCGGCGCCGCCACCCAGCACCAGTGCGACGAGGAGCAGCCCCGCCCACGCGGCACTGCCGGTGAGGAGCCACACGACGCCGACGACCAACAATGCCGGCGTGGTGAGGAACAGCACCATGCCCGGGTGCTGCTTGATGACCGCGACGGCGCTTCGCGCCCGCACCGGGTCGATTTCCTTAGCCATCTGCTCAGGATGCCACTTCGAGGCGTTGCCCAGGCGTTTCCAGGTCGACGAAAGGTCTCCGGGCCCCTGATGCCGTCCCACTTGCCGTCGCGATTGCCATAGGGTCCAAAGCGACGAGTTCGACGTCCCATCAATTCGACACGGCCATCAACCCGAGGAGCAAAAGGTGACTGAACCTGGCAGCTGGCAACCCGACCCCGACGGCCGCTTCGAATACCGCTGGTGGGACGGCAGGAACTGGACCGATCAGGTCAGCCATCAGGGCCGAACCGGCACGGCGCCGATGGGCGGCGGCGCTCCACAGGGTGGCGGCCAGGCCGGTGCGCACGAGGCGCCTCACGCCGGGCAGCAAGCAGCGCCTCAGGCCGCTGCGCCTGGGGGCGGTGACGGTTTCGCAGGTATCACCGGTGATCTTGTCGACGGGCGCTTCAGCGAGAAGGAAGCCAAGCCGATCGCGAACCAGAACTCCAAGATGCTCCGGGTCCGACTCGGTGAACCGTTCATGGCCCGGCAGGGCGCGATGGTCGCCTATCAGGGCAACGTCGAATTCGCCTACGAGGGCGGCGGCGCAGGGAAGTTCCTCAAGAAGGCGCTGACCGGCGAGGGTCTGCCGTTGATGAGGTGCCAGGGTCAGGGCGACGTCTTCCTCGCCGAGTTGGCCCACGACGTGCACGTGCTGAATCTGAACAACAGCGGCCTGTCGATCAGCGGCAAGAACGTGCTCGCCTTCTCGGCAAGCCTCGACTGGAACATCGAGCGGGTGAAGGGCGGCAGCATCGCGACCGGTGGCTTGTTCAACACGACGTTGCGCGGCAGCGGCTGGGTGGCGTTGACGACGGACGGTCCGCCGGTGGTGCTCAACGCGGCGGAGGCGCCGACGTTCGCGGACACCAATGCGGTGGTGGCGTGGTCAGCGAGCCTGCAGACGCAGCTCAAGACCAGTTTCAAGGCAGGAGCCTTGATCGGAAGGGGCTCGGGCGAAGCGCTCCAGGTCTCGTTCCACGGGCAGGGGTTCGTCATCGTCCAACCCTCGGAGGGCATCCAGATCCCGACCGCGTAGGGGAGCCCACTACCTATACCCCCTATGGGTATATAGTGGAGGCATGAGCATGGTCTTGGAAGTGCGCGGTATGAGCTGCGGGCACTGCGTGTCAGCCATCACGTCTGCCGTGTCTGCGCTGCCCGGCGTCGCCGGAGTTGACGTCGACCTGGGCGCCGGCACGGTCCGCGTCGGCGGCACGCCCGACGCGGTGCAGGTGGCGGCCGCGATCGAGGACGCCGGGTACGACGTCACGTTCGCGGCGTAGGCGCGCATGAGCAACCTCACGCTCGCCGTCGGCGGGATGACCTGTGCCTCGTGTGCTGCGCGAATCGAGAAGCGGCTCAACAAGATCGACGGTGTCCACGCAACCGTCAACTTCGCCACCGAGCAGGCCACGATCGACTTCGGTGGCGACGTCTCCCGCGACGAGTTAGTCGCCGCCGTCGAGGCCACCGGCTACACCGCGACGCTGCCTGCCGCCGCTCAGCTCCCCGAGCAGTCCTGGCTGCCCCGGCTGCTGGTGTCCGCCGCGCTGAGCGCACCGGTGCTGGTGCTGTCGATGGTGTCCGCGCTGCACTTCGCGGGCTGGCAGTGGCTGGTCTTCGCTCTGACCACGCCCGTGGTGCTCTGGGGTGCGTGGCCGTTCCACCGCGCGGCGGTGGCGAACCTGCGGCACGGCGCGGCGACCATGGACACGTTGATCTCGGTCGGCGTGCTCGCCGCCTACGCGTGGTCGACGTGGACGGTGTTCGGTGACCCGTCAGGACACCTCTACTTCGAAGTCGCTGCGATCGTCACCACCTTCATCCTGGCCGGACGCTTCTTCGAGGCACGCGCCAAGAAACAGTCCGGCGCCGCACTTCGCGCACTGTTGGACATGGGCGCCAAGGACGTCGCGGTGCTGCGCGACGGATCCGAAAACCGAATTCCGGTAAGCGAACTCGCGGTCGGCGACGTCTTCGTGGTAAGGCCCGGCGAGAAGGTCGCGACCGACGGGGTGGTGACCAGCGGCGCGTCGGCGATCGACGTCTCGATGCTGACCGGCGAGTCGGTGCCCGTCGAGGTCGGGCCAGGCGATGACGTCGTCGGGGCATGCGTGAACGTCGGAGGGCTGCTGCACGTTCGGGCCACCCGGGTTGGCTCCGACACGCAGCTGGCCCAGATGGCCCGGCTCGTCGCAGAGGCGCAGAGCGGCAAGGCCGAGGTGGCCCGGCTCGCCGATCGCGTTTCGGCGATCTTCGTCCCGATCGTGATCGGGTTGGCGCTGCTGACGCTCGTCGGCTGGCTGGTCGCGGGCGGCTCACCGAACGCGGCGTTCACCGCTGCCGTCGCGGTGCTGATCATCGCGTGCCCGTGCGCACTGGGACTCGCGACGCCGACCGCGCTGCTGGTCGGCACCGGACGCGGGGCGCAGCTCGGGATTCTGATCAAGGGCCCACAGGTGCTCGAGTCGACCCGACGCGTCGACACCGTCGTACTGGACAAGACCGGCACCGTGACGACCGGCCGGATGGCCGTCATCGCCGTACATCCCGTCGCCGTGCATCCCACCGACGACGAAACCTTGCGGTTGGCAGGCGCATTGGAGAGCGGCTCCGAGCATCCGATCGCGCGGGCGGTCGCGGCCCACGCCGCCGAAGCTGGACCTCTGCCGACCGTCGTCGACTTCGCCAACCACGGCGGAAGGGGCGTGACCGGCGTGGTGGACGGCCACGCGGTGGCGGCAGGCCGGCTGTCCTGGCTCACCGAGCGGGGCCTCGTCGCGCCGGCGGATCTGCGCACGGTCGCCGACGACGCAGAAGCGGCGGGTCGCACCCCGATGTGGATCGCGGTGGACGACCGGATCGGTGCGGTGATCGTGGTCGCGGACACCGTGAAGGACAGTGCGGCCGAGGCGATCTCGAGCCTGCGCAGTCTCGGCCTGACCCCCGTTCTGCTGACCGGCGACAACGAGCGGGCCGCAAGGACGGTGGCCGATCAGGTGGGCATCGACGACGTCATCGCCGAGGTGCTGCCCGCCGACAAGGTCGATCACGTCAAGCGTTTGCAGGACGAGGGCAAGGTGGTCGCGATGGTCGGCGACGGCGTCAACGACGCCGCGGCACTGGCCCAGGCCGATCTCGGACTCGCGATGGGAACCGGAACCGACGTCGCGATCGAGGCATCGGATCTGACGCTCGTCAGCGGCGATCTGCGCGCCGTGCCGGACGCCATCCGCCTGTCGCGCGCGACGTTGCGCACCATCAAGGGCAACCTGTTTTGGGCCTTCGCCTACAACGTGGCCGCCATCCCGCTGGCCGCACTCGGCCTGCTCGACCCGATGATCGCCGGCGCCGCAATGGCTTTCAGCTCGGTGTTCGTGGTGACCAACAGCCTGCGGCTGCGCAGGTTCACGCCGTCACGCTGAGGACCGTCACCACTCCTTGAGCACGCGGAGCTTGTTCGCGCTCACCATGGCCTCGCGTCGGAGCCTGGTCAGTTCGGGGTAGAACGCGTTGTCCTTGTTGCTCGCCTGGCCGTTGAGCGGAAGGTCGAAGGCGGCGATCAGCTTCTCCTCGAGATGCCACGGCTCGGGGTGCACCAACCAAGAGACGAGCGCGTTGTCGGCCATCCACTGGTTGAGAACGGCCTCACCCCCTGCGAACGTGCGCCGGTCCCCCGTGCCGATCCTGCGCAGCTTGAAGCCGAGCTCGTCGCCGAGCAGCACGCCGAGCGTCTTGCGCAGAGTCGAGCCCTCCGCGTCGGCCTTGCCACCGCCGAAGTGATACCGGATGCGCTTGCGCAGATCCTGGGTG
This sequence comes from Mycobacterium sp. AZCC_0083, assembly GCF_014202335.1. Classification (GTDB taxonomy): domain Bacteria; phylum Actinomycetota; class Actinomycetes; order Mycobacteriales; family Mycobacteriaceae; genus Mycobacterium. Next base: position 107,739 of record NZ_JACHGP010000014.1, on the reverse strand, counting down.
CTTGGTGGCTTTCCGTTCTTGGGCGGCGCGGTCGGGCTGATCCCGACGTAGAGCAGCGTCAGGCCGTCCCGCTGTTCGCATCCCGATGCGTCGATGGCTCCAGGCACAGTGCGGAACCACCAGCCTTGCACGCCCGGCATGCTGGGCACGGGTCCCGGATCGGTGAACACTTCGGCTCGCGTAAAGGTCCGAGCAGCAAGGAAATCCGCCTGCCTGTTCGTACTGCGCCCCTGTGCCATGCACACTCCGATCGTCGTTGTCGATGGCGAGCCGACCTCAGCCCTCTGGAGCCCGCCTGGCCCGGAACAGCTTCACGTCGTCCGTGATGCCCTTCAGCCGCCGCGCACCGGCGAACGACCACGCGAAACGGTCGTCGTCGCCTATCGCCTCTCGGGTTGCCTCCGACACCAGTATCGTCCCTGGCCGCGCGGTCCCCGTCACCCGGCTCGCGAGGTTGACCGGACTTCCGAACCAGTCGGCTGCCCGACTCACCGCCATCCCGGTGGCCAATCCCACCCGAACACGGGGAAAGTCGTCATCCACCTCGGTGGCATCGACCAGGTCGAGCACCGCATCCAGCATCGCCACCGGATCGGGACTGACCAGCATCACCTCGTCGCCGATGCTCTTGATGTACCGGACCGGCGGCACCGCGACCTCGCGGGCCATGTTCACCAGGCGGTGTGCCAGCTTCTCGAGGACCTCGGGCTGAACGACCTCCCCGAGGCGGGTGAACCCGACCAGATCGGCGAACGCGATCGTTACCAGACGCGCCCCAGGCAGGTGCCGTCCTTCGGCACGCTCGGTGGTGCTGACCGCCTCGGTCTCCACCGCGTGCAACAGCTGCAGGCGCAGCATGCCCTCGATCAGAGGACCGAGCATCGGCGCCACGACCCCGATGAGCGCCTCGGATGCCTTCGCGGTGTCGAGTTCGGTGGCACCGGGCTCGAACGTCGCCCCCAAAGCGGCGGACCGCATCACGTCGGCAGCACGGGTCAGACCTTCGGCGAGCACCTGGACGACTTGCACGATCTGATCGGGGGCGAACCCCAACTCGCGGAACGTCTTCACGTAGGCGAACGCGTCCCCGTCCACCCGCGTGAGAACGGCCGCATCGGGATCCTCCACGCGCGGCAGGCCGACGGCGCGCTGCAGCCGCTGCAGCAGCTCGAGGTCGATGCCGTTGTGCTCGCTGATCTCGCGAGCGGACACCAAGGTCCCGTCGTCACCGAGTGCCCGACGTGTCGCCAGCAGCATCGGCGCGAACGAATCGCGGATCTGCTCGGTGGTGAAACCGCCTGCGAGCAGCCACTCGATCAGCTCGGCGCGTTCGGCACGCGCCTTGCCCTCCAGCCCATTGAGCAGTCCGGACGCTGCGATGTCGACGGATTCGGACACAGGGTCAACGTATACCGCGTGCCGCCAGGATCGCCGGGGCCGTCGACGATGCCAGCAACGTGGTCATGTCCTCGGGATGCCGGACGTCGACGACGGCGGCCTCCGGAAACCGGTACGGCCTGCCAATCACCAGCCCGACGAACTGCTTGCGCAGCCGCGACATCTCGGCGCGAACGGTGACCACACGCGAGCGGTCCCCATAGAGGTCGTCGGCCAACTCCTGCGCCGACCGGCCCTGCCGGTGGGTCGCCAATACGAGCAGGATCTCGGCATGGCGCGGCGAGATGTCGCGCCGCCATCGGCCGATCTGTCCAACCACGTCGAGTCCCGGTGCCGCGCCGTCGCGCAGATCCAGGGTGATCCTGGACGCTCCCGGCCCGTCCCCGATCTCGTCGACCAGGCGGACCAGCCATCCCCCCGGCAGCGATTCGACGTCGCAGGCACCGAGCGACGGTATCCAGGTTCGTCCGGGTACTCCGTTGTCGGGCAACATGATCCGGTTGTGCGGTGGCAGCGAGTCGACTGCGGCGACCCAGCCATCCGGATCCACCGCCAGCGCGGCCCTGCCGACCCTGGCGAGGATGGGCGCGGCCACGGTGCGCAGTCGGTTGAGCGTGCGGTCGTGGGCCTCGCGCAACTGCGACTCGGCCAGCCGGGCAACCAGGTCGACCAGTGCGATCGTGGTGGGGTGCACCGTGGTGGCAGGCCCCGACACGTCGACGATGCCGACCACCTGCCCGGTGCGGGGGTCCCTGATCGGGGCCCCCGCGCACGTCCACGGATGATGACTGCGCAGGAAGTGTTCGGCCGAGAACACCTGGACGGCGCGGTGCGAGGCAAGGGCGGTCCCGATGGCGTTGGTACCGACGGCGTTCTCGCTCCAGGTGGCACCCTCGACGAAGCCGAGCCGGTCCGCGTGGCCCAGCACCCGCGTTGAGCCGTGCCGCCACAGCACGCGGCCGCGTGCGTCCGCCACGACCAGGATGTTGTCGCCACCCTCGATCACGGATTCCAGGCCGCGGGACACGTCGTCGAGTACGGAGAACAGCCCAGAGGCCTGCCGCAACGCGTCCAGCCCACCGGCGTCGACATCCGGCGGGCAGTGCCGCTCGGGATCGATGCCCTTGCCGAGCAACCGGTTCCAGGAATCGGCGATGACGTCACGCGGGCGTGCAGGCCCGCGGTTGCCCGCCATCGTCGCGTCGTAGACCTCGGAGAGCAGCATGGCGTAGCTGCGCGGGTCGTCGCCGACCGCAACCGCGGGTTCTGGCCTCTCGGCTCGACTTGGCATCACCTCGATTGTGCGCTGCGTCACAGCCGGTGTCACGCGGGGGCGACCATCGGCGTCACCGGTACACCATGCCGCCGTCGATCAGCCCCGCCTGGCCGGTCATGTAATCGGCACCGGGTCCTGCCAGATAGGCCACGAAGCCGGCCACGTCATCCGGCGTCTCGGCGCGACCGAGCGCGATGGTGGCGGCGAACTTCTCGAACGTCTCACCTTCCGCCGCGCCGGTGAGCTCGGCGAACCGCTTGTCGATCTCGACCCACATGTCGGTGCCGACGACGCCTGGGCAGTAGGCGTTGACGGTGATCCCGTCGGCCGCGTGCTCCTTGGCCGCCGCCTGCGTCAGCGCGCGCACCGCGAACTTGGTGGCACTGTAGGGCCCGAGCATCGCGAACCCCTCGTGCCCCGCGATGGACGACGCGTTGATAACTCGGCTGATCTTTCCTTTTTCTTTGTTCCCCAATTCCTTGAACTTCGCCACCGCAGCCTGGATGCCCCACAACACGCCGTCGACGTTGATCGCCCACAGCCGGGCCAGCTCCTGTGGAGTGACCTCGCTGATCGGGCCCACCAGTGCGACTCCGGCGTTGTTCACCATCACGTCGAAGCCGCCGAGCGCGGTCGCCGCGTGGTCGACGGCCGCGAACACCTGGTTCCGATCGGACACGTCGGCAACGAACGTGGTTGCCTTCGACCCGATTTCGGCGACCTCGTCGGCGACGTTGTTGATCCCGTCGGCGGCGACGTCGACGAGCGCGACGTCGGCGCCGAGGCGTGCCAGTTCGAGTGCGATGCCTCGTCCGATTCCGCGGCCCGCACCCGTGACGAGCGCGACCCCATCGAGCAATGGGGCTGCAATGGATCTAGTCATTTGGGATTCACCAGGACCTTCATCTTGGTGCCCGCGTGCAGCGCCTCGAAGCCTTCGTCGATGACGTCGTCGATCGCGATCGACGTCACCCAACCGGTGGTGTCGTACATGCCCCGAGCCATGAGGTCGATGACCGCGGCAAAGTCGGGAGCGGTGTAGCAGAGCGAACCTTGGATGCGGGACTCGTTCATCACCAGGTTCAACAGCGGTGTGGTCAAGGGCTTTTCGTAGATGGCCACGCTGACCATGGTCCGGCGCGCACCGACGCACGCCAACGCCGTCTCGACGGCAGGTGCCACGCCCGCTGCGTCGTACACAGCGTCAGCACCTCGGCCGTCGGTGTGGTCGGCGATGAACGCGGGCACGTCGACGCTCGTGGGATCGAGCGTGCTGGCACCGAGCGTCTCGATGGCCGCCCGCCGGGTCGCTGATGGCTCCACCACGAAGACATCGTCGATCCCCTTGCCGCGCAACGCGAACCACAGGCCGATGCCGATGGGACCAGCACCGAACACCATCGCGGTCCCCTCCCGGTTGGGGTCGCCGAGGGTGGCCGCGTGATACGCCACCGACATCGGCTCAACCAGCGCGCCGAGTTCCAGCGACACGTTCTCGGGCAGGCGGTGCAGCATGTCGGTCGGGACCACCGTGTACTCGGCCATCCCGCCGTCCGACATCAGCCCGTGGAAGCCGATCTGCGCGCAGATGTTGTAATTGCCCGCCTTGCACGCAGGGCAATGCCCACAGCGGTAGAGCGGCATGATCGCCACCCGGTCGCCCTCGGCGTAGTCGGTCACCCCTGCGCCGACGTCGGTGATGACGCCGGAGAATTCGTGGCCCATCGTCAACGGCATCTGCTGACCGGTCAGGGCATGCGGCTCGGTGGGGATGAAGATGGGCCCGGCGTAGTACTCGTGCAGGTCGGTGCCGCAGATGCCGTTGAACCCGACCTTCACCTTGACCGTGCCCGCGGTCGGTTGGGGTTCTGGGACGTCGGCGACTTCGAGCTTGTTCGGTCCGTAGTAGACAGCTGCTTTCATTCGGCATGTCTATGTGACCGGTGTCACGGGCCGAAAGAGTTGCAGCACGTTGCACGTGCCCGCTCGGGTCCAGAGTTGCAACCCGATGCAACTCTTGCCACCGCCCCCGGCGACGGTGTGTCCTGACTCACATGACCGACACGATGGAAAAACCGGCGACTGCCGGGCTCACGCCCCAGGCCCGCGTCGACGCATGGCTCGCCGACTTCGAATCGGCACTGGCCACCCGCGACGTCGAGCGCGCCGTCGCCAAGTTCGCCGTGGACTCGTTCTGGCGCGACCTGATCTCCTTCACCTGGAACATCAAGACCATGGAGGGCCGCGAGGGCATCGCCGACATGCTCACCGAGCGGGCGGCCGCCACCGACGCAGGCGGATTCAGGACCCGCGAGACGCCGACCGACGACGGGGGCGGCGTCGTCTCCGCGTGGATCGAATTCGAGACGGCCGTGGGGCGGGGTGTCGGTCATCTAAGGCTCAGGAGTGACGCAGGAACGGACACGGCATGGACGCTGCTGACCGCGCTTCAGGAGCTGAAGGACCACGAGGAGCCCAAGGGCACGTCACGGGTGATGGGCGCGGTGCACGGCAGTGATCCCGACACGCGGTCGTGGTCCGAGAAGCGTCGCGACGAAGAAGCCGCGCTCGGCTACACCACACAGCCGTACACCGTCGTCGTCGGCGGCGGGCAGGGCGGCATCGCACTCGGGGCCCGGCTGCGTCAGCTCGGCGTGCCTGCCATCGTCGTCGACCGCCACGAACGACCGGGTGACCAGTGGCGCAAGCGGTACAAGTCGCTGTGCCTGCACGACCCGGTCTGGTACGACCACCTGCCATACCTGCCGTTCCCGCAGAACTGGCCGGTGTTCGCGCCGAAGGACAAGATCGGCGACTGGCTCGAGTTCTACACGCGCGTGATGGAGGTGCCGTACTGGTCGAAGACGACGTGCCTTTCGGCGACCTTCGACGAGGCCGAGCAGCTGTGGACCGTGGAGGTGGACCGCGACGGCGAGCGCCTGACGCTGCAACCGACGCAGCTGGTGCTTGCCACCGGGATGTCCGGCAAGCCAAGCGTGCCAACGTTTCCCGGCCAGGACGTGTTCGCAGGCGATCAGCACCACTCCAGTCACCATCCCGGACCGGACGGCTACGTCGGCAAGAGCGCCGTCGTGGTCGGCTCCAACAACTCGGCGCATGACATCTGCAAGGCGCTCGTCGAGAACGGCGTCGACGTGACGATGGTGCAGCGGTCCTCGACGCACATCGTCAAGTCGGACTCGTTGATGGATCTCGGTCTCGGGGACCTGTATTCGGAGCGGGCGGTGAACTCGGGGATGACCACCGAGAAGGCCGACCTGACGTTCGCCTCCTTGCCGTACCGAATCATGCACGAGTTCCAGATCCCGATCTACGACGCAATCCGCGAGCGGGACAAGGACTTCTACGCCTCCCTGGCCGCCGCGGGGTTCGACCTGGACTGGGGCGAGGACAACTCCGGTCTGTTCATGAAGTACCTGCGCCGCGGGTCGGGCTACTACATCGACGTCGGCGCCTCCGACCTGATCGCCGACGGCAGCATCAAGCTGGCCCACGGACAGGTCGACCACCTGACCGAGGATTCGGTGGTGCTCGCCGACGGGACGGTCCTGCCCGCCGACGTCGTGGTCTACGCGACGGGATACGGCTCGATGAACGGCTGGGCTGCCGACCTGATCGGACAGGACGTCGCCGACAAGGTCGGCAAGGTGTGGGGACTCGGCTCCGACACGCTGAAGGACCCCGGACCCTGGGAGGGCGAGCAGCGCAACATGTGGAAGCCGACCCGGCAGGACAACCTGTGGTTCCACGGCGGCAACCTGCACCAGTCGCGGCACTATTCGCTCTATCTGGCGCTGCAGCTCAAGGCGCGCTACGAAGGCATCCCCACGCCGGTGTACGGATTGGCCTCTGTTCATCATTTGAGTTGATGGGTGCATCATTTGAGGTGATGACCGAACCGCTGCGCGAGGGGCTGACACCCGTGGTGGGCGACGGTGCGCGGGTGCTGATCCTCGGCTCGTTCCCGAGTGAGCGGTCGCTGCAGTCCGGTGAGTACTACGCCAACAGACGCAACCAGTTCTGGCCGCTGCTCGGAGCCGTGTTCGGCTTCGACCCCGACCTGCCCTACGAACGGCGGATCTCAGCGGTGACGCAGCACGGCGTCGCCTTGTGGGACGTCGTGCATAGCTGCCGTCGGGCAGGCAGCATGGATGCCAAGATCGACCGGAAGTCATTGGTGGTGAACGACTTCGGGCCGCTGCTCACCGACTACCCGACGATCGAGCGGGTGTTCGTCAACGGACTGACGGCGTTCGACTTGTTCGAGCGCCACGTCGACACCGCGCTTTCCGCCGTCCGGTTGCCATCGAGCAGCGGGGCGCTGCCCATGACCTTCGCGGACAAGCTCGTGCGGTGGCGCGAGGTCGGCTAGCGGTAGCGCCGTCGGCGGGTTTGGTGGTCCCCTCATTAGGGGTAATCCCGAGCGATGAGGCGCAACATCGTCAACAAATTGCTGGGCATCGGCATGGCGTTCGTCGTCATCGCCGGCCTGACGGGCATCGCGAGCGCGGGTACGGCCAACGCCTTCTCCCGGCCAGGGCTGCCCATCGAATATCTGGAGGTACCGTCGGCGGCGATGGGCCGCAATGTCCGCATCGAGTTTCAGGGCGGCGGCTCCCACGCCGTCTATCTTCTGGACGGACTGCGGGCCCAGGACGACTTCAACGGGTGGGACATCAACACCGCGGCGTTCGAGTGGTTCTACGAGTCCGGCCTATCCCTGGTCATGCCCGTCGGCGGCATGTCCAGCTTCTACACCGACTGGTACGAGCCGGCGGTAGGCAACGGCACCACCCAGACCTACAGGTGGGAAACGTTCCTGACCAGCGAGTTGCCCGCGTGGCTGGCGAAGAACAAGGGCATCTCGGAGAGCGGCAACGCCGCCGTCGGTCTGTCGATGAGTGGATCGACCGCACTCGTGTACGCGATGTACCACCCGAACCGGTTCAGGTACGCCGGTTCGTTGTCGGGCTTCCTCAACCTGTCCGATCCGTTCTGGCCGCCGCTCGTCGGTCTCGCGATGAACGACTCCGGCGGGTTCAATCCCGGCGCGATGTGGGGTCCACCCGGCGATCCGGCATGGACGCGCAATGACCCCACGGTCAACGTCGCCCCGCTCGTCGCCAACGGCACCCGCCTGTGGATCTACTGCGGCAGCGGAACACCCGGCGATTTGGAGGGCGCGGCCAGTGGCATTCCCCAGCAGTTCCTCGAGAACTTCACGCTGAAGTCCAACCTGACCTTCCAGAACGCCTACGTGGCCGCGGGTGGCAAGAACGCGACGTTCAACTTCCCGCCCACCGGCACGCATACGTGGGCGTACTGGGGAGCGCAGTTGCAGGCAATGAAGCCCGACATTCAGCGCTCTCTGGGAGCTCGCTAGTCGACCGGCGGACGACGGTGCGCCCACGGCCTTGCGGACTCGATCTGCGTGCCGAGCGATAGCAGCGTCGCCTCGTCGAACGGCCTGCCGACGATCTGGATCGACGTCGGAATCCCGTTGCCGTCCAGTCCCCACGGCACGACCGCGGCCGGCTGACCCGTCACGTTGAAGATCGCCTGGAACGGCACGCGCGACGCCACCAGCGCCAGCGTCGAGATGGCACCGCGGCGCTGATAGGCGCCGACGCGCGGCGGCCCGACTGCCGTGCCCGGCGTGATCAGCACGTCGACGTCGTCGAAGATTGCGGTGACGCGGGCGGTGACCTCAGCCTCGGCCGTGCTCATCGCGGACACCCTCCGGTCCGACACCAACCCGCCGATCCTGGCGAAGGTGCGGGTGCGACGGTCGAGGCGTTGGGGCCGCGGCAGCGCTGCGACGTCGTCGTGGACGCCGCGGAAGTAGCGCGGCAGCGCCTGGCCGTACACCGCGCTTGGCGGATAGTCGGGATCGCGTTCGACGACGTCGTGGCCAAGCTCGCGCAGGAGTGCGCCCGCCTCGGCGACGGCGGCCCGTTGTGCCTTGCCGATCCGCGCGGCCAGCGGAGGCGGCACCTTGGTGCTCAAGGCGATCCGCAGCCGGCCCGGTGCGCGCGCCGCCGCGGCGACGAAGCCGCCGTCGGGCGCATCGGTGGCCGTCACGTCGAGGAACAGTGCGGCGTCCTCGACGGTCCGTGCGAGCGGGCCGTTGACGCTCAGCCCGCACCACGCCCCGTCGTGCGGCGCCAGCGGCACCCGATCGCGTTGTGGCTTCATGCCGAACAGCCCGCCCCACGTCGACGGGATGCGGATCGAGCCCATGCCGTCGGAACCCAACGCCAGCGCGGCAAGTCCGGCCGCCATGGCCGCTCCGCTGCCGCCGCTGCTGCCTCCCGGCGCGAACTCCGTGTTCCACGGGTTGCGGGTCGCCCCGAACGTCAAGGTCTCGGTAAACGGCCAGATCATCATCTCGGGAACCGTGGTCTTGCCGACGATCACGGCGCCGGCCTCACGCAGCCGACGCACCACCTCGGCATCCTGCGTGCGGGCGGGCCCGTGTGCGCTGGTCCCGTAGGTGGTGACCTCACCGGCGACGTCGACGTCGTCCTTGATCGCGATCGGCACGCCGAGCAACGGCAGCCGCTCCCCCGCGTCCAGCCGGTCCTGGGCCGCCGCCGCCTCCCGGCGGGCGGAGTCGGTGAGAACGACTCGGTAGGAACGCAATTCGGGGTCCAGCCGAGCAATGCGGTCCAGGTAGACGTCCAGCAGTGCCGGCGCGGTGACGGTGCCCGCGGCGAGCAGGCGAGCCTGCTCGGCAGCACCGGCGTAGACGAGATCACGAGGGTCCATTCAGGCCATTCTGCTAGCCGTATCGGGCGGCGTATTCGCCGGGCGTGCACCCGAGCATCGAACGGAAGTCGTTGATGAAGTGTGCCTGGTCGTACCAGCCCAGTCGGACCGCGAGGTCGGCGAAGTCGACCGACGGATCCGTCTCGATCTCCAGCGCCGCATGCTGCAACCGGTAGCGGCACAAGACCCATTTCACCGGAACACCGACGTAGCGACGAAACACCCGCTGCGTGGTGCGCGAACTCCACGGCGAATGCGTCATGACCTGGTCGACGCGGTGCAACGTGTCGTCGTCGCGGATCCGGTCGACCAGCCCGGTCAGCGCCGCATAGGTCGGGTCGCGCTCTTGGGTACCTGCGGCAATGGCGTCGTCGAGGCCGCTCGATGCCGACTCGACGTCATCGTCGAGACGTATTGACGCACCGAATAATTCGTCGTCGGCGGGTTGCACCCGCCCAGTCAGCGGGGCGGCGTCCCGGTCGAAGCGAGCCGTGAACCCGCCTGGCCGGAATCGCGCCCCGACCACGGCGCCGCGCTCGCTGATGGTGGTGCGGAACACCCGCTCGACCACGCCGTGCACCAACGTGTTCGGCAGCGAAAACCCATGGCGCGGGCCATCACTGCCCCACTCGTGGGTGAGGTGCAGCGACGGAAACGTGATCACCGCGCTGTCGACCGGCTCCTGCCCGCGCAGGTCCCAGCTCACCGACCAGAAGTGTTCGACGAACTCCGCGGTGGCATCCGATGGCGCCCACCGAGCGAGGTCGAACGCCGCCGTCGTATTCGCGCGGCCGACGAGTCCGCGCATCGGGGCTTCTGTCGCGTTTTTCCAAGCTGCCACCGCACCACCCTACGAAGATCGGGAGACATGAGCGTCAAACCAATTCCGGAGGGCTACACCAGCCTCACCCCATTCCTGTGCATCGACGGCGCTGCCGAGGCGATCGACTTCTACGTTTCGGTGTTCGGCGCCAAACTCGTCGAGCGGATGGGCGGCTCGAACGGCATCGTCGCGCACGCCGAACTGGACTTCGGTAGCGGCCGGCTGCAGCTATCCGACCCGCAGGAGGCCTACAAGCTGGCCGCACCCGAGCGCGGCGAGTTCGTCACTCACTCCGTTGCGCTGTACTGCCCCGACGTGGACGATGTCGTCGCGCGGGCCGAAAACGCAGGCGCGACGATCCGCGAGCCTGCGCAGACCTTCGTCACCGGCGACCGTTTCGCGTCGATCCTCGACCCGTTCGGTCAGCGCTGGACGGTGATGACTCGCGTCGAGGACGTCTCGGCCGAAGAGCGCGACCGCCGGATGGCCGAATGGGCCAGCGAGAACGTCTGAGACATCAGCCGAGCCGCCGGACACGGAAGAGCTTCGCCTCATCGCTGACGCCCTTGAGGCGCCGGGCGCCGATCGGCGTCCAGTCCAGACCCCGCGCGCCGCCGACGGCATCGCGCGTCGACTCGGCGGCGAGGACGGCCCCGGGACGGGCCGCGCCTGTCACGCGGCTGGCCAGGTTCACCGGACTACCGAACCAGTCGCCAGCCCGGCTGACCGCGCACCCGGTCGCGAGTCCAATCCGTAACGGCGGCAAGTCGTTTGCGATCGCGGCCTCGGACAGGTCAAGCGCAGCCTGCAAGAGCGGCACCGGCTCGAAGCAGACGAGCATCACGGCGTCACCGATCGACTTGACGAACCGCACGGGATTGATCGCCGCCTCGTGGGCGAGTTCGGCGAGCATGCTGGCGACGTGCTCCAGCTCTTCGGGCGGTAGCGATTCACCCAGTGTGGTGAAGCCCGCGAGGTCGGCGAAACACACGGTCACCATGCGCGCACCCGGCAGTCCTCCCGCGGCCCGCTCGGTGGCATTCACTGCCTCGATCGCAAACGACTGCCGCAGTTGCAGGCGAATGAAGTCCTCCATCATCGGCCCGAGCATCGGGGCGGCCCTACGCGCGAGATCTTCCGACGCTTCGGCGATTTCGATCTCGGTCACGCCAGGCCGCAGCAGCGTCTTCAGCGCTGACTCTCGCATGATCGCGGCGGCATGCGCGAGGCTCTCCGTCATCACTCGCGTGACCGCAACCGCGTCGTCGGGAGCGATGCCCAGGTCGAGAAGGAACTTCGCTCCCGTCGCAGCCTCGGCGTCTGCGCGCAGCAGCACGGCCGCGTCGGGATCCTCGATCCGTGGCAGGCCCATGGAACGGTGCAGACGCTGCAGCAGTTCGAGCTCGATTCCGGCTTCCTCGCAGACCTCGCGCGCAGACACGTAGTCCCCGTCGTCGCCGAGCACCCGGTTGGCCGCCAACATCAGCGGAGCGGCGACCGACCCGCGAATGTGGTCGAGGTCGAACCCCCGGGCGAGCAGCCACGCGATCAGGTCGGCGCGCTCTTGGCGCGCCTGCCCGTCGAGACCGTCTAGCAGGCCCAACGCTTCGATGTCGACGTCCGGTGCCACACGCTCAATCTATGCCTCGACGGGCGCGGGACCTACCTTTCGCGCACCGTCGAGGAACAGGTCCACCACGGCGTCGGTGGCCGCCTCGGGCGTGATCGTCCCCGCCACCGTGAGCCACAGCGAGCGCTCGAGCAAGGCGCTGAACATCTCGAACAACACGTCGGTGGGCGGGTCGGCGCGCAGCACGCCTTCCCGCACACCGCGATCGATCACTTCGCGCACGGGCTGGATCACACGCTGTTTGTCGACCGAGTCCGGATGGTCTTCGTCCTGCGTGATGAAGGCGGCGTACTTGGCGCCGGTACGCATGAAGACGCTGGTCAACCTCGCGATTGCACGTTCGACGGAGAGACCGCCCAGGTTCGCCGCCTCGATGCCCTCGGTCAGTTCGGCGATACCGGCCTCTTCTGCGCCCTGCAACAGCGAATCGCGCGTCGGGAAGTGCCGGTACAGCGTGGCCCGGCCCACGCCCGCCTCGTCGGCGATCTCGGCCATCGCCGCGTCGGGACGTCGGCCGAGCACCCGCGCAGCGGCTTCGAGGATCACCGCGCGAGTCCGTTCGGTGGTGCCGGCGGCATTCGTCACACGCCAATGCTAGCGTCTCAGGACGAGACATCATTGTCTCGCCCCGATGTATGCTTCGTCTCATGAGCACTCGGGAGCTTGGACACACCGGAATTCACGTTTCACCGATCGGCCTAGGCACGATGCAGTTCTCCGGGGCGGGACTGATTTCGGCCTTCTTTCGTCCGCTCCCCCAATCGCAGGTCGACGTGATCGTCAAGACCGCCGTCGACGGCGGGATCAACTGGTTCGACACCGCCGAGGCGTACGGGCGCGGCAAGTCAGAACGCCGCCTGAGCAGCGGCCTCGAGTACGCCGGCATCAAACCGGGCGATGCCACCGTCGCCACCAAGTGGGCCCCGCTGCTGCGCACCGCGAAGAGCATCGAGCGCACCATCGGTGACCGGGAAGTGGCGCTCGACCCCTTCACCGTCGATCTGCACCAGATTCACACGGGCTACGGCAGTTTCTCGCCCGTGCGCACCGAGGTCGAGGCGATGGCCCGGCTGGTGGAAGCCTGCGACATCCGATCCGTCGGAGTCAGCAATTTCTCGGCAAGGCAGATGGAGATCGCGCACGAAACCCTGGCCGCGCGCGGAATCCCGTTGGCCACCAATCAAGTTCAGATCAACCTCTTGCACCGCAAGATCGAGACCAACGGCGTGCTGGACACCGCACGACGGCTCGGCGTCACGTTGATCGCCTACTCGCCGTTGGCCAGCGGGATGCTCACCGGAAAGTTCCACGACGACCGCAGCCTGGTGGCAGAGTTGCCGCGGGCGCGACGGCTGATGACCGGCATCAACGACAAGCGACTGGACCGCACCGCTCCCCTGATCGACGGCATGCGCGAGATCGCGGCTACTCACGATGCGTCGATCAGCCAGATCGCCCTCGCGTGGCTGATCACCTACTACGGCGACACCGTCGTCGCGATCCCCGGCGCGTCGAAACCGCACCATGCCAAGGAGGCCGCCGGGGCGATGAAGATCGCGCTGAGCGAGCAGGAGACGCAACGGCTCGCCGAGCTGTCGGCGGCCGTCACCGGCTAACGTAGCGAGGGTGTCCTGCGTCTTCTGCGCCATCGTCGCCGGCGAAGCCCCAGCCATCCGCATCTACGAGGACGACGACTACCTGGCCATCCTCGACATCCGTCCGATCGTTCGCGGGCACACCCTGGTCATCCCGAAGAAGCACACCGTCGACCTGACCGATACCCCGGCGGACACCATCGCCGACCTCGTCCGGATCGGGCAGCGCATCGGCAAGGCAGCGCGGGCGTCGGAGCTTGAGGCGGATGGCAACAACATCGCCATCAACGACGGCAAGGCCGCGTTTCAGAGCGTGTTCCACATCCACCTGCACGTGGCGCCGCGAAAGTCCGGTGACAAGCTGTCCTTCGTTAAGGGGCTGGTGGTGCGGCGCGATCCGGAACGGGAGGCCACCGGGCGCATCCTGCGCGAGGCGCTGGCCAAGATCGACGCAACCAAGGAGTGATGGCAACATGCCGCTGTGGGAGCGCTACATCGGTGTCCCGTTACTGGGGCTGCACGACAAGATCTACAAGCGGACCAACGGCCGGATCGGGCACCACATACCGGGTGGTCCGCCCAGCCTGTTGTTGCACACCGTCGGCGCGAAGACCGGGTTGAAGCGGACGACGCGGCCGATTCCGGTCATCGCGCTGACGCCTTAGACCACGGTCGCCTTGGCGACGTCGCTCAATCCGGTCGCAGCATTGCCGAGCGCTGGGTGAGCACATCGCCGTTCACCGAATGCACATCGGCGTATATGGGCTCGAAGACGCGGCGAATGAACTTCCATTCGCCGTCGATTCGCGCGAAGCGGTCGTAGTAGACGCCGTACTGCTCGACGTTGACCGCGGCTCCGCCTGCACCGAACTCGGTATCGGCCAGACCCACCCCACGGGCCAACTCGTGCACGGTCGTGGTGGCCTCTGCCCGGTCATCGTCGGTCAGCGTGATCACCGAAGAATGCGGCGTTTGGATGAGGAGGTCGTACGCGGACGTCGCCGTCAGAAACTCCATGAATGCCGCGCAGCCTTCGAACCGCAGCCCCAGCCTTGGGCTCTCCCACGTGGCGTCGGGAGCGAACAGCGGTTCGCATTGTCGCCAGTCGCAGCGCGTCACTGCATCGGAGTACCGATCGACGAGGTCTCGAATCTCAAGCCGATCCAGCCATGCGCGCGCCTTGGTTTCCGACGACCTCTCGGCCACGGGCCGAGCCTAGACCAGTTGTGCGCCGCGGCGCGGTTAGAACAGCTCCTTTGCGAGCAGTTCCAGTGTCCGCTCGCGGGCAGGTGCGGTCGCGGGGTCGACGCCGCGGTAGGCGGACGCGACGGGGTTGACCATCACCTCGTCGACGCCGAAGTGCTCGGCCAAGTCGCGCACCTGGTCGGCCGCCTCGGTCGGTGACCCGATGATGGCGCGGGCCACACCCGCGTCGACGATGGCCTGCTGCTGGTGGGTCAGTTCGACGCCCCGCGCGTCCTCGACGAGGTCGAGTGCACGCAGCGGCTGGCCCGTGCGCAGCCACGCCATCATGTGCAGGTTCGGCAGCATCAGCTCTTCGGCCTCGGCGCGGGTGGGCGCCACCGACGCGTTGACGGTCATGAAGGTGGTGGGTTCCTTCGCCAAGTCGCTTGGCTTGAACTCCCCGCGGTAGACGGCAAGAGCCTCCTCGGT
The DNA here is from genome assembly GCF_014202335.1 of Mycobacterium sp. AZCC_0083. GTDB lineage: Bacteria > Actinomycetota > Actinomycetes > Mycobacteriales > Mycobacteriaceae > Mycobacterium. The sequence continues at coordinate 92,554 of NZ_JACHGP010000014.1, read as the reverse complement.
GCCCTGACCCGAGAAGTGGTGGGCGAACACATAGGGCAGGCCCTTCGCTGCGGCGAGGTGCGCCGAATAGAGCGACGAGCCGAGCAGCCACAGCCGCGGCTCGCTGGCGGCCGCGGGCGTCGCCTTCAGAACGTAGTTCTGGTTCATCAGGTTTCGGCCCCGCAGTGACACCTGCACGCCGGACGCGCTCATCAATGCGGCGACGTCGTCGAGGTACTGCGGGAAGTTCTCGATGTCGGTGTCGTCACGGCCTGCGGCGCCGCGCAGCGCCATCGACGTGACGGGATCCGAGCCGGGAGCGCGGCCGATGCCGAGGTCGACGCGGCCCGGCGCCGCGGCCTCGAGCAACGCGAACTGCTCGGCGACCGCAAGGGGCGCGTGGTTCGGCAGCATGACGCCACCCGAGCCGAGGCGGAGCTGGTGGGTCTGCGCGGCGAGGTAGGCGATGACCACGGGCGGGCTGGTCGCGGCCACGGCCGGCATGTTGTGGTGCTCGGCCACCCAGAAGCGGGTGTAGCCCAGCGCGTCGGCGGTCTGCGCCAGCCCAACGGTCGCTGCCAGCGCATCCGAGGTGGTCTGGTCGCTGCGGACGGGGAGGAGGTCAAGGACGGAAAGTCGCACGTGAGGGTAAACGCGGCCGCTGCGTCATACGTTCCCCACCTCGCGATTTGGGCGTGCTCCGTTGCGCTCAGCGCGACTCAGCACGCCGAAATCACACGTGGGCGAGGCGTTTGGCGGCGGCGAAGACGTCGTCGAGCATCGCCGGGGTGAGCCTGCCGGTGAAGGTGTTCTGCTGGCTGGGGTGATAGCACCCGATCAGGTCAACCTCGCCGGTCGCCGTGCCGAGCGTCGCCATCGCGAGGTGCCCGAACTTCGGCTGCGGGACGGGCACGGCGCCGCCTCCTGCGCGGATCATGTCGAGAGCTGCCCGCCACGCGAACCCGCCGAGCGCGATGATGACCCGCACGTCGGAACCGACCAGCCGCCACTCGGCATCGAGCCACGGCGCACACGTCGACCGCTCGGCAGGGCTCGGCGCGTTGTCCGGCGGCGCGCACCGCACCGCGGCCACCATCCGAGTGTCGTTGAGCGCCAACCCATCTGCGGCGTCCACGCTCAGCGGTGAGGTGGCCAATCCGGCCCGGTGCAGGGCGGCGAACAGAAAGTCGCCAGAGCGGTCGCCGGTGAACACCCGGCCGGTCCGGTTCGCGCCGTTCGCCGCGGGCGCCAGACCGAGCACCAGAATGGCGGGCCTGGCCGCGCCGAAACCGGATATGGGCCTGCCCCAGTACGGCTCGACGGCGAAGGAGCGGCGCTTCTCGACGGCGACGCGCTCGCGCCAGTCGACCAGCCGCGGGCATGCCCGGCACACGCTGATCTCCGCATCCAGATCGTCGAGCGCCATGGCCCGTTTGGCCACCGACCGCACGCGGGCCGCCGTCGTCGCGACCACGGTGTCGGACAAAGCCGGATCTCCCGGCCAGCCCGCCCCTGCTGGCACCGGCGAGTCGAAGAGCTCGCCCGTACGGGGATGCGGCAGCTTCACCCCACCACTCTGCACGCCGGGAAACTCCTTCGCGGTCCTGGCATGCCCGCTGTTAGATTCAGCCCCGATACCCCATGACTGACTCCAAGCGCGGGCCTAGTTACCTGATCCTGTTCGCCGCGCTGATGGCGGGCGCGGGCAACGGCATCTCGATGATCGCGTTCCCCTGGTTGGTGCTGCAGCGCAACGGATCCGCGCTGGAGGCGTCGGTCGTGGCGATGGCAGGGACGTTGCCGCTGCTGGTGGCGACTTTGATCGCGGGTGCGGCGGTAGACTACCTCGGGCGACGCCGGGTGTCGATGATCTCCGACGCGCTGTCGGCGCTGTCGGTGGCCGCGGTCCCGGTGATCGCACTGACGTTCGGGGCCGACGCGATCAACGTGGCGGTGCTGGCCGGCCTGGCCGCCCTCGGCGCGTTCTTCGATCCCGCAGGGATGACGGCACGCGAGACGATGCTGCCCGAGGCGGCGAAGCGGGCAGGCTGGACGCTGGACCATGCGAACAGCGTCTACGAGGCGACGTTCAACCTGTCCTACATCGTGGGTCCGGGTATCGGCGGCCTGCTGATCACCACCCTCGGTGGCATCAACACCATGTGGGTGACCGCGGGGGCCTTCGGGCTCTCCATCGTCGCGATCTCCGTGCTGCGCCTCGAGGGTGCCGGCACGCCCGACCGCGACTCCCTTCCCGAAGGAGTGTGGTCGGGGGTGGTCGAGGGACTGTCGTTCGTGTGGAACATGAAGGTGTTGCGCACGTTGGCGTTCATCGACCTCGCCGCGACCGGGCTCTACATGCCGATGGAGTCAGTCCTGTTTCCGAAGTACTTCACGGACCGCAACGAGCCCGCGCAACTGGGCTGGGTCCTGATGGCACTGTCGGTCGGCGGCTTGATCGGCGCGCTGGGATACGCCGTCATGTCGAAGTACATGAAGCGGCGCACCACGATGTTGATCGCCGTGCTGACGCTGGGCGTGGCGATGACGATCATCGCGTTCCTGCCGCCCCTTCCGGTGATTCTGGGCTTGAGTGCGGTCGTCGGCTTCGTCTACGGGCCAATGGCGCCGATCTACAACTACGTCATGCAGACCCGCGCGCCTGCGCACCTGCGCGGCAGGGTGGTTGGCGTGATGGGCTCGCTGGCGTACGCCGCGGGGCCGCTCGGCCTGATCATCGCCGGGCCGCTGGCCGACTCGGCGGGCCTCAAGACGACGTTCCTCGCGCTCTCCATACCGATGGTGATGCTGGGCCTGATCGCGCTGGGGCTGCCCTCATTGCGCGACCTTGACCGTCCGGTGGAGCAGGCATGAACCCACGGGACATGCGTGCCGCACTGCGGTCACTGCCCGTGTTGACCGGCGAGGCGCCGCCTTCGATCCGCACCAGCTCCCCCGCCGAGCCGATGTCGATGTTCGTCGAGTGGTTCGGCACCGCGGTGAATGCGGGGTCGCTGCGCTGACCTTCTACTGGCCACAGCTGGTCCGTCAGGTCCGCGTGCGTGGACCCGTGGTCCCCGATCCGCCCGCGGTCGCGTCGGCCGATTTCCTCGCCAGGTCGGCCGGTGCGCGCGCCCTGGTGTTGCTGCGGAAACAGAGGGAGCCGTTCTCGGACGACGACGATCTGGACCCACGCGCTGGCAGGGCGTTCCCGAGCGCCGCCATCAGCGACTGCTCTACACCCGCTCCGAGACCGGCTGGTCCAAGAGCCTGCTCTGGCCCTGATCGGGCATCTAAACGCCGCGTTTTCGACGGTATGCAATATGGGTAACCCGCACGCAGATGTGTTCGACGTCACAATCGAGGTAAGCCCGTGTACCAACAAGTTCTTGATCCGGTCGCCAACTCGCTCGCGTGGAGCGCCGCGGTTGCGGCACTGCCGCTGCTCCTGCTCTTCGTCTTGCTCGGCGCGTTGAAGATCACCGCCTGGGTGGCGTCGCTGATATCGCTCGCGGTGAGCATCGTGATCGCCGTCGCGGTCTACGGGATGCCCATCGGGCAGACCCTCCTTGCCGGGACCGAGGGCGCCGCATTCGGTTTCTTCCCGATCCTGTGGATCGTCATCAACGCGATCTGGGTCTACCAGATGACCGTCACGACAGGACATTTCGACGTCCTACGCCGGTCATTCAGTCAGGTGAGCGATGACCAACGGATCCAGGCCATCCTCATCGCGTTCGCGTTCGGCGCGCTGATCGAGGCGCTCGCCGGCTTCGGAACCCCGGTCGCGGTGACGTCGGTGATGCTGATGGCGCTCGGCTTCAGACCGCTGAAGGCGGCCGTGCTCGCGCTGGTGGCCAACACCGCGCCCGTCGCATTCGGCGCCATGGCGACGCCCATCATCACGCTCGGCAAGGTCACCGCCTTGTCGCCCGACACGCTCGGCGCGATGGTCGGCCGGCAGACCCCGCTCCTTGCGCTGTTCGTGCCGTTGGCGCTGGTGGCGATCGTCGACGGCCGGCGGGGCATCCGCGAGACGTGGCCTGCCGCGGTGGTGTGTGGCGTGGTGTTCGCCATCGCGCAGTACGCCACGTCGAACTTCGTGTCGGTGCCGCTGGCCGACGTCGTCGCGTCGCTGGTGTCCGCCGCGGCGGTCGTCCTGCTGGTCCGGGTTTGGCAGCCCCAGCACGTCTACACCGAGCCTGCGGTGGTCGGCTCGGCGCTGGGGGTCCCCCCGCTTGCGGGCGAGAGCGCAGCGACAGGGGGATCAGATCCGGCCACGGGGGGCGGCACCGACCTCGCCGAGGAGGACCACGACGACACCCGCGCCGACATCGTTCGGGCGTACGCGCCCTACGGGATCATCATCGGGGTCTTCGTGATCTGCCAGATCCCCGCGGTGAAGAAACTGCTCGATTCGGCGACGTTCGCGGGGAACTGGCCCGGTCTGCATGTGATCAATGCCGACGGCGACCCGTCCACGCTGACCAAGTTCACCCTCAACCTGCTCACCACTCCGGGCACCCAGATGCTCGTCGCAGGCGTACTCACGATGGTCGCGCTGCGGCTGTCGGTGCCGCGGGCACTCAAGGCTTACGGGACGACGCTGCATCAACTCCGCTGGGCGATCCTGACCGTGATGGCGGTACTCGCACTGGCGTTCGTGATGAACCTCTCCGGGCAGACGATCACTCTCGGCACGTGGATGGCCGCCGCGGGCGGGGCGTTCGCGCTGCTGTCGCCGATCCTCGGCTGGCTCGGCGTCGCGGTCACCGGCTCCGACACCTCGTCGAATTCACTGTTCGGTGCGCTGCAGGTCGCGGCCGCGAACCAGGCCGGGCTGTCGGACGTCTTGATGGCCGCGTCCAACAGTTCTGGCGGCGTTCTCGGCAAGATGATCTCACCGCAGAACCTCGCCATCGCAGCAGCTGCGGTCGGCCTCGACGGGAAGGAGGGCGACATCTTCCGCCGGGTCATCCTGTGGAGCCTGGGGTTCCTGGTCCTGCTGTGCATCCTTTCCGGGCTGCAGGCCTCACCCGTGCTGTCGTGGATGGTGCCGTGACTGTTTTGGTTGGTGCCGTGACACACCTCGTAGCATCGACGGAGTGGTCACAGACATGCTGGCTGAGCTGATCGCCGAACTGCCCGACGGCACCGTCGTCACCGATCCCGACATCGTCGCGTCCTACCGGCAGGACCGCGCCGCCGACCCGAACGCGGGCACCGCGATCGCCGTGGTCAGACCGCGTCGCACCGAGGAGGTACAGACGGTGCTGCGGTGGGCCACCGCGCACGCGGTACCCGTCGTGCCGCGCGGCGCAGGCACGGGACTCTCGGGCGGTGCCACCGCCGTGAACGGCGGCATCGTGCTGTCCACCGAGCGCATGCGCGACATCGTCGTCGACCCCGTGACCCGCACGGCCGTGACGCAGCCTGGGTTGTTCAACGCCGAGGTGAAGAAGGCGGTCGCCGAGTACGGGCTGTGGTATCCGCCCGATCCGTCGTCGTACGAGATCTGCAGCATCGGCGGCAACATCGCGACCAACGCGGGCGGCCTGTGCTGCGTGAAGTACGGCGTCACGACTGATTACGTGCTTGGCATGCAGGTGGTTCTCGCCGACGGCACCGCGGTGCGCCTCGGTGGCCCGCGCCTAAAAGACGTTGCGGGACTGAGCTTGACCAAGTTATTCGTCGGTAGCGAGGGCACCCTCGGCGTGATCACCGAGGTGACGTTGCGGCTGCTGCCGCCGCAGCACAGGGGCTGCACGGTGGTGGCGTCGTTCGACTCGGTGGCGGCTGCCGCCGATGCGGTGCTCGCGATCACCGGCAAGATCCGGCCATCGATGCTGGAGTTCATGGACTCGGTCGCCATCAACGCCGTCGAGGACAAGCTGAAGATGGGCCTTGACCGCAAGGCCGCCGCGATGATGGTCGCCGCGTCCGACGACCGTGGCCCCGCAGGCGTCGAGGACACCGAGTACATGGCGCGGGTGTTCACCGAACACGGTGCGACCGAGGTGTACTCCACCGACGACCCCGACGAGGGCGAGGCCTTCGTGGCGGCGCGGCGATTCGCCATCCCCGCGGTCGAGGCCAAGGGGTCGCTGCTTCTCGAGGACGTCGGAGTGCCGTTGCCCGCGTTGGCCGATCTGGTGTCCGGGGTGGAGAAGATCGCCGAGCGACACCGCCTGATGATCTCGGTGATCGCCCACGCCGGCGACGGCAACACCCATCCGCTTATCGTGTTCGACCCCACCGACCACGACGAGGCCGACCGCGCCCAGCTGGCGTTCGGCGAGATCATGGATCTGGCCGTCGGCCTTGGCGGGACGATCACCGGCGAGCACGGCGTCGGCCGACTCAAGCGGCCATGGCTCGCGGGCTATCTGGGGCCAGAGGCGATGGAGCTCAACCGCCGGATCAAACAGGCATTGGACCCGGACAACATCCTCAACCCCGGCGCCGCGATCTAGGCCAGACACGAACACGCCCTCCCCGGGTGCGGGGAGGACGTGCTGTTCGGGGTCAGTTCATGTGCCCCGGGCCGTGGTGGCCCTGCCAGCCGGGGACCTGCGTGGGCGCAGGCGTGGCGTAGTAGTCGGGGTAGTACTGGTAGCCCGGGCCGACCGGAGCCGGCGCGGTGGTGGTTGGGGCGGCGGGATCGGCGTTGGCCATGCCGGCCAGGCTGAACGCGGCAGCGCCGATGACGCCTCCGGCCAGTGCAGCGAGCGCGCAGTAGCGCCCGAATCTTCGTGTGGTGCTGGTCATTTCATCAATCCTCTTGTGTGAGTGTGCTTCTCGATTGACCACCGGAAGATGTTCCGGCGATGAAATGACCATGCCTTGGTTGGGGCGCGCCGTATGTCGGGCGAACGGTGGATGAGGGGGATGAAAGTCGTGTCCCCCGATCGGCGGACACGTCGGCGAGCGCGCGCAAAATCCTGATGTTTTGCGGCGTGTCGCGTGCAAACACGCGCGCTCGCGGGAGGGGCTAGGTGTCGGTAATGACCAGATCCGCCTTGCTCCTGGTGGCGGCGATCAGATCGGCATTGCGTTGGTCGACGTCATTGACCCAGGCGACGGCATCATCGGGCGACTTCCCGAATCGGATGTGCCGGTTGACCAGTCGCTGTCGTCGAACGTCGTCGTCGAGGTCGTAGAACCAGACCGTGTCGAGGAACGAGCGAGCCCGTTCCCACGCGGCGCCGTCGAGCAGCAGGTAGTTCCCCTCGGTGATCACCACCCTTGCGCATCGCAGGACGGGGATGCTGCCCGCGATGGGCTGCTCGATGGTCCGATCGAACGCAGGCGCCAACACGTCGTCATCGGCCTCCCGGAGCCGCTGCAGCAGCGCCGCGTATCCGGCGGCATCGAAGGTGTCAGGGGCGCCCTTGCGGTCGGCGCGGCCAAGCCGGCTCAACTCCACGTCGGCGAGGTGGTAGCCGTCCATCGGCACGTGTGCGACGTGCGATCCGATCCACGGCCGGTCCGGATCGGAGATGTCGGGCAGGCGATCCGTCCACTCCGCGCGCCACGACAGCAGCTCCGAGACCAGGGCTTCGGCCAGCGTCGTCTTGCCAGCACCGGGTAGTCCGACGATGCCGACGATGACCCGGCCACCCTTCCGCCGGCGGACCAGATCATCGATGCGGCTGCATAATTCGGCGAGAATGGCCTCCTTCACGCGGCGGCTCGGCTGAGGAAGAGTTGTTCGGTGATGAAGTGGTGGGCGTGCACGGCGAGATCGGCGCCGTCGGTCCACAGGTTGCGCCAGATGGCCAGGTCGTTCGACAGACCTTCCATGACGACGGCCGATGAGAAGCTCTCGAAGGTGATCGGCCCTGCGTAGCCGATCGTGTCCAACGCACGGAAGAAGGGGGCGAAGTCCAGGTGCCCCGAACCCAGGTAACCCCGGTGGTTCTCGCCGATGTGGACGTAACCCAGCCGGTCGCCGACCAGCAGCACGGGGCGCACGAAGTCGTCCTCCTCGATGTTCATGTGGTAGGTGTCGAGGTGGATCAGGACGTTGTCGGCGCCGATGTCATCGGCCAACCGCAGTGCGTCGGCCGCGGTGTTGATGACGTTGGTCTCATAGCGGTTGCAGATCTCCAGACCCAGCGTCATGTCGAGCTCGGCTGCCTGACTGGATAAGTCGCGGAGTACCGCCACGACGTTGGACCGCCCGCCTGCCGTCAGTGCATGACCGTACTTGCCGAGCGCGCTGTAGAGCGCACCGGTGAAGTGCGTTCCTCCGAGCCGATGGGTCAGTTGCAGTGAACCGGTGAGTAATTCGGCCCCACGCTTGACGACCTCGGGGTCCTCACTAGACACGTCGGCGCTGAAGGCAAGCCCACGCGAGCAGGCCACCTTCAATCCGGCCGCTTCGAGTTCTGCCCGCGCGGCGTCGGCGTCCATGTTGAGCGAGTCGTGCAGCGAGAACTCCAGCAGGTCGTAGCCGGCCGCCTTGGTGTTGGTGATGGCGGTAGTGACCGATTCGGGCGCGGTGTCCCCCACCCATACCAGGGCGTGGATGCCGATCGGATTGATAGCAGACATTGAGGTGAAACTCCTTGATCGAGACGGTAAGTGGCATCAAGCGGGGATGGCGCCGGTGATCAGGCCGACGACCTCCTCGCCGGTGGTGGTGGCAGTGCGGCGCCCGCCGACGCAGCGTCCGGCCCGCATGACCCACACGTGGTCGGACAGGCGAAGGACCTGCTCGAAGTTGTGACTGATCAGCAGCACTGCGTGGCCGTCATCGCGAAGCTTGCGAATCAGCTCTTCGACCTTCGCGGTCTCTTGGACGCCCAGTGCGGCCGTTGGCTCGTCCATGATCACCAGCTTCGAACTGAAACTGGCTGCTCTGCAGATCGATACCGCTTGTCGCTGTCCGCCGGAGAGTCTGCGCACCCGCGAGGTGACCGCAGGCACGTTGACCGCAAGGGCCGAAACCATCCGATCCGCTTCGCGTTTCATGCCGCGGCGGTCGAGTAGCCGGAAGGGGAAGGCGCCGATCGTCTTCTCGCGATTGAGGAACAGGTTCTGCCAGACGGTCAGGTCCTCGACGAGTGCCAGGTTCTGGTGCACCGTCTCGATTCCGGCGTCGCGCGCATCGTCGGGGGTGCGGAATGTCACGACGTCGCCGTCGAAGGTCATCTCGCCGGCGTCGGGCCGGTGGATCCCCGACATGCAGCGCACGAGCGTGGACTTGCCTGCCCCGTTGTCGCCGACGAGCGCGGTGATCTCGCCCCGGCGCAGCGTCAGACTGACCTCGCGTAGCGCCTTGACTGCGCCGAACGACAGCGACACGTTCGTGACGGTGAGCAAATCTCCTGTCGAGGTCATTTCTGGAACCTCGAGAGCAGAGCGGCCAGCACCACGACGATGCCCACCGACAGCGGTTGGTAGAACTCCGAAACGCCGACCAGCGTCAGCCCGTTGGTCAGTGCGGTCAGCAATAGCGCACCGAGCACGGGCCCGATGATGCTTCCCCGTCCACCGACCAGGCTGACACCGCCCAACACCACGGCCGCAACGGAATTCAGCAGGAACGCGGTGTTGGCGGCAGGCTCTGCCGCGCCGACGCGGGCGACGAGCAGGATGGCTGCCAGCCCCGCGAGGGTGCCCGCGATGACGTAGACGGCCAGCTTGACCCGCATGGTCCGAACTCCGGTCGCTGCGGCGGCCTCGACCGACCCGCCGGTGGCCAGCACGTGGGTGCCGAACCGGGTGCGGAAGTAGACGACGTGCGCGATGACGTCGACGACCACGGCGATGATGAATGAGTAGCCGAAGATCCCGATCCCGCCGCTGGACAGCTTGAGCAGCAGCGGATCGATGACGGTGGTCGGCTTGCCGTTGGCAAGGATCAGGGCAAGGCCCGACGCGGCGGACAGCGTGCCGAGCGTGGCGATGAAGTCGGTGATCTTGCCCTTGGACACGATCAGTCCGTTGACGACGCCGATGGCGGCGCCCGCCAGCAGCGCCACCAGCATGGCCAGCCACAGCTGGTGGGTGTGCACGTACGTCAATCCGAACGACACCGCCGCGAACGTCATCGTCGAAGCGACCGATAGGTCGATGCCCCCGGTGGAGACCACGAACGTCTGCCCGATCGTCAGCACGATCAAGATGGCCGCCGACACCAGCATCGCCTCGACGTTGCCCGGTGTCAGGAAGGTCGAATTGGCGCTCTGAAAGATGACGACCAGCAGGACGAGACCGACCAGCGAGGCCCACTCAGCCCAGAACGACAGGTCCTTCGCCCGCTCAAGGACGGCGTTGCCCGGCTGCGCCCCGCCCGGTGGTGCCTCCGCGGTGGGCGCGGTCACTTGAGGAGCGCCGTGAACGGATCGGCGTACTCACCAAACGGCTTGGGGGTGGCCGCGATGGCCTGGTCGGCGTTGTCCTTGGTGACCAGTTCCACGGGGGCGGCGACGTTGGCGGGCAACGTCTTTCCTGCGGTGACGGCCTTGCAGGCTTCGACGCCCATCTGGCCGATCACGAATGGATACTGAGCCACCACCGCGGACAGCTCGCCACTCTTGACACCCTCGAGGGCCTCCTTGAGCCCGTCGACGCTGACGATCTTCACCGCGCCGATCTTGTTGGCCGAGGCGACGGCCCGAGCCACGCCAAGGGCCATGTCGTCGTTGGCGACGAAGAAGCCGGCCAGATCGGGGTTGGCGCGCAGCAGCGTGCTCGCCTGGGTCAGGGCTTCCTGGCGGTCCCAGTTGGCGGCGACGGTAGGGAGAATCGTGATCGACGGCTGCGCCTTGGCGGCCTCCTGAAAGCCTGTGATCCTGGCCGCGCTGGTGACGTCACCGGACGTGCCGCCGATCGCGACGACCTTGCCGCCGCCGGGGAGGAGTTTCAGCATCTCGCCGGCTGCCAGCTTGCCCGCCGCCTCGTTGTCGGTGCCGATGTAGCTGGCGATCGTGGCATTGGCCTGCTTGGCGGCGTCGGGGTCGACGGGCGAGTCGATGTTGACGATGGTCTTCTTCCCCGCGGCCAGCTTCGCGATGCCCTGAATCAGGTTGGTACCACTGATCGGATTGACGATGAAGCAGGAGTAGTCCTGGTTGGCCAGTGCGGCGAGCTTGTCGGCCTGACCCGTGGTGTCGGTGACCGAGGTCGCCGCCTGAACCTCCACCTTGACCTTGTTGGCGCTGGCGGCATCCTGCACCCCGCTCTGCATCGTCTGGAAGAACGGGTTGTCCAAACCCTTGAGGATTGCCGCGACGCTCGGCTCACTCGAGGACGACGAGCACGCGGACAGCGCCAACGTTGTTGCCAGCACCACAGCCCCCGACAACACGGCCCCCGGTGCCGTGTCCGACTTGACCGTCTTCGATGACCTCAGTGGCACCTGCATGAGTGATCTCCATCCTCGTTATGTTCGATTAACGATGACTTTAAACTAAAGTTATACAAAAGCAAGGATCCGTGTAGCATAAGCATCCGAGTACCACCGGCGGAGAGGACGCGGGCGACATGACGGTCGAGTCCTCGACGCCCGCGGGCCGAAACGCCGACCTGTTTCGCATCGCCACGATGTTCCGCACCGAAGCGACCTTGAGCCGCGCCGACGTGGTCCGACGCAGCGGCTTGTCCCGCTCCACGGCCAATCAGCGTCTCGACGCGCTGGTCTCGGCGGGGCTGGTGGTGGCCGCCGACACGAGCGCGACGGGAGGCCGTCCCGCAAGCCTTTTCGCGCTGAACAGAAACCGCGGCCTACTACTGCTTGCCGACGTCGGCGCCACCGCCATGCGCAACGCTCTCTGCAATCTGAGCGGCGAAGTTCTGGCCGAAATCGATCACGGCATCGACATCGCCACCGGTCCCGACCCGGTACTCGGTCAGATCAGCCGCGACTTCTCCGATCTGCTGGCGCGCAGTGGACGCTCCGCAAGTGAGGTTCTTGGGATCGGCCTTGCCGTCCCTGGACCGGTCGACTTCGCCGCAGGACGGGTGGTCAGCCCGCCGATCATGACCGGGTGGGACCGCTTCGACATCCGCGGTTGGTTCGCAGGCGACTTCGGTTGTCCTGTCGTGGTCGAGAAGGACGTCAACGCGATGGCCGTCGGAGAGCACCGCGCGATCCATCCAGACGTGCCCAACATGATGATGCTCAAGGTGGGCACCGGCGTCGGCAGCGGGCTGATCGCCTCGGGCCAGATCCACCGCGGCGCAGACGGAGCCGCAGGCGACATCGGCCACATCCATCTCCGACTCCCCCACGGCCATCCCGAGGGTTACGCCGAGGAACCGCTCTGCAGGTGCCGCAACACCGGTTGCGTCGAAGCCTATGCAGGAGGGTGGGCCATGGCCCGCGACCTACGCGCTGCGGGCAAGGACGTCGAAACGGTGAACGACGTCGTGCAATGTCTGCGGAGTGGGGACACCACCGCCCAACAACTTCTGCGCCGCGCGGGCCGCATCCTCGGGCTGGCCGTTGCCGACGCAGTCAGCTTGTTCAACCCCAGCATCATCTCGGTGTGCGGCCAACTCGCCGGAACCGAAGAGCCGCTCTTGGCGGGCATCCGCGAAATCGTCTACCAACGCTCGCTGCCGCTGGCCACGCGCAATCTGCAGATCGTCCGCAGCCAACTCGACCCGCGAGCCGGCTTGGTCGGCCTCGCGGTCCTGTTGTCCGACGAGATCTTCTCGCTGGAACGCATCGGGGCACTCACTTCGTAGGCGCGCTGACTATCAGCCCAATGTTGACACGCGGCGCATTATGTCGTATTCATAAGACATGTCAGCTGCTTTGTCTCATCGCATGCCTGCCCGATTCCAGCTCGGAAGGGCTGAGACCTGGCCGAATCCCTGGCCGATGTACAAGACACTCCGCGACGACGACCCCGTGCACCACGTCGTCCCCGAGGACAAGCCCGAGGACGACTATTACGTCTTGTCCCGGCACGCGGACATCTTCACCTCGGCCCGCGACCACCAGACGTTCTCGTCGGCGCAGGGTCTGACGATCAACTACGGCGAGCTCGAGCTGATCGGTCTTGCCGACAACCCGCCGATGGTGATGCAGGATCCCCCGGTGCACACCGAGTTCCGCAAGCTGGTGTCCCGCGGATTCACTCCGCGCCAGGTCGAGTCCGTGGAGCCGAAGGTCCGCGAGTACGTCGTGGAACGCATCGAGCGCATCCGCGCCAACGGCGGCGGCGACATCGTCGGCGAGCTGTTCAAGCCGCTGCCGTCGATGGTCGTCGCGCACTATCTCGGCGTGCCCGAAGGGGATCGCAACCAGTTCGACGGCTGGACCGACGCGATCGTCGCCGCCAACACCGCGGAGGGCGGTATCGGCGGCGCGCTCGAAACGCTCGGCGACGCCCTCGGCGGAATGATGGCCTACTTCACATCACTCATCGAGCGGCGCCGCAGCGAGCCCGAGGACGATACCGTCTCGCATCTGGTCGCCGCGGGTGTCAGCGCCGACGGTGACATCGCAGGGGTGCTGTCGATCCTGGCCTTCACCTTCACGATGGTCACCGGCGGCAACGACACCACCACTGGGATGTTGGGCGGCTCGGTGCAGCTGCTGCACCAACGTCCCGATCAGCGTCGGCTTCTCGCCGAAAACCCCGATCTGATAGGCGGTTCCGTCGATGAGTTCCTGCGCCTCACGTCGCCAGTGCAGATGCTTGGCCGCACCGTGACCCGTGACGTGACGATCGGCGACACCACCATCCCCGAAGGTCGACGTGTGATGTTCCTCTACGGGTCGGGCAACCGCGACGAACGCCAGTACGGTTACGACGCAGGCGAACTCGACGTCACGCGCAAGCCGCGCAACATCTTGTCCTTCAGCCACGGAGCGCATCACTGCCTCGGGGCGGCCGCCGCTCGCATGCAGTCCCGCGTCGCACTGACCGAGCTGATGTCGCGCATCCCCGACTTCGAGGTCGACGAGGACGCAATCGTCTGGGCCGGTGGCAGTTACGTGCGACGGCCGCTGTCGGTTCCGTTCACGGTGGGCCGGCGGGCAGGAGCGAAGCGACCCGGGGATGTGTCCTAGCGTGGCGGGTGACTGGCTGGCCGCGCGGCGCACCGAGGTGGCCGCCGACCGGATCCTCGACGCGGCAGAGGACCTGTTCACCAGACAGGATGCCGCCACCGTCGGGATGAACGAGATCGCTAGGGCGGCAGGGTGTTCCCGCGCGACGGTGTATCGCTACTTCGAGAACCGGGACGCGCTGTACACCGCCTACGTGCACCGTGAGACGTATCGGGTGTTCAGCGCGACGGGCAAGCGCATCGCGGGCATCGCCGATCCGCAAGAGCGGCTCCTCGAAGGCGTCGTCGCATCGTTGCGCTGCGTCCGCGAAAGTCCTGCGCTGTCATCGTGGTTCGCCTCGGCCCAACGCCCGATCGGTGGCGAGATGGCCGAACGCTCGGAGGTCATCAAGGCACTGACGGAGGCCTTCCTCGGCTCCCTCGGCATCGACGACGTCGAGCAGCGGGCGCGCTGGCTGGTCCGTGTGATGATCTCGCTACTGGTGTTCCCCGGTCACGACGACGCCGACGAGCGGGTCATGCTCGAGGAGTTCGTGCTGCCGATGGTCGCACCGACTCTGGGGGTCATGCCACCCAGTACGCCTGGACCTTGATCGACTTGCGCGGAATCTTGTAGTCCTCGCGGAAGATCTTGGCCACCGCGCGAGTGGTGCGGTTGTCACACGCCACCCAGCCGAAGTGGTCGGCGGCGTCGAACGCGGATGCGCCGACGGCCTCCCCAGAGCCTCGCCTGCCTTCTTGCGATCCACCCACGTCACCTCGGCCGTGCCGGCCGGAAGCTCGCGATCGTCATCGTGGGCGGACTCGAGGAAGACCTTGGAGGGCTTGACGATGCCACCCCCCGTCGCTTCGCTCGCCCGGGCGATGGCGTCGAGCAGCGAGTTGATCGCAGGAAGCGACGCGGCGTCGCCCACGATGACGTACCCCGCGGGCGAGCTCTGGCAACGTGAAGTTGTTGCCGAGCACCGTCACCTCGTGAGAGGGCCGTGTGCGCGCTTCGCGTCGGCTCTGCGCCTACGGCGTCGAAGTGCGAGTGACGCTCGCCAACACCGCAGAGCCGACGCGAAGTGACAGGTCAGCCGATCGAGTCGACCGCCGCCAGGATGTCGGGCACCTCGCTGCGGGTCGTGTAGTTGGGGTGCACATCGACCCAGCGGATCACCCCCGCGGCATCGACGACCACCGTCGTGGGCATCGGCAACGTCACACCACCATCGGCGTTGTGCTCGGCCAGATCCAGTCCGACCTGCTGCTGAGCTGTCGCGGCCTCCGCGGAGGGCTCGGTCAGAATGCCCAGCACAGAGGCGAGCTGGTTGCCGGGGTCGGACACCACCGCGTAGGTCAATTGGTTGGTTTCCGCGGCGCTCAGCGACCCGTCGGGCTTCTGCGGGCTGACCGCGATCATGACGAAACCGCGATCGGCAAGGGCGGGCGCCAATTCGGCCTCGTACGTGCGCAACGCGATATTGCAGAACGGGCACCACGCGCCGCGATAGAACACCACCACCGCGGGCCGCCCGGCGCGCACCTGCGCCAAGGACGTCGCGCCGCCGCGAACGTCGAGCAGCTCGCCGTCGGGCATCGGCGCACCCGGTGCGCTCACCCCCGCGGGCACACCCGCCTCGTCCAGCTCGGCCTGTTCGGCGGCGAACGCGTCCATCGCCTCCGCAGGCAATGCGGTGGCGGGTCCCACCAGGAACGCCTGCGCCTGCTCCCCGATGCTGGATGTCTGAGTCGTCATGGGACCGCCTTCACGAAAGATTGGATTGATCACTCCATAAAAGCACTCAGATTTTGGATTGTCCACTCCAGAATCTTGTAGGGTTGCTGGATGGTCACCGCGAAGGGGCGTGCCACCCAGGATCGGATCGTGGCCGCCGCCGCCACCCTGATGTGTACCCGCGGGGTCGCCGCCACCAGCACCGAAGACGTCCGCGCGGCGGCGAAGGTCAGCTCATCGCAGATCTATCACTACTTCGCCGACAAACGGTCGCTAACCCGCGCCGTCATCGAGCACCAGACCGATGCCATCGTCGGGACCCAGGAAACGATGCTGGCCCGCCTCGACACCGTGGACGCATTGCGCGCATGGGCCGAGTTCATCGTCACGTTGCAGCGGAAGGGCGGTTACCGCGGCGGCTGCCCACTCGGCACGCTGGCCAGCGAACTCGCCGAGAACGACACCGCTGCGCGTGAAGACCTCGCAGCGAGCTACCGACGCTGGCAACGGGCGATCCGCGCCGGCCTGGCCGCCATGGCAGATCGCGGCGAGTTCGTGGCCGGCACCGATGTCGACAGACTGGCGACCGCACTCCTGACCGCACTGCAGGGCGGACTTCTGCTGAGCAAGACGCTGCGCGACGGTGAGCCCCTCGAGATCGGGCTCAACACCATGATCGACCACATCGAATCGTTCACGGCCGCAGGCAGTTCCTCTAGGTCTTGACCCGGGTGACCCTGTGCAACAACCACGCCAGAGGAATCGTCACCAGCAGCGTGACCACGAACAACCACCACATCGACCCCGTGTAGATCGGGAAGTGGAGCACCTCGACCATCACCAACTCCATCGTGACCAAATGGATCAGGAAGATCTCGTAGGAGATCTCGCCGAGGAACACCATCGGCCGGCTCGCCATGAACTGGGCGTACCAACCGCGATTGCCAAGTGCCAGCGGTGCGACGGTCAGCGTGGCGATGACGGCGTAGAACGCGGCCTTCGCCAATCCCTCGCGCAGTTCGGACGGCGACGTGGTTGGCGCACCGGCGATCGGTGTCGAGGCGATCAGGTAGCAGACGATCGACAGCGGCACGCACACCAGTGCGTAGGCCGCAGCACCCGTCTCCCGCAACACCGCAAGCATCATGCCGCCGATGAACCACGCCAGATACGTCGGCAGCCACAGCCGCGCACCGTCGGGCAGCCAATGAGTGGTGTGCACCAGCACCAGCCACGCAGGCGTGATGCACGCCAGCGCCGTCAGCCCCACCATCAAGCGGATCGGGCGAAACCGCCTGCGGCACAGCACCCCCAGAAGAAGCCAGGCGAGCACGGGCAACGCCACGTAGAACGAGACCTCAACGGCAAGGCTCCACATCTGGGTCAGGCCCTGATGCAGGTAGGAGAACAGGTAGTCGTCGGTGTAGATCTGCGTGAGGGTGAGGTTGCGGAACAGGCCGAGCCAGGTGTGGCCGGGATTCGGTCCGGCAGTTCGGAAGTGGTACAGCGCGTAGGCCGCAAGCACCGTGATGACGTAGGCGGGCATGATGCGCCGCACCCGGTGCCAGGCGTATCGCCGCACCGACGGCGCGTCCCTGCCCTGTACCGAAGCACGCACCCACGGGCTGAACAACAGGAAACCGGACAACACGAAGAAGATCGGCACCCCGATCTCCATGCGGGAGTAGATCAGTCCGGCGTAGCCGAGGTTGTACTTACCGGTGGTGTAGGCCGCGTGCGTGAGCATCACCAGGATTGCGGCGACCGCACGGATGCCGGTGAGCGAATCCACTCGACCGGCTGACACCGATTCGAGCCCGCCCCGTGCGTCGAGTTCCTGGCGCAACGTCACTTCGGCTTATGGCGCGCCTTGGACCCACGTTCGGGTTCCAGTTTGATCGGGACACCCTGGATGCGGGTGTGCTCAAGGGCTTTCAACGTCTGGTGCGACAGCTTCGCAGGCAGCTCGACCAGCGAGTAGTCGAGCTTGATGGAGATGTGACCGAAATCGCTGCGGTGCAGCCCGCCCTCGTTGGCGATCGCGCCGACGATGGCACCGGGAGCGACCTTGTGCTTCTTGCCGACCGCGATGCGGTAGGTCGACAGATCGCTGCGGCGCTCGCGTTGCTTGCGCGGACCGTCGTCGCGTGCGGGACGGTCCTCACGGCGGCGCGGGTCCGGCGGCGGTTCGCTCATCAGGAACTCTTCGCCGTTGCGGCTCTGCACGGCAAGCGCAGCGGCGATATCGGTCAACGGCACGTCGTTGTCGCGCTCGTAGTCCTGAATGAGCTTGCGGAACAACTCGATTCCCGGCGAGGTGAGCATCTCGGTGATCGAGTCGCGGAACTTCTCGACGCGCTGGGCGTTGACGTCGTCGACCGTCGGGAGTCTGGACTCGACGAGCTTCTGGCGGGTGACCCGCTCGATCGAGTTGAGCAGGTGCCGCTCCCTTGGCGTGACGAACAGCAGCGCGGCGCCGGAGCGCCCGGCGCGGCCGGTGCGCCCGATGCGGTGCACGTAGGACTCGGGGTCGTGCGGGATGTCGTAGTTCAGCACGTGCGAGATGCGATCCACGTCGAGACCGCGAGCGGCGACGTCGGTGGCGATCAGGATGTCGAGCTTGCCGTCCTTGAGGTTGGCGATGGTGCGCTCGCGCACGGCCTGCGGGATGTCACCGTTGATGGCCATCGCGGAAAACCCACGCGCCCTCAGCTTTTCGGCGACTTCCTCGGTGGCCTGCTTGGTCCTGACGAAGACGATCATCGCTTCGAACGGCTCGACCTCGAGCAGTCGAGTCAGCGCGTCCATCTTGCGTGGCCCGGCCACCTGGATATAGCGCTGCGTGATGTTGTCGGCGGTCGCGGTCTTGGACTCGACCCTCACCTGGACGGGGTCGTGCAGGTACTTGCTGGTGATCTTGCGGATCGCGGGCGGCATGGTCGCCGAGAACAGGGCGACCTGCTTGTACTCGGGAGTGCCCTCGAGGATCCGTTCGACGTCCTCGGCGAAGCCCATCTGCAGCATCTCGTCGGCTTCGTCGAGCACCAGGTAGTCGAGATGCGATAGATCCAGGCTGCCCTTCTCCAAGTGATCGATGACACGACCAGGAGTGCCGACGACCACTTGGGCGCCGCGCTTGAGCCCGGCGAGCTGCGGGCCGTAGGCGGAGCCGCCGTAGATCGGCAACACGTTCACCGGCAGGTGTGCGCCGTAGCGGCTGAACGCCTCGGCGACCTGCAGCGCCAACTCGCGCGTGGGGGCCAGAACCAGCGCCTGCGTGATGCGGCTGGACGTGTCGATCTTCGAAAGGATCGGGATCGCGAACGCCGCCGTCTTGCCCGTTCCGGTCTGCGCGAGCCCGACGACGTCGGATCCCGCCAGCATCGGCGGGATGGTGGCGGCCTGGATGGCCGACGGGGACTCATATCCGACGTCGGCGACGGCCTGCAGCACAGCGGGGTGAATCTGCAGGTCGGCAAAGGTGGGCGCGGCGTCGTGCGCGTCGGTGTCAGGCGAGGTCATCGAGGTAGGAGTCTACGGGTAGATCGCGGCCTCATCTGCCGCGCGGCGGGCCTCGGGTAGCGTGCCCTGTTGTGAAGTGGGTCGCGATCCTGGCGGCGGCGTTCGTGCTTGCCGGATGCGGGGCCAGCGACTCCACCGTCTCCAAGACACCAGAGCCCTCGGTGATCGAGACCGCCACCTCCTCGACGCAGGCCCGAGAGCCGACCGTCGTGGCCGGTCCTGGAGCGCCCCCCGCACCTGCAGATCCCTGCGCGGTGAACCTCGCCGCACCCGAGATCGCCAAGGCCGTGTCCGATCTTCCGCGTGACCCGCGCAGCAATCAGCCGTGGAGCTCCGAGCCGTTGGCCGGCAACTACAACGAGTGCGCGCCGTTGTCGGTGGTCATCGTGAAGGCCAACACCAACGCCGAGAACGCGAACACCCGCGCGGTGATGTTCCACCAGGGCAAGTTCATCCCGACCGGTGTGCCCGACACCTACGGTTTCAACGGCATCGACTTGACGGTCACCACCGGCGACACCGTGGCACTGATGTACGCCAGCGGCACCAGCGGGCTGAAGAGCGTGGTGCGGTTCCACTGGAACGGCAACGGCGTGGAGCTGATCGGCAACACGGGCTAAGGCACGCCGGGTCCGTCGGCCCACTGACCTACAGTGGCGGACGTGTTCCTCACATCCGAGGGAGCCGACGGCAAGGTCATCTACAGCGCCTCGGATCTCGCCGCCGCGGCACGTTGCGAGTACGCACTGTTGCGGGCTTTCGACGCCAAGCTCGGCCGTGGCCCAAAGGTGTCGGTCGAGGACGAACTGCTCGCCCGCACTGCGACTCTCGGCGACGAGCACGAACGCCGTCAGCTCGACGATCTGCGGGCCGAGTTCGGCGGCGACGTCACGATCATCGGCCGTCCGCCATACACCGACGCGGGTCTGGCCGCGGCCTTCGACCAGACCATGCGGGCGGTCGAGCGCCGCGCCCCCGTCATCTACCAGGCCGCGATGTTCGACGGCCGGTTCGCCGGTTTCGCGGACTTCCTGGTGCTGGACGGCGACCGGTACCGGCTGCGGGACACCAAGCTCGCGCGCTCGGTGAAGGTCGAGGCGCTGCTGCAACTCGCCGCCTACGCCGACACCCTCGCCAGGCACGGCGTACCGGTGGCCGACGAGGTGGAACTCGTCCTCGGTGACGGGGTGGTCGCGAGTTATCGGGTCGACGAGCTGCTCCCGGTCTACCTGCCGCGGCGGGCCGCGCTGCAGCGGCTGCTGGACGGCCATCTCGCCGGCGGGGCCGCAGTGTCGTGGGACGACCAGCAGGTGCGGGCCTGCTTCCGTTGCCCCGAGTGCGACGTGCGGGTCCGCGAGCACGACGACCTGCTACTGGTCGCAGGCATGCGGGTCAGCCAGCGCGCACGACTCATCGACGCGGGGGTCAGCACGCTGCACGACCTGGCCGGCCACGTCGGCCCGGTTCCTGAACTGTCCGCGCGCACAGTGAAGACGCTCACCGCGCAGGCCCGTCTTCAGGTCGCCGACCGGGTGGACGGCAAGCCGCCCTACGAAGTGCTCGACGCCCAGCCGCTGATGGTGCTGCCGGACGCGAACAAGGGCGATCTGTTCTTCGACTTCGAGGGCGACCCGTTGTGGACGGTCGACGGCCGCGAGTGGGGTCTGGAGTACCTGTGGGGCGTGCTCACCACCACCGACGAGTTCACCCCGTACTGGGCGCACGACCGGGCCAGTGAGCGGCAGGCCCTCGTCGACTTCCTCGCCATGGTGCGCAAGCGGCGCAAGCGCTATCCGGACATGCACGTCTACCACTACGCGGCATATGAGAAGAGCACGCTGCTACGGCTGGCGGGCCGCTACGGAGTCGGCGAGCACGATGTCGACGAGATGCTGCGCAACGGTGTCCTCGTCGACCTGTACCCGTTGGTACGCAAGAGCATTCAGGTCGGTACCGAGAGCTACAGCATCAAGTACCTCGAACCGCTCTACATGGGCAACGAGCTGCGTAGTGGCGAGGTCACCACGGCAACCGACTCGATCACGCAGTACGCCCGGTTCTGCGAACTGCGCGACGCGGGAAGTGCCGACGACGCGGCGATCGTGCTCAAGGAGATCGAGGACTACAACCGCTACGACTGCCGGTCGACGCGTCGGCTGCGCGACTGGTTGATGGCGCGCGCCATCGAGTCAGGGGTCCCGCCGCGCGGCCCGCTGCCAGTGGCCGAGCGCGGGGAAGCCGAACCCGCGGACGAACTCGAACGCCGACTGCTCAAGTTTGCAGGCGACGGCATCGAGGAACGCACCGCCGAGCAGACCGCCGTGGCGATGGTCGCGGCAGCGCGCGGGTTTCACCGGCGCGAGGACAAGCCGTTCTGGTGGGCCCACTTCGACCGAGTCAACAATCCCGTCGACGAATGGGCCGACAACAGCGACGTCTTCATCGCCGACCGGACCGAGATCGTCGCCGACTGGCACCAACCGCCAAGGGCACGAAAGCCGCAGCGGCATGTGCGACTGACCGGTGAACTCGCGAACGGCGACCTCGACCGGGAGATGTACGCGCTGTATGACCCGCCCGCGCCCGCCGGCCTTGCCGACGACCCCGACCGGCGGGCGTTCGGCTCGGTGACGGTGCTTGAGTGTGACAATCCCGAAGCGCCTACCGTGGTCCTCGTCTGCGAGCGCCAACCCAAGGACGGCGACGTGTTCGAGCAGTTGCCGTTCGCCCTGACACCTGGCCCGCCGATCAACACCAAGCCGCTGCAGGAGTCCATCGCGACCACAGCTGCCGTCGTCGCGGCCGGACTGCCCGCGCTGCCGCCCGACGCCGTCACCGACGTCCTGCTACGCCGCGCGCCCCGCACGGTCACTGGTGATCCGCTCCCCCGCGGCGACGGACGCGATGGCGCCATCGCTGATGACATTAAAAAGGCACTCCTCGACCTCGACTCGTCCTACCTCGCGGTGCACGGGCCGCCCGGCACCGGCAAGACGTTCACCACGGCCAAGGTCATCGAACGCCTCGTCAACGCGCACGGGTGGCGAGTCGGAGTGGTCGCACAGTCGCACGCGGTGGTCGAGAACCTGTTCGCCGACGTCATCCGCGCAGGCGTGGACGGGGCGCTGGTGGCCAAGAAGCTCAACTCCGAATGCCGGGGCTGGACCGAGATCACCAACCCGGAGTTCGCCGGCTTCATCGCCGGGCACGACGGCTGCGTCGTCGGCGGGACGGCGTGGGACTTCGCCAACGACAACAAGATTCCGCGCACGAGCCTGGATCTGCTGGTCGTCGAGGAGGCCGGTCAATTCAGCCTGGCCAACACCATCGCAGTGGCGCCCTCGGCCAGGAATCTAATGCTGCTCGGCGACCCGCAGCAGCTGCCTCAGGTCAGTCAGGGCACCCACCCGGAGCCGGTGAACGAGTCCGCCCTCGGCTGGCTGGTGGAGAACCACCACATCCTGCCTGCCGACCGCGGCTACTTCCTCGACCTGTCCTACCGCATGCACCCCGCGGTGTGCGGCCCGGTGTCCCGGCTGTCCTACGACGGGCAGCTGCACTCCCGCGAGGACGTCAGCGCCGCCCGCCGGTTGGAAGGCGTGACGCCGGGCGTGAGCGTGCTGAGCGTCGACCACGACGGCAACTCGACCGACAGCCCCGAGGAGGCTGACGCGATCGTCGCGGAGATCGGCCGCCTGCTCGGCACCCCGTGGACCGACGAGGCGGGCACCCGGCCGTTGGAGCAGAAGGACGTCCTGGTCGTCACGCCGTACAACGCACAGGTGGTGACGCTGCGGCACAGGCTCGACGCCGCCGATCTGCCAGACGTCGAGGTGGGTACCGTCGACAAGTTTCAGGGCAGGCAGGCGGCCGTCGTGTTCGTCTCGATGACGGCCTCATCGGCGGACGACGTGCCACGCGGAATCTCGTTCCTGCTCAACCGAAACCGGCTCAACGTCGCCGTAAGCAGAGCCAAGTACGCGGCGGTGATCGTGCGCTCGACGCTGCTGACCGAGTACCTGCCGTCGACGCCGCAGGGCCTGATCGACCTCGGTGCGTTCCTGGCGCTCACGCCCTCGTGTGATACACCGACGGAGTGACTCCCACCCTGACCGACCGGCTCGCGGCGATCGTCGGAGCCAGCCACGTCAGCACCGACCCCGACGTGCTCGACGGCCGCAGCGTCGACCACACCGGCCGCTACCGGGGCCACGCGGGCGCACTGGTGCGGCCCGGCTCCGACGAGGACGTCGCCGCGGTCTTGCGGGTCTGCCGTGACGCCGGCGTCTACGTGACGGTGCAGGGTGGCCGGACGTCGCTGGTGGCGGGCACGGTGCCCGAACACGACGACGTGCTGCTGTCCACAGAACGGCTCGCGGGCATCGGCGAGGTCGACACCGTCGAGCGCCGCGTGCACGTTGGTGCCGGGGCCACGCTAGCCGCGGTGCAACGCGCGGCGACCGCCGCGGGCCTGGTGTTCGGCGTCGACCTGGCGGCAAGGGATTCAGCGACGGTCGGCGGCATGGCGTCGACCAACGCAGGCGGCCTGCGGACCGTGCGCTACGGCAACATGGGCGAACAAGTGCTCGGGCTGGACGTCGCACTGCCGGACGGCTCGCTGGTCCGCAGGCACAGCGAGGTCCGCAGAGACAACACCGGCTACGACCTGGCGGCGCTGTTCGTCGGTGCCGAGGGCACGCTCGGCGTGATCACCGGACTCGATCTGCGGCTGCATCCCTCCCCCGTCCATCGGGTCACCGCCGTCGCCGGGTTCGCCGACCTCGGCCCGCTGATCGAAGTGGGCCGCGAGTTCCGCGACGCCGACGGCATCGCCGCCCTCGAGCTGATCGACGCGCGGGCCAGCGCGTTGACCGCAGAGCACCTTGGCATCAACGCGCCGGTCGAAGGCGCATGGCAGCTGCTGATCGAGTTGGCGGGCGACACCGACCAGACCGAGCGGCTGGCCGACGCGCTCGAGCACGCCGACATGGCAGGCGAGCCCGCAGTCGGCATCGACGTCAACGCTGCGCAGCGTCTCTGGCAGGTGCGCGAGGCGGTGGCGGAGGTGCTCGGCCGCTATGGCCCGCCGCTGAAGTTCGACGTCTCCCTTCCGCTGGCGAGGATCGAGGGCTTCGCGGCGGCAGCCACCGAACTCGTCGCCGAGCACGCGCCGGACGCGATCCCGGTGTTGTTCGGTCACATTGGTGAGGGAAATCTGCACCTGAACCTGGTGCGCTGCACGCTCGAAGGTGACCGCGAGAAGGCGCTGTACTCGGCGATGATGGCGCTGATCGCGACCTTCTCCGGCAACGTCAGCTCCGAGCACGGCGTCGGCAGCCGCAAGCGCGACTACCTGTCGATGTCCCGCACGGATGCCGACATCGCCGCGATGCGCGCCGTGAAGGCGGCGTTCGATCCTGGCGGCTACCTCAACCCCGCGGTGCTGTTCGGCTGACTCAGTCGCGGAACCGCATCGAGTGCTTGCCGTAGGTGCCCGCGTCGTCGTCACTGCCGCGGGCGTGCCTGCCGCCGCGGCTTGGCTCGGGCACCGGCGGCGGTACCTGGAAGTGCTGGTCGTGGTCGACGTGAAAACCGTTGTGGGCGAATCCGATCGGCTCGGGGGCCGGCTCGGAGACCGGCTGGGGCGCCGCGGGCCTGCCGTCGAGCAGATCGTCGAGGATGCTCCGCCACGGCGCATCCTCCGGCTCGACGGGCGCCTCGCCGGGCTCGTCGTCCAGCAGGCTGTGCCAGGTCTCGACGGGACCGCCGTGCCACGTGTCGGCGGGCGCGTGCAGCGGATGCTCGACGTGCACGTGCAGAACTTCGGTGTCGCTCTCGTCGGCGGGGATCACCTCGGCGACGGGCGGCGAAGGAATGGGGGCCACCGCTTCTGCCACTCTGGGTACAACGGGGTGGCTCGTCGCGGGACGCGGTTCGTCCCAGTCGATCGTGTACTCGACGTAGTCGTCGTCGTCGGGGAAGTAGTCGGGCGGCAGCGTATCGACCCGGGAACGGGCACGCGCGGCCCGGAACGGAACCCGAAGCGCTGCGGTGAACGACTCGAGTTCGTCGGGGCCGTCGTCGGCCCGATCCTGCACGCGGGGCGGGCCTTCGCCGAACCCGCGCAGGAACACCGCGGCGACGACGCCGAACAACGCGACGAACGCGGGTAGCAGCAGCGCCTGCGACAGAGCGGCCGAGAAGGGCTCGTGCAGGTACGGGGGCAGCTTGGTGACCGATCCCTCGGCACCGGGTCGCTCGCCACCGCCGGGCATCTCGGCGCTGATCCGCGACGTCATGAACGCGGCCATGCTGGCGCTGCCCAGCACGCCGCCGACCTGCCGGGTGGCGTTGTAGACGCCCGAACCTGCGCCAGCGAGTGCGGCCGGAAGGTGGCGGGTGGCGGTGGCGGCCAGCGGCGACCAGATGAAGGCCATCCCGATGCCCATCGCGATGAACGGCAGCACCAGCCGCCAGATCGGCGTCGTCGGCGTCATCTCGATCGACAGCCAGGTCAGCGCGATCGCAAGCAGCGAGAAGCCGAACCCGACGATCGGCGTCGGATGCTCGCGGTCGACGAGCTTGCCGACGAACGGAGCCAGCAGACCCGTCGCGACCGCCATCGGCGCCATCAACAGTGCGGCCCGGGTCGGCGTCAACCCGCACACCGCCTGCGCGTAGAACATGACGGGCACCACCATCGCCGTCACCGCGAAGCCGATCACCGCAATGCCGACGTTGGAGAGGCTGAAGTCGTTGTCGCGGAAGATGTTCAGCGGAATGAGGGGCTCGCGGGGATTGACTGCCTGCCAGTAGATGAAGCCCCCTGTGCACGCCACGCCTGCGGCGATCATGCCCCAGATCCACAGCGCCCAATCGTGTGACTGGCCCTCCTGCAGCGCGAACACCACTAGGAACATCCCGACGCCGGACAGCACCACCCCGATGACGTCGAAGCTGTGCTTCTCGGTGGGCAGGACGGGAACCAGGAAGTAGGCCAGCGCGATGCCAACGATGCCGATCGGCACGTTCACGATGAAGATCCACTGCCAGCCAAGCGCGTCGACCAGGACGCCGCCTGCCAGCGGTCCGACGAGGGTCGCCACGCCTGCGGTGGCGCCCCAGACGCTCAGCGCGACGCCGCGGCGTTCTGGCGGGAAGATCCGGGTGATCGTCGACAGCGTCTGTGGGGTGAGCAGCGCCGCGCCGACACCCTGCACGACGCGTGCCGCGATGAGCATCTCGATGCTGCCCGACAGGCCACACCACAGCGAGGCGGCGGTGAACACGGCCAGCCCGACGATGTAGAGGTTCTTCGGCCCGAACCGGTCACCGAGCCTGCCAGCCAGCAGCAGCGGCACCGCATAGGCCAGCAGGTAGGCGCTGGTCACCCAGATCACCGCGTCGAAGTCGGCGTCGAGGTGATCCATGATCGACGGATTGGCCACCGACACGATCGTGGCGTCGACCAGGATCATGAAGAAACCGACCAGAAGGGCCCACAACGCGTTCCACGGATCGGGCGCCGCGGCGTTCGGATGGACCGGTGGGCCCAACGCGCCGGGCGCAACCATTCCCCGTCGCTTCGCTCGCCCCGAGGTCATCACCGCACCCGGGTCGGCGCGCGACCCAGCACGACCCGCGCCGTGGCGATCCGGGCCGCGTGCGGAGGAACCAGTTGGGGAAGCACTGTCTGCAATATCCACTCGGCCATGCGAAACGAAGGTGTCTAGCCGACGCTACGGACCGACCCGAATCCCGACAAGTTCAATGCCCAGTCGCTTCGCTCGCCCCAGTCACCGTCACGCAGGGTCGGCGACCATCCCCACCGCGACGGCATCGTCGTCGCCTGGATCGCGCACACCGACCGCGAGCAGCGCCAACAGTGCAACCACGACACCCACCGTCATCACCACGGCAAGGGCCAACTCGTCGTTGCCCAGCACGCCGACCAGCGGCGCCACCGCGGCACCGAGGCCGAACTGCCCGGCACCCAGCAACGCCGCCGACGTTCCGGCGGCCTCCTTGTGCCGCGACAGCGCAAGGGCGGGCGCATTGGGAATCACCAGGCCCATTGCCGCCAGGATCGCCCACACCGGCACCACGAACGCGGCCAGCCCGCCAACACCTGCCGCGGCGAGTCCGACGAACGTGGCCCCGAGCAACGCGGAGGCCGTGAGCGCCCACACCACGATGGTCGCCGGGCTGAACCGTCGCAGCAGGACCACGTTGAGCTGCGTAGTGCCGATCAGCGCCACCGCGCCTGCGCCGAAGACCAACGCAAACTCCTGCTGATCAAGGCCGTAGCGGCCCTGCAGCACGAACGATGCGCCCGCGATGTAGGCGAACAGGCCCGACATGCCAAGCGCGGCGACCAGCACCAGGACGACGAACCGCTTGTCGCGGAACAGGCTGCCGTAGGTGGCGAGGATGCCCTTCACCTTCAGCGGCCTGCGATGCGACTTGGGCAGCGTCTCCGGCAGCGCCAGCACGGCGAGCAGCAGCAGTAGGCCTGCCAGCACCACCAGCACGGCGAACACCCAGTGCCAGGACGCCTTCAGAAGCACTGCCGCGCCCAGCGACGGTGCCACCACCGGTGCCACCCCGAGAACGAGCATCAGCCGCGACATCACGGTGGCCGCCGCCGTATCGGTGAACAGGTCGCCGACGATCGCGATGGCCACCACCATCGCGGCGGCCGCACCCACGCCCTGCAGGCTCCTGGCCACGCCGAGCACGACGATGTTCGGCGCAATGAGGCACATCACCGAGGCGAGCATGTGCAGCACGATTCCCGCCATCAGCGGACGGCGGCGTCCCAACGAATCCGACAGCGGACCGACTATCAGCTGCCCAAGGGCCAGCCCAGCCAACGTGCCGGTCAACGTCAGCTGAGCCACCGACGACGACACCGACAGCTCGTCGGCGATGCGTGGAAGTGCGGGCAGGTACATGTCGATCGTCAGCGGCCCCAACGCGACCAGCAGACCCAGCACGACGATCATCCGGGTCCTACTTGGTGAGGGGCGCGTATCTACTGCCACGGTTTCGGCGCTCCTGAGGTCCACGTTGGGCGATGATGCCATGAAAATGATTAGCACCGCGTATCAATATTTTCTTCCCGAGAGCCGTGAGAGCTACTGAACGTGACCGCCGTCACCGCGGGGCACCCCGGGGCCACCGTCGATCGTTGTGCAACCAAGTAGCCTGGCAATCAGCAGGTACGCCACAGGAAGGCCCAACGAATGAGCGCTCGTTCCAGCACCAAGAGCCGAGTTCCAGCGGTCGGCAAGGATTCGGACGACCACCCGAGCGTGGCTGCCCGGGCGCTGTCGCAAATCATCGAGCGCGGGGCGCGCGTGCAGGGCCCCGCCGTCAAGGCCTACGTCGAACGACTTCGTGAGCACGATCCGGAAGCGACGCCTGCCGAGATCGTCGGCAAGCTCGAGAAGCACTACCTGGCCGCGGTGATGGCCAGCGGCGCCGCCGTCGGCTCCGCTGCCGCCTTCCCCGGTATCGGCACGCTCGTTGCGCTGTCCGCGGTGGCCGGCGAGACGGTGGTGTTCCTCGAGGCAACGGCCGTTTTCGTGCTCGCCACCGCCGAGGTCTACGGCATCCCCGCCGACCACAGGGAGCGCCGCCGCGCACTGGTGCTTGCCGTGCTGGTCGGCGATGACGGCAAGCACGCCGTCGCCGACCTGATCGGGCCGGGCCGCACCAGCGGTGCGTGGATCTCCGACGGCGCGGCATCGCTGCCGTTGCCCGCCGTGTCCCAGCTCAACTCGCGGCTGCTGAAGTACTTCGTCAAGCGCTATACCCTCAAACGAGGCGCGATCGCGTTCGGCAAGCTGCTGCCCGTGGGGATCGGCGCCGTCGTCGGCGGTGTCGGCAACCGGATGATGGGCCGCAAGATCATCGCCAACTCCCGGCAGGCGTTCGGCAACCCGCCGCCGCGCTGGCCGTCGACGTTGCACGTGCTTCCCGTGGCGCCGCAGCCGCAGCAGTAGCCCGCTCTGGAGCCTGTTACGGCGAACACAAGGATCACAAGCCCGTTGCCGTGGTCTGCTCCGGTCGCGAGGGATAGCCTTTATTCGGCAAGCGTGCGGGATAACCGCAAAGAAGAAGTCAGCGAGCGAACACCACGCTCGCCGGGGCAGAAGGAAACGAGGCGAGTAGCTGCCGTGAGCAGTTCACCTTCACCATTCGGACAGAACGAGTGGCTGGTCGAGGAGATGTACCGCAAGTTCCGCGAGGATCCCTCGTCGGTTGATCCGAGTTGGCACGAGTTCCTCGTCGACTACTCCCCCGAACCGACTACGGACGCAACGGCTTCGAACGGCAACGGACAGCCGTCCGCACCGTCGACGCCTCCCCCGGCCCCGGCAGCGGCGCCGCCCGCACCCAAGGCAGCGACGCCTGCAGCATCCGCGCCAGCCAAGCCGGCGCCCGAGCCTGCCAAGGCCGAGCCCGACAAGGCCAAAACGCCAGCTGTGACACCCGCCGAGGGCGACGAGGTGGCCGTGCTGCGCGGCGCCGCCGCGGCCGTCGTCAAGAACATGAACGCCTCGCTGGACGTGCCGACGGCCACCAGCGTGCGTGCCATTCCGGCGAAGCTGATGGTCGACAACCGCGTCGTCATCAACAATCACCTCAAGCGCACCCGCGGCGGCAAGATCTCGTTCACCCATCTGCTGGGCTACGCGATCGTGCAGGCGGTCAAGAAGTTCCCCAACCTGAACCGCCACTTCGCCGAGCTGGACGGCAAGCCGAACGTGGTCACACCGGCTCACACCAACCTCGGGCTGGCCATCGACCTTCAGGGCAAGGACGGCAAGCGCCAGCTCGTCGTCGCCGCCATCAAGCGTTGCGACACAATGCGTTTCGGCCAGTTCATCGCCGCCTACGAAGACATCGTGCGGCGGGCGCGCGACGGCAAGCTGACGGCAGAGGACTTCGCAGGCGTCACGATCTCGCTGACCAACCCCGGCACCATCGGCACCGTGCACTCGGTGCCACGCCTCATGAGCGGCCAGGGCGCGATCGTCGGCGCGGGCGCCATGGAGTACCCGGCCGAGTTCCAGGGGGCCAGCGAGGAGCGGATCGCCGAGATGGGCCTCGGCAAGCTGATCACGCTCACGTCGACCTACGACCATCGCATCATCCAGGGCGCGGAGTCTGGCGACTTCCTGCGCACCATCCACCAGCTGCTGCTGTCCGACGACTTCTTCGACGAGATCTTCCGGGAACTCGGCATCCCGTACGAGCCGGTGCGGTGGCGGACCGACAACCCCGACTCGATCTTCGACAAGAACGCCCGCATCATCGAGTTGATCGCGGCGTACCGCAACCGTGGCCACCTGATGGCCGACATCGACCCGCTGCGGCTGGACAAGACGCGGTTCCGCAGCCATCCGGACCTGGACGTGAATAGCCACGGGCTGACGCTGTGGGACCTGGACCGGGTGTTCAAGGTCGATGGGTTCGCCGGCGCCGAGTACAAGAAGCTGCGCGACGTGCTCGGGCTGCTGCGGGATGCGTACTGCAGGCACGTGGGTGTCGAGTACACGCACATCCTCGAACCCGAGCAGCAGAAATGGATGCGCGAGCGCGTCGAGATCAAGCACGAGAAGCCGACCGTCGCCGAACAGAAGTACATCCTGTCCAAGCTCAACGCGGCTGAGGCCTTCGAGACGTTCCTGCAGACCAAATACGTTGGCCAGAAGCGGTTCTCGTTGGAGGGCGCCGAGACCGTCATCCCGATGATGGACGCGGTGCTCGACCAGGCCGCCGAACACGGCCTCGACGAGGTCGTCATCGGCATGCCGCACCGCGGACGGCTCAACGTGCTTGCCAACATCGTCGGCAAGCCCTACTCGCAGATCTTCAGCGAGTTCGAGGGCAACCTGAACCCCTCGCAGGCACACGGCTCCGGCGACGTGAAGTATCACCTCGGCGCGACCGGCAATTACCTGCAGATGTTCGGCGACAACGACATCGACGTGTCACTAGTGGCCAACCCGAGCCACCTCGAGGCCGTCGACCCGGTGCTCGAGGGCATCGTGCGCGCCAAGCAGGACCTCGTCGACAAGGGCGACGGCCCGGATGGCTTCACCATCGTGCCGGTGATGATGCACGGCGACGCCGCGTTCGCGGGGCAGGGCGTGGTGGCCGAGACGTTGAACCTCGCGCTGCTGCGCGGGTACCGCACCGGCGGCACCATCCACATCATCGTCAACAACCAGATCGGCTTCACCACCTCACCGCAGGACTCCCGCTCCTCGGAGTACTGCACCGACGTCGCGAAGATGGTCGGCGCGCCGATCTTCCACGTCAACGGCGACGATCCCGAGGCGGCGTCGTGGGTGGCCAGGTTGGCAGTCGACTTCCGTCAGCAGTTCAAGAAGGACGTCATCATCGACATGTTGTGCTACCGCCGCCGCGGGCACAACGAGGGCGACGACCCGTCGATGACCCAGCCCGGCATGTACGACGTCATCGACACCAAGCGAGGCGTTCGCAAGACCTACACCGAAGCGCTGATCGGCCGCGGCGACATCTCGATCAAGGAGGCCGAGGACGCCCTTCGCGATTACCAGGGTCAACTCGAGCGGGTGTTCAACGAGGTCCGCGAACTCGAGAAGCACGAGATCGAGCCCAGCGAATCCGTCGAAGCGGACCAACAATTACCTGCGAAGTTGAGCACCGCGGTGGACAAGTCACTGCTCGCGCGGATCGGCGAT
This sequence comes from Mycobacterium sp. AZCC_0083, assembly GCF_014202335.1. Taxonomy (GTDB): domain Bacteria; phylum Actinomycetota; class Actinomycetes; order Mycobacteriales; family Mycobacteriaceae; genus Mycobacterium. The sequence continues at coordinate 60,562 of NZ_JACHGP010000014.1, read as the reverse complement.
GCACACCTGGACGTACCCGAGGGCTTCACCGTGCATCCCCGCGTCAAGCCGGTGCTCGACAAGCGGCGCGAGATGGCCTACGAGGGCAAGGTCGACTGGGCCTTCGGCGAGCTGCTCGCGCTGGGCACCCTCGTATCGGAGGGCAAGCTGGTTCGGCTGTCCGGCCAGGACGTCCGTCGCGGCACGTTCACCCAGCGCCACGCGGTGATCATCGACCGCAAGACCGGCGCCGAGTTCACCCCCCTGGAATTGCTCACCATGAAGGAGGACGGCACCCCCACGGGCGGCAGGTTCATGGTCTACGATTCGGCACTCTCCGAGTACGCGGCGGTGGGCTTCGAGTACGGCTACTCCGTTGGCAACCAGGACGCAATGGTGTTGTGGGAGGCGCAGTTCGGCGACTTCGTCAACGGTGCCCAGTCCATCATCGACGAGTTCATCAGCTCCGGTGAGGCCAAGTGGGGCCAGCTGTCGGACGTCGTGCTGCTACTCCCACACGGCCACGAAGGCCAGGGCCCCGACCACACGTCGGGCCGCATCGAACGGTTCCTGCAGGTGTGCGCCGAGGGCTCGATGACCGTCGCGATGCCGTCGACGCCCGCGAACTACTTCCACCTGTTACGACGTCACGGCATGGACGGGATCCACCGCCCGCTGATCGTCTTCACCCCGAAGTCGATGCTGCGCAACAAGGCCGCCGTCAGCGACATCCGCGACTTCACCGAGCAGAAGTTCCGCTCGATCCTCGAGGAGCCGACCTACGAGGATGGCGATGGCGACCGCTCGAAGGTGAAGCGGATCCTGCTGACCAGCGGCAAGATCTACTACGACCTGATCGCCCGCAAGCACAAGGACAACCGCGACGACATTGCGATCGTCCGGGTCGAGCAGCTCTACCCGCTGCCGAGGCGACGCCTTGGCGCGACGCTCGACGAGTATCCGAACGCCGAGCAGTTCCGGTGGGTACAGGAAGAGCCGGCCAACCAGGGCGCATGGCCGACGTTCGGGCTCTCCATGCCCGAGCTTCTGCCGGACAAGCTGACCGGCATCAAGCGGATCTCGCGGCGGGCCATGTCGGCGCCGTCGTCGGGCAGCTCGAAGGTGCACGCCGTCGAGCAGCAGGAGATCCTCGACGAGGCGTTCGCTCCCCTGTAACTGGTCCCGTCCTTTGCGCGAGCGCGCGTGTCTGTACCTCGACACGCCGCCGCGCGACGGCATTCTGCGCGCTCGCAGGCGGTGTATGCGGGACCGGCGGTATCGGCTAGCCTGACACTCACTCAACACGCGTCAAACAACAGGGAGTGCACATGCAGGGCTTCGCCGGCAAGGTCGTGGTCGTGACGGGCGCAGGGTCGGGCATCGGGCAGGCGCTGGCGGTCGAACTGGGGCGCTCGGGCGCCAAGGTGGCGATCAGCGACGTCGACACCGAGGGCCTCGCCGTCACCGAGGAGCGCCTGAAGGCAATCGGCGCGCCGGTCAAGGCCGATCGACTGGACGTCACCGAACGCGAGGCGTTCGAGCTCTACGCCGACGCCGTCAAGGCGCACTTCGGCAAGGTCAACCAGATCTACAACAACGCGGGCATCGCATATACCGGCGACGTGGAAGTCACCCAGTACAAGGACATCGAGCGGGTGATGGACGTCGACTTCTGGGGTGTCGTCAACGGCACCAAGGCCTTCCTGCCCCACCTCATCGAGTCCGGCGACGGTCACATCGTCAACGTGTCGAGCATCTTCGGCCTGTTCTCCGTGCCCGGTCAGGCGGCCTACAACGCGGCCAAATTCGCCGTGCGCGGCTTCACCGAGGCGCTGCGCCAAGAGATGACAGCAGCCAAACACCCCGTGAAGGTCACGACGGTGCACCCTGGCGGCGTCAAGACCGCGATCGCACGCAACATGACCGCGGCCGAGGGCATCGACATCAAGGAACTCGCCCAGACCTTCGACAAGAAGCTGGCAGGCACCACGCCCGAGAGGGCGGCGAAGATCATCCTCGAGGCCGTGCGCAAGAACAAGGCGCGCGTGCTCGTCGGCCCGGATGCCAAGGCGCTCGACCTCATCGTCCGGATCACCGGGTCGGGCTACCAACGCCTGTTCTCGTCGGTGATCGCCAGGGCGCTGCCGTCCGCGCACTGACGCTCGCGGGGCCGCGAGCGTGCGCAGAATGCTGGCGATTAACGGCGTGTCGTGCAACAGACACGCACGCTCGCGGAGGTGGGGCGCTAGTGGCCCAGCGGGTGGGCGTCCAGCCAGGCGCCAGCCACCGCGCCGGGTTCCTTGCCTTCGGCGACCTGACGCCGCATGTCGGCTAGGGCGCCGGTGTCGAGCTCACCCGCGATCTGATTGAGCGCAAGCACCTGCTGCTCGCCCAACTCGTTGCGCCGGTACAGCGGCACCACGTTCTCCGCGCGGATCAGGGCCGTGCGGTCGGACAGCACGACGGCGTCGTCGGGCAGGTTCGGCGCGGCGGTCGACGTCCACGCGGCGTTCACCTGGCCAGCCCGCAATGACGCGAACAGCGTTGCCGTGTCGGGGAACTCGCGCGTCGCCGGCAGTCGGCACGCGCCGACCGTAGCGGGGACGGCTGCGCCCTTGACGGTGCCGAGCTTCAGTTCGCCACAGTGGGCGACCAGGGCCGTCACGTCGCGCCGCTTCCAGGCACCCGCCGTCGTCTTGGTGACCGCCAGCGCCGGCTTGTCCTGGGCGGACTGGGTGTAATCGCCAGCGCCGATGCCCTCTGGCAGCGCCGAGATCATCGACCGATACACCTGCTCATCGGCGCGCGCCGTCGAATCCGGATCGAAGCGTTGCAGCAGTCGCCCGATGAATCCCGGCACCACCGTGACGTCGCCGGTGTCGAGATCTGCGACCGGATCGTGGCTCGACTCGACGTGCGCAGGGCTGCCGTAGTACCTCAGTGCCGCCGCGTACACCTGCGCCAGCAGCGCCGACTCGGGATCGTCACCCGCGCCGACCGCGACGGACGGCGCCCCAGTCTGACCCCCACAGCCTGCGACGAGCAGCGCAACGAGCGCGACCGCCAGTCGGCGCATCGCGCGGCTCAGGCCTTCGACGCCGCTGCCACCGCGGCCGCAACGGCAGGACTCACCCGCGGGTCCAGCGCGCTTGGCACGATGTGGTCGACGGCAAGGTCGTCGCCGACGACGGAGAAGATCGCCTCGGCGGCGGCCACCTTCATCTTCTCGGTGATGCGGCGCGCGCCTGCGTCGAGCGCCCCGCGGAACACCCCTGGGAAGGCCAGCACGTTGTTGATCTGGTTCGGGAAGTCGCTGCGGCCCGTGGCCACTACGGCGGCGTGCTTGCGCGCTGCGTCGGGGTGGATCTCGGGGTCGGGATTCGACATCGCGAACACGATGCCGCCAGGCGCCATCGTCGCGATCAGCTCTTCGGGAACGAGCCCGGCCGAGACCCCCAAGAACACGTCGGCGCCGTCGAGCGCTTCGGCGATGCCATCGGTGAGGCCGCGCGGGTTGGTCCTGGTGGCCAGCTCGTCCTTGAAGGGGTTCATGTCGTCGCGCCCAGCGTGCAGAATGCCTTGGCTGTCCAGCACCGTGATGTCGGCGATCCCCTTGGCCAGCAAGATGTTCGCGCAGGCGATACCGGCGGCGCCCGCACCCGAGATCACCACCTTCAGCGTGTGCATGTCGCGATCGAGCACCTTGGTGGCGCCCAGCAGCGCAGCGAGCACGACGATCGCGGTTCCGTGCTGATCGTCGTGCATGACCGGGCAGTCCAGAGCTTCGATCACACGCCGCTCGATCTCGAAGCAGCGGGGGGCAGAGATGTCCTCGAGGTTGACCGCGCCGAACGTGGGGCGCAATCGGATGATCGTCTCGACGATTTCGTCGGGGTCCTTGGTGTCCAACACGATCGGGATGGAGTTCAGCCCGCCGAACGTCTTGAACAGCGCGCTCTTGCCCTCCATCACCGGCAGCGAGGCGGCGGGGCCGATGTCACCGAGGCCGAGCACCGCCGTACCGTCGCTGATGACCGCGACAAGTCGGTTGGCCCAGGTGTACTTCTTCGCCAACGTGTGATCGGTCGCGATGGCACGGCTGACCTGGGCGACGCCCGGCGTGTAGGCGATCGATAGCGCCCGCTGGGTATCCAAGGGCGCCTTCAGCTCGACCGTGAGCTTGCCACCCTCGTGGGCTTCGAAGATCTCTGCGTCATCGATGACGACTTGGGGTGTACGCACCGCTTCAGTCACGGCGCCAGGGTACTTCACTGCGGCAGCTCACTCGGCCGGGTTGGCCACTCGCGAATGGATCGACTGGCAGAGCGATGCCAGCCTTTGGGCGTACCATTTGAACGTTCGATTCGGCCCCGACGGGGCTTCTTCGCCCGCCGAGGGGAGGTCCGCGCATGCCGTCGTTCCGAGCATTGCAACCTTCGATGCTGCGCCCTACGACTCGCCGAGGGCCCACCCTCGACGCCCAGTCGATCCACGTGCCCGTCGCACGCGCGATGGTCGACTGCGGCGTCTACGCCGACGGCATTCGACTACCCGGCAAGTACACCCACGCCGCCGCCCTGACCAAGGTGCGTGAACTCGAAGAGGCAGGCACCGCGGCGTTCGTCTGGATCGGCCTGCACGAACCCGATGAACACCAGATGCAGGCCGTGGCAGATGTCTTCGGCCTACACGAGCTGGCCGTTGAGGACGCGGTGCACGCTCACCAGCGGCCCAAGCTGGAGCGCTACGACCAGACGTTGTTCCTGGTGCTCAAGACGGTGAACTACGTGGAGCACGAGTCGGTGGCGCTGGCCCGCGAGATCGTGGAGACCGGCGAGATCATGATCTTCGTCGGGCCCGACTTCGTGGTCACCGTCCGGCACGGCGATCACGGCGGCCTTGCCGGGGTACGCAGGCAGATGGACTCCGCGCCCGCCAATTGCGCGCTAGGCCCCTACGCCGTCATGCACGCGATCGCCGACCACGTCGTCGACGCCTACCTCGACGTCACCGATCTGGTCGAAACCGACATCGACGCCATGGAGGAGAACGTCTTCTCAGCGGACAGCGATACCGACATCGAGCACATCTACATGATGAAGCGGGAGGTCGTCGAGCTGCGCAGGGCGGTCGCGCCGTTGACGCTGGCGCTGCAGCGGATGGGGACCGATCACAACGACCTGATCTCCAAGGAGGTCAGGCGCTACATGCGCGACGTCCTCGACCACAACACGCAAGCCGCCGACCGGATCGCCAGCTACGACGAGATGCTCAGCTCGCTGGTGCAGGCCGCGGTCGGCAAGGTGTCCATGCAGCAGAACCTCGACATGCGCAAGATCTCGGCGTGGGTGGCGATCGCTGCCGTGCCGACGGCGTTGGCGGGCATCGAGGGCATGAACTTCGACCACATGCCGGAACTGCATCAGGTGTGGGGTTATCCCGCGGTGCTGCTGGTGATGGCGACGGTCTGCGTGATCCTGTACACCACGTTCCGGCGCAACCACTGGCTGTAGGTCAACTCGAGAGCTGCGCGGTGCGCCACGCGCCCGGCGAGATGTCGTGACTGCGTCGGAACGCTCGACTGAACGCCTCCTCGGATTCGTACCCCACGCGTCGGGATACCGCGCCGACGCTCAGGTCGGTCGTCCGCAGCAGGTCGTCGGCGAGGTGCATTCGCCACTCCGCGAGATACCTGATGGGTGACCGACCGAGGACCTCGCGGAACCGTTGATCCAGTACCGAGCGGGAAACCGCTGCGGCGCGAGCGATTTCGGCCAACGTCCACTTCTTCTCCGGCGCGGCGTGCAACGCCGCCATCGCTGGGGCAAGCACCCCATCGTGCAGTGCGGCGATCCAACCACGTTCGGCCATCGGTGCGGTAGCGAGATGAATCCGCAGCACCTCCGTGAGCAACAGTTCCGGCAGTCTCGTCGAGGGCGGCGGCGCCGGAAGTGACTCCGTGGTCACCTCGAGCGCGTAGTTGATGCTCGACGCGACCCAGCGCGCTGCTGGACCGTGGGGTACGCGAACGACGAACACGGGAGGGAAGGCCCGCATGGCAGGATCGAAAAGCGGATCCTCGGAATACATGTGGCCGCAGACGATGTCGGTGCGATCTCCTCCGGCACCGTGCAGGAGAACCGGCATGGTCGCCCACGGCGGCCGGCTCATCAGGTTCAGGATCGACACGCGTTCGGCTGCTTGGGCTCCGCCCATTAGATAGTCGTCGCCATAGGGCAACACGATGACGTCGCCTCGGTTGGCCCAGTGTCGTTCACCGTCGCCCACCGAGATCCAGCACCGCCCCGCCGCGACGATGTGGAACATGATCATTCGCTCGGCGCCCGGGCGAAGTAGCCCGGCCAGTTCGGTCAACGGCGATTCGAAGGCCCAGCTTTCGGTGAACTCGGCGCGGAAGAAGATGGCGCCGTCCAAGCGCAGATTCTCCAGAGCGGTACGCAACGGCATCGGCTGCACGTCTGTCACAGTTTCGGATCCGCGTAATCCGGCGTTTCGGCAAGGAGTTCGGGTTGTTCGGTCATTGGCTGCTCCCCTCCGCCGCTAGAGGCTGATGGTGTCACACACCAGAGCCCGAAAACGGGCCGAATAGACGAGGAAACCAAGCAATGGCGAAATACGTGATCGAACGCATCATGCCGGGCGCCGGTCGGCTCTCAACCGCAGAGCTGCGTGCCGCGTCCGCGGTATCGAACGAGGCCCTTGCCGCCCTTTCGCCCCGCGTCAAGTGGCAACAGAGCTTCGTCACCGACGACAAGATCTTCTGCGTCTACATCGCCGACGATCCCGACGCCGTACGTGAGCACGCCCGACTTGCCGGCCTGCCCACTGACGCCATCCATGAGGTGGGCGCCGTCATCGATCCGTCGACCGGAGACGTCTGAACTAACCTGCGCATCCCAATCATCTAGCCGTAGACCAGCATTCATCCCGCAGCAAGGAACAACCATGACCACACATCACCGGGCGGCCATGGCCGCCGCATTCGCCGGCCTCGCGCTGACAGCGGCCGCAGCGCTACCACCGGCCCTGGCACACGCCGACCCGACAACGTTGGTGATGTCGAGCACCATCCACATGGTGGTGAGCGACTCGACCCTTTCCCCGGGCGGCAACTTCATGGAGCAGGTGATCTACGTCGACGGCGTGGTCTCGATGTCCCAGGCCGCCGCGCAGGACACGATCAACCACCACGCCGACACCTTCGCGTTGCGGTTCTGGGGAGACGACAACGACGACGACCTCCTTTTCGGGCCCGTGAATGCCGACACCTTCGCGGCGCGCGACGGCCTGCACTTCCAACGCGCTGCCGCGCTGACCCACGCCCAGCTGGACGAGGACAACGGGACCTTCGAGAACATCGGTGACGGCGGCTACGACGAGATCTACGTCGGTGCACGCTTCCTCGACCGCAACGGCAACACCATCTCGAAGGTGGAGAGCAACCGCATCACCGGAGACCTGTAGCCTTCGTCCGCCCCGATAGCGCCGCACACCGGTGTGACCCGCGATCGGGTTCGGGATTTCGTCTCCGCGGATGATCGTTCGTCGGATGGCGATGGCGTTAGGCCGCCTTGCCGTCCGGCGGGTTCAGAGTCACTCGATTGATGAGTCGTGTTGTCGCCGTTGGTCGCCGACTCGTCGGATGCCAACGGCTCGTTGAGAACCGCGGCGTCGTCGGGCGCCGCCGACGGGTCGTCGACTACGGGTTCGTCGTCGGCCGCCTGCTGGGGTGTCCATGCGTCATCGGGGGGTGGGTGCAGCTCTTCGGGTCGGTGGTAGTGGTTGATGCGGGATTGTCCGGTGTCCAAGTGCGGTGGCGGAATCCACTCGACATCGTGGTGGTCGTTGAGGCGGGTGCTCCAGCCCTCAGGCCCGACCATCCGGTTGTCGGGTCCGCAGGCAAGGCCGAGGTCATCGACGTTGGTCAGTCCGCCGTAGGTCCAGTCGCGGGCGGCGTGATGGGCCTGGGTGCCGTAGGCGGGCACGGTGCAGCCGGGTTTGGTGCAGCCTCCGTCGCGGGCGATCAACATGATCCGCTGCGCGACAGAGGCGGTGCGCCTCGCCCGGAACAGGTTCAGGGCGGAGCCCGTGGCTCCGTCGAACACCGCAAGATAATGGTGGGTGTTGGCGTCGGCGGCCAGCTGCAGGACGTCGGTTAGCGGCAGGACGGTGCCACCACCGCTGACACCGACCCCAGCCCGGGATTCCAGGTCGTGCAGGGTGGTGCGCACGATGATCGTGGTCGGCAATCCGTTGTGCTGCCCCAACTCAGGCTTGTCCAGCGCGGACCGCCCAATGAAGGCAAAGGCGTCGTGGCGTCGCTGCGCCACGCTGCGGGCGTCAGCGTCGATCTGGTCCTGCGTCGGCGTCCCCGAGGTAGCGGGCTGCGGGTCGTCGGGGTTGCACATGCCCGGCGCGGCGAATTTCGCGAACAGGGCCTCCCAGATCGCCCACGCCGCAGGGGTGAGCTCGGCGGTGAGGTGGATCGTCCCGTCGGGTTGTTGAGGCCCCTTGCTGATGCCCCGGCGCCGCGCCCGTTCGGCGTCGTCTGGGACGGGTCCGTCTTGATCCAACAGGAACAGCTTGCGCGCCACCGTGTCGGCGAGCTCCTTGGGGCCGTTGCCGGCGGCGTGGCGGACCCACTCCACCTCGATCTGGGCGCGGGTGGCGGGGTCCAGCAGGCGGGGCAGGCGGGCCATGCCCTTACCGATCACGTCGACGTGCTCTCCGGTGATCAGCCCCAACGCTTGCGCGGCGGCGGTGGCGGGCAGCACCGGTGCCAGCGGCTGACCCGACAGCGCTCGCCGCGGCCCCAACACAGCGGCAGCGGCCAACCGGCGGTGCGCCTCGGTGCTCGACAGTCGCCACCGGATCATCAGCACCTCGCGCCACGACTTGGCACCCAGTTCGCCCGGCGTGGCTTGGGTTTGCAGCTGGGCCAGCATCCGGTGGCGCTGGGCGGGCAGTTGGCAGTCCAGGATTTCCAGCTCATCGGTGGCGGCGAGGAGTTCGTCGCGGGTCAGCGTGTCGATGTCGCAGGCGGCCAGCTCCTCGTAGGCAGCGTGGAACGCGGTCAGCGCTGAACGGACCGCCTCTACCTGCATTACTCGAACATATGTTCGAATCCTAAGGATTTGGCGACGTAGTTGATGAGAGAACTCGAAGAGAAAGTCGTCACATCAGTGACTTCTGAAACACAAGTGGCGCAAGGGATTATCCCTTCCAGGACGCCACCAACATGCTAGCGCGGCTGAGCAGCCGGCCGCGAAGGGTCGAGCACGTCGACGCCGTCCACCCGCCAGGCCTCCCGCATCGCCTCGGCCCCCTTGAGCCGCACCCACGCCGCCTCCGTCGCCGTGATCGGCGTCGCCGACAGCACCGTCACCTGCCCCAGCGGCGCGGCGAGCTCGACGTCGCCGATGTCGCTGACGCTCAACAGCACTGCCGTGAAGGGTGCCCCCTCCCACAGCCGCGTCTCGAGGTCGACGAGTGCGTCGGCGCCGAGCACCAGCCCCTCGACCGCAGGCGCCGCGGCGACGACCGCGATCGATCGCGCCAGCCCGGTTGGCGTCGGGCCGCGCAGCGCCACCACGACCTCGGCCCGCGGACCGGTCGTGGGATCGGCCATCATGTCCGTCGGATCGCCCATCGGATGGCGCGAACAACCAAGGGAGACATAGCGATACACGCCGTCTCCATCCGGCCCGTAGCGCAGCACATCGATGGACTCCGCGCCGAGGAACGTCACGCTTGCCGAAACGGGCTCGGCGTCGATCCCTGCCGCGGCGAAGTGCTCGTCCAGCCGTGCGCGGACCGTTGCCAGAATGTCGGTCACGCCGAGCTAGTCGATGGGCGGGATCGAGAGGTTGACTCCCGTGTCGGCGTCGAACAGCGTCAGCTTGGAGCGGTCGAAGGCCAGTTCCACGGTCTGTCCTGAAGTCACGCTGGACTCGGCGGAAACCCTTGCCACGAACTGATTCTCGGATACTCCGGACTCGGCGGCCAGCTCCGCGAGCTGGGCGGCCTGCGCGCCAGCACCCTCGGTCCGGAAGTGCAGGTACTTGTCGGCGCCGAGCGACTCCACGAAGTCGACGGTCACCTCGAACGTCAGCGCCCTGATCCGCGTGTAAGTGTCGATCAGCGCGGCATCCTCGATGTTCTCGGGACGCACACCGACGATCACGTTGGTGGGCTTGGCGTGCTTCGCCAACATCTCGAGGGCCTCTGGGGAGAGCAAGATCTCATCGCCGAAGGGCAGCCGAACGCCACCGTCGGTCAGTGACGCGGGGAAGAAGTTCATCGCGGGCGACCCGATGAAGCCGGCCACGAACAGGTTGGCCGGGCGGCTGTAGAGCTCGTCGGGCGTGCCGATCTGTTGCGCCACCCCGGCCAGCATGACCACGACGCGGTCGCCGAGCGTCATCGCCTCGGTCTGGTCGTGCGTGACGTAGATGGTCGTGGTGCCCAGCCGGTTCTGCAGGCGAGCGATCTCCGAACGCATCTGCACGCGTAACTTGGCGTCGAGGTTGCTCAGCGGCTCGTCCATCAGGAATGCCTTGGGGTCACGCACGATTGCGCGGCCCATCGCCACCCGCTGCCGCTGCCCGCCGGACAGTTGCCCTGGCTTGCGATCCAGAAGTTCGGTGAGGTCGAGGACCTTCGCCGTCTCCTCGACCTTGGTCGCGATGTCGGCCTTGCTCACCTTGGCCAGCGTCAGCGGAAACGCGATGTTCTGTCGCACGGTCATGTGCGGGTAGAGCGCGTACGACTGGAACACCATCGCGATGTCGCGGTCCTTGGGCGCCTTCTCGTTGACCCGCTCGCCGCCTATGCTCAACTCACCAGAGCTGATGTCCTCGAGCCCGGCAATCATGTTGAGGGTGGTCGACTTTCCGCACCCCGACGGCCCGACCAGGATGATGAACTCGCCGTCGGCGATGCTGATGGACAGATCCTTCACCGCCACGGCACCACTGGCGTAGCTCTTGCTCACGTGATCCAGCACGATCTCGGCCATCGAATTACCCCTTCACCGCACCGGACGTCAAACCGGCGACGATCCGCCGTTGGAAGATTAATACGAAGATGATGATCGGCACGGTGATCACCATCGCGCCGGCGGCAATGGACCCCGTCGGCTCCTCGAATTGCGAACTACCGGTGAAGTTGGCGATCGCCACCGGCGCCGTGATGGCGCGCTGGGTGGCCGTCAACGACAGAGCGAGCAGCAGGTCGTTCCAGGCGAAGATGAACACCAGGATGCCCGCCGTCACGATGCCGGGCGCCGCGAGCGGTGCGATCACCTTGCGGAAGGCCTGACCCGGCGTGGCACCGTCCATCTTCGCCGCCTTCTCGAGATCCCAAGGGATCTCCTTGAAGAACGCCGACATGGTGTAGATCGCCAGCGGCAGCGCGAACGTGATGTAGGGAATGATCAGGCCGGGCCATGTATCGAAGAGCCCGATCCGGCGCTCGATGTTGAAGATCGGGGTCACCAGCGAGATCTGCGGGAACATCGCGATCAGCAGTGCGACGCCCACCAGGGCCTTCTTGCCGGGGAACGCAAGCCGCGCAATCGCATACGCGGCCATCCCTCCGATGACCACCGCGATCACCGTCGTGATCAGGCCGATGCCGATCGAGTTGACCAGGGCCGAGCTGAAGATGTTCCCCTGAAAGATGGCCTTGTAGTTGTCGAACGTCACCTGGGCGGGAATCAGCCTGCCGTCCTTGACACTTGACGACGGCTTCAACGACAGCGACAGGATCCACAACACTGGGATCAAGGCGTAGAGCAGCACGATGATGTTGACGACGATCCAGCCCGTCGCCCGCTGTGCACCCACCCGCTCAGTCACTAGCGACCCTCCGCTTCCGAGCCGGGCGCCGACGCACCGAACACCTTGATGTAGATGAACGCGATCACGGCGACCGACAGGAAGACCAGCACGCTGATCGCCGACCCCAGACCAAGGTTGAAGGCCTTGAACAGGTTGTCGTAACCCAGGATCGACACCGAGCCGGTGTCATTCGCGCCGCCGGTCAGCACGTAGATGTTGTCGAAGATGCGGAACGCGTCCAGTGTGCGGAACAGCAACGCCACCAGGATGGCAGGCTTGATCAGCGGCAAGATCACCTTGACCAGACGCTTCCACGCGCCTGCCCCGTCCATCTGGGCGGCGTTGAGCAGGTCCTGCGGCACCAGCGCGAGACCGGCCAGCAGCAGCAGCGCCATGAACGGCGTCGTCTTCCACACCTCGGCGAGGACGACGATGGCCAGCGACGGCAGCTGCTCGGTTAGCGGCGCGCTGCCCGCAGGCAGCAGATTGGCCAGATATCCGGTGCCGGGTGTCCATGCGTAGTACCAGCTGTAGGACGCTGCGACGGTGACGATCCCGTACGGGATCAGGACTGCGGTGCGCACCGCGCCCTTGGTGAAGATGGTCCGGTGCATCATGAGCGCCAGCGCCATGCCGAGCACGAACTCGATGACCACCGAGACGATGGTGATGGCAAGTGTCACGACGAACGCCGTCCACCAGTACCTGTCGGTGAGGATGGTCTGGTAGTTCGCGAACCCGACGAACTTGATGTCGTCGGGCGCGGCCAAGTTGTAGCGCTGCAGGCTCAGCCACACCGCATAGCCGATGGGATACGCGGTGACGGCCAGCATGAGCACGACCGCGGGACCGATCAGCCAGAACGCCAGCCGCCGTTCCGACTTGTGGTCGTCGGTGGCGCCGCCGGCCGCCTGCCGCTCCTGGACGGACTCCGTCACGGAATCAGCCCCTTCCCGTCGATGGCCTTCTGCACCTGGTCGGCGAGCTCATTGGCGGTGCGCTCGGGGTCGATCGCGGTGATCGGCGCCAGCGTCGCCGAGATGCGCGTCGACACCGCCTGGTAGACGGGCGTTGCGGGGCGCACCGCGGCATTGGTGAGCTGCTCGCGGATGATCGCGTACTGCGGATACTTGGCCTGGAACGCCGGATCGTCGTACAGCGATTCGCGCACGGCGGGCAGGCCGCCCTCGATCGAGGTGTACCGCTGGTTCTCCACGTTGCGCAGGCAGCGGATGGCCTCGAATGCCTCCGCCTTGTGCTGGCTGTTCTTGCCGACCGCGAGGTTCAGCCCGCCGATCGTCACCTTGGCAGGCTCGCCGGGCTTCACACCGGGGTAGGTCGCGAAGCCGAAAACCTTCTTGCTGGCGTCGTAGGCGGCCTCGAATTGCGCGTCGTCGGGCGCGAACGTGCCGACGTCGTTGATGGCCTTCACCAGATCCGCACGCTCGTTGAGTGGCAGGAACGAGACGCCGCCCTTGACGGCGTTCTCGAGCAGCGAGGGCAGCACGAACGGCCAGTTCACCTCGAGCGCGGCTTTGCCTTGTTCAAGGGCCAGTCGTGCGGTGGCCTCGTCGGTCTGCGTGATCGACGGGTCGGCGCCAGGCGCGGTGGCAACCGCCTTGATGATCTGCAGCGCCTTGACCGTCGCGGCGCGGTGCTCGGGGGTGTCGGTCAGCGTGACGGTCTTGCCGTCGTCGGAGAGGACCTGACCGCCCGCACTCGTCAGCAACGTGTTGAACCACACCACCAGACCCTCGTACTGCTTGGCCTGCACGGCGACCCAGCTCGGCTTGCCTGCCGCGTGCAGCCGGGTCGCCTCGGCCACCACCGCGTCCCACGTCTCGGGTGGGCTGTCCATCAAATCGGCTCGGTACCAAAGCAATTGGGTGTTGGTGGTGATCGGCGCGGCGTACAGCTTGTCCTGCCACTCCGCGGTCTTGAGCGGCCCTGGCAGCGTATTGCCGCGGGCATCGGCCTCGGCCTGGCCCGCCGGATCATCCGAAAGCGGCAACGCCCAACCAGCTTCGGCGAACTCGGCCGTCCAGACCACGTCGAGCGCCATCACGTCGAGGGTCTTGTCGTTGCCGGTGAGCCGCCGCGCCAACTGCAGGCGCTGATCGTCTGCTCCCTTTGGCAAGCTGATCTGCTTGATGGTGAAGCGCCCGCCGAGCTCGGCGTTGCAGCGCTTGGCCACGGCGGTGAACGTCGCCATCTCGTTCGCCGGTGTGTAGTAGTTGACGACGATTCCGTTGGCCTGAGAACTGCATGCCGAAACCATTGACGCCGTCGTCAGCGCAGCCAACACCGCAGCCCGCAGCCGCAGAGTGCGCACGCCCGCCTCCTGTCCGCGCGAGTTCGTCCCGCGCGCAAACCGTAGAGCGATGTGCGCGTGATGTGCAACACTTTCGGCCCCGCGCGTCGCAATCGTGATCTGCGGGCGTCACTCAGCGAACTGGCGAGGCGGCCTGCCGCAGGATCAGATCTTCAAGCGCGCCAGCAGATCCCGGCCCTGCTCGGCACCCTGCGGATCGCACAGCACGTCGTAGCGCCCGGCGACCAGTTGCATCGTCGAGCTGAAATCTCTTGTGCCGCGAGCCATCGCGTACTGCAGACCCGAGGTGATGAGGCCGAAGAACACACCGGCAACCAGACCGGCGATCAGCGAACCCCACGGACTCGGGCTGAAGAAGCCGAGCACCAACCCGATGAACAAGCCAAGCCACGCGCCGGTCAGTGCACCGCCGCCGAGCACCCGCGGCCACGTCAGTCGTCCGGTGACGCGTTCGACCTGCATCAGATCGACGCCGACGATGGTCACCTGTTCCACCGGAAACTCTTGGTCGGACAGATAATCCACCGCGCGCTGCGCCTCGGCATAGGTCGGGTACGAGCCGATCGGCCAACCCTTCGGCGGCGTCGGCAGCCCGGCCGGGCCGCCGCGGCCCGGCTTCTGTCCAGGTTGTAGCGGACTGGTCATGATTTCATCTCCTCCGGCCTACGGACAGCCAACCAGGCGACGTCCACCCGGACAACGCCCCGGCGCCCCCAATCGTGCCCCGGATGACGACCGACCACCGACATTCGAGCCGTGCGCTAGGTTTGACGCCATGACGAACCCGGGCGAAGACGCAGGCCAGACGCCGTCACCCGAGGCTGGAACCGGGGCGGCCGAGCCGACATCGGCCGGCTACGAGGCGCCACCGATCGAGCAGTCCCAGCAACCTTCTGACGACGCGGCGTCACCATCGGTTGACACGCCGTCGGCCGAGCCACCGGCTCTCGACACACCGCCCTACGGCACACCCGCCATCGATGCGCCCGCCTACCAGTCGCCGATCGAGACACCTGCTTACTCGCCGCCGATCGATCCACAGGCCTACCCGCCGGCCACCGATCCGCAGGCATACCCGCCACCCGGAGCCGGCTACCCGCCGCCCTACGGCGCGCCCCCGCCCTACGTGGCGCCCCCGTCTTATGGTGCTCCCCCGCCCTATTCGCCACCCCCGTCCTTTCCGCCACCCCCGCCCTATGGGGCTCCCCCGCCGGGATACGGCCCTCCTCCTGGGTATGGCGCTGCGCCGGGTTACGGCCCTCCGCCGGGGTACGGCGCTCCCCAGGGATACGGCCCTCCGCAGGGATACGGCCCTCCGCAGGGATATGGCGCCTACGGTTCCCCAGTCCAGGGCACGAATGCGTTGGCGATCGCGTCGTTGGTCGCCTCGGTCATCTGGCTCTGCGGTATCGGCTCCATCGCGGGCATCGTGATGGGCGTGGTAGCGCTCACCCAGGTCAAGCGCACGGGTGAGCACGGCCGGGGCTTGGCCATCGCAGGCATCGCCGTCGGTGCCGTGACGCTGATACTGGGCTTCGCTCTGACCGCGATGACCTGATCATGACCAACGGTCCCGAACAGCCCTACCCCGGCGAATTCCCGCCTCTGGAGAACTCTCCTGTGGAGTATCCGAACGGCCCCGGCCTGCCACCTCCGGTCTACGGAGCCGGCTATCCACCGCCTGGCCCCGGCTATCCACCGGCACCTGGTTACCCACCGCCGCCCGCCTATCCGGCCCCCGGATATCAGCCCTACGCAGGCGGATACGCCTACGGGACCGATCCGTACGACCCCTACCGGTCGATGAAGCCACCCGGCACCAACGGCAAGGCGATCGCGGCGCTGGCCTGCGCACTGGCTGGCCTCGTGTTCTGCGGATTGCCGTCCATCGTCGGGCTCATCCTTGGCATCATCGCGATGCGCGAGACCAAGCGCACGGGCCAGGATGGCTACGGTCTCGCGCTGGCCGGTGTCATCGTCGGCGCCCTGGTCACCGTGGGAGTGGTGCTGTATTTCCTCTTCATCATCGGCCTCTACGCCAGCGACTGGTCATACGTCTAACCGCTACTCGGGCGGCCGGAACGGCTCGCCAGTGCGGGCCATGCCCGCCGCGCGTCCCTTGCCGGCGATCACCAGCGCCATCTTGCGACTGGCCTCGTCGATCATCTCGTCGCCGAGCATCACCGCACCCCTGGCGCCGCCGGCCCGCGACGTGTGCCAGTCGTAGGCCTCCAGAATCAATTCGGCGTGGTCGTAGTCGTCCTGGCGCGGGCTGAAGATCTCGTTGCCCGCGGCGATCTGGTCCGGGTGAAGCACCCACTTGCCGTCGTAGCCGAGCGCAGCCGACCGTCCGGCGATCCGGCGGAACGCCTCGACGTCGCGCACTTTGAGATACGGCCCGTCGATGGCGTTGATGCCGTGCGTGCGTGCGGAGATCAGAATGCGCATCAGCACGTGGTGGTAGGCGTCGCCGACGTCGTAGCCCTCGGGTTGCTCGCCGACCACCAGCGTGCGCATGTTGAGGCTGGCCATCATGTCGGCGGGCCCGAGCACCAGTGCCTGCACGCGCGGCGCGGCCGCGATCGCGTCGAGGTTGGTCAGCCCACGGGCATTCTCGATCTGCGCCTCGACGCCGATGCGGCCGGGAGGCAGCCCGTGGACGGTCTCGAGTTGGGTGAGCAAGAGGTCGAGTGCCTGGACGTGCGAGGCGTCGGTCACCTTGGGCAGCACTACGAGGTCGAGGTGTGATCCCGCCGACGCGACCACCTCGATGACGTCGGCGTGGGTCCACGGCGTGGTCCAGTCGTTCACCCGCACGCCCCGCAGCTGACCGGCCCAGCCCGACTCGGCAAGGGCGCTCGCAACCCGAGCGCGAGCCTCTGCCTTGGCATCCGGCGCGACGGCGTCCTCCAGATCGAGGAACACCTCGTCGGCGGCCAACTGCTTGGCCTTCTCAATCATCTTGTCGCTACTACCAGGAACCGAAAGACACGTTCGTCGGGGGCGATACAGGTTGTCCACGTGCTAACTCTCTACCCTTTGAGTCATGGTGGCGGTGAACAGGGTCTACGCGGCCCGACTCGCGGGGATGGTGGTGCTCGGTCCCGACGGGGAGTCCATCGGTCGTGTCCGGGACGTGGTGATCAGCATCAGCGTCGTCCGCCAACAACCGCGGGTGCTCGGCCTGGTCCTCGAACTGCTCACCCGCAGAAGGATTTTCGTACCGATCCTGCGGGTGACCGCCATCGAACCCAACGCGGTTACGTTGACCACCGCCAACGTGTCCCTGCGGCGGTTCACGCAGCGCCCCGGCGAAGTGCTGGTACTCGGTCAGGTGCTCGACACCCGCGTCCGCGTGACCGACCCCGAGCTGGAGAACCTCGCGGGCATCGACGTCGTCGTCGTCGACATGGCGATCGAGCAGGTGCGGTCGCGCGACTGGTTGGTGACCAGGATCGCGGTGCGCAACAATCGCCGGCTCGGCCGTCGCACCGCCGTGCACGTGGTCGACTGGCAGAACGTCGTGGGCCTCACCCCCTCGGCTCTGGCGCTTCCCGGCCAGGGCGTCGCGCAGCTGCTGGCACAGTTCGAGGGGCAACGCCCCATCGAGGTGGCCGACGCCATTCGCGAGCTGCCCGCCAAGCGGCGCCACGAGGTAGTGAACGCACTCGACGACGAGCGGCTGGCCGACATCCTCCAGGAGCTGCCCGAGAGCGAGCAGGCCGAGCTCCTCGAACAGATGGACACCGAGCGCGCCGCCGACGTCCTCGAGGAGATGGACCCCGACGACGCCGCCGACTTGCTCGGCGAGCTCGGCGCCTCGCGCGCCGAGCAGCTGCTCGCCCGAATGGATCCCGAGGACTCCGAGCCGGTTCGCCGACTGCTCAAGCACTCCCCCGACACCGCAGGCGGCCTGATGACCCCTGAGCCGGTGGTGCTGGCCCCCGACACCACCGTTGCCGAGGCGCTGGCTCGCGTGCGCGACCCCGATCTGACGCCCGCGCTGGCCTCGCTGGCCTTCGTCGCGCGGCCGCCGACGTCCACCCCGACCGGACGGTATCTGGGCTGCGTGCACCTGCAACGGTTGCTGCGCGAGCCACCAGCGGCGCTCGTCGGCGGGATCGTCGACAAAGATCTGCCCAACCTCAGCCCCGACACCTCGCTGGCTGCGGTGACGCGGTACTTCGCCGCCTACAACTTGGTGTGCGGGCCGGTGGTCGATGAAGAGAATCACCTGTTGGGCGCCGTCACCGTCGACGACGTCCTCGATCATCTACTGCCGCACGACTGGCGGGTCAGCGGCGACGAACCCGAACTCCCCGCCGGTAACGCCGCGACCGGAGGTGGGTCGTGAGCGACCTGTCGGGTCGTCAGCGCCTCGACACGCCGCGGTTGTCGCGGCGTCGGTTGACACCGCAGTTCGACGTCGAGGCCGCAGGCCGGTTCGGCGAGTCGTTCGCGCGGTTCCTCGGCACCGGTCGCTACCTGGCGATGCAGACCGTGTTCGTGGTCGTCTGGATTCTGCTGAACCTGTTCGCGTTGTCGCTGCGCTGGGATCCGTACCCGTTCATCCTGCTCAACCTGGCCTTCTCCACGCAGGCCGCCTATGCCGCGCCGCTCATCCTGCTGGCGCAGAACCGCCAGGAGAACCGCGACCGGGTCGCGCTCGAGGAAGACCGGCGCCGTGCCGAGCAGACCAAGGCCGACACCGAGTACCTCGCCCGCGAACTCGCTGCGCTGCGACTGGCGGTCGGCGAGGTCGTGACCCGCGACTACCTCCGGCGCGAGCTCGAGGAATTGCGCGATCTGCTCAATCAACAGCTGCCGTCCAAGGGCGGCACGGGGAAGAAGAAGCGGGCAAACCAGGCGGCCCAGGCAAGCGACTCGCCGGACTCCGCCGAGCCAGCCGAGACCGACTCGGGCATTGCCGCAACAGAGGAATGACGACCTAGGTATGGTGACTTGGTTCACTACGTTGCTCGGTCACGCTAGGACGGTTGAGTGCGCATAGCGGGAGACCCGGCCTCCGTAGCCTCCGCAGCCCTGGCAAGGGTGCGGAGTAGCGCGGGCCGCGTGATGCGCACGCCCGCCTTCGGCATCGCGGTGCTCGTCCCCCTCGTGCTCGCGGGCGCGGTCGGCGCGTCGGCGCCATCGCATCGCACGACCGTCGACGACAACGGGATCACGCCGCTGGCCTCCGTCGCACGAACCGGCGACGGCGCCACCGTGGTTGCGGCCATCAAGATGCCGTCCCCGTTCCGCATCGCCGCCGCGAGTCCGTCGGCGCCGCCGTCGATGATGGTGAATTCACCTGGCAGCCTTCGCATTCCGGCAATGGCGTTGAATGCCTACCGCAATGCCGAAAGCATGATGGCCAGCGCCTACCCGGCCTGCGGCATCAGCTGGAATCTGCTTGCGGGCATCGGCCGGATCGAGTCGATGCACGCCAACGGCGGCGCCACCGACGCGCACGGCACGCCCGTCCAGCCCATCTACGGCCCTGCCCTTGACGGCACGCTGGCAGGCAACGAGGTCATCGTCCAGAGCGTGCAGGCAGGCCGGGTCACCTTTGCCCGCGCTATGGGCCCGATGCAGTTCCTGCCAGGCACCTGGGCCCGCTACGCCTCCGACGGCGACGGCGACGGCAAGGCCGACGTCCAGAACCTCTACGACTCGACGCTCGCCGCGGCCCGGTATCTGTGCAGCGGCGGCCTCAACCTTCGCGACCCTTCCCAGGTGATGGCGGCCATCCTGCGCTACAACAACTCGGCGGCCTACGCACAAAACGTGCTCGGCTGGGCCGCGGCGTACGCCACGGGCGTGGTCCCGGTCAACCTGCCGCCGATCACCGGACCTGCTCCGCTTGGTGACGCCCACCTCGACGCCAACCCCGAGGGCCTCGGCCCGGATCTGCCGCTCAACGCAGCGGGACTTCCCGTTGGCGATCCGCTGTCGCTGATGACGCTGCTACCCGACACCGCCGGTCGACTGGGCCCCGGCTTCGCGTCGGGACCGCTGCCTGGCCCTGGCACCGTGGCGCCGCAGCAGAACTGCCAGGTGTTCTGCCTGACCCCGCAGGCTCCGGCTCCTTCGCCCGAGGAGCTGCCGCCAGCGCAGTTCGCGGCACCTGCACCGTTCGCGCCGCCTCCGCTCTTCCCCGCGCCACCACCGCCGCCGCCGTTCGGCGCGCCACCTGAACCGGCACCCGTCGCGCCCGTCGCACCGGGGATGGGGCCTCTGCCGGGCCCGGCGGCCTGACCCAGCCGGTCATCCCGTCGCTTCGCTCGCCCACGTGCCAAGTCGACGGGCGCCGTCGGCTTAGACTCGCGGGTGATGTCCTCTACACCGAATGACCTGGAATCCGCGGTCCGCGCCGGGCTGGCCAAGGTCGTCGACCCCGAGCTGCGCAGGCCGATCACCGAAGTCGGCATGGTCAAGAACGTCACCGTCGAGGCTGACGGTGGCGTCCACGTCGAGATCTACCTGACCACCGCGGCGTGCCCGAAGAAGAGCGAGATCGACGAGCGCGTGCGCCATGCCGTCGCGGACGTTCCCGGCACCGGCGCGGTGAAGGTCACCCTCGACGTGATGAACGACGAGCAGCGCGCCGAGCTACGGAAGCTGCTCCGCGGGGATTCGCGGGAGCCGGTCATCCCCTTCGCGCAGCCCGGTTCACTGACCCGGGTCTACGCGGTGGCGTCCGGCAAGGGCGGCGTCGGCAAGTCCAGCGTGACCGTCAACCTGGCTGCGGCCATGGCGGCCCGTGGCCTGTCGGTCGGCGTGCTCGACGCCGACATCTACGGCCACTCCGTGCCGCGGATGATGGGCACCGAGGAACGGCCTACCCAGGTCGAGTCGATGATCCTGCCGCCCATCGCGCATGACGTGCGGGTCATCTCGATCGCCATGTTCACCCAGGGCAACACTCCGGTGGTGTGGCGCGGACCGATGTTGCACCGCGCCTTGCAGCAGTTCCTCGCCGACGTGTACTGGGGCGACCTGGACGTGTTGCTGCTGGATCTGCCGCCGGGTACGGGCGACATCGCAATCTCGGTGTCGCAGTTGATCCCTGGCGCGGAGATCCTGGTGGTGACCACCCCGCAGCTGGCCGCGGCGGAGGTCGCAGAGCGGGCGGGTGCGATCGCCCTGCAGACCAGGCAGAAGATCGTCGGTGTGGTCGAGAACATGTCCGGCCTTCTGCTACCGGATGGCACCACGATGAACCTGTTCGGCGAGGGCGGCGGCGCGCGGGTGGCCGAAAGCCTGTCCCGCTCAGTCGGTGCGGACGTGCCACTGCTCGGTCAGATTCCGCTGGATCCGGCGCTGGTCGCCGCTGGCGATTCGGGTGTGCCGCTGGTACTCAGTGCGCCGGACTCGGCGGCGGGCAAGGAACTGCGCAAGGTCGCCGACGCGCTGTCGTCGCGCAAGCGCGGGCTGGCCGGGATGTCGCTGGGCCTGGACCCCGCGGGGCGCTAGACCCGGCTTAGGTCGCGTCGCTGTCGAACGGGGTGACGTCCGGCGGCGGCAGGGGCGTTGGGGCAGGTGGCGTTGGCGGCACATCGGCCGTCGAATTGGCGGCAGGCCCACCCGGCGAAACGGGCTTGTCGAAGTTGCCGGTGAGGAAGGAGTCGTCACCGTCGAGCAGATGCTTGGTCAGGGCGGCCCGCGGCGACATACCCCGCAGCTTCTGCAACTCGCTCAGCGGTTGACGCAGATCGTCGAACTCGGGGCCAAGGTCCTCACGCAGTTGACTGGTCGCACCACTGAGGTACTCGCGGGCCTGCCTGATGCTGTTCGTCGTCCAGCGGATGGCGCCTGGCAGGCGTTCGGGGCCGAGGATCACCAGACCGGCGACCACCAGCACCAACATCTCACCCCAGCCGATGTTGGCGAACACGGCTAGGCAGCAGGGTTGTCGGGAGCGGGGTTGACGATCAGCGTGACGGGGCGGCCATCGCGGACCACCTCGATCGGAGCGTCCTGGCCGATCTTGAGCTGTCGTACCGCGACGACCATCTCGTCGGCGTCGGCCACCTTGCGGTCGCCCACCTTGACCACGACGTCGTTCTCGAGGAGGCCTGCCCTGTCCGCGGGCCCGCCGCCGACGACGTTCTTGATCAGCGCACCGGAGGCCACCGAGTTGCTCACCGACACCGCGTTGAGGCCAAGCGTCGGATGCGAGATCTTGCCGTCCTTGATCAGCGCCGCAACGGTGTCCTTCACCTCGTTCACCGGGATGGCGAAGCCGAGCCCACTTGCGCTGTCCGACAACGACTTACCGGCCGTGTTGATACCGATGACCTCGGAGCTCATGTTGATCAGCGGGCCGCCGGAGTTGCCGTGGTTGATCGACGCGTCGGTCTGAACTCCGTCGATCACGGTGTCGGTGTCCGAGCCGTCACCCGACAGCGGCACCGGGCGATGCAGGGCGCTGACGATGCCGTGCGTGACGGTGCTGCGCAGACCCAGCGGAGCGCCTGCGGCGATGACTTCCTCGCCCACCCGGATCTTCTCGGAGTCACCAAGGCGGGCCACGGTCAGGTTGTCGACGTTGTCGACCTTGAGCACGGCGACGTCGGTCTTGGGGTCGCGGCCCACCAGGTTGGCTGGGACTTCCTTGCCGTCGTTGAACACCACCGAGATCTTGAACGCGCTCGGGTTGTTGGCGGCTTCGGAGATCACGTGGTTGTTGGTGACGATGTAGCCGCGGCCGTCGACGACGACGCCAGAGCCCTGGGAGCCCTCGGTGTCGCTGATGGCTTCGATGGTCACCACGGAGTCCGCAACGGCGGCGGCCACAGTGGCGAACCGGCCTGCCGGGGCCTCGGGGTTGTTGTCGGTCTGCAGCGTCACCTTGGAAGTGGTGAAGGCCTCGACCGTCTGAGCGGTCTTGTTGCCGACCCATCCGCCGACGAAGGCGATGAGGAGGGTGATGATCAACAGGGTTACCAACGCGAGCCAGGACACCTTGCCGCCGAAGAGCACGTCGCGCACGCCCAGCTTTCCGACTGGGGCATAGATCACGGTGGGGGCCGACTGCGGCACTGCTGGGGTTCCGAGCGACGGGATCGCAGAGGGATCGCGCCACGGGTCGGCGGGCTGGTCGGAGTCCCCGTCGCGCTCGGCGTCCAGTGCACCCGCATCGGCCGGGTGCCGCTGCAGGGAGTCACCGCTGCCGTTCTGCGGGCCGAACGCCTGGGCGAGCACGGGATCGGGCGCCTGATCGGTGGGCGTGTAGTCACCCTGGTCGCGCACCGCGTCAGTGCCGAGGAACGAGCCACTGAAACCGTCGGGCCTGCCGAACGCCCGTGTGGCAGCGGGATCGACGGGCGGTCGCGACACCGGGCGCGGTGCCAGACGGTTGTTATTACCGGACTGGTCCTGATTGCTCACCCGTTAGTCACTCTCCATTAGAGCGGCCGCCTGCCCGGCAGCCGCTGGTCGATCGACGCCCATCCAGCCTACCGGCGCTTGCGACGAGCCCGCGTCGTCCCGTCAGCAAACTGCGCGTCTTCCGCCTCAATGGGCGGCTCGGGTGGCGGATCATGCGGGATCTGGGACAACAATCCCAGCAAAGCACTCGGCACGATGATCGGGCACGAGTCCCGCAAAGCACTGCGCGCCTGCCCCTGTGCCTCGACCTCGGCCGCACACTGCGGACAGAGCGACAAGTGGGTCGCGGCACGCAGGTGCGACTTCATCGTCAGCTCGCCGTCGACGAAGGCCGCGACGGCCTCGATCGACAGGTGCTCGGTCGATCCGAACCGTCGCGGGCCGACCGGCGCGTCACTTTGCGAGGCGAACTGGGCGGGCAGCCACGAGAATGCGCGACGGAACACGTCTCCCGGGTCGGCCATCACCCACTCCTCTCCGGTCCTTCGCATCATCAGATCAACACTCTCACTTCGAATGTAACCCGATGGGCCGGGCCGGACACTACTGAACGCTAGGCGGATTTGGCCGCGGCGTCCGAATACGCGTCACCGTGCAGTGCCAGGTAGTCGCGCAAAGCCTGCCGTCCGCGATGGATTCGGCTGCGCACCGTGCCCAGTTTGACGCCAAGCGTGGCGCCGATTTCCTCGTAGGACAGACCCTCGATGTCGCACAGGACCACCGCGGCGCGGAATTCCGGGGCCAGCGAGTCCAGGGCCGCTTGCAGGTCGGGACCCAGCCGCGAGTCGTGGTAGATCTGCTCGGGATTCGGCTCGTCGGCGGGCACCCGGTCGTAGTCCTCGGGCAGCGCCTCCATGCGGATGCGGCTGCGGCGGCGAACCATGTCGAGGAACAGGTTCGTGGTGATGCGGTGCAGCCATCCCTCGAACGTGCCCGGCTGGTAGTTCTGCACCGAGCGGAAGACCCTGATGAACGTCTCCTGGGTGAGGTCCTCCGCGTCGTGCTGGCTGCCGGACAGACGATATGCCAGGCGATACACCCGATCGGCGTGCTGGCGCACTAGTTCGTCCCACGACGGCATGGCGGCCTTGTCACCGGTGGCGTCGAACACCGCGGTGCCCGTCAGCTCATCGGATGGCTCAACCCATTCGCCGTCTCCGGGTTGCTCGAAATGAGCCATGAACACGGGTGCAGGTGTGGTGGTCGTCGGATCCTCCAGGTCACTAGCGGAGCCACTATTACGGGTCAGCGGCTCAACACCCGCGGCAACCGAATCGTCGCCATGGTTATTCCCCGGCCGCCGGCTTCCGTCGTATTCCATGGGAGTACCTTTTCCGACCCTGGTGAGCTTGGCATATGAGCAAACTGAACATTTCCTGAGAATGCGGGCTACCCCCAACCCGAACTGGGCAAACCTGCCCACCATGACCTGAATCTGGCGTCCCGGCGCGGGCGTGTCGCGATGTTCGTGATCACGATTCGCTTACGCTGCGGGGCATGGCCAGCACCGACGAGAGTCCGGCACGGCCCAGTCGCGCTGAATCCATCGTGACGCACGCCGAGCAGTCGATCACCGAGGACGCGATCACGGCGTCGGCCCGGGAGCGCGCCGACGACAGCGGAGCGGGTGCCGTCACCCCCGCGGTCGGCGCATTGTTGAGCGTCCTTGCGAAGCTGGCGGGCGCCAAGGCAGTGGTGGAGGTCGGCACCGGCGCGGGCGTCAGCGGACTGTGGTTGCTGTCCGGGATGCGGACCGACGGCGTCCTGACCACCATCGACGTCGAACCCGAGCATCAGCGGCTGGCCAAGCAGGCGTTCGTCGAGGCAGGTATCGGGCCGTCGCGGACGCGGTTGATCGGCGGCCGGGCCCAGGAAGTGCTCACCCGACTGGCTGACGACTCCTATGACCTGGTGTTCATCGACGCCGAGCCGGCCGATCAACCGCAGTTCGTCGTCGAAGGCGTGCGGTTGTTGCGGTCGGGCGGCGCGATCGTCGTGCACCGGGCCGCCCTCGGCGGCCGCGCGGGAGACGCCAGCGCCGCCGACAAGGAGGTCAGTGCGGTGCGCGAAGCCGCACGGCTGATCGCCGAGGACGAGCGACTGACGCCGGTGCTGGTCCCGCTTGGCGACGGCCTGCTGGTCGCCGCGCGCGACTGACTCATCTTTTTCTCCGGTTTCGGCGTGAAGCGTCACGCTGAGCGCTACTGATCACGCCCAAATCGATCTTTACGCATTCTTGACGCGTGTCTTCCTTGACCGACGGCTGAACGCGCGTTTAGCGTACTAAACATGCGTTCAGCGGATGACTTGACGGCCACGGCACGGATCCGCGACTCCGCGATCGAACAGTTTGGCCAGCACGGTTTCAGCGTTGGGCTGCGCACGATTGCCGAGGCAGCGGGCGTCAGCGCCGCGCTGGTGATCCACCACTTCGGGTCGAAGGACGGGCTCCGCAAGGCCTGCGACGACTACGTCGCCGAACAGGTCCGCGATGCGAAGTCCGAGTCGATCCGGACCACCGATCCAGCGGCGTGGTTCGCGCAGATGGCCGAGATCGAGTCCTACGCACCGATGATGGCCTACCTGGTGCGCAGCCTGCAGTCCGGCAACGAGCTGGCCAAGGAGTTCTGGCGCCAGATGATCGACAACGCCGAGGTGTACATCGAGGAGGGCGTCCGAGCCGGCACCATCAGGCCCAGCCGCGACCCGCACGCCAGGGCCATGTACCTGGGCATGGCCAGCGGCGGCGGCTTCCTGCTCTACCTCCAGATGCACGACAACCCAACCGATCTGCGCGCAGTGCTGCGCGACTACGGCGACGACATGGTGCTACCCGCCCTGGAGGTCTACACCGAGGGCTTGATGGCGGATTCGACCATGTTCGACGCGTTCCTCGCATTGCGCGAAAAGGGCATCCCATTCAGCACATCCCAACAAGGAGAACAGAATGACAGCGACGTCCCTCCAAAGGGCTAACGCCAGCGGGCGATCGCAGCTTGCGGTCGAAATCCGGGGCCTGTCCAAGTCTTTCGGCCGGACCAAGGCACTCGACGGCCTCGACCTCTTCGTGGCGCATGGCGACGTCGCTGGGTTCCTCGGGCCCAACGGCGCCGGCAAGTCGACCACGATCCGGGTTCTGCTCGGTCTGCTCAAGGCCGACGACGGGGCCGCGCGGCTGCTCGGCGGCGACCCATGGCGCGACGCGGTCGCGCTGCACCGCAGAATCGCCTACGTGCCAGGCGATGTGACGTTGTGGCCCAACCTGACCGGCATGCAGGCCATCGACTTCCTGGCCCGCCTGCGCGGCAACGGCGTCGACACCCGGCGTCGTGACCAGTTGATCGAGCGCTTCGAACTCGACCCGCACAAGAAGGCCCGCACGTACTCCAAGGGCAACCGGCAGAAGGCGGCCATCGTCGCGGCGTTCTCCACCAATGCCGAGCTCTACATTCTCGACGAACCGACGTCCGGCCTGGACCCGTTGATGGAGAAGGCCTTTCAGCTGTGCGTCGAGGAGGTCGCAGGCCGCGGCGCAGCGGTGCTGCTGTCCAGCCACATCCTCGCCGAAGTGGAGAAGCTCTGCGACAACGTGACGATCATCCGCGCCGGCCGCGCCGTGAAGTCAGGAACACTCGACGAGCTGCGCCACCTGATGCGCACGACCGTCACGGTGCGCACCCGCACCGACGGCCAGGCGCTGCAACGCGCCCCGTTCGTACACGACTTCTCGATCCACGACGGCCACTACACCTTCTCGGTCGGCCGCCACGATCTGGATCGCGCGATGGCCCAGCTCAAGGATCTGGGGATCATCGACCTCACCGTGACGCCCGCATCGCTCGAGGACATGTTCCTGCGCGAGTACCAAGGGGCGACGCGATGAGAGCCACTGCCGTCGCGCCACGAACCACGGGGTACCAAGCCGCACCGGGCGGCTCCCAGTGGACGGGCACGCTGCACCTTCTCCGGCTCGCGCTGCGCCGCGACCGCGTCCGGCTGTCGGTGTGGATCGCGATCCTCACGGTGATGATGGTCTACGCACCGAACACCGTGAAGATGGCCTACCCGGAAGAGGCCCAGCGGTGGGCCCGCGTCAACCTGCTCAAGACACCCGCCGGAATGATGTTGGGCGGGCCCATGTTTGGCGGCAACGAAACCGACCTCGGCGCGATGATGGCCAACGAGCTGATGCTCACGCTGATCATCGCGACGTCGATCCTCGCCATTCTCACCGTGATTCGGCACACCCGCGCCGAGGAGGAGAACGGCGCAGCGGAATTGGTGCTGTCATCGGTGGTGGGCAGGCATGCCCGCACGTACGCCGCGCTGATTCTCATCGGTGGGGTCAACGCGATCCTGGCCGTCACCATGACCCTGGCCATGACGGCGATCGGCTTCGACGTCGTCGACGCCGCGGCGATGTGTCTCGGCGTGACCGGTGTGGCGATGGTGTTCGGTGCCGTCGCCGCGGTCACCGCCCAGCTGTGGCGTCAGGCACGCACGGCCACCAGCGCCGCGATGGCGACGCTGGCACTGGCCGCCCTGGTGCGCGGCGCTGGCGATGTCATCGACAATTCTGGCAGCGCGCTGAGCTGGTTCTCCCCCATCGCCTGGGCGCAGCAGATGCGCGCGTTCGTCGACGTGCGGTGGTGGCCGTTCGCCCTACTCGTCGCGCTGGCCGTGCTGCTGATGGCAGCGGCGACGGTGCTGGAGAGCCGACGCCAGCACGACGCCGGGAACATCCCGTCGTCCGGTGAGCGGCCGAACGCCCGGCCGATCAGAAACGTGCTGAGCCTGCACCTGACGCTGCAACGCGGCCAGACCATCGGCTGGACCGTCGGAATGTTCCTCGGCGGCTTGACCTTTGGTTCGATGACGAAGTCGCTGCTCGACGCGGCCAAGGACAACGAACTGCTCGCCAGGGTGCTTGCCGCCCAAGGCAACGACGGCGTGTACACGACGATGACGCAGTTCCTGGCGGCCGCCGCCACCGCGTATGTCGTCACGGCCGTCATGCGGGTGTGGAGCGACGAGCAGTCCGGGCTCGGCGAGGCCGTCCTGGCAGGCGCGGTGTCGCGGTGGCGGTGGCTGTTCAGCGCCGTAGCAGCGGCGCTGATCGGATCGGCGGTGCTGATGTTCTTCGCAGGACTTGGCAACGGGCTCGGCGCAGGGCTCACGCTCGGCGAACCCGGCACCATCGTCAAGCTGACGCTCGCGGGCCTGGCCTTCGTCCCCGCGATGGCGGTGGTCGCGGGCATCGCGGCGCTGGCCGTTGCCCTGCGCCACGCGTGGATCGGTTGGCTTGCAGTCACCTTCGTCGTCACGTCGCTCTACCTCGGGGCGCTGCTGCGGTTGCCGAAATGGCTGATCGATTTATCGCCGGTCGGCCGCACGACGGCGCCGTCCAACGTCCCCGTCGTCGCGTTGGCCGTGATGGTCGTCGTCGCGGCCGCGCTGACGCTGCTGGCCGGCGCGATCTACCGGCATCGAGATGCGCTGTAGAAGGAACGAGAAGAGATCATGAAGACCGCACTTCAAGCGCTGACGTCATTCGTCGTCGGGCTGGTGCTGTTCGTACTGCTGGTGTTCTGGCCGGCAGGCACATTCGATTACTGGCAGGGGTGGGCGTTCATCGCGGTGTTCGCGGCATCGACCACGATCCCGAGCATCTACTTGGCGGTGACCAACCCCGCCGCCCTCGAGCGACGGATGGAGGTGGGGCCAGCGGCCGAGGCGCGGCCCCTGCAGAAGGTCATCATCACGTTCGCGTTCTTCTCGCTGGCAGCGATGATCGTGGTGAGCGCGTTGGACTTTCGCCTCGGCTGGTCCTTCGTTCCCGCTGAGGTCTCCGTGGTCGGCGACGCCTTGGTCGGTGTTGGGCTTCTCATCGCGATGATCACGACTATCCAGAACGGATACGCCGCCGCGAACATCAAGGTCGAGTCTGCACAAACGGTCGTGTCGACGGGCGTGTACTCCGTTGTCCGCCACCCGATGTACTTCGGAAACGTCGTGCTGATGATCGGCATCCCGCTGGCACTCGGGTCGTATTGGGGACTTCTGTTCGTGATACCCGGCTTGGCGGTGCTCGTCACCAGGATCCTCGACGAGGAGAAGGTGCTGACACAACAGTTGGCCGGCTACGCCGACTACGCCCAGCGGGTGCACGCCCGGCTGGTGCCCTACGTGTGGTGATGGAGGAATCATGAAGATCGTCGTGCAAGCTGTAGCGTCGAGTCTCTTCGGACTGGCGTTCTTCTGCGTACTGCTGTTCTGGCCGGCAGGGACCCTGAACTATTGGCAGGCATGGGTTTTCATCGCCGTCTTCATCGTCACCACGATCGTCCCCAGCGGCTATCTCGCAGTGAAGGATCCGGCGGCACTTGCGCGGCGGATGAAGGCCGGGCCGATCGCCGAGACCAGATTCATCCAGAAGCTCGTCATCACCGGGACCATGCTCGCGGTCATCGCGGTGCTCGTCGTCAGCGCCCTCGACCATCGGTTCGACTGGTCGCACGTGCCGATACCCGTCGTCGTGCTCGGCAACGTCCTCGTCGGTGTTGGGCTGGCATTCGCGCAACTCGTCGTCATCCAGAACAGTTATGCGGCCGCGACGATCACGGTGGAGACGGACCAGAAGGTCGTCTCGACGGGCGTGTACGGCCTGGTCCGGCATCCGATGTACGTCGGTGCTCTGATCATGATGGTCGGCACACCGCTCGCGCTCGACTCGTACTGGGGACTGCTGGCGACCATCCTGGCCGTGCCGATCCTCGCGCTGCGCATCGAGGACGAGGAGAAGATGCTCCGCCAGGAACTCGACGGGTACGACGAGTACACACACAAAGTGCACTACCGGCTGGTGCCTGGCGTCTGGTGACGGCGGGCGGCCCACCACACGACGAGGAAAGCCACGACTACGGTGAAGCGCAACATCGTGTTCGAGATCATCGTGGCGTGGGGCTCCGTCAGCGCCATGTAGACGATGTCGAGGACGCCACTCGCCGCGTGCAGCACGACCAGCGTCGTCAGGATGAGCCGCAGGGCCGCCCAGTCGGTGATGCGGGTGGCACCGAACGACAGCAGCGCGACGGCGAGCTCGGCAGCGGCGACAAGATAGACGAGCAGATAGTCTCCTCGCGCGACCATGATGCCCACTGCCGAGGGGATCAGCGTCGGAAACGCGATCAGCACCACGCCCCCGGCCAGCGTGATGAGGCCGTGCAGTACGAATACGGTCCGTAGCGTTCTCATGTCGTCCTCCCGGTCATATCCGTGGTCATTGAAACGTCATCACGATGACGAGCCACGCCGGCGGATCATGACCATAGGAGGTGCACGGATGCGCGCAGAGCAGTTCGAGGAGCACCGGCCGCATCTGCGGGCGGTCGCCTATCGCATGCTCGGGTCGCTCACCGAGGCCGACGACGCCGTACAGGACGCGTGGTTGCGAATGGACCGCACCGACGTCCGCGACGTCCGCAACCCACGCGGCTGGCTGACCACCGTCGTCGCGCGCATCTGCCTGGACATGCTGCGGGCCCGCAGCGCCCGGCCCGAGGGGCCGCTCGACGAATCCCTGGCCATCGCCGCTCCCGATGCCGTCGACCCGGAAGCCGAAGCGGTGCTCGCCGATTCCATCGGCGTCGCGTTGCTCGTCATCCTCCAGACACTGTCACCGACCGAGCGGCTCGCGTTCGTGCTGCACGACATGTTCGACCTTCCGTACGCCGAGATCGCCCAGATCGTCGGCCGCTCGGAGAACACCACCGCGCAACTCGCCTCCCGGGCGCGGCGCCGCGTGCGTGGCAAGACTCCCGACCACGCAACGGATTTGGTGCGCCAGCGTCGGCTCGTCGAGGCGTTCCTCGCGGCGGCCCGCGACGGTGACTTCGATGCGTTGCTTGCGGTGCTCGACGCCGACGTCGTGTTGCACGTGGACGCCGTGGCGGCGGGCATTCCGACGACGATCCGCGGCGCCAAGGCGGTAGCCGCCAACGCGCAGGCCTTCTCGCCCAACTCGCGGTTCGCCGAGCCCTTGCTGATCGACGGCGCCGTCGGCATCGTCGTCGCCCCCAAGGGACGGCTGGCACTGGTGCTGCGCTTCGGCGTCGTCGGCGACAAGATCGCCGAGATCGCCATCGAGGCCGACCCGCAGCACCTGAGTCGCCTCAATTTGGCCGTTCTCGACTGACCACCTGACAATTGATCGCATGACACAGCGACCGTGCCCAGGCGGCGGCAAGAATTGGTCGGTGGACAAGGCGGGTAGGCCGATATGCCCGCGCTGCTTCCGCGCACTCACCACCGTGGCAGGCAAGGGGCGGTCGGTGCGGAACACGCCAAAGGTCCCGCCGCACGACAAGCCCCTCCCGCGCGATCAGCAGCGCGATCAGCAGAAGGTCCGGCGGCAAAGCTGAGACACTGGCGCCAGGGGCGAGCGAAGCGACGGGGGGAAAGCGCACGTGGAGCTGCTGACCGGCTTCGGGCTGGCCACCGCGGCGGGACTCAACGCCTACATCCCGCTGCTGGCGCTCGGACTGTTGTCCCGGTTCACCGACCTGGTGACGTTGCCCCACGCGTGGGCGTGGCTGGAGAACGGCTGGGTGATGTCGATCGTCGCCGCCCTGCTCGTCGTCGAGGTCGTCGCCGACAAGATCCCCGCACTCGACAGCGTCAACGACGTCATCCAGACGTTCGTCCGGCCGACCGCGGGCGGCATCGTGTTCGGGTCGGGCACGGCCGCCCAGACCTCCGCAGTCACCGACCCCGGCGCGTTCGCGCAGTCGGGCCAGTGGATTCCGATCGCCGTCGGCGTGGTCACCGCCCTGGTCGTGTCGCTGACGAAGTCGACGGTGCGCCCGGCGGCGAACGTCGCCACCGCCGGCGTGGCCGCTCCGGTGCTCAGCACGATCGAGGACGTCGCCAGCGTCGGCCTGGTGTTCGCGGCGATCCTGCTGCCGGTTCTGGTGTTGGTCGGCGTGGTTCTGTTGGGCTGGGCGGTGTTCCGGATCCTGCGCAGGCGCCGACGCAAGGCCGCCGCGGGTTAGCGAGCGCGCGCAAACTCCTGCAGAACCACGGCGTGTCGGCCGCAAACACGCGCGCTCGCCGAGGGACGACGAGTGCCTTAGACCCAGATGCCCTTGCCGACCGCGACCACGCCACCGGCGCTGATCGCGAACCGCTCGCGGTCCTTCTCCAGATCCACGCCGACCATCTCGCCGGGCCCGACCACGACGTTCTTGTCGAGGATCGCGTGCCGCACCACGGCGCCACGGCCGATCCGGACACCGGGCATGATCACGCTGCCCTCGACGATCGCGCCATCGTCGATGACGACGTTGGACGACAGCACCGAATTGCGCACGGATGCCGCCGAGATGATGCTGCCCGCACCGACCACCGACTCCTGCGCGGAGCCGCCGTTGACGAACTTGGCGGGCGCCAGGTTCTCCGGCTCCCCCCGGATCGGCCAGCGCCGGTTGTACAGGTTGAACACCGGGTGCACTGACACCAGATCCATGTGCGCGTCGTAGAACGCATCCAGCGTGCCGACGTCGCGCCAGTAGCCGTGATCGCGCTCCGTCGCACCGGGCACTTCGTTGTCGTTGAAGTCGTACACCGCCGCCATGCCGTCGGCCACCAGCCGCGGAATGATGTCGCCGCCCATGTCGTGATCGGAGTCGTCGTCGTCGGCGTCGGCGCGGATGGCGTCGACGAGCACCTTGGTGCTGAAGATGTAGTTGCCCATCGACGCGAACGTCTGCTCGGGGTCATCGGGCGTGCCGGGTGGGTCCGCGGGCTTCTCCACGAACGCGCGGATGCGGCCGGAATCGTCGGCGTCGATGCAGCCGAACGCGGTGGCCTCGGCCCGTGGCACCCGAATGCCTGCGACCGTCGCCCCCGCGCCGCTGTTGATGTGGAACTGGAGCATCTGCTCGGGGTCCATCCGATAGATGTGGTCCGCACCGAACACGACGACGTAGTCGGGGTCCTCGTCGTAGATCAAGTTCATCGACTGGAGGATCGCGTCGGCCGATCCGGTGTACCAGCGCGGGCCAAGACGCTGTTGCGCGGGCACCGGCGTGATGTACTCCCCGGCAAGCCCGGAAAGCCGCCAGTTCTGCGAGATGTGGCGGTCCAGCGAATGCGACTTGTATTGCGTGAGAACACAGATCCTCAGGTATCTGGCGTTGACCAGATTCGATAGCACGAAGTCGATGAGCCGGTAAGCGCCCCCGAACGGAACCGCAGGCTTGGCCCGGTCGGCGGTCAGCGGATAGAGACGCTTGCCCTCACCGCCAGCCAGGACGATTCCCAGCACGTGTGGCAATTCCCTCATGGGTCAAACCTATCGGCCTCTACCAGCCGCGGCTAGGCATTGACACGATTGACCGCGAGTCTTGACGGGCTGTAGGTCAAGACAATTGGGTGCGGTGACAGCCATGGACTACTACCGTCTTCACCATGCGGGTGGCGATGATGACACGGGAGTATCCGCCCGAGGTGTACGGCGGTGCGGGGGTGCATGTCACCGAGCTCGTCGCACAACTTCGGCATCTATGCGAGGTCGACGTGCACTGCATGGGCGCGCCACGCGACGGCGCCTTCGTGGCGCAGCCCGATCCCGCGCTGCTCGGCGCCAACCCGGCTCTGTCGACGCTGTCGGCCGACCTGGTGATGGTGAACGCCGCCGCCTCGGCGACGGTCGTGCACTCCCACACCTGGTACACCGGGATGGCAGGCCACCTCGCCGCGCTGTTGCACGGCGTTCCCCATGTGCTGACCGCGCATTCGCTCGAGCCGATGCGGCCGTGGAAGGCCGAACAGCTCGGTGGCGGCTACCGCGTGTCGTCGTGGGTGGAGCGCACGGCAGTGGAGGGCGCCGACGCCGTGATCGCGGTGAGCGCAGGCATGCGAGAAGACGTGCTGAGAACCTATCCGGCACTGGACCCCAACCGGGTGCACGTCGTGAAGAACGGCATCGACACCGACGTCTGGTACCCCGTTGCGGACGCGAGGAGCAAGACAGGAGATGCGCCGCAACCGGGTGACTCGGTGCTCGCCGACCTCGGCGTCGACCTGACGAAACCGATCGTGGCGTTCGTCGGCAGGATCACCCGGCAGAAGGGCGTCGCGCACCTCGTCGCGGCGGCGCACCGGTTCGCGCCGGACGTTCAGCTGGTGCTGTGCGCGGGCGCGCCGGACACCCCCGAGATCGCGGCCGAGGTCGCGGCGGCGGTTCAGGCTCTTGCCGAGGTACGCGCCGGGGTGTTCTGGGTGCGGGAGATGTTGCCGACCCCGAAGATTCGCGAAATACTATCGGCTGCAACGGTTTTCGTCTGCCCGTCGGTCTACGAGCCGCTGGGCATCGTGAACCTGGAGGCGATGGCGTGCGAGACGGCGGTCGTCGCTTCGGACGTCGGTGGCATTCCCGAGGTGGTGGCCGACCAGAAGACCGGGCTACTCGTGCACTACGACCCGGACGACACCGCGTCCTTCGAGGCCGGGCTCGCCGACGGGGTGAACGCGCTTGCCGCCGACCCGGGTCGGGCCCAGCGCTACGGGCAGACGGGACGCCAGCGCTGTATCGATGAATTCTCCTGGGCGCACATCGCCGAGCAGACACTCGACATCTATCGAAAAATCGCCTCGTAGCGATCTCGGTGCACTGAGCGCACGCATCCCCCCGCGTGCTACGGCACTAGCTGGTGACGCCCTTGAGCTCGTCGCCGAGGGCTGCGGCTTCGTCCGGAGTCAGTTCGACGACAAGACGCCCGCCACCCTCCAGTGGTACCCGCATAACGATGCCACGCCCCTCCTTGGTTGCTTCCAACGGACCGTCGCCGGTCCGGGGCTTCATCGCCGCCATCGACTGCTCCCTCTCCGAACGTGCGGACCCGCGTGAGCGGATCCCTCCAGCCGGGACTGCCACCCGTCGGCAGCTCCCAGCACTGAACTGCAACTGAACTTCCTACATTGTTCCCTATGACGGGCCTTCGATGTGCAAAGACCCGGCCAAGGGTGCTCGCGCGGCGTCGCCACGACGGCGCTCAGGCCTCGACGGCTACCCAGCACGACGCGAGGTGGTCGTCGACCATTCCAGTGGCCTGCATCAGCGCGTAGGCAGTGGTAGGGCCGACGAACTTGAACCCGCGGCGCTTCAGTTCCTTTGCCATCGCCGTGGACTCGGGAGTGACCGCGGGCACACCGGCCGAGTCGACGGGACGAGGCCGCGCAGGCGGAGCGAACGACCACAGCAACTCGCTCAGATCGGCGTCCAGGTCGGCGACCGCGCGAGCATTGGCGATGGTGGCTTCGACCTTGGCGCGGTTGCGGACGATCCCGGTGTCGGCCATCAGCCGCTCGACGTCGCGTTCGGTGAATCGGGCCACCTTCGAGACGTCGAACTGCCTGAAGGCACGCCGAAAGTTCTCCCGCTTGCGCAGGATGATCAACCACGACAGCCCACTCTGGAACGCCTCAAGCGACATCCGCTCGAACAGTTCCCGAGTTCCCCGCAGCCGGCGGCCCCACTCGTAGTCGTGGTAGTCGCGGTACATGACGGAATCGGGAGCGGCGGAACGTGATCCGGTGAAGTCGGCCCAAGTGCAGCGAATCCGCCCGTCCTCCTCGACGGAGACGGTCATCAGTTGATCCGTTCTTCATCGGGCAACGCGTGCGCGCCCTCGTGCACCTCTTCGCCGGTCTCTTCTTCTCCGGTCTCGCTGGTGTCCTCGTCGAGGGACTGCACGGCACGCACCGAGTCGAGCTGACCACGCAGCAGATCGAGCTCCTGGCCCAACCGGTCGAGCACCCAGTCGACCTCGCTGGTCTTGTAGCCGCGCAGCGTCTGGGTGAATTTCACGGCGTCGACGTCGGACGCGGTCACCCCCGATGCGGGCAACACCGTTGCGGTGGTCCCCCTCGGCAGCGGCGGCAACCGCTCGCCGCGGCCGAACAGCACGCTGCCAAGACCGAACAGCACGGTGGCCACCAGGATGAGCACGACCAGGTACAGCAGAATCAAGGTCACGGCATCGATACTGCCTGAGTGCTACGACGCGGCACGCGTTGGGCAGTTACCTGGGGCGCAGGGTAGCCATCGGCGGGCGGTCGGCCAGCGACACCGTCGACGTGCGGGCGGTGTAGTCCTCACCGTCGGCGAAGAACTGGGTGAGGCCCATTCCGGAATCGGGGACGCCGCACCGGGACAGCAGCGTGGCGATCACCTGCCTGCTCATCGACGCGAGCTCGGTGATCGGCCGGTTGCGGTGGGTCCGCACGCCGAGGTTCACCTGCGCGATGGCGTCGAGACCCAGCCGGTCGTAGGTGTCGATCAAGAGGCCGATCTCGACGCCGTAGGCCGGCGCGAACGGCACCGACGTCAGCAGTTCGCGGGTGCCTGCGTACTCGCCGCCCAGCGGCTGCAGCAGACAGGTCAACTCCGGGCGCAGCGCGGCGAGCAGGGGCCGTGCGACGAGTTCGGTGACGCGGCCTCCGCCGTTGGCGTCCTCCCTGCCGCTCACCTTCAGCGGGCGGCGGTAGAAACCCTTGACCAGGTGTACGCCGTCAGTCGTCAGCAGCGGACCGAGCAACTTGGGCACGAACATCGGGTCCGGATCGATGAGATCGGAGTCGACGAACACCACCAGGTCGCCGGTGGTCGCGGCGAGCGACCGCCACAGCACCTCGCCCTTGCCGGGCTGTGGCTCGACCTCGGGCAACGCGGCCTCGCGGCTGATCACCTTGGCGCCTGCCGCGAGGGCCCGGATCTCGGTGTCGTCGGTCGAGCCGGAATCCAGCACGACCACCTCGTCGACCAGCCCACCGAGCAGCGGCGTGATGGTCTCGACCACCGAGCCGACGGTGTCCTCCTCGTTGAGCGCGGGCAGGACCACCGAGACCGTCCGTCCGGCCTTGGCCGCCTCGAGTTCGGCGATGGTCCACGTGGGCCTGCGCCATGTGTGATCGGTCAGCCAGCGGTGGCCAGCTACTACGTCGGCGGCGAGATCAGGTGTCAACGTCATGCCAGTCCCCTCGTGGTCCGCGTCGGTGGACGCACCCCTTGGATCGACGCGACCATTTCCAGTACGCGCCGAGTGGGACCGACCTCGTGCACGCGGAACATGGCAGCCCCCGCCTCGGCGGCCAGTGCCGTCGCTGCCAGGGTGCCCTCCAGGCGTTCGGTCAACCCCACACCCAGAGTTTCCCCGACGAAATCCTTGTTGCTGAGAGCCATCAGGACGGGCCATCCAGTGTTAACAAGGTCTTTTACCTGGCGCAACAAACTAAGACCATGGTGAGTGTTCTTACCAAAATCGTGCGTCGGATCGATCAATACGGCGTCCCGCGCGACACCCGCAGCAACCGCGCGTTCGGCCGCAGCGGTGACTTCGGCGATCACGTCGTCGACGACACCGCGCTCCGACACCCCGTAATTCACCCGAAACGGCCTGGTCCGCGGCGTCGCGCCACCCGTGTGTGAGCACACCAGGCCCGCGCCGAACTCGGCGGCGACGTCGGGCAACCCGGGATCGGCCCCGGCCCAGGTGTCGTTGATCAGGTCGGCGCCCGCCGCGCAGGCCTGTTTTGCCACCGCCGCGCGCCAGGTATCGACGCTGATCAGCTGGTCGGGGAAGGTGCCACGGAGCCATTCGATGAACGGCACGACGCGGGCGGTCTCCTCGTCGGCGTCGACGTCGCTGCCAGGGCCTGCCTTGACGCCTCCGACGTCGATGACGTCGGCACCGTCCTCGACCGCCCGGTAAGCGGCTGCCTTGGCCGCGTCGTCGGTGAACGTCGCGCCACGGTCATAGAACGAGTCCGGCGTCCGGTTCACGATCGCCATGATCAGCGCGCGATCGGCCGCGACGGGTCGGCCCAAGAACGTGGACTGCACGCTTCCAGGCTACGGGCGCGTCACCTACACGCGATTTGTGCACGTGCAGTTGCGTTCAGGACTTGGGGCGCTGCCCGTCCAAGACCTCGGCGGGGTACTCGTCGTAGAACGGCACGTAGCCCTCGTCGCGGCCGGCCAGCACGTACAACGGGTCATCCCCCGTGTCAGCGGTGTCGTAGCCCTGCTTGCGCAGGTCGACCTTTTGATTCTTGAACGTCGAGGTGTGCGCCAGGGTCTCGACGACCCGCGCGAACAGCGGCACCGCGTAGGCGGGCAGGTGCCCGTAGGCGGCGCTGGCCAGCGCCTTGCCGTCGAACTCCTCGCCCTCCTTGAGCTGGATGGCCACCATGCCCGCACGTCCACCCGCGCCGGGCACCTCGACGCCGAACACCGTGCACTCCTCAACCTGCGAGTCCGTCGACACCGCGGCTTCGACCTCGGTGGTGGCAACGTTCTCGCCCTTCCACCGGAACGTGTCGCCGAGGCGGTCGGTGAACGCCGCGTGCCCGAATCCCTGCGAGCGCATCAGGTCGCCGGTGTTGAACCAGACGTCACCGTCCTTGAACGCGTTGCGGACGAGCTTCTTCTCGGTCGCGGCTTTGTCGGTATAGCCGTCGAACGGCTGAAAGCTGCTGACCTTGGACAGCAGCAGGCCCGGCTGCCCCGTCTTCACCTTGTGGACGCGGCCGTCCTGGCCGCGCTTCGGTTCGCCCGACTCGTCGTCGTACTCGACGAAGGCGATGGGCGACGGGCAGATACCCGTCGTCTTGTCCACGTTGAACACGTTGAGGAACGCGGTGTTGCCCTCGCTCGCGCCGTAGAACTCGCACACCCGCGGGATGCCGAAGCGGTTGGTGAAGTCGTCCCAGATAGCTGGACGCAACCCGTTGCCCGCGATGACCCGTACGCGGTGTCGGCGGTCGGTCGGCTTCGGTGGCTGGTTGAGTAGGTAGGCGCAGACCTCGCCGATGTAGACGAAGGCGGTTGCGTCGTATCGGATGACTTCGTCCCAGAACTTCGAGGCCGAGAACGACTTGCCAAGCGCCAGTGCAGATCCCGAGTTGAGCACCGACGACAGCGCCACCGTGAGTGCGTTGTTGTGGTAGAGCGGCAGGCAGCAGTACAGGGTGTCGTCACTGGTCAGCCGCATGCCGAGGCCGCCGAACCCGGCGAGCGCCCGCAGCCAGCGGTAGTGCGTCATCACGCTGGCCTTCGGCATGCCGGTCGTGCCCGAGGTGAAGATGTAGAACGCCTTGTCCTTGGCCAGCACCGCCGCC
The DNA here is from genome assembly GCF_014202335.1 of Mycobacterium sp. AZCC_0083. Classification (GTDB taxonomy): domain Bacteria; phylum Actinomycetota; class Actinomycetes; order Mycobacteriales; family Mycobacteriaceae; genus Mycobacterium. Next base: position 20,818 of record NZ_JACHGP010000014.1, on the reverse strand, counting down.
GTCGTGGCCGGGTTGGTGGTCGGCGCGGTGACGGCGAGCTGTTGCAACTCGTCGACCGTCATCAGCCCGGTGGTGTCGGCGCCGCTCTCCCCGATCAACTCGATGAGATCGGTCTCGGCCACCACTGCCCTTGCGCCGAGCAGACCAATGCTGTGCGCCAGCACCTTCCCGCGCTGGTGATAGTTCAACATCCCGGCAACGGCACCGCACTTGACCACGGCGAGCATCAGCAACACCGATTGCGGCGAGTTGCGCAGCATGACGCCGACCACGTCACCGTGACCGACGCCGCGCGCGGCCAGCACTGCGGCGTAGCGGTTGACCGTCTCGTTGGACTCGCGGTAGGTCAGTTGCTCGTCGCCGAACTTGATGAAGACCTTGCCGCCGTAGCGGGCGGCACGGTCCTGGAATACCTTGCCGATGGACGTCTTGGCCGTCGGCCTCGCCCCGAATCCGGTGATCACGCCGCGCAAGATGGTCGGCGCATCCATCAGCAGACCGGGCAGGCGAGGCGCGATGTCCAACAGGCCGACGCTGCCGCGGGTCCCCGATTTCTCGTCACTCATGGCGCTCAACCCTAGTGGGCACGGAGTTCGCCGGTGACGGCCGTCACCCGGCCGGAGCGCATGCGGCCAACGCCGCATCGACGTCGTCGACCACGACGAGCCGATCCAGTGCATCAGGGCCGACGTAACCCGTCTTGGCGAGGCCGCGCAGCCACTCCAACAAGCCCTCATAGTGGCCGATCGGGTCGAGCATCACCAGCGGCTTGCCGTGCATGCCGAGGTACCCGGCCGTCCAGGCCTCGAAGAACTCCTCGAGCGTGCCGATCCCGCCGGGCAGCACGATGAAGGCGTCCGCGCGGTCCTCCATGACCTGCTTCCGCTCGCGCATGGTGTCGGTGACGATCAGCTCGTCGGCGTCGACATCGGCGAGTTCGCGGTGCACCAGGGCCTTCGGAATCACGCCGACCGTCTTGCCGTTGTGTGCTCGCGCGGCGCTGGCCAGCGCGCCCATCGCCGAGACGTTGCCCCCGCCCGACACCAGCGTCCAGCCGCGGTTGGCGATCGCGGCACCGACCCCGGTCGCCAGCGCCAGCAACTCGGGATGCTTCGGCCCCGACGCGCAGTACACGCACACGGCCCACGGGCGGTCCTTCGTTTCCGAGCTCTCAACGTCTTCTGGCACGCCGCCAACCTTAGGGAGCGCGGCAACTGGATTTCTGGCACGGCCGACATTTGGCGCATTCGTCGGTCCGGCCGCTCGGGCGCACCATAGGATCCGGCGGTGCCTGTCGAGTGGGTGACCGCGCCGGAGGAACCGTTGCTCGGCCAGCTCGAAGCGGCCGTTCGCAGCCGTGCCGGAGCCATGCTCGTTGGGCCGGCCGGGGTTGGCAAGACGTCACTGGCCCGTGCGGCCGTCGCGAATCTCGCCGATGAGTTCGGCCGCGTCGCGACGGTCACCGGAACCGTCGCCGAGTCGGCTGTGCCGTTTGCTGCGTTCGGCGATCTGATCGAGATCTCCGACACCGGAAAGACGGCGGCGGTGCTGCGCAGGGCGCGCGAGTCCATCGGCGATGGCGTGTTGTTGTTCGTCGACGACGCCCATGCCCTTGACCGGCTGTCCGCGGCATTGGTGTACCAGCTCGGGGTGAGCGGTGCGGCGCGGCTGATTGTGGTGACCGACTCCGACGAGTCGATGCCGGACGGGTTGTCGACGTTGGTGCGCGATCAGCTGGTGGCCCAGATCGACGTTCTGCCAACCGGATACGACGCGCGCGCGCTGGACGAACAGGTGAGCGCGTTCGTCGCAGGACTGCCGGAGCCCGCGCGGGCGGTGCTGGAGTTCGTGGCCGTATACGAACCGCTGCCCGTCGCCGTGCTCGCCGATCTGGTGGGCGCCGAGGCGGTTTCGGCCGCGGCCTCTGCGGGTGCGGTGGTGGTCGACGGCGACGACGTACGGCCCGCCCATCCGGCGTTCGCACGCGCGGCCCGCATCCATCTTGACCCCGGGCGGGAACGACGCGCGCGCACCGAACTCGTCGAAAAGCTGCCCGCCACAACGAATGTCGTCGAGCGGTTGCGGCGCGCGGTGCTGACGCTACACAGCGACCGGCCGCTGCCCGTCATCGAACTCGTCGCGGTCGCCGACGAGGCGTTGCGGCTCGGCGACCTGGGGCTCAGCGAGCGGTTCGGGCGGGCGGCGTTGGCCGACGGGGGCTTGGCGGCCAGGCTGCCGTTGGCCTACGCACTGGCCTGGCAGGGCCGCGGCCGCGACGCCGACGCCGTGCTCGCCGACGTCGATCCGGCGGCGTTGACGGAGACCGAGTTGATGGCGTGGGCGCTGCCGCGGGCGGCCAACCAGTTCTGGATGCTGTCCGAGCCGGAGCGGGCGACGGCGTTCCTGCAGAGCACCCGCAACCGGGTGACGACGCCGACGGCACGCACCACGCTCGATGCCCTGTCGGCGACGTTCGCGATGAACGCGGGCAGTCCGAGCCGGGCCATGCAGGTCGCCACCGAAGTGCTCGCGTCGCCCGACGCCGACGACACGGCGGTCGGCTGGGCTTCGGCGGCAGCCGCATTGAGTTCGGCCCGGATGGGTCTGTTCGCCGGCGTCGATGGTTTGGCGGAGCGAGCGGTGACCGCCGGGCATCCCGGCCTGCTGCGGTTCACCTCCGGCTTCGGGCAGACGACCGCCCGCTTGTTGGACGGCCAGTTGGACGACGCTCAGGCGTTGGCTCAGCGACTCCTCGACTACACCCAGAGCCAACAACCCGGGCGCGCGATCGGCGAGGTGTTGGTGGCCGACGTGCTGATCGCACGGGGTGAGCTCGACGAGGCAATCACGCTGCTGCGTGGTGCCGCCGCGGCCCTGGCGCCGACCGGCTATTCGTGGGGCCCGCTGGCCTGGATGATGTTGGCGCAGGCGCTCGGTCAGCAGGGGCAGACCGCTGAGGCGGGTCGCACGCTGGCCAGGGCGGAGGCCCGGCACGGGCTGAAGTCCATGTTGTTCGCCCCCGAACTGTACTTGGCCAAGGCGTGGACATGTGCCTCCCGGCGCGACGGCCACGGTGCGATCAATGCGGCCAGGGAAGCCGCCCGCGCGGCCGAGCGGGGCGGCCAGTCGGCGGTGGCGCTGCGCGCACTGCACGACGCGGTGCGACTCGGCGACGTCCGCGCGGCCGACGGCATTGCCCGCCTCAGCCTGGATTGCACTGTCGGCAGGCTCGCCCTCGATCACGGGCGCGCCCTGGCCGCCGGCGACGCCGCCGCGCTGGACTCGGTGGCGGCAGCGTTCGACGGGATTGGCATGCAGGGCGCGGCATCCGACGCAGCGGCGCAGGCCGATCGGGCGCGGAAATAGGTGCATTTGCGGACGTCGGCCGGCGATTAGAATCGGACGAAAGCAATCGAGTGAGGTGTTCGGGTGAGCGTCCTTGACGCCTTCTTGTCAACGTGGTCGAACGCGAAGGCAACTTTTGGCGAGGGCAGCCCGCTGACCGGCGATCGATATGACGGCAGCAGTCAGCTCCGTCAACTGCAGGGCAACCTCGAAGCTGCGGCGCCCGGATCGCGCTGGACCGGCGCCGCGGCCGATGCCTACGGCACGGCGAATGCCGACCACGGCAAGGTGCTCGGGCAACTCGCCGGACTCGATCAGCGCCTCGGCGCCCAGATAGATCAGTCCTCGCAGGTGGTCGCGACGGGCCGCAACGATCTAGACGCGGTCCGCAAGTGGGTGGTGGACGCAGCTGCCGCCGTGCCCAATGGTGCGAACCGCGAGCAGACCCTGATGCCCATCGTCTCCAGGGGGCTAAGTCAGGTCACCGACATCGTCTCGAAGTCCAATGAGGACCTCGTGCAGATCGGTGCAACGATCAGTGCCCTCGGCAGCGAATATGCGGCGTTGGGCGATCAGAAGGTCAACATCTCCGGGGGATTCGACCATGAATGAACCGCTCTACGTCCAGGCCGATGGCCTGCGCACCTTCTCCCAGGTCCACGACGAGGTCGTGTCCGCGCTGTCCCAGATCATGGGTTCGGCCGCATCGGAGGCGCTCGGCGTCGAGACCTCGCACGGGCCGATCGCGTCAGCGGTGAGCAGCGCACTGAGCCAGGTCCTCGGCAGCCGCGGGGGCTCGTTGCAGGCCACGTCGACCTCCGGCGAGACCATCTCTGCGCTGCTGCAGAAGGCCGCTCAGTTGTACGAACAGGGTGACCAGCAGGGTGCCGACACGCTCAGGAAAGCGGCAGAGGCGTTGCAGGCCAACGAGGCTGGCGGCGGGGGCGGTGCCGCAGGTGCCGGCGCGGCAGGCGCAGGGACCGGAGGCGCGGCAGGCGGCGGTGCCGAACAGATGGGCCAGATCGCAGGTCAGGTCGGGCAGCAGGTCGGCCAGATCGCCCAGGGTATCGCCCAAGCGCTGCAACAAATCCCGCAGCAGGTCATGCAGGGCGTCCAGGGCATCGTTCAGTCGGCCACCCAGGCTGCCGGGGCGGCGGGTGCCGGAGCCACAGGCGCCAAGGCCGACGACAAGGACAAGCCCGAAGACAAGGAACCCAAGACCGACGAACGCAAGGACGATCCGCCCATCAAGCGCGCCGAGGCCGAACCCGGGAAATCCGCCGAGCAAGGCAAAGCCCCCGAAACGCTGCCGGAGGTGAAGCGGGCCGAGCCCGCGCAGACCCGTCCGCAGCAGTCGCCGCCGGTCTAGACGAGCCGTCCGTCGGCGAGCACCATGCGCCGTTGCACCCCGATCGCGTCGAGGAAGCTCTCGTCGTGGCTGACCACCACGAAGGCTCCCCGATACGAGTTCAGCGCCGCTTCCAACTGACCGACGCTGACCAGGTCGAGGTTGTTGGTCGGCTCGTCGAGCAGCAGCAATTGCGGCGCCGGCTCGGCGTTCAACACGCAGACCAACGTCGCCCGCAACCGTTCGCCACCCGATAGCGCCCCCACCGGCAGATGGATGTGGTCACCGCGAAACAAGAACTGCGCCAACAGATGCATGCGCCGAGTGTGGGTCAGGCTCGGTGCGAACACGGCGAGACTCTCGGCCACGGTGCGGTCGGGGTCGAGCAGGTCCAGCCGTTGGGACAGGTAGGCGATCCTGCCGTCGGCGCGCTGCACGTCGCCCTGCTCCGGCTGCAAGTCACCAGTGATGATCCGCAGCAGCGTCGATTTGCCCGCACCATTGGGACCGGTCAGCGCGATCCGCTCCGGGCCACGGATGTCCACGTCGATACCGTTGTCCTCGAATACCTTTCGCCCTCTCCTGCTGATCTGAACACCGCGCGCGGCGAGGACGGTCCGCCCGACGGGTACGTCGGTGTCGGGCAGGTCCAGCACGATGGCGTCGTCGTCGCGCAACGCGCGTTCGGCGTTGTCGAACCGTGCCCTGGCGTCGTCGATCCGCTTGGCGTGCACGTCGTCCGAGCGGGCGGCCGACTCCTGGGCATCGCGCTTGAGCTTGCCCGCCACGATCTTGGGTATTCCAGCGTCCTTGACGTTGCGGGCCGCGGTACCCGAACGTCGTGCGGCGCGCTCCCTGGCCTGCTGCATCTGGCGCTTCTCACGCTTGAGCATCAACTCCGCGTTGCGGACGTCCGACACAGCGGCACGTTGCGCGGCGTCGACGGCGTTCTCATACTCGGTGAAAGTGCCTCCGTAGAAGACGATCTCACCCCGATGCAGCTCGGCGATCCGGTCCATCCGGTCCAGAAGCACCCGGTCGTGACTGACCACCAGCAAGGTGCCGCCGAAGTCGTCGAGCGCGCCGTACAGGCGGTGCCTTGCGTCGACGTCGAGGTTGTTGGTCGGCTCATCGAGCAGCAGTACGTCGGGCCGCCTGAGAAGTTGAGCGGCCAGGCCGACCGACACCACCTCTCCGCCGCTGAGCGATCCCAACGGCCGATCCAGCGCGAGGCCTGCCAACCCGAGCCGGTCGAGCTGGGCGCGCAACCGCTCCTCGACGTCCCAGTCGTCGCCGATCGCGGCGAAGACCTCCTCGGAGGCGTCGCCGTCGGCGAGTGCGGCGAGCGCGGCGATGACGGGGGCGACGCCGAGGACGTCGGCGACGGTCCGGTCGGCGTCGAAGGGCAACGTCTGCGGCAGGTAACCCAGAATGCCGGCGGCGGTGACGGCGCCTGCAGTGGGCCGGTACTCGCCGGTGATGAGCCGCAGCAGCGTGCTCTTACCTGCACCGTTGGGCGCGACGAGACCGGTGCGGCCACCGGGAATCGTGAACGACAGGTCGGTGAACAGCGGTGTGTCGTCGGGCCAGCCGAACGACAGATGTGAGGAAACGATGGACAAGAGGGAGCACTCTCGGTGAGGTCCGCGGCATCGAGCCACGGCATGCGGAATGGACGACCAACACGAGCTCCGGGTTATCCGGAGATGTCGTCTCCCAGCATGTTTACGGCCCACCTCTGTTCGATTACGCGTACGCCAGCCATGTTAGCGCCGTCAGGCAAGCAGATATTTCCGCAGCATCTCGGTGGCCGCGGTGATCTGGTCGACCTGCACGTGCTCGTCGACGCGGTGGGCGAGGTTCGGGTCGCCCGGCCCGTAGTTCACGGCAGGGATGCCCAGCGCCGCGAACCGGGCCACGTCGGTCCAGCCGTATTTGGCGCGCACCTGTCCGCCTGCGGCCTCGATCAGCGCCGCCGCGGCCGGGTTGGTCAGACCGGGTAGGGCGCCTGGCGCAGCGTCGGTCTGCTCGATGTCGACGTCGAGGCCGTCCAGCACGTCCTGCACGTGTGTCAGTGCCTGCTCGACGCTGCGGTCCGGCGCGAACCGGAAGTTCACCGTGACGGACGCGGCGTCGGGGATCACGTTGCCCGCGATCCCGCCGTCGATGCGGACGGCGGAGAGCCCCTCACGGTAGGTGCAGCCGTCGATGTCGACGTTGCGGGGCCGATAGCTCGACAGCCGCTCCAGCACCTTGCCCAGTTTGTGAATGGCGTTGTCGCCCAGCCACGATCGCGCGGAATGCGATCGCGTGCCCGCGGCCCCGACCACGACGCGGAGGGTGCCCTGGCAGCCCGCCTCGATGAATCCCCCCGACGGCTCGCCGAGGATCGCCACGTCGGCGCGTAGCCAGTCGGGTAGTTCGCGTTCGATCCGCCCGAGGCCGTTCGCGCTCGACTCGATCTCCTCGCAGTCGTACATCACCAGCGTGATGTCGTGCGACGGGTCGGCGACGGTGGCGGCCAGGTGCAGGAACACCGCGTCGCCCGACTTCATGTCGGACGTGCCGCAGCCGTACAGCTCGCCTCCCCCGGTACCCGAGACGAAGCGGCTTGGCACGTTGTCCGCGGCGGGCACGGTGTCGATGTGCCCGGCCAGCATCACCCGTGACGGCCTTCCGAGGTTGGTGCGGGCCAGCACGGCGTTGCCGTTGCGGATCACCTCGAAGCCGGTGGCCTGTTCGCGCAGGGCGGCCTCGATCTCGTCGGCGATGCGCTGTTCGTGGCGCGATTCGCTGGGAATGTCCACCAGCGCCGCCGTCAGCGCAATCGGATCAGCGCGTAGATCGAGCACACCTCAAGGCTAGATGGTGCCCGGGAATAGACGGATCAATCCAGGACTTGTAACCACCACTAGACAGACAGGTCTACTCAATCAAGGAGTCAGAGATGACGCAAGACACCGAGCAGGTCGCTCTCGTCACTGGTGCGACGTCGGGCATCGGCAAGGCCGTGGCACTCGACCTGGCGCGCGACGGGTTCGACGTGATCGTGCACGGACGCGACGCCACCCGCGGTGCCGCGACGGTCAAGGAAATCGAGGCCGAGGGCGGACACGCCCGGTTCGTGGCTGCCAACCTCGGCGATGCCAACGCGGTCGTCGCACTCGCGCAGGCGGCGGGAGAGGTCGAGGTGCTGGTGAACAATGGTGGCTTCTCCTGGTTTGGACCGTCAGCCGAATTGGACACGGCCACGTTCGACGACCTGTTCGCCAGCAATGTGCGTGCCGCATACCAGCTGGTCGCGGCACTGGCTCCCGGGATGGCCGCGCGCGGCCACGGAAGCATCGTCAGCGTCGACAGCATGGCCGGGCACGTTGGTCTGGCCGGCGGCGCGGCGTACGGCGCGACCAAAGCGGCGCTGACGGCGATGACGAGGGCATGGGCGGCCGAGTTCAGCCCGTCGGGCGTGCGCGTCAACACCGTGGCTCCAGGCCCGGTGTTCACCGACGATTCCAAGCGCGACCTCATCGAGAACCTCGCCACCACAACCCTGTTCAAGCGAGGCGCGCAACCCGAGGAGATCTCCGGAGTGGTCGCGTTCCTCGCCTCACCAAAGGCCAGTTACATCACCGGCGCGGTCATCCCGATCGACGGCGGCCGGACGGCGGTGTGACGACGTGACCGATACCTACGAGCCAAGCCCGAGCGACCGCGTACGCGAACAAGTTTCGCTGTACGAGGCGACCGACGGACGCGACGGTGGCACACTGGAGGGCCGACCGGTCGTGATCCTCACCACTGTCGGCGCCAAGACTGGCAACATCCGCAAGAACCCCGTCATGCGAATCAAGGAGGGCGACGTCTACGTCGCGGTCGCGTCCAACGCGGGAGCCACCTCCCACCCCGCGTGGTACCGCAACATCGTCGCGCATCCTGAACTGTCACTGCAGGACGGCGCTACCGTGCTCCGCGTGCGGGCCCGCGAGGTACACGGTGACGAGAAAGCCAGCTGGTGGAAGGTCGCCGAACGGGATTGGCCGCACTTCCCGGAGTACCGCGCCAAGGCGGGTGACCGCGAGATCCCGGTCATGCTGCTCGAACCCGTCGCTGCCGAAGAAGGGTGAGCAGATGGCCACCACGACGGACGGGAACGACATCGAGCGGCGACCGGCCCGCGCACGGTTGCTCGATGCCGCCAACGAACTCTTCTACAACGAAGGAACACAGACGGTCGGCATCGACCGGATCATCGAACGCGCAGGTGTGGCAAAGGCGTCGCTCTACAACACCTTCGGCAGCAAGGAAGAGCTGGTGAAGGCGTACCTGCAGTCCCGTCACGCGCGCACCACCGAGAGACTCAACGCAGCGGTCGATCGGCACACCGATTCCGTCGAGCGCTTGCTGGCGGTCTTCGAAGCTCAAGGCGAGACCTTTGCCCAGCCCGACTTCCGCGGATGCGCGTTCATCTCGGCCAGCGCCGAAGCACCGGCAGGGGGGCTGATCGAGCGGGCGGCCGACGAGTACCGCCACGACGTTCGCGCACTGCTCATCCGACTGGCGCGAGAAGCGGGTGCTCGTGACCCGGCGAACCTCGCCCATCAGCTTCATCTGCTCTACGACGGCGCCGGAATCAACGCGTGGATGGACCACGACCCAGCCGCCGCAGTCGCCGCGCGCGCCGCCGCCGCAACGCTGCTCGATGGTCAGATCCAGTAGCCTTTGACGACGTGACTTCTGCATCTGGCGTCGGCGTGGCCACCATCGCGGCCGACGGAACGGTTCTCGATACGTGGTTCCCCGAACCGGAGCTCGGTACCGACGGCCTGTCGGGCACGACGCGACTCTCGGTGGCCGAGGTCACCGAGGAGCTGGGCGCCCTGGCCGGCCGCGACGACGAACGCCACGTCGAGACGGTCGTGGTGCGCACCACCATCGCGTCGCTCGACGACATGCCCGCCGACGCCTACGACGCCTACCTGCGGCTGCACCTCCTCTCACACCGCCTGGTCACCCCGCACGGCGCCAACATGGACGGCATCTTCGGCGTCCTGGCCAACGTGGTGTGGACGAACTACGGACCGTGCGCGGTGGAGGGCTTCGAGCTGACCCGCGCCCGGCTGCGTCGCCGCGGACCGGTCACGGTCTACGGCATCGACAAGTTCCCAAGGATGGTCGACTACGTGGTGCCGACGGGTGTTCGCATCGCCGACGCGGGCCGTGTGCGGCTCGGCGCGCACCTGGCATCGGGCACGACGGTGATGCACGAGGGCTTCGTCAACTACAACGCAGGCACGCTCGGCACGTCGATGGTCGAGGGCCGGATCTCGGCGGGCGTGGTGGTCGACGACGGCTCCGACGTCGGCGGCGGCGCATCGATCATGGGCACATTGTCCGGTGGCGGCAAGGAAGTGATCTCGGTCGGCAAGCGCTGCCTGCTCGGCGCGAACTCCGGGCTGGGCATCTCGCTCGGCGACGACTGCGTGATCGAGGCGGGTTTGTACGTCACCGGCGGAACCAAGGTGACCACATCGGACGGTCAAACCGTCAAGGCCAAGGACCTCTCCGGCACGAACAACCTTCTGTTCCGACGCAATTCACTGTCCGGCGCAGTCGAGGTGGTCGCCCGCGACGGCCGCGGCATCACGCTCAACGAGGCACTGCACGCCAACTGACGCGTCACCCGCAGCGCGGAGTCACCCTCAGCATTGCCACACCGTGCCCCGGCACCGTCGCCTCGACGTCTCCGGTGGTGGTCGCGTCGGTGTGTGCCCACAGATCGCGCACGGCGAAGCAGTTGGCAGCGGAAAGGCCGATCGTCGTTGCGTCGGTGCGAATCGAGACGGGGCCCGGGTCCGCATTGAACAGCGCCACCGCCGCTGCGCCGTCGGCGAGTGGCTTCACGATCACCCGGTCGTCGTTCGGCAGCGGGAGGCCTTGCACCAGGAGCGAATCCTGATCGACGGCGATCACGTCGCGATTGGTCAGGATGTCGCGGGTCTGCTGGGTCATGGAGCGGACGTCGTTGCCCGCGAGCAGCGGCGCGGCCAGCATGGCCCACAGCGAGAAGTGCGCGCGCTGCTCGGCATCGGTCAGATCGGGTCGCGGCGGCCCCAGCACCATCGTGGGGTGGGTCGTGGCGAACGCGGCCCACGGGATGCCGACCACCAGCATGTCGGGGTCGTTGACGTGGGCCGGGCCGCTGCGCGGCGCCACCGGGCCCGCCGCGGTGAACTCCTGGCTGACGCCGGCGACACCCTCCGACCACAGGTCGGCATCGCCCCAGGCCGGCACCAGGTCGCTGCCGTCGCGGCTCACGTCGGCGATGTGGGACCAGTCGTACTCGGACCCGGCGTCGGGATCACCGGAGCTGTTGGGGTTGATGCTGTAGACGATGTGACGACCGCTGGCGCGCAACGCATCTCGCATCGCGAGGAAGTACTCCACCTGCTCGCTGTGCCCGCCCTGCAGCCGGCACCAGTCGTACTTGAGGTAGTCAACGCCCCAGTTGGCGAACGCCTGCGCGTCGGCCCGTTCGTGACCGGCCGCCCCGATGCGCGGATCCTGTCCGCAGCCCTGGTTGAACGGGCTGTGGTAGATGCCCAGGTACATCCCGCGGACGTGAGCGTACTGCGCAAGCGCGGCGATGCCGTGCGGAAACCGCTCCGGGTCGGCGCGCAGATTGCCGTCGGCGTCGCGGGTCGGGGCCGCCCAGCCGGCGTCGAGATTGACGTACCGGTACCCGGCGTCGCGCATGCCCGAGGACACCATCGCGTCGATGGTCTGCTCGACGGTCCGCTCGGTCAGCGGTATGCCGGAATTCCACGAGTTCCAGCCCATCGGCGGCGCCTGCACCAGAGGTGCCTCCGGCGTCGGCGACGTACACGCGGCGAGCACGCCGATGCACAACACCAGGCACGAGAGTCGACGCACGCGGCCATCCTGACATCGCAGTCTGCGAGCCAGGATCGAAGCTCCTGTGCGCTTCGTTCGGGGTTGCGGCTCAGTCGCGGGCGGCGAGGATGCAGAACTCGTTGCCCTCGGGGTCGGCAAGCACCACCCACGACTGCTCGCCCTGACCGATGTCGACGTGCCGCGCCCCGAGCGCGACGACCCGGTCCACTTCGGCCTGTTGATCGTCGGGCCGGAAGTCGAAGTGGATGCGGTTCTTCACGACCTTGTCCTCGGGCACCGCGATGAAGAGCCAGATGGGGCCAGCGCTGGGCGGGGTCAGCAGCACCACGTCGCCGTCGTCGTCCAGTTCCTGGGGCCAGCCAAGCACCTGCGACCACCACGCGGCGAGCGCGGTGACGTCGTGGGCATCGATGCAGATCTCGTCGAACTTCAGCGTCATGTGAGCAACTCCTTCTTCAGAACCTTGCCCATCGCGTTGCGGGGCAAGGCAGCGACGATCCGCACCTCGCGGGGCCGCTTGTGCACTGAAAGTTGTTGTGCGACGAAGTCGATCAGGTCGGCCGGCTCGGCGTCGCCGACGACGAACGCGACGATCCGCTGGCCGAGGTCGTCGTCGGGAACGCCGACCACCGCCACCTCGCTCACGCCCGGGTGCCCGAGCAGCGCGGTCTCGATCTCGCCTGCACCGACCCGGTAGCCGCCCGACTTGATCAGGTCGACGGACTCGCGGCCGACGATGCGGTGCATACCCGAGCCGTCGACCACCGCTACGTCGCCGGTCCGGTACCACCCGTCGGCGTCGAGGACCTCCGCGGTGGCCTCCGGCCGGTTCAGGTATCCGTCGAAGAGCATCGGGCCCCGAACCTCAAGGCGCCCAATGGTTTCGCCGTCGTGCGCCACCTCTGCGCCGTCGTCGTCGATCAGCCTGCTCGACACCCCGGCCAGCGGAAGTCCGACCCAGCCTGGCCGTCGTTCCCCGTCAGCGAGGGTGCTCAAGGCGATCAACGCCTCGGTGCTTCCGTAGCGCTCAACGGGTGCGTGGCCGGTGAGCCGGACGAGCTCGTCGAACACCGGCACCGGCAGGGGTGCGCTGCCCGACACCAGCAGCCGCGCAGGAGCCAGCGCCTTCGCGGCGTTCGAGTTGCCGACGATGCGCGACCAGACCGTCGGCACCCCGAAGTACAGCGATCCGCGTGCCTCGGCGTATGCCTCGGGTGTTGGTCTTCCGGTGTGCACCAGGCGATTTCCGATCCGCAACGACCCGAGCAGCCCGAGCACCAGGCCGTGCACGTGGAACAGCGGCAGGCCATGCACGAGCGTGTCGTCGGGTGTCCACTGCCACGCCTGCGCCAACGCGTCGATGTCGGCGGCGATCGCTCGTCGGCTGATCACCACGCCCTTGGGTGGACCGGTCGTCCCCGAGGTGTAGATGACCAGCGCGGTGGCGTCGGGCGCTGGCTCCTGGTAACGGTGCCATGACCGGGCGTGCAGCCGGACCGGGACGTGCGGCAGGCCCTCGGTTTCCTCAGGCAGCTCCCCCAACCATGCCTGTGCACCGGAATCGGTGAGGATGTGACGGCGTTCGGCGGCACCGACGTCGGAGGGCACCGGCACGAGGGCGACACCCGCGATCAGGCAGCCGACGACGGCGAGCACCGTCGACGCGGTCGGCGTGGCCAGCACGGCGACGCGCCGCGCACCCGCAATGCGTTCGGCCACCGATGTCGCCCCACCGACGAGGTCGCTGCGACTCAGCGTCGCTCCATCGATGCGTACGGCGTCGGCGATGTCCAGTCCCCTGGCAACTGCGGCGGGGTTCAACGAGGCCAGCAGCACGACTGCGAGGCTACCCGCTGCACCTCATCCGTCGAGACGTAGCGCAGGTTGACGGGGCATTCACTGAGCTTGCCGATTACGCTGGGGCGACCAGTGAGCGCAACGTTGACCCTGGTCCAAAATCTGTTTGGAGGAGACCTATGCGTTGGCGGCTGCCGAATCGGGCGATGACGGGAATGGCGATCGTCTCTGTGGCGCTGCTCGTAAACGGTTGTGAGGCGACGGCCGGTGGTAGTCCACCGACCGCTGAGAACACCCCGCAGGCACCCGTCAGCGCACCGGAGGCTCCGCTGCCCGAAGCCCCACCCAACCAGTCGGCGGCGCCGTTCGACGGACTCGACGCCCGCGTCCGTCAGGCCACCGCCGACGCGGCGAAGTCCGGCGCCAACCTCGAGACCGTGGTGTTGGACCGCGACACCGGCCAGACCGTCTCCAACGGGGTCAACAAGCCCTTCCCGATCGCGTCCGTCGTGAAGCTGTTCATCGCCGACGACCTGCTGCTGCAGGTGTCGCAGGGCAAGACGACACTATCCCCTGCCGACCGCGCGTCGCTCGACGTCATGCTGCGCTCCTCCGACGACAGCGCGGCGCAGAACTTCTGGGACCGCAGCGGCGGAAACGCCATCATCGCGCGCGTCAAGGCGCGGTACGGATTACCGGGCACCACGGCGCCCTACAACTCGCACTGGGACGTCACCACAAGTACCGCAAGCGATCTCGTCCACTACTACGACATGCTGTTGGCCGGTACCGGAGGGCTGCCACCCGAACAGGCCAACGTCATCATCGGCGACCTCGCGCAATCCACACCGACGGGAACCGACGGGTACCCGCAGCGGTTCGGCATCCCCGAGGCGCTCTTTGCCGAGCCGGTCGCGGTCAAGCAGGGCTGGTTCTGCTGCTGGAGCGGCGCCAACCAGTTGCACGTGTCCACCGGCATCATCGGACCCGATCACCGCTACGTGATGGCGATCAGCTCCCTCGATCCCACCAGTGCCGCAGCCGCCCGCACGAATATGACTCAGGCCGTCAAGACGATGTTCCCGGGCGGCAGGATCTAGCGCCGCTGGATTCGAACGGTTGGGATTTCCCAGCGGTTGCGAGGCCCTCGGGCCGGACGTGGCGGTGGCCGTGGCAATGAATGTTTCGGCCGCGCGTCACCTTGATCGCGAACCGGACACGGCCCGCCGACGCAACACAGATAACAGCAGCCACATTGTTAACGTCGCCCAGTGCTGGACTCTCTCGGGACTACCGACCTACGGCCATCGCGCCCGGTTTCCCGGCGCGACGCACTGCGCTACGTCGCCGCTGCGTCGGCGCTGGCCGGGCTGGGTGCGGCAGCAGCAGCTGCCGGCGCGCCCGCGGCGTCGGCCGCCGCTCCCACACTGATCGACTACGCCATGCGCCAGATTCCGGCCCGAGACATCCGGGCCGCAGGCCACTCCGGGGTGATCAACTACGTCTCGACGTCGCGTCCGGGCTCGTCCTTCGGCGCCAAGCCGATCACCCTGCCCTACGCGCAGTCACTGACCGCCGCTGGGCTGGCGATCGTCAGCAACTACCAATACGGCAAGCCGGGCGGGACCGCACCGTCGGACTTCACCCGCGGGTATGCCGGAGGCGTCGCCGACGCTCGCACCGCCTGGCAGTTGCATACCGCCGCAGGTGGCGGCAAGAGTGCACCGATCTACTTCAGCGTCGATGACGACGTCAACCGCGACGCCTGGAACAACGTTGTGCTGCCGTGGTTTCGGGGGATCAACTCGGTGATCGGCGCTCAGCGCACCGGCATCTACGGCGGCATCAATGCGTGCCAATGGGCCACTGCCGACGGAGTGATCGGACGCTCACAATCGCCCGGCCACGTCTGGGCATGGCAGACGCGGTCGTGGTCACGCGGCCAGATCTACCCCGCCGCCGTTCTCTATCAGCGTGTGGTGAGCACCGCGTCGAATCCTGGCCCGGTGGTTGGCGGACTCGAAGTCGACGTCAGCGACGCCCTGGCTCAAGATGTCGGCCAGTGGAACCTGCATCCGTGAGGTCCTAACCCACCCAAGCCGACCACTCCGATGTTCGTGCCGCAGCGGCGCTCGGCCGAGAACCGAGCCATCCGTCAGCGTGTACTGGACGGTGGCCAGCACTGACGGCGGTACGATTCTGCCGATCGTGTGGCTTCTCAAAGCCAGTGTCCACTCACGGGACTGAACGTCCTGTCGAACTCTCGACCGCCCGTTTTCCGGGCATCGACCCTTCACCGCGGCAGGGCCGCCGCACTCACCGACAGATGCGAACCGATGTCAGGCCGGCCGTCTACCATTCCTCCGGCACCCCTCCCGGCATCGATGGAAAGGACGACGAGTGAGTTACACCGCCGCCGACATCACCGAACTCGACGATGTCCAGCACACACGCCTGCGGCCGGCGGTCAACCTCGGTCTGGACGTGCTCAACACCGCGTTGCGCGAACTGGTCGACAACGCGATCGAAGAGGTCGCCGATCCCAGCCACGGTGGAGCATGCGTGACGATCACCTTGCACGCCGACGGCTCGGTCAGCGTCGCCGACGACGGCCGCGGCCTGCCCATCGACTCCGACCCGGTGAACGGGAAGAACGGCATCGTCAAGACGCTGGGTACCGCCCGGGCGGGTGGCAAGTTCTCCGCGCACACCGACGCAGCCAGCACCGGCGCCGGCCTGAACGGAATCGGCGCCGCCGCAGCGGTGTTCATCTCCGCCCGGACCGACGTGACGGTGCGCCGGGCCGGAAAGACCTACCTTCAGAGTTTCGGCGGCGGCTACCCCGGCGTGTTCGACGGCAAGGACTTCGACCCGAACGCCCCGTTCACCCGCGCCGACGCCCAGAAACTGCGCGGCACCGGCAATCGCAAACCCGACGCGCACGGCACGACGGTACGCATCCTGTTCGACCCGGCCGTGGTGCCGGATTCCAGCGTGGACATCAACGAGGTACTGCTGCGGGCGCACGCCGCAGCCCGCATGTCGCCAGGGGTGCACCTGATCGTCGCCGACGAAGGCTGGCCGGGCGACGTGCTGCGGCCCGAGTTGCTCGAACCGTTCAACGGCCCATGGGGCACCGACACCCTGCTGGACCTCATGTGCGTCGCCGCCGGCACTCCGGTGCCCGGCGTGCGGGCCGCGGTGGACGGCCGCGGTGAGTACACCACCGGCCGGGGCCCGACGCCGTTCCGGTGGTCGTTGACCGCCGGACCTGCCGAACCGGCGACTGTCGCCGCGTTCTGCAACACCGTACGAACCCCGGGCGGCGGATCCCATCTGACGGCCGCGGTGAAGGGGTTGTCCGAAGCGTTGGCCGACCGCGCGTCCCGCATCCGCGATCTGGGCCTGGCCAAAGGCGAGGACGGCCCGGAAGCACAGGACTTCGCCGCGGTCACAGCGTTGGCCGTCGATACCCGCGCTCCCGATGTGTCATGGGATTCCCAGGCCAAGACCGCGGTGTCCTCCCGGTCGTTGAACCTGGCGATGGCCCCGGATGTGGCGCGCGGCGTCACCATCTGGGCGGCCAACCCCTCCAACGGCGACACAGTGTCGCTGTGGACCAAGCTGGCGCTGGAGGCGGCCCGGGCACGGCGCAGCGCCGAGGGCGCGAAGGCCCGATCCCGCGCGGCATCGAAGGCCAAAGGCCTTGGCACGAATCTGTCGCTGCCGACGAAGCTGCTACCCAGCCGGGAGACCGGACGGGGTTCGGGTGCCGAGCTGTTCCTGTGCGAGGGTGATTCTGCGCTAAGCACCATCAAAGCGGCGCGAGACGCCACCTTCCAGGCGGCTTTCCCGCTGAAGGGCAAGCCGCCCAACGTCTACGGGTTCACCCTGAGCAAGGCGCGGGTCAAGGACGAGTTCGACTCGATCGAGCGCATCCTGGGCTGCGGGGTGCGTGACCACTGCGACCCGGAACTGTGCCGCTATGACCGGATCCTGTTCGCCTCCGACGCCGACCCCGACGGCGGCAACATCAACTCGAGCCTGATCTCGATGTTCCTGGACTTCTACCGGCCACTCGTCGAAGCCGGGATGGTCTACGTAACGCTGCCACCGCTGTTCGTGGTCAAGGACGGCACGCAACGGATCTACTGCCAGGACGAGTCCGAACGCGATGCTGCCGTGGTTCAGTTGAAGGCCACCTCCAAACGCAAGGTGGAGGTGCAGCGGAACAAGGGTCTCGGCGAGATGGATGCCGATGACTTCTGGAACACCGTGCTGGATCCGCAGCGGCGCACCGTGATTCGGGTGCATCTCGATGACGGTGAAGCGGAACTGCACCACACCTTGTTCGGCGGACCGCCAGAGGGCAGGCGCACGTGGATGGCCGATATCGCCGCCCGCGTCGACACTGCCGCGCTGGACCTGACGTAGGAGATCGACGTGACCGCCATCATCGAGCAAAATCCCGACCTGGTGCTCGACCAGAGCGCCGATGATTACTGGAACCACTACCAGCTGACCTTCGCGCTCTACAGCGTCAGTGACCGCGCCATCCCGTCGGCGTTCGACGGGCTCAAGCCGGGCCAGCGGCGCCTGCTGTATCAGATGCACGATTCCAGGCTGCTGCCCGGCAACAAGCCACAGAAGTCCTCGAAGGTCTGCTCCGCGGTCACCGGCAACCTGCATCCGCACGGCGGCGCGTCGATGTACGGGGCCGCGGCGCTGATGGCAGCCGAGTTCCAGCGCGTGAAAGTGATTGACGGACAAGGTGCTTTCCCTCGGATCCAGGGTGACATCCCCGCGGCCGATCGCTACACCGAGATGCGGCTGTCCGCACCCGGCGCGGCACTGACCGCCGAACTCGACGATCACGCCGTACCGATGGTGCAGACGTTCGACGGTGAGTGGACCGAACCGACGATGCTGCCGGCACAGTGGCCGGCGCTGCTCTGCAACGGCGCGATGGGCATCGCGGAAGGCTGGGCCACCAAGGTGCCCGCGCACAATCCGCGCGAGATCATGGCCGCCTGCCGGGCGCTTCTGGCCAGGCCGAACACAACTGACGACACCTTGATGAAGCTCATTCCCGGGCCCGACTGGGGATGCGGTGCCACCGTGGTCGGCACGGCCGGGCTGCGGGAGTACATCACGACCGGGCGCGGGCAACTCACGGTACGCGGCACGGTGTCGGTGGACGGCAAGAACGTCATCGTCACCGAGCTGCCGCCCGGGGTCGCGAGTAACACTGTGCAGGAGAGAATTCGAGCGTTGGTCGAATCCGGGGAGATGTCGGGTGTGGCCGATATGTCCGATCTGACCGACCGCCGCAACGGGCTGCGCATCGTGGTCACGGCCAAACGCGGCCAAAGCGCCGAGACGATCCGCGATCAGCTGCTCGCCCTCACTCCGCTGGAATCGACGTTCGCTGCCAGCCTGGTCGCGCTCGACGAGGACCGGGTGCCGCGCTGGTGGACGGTGCGCGAGCTGATCGGCGCTTTCCTGCACCTGCGCGATTCGGTGGTGTTGCGGCGCAGTGAATACCGGCTGGAGAAGGTCACGGCACGGCGTCACTTGGTAGCCGGCCTGATGACCATCCATCTGGATATCGACGCCGCGGTGGCGGTGATCCGTGGGTCCGACACCGTCGACGACGCCCGACAGGGGCTGCAGGAGCGGTTCTCGATCGACGAAGAGCAAGCCAATTACGTTCTGGCTCTGCAACTTCGCCGACTGACCAAGCTCGACGTCATCGAACTGCAAGCCGAAGCGGACAAACTGGACGCCGAGTTCGTCGAGCTCACCGAGCTGGTGACCAATCCCGATGCGCGCCGAAAGGTGATCGACCAGGAGTTGGTGGAAACCGCAAAACTGTTCAAAGGCCCCGAGTTCGATCGCCGGACCGTCCTGGACGCATCGGCCAGCCCGGTGACGTCTGGGTCCGATGACGACGGCGCACGCGAGCGGAAGGTGAACACCTCCTGGCGTCTTGACGACCGCGGTGTCTTTTCCGACAGCCACGGTGAGCTGCTGACGACGGGTCTGGGTTGGGCAGTGTGGACCGACGGTCGGATCAAGTTCACCAACGGGAGCGGCTTACCGTTCAAGATCCGCGACATCCCGGTGGCACCGGATATCACCGGGCTGCTGCGATCGGGAGTGCTGGCGCCCGGCTCTCATCTGGCGCTGGTGACGCGGCGTGGGAAGGTGCTGCGCATCGACCCCGCCGCGGTGAATCCGCAGGGCGCTGCCGGCAACGGCGTGGCCGGAGTGAAGCTGGCGGCGGAAGCCGACGAGGTCATCGCCGCGCTGCCACTCACGTGTGAGAACGGCGAGGCCATGCTGTCCATCTCCGAAAAGGGCTGGAAAGTAACCGAAGTCGCCGATATCCCCGTGAAGGGCCGCGGTGGCGCCGGCGTCGGGTTCCACCCGTTCGTCCACGGCGAGGGTGCACTGCTCTCGGCGTCGGTCTCTGCGACCGGGTTCGCGCGCGGCAAGAAGGCCGTGCGGGCCGAGAACCGGGCGAAGGCGTCGGTCAAGGGGTCCGGTGAGGACGTAACACCGGCCGAGTAGGCGGCACGGATCTCGCAACCGTGCTGTGGGTGTCTCTCCTCCCCCGAACTCCACGGTCTCTCCGCCCGAGGAAACCACCAGGTTCTAGAGACCGCCTATTACGCTCAACACCGGAGCGCAGCCGCCGGCTGAGTTCTGCGATCAGAAAGTCGCGGCGGTCGAGTGCCCCAGCGTTACCGCATCCGCCCCCGACTACCGCCAGATTCCTTTCCGGCCTTCACGCGTAGGAGCCGCAAATGACCCGATCGGTGTCCCCACGATTCTGGCTAGCGCGGATCCGGCCGGTGGTGGTCGCAGTGACGGCCACGGCAATGGTGGCGTCGGCTGCGTGCTCATCTACGGTCCCGGTGACTTCTGGTGGGTCGGCGACATCAAGCGCGCCGGCCAGCACTCCACTCTCACATGCGGTCGCAACCCAGCTCGATGACGCGATCGGTCAGGCCATGACAAAGGTATCGATCCCCGGGGCAATAGTCGGCATCTGGGGTCCGGCGGGAAACTATGTGCGGACCTTCGGTGTCGCCGACAAGGCGACCGGTGCGCCTATGTCAACCGACATGTATATCCGAATCGGCAGCGTGACAAAAACATTCACCATTACCGCCCTGCTGCAACTGGTCGATCAGGGGAAGCTGGCGCTCGACGATCCGATCTCGAAGTACATGTCCGGCGTACCGTCGGGCGACCAGATCACGCTGCGCGAGCTGGCCCAGATGCGCAGCGGACTGATCACATTCGATGACGTGACGCAGTTCTCCGATCCATACATAGCCGACCCACACAAATCCTTTACTCCTGCCCAGTTGCTCGGCTACGCACTCGACAAACCGCTACAGTTCCCAC
>NZ_JACHGP010000013.1 GCF_014202335.1 Mycobacterium sp. AZCC_0083 | reverse complement strand
CTTGCGGCACCCCAGTTGTCTAGGTACCACTGGTCGCGGTTGGCTGATCCGCTCGCGGCGTAGCGGGCGTCGAGCAGGGCGACCATCCCGGCCAGCCGGCGTGCGCAAGCGGCGTTCTCGACCCGTGCCCACGCGAGGGTCGCGGCGGCCCCGGAGGTGCCGGTGGCCTCGTCAAGAAGGTCGAACATGCTTTCGAATTTACTAGCGTATGCAGACCGTGACTAGCGGTGGAACCCGCTCCTGTGGATGAAGTCGGCACTGTGGATAGCTCGGGCCCAAACGCCAAAAAGTGTCAGTGCCCCGTGCTAGTGGGATCTCGAGGAAGTCGAGAGGGCTGCTGGAGCAGAGGGTTGGGTCCGCCAGCTTCGCGTCGGCGGGGTGTGGCCGCTGGGCGTGGACATCGATACCGCCGATTCCAAGCCTGTTGATTACTTCAAAACCAGTCCGCACAACCCCACCCTTGAGTGCTAGCACTCGGGTGTATAGAGTGCTAGTTGGCAGGCGGCCAAACCCCGCTCCGGCTCCCGCGACGACGGCGTGAGGTCACGGACGCTTGCCGAACAACTAGTAAGAGCTGGTAATCCGTGAAGGTCCGGGATCTACCCCGGATCGCACCCCAACAAATGTGGAGGGCTCCATCGTGGCCGTGAACATCAAGCCACTCGAGGACAAGATCCTCGTTCAGGCCAATGAGGCCGAGACTACGACCGCTTCTGGTCTGGTCATCCCCGACACCGCCAAGGAGAAGCCGCAGGAAGGCACCGTCGTCGCAGTTGGCCCCGGCCGCTGGGACGAGGATGGCGAAAAGCGCATTCCCCTGGACGTCGCCGAGGGCGACACCGTGATCTACAGCAAGTACGGCGGCACCGAGATCAAGTACAACAACGAGGAGTACTTGATCCTGTCGGCACGCGACGTGCTGGCTGTCGTCTCCAAGTAAAACCGACATGCCCGCCCCGGAGATCCCCGCACACGCGGGTGATTTCCGGGGCGGCATGCGTTGTATCTCGACTACGTAGTCAGAAAGTACATTCATGAGCAAGCAGATTGAGTTCAACGAGACTGCGCGCCGGGCGATGGAAGCCGGCGTCGACAAGCTCGCCGATGCGGTCCGCATAACGCTGGGGCCCCGCGGGCGCCACGTGGTGCTGGCCAAGGCCTACGGCGGCCCGGTGGTGACGAACGACGGTGTCACCATCGCGCGCGAGATCGACCTCGAAGACCCCTTCGAGAACCTGGGCGCACAGCTGGTCAAGTCCGTGGCGACGAAGACCAACGACGTCGCGGGCGACGGCACCACCACCGCCACCGTGCTGGCACAGGCGATCATCAAGGCAGGCCTGCGCAACGTGGCCGCTGGCGCCAACCCCATCGAGCTGGGTCTTGGCATCGCCAAGGCCGCCGACGCGGTGTCAGAGGCACTGCTGGCGGCCGCAACGCCGATCAAGGACCAGAACGGCATCGCCCAGGTCGCCACCGTGTCGTCGCGTGACGAAGTGATCGGTGCACTCGTCGGTGAGGCGATGACCAAGGTCGGCACCGATGGCGTCGTCACCGTCGAGGAGTCCTCGACGCTGAACACCGAGCTCGAGGTGACCGAGGGCGTCGGCTTCGACAAGGGCTTCATCTCGGCGTACTTCATCACCGACTTCGACTCGCAGGAAGCGGTGCTCGAGGACGCGCTGGTGTTGCTGCACCGCGAGAAGATCAGCTCGCTGCCCGACGTGCTGCCGCTGCTGGAGAAGATCGCCGAGTCGGGCAAGCCGCTGCTGATCATCGCCGAGGACGTCGAGGGAGAGGCTCTCTCCACGTTGGTGGTCAACGCCATTCGCAAGACGCTCAAGGCCGTCGCAGTCAAGGCACCGTTCTTCGGTGACCGCCGCAAGGCGTTCCTCGACGATCTCGCCGTCGTGACCGGCGGCCAGGTGGTCAACCCCGACGTCGGTCTGGTCCTGCGCGAGGTCGGCCTCGACGTGCTCGGCACCGCCCGGCGCGTGGTCGTCAGCAAGGACAGCACCGTGCTCGTCGACGGCGGCGGTACCAAGGACGCCATCGAGGGACGCAAGTCGCAACTGCGGGCCGAGATCGAGGCCACCGACTCCGATTGGGACCGAGAGAAGCTCGAAGAGCGGCTGGCGAAGCTGTCCGGCGGCGTCGCGGTCATCAAGGTTGGTGCGGCCACCGAGACCGACCTGAAGAAGCGCAAGGAGGCCGTCGAGGACGCCGTCTCCGCCGCGAAGGCTGCAGTCGAGGAGGGCATCGTCACCGGCGGTGGCGCCGCCCTCGTTCAGGCCGGTTCGGTGCTCAAGGCGCTCAAGGAGTCGCTGAAGGGCGACGAGGCAACTGGTGTCGACGTGTTCGCCTCCGCGCTGTCCGCGCCGCTGTACTGGATCGCCACCAACGCGGGGCTGGATGGCTCCGTAGTGGTCAACAAGGTGTCGGAGCTGTCCAACGGGCAGGGCTTCAACGCGGCGACGCTGACGTACGGCGACCTGCTCGCCGACGGTGTCGTCGACCCCGTCAAGGTCACCCGCTCCGCGGTGCTCAACGCCGCATCGGTGGCGCGGATGATCCTCACCACCGAGACCGCGATTGTGGACAAGCCGGCCGAGGAGCCGGACCACGGCCACGGCGGTCACGGCCACTCTCACTAGGCAGTACTGCACGGAACGCGCCCCCGGTCCCGTTGGGCCGGGGGCGTTTTCGTCAGCCCACAGATGAAGAGAAGTCTGCGCGAGCCGTCGGGAACAACGTGATGGCCGCACCCCACAGCGCGCCGGGGTTGATCCGGTTGGGGTGCAGACGCAGCATCTCGTCGTAGAACTCCTGAGCGGATCCCGAAGACGACAGCAGACGGCGCGCGTCGGTGAGATAGCGCCGCGTCGCTTGAATCTGGGATGGGTTGTCGTAGGCGCGGGGATCCTTGTGACCGGCGATGACCGTTGCGGGGTTCAGCGCCTCGGCGGTATCGAGGGCGGCGAGCCACTGGTCGATACCCGCTGCGCCGCCGGATTCCGTCAAGTACTGGTGCACCCCGTTGTAGACGACGTCTCCCGCGACGAGCAGACCCATCTCGGGCACGTGCAGCATCGTCGTATCGTCGGTGTCGGTGTGGCCGGCGTCGACCGGAACGAGGGCAACGCCCTCCAGGTCGAAGCCACGCTCGTCGACGACGTTCACGTCGACATCGCCGACGGGTAGCTGCCCGGGAAACACCAGATCCCAGAAGTCGGAACGGAACCGTGGATCGTTCTGCGCCGCCATCATCTTGGCGGTGCCATTCGTGGCCCGCACCGTCGCGCCGGGGAATCTGTCCAGCAGCGGTATGGCACCGAACCAGTGATCGCCATGGCCGTGGGTGACGTAGATCTGACGCAGTTCGCGCCCCGATGCCGCGATCCAATCGCCGACGTCGGCGGCCTGCACAGTGGTCAGAGGCGGGTCGACGAGTACCGCGTCGCGTCGTCCCATGATCAACGTGGAGGTGATCGGTGACCACATCCGGGTACTGCCGTCGGGTAGCGGTCCGCGCCCGGACTGCGGAATCTGCGCCGTGACGAAGACCTCGTGCCGCAGCTGCCGGCTCATGTCGTCACCTGCGAGACCGGGGCGAGCGAAGCGACGGGGGGAAATGTGACCGGGGCGAGCGAAGCGACGGGGGGAAATGTGACCGAGTCGGCGAAGTCCAGGATCATCGTCGCCACTGCGCCGGGGCATTCGACGTGTACCCAGTGGCCGCCCATGTCAAGGACTTTGACTTCCACCTGGTGAAAGCGCGGGGTGATCGCATCGACGAGCTGCTGGTTGACGAAGCCGTCGGCGCCGCCGCGGATGATGAGCACGGGGCCGTCGAATGCGCTCATCGTAGGCGCGGTGCGAACCCCCGTGTTCCACATGTCGGCGTAGTGGGCGGTGACGTCGGCCGAGACGGGCACCCCGATGTCCGCGAGCCGATCGAGCAGTTCCTCGCTCATGTGCGGCGACAGCTGCGCCCGCACGCGGCGGCCCGCAACGCGGTCACCACCGAGGGCGCCGAACGGCGCGACCACCTCGTCGGGCAGCCGAGTACCGCCCAGCGGTACCGGGATGATCAGCACCAGCCCGTGAACCTTGTCGGGGTGCCGCGAGGCGACGAGCTCGGCGATCTGTGTGCCGAGGCTCTGGCCGACCACGATCACCGGTCCGTCGATCCCACCGACGACGTCGCTGGCCTCATCGGCGAGCGAATCCAGCGTCGTGCCAAGCGCTTCGGCGATCGACCCGCTGCGGTTGCCGAACCCCGGCAAGTCGTAGCGCACGGCGCCGACCTCACCCCCGAGCGACTCGACCAGGCCATCCCACACCGACGCGTCGTCGAGGAAGCCGTGGATCAGCAAGAGCGTGGGCGCACCTGGCGTGGTCATTTCGCCACCGTCAGAGTCGAGCCCGACGGTGACCATTCGGCCGTGTCGATGGGCGAGTAGTCGGTGGCACGCTCATCGAGCCGTGCGGCGCGCTGCGAGCCGAGGGAATCGACGAGCTCGTCGGGCAGCGGCGTGCTGAAGATGTTGTCGACGAGGGTGTATTCGCCGGCGAGCCGGCCGAACACTCCCAACGCGCCGATGTCGATGCGCCCGTTGGGCAGGTAGAGATCGTCACGGATGTGGATGCGCTTCACGCGGCCCCACACGACGTGGTCGGGCAGCGGCGGCATCGGGATGATGCGGTCGACGACGCACTCGAAGGAGATGGGCGCACCGGCGATCCGCGGAGCCGAGATGGTTTCGGAAGCAGCCTTCTCCAGCCCGAGTGCCTCGAATTCGTCGACGTCGGTGCCGAATTCGTAGGCCGAGCGATGTACCGCATCGGCCTGACCGATCGTGGCGATGTTCACCACGAATTCGTTGGTGTCGCGGATGTTGACGAAGGTGTCCTTGAGCGTCTCGCCGTCGGCCCGCGGTTGCAGGGTTATCGACAGCACCGGTGGGAACCTGCCGACGACCGTGAAGAACGATATCGGGGCAATGTTTCCGACTCCGGCCGCTGAGCTGGTGCTCACCCAGGCGATGGCGCGGGGCAGCACGCTACCGATGAGAAGTTTGTAGCTCGACGTCGGGTCGAGATCTGTGGGGTCGATGATCATTTCGTCTCCAGCCATACGTTGTTGAGTGAGTCACTGGGTGTCGATACGGCCTGGATGCCGACGATGCGCCATCCCCGTGGCCCGCGTGCCACCTCGAAATGCGCGGCTATCCTTTCGATCTCGGTTCCGTCGGCCCGTTGACGTGACCAGATCACCTCGATCGCCGCACCGTCGTCGTGGTACACCCGAACCCGCCAGTCTGGTACCGCGGTGTGTGCGTAGCCCGCGTCACGCAGTCGGCCGTGCAGCTGCTGCAGGGCGCCGACCACGGCAGGCCCGTCCATAAACCACTGGTTGACGTCTTCGTCGCTCCAATGCAGCGGCGCGGACCAGTAGTCGAGGATGAATTCGGGCCCGCGCTGGATCGTTCCGGCACCCACGCCGATCCAGGTGGCCAGATAGTCGTCGAAGAACCAACTGGTGACTTCGTCGGCGACCGAGGAGGCGCTGGGTGGTTCCGGTAGTAGCGCGACGGCGCTGTACCAGACCGGGCCGACATTGAGGTGGTCCGGGTACAGCGCGGTGATCTGGTCGAAGTACTCACGCGGGCTCGGCTTTTCGTCGAGGAGCCGGCGCGCGTTGAGCAGGTACTCGCGGGTCCGCTCGATGATGGCCGGATCGTCGGGCAGGTCCTTGTTCTTGTGTCCGGCGATGACGGCTCGCGGCTGCAGTGCGGCGACCTTGTCCAGTGCGGCGAGCCAGGATTCAATACCGCCGTGCGCGCTTTCCAGCAGATACTGATGCACACCGTTGTAGGCGACGTCGCCTGCGACGACCAGCCCGATGGACGGCACGTGCAGCACCGTCGTGTCGTCGGTGTCGGTGTGGCCGACCTCGACGGCCAGCAGTCGGTGGCCTTCCAGTTCGATGCCGTCGGCGGGAACGGTTCGATAGGTCACGGGGCTGGGAGGAATCTGGTCGGGGAAGTCGACGTCCCACATCTCGGCGCGGCCGGCAGTGCCCTGCTGATGCATCATCGCGATCGTCCCGTCGGTCGCGTACGGGACGGCGTCGGGAAACCGTTGCAGCAGAAGGTCGGTGCCGAACCAGTGGTCACCGTGCCCATGCGTCGCGTACACGGCCGTCAGGTGCTTGCCGGAGCGCTCGATCCAGTCGCCGACCCGTTGCACCTGCTCATAAGTCATCGGCGGATCAACGAGGACGGCGTCGTGCTCGCCGTAGACGAGCGTCGTGGAGACCGGGGAGGAGATGATCGGGCTGCCGTCGGGCAGGCGCTGCTCGCGGTGGCGCCGCAGCCCGTCGTGGACCAGAACGTCGTAGTGCAACTCGGACATGGTTGTTCCCTTCGGATTCAGTGGTTTTCGCGCACGGCGAGGTGTTCGGTGAACCATGCGACCGCGGCGCCGCTCGCCTGGGCGAATTGCGACACGTACGGGTCGAAGTGGCCACCGTCGATGGTGACCAGTTTCTTGGGCTGCAGCGCCGCCTCGTAGGCGCCAAGGGCGAGGTCGGTCAAGGTGATGGTGTCGTGCAGGCCCACGACCATCAGCAGCGGTGTGGGGGACACCCGTGAAATCCAGGTACCCGGCTCGTACATGCGCGCGGCCCGGGTGGAGCGCAACGTGACGACGTTGTCCCAGACCCCGGCGGGTGCGGGCTGGTCGTAGAACGCGATCGCATCTGGCGCGCGGTACGCGGCCCGCACCGCGGGATCTGCGCTGACCACGGCCTGGGTGGCCAGTTGGCCGCCACGGAACTGGCTCCGCTCGTCGTCGGCGAACGCCGCCTCCAACTCGGCAACCTGGTCGGGGGCCACGCGCCGCTGGCTCTGCTGATAGCCGCTGATCGTGGGCACCTGGGCGACCACGGCGCGCAGCCGCCGGTCGGTCGCCCCAAGGACGATCGCGTGGCCGCCGGCGTAGCTGCTGCCCCACAGGCCGATCCGGGCGGGATCGACGAAGGGTTGGCTCTCCAGGAAGGAGATCGCCCGTCGCCAGTCGGCGATCTGCACCCACGGGTCGATGTCGCAGCGCGGCGAGCCGTCGCTGGCGCCGAAACCGCGGTGATCATGCACCAGCACGACGAATCCCGCGTCGGCGAAAGCCCTCGCGAATCGCTCGAGCCCGTGCTCCTTCACGCCTGCGAATCCGTGCGCCATCGTGATCGCCGGATGCGGTCCGGCACCGTCGGGGACGAACAACCAGCCCCGCAGGGTCACATCGCCTTCGACGGCGAACTCGACGTTCTGTCGCTGCACCATTTCTGTCTCCTTCCCTGCGTCTGCAACCGGCACAACATCGACGATGGGCCCACCGCGTCCAAGAAGGGGAGACCGCAATGACCCTGGTAGTGGGAGGAACAGTCTTAGGCTCGTGGGATGGCCACGGACGGTAACGACCTAGGCGACTACCTCCGCGCCAGGCGCGGTCAGGTCCAGCCCGACGACGTCGGACTGGTCGCAGGCGCGCGGCGACGGGTGCGGGGCTTGCGCCGCGAGGAGCTGGCGACGTTGGCGGGTATCAGCTCCGAGTACTACCTGCGCCTCGAGCAGGGCCGCGACAAGAATCCGTCGGCCCAGATCCTCGATGCGCTGGCGCGGGTCCTGCTGCTCGACGTCCAGGCGACGGCGTATCTGCATCAGTTGGCCAATGCCGCGGGCAACCGCCGCGACCACGTTCGTGTCGAGACCGTCGCTGATGGCGTCGACGAGCTGATCGAGCAGTTCGGCATGCCTGCGGTGGTGGCCAGCAGATGCCTTGACGTGTTGGCTGCAAATTCGCTCGCACGCGCGCTCTCGGCGGGTTTCGAGCCTGGTCAGAACTTCTTGCTCTGGCGCTTCGTGGAGCCCACCGCGCGTGACCGGTACGTGGATTGGGACGAAGCGACCGACGTCGCGGTGAGCGGTCTACGCGAGGCGGCCGTCGACGACCCCGACGATCCCCGGCTGCGATCCGTGATCGACGAGTTGTCGGCGGCCAGTGCCCGATTCCGCGAACTGTGGGCGCGGGCGGACGTCGGATATCGAGTCGGCGTCATCCACATGCGGCACCCGAAGGTGGGTGATCTGTACCTGCACCGCAACAGACTCAACATCCCGCACTCCGGCGGGCAGCATCTGCTGACCTATCGCGCCGAGCCCGGTAGCCCAACGGCCGCGGCGCTCGAGGCACTCCGCGGGGGCTGACGTGGATCTGCACCTGGATCGCCCCGGCGGCAGGGTTCGCGACAGTGTCATGGACGCCATCCGCGACGCGATCCGCACGGGGCGGTTGGTGCCTGGGACCCGGTTGCCGTCGAGCCGCGCGCTTGCCGCCGACCTCGGCGTCGCGAGAAACACCGTGGCGCGCGCATACGCCGAGCTCATCGCCGAAGGCTGGCTGACCGCACAACACGGCTCGAGCACACTGGTCTCCCAACGCGCGGCCGAGGCCGTCCGGTCGGTCGCCGCACCGGCCAAGCGACCGTCGTCGCGCCGATTGGACCACGACTTGCGGCCTGGTCATCCGGACCTGTCGTCGTTCCCACGCATCGAGTGGAGCCGCGCGGTCACCCGCGCGCTGAAGGCCGCACCCTTCGAGGCGTTCGGCTACGCCGACCCGCATGGCCGACCGGAACTCCGCCACGCCCTTGCCCAGTACCTCGCTCGCGCGCGGGGAGTTCGGGCCCAGCCGTGCAACATCATCGTGTGCACCGGGGCGGCTGAAGGACTGCGCCTCGTCGCCGGTGCACTGGCAGGCGCCGGGGTCACCGCCGTGGCCGTCGAGGAGTTCGGCCTGCCCGCGCAGAGGGCATCGATCACCGGGGCGGGGATGCGTTGCCCCCCAATGACAGTCGATTCCTGCGGTGCCGACGTCACGGCGCTCGGGCACATGCCGGAGGTGGGCGGGGTACTGCTGACACCGTCACACCAGTTCCCGCTCGGGATGTCCCTGCATTCCGACCGACGCGCGGCGGTCATCGACTGGGCGAGGCGCACCGGCTCCGTGATCATCGAAGACGATTACGACGGCGAGTTTCGCTACGACCGCAGCCCCGTCGGTGCGCTGCACGGCGTCGATCCCGAGCACGTCATCTACATGGGCACGACGAGCAAGTCGCTGGCGCCGGGGCTTCGGCTCGGCTGGCTGGTGTTACCGGAACGACTCGTCGAACCGGTCGTCCGGCAGAAGGGCGAAACCGAGGAGACCTCCGGTTTCGTCGAACAGCTGGCGATGGCCGAGTTCATCACGTCCGGCTCCTATGACCGACACATCCGCACGATGCGCGCCGAATACCGGCGCCGCCGTGAGCAACTCGTCGCAGCGGTCGCCCGATCATCGCCGAAGACCACCGTAGCCGGGATGCCCGCGGGGCTGCACGTGATGCTCGAGTTCGCCGGTGGCGACGAGAGCGCGCTGGCTCGTCGACTCCCATGGCGGCGGCTCGGCGTGGAGGGCCTCGATCTGTATCGTCATCCAGAAATCGGGCGCGTGCGCGACGGTGTGGTGATCGGGTATGCGGCGCCAGCGCCCAGCTCGTGGTCGGCAGCCGTGGATGCCCTGATCCGGCTGCTGCCGTGAAACTGGCCCCCGCGCGCCGCATCCAAGTGGCCCACGACGAGTGCGATCCCGCAGTTAGCGTGGAGAACATGATCGCCGCAGGCAACACCAAGATCGCCGACCTACTGTGCGTCACACCGCCCCCGATCCCCGAGGGTGCACACGCGATGACACAGCTCGTCGAGCTTCCCCCCGCGGACGCCGGACTGGATCCACATCGACATTCGGGGCCGGTGTTCGGTTACGTGCTGGAGGGCAAGATCCTCTTCGAGATCGAGGGCGAGGCGCCAAGGGAAATCGTTGCGGGCGAGGCATTCTGGGAGCCGGGAGGTGACGTGGTGCACTACCAAATGAGGAATTTGGATGCCATGGGATGGAGCCGCTTCCTCGCGGTGTGCATCTGCGCTCCCGGCGTCGACATGATCACCATGCTCGATCCGCGAGAGATCCTGTCCCGTGATTCCTTGCGGCACCGCGATGTTCGCAGGCACGCGCGGTGACGACGATGCGAGCGATCATCGCCCGAGACCGCGCTGCCGGTGTCGATGGGCTCGAGCTGGCGGATGTGCCCTACCCTCACGCCGCCGAGAACGACGTCGTCGTCCAGGTGCATGCGGCAGGCTTCACCCCTGGTGAACTCGACTGGCCGGGCACTTGGACCGACCGGGCCGGGCGCGACCGGACGCCGACCATTCCCGGCCACGAGGTCGCCGGGGTGGTTGCCGAGTTGGGTTACGGGACCACCGGCCTGACCGTCGGCCAGAGGGTCTTCGGGGTGACCGACTGGTGCCGGAACGGCACGCTGGCCGAATTCGTGGCGGTGGAGGCCCGAAACCTTGCGCCGCTGTCTGAAGGCGTCGACCCCATTACGGCTGCAGCGCTTCCGATTTCAGGTCTTACGGCATGGCAGGGGCTGTTCACCCACGGGCAGCTCCGTGCCGGGCAGACCATCCTGATTCATGGCGCTGCTGGTGGAGTCGGTTCGGTCGCGGTGCAACTTGCGCACGAGGCGGGGGCTCGGGTCATCGGTACCGGCCGGACGGACCACCGCCAGACCGTGCTCGATCTTGGCGCGGAAGGCTTCGTGGACTTGGAGCTCGATCAGCTGGAGAGCGTAGGCGAAGTGGACGTGGTGTTCGACGTGATGGGCGGTGAAATCCTCGAGCGCTCAGCGACGTTGGTCCGTTCGGGCGGTGCGCTCGTCAGCATCGCCGAACCACCGCCAATCCAGCCCGAGGACGGACGAGCCGTCTTCTTCGTCGTCGAACCCGATCGCGGGGAGCTCGCCGAACTGGAGAGCAGGCTTCGAGATGGCCGGCAGCGTCCCGTCGTCGGAACGACATACACACTCGAAGACGCTGCCACAGCGTTCGACCCGAGCCGCCGGAGTCACGGCAAGCCGATCATCCGCGTGATCGAAGGAGAAGGGATCGACGAATGACTGAACTTCCGCAGACGCCGGCGGCGACGGCTGCACTCTGCGTGGCTACCCGCTTCCATTCGCCGGCATTGCTCAACCACAGCGTCCGTGCGTACCTGTGGGGAGTGACGTACGCCGAGGCGCACGGCATCGCGTTCGACGACGAGCTGTACTACGTCTCGGCGCTGCTTCACGACCTCGGTCTCACCGACCCATTCGACAGCCACCGACTGGCCTTCGAGGTGGCGGGCGGGGACCTGGCCTGGGTGTTCGGGGTCGCGGCCGGTTGGCCTGCCGACCGAGCGGCCAGGGCAGAGGAGATCATCGTGCTGCACATGCGCGAAGACGTCTCTGCGACCGACGACCCCGAGTCGCATCTCTTGCAGGTCGCCACCGGCTGGGACGTCGCAGGGCTGCGGCCGGAGGAGTTCTCGGTGGAGGCATGGCCGGAGATACTGGCGCGCTATCAAAGGCTCGGATTCGGCGACGAGTTCCTTGCGTGCTTCGAAGACCAGGCGAGCCGTAAACCGGGCAGCGCAGCCGCCGGGGCGATCGCCAACAATGCCGCCGGACGCATGAAGGCCAACCCGCTCGACGGTTAGGTCCCGAATACTTTCCGTTGGCTCCGGCCAACGCCCACGCAGGCGCAAATGTCAGTCCTACTCTGACGATGTGAGCGAAAACACCGATTGCTCTGGGCAGAAAGAGGGAACGTCCGTC
This sequence comes from Mycobacterium sp. AZCC_0083, assembly GCF_014202335.1. Taxonomy (GTDB): domain Bacteria; phylum Actinomycetota; class Actinomycetes; order Mycobacteriales; family Mycobacteriaceae; genus Mycobacterium. Next base: position 231,087 of record NZ_JACHGP010000013.1, on the reverse strand, counting down.
GACCCGTGCTCGTTGCGCATCAGGGAATCAGACGGTGTTGTTAGGGAGGGAAGTGCTGTGCAGTTGACCCGTGAACGTGCGGGCCATCCATGGCGTGAACGTCGCCGCGAGGTCTTGAACCGGATCGTTCGGGAAACCGAGGCACCGACGGACAGCCTTCCGCGGATCACCCCGTCGACGGGCGCGGAACTCGATGCCGCATACCTCGAACGGGTCGGCGAGGTGCTGGACGTGGCCGGGAACATCGGCGCCATCCTGATGGCGTCCGGGATGCCGACGACGGCCACGATGGACCAGGTCACGGGCATCGTCAACGGGTTCGGTATCGAGCGCTGCCAGGTCGACGTCATCAGCACGACGATCCACATCGCCGCCTACCGCGGACCGACCTCGTCAGCAGCCACCACGCTGCACACCGTGCAGGCCCGGTCGATCGACTTCAGCCGGCTGGCGGCCGTCGACCGATTGATCGCTCGAATCAAGGCCCACGAGGTATCGCCGTGGCAAGCCCGCGAAGAACTCGACGCGATCATCATCGCGCCGCACCCCTACAAGCGCTGGATCGCCACCCTGGCATGGGGTGCATTGGCGTTCGCGACGGCCGGAACCCTTGGCGCGAGCCTGCTGGCCTGCTTGGTCAGCGCTCTGAGCACCATGACGATCTATCTCGTCAACCGACAACTCAACAGGCACGGATTGCCGTTGTTCTTCCAGTACGCGATCGGCGGGGCGATTGCGACGGCGCCTCCGCTGGCGCTGTACTGGCTGGGCCCCAAGTTGGGGTTGAGCTTCGAACCGACGGTGGCCATCGCCGCCGGCTTGGTGGTACTGCTTGCCGGGCTCTCGCTGGTGAGCTCGGTCGGCGACGTCATCACGGGCGCCCCGGTTACGGCCGCGGGCCGATTCTTCGAGCTGCTCATGATGACGGCCGCGACGATCGCAGGCGTGGCGCTGGTATTGCACCTCGCCAACCGCTTCGGCGCGCCGTTCGTCGCCCTTGGTCCCGGCGCGCCGCCCGCCCTGGCAGAGCTGCCCGCACGCGTCGCATTCGGCGCGGCGAGCGCTGCCGCCTACGCCCTTGCCTGTTATGCCGAACGGACCGCAGCGATCGCCGCGGCATTCGGCGGTGCCGCGGGCACCATCGCGTTCCTACTGGCTCAGGGTGCAGGTTTGGGTGCCGTCATAGCGTCGTTCGTCGCAGCGGTGCCGATCGGTTTGGTCGGCATGCTGATGGAACGCCGCAATCTTGCGCCGCCCATGGTCGTTTCCATCGCGGGCATCGTGCCCCTGCTACCGGGCCTGGCCCTGCTGCATGGCATCTACGCGATCCTCAACGACCAGCATGCCGTCGGCTTCGCGTCGGTGTTGGGTGCGCTGGCGATCGGTACTGCGCTCGCGGCAGGTGTCACGCTCGGCGAGTGGAGCTCTTGGAAGGTTCGGCGGCGCCGACATCTGGTTCGCCGCAGGGTTCGCGGGACGCGACTCGTCGAAGACGACCCGCTGAGTTCCGCGAATTAGCACCTGGCGTCACACCGCGGTTGTGGTGATGTCGATCTCCGAGGTCAGGGTCTGATGCACCGGGCAACGATCGGCGATCTGCATCAACCGTTGCCGTTGAGTGTCGTCGAGGTCGCCGACCAACTCGACGTCGCGATCGATGTGACTGATCAATCCCTTGGTGGTCTCGCACTCGGCGCAGTCCTCGGCGTGAATGCGCGAGTGCCGCAACGTTACTCGTACCCGTTCGAGCGGCCAGGCCTTGCGTTCGGCGTACATCCGCACCGTCATGGAGGTGCACGACCCGAGCGCGGCAAGCAGCAGATCGTAAGGCGTCGGCCCCGCGTCGTCGCCGATCGGTCGTGGCTCGTCGGCGATGAGCCGGTGGTGGCCTGCGGTGATCTCCTGGGTGTACGTCCCAGACCCCGCCTCGGTGACGGTTACCGTACCCCCGAAAGACCCTGAAGATTCCATGGACACGAGTGTGCGGGACGGCCATCGCGGCCGGAATCGAATCGCGCCGCCCGGTTGTTGACCCATTGCGTGACGATTCGACTCGGACTACAGATTCCGAACTTCTCCTACGACGCCCCAGTCACCGAACTCTTCCCAGCCGTGAAGGCACAGGCTCAGGAAGCCGAGGCCGCAGGCTTCGACACGGTGCTGCTGATGGACCACTTCTACCAACTGCCGACGCTCGGGGAACCGGACGAGCCGATGCTCGAGGCGTACACCGCGCTCGGCGCGCTGGCGAGCGCGACCGAGAACATCCAGCTCTCGACGTTGGTCACCGGCAACACCTATCGCAATCCGACGCTGCTCGCCAAGGTGATCACGACGCTGGACGTGATCAGTGGCGGCCGGGCGATCCTCGGCCTCGGTGCCGGTTGGTTCGAACTCGAACACCAGCAGCTCGGCTTCGAATTCGACACGTTCACCGAGCGATTCGAGAAGCTGGAAGAGGCCCTGCAGATCATCGTCCCGATGACGCACGGCGAGCGGCCCACCTTCTCGGGCAAGTGGTATCGCACCGAGAATGCGATCAACGAGCCCCGCTACCGCGACCACATCCCTGTCATGCTCGGCGGCAGCGGTGAGAAGAAGACGTTCGGGCTTGCCGTGCGCTACGCCGATCACCTCAACCTGATCACGCCGATATCGGAGCTGCCGCACAAGCTCGATGTGCTCAAACAGCGCTGCGACGAAGCCGGGCGCGATCCTTCGACACTGGAGACCTCGACGCTGCTGACCGTCGTGCTCGACGGCCACGACACCCGACGTGACATCGCCGAGGCGACGGGCGGACGCGCGGTGCGTGGCACCGCCGAGCAGGTGGCCGAGCAGATCAAGACCAACGTGCTCGATGTCGGCGTCGACGGCGTGATCGTCAACCTGCCCACCCACGGCTACACGCCAGGCGTCATCACCAAGGTGGGAGAGGCGCTCAGGCCGCTGATTGCCTAGCGATGGGGCGTGACCAGCGTCGTTGTCGGACTTCACAGGCGATGGCAAGGTTGGTGATCATGAACCCCGTCTCGAGCAGGTTGTTGACCCTTGGGATGGCGGGGTTCGCCGTGTTGGGCGTGCTGACGGCCTGCGCGGGACCGTATGACAACAACGCGCCGCAGGGCGCAGGCATGACGACAGCGCCCGCGGCCGGAATGAAGGACGGCATCACCGCGCCGATGCCCGAATCCGGGCCAGCGCCAGGCGCGCCGCCGCCGACCGCGCCACCGGCGGAACTCCCGCGCGACGTCGTCAAGACCGCGTCGATGACCATCACGGTGGCCAACATCTCCGAGGCCGCGGACGAGGCGGCCGTTCTAGTGGAGAAGGCCGACGGCCGGGTGGACAGCCGCTCGGAGGATGCGGGATCGGCCGGCGGCTTCGCCCGTACCTCCGAGGTGTTGCGGGTGCCCGTCGCGAAACTCGACGGCGTGGTACGGGATCTGAAGGCTCTCGGAAAGGTGCAGACCGCAGAAACCAAGTCCGAGGACGTGACGGCGCAACGGGTCGATATCGATGCGAGGATCAAGGCCCTGCAGACCTCGGTGGATCGACTTCTGGGGATCATGCGCGACGCCAAGGATCCCGATGCGCTCATCAACGCCGAGAGCGCGCTGTCGCAGCGCCAGGCGGATCTGGACAGCCTGCGTGCGCAGCGCGATCAACTGGGCGACCGCATCCAGTACAGCACCATCGATCTGAGCTTCGTCGCCGAGCAGATCGGCGGACCGGCCCCGAAACAGTACGACGGGTTCACCGGCCAGATCGAGCGCGGTTGGGACGGCTTGGTTTCGGTGGTGGGCAACGCGGTTCTGCTCTTTGGGCTGCTGCTGCCGTGGTTGGGCGTGCTGGTCGTCGTGGCCGGAATCCTGTACGTCATCGCCCGGATGGCGCGGTCGCGCCGTCCGTAGTCAGACGCAGAGAGGTCCCCGACACGACGAGCGTGCCGGGGACCTCTGTGCGTCTCGAATTTCAGGCGGTGCGGCGAATGCCCCGCTTGAGGAGCATCTCGCGCTCCGACTCGCTCAGGCCGCCCCAAATGCCATAGGGCTCACCGACGCCCAGTGCGTGCGTACGGCACTGCGTGATCACCGGGCAACTCCGGCACATCTCCTTGGCACGCATCTCCCGCTGTGCGCGGGCCCGGCCACGCTCTCCGTCTGGATGGAAGAACATCGATGAATCAACACCTCGGCAAAGGCCGGCCATCTGCCAATCCCAGATGTCTGCATTGGGTCCGGGTAGCTGCTGCGGCTGTGGCATTAGGAAAACCCCTCTCTGCGCACCCCTTTCGCGTATCGCGAGAGGGCGTGGTTCGTTGAACCGATCCGAGCACGGTGTCGCCGGTGACTACTCGTGCACACAACGTAGAAGGGCTCACGAAATTCAGTCAATAGCCCGCACATGTGCTCAAGGGCATAACCGCAGCTCGAGAATTTACATCACGTTCATCGTTGCGACCCTCCCGCAACGAGAAGGGTGATCACGAAACGGCTTCCAAATGATCACGAGTCCCGTTTCCGCTGTTCGCAGCGAACGGCATTGCGGCCACGATTCCTACCGCCCAGTAGTCAGTTGATACCGAATTAACATGCCCAGCACCAACTGTTAACCAATGTTGAATCCGCAACACAGTTTTACCCGTGCCCCGCGGTACTGGGTTCTTCGCGGCTCATCCCGACGTATTGATAGCGTCCCGATCCGATGGATGAGCTTGCAAACGCCGCCTTCGGCGACGATCCCGGTCGGTGGCCACTGCCCGAGGCGACGACGCCGCTGCAGACCTGGCAACGTGCCGTGGCCGCCGGTGGTCAGGGTCGGTACGCGAGTGGCTTCGCCGACCTGGACGCCGTCGGCCGCACGCCAGGTGCGGGGTTGGTGGCGTCGCTGGCGCTGAGCACCAGGGCGTCGTTCCTCCGTCAGCTCGGCAGGCACGTCGATGCGCGGCCGTGGGACGGACGGGCGCTTGCATCGTCGGGGTCCGACGCCGATGCACGCGCCGACGCGTTGATCGGACTGGCCGCCGACGCGCTCGGGATCGGTCGCTTCGGGGTATCGGCCCGGCTGCTGCAGCGGGCCCGCGAGGTCCTCGGTGACGCGTCGCATGCGCGATTGCCGGTCCGGTTCGGCTGGGTTTCCGCCGAGTTGGCGATGTTCACCGGCGACGGCGCCGCGGCGCTCGCGCATGCCGAACGAGCCGTCGGGCTGGCGGCGTCGACGGGCTCCGTGCGACACGCCGTCAAGTCGGATGTGGTGCTGGCCGCAGCACTGTGCAGCGCAGGCGATCCGGACGGGTCTCGCCGTGTCGCCGACGTCGCCATCGAGGTCACTCAGCAGTTGGGTTTAGTGCCGCTGAGCTGGGCTTTAGCATGCCTTCTCTTGGACGTCGGCAGTGCCGTTCACCCCCATGACCGGGTCGCCGCGATACGCGATGAATCCGCCGACGCGGTACGCCGCAGAGGGGGCGTGTGGGCGGCCCGCTGACGCCGGCTTTCACGCGCTGATCATTAGTCTTTACCTGACACAACCTTTTTGGGGCATGCCTCATCCGTAACACTGGAGATAACACTCGCGATGATCAGTTCGGGAGAAGGTCTCGATGCTGTCGTTGCTGAGGCGGTGGCAGGCGATCGAGACGCACTCCGGACGGTGCTGGAGACCATCCGTCCGATCGTCGTCCGGTATGTCCGGGCGAGGATCGGGACAGCGGACAGAAGTGGGCTTTCAGCAGACGACGTGGCTCAGGAGGTGTGCTTGGCCGCCATCACGGCGCTGCCGCGCTACAAGGATCAGGGACGACCGTTCCTGGCCTTCGTTTATGGCATCGCCGCTCACAAGGTTGCCGACGCTCACCGCGCCGCCGGACGAAACCGTGCCGACGCCACCGACTCGCTGCCCGACCGTGCCTCATCTGCAGCGGGTCCCGAACAAATCGCGATCGACTCGGAGTCGGCCGCTCGGATGGACAGGCTGCTGGCAGCGCTGCCCGAGAAGCAGCGGGAGATCATCATCCTGCGCGTCGTGGTCGGCATGAGTGCCGAGGAGACGGCGGAAGCGGTCGGCAGCACGCCGGGCGCAGTCCGGGTCGCCCAGCACCGTGCACTGGCGAAACTGAAGTCCGAGATCGGCACGACGAGGCGCGATCATGCCTGACTTCGGACGCTGGACCGGCAACGGCGGAGACCCGTCGCTCAATGAGATCAACCGCGATGAGCGGTTCCTGGACGCCCTCGCCTCGGGCCAACCGGTGTACGCCACCGATCCCGCCGAAGCAGAACTGGCGTTCCTGCTCTCGGACTGGCGTGACGAGATTCGCGATACCCCGGCCACGACGGTCGTCACGCCCCGCGACGCCGCCATCGCGTTGCGCGGGAGCCTCGATTCCCGCAAGCGCACCCGCACCTCGCTGACCCTGGTCGGATCGGCCGCCGCAGCGCTGCTGGTCCTTGGTGGCTTCAGCGCCGCCGTGTACGGCGCAGGCCCCGGCGACTCGCTCTACGGCGTGCGGACCCAGCTCTTCGGCGAGCAGCCGAGGGAACGCAGCGACCAGGTCATGCTGGCCTCGCAGCAACTCGCCGAGGTGCAGCAGCTGGTCGAGCGGGGTGATTGGCAGCAGGCGCAGGATCGGCTTCAGACGCTGTCCACCACGGTGCAGAGCGTCGATCAGGTGCAGGACAAGCAGGACCTGGTCCAGCAGTGGAATGCGTTGGCCTACAAGGTGGTCGAACAGGATCCCGCTGCGACGCTGCCGCCGCCCGATCAGCCGCAACCGGTGCTGCCGTCGTCGCCTCTGACCCTGCTGCAGGTCCCGGTGGTCACTGAAACCAGCACGGAAACGTCGACGTCAACCTCGACTTCACCATCGATTTCCACGGCAATCTCGACTTCGGAACCGACGCCGACCTCCCCGTCGGACTCGACCACCCCGCCGTCGCCCTCGACGTCTTTGCCGCCGTCGGATCTGATCATCGCGCCGACCCCGCCGACCTCGCCGCCGTCCAGTTCGTCGACACCGCCATCCACCACCACCCCGACGACCCCGACCACGACGACGACCACCACGACGACCACTACGACGACTGTGCAGCAGCCCGCCGCCCTGCCGCCGTCCTCGCTGCCGCCGTCGACGGTGTCGGTGCCTTCGTCCGCGCCCGCGATCCAGGCGCCGCCTCCGGTCAGCGCTCCTCCCGTGAGCGCTCCGCCCGTGCGTGCACCGCCCGCGGTCCAGGCGCCGCCCCCGGCGAGCGTCCAACCGCCCGTCTCGGAACCACGCATCGCGGTCACCCCGACGGTTCCCGCGGCTCCGCCTGCGGCATCCAGCGCGCCCAAGCCGGCAGAAGAACCCGTTCAGCCGCCGTCGTCAGCGCCCAAGCAACCCGAACAAGTGGTGACTACCGTGGTCGCGCCGCCGGCAGGCAACGGCAACTAAGGCGAATTACGCGTTCAGCGATATCCGTCGGATTCCGACGCAGCTTCGTTCAACGAGGCGTCGGCGTATCCGCGGCAGTAATCCCAGGTCACGTAGGCATCGGGTTCGGGATCGTAGGCCGGCTCGTGTGGCCGCACCGTGCCGTCGACCAGGAGTTGGAGCAGGTTGGCCCGCAACATGTCCCAGTCGTGATAGTGGTCCTGCTGGCACTCGTCGCAGCACACCACCAGGCCGCTAATTCCCTTGTGCGCCAACAACGCCTCATACACGGCCAAGTCGGCCAGATCCGCCTCGACGGCGACGCGTTCCTGCGGGTCCAGGGGCTGGCCCGGTTCGATCGCGTCGAGCGCTGCTGAAGGATCGCAGGGGTCGTCGGCGAACGGGTCGGGCGGCAAACCCGGCGGCAGGTGGTCGCGCACGCTTCCACATTACGCAGCACCTCCGTCATCGCGCCAGCCGTCCGTACCGCGACACCCCGGCCCGAACCCCGTGTGAGGCCAGACACCGCCGGTTGTCCCGATAAGATGGACATTTAGATCTGCGCCGTCTGGAGGCCCAACCCATGTCGATCGCTGAAAGCAGCCTTCCCATCACCGTTCCGGTGCCGACCGGTGGCGACGATCCGACCAAGATCGCGATGCTCGGGCTTACCTTCGACGACGTCCTCTTGCTGCCTGCCGCCTCAGACGTTGTGCCCGCGAACGCCGACACCTCCAGTCAGCTGACCAAGCGCATCCGTCTGCGGGTGCCGCTGGTCAGCTCCGCCATGGACACCGTCACCGAGTCCCGGATGGCCATCGCGATGGCGCGCGCCGGCGGCATGGGCGTGCTGCACCGAAATCTCCCCGTCGCCGAGCAGGCCGGCCAGGTCGAGACGGTGAAGCGGTCCGAGGCGGGCATGGTCACCGATCCCGTCACGTGTTCTCCGAACAACACGCTGGCCGAGGTCGACGCGATGTGCGCGCGGTTCCGGATCTCCGGCCTGCCCGTCGTCGACGCGGACGGTTCGCTGGTGGGCATCATCACCAACCGCGACATGCGCTTCGAAGTCGACATGAGCAAGCCCGTCGCCGAAGTGATGACCAAGGCACCGCTGATCACCGCGCAGTCGGGCGTCACCGCCGATGCCGCGCTGGGTCTGTTGCGGCGCAACAAGATCGAGAAACTCCCGATCGTCGACGGCCACGGCAAGCTGACCGGGCTGATCACCGTCAAGGACTTCGTCAAGACCGAGCAGTTCCCGCTGGCCACCAAGGACAGTGACGGCAGGCTGCTCGTCGGCGCCGCGGTCGGTGTTGGTGGCGATGCCCGCGAGCGGGCGATGACGCTCGTCGACGCGGGCGTCGACGTGCTGATCGTGGACACCGCGCACGCCCACAACCGCGGCGTGCTCGACATGGTGCACTGGGCCAAGAGCGTGCTCGGCGATCGCGTCCAGGTGATCGGCGGCAACATCGCCACCCGTGCCGCCGCAGCCGCGCTGGTCGAAGCGGGCGCGGATGCGGTGAAGGTCGGTGTAGGCCCCGGCTCCATCTGCACGACGCGAGTGGTCGCCGGTGTCGGCGCCCCGCAGATCACCGCCATCCTGGAGGCCGTCGCCGCGTGCGCACCCCACGGCGTGCCGGTGATCGCCGACGGTGGTCTGCAGTACTCCGGTGACATCGCCAAGGCTCTCGCTGCCGGGGCGTCGACGGCGATGCTGGGATCGCTGCTGGCAGGCACCGCCGAGGCGCCAGGCGACTTGATCCTCGTCAACGGCAAGCAGTTCAAGAGTTACCGCGGCATGGGCTCGCTGGGCGCCATGCAGGGTCGCGGCGCCGCGAAGTCCTATTCCAAGGACCGCTACTTCCAGGACGACGTGTTGAGCGAGGACAAGCTGGTGCCGGAGGGCATCGAGGGCCGGGTGCCGTTCCGCGGCCCGCTGTCGACCGTCATCCATCAGCTGACCGGTGGCCTGCGCGCCGCGATGGGCTACACCGGTTCTGCCACCATCGAGCATCTTCAGCAGGCGCAGTTCGTGCAGATCACTGCGGCAGGGCTGAAGGAAAGCCACCCGCACGACATCACCATGACCGCTGAAGCGCCCAACTACTACGCTCGCTGAGCCCGGGGGATCACACGCATGCGTGACTTGGTGGAAATCGGCATGGGCCGAACTGCTCGTCGTACCTACGAGCTATCCGACATCAACATCGTGCCGTCGCGGCGCACGCGCTCGTCTCAGGACGTGTCGACGGGCTGGCAGCTCGACGCCTACCGATTCGACATACCCGTCGTCGCCCACCCGACCGACGCGTTGGTGTCCCCGGAATTCGCCATCGAACTGGGCCGGCTCGGCGGGCTTGGCGTGCTCAACGGCGAGGGCCTGATCGGTCGGCACGTCGACGTCGAGGCCAAGATCGCCCAGCTCTTGGAGGTGGCAGCCAAGGAGCCGGACCCATCGGCCGCCATCCGTCTGCTGCAGGAGCTCCACGCCGCACCGCTGATCCCGGAACTGGTTGGCGCCGCGGTGACACGCATCCGCGATGCGGGCGTCACCACCGCCGTGCGAGTGAGCCCGCAGAACGCACAGGCCCTGACGCCTGCGCTGGTGGCTGCCGGCGTCGATCTGCTGATCATCCAGGGCACCATCATCTCGGCGGAGCGCGTCGCGCAGGACGGCGAGCCGCTGAACCTCAAGACCTTCATCTCCGAGCTCGACATCCCCGTCGTCGCCGGTGGCGTGCTCGACCATCGCACCGCGTTGCACCTGATGCGCACCGGCGCGGCAGGCGTCATCGTTGGCTACGGGTCGACATGGGGAGTCACCACCAGCGACGAGGTGCTCGGCATCAGCGTGCCGATGGCCACCGCGATCGCCGATGCCGCAGCGGCCCGGCGGGAGTACCTCGACGAGACCGGGGGCCGTTACGTGCACGTCCTCGCCGACGGCGACATCCACACCTCGGGTGAGTTGGCCAAGGCCATCGCGTGCGGCGCCGATGCGGTGCTGCTTGGCACGCCGCTCGCCGTCGCGCAGGAGTCCCTCGGTGGCGGATGGTTCTGGCCCAACGCGGCCGCCCACCCGTCGCTACCGCGTGGCGCTTTGCTACAGGTGGCGGAGGGGGAGCGGCCTTCGCTGGAGCAGGTGCTCACCGGCCCGTCCGACGATCCGTTCGGCGGGCTGAACCTGGTCGGCGGTCTTCGCAGGGCGATGGCCAAGGCCGGGTATTGCGACCTCAAGGAGTTCCAGAAGGTCGGTCTGGCCGTCGGGTCCTGACCTCGCTACTTAGGGTCGCCTATCTGGAAAGTTACTTCGCGGTAGGTTCATAATCCTTCGATGGGGCCTGACTACGACGTTCTGATCATCGGTTCGGGGTTCGGGGGCAGTGTCAGCGCACTGCGACTGACCGAAAAGGGCTATCGCGTTGGCGTCCTCGAAGCGGGCAGACGCTTTGCCGACGAGGAATTCGCCAAGACCTCGTGGAACCTGCGCAAGTTCCTCTGGATGCCCAAGTTGGGCATGTACGGGATCCAGCGGATCCACCTCCTGCGCAACGTCATGATCCTGGCAGGCGCGGGCGTCGGGGGCGGCTCGCTCAACTACGCCAACACGCTGTACGTGCCACCGGAACCGTTCTTCGCCGACCCGCAGTGGAAGCACATCACCGACTGGCGGTCGGAACTGGCACCGCACTACGACCAGGCGCAGCGGATGCTCGGGGTGGTCAAGAACCCGACGTTCACCGACGCCGACCGGATCATCAAGGAGGTCGCCGACGACATGGGCGTCGGCGACACGTTCGTCGCAACGCCCGTCGGCGTGTTCTTCGGGGCCGACGGTGCCAAGACCCCCGGCAAGACGGTGCCCGACCCGTTCTTCGGCGGTGCAGGGCCTGCGCGCACCGGCTGCATCGAATGCGGCGAGTGCATGACGGGCTGCAGGCACGGCGCCAAGAACACCCTGCTCAAGAACTACCTCGGGCTGGCGGAATCCGCTGGGGCACAAGTGCATCCGATGACGACGGTGACCGGGTTCGACCAGCGCTCGGACGGGCTGTGGGAGGTCACCACGGTGGCCACGAATGGCAAGGCGCGCAGGAAGAAGAAGACGTTCACCGCGACGCATCTGATTCTGGCCGCTGGCACGTACAACACCCAGAAGCTTCTGTTCAAGATGCGGGACAAGGGCAAGCTAGCCAAGCTCTCCGACAAGCTCGGTGTCCTCACGCGCACGAACTCGGAGTCGATCGTCGGCGCCGCCACGATGAAGGTCGATCCCAAACTCGACCTCACCCACGGCGTTGCGATCACCTCGTCCATCCACCCGACCGCGGACACCCACGTCGAACCCGTGCGCTATGGCAAGGGCTCAAATGCGATGGGCCTGCTGCAGACACTGATGACCGACGGCGCCGGGCCGCAGGGCACGGACGTGCCGCGGTGGAGGCAGTTCTTCGATCAAGCCGGCAAGAATCCGCGATTGTTGTTGCGGCTGCTCAATCCGCAGCACTGGAGTGAGCGCACGGTGATCGCGCTGGTGATGCAACATCTGGACAACTCGATCACCACCTTCACGAAACGCGGGCCGCTCGGTGCGCGGTTGATGTCGTCGAAGCAGGGCCACGGCGAGCCGAACCCGACCTGGATCCCTGCGGGCAACGAGGTCACGCGCCGCATGGCTGAGAAGATCGACGGCGTCGCGGGCGGCACCTGGGGCGAACTGTTCAACATCCCGTTGACTGCGCACTTCCTCGGCGGCGCCGCCATCGGCGACAGCATCGAAACCGGTGTCATCGATCCGTACCAGCGGGTGTACAACTACCCGACGCTGCACGTCGTTGACGGCGCGGCGATCTCGGCGAACCTCGGGGTCAACCCGTCGCTGTCCATCACCGCTCAGGCCGAGCGCGCCGCATCGCTGTGGCCGAACCGTGGTGAGCTGGATGAGCGTCCGGCACAAGGGGAGTCGTATCGCCGGCTGGCACCGATCGCGCCCGTGCGCCCGGTGGTGCCTGCCGAGGCTCCCGGCGCGCTCCGCAGGTTGCCGATCACCCCGGTCAGCTCCGCGGGCTGAGTTCAGCGGGCCGCGTCGAGCACCGGTATCAGGTAGCGCTGCGCGAACTCTCGGGTGTGCTCGTCGTTCTCGGTCGGCAGGAACGGTGACGGCGACAGCAGCAGCGTCGCGGTAATGCGCAGCGAAAAGTCCAGTGCGCGTTCGACTGCGGCGTCGTGATCGGTGCCATGGATCTACGCGGGACGACCTTGCCATACTTCTTCGTGCTGGAACGAATCGCCGCCAGTTAGCAAACGCCGATCGGATCGGTTCCTGCCATCTGCCTGTGAATATGGGGCCCACGCGCGGCTCATGGGCAACTGAGTGGTTACCGTGAGCCATGTCGATCGCGCAGGCCCTGCACCAGCACCCGCACGTCAGCCCGGCACTCCTCAAACACGCAGAGGAGCGCGCCAACAGCCTGCAGAACCGGATCGCCGACAAGATCACCACGTTCGCCGGGTCGATGGCGTTCGTGTACCTGCACGTCGTCTGGTTCGTGGTGTGGATCGTGTTCGGCACCTTGGTCGGATTCGACTCGTATCCCTTCGGGCTGCTGACGATGATCGTGTCGCTCGAGGCGATCTTCCTGTCGACCTTCGTCATGATCAGCCAGAACCGCGCGGACGCGAAGCGTCAGGTGATCGCCGACCACCAGTGGCTACTGGTGCAGGAGGAGGACAAGCAGAACTGTCAGCTGCTTGAACTGTCGCAGCAATTGGTCGAGCAGTCGCGGCAGATTCTCGAGCTGACCAAGGCCGTGCACCAGTTCACTAGCGCAATCCCCGCGCCGAATCCGCGGTCTACCCCCGCTGGGCAGGGGGGACCGGAGGGCCGCCACTAGAATGGGCGAGTGGAATCGTCATCGCCCCGCCCCGTGTTGGTCGTCGACTTCGGTGCGCAATACGCGCAGCTGATCGCACGGCGCGTCCGCGAGGCCAACGTGTATTCGGAGGTCATCCCGCACACCGCGACGGTCGACGAGATCAAGGCCAAGGATCCTTCGGCAATCGTGCTGTCCGGCGGACCTGCCAGCGTGTACGCCGACGGCGCGCCGCAACTCGACCCGGCCATCTTCGACCTCGACGTGCCGGTCTTCGGCATCTGCTACGGCTTCCAGGCGATGGCCCAGGCGCTCGGCGGCACCGTGGCGCACACCGGCACCAGCGAGTACGGGCGCACCGAGTTGAAGGTCACTGGTGGGCAACTTCATTCGGATCTTCCCGAGACTCAGTCGGTGTGGATGAGCCACGGCGACGCAGTCACGGAAGCGCCGGAGGGATTCGACGTCGTCGCGGTGAGTTCCGGGGCTCCGGTCGCGGCGTTCGAGGACCGCGCCCGTCGGCTCGCAGGCGTCCAGTACCACCCCGAGGTGATGCACACGCCGCACGGCCAACAGATCCTGAGCCGGTTCCTGCACGAGTTCGCCGGCATCGGGTCGACGTGGACGGCCGCCAACATCGCCGGAGCACTGATCGAGCAGGTGAGCAACCAGATCGGCGACGGGCGGGCGATCTGCGGCCTGTCTGGCGGGGTGGATTCGGCCGTGGCAGCCGCGCTGGTGCAGCGCGCCGTCGGCGACCGGCTGACGTGCGTGTTCGTCGACCACGGACTACTGCGGGCGGGTGAGCGGGGCCAGGTTCAGCGTGACTTCGTCGCCGCCACGGGCGCGAAGCTGGTCACGGTCGATGCCGAGGAACGGTTCCTGGAGGCGTTGGAGGGCGTCACCAACCCCGAGGGCAAGCGCAAGATCATCGGCCGCGAGTTCATCAGGGCGTTCGAGGGTGCGGTGCGGGGGATCGTGCAGGATGGCGGCCCTGAAGTGGACTTCCTGGTGCAGGGCACCCTCTATCCCGACGTCGTCGAATCCGGCGGCGGTACCGGGGCGGCGAACATCAAGAGCCACCACAACGTCGGCGGCCTGCCCGCCGACCTGAAGTTCAAGCTCGTCGAACCGCTGCGGCTGCTCTTCAAGGACGAGGTCCGCGCGGTGGGTCGTGAGCTCGGGCTGCCCGAGGAAATCGTTGGGCGCCAACCATTCCCAGGTCCCGGTTTGGGAATCCGGATCGTCGGCGAGGTCACCGCAGCGCGCTTGGACACGTTGCGCCGTGCCGACTTCATCGCCCGCGAGGAGCTGACCGCTGCCGGCTTGGACGGCCAGATCTGGCAGTGCCCGGTGGTGCTGCTTGCCGACGTCCGCTCGGTGGGCGTGCAGGGCGACGGGCGCACCTACGGGCATCCGATCGTGCTGCGACCGGTGTCGAGCGAGGACGCCATGACGGCGGACTGGACGCGGGTGCCCTACGAGGTGCTCGAACGCATCTCCACCCGCATCACCAACGAGGTTCCCGAGGTCAACCGGGTGGTGCTCGACGTGACGAGCAAGCCGCCTGGCACGATCGAGTGGGAGTAGATCAGGCTTCTTCGGCGGGGTCCTTCTCGATGAACTCGGACAGCATCTTGCTGACCACGGATTCGATGGTCGATTCGATCGAGAACGCCAGGGTCGCGCTGACCGCCGCGACGGCCTGAGTGCGGAACCGCACCAGCATCGTGATCAGCTCGGCCACTTCGGTGTCCGGCGGCAGTGACGCGCCAGGATTGATCCGGTGAGCCACGTGATCGACGCCCGCACTCACCAGGATCCCGCTGATCTGGTCGGTGAGCGGCAGGATCTGTTCGTGAATGTCGACCAGCTTGTCGATGCTGATTCCGTACTGCCGGATCTCGTTGAAGGCCTCGATCAGCTTGGGCCGCACCACCGTTGCGTTCTCACCGTCGCCGTCGAGCTTGATCACGCCGTTGCCGGTGAGTCGCTTGAACGCGCCATCGTCGTCGATCAACCGTCTGGCCTCGTCGACCGACATTCGCTCGGGTCGCTCGGTCGCCCAACTGCCCGCGATCGCGGACTCGAGGCCGAGCATGTCGCCAATGTCCTTGCCCTGCTCCCAGGCGGACAGCATCTCGTGCACGTGGGCGATGTTGTACCCGCGGTCGAGCAGCGAGGTGACCAACCGCAGCCGGGTCAGATGAGTGTCGTTGAACAGCGCGATGCGACCCACCCGCAGCGGCGGGTGCAGCAGCCCGCGGTCGCGGTACACCCGGATGTTGCGGATGGTGGTGCCTGCGAGCCGCGCCAGCTCCTCGATCCGGTACTCGCCGGACGCCTCGACGCCGTGCGGCTGCACGGCGGCGTCGAACAACTGCGACACCGCCGACTCGACGACGTCACGCGAACTCCGCCGAATCTGCTTGAGGATCGCCGATATCGCGCCCGCCTGCTGTCGCGGCTGCTTGGCGGCCATGTCAGGCCGACGAGGTGATGGGGATTCGTGCGCCCCTTGCCACTGCGACATAGTCGCTGAACCTGAAGTCGCGCATCTGTCGAAGATACTGGGTGGCGAACCCGGGGTACGTCGACGCGTTGAATCCGTCGGCGGTCAGGTACCAGCTGCTGCAGCCGCTCATCCAGGTGGTCTTCGTCAGCCGTTTCTGCAGCTGCTCGTTGTGGCTGCGCTGAACGTCGGCCCGCACGTCGAGATACCGCAGGTCGTTCTTCAAGATCGTGGTGATGCCGGACACGGCGTAGTCGATCTGTCCCTCCACGAAGACCAGCAGCGAATTGTGCCCAGGCCCGGAGTTGGGTCCGGTCATGAAGAACAGGTTGGGGTAGCCGCTGGCGTTGATGCTCTTGTAGGCCTGTGCGCCGCGCACCCACTCGTCGGTCAACGACCGCCCGCCGAGTCCCGTGACCGCATACGGAGGCCCGGTCAGATGTACGTCGTACCCGGTGGCGAACACGATCGCGTCCAGGTGGTGCTCGACGCCATCGCTGGTACGGATCCCCACGGGGCTCATGGTCGCGATCGGCCAGTCGATGAGCTTGCAGTTGTCGCGCTGCAGGGCCGGGTAGTAATCGCTGGACACCAGCATCCGCTTGCAGCCGGGCGTGAAGTCCGGGGTCAGCTGCCTGCGCAGCCACGGGTCCTTGACCTGCCTGCGCAGGTGGGCCTTCCCGAGCCGCGCGACGAGCGAGGTGAGCGGTGAATCCCATACCAGCGCGGTCGCGCTGGCCTCGTGGCCCCAGAACAACGCCTGCCTGGCAAGTCGTTGTGCGGCAGGCACCTTCGCGAACAATGCCTGCGCGGGCGCAGGGGTGGCGATGTCCAATCGTGGAATCACCCAGCCGGGCGTGCGCTGGAAGACCTTGACGAACGCGGCCTGCTTGACCAACTCGGGCACGATCTGCACGGCGCTGGCGCCGGTGCCGATGACCGCTATCCGCTTTCCGGTGAAGTCGTAGTCGTGGTCCCAGTTGGCGCTGTGAATCTTCTTGCCCTCGTAGGTGTCGATGCCGCGGACGTCCGGCCACTCGTGATCGGGCAGCGGGCCGGAGGCCAATACGACGGTGCGGGCGCGGAATACCTGCTTGCGGCCTTTTTTGGACGGCGTGGTGGAGACCGTCCAGGTGCCGTCGTCCTCGTTGAACGACAACCCGTTGACCTCGGTGCCGAACTGGATTCTGCGGCGAAGGTCGAAGCGGTCGACCATGTCCTCGATGTGCGTGCGAATCTCGTCGGCGGGGGAGTAGGCACGTGACCAGGTCGGGTTCGCCACGAAGGAGAACGAGTACAACAGTGACGGGATGTCGCACGCCGCACCGGGATAGGTGTTGTCCCGCCAGGTGCCGCCGACGCGCTCGTGACGCTCCAGCATGACGAAGTCGTCGACACCCGACTGGGTCAGTTTGATGGCGGTGCCGATGCCGGTGAACCCGGTACCGACGATCAGGGTGTCGTAGACGTGTTTCGAGTTGGCGGTGTTGGGCATGGTCAGGCCGCCGGCTCGTGGGTGAGTTCCTTGAACCAGCTCGGAATCGGGCTGAGCAGCGGGCTCGGGTAGCGGTCGGACAGCCAGACCATCGAGTTGGCCAGGTAGTGGTAGGGGTTGTTCGGGTTGACGACCATCCGCGCGTGCAACTTCAGGATCTGATACGTCGGTACACGCCTGGTGAACTCGGCGCGTTCGCCGAGTTGCTTGAACCGCTTCATGGCGGTGTAGAGCCGCTCGGGCCCGAGGCCCATCTCGACGATGTTGTTGCGCATCCGGTTGAGCAGCGGCGCGTACATCAACGCGCCGATGATGACGCCAGGCGAGGCGACGTTGCCGACGAACTGGATTGCGAGTCGGCGGGCGGTGGCGTTGCCGATCATGTTGAGGACGTCGAAGTCGACTGCGATGTGGCGTGATTCGTCGTTGTTGATCTTCTCGAACACCTGGTGGCAGACCGGGTCGTGCACCTCTTCGAGTAGGAACTTCAGCAGTGCTCCGTCGAGTGCGACCTCGAGCATCGGGATGACGGTGCCAAGGATCGACAGCGACATGTCGTCGGAATACTTGTCCAGCCACTGGATGGCCAGCCGGATGTTGATGTTCGGTTCGGGCATCTCGCCGTCCTCGAGCATGCCCCAGCGCTTCATCAGGGCGAGTTCGGCGTTGGCGTGCCGCTGCTCCTCGGCGTGGAAGTAACGGTAGATCTCCGCCAGCGTCGGGGTTGGTGCCTTCTTGGCCAGCGCGGCGAACCCGCGGGCGCCGACGTTCTCGATCCAGCACAGATCGGCCATGAACGCCTTGAGCTTCGGCCGGAACTCGTCGCTGATCGTCTCGGCTCCCGGTGCGTCCCAGTCGATGTCGGCCAGTGCCCACTGGCGGTCCTTGATCTTCTCCAGCATCGCATCCATGTCGATTGCCACTCCGATCTCCTAAGGTGTCGTCACGCGGGTGGTCAGACCGACGGCGCGGGTGTACAGCGTCGGGGTGAAACGTTTGATGCCCCAACCGATCCTGGCGTCGGGTTGCGGCATGCAGTAGAGGCCGCCGCGGTCGTGGGTATCCAGGCACATTCGGGCCACCCGCTCAGGCGAGAATTGCGTTGGGACGCCTGCGATCGCCGAAGCCGATCCAGCGCATGAGCCGGTCGGCCAGCTGGGTCGACTCGTCGCTGATGCGGCCCGACGCGACGATGTTGGTCTTGACGAACGTCGGGCACAGGACGGTGACGTTGATTCCGGTGCCCGACAGTTCGGCGGCCAGCGTCTCGGATAGGGAGAGCACCCCTGCCTTGCTGACGTTGTAGGCGGCCATGCCGGGTGCAGCGCCGAAGGCCGCGGCCGAGGCGACGTTGATGATCCCGGCTGGTCGGCCTGCCTCGCGGAGGATCGGTGCGAACACATGGCAGCCGTGGATCGGGCCCCAAAGGTTGATGCCAAGCACCCAGTTCCAGTCGTCGAGGTCGGCCTCGCCGATGGGCGTGCCGCCTGCGCCGACCCCGGCGTTGTTGATCACCAGACTCGGAGGTCCGCCGAACCATGACTGCGCGTGCTTGGCCAGTTGCGTGACGTCGTCGATCGAGGACACGTCGCAGCGCATGGCCGTCGCATCGCCCCCGCCATCGGTGATGGCGTCCGCCGTGGCTTGAGCGGTGACTTCGTCGACATCGCTGCACACGACCCTGCCGCTGCGCTTGGCCAGTTCGATGGCGAACGCCGCGCCGATGCCGCTACCCACTCCGGTGATGACCGCGTCGGCCTCGCGGCTGCGCTTGGGCGAGGATCCGAAGAGGTTCACGATGCTTCTTCCGTCATTGCGTGGATTGCGCTCGCCCGCAACGACTTCGCCACGAACGCCGCCACCTGCCGCATGGCGGGTTTGGCCTCGGGGGTGAGCCGTGGCAACGCCTGGAAGACGTGCACCTGGTCGGGCCAGACCTGCAGCTCGCAGTCGCCACCGGCCGCGGTGACGTCCTTGGCGAGCCTGCGGGCATCGGCCACCAGCATCTCGCCACCGCCCGCCTGGATCAACATTGGTGGCAGCCTGCGCCCGCCGACCACGTCGAGGGTGAGTCGGGGGTGCGTGACATCGGTTCCCGCGCAGTACAACCCGATCAGCTTCGCAGCATCGACCGCACGGATCGCCGGATCGCGGCGCAGCTGCTCCCTGGCACGAGCGAGTCCGAAGGTCAGGTCCACCAGCGGGGAGAACAACGCCACACCGGCGGGATGCGCGACGTCGGGTTGCAACAGCAGGTCGACGGCGAGGTGTCCGCCGGCGGAATCGCCGGCGATGAAGATCCGGTCCGGTGCCAGCTTCTGCTCTGTGCACAGCCAGTCCCAGCCCGCGCGGACGTCGTCGGCGGCAGTGGGGAATCGGTACCGGGGAGCCAGTCGGTAGTCGACGGAGAACACGGGCAGCCCGGTGAGGCGGGACAGCCAAGCCGTCAGTCGGCGGTGGGTCCGTGGCGAGCACAGGGCGTACCCGCTGCCGTGCAGGAAGTAGATGGCGCTGTCACCGCCAGGCTCGACGCCGGCACCGCGTACCCATTCTCCGACCACTCGTCGGCCGTCGGCCAGGCGCACGTCGACGTGCTCGACGCTTGTACCCGACAGCGAGGGGCCGAAGGTGTCCATCACTCTGGCGACGATCTGGCGCGACGCCCACAGTCCCCACGCGCGCTCTGGGGGCAGTACCGCGCTGAGCTGACGCAGGGTCAGGCTGCTCACCGCGGCCGCGCCGCGGGCTCGGATCGAGCCGCGCCCGGGGCGAGCGAAGCGACGGGAGATCAACTCCGGTACATCCGTGCCGGTCAGAGCCGTTCGGGCAGGCATCGCAGACCTCCTCATCGAAGCGTCCGCTGAGTACAACAGCAATTGGTGACATTTGTCAATGTCAACAGTCAGAGATGTGAGGTTCCGATCACGGTGCCGAAAGGGGCGTTGTTAGCGCAGTGGGTCGCCGCGCCAGCTGAAGCTATTGACGTATTTGCCCATGTCCAGGGCGATCTGCAGGTTGGCCGCCGACGGCTTGCCCGAGCCGAAGTCGGGGCCGAATGCGTGGTACGGGCCCACTGCGCCTGCGACGAGGGCGAGGTCGTCCTTCACCGCGACCATCACGATCACCCGCATGCGCGAGTAACTCGCCGTCGAGCCTTGCGGCCAGCAGTCGGCGACCATGCCAAAACCTGGACGGTAGCCGACCATCGTGTTGGGAATTTGGTAGGCGGTCTTGGTGTCGGGGAAGGTCTTGTTGACCAGCGCGGTGGCGATGTCCTTGGGGGAACGGCCTGCAGCGGGCTCACTGAAGAGCCGCATGGTGCCGCCGTCGCCTGCGAGCAGATCGGCCGTCACGCCATTGGGGTTCTTGGTGATCTTGTAGGCCGCACCTTCGGCGGGATAGGCGACCGAGAACGCCCCGTCGGGCGAGGTGAACCTGGGGTTGATGGTGACGGGCTCACCGATCGGCGGCCGCCCGCATTGGGGTGGGCACATGTACCGCGCCGACGGTTTCTCCATGGCACCCGACATGGCGACGAGGCCCGCGGCGACGAGGGCGATGGCGCCCACCCAGACGATCAGCAGCCGTCGATGCGTGGTCTTCGGTTGGATTGGGACGGTGTAGGTTCCGGCGTGCGTGGAGTAGCCGGGAGCGATCGTCGTCACTGCGGTTCTTCCGCTGGCGCCGGTCCGGCATCGGTCCGAACGGGCCGGGTGTCACGTCGCGCCTGCCGAGACGATCGTGACGATGCTCGCGTTGCCGCGCCGCAGGCTACGCAGAAGGCCATGTCGGGCACGACGTGACCGCAGTGCGGACACAGCAGTGGTTCATCGGACAGGATCTCGTCGTGCGCCTCGTGCAGCAGCGCAAGGTGCAGTCCGACGCGCAACGCGAGCACTGCCACGGCCGTCACCACGAGATGCAGTGCGAGCTGCAGGCTTTGGGGGAACCGCGCGACGTCGACGAGACCCAGCCCGGCGTACATCGCCATCACTGCAAGGGCGAAGAGAGTCAGGGCGACGCGAACGTAGTTGCGGTGCTGGTGTTTCTTGTTCGGCGGGCGGGTGAACCACAGGGCGGTGCCGATGAGGCCACCCACCGCGGCCGCGGTCAACGGCACGGCGACGCCACGAATGCCTGCCTCGACGAACAGACCCTCCATCGGCCTTGCTCGCGCGACCATGCCGCCCGCGAACTGGGGCGCCAGCCGGGTCATCTGCGCGGCGGCGGTGAACATCAGGGCACCCAATGCTCCGATGGCGAAGCCGTCCAAGGATTCTCGCGGTCCCGGCCGCACCAGCCGCACCAACAGAGCCGGGACGAGCATGAGCAGCAAGCCGCCGATCGGCACCCCAAGCCCGTCGCGAAGGATCCGGGATCCGGCGATGCCCATGCCCAATCCGACGTCGTAGGCCTGGGCCACCATCGCGCCGGTCAGGAGTACCCATCCGACGCCGAGGCCGATGCCGAGCCCGGCCGTCACCACCAGGGTCGAGGTCGGCACGTCGCGATAGACGTCGGACTCCTGCAGATAGATGAGGAACAGCAGGGGCAGTCCGAGCGCGGCAACGGTGATCAGTGCGGCGGGTAGGCGCAGCATGGTGGTGGCGATCAGGGCGGCGAAGATCAGCCCCAGGCCCGTCAGGAACGGCAGCCGCGAGCTGGGCGCCAAGTGGGGGAAGAGCGTACTGACGATGTTCGGTCTCAGCAGGTGCTCACCGGGTGATGCGCTGTAGGCCCGGACCCGCAGCCACTTCGCCCCCTTGTCGCGGTGCTCGGTCAGGTGGTCCCCGCACAGGCCGCAATACTCGCCTGCGGGGACGTCGGTTCGGCACACCGCACACTCCACAGTGCCGGGTGCGGGGCCGTCGGTTTCAGACTCTGTGCTCATTGGTTGATCCTCTGCAGGACGAGCAGATTGCGGGCAAGGTTCTCGACGTCGGGGGTGCCGAGTCCGCTGACCAGGTCGAAGCCCGGCCCGGCGGTGTCGACTGCGTTTCCGCCGAGGGTCACGTCGCGGAAGCCGGGAAGCATGGCGCCCTGGGCCATGCGGTACAGCAGGGGATTGATGTCGCCGATCTCCCTGCCGCCGTTGGCCTTGAGGAACTGCGTCATCACCGCGGCAAGGCCCGCCATGATGGGGGCCGACTGCGAGGTGCCGCCGCCGACCACGGTGTCGCCGTTGAGCACGATCTTCACCCCGGTGAAGGGGTCGGCAACGGCGGAGATGTCAGGCGTCATCCGCTTACCCGTATTGCGTTCGGGCACAACCTGAGTCGAGGCCCCGCGTTGCCACGGCGGCAGATCGAACAGCGATGAGAGCCCGCCGCCGGTGCCCTGGGACAGCGGAACGTCGAACCAGGCCTGCTCGGCAAGC
Organism: Mycobacterium sp. AZCC_0083; assembly: GCF_014202335.1. Classification (GTDB taxonomy): domain Bacteria; phylum Actinomycetota; class Actinomycetes; order Mycobacteriales; family Mycobacteriaceae; genus Mycobacterium. The sequence goes on along the minus strand of NZ_JACHGP010000013.1, from coordinate 208,413 downwards.
CACACGCCGCTGTTGTCGGTGGACAGGGTGGTGCCGCCCACGCTGGTCATCTCGGGAACTGAGGCAACGGAATCCAGTCCGATGTCGGACTGCCCTGGTGGGGAGTCCCAGTCGTCTCCGCCCTTGCACTCCAGGCCGGCGAGGTCGCCGCTGGCGTCGAACGCCGTGGTGCCGTGCGAATGTGCGTTGGCAAGGGCGGACCGCACCGGTGCCAGGTCCGCGGCGGTGGCCAGCTTGTCGCAGCCCCAGCCGATCGAGAAGCTCCATATCGCGCCAGGAAACTGCCGCTCGGTGTCCTCGAGCATCTGACCGATCTTCACGTAGCCGCCGTCGCCCTGCACCGTTGGACGGGCGTTGACGACGACCTTCTTGGCATCGGGCGCAATCGCATGTGCGACTTCGAGATCCATCGTGGTTTCGCCGTACGGCTCGGGCAACGTATCGCCGACGACGGTCGGCGTGAACTTGGGCAGCCCGAACGTCGTCGCGAACGTGTCGAGGTCGGACTGGGCGTAGCCGTTGAACGCGAAGACGACGATCGTGGTGCCCTTGCCGGTGAAGCCGTTTCGTGCGAGTCCGGCCGCGTTGTAGGTGGTGAGCAACGCGGCGGGGGTCAATCCGCGGTCGGGTACGTCCAACGGCAGGATGTGCGGCCGCGACTCGTGATGTGGTGTGTAGCTGAGGATTCGGCCGAGTTCGGTGACCTCGGTGCGCAACGGCGGTGGCACCTCGGGCTGCTGGGGTGAGGCGTAGAACTCCTGCCCGCGTTGACCCCGGTAGTCGTGAACCTCGACTTCCAGTGCACGCGAGACACTTTCGGGTCTACCCTCGAGGATCGCCCAGTCATCACCGGGTTGCCAGCGCACGGAGAGACCGTGTTCGCCCGCCCAGCCGATCAGCGCATCCGGGCTGGTTGGGTCGTGCAGGGTGGCGGTGAGTTGGACGTGGTTGCCGCGCGCGGGACCGAGATCGGTCGACGCAGCAAGCAACAACGCGAACGGGCCGCCGATCTCAGCGGCCGTTCCAGCTCCCGTGGGGAGTCGCAGATCCGAGGCAAGCATCAGCACGGCCGCCGCAACCAGGATCAGGAACCAGTGCCCTGGTCTGGTGTGGCGACCGGGAAGTGCTGTCACGTTGTGCGACGGCGTTCGAACCATTTGCGTGGAACGGTGTCGCATGGTCTCGGGAGTCATCCTCGAAGGAATTGCCGCCTTGGCAATTCCAAGGAGATGAGAAGCGTTGACTCCCGAGACCGCGCGATGTCAGTTGTCGCCAGGAATGGCCGTCGGCGCGGCTGGCGCCTTGACCGGAGGCGTGAACAGATTGCCGCCGGTGGGGTTGATCGACTTCTCGGTCGGCGACACCGTTGCCGATGACGACGGTGTGGTGGTGGTCGTTGTGGTCGACGTTTCGGGAGCCTTCTCCCCGCCACCGCACGCGGCGGTCAGCCCGACCATCGCGACGATTGCAGTACCGCCCACGGCCGCCGCAATGCGACGAGCCAGACGATTTGACCTCATTTTGAGTCCTTTACTATCCCCGAGTAAGCGAACACATGGTCTTCGGCGAATCGCGCAGCGATTCCGTACGGTCCGTGGCCTGCATCGGGCTGATGCGCGCCCACGGCTCATACACCGGCCCCATCCCGAAGTGGGTTCCGATGGCTGAAACTCTAACGTACTGGTCAGACGGACGCACAGTCGTTCCCTAGCAGAGTCACGAGTCCGTCAGAAACTCCCGGGGCGGGACCGGATCCGCTTGACGGTGTCGGAGGGCGAGTGTTTACTCGTCATATCGAACAAACGTTCGAAATAACTGCTGGGCCGGATGGTGCGGGAGGTGCTGCTGTGACCGCGGCTGTGAGCCTGGACCGGAGTGGGGAAAGCCGTGCTGAGCAGGTAGAACACCTGCGCCGCAAGATGGCGATGATGTCCGGGAAGGGGTCCGGTACGGCCGCGTCGACCCGGCGCGGGGCCATGCCGTCGAACACCCCGTTGCCCGACTCGGAAACTTTGCTGCCGCTTCCGGATTCGATGGCGGATCTGCTGCCCGCGTCGTTGCCAAGGGGTTCGGTGGCCGTGCTGTCGGGCGCCCGGTCGCTGTTACTGGGCATGGTGGCGGCGGTGACGGCGGCTGGTGGGCACGCGGCGATCGTCGGCCACCCCGAGGTGGGTCTGCTTGCGGCCGTCGAGATGGGTGCCGACCTGAGCAGGCTCGCGGTCATCCCCGATCCAGGGGGCGATCCGGTCGAGGTGGCCGCGGTGTTGATGGACGGACTGGATCTGGTGGTGCTCGGGCTTGGCGGTCGGTCGGTGCCGCCGACCAGGGCGCGGGCGGTGACGGCCAGGGCACGGCAGAAGGGGTGCACCCTGCTTGTCACCGGGGGCGACTGGCCAGGGGCGTCGGCCCGGCTGGAGGCCAGGGTCAGCGGGTACGAGGTAACGGGCGCGGGCGGTGGTGCGCCCATCCCGGGCTGCGGGCGGATCAGCCGGGTGCGGCTGGCCACCAGGGCGGGGGGCCGGTTCGTCGGTCCCGTCCGCACGGTGGGCGGATAACGTGCCACCCGCTGCCGCCAGGGTGCTGGCCATCTGGTGCATGGACTGGCCTGCAGTGGCCGCTGCGGCGGCGGCCGGCCTGCCCGCGACCGAGCCCGTGGCGGTGACCCTGGCCAACCGCGTGGTGGCCTGCTCGGCGTCCGCGCGTGCGGCGGGTGTGAAGCGAGGGTTGCGCCGCAGGGAGGCCCAGGCCCGGTGTCCGCAATTGCACGTGGTGGCCGCCGATCCGGCCCGCGACGCCCGTCACTTCGAAGGCGTGACGGCCGCGGTGGACGAGGTCGTGCCCCGCGCGGAGGTATTGCGGCCGGGCCTGTTGGTCCTGTCGGTGCGTGGGGCGGCCCGCTACTTCGGGTCCGAGCAGTCCGCCTCGGAGCGACTCGTCGACGCGGTGGCCGCGGCAGGGGCGGAGTGTCAGGTCGGCATCGCCGATCAGTTGCCCACCGCCGTCTTCGCCGCCCGTGCCGGACGCATCGTCGAACCAGGGCGGGACGCGCAGTTCCTGTCCACGCTGTCGATCCGGCAGCTGGCCACCGAGCCGAGCCTGGCCGAACGCGGTCGGGAGGATCTGGCGGACCTGTTGTGGCGCATGGGCATCCGGAGCATTGGCCAGTTCGCCGCGTTGTTGCGCACCGACGTGGCGTCCCGGTTCGGCGCCGACGCGGTCACCGCCCACCGGTTCGCCCGTGGCGAGTCAACCCGCGGCCCATCGGGCCAGGAGTCGCCTGCGGATCTCGGCGTCGTGATGAATTGCGATCCGCCGGTGGACCGGGTGGACGCCGCCGCGTTCGCGGGGCGCTCGCTGGCCGGTGAGCTGCATCGCAGGCTGGAGGCGACGGGGGTCGGGTGCACCCGGCTGGCCATCCATGCCGTCACCGCCAACGGTGAAGAACTGCAACGGGTCTGGCGGTGCGCCGAGCCGTTGACCGAGGATGCCACCGCCGATCGGGTGCGCTGGCAACTCGACGGCTGGCTGAACCGTCGCCGAGAGGATCGGCCCACCGCACCGATCACGGTGTTGAGACTCGATCCGGTGGAGGTGGTGTCGGCTGCCGCGCTGCAGTTGCCGTTGTGGGGTTCCTCCGGTGACGACGACCGGTTGCGTGCCCGGCGGGCCCTGGTGCGGGTCCAGGGGCTGCTCGGACAGGAGGCAGTGCAGGTGCCGGTGCTCAGCGGCGGTCGCGGTCCTGCCGAACGGATCACCTTCACCCCACTGGGCGACGAGGCGGTGCCGCGAGCCGATCCAGGGCAACCCTGGCCAGGGCAGCTGCCCGAGCCGTCACCGACGGTGCTGCTCGACGATCCCGTCGAGTTGTTCGACGCCGACGGCAACCCCGTCCGGGTGACCGGTCGTGGCCTCTTCTCCGCCGATCCGGCGCGCCTGACGGCCCCAGCGCTCAAACCTGCCGGCAGCCGGACGGGCAGGCTGAGTTGGTGGGCAGGCCCGTGGCCGGTCGACGAAAGGTGGTGGGACTCCGGGCAAGTCCCCACGCAGGCCAAGGCAGGACGGACGGCCCGGGTGCAGGTGCTGCTCGACGGTGACGGCGACACCGCCGGTTGCGCTCTGCTGCTGTGTTACCGGCAGCGGAGGTGGTATCTGGAGGGTGTGTACGAATAGTTAGTTGTGCACAATTGAATTGTGCGCTATAGTTCCGGCATGGCCACGATGCCCGTCGATCAGCAGCTCTGCTTCGCCCTGTACTCGGCGTCGCGGGCGATGACGGCGGCGTACCGGCCAGTGCTGACCGAGATGAACCTCACCTATCCGCAGTACCTGGTGATGCTGGTGCTGTGGGAAGAAGAGCGGGTTACCGTCGGACGGCTCGGAGAGCGGTTGCAGCTCGACTCGGGCACCCTCTCGCCGTTGCTGAAGCGCTTGGAGGGCAACGGATTCGTGCGACGCGAGCGATCGCGGGACGACGAGCGGCTGGTCGACGTGACGCTCACCCCGGCAGGCAGGCGGCTCGAAGACCGCGCCCAGTGCATCCCGGAAGAGCTAGGTAGCGCGACCGGAATGACCGAACAAGAAGCCGCGGATCTGCGCGATGCGGTCCGTCATCTCACCGATGCGCTCAACGCATCCAACCGAAAGGAATCCGCATGAAGACCCTCTACACCGCTGAGGCATTGGCCACTGGCGAAGGACGTGACGGCCATGGCCGCAGCTCCGACGGCAGGCTGGACCTCGACTTGGCGATTCCGAAGGAGATGGGTGGCAGCGGCAACGGCACCAACCCCGAGCAGCTGTTCGCCGTCGGCTACGCCGCCTGTTTCCACTCCGCCCTGCGGCTGGTGGCCGGCCAGGCGAAGGCCGACGTCACGGATTCCGCTGTGGGCGCACGTGTTTCGATCGGTCAGCTCGACAATGGCGGCTTCGGCCTTGCGGTCGAACTCGAGGTCACGCTACCCAACCTCGACCATGACACAGCAGTGGAGCTGACGGAGAAGGCGCACCAGGTGTGCCCCTACTCCAACGCCACCCGCGGCAACATCGACGTCAAGCTCGTCGTCAGCGACGACTGAGCCCCCGAAACCAATGAGCTCCCGACACTGCGGGGAGATCGCGACCTCAGCCAAATCCGCGATCTCCCCGCAGTTTCGGCACGACCATCAGGGGACAGGGGCTGTCCGGTAACGCTCCTACCTTGGAGGCATGGAGGTAAGCGCACAACCGAGCCCGATCTCAATGACCGACTGGACCCGAACCCGGTGGTCTGACGAGCTTCCGGATGAGAGTGGTCACGACCGCGCAAGCTCGTCCGCCTTCGTGCGGGGGCGCCACAGGTAGATCCCGAGCGAAAGGATCAACACGAACGGGATATCGGTGAGGAATTTGCTCCAGTACCGATCGACGTCGGTGAAGACCTGCGCGGCCATGAGTAGGCCGTGCGCGAGGTTCGCCCACATCGTGAAGGCGAGGAACGACGAATAGGCCGATGGATTGCTCGCTGCACGGAGCAGGAACACGCCCCAGACGACGTAGATGAGCAACAGCATGGGTGGGACGTGGGCATGCTCGTTGCCAAACCGGACATCGTTCCAGATCGTCCAATTCAGTACGCCGCCGTGTTCGGCTAGCAGGGGCGTCTGAACGATGAATCCCACGAAGAGCAGGCTGAAGATGATCAGCGTCAAAATGCCGTAGATGCGCAGGAAGATGCTGAGTGCCGCGAGCTTCCTCGGCGAGTCCGTAGTCATTGGCAGTGGCCCTTTCGATATCAGTAACATTGATAGTTGAACTGTACGACTATTTAGTAGGAAAAACCAACTAGATAGATGGATTGACCAATTGCGCTGGTAGGCTCATGCCGATGGTGGGAAAACGTAGGTACGACGAGGGCTGCGCGGTCGCGCACTCGCTCGACCTGATCGGCGAGCGATGGGCGCTGTTGATCGTGCGGGAACTGCTGCTCGGCCCGAAGCGGTTCACCGACCTGCGCGCAGGCATGCCAGGGGCCAGCGCGGACGTCCTGGCCCAGCGACTGCGCGAGTTGGCGGAATCAGGCGTCGTACGTCGAAGGACACTGCCACCGCCTGCCGGCTCTGACGTCTACGAGCTCACAGAGTGGGGCGCCGATCTCGAACCGGTGGTTACACTGCTCGGCCAGTGGGGCAGCCGCTCGGCGTCGCTGAATCCGGCGGCCGATAGCAGCGTCGACTCCCTCGTCCTATCGCTGCGGGCGCTGTTCAATCCCCAAGCAGCGCAAGGGTTCAGCGCGACGATTATGTTGTCACTCAACGATAACCGATTCATCGTCGAGGTCGCCGACGGCAAGCTGCATGTGTCGCGCGGCGAGGCCGAACACCCGAGCGCGACGCTGGACACCGATCGATCGACGCTGGCTGCGTTGCTCTACGGAGGGCGTTCCCTCGACGACGCGGTGCGCGCCGGCGAGGCGTCGGTCGGCGGCGAAACTGCCGTCATTGCGCGCTTTCTCCGGCTCGTCCCATTGCCGGCGCCCGCCACTCAGTGATCGAGTTCCCGCGCAAAGGTGCCCACCCGGGCGATGAACCGGTCGAAGAACGCGTCCGGATCCACCTCGACGCCGATGTGCGCGTTGGGATGTCGGCCCCAATGTCCGTTCCAGTCGGCCACGGTCATGCCACGGGTCAGGGTGCCTGCCAGCTCGACGTCGATGGTGGCCTGCCGGTAGCGAACCAGATCGGGATCCAGCGCCACCGCGGCGGCGAGCGGGTCGTGCAGATGCGCGAGAAACCCCTCGCCCTGGTCGAAGTGGAACTCGAAGTAGAACCGCATCGCATCCTCGAGTACCCGGATCAGCGGGTTGGTCGCCGCCGAGCGGGTGCCGCGATCGTCGAGCACGCTCATCGGCGTGGTGGCCGAGTCGGCGGCGCCGGACAGCCTGCTCAGTATCGACGGTGTCATCGCGATGTTCTCGGTGACGTTCAGCCCCAACACGATCGGCAGATGTGTCGGCATGTCCAGGCCCCACGCCGCACCCCAGACGGTGAACACCTCCGCTGCCGACTCGGGGTCGACGCTGATGTTCCACTCGGCCACCGGCGTGGTGTTGCCGCGATAGTCGAACGCGCCGCCCATGATCACCAGCCGCCGCAGCAGCCTGGGCAGGGCGGGCTCGATCCGCGTTGCCAGCGCCAGGTTGGTCAGCGGACCGGTGGCCAACCCGATCAGCTCGCCAGGATGCTCGCGGGCCGCGCGCACCCAGGCATGGGCGGAGTCGTAGTCGGTGAGTCGCCCATCGCTGGCAGGCAGCTGGGCATAGCCGAGCCCTTCGGGACCGTGGGTGTCCTCGGCGGTGCGCAGCGGCTCGATCAGCGGCTGGTCGGCTCCCTTGGACACCGGAATCCCGGACGCGTGACACAGGTCGAGCAGTCCAAGGTTGTTGACGCAGACCTGCTTGACCGGCACGTTTCCTCCGGTCGAGGCGATGCCAACCAATTCGGCGTCGGGGCTGGCCAGCAGATAGGCCAGCGCCATGGCGTCGTCGACGCCGGTATCGACATCCGCGAAGACCGGCAGCCGAGTCGAAGAGCCATCACCCGGCAAGGCCGCCCCTGTCACGCCGCCAACGATAAGGCCGCTCACTTACCAGTGCACACCGGGCACCAGGCGCACGGCCCGCATGATGGGACCCGGCATCCGCATCTTCGAGACGGCACTACGTGCAGGCCGCTTGGGTCGCCGGGCAGGGCGATCCGCCTCGGTGGTCTCCGGCTCGCCGGCAGGCAGGACACCGCGGGCAGCTGCCGAGTCGGGATACCCGAGGTAGAGCTGGTGCAGCACACGACGGGTCAGCTTCGGGGTGAAGTAGGTGCCGATGTCGGCCAGCGTGCCGGCAGGGGTGTCGATCCGCGCGGGTTTCTCCACCAGACCGCGCACCACCATCGCCGCGGCGTGCTCAGCGGTGATCGGCGGCATCGGGTTCAGCCGTCGTGACGGCGCGATCATCGGCGTCTTGACCAACGGCATGTGGATGCTGGTGAACGTGATGTGGTCCGAAAGCGTCTCGGTGCCGACCACATCGGCGAACGCGTCGAGTGCCGCCTTGCTCGGGATGTAGGCGCTGTACTTCGGGCTGATCGCCTGCACGCCAGCGCTGGACACGTTCACCACGTGACCGAACCGGCGCTCCCGCCAGTGCGGCAGCAGCGCGAGAACCATGCGCACCGAACCGAAGTAGTTGACGGCCATCACGCGTTCGTAGTCGTGCAACCGGTCGGTGGACGCGGAAACCGACCGGCGGATCGACCGACCGGCGTTGTTGACCAGGTAGTCGACGTGCCCGAACCTGCCGAGAATGTCCTTGACGGTGTGCTCCACCGACGCCGAGTCGGTGACGTCGCACGTGAATGCGTAAGCGGAACCACCGAATTCGCGGATCTCGGCTACCAGGTCGTCGAGCGCCTCGGCGCTGCGTGCGAGCGCGAACACCGTCGCCCCGCGCTCCGCGACCGCGACCGCCGACGCACGTCCGATGCCGCTCGACGCACCGGTGATGATGACGTGGCGCCCGACCAGCGGACCCTTCGGGTCGTCGCGACGCGCACGGTCGACGTCGAGGTGTTCGGCCCAGTACCGCCACAGCTTCGGCGCATAGGTGCGGAACTCGGGAACACTGATTCCCTTGCCCTGCAACGCCTCTACGGTGTTGTCCGAGGTGAAGGTGGGAGCCAGGTCGACGACGTCGAGAATCTCCCCTGGGATGCCGAGCTGGGTGGCCGTCATGTTGCGCACGATCTTCGCCCGACCGGTGGCCTTCAGGAACGGGGCGGCCACCGAGCCAGGAAGCGACCCACGCAGCGTCGGCAGCCCGGCCTCCTTGGCCACTCCGCGGTAGATGCCGCGCAGGCCGATGGTCTTCGGCGCGGTCAGGTGGAAGGTCTTGCCGTCCCACCCATCGACGTGCATCAGCTCGGTGAGTGCATCGACGACGAAGTCGACGGGGACGAGGTTGGTGCGGCCGGTGTCGGGCAGCACGATCGGGGTGAACTTCGGCAGGTGTGCCAGCTTCGCGAGCAAGCCGAAGAAGTAGTACGGGCCATCGACCTTGTCCATCTCGCCGGTGCGTGAGTCGCCGACGACCACGGCGGGCCGGTAGATCCGCATCCGCAGGCCGGGCGCCGAGCGCACCAGCATCTCGGCCTCGAACTTGGTCTGGTGATACGGGGTCGGGAGGTCCTGCGCGACGTCGAAGTCGTCCTCGGTGTACTCGCCGGGGAAGCTGCCCGCGACCGCGATCGACGACACGTGGTGCAACGTCGCGTCGAGCCGTTTGGCGAGGTCGATCACCGCACGCGTGCCGTCGACGTTCGCGGCGCGCTGGGTGTCCTCGTCGACGGTGATGTCGTAGATCGCGGCGCAGTGCACCACGTGGTCGACGTCGCCGAGCTCGGCGCACGACTCGTCGGTGATCCCCAGGTCGGGCTGGGTCAGGTCGCCGACCAGCGGCTTCACTCGGTCGCCCCATTCTTTGGCGAGGCGCTCGAACCGCGCGAGGGACTCCCGGCGCACCAGCACCCACACTGCGGGGTCATCGCCGCGGGTCAGAATTCGGGACACGACGCGGCGACCAATAAACCCGGTACCGCCGGTAACGACATAGCGCATGCGAGCCATGGTCACCCCTTGTCGGGCAAAGGTCAACACGGTGTGACTTGATCGAGGGGACGTGCCCTCGTGCCGGCCCGCGGCGGCGGCTATCGTCCGTCACAGCCACCTCAGACTTCTAGGGAGAGACGAATGCCGATCAACCCGGACGCCATCGGTGCCAAGACCGCACCGGAACCCTTCGCATGGACCGAACGCGACACCCTGCTGTACGCGTTGGGCGTTGGCGCAGGCACCAAGGATCTGGCCTTCACCACCGAGAACAGCCACGACATCGAGCAGCAGGTGCTGCCCACCTACGCCGTCATCGCCTGCCCCGCATGGGGTGCGGTCGGTGAGGTCGGCACGTTCAACTTCGGCATGTTGCTGCACGGTTCGCAGCAGATTCGACTGCATGCGCCGCTGCCGCCGTCCGGCAAATTGAACGTGCACTCCGAGGTCGTCGACATCCAGGACAAGGGCGCGGGCAAGAACGCCATCCTGGTGTTCAAGGGCATCGGCACCGACCCCGACACCGGCGAGGTGGTCGCCGAGTCGGTGTCCACCGCGGTGATCCGCGGCGAGGGCGGCTTCGGCGGCCAGCCGGGCGAGCGGCCCGTCGCTCCGGTGTTCCCCGACCGCGAAGCCGACGCCAAGGTGGCGCTGCCCACCACCGAGGATCAGCCGCTGATCTACCGGTTGTCCGGCGACCGCAACCCGCTGCACAGCGACCCGTGGTTCGCGCAGAACCTTGCCGGGTTCCCCAAGCCAATCCTGCACGGGCTGTGCACCTATGGCGTCGCGGGCCGCGTGCTCGTCGCCGAACTCGGTGGCGGCGACGCCACGAAGATCAGGGCCGTCGGCGCGCGCTTCACCTCACCGGTGTTCCCCGGCGAGACGCTGACCACGTCGGTCTGGAAGACCGAGCCCGGCCACGCGGTGTTCCGCACCGAGGCGGCGGAGGCCGACGGCTCGAACGCCCGAGTGGTGCTCGACGACGGCACCGTGGAGTACGTCGACTGACTACCAGGTCTGTTCGGCAGCCCGCACCAGGATCTCGGTGCACAGTCCCCGTCCGTCGCACCGGCGTCATCCTGTTGACGCGTCGATCGATCCGTCCCCGATCGATCAGGCGCCGCGAGCCTCGACGGCGGGCGCTGCCAGCCAGGCGAATGCTCCGAGATGCGGGCGCAGCCAGCTGTCGACGCTCCAGGTGGAGCCGGCCGCCGCGAAGAACAGGGCGAGTGACGCGAAGATGTAGCCGACCGAAGGCCCGAGATCTGTCATCCCGGAATGGAAGGGCAAGTGGAAAGCCTCGACACCCGACCAGATGCTGAACGAGAGGATCGCCGAGCCGACGAACGCGGCGTTCGACAGCACCCCGAAGATGATGGCGAGGGCCGCGAGCGTTTCGATGATCGCGATCACCACCGCGAAGACGGGCGGATTGGCCATGCCGACCATGTTCGTCAGCGCCAGCCACTGGTGAATGACGGGCGTGTTGACCTGAGAGACCTTGCCGAGCTCGTCGTGCAGGGTCTGCCCGTGGATGAAACCGGGCAGCCATTTGAAACTCGCGTCGCAGGCCCAGAGCACTCCGAACAGGATGCGCACCACCGCGGCGCCCCGCAGCCAGCGTCGGCCGAAGACTGCGGGACGTGTGCTGCTCCGGGACGAATCTGCTGCCGAGGGGGCGTCGAGGGTCGTGGACACAGGAGTGCACCCTTTCACTTGACCGCGGTTCTTCTCAATCGAACACGCGGTGGCTGGCAAGCGGCTTCACGGTCGCTGGGAACAGTCCGACCACCGGCCGCTACGTCGGGTAGTCGTCTTGTGATGTTGGAGGATGAAACCAATGCCAGCTGTCATCCGCTGCCAGTCGGCAGACACTACTGGGAGACGGTGCGCTCCAGCGTCGCCAGCGACGCAGCGATGAAGTCGTCGCCGAACACCGGCACCCCGACGGTGTCGCGGAACTCCTGCACCGTTCCACTCCAGTCGTAGGTGAGCGTGACGTCGGTACCCGCGCCATTGGGGGTGAGGTCGTAGCGCCACGTCCAGCCGCCGGGACTGTGCTTGCCCGATTCGTCCAATTGTCCAGGAAGCCAGCCGATGGTCCGATCCTCGTCGAACTCGGTCACCACGTTGTGCATCACGTAGTGCCCACCGGCCTGCTCCAGATACATGTTCACTGCGAACATTTGGCCGGATGCCGTGACCGGGTCGGGGTCCACGGCGTCGCGGACCCAGTCGCCGGGTTCGGTGTCCTTGTGGCGGGTCGGGTCGGCAAGGACGGCGAAGATCTCGGCAGGGGTGGCGGCGATGGTGCGGGTGACGACATAGCGCTCGTCGGTCGCCGCGGTCATGCGTCGGATCCCGGTCCGTAGAACCGCGCGATGTCGGGGGAGTCGAGCCAGCCGGAGTACGTCGGCCTCGACGGCCAGCCCTCGGGCGAGTCCTGCCATTCCTCCTGGCGGCCCCACGGCAACGCGTCGACCAACGCGAACGTCAGGGTGAGCTGCTCGCAACCGCGTCCGTTGGTGTGCCAGGTGCGGTACACGGTGTCCCCGTCGCGCAGGAAGACGTTGGCGCCGAAGCCTCCGCCGGGAGGTGCGTCGACATCGGCGGCGAACGAGCTGTCCGATGACGAGTACCAGGTCATCTTGTTGCCGACCTTGTTGCGGTACGCCAGCGCTTCGTCGATCGGTCCGTTGGTGACCACGACGAAGCGGGCGTCGTAGGGGTCGAGGAAGTCCAGGCGGTCCCACTGCGACGTGAGGCTCGTGCAGCCACCGCACTGCCACTCGGCCCCGTCGGACCACATGTGGTTGTAGACGATGAGTTGCGAGCGGCCCTCGAACAGGTCGACCAGCCGGACGGGCCCGTCCGCGCCGATCAACGTGTAATCGGGCATCTCGACCATCGGCAGCCTGCGGCGCTGTGCGGCGATCGCATCCAGCTCCTTGGTGGCGGCCTTTTCCCGGCGCCGCAGCTCCTCGAGAGCCGTGCGCCACGTGTCCTGATCGACCACGGGGGGCATGGCGGTGGCGGTGGTTGTTGAATCCTGCTGAGTCATGTCTTCCTCTCGATGTAGATCCCTGCCTGATTTGACTCCGTAGGCGCGCGAAAATCATCGAAGCGGCAATCCCGTTCGGTATCGGCGCGAGAATGACGCCATGCGACCGACCAACATCACGGCCAACCTGTCGGTGGGCGATCTAGCCGAAGCCCGCGATTTCTACGTGGACTTTCTCGGCCTCACCGTTGAAGGATTCAACCTTGGCTGGGTGGCCAACCTCCAGTCGCCAGACGGCCGCGCGATCGTCCAGTTGGTCACTCGGGATGCCACCTCGCCCGTCGACTCCGTGATCTCCGTTCACGTCGGCGATCAGGTGGAGGCGGCGTACGAGGACGCGCAGCGGCGTGGCCTCGAGATCGTCCATCCGCTGACGACGGAACCCTGGGGCGTGCGCAGGTTCTTCGTCCGTGCGCCCGACGGAAACGTCGTGAACATCGTCAGCCACGTGGACGACTGACGGGAGCCCCGAACCAGTAGGACAGCGCCTCTCGGAGCGTGAGTGCGGCGGTGTCGGCGGGTTCGTCGATCGTTGCGGCCCAAGCGATGTGGGCGTCCGGGCGGATCAGGAGGGCGTCGGCCGGTCGATCGTCGGTTTCGGCGGTGTGGACGTCGACGCGGTCCTCCCAGCCGCGAACGGCCTCGCGGACGTCCTGGCGATCGGCGAGGACGAGGAGGATGGGCCGCGCGGCACGGATGAGTTCCGCGACGCTCGTCGTGCCCCGGTCGGTGCGCAGGGCCAGATCGGGGGCGAAGGTACCGACCAGTCCGTGACGGTCCGAGCCGGGCATCGGGTAGCGGATGTCGGCGCCCGCGATCATTTCGCCAACACGGCGCTGCGCCTGCTCGTCGAGGAACAGTTCTGACACGATCTGCCGAAGCGCATCGGCGGCCGCGTCGAGCCCGCGCCGCAGCGCCACCTGAGCTTGGGTGTGCAGCAACGTGCGTGCCCCGGCGAGGTGACGTTCGTCATGATAGGTGTCGAGCAGGCCCGGCGGGGCCCAGCCGTCGATCTCGGCGGCCAGCTTCCACGCCAGGTTGACGGTGTCGAGCATCCCCGAGGTGAGTGCCACGCCGCCAGACGGAAACTGGTGTGCCGCATCACCTGCCACCAGGACTCGGCCTGCCCGGTATCGGTCGACCTGTCGCGCGCCGTAGGTGAAGCGCGTCAGCCGAGTCGGTTCGACCAGCGGAATGTCGGCCCCGAGGACACGGCGGATGCTCTCTTGGAACTCGGCTACGGTCATCGGCTCGGCATCGTTGTACGAACGTTCCTCCTCCTCGTTGGTGTAGAGACCCAGATCGTCTGGTGTGTAGGAGCTGATCGCGAATACACCGCGGTCCGTTTGCGTGTAGCCCGCGCTAACGTGGCCGATGCCAGGGATCTCGTAGTCGCCGTCGTCGCGCAGCGTCACCGAATCGGGCATGGCGAAGTGACCGAGGCGGTTGACCTCCGGGTAGGTGACGCCGGGAAACGCGATCCCGGCCATGGAGCGAACGGGGCTGCCCACGCCGTCGCAGCCAACCAGGTATCTCGCGGTCACCCGATACGGCCCTTCGGGCCCACGCACGTCCGCGGTCACCGAGTCGTCGTCCTGGGTCAGCCCGGCCAGCTCGTGCCCACGGCGGATCTCGGCGCCGAGTTCGACGGCGATCACCTCGAGCAGGCGCTCGAGATCCGGCTGGGGGAGGAGCAGCGCCTCCATCGGGTTGTCGGTGAGCTGCGTGAGATCGACGTGCAGACCGCCGAACGGGAACCGGGGAGTCGGACGGGGCTTGCCGCTGGCCGCCTCGAATCGCTCGGTGAGGCCGCGGTAGTCCAGGAATCGCAGGAGTTGCCCGCCGACGCCGCCGGCCTTCGGCACGGGGCGAGGCTCCAGCAGCCGCTCCAGGACCAGAACCCTCGTGCCCAGCCGGCGGAGCTCGCCGGCCAGCATCAGTCCGGTCGGGGCGGCGCCCACGATGATCACGTCGGTTTCCGTCACTCGCACTCCCATTTCTGCAGGTTGAAGGCTTGGCCAGCGAGTATGCGGCACGACCGGGGTCTTGCGGCAAGCCCCCCGGTGCGCTATAGATTGAAGGTGGAAAGGGGTCCCACTTTTTTCTTGGGCCCCTTTTTTCTTGCCCGTAGTGATCGAACACATGTTCGACTACAGTGATGGGATGGGCTGGCACAACGGACCGCCGAGCTGGGCCGAGATGGAGCGCGTGCTCACCGGCAAACCGCGCCGTGCCGGCTCGCGTCTTCCCGAGCCGGACGCCGACGGCGGCGACAGCCCGGCCTGGTCGCGCAAGCGGGGGAGCTACGAGCCGCCGGAAAAGAACCGGACGGGCAAGGCTCACACGTCTACGCCGTACGCCGAGCTGCACGCCCACTCGGCGTACAGCTTCCTCGACGGGGCCAGCACGCCCGAGGAGCTGGTCGAGGAGGCCGCCCGGCTGGACCTGCGTGCCATCGCGCTGACCGACCACGACGGCCTGTACGGGGTGGTGCGGTTCGCCGAGGCCGCCAAGGAGCTGGACGTGGCCACGGTGTTCGGCGCGGAGCTCTCGCTCGGGAACGTCGCCCGCACCGAGGAGCCCGACCCACCCGGTCCACATCTGCTGGTCCTGGCCCGCGGGCCTGAGGGGTATCGACGGCTATCGCGGCAGCTGACCAGGGCGCACCTGGCCGGCGGCGAGAAGGGCAAGCCGCGCTACGACTTCGACGAGCTGACCGAGGCCGCGGGCGGGCACTGGCACGTCCTCACCGGCTGCCGCAAGGGCCATGTGCGCCAAGCACTCTCGACCGGCGGTCCGGATGCGGCCGAGTCGGCGCTCGCCGATCTGGTGGACCGCTTCGGCGCCGACCGGGTCAGCATCGAGCTGACCAGGCACGGTCATCCGCTCGACGACGAGCGCAACGCCGTCCTTGCCGCGCTGGCCCCGCGCTTCGGTGTTGGCGTGGTGGCAAGCACTGCAGCACATTTCGCCGAACCCGGCCGCGGCCGGCTGGCGATGGCGATGGGGGCGATCCGGGCACGCAACTCGATGGACGACGCGGCCGGCTGGCTGGCGCCGCTGGGTGGCGCGCACCTGCGGTCGGGGGAGGAGATGGCACGGCTGTTCGCGCACTGCCCCGAGGTGGTGACGGCCGCAGCCGAGCTCGGCGAGCAGTGCGCATTCGGGCTGGCGCTCATCGCGCCGCAGCTGCCGCCGTTCGACGTGCCCGACGGGCACGACGAGGACAGCTGGCTGCGGCACCTGGTGATGACCGGGGCCCACAACCGGTACGGACCGCCGGAGCGATCCCCGCGTGCCTACCAGCAGATCGAGCACGAGCTGAAGGTCATCACCCAACTGAACTTCCCCGGCTACTTCCTGGTGGTGCACGACATCACCCGGTTCTGCAGGGACAACGGCATCCTGGCTCAGGGCAGGGGATCGGCGGCCAACTCGGCGGTCTGCTACGCGTTGGGTGTCACGCACGTCGATCCGATTGCCAACGAGTTGTTGTTCGAAAGGTTCCTCTCCCCGGCGCGCGACGGTCCACCAGACATCGACATCGACATCGAATCGGACTTGCGGGAGAAGGCGATTCAGTACGTCTACGAACGCTACGGCCGCGACTACGCCGCGCAGGTCGCCAACGTCATCACCTACCGGGGCCGCAGCGCCGTGCGTGACATGGCCCGCGCGCTCGGCTTCTCGCAAGGCCAGCAGGACGCCTGGAGCAAGCAGATCAGCAGATGGAACGGGCTGGCGGACTCGCCCGACGTCGAGGACATCCCCGAACAGGTGATCGATCTCGCGTTGCAGATCAAGAACCTGCCAAGGCACATGGGCATCCACTCCGGCGGCATGGTGATCTGCGACCGGCCCATCGCCGACGTGTGCCCGGTGGAGTGGGCCCGCATGGAGAACCGCAGCGTGTTGCAGTGGGACAAGGACGATTGTGCGGCAATAGGATTGGTGAAGTTCGACATGCTCGGGCTTGGCATGCTCTCGGCGCTGCACTACGCCATCGACTTGATCGCCGAGCACAAGGGCATCGAAGTCGACCTGGCCAAGCTGGATCTCTCCGAGCCCGCGGTGTACGAGATGCTGCAGCGCGCCGACTCGGTCGGGGTGTTCCAGGTGGAGTCGCGCGCGCAGATGGCCACGCTGCCAAGGCTCAAGCCGCGGGTGTTCTACGACCTGGTGGTCGAGGTCGCCCTGATCCGGCCGGGGCCGATCCAGGGCAACTCGGTGCACCCCTACATCAACAGGCGCAACGGTCTGGAGCCGGTGACCTATGACCACCCGTCGATGGAACAGGCACTGCGGAAGACGTTGGGAGTTCCGCTCTTTCAGGAGCAGCTGATGCAGTTGGCGGTGGACTGTGCCGGCTTCTCGGCTGCCGAGGCCGACCAGTTGCGCCGTGCCATGGGGTCCAAGCGGTCCACCGAGAAGATGCGAGGGCTACGGGACCGGTTCTACGCCGGCATGCACAACCGGCACGGCATCACCGGCGAGGTGGCCGACCGGATCTACGACAAGCTGGAGGCCTTCGCCAACTTCGGCTTCCCCGAGAGTCATTCGTTGTCGTTCGCCTCGCTGGTGTTCTACTCGTCGTGGTTCAAGCTGCACCATCCCGCGGTGTTCTGCGCGGCGTTGTTGCGCGCGCAGCCGATGGGCTTCTACTCGCCGCAGTCACTGGTCGCCGATGCCCGCAGGCACGGCGTCGTCGTGCATGGGCCCGACGCGAACGCCAGCCTGGCGCACGCCACGTTGGAGGACGCGGGCAACGCCGTCAGGCTGGGTCTTGGTGCCGTCCGGCACATCGGTGACGAGTTGGCCGAGCTGATCGTCGAGGACCGAAACACCAACGGCGCGTTCACGTCTCTGGTCGACCTGGCGGGCCGGGTTCAGCTCTCTGTGCCTCAGACCGAGGCATTGGCCACCGCGGGTGCGTTGGGCTGCTTCGGGATCTCCAGACGCGAGGGGTTGTGGGCGGCAGGCGCAGCGGCATCCGAGCGCCCCGACCGCTTGCCCGGTGTCGGGTCGTCCTCGCACGTCCCGTCCCTGCCAGGTATGACCCACCTCGAGTTGGCCGCCGCCGACGTATGGGCCACCGGCGTCTCGCCGGACAGTCACCCCATCCAGTTCCTCCGCGAGCGCCTCGACGAGATCGGCGTCGTGCCTGCCAACCGGTTGCTGTCGGTGCCGGACGGCACCCGGGTGCTGGTTGCCGGCGCGGTGACGCATCGACAGCGGCCGGCTACGGCCCAAGGCGTGACGTTCATGAACTTGGAGGACGAGACCGGGATGGTCAACGTGCTGTGTTCGCGTGGGGTTTGGGGCAGGCATCGCAAGCTGGCGCAGACGGCGTCGGGTTTGGTGATCCGCGGCATCGTACAGAACGCCAGCGGTGCCGTCACCGTGATCGCCGACCGGATGAGCAAGCTCGACATGCGGGTGGCGTCCAAGTCGAGGGACTTCCAGTGAGCGAAGCCCCTCACACCGGCGCACGCACCGACCACCGCCATGTCATCTGGAGATACTGCAGCCAGAGGAAGGTGGCGCGCTTCGGCGCCTCGACCACCACGCTGTCGCGGGGATGCGCACCGGCAGCCAGCGTTTCGGCGAACACTCCGGCATCCGGACTGCAGGCATCGACCATCCGAAGGGGGTGGCGTGCGCCGTCGTCCGTCTCGACGTCCCAGTGCGCCAGCAGCAGCGCGGTCGGCGGCTGTTCGAACTGAAAGGCGACAGCTGCTTCGGCGTCAACCTCGATGCGCAACAACCGCATTCCTGCAGGGACGGACACGCCAGGGCACTTCGGGTCCTGTTCCAGCGCCGTCACCGTGAACACCACGTCGCAGACCGCATCGGGACCTTCGCCGCAGCCGAGGCCACCCGCCTGGCCGACGCGCTTGTCGATGACGCCTTCGGTGACGATGTTCCGTGACGTCGGCGCAGGCTCGGTCGTCGCGGTGGCCATCGACTCTGGCGGCGACTGATCGGGAGCCACTTGCTCGCTTCCGCAGGCGGCGAGGACCAACAGCCCCGCTGCCAAGACGAGTCGTATCGCCATCGGTAGCAGTCGAGCACGAGCGCGCGCAAAATGCTGGCGAAATGCGGCGTGTCGGCATGCAAACACGCGCGCTCGCGGGGGAGGGGGTCAGTCGGTCGGCGTGGTCCACACCTTGTCGATGGTGATCTTGATCCGCGTGCCGTAGTCCGCCATCGCTTCGCTCAGTTCGAACTTGGCGGCGGCCTCCGCGTACTTGGCCCAGTACGGTTCGTCGGTACGACAGTCGACGTCGGTGGCGTCGATGGTGGCCTCGCCGCCGATCACGACGATGCCGCTGCCGTTGCCGTCGGAATCGAGGTTGAGGCTGACCCGGGGGTGGCGCTGAACGTGGGCGACCTTCGCCGCGCCGGGCATCGTGTAGATGAACACGGCGGCTCCGTCGAACTGGAACCAGATGAGCTTCGGCACGGGCTGGCCCGACTTCGCGACGGTGGTGAGCCAGCCGTACTGGTCGTTGGTCAGTCGGTCGATGACTTCGGGCGTCAGATCAGCGCTCATGATTCCGAATGTAGTCTCCGGCTATGACTCTCAACCTCACCGTCGACGAACTCCTGACCACGACCCGCTCGGTCCGCAAGCGTCTCGACTTCGACAAGCCGGTGCCGCGCGAGGTGCTGCTGGAGTGTCTCGAACTCGCGTTGCAGGCCCCCACCGGATCCAACGCCCAAGGTTGGCAGTTCGTGTTCGTCGACGAGCCGGAGAAGAAGAGGGCGTTGGCCGACATCTACCGCACCGCGGCAACGCCCTACCTGGACGCGGAGAAGCCGACGTACGGCGACAGCCGCGACGAGCGCACGCCGTTGGTGATGGGCTCCGCGAAGTACCTCAACGAACACCTGCACGAGGTTCCGGTCATGCTGATTCCGTGTCTCGAGGGCAGGCCGGACGGTGCGCCCGCGGGTAGGAGCGCCGCCTTCTGGGGGTCGCTGCTTCCCGCGGCGTGGAGCTTCATGTTGGCGTTGCGTTCCCGCGGCCTCGGGTCGGCATGGACGACGCTGCACCTGATCGGCGATGGAGAGAAGCAGGCCGCCGAGATCCTCGGCATCCCGTTCGACAAGTACTCCCAGGGCGGGCTGTTCCCGATCGCCTACACGAGGGGCACCGACTTCCGGCCCGCCAAACGGCTGCCCGCCGAGCAGCTCACCCACTGGAACACCTGGTGAGCTCTTAGCCCTGGGTGAGGATGCGAGGGCCTCGCTCGGTGATCGCGATGGTGTGCTCGGAGTGCGCCGTGTTCGACCCGTCCGCCGAGCGCAGGGTCCACCCGTCCCCGTTGATGGTCAGGCGATCGCTGCCGCGCGCCCACCACGGTTCGAGTGCGAGGGTCATCCCGGCGCGCAGCAGCAATCCGCGCCCGCGTCGTCCGCGATTGGAGACGTGCGGATCCTCGTGCATGGTCCGGCCCAGTCCATGGCCACCGAATTCGGCGTTGACCCGATAGCCGGCTTCGGCGGCGACGTCGCCGATGGCAGCAGAGACGTCACCGAGTCGACCCCCCGGCACGGCCGCGGCGATACCCGCGTCAAGCGCACGTCGCGTTGACTCGACGAGTTCCTTGTCGGCGGGGTCGGCGCCGTCGCCGACGATGACCGTGACCGCGGAATCGGCCACCCAGCCGTCGATCGACACCGCGAAGTCCAGGCTCAACACGTCGCCATCGCGCAGCACGTAGTCGCGTGGCATCCCGTGCAGCACAGCGTCGTTCACCGACAGGCAGATGACGTTCCGGAATGGACCGCGACCGAATGACGGCGCGTAATCCCAGTAGCAGGACTCCGCACCCCGCTCGGAAACCAGCTCCCGGGCGTGGTGCTCCAGTGCCATCAGGTTGACGCCGGGCTGAGCCTCAGCCGACAGCGTCTTCAGCGTCTGCGCGACGAACTCACCCGTCACTGCCATCTTGTCGATCTCGTCGGCAGTCTTGAGTTCGATCACGTCCGGCCTCCTTCGTCGATCGGTATTTCTATACCGTACGACGGTACCAGCTCCGGTATATGAATACCGGCTATGCTGACCTGCATGGTGCGCTTACCGCTGAGCCCGGAGCAGGTGAGAGCCGGGGAACGGCTCGGCGCGCTGATCAGGGCGGCCCGAGCCGGTCGCGACCCCGAGACGATCGCGCGTCACGCCGGTATCTCGCCCGAGACGCTGCGCAAGATCGAGGTCGGAAGAATCCCCAGCCCGAGCTTCGGCACGGTCATCGGACTCTGCAACGCGCTCGGCATGCCGCTGCAGGATGCCGTCGATGCGTGGCAGGGGACCGTCAACCAGCGGATGGCGATCTAACCGCCCGCGATGGCGGCGATGACACGGTCGGCCAACTGGTCGCAGTAGTCGTCGTCGACGGGGAGTCCCATCACCGCGAGCCGCCAGTACAGCGGACCCGCGAGCACGTCCATCGACAGCTCCAAGTTGGTTCCTGCGGGCAGCTCGCCCCGCTGGACCGCACGCTCGAAGAGCTCGACGGCCTTGAGTCGTCGCGGCTCGCGCACGGTTTCGCCGAGAAGGTCGGCCAGCTCGGGATTCCGGATCGCCTCGGCGAGCAGGTCCGGCACGATGCGACGAGCCAGGGGGTGCGTCAGTGCATCACGGCCGTTGCGCAGGTACTGACGGATGTCGCCACGCAGGGTGCCGGTGTCGGGGACGTCGATGGCGGCCACCGCCGTCTTCGAGACCAGCGCCATCGTCATGTCCAGCTTCGACCGCCAGCGCCGGTAAACCGCGGCCTTGCCCACCGCCGCCCGCTTCGCGACCGCGTCGATCGATAGCCTGCCGTAGCCGACCTCGGCGAGTTCGGCGAAGAACGCCCCTTCGATGGCCGCGGTCACGTCGTCCTGCAAGACAGGGCCACCGGAGGTCCGGCGGCGAGGTTCCGGCGTGGTCGTCATGCGGGCCAGCCTAACAAGACGGAACGGTTGCGTTCCGTTTATTTCTGTTCCATACTTGCCGAGACGATGCAGTTCCGTTTCGCTTAGGAGGAGAGCCATGAAATTCCTGTTCGACGATGAGTCGTTCTCGTTCGAGGCTCTGCGCGCGGCGGGGTTCGCCAACTATGGCGGCGCCGACCTTGGCGAAGTGCTCGTCGCAGCCCGCGCAATCCCCGATGGCGACGAAGCCGCCTGGCATCGGGAGTGGAAGGCGATCGCCCAACGGGCCGAGGCGCTGGGACGCGCATCGCTGCAAGCCGGGCACGAAGTGAGCGCCCGCGAGGCGTTGTTGCGCGCCTCGAACTACTACCGTACCGCGGAGTTCTACCGTCGCGACGACCCGTTCAACGACCCCGAGGTGGCAGAACTCTCGCACCGGTCACACGACACGTTCCTGACCGCGATCCGGCTGTTCGACTTCACCACCGTCGAGATCGCGATCCCGTACCAGGACACCACGCTGCCCGGCTACCTGTACCTGGTCGATGGCGGAGCGGCCAGGCCGACCGTGATCTACAACAGCGGTTACGACTCGACCCTCGAGGAGTCCTACTTCGCGATCGCGGCCGCCGCGCTGGTCCGCGGCTACAACGTGCTGGCCTTCGATGGTCCGGGGCAGGGCGGCGCGCTGCGCGAACAGCGCCTGGTCTTCCGGCCCGACTGGGAAGCCGTCGTCACGCCGGTGATCGACTTCGCGCTTACCCACCCCGAGATCGACCCCGGACGGATCGCGCTCTTCGGCTACAGCCTTGGCGGTTACCTGGTGGCCCGCGCCGCCGCGTTCGACGACCGGATCGCCGCGCTGATCCTCGATGACGGCGTCTACGACTTCCAGACCGCCGTGGCCGGTGCGATGCCGCCCTTCGTCACCCAGTGGATCGCCGAGGGCAACGACGATGCCGCCATCCCCGTGCTTTCGCTGCTGATGTCGGTCAACACCCAGGTCCGCTGGGCACTGCGTAACGGCATGTGGGTGATGGGCGCCGAATCAACCGCCGACCTCGCCAGGAAGTTTCACCTCTACACGCTTGCCGGGATCGCCGACCGCATCACCGCCCCGGCCCTGGTGCTCGACGCGGAGAACGACCAGTTCTTCAAGGGCGAACCGGCGCGGGCCGCGGAGGCGATGGTGAACTCCAAGACCACCCTGGTCACCCTGCGTGAATCCGAGGGTGCCGGCGAGCACTGCCACATGGGCGCGATGGGACGTGCACACCAAGTGATCTTCGATTGGCTGGACGACGTTCTGGCGCAGACGGATTGACCGGCTAGACCGCGCCGGAAAAACCTTGCTGGCGCCACGCCTCGTACACCGCGATCGCCGCGGCGTTGGCCAGATTCAAGGACCGCCTGCCCTCCAGCATCGGGATGCGCACCCGCGTGGTGACGTGCGGATCGGCCAGCGTCGCGGCGTCAAGGCCGGTGGGTTCGGGCCCGAACATCAACACGTCTCCCGGCTGGTAGTCCACGTCGGCGTAGGACGACTCGGCGTGTGCGGTGAACGCGATCACCCGGGCGGGGGACAGGGCCGCCCATGCGCTCGGCAGGTCGGCGTGCACGGTCACCGACGCCAGATCGTGGTAGTCCAAGCCGGCGCGCCTCAGCTTCGGTTCGGACAGATCGAATCCAAGCGGTTCGACGAGATGCAATTCACATCCCGTCGCCGCCGCCGTCCGGATCGCATTGCCGGTGTTCGGCGCGATGCGCGGTGAGAAGAACATCAGCTTGAACACGGCGCGGTGCCTTTCATGATCAATTATCGATCGCGATGGTCAACTCGGGACCGTCTGGGACGCCGACGTGGCAGTGCCAACCGGGGTCGTCTTGGTCGCCCGCGAAGTAATAGGTCAGCGACTCAAAGAGGTCGAGCAGTTCCTCTGCGGTCAGGTAGGCCCACGCCTCCGTCAGTAGCTCATCGTCGCTTCTGCCCGTTAGCCTCATGCCCGGAATGTACCGCTGGCACTCGCCCGGGAAGACCGGCCCGAGCAGGGGTAATCAAAGGCGGCGTTGGGCATTTGCTCGCATAGCACACAACTTGGCAACACCTCGGTCACGAACTCTGTCTGTTCAGTAAGAATTGTGGAAACGGGTGCTAATCGCTGTCATACTCGACCAATTGCCGGGCGGACCACGCCTGCCCACGTTTTGGGCAAAGAGCAGTAGGAACCTTATGACCTGTGCGCGATTGAAATGCCGACCAGCGGCCGGTAGTAGGGTCGCGCCGCAATGACGGCGTTCGAGCAGCAACCGCAGGCCGCTGCTGTCGAATTCAGGAGCAATGTGCCAGCACCGGTGAAGCGGCCATCGCGATGGTCGGTGAGCAATTGGCCGGTTCGATGGAAAGTGTTTGCGATCGTTCTGGTGCCGCTGCTTTTGGCGGGCACATTCGGTGGGTTGCGGGTTTACTCGGGTTGGACCGGTGCCGCCGACCTTCGCCTTGCTGCCGACCGCGCCGAGATGGTCCCGGCGATCGAGGACTACATGGCCACCCTCGACGCCGCGCTGCTGGCGAATTCCACCGGCGGCGACGCCCAGACCGCGCTCAGCGCCTTCGATGCCAGCAAGCAGACCCTGCAGACCCGGCTGCGCGACACCGCCGTCGTGCCCGACGTCGGCAAGGGCGTCACCGCACTGCTGCAGGGCGGGCAGGCACTTCTGGACAAGGTGACGGCCAACGGCATCGGACTGCGTGACAGGGTCACCACCTACGCGCCGATCCTGCTCACCGCCGAGGACGTCATCAACGGATCGGTGCGCGTCGACGACGAGACGATCCGGGGCGAGACGCTTGGCCTGTCCCGCGCGATCGGTGCGCGCGGGCAGATGATGATGCAGCAGCTGTTGGTGAACCTCGGTGGCGAGATCCCCGAGCCGGAGCTGCGCACCTCGATGATCACCCTGGCGGGCACCGAGCCGTCGACGCTGTTCGGGATGAGCCAGGTGCTCGGGGTCGGCTCTGCCGATGCCCAGAAGCTGCAGGCCGAGATGGTCAAGCGGATGGCCATGCTGTCCGACCCGGCAGTCGTGCTGGTCAACAATCCCGACCTGACGCAGTCGTTGCAGGCCACCAATGAGATCGCGGGCCAGGTCATCCGTTCGACCATCACGTCCGTCACGACGGGTGTCGAGGACCAGGCCACCGCCAAGCGCAACGAGGCCATCCGCGACTCGGTGATCGTCGGCGCGGCCATCCTGATCGCCCTGCTGATCGTGACGCTCGTGGCGCGCACCCTGGTGCGACCGCTGCGCAGGCTGCGCGACAGCGCCCTGCAGGTCGCCCACCAAGATCTCGCTCAGGAGTTGGAGCGGGTCCGCGCGGGTGGCCCTGCCGATCCCGTGCAACCTCTGCCCGTGCACACCACCGAGGAGGTCGGGCAGGTCGCGCATGCCGTCGACGAGTTGCACGAGCAGGCCGTGCTGCTCGCCGGTGAGCAGGCCAGGCTGCAGCTGCAGGTGGGCGACATGTTCGAGACGCTGTCGCGGCGCAGCCGCTCGCTGGTCGACCAGCAGCTGACGCTCATCGACCGTCTGGAGAGCGACGAACAGGACCCCGAACGGCTGGAGAGCCTCTTCCGTCTCGATCATCTGGCCGCGCGCATGCGCCGCAACGGCGCCAACCTGCTGGTGCTGGCCGGCTCGAGGGTGCCGCGCGAGCAGGCCGCCCCGATTCCCGTTGCCGCCGTGATCAACGCGGCCGCCTCCGAGGTCGAGGACTACACGCGCGTGGTCACCGCCGTCGCGCCCGACAGCGAGATCCACGGCGTCCTCGCGGGCGACCTGGTCCATCTGCTCGCCGAACTGATGGACAACGCGTTGCGCTACTCGCCGCCGATCTCGCAGGTGCGGGTGTCGGCCGTGCACACCGGCAACGGCGGTCTCGTCGTCGAGGTCAGCGACATCGGCCTCGGCATGACGGAGCCCGACCTGCGGGTGGCCAACACGCGACTGCAGTCCGGTGGTGAGGTCAACCCCTACACCGCGCGCCACATGGGCCTCTTCGTGGTCGGTCGCCTGGCCGCGCAGCACGGTCTCGTCGTCCGGTTGCGCAGCACCATTGCGGGAGAGGCGAATTCGGGCACCACCGCTGGTGTCTTCATTCCGGCCGAACTGCTGCTCCGGGGTTCGGCGCCGCTGCCGGTCGACGCGCCGGACTATGTCGAGGCGACGGACTATGGCGACTCCGCCGACGCCCACACCGATTCCCACGCCGCCATCGCGTTCGAGCAGCCGGTCGACCAAGAGTACGAGCAAGAGTACGACGAGTACGTCGAAGAGCAGAGCTACGAATACGAACCCCCAGCCGCCGAGTACCGCAACGGTCACGCGGACATTCCCATCTCGCTTCTGCCGCAACGCAACCCGGGTGCGAGTGGAATATCCGGCATCCCGTCGGTGCCCTTGCCGCCCCCGGCGCCGGAGCCCGTTTCGCTCTGGGGCGACGAGGAGGAGTGGCCCGAGGAGTCGATGCCCGCGCAGACGGCTACGCCCCCTCCGCCTGTGGAACCCGTCGAGCGGCCCAGCCAGGCTCCCACCAACACGTCGTCCTTCTTCGCGGCGCGTGCGCAGGCTGCGAACCCACCGACCAACGGGATGTACCCGCCCCCAGCGCCTCCACCGCCCCCGGCTGTTGAGCCCGTCCAGGCCGAACCGGTTCAGGCCGCGCCGTCGCAGACCTCGGGAACCGAAGACGCCATCTTCCAGAAGATGCTGTCCGAGTGGCTGATCGATGATCCGCACCAGCTCGCTCAGAGCACCGACTTGGACTGGAAGACGGTGTGGGACCACGGCTGGGAGGCAGCTGCCGCGGCGGAGGAATCGCCGGTGTCGCAGCACACCGAGCACGGTCTTCCGATGCGGGAACCCGGCGCCCGGCTGGTGCCCGGCGCTGCCGACGTGCAGGACGACGACCACAATGGCAGGCATCGCAACGGAGACGCCAACGGCGCCAACGGTGTCGAGGAGTCCGCCGACTCGGGATTCGACACGGGTGCGCACGCACGCCCTTCCCGAGATCCGGAGGCCGTGCGCGCCAGCATCGGCAACCATTTCGGTGGCGTGCACGCAGGCCGCACCCACGCCAGAGAAACCAGAGGAACAGACGACGAATGACCCGTTCGACCCAGCGTGACTCACTCGACTGGTTGGTCTCGAAGTTCGCCAACGAGGTAGCAGGGGTGTCGCACGCGATCCTGGTGTCCGCCGACGGGCTGCTGCGCGCTGCGAGCGAGCACATGCCGACCGAGCGCGCCGATCAGTTGGCCGCCGTGGCGTCGGGACTTGCCAGCCTGTCGACCGGCGCCGCGCAACTCTTCGACGGTGGCTACGTGATGCAGTCCGTCGTCGAGATGGAGAACGGCTACCTGCTGCTCATGCGCGTCGGTGACGGATCCAACCTCGCGACGCTGGCCACCAGGTCCTGCGACATCGGCCAGATCGGCTACGAGATGGCGATCCTGGTCGAGCGAGTGGGCACCGTCGTCCAAGCGTCCCGCCGTACCGCACAGCACTCGTGAGTTGCGATGGACGAGGTGCGAGACGCGTGGGAATCCGCTGAACCGGGGGTCGAGGCCAGCCTGGTCCGGCCGTACACGCTGACGTCCGGTCGCACCAGTACGCGTGTCGACCTTCCACTCGAGGCGCCGATCAGGACAATGGAATTCGGGCCCGCGCCGCGCTGGCCCGGAAACGACGTGCGTGCCAAGATTCTCGGGTTGGGTGTCGACAGCCCGTCGGTCGCCGAAATCGCCGCTCGCCTATCGTTGCCGCTTGGTGTGGCGCGGGTGCTGATCGGTGATCTGGTGACGCAGGGATACGCGCGTGTGCAGACCACCCTCGG
This sequence comes from Mycobacterium sp. AZCC_0083, assembly GCF_014202335.1. Taxonomy (GTDB): domain Bacteria; phylum Actinomycetota; class Actinomycetes; order Mycobacteriales; family Mycobacteriaceae; genus Mycobacterium. Next base: position 180,898 of record NZ_JACHGP010000013.1, on the reverse strand, counting down.
CGAGTCGGCGACTCCCGACGAACGACGTGAGTTGATAGGAAGGACGCTGCGTGGCCTACGGGCACTCTGAGGGCCCCCCGGGTTCCACCGGCGGCCCCGCGCTGCGCCGAGAAAAGGCCTCCACGAAGATCGTCATCTCGGGTGGCTTCGGCGCAGGCAAGACGACGTTCGTCGGCGCGGTGTCGGAGATCATGCCGCTGCGGACCGAGGCCCTGGTGACCAATGCCTCGCAGGGTCTCGACGGTCTTGCCGCGACGCCGGAGAAGAACACCACGACGGTGGCGATGGACTTCGGTCGCATCACGCTCGCCGAAGACTTGGTGCTCTACTTGTTCGGCACGCCCGGTCAGCGGCGGTTCTGGTTCATGTGGGACGACCTGGTCCGCGGTGCCATCGGCGCGGTGATCCTTGTCGACGTCCGCCGGCTGCAGGACAGCTTCGCCGCGGTCGACTTCTTCGAGGCGCGGAAGCTGCCGTTCCTCATCGCGATCAACGAATTCGACGACGGGCGCAGGCATCCGCCGCACGAGGTGCGCAAGGCGCTGGCACTGGCCGATCACATCCCGGTGGTCACCGTCGACGCGCGCGACCGGCATTCGGCTCGAGCCGCACTGATCGCCATCACCGAGTACTCGTTGATGAACCTCAGCTCGCTGCCCGGCTGATCCGTGGCCGACCCCGACGAGCAGTGGGCAGATCGAGAGTTCGAAGGTCACGACTTTCGCGATGAAGATCTCAGCCGGCTGCACACCGAACGCGTGGTGTTCACCGAGTGTGTGTTCGCCGGTGTGAACTTGTCCGAGTCCGTGCACGTGGGCTCGGCCTTCCGCAATTGCGACTTCCGTCGGGCATCGTTGATGCACAGCACTTTTCGACACTGCACCTTGCTCGGATCGGTGTTCACCGAAAGCCGGATCCGTCCGGTGACCTTCACTGAGGTCGACCTGACGCTGGCCGTGTTGGGGGGCTGTGACCTTCGCACGGTCGACCTGTCGGATTGCCGGCTACGGGAGGCCAGCCTCGTCGGCGCCGATCTGCGCAAGGCAGTGCTGCGCGGGGCGGATCTCACCGGAGCTCGCGCGCAGGACGCCCGCCTCGACGACGCCGATCTGCGCGGGGCGCGCGTCGACCCGACGTTCTGGACGACGGCGAAGGTGCGTGGCGCGAAGATCGACATCGACCAGGCCGTCGCCTACGCCGCTGCACACGGGTTGGACATCCACGGCGGCTGACGGGCTACCCGTTGCCGATCAATCCGGCGTTGCCGCCGTTGCCACGGCCTCGGCCCGTTCGATGCGTTCGGCCACCGCCGTGCTGCAGAACGACGGCGTTAGCCGGCCTTGAGGCGGATCTTGAACCGCACGAAGCAAAGGTAGAAGATCGACAGCGCGGCCAGCATCCCCATGTCGAGGAACCATGCGCCCGACGTGTGTTTCCAGAAGGAGTCGTCGGGCATGATCGGTGGCTTCACCAGGTCCGTGAGTCCCACCGTCGACGCCGTCGCCGCGAAGCCCCAGCGGGCTGGCGTGACGAACGACATCTGGTCGAGCGGGATCCGGCCCGTCACCGGGATCATGCCGCCCGAGAACACCAGCTGGGACATGATCGCGATGACGAGCAACGGCATGATCTGCTCGCTGGTCTTCGCCATCGCCGACAGCGCGAAGCCGACCGTCGCCGCGCAGACCGTCGCGGCGGCCATGCCGATGAACAGCTCTATCGATGCCGCCAATTCGCCAGAGCCGAACAGCAATCCGCCGTTCTTGGGTGGACCGACGCCGATGATCGTTATCGCCGTGACGATTCCGGACTGCAGGATCGCGAACACCGAGTAGATGCAGACCTTGGCCAGCAGATAGGCACTCGTCGACAACCCGACCGCCTGTTCGCGGAGGAAGATCGCGCGCTCGCCGATGAGGTCGCGGATGGTCAACGCCGTGCCCATGAAGATGGCGCCGACGTTCATCAGCACCAGCACCTGCCCCGGCTGGTTGGGCGCGTCGCTGAGCTTGTCAGGGGGACCGAAGCCGGTCGCGCCGGGCACGGACAGTGACAGCACGCCCATGATGAACGGCAGCAACGCCAGGAAGATGAAGTAGCCGCGGTCGGAGACGATCAACCGGATCTGGCGTCGCCCGATCGTGGAGAACTGCCGTAGGAGGCTGGTCTTGGCGGGCTCACCGAGGTCGGTCGGCGCCTCGACGGGCGGTACCGGCGGAGGCGGTCCCGTCTGCGCCAGATAGCGGGCCTTGGCCGCATCCGGATCACCGGCGACGCTGCTGAAGATGTCGGCCCAGTTCGTCGTCCCCATGGACGGGCCGATCTGGCTCGGTGGGCCGCAGAACGCGGTCTTGCCGCCCGGCGCCAGCAGCAGCACCTGATCGCAGACGTCGAGGTAGGTCAGGGAATGCGTGACCACCAGCACCACGCGGCCTGCGTCGGCCAGTTGCCGTAGCATCGTCATGACCTGCCGGTCCAGCGCGGGGTCGAGGCCGGACGTCGGCTCGTCGAGGATGAGCAGCGACGGGCCGGTCAGCAGTTCGAGTGCCACCGACGCGCGCTTGCGCTGCCCGCCGGACAGCTTGTCCACCCGCGTCTCGAGGTGCTTGGTCATCTCGAGCTCTTCGAGGACCTGCATCACGACCTGCTCGCGGTCGTCCTTCGTGGTGTCCGGCGGCAGTCGCAGTTCCGCGGCGTACATCAGGGCCTGCCTGACGGTCAGCTGGCCGTGCACCACGTCGTCCTGCGGGACCATGCCGATTCTGCTTCGCAGGGAAGCGTATTCGGAGTGGATGTTGTGGCCTTCGAAGCTGACCGTGCCGGTGGTCGGGTGGGTGTACCCGGCCACCAGTCGGGCGAACGTCGACTTGCCTGCACCCGACGGTCCGATGACGGCCGTCAACGTGCCTGGCCGCGCGGTCAGCGAGATGTTGTCGAGCAGCGTCTTGTTGCCCTCGATGGTCCACGTGACGCCGTGCACCTCGAGGCCGCCGGTGCGCGTTGCCGCCTCGGTTTCGCTGCGCCGGGCCAGCGTGCCCCCGGCGAAGACGAGGTCGACGTTGCCGATGGTGACGACGTCGCCGTCGCGCAGCTTCGCGGAGTCAACCCGCGCGCCGTTGACGAACGTGCCGTTGATGCTGCGGTTGTCCCGGATCTCGGTGCCGCTGGGACTCGGAATCAAGGTGGCGTGATGGCGTGAGGCCAGCACGTCGGGAATGACGATGTCGTTGTCGGTGGCCCGGCCGATCTTCACCGACCCCGCAGGCGCATCCGCGGCCTTACCGGGCCGCAGGATCTTGAGCATGCTGGTCGCGAGGTTGCCCTCGCTCTGGCGCGGCTGCGCCGTCGGCCCCATGGTGGTGGCGGCCGAATAGCCAGCGGTCTGCTGCGACGGCGCTGGCGTCGGGTAGCTCTGCGGGGGGGCGCTCGGATATGCCTGCGGCGCACCGGTATAGGACTGCGGGCTGCTGGGGTAGGACGGCGCGGCGGGTGTCGGGCCCGATGGATAGCGCGGTTGCTGGGGTGGTGGGTACACCGGTTGCGAGTACGACGCTCCCGAAGGCGGCGTGGGTGGCCGCGCGCCTGGCGGCGGCTGGGTGGGCCAGGAACTGCTCGCGCGGTTCGCAATCGGCACCGAGGTGGTCGGTGGTGGCGTGCCGACCGAACCCTGGTGACGACCCACCTCGAAGGTGAGCCGCGGACCGTCGGGATTGCCGATGTCGACGTTGAGTCCGTCGGTGATGTCGACCACCGGAACCCGGTGGCCGTTGACGAACATTCCGTTGAGGCTGCCGTTGTCGACAGCCAGCCAGCGACCACCCTCGAAGCGCAGGATCACGTGCGCGCGCGAGATCAGGGGGTGGGCGATGCGGACGTCGGCACGCAAGTCACGGCCGACGACAACGTCGTTGCCTGCCGCAAAGGTGCGAGACGACCCGTCGTAACGAACGGTCAGCGCGGGTGGGGAAGGTCGCGTCATCGGACGCAACTCTATCGGTTCCGGCGCCGTGCGTAACGGCGGTCCGCGCGCTCACCGGGGGCGAGCGGAGCGACGGGGACTATCACTGCGCCGTGGCGATACCCCAGCGTGCGGTGTCGGTGATCTGCTGCAGGGCCGTCATGCGGTCGCCACGGGTCTTGATGACGTGGGCGAACGCCGCATCGACCGCGGAGTTACCGTCGCGGGCGGGGCCGCGATAGTGACCGATGACGACGACGCGGTGGTTGTCGATCTCGAGGAAATCGCTGGGTTCGACGCGCATGTCGTAGAGCGCGTTGATCGTGCCCCACACGCCGAGCATGTCGTTGGGGCCGTGGTGCACGCCGCCGACCCCGTGCGGCATGCCTGCGCTGACGGTGCCTTCGAAGTCGTCGGACAGCAGTGTGGTCAGGGCCCCCTGGTCGATTCCGGCGAGTGCGTCGTAGAACCGATGGGCGATTGAGTTGGCGGTGGGCATGTCGCGGCCTCCTTTTTAGAGATACCTCTCTATTATTACCTCGTGGCCAGACCAGCGCGCTACTCCGTCGATGACCTGCTCGATGCCGCCGCCGCTCTGCTGGCGGGCGATGGGCCTGCCGCAGTGTCGATGTCGGCGGTCGCGAGAGCGGTCGGCGCGCCGAGCGGCTCGGTCTACCACCGCTTTCCGACGCGGGCGGCGTTGTGCGGCGAGCTGTGGATGCGCACCGAGGAGCGGTTCCAGGGCGGCTTCGCCGACGCGCTCGCCTCGCCGGGTCACACGACGGAGCGGTGCGTTGCGGCCGCGAGGTTCGCGGTCCAGTGGTGCCGTGAGCACCCGGTAGAAGCGCAGGTGCTGCTCGCCGGGGCCGACGCACTGGACCGCGCGGCGTGGCCGGAATCGATCGCGGCGCGGCGCGAACGCCTCCATCGCACCGTGAATCGACTGCGTGCCGAACTGGACGCCGACCCCGACCGGCTGAGCGCGGCGCTCGTCGACGTGCCCTACGCCGTCGTGCGTCGGCACCTCGTTGCGGGGCAAAGGATCCCGGATGCGGCGGACGGGATCGTGGAGGATTGCGTGCGTGCCTTGATCTCAGGCGGCTAACGATTCGGTACTGGTACGGCCGAGATCCATCGATGTTCAGGCAATACGTGGTCTCGTAGTCGACATGGCGAGGATGAACGCCCAGGCGCGACGTCGCTGCTCCGGGTCGCGCGGGATGGTTGCGGTACTGATCGCGGGATGCGCGGCGTTCGCCGTCGTGGCTACGGGCGTCGCTTTGCCGTCTGCCGCTGCCAAACCTCTCGACGACGCCGATGCGCGCGGCTTCGTGAACTCCCCGGCGCGCTGCGACCCGCAGCAGACGGCCGTCCTGATCGGGCGTACCAAGCTGTCGGAGATCGCGATCTGCGCCGACGGCCGCGGAGGTTACGAGTACCGGGGCGTGCGCATATCCGACCGGGCGATCATGAGGCTGCCCGCCACGGCACTGGCCAACGGATGCTTCGGCGCGCATACCGAACAGGTCGTCTACACCGTGTCCGAGCGCAAGCTCCTGCTCACGTCGGGCATCCGGATCATGCGCGACGAGGCGATGGTGGAGTTCAAGGACTTCCGCAATCCCGCTGTGGGAGTCGTGACGCAGATGTCGGGCCGGTAGACCCGGGAAATCAACGCGGCGAACCCGTCAACACGCAGTGGGTGTGGCTGTAGATGGTGACCATGCAGTCATTGGTATGCGTGCAGACCGACGTCACGGTGTGCGCGTCGCCGTCGGCCTCGATGCGGTTCAACAGATCGGGTTCGGCGAGCAGGGCTCGGCCCATCGCGATGAACTCGAATCCCTCGGCCATGGCCAGATCCATGGTCTCGCGGTTGGTGATGCCGCCGAGAAGGATCAGCGGAATCGTCAGCTCGGCACGGAACAGGCGGGCATCGTCGAGTAGATAGGCGTCGTAGTAAGGGTATTCGCGGACGACCTTGGCAAGGGCGGGCACATCCTTGCCCGGTGCGCCGCCGCGGAACGTGTACATCGGGTTCACCAACGAACTTCCCGCAGTGAGTTCGATCGCGTCCAGGCAGCCGTCGTCCTGCAACCATTTCGCCGTCTGGAGTGACTCCTCGACCGTGATTCCGCCATCCACCCCGTCGGCCATGTTGAGCTTGGCGGTCACCGCGATCTTGCCCGCTCCTGCGTCGTCGACGGCGCGGCGCACCGCTTCGACCACGCTGCGCGCCACCTTCGCGCGGTTCTGCAAGGAGCCACCGAACTCGTCGTCGCGCTTGTTGATCAGCGGGCTCAGGAAGGAGCTGACGAAGTAGCCGTGTCCGAGGTGGATCTCGACGGCGTCGAACCCCGCGTCGATCGCGAAGCGGGCCGCGGTGGCGTGTGCCGCGACGACGTCGGCGATGTCGTCGCGAGTGGCACCCCTTGCGTGCTTGCTCGTCATCGGGGCCAGCGCCTCTGTCTGGTTGGACCGAGCATCGGCGACGGGTCCGGCATGCGCGATCTGTGCGCTGACGGCCGCGCCCTCCGCATGGATGGCTTCGGTCAGGGTGCGTAGTCCGGGGATGGCCTCGGGGCGCCACCAGATCACCGGTCCCTGCGTACGGCCACCGGGGGTCACCGCAAGGTAGGCGACGGTGGTCATGCCGACCCCGCCCGCGGCAGGCAGTCGATGGAACTCGATCAGATCGTCGGTGACCAGCGAGTTCGGGCTCGACGCCTCGAAGGTGGCCGACTTGATGATGCGGTTGCGAAGCGTCACCGGGCCGAGCTTGGCCGGGGTGAACACATTGGGCGGAGTGTTCATCTTGGTGAGCCTGCCACAATGGCTGCCGTGGGAGCGATCACTCTGGACGGCAAGGCCACGCGCGACGAGATCTTCGTCGATCTGAAGGAACGGGTCGCGGCGCTGACCGCGGCGGGCCGAACTCCCGGGCTGGGTACCGTCTTGGTCGGCGACGACCCGGGTTCGCAGGCCTACGTCCGGGGCAAGCACGCCGACTGCGCGAAGGTCGGGATCAACTCGATCCGCCGCGACCTGCCGGCCGACATCGACCAGGCCACGCTCAACGCGACGATCGACGAGCTCAACGACAACCCGGACTGCACCGGCTACATCGTGCAGTTGCCGGTGCCGAAGCATCTCGACGAGAACGCCGCGCTGGAGCGCATCGACCCGGCCAAGGACGCCGACGGTCTGCACCCGATGAACCTCGGCAGGCTGGTGCTCAACGAGCCCGCACCCCTGCCGTGCACGCCGCGCGGCATCGTGCACCTGCTGCGCCGGTTCGACGTCCCGATCGCAGGCGCGCACGTCGTGGTGATCGGCCGCGGTGTCACGGTCGGGCGGCCGATGGGCCTGCTGCTGACCCGCCGCTCAGAGAACGCCACGGTGACGTTGTGCCACACCGGGACTCGCGACCTGCCTGCTCTCACCAGGCGGGCCGACATCATCATCGCCGGCGCCGGGGTTGCGCACATCGTGACCGCGGACATGGTCAAGCCCGGCGCCGCGGTGGTGGACGTCGGGGTGAGCCGCGACGAAGCGGGCAAGCTGGTCGGCGACGTGGCTCCGGATGTCTGGGACGTTGCGGGGTACGTGTCACCGAATCCTGGTGGCGTCGGGCCGTTGACGCGGGCGTTCCTGCTGACGAACGTGGTCGAGCTCGAGGAAGGGCGATGAGCGCTTGCGCGAAGAGCAGAATTGCCGGTCTGGTGTGACACCAAGGGATTTTGCTCGCAAGGTGTTCGCAGGCCAATGGCCGATCCTGACGGTGGGGCTGTTTCTGCTCGCGGCGTTCGGGCTGGTGGTCGCAGGCTACTGGCGCCGCGGCGCACTGGTGATGGCGATCGGCGTCGGTGTCGCGGCGGCCATGCGCCTGACGCTCTCCGAGGACCGCGCCGGGCTGCTCGTCGTGCGCAGCAGGGGCATCGACTTCGTCACCACCGCGACGGTCAGCGCCGCCATGCTCTACATCGCATGGACCATCGACCCGTTGGGCACCAGCTAACTCTTTCCCTCCGCGGCCGGGAGACCCTCAGGAAATTGCCCACTAGGCAATCTTGCCTACTGTGCAAAAATCCGGCCTATGGTGGATGCATGACCGGACTTCGCGAACGCAAGAAGGTCGACACCCGTCGGGCGCTCAGTGACGCCGCGCTGAAGCTGGCCTTCGAGCGCGGCCTCGACGGCGTCACCCGCGAAGACATCGCGGAGCTGGCGGGGGTGTCGCTGCGGACGTTCAACAACTACTTCGGCAACAAGTACGAGGCGCTGGCCTACCGCCAGGTGCAGCGGATGGAGCGTAGCCTCGCGGTGTTTCGCGAGCGGCCCGTCGACGAGCAGCTCTGGTCGGCCATTGCCGAGGCGGTACTCGAACCGTTGACGGCCGAGGGTGTCGCGGAAGTAGCGCCGACCCGCAAGCAACTCGCCGTGATCCGCACGGTGGTGCTGGTGCCGGAAACGCGACTCGCGATGTTCAAGACCTTGTTCGCCGACTGGGTGGAGGCGATCGCCGAGCGCACCGGAACCGACCAGGAGCGTGACATGTACCCGCGCATGGTGGCCGGGGTGATGGGCGCAATCGCTGAGGCCGCGATGGACGCCTACGCGATGGCCGATCCACCCGTGCCCATCACCACGTTGATCCGGCAGGGCTTCGCCGCCGTCGCAGCAGGCCTGCCCGTGCCGACCACCCGAACTGGAAGGAAGAACCATGACTGATCATCACGACGTCGTCATCGCGGGAGCCGGACCAAACGGCTTGATGCTGGCCTGCGAGCTAGCGCTAGCAGGGGTCCGGCCCGTCGTCCTCGACGCGCTACCCGCACCCAGCGACGAGCCGAAGGCCAACGGGCTTGTCGGACAGGTGATCCGGCAACTGGACATGCGCGGGCTCTACCAACCGTTCAGCGGTGCGGACGGCCCGCCGGAGCCGATGTACGAATGGATGTTCGCCGGCATGTCGGTCAACCTCGTTGGCCTCGAGGACAACCCGATGCGTGCGCTACTCATCCAGCAGCCCAGGTTGGTGAGGCTTCTGGAGAAGCGTGCGCGAGATCTCGGCGTCGACGTCCGGTGGGGTCACGAGCTCACCGGCCTCGACTCGGCACCGGGTCGCGTCACCGTCGCGGTGACCTCACCCGAGCGCAGCTACGACATCGACGCCACCTATCTGGTCGGCGCCGATGGTGGCCGCAGCGTGGTCCGCAAGACCGTCGGCATCGACTTCCCCGGCAGCACGTCGGACACCGTCGCCAGGATCGCGCACGTCCACATGCCCGACGAATTGCGCACCGAGGACGGCGGTTACGCGGTTCCCGGGTTCGGCCCGTTGCGGTTCGGACATACCAGGCTCGACAACGGCGGCTTCATCTTTGCCAACTTCCAGCCCGGCCGACAGATGCTCGGCACCATCGAATTCGGGCGCCAACCGGGCCTGGACGAGACGCCGATGACGCTCGACGAAGTACGGGAGAGCGCGAAACGCGTGCTGGGCGTGGACGTGCCGGTGGAGGCGCCACGTGGGCCGGGCCCGCATGCGTTGCGCCGGATCGCCGGGCAGAACAGCAGGCAGGCCGAGCGCTACCGGGCGGGCAACGTCCTGCTACTCGGCGACGCGGCGCACGTCCACTCGGCGATGGGTGGGCCTGGCCTGAATCTCGGCATGCAGGACGCCGTCAACCTGGGCTGGAAGCTGGCAGCACAGGTGAACGGGTCGGCCCCCGACGGGCTGCTCGACACCTATGATTCCGAGCGTCGGCCGGTGGGGGAGCGGGTCATGATGCAGTCTCTGTCGCAGACCGCACTCATGACGCCTGGTCCCGAAGTCGGCGGCCTGCGAACGCTTTTCGGTGAGCTGCTGAAGCAGCCGGCCGTCGCGGCACACATGGCCCACCTGCTCGCCGGCTCCGACGTACGGTACGAGGTCGGCGACGGACACCCGCTGTCCGGTCTGCTGGTGCCCGATCTCGAACTGGACGATGGTCGTCGCGTCGCCGAACTCCTGCGCGACGCGCGACCCGTACTGCTCGACCTGTCCGGAGGCGCAGTCACGCAGGCGGGCGCAGGCTGGGCCGACCGCGTCGATCTGGTGACCGGAGCCATGACGGGAGAGCCGTACGGCGGCATGCTCATTCGGCCCGACGGCTACGTGGCCTGGGCGGCGGACTCCGTCGACGAGGCCGACCTGGCCGGGCTGCGGTCGGCGCTGGGGCGATGGTTCGGCTAGGCGCCCGATAGCGCTCGGCGGATCGCGCCGGGATGGCGGACGAGCTTCGGTCCGAGCGCGGCTGCGAACAGCGTGATCGCCAGCCACGGCTTGAGGTGTGGCCGGATGCGCCGGATCCGGCCGTCATCGTCGAGTTCGAGCACCATCGCGTCGGTGATCGTGACGCCCGCAATCCGGGCGTCGCTCACCGCAACCCGTGTCGATCCGTCGCCGATGACCTCACGCCATCGCAGGCCGGACAGGCCGCCGTAGACAGCCGCGAGCAGTGCGCGGAGGTCGTCGTGCCCGCGAAAGACCATCCGGCCGGACAAGGGCGATACGAGTTCTGCATCGGGAGAAAGTGCGCTGATCATCCCGTCGACGTCGTTGACCAGGGTGGCGGCTAGAAAGGTGGCCACTGCGTCGATCGTTTCCGTTCTTGTCATCGAACTCCGTCCATTGCGATTTGCAAGTGACTTAACCACCGTCCATTGCAGAAAGCAATGGACTACGGTTGAGGAGTGCCGAAGCCATCCTTCGCCGACATCGCCTGCTCGATCGCGCGCTCAGTCGACGTGGTGGGTGAGCGCTGGACGCCGCTGATCCTGCGTGACCTGTTCGTGGGTATGTCGCGGTTCGAAGACATCCGCCGCGATCTTGGCATCGCGTCCAACGTGCTGGCCGCTCGATTGGACAGCCTCGAGCGTCACGGCATCGTCGAACGCCCTCAGTATCGGACGGCGCCGGTGCGCCACGAGTACGTGCTCACGGCAAAGGGGCGCGACCTGTATCCGGTGATTGCGACGCTGATCGCGTGGGGAGACAAGTGGCTGGCCGCCGGCCACGGACCGCCCGCGTTGATCGTGCACAGTGAGTGTGGACAGCCGACCGCTGCGGTGACGGTATGCGCTGAATGTGGAGGAGAACTCAACGCCGACACGGCCGTTCCTGCGCCCGGTCCAGGTGCCCGTCTCGGGCAAGGTACGGCCGTCATCGGGGATTACATCAAGCGCTAGGCCAGCGTGGCCCTGATGCCCACCGTCACGTACGGGAGCGCAAGGCCCGTGGTGTTCACCAATGCGGGATGCGTGGCCAGCAGCTCGCGCACCTCGGCCAGCGTGCGCTTTCGCACCTCGTTCGGTGAGGTGATGCAGTAGCTGCGCGAGGCGACCAGGTCGATGAGCGCCTGTGGCGTCAGGTAACTGGTCCACTCGAACTGCTGGCGTTCGATGCCGGTGAACGGCTCGGGCAGCGTCACTTCGTGGTTGAACGGGTCATTCTCGTGGCCGACGATGCGGCCGAGATCCTTGACCCAGCCGAGGCGTTCGTCGCGGGTGTTCCATATCAGCCCGAGACGGCCGCCGGGGCGAAGCACCCTGGCCACCTCCTTGACCGCGCGCTCGAGATCGAACCAATGCCAGGCCTGTGCTACCAATACCGAGTCGACGCTGTTGTCCGGCAACGGAATCTCTTCGGCCGTGCCGAGCAGCGCAGGGGTATCGGGCAACGACGCGCTGAGCAGTTCGAGCATCTCGGGGATGGGATCGACGGCCACCACGTGCAGCCCGCGTTCGACGAGCCGGATGGTCAGCTTGCCGGTGCCTGCGCCGAGGTCGAGCACGTCGCGCGCACCGCACGACAGCAGCCAGTCGATGGCTTCCGGAGGATACGACGGCCTGCCACGTTCGTACGCCGCGGCTTCCTGGCCGAACGACAGGGAACGCTGCTGCCAGATCTGATCGGAAGTCACCGTGACGCTAGCTCCAAGGTCTGCCGGATGAGCTCGCCGACCGCGTCGGTCTCGACCAGGAACCCGTCGTGGCCGTAGATCGAGTCGACCACGTTGAGCCCTGTGCAGCCCGGAAGCAACTCGGCCAGCTCTTCCTGCAGTCTAAGCGGGTAGAGCCGGTCGGAGGTGATGCCGCCGACCACCACCGGCACTCCGCAACTGCCAAGTGCCGCGGCAAACCCACCGCGCCCGCGGCCGACGTCGTGGCTGCTCAAGGCATCCGTCAACGCGACGTAGGTACCCGGGTCGAACCGCGCCGCCAGTTTGCCGCCCTGATGCTCGAGGTAGCTCTGCACCGCGTAGCGGCCGCCATTGGTCGGGTCTTCGTTGCCCTGGGCGTCGTTGCCGAACCGGTCGTCGAGTTCGGCCTCGCCGCGGTAGGTCAGGTGCGCGAACCGCCTGGCGATCTCCATCCCGACGGAGGGCTCTCTACCCGTCCCGTAGTAGTCGCCGTCCTGCCAGTTCGGATCGGACTTGATCGCCGACACCTGCGAGCTCTGCGTGCCGATCTGGTCGGCGGTTGCGCGTGCGCCGACCGCGAGCACCAGGGCAGCCCGCACCGTGTCGGGGCGGCCGACGGTCCACTCCAGTGCGCGTGCGCCGCCCATCGATCCGCCGACGACAGCGGCGACCTGCGTGATGCCCAGCGCGGCAAGCGCGGCGATGTCGGCATTGACCTGATCACGCACGGTGATCCCCGGAAACCTTGAACCCCAAGGCTTTCCGTCCGGCGCTGGCGAGCTCGGACCCGTCGAGCCGCGGCAGCCGCCCAACACGTTGGTGGAGATCGCGCACCACCGCTCGGTGTCGATGGGCGCTCCCGACCCTGCCACGCCGTCCCACCAGCCAGGGGTCGGGTGGTCCGGCCCTGCGGGCCCGGTGATGTGCGAGTCGCCGGTCAGCGCGTGCAGCACCACCACGACGTTGTCGCGGTTCGGTGACAGCTCACCCCACCGCTGCACCGCGATGGACACGTCGTCGAGGACGGTGCCGTTCTCCAGGGTCAGCGCTCCGATGTTCACCACGGTCAGCTCGCCGTCGGCGGGCAACTGCGCGGCGAACTCGGGAGGGCTTTCCAACGTCGTCATGCCGACACCGCGTTCTCCGGCACCCCGGAGAACGGCTTGGCCGCGGCGAAGCCCTGCTCGAGGTCGGCGAGGATGTCGTCGATGCCCTCGATGCCGACCGCCAGCCGGACCAGTCCGGGGGTGACGCCCGTCGCGAGCTGCTCGGCGGGGGACAGCTGCGCGTGCGTCGTCGAGGCCGGGTGGATCACCAGCGAACGCACGTCGCCGATGTTGGCGACGTGGCTGTGCAGGGTGAGTGCGTCGACGAACGCCTTGCCCGCCGCGATGCCGCCAGCCAGCTCGAACGCCAGCACGGCGCCGGTGCCCTTCGGCGCCAACTTCCGTCCCAGCTCGTACCACGGGGACGTGGGCAGGCCTGCGTAGTTGACCGACACGACGCCGTCGTGGCCCGCCAGGTACTCGGCGACGCGTTGCGCATTGGCCACATGACGCTCAACGCGCAGACTCAGCGTCTCTAATCCCTGGGCGATGAGGAAGGCGTTGAACGGCGCTGCGGCCGAGCCGTAGTCGCGCAGCAGCTGGACTCGCGCCTTGAGCGCGAAGGCGGGCGGGCCGAGTTCGGCGTACACCACGCCGTGATAGCTCGGGTCGGGGACGGTGAAGCCGGGGAACTTGCCGTTGGTCCAGTCGAACTTGCCGCTGTCGACGATCACGCCGGCGATCGCCGAACCATGCCCGCCGAGGTACTTGGTTGCCGAGTGCACGACGATGTCCGCGCCGAGGGCGATCGGCTGGATCAAGTACGGCGTTGCGATCGTGTTGTCGACGATCAGGGGCACGCCGTTCTCGTGGGCCACCGCCGATACGCCGGGGATGTCGAGGATGTCGATCTGCGGGTTGGAGATCGTCTCGGCGAAGAACGCCTTGGTGTTCGGCCGCACCGCTGCCCGCCACGAATCCAGGTCGTCGGGGTCCTCGACGAAGCTGACCTCGATCCCGAGCTTGGGCAGCGAATAGTGGAACAGGTTGTAGGTGCCGCCGTACAAGCGCGGGCTGGAGACGATGTGGTCGCCGACGGCCGCGAGGTTGAGGATCGAGAAGGTCTCGGCGGCCTGCCCGGAGGCCAGGAACAGCGCGGCGACGCCGCCCTCGAGCGCCGCGATGCGCTGCTCGACGACGTCGGTGGTCGGGTTCATGATCCGGGTGTAGATGTTGCCGGGCTCGGCGAGGCCGAACAGCGCCGCGGCATGGTCGGTGCTGTTGAAGGTGTAGGACGTGGTCTGGTAGATCGGCAGCGCCCGCGCGTTCGTGGCGATGTCCGGTGTCTGGCCCGCGTGCACCTGCTTGGTTTCGAAGGCCCAGTTGGCCGTCGGGTCGGATTCGGGATTGGTCATGCGATGTTTCTCCTGCTGGATCGAATGGTTACCGAGAGCGCCCTTGCGCCGTCGACGAACGACGGAGCGGGGTCACGTGCAACGACACAAAATGAGCCTCCACGTCAGGTTTCCCTGTCTCTCGGGGGGCCCGTCCAACGGACCCGCGCTTGCCTCGCAGCCGACTGTCGGCTACTCAACCTGGTCAATCACCCGGGGCACCCCACCGCGGTTGGAGGGTTGCCGGCCAGCGAGCCGGGGCTTGACGCTGGCACTCATGACCGATTCAAAGGGTATCTCACCACCTCGTCGGCGTGCCAGCGCGGGTTCATACGCTGCCCAACCGGAGCATGATCGGACCGCGTAGCGTCGTACCCGACGTGATACCGATGGCCCCGTTTCGATCGAGTTTTCGACGCGGAGTTTGACCCGATTCTGACCCACCGTGACGCCGGGAGAGTGCCCATGAATGCCCAGCAGCCAACCATCATCTACACCCTGACCGACGAGGCTCCGTTGCTTGCGACGTACGCCTTCCTGCCCGTGATACGCGCCTTTGCCGACGCAGCCGGCATCGACGTCAAGACCAGCGACATCTCCGTGGCCGCGCGCATCCTTGCGGAGTTCGGCGACTACCTCACCGAAGAGCAGCGCGTGCCGGACAACTTGGCCGCCCTCGGCAAGCTGACGCAGTTGCCGGAGACCAACATCATCAAGCTGCCGAACATCAGCGCCTCGGTGCCGCAGCTGCTGGCCGCCATCAAGGAACTGCAAGCCAAGGGCTACGCCGTGCCGGACTACCCCGGCGAACCGAAGACCGACGAGGAGCGCAAGCTCAAGGAGCGCTACGGCACCTGCTTGGGCAGCGCGGTGAATCCCGTGCTCCGCGAAGGCAACTCGGACCGGCGCGCACCCAAGGCGGTCAAGGAATACGCCAGGAAGCACCCGCACAGCATGAGCCCGTGGTCGCAGGCGTCGCGCACCCACGTGGCGACCATGAACCACGGCGACTTCTACCACGGCGAGAAGTCGCTGACGCTGGACAAGGCCCGCAACGTCCGGATGGAGCTGATCACCAAGAGCGGCGAGACGATCGTGCTCAAGCCCGAGGTGAAGTTGGACGACGGCGACATCATCGACAGCATGTTCATGAGCAAGAAGGCGCTGTGCGACTTCTACGAAGAGCAGATGCAGGACGCGTACGAGACCGGCGTGATGTTCTCGCTGCACGTCAAGGCGACGATGATGAAGGTCAGCCACCCCATCGTCTTCGGCCACGCGGTGAAGGTCTTCTACAAGGACGCGTTTGCCAAGCACCAGAAGCTGTTCGACGAGTTGGGCGTCAACGTCAACAACGGGCTCTCCGATCTGTACGCCAAGATCGAGTCGCTGCCCGCGTCGCAACACGAGGAGATCATCCGCGACCTGCACGCCTGCCACGAGCACCGGCCCGAGCTGGCGATGGTGGACTCGGCCAAGGGCATCTCGAACTTCCACTCACCAAGCGACGTCATCGTGGACGCGTCGATGCCGGCGATGATCCGCCTCGGCGGCAAGATGTGGGGCGCCGACGGACGGACCAAGGACACCAAGGCCGTCAACCCCGAGTCCACCTTCTCCCGCATCTACCAGGAGATCATCAACTTCTGTAAGACGCACGGCCAGTTCGATCCGACAACGATGGGCACCGTCCCCAACGTGGGCCTGATGGCGCAGCAAGCCGAGGAGTACGGCAGCCACGACAAGACATTCGAGATTCCCGAGGACGGCGTCGCCAACATCGTCGACAACGACACCGACGAGGTGCTGCTGACGCAGAACGTAGAAGAGGGCGACATCTGGCGCATGCCGGTCGTCAAGGACGCCCCGATCCGCGACTGGGTGAAGCTGGCCGTCACCAGGGCCCGCGACTCCGGTATGCCGGTGGTGTTCTGGCTCGACGTATGGCGTCCGCACGAGAACGAATTGCGGACGAAGGTCAACACGTACCTCGAGGACCACGACACCGAGGGTCTCGACATCTCGATCAGGTCGCAGGAACGGGCCATGCGGCACACCATCGAGCGCGCCATGCGCGGGCAGGACACCATCGCCGCGACCGGAAACATCCTGCGCGACTACCTGACTGACCTGTTCCCGATCCTGGAGCTGGGCACCAGCGCCAAGATGCTGTCCATCGTGCCGCTGATGGCAGGCGGCGGGTTGTACGAGACCGGTGCCGGTGGCTCGGCGCCCAAGCACGTCAGCCAGCTGGTTGAGGAGAACCACTTGCGCTGGGACTCGCTCGGCGAATTCCTCGCGTTGGCCGTCAGCCTGGAGGATCTCGGCAAGAAGACCGACAACCCGCGGGCCAAGCTACTCGCCAAGACGCTCGATGCGGCGACGGGAAAGCTGTTGGACAACAACAAGAACCCGTCGCGCAAGACCGGTGAGATCGACAACCGGGGCAGCCAGTTCTACCTGGCCATGTACTGGGCGCTGGAGCTCGCCGCGCAGACCGAGGACAAGGAGCTGGCCGAACACTTCGCTCCGCTGGCCAAGTCGCTTGCCGAGAATGAAGACACGATCGTGGCCGAACTCAACGAGGTGCAGGGCGATTCCGTCGACATCGGTGGTTACTACTACCCGGACGCGGAGAAGATCACGGCGGTGATGCGGCCGAGCAAGACGTTCAACGAGGCGCTGGAGGCCGCTCGAGCCTAGAGGGAGGACAAGCCCGCATGTCCAAGATCAAGGTCGAGGGAACGGTCGTCGAACTCGACGGCGACGAGATGACTCGCATCATCTGGAAGCTGATCAAGGAGACGTTGATCCTCCCGCACCTCGACGTCGACCTGGATTACTACGACCTCGGCATCGAGTACCGCGACGAGACCGACGATCAGGTCACCGTCGACGCGGCGAACGCCATCAAGAAGCACCACGTGGGGGTCAAGTGCGCCACCATCACGCCCGACGAGGCCCGCGTGAAGGAGTTCGGCCTCAAGCAGATGTGGCTGTCGCCCAACGGAACGATCCGTAACATTCTGGGCGGCACCATCTTCCGCGCGCCGATCGTGATCAAGAACGTGCCGCGATTGGTGCCCGGCTGGACCAAGCCGATCATCATCGGCAGGCACGCCTTCGGCGACCAGTACCGCGCCTTCAACACCAAGGTCGACAGGCCCGGCACGTTCACGGTGACGTTCACCCCGGATGACGGCAGCGAACCGATGGTGCACGACGTCGTCCAGATCCCCGATGGCGGCGGCGTCATCATGGGCATGTACAACTTCAAGAAGTCCATCCAGGACTTCGCCCGATCGTCGTTCAAGTATGGGCTGCAACAGAATTACCCCGTCTACCTGTCCACGAAGAACACCATCCTCAAGGGTTACGACGGCATGTTCAAGGACGAGTTCCAGCGCATCTTCGACGAGGAGTTCAAGGCCGAGTTCGACGCCAAGGGCCTGACCTACGAGCACCGGCTGATCGACGACATGGTCGCCTCTTGCCTGAAATGGGAGGGCGGCTACGTCTGGGCCTGCAAGAACTACGACGGCGACGTCCAATCCGACACCGTCGCACAGGGTTACGGCTCACTGGGGCTGATGACCTCGGTGCTTATGACACCGGACGGTCAGACGGTCGAGGCGGAGGCCGCACACGGCACCGTGACCCGGCACTACCGCCAGCACCAGGCGGGCAAGGCGACGTCGACGAATCCGATCGCGTCGATCTTCGCCTGGACCCGCGGGCTGGAGCACCGCGGCAAGCTCGACAACACCCCCGAGGTGATCGAGTTCGCCGAGACGCTGGAGGAAGTCGTGATCGGGACCGTCGAGGGCGGCCACATGACCAAGGACCTCGCCATCCTGATCGGGCCCGAACAGGGCTGGGAGACCAGCGAGGAGTATCTCGCCACGATCGCCGACCACCTCAAGACGGCGCTGCGCTAACTCAGCCTGCGGGTGACGCCAGCCGCCCCGGTTCGGTGTTTTGATCGACGAACTCGGCGATCAGCTCGGTCACCCGGCCCGGCGCCTCCAGCATCGGGATGTGACCGACTCCGTCGAGTCGGATCACTTCCGAGCCAGGGGCCAGGTTCGTGGTGAAGTACCGGTTGCCTCGCGGCGACGGGAACACCCGGTCCTTCTCGCAGAGCACCAGCTGGGTAGGCGCCGACGCGTTGGCCAGTTCGGCGAGCCCCGGCAGCAGCAGAGTCCTGACCAGCAGCTGGAAGTAGGCCGGGCAGTGCGTCGCGTCATCCATCAGGGCGAGCAGGTCGGGTTGGCTAGGCCCGTCGGCGGGCCCGCTGATCGGCAGCGTCGCCAGGCGGCGCGCGAACGGCAGGTCGAGGATCCGTGGGCCGAGAAGGCGCGCGAGTAGCAGCGCAGGGCCGCCGAGGAGGAACTTGCCGACCGTCTCGAACTTCGTCGGCGAGTAGCGGGTCCAGCCGCCTGCCGGCGCGATCGCGGTCAGGCTGCGGGCCCGCCCGCGGCGCTCCAGCTCGAACGCCGCCCATCCGCCAAGCGAGTTGCCGACCACGTGAGCGGTCTGCCAGCCGAGCTCGTCCATCTGGCGTTCCACGTGGTCGACGAGCGTGTTGATGTCCAGCAGCCAGGTGCCCGACCGGGGACCGCCGTGGTGGCCGGCCATGGTCGGGGCGAACACCTCGAAGCGGCCGGTGTCGGCAAGCTGGTCGGCGACGGTCCGCCATACGTTCTGCGAGCACAGGAACGGATGGAGCAGGACGATCGGTTCTCCCGAGCCTTCGTGGATCGGATCGCGTTCAGGCATGCGGCCGACACTAAGGTGATACCGCCGGTACCGCAAGAATGGGCTTGGTCAGACGTAGGTCTTGTCGGTGGGAGGAGACATGCTTCCGTGCGGCGTCATCAAATGTTGACGGCGCAGAGCGGAGGTACTTCCCATGGAGGAGACCGAACCGTGGTGGGTTTCCGATCCCACGATCGCCGCGCTACGTCGCAAGGCGCTGGAAGAGATCGAGCAAGCGCAGCCGCGGCCGCCCGTGCCCGATGGGCCCGACCCCGTCTTCGTCGAGATCGCCAGTGGGGCGTGTGGTCGTGAACTCGCCGACGCCCGTGACGACCTCGACCGCGCCCGACAGCGTTACGCAGAGGCGATCCGGGCCGGTCGCGTCGCCGGATATTCCTGGGCCGAGATCGGCTGTCTGCTCGGCGTCTCGAAGCAGTCGCTGCACCGCCGCTTTGGCGCCCTCGGCTAGGGTCGCCCGGTGATCGTCAGCACCATCAACGTGAACGGAATCCGCGCCGCAGTCAGGCAGCGATCCACCGACAATCTCGGCCTTCTGGCCTGGCTGAAGGAGACGACGGCCGACGTCGTATGCCTGCAGGAGACCCGGGCCGACGACGAGCAACTGGCCGACGCGCTGACACCCGCGCTCGCCGACGGCTGGCACCTGGCGTCGGCCGATCCGCACATCAAGGGCCGCAACGGCGTCGCCGTGCTGAGCAGACACCCGATCACCCGGACGCTGATCGGGCCCGAGGCCGACGAATTCGCCTCGCACGGACGCTATCTCGAGGTGGACACGGGCGATCTCACCGTCGCCAGCGTGTACTTCCCTACCGGCGAGGCCGACACCGACCGGCAGCTGGAGAAGGAACGCTTCATGGCGGCCATCGCGAGCCGGATGGCCGTCCTGAACTCGTCGGGGAAACGCGGCGCGGTGGTGTGCGGCGACTGGAACATCGGCCACACCGAGTCCGACATCAAGGCGTGGAAGGCCAACCAGAAGAAGTCGGGCTTCCTGCCGAGCGAGCGTCGGTGGCTGACCGACCTGCTGGCCACCGGATGGGTGGACGTGGTCCGCGTCCTTCATCCTGGCGTGGCAGGCCCGTACAGCTGGTGGTCGTGGCGGGGCAAGGCGTTCGACAACGATGCCGGATGGCGGATCGACTACCAGCTCGCCAGTGCTGCGCTGGCCCCGCGCCTGCTCGCCGCCTATGTCGAGCGGCCCGAGGCCTACGCATTGCGCTGGTCCGACCACGCGCCCGTGACCGTCGAATATGGAGTTGGCCCGGCGTGAAAGTATTGAAGTCATCATGAGCACCAACGCCACAGCGGCGCCGCGAAGAGTCGTCTTCTCGGGCGCGCAACCCACCTCCGATTCCCTTCACCTCGGCAACGCGCTGGGTGCGGTCGGTCAGTGGGTAGCCTTGCAGGACGGCTATGACGCGTACTTCTGCGTCGTCGACCTGCACGCGATCACCCTTCCGCAGGATCCGGAGCTGCTGCGCAAGCGCACCCTGGTGACCGCTGCGCAATACCTTGCGTTGGGTATCGACCCCGCCCGATCGACGGTCTTCGTGCAGAGCCACGTGCCCACGCACGCCGAATTGGCTTGGGTACTTGGCTGTTTCACCGGATTTGGGCAGGCGTCGCGGATGACGCAGTTCAAGGACAAGTCGCAGAAGGAGGGCGCGGACGCGACGACCGTCGGCCTGTTCACCTACCCGGTGCTGATGGCCGCGGACGTGCTGCTCTACGACACCGACGTGGTGCCGGTCGGCGAGGATCAGCGCCAGCATCTGGAACTCTCGCGCGACGTCGCGCAGCGGTTCAACGCGCGATTCCCCGACACGTTCGTCGTGCCTGAGCCGATGATCCAGAAGGCCACCGCCAAGATCTACGACCTGCAGGATCCGAGCGCGAAGATGAGCAAGTCGGCCGCCAGCGACGCGGGACTGATCAGCCTGCTCGACGACCCGAAGAAGACCGCCAAGAAGATCCGCTCGGCCGTCACCGACAGCGAGCGCGAGATCCGCTTCGACGCGCAGGCCAAGCCGGGCGTGTCCAACCTGCTGACCATCCAGTCCGCCGTAACCGGTACCGACGTCGACAAGTTGGTCGAGGCTTATGCCGGGCGCGGTTACGGCGACCTGAAGGCCGACACCGCCGATGCCGTGGTGGAGTTCGTCACGCCGATCAAGGCGCGGGTGGACGAGATGCTCGCCGACCCGGCCGAATTGGAGTCCGCGCTGGCGACGGGGGCGCAGCGCGCTCGTGACGTGTCTGCCACGACGTTGCAGCGGGTCTATGACCGGTTAGGGTTTCTTCCGAAACGCCCATAGCGCTCAGGAGGCTGGTGTGACCGAGCCGGCCAAACCGGGTTTCATGGACCGACTGCGAGCCAGATTCGCCTGGTTGGACCGCGTCATGCGGGCGCAGGAGCGCTATCAGGACAGCAAGGGCGACTTCTACGCAGCCGGCATCACCTACTTCACGATCTTCGCGCTGTTCCCGCTGCTGATGGTCGGTTTCGCGGCTGGCGGTTTCGTCCTGGCCAGCAGGCCGGATCTCCTCGACGGCATCGAGGCAAACATCAAGGCGAGCTTCTCCGGCGACCTTGGCCCGCAATTGATCAAGCTGATGGACTCGGCGATCGCGTCCAGGACCTCGGTCGGTGTGATCGGCCTGGCCACCGCCGCATGGGCCGGGCTTGGCTGGATGGCCAACCTGCGCGAAGCGCTGAGCGCCATGTGGGAGCAGCGCAGCGAGACCGGCAACTTCGTGATGACCAAGGTGTCGGATCTGATCGCCCTGCTGTCGACGTTCGTGGCGATGACGCTGACCATCGCGCTGACCGCCCTTGGCAACGAGTCGGTGATGACCCGGGTCTTGGGTTGGGTTGGCATACATGATGTCTCGGCCATCGGTGGACTGCTGCGGGTGGCGTCGTGGCTGTTGTCATTGGTGGTGTCGTGGCTGCTGTTCACCTGGATCATCGCCCGGTTGCCGCGTGAGTCGGTCAGCTTCCGGAGTTCGGTGCGTGCGGGGCTGCTGGCGGCCGTCGCCTTCGAGATCTTCAAACAGGTGGCGTCGATCTACCTGCAGTCGGTGATTCACGGACCGGCGGGCGCCACGTTCGGTCCGGTGCTTGGCCTGATGGTCTTCGCCTACATCACCGCGCGACTGATCCTGTTCTCGACGGCATGGGCCGCGACGTCGGCGGACAGTCTCGCCGCCGCACCGGTCGGCCCGCCAGACCCCGCGGTGATCACTCCCCGCGTGCAGGTGCACGCGGGGATCGGAGTATCCGGCGCTTTGGCCGGAATCGCGATCGGCGCCCTTGGCGCGCTGGGGGTTTCGCGCTTCTGGCGCCGTTAGTGGCCGACGACCTTCAGCCCGGTGACGCACGCGACGATGCCGAGCATCAGCAGCACCTTGACCGCTGACGTCACTTCGGCGCCGGTCAGCATCGCGTAGCCGACGGTGAGCACCGCGCCGATGCCAACCCAGACCGCGTAGCTGGTTCCTGGCGGGAGACTTCGCATTGCGAAGGCGAGCCCCGCCATCGACAACACCAGGGCGACGCCGAACGTCACCGATGGCGCGAGACGGGTGAAACCGTCGGATTTGGAAAGGGCCGTCGCCCAGATCGCTTCGAGAACACCCGAGACGACAAGGATCAACCAAGCCATGGCACACCTCCGGAGCTCCGTCTTGTCGCTGGCCGGGTACGGTGCTGCCTCGTCCGGTGCCATGTGCTGGCGTCATCCATTGTGACAACGAAGTAACATGGCGTGTCGTGCCGTTGGTCACCACGTGGTCGGAGGCGATGGGCATCGCCGTGCCGATCGTGAATGCGCCGATGGGCGGGGCCGCCGGTGGCCGGCTGGCCGCGGCGGTATCGCGCGCAGGCGGTCTCGGCATGATCGGGATGGGTAGTTCGGCGTCTGCGGACGGGTTGCGCCGCGAGCTGGCCGTTCTCGGCGACTTCGACCTGCCGTTCGGGATCGGCCTGGTGCACTGGGTGATGGAGGATGACCCCGAGCTGTTCGACGTCGCGTTGGCCGCGCGTCCCGCCCTGCTGTCGGTGAGCTTTGGCGACGACTGGAGTTGGGTGCGGCGCGCACACGATGCCGGCGTGACGGTGGTGACGCAGATCGCCGATCCGAGCGCGGCTCGGCGCGCGGTCGATGCCGGGGTGGACGTCCTGGTCGCCCGCGGGGCGGAAGGCGGCGGGCATGGGGAGCCGGCCATGGGTACGTTGCCGCTGCTGACAGAGGTCCTCGACGCGGTCGACGTTCCTGTACTGGCCGCCGGGGGCATCTCCTCGGCGAGGGGGCTGGCCGCAGTGCTGGCGGCTGGTGCGTCCGCCGGGTGGCTCGGCACGGTGTTCTCGACATGCCAGGAGGCGCTGACACCTGGGCCGGCGCGGGCCGAGCTGCTCGACGCCGCAGGCGATGCCACCGAGCTCACCCGCGAGTTCGACGTCGCCGCCGGATACCGCTGGCCGGCAGCCATTCCCGAGCGGGTACTGCGCGGCACACCGGTCAATGCCGGTCAGGGTGTCGGCGTGGTGCGCCAGTCGATGGGAGCGGCGGAGCTGGTCACGGGTCTGCGCGACGGCGCGCTGGACCTGCTGAGCCGCTGGAGCTGAAGCGGCGCCTCAGCCCAGCGGTCGGCGGTTGAGCGAGCGCGCGGCCATGATCAGAGCGAAGACCACCACTGCCCCAACGACGCCGACGCCCACCCTGACCGGCGTCGCGTCGGCGGGAGGCAGTTCGGCGGCGACGTTCTGGGCGGCTGCGGGGTCGGTTGCCGGATCGACCTTCGTCACCCGAAGAGAGGGGTCTGGCTCGATCAACGCGCCGACCTTGGTACCCGGCGCGGTCGCGAAGCCGTAGTCGAGCAGGTGTGCGGCCTGCTCCCACGGGGCGATCGGCAGGCGGGTGCCGTGCAGCATGATCACGACCAGTCGGCGCCCGTCGTGGTTGGCCGCGCCGACGAAGGTCTGGCCTGCGTCATCGGTGTAGCCGGTCTTTCCACCCATGGCGCCGGGGTAGTTGTAGAGCAGCTGGTTGTCGTTCTCGAGTTCGTAGCCGGGGTTGTTCTCCTCGCCGGCGTTGCCGGGATGCCCTGGGAAGTCGTACTTCTGGGTGGCGACGATGTCGGCGAAGACGGCGTTCTGCCAGGCGTAGCGGTAGAACAGTCCGAGGTCGTAGGCCGAGGTGCTCATGCCGGGGCCGTCAAGGCCCGACGGCGTGGCCGCCCGGGTGTCGCGGCCGCCGAGCTTGCCGGCCAGATCGTTGATCTTGCCCGTCGCGGCGTCCATGCCGCCGAGTTGGGCCGCCAAGGCGTGCGCGGCGTCGTTGCCCGAGTGCATGAGCAGGCCGTGGAGCAGGTCGTCGACGGTGTACACGCCACCCTCGTCGACGCCAACCCTGGTGCCCTCGGCATTGGAATCGTCAACGGTGCCGATCACCTGCTTGTGGATCGGCAGGTCCTTGATCGCCTGCATGGCCACCAGGACCTTGATGATGCTGGCCGGTCGGTGCCTACCGTGCGGGTCCTTGGCGGCGATGACCTCGCCGGTGTCGAGGTCGGCGACGAGCCACGCCTCGGCGGACACGTCGCCGGGCAGCGGGGGCGTGCCTGGCGCGGTGACGGTGCCACAGCTGGACAGGGCATCGCCGCCGAGCGGGGTGGCCGGTACCGGTAGCGGGGCAGGCGGATCACCCGCGGTCGGGACCTCCGACGAGTCGACGGCCGGGGGCGTCGTGACGCGGTACGGGCAGGCGTCGTCGGCGTGTGCGACGGGTGTGCTGACCAGGGCGGGTGCGGTCAGCAGTGCGGCTGCCGCGAGCAGGCACGCTGCCCGGCGCGGGGCGGATCCGAAGGTAGCCATCGTGTCTGCAGGGTAGGAGATCGAGCCCCTGTTTTCTGGTAGCCACGCTGTTACTGGAGTGACTATTGCTACGGATGAGGTCGCGGCATCGCCAGCGTCTCGACCAACCGTGCGACCAATCGGCTTCGGAGCCGCCTTGGCCTGTGCCGAAACCATCACTGCCGCTACGGCCGACCCCACGACAGCCGTCGTCGTCCTTGCAATGGTTCTGAATTTGAGATGCATCGGAACCCCCCGATGGTGGATGAGGCGAAGGGAATCTGAATTATGTTGCTGGGCTTGAGAGTTGGGCGACGATCGCGGCGGCATCCAGCCAGACGTTCTCCCGGCCGATAAGGCCGTCGCGGGTTTCGAGGATGTGCAGCAAGCGGAAGGTGATGTGACGGCCTTGCCCGGGCAGGCCAAGGAAGTCGTTGACGATCTTGCCTTCGAACAACGACTCGTCGACGAGGAAGTCGGCGCCGTAGTAGCGGCGCAGCGGGGTCAGGGTTTCGTCGGCGAAGGTGTCGAAGAGCGCGAGGTACCGCTTCTTGATGGCGTCCGCATCGGTCAGGACTCCGTCGGGGTCTCCGACGACGTCGTGCTCCACGTCGTCGGCGAGCGTGGCCATCACCGCGTCAATGTCCTTTGCGGCTTCGGCTGCGCCATGGCGGTCGAACAGCGCATCGAATTCTTCGGGTGTCACTTCAGCTCCTTCTGATTGGCACGCCCGGCCGAGTGGGTCCTGGCGAAACCGACCTTAATGAGAAGTAATTCTCATGACAAGTTGAATGTCTCATTACGAGAGGCTGATATCGTGGGGCGATGGCTGACGCACCGGACCGTGTCTCCCTGACCGACGGTCGGATCAAGCAGAAGCAGCGCACCAGGGCGGCGCTACTCGATGCCGCGGCCGACCTCGTGCGTAGCGGGGTGTCGCCGTCGATCGGCCAGATTGCCGAGGCGGCGAACATCTCTCCTGCCACCGCCTACCGGTACTTTCCCAACACGCATTCGCTGTGGGCCGACGTCGCGGTCCGCAGGGTCTCGGCCGACGAGCTCACCGCCGACCTGCCCGACGACGTCGTAGAGCGGGTCGAGATCGTCATCCGTCGGATCGCTCGCCTCCAGTTCGCCGATGAGGCGCTCTGGCGGGAATCCGTGCGCGCCGTACAAGAGCGATGGTTCGCCCAGCAGGAACTGGAGGCCGGCGAACGCGTGCCGGTGCGCGGCACCACCCGCCGCGACGCGCTGGTGATCGTGCTGCAGCCACTGCAGTCGACCCTCGACGCGGCTGCGCTCTTGCGTTTGATGCGGGCCTTGATGTTCCTCTGCGGAAGTGAAGCCCTGATCGTGGCGCGTGATGCCCTCGATCTCGACGAGACCGCGGCCGTGGAGGTCATGTGCTGGTCGGCTCGCGCGATCGTCAAGACGGCGATCGAAGAGTCGGGCCGGTAACCGTTACGGCTCGAAGTAGGCGACGGCGGGGAACTCGATCGTCGACATCCACACTCGGCCAGCCGATTCGACGACACCGGTAACGCCGCCGAAGTCGGGATGCGTCGTCCGGATGCCGCCGACCGCGGCGCCGTTGTCCGCGTCGAAGCCCACCACCCAGATCTCGGGTTTGACCTTCGGCTGCAGTTGCGCCGGGAGTCGCCAGATCAGCTTTCGAATCCACGGCGCCCGCGGCATCAGGCCCTCGGCGGTGGGGTTGGCCGGTGTCACCAACGCGACCCAGATCCGGCCGTCGGACCCCGTCGAGATGTTGTCGGGCATGCCGGGCAGGTGCACCGCGAGCGGCGTCACGGTTCCGGCCGCCGGGCCCGCCAGCCAGTACTTGGACAGACTGCGTTTCATCGTCTCGGCGAACACCAGCGCAGAGCCGTCGGCGGTCACCGTCACCCCGTTGGCGAAGTACAACCCGTCGACGAGCGTGGTGACGGTGCCATCGGTCGCGAGGCGGAACAAGCTTCCGGTGCCGCGCGCCTCGAGGATCGGTGCGAGGAAGTGTTCGAAGTGGAAGTCGCTCGTCGACTCGGTGAAATAGATTGTGCCGTCGGATGTTTCGGTGACGTTGGAGCAGAACTTCAACTTCCGGCCATTGACGGACTCGACGAGGGTCGTCAGCTCGCCGCTGTCGGGGCTCAGTGCCAGCAGCCCGCGGTAGCTGTCGCAGATGAGTACCCGACCGTCGCGGGCGACGTGCATGCCGAGCGGGCGGCCACCGGTGTCGGCGACGACGGTGGGCTCGCCGCCGTCCGGTGACATCCGCACGATGCGGCCGTCGACAAGACCGGTCCAGAGCCGACCGTCGGCATCGACGACGATGTCCTCGGGGCCGTCGCCGGGCAGTGCGACGACCGTGACCGATCCACCGGGCTGGTCGGGGATCGGGTCAACGGGCGGCGGCTGCCAACGGACGGGATGGATCGGCGGCTTGCTCTTCGGTGGCACGCCGCCGACCATAACGCCGTGGCTACATGCGTCGGCTGGCTTCGCTCAACACACCGCGCAGGATGTCGTAGATCGCGTCGAATTCCTTCTGACCACTGATCAGCGGCGGCGCCAGCTGGACGACTGGGTCGCCACGGTCGTCGGCCCTGCAGTACAACCCTGCCTCGAACAGTGCGGGAGTGAGGTAGCCGCGCAGGAGCCGCTCGCATTCCTCGTCGTTGAAGGTCTCCTTGGTCGCCTTGTCCTTGACCAGTTCGATGCCGTAGAAGAAGCCTTCGCCGCGCACGTCGCCGACGATTGGCAGGTCGTACAGCTTCTCCAGGGTGGCCCTGAACACGGGTGCCATCTCCTTGACGTGAGCGTTGATGCCCTCGCGCTCGAAGATGTCGAGGTTGGCCAACGCGACCGCCGACGACACCGGGTGCCCGCCGAAGGTGTAGCCGTGCCCGAAGACGGTCTTGCCGTCGTTGAACGGCTCGAACAGCCGATCGCTGGCGATCATCGCGCCGATGGGCGAGTAGCCCGACGTCAAACCCTTCGCGCACGTGATGATGTCCGGCACGTAGCCGAAGTCGTCGCACGCGAACATGGAACCGATCCGGCCGTAGGCGCAGATCACTTCGTCGGAGACCAGCAGCACGTCGTACTCGTCGCAGATCTCGCGGACCCGCTCGAAGTACCCGGGCGGCGGCGGGAAGCAGCCGCCGGCGTTCTGTACCGGCTCGAGGAAGACCGCGGCCACGGTGTCGGGACCCTCGAACTCGATGGCCTCGGCGATCCGGTCGGCGCAGTAGCGGCCCCACGCCTTGGGGTCGGTGCTGTACTGCTCGGGAGCCCGGTAGAAGTTGGTGTTGGGCACCCGGAAACCGCCAGGGGTCGGCGGATCGAACGGCGCCTTGAAATCGGGGATGCCGGTGATGGCAAGCGCACCCTGCGGCGTGCCGTGGTAGGCGATGGACCGCGAGATCACCTTGTACTTGCCCGGCTTGCCGGTCAGCTTGAAGTATTGCTTGGCGAGCTTCCACGCGCTCTCGACGGCTTCGCCGCCGCCGGTGGTGAAGAAGACCCGGTTCAGGTCACCAGGCGCATATCCGGCGATGCGCTCGGCCAGCTCGATGGCGGGCGGTGTGCCGAAGCTCCACAGCGGGAAGAAGGCAAGGGTCTCAGCCTGTTTGGCGGCTGCCTCGGCCAACTCGGCGCGACCGTGGCCGACCTGCACGACGAAGAGTCCGGACAGGCCGTCGATGAACTTGTTGCCGTCGCTGTCCCAGATGTGCACGCCCTCGCCGCGGGTGATGATGGCCGGGTTGATGTTGTCGCCATGCCGGGCGAAGTGCCCCCACAGGTGGCGCTTGGCCTTGGCTGCCAGGTCGGTCGTTGTCGTCTGCGCTACGTCTACTGCTGTCATCTCGTACCCCAATTGTATTGCTGTTTGACAAGTTTCAGGTAAACCAAGGTTTCGGTGGATATCACCCCTGGGACGGCGCGGATCTTGGTGTTGAGGAGGTCGAGTAGGTCACCGTCGTCCTCGCAGACGACCTCGACGATGGCGTCGAAGGACCCCGCGGTGAGCACCACGTAGTCGACGGATTCGATGGCGGCAAGCTTCTCCGCCACGATGGTCGTGTCGCCGGTGCACCGGATGCCGATCATGGCCTGGCGCGCGAAGCCCAGCTGCATCGGATCGGTGACGGCAACGATCTGCATGACGCCCGCGTCGACCATGCGCTGGACGCGCTGGCGCACGGCAGCCTCGGACAGGCCGACGGCCTTTCCGATTCCCGCGTAGGACCGCCGCCCGTCCTGCTGCAACTTCTCGACGATCGCCTTGGAGAGCTCATCGAGTTGGAACGCGGCACCAGGGCGCGAGTGGTTGATTCGCAACGACACGGCTTGAATGCCGGGCGTTGCGTCCGGCTTGACCATGCCCACGATTGTGCACGGAATCCGTCGAATCAGGCAACTATCTCGATGAAATCGCGCGTCTGCGACCACCGGTACGGCAGTAATGCGCAGCCAGGGTTCGGCCGGGTCCGCTACCGTTTGGGCCATGACCAAAGCGAGCAGCTGGATCAACGGCGGCGCAGTGGCCACCGCCGGCCACGATTTCAAGATCGTCAACCCGGCGAACGGCGGTGTCGTCGCGGAGTACGCCCTTGCGACCACGGCCGACGTCGACGCAGCCGTTGCGGCGGCGCGCACGGCATTGCCGGGATGGGCCACCGCAACGCCGGCAGACCGGTCGGCTGTGCTGGCCAAGCTGGCCAAACTGGCGGGCGAACATGCCGACGAACTGGTGGCCGAGGAGGTCAGCCAGACCGGCAAGCCGGTACGACTGGCCACAGATTTCGACGTCCCCGGCAGCATCGACAACATCGACTTCTTCGCAGGCGCGGCCCGCCACTTGGAGGGCAAGGCGACCGCCGAGTACTCCGCCGATCACACTTCGAGCATCCGGCGCGAGGCGATCGGCGTCGTCGCGACCATCACGCCGTGGAACTACCCCCTGCAGATGGCGGTCTGGAAGGTGTTGCCCGCGTTGGCCGCAGGCTGCTCGGTGGTGATCAAGCCTGCCGAGGTCACGCCGCTGACCACGCTGACCCTGGCCCGCCTGGCCAGCGAGGCCGGTCTGCCCGACGGCGTGTTCAACGTCGTCACCGGCGCGGGAGCCGACGTCGGCACGGCACTGGCCGGGCACCGCGACGTCGACCTGGTGACGTTCACCGGCTCCACCGCGGTGGGTCGCAAGGTGATGACCGCGGCGGCCGCGCACGGCCACCGCACCCAGCTCGAACTCGGCGGAAAGGCGCCGTTCGTGGTGTTCGACGACGCCGATCTCGACGCCGCGATCCAGGGCGCCGTCGCGGCGTCGCTGATCAACTCTGGGCAGGACTGCACCGCGGCCACCAGGGCGATCGTCGCGCGTGACCTGTACGACGACTTCGTGGCAGGCGTCGCCGAGGTGATGAGCGGCATCGTCGTCGGCGACCCGCACGACCCAGACACCGATCTCGGCCCGCTGATCACCACCGCGCACCGCGACAAGGTCGCGGCCATCGTGGCCCGCGCGCCCGGCGAGGGCGGTCGCGTCGTCACCGGCGGCACCATCCCCGACCTGCCCGGATCGTTCTACCGGCCCACCCTGATCGCCGACGTCGACGAGCGCTCGGAGGCCTACCGCAGTGAGATCTTCGGGCCCGTACTGGTGGCCCGCGCGTTCACCGACGACGACGATGCGCTGCGTCAGGCCAACGACACCGAGTACGGGCTGGCGGCCTCGGCATGGACCCGCGACGTCTACCGGGCGCAGCGCGCGTCGCGCGAGATCAAGGCCGGCTGCGTGTGGATCAACGACCACATCCCGATCATCAGCGAGATGCCGCACGGCGGCGTCGGCGCCTCGGGCTTCGGCAAGGACATGAGCGACTATTCGTTCGAGGAATACCAGACCATCAAGCACGTAATGAGCGACATCACCGCCGCCGCGGACAAGGATTGGCACCGGATCATCTTCAGCAAGCGGTGACCCGGAGGAGCCGATGTGATCGTTCGCGACATCACCGACGACGACTGGCCGGGCGTGGCGCTGCTGACCGCCACCAGCTTCGGCTCGTTTTGGCGACCCGAGACCATCACGGCCTGGCGGACGTTGATGCCACCGCGCAGTTCGGTGGTGGTCAGCGACGGTGACGACGTGGTCGCGATGGCGCACTCCCTCGACTTGTTGCTCACCGTGCCCGGGGGAGCGGTCGTGCCCTGCGCCGGGGTGACCTGGGTGGGGGTCGCGCCGACGCACCGTCGGCGAGGTCTGCTGCGCGCGATGTACGTCGAGTTGCACCAGCGGCTCGCCGACGCCGGTTACCCGTTCGCGGCACTGACCGCCAGTGAGGGTGGCATCTATGGGCGCTTCGGCTACGGCCCGGCGACGGTCGAAACGGAGCTGACTCTGGATCGCCGCTTCGCCCAGTTCCATCCCGACGCCCCCGACCCCGGTGGGGTACGCGTGATCTCCGCCAGTGCACACCGCGACGAGTTCGCCGCGATCTACGACCGCTACCGGCGGGGCACGCCGGGCGGTACCGAGCGCCCATTGCCGCTGTGGGACGACCTGCTGGCCGACTGGGAGGGCTCGCGGCGCGGTGCCACCCAGTGGTTCGCGTTCCTGCATCCGGACGGCTATCTGCTCTACCGCGTGCACGGGCGGCATCCCAAAACCGTTCGCGTCGAGGAGTTCAACGCGGTGACGCCAGATGCGCACGTGGCGTTGTGGCGTGCGCTGCTCGGGCTCGATCTGGTCGAGACCATCGTCGCGCTCAGTCACCCCGCCGACCCGCTGCCGTACCTGCTGACCGACTCGCGTCTGGTCCGCACCACCGCATCGGAAGACGGCCTGTGGCTGCGCATCATGGACGTGGCCGCTGCCCTCGAAGCGCGCACGTACCAGGCGGATCTCGACACCGTGGTCGAGATCGGCGACGAGTTCCGTTCCGACGGAGGACGATTCGCGTTGCAGATCCGCGACGGCCGGGCCCGTTGCGCCCGCACGGACGCGCAGCCGGAGTTCACGATGGATCTCGACGTGCTTGGCAGCGTGTATCTCGGTGCACACTCTGTCGCGACCCTGGCCGCGGCGAACCGCATCCGGGGCGGTGATCCGGAGTCGCTGGCGCGACTGGACGCCGCGTTCCGAAGCGACGTTCCCGCGCAGCTCGGTTTTCATTTCTAATGTCACGGCCACTTCTAACGTCGCCGCGTCCCAGGGGGCCGTGGATGGCGATGACAGAATCGAGCCGTGAAGTACGGACGTGACTGGCGACCCCCTGTCGTCGACTGGTCGTCGACGCGGGGTCGTATCCTGCTTGCGGCGTCGGCGTTGTTCGCCCAGCGCGGTTACTTCGGCACCTCGACCCGTGACATCGCCGATGACGTGCAGATCAGGCAGCCGTCGCTGTTCCACCACTTCGAGGCCAAACACGAGATCTTCCGGACGTTGGTCGAACTGGATCTCGGACCGTCGATCGACCGGATGAGCCGCCGCATCGAGGAGGACTCGACGTGGGCCGAGAAACTTCATCTAGCGATCGCGTGTGACGTGCGCGAGGCGTTGGTTCAGCCCTTCGATGCGCGCGGCCTCTACCAGGATGCGGTGCTCGGATTGGCGGAGTTCGCCGATGAGCGCGAGGGCATCGCGCTGTTCCACCAGCAGGTCGAGCACGTCATCTCCAGTGGCGGGGACGCGGGCGAGTTCGTCGACTTCGAGCCGAGCTTCATGCAGCGAGCCGTGAACGGCGTGCTGTTCGAGACGCTTCGTGAGCAGGGCGGCCCCAGTGGCCGGGTCCGGGAGGGTCGCCCGCTGCAGGCCGCCGACTTCGTGGTGCGGGGCCTGCTCGTCGACCAGCAGGCGCTCGAGCGGATCCGCGAGGTCACGCTGCTGCGCCTCGACGAGCTTGCGATCGCCACCCCGATTCGCTAGTCGTCACCACCTTCATCGGAACCAATTGGGGATGAACTTCGCGGAAAAGATGCCTATCGATCGATAGTCACCTATCGTTCGATAGGTCACGTCGAACCGACCTTGGAGGAACCGTGAAGAAGACCGTCCTCGCCGGCGTCATCGCGGGCGCAGCAGTGCTCGCCCTGTCCGGCTGTTCGTCGTCGGGGGAGTCGACGCCCGCGCCCACCGGTCCCGCGAAGGTCGCCCCGCCGGCGATCCTGCAGGCAGGCACGCTCAAGATCTGCGCACCCAACGACGGCACGCCGCCGAGCGTCTACCACGACGAGACCGGCGCGCTGGTGGGCAGCGAGGTCGACCTCGGCAAGGCGCTCGCGGCGCAACTGGGTCTCAAACCCGAGTACGTCCAGTCCGCCTTCGCGGCCGTCATCCCCACGTTGCAGGCTAAGCAGTGCGACGTGATCATGGCCCAGCTCTACATCAAGCCGGAGCGCGAAAAGGTCGTCGACTTCGTGCCCTACCTGTACTCGGGCACCGGCATCGCGGTATCGAAGGAGCGCCCCGCCGACATCACCGGAATGGACGACAGCCTGTGCGGCAAGAAGGTGATGGTCGCCGTCGGGACCACAGCCGAATCGCTGTCCCAGGAGCAGTCCGACAAGTGCACGGCCGCGGGCAAGCCGTCGATCGACATCAACCGCAACAACCATGCCGACGTGTCGATCCAACAGGTGCAGAACGGGCAGGTCGATGCCTACCTCGACACCGCGGAGACGCTCGGCTACTACGCCACCAAGACCGGTGCGCAGATCCAGATGGCGGGCCAACCCTTCGGCACCATCAAGATCGGCGCAGCGACGCTGAAGGGAAACACGGAGCTGCAGAATGCGATTGCGCAGGCACTGAGCGAGCTCGAGAGCAACGGGACCTACGCGAAGATCATCGCCGAGTGGGGTCAGACCGACCTCAGCATTCAGAAGTGATCGGCGGCGGCCGCCATGCAATTCGATTGGCAATTCTTCTGGAAGGCCCTGTTCACTCCGAGTGAGCCCTTCCTCGATGGTCTGGTCCTGACCATCGTGATCTCGGTGGTGGCGATGGTGCTGGCCATAGTCGCCGGACTGGTCGTCGCGCTCATGCGGCGCTCCCGGTTCGCCGCACTGCGCTGGTCTGCGGGCGTCTACATCTGGGTGATTCGCGGGACCCCGCTGCTCGTACAACTGGTGCTCATCTACACCGGCCTTGCCGCCGTGGGCCTCTACCAGTTCCACGATGTCGGGCTGCTTGGCATGTCGCTGAAGGCCGCGGTACAAGCCGCGATCATCGGGCTGATGATCAACGAGAGCGCCTACATCGCCGAAATCATCCGTGCCGGACTGGATTCCGTGCCGAAGGGCCAGTTCGAGGCGGCGGCGGCGATCGGCATGAAACCGGGCAAGGTGATGCGGTGGATCATCATGCCGCAGGCACTGCGCGTCATGGTCCCGCCGCTTGGCAACTCCTTCAACGGCATGATGAAGACGACGTCGGTGCTGTCCGTGATCGGGGTCAGCGAGATGTTCCTGGTGACGCAGTCGATCAGCTCGTACACCTTCCACACGTTCGAGATCTTCATCGTCGCAGCGATCTACTACCTTGCGCTGACCACGATCTGGACGTTCATCCAGGCGTACATCGAGAGCCGGTTGGCGCGGCAGCTCGGCATCGAGCAGCGGATCCCGATCACCCAGCGGCTTCTCGGCGCCCGCCGCGCCGCACCGGCTCTCCAACCGCAGGGATGACGATCATGAACCTGAAGGAATCACCCATGAGTGCCACCGCGGAAACGACCGCGCCCATCGTGTCGGTACGCGACGTGTGCTGCACCCTCGGCGGCCGCAAGGTCCTCGACAACGTCTCGCTCGATGTCATGCGCGGCCAGGTGGTGGTGCTGATCGGACCGTCCGGCGCAGGCAAGACCACGCTGCTGCGGTCGCTGAACCACCTGGAACGAGTCGACAGCGGCTCGATCCTGATCGACGGCCTGCCGATCGGTCACCGCGACCTCACCGGCGGCAAGAAGGTCGGCACCACCGAACTCGCCCGACGTCGGAGCGAGATCGGCTTCGTATTCCAGCATTTCAACCTGTTCCCGCACATGACCGCCGCCGAGAACGTGTGGAACGGTCCGGTCCGGGTGCTCGGCACGCCCAAGGACGAGGCGCGCCGACATGCGTTGGCACTACTCGAGCGCGTCGGTCTCAGCGACAAGGCGGAGTCACGCCCAAGCCAGCTCTCCGGCGGGCAGCAACAACGGGTCGCCATCGCGCGAGCACTTGCCATGCGGCCCAAGGTGATGCTGTTCGACGAGCCCACCAGCGCACTGGACGTCGAGATGGTGGGCGAGGTGCTTGCGGTCATGCGCGAACTCGCCCTTGACCACATGACGATGGTCGCCGTCACCCACGAGATGCGGTTCGCGCGCGAGGTCGCCGACCGCATCGTCGTGATGGACGCCGGCCGGATCATCGAGGACGCCCCGCCCGAGCGGTTGTTCAGCAACCCGCAGCACGAGCGCACCAAGACCTTCCTGTCTACCATCGCCTGATCCGAGCAAGGAGTATTCACACCGTGCCAACCACCGCGGCGCCGAGTTCGTTCACCGGCGCGCTTGCCACACCGCACGCACTGGCCACCGAGGCCGGAGTGCGCGCCTACCGCGACGGCGGCAACGCGATCGATGCAGCGATCGCCGCCGCCGCGGTGCTCACCGCCGTGTACCCGCACAACGTCGCACTGGGCGGTGACCTCATTGCGCTCGTCAGCACGCCGGATGGAACCGTTCGGTGTGTCAACGCCTCTGGGTGGGCGGGTGCTGCGGTTGACGCGGCAGGCCTGCAGGCCAGGCACGGCAATCGGCTACCCGCACGTGGCGCGGATGCGGTGACCGTGCCAGGCGGTGTCCGCGGCTGGGAGGCGTTGCGCCGCTTCGGCGCTCGCCTCTCCTGGGAGCGCACCCTGGCGGACGCGGAGTCCACTGCAAGGGCGGGAGCGCCGGTGGCGCCGTCCCTGGCCGGCCATCTCGCCGATCCGGAGAATGCCGATCTGGTCGGCACCGAGGACTTCGACAGGGTGTTCCGTGCTGGCGGCAGGCTGCTGCGCGAGGGGGATGCCTTCGTCCAGCCTGCGCTGGCCGATACCTTCGCGACGCTCAGGCAGGACGGGCCCGACGCGTTCTACTCCGGCGAGATCGCCGAACGCACTGTGGGATATCTCCGTTCGCGCGGATCATCCTTGAGCGCCGATGATTTCGCGACGTTTCAGCCCGAGACGCCTGCGCCGATCTCGTTGGCCTTCCGCGGTCTGACGGTGCTGACCAGCCCGCCGAACACGCACGGTTTACTACTGTTGCGGGCCCTGCGCGCAATCGACGAACTCGGCATCGACGACCCGCTGGGGCGCGGGTTGGGCACGCTGATGCGGGTCTTCCACCGGGGCAATGCGTTACGCGCCGCCCACCTTGCCGACCCGCGGTACGCGGAGGTCGACGTGGCCGCGCTGGTCAACGATGGGCTCGACGAGACGGCCGAACTGGTCGGAGCGCTGGCCGAGCGGGCATCGGTGCCGCATGGTGACACGGTCGGAGTCGCCGCTGCTGACGGCGACGGCTATGCGGTGTCGTTGATCCAGAGCGTGTACGACGCCTTCGGTTCGGGACTCATCGACCCGGCCACCGGCATTCTGTTTCACAACCGCGGGACGGGTTTCTCGCTCGACGCCGCATCGCCGAACGTCATCGCGCCACGCAAGCGCCCCGCGCACACCCTGATGCCCGCAATGACGATGTACCAGGGTGCACCCCGGCACGTGCTGGCGACGATGGGCGGGCAGGGGCAACCGCAGATCCTTGCGCAAGTGCTGCTGCGCGAGGTCGACGGCGCGACGGCAGAGGCTGCGGTCAGCGCGCCGCGCGCGATCGTCGGACGCCAGGCAGACGGAGCCACGGTCGATTCGGTGACGGTGGAGGCCGACATGCCCGCGGTGGCCGTCGGGTCGATCGGCCACGCCGGCCTGGTTGCGACCCGGGTCGCCGCGCATACCGAGTCGCTCGGGCACGCCAACGTCGTCGTCGCCGGCGCCGACGGTTCGATGACGGCAGCCTCCGACCCGCGTTCGGACGGCGCCGCGGTCGTCGTGCACTGCCCGCGGATGACCACGCCCTAGGGATCGTCGAGACCGACCCAGCCCGCACCCGTCTTGGGTGCGGGCTCGTTGGCGTCCCAACCCCAAAACTCACAGGAAATGACCCCGCCGCCGGTATTGACAGTCGTCCCCGTGCGGTAGAGCATTGAGTTGCTTATTACGGTACACGTTGCGCCATGCGCACCAAAGGGAGGTCGCGTGCGTCAGCCGAAGGTCGTCATCATCGGGGCCGGCGTCGTGGGAGCGTCGCTGGCCGACGAGATCACCGAGCGCGGATGGACCGATGTGACGGTCCTCGACCGCGGGCCCCTCTTCTCGACGGGCGGCTCCACGTCGCACGCACCGGGCCTGGTGTTCCAGACCAATGCGTCGAAGACCATGACCGAGTTCGCCGCCTACACCGTCGAGAAGTTCTCGTCGCTTGGCGCCTTCAACGCGGTCGGGGGACTCGAGGTCGCGACGACCCCCGAGCGTTGGACCGATCTGCATCGCAAGTCGGGGTGGGCGCGGTCATGGGGCATCGAAGGAAAGCTGCTCGACACCGACGAATGCCTGAACATCTACCCGCTGCTGGACCGGGACCGGGTGCTCGGCGGATTCCACACTCGCGCAGACGGTTTGGCAATGGCCGTGCGTGCGGTCGAGGCACAGGCCGCCCGCGCGACGGCCCGCGGGGCCCGCTTCCTCGGTGGTCAAGAAGTCGCCGAAGTGGTGAACCAGAATGGTCGCGTCACCGGGGTGCGCACCGTCGCAGGTGACGTGTTCGACGCCGACGTGGTGGTGTCCGCGGTCGGGTTCTGGGGCGCCCAGTTGGGCGCCAGCGTTGGGCTGACGGTGCCGCTGGTGCCGATGGCGCATCAGTACGCGAAGACCGGCCAAGTGCCAGGGCTGGTGCCCGACGACACCGGGGACGGCGCGCGGTTGCCCATCCTGCGTCACCAGGATGAGGACCTCTATTACCGCGAGCACGGCGACCGGATCGGAATCGGCTACTACGGGCACCGCCCGATGCCGATCGAGATGGACACGCTGCTGCAGGACACCGCCGACGAGGCGATGCCGTCCATGCTGCCGTTCACCGACGACGACTTCGCTCCCGCGTGGGCCGCGAGCACCGCTCTGCTGCCGGTGCTCGGGGACGCCAAGGTCGAGGAGGGGTTCAACGGCATCTTCTCCTTCACCCCCGACGGGTTCTCGATCATGGGCGAGCACCGCGAGCTGAGTGGGTTCTGGGTCGCCGAGGCGGTATGGGTCACCCACTCCGCCGGTGTCGCGAAGGCCATGGCCGAGTGGATCGTCGACGGCGCCCCAGGCACCGATGTGCACGAATGCGATCTGTACCGATTCGAAAAGGCCGCGCTCAGCCCTGCTTTCATCAGCCGCACCAGTGCACAGGCGTTCGTCGAGGTGTACGACATCCTGCACCCGCACCAGTACCGCGATGAGCCGCGCAATCTGCGGGTCAGCCCGTTCAATCAGCGCGAGCGCGACCTCGGCGCGTTCTTCTTCGAGGTCCGCTGCTGGGAACGCCCCGCCTGGTACGAGGCCAACGCCCCGCTGCTGGAAACGCTGCGGGCGCAGGGTCTCGACGTGCCGGAGCGCGATGACTGGTCGGCCCGGTTCTACTCGCCGATCTCGATCGCCGAGGCGCGGTGGACCCGTGAGCACGTCGCGTTCTACGACATGACGCCGCTGACGCGCTACGAGGTCGCCGGGCCTGATGTAGTCGACTTCCTCCAACGTCTGACGTCCAACAACGTCGCCAAGAGCGTCGGGTCGGTCACCTACACGCTGCTGCTCGACGAGAATGGCGGCGTCCGAAGCGATCTCACGGTCGCCCGGTTGGCACCCGACCTCTTCCAGGTGGGCGCCAACGGGCCGCTGGACTTCGACTGGTTCAGCAGGCAACTGCCCGACGATGGCAGCGTCACGGTGCGCGACGTCACCGGTGGGACGTGCTGCGTCGGCGTCTGGGGGCCGAAGGCACGGGACCTGGTGCAGCCACTGTGCCCGGACGACCTGTCCAACGAGTCGTTCAAGTACTTCCGCGCGTTGCAGACCCAGATCGGTTCCGTCCCGGTCACGATGATGCGGGTGTCCTACGTCGGTGAACTCGGCTGGGAGATCTACACCACGGCCGAATGCGGTGCCGCGCTGTGGGATCTGCTGTGGGAGGCGGGACGACCCCACCAGGCGATCGCCGCGGGACAGATCGCCTTCAACAGCCTCCGGATGGAGAAGGGCTACCGCGCCTGGGGCAGCGACATGACCGCCAAGCACACCCCGACCGCGGCTGGAATCGACTTCGCGGTACGGATGGCGAAGGAGGACTTCGTCGGCAAACGCGCGCTGGAAGAGGCGCCGCCGCCGACAACCATGTTGCGCAGCATCGTGTTCGACGCTCCCGAGGCCGTCGTGCTTGGTAAGGAGCCGGTGTCGGTCGGCGGGACGACGGTCGGTTACGTCACCAGTGCGGGGTACTCGGCCACCATCGGCCGCAGCATCGCCTACGCCTGGCTGCCCGCCGATCTTGGCCCCGGCGCCGAGGTCGAGGTCGACTACATGACAACGACATTCACCGCCAAGGTGCACGCCGAACCGGTCGTGGACCCCGAGATGTCACGGATCCGGAGGTAGCGGCGGGATGGCGGAGAGCTACGACGTCATCATCATCGGCCTCGGCGGCATGGGCAGTGCCGCGGCCTACCATCTGGCCCGGCGGGGTCAACGGGTGCTCGGGCTGGAGAAGTTCACGCCTGCGCACGACAAGGGATCCAGCCAC
Source organism: Mycobacterium sp. AZCC_0083 (assembly GCF_014202335.1). GTDB lineage: Bacteria > Actinomycetota > Actinomycetes > Mycobacteriales > Mycobacteriaceae > Mycobacterium. Next base: position 141,024 of record NZ_JACHGP010000013.1, on the reverse strand, counting down.
GGCGGGTCGCGGATCATCCGGCAGTCCTACTTCGAGGATCCCGCGTACGTGCCACTGTTGTTGCGCGCCTACGAGCTTTGGGAAGGCCTTGCGCAGGACTCCGGGCAGGAGGTCTACCGCCTCACCGGCGGCCTGTTCCTCGGCCCGCCGGACTGCCTGACCGTCGCGGGAAGCCTGCGGGCCAGCCGGGAGTGGTCACTGCCGCACGAGGTGCTCGACGCCGGCCAGATCCGCAGCCGATTCCCAAATTTCACACCAGAACCCGGCGACGTCGGGCTGTACGAGGCCAAGGCAGGGTTCGCACGTCCGGAGATGACGGTCGCCGCGCATCTCGACCTCGCCGCGCGTGTTGGTGCGACGCTGCGCTTCGGTGAAGAGGTTCAGGAGTGGTCGGAGACGGCGACGGGCGTAACGGTCACGACCGCCGCAGGCACGTACACGGCGGGCCAGCTGGTGATCTGCCCCGGTGCGTGGGCGCCCCAGCTGCTTGCCGAGTTGGGCATCCCGATCACCGTGGAGCGCCAGGTGCTGTACTGGCTGGACCCCGTTGGCGGGACCGCGCCCTTCGAAGATCAGCCCATCTTCATCAACGAAAACGCCAACGGCATGCAGATTTACGGATTCCCTGCAATTGACGGCCCCGACGGCGGCGTCAAAGTCGCCTTCTTCAGGAAGGGGCAGGAGTGCACGCCGGAAACCATCGACCGGGTGGTGCACCCCGAGGAGATATCCGCCATGCGTGACCGGGTGACCGAGCTGCTGCCCGCGCTGACGGGTGACTGCGTGCACTCGGCCACGTGCATGTACTCGAACACCAGCGACGAGCACTTCGTCATCACGCGCCACCCCGACTATGCCAACGTCACTGTCGCATGCGGATTTTCGGGGCATGGCTTCAAGTTCGTCCCCGTGGTCGGCGAGATCGTCGCCGATCTCGCGACCACCGGTACCACCGCACATCCGATCGCCCTATTCGACCCGCAGAGGCTGGTGACTACATGACCGCGACCGACTTTCCTACGTCGACCGGCTTCGACCCCGAGGCCGTGGAAGCCTCTGCGGCCACGGGGGCCGCTGAAGCTTCCGCCGGTTCGCTGATCCCCACGCTGGGCGGCGAATACTATTACAGCGATCGCATTTTCGGTCTTGAGCAGGAACACATTCTGGAGAAGATGTGGTTCTGCGCGGTACGCAGTCCCGACCTGCCCAACCCCGGGTCGTTCAAGAAGGTGCAGGTGGGGCGCGAGAGCGTGCTGGTGCTCCGCGGCCGCGACGGCGCGTTGCGTGCGTTCCTCAACGTCTGCAGGCACCGCGGCGCGCAGCTGTGCACCGAGCCGGAGGGTGAGGTGCGCCGGACCCTGAAGTGCCCCTACCACGCCTGGACTTACGGGTTCGACGGCAAGCTCGTCGCCGCACCGAACCTCGCCACTCTGAAGGACGATGACGGACAGGGCATCGACCGCGTCGCGTACGGGCTGATACCGGTGGCGGTGCGCGAATGGCTCGGCTACGCATGGGTGTGTCTGGCCGACACCCCGCCGTCGTTCGAGGAGGACGTCATCGGCGCGGTGACGGAACGTCTCGGTGATCCGACGGCCATCGACCGCTACCAGATCGACGAGCTCAAGGTCGGGCGTCGCGTCGTCTACGACGTGGCGGCGAACTGGAAGCTGATCGTCGAGAACTTCATGGAGTGCTACCACTGCGCGACCATCCACCCCGAGCTCACCGAGGTGCTTCCGGAGTTCGCGAAGGGAATGGCGGTGCAGTACTACGTCGGCCACGGCGCGGCCTTCGGCAAGGAGATCGAAGGGTTCACCGTCGACGGCTCCGCGGGGTTCGACACCCTGCCAGGGCTGACCCCCGAGCAAGACCAGAAGTACTACGCCATGACCGTGCGGCCGACGGTGTTCATCAACCTGGTGCCCGACCACATCATCTTCCACCGGATGTATCCGATGGCGGCGGACCGCACGATCGTCGAATGCGACTGGCTCTACGCCCCGGACGTGGTGGCCGAGGGTCGCGACGTCGAGCATTCAGTGGAGTTGTTCCATCGGGTCAACCTGCAGGACTTCGATGCCTGCGAGCGGACCCAGCCGGCGATGTCATCGCGCGCCTATCGCAAGGGCGGAGTACTCGTTCCTGTCGAACACCACATCGCGGAGTTCCACGAGTGGGTACTGTCCCGTATCGGCGAAACCGAGGTGACATCGAATGAACGGTGACCCAGACCTCTACATCGGAGGCGGATGGCGTCATGCCTCCGATGGCGGGACCAGAGACATCGTCAACCCCGCGGACGGCAGCATCGCGGCCGTCGTCGACGAGGCGACCCCAGACGATGCCTGTGCCGCGGTAAGCGCCGCACGGGTCGCATTCGATGGCGGCGCCTGGGGCGCAACCTCGGCGGCCGAGCGCGCCGAGTTACTCGATCGGATCGCGGACCTGCTGCAGCGAGACAAAGAGGCTCTGGCGTCGCTGGAAACGCGAGACACCGGAAAGACGCTGGTGGAGAGCAGGATCGACATCGACGACGTGACGTCGGTGTTCCGCTACTACGCGCGGCTGGCGGGCATCGATTCCGATCGACTGGTCGACGTCGGCGATCCGGCGGTGATCAGCCGGGTGGTGCGCGAGCCGATCGGCGTCTGTGTGTTGATCGCCCCGTGGAACTACCCGCTGCTGCAGATGTCGTGGAAGATCGCACCCGCCCTCGGCGCCGGCTGCACTATGGTCGCGAAACCCAGTGAGGTGACGCCGCTTTCCACGATCGCCTTCGTCCACCTACTCGAGGAGGCGGGCGTACCCGACGGGGTGGTGAACCTCGTTCAGGGCAGTGGCGCGGTCCTCGGTGCCGCCTTGACCGACAACCCCGAAGTGGACTTCATCTCGTTCACCGGAGGGCTGGCCACCGGGCGGACCATCGCGAAGGTCGCCGCCGAGCACGTGACGAAGGTCGCGGTGGAACTCGGAGGGAAGAACCCGCACATCGTGTTCGCCGACATCGGCACCGGAGATGCCTGGGACGCCTCGGTCGACCAGGTGCTCACCGGGGTGTTCCTGCACTCCGGCCAGGTGTGCTCGGCAGGCACGCGGCTGATCGTCGAGGAGTCGATCGCCGACGACTTCGTCGCCGATCTGGTCACCCGCGCAGAACTGATCCGCGTCGGCGACGGCATGGACCCCACCAGTGAGACCGGGCCGCTGGTCTCCGAGCAGCACCGCGCCAAGGTGGAAGCGCATGTCGCAGACGCCATTTCAGAAGGCGCGAAACTGCTGACCGGCGGCGCGCGGCCCAAGGATCCGGCACTGGAAAAGGGCAGCTTCTACCTACCGACGATCTTCGACGGCTGCGACCGCTCGATGCGGATCGTCAGGGAGGAAACCTTCGGCCCGATCCTCACGGTCGAGCGATTCACAGACGAGGCCGAGGCGATCAGCCTCGGCAACGACACCGAGTACGGTCTCGCGGCGGGCGTTCGTACGTCCGATTCGGCGCGGGGCGAACGTGTGGTGCGCGCGTTGCGGCACGGCACGGTGTGGCTGAACGACTTCGGCTACTACACCGCAGCGGCGGAGTGGGGCGGATTCGGGAAGTCTGGCAACGGCCGGGAGCTCGGCCCCACGGGGCTCGCGGAATACCAAGAGTTGAAGCACATCTGGCACAACACCGCACCGAAACCCGCTGGCTGGTTCAAGGGTGAATTCAAGGGTTGATTTGCCGACGGACAGCCCGCCGCGGCACTGAGCTTTGAAGATAGGACGACGTCATGGTGGTTGAAGAAGCAGGGAAACAGAGTGCCGACAGCGGCATGGACGACTTCGGTTACAAGGAATCGCTCGACCGCAGCATCGGCAAATTCGCCAGCTTCGCGGCAGGCGTCAGCTACATCTCGATCCTGACCGGAACCTTTCAGCTGTTCTACTTCGGGTTCGGTACCGCGGGCCCGGCCTACCTCTGGTCGTGGCCCCTCGTGTTCGTCGGTCAGATGGCCGTCGCGCTGTGCTTCATGGAACTCGCCGCGAAGTATCCCGTTGCCGGGGCGGTCTACAACTGGTCGAAGAAGCTCGGCAGCAGGATCGTCGGGTGGTCGTCGGGCTGGCTCATGCTCACCGCGTCGATCGTCACTCTGTCCGCGGTGGTGCTGGCCCTTCAGCTCAACCTGCCCCGCCTGTGGAGCGGCTTCCAGATCGTCGGCGACGGGAGCACCCCGCAGAGCTTCGCGCTCAACGCCGTCGTCCTCGGGACGGTCCTCATCGTGTTCACCACGGTGGTCAACGCGCTGGGCGTGCGCCTGATGGCGATGATCAACAGTGCTGGCGTGTTCATCGAGCTCATCGCGGCCGTCCTGATCGCGATCATCCTGGCCGCCAGCACGACTCGCGGCCCCTCGGTGTTCTTCTCCACCAACGGTTATGGCGCGGGGGAGAGCGGCGGTTACCTCGGTGCGTTCCTGATCGCATCATTGGCATCGGGCTACGTGATGTACGGCTTCGACACCGCCAGCTCGCTCGGCGAGGAGACCGTCGAGCCGAGACGCACCGCACCAAAGGCCATCCTGCGGGCCATTCTGGCGTCCTTCGTCATCGGTGGCGCCATCTTGGTCTTCGCCGTGCTGTCGGCACCCAACCTGCAAGACCCCGCGATCGGCGAGAGCAGCGGCGGCCTGCAGTACATCGTCGAGCAGGTGATGTGGGGCCCGCTGGGCAAGGTGTTCATCGTCTGCATCGTCATCGCGGTCACGGTGTGCTCGCTCGCGGTGCACACCGCGGCGATTCGGCTGATGTTCGCCATGGCACGGGACAACGCGCTGCCGTTCGGCGAGAAGCTCGCCAGGGTGAATCCCAAGACGCAGACGCCGATCATCCCGGCGATCGTCATCGGCGGAATAGCAGTCCTGATCCTGGTGATCAACGTGGGGCAGCCGAAGATCTTCACGGTGCTGACCTCGATCGCGATCATCATGATCTACCTGGCCTACCTGATGGTCACCGGCCCGATGCTGAAGAAGCGCTTCCAAGGCGAGTGGCCGCCAAAGGATCTCAAGGAGGGCGGCTACTTCACCATGGGCAGGTGGGGGATGCTGGTCAACATCGTCGCGGTGGCCTGGGGTGTCGGCATGGCGGTGAACCTCGCCTGGCCGCGGGAAGCCGTCTACGGCGAGGGCTGGTACAACGCCTGGGGCGCATTCATCTACATCGGCGTGATCCTCGGATTCGGTCTGATCTGGTACGGCGTGAAGGGCCGTCATCACCTCGGCACGCTGGCCGCGCATCAGGCGTCAGTGGAGTCATGACACGCATCGCGCCGGCGCTCCTGCCCGACCGCGTTCACCAAGTCCGATGGGTCCGACGGACCGGTAGTGCGACCTGACGGGCCCCCCGTCGCCGTTCAGGTCGACAGCGTGTACTGACGCCAGTTCGCTTCTCGTCAAAACACTTTCAAGGAGTTTGTCATGTCGGAAACACCTGCTGGACAAGGCAACACATTCGACTACGTGATCGCAGGCGGCGGCACCGCCGGATGCGTTCTTGCCGCCCGGCTCAGCGAGGACCCGTCGGTGACGGTGTGCCTGGTGGAGGCAGGCCCGTCAGACGTCGGTGACCGCAACATCCTGGAGTTGGCCGAGTGGATGCATCTGCTCGACTCCGGCTACGACTGGGACTATCCGGTGGAACCGCAGGAGAAGGGGAACAGCTTCCTGCGGCACGCCCGCGCCAAGGTCCTCGGCGGGTGCTCGTCGCACAACTCCTGCATCGCGTTCTGGCCGCCTGCCGAGGGCCTCGACGAATGGGAGGCGATGGGGGCCACCGGGTGGGGCGCAAAGGGTGTGCTGCCCTACGTCACTCGGCTGGAGAACAACGACGCCCCTGGCGAGGAGCACGGCCACAGCGGACCGGTCCGGCTGCGCGACGTCCCGCCGAACGATCCGTGTGGTCAGGCGGTGCTTGAGGCCGCGGCCAAGGTGGGCATGCCCACCGTCGCGTTCAACCGGGGCGAGACCGTGCGCAACGGTGCGGGGTGGTTCCAGATCAACGCGGCCGAGGACGGCACCCGCATGTCGACCTCGCACGCCTATCTCCACCCGATTCTGGGGAAGCGCAACAACCTCGAGGTGCGAACCAACTGCTGGGTCAGCGAGATCCTGATCGACGACTCGCTGGCTGCGACCGGGGTCCGGTATCAGCGGCCGGACCTGACCGGATACGACACGGTGTCGGCGCGTCGCGAAGTGATCGTCACCGCGGGCGCCATCGACACGCCGAAGCTGTTGATGCTGTCCGGCATAGGTCCGGCGGATCACCTGCGGGACTTCCGGATACCGGTGCGCGTGGACTCGCCGGGCGTCGGTTCGAACCTCGACGACCACGTCGAGGGGCTGGTGTTCTGGGAGGCCTCACGCCCGATGGTCACCACGTCGAGCCAGTGGTGGGAGATCGGCCTGTTCACCACGACGGAGGACGGTCTCGAACAGCCGGACCTGATGATGCACTACGGCAGTGTGCCTTTCGACATGAACACGCTGCGGTGGGGCTATCCGACCACCGACAACGGCTTCTGTCTGACCCCCAACGTCACCCAGGGCCGCTCCCGTGGCACCGTCCGGCTGCGGTCACGGGACTTCCGGGACCGCGCGCGGGTGGATCCGCGATACTTCACTGATCCGGAGGGGCATGACGAACGGGTGATGTTGGCGGGAATCAGGTTGGCGCGCAAGATCGCCGAGCAGGAACCACTGAGGAGCTGGATCGGCCGCGAGCTCGCGCCCGGCCCCGACCGCACCAGCGACGCCGACCTGCTCGAGTACATCCATCGCACGCACAACACCGTCTATCACCCTGCGGGCACCGCTAGAATGGGCGCGGTGGACGATCCGATGGCAGTGCTCGATCCCGAACTCCGGGTCAAGGGCGTCGACCGGTTGCGGGTCGTCGACGCATCGGCGATGCCCAAACTTCCTGCCGTCAACCCGAACATCACGGTGATGACGATGGCGGAGAAGTGTGCAGACCTCGTCAGGGGAGTCTGATGACTCCGTGCTGACCGACGAGGAGCTGGCGGCCTACCTAGGTGCGCACGCTCCGTTCCAGTCGATGACCCCCGACGCCCTCGCCGAACTGGCAAGGGCGTCGTCGGTCATTCGGTACGACGCGGGCGCGGTGATCGTCGATTACTCGGCGCAGAAACCGGACGAGATCTGGCTACTGTGCGACGGGCAGGTGGTGTTGCTGACCGCCGCCCCCGACGGTGACGAACCGTTCGACACGGTGCCGCCGGGCGGGATCTTCGGGTTCTTCCCCTTGCTGACCGGTGGCACCGTGCAGTTCGTGGCACGGGCCACCGAGCCGAGCACCGTCGTGCGGCTGCCTGGCAGCCTGGTTCGTGCCGAGTTCGCCAAGCCCGCGGGTCTGTCGTTCCTCGCGTCATCGGCGTGGAAGACGATCGCCGGCAATCGGGTTGCCGCCCAACGGCCGTCGCTGCGACCGGTCGGGGATCTGGTGCACGCCGAGCCCGTGTTCACCACGGCCGACACCACGGTCCGTGACGCCGTGCGACACATGACCGAGCAGCGCAGCTCCTACGTGCTGATAGCGATGCCCAACGGCGAATTCGGCATCTTCACCGATCGTGACTTGCGGACCAGGGTGGTCGCGGCGGGGATCGGCGTCGACGCACCCATCGGGCAGGTGATGAGCGTGCCTGCACGCACGGTCACCGCGGACCGGGTCGCGGCGACCGTGCTGATGGACATGCTCGAGAGCGGGATGCGGCACATGCCGGTGCTCACCCAGCACGGCCAGGTGCTCGGCGTGCTCGAAGACGCCGACCTGGTCGCCACCTCGACGCGGCAGAGTTTCCTGCTGCGGCGCTCGATTGCCCTTGCGGCCAACCCCGCCGAGCTCCAGGCGGCCGCCGCGGGCATCGCCGATCTGACCGTCGACCTGTATCGCAGCGGCACCGACGCCTCCGGGTGCAGCGGCATTCTCTCGGTCGTGATCGACAGCGTGGTGCGACGGGCTCTGGAGCTCGAACTGTCCCATCCGGAGCTCAACCGGCGCCCCCAGTTCGCCTGGCTGACGCTGGGCAGCGTCGCCCGTCGCGAGGCCATGCCGTCCTCCGACGTCGACAGCGCGTTGTCGTGGGCCGACGACGTGGAGCCCGAGAAGGGGCGCTTCATGCGGGTCGCCGCGCGGGTGCATGCGACCCTCGACGCCTGCGGTCTGCCGTCGGACACCAACGGCGCGTTGGCCTCGAAGCCGCTGTTCGCGCGGTCCAGCTCCGCGTGGGCACGCGCGGCGACCGGCTGGCTCGACGATCCGCTGAAGAACCGTGGCCTGATCATGTCGTCGCTGCTGTTGGACGGCCGCGTGGTGTGGGGCGATCCGGCGCTGCACACGGTGCCGTCGGCCTATCGCTGCATGCCGTCGGATCATCCAAATGCGTTGCGGCTGCAGCTGCTCGACGCGCTTTCTGGCAAGGTGCGGACCCGCTCGCTTCGCGATGTGGTCGCGCGGCGCGGGGGCACGTTCGACCTGAAGGGCCACGCGCTGACGCCGATCGTCAACCTCGCGCGGTGGGGCGGCCTGACCGTCGGCGTCGTCTCGGCGTCCACCCCGGCGAGGCTCGAGGCCGCCGCGGGCAACGGCGTTCTCTCCCCGGCGGACGCCAACACCCTCGGAGAGGTCTTCGCGCTGCTGCAGGGCCTGCGGATGGCCCATCAGATCGATCAGATCGCCGCGGGATGCACCCCGGGAGACATCGTCACGATGTCGGAGTTGTCGCCGCTGAACCGCAGCTTGCTCAACGATGGCGTGCGTGAGATCACCGCCGTGCAGCGCAGGGTAAGGAACATGGCGGCGACGAACGCTGGGATGCTGACATGACAGAGTTGGGATGGTCATGACAGAAGATACTGGGGCGAGCGAAGCGACGGGGGAGAGCCCGAACGGACGCGGCGTCGCTGCCGTGCAGTCGGTCGACCGCGCGCTGATGGTGATGGAGATCCTGGCCAAGCTCGGCGCTGCCGGGGTCACCGAGATCGCCACCGAACTCGGTGTGCACAAGTCCACCGTGTCGCGGTTGATCGCCGTTCTCGAGTCCCGCGGGTATGTCGAACAGCTCTCCGAGCGAGGCAAGTACCGGCTGGGCTTCTCGATCGTGCGGTTGGCCGGATCGACAAGCGCCCCCATGGATTTGACCAGGCAGGGCCAGGCCACCTTGGATGCGCTCGCGACGCAGACCGGTGAGACCACGAACATCGCGATCCTCGACGGTGACCGGATCATCAACATCGTCGAAGCCATCGGCTCGGCGGGAGTTGCGCTGCGCACCTGGGTGGGGCAGAGCTGCGCGGCCCACACCACCTCGAGCGGAAAGGTTCTGCTGTCCGAGCTGACGTCGGCCGACCTGCGTTCGCGCCTCGGCGAGCGGCTTGAGTCGTTCACGCCCAACACGATCGTCACGCTGGCCGCGCTTGAGGCCGAGCTCGCCACCGCGAGGGCCAACGGCTGGGCCGCGGTCAACGAAGAACTGGAGATCGGCCTCAACGCGGTGTCGGGTCCCATCCGCGACAGTGCCGGTGAAATCGTTGCAGCGCTGAGCGTTTCGGGGCCGTCGTATCGGCTGAAGCCCGACGGCTTCGAGGCAATGGCGCGACGGGCGATCGACGCGGCGAATCAGATCAGTCGCAGGCTCGGGTATTCGGGCTGACCTGTCCGATACTGTTGACACTGCTACGGCAGTCAACGAGAATGGTTGCGTTATACGCACGCGTTGCGTAGTGCACAACTAAAGATCGGCCGTTACACGTAGCGGGAGATCTCCGACGCCGTTTCTCGGCGCATGGAGAGCCGAAGGAGCAATGTCCTCCCGGGAATCTCTCAGGCCCAGTACCGCTACGTTCAGGCATCTCTGGAAAGTAGCTCGCGACAAGCGTGCTCGCCGACGGGGCAAGGGTGAAGGGTCCGTCCCTCACGCGAATCTCTCAGGCCACAAAACAGAGTGGGAGGAGCCGTCGCTAACCAGCGCTGCGCCAGCAGCCGACGAAAGGCTCACCCCGTGACACGATCCATCGCCTCACCACAGTCCGAGATGGCTCCCGAATGGGACATGGACGCGTCACTTCGTGACTTCGACCCCGAGGTTGCCGGCCTGGTCGACCTGGAGCTGATTCGCCAGCAGCGCGGCCTTGAGATGATCGCGTCGGAGAACTACGCACCGCGGGCCGTGCTGGAGGCACAGGGCTCGGTGCTGACCAACAAGTACGCCGAGGGCTACCCGGGACGCCGGTACTACGGCGGATGCGAGCACGTCGACTCGATCGAGGCGCTCGCGATCGAACGGCTGATCGCCCTCTTCGGAGCCGAATACGCAAACGTGCAACCACATTCCGGGGCCCAGGCCAACGCAGCCGCAATGCACGCGGTCCTGCAACCGGGGGACACCATCATGGGCCTGTCACTGGCCCACGGTGGGCACCTGACCCACGGCATGAAGCTGAACTTCTCCGGCCGGCTCTACGACGTCGCGCCGTATCACGTGCGAGAAGACGACCACAGGGTCGACATGGACGAGGTTCGGCGGCTCGCGCACGTACGCAAGCCGAAGCTGATCCTCGCCGGTTGGTCGGCCTACCCGCGTCAGCTCGACTTCGCCGAATTCCGGCGCATCGCCGACGAAGTCGGCGCCTATCTCATGGTCGACATGGCGCACTTCGCGGGCCTGGTCGCCGCGGGGCTGCACCCCTCGCCGGTTCCGCACGCGCACATCGTCACGTCGACGACTCACAAGACGCTCGGCGGTCCCCGCGGCGGCTTCATCCTTGCGGTCGAGGAGCTGCGCAAGAAGCTCGACTCGGCGGTGTTCCCCGGCCAGCAGGGCGGCCCGCTGCAACACGTGATCGCCGCGAAGGCCGTCGCCTTCAAGATGGCCGCCGAACCTGCCTTCAGGGACCGCCAGGAGCGCACCCTGGTCGGTGCCAAGCTTCTCGCGGCGCGGCTGACCCAGCCCGATGCGCGGCGCGCAGGCATCGACGTGGTCACCGGCGGCACCGACGTGCACCTGGTGCTCGTCGACCTGCGCGCGTCGGAGTTGGACGGCAAGCAGGCGGAGGACCGGCTGCGCGACGTGGGAATCACGGTCAACCGCAACGCCGTTCCGTTCGACCCGCGCCCGCCGATGGTCAGCTCGGGTGTGCGCATCGGCACCGCTGCGCTGGCGGCGAGGGGTTTCACCGAGGACGCCTTCGGCGAGGTGGCCGACGTCATCGCCGAGGCCCTGACGCCCGCGATCGATGCGGCCGATCTCGCCCGCCTCGGCGCATCCGTTGATGTTCTTGCACAACGCTTCCCGCTGTACGACAGCCTGCGGGCATCACCGTGACCGGCAGCGTGTTCGACCTGTTCAAGGTCGGGATCGGACCGTCGAGTTCGCACACCGTCGGGCCCATGCGGGCGGCCAAGTCCTTCGTGGAGCGGCTGTCCACCGAGAATCTGCTCGAACGGACGACCGGGGTGCGCGTCGAGCTGTTCGGTTCGCTCGGGGCCACCGGCGAAGGGCACGGCACGGTTCCTGCGGTGGTGCTCGGGCTGGAGGGCGCGGACCCCGAGACCATCGACCCCGATGACGTCGGACCCCGGACCGCCGCCATCGCCGAAGCGGGCGAACTATGCCTTGGCGGTGTGCATCGGATCGCGTTCTCGGCGGCCGGCGACATCGTCTTGCTCGGACGGGAGCGCCTGCCGTTCCACAGCAACGGCATGGTGTTCTCGGCGCTTGGCGAGGACGGTTCGCCGGTGCTGAGGCGCGAATACTATTCCGTCGGCGGCGGCGCGGTTCTCGACGAGGACGACGTGAGCGGGCTGGACGACGTTCCGGAACTCGGCGACGTTCCATATCCGTTCCGCACCGCCGACGAGCTGCTGGTGCTGACCACCGAAACCGGTTTGCGCATCAGCGAATTGATGCTCGCCAACGAACTGACCTGGCGCGACGAGGCGCAGATCCGGGCCGGGTTGCTGCGGGTGTGGTCGGTGATGCAGGGCTGCGTCGAGCGCGGCACACAGCAGACCGGCGTACTGCCGGGCGGGCTGAAGGTTCGGCGTCGGGCCGCCGCCCTGCGGGCGCGGTTGGAGGCCGACGCCGACGAGCACGACCCGCTGCGCGCCATGGAATGGGTGAACATGTATGCGCTGGCCGTAAACGAGGAGAACGCCGCCGGCGGACGCGTCGTCACCGCACCCACCAACGGCGCCGCAGGCATCATCCCCTCGGTCATGCACTACTACCGGCGGTTCGTCAACGCGTCGTCCGACGACGGCGTGATCGCGTTCCTGCTGGCCGCCGGCGCCGTCGGCCTGTTGTTCAAGGGCAATGCCTCGATCTCCGGCGCAGAGGTCGGTTGTCAAGGCGAGGTCGGGTCGGCGTGCGCGATGGCAGCAGCCGGGCTGGCAGAGGTCCTTGGCGGCACTCCCGAGCAGGTGGAGAACGCCGCGGAGATCGGGATCGAACACAACCTCGGGCTCACGTGCGATCCCGTCGGGGGGCTAGTGCAGATCCCGTGCATCGAACGCAACGCGGTCGGCGCCGTCAAGGCAATCACGGCCGCCCGCATGGCAGTTCGCGGCGATGGCCAGCACCACGTCAGCCTCGACACCGCGATCAAGACCATGCGCGATACGGGCGCCGACATGATGGACAAGTACAAGGAGACATCGCGCGGCGGGCTCGCCGTCAACGTCGTCGAGTGCTGAGGGGTCGGTATTCGACGGTCAGCCGCCCTTGCTGAACTCCTCGCCGGTCGCGGCATCGATGGCTATCCCGCCCGTCGGAAGGTTCGACAGATCCGGTGCGATCACCGTCGGCATGTCACCGGAGTCCGGCAACCCGAAGTAGGGGGTGGAGCCGATCGCCGGTTCCAGCAGCAGGTCCGAACGGCGCTCCAGGGTTTGGCCCTTGAAGAAGCCCGGCGACATCGCCCACCAGACGAACATCATGATCACGCCGAGGACCAGCGCGCCGATGCCTACCACCGCGACCGCGCCGAACCCGAGGATCGTCACGTTCTCGCCGGTGGCCTCGTCGACGAGGTAGTCGGGCTTCGAGTACGAGATGAGTCCGTAGGCGAAGACGACCGTGAGCATGATGGCCCCCAGCAGGGGCACGACGCCACGCATCACGAGGTCCCGGGCGTTCTTCGTCAGCGTCTTGCGGTAGTACCAGACGCAGGCGTACCCGGTCATCCCGTAGTAGAAGGCGATCATCAGGCCGACCGAACCGATCAGGGCCAACAGAAGGCTGCTGCTGATGAGGGTGAACAGCACGTAGAAGAAGATCGACACGGCACCCATCACGACCGTCGAGACGGTCGGCGTCAGGTACTTGCGGTGAATCTTCGCAAACGACGTCGGCAGCGCCTTGTAGACGCCCATCGACAGCGTCGTGCGTGCCGTCGGCAGGATCGTCGTCTGCGTGGACGCCGAGGCGGAGGTCAGGATGGTCGCGGACAATGCGAGCAGCCCGATGTGGCCGATGACGCTGTCACCGAACAGAGCAGGCCCGATGGCTGAGAACACGTCGGCCGAGTTGGCCGGATTGCCAAGGCCCGCATCGGTCTCGCCGACGCCTGCGAAGGCGACCACCGCGACGGTGACGATGGCGTACGTGGCGAGCAGCAGGAACGTCGACAGGACTGCGGCCTTGCCGGGGGTGGTCCCCGGATCGTCGGATTCCTCGTTGCAGGCGACCGCGGTGTCCCAGCCCCAGTAGATGAAGATCGCGATCAGGATCGCAGGGGCGACGACGGTGCCGAAGTCCAGGCCTGCCGGCCAGAACCAGGCAAGCGAGGGGTGGATCGACTCGGGCAGCGCATTGCTGGTGTAGACCTTGATCAGCGCGTAGATCGAGATCACGACGAGGATGATCACCTCGAAGCCGAGCAGGAAGTACTGCAGGCGGGCCGAGACCTCGATGCCGCGATAGCAGATGTAGGTCATCACGACGATCCAGATGACGCCGGCCACCGTCGACCAGAGTGTGCTGCTCGCGAGGTCGGCCGCCGAGGTCCAGCCGAGGTCCCCGACGAACGTGAACGAGTACGCACCCGCGATCTGGGCCAGGTTGGCCATCACGATCACGTCGGCGGCGATGATGCCCCAGCCGCCCATCCATCCGACGAGCGGCCCGAATGCGCGCGAGGCCCAGGTGAACGTGGTCCCGCAGTCTGGTTCGGCCTTGTTGAGCTCCTGGTAAGCCACCGCGATCAGGTAGATCGGGATGAAGGCCAGCAGGACGATCGACGCAGCCTTCACGCCTGCGCCACTGGCCACGATGAGTCCGAGGACTGCCGCCAGGCTGTAGGCGGGCGCAGTCGACGCCATCCCGACCACCACGCTGGACAGCAGGCCGAGGGAGCCGCCCTTCAGGCCCTTGCTGTCGACGGCCCCCGCGGTTCCCGAGCTTCCCGGGACGACCTCTGTGTCATTTCCCGTCGCTTCGCTCGCCTCTGAGCGATTTCCCGTCGCTTCGCTCGCCTCTGTATCACCTGTAGTCAATTGCTTTCTCCCCTGCTCCACGTGGACAACCGTTCGAGAATACGGTTTCAGTTGCAAAATCGCGCTACAACGACGAAATCCGCACGCACAGATTCTTCACAGTAACGAAAACATCGAATTGTGGCTTGTTGGGGCGCGTTCTCGTTCGGTTCACGGGATCGCGGTAAACCGACATTGCAGTCCACGGGCGGCCGCGACGTCGGAAACCCGCGAGCCCTCGACCTGGCGCGGTGGTCGACTGGCGCAGAGGAACCCAAGTTCCCGTGCCGAGATCGATGTGGAGTCCGAATGACGTTGCAGCCCAAAACCTTCGAGGACCGATCGGCAATCCGCGGGGCCAGGCGGTGGTTGGCGGTCTGGTCTGTCATGGCGGGGATCTTCGTGATCGTCACCGCCGAGATCCTGCCGATCGGGCTGCTGCTGCCGATCTCGGCGGAGTTCGCGGTGTCGCCTGGCAGGTGTGGCTTGTTGATGACGGTGCCAGGACTGGTCGCGGCCGTCGCCGCCCCGGTGGCGACCGTGGCGACGGCGCGGGTCGACCGGCGGCTGATGCTGAGCGTCTGGTTGGTCGTGCTGGCCGCGTCGAACCTCGTCAGCGCGGTGGCTTCCGAGTTCTGGATGCTGCTGGCGGCACGTGTTCTGGTCGGGATCGTGATCGGCGGATTCTGGTCGGTCGGAGCGGGTTTGGCCTCCCGGCTCGTCGACGCGCGATCGGTCGCACGGGCCACCCCGACGATCTTCCTCGGCGTGCCACTCGGCTCCGTGCTCGGCGTTCCGATCGGGACGTTCATCGCCGACGTGGCTGGGTGGCGGACGGCGTTCGTCTGTCTTGGCGTCGCGACAGTGGGCGTCTTGGCGGCATTGATCGCCTCACTGCCCGCGTTGCCGCCAGAGCGGGTGACCCGGCTCGTGGTGCTTGGCGCGCTGCTGGCTCGGCGCCAGGTACGCGTCGGCCTGCTTCTGACGTTCACCATCGTCGTCGCCCACTTCGGTACTTACACCTACGTGTCGGCGTTCCTCGAGGAGGTCACCCGCGTCGATCTTGGCACGATCAGCGTCCTGTTGCTCGTCTACGGCGCGGCCGGCTTGGCGGGGAACCTGATCGCCGGGGTGGCCATCGCGAAGAGCCTGCGCGCCACGTTCGCCACGGCGGCCGCGCTGATCGCCATCGCGACGGTCGTGTTGACGTTCGCCGGGACCAGCGTCCTGGCCGTGGTGGGCCTGCTGATCCTGTGGGGCGCGGCATACGGCGCCGTGCCCGCGTGCAGCCAGACGTGGCTGGCGCGCGCATCCGGCGGTGCCGACGAAGCCGCGACGGTGCTGTTCACCAGTGCGTTCCAGGCCACCATCTCGATCGCCGCGCTGCTCGGCGGGTTCGTGATCGACGGCGCGTCGCTGACGGCGGTCATGCTGCTCGGCGGTGCCACCGCGGCCGTCACCGTGTGCCTGGTCATCGGCGCGGGCAAACTCACTACGCTTGAGGCGTGACCACCGCGGCGCGGACCGACGAATTCGAGCGGCAACGCTCGCATCTCCTTGCCGTGGCCTACCGGCTCACCGGGACGTTCGCCGACGCCGAGGACGCGGTGCAGGATGCCTGGCTGCGCTGGCATGCGCTTGGCGCCGATCGCGACGGCATCGACGATCTGCGGGCGTGGCTGACGACGGTGGTGAGCCGCATCGGGCTCGACCGGCTGCGCTCGGCCGCCCACCGGCGCGAGACCTACTTCGGCGAATGGCTGCCCGAACCCGTCGTGACACCGCTCGACCGGTCGGACCCGCTGGTGGCAGTCGTCGCGGGGGAGGACGCCCGGTTCGCCGCGATGGTGGTGCTCGAACGGCTGACTCCCGACCAGAGGGTCGCGTTCGTCCTGCACGACGGTTTCGCGGTGCCGTTCGCCGAGATCGCCGACGTCCTCGGCGTCACCGCAGTCGCGGCCCGCCAGCTGGCGTCGCGGGCCAGGCGCACGGTCGTCGATGCCGAGGCGCCTGAACGCGATCCGTCCCATGACGAGGTGGTCGGCTTGCTCATCGCCGCGATGGCGGCGGGCGACATGGCCGCTGTCGTCGCCCTGCTGCACCCGGATGTGACGTTCACCGGTGACTCGAACCGCAAGGCGCCTACCGCCGCCCGCGTCATTCACGGCTCCGACAAGGTGTCCCGCTTCATCTTCGGGTTGGCCAAGCGATACGGCCCGCGCTTCTTCGACGTTGGCGAGATGGCCTTGGTCAACGGGGAACTCGGGTTGTACACCACCGGATTGGACGCCACCGACGAGTGGCCTGCGATGCAGCCGCACATCCAGGCGCTGACCGTCAGCGATGGAAAGGTCTGCGCCATATGGGATGTCGCGAACCCGGACAAGTTCACGGGTTCGCCGCTCGGAGGGCAGGAGCGAAGCGACCCGGGAATTAGCCTGGCTCCTGCGTCGCCCACGGAACCTGGCACGCGTCGCCGGAACTGAAGCCCTGTTCGGTGATGCCAAGGGCGGCGTTCATCCTGGCCCGCATGTTCTCGATGCCGATCTGATAGGTCAGCTCCATCGTGCCTGCGTCACCGAAACGCCGCCGCAGATCGGCGACCTGCTCGTCGGTGACGGTGAGCGGGTCGGTGGTCATCGCGTCGGAATAGGCGATCGCCGCGCGCTCGTCATCGGTGAACAGCGGTGAGTTCGCGTAGTCGTCGATGTGCTTGAGCCGGTCGACGTCCAGCCCGTCGAGGCGGATCAGCATGGCGCCGAAGTCGATGCACCAGGAGCAGCCGACGGTGCGGGCCGTCCGGTACACCGCCAGCTCGCGAACGTTTGACGGCAGCTTCTTCGAGCCGCGCTCCAGCAGCGTCTCGTGCACGGCGTTGGCCACCAGCAGCGGCATGTGGTGCGCGCCAACCGCGAACGGCACGGGCACCTCGCCGAAGCGGCGCTTGGCGTAGCGATACATCAGGCGGGCCAGCAACGGAGCCTTGTTGGGGGGCAGGGGTTCGATACGAGGCTTTTGAGTGGTCATGTCTCTTGGACGAGACAGCCCCCAAATGTGTGACACCCCCTTACCCGCGAGCGCGCGTGTCTGCGGGCGACACGCCGTCACCAAGGCCGAATCTGCGCGCGTTCGCGGAGCTCGACTGGCCTTGTCCGCGCTGCTGGAGCTCGGCGACACCAACTATGCCGTCAAGTTCGAGAACGGCTATCTACCGCCTGGTTTCGACGGCTCCGGTGGACGAACCGCCGCCATCGTCAGCATGTGTGCCGCGCTGTCTGGCGTTATGATTCTGCGCCGAGCGCGCGCAAACTCCGGTCGAAGACCGGCGTGTTGCCCGCAGACACGCGCGCTCGCGGAGGGGTGCAACCAGATTCAGCGGGCGAACATTAGCGCTCGCTTGACCTCTTGAATGGCCTGGGTCACCTGTATGCCACGCGGGCATGCCTCGGTGCAGTTGAACGTGGTGCGGCACCGCCATACCCCGTCGACCTCGTTGAGGATGTCCAACCGCTCGGCGGCGCCCTCGTCACGGCTGTCGAAGATGAACCGGTGCGCGTTGACGATCGCGGCAGGGCCGAAGTAGCTGCCCTCGCTCCAGTACACGGGGCAGCTGGTCGTGCAGCACGCGCACAGGATGCATTTGGTGGTGTCGTCGTAGCGGGCCCGGTCGGTCTGGCTCTGAATCCGTTCCCGCGTTGGCGGGTTGCCGCTGGTCATCAGGAACGGCTTCACCGCGCGGTATGCGTCGAAGAACGGCTCCATGTCGACGACGAGATCCTTTTCCACGGGCAGCCCGCGGATCGGCTCGATCGTGATGGTGAGTGGCTTGCCCGGCTTCTTCGGGAGCAGATCGCGCATCAGCACCTTGCACGCGAGTCGGTTGACGCCGTTGATGCGCATCGCGTCGGAGCCGCACACCCCGTGCGCGCAGGAGCGCCGGAACGTCAGCGTGCCGTCGAGGTACCACTTGACGTAGTGCAGCAGGTTGAGCAGGCGGTCGCTGGGCAGGCATGGGACACGGAAGCTCTGCCAACCGGCGGTGTCAGGATCTTCGGGATTGAAGCGGGCGATCTTCATCGTTACCATCACTGAGCCCTCTGGCACGGGTGGCAGCGGCGGGTCGCCGACTTCCGGACTGTCGATGGAGGGTGCGGTCATCGGCTTGTTGCGGCGTGGAAACCCCTGGCTCTAGCCGGGGGAGCAAACGCCGCGTCTCCTTTCGGTGGCTTGTCAGTGGTGGCGGTTAGGTTGCCAGTGTGGCGCGATACCGGTTGCTTCCTACTGATGAGCAGGTGGCGGTGTTGGCTGGTCATTGCCGCCACGCCCGGTATGTCTGGAATCTGGCTGTCGAGCAGCAACAGCACTGGCAGCCGGGACGCCGCGCGCCCGGCTACAACGATCAGTGCGCCCAGTTGACGGAGGCCCGCGCCGAACACGACTGGTTGACGGCCGGCTCGCAAACCGTGCAGCAGCAGGCGCTGCGGGATTTCGCTCAGGCAATGCAGAACTTTTTCACTGGATCCCATCGCCGACCGACGTGGCGCAAAGCCGGTGTGCACGAGGGATTTCGACAAATTGCGGTGAAACCGCATCACGTCGAGCGGATCAATCGCCGGTTCGGTCGGGTGTGGGTGCCCAAGGTTGGCTGGGTCCGGTTCCGCTTGTCGCGCCCAGTACCAAAAGGTGTGAAGTCCTACCGGGTCACCTGCGATCGGGCCGGCCGCTGGCATATCGCCTTTGCCCGCGTGCCCGCCCCGATTCCAGGTCCCCAGGACAGCAGTGTGGTGGGTATCGACCGTGGTATTGCGGTATCGGCAGCCCTGTCCACCGGCGAACTGCTGCACGCTCCCGGCCTGAGACCACGTGAGGCCAAGCGGCTCAAGGTGCTGCAGCAGCGCCTGGCCCGTTCTCAGCGTGGCTCTAACCGGCGAGCTCGCACGAAGCGCGCGATCGCGAAGATGAGGGCGCGTGAGGCCGACCGGCGCAAGGACTGGGTTGAAAAGGTCACCACCGATATCGCGCGGCGCTTCGACACGATCCGCATCGAAGCCCTTGACGTGCGTGCGATGACCCGCCGTGCGCTGGGCACCGTCGAGCAGCCTGGTCGGGGGGTGGCGCAAAAGCGCGGCCTCAACCGTGGCATTAGCCGAAGCGGATGGGGTCTGCTCGCCTCGCGTTTGCAGCATAAGGCTTGTGGTCGGGTCGAGCAGATCCCGGCCGCGTACACGTCGCAACGATGTTCCGCGTGCGGGCACGTGGCTCCCGGAAACCGCAAGAGCCAAGCGGTGTTCGAGTGCCAAGCCTGCACCACCGGCCCGTGTAATGCCGATGTGAACGCTGCACGCAACATCGCCGCCGGACGGGCGGTGACAGCACGGGGAGGCCTCGGCACTAGCCGGTCTGAGAACCGTGAACCTCAACACTGCTCTCCTGCCGCATAGGTAGTGGGTGGGTTGGAATCCCTGGCCTCAGCCGGAGGAGGACGTCAAGTCAGTACTTCCGTTCCATCGGCTCGTAACGCGTCTGCACCACCGGCTTGTAGTCCAACCTGATATCGGACAGCAGGTCGGTGCCCTCCTTGTAGGCCATGGTGTGGCGCATGTAGTTGGTGTCGTCGCGGTTGGGGTAGTCCTCGCGGGCATGACCGCCACGGGACTCCTTGCGGTTGAGGGCACCGACGACGGTCACCTCGGCCAACTCCAGCAAGAAGCCGAGTTCGATCGCTTCAAGCAGGTCGCTGTTGTAGCGTTTTCCCTTGTCGTGCACCGTGATTCGGGCGTAACGCTCCTTGAGCGCGTGGATGTCGGTCATCGCCTGCTTGAGCGTCTCCTCGGTGCGGAAGACTGCGGCGTTGTTGTCCATCGACTGTTGCAGCGCGCCCCTGATGTCGGCGACGCGTTCGTTGCCGTGTTCGGAGAGGATGTCGCCGACCCAGCCGACGACCATCCCCGCCGGATCGGCCGGCAGGTCGACGTGGTCGTGTCCGAGTGCGTAGTTCGCCGCCGCGATGCCTGCGCGACGGCCGAACACGTTGATGTCCAGCAGGGAGTTGGTGCCCAGCCGGTTGGAACCGTGCACCGACACGCAGGCGCACTCGCCTGCCGCGTACAGCCCTGGCACGATCGCGTTGTTGTCGCGCAGCACCTGGCCGTGCACGGTGGTCGGGATGCCACCCATCACGTAGTGACAGGTCGGGTAGACGGGCACCAGCTCTGTGACCGGGTCGACACCGAGGTACGTCCGGGCGAACTCGGTGATGTCGGGCAACTTGGCCTCGAGCACGTCCGCGCCGAGATGGCGCACGTCGATGTAGACGTAGTCCTTGTTCGGGCCTGCGCCGCGGCCCTCGAGCACTTCGAGCACCATTGAGCGGGCAACGATGTCGCGCGGCGCCAGGTCGACGATGGTGGGGGCGTAGCGCTCCATGAACCGTTCGCCGTCACCGTTGAGCAAGCGGCCACCCTCGCCGCGCACGGCCTCGGAAATCAGGATGCCCAGGCCAGCCAGACCGGTCGGATGGAACTGGTGAAACTCCATGTCCTCCAACGGAAATCCCTTGCGGAAGACGATTCCAAGACCGTCGCCCGTCAGTGTGTGCGCGTTGGAAGTGGTCTTGTACATCCGACCCGACCCGCCGGTGGCGAACACGATCGACTTGGCGTGAAAGATGTGAATGTCGCCGGTGGCGAGCTCGTAGGCGATGACGCCGGTCGCGACTGGCCCACCTGGCGCCTCGGTGATGGCGATGTCGAGGGCGTAGAACTCGTTGAAGAACTCGACGCCGTGCTTGACGCAGTTTTGGTACAGCGTCTGCAGGATCATGTGGCCGGTGCGGTCGGCGGCGTAACAGGCTCGGCGCACCGGCGCCTTGCCGTGGTCGCGGGTGTGCCCGCCGAAGCGGCGCTGATCGATGCGGCCCTCGGGGGTCCGGTTGAACGGCATCCCCATCTTCTCGAGGTCGTAGACGGCGTCGATGGCTTCCTTGCACATGATTTCGACGGCGTCCTGGTCGGCGAGGTAGTCGCCGCCCTTGACAGTGTCGAAGGTGTGCCACTCCCAGTTGTCCTCTTCGACGTTGGCCAGCGCCGCGCACATGCCGCCCTGCGCGGCGCCGGTGTGACTGCGCGTCGGGTACAGCTTGGTCAGCACCGCGGTGCGCACCCGGGGGCCGGCTTCGACGGCGGCACGCATGCCTGCGCCGCCTGCACCGACGATGATGACGTCGTAGCGATGTTCCTGAATCATCCTGCGTCCCCTAAGAGATATTCGCGTCGAAGGTGACGAGGACATAAGTGCCCAACACCAACGTGAACCCCGTCGCCAGCAACAACAGCGCATTCAGATAGAACCTGGTGACGTTCGTGCGGGCGTAGTCGCCGATGATGGTGCGCATGCCGTTGGCGCCGTGCACCATCGCCAGCCACAGCAATGCCATATCCCAGATCTGCCAGAACGGCGAGGCCCAGCGCTGCGCGACGTAGTTGAAGTCGATCCGGTACACGCCGCCGTCCCAGATCAGCCCGATGAACAAGTGCCCGAGCGCGAGGAACACCAATGCAACGCCGGAGAACCGCATGAACAGCCAGGCGTACTTCTCGAAGTACGGGATGCCCCTCGGGCGTCGGGGTGCGCGCGGATGGTCCAGGCTGGCGGGCCGGTCGTGTTCCTTTTCCTGCACCGGCGCAAGGCGGCCTTCCTTGTGGTGCGGTGTCCACGGCCCGGTCACAGGAATCGCTCCGCCATGTGCATGCCGATCACGCCGATCGCGGCGGTGAATACCGCGATCCAGACGCCAAGTACCACCCACAACATCAGTCGCTGGTACTTCGGACCGTGCTGCCAGAAGTCGACCAGGATGACCCGGATGCCGTTGAGGGCGTGGTAGAGCATCGCCGCCACCAGGCCCACCTCCATGAGGCCGATGATCGGCGTCTTGTAGGTGTTGATGACTTCGTTGTAGGCCTCGGGGCTGACGCGCACTAGCGCGGTGTCGAGCACGTGGACGAGGAGGAAGAAGAAGACCGTGGCGCCGGTGATGCGGTGCAGCACCCACGACCACATGCCCGGGTCGCCGCGATACAGGGTGCGGCGGCGCGGTGGTGACGATCGCGGTGCCGGTAATGCGGAATCCGCGGCTGTCGCTGTACTCATCTCCGACCTCCAACGCCTTCGGTGGACGCTCGGGGCACGCGGGTGGGGACCTCGTGTCGACGTTGCCCAACCTGTACCCAAACCTCGGGGCGACTCTAAACCCATTGTCTTGCTGAAAGAACTAGCGTGGTAGCTCCGGCAGCCGTCCCACCGCAGAAGTTAGGGTCGCCTATCTAGGAACTCGGGGCGTGAAACGGAGGCTTCGGAATGGATTCAGATCGTCGACCGCGGAGATGTCGTGGCCATTGAGATTGACTGGAAGTCATTGCAGTGCAATGCGATTGAGGTGATGTCGCGTGCGTACGCCCCATATTCGCGCTTCCCCGTCGGGGCGGCAGCGCTGACCGACGATGGTCGAATCGTGGTCGGTTGCAATGTGGAGAATGTCTCATATGGCCTAGGTCTCTGTGCCGAGTGTTCTGTGGTCTGCGCCCTGCATTCGGGCGGCGGCGGACGACTCGTCGCGCTGTCGTGCGTGGACGCCGCAGGCGCGTTGCTCATGCCCTGCGGCCGGTGCCGCCAGGTGCTGCTGGAGCACGGCGGGCCCGACATGTTGATCGACCATCCCGCGGGTCCCCGTCCGTTGTCGGTTCTGTTGCCCGACGCCTTCGGTCCCGATGACATGGCCCGCGTGGAGAACCCGTGACGGAGTTCACCTTCGACGCCCCGACCGTCATCAGGACCAAGCGCGACGGGGGAGTGCTCTCGGACGCCGCGATCGACTGGGTCATCGACGGCTACACCCACGGGCGGGTGCACGACGAGCAGATGTCGGCACTGCTGATGGCGATCTTCCTGCGCGGCATGACGCCAGCCGAGATCGCCCGGTGGACGGCGGCCATGATCGGCTCCGGCGAGCGGTTCGACTTCAGCGATCTGCGCCGCAACGGCAAGCCACTGGCGTTGGTGGACAAGCACTCCACCGGAGGGGTTGGCGACAAGATCACCATCCCGCTGGTACCCGTCGTGATGGCCTGCGGCGCGGCGGTGCCACAGGCCGCCGGTCGCGGACTCGGCCACACCGGCGGCACCCTCGACAAGCTGGAGGCCATCGCCGGGTTCACCGCCGAACTCTCCAAAGACCAAATCCGCCAACAGCTTCAAGACATCGGCGCAGCCATCTTCGCGGCGGGCGACCTGGCGCCTGCCGATCGCAAGATCTACGCGCTGCGCGACGTCACCGCGACCACCGAGTCGTTGCCGCTGATCGCGAGTTCGGTGATGAGCAAGAAGCTGGCCGAGGGCGCCGACGCACTGGTGCTGGACACCAAGGTGGGTCGCGGCGCCTTCCTCAAGACGGAGGCGGAGTCGCGCGAGTTGGCCCGCACGATGGTCGAGTTGGGCACCGCGCACGGCGTCGCCACGCGCGCGCTCCTCACCGACATGGACCGGCCGCTCGGACGCGCCGTCGGCAACGCGGTGGAAGTCGCCGAGTCACTCGACGTGCTCGCAGGCGGCGGCCCCGACGACGTGGTCGAGCTGACGCTGGCGCTGGCTCGGGAGATGCTCGACGCGGCGGGGGTCGACGGAATCGATCCTGCCGACACGCTGGCCGACGGAACCGCCATGGACCGGTTCCGCGACTTGGTGTCCGCGCAGGGCGGCGACCTGTCCCAGCCGTTGCCCATCGGGGCGCATTCCGAGACCGTCACCGCGCCGCGTGGTGGCGTGATGGGCGACATCGACGCGATGGCCGTTGGGCTGGCGGTGTGGCGGCTCGGAGCCGGCCGCTCGACGCCAGGCGGGCGGGTGCAGTTCGGCGCAGGCGTGCGCATCCACCGTGGGCCTGGCGAGCCGGTGGTCGCGGGGGAGCCGCTGTTCACGCTGTACACCGACACCCCAGAGCGGTTCGGCGGTGCCATCGCCGAGCTGGACGGGGGATGGAGCGTCGGTGACCAGCCGCCGAAATCGCGGCCTCTGATCATCGACCGGATCGTCGAGTAATCAAAGCCACGGTGAACTTTGCGTCCAATGCGGCCGCGCGCGAGCAAGATGGATGGATGACCACGCCGCTGAGCCTCGACCTCATCAAGCAAGCCCCCAAGGCGCTCCTGCACGACCATCTCGACGGCGGTCTGCGCCCGGCCACGGTGCTGGAACTGGCCGGGGAGACGGGCTATGACGAGCTGCCCGCGACCGACGTCGAGGCGCTGGCCACGTTCTTCCGCACGGCGGCGCACAGCGGGTCGCTGGTGCGGTATCTGGAGCCGTTCGCGCACACGGTCGGCGTCATGCAGACCCCGGAAGCGTTGCACCGGGTGGCCTTCGAGTGCGCGCAGGACCTTGCCGCCGACTCCGTCGTCTACGCCGAAGTCCGGTTCGCGCCAGAACTGCACATCGATCGCGGGTTGTCGCTCGACGCGGTCGTCGAGGCGGTGCTCGCCGGCTTCGCCGACGGCGAGAAGGCGGCGGCCAGTGAGGGCCGCACCATCACCATGCGATGTCTGGTCACCGCGATGCGACACGCCGCCCGTTCGCGCGAGATCGCCGAACTGGCCGTCCGTTTCCGCGACAGGGGCGTGGTGGGGTTCGACATCGCGGGCGCTGAGGCCGGGTACCCTCCGACCCGGCACCTGGACGCCTTCGAGTACATGCGAGGCAACAACGCGCGCTTCACGATTCACGCCGGTGAGGCGTTCGGTCTGCCCTCGATCCACGAGGCCATCGCGTTCTGCGGCGCCGACCGGCTGGGCCACGGCGTGCGGATCGTCGACGACATCGACATCGCCGCCGACGGTTCGGTCAAACTGGGCAGGCTGGCGTCGATCCTGCGCGACAAGCGAGTTCCGCTGGAGATGTGCCCGAGCAGCAACGTGCAGACCGGCGCCGCGGCCAGCATCGCCGAGCACCCGTTCGACCTGCTGGCCCGATCGCGGTTCCGCGTCACCGTCAACACCGACAACCGGCTGATGAGCGACACCACCATGAGCCAGGAGATGCTGCGGCTGGTCGAGGCGTTCGGCTACGGCTGGAGCGATCTCGAACGGTTCACCATCAACGCGATGAAGTCGGCGTTCCTGCCGTTCGACGAACGACTGGCGATCATCGACGAGGTGATCAAGCCGCGCTACGCCGTCCTCATCGGCTGACCCCCGGCGCGCCCGGCCCCACCCCGCGGGCAATCTCTTCTCCGCGAGCGCGCGTGTTTGCGGGCGACACGCCGACTGCTGGGGGTATTTTGCGCGCGCTCGGCCGGGGCTGAGTGTGCGCAGACTGCCGTCGTTTAGCGGCGTGTCGTGCGACAAACACGCACGCTCGCGGGGAGTACTTAGCGCGCCAGCACCTCGCGGACGCGATCGGCGAAGGCGTCGGGGGCCGCGATGAATCCGCCGTGATCGCCGGGGAACTCGACGGGTGAACTGCCAAGCAGTCCGCACAGCGCAGTCGACGTGCGATGCGTGAGCAGGTGACCGGAGTCCACCCCGATGCCGACCAGGACCTCGGTGGAGCTCGCGCGCAGAGCCGCGACGTCGGGCAGGTACCGCGTGGTGTCGCGCAATTCGTGGGTGAAGAAGCGCGCCATGTCGGCCGTGTGCTTGGCCAGCTCTTCCTCGGTCGGCTCGGGTCCCGACGGCGGGCCGAGCTTCGGGTCGGACATGTCGTAGCCCGCGGTGGTCATGAAATGCACGAACGCCGCGTCCGGCCCGTCGCGGTGGAACGTCTCGATGATGGCCTCGGTGCCCGCGCGCTGCGCCTCGGCGTCTGGCAGCAGCTCCAGCAGCGGTGGCTCGTGGGCGATCAGCGTGCGCACCCGGCCCGGGTGACGGGTGACCAGTGCCAAGCCGGTGACCGCGCCGCCGCTCGAGCCGAACACGTCGGCCGATTCGGCGCCGAGAGCGTCCAGGATGGCCGCGACGTCGTCGGCCCGCAGATCGGGGGTGGCGTCCTGCGTGGGGTCGTCGATGGTGCTGCCGGCAAGACCGCGCGGGTCGTAGGTGACGACGGTGCGGTCGGACGCCAGGGCGTCGGCGAGGCCCGCGAAGTCGGTGGTGCCCATGGGGGAACCCACGACGAACAGAAGCGGTCCACCGCGGCGAGCCGCGAATTCAACACCGCCGCGGACCTCGTAGTGCAGTCGGGCGCCGGGGACGTCGAGCGAGCGGGTGGTGATGCCGTCAGTGATGGTCATGCCAGTGTCGACTCGCGACGCGGGCAGAACTCATCGCGCTACTCGGTGCGCAGCCGCGACTCCACGAACGTCGCCAGCGCGTCGAACTGTGCGGCGGCCTTGGCGTAGGGCGCGGGCGGCTTGGTGACCGAGCCGGGTTCGAGCACGTGCGCCACGAACCTGCCGAGCGGCTGGTCGGGGTCGAGTGCTTCGTCGACTGTGGTGTCCTCGGCGTAATCGCTGACGTCCCTGAGCAATTCGACGGCCAATTCGAGCTGCTGGCCATCGACGGCGTCGGGCCCGTCGGTGATGTCATCGGACAGCTCGGTCAACACGTAGACGTTGTCGTCGGTGACCTTGATTCGCAGCGAGCCGTCGGTGGCGGCCGTTCGGATGTCGTCGAAGGTCGCCAGATCCGACAGGTCGCTCTCGTGCTCGTCGGCCAGATACCGGGCCAGGGAGCGCTCGGAGCCGAACACGCTGATCCGGCCGTTGCGGCCGAGGAAGATCGGCTGATCGTCGAGGTAGCAGCGCAGCGTGTAGAACGTCCCGCCGCTGGTCATGATCCGGACCGGATCGATACCGACCTGGCCCCAGAAGTCCGTGTGGCTGCCGAGCACCTGGTTCTGGGCCTGGGCGGCGACCTCGTCGACCTCCTCGTCGGTGTCCACCAAGCCCTCGATCACGACGTCGTCGCCGTCATCGTCCGCCTCCTCGACGACCTCCGGCTCGGGCGCGGGCTCGGCCAGTTCCTCGGCGGCCTTCTCCGACGCAGCGGCGTCGACGTCGGGGGTGGTGACGATGGCGTCGATGGCGTCGATCACACCGTCCCAGGTGCGGCCGATGACCGCCTCGATCTCAGACCAGCGCTTGCGGCCGGCGCGGCCTTCGAACGCGTCGATGCCACCGCCCACCGAGCCGAGCACCGGATTCCCGTTGAAGAGCTTCGACACCACGGTGATGTCGCACACCGATCCGATCGCCTGAACGATGCTCAGCGCGCCGAGAAGCGCGGCGACGGAGTCCTCCGTCGGCTTCTCGGCAACCAAGTCGGGCACGCCGATGAGGTCGTGTTGCTGGTCCTCCGCGGGATCGCAGCGATGCGCCGACGCCTCGATGAGCGCTGGCCACTCGGGGTGGTCGGCCAGGTCGTTCTCGTTGCCCGCCCGGATGAACGCCACCAGGTCTGCGGCCGAGTCGAAGGCGTAGAGGTCCTCGTCGTTGCCGAGGAACGCCTGCCACTCGTCATCGGCGTCACGCCACGACGGGGCCCACAGGGTGTAGAGGTCGCCCTTGGTCAGGCCGAGCCGCACCGGCACGATTTCTGCTGCCATGCGGCACAGCCTAACGACGCGGTCTGGCGACTCCGAGGGTGGTTGGCGATGGCTTCGTTTGTCATGCTGGTCGAATGGGCGCCGACGAGGCCGGTCTGACCCGGCGGCAGCGGATGCGGCTGGACGAGCTGGCGGCGTCTCGTCCTTGGCTGTGGCTTCGACCCGGAGGACGCCGTCCGCACCGCAGCTGAACTCGTCGCTGAGGGGGTCGACGTCGACGGGCTGGTCCAACTCGCCTCCCAGCCGGCCGATGTGAACGCGATCGACAGCCAACAGGTCGAGATCCTCTTTCGTAGCGCGCTCGCCGAGGTCGGTCTCCAACCGTCGTCGAGGGAAACCGCAGGGTGGACATTGGTGCGGCCGATCGCGACCGCGCTCGTCGAAGGCGAGATCCCGCCCGGCACAGGCGCTCATCGGAGCCTGTCGCGTGACTGCGGACACCCCGGCGAGTTGCTCGAGATGCTCCAACTCCACGACGAATGGGAATCGTCGGTCGGGTCCGCCCGTGCCGCGATCGAGGCCGCGATCGTGGCATTCGCTCCCGAAGTCATCGCTGCCGCCGACCGTGGGGCGTGACGCCGCGGCCACGTGCGGGACGATGGCGTCATGCGCGCGGCGGTGTTCGAGAAGTTCGGTGATTCGGTGGACGTCGTCACGGTCGCCGATCCGGCGCCATCGCCAGGGGGCGTGGTCGTCGAGGTGCACGCGACCGGTCTCTGCCGCAGCGACTGGCACGCGTGGGCAGGCCACGACGACGGGGTAGCACTCCCGCACGTCCCCGGTCACGAACTGGTCGGCGTCATCGCCGCGGTGGGCGCCGAGGTACGACGCTGGAGTGTCGGCGACCGGGTGACCACACCGTTCGTCTGCGGCTGCGGGCGGTGCCAGTGGTGCCAGGACGGTCAGGCACAGGTCTGCCCCGACCAGACCCAGCCCGGTTTCACGCACTGGGGCTCCTTCGCCGAATTCGTCGCCCTGCACGCCGCCGACACCAACCTGGTCGCGGTCTCCGATGCCGTCTCCGACGCTGCGGCAGCTGGGCTGGGCTGCCGGTTCGCCACTGCCTACCGCGCGCTGCACGCACGGGCAGGCATCAGACACGGCGAGTGGGTGACGGTGTTCGGGGTCGGCGGCGTTGGGCTCAGCGCCGTGCAGGTCGCGGTTGCCGCAGGAGCCAGGGTGATCGCGGTCGACCGCACGCCGGCAGCACTCGACCTGGCGAGGACCCTCGGTGCCGAGTACACGGTGCTGTCTGACGGAGGCGACGTCCCCGCCCAGGTGCACGACCTGACCGGCGGGGGCAGCCACGTCGCCATCGATGCGGTCGGCGCCCCGGCCACCTGTGCGGACGCCATCCACAGCCTGCGGCGCCGCGGACGCCACGTGCAGGTGGGGCTGCTGCCCAGCATCGACGGACACCCCGCGGTGCCGATGGACCGGGTGATCGCCTGGGAGCTGGACGTTCTCGGTAGCCACGGCATGGCCAGCGTCGACTACCCCGACATGTTGCGACTGGTCGAAGCAGGCACGTTGCGACCGCAGGCGCTGGTCGAGCGGGTCGTCGGGCTGGCCGAAGGCGCCGGTCGACTCCCGTCGGTTGGCACTGCCTCTCCCGTCGGCGTCACCCTCATCGACCCGCGGCTGCCCTAACCGTCACGCGGGCTCCAAGTTTTATTTGAGAAACCTCCAAGCCGGTTCCCAGAAGCTCATCGGGTGACCACCGCGCTGCTCGCCATGCCGGACGTCGAAAAGACTGCAGGCATACGGGCGGCGGCGGGCCAGTTCGAGTTGGCCAGCCGTCACCTGTCGGCGGCGTTGCCGAATGGCGCCGACGGGTGCTCGAGGACCTGGGTGACCTCGAGTTCGTCGCTTCCTTCGCCGCCGCGCTCGTCGAAGACGAAGTCACCGTGCACATCGCCAGAGCTGAGGCCGAAATTGCCTGTGGGCGTGCCGATGCCGTGATCGGCTCGCTCGAGGGCCTTGCCGCCGAGCATCCCTATCGCGAGCCGCTGTGGGTCCAATTGATCATCGCCTACTACGTCGCCGAACGGCAATCCGATGCCCTCGAGGCCTACCGCCGCTTGAAGATCGCCCTCGCCGAGGACCTGGGCATCGAGCCAGGGCCGACGATCCGAGCTCTGCACGAGCGGGTGCTACGCCAAGAGGTCATGGACGCCGTGCTCAGCGACACGGGGACGACGTTCGTCATCACCGATCTGCGCTCTGCCAACGGCGTGTACGCACAAGACCGTCGAATCCGGGGCAGTGTCCCGCTCGCCGATGGCGACCGGATCCGGATCTGCCATCACGAGTTCGTCTTCGAGCTCGAGCCAAGGGACTGATCAGGCGGTCGGCCGCCAGAACCCCTGAAAACCCTGACCCGCGTTGGTAATTCGGATCGGAGAGAGCTGAACCGGATCTCCCGCTTCGACCATCAGGCCGTCACCCGCGATCATCGCGACGTGGCCATCCCACACCGCCAGATCACCCGGGCGCAAGTCGTTCTGACTGACCGCCGCGCCAACATCCTGCTCCTGCGCCAGCCGCGGAAGATCCAGTCCCGCTTCGTGATACGCCCACTGGGTCAGGCCGCTGCAGTCCAGCCCGACGCCTGGCGTAGTGCCACCCCAGTCATACGGCACACCGAGTTGGGTCAGGGCATGCCGGACGGCGCTGGCTGCGACGGCGTTCGGCGCTGTCGCGGTGCTGCCGTCGGGCAGGGTGACCGCGACGCCACTGCCGAACTCCGCAGGATCGGCCAGCTCCCTGGCGGGGGTGCCCGCGTCGGTGTCCGGCCACGAGAACGGCGACCCGCCGCCGGACGCCCCCAGGCCAGGACCCGAGCCCCCAGAACCCGAACTGCCCGAACCCGAGCCGCCCGCCCAGCCCGGCACCGCGGCCGCAGGCACCGTCGGCGTGGCCGGCCCCGCGGGTGCGCTCACCGCCGCGGCCTGCGCGTCCAACTCCATGCGCAATTCATCGACCACCGCGACGGCCTCGTCCAGCGCCCGGCGCGCCTCGGCGATCAGCTCCTCGGCGGCGCCCGGCGCTTCCAGGTCGGCTTCGAGCGCTTCGGCGCGCGCCTCGAACTCCTCGACGATGGTGCGCAGCCGGGCACGCGCGCTGGCCACCGCGTCGGCCGCCTTTGCTGTGCTCGCGCCGAGGCGCTCGGCACGGATCGCCAGTGCGTCGACCGCGGTGACCATCGCGTGGGTGAACTGAGAGGCGGCGTCGGCACCGTCGCCGACCCATTGGCCTGCCGCGTCGTTCCATGCCCGTCGGCCTGCGGCGGACACGTCGGCCAGCGCGTCGCGCGCGCCCGAGAGGACGGCGGCCGCGTCGTCTCCCGACCAGCCCGGTCCGACCTGTGCCTGCACCTCGCGGATGGGCGCCGACAGCGCCGAGACCAGGGAATTGGGCA
Source organism: Mycobacterium sp. AZCC_0083 (assembly GCF_014202335.1). Taxonomy (GTDB): domain Bacteria; phylum Actinomycetota; class Actinomycetes; order Mycobacteriales; family Mycobacteriaceae; genus Mycobacterium. Next base: position 109,475 of record NZ_JACHGP010000013.1, on the reverse strand, counting down.
CCGTCACCCGCCAACTGCGGTGATCGACTGCCCGACGCGACGCTCGGTGCCGCCATACGCGGCGGCCGAGGCCTCTGCGGTGCGGCCGGCGGCGGCGACGCGTTCACTCAGCTGCGCTGCGACGCCCGACTCGCGGGCGATCGCCTCGGTCAGCGCTGCCACGAACCGTGCGCCAATGGGGCCGAACGTGGCGGCGCACCCCGGCCCTGCGACCGACCGCAACGTGGCGGCGACGGCATCGAGGTCGGCAGCCTGGCGGGAGTGGGCAGCGCCGAGGGCGCGGATCACGGCGGTATCGGCGAGCACGACGTTATGACGCCGGACGGCCCGCTTCGGTTCCATGGATGTCTCCGACATCGTGGTTCCATGGATGTCTCCGACATCGTGGTTCCACTAGGGTCTCCGCCCATGGACGTTCGCGTTGTCGATCACCCACTGGCCGCGGCGCGGCTGACCACCCTGCGCGACGAGCGCACCGACAACGCCGCGTTCCGCGCCGCGTTGTGCGACCTGACGCTGATGCTCGTCTACGAGGCCACCCGCGACGCCGCGAGCGAGCCCCTCCCGATCCGCACACCGATGGCCGACTTCGTCGGGTCGAAGTTGGCTACTCCGCCGCTACTGGTGCCGGTACTGCGCGCAGGCCTCGGGATGGTCGACAGGGCGCACATGCTGATCCCCGAGGCGAAGGTCGGGTTCGTCGGCGTCGCCCGCAACGAGGAAACCCACGAGCCCACACCGTATCTGGAGTCCTTGCCGGAGGACTTGAGCACGCAGCCGGTGATGGTGCTCGACCCGATGCTGGCCACGGGCGGCTCGATGGCCCACACCGTCGGGCTGCTGCACGCCCGCAGGGCCGCCGACATCACCGTGGTCTGCGTGGTGTGTGCGCCGGAAGGCATTGCCGCACTTGAGAAGGTGGCACCCGACGTCCGGCTCTACACCGCGGCGATCGACGATGGGCTCAACGAGATCGCCTACATCGTGCCTGGGCTCGGCGACGCAGGGGACCGTCAGTTCGGCCCGCGCTGAAGCAGGTCGACGACGTCGGCCCGCAGCTCGTCGAGCAACCGTACTGCGACGGCGCGGGCCGCGGATACGTCGTCGCTCGGCGGTAGCCGAATCTCCAGGTACGCCTTGATCTTCGGTTCGGTGCCCGACGGCCGGATCGCGACCCGCACGCGTTCGCCGGTGTAGATCAATGCATCCGTCCGCTGTTGGCCGCGGCGCTCCAGCAGATCGGCGACCTCCACCGGTTCGCCGCCAACGAGACCGGGCGGTTCGGCGCGCAGCCGCGCCATCACCGTCGCGTCGGCCGGCACTGACACCGCAGTCGTCGTGTGCACACCGTGTGTGCGGGCCAGTGTGTCGAGCGCGTCGAGCAGCGTGCGGCCGTCGTCGCGCAGCGCGACGACCAGGTCGCACACCAGCACGGCTGCACTGATGCCGTCCTTGTCGCGCACCGCGGCAGGATCGACGCAGTGCCCGATGGCCTCCTCGTAGGCGTAGACCAGCGTGGCGCCCGGCAACCCGGCATCCGCGCGGGCCAGCCACTTGAAGCCGGTCAGGGTCTCGACGTGCCGGGCGCCGTGGCTGGCGGCTATCGCCGCCAGCATGCGGGAGGACACCACCGTGCTGGCCACCACGCTTGCGGCCACCACGTCGCCGGGCTCGGTCTGTGACAGCACGTAATCGCCAAGGAGCCAACCGGTTTCGTCGCCGGTGAGCATGCGGCAGCCGGTCGGCGTGGGTACTGCCACCGCGCATCGGTCGGCGTCGGGGTCGAGCGCGATCGCGACATCGGCGTCGACCTTTGCAGCCAGCGCGAGCAGCAGGTCGATGGCGCCCGGCTCCTCGGGGTTGGGGAAGGCGACGGTGGGGAAGTCGGGATCGGGCACGAACTGCTCGGCGACGGTGTGGACGTCGGTGATGCCTGCTTCGCTCAGGACGTGCAGCGCGACCTCGCCGCCGACACCGTGCATCGGGGTGAGCGCGACCCGCACGTCGCCCGTCGTGCGGCGCACCGTGGCAGCGCGCCGGACGTAGTCGTGCATGAGCTCGGTGTCGGCCGGAGACACCTCCGCGCGGGCGATGTCTGTCGGTGCACTCGCCATCGCCGATTCGATGTCGCGGTCGCTCGGGGGGACGATCTGCAGGCCGCCGTCGAGGTAGACCTTGTAACCGTTGTCGGCAGGCGGGTTGTGCGACGCCGTGATCTGCACCCCCGCCACCGCGCGCAGATGGCGCACGGCGAACGCCACCACCGGCGTCGGCGCGGGATCGGGCAGCAGTACGACGGAGAAGCCTTCCGCGGCAAGCACTTCGGCGGTGGCCAAGGCGAAGTCGTCTGACTGGTGGCGGGCGTCGCGGCCCACCACGACCGTCGAACCCCCAAGGCAGCGATCCTTGAGTACCTTGGCCACCGCCCAGCTCGCCCTCGTCACGGTCTCGACGTTCATGCCGTCGGGACCATCGCGCATCGGCCCCCGCAGCCCCGCCGTGCCGAAGGTCAGAGGCTGGAGCGAGGGTCCGGTCATGCGTTCATTGTGCGGCGTCGGCATCTGCCAGCTTTCGCAGCACGGGCGCGACGAGCATCAACAGGTCGAACTCCAGCTCGGTCAGGGTGTCGCGCATCGCCACGTTGAGCCACTTGTCGCGCTCGGCGCGGTCGGCTTGCAACAGCGCGATCCCGTCGGCGGTGGCCTCGATGAGTTGACGGCGCCGGTCGTCGACGTCGGTCCTGCGTTCCACCAGCCCCTGTGCTTCCAGATGGTTGATGCCGTCGGTCAGGGACTGCACGCGCACGCGCATCCGGGTCGCGAGTTCGGCGGGGGTAGTGACGCCGGCCCGACTCACCTCGCTGAGCAGCTGCTGCTGGCTGAGCGTGAGCCCGTTGTCGCTGCGGTGTCGACGAAGTTGGCGGGTCAGCGCCATGATCGACTCCCGCAGTTCGGTGGCGTTCGCGGTGCTTGATCGCATTACCAAGTTATACCTTGGTATTTGCGTGATGAACATCAGGTTGTGAGCTCGAAGTGACAAGTGCATACTTGCATTAATGATGCGATGGACGTTGTTGGTGCTGGTCACGGTTGCCGTGACCGTGCCGCTGACCATCGTCGGCGTGCCCTCGGCGGCGCTGTTCGCCGCACTGGTCGTCGGCATGGTGCTGGCCTTGCTGTCCTACGCTCCGGGGCGCGTCCCCCGCAAGGCGGGCATCGCCGCGCAGGGCGTGCTTGGCGTCTACATCGGCACGATGGTGCACCGCGACGCGCTGACGGCGCTTGGCGCGGACTGGCCGATCGTGCTCGGGGTCGCCGTTGCCACGCTGGTGCTGAGCATCATCGCCGGAGCTCTGCTCGGCCTGCACCGCGACGTCAGTCCGCTCACGGGAGCGCTCGCATTGGTCGCGGGCGGCGCGTCGGGTCTGGTCGCGATCGCCAGGGAACTCGGTGGCGACGACCGCGTGGTCGCCGTCGTGCAGTACCTGCGCGTCGGGTTGATCACCGCGTCGATGCCCGTCGTGGTCACCCTCGTCTATCACGCCCAGAAGACCGGACACTTCGCCCCGTCCGCCCAAACCAGTTCGGCCCCTTGGTATCTCAGCATGGCGATGATCGTCGCCATCGTGCTCGTCGGCGCAACGGGCGGTAAGCTCATCCGACTGCCTGGCGCTGGGCTGCTCGGCCCGATGACGATCACCATCGCATTGCAGCTCACCGGGGTTTCGTTCGGGTTGTCGGTGCCGTTCGTGCTCGTTCAACTCGGCTACGCCGTGATCGGTTGGCAGGCAGGTGTCGCGTTCACCAAGACGTCCTTCAAGGCCATCGGGCGAGCGCTTCCCGCCGCACTGGCGCTGATCGTCCTACTCAACGTCGCGTGCGCGGGACTTGGCGTGCTGTTGGCGCACACGACCGGGATCAGTCCCCTAGAGGGTTACCTGGCCACCAGCCCCGGCGGCGTCTACGCGGTGCTGGCGACGGCCGTCGAGACGGGATCCAACGTCACGTTCATCATTGCCGCGCAGGTGGTGCGGGTGCTGCTCATGCTGTTCGTCGCTCCGCTGATGGCACGCGGCGTCGTCGCGCTGACCAAGCGGTTCGCCTACAGGCGGGCCAGCACGTCGGCCAGCAGGGAACCCATCCGCGTCGCCGACTGACGTCCGGCCTCGAGCACCTCGACGTGGCTGAGCGGCTGTCCCGTCATGCCCGCGGCCAGGTTCGTCACCAGCGAGACGCCCAGTACCTCAGCCCCGGCCGCCCGCGCCGCGATCGTCTCGTGCACCGTCGACATGCCGACCAGGTCGGCGCCAAGCGTGCGCAGCATCCGGATCTCGGCGGGCGTTTCGTAGTGCGGCCCTGGCAGCCCGGCGTAGACGCCCTCGGTCAGGGTCGGATCGACGTCGCGGGCCAGGTCCCGCAGTCGCGGCGCGTATGCGTCGACGAGGTCGACGAACTGGGCGCCGACGAGCGGTGAACGTGCGGTCAGGTTGAGGTGATCGCTGATCAGCACCGGCTGGCCCACCGTGAAGTCCTCGCGCAGCCCACCCGCGGCGTTGGTCAGCACGACCGTGCTGGCGCCCGCGGCGCAGGCCGTGCGGACGGGATGCACGACGTGGCGCAGGTCATGGCCCTCGTAGGCGTGGGTGCGGCCGAGCAGCACCAGCACCCGCCGGTCACCGACCGGGACGGCGAGTGCCTGTCCGCCGTGGCCTGCCGCGGTCGGCGGGGTGAACCCCGGCAGATCGGCCATGGCGACGACGGCGGACGGCTGACCGAGTTCCGCGGCGGCGGGCGCCCATCCCGAGCCGAGGACCACGGCGACGTCGAAGGAGTCCACGCCGGTGCGTGCCAGGAGTTCTGCGGCGGCCGCTTCCGCGGTGGCCTGGGGATCGGTCGCGCCAGTCACGAGAAGGAAGCCTACGTCGGGCGTCGACTGAGCAAAGTTGACTGAGCAACCAGTGTGACGAAGTGCGAGTGGCGATGGCCGCCAGCGCTACCTCAACGCGACGAAGTGGGCATCAGCCAGCGGTGAGATACTGCCAGGATGCCCACCGCCACCGCCTCGACGACCGTCGAGGATGTAGTCCAGCGACGTCGTGGCGACTTGATCGAGTTGTCGCACTCGATCCACGCCGAGCCCGAGCTCGCCTTCAACGAACATCGCAGCTGTGCCAAGACGCAGGCGCTCGTCGCCGACCGCGGATTCGAGATCATGGCCGCGCCCGGCGGGTTGGACACCGCGTTCCGTGCCGAGTACGGCAGCGGGTCGCTGGTCGTCGGCATCTGCGCCGAGTACGACGCGCTGCCCGAGATCGGTCACGCCTGTGGGCACAACATCATCGCGGCGTCCGCGGTCGGCGCGGCGCTGGCGCTGGCCGACGTCGCCGACGAGCTGAACCTGACGGTGGTGCTGCTCGGCACGCCCGCCGAGGAGGCCGGAGGGGGCAAGGCGCTGATGCTCGAGGCGGGCACGTTCGACGACATCGCCGCGACGGTGATGCTGCACGCCGGGCCGCTCGACATCGCCCGCGCACGTTCGTTGGCGTTGTCGCAGGTCGCGGTCGTCTACTCGGGCCGAGAGGCACACGCGGCGGTCGCGCCGTATCTGGGTCTGAACGCCGCCGACGCGATCACCGTCGCGCAGGTGGCGATCGGGCTGCTGCGGCAGCAGTTCGCGCCGGGGCAGATGGTGCACGGCATCGTCACCGACGGCGGACAGGCCACGAACATCATTCCGGCACGCGCCGAGATGGAGTACACGATGCGCGCCAACGACGCCTGGTCGCTGCGCGAACTCGAGGGCAGGATGTCGGACTGCTTCCTGGCAGGCGCGGTGGCGACCGGCTGCGAGTTCGACGTCTCGGAGACCGAGCCCTCCTACCTCGAGCTGACCCCCGACCAGTGGTTGGCCGACGTCTTCCGCGCCGAGATGGTGCGGATGGGCCGGACTCCCGTCGCCGTGGAGGTCGAGGCCGCGCTGCCGCTGGGTAGCACCGACATGGGCAACGTCACGCAGGTGATGCCGGGCATCCACCCGATCGTGGGCATCGACGCCAACGGCGCGTCGATCCACCAGCCCGGATTCGCGGTTGCGGCAGCGGGACCGAGTGCCGACAAGGCCGTCGTCGAAGGGGCCATCATGCTGGCGCGCACGGTCGTCGCGCTGGCCGAGACGCCCGCTGAGCGGGACCGCGTGCTGCGCCTGAAGGCGGATCGCGCATGAGCATCAGGGATCACACCGACGCGTGGCTGACCGGCCACGTCAATGATCTGGTGGCGTGGCGCAGACACATCCACGCCAACCCCGAGCTGGGCCGCCAGGAGTTCGCGACGACGCAATTCGTCGCGTCGCTTCTGGCCGACGCCGGCCTGAACCCGAAGGTGCTGCCCGGCGGCACCGGTCTGACGTGCGACTTCGGCCCGGAACACGGTCCGCGGGTGGCGCTGCGGGCCGACATGGACGCGTTGCCGATGACCGAGCGGACCGGCGCGCCGTACGCGTCGCTGATGCCCGGTGTCACCCATGCCTGCGGCCACGACGGGCACACGTCGGTGCTGCTTGGCGCGGCCCTTGCGCTGGCGTCGGTGCCCGAGCTGCCGGTCGGCGTGCGGCTGGTCTTTCAGCCCGCCGAGGAGCTGATGCCCGGTGGCGCCATCGACGCCATCGCGGCGGGTGCCCTCAACGGCGTGTCGCGGATATTCGCGCTGCACTGCGATCCGCGGCTGCAAGTCGGCAAGGTGGCGGTCATCGCGGGCCCGATCACGTCGGCGGCCGACCAGGTGGAGATCACGCTGCGCTCGCCCGGTGGGCACACCTCGCGGCCGCACCTCACCGGTGACCTGGTGTACGCGCTGGGCACGCTGATCACCGGCGTTCCCGGCGTGCTGTCGCGACGCGTCGACCCGCGGGACAGCACCGTCATGGTGTGGGGCGCGGTGAACGCCGGGGTGGCCGCCAACGCCATCCCGCAGTCCGGCACGGTGGCAGGCACCATTCGAACGGCCAGCCGAGAGGCCTGGGTCGCGATGGAATTGCTTGTCCGCGAAATCGTTTCGTCGTTGATGGCGCCACTGAACGTCGACTACAGCGTGCAATACCGGCGCGGCGTTCCGCCGGTGGTCAACGAAGCGGTGTCGACGCGCATCCTCACCCATGCCATCGAAGCCGTCGGGCCCGACGTGCTGTCCGCCACCCGTCAGTCGGGCGGCGGCGAGGACTTCTCCTGGTATCTGGAGGACGTGCCCGGCGCGATGGCCCGCCTCGGCGTCTGGTCGGGGCGCGGGCCGCAGCTCGATCTGCACCAGCCGACGTTCGATCTCGACGAGCGGGCGCTGGCCGTCGGCGTGCGGGTGATGACCAACATCGTGGAGCAGTCCGCGCTGCTCTAATTCCCTTTCCCGCGAGCGTGCGTGTCTGTTGCACGACACGCCGCAAACACCAGCACTATGCGCACGCTCGCGACGAACTGGCTGTGCACAGTTGACCTTTCATCCACAAATGTTGATTCGTCACTGGTGGGCCACCGTCGCCGAGCCTGACCATCGCCTGCATGGACGACGAACTAATGCGGACTCTCAAGCAGCAGGGCGGAGTGGCCACCAGCGGCCAGATCTTGCAGTGCGTCACGCGGTATGCCTTCGATCGAATGGTGGAGGATGGCCGGCTCGAACGCATGTGGCAGGGCATCTACTGTCGGGGCGAACCGACCGATGCCGCACGACTACGTGGCATCGACTTGTCCTGTGGCCGAACGGTTGCCGTATGTCTCGGCACCGCAGCGGCGCTGCACGGATTCGATACCGAAGACACCACGACGTTGCACGTGATAAACCCGCCGAACTGCCAGCTGCGGTCGGCCGATGGATTGTCGGTGCACCGTCGGGACGGAGCACCGCTGACCGTCATCGACGGGCGACCCGTCACCGCCCCGGCGTGGACTGCGGTCGAGGTGGCACGCAGTCTGCGTCGCCCGCGGGCGTTGGCGACCTTGGACGCCGCCCTGCGCAGTCGCACCTGTGACCGAGCCGAACTCTGGCGCGCTGCGCTTCAACAGGCCGGCAGACGCGGCATCGTCGTGGTCCGGGACCTCATCCCGCTGGCTGACCCAAGAGCGGAATCACCGATGGAGAGCGAGTTGCGTTTGATCGTCCTCGACGCAGGCCTGCCGACCCCGGCGGTGCAGTACGAGGTCGTGGACGGCAACCGCGAGCTGAGGCGCCTCGACTTGGCGTGGCCGGAGCATCGGATAGCCGTGGAGTACGACGGGGAGCCGTGGCACAGCGGCGTTGAGGCCATGCGCCGGGACCGGAGGCGCCACGTCGCGTTGCAGGACATCGATTGGGTGGCCATACCCGCGTTGTTCGACGACGTTCGGTACCGGTCGGCAGACCTCGTCGCCCGGATCAATCACCAAATGAGTCGCTCTCGCGCGGCGTGAGCGTGCGCAGAATGTCGACGATTGCGGCGTGTCGACCAACAGACACGCACGCTCGCGGGGAAGGGGGGTGAGCTAGGTGCCCGGGCCGACGTTGCCCGCGGGCCGGGTACGCAGATCGTGCACGTACTCCGCTGGCGCACCGGCGATCTCGGCGGCCTCGGCCATCACGCCGAGGTAGCGCGCCGATGGTATGCCGCCCTCCCATGCGTCGACGACGTACATCCAGGCCAGCACGGGCTCCGTGTTGGTGTCCGACGCCAGTCGGTGCACCCGGCAGCGGATCTTCTTGTGGAAGCCGAGCTCCGAACCCTCCCAGCGGTCCAGGTTGGCCTCGTCCTCCTTGGTCATGTCGTAGAGCACCACGAACACCTTGGAGTCGGGCTCCTCGACCAGCGTGGCGAGCGCGCCTTCCCAGCTGAGATCCTCGCCGCCGAACGTCAACCGCCAGCCGTGCAACCAGCCAGTTCCGGCCATCGGCGAGTGAGGAGCGCGCAACAGCATCTGCTCCGGATGCATGTTCGATCCGTAGGCGGCGTAGATCGGCACGGGGGCAAGCCTAAGGCTTTGCCCTCGGGGATTTCGCCCGGTGGGCAGGAACGAAGCGACCCGGGAGGTTAGGTTAGCGACGTGGTTACCCGCATTGCGATCATCGGCGGCGGGCCCGCCGGGTACGAAGCCGCGCTAGTGGCGGCCGGCAATGGCCCCGACATTGCGCAGATCACGGTCATCGACAGCGACGGCATCGGTGGTGCGTGCGTCCTGTGGGACTGCGTGCCATCGAAGACGTTCATCGCCTCGACGGGCGTGCGTACCGAACTGCGCCGGGCCGACGGGCTGGGCTTCGACATCGCGATCGAGGACGCCAAGATCTCGCTGCCGCAGATCCACAACCGGGTGAAGACGCTCGCCCGCTCGCAGTCGGCGGACATCGGTGCGCAACTGCTCAGCCAGGGCGTGAGCGTCGTGCACGGTCGCGGTGAGCTGGTCGACGACATCCCAGGGATGGCCCACCACAGGGTGAAGGTCACCACGACCGATGGCAAGGTCGGCGTGCTCAAGGCCGACGTCGTGCTGATCGCCACCGGTGCCAGCCCGCGCGTGCTGCCGAACGCCGCGCCCGATGGCGAGCGCATTCTGAACTGGCGCCAGCTCTACGACCTCACCGAACTGCCAGAACACCTGATCATCGTCGGATCGGGCGTGACGGGTGCGGAATTCTGCAGCGCCTACACCGAGTTGGGCGTGAAGGTCACCGTGGTTGCCAGCCGCGACCAGATCCTGCCCCATGAGGACAGCGACGCCGCAGCGGTGCTCGAGGAGGCCTTCGCCGAACGCGGCGTGTCGTTGGTCAAGAACGCCCGCGCCGACTCGGTGACCCGCACCGCCGACGGGGTCAAGGTGTCGATGGCCGACGGGCGCGCCGTCGAGGGCAGCCACGCGTTGATGACTGTCGGCTCGGTGCCCAACACCGGCGGACTCGGCCTGGAGCGGGTAGGCATCGAACTCGGCCCCGGCAACTACCTGTCGGTGGACCGGGTGTCGCGCACCACGGCGTCGGGGATCTACGCGGCGGGGGACTGCACAGGCCTGCTTCCGCTGGCGTCCGTTGCGGCGATGCAGGGCCGGATCGCCATGTATCACGCCCTTGGCGAGGGTGTTTCGCCGATCCGGCTGCGCACGGTCGCGGCCGCGGTGTTCACCCGGCCCGAGATCGCCGCCGTCGGAGTGCCGCAGACGGCCATCGACGACGGCACCGTCCCCGCCCGAACGATCATGCTGCCGCTGACCACCAACGCGCGCGCGAAGATGTCGCTGCTGCGCCGCGGCTTCGTCAAGATCTTCTGCCGCCCCGCGACCGGCGTGGTGATCGGTGGCGTGGTCGTCGCCCCGATCGCGTCGGAGTTGATCCTGCCGATCGCGCTGGCGGTGCAGAACCGGATCTCCGTGACCGACCTGGCCCAGACGTTGTCGGTGTACCCGTCGCTGTCGGGGTCGATCGTCGAAGCGGCCCGCAGGCTGATGGCGCACGACGATCTGGACTGAGTCCACGTAGGCTCTCAGCTAGGAACGCCTACCGACGAGTAACACTGAGGAGTCCCGGCGTGAGTGACCCGATACCCGGTCCGGGCAACGGTCAGACCTTTTTAGGCCCCCAGCAGCGCGCTGCAGCCTGGGAGCGACTCGGCAACGAGCAGTTCGACGTCGTCGTGATCGGGGGTGGCGTGGTCGGCGCGGGCGCAGCCCTGGACGCAGCGACCCGCGGGCTCAAGGTGGCACTCGTCGAGGCCCGCGACTTCGCATCCGGCACGTCGAGCCGCTCGTCGAAGATGTTCCACGGCGGCCTGCGCTACCTCGAGCAACTGGAGTTCGGGCTGGTGCGCGAAGCGCTGCATGAGCGCGAACTCTCGCTGACGACACTGGCCCCGCATTTGGTCAAGCCGCTGCCATTCCTGTTCCCGTTGACCAAGCGCTGGTGGGAGCGGCCGTATGTGGCCGCGGGCATCTTCCTCTACGACCAGCTCGGCGGTGCCAAATCCGTTCCCGCGCAGAAACACCTGTTCAAGGCGGGCGCGCTCCGGCTGGCTCCCGGGTTGAAGCGCAGCTCGCTGATCGGCGGCATCCGCTACTACGACACCGTCGTCGACGACGCCCGCCACACCATGACGGTCGCGCGCACGGCCGCGCATTACGGGGCGGTGGTGCGGTCTTCGACGCAGGTGGTGTCGCTGCTGCGCGAGGGTGACCGCGTGGTCGGCGTCCGGGCGCGCGACTCCGAGAACGGCGAGGTCACCGACGTGCGCGGGCACGTGGTGGTCAACGCCACCGGGGTGTGGACCGACGAGATCCAGGCGCTGTCGAAACAGCGGGGCCGGTTCCGAGTCCGGGCTTCCAAGGGTGTGCACATCGTGGTGCCGCGCGACCGCATCGTGAGTGAGGTGGCGATCATCCTGCGGACCGATCACTCGGTGCTGTTCGTCATCCCGTGGGGGACGCACTGGATCATCGGCACCACCGACACCGAGTGGAATCTGGACCTGGCCCATCCCGCGGCCACCAAGGCCGACATCGACTACATCCTCGAAACCGTCAACACCGTGCTGGCCACCCCACTGAGCCACGACGACATCGACGGGGTCTACGCCGGGCTGCGGCCGCTGCTGGCAGGCGAGAGCGAAGAGACGTCCAAGCTGTCGCGCGAGCACGCCGTCGCGGTCCCGTCGCCCGGGCTGGTGGCCATCGCCGGCGGCAAGTACACCACCTACCGGGTGATGGGCGAGGACGCGATCGACGCGGCCGCCGAGTACGTCCCGGCCCGGGTGGCGCCGTCGATCACCGAGAAGGTGCCGCTCATGGGCGCCGACGGCTACTTCGCGCTGATCAACCAGACCGAGCACGTCGGCGTGCACTACGGTCTGCATCCGTACCGTGTGCGCCACCTGCTCGACCGCTACGGATCGCTGATCGGGGAGGTACTCGCGATGGCCGAGGGCCGCCCGGATCTGTTGGCGCCCATCACCGAAGCGCCGGTCTACCTGAAGGTGGAGGCGTGGTACGCCGTGGTCGCCGAGGGCGCACTCCACCTCGAGGACATCCTGACCAGACGGATGCGGATCGGGATCGAGTATCCGCACCGCGGGGTGGCCTGCGCTCGCGAGGTCGCCGAGGTGGTCGCTCCCGTGCTGGGGTGGAGCGCCGAGGACGTGGACCGTGAAGTCGCCACGTACGCCGCGCGCGTGGAGGCCGAGGTGTTGTCGCAGACGCAGCCCGACGACGAGTCGGCCGACGCCTTGCGTGCCGCCGCCCCGGAGGCGCGGGCCGAGATTCTCGAGCCGGTGCCGCTGAATTGAGGCGAGCGCGCCAGGCGCCACTGCCCGACCGCGACGGGGTCGGGCCGGCGCGGGTGCGGCTGCATGGTTCGGCGGGTAGGAGCGAAGCGACCTGGGGTGAGATGGTGTCCGTGGCCTCCGAACTCGCAGAGCGATTCGGTGTGGACGCCGCCGCGAAAGTGCTTGCCGGCGAGGTGGTCTGCGCCGACGGCACGATCGTGGACGACGCGACCGTCCTCCCGCCGGGCGCCCACGTCTATCTGTACCGCGACCTGCCCGACGAGGTCGAAGTCCCGTTCGACATTCCGATCCTGCACCGCGACGACGACATCGTCGTGGTCGACAAGCCGCACTTCCTGGCCACCACGCCGCGCGGTGGGCACGTCGCGCAGACGGCACTCGTCCGGTTGCGGCGCTCATTGGAGTTGCCGGAGCTCTCGCCCGCCCACCGGTTGGATCGGCTGACAGCGGGCGTGCTGCTGTTCACGGCGCGCCGCGAGGTCCGAGGCGCGTATCAGACGCTGTTCGCCGCTGGTCTCGTAGACAAGACGTACCTCGCCCGAGCGGCCGTCGATCCAGCGCTGGAGTTCCCGCTGACGCTGCGCAGTCGGATCAGCAAGGAGCGCAGCCGCTTACAGGCGTTCGAGGAGCCGGGCGAACCGAACGCGGAGACGCTGATCGAACACCTCGGTGATGGTCTCTACCGGTTGAGTCCGCGCACCGGCCGCACGCACCAGCTCAGGGTGCACATGGCCTCGCTTGGCCTGCCCATCGTCGGGGACAGCTTGTACCCGAACGTGATCGACGTGGCACCCGACGACTTCTCGCGGCCGCTGCAGCTGCTGGCGCGCAGTGTCGCATTCGACGACCCGATCAGCGGGCGTCGGTGCGAATTCGTCAGCAGACGGACGTTGGTCGTCAACGACGGTCGGGTGGGCCCGACCCCGCGGCGATCACCGCCCGATTGCGTGCCGCCACCGTCGAAAGCGTCATCTTGACCACCCATCGGTCATAGCTCATGAACCCGTTGACCTCGTTCTCGACATCGGTCGTCTGGGTGTAGATCGCGCCCGACAAGCCGCCCTTACGCACTACGTCTTCCAGGACCCGGCTGACCTCGACGTACCGATCCGTCAGCCGCGCCTGGCTGTCGGTCATCTCGTAGGCTTGCGGCTTTCCCGGCCATCGGTTTCCGTTGAGCACCAACCCGAGTCCGCCGTACTCGCCGTCGACCATCACCCTGCGGTCGTTCACCGGCTGACGGCCTGGCACGTCGACGTTGTTGGCGCGCCTGCGTTCGTCGAGCGTCAGCGGAGCCCCGGGACCGACGTAGGTGTGATCGTCGTAGACGTCGCCGGCCATGCTGTCAGGGCGTGACTTGCAGCAGTTCACTCCACTGTTCGCGTTGACCATCCGCGTCGGGTCCTCGGCCTTCACGGCGTTGACGACCCTGGCGGTGTCGAACTCTCCCCACCCCTCGTTGAACACCACCCACCCGATGATCGAGGTCACGCTGCGCAGTTGGTCCACCATCTCCGACAGTTCGCGTTCGAAGTTCTTCTTGGCCGCGGGAACCGGTTCCGGCGCGGGGCCAACGGGAATGTCGAGCGACACGTCCAGCGACGGCATGTCCTGCCACACCATCAGCCCGAGCTTGTCGGCCCAGTAGTACCACCGCGCCGGTTCCACTTTGGCGTGCTTGCGGACGAAGTTCATTCCCATGGCCTTGGTCTGCTCGAGATCGAACTTCAGCGCATCATCGGTGGGCGCGGTCAGGATCCCGTCCGGCCAAAAGCCTTGGTCCAGCGGGCCGTGAAGGAAGGTGATCGCGCCGTTCAACGCGATCCGCGGCCTGCCCTTCGCGTCGTTGACGACGCCGACGGTGCGCAACCCGGCATAGCTGGAAACCTCGTCGACGACCTTTCCGACCGGGTTGAGCAGCCGGACCTTGAGGTCGTAGAGGTACGGGTCATCCGGTGACCACAGGCGCGGGTTGGGCAGGCGGACGCGCAGCGGCGTCCCCGCCGGGCCCATCACGCCCGCCATCTCCTCACCTTGGGGCTTGGAGACGACCACCTCGGCGCGCAGCCTGCTCGTTCCGGAAACTCTTGGCGTGACGGTGAAACCGGTCAGATCCGAGGTGATGTCGAGCTTCTCGATGTGCGAGGCGCGCACCGGTTCCATCCACACCGTCTGCCAGATGCCCGACGCTCCGGTGTAGAACAGCCCCTCCGGCTTGTTGCGCTGCTTGCCGACGGGGAAGGGGTTGGCCTCGTTGCGGTCTTCAACGCGGACGGTCACCTCCTGCAGCGATCCGGGCCGCAGCGCAGCGGTGACGTCGGCGCTGAACTCCGTGAACCCGCCTTCGTGGAAGGCGACCTGCTTGTCGTTCACCCAGACGGTCGCGATCTGGTCGACCGCGCCGAAGTGCAACAGCACGTGCTGCCCGCGCCAGGCGCTCGGCAGTTTGAAGACCTTGCGGTACCACATTTGGTCGTCGTGACGTTGGATGCCCGACAGTGCCGACTCCGTGGGATACGGGACCAGAATGTGCTCGCCGTACGCGGCCGCGGGGGGAGGTGCGGTCAAGGCGTTCTGTGCGGACCGGCCCGTGTAACTCCACACACCGTTGAGGTTCAGCCACTGGCTCCGCGCCATCTGCGGGCGTGGGTAGTCGGGCAGCGCGTTGTCCGGTCCCACCAAATGAGTCCACGGCGTCAACAGCGGCGGCACCTTGGGATGCCAGATCACTACAGCGTTGGCCGGCGCGTTCCCCGTCATGACGACGGCCAAGAACGCGACGCCCACGGCCGCGAAACGGCGCATGCGCACGGCAAATACCCCCAAGGTGGAATCTGGACAACACCGACGTGCCCGCACACTGCTTCTACGCAGCAAACGCGTCGAGCCAATTCGCAACGAAGTAATCCGGGGGTTCTAGGGATTGCGCCGAAACCGATCTGGTGCGGTGTGGATGCTGACGGCCAATCTAGTCCGTGGCATTCAAGATCGCTACCGAATCCGAATTCTCTTGATCACAGTAACTTTCGTTGTATGGGTGCAGACCGAGATCGCCCACGCTGCAATGCCAAAGGTCACGGAATGGCTACGGTGCTCCGGATGATCGTCGGCGTCGTTCCTGGTCGCCGGGCGGGCGATGCTTCCGTAGGGAGCAAAATGCGCTTCCCGCGTCGAAGCCCGTCAGAACTCCTCGTCGGCAGTGCCGGACTCGATTGCGGGCGTGAGCACGAGCGCGTTGCCCGCGAGGTCTTTCGGCCCCGCTGTCGGCGTCCAGGTCATCGTTCCAGTTCCCCCCGCGCCGCCTTGGCCGACGAGGGCGTTGCTCGCGCTGTAGGTGCCGAGCACGATCGTGACCGTCCTCTTGTCGGCGCTCATCATCATCTTCGATGGAGTCCCGGTGGCGCCGTAGCGGAGGTTGGACCCGAGCAGTCCTCCGAGCAGTGAGTTGACGTAGTCGGTGCGGCCCAAACTGACCGTCCCCAGCGGCAGAACCGAGCCGTTCGAGGCGTCCCAGACCTGGAGGGTGTCGGCGACACCGATACCGAGGAGGAGATCGCCGTCATTGACCCGGACGACGACGTCCCTCATGCTGGTGCCGTCCCATCCGGCGATGATCGAATTGGGGTCCATCGGCTCGCTGAAGGTGTAGGTAATGGTGTCGTTCTGCTGGATGACCCCGACCCCGCCAGCGCCGCCCGCGTTGGTGGTCTGTACCCCGACCGCCGTGGGGGCGATGGTGTCGGTGATGGTGACGGTGGCGATGTTTCCGTTGGTGGTGCCGTCGAAGGCGCGGTAGGTGAAGCTGTCGCTGCCGGTGTAGGCGCTGGTGGGGGTGTAGGTGAAGGAGCCGTCGGCATTGAGGCTCAGAGAGCCGTGGGCGGGGCCGGTGACGAGGACTGCGGTCAGTGAGCTGCCCTCGACGTCGTTGTCGTTGGTCAGCACCCCGCCCGCGAGAACCGTGAGAGTCCCGTTCGCTGGGAGATTGTAGGAATCGCTGGTGGCGACGGGCGCGTCGTTGACGGCGGTGACGGTGATGGTGACGGTGGCGAGGTTGCTCGTCGCGGTGCCGTCGGTGGTGCGGTAGGTGAAGGAGTCGGTGCCGTTGTAGTTGGTTGTTGGTGTGTAGGTGTATGACCCGTCGGTGTTGAGCATGACGCTGCCGTGGGTGGTGGTGATGGTGCCGGGGGTGGCGACGGTGAGGGTGCCGCTGTCGATGTCGGTGTCGTTGGTCAGGACGTTGCCGTTGAGGGGAGTGTCTTCGTTGGTGGTGGCGGTGTCGTTGACTGCGACGGGTGCGTCGTTGACGGCGGTGACGGTGATGGTGACCGTCGCTAGTGCGCTGACAGCTTGGCCGTCGGTGGCGCGGTAGGTGAAGGTGTCGGTGCCGTTGTAGTTGGCCGTCGGTGTGTAGGTGAAGGACCCGTCGGCGTTGAGGGTGAGGGCGCCGTGCGAGGGTCCGGTACCGATCACCGCGGCGAGCGGGTCCGTGTCGGCGTCGGCGTCGTTGGTCAGTACACCGCTGCCAACGCTCACGTTCAGCGTTCCGTCCTCCGCAACGCCGTATGCGTCGTCGCCAGCGGTGGGCGGGTCGTTGACCGCCGTCAGGCCAATGGTGACAGTGGCGACGTTGCTCGTGGTGTTGCCGTCGGTGGTCGTGTAGGTGAACGAGTCCGCGCCGTTGTAGTTCGCCTGCGGGGTGTAGGTGAACGACCCATTGGCGTTGAGCGTGAGGACGCCATGTGCTGGCCCGGTGCCGAGCACTGCGGTCAGTGTGCCGCTGTCGACGTCGGTGTCGTTGGTGAGCACGTTGCCGTTCAGGACGGTGTCTTCGTTGGTGATGTAGCTGTCGTTGTTCGCGACGGGTGTGTCGTTGACTGCGGTGACGGCGATGGTCACGGTGGCCGGTGCGCTGAGGGCCTGACCGTCGGTTGCTTGGTAGGTGAAGCTGTCGACTCCGTTGTAGTTGGCGGTGGGTGTGTAGGTGTACGACCCGTCGGTGTTGAGGACGACGGTGCCGTGGGCGGTGGTGATGGTGCCGGGGGTGGCGACGGTCAAGGTGCCGCCGTCGACGTCGGTGTCGTTGGTCAGCACGTTGCCCGAGACCGAGTTGTCTTCGTTGGTGGTGACGTTGTCGTTGTTGGCGACTGGGGCGTCGTTCACTGCGGTGACGGTCATGGTGACGATGGCCAGGTTGCTCACGGTGGTGCCGTCGGTGGTGCGGTAGGTGAACGAGTCGGTGCCGTTGTAGTTGGCCGTCGGTGTGTAGGTGAACGAGCCGTCCGCGTTCAGCACGACGCTGCCGTGGGTAGTCGTGATGGTGCCGGGGTTGGCGACCGTCAGGGTGCCGCTGTCGATGTCGGTGTCGTTGTTCAAGACGCCGGCGGCGGCGCCGACGGTGAGTGCACCGTCTTCGCTAGTCGTGAAGTTGTCATCGGTCGCGACGGGTGCGTCGTTGACCGCGGTGATGGTGATCGTCACGGTCGCTAGGTTGCTTGTCGTGGTGCCGTCGGTGGTGCGGTAGGTGAACGAGTCGGCGCCGTTGTAGTTGGCGGTGGGTGTGTAGGTGTACGACCCGTCGGTGTTGAGGACGACGGTGCCGTGGGCGGTGGTGATGGTGCCGGGGGTGGCGACCGTGAGGGTGCCGCTGTCGACGTCGGTGTCGTTGGTGAGCACGTTGCCCGAGACCGAATTGTCCTCGGTGGTCGTGGCGGTGTCACCGACTGATACTGGTGCGTCGTTGACCGCGGCGATCGTGATGGTGACGGTGGCGAGTGCGCTGAGGGCCTGACCGTCGGTGGCTTGGTAGGTGAAGGTGTCGGTGCCGTTGTAGTTGGCGGTGGGTGTGTAGGTGTACGACCCGTCGGTGTTGAGGACGACGGTGCCGTGGGCGGTGGTGATGGTGCCGGGGGTGGCGACGGTCAAGGTGCCGCCGTCGACGTCGGTGTCGTTGGTCAGCACGTTGCCCGAGACCGAGTTGTCTTCGTTGGTGGTGACGTTGTCGTTGTTGGCGACTGGGGCGTCGTTCACTGCGGTGACGGTGATGGTGACGATGGCCAGGTTGCTCACGGTGGTGCCGTCGGTGGCCTGGTAGGTGAAGGTGTCGGTGCCGTTGTAGTTGGCTGCTGGTGTGTAGGTAAAGGTTCCGTCGGTGTTGAGGACGACGGTGCCGTGGGTAGTCGTGATGGTGCCGGGGTTGGCGACCGTCAGGGTGCCGCTGTCGACGTCGGTGTCGTTGTTCAAGACGCCGGCGGCGGCGCCGACGGTGAGTGCACCGTCTTCGCCAGTCGTGAAGTTGTCATCGGTCGCGACGGGTGCGTCGTTGACTGAGGCGATGGTGATGGTGACCGTCGCCAGTGCGCTGGCGGTGATTCCGTCGGTGGCCTGGTAGGTGAAGGTGTCGGTGCCGTTGTAGTTGGCTGCTGGTGTGTAGGTAAAGGTTCCGTCGGTGTTGAGGACGACGGTGCCGTGGGTGGTGGTGATGGTGCCGGGGGTGGCGACGGTGAGGGTGCCGCTGTCGACGTCGGTGTCGTTGGTGAGCACGTTGCCCGAGACCGAATTGTCCTCGGTGGTCGTGGCGGTGTCACCGACTGATACTGGTGCGTCGTTGACCGCGGCGATCGTGATGGTGACGGTGGCGAGTGCGCTGAGGGCCTGACCGTCGGTGGCTTGGTAGGTAAAGCTGTCGGTGCCGTTGTAGTTGGCCGTCGGCGTGTAGGTGAAGGTTCCGTCCGCGGCCAAGGTGACGGTTCCGTGCGTCGTGGCAATGGTCCCGGGGCTGACGACGGTGAGGGTGCCGCTGTCGACGTCGGTGTCATTGGTCAGGACGTTGCCCGAGACCGGATTGTCTTCGTTGGTGGTGGCGTTGTCGTTGTTGGCGACGGGTGCGTCGTTCACGGCGGTGATCGTGATGGTGACGGTGGCCAGGTTGCTCACAGTGGTGCCGTCGGTGGCTTGGTAGGTGAATGAGTCGGTGCCGTTGTTGTCGGTGGTCGGTGTGTAGGTGAACGATCCGTCGGCGGCCAGGGTGACGGTGCCGTGGGTGGTGGTGATAGTTCCGGGGCTGACCACCGTCAATGGACTGTTCTCTACGTCGGTGTCATTGGTCAGGACGTTCCCCGAGACCGGATTGTCTTCGTTGGTGTTGACTGCGTCGTCGCCAGCGACGGGTGCGTCGTTGATCGCGGCGATGGTGATGGTGACGGTGGCGAGTGCGCTGACGGTGGTGCCGTCGGTCGCCCTGTAGGTGAAGTTGTCGGTGCCAAAGAAATTCATGGCGGGTGTGTAGGTGAACGATCCGTCGGCCGCCAGGGTGACGGTTCCGTGCGTCGTGGCATTGCTCCCGGGGTTGGCGACGGTGAGTGTGCCGCTGTCGATGTCGGTGTCATTGTTCAAGACGCCGGCGGCGGCGCCGACGGTGAGTGCACCGTCTTCGCCAGTCGTGAAGTTGTCATCGGTCGCGACGGGTGCGTCGTTGACGGCGGTGATGGTGATGGTGACGGTGGCCAGGTTGCTCGTGGTGGTGCCGTCGGTGGCTTGGTAGGTGAAGGTGTCGGTGCCGTTGTAGTTGGCCGTCGGTGTGTAGGTGAACGATCCGTCGGGAGCGAGGGTGACGGTGCCGTGGGTGGTGGTGATGGTGCCGGGGTTCACGACGGTCAGGGTGGGGCCGTCGACGTCACTGTCGTTACCCAAAACACCGGCAGCGACGCCGACGGTGAGCGTGCCATCCTCACCGCCAGTGAAGTTGTCATCATTGGCGACGGGTGCGTCGTTGACGGCGGTGATGGTGATGGTGACGGTGGCGAGTGCGCTGGCGGTGGTGCCGTCGGTGGCTTGGTAGGTGAAGGTGTCGGTGCCGTTGTAGTTGGTTGTGGGGGTGTAGGTGAACGATCCGTCGGGAGCGAGGGTGACGGTGCCGTGGGTGGTGGTGATGGTGCCGGGGTTGGCGACGGTCAGGGTGCTGCTGTCGATGTCGGTGTCGTTGGTGAGCACGTTGCCCGAGATGGGGTTGTCCTCGGTGGTGCTGGCTGCGTCGTCGCCAGCCACGGGTGCGTCGTTGATCGCGGTAATGGTGATCGTCACCGTGGCCAGTGCGCTCACCGTGGTGCCGTCGGTAGCGCGGTAGGTAAACGAGTCCGTGCCGAAGAAATTCGCGGTGGGTGTGTAGGTGAACGAGCCGTCGCCAGCAAGGGTGGCGGTTCCGTGTGCCGTGGTGATGGTTCCCGGGCTGACTACGGTCAGCGTGCCGCTGTCGACGTCGGTGTCGTTGGCCAGCACGCCGGCGGCGGCGCCCACGGTCAGCGTGCCGTCCTCACCGCCAGTGAAGTTGTCATCGTTGGCGACGGGTGCGTCGTTGACGGCGGTGATGGTGATGGTGACGGTGGCGAGTGCGCTGGTGGTGGTGCCATCGGTCGCCTGATAGGTAAAGCTGTCGGTTCCGTTGTAGTTCGATTGTGGTGTGTAGGTGAAGGTTCCGTCGGCGGCCAAGGTGACGGTTCCGTGCGTCGTGGCAATGGTCCCGGGGGTGGCGACGGTGAGTGTGCCGCTGTCGATGTCAGTGTCGTTGGTGAGCACGTTGCCCGAGACCGGATTGTCCTCAGTGGTCGTGGCGGTGTCACCGACTGATACTGGTGCGTCGTTGACCGCGGCGATCGTGATGGTGACGGTGGCTAGCGCGCTCGTGGTGGTGCCGTCGGTCGCTCGATAGGTAAATGAGTCGGTGCCGTTGTAGTTGGCGGTGGGTGTGTAGGTGAACGACCCGTCGGTGTTGAGGACGACGGTGCCGTGGGTGGCGGTGATGGTGCCGGGGGTGGCGACTGTGAGTGTGCCGCTGTCGATGTCGGTGTCGTTGGCGAGGACGTTGCCCGAGACCGGATTGTCCTCGGTGGTGTTGGCGGTGTCGTCGCCGGCGACGGGGGTGTCGTTGACTGCGGTGATGGTGATCGTCACTGTGGCGAGTGCGCTGACCGCCTGACCGTCGGTGGCTTGGTAGGTGAAGGAGTCGGTGCCGTTGTAGTTGGCTGCTGGTGTGTAGGTGAAGGTTCCGTCGGCGGCCAAAGTGACCGTGCCGTGGGTGGTGGTGATGATGCCTGGGTTGACCACCGTGAGGGTGCTGCTGTCGACGTCGGTGTCGTTGGTGAGCACGTTGCCGGAGACCTGTTGGTCTTCAGTGATGCTGGCAGTGTCGTCGTTGGCGATGGGCGCGTCGTTGACGGCGGTGATCGTGATCGTCACTGTGGCGAGGTCGCTGACGGCGGTCCCGTCGGTAGCTCGGTAGGTGAACGAGTCTGTGCCAAAGAAATTGGCAGTCGGCGTATAGGTGAACGAGCCGTCGGCGGCGAGGGTGACGGTGCCGTGGGTGGTGGTGATGATGCCCGGGGTGGCGACGGTGAGGGTGCCGCTGTCGATGTCGGTGTCGTTGGTGAGCACGTTGCCCGAGATGGGGTTGTCTTCGGTGGTGCTGACTGTGTCGTCGTTGGCGATGGGCGCGTCGTTGACGGCGGTGATGGTGATGGTGACTGTGGCGAGGTTGCTCACGGTGGTGCCGTCGGTGGCGCGATACGTAAACGAGTCCGTGCCAAAGAAGTTGGTGGCGGGCGTGTAGGTGAATGACCCGTCTGCGGCAAGCGTCACGGTCCCGTGGGTGGTGGTAATGGCGCCTGGGTTGACGACGGTGAGGGTGCCGTTATCGATGTCGGTGTCATTGGTCAGCACGCCGGCGGCAGCGCCCACGCTTAGTGGACCGTCTTCGCCGATCGTGAAGTTGTCATCGGCGGCGACGGGTGCGTCGTTGACGGCGGTGATGGTGATGGTGACGGTGGCGAGGTTGCTCGTGGTGGTGCCGTCGGTAGTGCGGTAGGTAAACGAGTCCGTGCCGAAGAAATTCGCGGTGGGTGTGTAGGTGAAGGTTCCGTCGGCGGCCATAGTGACCGTGCCGTGGGCGGTGGCGATGGCGCCGGGGTTGGCGACGGTCAGGGTGCTGCTGTCGATGTCAGTGTCGTTGGTGAGCACGTTGCCCGAGATGGGGTTGTCTTCGGTGGTGCTGGCAGTGTCGTCGTTGGCGATAGGTGCGTCGTTGACGGCGGTGATGGTGATGGTGACGGTGGCGAGGTCACTGACGTTGGTGCCGTCGGTGGCTTGGTAGGTGAACGAGTCCGTGCCGTTGTAGTTGGCGGTGGGTGCGTATGTGAACGATCCGTCGGCGGCGAGTGTGACGATGCCATGGGTGGTGGTGATGGTGCCGGGGGTGGCGACAGTGAGTGAGCCGCTGTCGATGTCGGTGTCCGTGGTCAGGACGTTGCCCGAGATGGGGTTGTCTTCGGTGGTGCTGGCGGTGTCGTCGTTGGCGATGGGTGCGTCGTTCACGGCGGTGATGGTGATGGTGACGGTGGCCAGGTTGCTCGTGGTGGTGCCGTCGGTGGTGCGGTAGGTGAACGAGTCGGTGCCGTTGTAGTTGGCCGTTGGTGTGTAGGTGAAGGTTCCGTCGGCGGCGAGGGTGACGGTGCCGTGGGTGGTGGTGATGGTGCCTGGGTTGGCGACGGTGAGGGTGCCGCTGTCGATGTCAGTGTCGTTGGTGAGCACGTTGCCCGAGAAGGGGTTGTCTTCACTGGTGCTGGCAGTGTCGTCGCCGGAGACGGGTGCGTCGTTCACGGCGGTGACGGTGATCGTGACGGTGGCGAAGGCACTCACGGCCTGACCATCAGTGGCGCGGTAGGTAAAGCTATCGGTGCCAAAGAAGTTGGCGGTTGGTGTGTAGGTAAAGGTTCCGTCGGCGGCGAGGGTGACGGTGCCGTGGGTGGTGGTGATGGTGCCTGGGCTGGCTACGGTGAGGGTGCCGCTGTCGATGTCGGTGTCGTTGGTCAGGACGTTGCCCGAGACCGGATTGTCTTCAGTGGTGTTCGCAGTGTCGTCGCCGGCGACGGGTGCGTCGTTCACGGCGGTGATGGTGATCGTCACTGTGGCGAGTGCGCTGACAGTGGTGCCGTCGGTGGCTTGGTAGGTGAATGAGTCTGTGCCGTTGTAGGTGGCGGTGGGTGTGTAGGTGAACGATCCGTCCGCGGCCAACGTGACCGTGCCGTGCGTCGTGGCAATGGTCCCGGGGTTGGCGACGGTCAGGGTGCCGCTGTCGATGTCGGTGTCGTTGGTGAGGACGTTGCCCGAGACTGGGTTGTCTTCAGTGGTGTTGACGGCGTCGTCGACTGATTTCGGTGCGTCGTTGACGGCGGTGATGGTGATGGTGACTGTCGCGAGGGCGCTGGCGGTGGTGCCGTCGGTGGCTTGGTAGATGAACGAGTCGGTGCCGTTGTAATTGGCTGCTGGTGTGTAGGTAAAGGAGCCGTCGGCCGCCAGGGTGACGGTGCCGTGGGCGGTGGTGATGGTGCCGGGGGTGGCGACGGTGAGGGTGCCGCTGTCGATGTCGGTGTCGTTGGTGAGGACGTTGCCCGAGACGGAGTTGTCCTCGGTGGTGCTGACGCCGTCATCGACCGATACCGGTGCATCGTTGACGGCGGTGATGGTGATGGTGACCGTGGCCGGCGCGCTCACGGCCAGACCGTCGGTAGCGGTGTAGGTAAACGAGTCCGTGCCAGAGAAATTGGTGGTCGGTGTGTAGGTAAAGGTTCCGTCGGCGGCGAGTGTGACGGTGCCGTGGGTGGTGGAGATCGTGCCCGGGCTCACCACCGTCAACGTGCCACCATCGACGTCGGTGTCGTTGGTGAGGACATTGCCCGAGACTGGATTGTCTTCAATGGTGTTCACGTTATCGTCGCCAGCCATCGGCGCGTCGTTGACTGCGGCGATGGTGATGGTGACGGTGGCCAGGGCGCTCGTGGTGGTCCCGTCGGTGGTGCGGTAGGTGAATGAATCGGTGCCGTTGTAGTTGATTGTTGGTGTGTAGGTGAAGGTTCCGTCGGTGTTGAGGACGACGCTGCCGTAGGTGGTGGTGATGGTGCCGGGGCTGGCGACGGTCAGGGTGCCGCTGTCGACGTCGGTGTCGTTGGTGAGGACATTGCCTGACACCGGATTGTCTTCAGTAGTGCTGGCGGTGTCGTCGCCGGCGACGGGTGCGTCGTTGACTGCGGTGATGGTGATGGTGACGGTGGCGAGGTCACTGACGGTGGTGCCGTCAGTGGCGCGGTAGGTAAAGCTGTCCGTGCCAAAGAAATTGGAAGTCGGTGTGTAGGTGAACGAGCCGTCGGCGGCGAGCGTCACGGTGCCGTGGGTGGTGGTGATGGTGCCCGGGTTGACCACCGTGAGCGTGCCATTGTCGACGTCGGTGTCGTTGCCCAAAACGCCGGCGGCGGCGCCGACAGTGAGTACTCCGTCTTCACCGGTCGTGAAGTTGTCGTCGGTCGCCACGGGTGTGTCGTTGACCGCAGTGATGGTGATCGTCACGGTCGCGAGGTCACTGACTGCGGTGCCGTCAGTGGCCTGATACGTAAAGGAGTCGGTGCCAAAGAAATTGGTAGTCGGTGCGTAATTGAATGAGCCGTCGGCGGCGAGTGCGACGGTGCCATGGGCGGTGGTGATCGTCCCCGGGTTGACCACGGTCAAGGTGCCGCTGTCGACGTCGGTGTCGTTGGTGAGCACGTTGCCCGAGACGGGGTTGTCTTCGGTGGTGCTGGCCGAGTCTTCGACTGATACCGGTGTGTCGTTGACGGCGGTGATCGTGATGGTCACGGTGGCCAGTGCGCTGGCGGTGGTGCCGTCCGTGGCGCGGTAGGTAAACGAGTCGGTGCCGTTGTAGTTGGCGGTTGGTGTGTAGGTGAACGAGCCGTCGGCGGCCATGGTGACGGTGCCGTGCGTGGTGGTGATGGTCCCCGGGTTGACCACCGTGAGGGTGCCGTTGTCGACGTCCGTGTCGTTGGTGAGCACGTTGCCCGAGACGGGGTTGTCCTCGATGGTGCTGGCTGTGTCGTCGCCGGCGACGGGTGCATCGTTGACCGCGGTGATCGTGATGGTGACCGTCGCGAATGAGCTGACCGCTTGACCATCAGTTGCTCGGTACGTAAACGAGTCCGTGCCAAAGTAATTCGCGGTCGGCGTGTAGGTGAACGTTCCGTCGGCTGCCAGGCTGACCGTGCCGTGCGTGGTGGTGATCGTCCCTGGGTTGACCACGGTCAGGGTGCCGCTGTCGACGTCGGTGTCATTGGTGAGCACGTTGCCCGAGACCTGATGGTCTTCAGTAGTGCTGACGGTGTCGTCGCCGGCGACCGGCGCGTCGTTGACCGCGGAGACGGTGATGGAGACGATGGCCAGTCTGCTGACGGCCTGACCATCCGTGCTCTGATATGAGAACAAGTCCGTGCCGACGAAGTTCGATTGTGGTGTGTAGGTGAAGGATCCGTCGGCGGCCAGCGTGACGGTGCCATGCGTGGTGGTGATGGTTCCCGGGTTGACGACGGTCAGCGTGCCGCTGTCGACGTCGGTGTCGTTGGTGAGCACGTTGCCCGAGACCGGGTGGTCCTCAGTGGTACTGGCGGCGTCGTCGCCGGCCACTGGTGCGTCGTTGACCGCCGTGACGGTGATGGTCACGGTGGCGAGGTCACTCACGGCTTGACCATCGGTGGCTCGGTAGCTAAACGAGTCCGTGCCAAAGAAATTGGTGGTCGGTGTGTAGGTGAACGAGCCGTCGGCGGCCATGCTGACCGTGCCGTGGGTCGTGGTGATCGTTCCCGGGTTGACCACCGTGAGGGTGCCGCTGTCGATGTCGGTGTCATTGGTCAGGACGTTGCCCGAGACCTGATGGTCTTCGGTAGTGCTGACGGTGTCGTCGCCGGCGACCGGCGCGTCGTTGACCGCGGTGATGGTGATGGTGACGATGGCCAGTCTGCTGACGGCCTGACCGTCGGTGGTCTGGTATGAGAACAAGTCCGTGCCGACGAAGTCCGATTGTGGTGTGTAGGTGAAGGATCCGTCGACGGCGAGGGTGACGGTACCGTGGGTGGTGGTGATGGCGCCCGGGTTGACCACCGCCAGGGAACCGCTGTCGGCGTCGGTGTCATTGGTCAGGACGTTCCCCGAGACCTGGTGGTCCTCAGAAGTGTTTACGGCGTCGTCGCCAACCACCGGTGCGTCGTTCACCGCGGTCAAACCGATGGTGACAGTGGCCAGATTGCTCGTCGCGGTGCCATCGGACGCGGTGTACGAGAAGGAGTCGGCTCCGCTGTAATTCGCTTGCGGTGTATAGGTGAACGAGCCGTCGGAGTTGAACGTGAGGGTGCCGTGCGTGGGCCCGGTCCCCAACGTGGCACTCAATGGAGTGGCCCCGACGTGGCTGTCGTTGCTCAAGACGTTACCCGTGGCGGAGTGGTCCTCGATGGCGTTGACGGTGTCGTCGAATGCGACCGGTGCGGCGCCGGGGCCGGACCCCGAGCCGGCGATCGTCAGTCGGATCGTCGCCGTGTCGGTGTGCCCGAAGTTGGGTCGCAGAAAGCCGAGCAGGCCGTGGAAGTGGAAGCAGTTCTCGGCGTCGCTGACGGTGACGGTGAACTCGTCGGTTCCGGTGTAGCCGTCGTCGGGGTCGTAGGTGAAGGTGCCGGTGGCCTGGTCGACTGTCACCGTGCCGTGGGCGGGGCCGTTCAAGGCGCCGCGATCGGGTACCCCGTAGACGATGCCGTCGCCATCCGAGTCATAGGCGTCGAACGAGATCGGATCGCTCACCTCGCCGGGGCCGAGGGAAAGGTCCACGTCTTGTGAACGCACGTGGGGCGTGCGGTTGAAGAAGGTGTGCTGAATCTCGCGGCGCACCCACGCCAACACCGCCCATAGCAACGGGGGTTGCGCAGGCGCACAAGGACCGGGTGCCAAGAACGGGGCGAAGATCGCCGCGACGAACGTGGCGGCGATGTTGACGATCGCGACGGGTATCGCCAGGAGCGGATTCACCTGTTGCGAGAGATCCGGTGGCGGCTGCGGCAAGCTGAGGGCAGCAAACTGCATCGAGTTCGCCGTCGGCGATTCCTGACCGTCGACCGAGGAGGTTGATTCCGCGTCGGGCGCCGTGGATTGCGCGCTCTGGACGTGGTCGCCGGGTTTCGGCGGCGTCGGGGTCGAACCGGCGGTCTGGGACGGATCGCTCCCGCCGTCCGACCCGGCGGGCGTGATGACGTCGTGTACGGATTCCGGTACGACGGGCACTGGGTCGCTGGCCGCAGTCGGCGTCGTTGCCGGCACCGCGGGCGGTTGCTCGGTGACCTCGGCTGCGGGCGTCGTGACGACCGGCGTCTCGGGCGCGGTAACCGTCGGCGTAGTGCTCGGCTCCACCTGCTCATGGGTGCTTGATGGCGACGACGTCGGTGATGACGTAGAGGCCGGCGTCGGGTCCGCGTCGGTGGCCTGGCCCGCGTCGTTCGTAGACGTATTGGCGCCGCCGGAGCTGCTGACGTGCATTTCGGGTGCCGACTCGGCGGCATGCGCCGGCTGCGAGGTGGATCCGGTGGACGTCGTCGGCGCGGCCGGCTGGTTCGTTTGCGTCGTCGACGACGTGCTCGTCTCGGCGGGCTCTTCGGTTGCCGCCTGGTGGCTCTCGCTGGTCCGCCCGGTCGGCGTCGAGGTGGGTGCCGAATCGGATGGCGAGTCCGATGACTTGGTATCCGATGGATCCGATCCGGTCTCGGCATGCGCCTCGGGCAGTCCGAGGCCATGACCGGTGGCGACCGCGGCCCCGACGCCGAGTGCCACCGCGAGCGCTCCGACGCGTCCAACATATTTACTGCAACCCGACACAGTGACGACCATTGGCGCGACTGGGGCAAAGTTTGGACGTTGCTGATCGATGCGGAAGCTGGGGTAGGTGGCCTGCTTGCTACGTGCGCCGCCGACCTTCCGGTGGCGCGGTTTCGACCGGACGCCACTTCGACTCGAATGCGCGGTCAAACGTCCATCCTCTACTGCTCAGGGCCCGATCGGGATCGATTCCGGAGCTGGAAGCGTGCCGCGATGCCGTGGGCGCACGCACACGACGACGTTCAAGCCGTCGGCTCAAGGGTTCGTTCGACGGTTCGGCGCAGTCGGGGGCGGTCGCCTCTAGCAATAATTTACGCTGACGAAAGAACGTACGCGTCAAAATTTGCTACAAAGTTCGATGAGAGTTTTCCGCTCGACCTATGACGACCGCTTCGCAGGGCCGCACCGCCGTCCGAGATCGAGCGCTTTCCGCACCGCGGCAGCGCGCCGGCGCCCACAATCAGTGCATGCCCCTACTCAGGGAGGAGTGGACGCGGTGAGCGCCCTCGAACCCACCCCCGAACAGTTCGCGGCATTGGCTGCGCGCCCGCCCGACGCCCCGGTCGTGATGGTCAACCTGTTGACGTTCAAGGTGGACGGCGGGCGCGAAAACTACGTGCGGTACGCACAGGCGGTCGTCCCGCACCTGCAACGGGTGGGCGCGACCGTCCACTACGCCGGGACGGCGCCGACGGTGGTGATCGGCAACGGCGAGCGGCCAGGTTGGGACGCCATCCTGATCGCCGAATATCCGACGCCGCAGGCGTTCATCGACATGGTGACCGATCCCGACTACGCCAAGGTGCACGAACTCCGCGTGGCAGCCTTGGAACACGGCGACCTGATCGCCACGTCGACGTGGTCGATGACCGAGTGATCCCACCGCGGCGGGGAATTCCTCGACACCCGCCGACGTCGCTAGTCGCATGTTCCTGATCACCGGTGCCGGCGGAGGCGTCGGCAGTGTCAGCCGTCGCGTCGTTGCCGAGCTGCGGCGGGCGGACCAGCCGGTGCGTGCGTTGGTCCGTCGCGACGACGCGCGCGCCGACGCCCTGCGCGACCTCGGCGCCGAAGTGGTGGTCGGCGACCTGACATCGCCGGAGGACGTCGCCAGCGCGACGCGCGGCGTCACCCGGATGTACTTCAACATGAGCGTCTCACCGGAGTACGTCGAGGCTTCGGCCGTGGTGAGCGCCGTGGTCAGGGAACTCGGCGGCCTCGAGACGGTCGTGAACATGTCGCAGATGACGGTGTCTCAGATGACGCTGACGAGCACCGAGGAGTCCCGGCAACAGCGTCTGCACTGGCTCTCCGAGCGCGTCATGAACTGGTCGGGCATACCCGTCGTGCACGTGCGGCCGACGGTGTTCCTCGACAACCCGCTGTTCACCGTCCTTGGTGCCGCGTCGATCCGCGACAGGGGAGTACTCGCCTTGCCCTTCGGCGACGGCCACACCTCGCCGATCGCGGCCGACGACGTGGCCCGGGTGGTCGTGGCGTTGCTTGGCAAACCCGTGACGACGGCCGGTCAGGTGTACGAGCTGACCGGGCCACAGGTGCTCGACGTCGCCGGGCTCGCCGAACAGTTCGGACGGGCACTGGGGCGATCGATCACCCCCGAGGAGCTCCCGACCGAGACGATGCTCGGCCTGCTGGCCAGTGCGGGGCTTTCCAACCATGTGGCGCACCATATTTCGACGATGGCGCAGCTGCATCGTGAGGACCGGTACAACCGCGCGACGGATGACGTGGAGTGCGTCACGGGACGTCCCGCCCAAACCGTCGAGCAATGGGTATCGACCCATCTGGACCTGTGGTCGTAATCCACGCCGGGGATTCGTCCACTGTTGGGATCCCTGTGAACAGATCACGAAATCTGATCTGCGCCAGCGCTGAATGCTGCCATTCGCTTACCAATTTCCTGTCAATGTCCTTGGGCTGACGGTCGGATTGGGGTCGCTGCAGGGTTAATGGACGTCGATGCGCCGGCAAGGCGTTCCGAACAATTGACGATTGGTGGATCAACATGACCCGAACTCTTGGCTCCGGCAACCGCAAGGGGCCGGCCGCACTGCTGGGCCTGAGCGCTCTGGTTGCAATGGGAGTCATCGGCGCAGTAGCCGGTGGCACGAGTGACGGTCAGACGGCTGTCGTATCCGTCGGGTCGATGTCGACCGGTGAGACGACGACGCTGACGTTCTCGGGGACTGTTGAGCCGGTCAAGAACGTGCCGCCCGTGAAGGCCACGCCCTATAAGGGCTGAGGCTCCTGCACCGATCGGATGTAGGTCGACGAACTTGGGCGACTAGCGGAAAACTGCACCGTGTTCTACTGACGAAATGGATCGCAGCGCATTCGACCGTCTCTTCGACATGACCGGCCGTGCCGTCATCGTGACCGGTGGCACCCGCGGCATCGGGCTGGCCTTGGCCGAGGGTTTCGTGCTGGCCGGTGCAAACGTCGTAGTTGCCAGCCGCAAGGCCGACGCCTGCGAGGGGGCTGCCAAACACCTGCGCGACCTCGGCGGACAGGCGATCGGCGTGCCTGCGCACACGGGCAGCGTCGACGACCTCGACGTCATCGTGGAGCGCACCGTCGCCGAGTTCGGTGGCATCGACGTAGTGGTCAACAATGCCGCCAACGCGCTGGCCCAACCGTTCGGCGAGATGACTCCCGAGGCGCTGACGAAGTCCTACGAGGTCAATCTGCACGGCCCGGTGTTCCTGGTGCAGAAGGCGCTGCCGCACCTGAGGAAGAGCGAGCACGCGGCGGTGCTGAACATGGTGTCGGTGGGTGCGTTCACGTTCGCCCCGGGCCTGGCCATCTATGGTTCCGTCAAGGCGGCGCTGATGTCGTTCACGCGGTCGATGGCCGCTGACTTGGTCTCATACGGCATCAGGGTCAACGCCATGGCGCCAGGACCGGTGGACACCGACATGATGCGCAACAACCCGCAGCAGGCGATCGATCACATGATCGGCGGAACGTTGATGAAGCGCCTCGCGCATGCCGACGAGATGGTCGGTACCGCGCTGCTGTTGTGTTCTGGCGCAGGTAGTTTCATCACCGGCCAGGTCGTCATCGTCGACGGCGGCGGGACCCCGCGCTAGCGCTTGCGGGTGGCGAACGCCGCGGTTGCCTCGCGTATCTCACCGCTAGTGGTCGCGAGGATCTGGCTGCGGTTCTCCACCTGCAGCGCCGCCTCCAGGCTCGGCGCCTCGAGGTTCGCCCACAGCACCTGCTTGGTGGACTCAACACCGAACTTGCCGTAGCCGCACAGGGTTTCGGCGATCGCCAGTGCGTCGTCGACCACCGATCCGGTCGACAGCCGCGATACCAGGCCGAGCCGCAGCGCTTCGTCCGCGGCAACCGTGCGCGCGGTGAGGATCAGGTCGAAGGCCTGCCCGGCGCCGACCACGCGCGGCAACGTGTAGCTGACGCCGATGTCGCAGCCGCCGAGTCCGAGCTTGATGAACTGCGTGCAGAACCGCGCCGATTCCGACGCGATCCGGATGTCGGAGGCCAGCGCCAGGGCGAAACCGCCGCCGTACGTCGGTCCGTTGACGGCGGCGATCACCGGCTGGCGCAGGCGGATCAGGCGCGTGGTGAGGTTCGCGATGCGCTCCTGCCAGCGCATGCTCGACCGGGGAAACTCCAACCCGTGGTTGGCCTCATCGGGGAACGGATCCGTCAGGTCCAGGCCCGAGCAGAACCCGCGGCCGGCGCCCGTCAGGACCACGACGCGGCACTCGTCGTCGGCATCGATCGCTTCGAGTGTGGCGTGCAGGTCTTCGACCAAGTCGTAGTTGAGTGCGTTCAGCTTGTCGGGCCGGTTGAGCGTGATGAGGGCGACGTCTGGACGTGGCCGGGTCAGTTCAAGATGCGCCATGGCACTTGACACTATTCGCGTCAACTAATCGCTACTGTGCCATCCGTTGATCCCAGTGCCGATCAGCCGGAGCTGCTTCACGGCGATGCGCCTGATCTCCTCGAGTGCGGTCTGGTCGACGGCGTCCTCGATGGCCTCGGCGATGGAGATCATCGAGTTGACGAACAGGCTCGCAAGGATGTTGAGGTCCTCGGCACTCCAGGCGTTCAGCCCGGGGAAGCGGGCCAGGTCGATCGCGAGCTCCGAGGTGATCAGCCGGATCTCGGTGCGGATGGCGTAGCGCAGCACGGTAACGCCGCTGTTGCGTTCGCGCGCAATGAAGCGCCAGTGCTCGCGGCGCTCGTTCACGCCGGCTATGAGGATGTCCACGGAGCCTTCGATAACCCTCGTCGGGTCGAGCTTGCCCGCGCGGGCGCTGCGCAACATGTCGCGCAGGGCGCGGAACGACTCGTCGATGAGGATCAGCCCGAGCGCTTCCATCGTGTCGAAGTGCCGGTAGAACGCCGCGGGCACGATGCCCGCTTCACGAGTGACCTCACGCAGGCTCAGCGCGGTGAAGCTGCGCTCTTCGAGGAGCCGCAGTGCTGCCGCGATGATGGCCCGCCGCGTCGCCTCCTTGCGTTCCTCGCGTGACGGCGAGTCCCGGGAGGAACGGGAGGACGACGAGCGTCCCGATCGGGGCGTTCGTGAACTAGGCGTACGACTGTTCACTGTGTGAAACGTACCACAACCTGGCCCGATCGATTGACGGATTGGGCTAACGAGGATCACGGTGTACACATGTTCACTCAAACTTCGAAGCCGCGCCTACGGGACAGGGTACTGCGGTCGCCGCTGGTCGACCTGCTTACCGGCCCGCACGGCGTCGACCGTTACACCGAGCTGGTGGAGCCCACCTGGACCCTTGGCGATTCCCGCGCCAAGGTCGTCGCGGTCCGGCGACAGACCACCCGCAGTGTCACCCTGACGCTGGAACCCAACGCGGCCTTCATGGCTAAATCCCCCCTGCGAGCTGGCCAGCACGTGACCCTCTCCGTCGAGGTCGACGGGCGCAGGCTGACGCGCTGCTACTCACCGGCGAACGCCGAGAACGACACCCTCATCGAGCTGACCATCGGTCTGCACGACGGCGGCGCCGTCTCACAGCACCTGTACCGCAACGCCCGTCCCGGCATGGTCGTCGGGCTCGAGGGTGTCGGTGGGGACTTCGTCCTGCCGGCCAACCGGCCGCGGCGCATCCTCTTCGTGTCCGGCGGCAGCGGCATCACGCCGGTGCTGTCGATGCTGCGGACGCTGATCGCCGAGGGTCACACCGGCGAGGTCGCCTTAGTCCACTACGCCCGCACGGCCACCGAGGCGTGCTACCGCGACGAGTTGGCGGAGCTGCCCGGCGTGCGGGTGCTGCACGGCTACACCCGCAGCGACGATGCGGGTGATCTCGTCGGACGGTTCGGCCCCGAGCACCTCGTGGCGGCCATGCCGAACCCCGAGACCGTGTTCGCGTGCGGCCCGCCCGCGCTGGTCGATGCGGTCCGCGCGCAGTGCCCCGCTGCACTGTCGGAGAGCTTCGTTCCGCCGGTGTTCGCCGTGCCGAGCGAAGCGTCGGGCGGCCGGGTGGCGTTCGCCGACAGCGGCATTGACGTCGTCGATGACGGGCGATCCCTGCTCGAGCAGGCAGAGGCGGCCGGACTGTCACCCGAAAGCGGTTGCCGCATGGGCATCTGCCACACCTGTACCCGCCGCAAGACCAGCGGCGCGGTCAAGAACCTAATCACCGGCGCCGTGTCGACGACCGATGGGGAGGACGTGCAGATCTGCGTCACCGCCCCCGTCGGCGACGTCGAACTGGCGCTCTAGGAAAGGACTTCGTCATGACTGCGACACTCGAGAACGCCACCACCACCGACGACGTGATCGTCGAACCGAAGGCACCTGTTCCTCAGACGGCCATCACCAAGATCGTCGGCGGCAAGACGGTCACCATGACGCCCGAGCAGGCCGAGAACTTCGGCCGCGAACTCGACGCGATCAGGGAACGCGTGATCGCCGACCTCGGCGACCGCGACGCCACCTACATCCGCCGGGTCATCAAGGCCCAGCGCGCACTCGAGGTCGGCGGCCGGACCCTGCTCTTCGCCGGCATCCTGCCGCCGGCCTGGCTCGCAGGGACGGCCATGCTCGCCGCGTCGAAGATCTTGGACAACATGGAGATCGGCCACAACGTCATGCACGGCCAGTACGACTGGATGGGCGATCCCGCCCTGACGAGCCGCAACTTCGAATGGGACTCGGCGTGCCCCAGCGACCAGTGGCGCCACTCGCACAACTACATGCACCACACCTACACCAACATCGTCGACATGGACCGCGACATCGGCTACGGCATCCTGCGGATGAGCGAGGCCCAGCGCTGGTCGCCCTACTACCTGGGCAACCCGGTGTACGCCTTCCTGCTGATGGTGTTCTTCCAGTACGGCGTGGCGCTGCACGAGTTGGAGACCGAGCGCATCCGCTCCGGTGAGATCTCCATCGCCGACAAGCGCGACACGATCCGGGGCATCTGGCGCAAGGTCAAGCGGCAGACCCTGAAGGACTATGTCGCCTTCCCGTTGCTCGCAGGCCCCTTCGCGCCGTGGGTGTTCACCGGCAACCTGACTGCCAACCTGATCCGCAACGTGTGGTCCTACGCGATCATCTTCTGCGGCCACTTCCCGGACGGCACACAGGAATTCAGCAAGGAGGAGACCGAGAACGAGAGCCGTGGGATGTGGTACTTCCGCCAGGTCCTCGGCTCGGCGAACCTCACCGGTGGAAAGCTCTTCCACGTGATGAGCGGCAACCTATCGTTCCAGATCGAGCACCACCTGTTCCCCGACCTCCCGGCGTTCCGGCACGACGAGATCTCCAAGGAGGTGCAGGAGGTCTGCGAGCGGTATGGCGTGCCCTACAACAAGGGCCCGCTGCCCAAGCAGTTCGCCACCGTGGTCCGCAAGATCTACAGGCTCGCTCTGCCCTGGCGCTAACCCCGCTCGGCGAGGAAAGCATCCGTTAGGTCTGACAGTTCGGGCACCAGTACATGACGCGGTCGCCGTTGCGGTCCATCTCCACGATGGTCCCGCAGCGGCGACACGCGTTTCCGGCCCGGCCGTAGACCCACAGGTCACGGCCGGGTCTGGTGTCACCGGTCGTCACCCGACTGGCCCGGGACCGGTTGAGCCACAGCATGTCCCGTGCCCGCTGCACGACCCGCAGCGGATCCTTGACGCTGCTCACCGGTGACGTCGGCAGGCGCCCCAGCACGAAACACAGCTCATTGGCGTAGACGTTGCCGACACCCGCCATCACCCGCTGATCCAGCAGCGTCTCGGCCAGCGGCCGGTCGGGATCGGCGACCAGGTTGCTCGCTGCCGTTCGTGGCTCCCAGTCGTCGCCGAGCAGGTCGGGGCCCAAGTGCGCGACGGCGTCCATGTCGTGCTCCCGCTGCAGGATCTCCAGGACACCGAGATCGATACCCGCGACGCGAGAGTCGGCCGTTTCCAAGATGATCCGCACCTTGTGCGGCTGCACCCGGCGGATCTGACCGCCGATCAGCCACGCGCCGTCCATCTTGAGGTGCGAGTGGATGCTCGCATCGCCGACGCGGATGAACAGATGCTTGCCGCGGCTGATGACCTCGTCGACCTTCTCGCCGGTGAGGTCGACGGTGGCGAACTTCGGCACCCGCACGTCGCACCGGGTGAGTGTTCTGCCATCGAGTGCCTCGCGCAGCTTCATGGCCGTCCGGTACACGGTGTCCCCTTCGGGCATGCGTACACGCTACCCGCGCTCGTCCCGTGTTACGCGCAGATGTCCGCTGTGAGGTCCCGATGACCGAAACGTATTCCTGTGATGACCAATCGGAAACACGTGGCTCCTGTAATTGGTTCAAGCCGAACTTCCCGGCCAGCCGGCATCGTCGCCGAGTCGCCAAGAACCTTCACGCCAATGCTGAAAATCGGAGTCCGCCATGACGTTTGACGATTCAATCGCCGAGAACATCAAGACCTCGCTCGCCGAGATCCCGCATCCGGCTCTGCCAAAGGGCTCCAACATCTACGGCGGGACGAAGATCTTCCCCGACTACCAGGCCGAGGACGGCGAGAGCTACTTCACGCTGGTACACGGCATCGCCCACGAGTCGTCCGTCAGCTTCGTCGCAGTACTGCAGGCCACCAGGGCGCTGCGCAAGGGCTACGAATCGGCGATCTACTTCTACGGACCGGGAGCCATCAACTGCCTGGCCACCCGCGGATTCCCCAAGACCGGCGACTCCGGCTTCCCCGGCGAGCAGAACATCAACGACTCGCTTGGCACCTTCATCTCCGAGGGCGGCACCGTGTTCTGCTGCCGGTTCGGTTTGGCGCTGCACGGCGGCCGCGAGGAAGACCTGATCGAAGGCGTGATTCCCGCGCACCCACTCGACGTGCAGGACGCCCTCATTCACTACGCCCGAAAGGGCGCAATCATCAACTCCACCTACATGGTCTAGGCGATTCACGATGACCAAACTCGCTGCGGTAGCGGCCAACTTCACCCGCGACCTGGAACAGAACTACGCACTCATCGAGTCACTGGCCCAACAGGCGCGTGACGAGGGCGTCGACTTCATGGTCCTGCCAGAAGCCGCCATCGGTGGCTACCTGTCGTCGTTGGGCAACCACGGCGACACCGTCAAGACCACGTCCAAGTCTCTGCCGCCCGCCATCCGCGTCGACGGCCCCGAGATCGCCAGGGTCCAGCAGATCGCCGGCGATCTGGTGGTCGCTATCGGGTTCTGCGAACTCGACGACGACGGCGAGACCCGCTACAACGCGGCTGCCGTCCTCGACGGCGGCACCGTCTACGGCACGTACCGCAAGGTGCACCAGCCCCTCGGCGAAGGCATGTCCTACTCGGCTGGTTCCGACTACGGCGTGTTCGACACTCCGGTTGGCCGGGTGGGACTCCAGATCTGCTACGACAAGGCATTTCCCGAGGCCGCTCGGATCATGGCGCTGAAGGGCGCGCAGATCATCGCGAGCCTGTCGGCGTGGCCCGCGGCACGCACCGCCACCGCGGAGAATCTGCAAGACGATCGATGGACCTACCGGTTCAACCTGTTCGATGCGGCGCGGGCACTGGACAACCAGGTGTTCTGGATCGCGTCGAACCAGAGCGGAACGTTCGGATCCCTGCGCTACGTCGGCAACGCCAAGGTCGTCGATCCGGGTGGAAATACGTTGGCGACAACACTTCTCGGTAGCGGGATGGCCGTCGCGGACGTCGACATCGACAGCACGTTCCGCGCCATGCGAGCCGGGATGTTCCACCTGCGTGACCGCAGGCCCGACGTCTACGGCCCGGTCACGGATGCCGATGGCACGAGTCAATGGCAGGAGCTGACCCATGCCTGAGATGACCTTTGACGTGCAGTGGCCAGACGGTCGGGTGCAGCGGTGCTACTCGCCGAGCCTGGTGATGCACGACTACCTGAGCGCGGGTACGGACTACACCGTCGCGGACTTCCTCGAGCGTTCCGGAAAGGCGCTGCACGAGGCGAGCGACAGGGTGCGGGCCAAGTTCGGCTTCGCGTGCAGCTCCGCGGCATGGACCGAGGAAGAAATCTCGTCGACCGCAACGGAATTCCCGTCGAACGCCACGATCCGCATCGTCGGCATGCGACCGGGTTTGGAGGCATCATGAGTACGGACGCCGGACACGTCACAGTCGCAGTCATCGGCGGCGGCCAGGCTGGGCTCTCGGTGAGCTGGTACCTCGGCGAGGCCGGCATCGATCACGTCGTGTTGGAGGCGCAGACCCCCGTGCATGCCTGGGCGGATACCCGATGGGACAACTTCACCCTGGTCACGCCGAATTGGCACTGCAAGTTGCCTGGCTACGCCTACGAGGGTGACGATCCCAACGGTTTCATGACCAGAGACGACGTCGTGGACTGGCTCGACGGCTGGCTGCACACCTTCACGCCCCCGCTGCTCACCCAGACCCGCGTCACGCGGTTACGTCCGCTGGCTTCAGGCGGTTTCGAACTGACGCTGCAGACGGCAGCAGGCGACGAGTCCTTGACCTGTGATCACGCGGTGGTCGCGACCGGCGGATATCCCGTTCCGGTGCTGCCCCCGTTCGCAGGGTCGCTGGACACCTCGATCAGCCAGATCCACTCCGAGCAGTACCGCAACGCCGATCAGCTGCCGGATGGTGCCGTCCTGGTTGTTGGCACCGGCCAGTCCGGTGCGCAGATCGCCGAGGACCTGCACCTGGCAGGCAGGCAGGTGCACCTCGCCGTCGGCAGTGCACCACGCGTAGCGCGGTTCTACCGTGGCCGTGACTGCATGACGTGGCTGTCCGACATGGGCCTCTACGAGAAGCCTGCCCCCGAATACCCCGGCGGGAAGGCGGCGATCGAGAAGACCAACCACTACGTCACCGGGCGTGACGGCGGACGCGACATCGACCTGCGTCGCTTCGCCGCAGAAGGAATGCGGCTTTACGGCACCCTGAGCAACGGCAAGGACGCGACACTGACCTTCGAACCGTCATTGGGTGAGGCGCTCGACAAGGCCGACTCCGTGTACAACTCGATCTGCGCGGACATCGACGCCCACATCGAGCGCGAGGGCATCTCCGCGCCGCCGGCCACCCGATACACCCCCGTCTGGGAGCCCGACGCCGAGACCACTGAATTGGACCTCGCCGCCCAGGGAGTCACCAGCATCGTCTGGG
Source organism: Mycobacterium sp. AZCC_0083 (assembly GCF_014202335.1). Taxonomy (GTDB): domain Bacteria; phylum Actinomycetota; class Actinomycetes; order Mycobacteriales; family Mycobacteriaceae; genus Mycobacterium. The sequence goes on along the minus strand of NZ_JACHGP010000013.1, from coordinate 70,819 downwards.
CGATCGGCTACCGGCCCGATTACCGGTGGATCGAAGCGAGTGCGTTCGACGGCGCAGGCCGGCCGATGCAGAACCGCGGTGTCACGGGAGTCGAAGGCCTGACGTTCATTGGGCTCCCGTGGATGCACACCTGGGGTTCGGGCCGCTTCCTCGGCATCGACCGCGACGCCAAACACATTGCGACAACGATCATCGACGATCTCCATCACCAGTCCGCGCCGCGGCTCGCCGTGGCTCGTTGAGGAGGAGAATCCATGTCAGTCTCCACTCGAGTCGACCTCGCCCTGTTGGGTATTCGCGGCCGGCCGCCCGTGAGCCGCACCGCTGGTGCGGGTCCCAGTGACGACGGCCACCTGGTGATCGACGGCCGCGCCGCCGCCATCCCGCTCAACCCGCTGAGCCCCTTCGTCTTCGACGGCGCCAAGGTGCTCCTCGATGGTGAGGATTCCGGGCTCGACGTTCGCGTCATCGACCGGCCCAGGTTCTACGATCTGCAGACCGCGGAAGGCGTGTCATACGAGAAGATCGCCCGGCTGCACGGCCGGAACGTGCTCGCCACCACCGTCGTTCAGACCTGCATCCGTTACGCGGAGGATCAGCGCTGCCGATTCTGTTCGATCGAGGAGTCGCTGCGGTCGGGCGCCACCACCGCCGTCAAGCGCCCTGCCGAACTGGCGGAGGTGGCCGAGGCGGCAGTGCGGCTCGACGGCATCGAGCACATGGTGATGACCACGGGCACCTCCGCGGGAAGTGACCGCGGCGCCAGGCATCTGGCCCGTTGTGTGCGGGCGGTCAAGGCGGCGGTGCCCGGACTGCCCATCCAGGTGCAGTGCGAACCACCCACCGACCTGGCCGTGCTCGCCGAACTGCGCGACGCGGGTGCGGACGCCATCGGCATTCACGTGGAATCCCTCGACGATGACGTACGTCGTCGATGGATGCCGGGCAAGGCGACCGTTCCGCTGTCGCAGTACCGGGACGCGTGGCGCGAGGCGGTCCGGGTGTTCGGACGCAATCAAGTCTCGACGTATCTGCTCGTCGGACTCGGCGAGGATCCCGATGAGCTCATCGCGGGCGCCGCCGAGCTCATCGAGATCGGGGTCTACCCCTTCGTGGTGCCGTTCCGGCCGCATCCCGGCACCCTGGCCGTCGACGTCGACGGAGCGCGGGCCCCCGACGCCCCGATCGTCGAGAAGGTGTCCCGCGAAGTCGCCAACGCCCTTCAGCTGGCAAGTATGGCGGGCGCCGAACAGAAGGCCGGTTGCGCTGCGTGCGGTGCTTGCGGCATTCTGCAGAGCGTGGGCGGGTGAGCATCGTGGAGACGACGAGAACCGAAGTGGCCCAACAGCTCCGGCGTAGGCAAGAGCTGTCGATCCTGGCAGGCGCCCGCACCCATTCGACGCCGGCGTTCCTCATCCATCGTGCGGAGAGCGACGCGGACGTCGCGGCATTCCGCAGGCTGCGTCACGACGCGTTCGTGCGCGAGCAGCATCTGTTCACGAGCAGCGACGCCGACGACATCGACGACGATCCACGCACGGTGGTCCTCGTCGCCGCTGCCGCCGACGGGACGGTCCTCGGCGGAGTGCGACTCGCGCCACGGTGCGAACCGGACATCGGCTGGTGGACGGGCAGCCGCCTGGTCACGGTCGACTCGGCACGGTCCTCGGGGGTTGGCCCCGCACTCATCCGGGCGGCGTGCGCCCACGCGGAGTCCGCGGATGTGCTGCGCTTCGATGCCACGGTACAGGCGCGCTACGCCGCGATGTTCGGCTCGCTCGGGTGGGAGAACCACGGCGATTGCCTGGTCGCGGGCCAACCACACGCCGCGATGCGCTGGCCGCTTCATCAGATGCAACGCCTGGCCGACGCCACCAAGTCGTTCCTCGGCGACGCGCTGGCGCCGCTGCGGGAGATCCAGGGCGGCCTCGGCCCCGCTGGCTTCGTCGGCGACGACGGAGTGCCGCTGCCCGGCAGTGACTTCGTCGCCGCGTGCGATGCCATCATCCCGTCGATGGTCGAACGTGATCCGGAGTGGGCCGGCTGGTGCTCGGTGTTGGTCAACGTCAACGATCTGACGGCGATGGGCGCGACACCAACGGGTCTCTTGGATGCGATCGGCGCCCCGACCAGGTCGCTGCTCACCCGCATCGTGCGGGGGATCGCCAAGGCGTCGGCCGCGTGGCAGGTCCCGGTTCTCGGTGGCCACACCCAGCTGGGCGTCCCCGCATCGCTCGCGGTGACGGCGTTCGGCCGCACCACCGAACTCGTCCGCGCAGGCGGTGGATCGGCGGGAGACACCCTGCGCCTGACTGCGGATCTGGTCGGCGACTGGCGGCCGGGTCACCATGGCCGCCAATGGGATTCCAGCAGCACCCGCGACGGCGCCGACCTGGCGCGGTTGGCAACCCTGGTGGGGCAGATGCGGCCGCGCGCGGCCAAGGACGTCAGCATGGCGGGCATCGTTGGGACCGCGGGCATGCTCGCCGAAGCCAGCGGTGCCGGCGCCGAACTCGACGTCGCCAGGATTCCGCGACCGGCGAAAGCCGACATGGGGCAGTGGCTGACGTGCTTTCCTGGCTACGCCATGCTCACCGCCGACCGTGCAGACGCCCGTACGACACCAGTACCCGACGGAGTGGCAAGCGCGGACTGCGGCAGGCTGACGACTGATCCGGGTGTCCGGATGCGATGGCCGGACGGCGTCACGACGACCGCGGTGGCGCCCGGTGTGACGGGTCTGGGGAGGGCGTGAGTTGACCTTGGTCACGATGGCGGCCGTCGCGGCGAACTTCGGCCGCGACGTCGATCGCGGGGTCGCCAAGGTGGTCGGCATCGTGGAGTCCGCCGCACGCGATGGCGTCGACCTCCTGGTGTTCCCCGACGCGTGCCTTGGCGGCTACATCGGTGACCTGCGCGCGCCCGATCCCGACGACAGGCCGTCGGCACTGGACCCGAACGGGCCCGAGATCGCGGCGGTGATCGCCGCTGCCGGGCCGATGACGGTGTGCCTCGGCTACGCCGAGGAGGCCCACCACGGTCGCTACAACGCGGCGATCTGCGTCTCGGGCGACGGAGTGCTCGGTCACCACCGCAAGGTCCATCAGCCGGCGGGCGAAGGGCTGGCCTATCTTGCCGGAGATGCCTTCGCGGCGTTCGACACCCCGGTCGGCCGGCTCGGCATGCTGATCGACTACGACAAGACGTTCCCGGAATCCGCTCGCGCTCTGGCGCTGGACGGTGCACAGATCATCGCGGCGCTGTCGGCGTGGCCGGCCAGCGTGACCGACCGAGCCTCGAGACTGCCCGCCGACCGGCAGGCCCGCCTGTTCGACCTCTACGACTGTGCCCGCGCCGCCGAGAATCAAGTGGTGCTGGTGTCGTCGAATCAGACGGGCGTGATGGGGGCTTTGCGGTTTCTTGGCCAGGCCAAGGTGGTGGGTCCCGGCGGTGACGTGCTGGTGAACACCGGATCCAAGGGCGGAATGGCGAAGGTCACCGTCGACGTCGAAGCCGAAATTGCCAGGGCCAGAAGGGTGTTGAACCACTTGGCCGAACGTCGGGTAGACGTCTACGGCATCACGACGCGGCGTTGACCGTGACATCTCCCGTCGCTTCGCTCGCCCCGCTGCGCGTCGCGCTCCTGACCTATTCGACGAAGCCCCGGGGTGGGGTGGTGCACACGCTGAACCTGGCCGAGGCGCTGGCGGCGTCGGGTGTGGAGGTGACCGTGTGGTCGTTGGCCCGCAAGGGTGACCGCGGCTTCTTCCGCGACGTCGATCCGGCGGTCCGGGTCAGGCTGGTCGACTTCCCCGACCGCGGCGAGGAGTCGGTGACTGACCGCATCGTCCGGTCGATAGCGCTCATGCGCTCGGAGTTCACCCCTGGCGAGTACGACGTCGTGCACGCCCAGGACTGCATCAGCGCCAACGCCGCGGGTAGGTGCATACGCACCATTCACCACCTCGACGAGTTCACCACCCCGGTGCTGGCCGAGTGCCACGAGAAGGCCGTCGTCGAACCGTATGCCCGCATCTGCGTGTCGGCAGCCGTGGCCGCCGAGGTAGCCGCAGGCTGGGGTCTGCATCCCACCGTCATCCCCAACGGCGTTCGCGCGCAACGGTTCATCGATGCGGCGTCCGACACGCGGTCGGCACGAAACCGGCGTGACGATTGGCGGCAACGCCTGGGAAGGTACGTGCTCGCCGTCGGCGGGATCGAACCCCGCAAGGGCACCATCGACCTGGTCGAGGCGTATCACCTTCTGCGCCAGCGCCTTCCCGACGTCGGACTGGTCATCGCCGGCGGCGAGACGCTGTTCGACTACCGGGACTATCGCGCCGCCTTCGAGCAGAAGTGCGCCGATCTCGACGTCGAACCCGTCATTCTGGGCACGCTCGAGGACGACGAGTTACCCAGCCTGGTCGCCGCATCGGCGGCCTTCGCCTTTCCCTCGACCAAGGAGGGATTCGGGCTGGCCGCCATGGAGGCATTGGCCGCGGGTCGACCCGTCGTGACGCGGGACCTGCCGGTGCTGCACGAGGTCTTTGGTGACACGGTCCGCTATGCCTCCACACCGGCCGCGTTCGCCGAGGCGCTCGTCGATGCACTGGAGCGCGGTGCTGATCCGGAACCGGGCCGCGCGCTGGCGTCGTCACTCACCTGGGAGGATTCCGCGCGGCGTCACGTCGAGTTCTACCGGTCAAACCCGATGCCGCGCTAGCCAATCAGCTCTGCGGACAGGTCCCAGAGACGGGCCGCGTTCTCGGGGTCGAGCGCATACGGTGCGACGCCTGCGATGGTCGTCTCGTCGCGGCGGTGTATCACCGGCGCCTCGTTGCAGTCCTCGAAGTACCGGCCACCAACGCCGTCGAGTAGGGGAGAGGCGGCGAGCAGCGTCGAGGTGGCCGCGCCCTGCTCGGCGTTCTTGAGCCGGCTGCCCGCCCTGCGGAAGCGCTCCTCGGCCTCCTTCCCGTAGTCCGGGTCGAGGTGCCGTTGCAGCGCGGTGAGGATTCCGCCGGGCATCAAGGCGTTGGCGGTGATGCCGTCGTCGGCCCAGCGGGTGCTGGCATCGACGGCGAACAGCACGTTGGCCGTCTTGGACTGACCGTACGCACCGAACGGGTCGTACTCGCGGAAGGCGTAGTCGATGTCGTCGAAGATCACCGGGGACCGCAGGTGTCCGCTGGAGCTGACCGAGACGATGCGGGCGCCGCCCGCCGCGGCAAGTGCATCGTGCAGGCCGGTGGCGAGCGCGAAGTGGCCGAGATGATTGGTGGCGAACTGCATTTCGTGTCCGGTGGCAGACAGCGTCAGCTCTTGGATGGCCATCACGCCTGCGTTGTTGACCAGGATGTGCAGGGGCTCGTACCATGCCGCGACGAAGGCGGCGATGCTCGTGGGCGCGCTCAGGTCGAGCGGCGCCACGTCCACCTTGCCGCCGATCTCCCCGGCGACCCGGCTGCCCGCGGCGGTGTCGCGCACCGCCAGCGTGACGTGCGCACCGGCGTCGGCCAGCGCTCGCGCGGTCTCGACACCAATCCCTGAAGCGCCGCCGGTGACGATTGCGCGCTTGCCCGAGAGGTCGACGCCTGCGATCACCTCCGCTGCGGTCGAGTCGAATCCAAATGGCGTGGTGATCAGGTCATGGCTCACGACCGTTGCCAACACAATGCGGCCGTCGGGTGTTCCCGTAAACGTGTCGAACAACTGGCCGCGGTCGGATCGGGTCGATTCGCCCGAGTTAGGCCCACGGACGTAGGCCGCCGACGTCCGCCAAATACTTGACAACACGTGGCGTCCGTCACACACTGGTGACCGTAATCGGTATTCCGAACGAGTGTTCGCATTCCGATCAGCGAGACGGACATTCCTCGCATCCCAGCCGCGCCGTCAGGAGCGGCTGTCATCCTCATACCAGGAGCAGAGCGATGTCCGTCAATTCATTGAGTAGTCAGGAGATGTGGCGCGTCACCATGGGCGCCGCCGTGGGAACGGTGATCGAGTGGTATGGCTTCGCGCTGTACGGAATCGTGGCCGGGCTCGTCCTGAATGATCTGTTCTTCCCGACGTTCAGCCCGGCGGCGGGAACGCTCGCCGCCTTCGCCGGGTATGCCGTTGGCTCGTTTGCAAGGCCAATTGGCGGCGTGGTGCTCGGTAGCCTCGCAGACAGGTATGGGCGTAAGCCGATTCTCCTGTTCTCGCTGTCACTAATGGGCATCTCGACGGTCCTCATCGGTGTGCTGCCGACCTATGCGACAGCGGGGTTCTGGGCGCCGATCTTGTTGGTACTGCTGCTGATCGCCCAGGGATTCGGCGCCGGTGCGGAGCTTGCGGGCGGCATCACGTTCGTAGCCGAGTACGCGCCTGTCAAGCGTCGGGGATTCTTCACCGCAATTACCTGCGCGATGACCTCGGGTGGTCTCCTCCTGGCCTCCGGCGCGTTCGCCATCATCTCTGCGTTGACCACTGACGAACAGTTCGCCGCCTGGGGCTGGCGAATTCCGTTCCTGATCAGCATCGTGTTCCTGGGGATCGCCGTCTACGTCCGGAACCGCCTCAGCGAAACACCGGCGTTCCTCGCCGAGGTGGCTGCGGGCGATCGTCCGCACATGCCCATCCTCCAAGTCTTCCGGGAGCGCCCCCGCGACCTGTTCATGGGCTTTCTGTCGATCTCGGGTTTGAACTCGACGGGTTCACTGGTCGACACCTTCGCGGCCGGCTTCATCGTCGCCACGCTCGGAATGTCGACCGACACTGCCACCTGGGCCCTCGTCTGCGCGGCGATTGCGGGCATGATCTGCACCCCGTTCTTTGGCTGGCTCTCCGACATCGTGGGGCGACGGCGTGTGATGATCACCGGCTGCGTGTTCATGATCGCGTTCGCCTACCCGTTCTTCGCAATGCTCGAGAGCCGGAACATCACCCTGATAGTCCTGGCGATGGCGCTCGCGTACGGCATCGGTCTCGGCGCGACGTTCGGTCCGCAGGGCGCGTTCTTGGCCGAGCTCTTCGAGACCCGCTTCCGGCAGACCGGAATCTCCGTGGCCCGCGAGTTCAACGGTGTGGCGCTGTCCGGCCTGACCCCGCTCGTCGCGTCGGGCCTCATCATGCTGGCCGGGGGAGGAGCGGGTTACGTCATCGGCTTCCTCGTCCTCTGGCAGGGTGTGGCGATCGTCGGCCTCGCATTCGCCAAGGGCGCCATCGCACCGACACGCCGCAGCGACTTCACGACCGCCGATCGCGCCGAGCAGATGAGCCTGGCCTACGAGCCGGACACTGGAAAGTCGATCGAAACCGTCACCGCCAATTCGTAATTCGAGATGACACCGACCACCCACACTCAAGGAGGCAGTCCATGACCAACGAATTCGATGGCATGCACGTGATCGTGACGGGCGGTGGATCGGGCATCGGGTGGGCGATCGCGAAGGCCTTCGTCGCGGCGGGTGCGACCGTGGGGGTCCTGGACAAGGATCCGCACGGTGCCCCGACCGGGACAACGGCGCTCGCTGTCGACGTCACCGACGACGACGACGTGGAGTCCGCAGTCAACCAACTCAGTCCCGGCGGGCGACTCGACGTCCTGATCAACAACGCCGGTATCAGCTACCCCGCGACCGTCGAGGAGGGATCGATATCGGATTGGGCGCACGTCTATGACGTCAACGTGCTCGGGATGATCCGCACTGCACGCGCTGCTCTGCCCCTTCTTCGGAAGTCGTCCGCGGCAAGCATTCTGAACATGTCGTCCTGCACGGCCACCACCGGGCTACGGAACCGAGTGCTGTACGCCGGGACCAAGGGTGCCATCGAGGCCATGAGCCGGGCGATGGCGGCCGACCTCGTGGCCGAGGGGATTCGGGTGAACTGCCTGGCGCCGGGGACCGTCGATACACCGTTGATCGACCGACTCATCGATCGGGCGCCCGATCCGGCGGCCCAGCGCGCGGTGTACGACCACAGGCAACCCACCGGTGCGATGGTCGGCGCCAACGAGGTGGCCGATGCCGCCCTTTTCATCAGTCGACCGAGTGCACGCTCGATCGTCGGAACCGTGCTCGCCGTCGACGGCGGTCTCACCACGATCAAGGTGTTCGCCTCGTGAGGAACTCCACGGGCTCGCCATCGGCGATGGAGGGCCGCAATCCCAAGAACGTCGTCAATTCGGTAGCCAAGGCATTCACCGTCTTGACGGCCTTTCAGCCGAGCACGCCGATCATGTCGGTCAGCGAGGTCGCCGCGGCGGCCAACCTCGACCGCGGCACCGCCTACCGGCTGCTCAACACGTTGCTCGACCTCGGCTATCTGATCAGTGTGCCATCCAAGCGATTTCGGCTCAGTCTGAAGTGCCTCGAGCTGGGCTTCAACGCCCTGTCTTCCCACGATTTGTGGGATCACGCCAAGCCGCTTCTCGAGGAATGCGTACCCGATTTCGCGGACGCAGCTTCACTCGGAACGCTGGAGGGCTCCGACATCCTCTATCTCCAACGGGTCGACAGCGGGCTCGCCCACCACAACATCGACGTCCGTCCTGGGCGCCGGGTGAAGGCATACGCATCGGCACTCGGCCACGTCATTCTCGCCCATCTTCCGGAGAGCACCCAGATTCAGACCCTTGAAAGCAGTGAGCGAGTGAAGCTCTCGGAACGCACACTCACGGAGTTGCCCGATCTATTGCAACGGTGCGCCGAGGTGCGGGAGCGGGGTTACGCGATCTCAGATGGCGAAAACGCGTACGGTCTCCGCACGGTCGCTGCCGCCGTCTTCAACTCCCATCGCGTCCCAGTCGCCGCAATCAGCCTCACCGTCGAGGCAAGCCGGATGTCAATGGCCGAACTCGTCGACATCGGCGCACCACTCACCCTGCGGATTGCAGGACAGCTGTCAAAGGCGCTCTCAGACTCCCTTGACAACATTCCGCTCACGGCACACACCTAGGAAGGTGATCTCAATGCCCCACCGTTCCAACATGTTCAAGAAGAAACTGTTATCCCACGAACAGCAGGTAGGTCTGTTCGCCACCCTCAACAGTCCGACACTCGTCGAACTGCTCTGCGGGCTCGGATTCGATTGGGTGCTCATCGACACCGAACACTCACCCAGCGAGATGGCCGACGTCATCGAACAATTGCGCGTGCTCGAGGGGCAGGACGTCGGTGCCGTCGTCAGGCCGGCATGGTCGGATCGCACCCAGATCAAACGGCTCCTCGACGCTGGTGCGCGCAACCTGCTGATCCCATCGGTGGACACCGCGCAGGAAGCGGCCGCGGCGGTCAGTTACACCCGCTACCCACCCGAGGGGCTTCGCGGCGTGTCGGGCAGTTCACGCGCCGCAGGCTACGGCCAGTACCCAGACTATCTGCGCCGAGCAGCGGACGAGATCTGCCTGTTGGTGCAGATCGAGACCGCGACCGCCCTGCAGAACATTGCCGAAATCGCAGCCGTCCCAGGGGTCGACGGCATCTTCATCGGACCCGCAGACCTTGCCGCGTCCCTTGGTCACCTCGGGGATGCTCAGCATCCGGATGTCCAGCAGGCGATCAACGAAGTGTTTCGCTTGCTGCAGTCCCTTGGCAAACCCCGCGGATACCTGACGCTCAACGGTGCCGAAGCGAAGAATCGCATGCGTCAGGGCATCGAGATGGTCGGTGTCGCCACCGACACGTCGATCGTCAACACCGGAGCAGCAATGGTGATGGATACCTTGCGAATCCGGGAGGTGTCGTGACCGACTGGCGTCCTGCCGACCGCTTCCCCGACCCAGCCGTGCGAATCCTCGATCAGCGCTTCGCCGACTACGTCGTGGTGCTCGCGAAGGTGGAGCGTCTCGCCACCGGTTGCAGATGGTCGGAGGGACCGGTGTGGTTCGGCGATCAACGATGCCTGATCTGGAGTGACGTGCCCAATGACCGCCTGTTGCGCTGGGACGAATCATCCAGCCAGACGACGACGTTCCGCCATCCTTCCCGGTTCGCCAACGGAAATGCCCGGGATCAACGGGGCCGCCTGTTGACATGCGAGCACGGTAATCGCCGTGTGGCGCGGACGGAATACGACGGCAGCGTCACCGTGATCGCCGACGCCTTCGACGGCAAGCCGTTGAACTCCCCCAACGACGTGACCGTCGCGCGGGACGGTTCGGTGTGGTTCACCGACCCCGCCTTCGGAATCTCGGGTGACTACGAGGGGCACCGGGCAGATCCCGAACTGCCGACGAACATCTACCGGGTCGACTCGGATTCCCTCGAAGTGGACTGTGTCGCAGACGATGTCAGATCGCCGAACGGCCTGGCCTTCTCGCCGGACGAAAAGCTCCTGTACGTCGTGCAATCGCGAGCGCTCCCACGCCGAAACATCATCGTCTACGACGTGAGCGACGGCGCATTGACGAACCAGAGGGTCCTGATCGATGCCGAGGACGGCATCCCGGACGGAATGTGCATCGACGAGGATGGCAACCTCTGGTGCGGATGGGGGATGGGTACCGCCGAACTCGACGGTGTCCGGGTCTTCGACCCCGAGGGGACGACTCTCGGCCACATCAGCCTTCCCGAACGGTGTGCCAATGTCGCCTTCGGGGGTCGGTTCAACAACCGGCTGTTCATGGCTGCGGGCACGTCCCTCTACGCGCTGTACGTCAACACCCGCGGAGCATCGTGAGAGTCGCATTCGTACACACGGTCACCGGGGTGCTGGAGATGTTCAAGGCCCGGGTGGCGGAGGAACTTCCCGATCTGGACGCTTTCCACATTCTGAACGAGGGACTGCTGCAGGATCTGTTGCGGGGCAAGGATCCGCAGGTGGTCTTCGACGCACTGACCGCGCAGCTGGCCGTGGCGGAGACGACGGGTGCCGACCTGATCGTGATGACGTGCTCGTCGACATCACCCGGTGTCGCCGTCGCACGACGGACACTCGGCGTCCCCATCGTGAAGGTCGATGACCCGATGGCTCAACTAGCCGTGGAGACCGGTTCGGTCATCGGACTGCTGTGCACCGCCTCCAGCACCTTGGCGGCCAGCACCGACCTGCTTCACGAACACGCCCGCGCACTCGGGGGCGACGTCGTCATCGAGCCGATGCTGATCACGGCGGCGTACGACGCGCTACACCGAGGGGACAAGGATCAACACGACCGCCTCGTCGAGCAGGCCGCCATGGAACTCGCACCGCGTGTCGAGGTGATCGTCCTGGCCCAGGCGTCCTTGGCCCACCTGCAAACCAAGCTCGCTGACCAGCTTGGCATCGACGTGCTCGCCAGTCCCGGCCTCCTGATGGAGGCCCTTCGGGCCCGGTTGGCAGCGGCCACATGAGACTCGCACTCGGAGCCATCGCCGATGACTTCACCGGAGCGCTCGACCTGGCCAACAACTTGGCCCGCGCCGGGCTCCGCACCGTACAACTCAACGGCGTGCCCGGCGCCGACGCGGACATCGGCGATGCGCAGGCAGTCGTGGTGGCGTTGAAATCGCGTACGGCGCCCGTGGACGATGCGGTGCGCAACTCGACCGCCGCACTGGACTGGCTGCGCGAGCGCGGCGCCTCGAACACGTACGTCAAGTACTGCTCGACCTTCGACAGCACGCCCGCAGGCAACATCGGTCCGGTCGTCGATGCCGTCCTGGACCGGCTCGGTGAACACATCACCATCGTCGTCCCAACATTTCCCGGGACGGGTCGAACGGTCTATCAAGGCCACCTGTTCGTCGGTGGCGAGCTTCTCGACGAGTCCTCCATGCGACACCATCCACTCACGCCGATGACCGACTCCTCCGTCATTCGGCTGCTGCGCCCACAGACCCGTCGCCGGGTATCCCTGATAACGCACGACACCGTCCGGCAGGGGCACGTCGCCGTGGCCGAGGAGCTCGCCCGGATCGCCGCCGACGGCGGCGGATTGGTGGTCGTCGACGCCATCTGTGATGACGATCTCGCCGTGGTGGCCGTCGCGGCTCGCGACCTCCCCGTCGTTACGGGCGGATCTGGTCTGGCACAGCACCTTCCCGCCGCCTGGCAGCTGGAACTCTCCCCATCGGCGGTCGACCTTCCCGGGCCCGCTGGTGCGGGCGCCGTCCTCGCGGGCAGTGTCTCACGGGCAACGAACCAGCAGGTTGCGGCGTACGAGGGGCCCAAACGAGCACTCCAACCACATGCCCTCCTCGACGGACCCGCTCATCTCGACGAGATCTTGCACTGGGCCTATGGGCAGATCGACTCTGGGGCAACACCATTGCTCTACTCCAGCGCATCGCCGGAGGCCGTGGCCCGCGCCGCGGAGATCTCCGGTGGACGCGCCGCCGAGGCGGTGGAACACGCATTGGCGCGCGCGGCCCGAATGCTCGTCGACTACGCCGGCGTGCGGCGTCTGGTGGTGGCGGGCGGAGAGACATCGGGGGCCTGCGTCGAGGCGCTTGGGATTCAGTCTCTGCGCGTGGGACCTCAGATTGATCCAGGCGTTGCCTGGGCGTGGGGCGAGACATCGGCGGGTGGCGTCCACATCGCGCTCAAGTCGGGCAACTTCGGGCGGACCGATTTCTTCCGCGCTGCCTTCGAGACCCTGCAATGAACCTCGACGAGGCGCGAACGGAAATCTGCAGGGTCGGCGCATCTCTGTTCACGCGTGGTTACGTCCATGGCACGACGGGCAACATCAGCGTCAGGCTTGCCGACGGTTATCTGATCACGCCCACCGACGCTTGCCTGGGCGAACTCGACCCCGCGGCGCTCGCCTTCGTTGATCCCGACGGCGTGCACGTCGACGGCGAACCGGCGAGTAAGGCAATAGCGTTGCACCGCAGCGTATATGACGCAGACAACTCCGCCCGGTGCATCATCCACACCCACAGCAGAGAGGTGGTAGCCGCGTCCTTCGAGGAGCGCGAGCCGGAAGGCGATCTGCTGCCCCCCATCACGCCCTACCAGGTGATGAAGGTCGGCTCGACGCCCGTACTTCACTACTCCGCGCCAGGGAGTGCTGCGACCGCCGAACACGTGGGAAGGCTGGTGGCCCGGCGCATCCGCGATCACCGGCCCGTGCGCAGTCTCGTCCTGGCACGCCTCGGGCCGAACGTCTGGCACGGCACCCCACTACGGGCAATGGCGGTGCTCGAAGAGCTCGAAGAGACAGCACTGCTGTGGAACCGACTGCACCCCAGTTCGCTGCCAGCGGCCGCGATGAAGGACCTGGCCGAAAGATTCCGTGCCGCCTGGTGATCAGCCGAGCTGCGTGGCCTTGCCGGACCCGTAAGTTGATCGTGTTCGCGGAGGGCCAGGCGACCTTTGTGTCGGGTGACGATGACGCCAACGATGCAAACCCCCAGATCGGGCACATGACGAGCCAAGCTATCCGAAATCCCTCCGGTGTGAACCCACCCGCCACCGTCACGACACCTCCCATGGCTGCGAGGACGAACAGCGTGGAAAGAAAGCCACCGAGGTTCGCGATTGCCTGCGCGACGCCGATGTTTAGGGGCGGATTCGATGTGCGCGCGATGTCCAAACCCACGACCGAACCCGGTCCTCGCGCAGCCAGGGAAAGTACGAGAACGACGAGCATCCACACCGGCGCAGTTCCCGGAGCGGCCAAGACGAGCGTCCACACCGTGCTGGTCGTGCACGAAACGCCGAGGATGACCCACAATCGATACATGGGGTAGCGCGCGGTCATCACGCCGACGAGTTGTCCGATCGGAATTGTGGCAACGGCGAGCCCCATGACGAGCGAGCTTGCCGTCGTCACTGAAAGGTGTTGTGCGGAGGTCAAGTACGGAAAACCCCACAGTAGTGAGAACACCATCATGGGAGACTGCGTAGCCATGTGGCCGACGAATCCAAGTCGTTCGACACGCGTTACGGCCGGTGGTACTCGTCCTTCGCGAGAATCTGCACGCCTCGCCAGCCCCAATAGACGCGGTGGGCATGAATCAGGCCGTTCTCGATTTCCATGACTTCCACGAAGTCCATCTGCTCACCCTCTGGCGTGCTGCGCGGGTACTCCCACATCGCACGGTGTCCGTCGGTGAAGAACCCGGCACGGTGGTAGTGCCGCTCATTGGGTGTTCGCGCGACGACCTCGGTGACGAACGGTCGAAGCTGCGCGTGGCCTTGGCACACGCCGCGTCCGCCGAGGATGTGCGCGACGACCGGGCTCTCCAATGTCGCGTCCGGGGCGTAGCAGGCCAGTAGCCCCTCGACGTCGTGGTTGGCGAGGGCTTCCTCCCATGAGCGGGCCACCGCTTCGACTTCGTTTTCGTCCATGCCTCAAGGGTGCATCGTCGATGGTTCGACGGGCGTCGAAGCATTCAGGCCGAGACGGTGTTCAGTCCGTTGGCCGCCTTCTCCTGGCGGTGCTGGCGCTCGACCACGGCGAAGTAGAACGCGTAGGAGAACGCGCAACTGGTGAACAGGCTGGCCACGAAGAACAGCCACGGCCGTTTGATGCCGCGGCGGTAGCCGTCGACGACGGTGAACAGCGGCAGCAGGATCACGTTGATGATCGTGTAGTCCTGGCTGGCCGACGCCGCCGCCGGGTTGGCGTAGCCGAGCGCGATGAACTGTTGCCAGCTGCCGGGGCCCCAGATCGGGTTGCCCCCTTCGATGGCGTATTGCGCGACGAACTGGTGGTTGAAGTAGTAGCCGAGCGCGATCGATGCGATGCCGATGACGTAGAACGCGATCTCCAGCGCCGAGAACGCCGGGCCGGTGCTGGGGCGGGCGAAGACGTGCGGATTGGCCCGCACGATCCAGACGATGACGAGGACGCCGAGGAGGGCGTGAACGATGAGTGAGACCATGCCCTCAGTATGGGCGGTATCGCTCAAGTTTTGTCATTTTTGACGAAAGAATCGTCCTAGCGGTCGGGGGACGGATCGTTGTCCAGCAGGATCGGCTGACCGTGCGGCGTGGCGTGCGCCGCGCGATCCCATGCGGCGCGACGCGCGTCGAGGTGCCCCGAGGTGGCCACGCCCTTGTCGACGACGATGTGCTCAATGGCAGCCAGCCAATGCCGGTAGTACGTCGAGCCGTCGTCGGGATCGCCCGCGGCCTGGGCACGCGTGATCTCGCTAGCCAACGTCGATGCCCACTCGGTCCAGGTGAACAGGCCGCGTTCGTAGAGCACCAGCGTCATCGCGAAAGCCTGGGCCTCCCAGGGTGCTTCGAAGACCAGAGCGCCATCGGCATCACGCGGAATCGGTGCGACGGGGTCGGCCGCGGCGAGCAGGGCGTCAGCCGGCTTCAAGATAGCTTTCCCACGCATCGATCGAGACCACCAGCGAGGGGTCGGCATCGTCGCCCCACAGCTCCACCCCGGTGAAGCTCACGGTGTAGAGCCATTGCGGATCCTCGCGGCCGGTTGCATTCGCATCGGCGAACACCTGGGCCCCGTGCATCCGTTCGACGATGCCGCGCTTGGCGCGCGCATAACGCGGTAGCCGAGTATGGCCAAGGGGGTTCATGTTTCGGGTGACGACGGCATCGCCGACCGCGAAGCGGGCCGGCGTTGCGACGGGGCGTTCGTTGGACACGGCGGTGGTCAGAACGCGCTGTACGTTCTCCGGCTTGAGCACGCCCGTGCCCGGCCTACCAGGCACGAGCGAACGGCCGGCATCGAGCTCGTCCTGAGCGACCAGGCCGCTCTGCACCAGGAGCTTCTGCAGACCCCTGAGCCAGATTTGGTAGTAGCTCGACGACAGATACTCGGCCGGTGGCAGCGATTCGCGTGCGGCGCGGCCCATGTCGACGTTCCACGCGCGGGCGGCGCCCATCGCAATGGTGAGTCCGAGAACCCGAGCCTCCCAGTCCGCGTGGAACGTTGGCTCGTCGGTCTCTGCCTCGACGGGCCCGAAACCCATCTGGCCACCCATGTCCTGAGCCCCGTTCACGCGGGCACCTGCTCTGGGGAGAGGGCCAGGCCCGTGCCGATCATCGAGTTGCGGGTGACGAGGTCGGCGAGGCGCTCCTCGCTCCAACCGTCCGTGCCGGCGGGGCGCATCGGAATCACCAAGTAGCGCACCTCCGCCGTCGAATCCCAGACCCGGATCCGAGTGACCTCCGGAAGTGTCACGCCGAACTCCGCCAGCACGCCGCGCGGATCGAACACCGCGCGTGAGCGGTACGGCGCCGATTTGTACCAGACCGGCGGGAGGCCCAGCACCGGCCACGGGTAGCAGGAGCACAGGGTGCAGACGACCATGTGGTGCTCGCTTGGGGTGTTCTCGACGGCGACCATCGTGTCGCCCTGGCGGCCGGTGTAGCCGAGCGAGCTGATCGCCGCGGTGGCGTCATCGCGCAGCCATTGCGCGAACCCGCCATCGGCCCACGCCTTGGCGACCACCCGAGCACCGTTACGTGGTCCGATCCGCGTCTCGTAGGCCTCGACCACGGCGTCGATGGCGGCCGGATCGACGTAGCCCTTCTCGGTCAGGATCGATTCGAGTGCCCGCACCCGCAGCTCGACGTCGGAGAGCTCACCGCCGTGCTCGCCATCGGTGGTCATACCAACGGAGTCTATCGGCGAAACCCGTTCTGGCGAGGGAGTTCAGCGCAGCCGCAGGCCCCGTGGGGTGCGGGCGAAGCCGCTGGCGGTCAAGGCGTCGCGCACGGCGGACAGACGGTCGTCAACACTCGGATGGAGCACCGCGACGCCGTTGACCTTCTCCACCAACAACGACTGCAGCCGACGGCCGCCGACCACCTCCGCAAGTGCGGCCGCTGCGGACCGATTCGCCTGCGCGTCGTCGGAGTAGGACAGCAGCGTGCGCCCACCACGCTCCAGGAACCACACCAGCTCCCCGTCGACCAGCACCACCAGGGCGCCGGCCTTGCGGCCCGGGCGGTGTGCGCCGTCGCCGGGCCACGGCAGGGCGGCGCCGTACGGGTTGGCCGGGTCGGCCGCAGCGAGTACGACCGCCTGATAGGCACGCCGCTCCTGGTCGACGTCGTCGAGGTAGGTGCGCAGCCGGTCCACGGTGGAGGCCACCGCGAACTGGGCGCCGCCCAGTGATTCGACGAAGTAGCCGCGTTGGCATTTGCCCGCGTCCTCGAAGGCGCTGAGCACCTTGTAGAGCATCGCGAACCCACCGGGCAGTCCCTCGGAGGACCCCTTGGTCAGGACGCCGTAGCGGTTGAGCAACAACTCGGCCTGGAAGTGGGCACGCACCGTGGATTCCGGCTCGGCGGGCGGGAGCGCGGACCAGCGGCCCGCAACTGTCGGCTCGGACGTGCGGGTCTGGGCATGCGCGACGCTGTAGCGGCTCAGCCGCGGTGGACGCTGGCGTTGGCGGTGTGTGCCGCCGCGCCGGCCCGTGCCGTGCAGCAGTGCGCGCACTGGGGAGAACGTGTCACCGGTGACCCAGCCGGCCCAGATCAGTTCCCAGAGAGCCGTTTTGAGTTGCTCGGAATCGGCGACGCGGCGATCGCCGAGCTGCCGGAAGAAGTACGCGCCACCGTGACCGAGGGTGTCGAGGATGGACCGGTGGGCGTCGGTGAACTCGATCTCGGCCGCCGCGGCCATCGTCAGCGGCGCCGAGTCGGCGGAGTGGAAGGCGATCCAGCCGTCGTTGCCTCCGATCTGGCCGGCGCCCGACCACGTCACCTCGCCCGCCGCCAGCAATTCGTCGAGCATGGCGGGCTGATAGTCGCGGACCCGCTGCCCGAACACCAGAGGTTCGACCGCCGACGCCGGAATGGGCACGCCCGCAAGCTGTTCGATCACGGTGGCAAGACCGTCGATGCCCGACACCTGGGCCTTGCCGACCTGCTGCCAGGCGGGCAGGAACCGGGCGTAGGCCGCCGTGCTCACCGGCTCCACCTGTGCGCGCAACGCGGCCAGTGACCGGCGGCGCAGGATCTTCAATACATCGGCGTCGCACCACTGTTCGGACTCGCCGGTGGTGAGGAACTCGCCTCGCAACAGCTTCCGGTCGACGGCCATCCGACCAAGCACGTCGGCGGTGACGCGCAACCCGAGCCCGAACCGGGCGGCGGCGTCGTGGGTGGTGAACGGTCCGTGGGTGCGGGCGTACCGGCCGAGCAGTTCACCGAGCGGATCTGGCACCGACTCGGTGAAACTCGTTGGCACGCCTACCGGTACCGGGATGCCGACGCCGTCGCGCAGCAGCCCGACGTCTTCGATCGCCACCCACCACGTCTGGCCCGCGAACGAGACCGTCAGCACCCGTCGCGCTGTGCGAAGGCCCTCGAGCCAGCCGCCCACGTCGTCGGCGGTGGACCGCTGAGCGATCTCGTCCTCGGTCAGCGGGCCGAGCAGACGCAGCAGATCGGCAACGCCCTCTGCGTCGCGCGCCGCGCGTTCGGCGGTCAGGTGCTGCAGTTGGGCGATGGTGGACGCGATGATCTGCGGGTCGAGCAGTTCGCGCAATTCGACGCGGCCAAGCAGTTCGGCGAGCAGCACGCTGTCCAGCGACAGCGCGGCAGCCCGGCGCTCGGCCAGAGGGCTGTCGCCCTCGTACATGAAGGCGCCGACGTACCCGAACAGGAGCGAGGCCGCGAACGGCGACGGGGTCGCGGTCTCGACCTCGAGCAACCGAATGCGACGCTGCGCAACGCGATTCATCACATCGCGCAGCGTCGGCACGTCGTAGACGTCCTGCAGGCATTCCCTGACCGTCTCCAACACCATCGGGAAGTCGGGGTACTTGCGGGCGACGTCGAGCAGCTGTGAGGCGCGTTGGCGCTGGTGCCACAGCGGTGAGCGTTTGCCGGGATGCCGCCGGGGGAGGAGCAATGCCCTTGCCGCGCACTCGCGGAACCGCGACGCGAACAACGCCGAGCCGCCGACCTCGTCGGTGACGATGGGATCGATCTCGTCGGCGTCGAAGACGAACAGATCCGCGAACGTGACCGCCCCGCCCGAATCCAGATCGGTGTCGGGCAGTCGCACGATGATGCCGTCGTCGGAGGCGGTGGGCTTCTCGTCGATGCCGTAGCGCTCACGCAGTCTGCGGCTGACCGCCAAGGCCAGCGGTCCGTGCACCCGAAGACCGTAGGGGGAGTGCAGGATGACCCGCCAGTCGCCAAGCTCGTCGTGGAACCGCTCGACGATGAACGTGGTGTCGGTGGGCACGGCGCCGGTGGCTTGACGCTGTTCGTCGAGCAGCTGCCACAGGTTGTCGGTGGCGTAGTCATTGAAACCCATGGTGTGACAATGGGTATCGAACTCCTCGCGCGCCATGCCCGACAGCTTGCCTGTGAACGCACCGATCGCCTCGCCAAGCTCGGCGGGCCTGCCGACGCCGTCGCCGCGCCAGAACGGCAGCCGGGCGGGTTCGCCGGGGGCGGGGATGACGAGCACGCGGTCATGGGTGATCTCGGTGATGCGCCAGCTGGTGGCGCCCAGTGAGATGACGTCCCCCGGCCGCGACTCGTACACCATCTCCTCGTCGAGTTCGCCTACGCGGGATGGTTTTTCGGAGTCGGCGTTGGATGCCAGGTACACGGTGAACAGGCCGCGGTCGGGGATCGCGCCGCCGGAGGTCACCGCGAGCCGTTGGGCGCCGGGCCGTGCGGTCAGCACTCCCGCGTCGCGGTCGTACACCAGACGCGGGCGCAACTCGGCGAACTCGGTGGACGGGTACTTGCCGGACAGCAGGTCCAGCGTCGCCTCGAATGCACTGCGGGGCAGGGTCGCGAAGGGTGCGCTGCGCCGTACGGCGTCGAACCAGCGGTCGGCGTCCAGCGGCTCGAGCGCGGCCGCGGCGACGGTGTGCTGAGCGAGGATGTCGAGCGGGTTGGTGGGCACCCGCATGGTCTCGATCTGACCGGCGAGCATGCGCTGCACGGTGACTGCGCAGTCGATGAGGTCGGTGCGATGTTTGGGGAACAGCACGCCGCGCGAGATCTCGCCGACCTGGTGGCCGGCCCGCCCGATGCGTTGCAGCCCACTGGCCACCGATGGCGGCGCCTCCACCTGGATGACCAGGTCGACCGAGCCCATGTCGATGCCCAGTTCCAGGCTGGAGGTGGCGACCACGGCGCGAAGGCGTCCGCTCTTGAGATCGTCTTCGACGAGCGCCCGCTGCTCCTTGCTGACCGAGCCGTGATGCGCCTTGGCCAGCACGGGCTCCGCTCCGAACGTCTGACCGCTGCCCATGATGTGCGCTGGGGAGCCACCGCCGACCTGGGGGTTTCGTTCGTCGCTGAGTTCGACGCCGGTGCGCTCGGCGTGGATCTCGTTGAGGCGGGCCGTGAGTCGCTCGGCCAGCCGCCGGGAGTTGGCGAACACGATGGTCGAGTTGTGGGATTCGATCAGGTCGACGATGCGGCCCTCGACGTCGGGCCAGATCGAGTTCTCGGCGAGATTGGCCATGTCGGGCACCGGCACCTGGACCGACAGGTCGAAGGTCTTGCCCGACGGTGGCGCGACCACGGTCGCGGGGGCGGTTCCGGCGAGGAACCGCGCGACCTCCTCTGCAGGCCGGACCGTCGCCGACAGCCCGATGCGCTGTGCAGGCTTTTCTAGGAGCTGGTCGAGCCGCTCGAGGGAGAGCGCCAGGTGCGCGCCGCGCTTGGTGGCAGCGACGGCGTGCACCTCGTCGACGATCACCGTCGTCACCTCGGCGAGGGTGTCCCTGGCCGCCGACGTCAACATCAGGAACAGCGACTCCGGCGTGGTGATCAGGATGTCGGGGGGCCTGGCGATCAGCTCCCTGCGGCGCGCGGGCAAGGTGTCACCGGAGCGCACGCCGACGCTGATTTGCGGCGCCGGCAGGCCCAGCCGTTCGGCCACCCGGGTGATGCCCGTGAGTGGGGTACTGAGGTTGCGTTCGACGTCGACCGCCAGCGCCTTGAGCGGGGAGATGTAGAGCACCCGGGTACCCGCCTTCGGGGGGCGGGGTTCCGCGGCGGCGAGCTGGTCGATGGCCCACAGGAACGCGGCCAGCGTCTTGCCGGAGCCGGTGGGTGCGATGACCAGGGTGTTGTCCCCGCTCGCGATGGCCGACCATGCCTCGACCTGCGCGGGCGTCGCCGCGGCGAACGTGCCGGTGAACCACTCGCGCGTCAGCGCGCCGAAGCGCTCGAGCGGATCGATGGTGCTCACCCTGACATGGTGCCCCCACCCACCGACAACCCCCTGCGATTTCGGGGTGCTCAGTTGCGCTCACCGCAACTGAGCACCCCGAAATCACTCGAGGGTGGGGATGCCGGGGACGCGCGCGATGGCGTCGAGCAGCGAATGTGCGCAGGAGTCGGCGATGTATCCCGCGTCGATCGACGGGTCGATGATGCGCTGTCGGCACAGCTCGAAGGTGTAGGCCAGCCAGCCGTAGACGATCACCCGGACGTCGCGCTCCAACTTGGAGTCCAGTGGTCGGCTTGCGGCCTCGATGATCCTGGCCATGATGCGGTCGGCCTGTCGTTCGTTGTCCGTGTCCTCGATGCCGCGCAGCACCGGATCCGAGCGGCCCATTCCGTACGCCGCCCATGCGCCGTGCGGGTGGTGCTCGTCGTAGTACACGTAGGCCAGCACGCCTGCACGCAGCTGATCGAACAGGCTCAGGCCGGGCAGTGGCGGAGTGTTGGTGGCCTCGAACAGTCGCTCACCCTCGGCGCGTACCACCGCCGCGAAGAAGGCGCGCTTGTCGGGGAAGTAGTGATACATCAGTGCGCGGGAGACGCCTGCCCGTTCTGCGATCTCGTCGATGCGCACCTCGTCGTACGGGCGCTGACCGAACACCTCGGCGCCGAGCGCCAAGAGTTCGTTGCGACGGTCCTCGGGGGACAATCTCCTACGATCAGCCACGCGGACATACTACTGGACACGTGTCTAACAGCCGCGGAGGCTGGCGGTTGCCGACGATCGCACTCAACACGAGCGTCCGCGCCGCGCCTACGCCAGAGCACGTCAACTGCCGCGACTACGAACACGAAATCCTGGGAGCTTGAGTCGGAATCATCACGCGCGTCCGTCGGGCCGCCAACCCACCGTGCCTACGTCGACAACGGGTCGATCGACCAGGCGGCCGACTTCACTAATGGCGTTGCACTGGTGACGACGCCGTCACAACGACGCGGTGGAACGCCGGCTACGAGTTCCCGGCGAGATTCTCGAGGCTGGCATTCGTCGCCAGCGCCAAGGGGCGCCGTCACGCCGCCGGAGACCGCTCCGTCAACGTCCGCGCGAGGTCCGGATTGGCCGCGAGGTAGCCGGCGAGCAGTTCGCGCGCGACGGTGACCGAGTCGACGAGCGGGTGCAATGCGAAGGCCTTGAGTGCCTCCGAGACGGATCCCGTCAGGGCCGCGGAGATCGTGTGCCGCTCAACGGCTTTGACCTGTTGCATCAATCCCAGCTGGTGCAGGTCGGGTTGGGTCTCCAGCGTCAGGGGGTGCACGCCGTTGGCGTCGACCAAGGTCGGCACCTCCACGACCGCGTCGTCGGGCAGGCCGGCGATGGTCCCGCGGTTGCGCACGTTGAGGATCATCGTGCGCCTCTCGTCACGGCTGATCGCCGTCATCACCGCTAGCGCCACACCGGCATAACCGAGATGCGCGGGATCGGTTTCGCGATCCCGTTCGACGGTGGGCGCGCCCTGGACGCCGCCCTTGGCCTCGGCCATGTAGCTGGCGCCACGCTCGTCGACCGCACCCGTCCACAGCTTCGCCGCATGGTCGGGGTCGTCGGCGGCTTCGCCGAAGAACCGGCCCTGGGTTTCCAGCAAGAAATCGCCTCTGGTCTGCGGGGATTCGAGGATGCGCCGCACGGCGTCCCGGTTGAAGTAGTAGTAGTACAGATACTCGTTGGGGATCAATCCGAGCGTCCGGAGCCACTCGGCGCCGAATACCTGGGTCTCCTCCATCCGAGCCAGTCGTCGATCGTCGGCAAGCAGCGCGGGTAGGACGTCGACGCCGTCGACCAGGACCCGTCGCATCCACCCCAGGTGGTTGAGGCCCACGTAGTCCATCTGGATGCGGGTGTGGTCGTAGCCGAGCACGCCGGCCACCCGTCGGCCCAAACCCGATGGCGTGTCGCAGATTCCGAGCGCACGGTCACCCAGCACGCTCTGCAGTGCTTCGGTGATGATGCCGGCCGGGTTGGTGAAGTTCAGGAAGTAGGCCTTCGGGGCCACCCTGCGGATGGTCGTCGCGATGTCGAGCATCACCGGCAGGGTGCGCAGGGCGTAGGCAATACCGCCCGGCCCCGTGGTCTCCTGGCCAAGCACGTTGAGATCGAGCGCGACGTGCTCGTCGCAGCAGCGTTGCTCGACACCACCGACCCTGATGGCGGCGAACACGAAGTCGGCTCCGTCCAAGGCAGATTCGAGATTTTTGTGGGTCCGCAGGGTGGGTACGTCGGCGAATCCGTCGGCGAGTTGGTCGAGGATGGCGGTGATGGTCGCCAGCCGCGACTCGTCGACGTCGTACAGGGCGACCTCCGTCACGCGGGGCGACCCCTGATCGCGGATGAGGGCTTGCCAGACGTAGGGGGTGCGGAATCCGCCGCCACCGAGGATCACTAGCTTCATGCGACGATGACCTTTCCGCCGCCTTCGCGGCGCTCAGAGATTTCTTCCTCCGGGGTGCCGGGGGTGGTGATGAGCACGTCGACCTCGTCGAGGGAGCACAGCCGGAGCGCCCCCGATCCGGGAAACTTCAGTTCGCTGGCCAGCAGCACGATGCGATGGGACGCGGCGATCATCGCGTGTTTGATGGGGGCCTCGACCGCCATGTTGTCCAGCACCCGTCCGCCGCGAACACCGGTGCAGCTCAGGAACATCACGTCGGCGCTGAGCTGGCCGAGGACCTGTTCGGCCAGCGGCCCCACCAGCGACTGCTGGTTGCGGCGCAGCACACCACCCAACAACACCAGCTCCACCGCGTCGTCACCGCGCACCTCGTCGAGCACCGCCAGATTGGACGTGATGATGGTGACGGGACGGCCACGGAGTTCCCGTGCGACGAGGGGAGTGCTCGACCCGATGTCGAGCACGACGACGTCGCCGTCACCGACGAGCCGGGCAGCTTCGACCGCCATCCGCTGCCGTAGCTCGTAGTCGGCTCGGGTCTCGGAGAGAAAGGGGTCCTCGACACCGCCGGAGTCGGTGATGTTCGCACGGCTGCCCTGGGTGAGCATCGCTCCGCCGTAGAGGCGCTCGAGTCGGCCGCCCTTGGCCAGGACGTCCAGATCGCGGCGGATGGTGGATTCGCTGACGCCCAGCGCCCCGGCAAGTTGCACGACCGATTGCCCCCCGCTGCTGAGCGCAGCGAGTATTCGTTCATGGCGCTGGGCGAGGAACATGCGGGAATGGTACCCACGACGTGACCGAGTCTGCGCGACTCTGCGCAACTTTGGGCGGAATATCTCCGATATCGGGCGGATTCACGACCGCAACGCTATCGTCACGCAGTGAACGCAGGATGAGGGCGCGCAGAACGTCAAACTACGTCAGACCGTGGAGGTAGCGGCGAGTGACCGATCGTGACATCGACGTCCTAGTGGCGGGTCGGGTCTTCGCCGACTTGGTCTTCACCGGAGTGCACGCGCCCGAACCCGGCGCCGAGGTGTACGCCGACGGATTCGCGATCTCACCCGGTGGTGCTGCCAACCGCGCGGTTGCCTCCGCGCGGCTCGGGGCTCGCACCGCGTTGGTCTCCGAGCTGGGTGACGATCCCATCGGATGCATCGTCGCGCGGAGTCTGCGCGCCGAGCCCGACCTGGATCTGCGCTTCGCCGTCCAGCGGGCGGACTACCAGATCCCGATCTCCGTGGCGATCACCGACGGCCACGAGCGCTCGTTCGTCACCTACGAACACTCCGGGGAACTACCGCCCTGGCCAGCTTCCACCCCGGTGCGAGTTGCCCACGTCGGCCTCGGCCGCGGTCCCGTTCCCATTCAGGCAGCACGGTTGCGCGCCAACGGAACCACGATCGTCGGCGGTGTCGGATGGGATCCCTCGGGGCAGTGGTCGGAGACCCTCCTCGACCATCTCGAAGGCGTCGACGTCCTCATCGTCAACGATCACGAAGCGGTTCAGTACACCCGAGCGGGCACGGTGGACGCCGCTCTCGACGTCCTGGCCCGGGTGGTCGACACGGTCGTCGTGACCCTCGGCCCACGCGGTGCGGTGGCTGCGCGGGGATCCGCCCGGCTGCACGTGCCCGCGATCGTGGTGGACGCGGTTGACCCCACTGGCGCCGGGGACGCGTTTGCCGCGGCGTTCATGGCCGCCACGGCATGGGATTGGGAGCTGCGTGATCGGCTGCGGCTGGCCAGCGTCTGCGCCACCTGCTCGGTGCGCAGCGCCGGCGGAGCGCGTAGCGCACCCCACCCCGTCGAGATCGCGCACCTGCTGGCCGACCACCACTCCGACCCCGGCTGGACCCCGGTCCGGCAGTGGGCCGAACAACGCTGCCATTCACCCGTCCCCGCAACCCCAGGAGCACTGACGCCATGACGAAAAACCGACTGTTCCGACTCGGCGCCGCCGTTGCCGCGGCCGGCGTGGTGTTGTCGATGTCTGCTTGCGCCCCTGGGCCTTCCGGCGACACGACGGCCCCGTCGCCGACCAACGAGGCGTCCAAGGACATCTCGTCCGCGGGCCCGGTGACGCTGACCGTCTGGGACCAGAACACCGACGGCGGCATCTCCAAGGCCCAAGACCAGCTGAACGCCCAGTTTCACGAGTTGTATCCGAACGTCACCATTCAGCGGACCGTGGAGTCGTTCAGCGATCTGAAGACCACCCTGAAGCTGGCCTTGTCGAGCAACACCCCGCCCGACGTCGTTCAGGCCAACCA
The DNA here is from genome assembly GCF_014202335.1 of Mycobacterium sp. AZCC_0083. GTDB lineage: Bacteria > Actinomycetota > Actinomycetes > Mycobacteriales > Mycobacteriaceae > Mycobacterium. Next base: position 45,063 of record NZ_JACHGP010000013.1, on the reverse strand, counting down.
GGGCTATCCCGACATGGGCGCCTTCGTCGCCGCCGGGATGCTGCGCCCGATGAACGACTACGCCAAGCTCTACGGCTGGGACGGCTACTACCCAGAGGCATTGCTCAAGCAGAACAGCTTCAGCAGCGACGGCAAGACCTGGCAGGGCGACACGCTGTTCGGTGTGTCCCAGACCGGCGAGGTGGTCGGCATTTACTACAACCGGCAGCTACTGTCCTCCCTCGGGCTGCAGGCGCCAAAGACCCTCTCGGACTTGAACTCTGCGATGGCGGCTGCCAAGGCCAAGGGCATTTTGCCGATGGCCTTCGGCAACCTCGACAAGAGCCCGGGAATCCACCTGTTCGGCGTGGTCCAGGCCGCACTGGCCGGCGCTCCTGCGGTCAACGAGCTGGTCAGCGGCCAAGGCGGCGCGTGGACCGACGAGGCGTCGTTGAAGGCAGCCCAACAGATCGCCGACTGGAGCAAGCAGGGGTATCTGACCCCCGGCGCCAACGGGGTGTCCCGCGACGACGCCGTCGCGGGATTCGGCAAGGGCGGGGCCCTGTTCACGTTGACCGGCACGTGGTTGCAGCAGACGATGCAGGACGACCTCGGTCCGAACGCCGGCTTCACGACGCTGACCTCCACGGACGGCCAACCGGCGACCACCGGCGGTCAGGGACTGGCGTGGGCGATCACGTCGAAGTCGGCACACCCCGACGTCGCGGCCGCCTACGTGGACTTCATCACCAACGCCAAGGCCGCCCAGACTCTCCTGGACACTGGCAACCTGCCCACCGTGTTGCCTGCGGACTACCAGCCACAGCCGGGCACCGTCGCCGTCGACATCGCGACCCAGTACCGCGACGTCCAGAAGGCCAACGGCGAAGTGCCGTATCTGGATTACTCCACCCCCACCTTCTACGACACCATCACCGCGGGAATGCAGGAACTCGTCGGTGGCCAGTCCGACCCACAACAGTTCGTCGATACCCTGCAGAAGGACTACGCAGGCTTCCTGGCGGGCAAGAAGTAGCCCGTGACGCTGTATCGACCCGAGCAACGGGCGATCACCGGACCGAGTGACGGCGAGGCGGTGGCTGCTACTCGGAGGCGACCGGCCCGCCGCTCCAAGAAGGCGTATCTGTATGTGGCGCCTGCATTCCTGGTCTTCGCCGCCTTCCTGGGTGCTCCGGTGGTGCAGACCGTGCAGTACTCGTTCTACGACTGGGACGGCATGGGCAGGTCCACCATCGCCGGCCTGTCGAACTACGTCGCCGTGTTCACCAACGAACGGCTGCGGGACTCCTTCCTGCACGCCGGGGTGTTGATGCTGTTCTACGCTGCCGCACCGGTTCTCATCGCGTTGTTCCTCAGTGCGCTCATCTCTCGGGCGCACGCGATGAGGTCCATGTCGTTCTTTCGGACGGTGCTGTTCCTGCCGCAGGTCATCGCGACCGTGGTGATCGCGACCATCTGGATCTCGATCTACTCTCAGGACGGTCTGCTCAACCAGACCTTGCGTCTGGTCGGGCTCGACTCGCTCAGCCGCGTGTGGCTGGGCGACCACACCTTCGCCCTCATCGCGATCGGTCTTGTCGGCACGTGGCTCAACATCGGTCTGTGCCTGGTGCTCTTCTTGTCCGGCATCGGCAACATCGCCCCCGAACTCTTCGAGGCCGCGCGCCTCGACGGGGCCGGGCGGGCAAGGGAATTCATCGCGATCACGCTGCCGTCGTTGCGCGGTCAGATCGCCGTCGCGTTGACGCTGACAGTGGTGTCCGCGCTGAAGACCTTCGACCTGGTCTTCATCACCACCCGCGGTGGGCCGGGGAACGCCACGTCCGTTCCGGCCTTCGAGGCCTACAACCGTGCGTTCAACACCGGTCAGGTCGGGCTGGCTTCGGCCATCGCCGTCGTGCTGACGGTCGTGATCGTCGTGCTGACGGTGTCGATCAGTCGCATCGCCCCGCGGGAGGCCGAGTGAACATCTCCCGCGCCGAGAGGATCGTCAACCAGCTGATCCTGGCCGTCTTCGCTGCGTTCGCGGTGGTTCCGCTACTGGGAGTGCTGTTGTCGTCGGTGACCCCGGCGAACCAGAACTCCGGCGGGTTCGCGATCCCGGACTCCGTCGACCTGGGCAACTACGGGGTGGCATGGAGTCGCGGCAACTTCAGCAGCTACCTCTTCTCGAGCGTGCTCGTCACCGCCGCGGTGGTGATCCTGAGCGTCGTCCTGGCGACGTTCGCCGGATACGCGTTCGCCCGCATGCACTTTCGTGGCTCCTCGGTGCTGTTCTACCTGCTTCTGATCGGGCTGACCCTGCCAACGGAGGCGTTCATCATCCCGCTGTACTTCAACCTGCGGACGATCGGGCTCACCGACACCTACTGGGCACTGATCCTGCCGCAGACCGCGCAGTCGCTGGCCTTCGCCGTGTTCTGGATGCGCAACCAGTTTCGGGGTTTTCCCGGCGATATCATCGAGGCCGCACGCCTCGACGGCTGCAGCGACCTGCGGGTGCTGTGGCGGGTCGTCGTACCACCGTCCTTGGCACCCATGATGACGATGGCCGTCGTCATCACGATGTGGACCTGGAACGAATTCCTGCTGCCCCTGGTCATGGTGGTCTCGGACAGTCGGCGTACCGCCCCACTGGGATTGGCACTGTTCCAGGGTCAACACCTGACCGACTACTCACTGCTGGCCGCGGCCGGGGTGATGGTCGCACTGCCCATCGCCGTGCTTTTCTTCGCGCTGCAGAAGCGCTTCATCAACGGCATGGTCGGCGGCATCTCGTCGCGCTGACCGCGTCCCCACCACGACTCACAGGAGCAAATCCCATGGCCGCCATCCGATTCGAGAAGGCCCAGCACTGGTATCCCAATGCGCCGGCGGCCGCGGTGGCCGGAATGGACCTGGACATCGCCGACGGCGAGTTCATGGTGCTGGTCGGCCCGTCCGGCTGCGGCAAGTCGACGACGCTGCGGATGTTGGCCGGCCTCGAAGAGCTCACCGCGGGGTCGATCTACCTTGGCGACCGGGACATCTCGACGACGGCGCCCAAGGACCGCGACATCGCGATGGTGTTCCAGAACTACGCGCTGTACCCCCACATGACCGTGGGAGGCAACATGGAGTTCTGCCTCAAGAACGCCGGGATGTCCCGCGACGAACGCAAGCGCCGAGTGGCGGCGGCCGCGAAGACGCTCGGGCTCACCGAGTACCTCGACCGCAAGCCCAAGGCGTTGTCGGGTGGCCAGCGGCAGCGGGTCGCGATGGGTCGGGCCATCGTGCGCAATCCGCAGGTCTTCTGCATGGACGAGCCGTTGTCCAACCTGGACGCCAAGATGCGGGTGCAGACCCGCACCGACGTCGCCAAGCTGCAACGCGACCTCGGCGTCACCACCGTCTACGTCACCCACGACCAGACCGAGGCAATGACGATGGGTGATCGCGTCGGCGTCATGAAAGACGGTGTTCTGCAACAGGTTGGCGCGCCGATGGAACTCTACGATCGTCCTGCGAACGTCTTCGTCGCCGGGTTCATCGGATCGCCTGCGATGAAGTTCTTCGACGCGGACCTCGACGGTGCCTCGGTGACGGTGGGCGGACACTCGATGCCGTTGGCATCCTTTGGTGGCCACGATGGCCCGGTCGTCGTCGGAGTGCGTCCGGAGGGCTGGCGGCTGACGACCCCAGGCACCGGTATCGCCGTCACCATCGGGGTGGTCGAGACCTTGGGTGCCGACGCGTACCTCTACGGCACCGCGAGAGTCGAGGGCGGTGATGCCGACGTCATCGCCCGCATCGGCAACCGCGAACGCGTCGGGACGGGCGACACGGTGCACGTCACCGCCGACGGGCACGCGATACATCTGTTCGATCGGGTGACCGGCGTGCGCCTGACCTGACGTCGCTGATTTCCGACCGAGTGCCCAGGCGAATGCAGGGACGGGAATGCGTTGCTAAACGCCATCCAGCATGTCGTACGTCGGCGCAACGGAAAACCCTGGCGGCGCCGAAACTTGCAGCACTTCGCGCAGCCGGTGCCCCAGACGGTCGAGCCGGTCGCCGTCCATGCGGCTGCTCGGTCCGGTGATGCTCACCGCCACGGGGCGACCGGTGGGCCGCCGCAGCGCTACGCCCACACAGCAGATCCCTGCTTCGTTCTCCTCGCGCTCCATGGCGAATCCGCATAGCCGCGCCTCGTCGACCGCTCGGCGGAAATTGTCGACCACCGCGGGTTCCCCATCGGCGGTGTACGCCGACAGCTGAGCATCCGAGGCGCCCTCGCCGGCGACCATGGCGCGCCCCAGTGCGGTGGTGAGCACACTCACCTGACGGCCTACCCGGGACCACACGCGCAGAGTGCGGTCGGGTTCCACTTTGTCCAGGTACAGAACGTCGCGGCCTTCGAGGATGCCCAGGTGCACCAGTTCTTGGACTTCTTGGCAGATGGCGAGCAGCGTTGGGCGGAAGAGCGCGGGCAGGTTCTCCTCGCGCTGGAAGCGTTCCACCAAAAGCGCTGGGCGCGAACCCAATCGGTAGCGCTGATTCTCGCCTTGCTCGGCGAATCCTCGGTGCTGCAGCGCTTGCAGCGTTCGGTGCGCGGAGGCCTTGTTGAGCCCGCTTGCCTCGACCACGTCACGTAGCGCCAGGCCGTCGGGCCCCGCATCGGCGAGCAACTCGATCAACGCGAGGGCCTTGTCGACGCTTCCGACCGGGGACGGCAAGTCGCCATTCATCATCACGTGCCCCTTCCTTCCGCAGCCGTACCGAGAGCTTGGCACACCGAAATTGGTGACCCTTGACACAATTCGACCCGCGTGTCAGTGTGGTTCACATAACGATACGTGCGGTTCATAATACGGAACAGCGTGCAAGGTTCGAACACGGAAGAGATAGATGCCCAGACTCTCTCGCCAGACCACCCCGAAGGGTGCGTTGCTCGGTGCATCGGCCGGCGATGCCACGGGAATCGTTCACCTGGGTCTTGGCAACTTCCACCGCGCCCATGCTGCGGCCTATACCGCGCAGGCCCTCGCCTCGGAGCCCGGCGACTGGGGCATCCACGGCTTCGCCAACCGCTCGCACGACGTGGTCACGGCGATGCGGGCCCAGGACGGGCGCTACTCGATCCTCGAGCTCTCCGAGCGGGGACGTAGTGCCGCCGTCGTCGACGTCCACCGCGGCCTCGGCGTGCTCGCGGACGAACCAGAATCCTTCATCTCGGCGGTTGCCGCCCCCACCAATCGCATCCTGACGCTGACCGTGAGCGAAGTCGGCTATTGCCGCTCGCCGCGCAACGGCGGCCTCGACCTCGATCTCGACGACGTCCGTGCAGATCTCGCCGACCCCGCCCATCCCCGCAGCACGATCGGTCTCATCGCCCGTGGCTTGGCCGTTCGCGCCGCCGACGGCACGCCGATGACCGTGCTGTCCTGTGACAACCTGCAGTCCAACGGACACGTCACCCGTGCCGTCCTCACCGAGTTCCTTCACGCGAGCTCCGCGGCGGAAGACGTCTTGGAATTCGTCAGAGACCACGTCACGTTCCCGAACTCCATGGTCGACCGAATCGTGCCATCGACGACCAGCCGAACCGTCGACATCGTCGGTGAAATGCTCGGCGTCGACGACCGCTGCCCGGTGCCGGCCGAGGACTTCACCATGTGGGTGCTCGAAGACGACTTCGCCTCCGGCAGGCCCGCCTGGGACCGCGCCGGAGCGGTCATGAGCGACGAGGTCGAGGCCTACGAACTGGTCAAACTGCGCCTGCTCAACGGATCTCACTCTCTGATCGCGTACCTCGGAATCCTGGACGGTCGGGCCACCATCGCCGACGCCTGGGCGCAGCCGTTCATTCGCGACGGCGTACACGCCTGCATCACTAGCGAGTACCTGCCGACGATCGCGCTGCCGAGGGGCTTCGACGTCGACGCCTATCTCGACTCGCTTTCACACCGATGGGCCAACGCCGCGCTCGATCACCGGACCTCGCAGGTCGGCACCGACGGTTCGGTCAAACTGCTGCAGCGCATCCCGGAGCCCGCCTTGATGGCGCTGCGCGACGGCAGAACTCCGCACTTCCTGGCGTTGACGGTCGCCGGCTGGATCGCCTCAGTGGCCCCGCCTGCGGGTTTCGATCCCGGACCCCATGCCGCCGAGATACGGGAACCCGCTCGGGACCGACTCGCCGAGGTGACCCGCGGGGCGTCCAGTACGCGCGATCATGCAATGGCGGTGCTGCGCAGTGGATTTCTGCCCGACGACCTGGTCGCCCACGACGCGTTCACCGACCGGGTGGCCGATCTCGTCGCCATCATCGCGCGCAGCGGTGTCCGCGCGGCGGCACAGGACGCCGTCAGGACGGTCGACTACAGGGGAGTGTCATGAAAGCGCTTGCAATACACGGTAAAGAGGACATTCGCTGGGAAGACCGCGCCGAGCCGGAGCCGGCCGAGGGACAGGTGCGGCTGCGCGTCGGCTACGTCGGCATCTGTGGCTCGGATCTGCACTACTACTTTCACGGAGCCAACGGTGAAAACGTCGTTCGCGAGCCGTTCACACCCGGGCACGAGTTGTCGGCGGTCGTGGACTTCGATCCGTCCGGCCGATATCCGGCAGGCTCGCCGGTGACCGTGCACCCGGCGCGCTACGGAGCCCCGGTGGCGGGCCTGCGCGAGCGCCCCCACCTGTGCCCCGGGGGTGACTACCTGGGCAGCGCGGCTACCTTCCCGCACCGCCAGGGCGGTGCCGCCGAACTGCTGGTCGTCGAGAATCACATGGTCCGTGCACTTCCCGCCGGACTGCCGCTGAAGCGCGCCGCTTTGGCCGAGCCGCTCGCCGTGGCCATGCATGCGGTCAATCTGGCCCCCGACCTGTCCGACCGACGTGTTCTGGTCATCGGCGCAGGCCCGATCGGCCTGCTGGTCGTTGCGGCCGCCGCAGACGCCGGGGCGACCGACATCGGCGTGAGTGACCTGCGACCCGAGCCGCTGGAGCGCGCAGTCGCGTTGGGCGCCAACGAAACTTCTCTGGTCGGCCGGGACGTCATCGACGACGAGTCCTACGACGTCGTCTTCGAATGTTCAGGTGTCGGCGTCTCGGTCACCCAGGCCGTGCGAGCCGCGCGTCGAGCCGGCACCGTCGTGCAGGTCGGCATGCTGCCGAACGCCGAGATCGGCATCAACCTGGCACCGATGCTGGCCAAGGAAGTGAGCCTGATCGGCGCGTTCCGGTTCTCCACGGAGATCGACGACGCGATAGCGCTGCTGGCCGCCTCCGATCGCCTCGACACGGTCATCTCCCACGTGATCCCGGCGGCCGACGCCGAGGACGCCTTCGCCGTGGCCCGCGACGCGTCAGCGTCGGCCAAGGTCATGCTCCAACTCTGAAATCCCGTCCACCGCAACCGCTGTACTCACCCAGAGGAAAGACGATGACCACAGCCCAAACCCCAGAACCCCGGGCCGCCGAGCATCCGCCGGTCGCCCAACGCAGCACGGCCGACCTGGTGCGGGCCGCCGTATCCGGGTGGCTGGGCACGGCACTGGAGTTCATGGACTTCCAGCTGTACTCGTTGGCCGCCGCGCTGGTGTTCAGCCAGCTGTTCTTCTCCGGCGAGAGTGCCGGGATGGCGGTCGTGCTGTCGATGGCCACCTATGGGGTCGGCTACATCGCCCGCCCCCTCGGTGCCCTCTTCTTCGGACGGCTCGGTGACCGCATCGGTCGACGCAAGGTGCTGTTCTACACCATCGCCTTGATGGGCGCGGCCACGACCTTGATCGGAGTCCTGCCGACCTACCAGCAGGTGGGTGTGCTGGCGCCCATTCTGCTCGTGACCTTGCGACTGCTACAGGGATTCGGCGCCGGTGCCGAGATCAGCGGTGCGGGAGTGATGCTCGCCGAGTACGCACCCGTCAAGCGGCGCGGTTTCGTCGCCTCCCTGGTCGGCCTCGGCACCAACTGCGGCACGCTGTTCGCATCGGCGATCTGGGCCATCCTGCTGGGAGTGATGGTCGAGAGCGACGTCATCGCCTGGGGATGGCGCATCCCGTTCATCGCCAGCGCAGTGGTGATGGTGTTCGCGGTGTGGGTGCGGTTGAACCTCAAGGAAAGCCCGGTCTTCGAGGAGCGCGAGGACGTCGTCGACGGGCGCGCACTGTCCCGTGAAGAGATTCTGGCGCAGGCCGGGCATCAGGCCGAGACCCGAACGGTGGAAGCGCTGCAGCGCAAGCCGATCAAGGCCATCGCGGTGGCGTTCTTCCTTCGGTTCGGGCAGGCTGGCAACTCGGGTTTGATCCAGACGTACCTGATCTCGTTCATGACCCTGACGCTCGTTCTGCAGAAGAGTCTCAGCGCCAACGTCGTCATCGTGTCCTCACTGGTCGGATTCCTCACGATTCCGCTGATCGGCTGGCTCGGAGACAAATTCGGCAGGCGCCGGATGTACATCATCGTCATGTTGGCGGCACTGGTCGTCGTCGTTCCCGCCATGACGGCGATCGACTCCAAGAACCTGCTGTGGGTGTTCGTCGGCTACGTCGTGTTGCACAACGTCGCGGTGCTCAGCCCGGCCTCTCTCGAGAACGTCTCGATCCCCGAGATCTTCGGCGCCCGCAATCGGTACACGCTCACCGCCGTCGTCCGCGAGATCGCCGCGGTGGTCGCCACCGGGATCGGTCCCGTGCTCGTCACCGCCTGGGTGGCCGCCACGACGGGCAGCCCCATCCCGATCATGGTGATGCTGGTTCTGTACTCGTTGTCGGCACTGATTGTCGCCGTATGGGCGAAGGACTGGACCGGGCGCGATCTCACCGACCCACTACCTGCCATGTGATGGATCGAAAAGACAACCGTCACAACGAAAGAGAACCATGACCATCGAGACCATCGACGTCAACGTCTGCAGTCCGGGCCGCAACTTCGTCACCCTCAAGATCGTCACCAGCGACGGCGTGGTCGGCTGGGGCGACGCCACGCTCAACGGGCGCGAACTGTCCGTCGCTGCCTACCTGTCAGAACACCTGGCGTCCACGCTGATCGGTCGAGACGAAGACCGCATCGAAGACACCTGGCAGTACCTCTACCGGGGCGCCTACTGGCGGCGCGGGCCGGTGACGATGGCCGCCATCGCCGCCGTCGACATGGCGCTGTGGGACATCAAGGCGAAGAAGGCCGGGATGCCGCTCTACCAATTGCTCGGTGGCGCCAGCCGCAACCACATTCGGGCCTATTGCCACGCTTCCGGGAGCGACTACCCCGCGCTCAAGGACGCCATCAGCGGCTACCTCGACGCCGGGTACACCGCCGTGCGGGTGCAGAGCGGTGTGCCCGGACTCGGGCAGATCTATGGGGTGTCCACAAACAAACCCGGCGGCAGATACGACTACGAGCCGGCCCACCGCGCCGCTGACGGAAGCGCGGCGACCGCGCCGATCGAGGAGGTCTGGGACACCCGCGCCTACCTGTCCCACATGCCAGGGGTATTCGGTCGAATTCGCGAGGACTTCGGGAGGGGAGTCCGGATACTGCACGACGGGCACCACCGAATGACGCCCATCGAAGCCGCGCGATTCGCCAAAGACGTTGAGCCCTACGATCTCTTCTGGTTGGAGGACTGCACGCCAGGAGAGGATCAGGCGGCGTTGCGCCTGGTGCGCCAGCATTCGACGACACCGCTGGCCATCGGCGAAGTGTTCAACTCGGTGTACGACTACCAGACACTCATCACCGAGCGGCTCATCGACTACGTGCGATCAGCGGTCACCCACACCGGCGGTATCACCGCCATGAAGAAGCTGCTGGACTTCGCGGGCATCTACGGCATCAAGTCCGGTATTCACGGGCCGACGGACGTGTCCCCGATCGGCATGGCGGCCGCACTGCACCTCGACTTGGCGATCCACAACTTCGGGATCCAGGAGTACATGCCGCACAGCGACACCACGCTCGACGTGTTCCACACGTCGTTTACCTTCGACCGCGGCTTCCTGCACCCGGGGGATTCGCCCGGCCTCGGCGTCGAGCTCGACGAACAGGCAGCCTCGGCATTCGAGTACACCGCCGCGTACCTGCCGGTGAACCGGCTGCAGGACGGGACCGTCCATGACTGGTGACACGCTCACGCCTCCGCAGGCGCCGACCCGGCTCGCAATCCCCGGCCGCACCGCGGCCGGCAAGTTGATCGTGGTGGTGCGCGCACCGAATGCGACCTACTACGACCAGGTTCTCGACGTGTTGGTGGAGGCCGGAATCCGCAGTGTCGAACTCACTTTGACCACACCAGGCACCCTTGATCGGCTACCAGAACTGCTCGCCCGGTTCGGGGATGTGGCCGACATCGGCGTCGGCACCGTGACCGACAGCGCGCAGTTGGCCGCCGCCGTCCGAGCTGGGGCGCACTACTTGGTCACCCCGATCAGCGACCCGGATCTCGTCGATGCGGCCACTCGTGCAGGGGTGCCCATCGTGCCGGGTGGCTTGACTCCGACCGAACTCTTCGGTGCATGGCGCGCCGGTGCGGCCGCGGTGAAGATCTTCCCGGCCAACCAGGTCGGCCCCGGCTACCTTCAGGATCTGCGCGGACCCTTCCCCGGCATCGCCGCGATTCCCTCCGGCGGCGTGGACCTCCCGGGCGCTGCGGCATGGCTGAAAGCCGGTGCGGCAGCGGTCAGTGTGGGAGGACCACTGCTCGGCGACGCGCTGCGCGGCGGTGACATGAATGCGCTTCGCGCCAGGACGGCCGAGTTCGTGGCAGCCTGCGGGCAGCCGACGTGAGCGCACGAATCGCCACCATCGGCGAGACCATGGCGCTGATGCGAACTCGGGACATCGGCTCGCTGCGGCACGTCTCGGAGATGGTCCTTGGCGTCGGTGGTGCGGAAAGCAACGTGGCAATCGGATTGCGCCGCTTGGGTATCGACGTCGCATGGCTCGGGCGTGTCGGTGACGACCCCCTTGGGGAGCGTGTCACTCGCGAAATCCGGGCCGAGGGGGTGGACGTCCGTGGGGTCATCGACACGCAGGCTCCGACCGGGTTGATGCTCAAGGAGCGACCATCGCCCAGCTCGACGGCCGTCTTCTACTACCGGACCGGTGCGGCCGGATCGCGACTGCAGCCAGACGACGTCCCTCCGGGCTGGATCGAGGACGTCGAAGTCGTTCATGTCACCGGTATCACCGCGCTGTTGTCCGACAGCGCGCGCGACTGCGTTCTGGCCGCCATCAGCCGCGCGCAGGCCGCCGGTGTGCGGGTGAGCTTCGACGTGAACTACCGCTCGACTCTGGCGCCGCCCGACGTCGCCGGCCCGCTATTGCGAAAGATCGCCGAGGCCGCCGATCTCGTCTTCGGAGGCGCTGAGGAATTGCGCCTGTTGTTCCCTGAGGGCGATGCCGTCGACGCCGCCGAGCGTCTGCTGCGCTCTGGCTGCAGCGAAGTCGTTCTGAAGAAGGGGGCTTCCGGGGCGACCGCGTACTCATCCAACGGCGTTGTCGACAGTCCCGGCTTCGCCGTCGATGTGGTCGACACGGTCGGCGCCGGGGACGCATTCGTTGCGGGATACCTCAGCGGACTGTTGCACGAGCTCGACGTTCCTGGACGGCTGCACCGCGGGAACGCCTGCGGCGCCATGCTGTGTATGACGCCGGGCGACTGGGAGTCGAGTCCGACGTTGAGCGACGTGGAGCGGTTCTGCCAACCTGGAACCGATCCGGTCCTGCGCTAGTCGTTCCGACCCCGCCGGCGTGCCCATGGCAATGACGTCACCCTGCAGCTGCAGGCGATCGGCCGGGAAGACATGGGATGCGGGTTCTGAAGTGGCTACCGCTGATGAAGGCTATGAGGTCTCGTCTTTGGCGGGGGAGTCGCCGTTCTTGGCCAGGTGGTCCAGGATTCGTTGGTTGAGGGCGGCGAGCATGTCCAGTTCAGCTGGGGTCATCAGGTCGACGAAGTTCCTGCGGACATCGTCCACGTGCCCGGGCGCCGCCTTCTCGATTGCGGCGAGACCAGCCGGCAGCAGACAGACCATGGTGCTACGGGCGTCACCAGGATTGGGCTCGCGGCTAATCAACCCGTCCTTCTGCATGCCCCGCACCTGGTGGGAGAGACGGCTCTTCTCCCAGCCCAGTGCGTTGCACAGGTCGCGGGCGGACATGCGGTCACCGTCGAGAGCCGAGAGCACCGCCAGGACCTCGTAGTCGGCCCCGGACAGGCCCGATTCCTGCAGGCGTCGGGCCAGGTGGAACTCGAGTCGATAGTGCGCATCGACGAAGGTTCGCCAGGCATGGGCTTCACGCGCGTTCAGCCAATTCGGTTCCATCAGCCTCCACGCTTCTTGGTTTGTTGACGGCTCTACCGGTTTGGTTGACAACTCTACCAAATCTCCTATGGTGGAGGAGTCAACCTTTTCATCTGAGAGTCTAGATGGGATGTGCCATGAGCAGCATCAGCATCATCGGCACCGGCAACATGGCCAGCACCCTGGCCGGCCGGCCAGTCGCCGGCGGCAACGCAGTCGAGATCATCGGCCGCGACCTGACCAAGGCCAAGGAAGTGGCCGCCGCGCTCGGCGGCGCCACCGTCGGAACGGCCGGTAGCGCCCCGGCCGGGAACACCGTCATCCTCGCCGTGCCGTACGCCAGCGCGGCGGCGGTGATTGGTCAGTACGGGAATGCCTTGCAAGGCAAGGTCATCGTCGACATCACCAACCCCATCACCCCCGATTTCACCGGCTTCCTCACCCCGCAGGGCACTTCCGGCGCAGAGGAGATCGCCAAAGCCGCCGGTGCCGGCGTGAAGGTCGTCAAGGCGTTCAACACCCTGCCCTCCGACATTCTGGCGGCCCGCCCAGCCCAGGGGCGCCCAATGGACGTGTTCATCGCCGGCGACGACGCGCAGGCCAAGGCACGTGTGTCGGAGTTCGTCGAGAGCCTGGGACTGCGCCCGCTGGACACCGGACAGCTGTCGATGGCGCGGGCCCTGGAGAACGCCACCCTGCTGCATCTGGGCCTCGTCGCCCACTCCGTCAAGCACACCAACTTCTTCCTCGGCGTCAACATTCTCAGCTGATCGCGCAACCACCAATCATCAACACCCACAACAATTAGGAGAGCACCATGCGCGTTTTAGTCACCGGCGGGACCGGCCATGCCGGTTCGCACATCATCCCCGAGCTCATCGCCGCCGGGCACGACGTCACCGGTCTGGCCCGGTCGGACGCATCCGCAGAGGCCCTGTCCGCGCTCGGCGCGACGGTGCGTCGCGGCAGCCTCGAGGACCTCGACGGGCTCAAGCAGGCGGCCGCGGACTCCGATGGCGTCATCCACGTCGCGCACCGGCAAGACCTGCTTCCGACTGGCGGGATGGACGCCGTGGCCGCCGCGGAGCTGCCGATCATGCTTGCCTACGGCGAGGCCCTGGAAGGGACCGGAAAGCCGCTGGTCGCCGCAGGCAGCATCGGCTCGCCTGGCAGCCTGGGCCGACCAGCCACCGAGGAGGATCCGGCGCTCCCCGGCAGCGAGGAGGACAAGGGCACGCTGCGGGCTCGCAACGTCGTGGAACGGGCTGTAGTTGGCCTCGCCGAGCGGGGAGTGCGGTCTTCGATCGTGCGGCTTCCGCTCGTCGCGCACGGCACGACCGATAACGCTGGCTTCCTCCCCGGGCTGATCGCGCTCGCGAAGGAGAAGGGCTTCGCCGGCTACCCCGGAGACGGCATGAATTCGTGGAACGCCGTCCACATCCGCGATGTCGCCACCGTGTTCCGCCTGGCGTTGGAGAAGGGTCCGGCTGGTAGATATTGGCACGCGGTTCAGGATGGGGGCGTCCCGTTCCGCGAGATCGCCGAGGCCATTGGCAGCCGTCTGGGCCTGCCCGCGGTGAGCGTTCCCGTGGATGCACTGATGCTGCCGGGATACTTCGGCATGTTCACGAATCTGGTCACGATGGACCTCCCAGCGTCCAGCCTCATTACCCGCGAGGCGCTGGGCTGGGAACCCGCTGAGCCCGGCCTGTTCGCCGATTTGGACAACGGACACTACTTCTCCGCCAGCTGACGGCCTAGGCGCACCAACCGAATTCCCCATACTACGAGGAGTAACCATGACCACGTTCGCCCCGCACCGCGACACCTTGGAGTCCTTCGTCGACTGCATCCACGGCGGCGTCGACAACGACGTCCTCACCGGTTTGCTCGCCGAGGACGTGCGGCTATACGGCCCGTTCGGCGATGACCCAGTCGTCGGCCGCGACGCCGCCGTGCAGACCATCAAGAAAGTCAACAAACTGTCCTCCGACGACACCTATCTGGAGGTCCTCAGCGGCGAGACCCACCACGCCGCACACTTCCGGCTGCAAGTCGGAGACGCCGCGGTCAACGGAATCTTCTTCGTCCTGCTCGACGCGGGCGGCAAGATCGCCGAGGTGAGCATCTTCTACCGCACGCTGCCTGCCGGCATTGCGCTGCAGCGCAACCTCGCGGAGGCAATCGGCATGCCGCCCTGGGAATTACGCACGAACGAGCGGTGACGACCACGACCGAGCCCTGCGCCCCGCGGGCGGGCACGCGGTCCCGGTGGGTTCACGACAGACCTCCCGACTGCGCGCCAAGGTGTGAGCCGGGCGTGCCCGAAGACTCGCCGACGCACGGTGATCACACGGGCTCGCCCAGTTCCGCCCCATCCACCTCTACGGTCCGAAATTGGTTGACAAGCAAGCCAATTCGCATATGGTGGAGTAGTCAACCTTTTATTCACGAGAGAAGTTGGGACATCACATGAGTAGCAGCATCAGCATCATCGGCACCGGCAACATGGCCCGCGCCATCGGCACGCTGGCAGTCGCGGGCGGCAACACCGTCGAGATCGTCGGCCGCGATCAGTCCAAGGCGGCTGACCTGGCCGCGGCTCTCGGCGGGGCCACCACGGGAGAGTTCGGCGCCGTCCCGGCCGGCGAAATCGTGATCGTGGCGCTGAAATACGCCGACGTCGTTCCGGTCGTCACCCAGTACGGAGACGCCCTGGCGGACAAGGTGATCATCGACATCAGCAACCCCTTCAACGCCGCGGCCGACGGGCTCGCCACCCCCGAGGACACCTCGAGCGCAGAGCAAGTCGCCGCGGCGGCCCCTGCCAGCGCCAGCGTGGTGAAGGCCTTCAACACCGTCTTCGGTCACGTGCTGAAGAAGGGCCGGACGTTGGACGTGTTCTTCGCCGGCGACGACGAGCGCGCCAAAGCGGGCGTGTCGGAGTTCATCGCCAGCCTCGAGCTGCGCCCACTGGACGTGGGCGGCCTGAACATGGCGCACTGGCTGGAGGGAACGGGCCTGGTCCTGATGGGTCTCGCCCGTCTTGGGGTGGATAACTTCGACGTCGCACTCAGCGCCACCGAATTCTCTGGCTGAGCCGGATCAGCAAGCCACATCGAAAAGGATGAAAGATGAAAGTAGAAATCGAAAATAGTGTTAGCGCCATCAGCAAGAGGAAGATTGCCGGCGACGGAGGGGCGAAGGGCCGGAGTACCGTCCAGGCCGGCGAGATAGTCAAGCTTCGACCGCACGAAGCGGAGCCCGTCGACAGTGTCTGACTATGGCCATCCGCTGCAATTCGGGACGTTCATCTCCCCCACCAACTCTCCTGCACACCGTCCGGTCGAGGTGGCTCAGCACAGCGAGCGACTCGGTTTCGACTTGGTCACCTTCCAGGATCACCCCTACCTGTCCAACTTTCTCGACACTTGGACCCTGCTCAGCTGGGTAGCCGCGCAAACCGAACGCATCGGTGTATCCGGCAACGTCCTCAACCTGCCCTTGCGCCAACCACCCGCCGTGCTCGCCCGCGCAGCTACCAGCCTTGACCTGCTCTCCAATGGCCGAATGATTCTCGGTATCGGAGCCGGGACTTACTGGGACTCCATCGAAGCGATCGGCGGACGCAGATTGACGCCACGGCAAGCGGTCGAGGCGCTCAGCGAGGCCATCGACGTGATCCGCGCCATCTGGGACGCCGACGATCCCGTCGCTCTTCCTGTGGAAGGCGAGTACTACAAGATCGGCGACGCCGAGCGCGGACCCGCACCCGCACACCAGATCCCAATCGTGCTCGGCGCCTACAAGCCACAGATGCTGGATCTGGTCGGCCGCAAAGCCGACGGCTGGCTACCATCTCTGCCGGTCATGCAACCCGGCGGCCTCAAACAAGGAAACGCCATCATCGACGACGCCGCGCAGGCGGCCGGCCGAGATCCCCACGAGATCACCCGTCTACTCAACATCTTCCCGGACCAGACGCCGGAGGCACTGACGAGAATGGCACTGGAGGACGGCGTCAGCACCTTCATCTTGGTCAGCGACGAACTCGAGGTGCTCGAACGCTTTGCCGCCGAACTGATCCCGGCCGTACGCGAGCAGGTAACCCGCGAACGCACATGACCATGTGGCAGATACCGGATCCTCCGAGTCGAGGTCGCGGCCGTGATCGGCTGCCGTCCGCGGCGACCACGACGACGTCCGCCGCCGAGGCGTCTCCGACCACCACGCCCGAAGGCGCTGCCCTCGCGGCCGACTGCGGTCCAAAGGCGGCTCAGCCTCGAGTTTGGGCCCTCGCGGACGATGGTGGTCATCATGTTTGACACATTTCATGAAAGCGATTGCGGTACAAGGTCTGACGCCGCAAGAGATATGCTCACGATCGACGAGACGGACGCTGTCAGCACGCATCGGACGCGACGTCCGAGCCGAGTGCTACATTTGTTGACACATCAATGAACGTGACTCTAGGTTAGTGATGCATCAACTATCTGACGACTCGTCACGCGGCAGTGATTTCGCCCACGGAGGAGGACGTTCTCCAGATGCCTTGTGAGGCTATCGAACCCGGCCAGGCCACGCGTCACGGTCGACGGCGGAGCCGATGGGCTAGCCCAGGGCTAGCCCGATTCGGCGATCCGGTCGGTAATGGCCTCGGCGGCGCGACCGAGCCCGACAAGTTCGTCCTTCGTCAATGGCTCCACCACCAGTTCGCGCACCTTCGCGACGTGCAAGGGGGCTGCGGCGACGACCCTCCTCATCCCCGCCTTAGTCAGCACGACCACGCTCACCCTGGCGTCATCGGCACAGACCTGCTTCACCACCAACCCGCTGCTGGCGAGGCGGCGGACCACGTGCGACAACCGCGACAACGACGAGTTCGCCCTGGAGGCGAGTTCCGACATTCGTAGCGTCCCGTCGTCGGCTTCCGAGAGATTCGCCAGCACGAGGTACTCGAAGACGGTCAGTCCGGTAGTGCGCTGCAGATCGCTTTCCAGAGTCGCCGGAAGCTCCATCATCATCGAAAGGATCTGACGCCACGCACGCTGCTGATCGTCGTCAAGCCACACCGTTTCGGTCTGACGACGCCTACGCGCGGGCCGCGTCACCACGACCACCTGATGGTTTCCGATCGTCCAACCCTCATCCGGACCTCCTCCACCCGAAGGATAGTTCGAGTGTCAAGCGTCAATGTCACTTCACGACCGGCGACGGCTCCGTCTTGGCATCGGCGACGCCGTCCGATCGTCGTCGAGTCGTCACAGTGTGAATCACAGCGTGAGTGAGCCCAAAGGCATTTATTGACGCGTCATGTTAATGATCTTAGAATAATTGATGCATCAACTAAACGGATGACCACGCGGATACGAGGTTCGTAGGTTCGACCGGTCGGTCATCGGTCCCATCCACACATACGCCTTCGAGGAGCTCACGTGAACGTCGCGGTATGGATCGCGTCCGGATTACTTGCCGCCGCATATCTTTTTGCAGGTGGCACCAAATTGGTGACGCCCAAGGAGCGCCTAGCGGAGAACCCCTCCATGGCTGGCGCCGCCGAGGCGTTCTCCGCGACGTCGATCAAGCTCATCGGCGGCGTCGAGGTCGCCGGTGCCGTCGGTCTGATCCTCCCGTGGCTCACCGGCATTGCGCCGATCCTAACGCCCGCAGCCGCCGTGGGCCTGGCGCTGCTGCAGGTGGGCGCTGCGGTGTTCCACGGTCGACGCGCGGAGTACAAGCAGTGGCCCGTGAACGCCGTGTTCCTGGCGCTGGCGGTCTTCATCGCGATCGCTCGGGCCGTGGAGGTCGTGCGATGACCAACGGTCTGCAGTACGCCATCGTGGGTACCGGCAGCATCGGTACGGTTCTGGCGCAACGATTCTCCGACCACCACGTTCCGGCACTGTTCGCCAACACGCGAGGTCCGGAGACGATCGACCTCACCGAACTGTCCGCCTCGATCAGGCCGGTCACCCTCGACACGGCCCTGGAGGCGGACGTGATCATCCTGGCCATTCCGTTCCTGAAGGTCCGTGAGTTGGGCAAGTCCCGTTCGGACTGGTTGGGCAAGATCGTCGTCGACACGACGAACGCGTTCCTGGTGCCCAACTCCGAGCAAATCCTCGGCGGCCGCTTGTCGACCGAGTTCAACGCCGAGGCCTTCCCGGGCGCCGCGGTGGTCAAGTCATTCAACCAAACCGCTGCCAGGCAGTTCGCCGAGAAGCGCCCGCCCGAGTTCGGCAGACGTGTGGTCTTCGTGTCCAGCAACGACCCCGCGGCGAGCGCAGTAGTAGCAGGGCTGTGCACTGATCTCGGCTTGGCCCCAATACAACTCGGACGTATCGACGAGGGCGGCGTACTGATCCAAGCGCGCAACGCCCTGGTCTTGCGCGAACTCTACGAACTGCCGTCGGAGGTCGAAGAGAACATTCAAGTGACCTCGTCCGTTGGGCGGGAACTCACCCCCGGCACGTGGACGATCGACCCCGTCCACTCGTCCATCACGTTCTCGGTTCGCCACCTCGCGGTCGGCAAGGTACGGGGGCGGTTCGGCGACTTCACCGGTGCGATCACGGTGCCCGAGAACGGAACTCCGAGCATTTCGGCCACCATAGCAGTCGGGTCGGTGAATACCGGCAACCCCGACCGCGACGAGCACCTCCGGGCACCCAGCATTTTCGGCGCCGACGAGTTCCCCACCGCGACCCTCGCCTCGGTCGACATGCACGGCACCGGGAAGGGCGACTGGGTGCTCGTGGTTGATTTCACCCTGCGCGGAATCACGAAACGCCTACCACTGGCGTTCTCGTTTCTCGGGGTGAGTGCCGGCATGGGTCACGGTGAGGTGGCCGGGTTCGAAGGCGTGATCAAACTGAAGCGTAGTGATTTCGGCGTTCTGGACGACACTCCCGTACTCGCTGGAGGCGGGCTGATGGTCGGGGACACCGTCGACGTCACCGTGTGCTTGGAGGCGGTCAAGGCGCCCACCGCACCGACGGAATGAGGTGGCGAAGCCAACCGGCGGCGGAGTGTGAGAGATCGCCACCCGCCGATGTTGCGGTCGATGGGCATGACGCAGAAGTTGTCATTCGGGCCGCGCAGCCTCCCGACCTTCCGGGTGCTCCACGCCATGCGCCGAGTCCGCGGGACGGCGTGGGATCCGTTCGGCTACAACGCGATCCGCCGTCGCGAGCGGGAGTTGATCACCGATTGCGTTGGCTGAGCTACTCGCCGCCTTCGCCGCGACGCCGGCGTCGCAAACGCCCTGAGCCGGGACGGTACGCCCGGTGCCGCGATGAAGTGTCGTGTCTTTCTCCGCCGGTTCCGACACGCGGCTTGCCCCGGCTCGCTAGTCCCCGAGTCTCAGCCGACGTTGACGCCAAGGGAGAAGTTGAGGTTCCCCACGCCATGGTTGGCTAGGCCTACTGACAGCAGGCCCGCGCCCTCCAGCCAGTGCGCCATGCTCAGCTCGCCGGTTTCCTGCGGGCGCAGTCCGAGGCTTTCGATGAACGCCGACACACTCGCCTTGGCCTGCGCGTCGTCGCCAGCGATGAATACATCCAGCGGACCGCCAGCAGCAAGGACGTCGCGGAACAGGGTGTTGAACGCCTTCACGACATAGGCGCTCGTCGGGGCGGCCGCGGCGACCATTTGCGCGATGGAGGTGTCGTGAGGGACGGCAAGTCCGGTGGCGCTGGGGTTGAAGGGGTTGGTGATGTCGACGATGATCTTGTTGGCCAGGGCGTTCCCGTACTCGTTGACGACCGGAACGGCGCTGTCGAACAGCACCGCGAGGATCACGATGTCACCGGCTGGGGCGTCGCCCCATGTTCCGGCCGTGGCGCCGTTGCCGAGAGCGCTCGCCAGGGCCGCGGCCTTGGCCTGATCGCGACCGATGATTTCGACGGTGTTGCCGCCCTTGACGGCCAGGGCGCCGATTGCGCTGGCCATGTTTCCCGAGCCGATGATGCTGACGCTGGTCATGATGTGCTCTCTTCTGCGGTCTCGATCTTCCGCTTTGTCTCGATCGTCCCCGGTGGCCCGTGGACTGGGTGGGTGACGTTTGGGGTTGGTGGCCGAACTTGGTCCGAAATGTCCGCCCTGGAGGTGGCGCACTTGCCCGTTCGGGAGCGGGCTTCGCCGTTACTTCGTGTGCGCGAGCAGTTCCCAGGGCTGCATGCCGAGTCCATCCGCAAGGCGTCCTTGCATCTGGACGCCTGACGGCAGCGGGCGCCAAAATATGGTCACTTCGGCGATCTTGCCGTCCGCGTCGAGCCGGATGTAGTCCATTCCATCGACCGCGGTGTCTTCGATCTGCAGCCGAAAGTACGCGGCGTGGTGCGTCTCTCCGCTGAGCACTTCCTTGTAGGTGAGGTCGGCCCACCCGCCGACCTCCCGGATGGCTGCCAGGACTGCCTCGCGGCCAGTGGTTGGCTCATCGCCGAGCGGGCTGTACATCACCACGTCCTCGGCGAAAATCCCGGAAAGGGCTTCTTTGTCGGCGCCGCCGTGCATGCGGTCGACGAAGGCCTCCACGGTGTCGCGGTGCGGGGCGAAATTGGTCATGATTACTCCTTGAGTCGTTTGTTGCTCGTGGTTGGTGAGACCTGAACGGTGCCAGCCCGCTTCGAGTCGGTGTGCCGTGTCATAGCGGTGCGAGATGAACTCTCCGATCGAGAACCGATGCGATCAGTTCCCGTAAGCGCCACGGTGAGCGACGTCTTCGTCGGCCTACGTGCAGTCGTCGCTTGCTAGATCACCGTGGTGCCGCCGTCGACCACCAGTTCCATGCCGTTGACGTAGCTCGAGTCGTCGGAGGCGAGGAACAACGCGGTCGACGCGATCTCCTCGGGGCGGCCCATCTCTCGGCGCGGGATCACGGACTCGAACTGCGCCTTCGCGGCCTCGTCCATCACTTCGGCCAACATCGGCGAGGCGACCTGGCCGGGGGTCAGCACGTTCACCCGGATCTTCCTGTCCCGCAACTCGGACACCCACACCCGGGCGTAGGCGGGCAGCACGGCCTTGCTTCCCGCGTACACACTCCAGTTGGGGTAACCCCGCAGCGAGGCGTTCGACCCGGTCATGAAGATCGAGCCGCCGTCATTGAACAGCGGTATCGCCTTCTGGACCGTGAACAGCGTGCCGCGCGCGTTCAGCCCGAAGGCGGCATCGAAGTCCTCCTCGGTGATCTCGCCGAGCTTGGCTTGCGCGCCCGTCCCGGCGCTGGCCCACAACACGTCGATCGCACCCTTTTCCCGTTTGACCGTGTCGAACAAACGGTCCAGATCGTCGAGGTCGGCCGAATCACCTTGCACGCCAGTGACGTTGCGCCCGATCAGTTCGACGGCCTGGTCCAGCTCGTCCTTCCGTCGGCCCGTGATGAAGACGTGAGCTCCTTCGTCAACGAACAACTTCGCACCGGCCAGCGCCATGCCGCTCGTCGCGCCGGTGATCACCGCGACCTTGCCGTCTAGCTTTCCCATGATGACTCCATTCGTTCGATGTGCCGATATTATGTACACCGGTCTGTGTACTTAACGTATCGAAGGGCCGGGGGAAATGCAAGCTATGTACACCGATCCGTACCCGACTGGGCTACGCTGGGTGTATGACGGAGCTGGAGAAGGGGCCGCGAGGGCTGCGCCGCGGCAGGGGCGCACGGGAGCGCATTCTCGGCGCTTCACGACAACTGTTCCGCGATCAAGGCATCAACAGCACCGGCCTGGACCAGCTCTGCGCGGTGGCCCAGGTGTCCAAGCGCACGTTTTACCAGCACTTCACCAGCAAGGATGAGCTGATCGCCGAGCACCTACGCCGATTCGATCCCGACATCCTGCCGGAGGTGTTCGACCGCACCGACCTCACACCCCGCGAACGGCTCCTCGCCGCCTTCGACGTTCACGCGCCCCTGTGCCCGTTCATCGCGGCGGCCGTCGAAATCCACGATCCGGGCCACCCGGCACGCGTGCACGCCCGCGACTACAAGAAGGCCTTTGCCGCGCGGCTCACCGACACCGCGCGCGAGGCCGGCGCCGCCAACCCCGAACAGCTCGGCGAACAACTGGCCCTGCTCTTGGATGGCGCTTCCGCCCGCAACCGAGTGCTCGACACCGAAACCTTCGCCACCGCCGCCGCCATCGCAGTCGTCCTCATCGACAACGCCATCCCCACGGCAGCGGTACCGCCCGGTGCACCGTAACGGGGGTGATTGCGCTGCCGTTCGTTGGCTGGTGGGGTGCCGTTGCCGCGCCAAGAAGCTCCCTGCCATTACTTGACACGTGTGTAATAGCGGTGGACGCTGGCGGCATGACCAAGATCGATTCGTCGCGCACGTATCCGCCGTTGCCGCATTCACTCCGCCGGATGCCACTGCTCGGCGACGTCTTCGCCTTCGACATGGACATGCCCACGCAATCGGCGATCGCTCTTGCCGTGGAACTCGGGCCGATCTACGAGTTCAACGTGCTCGGCTCGCGCTACGTCGTGGCCGCAGGTGGTGACGTCGTGATGGACGTCAACGACGAGACCCGGTTCTGCAAGCACATCGGACCCGACATCGAGGCGCTCCGCGTCCTCGGCGGTGACGGCCTCTTCACCGCCTACAACGACGAGCCGAATTGGCGTGCCGCACACGATCTCTTGATGCCGGCATTCAGCCAGGCAGCGATGCGGCGCTACCACGCCACGATGCTCGACGTCGCGGCAGAGCTGACCACGCGGTGGGATTACCGCGCCGGGAGGGTGACGGTGGACATGTCGGCCGACACCACCAACGTCACCCTGGAGACCATCGGACGCTGCGCCGCGGGGTACTCGTTCGGGGTGTTCGACACCGACGTCGCACACCCCTTCGTCGAGCACATGGTGGCCGGGCTCAAGGGTGCCGATCGCGTCGGCGCGCTACGGGGGAGTTACCTGCCGAAGTTCCTGGCCAGGCTGGCCGGGCGTCGCCGACGACATCATCACCACCCGGCGGGCCGACCGCGTCGCAGGACGCTCGGAGAACTCGGGTGACCTGCTCGACCTCATGCTGGACTCCGACCTCGACGTTGCGAACATCCGCTATCAGCTGATCAACTTCCTCGTCGCCGGCCACGAAACGACTTCTGGCGCATTGTCCTTCGCGCTGTACTACCTGTCCCGCGAGCCCGAGGCGTTCGCCCGTGCGCGCGCCGAGATCGACCAGGTCTTGGGCGACGCGCAGCGTCCCGAGTTCGAACAGATCGCCAAGCTGCGGTACGTCCGACGGGTGCTCGACGAGTCGCTGCGCCTACAACCCACGGTGCCGGGGTACTACCGGGCCGCACGCGAGGACACGGTGCTTGCCGGGATTCATCCGATGCGCAAGGGCGACTGGGTGCTGGCGCTGACGTCGACGCTGCACCGCGACCCGCGGTGGGGTCCCGATCCTGACGCGTTCGACCCCGACCGCTTCGAGTCCGACCGGGTGCGGGCCCGTCCCGGCGGTCTGTACCGGCCGTTCGGCACCGGTGAAAGATCCTGTATTGGAAGACAGTTCGCGCTGCACGAGGCCGTTCTGATTCTCGGCGCCGTGATCAGGCGCTACGATCTAATTGCCGATCCTGACTACCAGCTTGCGATCGCGGAACGCCTCACCATGATGCCAAGTGGGTTCCGGCTCGGTCTGCGTCGATGCTGATCATCCGAGAGTCTTTTGATAGCGACGCATCCCGGCGATCCAGCGCTCGTAGTCGCCGCCCTTGTGCCGGTACATGTCGAGCACCGCCGGATGCGGCAGCACCAGGAACCGGTCCTCGCGGACGGCCTCGACGGTCATCTCGGCCACCCGGTCCGGGCTGACCACCTCACCGGCGTTGACGACGGCAGCCGCCCCGACCCGTATCGCGGGGTCGGCTGAGGCGGAGATGTTCTTCAGCAGCGGGGTGTCGACGCCCATGGGGCAGACACACGTCACGCCGATACCGTTGTCGCCGTAGGTGATCGACAGCCACTCCGCGAATCCGACGGCGGCGTGCTTGGTCACCGCGTAGCCGGCAGCGCCGATCTGGGTGAGCAGTCCGGCTGCCGAGGCGACGGTGACGAAGTGCCCGCGGCCGCGGTCGAGCCATTCGGGGACCAGCGCCTTGGCCGCCCGGACGTGCCCGCGAACGTTGACGTCGAAGATGCGGTCCCACTCGCGCTCGTCGTCACCCAGCCCGGGTGGGCCGATGATGCCCGCGTTGGCCACGTAGACGTCGACGGGTCCGAATTCGTCTCGCGCCGAGGCGATCAGGGCTGCAACACCGTCGGTCGAGCTGGCGTCCGCTCGCACCCCCAGCGCCGCGGCGCCGGTGGACAGGATCTGACCGGCGGTCTGTTGAACACCTGCGTCGTCGATGTCGCCGGCCACCACGGAGGCGCCCGCCGCGGCCAACGCGACGGCCAGCGCTCGCCCGATGCCCGACCCGGCGCCGGTGACGACGGCGACGGTGCCCTCGATCTGCATGAGGCCATTCTTACCGTGCCAGGCCAGTTAGCCGAACTGAACCCCCTGGGCGAGCGGCAGCTCGGAGGAGTAGTTGACGGTGTTGGTGGCCCGGCGCATGTAGGCCTTCCACGAGTCGGATCCCGACTCGCGGCCGCCACCGGTCTGCTTCTCGCCGCCGAACGCTCCGCCGATCTCGGCACCCGATGTGCCGATGTTGACGTTGGCGATGCCGCAGTCCGACCCGTCGGCCGCCATGAAGCGCTCTGCTTCGCGCATGTCGGTGGTGAAGATCGCGGACGAAAGCCCCTGCGGTACAGCGTTGTTCAGTGCGATCGCTTCGTCGATGTCGTCGTAGGTGAGCACGTAGAGGATGGGCGCGAAGGTCTCGTCGTGCACCACCGCGGTCTGCGACGGCATCCGCACCACCGCGGGCGCGACGTAGTACGAACCCTCGCCAAGGTCGCGACGCTCACCGCCGGTCACCTCGCCGCCGTCGGCCTTGGCCCGTTCAAGGGCGCCGACCATGTCGCGGTAGGAGCGCTCGTGGATGAGCGGCCCGACCAGCGTGGCGTCCGAGGACGGGTCGCCCACGGGCAGGCTGCGGTACGCCGTCGTGATCCGCTCGACGAGGGTGTCGACCACCGACCGGTGCGCGATCACCCGGCGCATGGTGGTGCATCGCTGCCCGGCCGTACCCGCTGCCGAGAACACGATGCCGCGCACCGCGAGGTCGAGGTCGGCCGACGGGGTGACGATGGCCGCGTTGTTGCCGCCAAGCTCGAGCAGGGCCTTGCCGAACCGCTGTGCGACCCGCGGGCCGACCTGCTGGCCCATCCGCACCGAGCCGGTCGCGGATACCAGCGCGACGCGGGGATCGTCGACCAGCTGCTCGCCGATCTCGCGGCCGCCCTGGAGGAGCCGGGCGAGTGACTTGGGGGCACCGACATCGGACGCGGCGCGTTCGATGAGCGCCTGGCACGCGACCGCCGTCAACGGCGTCAACTCGGAGGGCTTCCACACCACGGTGTCACCGCAGACCAGCGCGATGGCGGTGTTCCACGCCCACACCGCGACCGGGAAGTTGAACGCGGTGATGACGCCGACCACGCCAAGGGGATGCCACGTCTCCATCAGCCGGTGACCGGGACGCTCGGAGGCGATGGTCTTGCCGTACAGCTGACGCGACAGGCCGACGGCGAACTGGCAGATGTCGATCATCTCCTGCACCTCGCCGAGGGCCTCGGAGGTGATCTTGCCCGCCTCGACGCTGACGAGCGTCGCCAGATCGGCCTTGTGCTCGACGAGCAGCTCACCGAGCCGGGCCACCAGCGCGCCGCGCACCGGCGCAGGTGTGATCCGCCACGTGGCGAAGGCGGCTGCCGCGTCGGCGATCGCCGCGTCGGTCTGCTCGGTGGTGGTCTCAGCGACGCTGAACAGCACGTCACCGGTGATCGGGGTGCTCGCGGGCACGCCGAGTACGCCGGGCTCACCGAGCTCGGTATGCGTGCCGATGGCCTGCAGCGCGGTGCGCACCCGCATCCGCAGGTCGTCCGCGGAGGGCAGTGCGGTCGTCGGAGTTTGCATGGTGGTCATGATGATGCCGCTTTCTGGTAGAGGTCGTAAGGGTCGTGGACGTGGTGGCCGATGGAGCCCGCCATCCAGTCGAGGCTGTAGTCGGAATCGTCGGGCGCGGTGACGGCAGCGCCGTCGGTGTCCAGATTGGACCGGAAGATGCCTGCCGCCGATGCGGGCAGGAAGTCTTCGTAGACAACGGGTTTCGATGGATCTCCGCCGTGGTAGTAGGCCAGGCCCCGAGCGGCCATGCCGGCATCGGTGTCGGGGAAGTACTGGCTCCAGGTGGCCGCCGGATCCGGGGCACTGATCGCCGCGTCGTACTGTTCCCGCCCCTTGGGCGTCAGCGCGACGCCGCGGGCTTCGACCTCACCGAACCGAACCCGCAGGCTGCCCTTCGTGACGGTGCCCTCGGAGTCGCGGAACCAGCGTGGCTCTCCCAGCGCCCGAAACGACGTCTGGCGCAACAGCACGTCGGGCCCGTCCCACCGAGGTGGCCCCTCGATCTTGCCGGTCATGACGGTGCCCTTGGCGACCATGCGCCGGTACAGCTCGTCGATGTCGATGACCCGCGGCGTGAGGTGGTTGATGTGGGTCGACCCCACGCCGGCGATGTCGGCCGCGACCGCGGACACCTGCGACAACTCGGTGTACCACCCGGTGTCGATCGGCTCGCGGGACAGTTCGAACGCGGCCGTCGCACGTGCGATGAAGTCGTCCGCTTCGGTAGCGGCAACACCACCTGCCGCCGCGATACGGCGCGCGTCGGCGATGAGGGCGGGATCGAAGAGCTGTCGGTCGCCGACGAACCGTTCCACTCGGGAGCGCAGGTCGTCGGGGAAGAACCGGGGGTCGGCGGTGGCCAGCATCGAAGTGAAGACCCGGAACGGGTTGTGGGCCAACTCGTCCGCGTCGATCGGCCGGAACGCCGTCGACACCACAGGGACCGGTGAGGCGGCCTCACGTAGGTCGTAGTAGCCCACCGGGTACATGCCGAATGCGGCGAACAGATCGGCCACCTCCGCGAGTTCGCGAACGCTGCCCACGCGAATGGCGCCGTGACGTTCGGCGGTGACCCGGTTCAGCGAGCCAAGTCGCTCGTCGCCTGTGTGGTCTCGGTTGATGGCCGTGGCGACGTCCACCAGCGTGGTGTAGGCGGGAACTTCGGCGCCGTACATCCGCGATAGCGCGGCGGCGAATCCGGCCCGCAGGCGCCAGGTTTCCGTGAAGTTCGCAGATGCACTCATTCGGCGCCCCGAAGCGGTAAGTCGCTGCGATAGTCTCCGGCCATGACCGAAGCCGGCGAAGAGCTCGACGACATCGATCGGACCCTGGCGCGTGAGCTGGTCGCCGACGGGCGGGCCACGCTGGCCCATCTTGCGGTCAGCGCAGGCCTGTCGGTGTCGGCGGTGCAGTCGCGGGTGCGCAGGCTCGAGTCCCGCGGCGTGGTGACCGGGTACCGCGCGAGGATCGACCCCGAGGCCGTCGGGAACATGCTTTCGGCGTTCGTCGCCATCACCCCTATCGATCCGTCTCAACCCGATGATGCACCCCACCGGCTCGAACACATCGAGGCCATCGAGTCGTGTCACTCGGTGGCTGGCGAGGAAAGCTACGTGCTCCTGGTGCGCGTCCGGTCGGCGCGCGCGCTCGAAGACCTGCTGCAACAGATCCGCACGGCGGCGAACGTGCGCACCCGAAGCACCATAATCTTACAGACTTTTTACGAAGGACGCGATTCCATACCGTAGATAATCCTGCCGGGGCTGGCAGAGGCCGTAAAAAATACGTTAAGATGGCAGCATGACCGCTGTCCTCTCGCCGCGTACCCGCGCTGAACTGGCCATCGCCCCCGACAACGTCCGCGAGGTGCTGGGTCGCAGCATCCTGGCCGACGGCCTCGACTTCGTTCTCGACGTCGAACGGTCGGCAGGCTCCTACCTCGTCGACGCCCGCACCGGCGAGCGCTACCTGGACATGTTCACGTTCTTCGCGTCGTCTGCGCTGGGCATGAACCATCCGGCGCTCGCAGGCGACGAGGCGTTCCGCGCCGAGCTCGCCGCCGCCGCGGTCAACAAGCCGAGCAACTCCGACGTCTACAGCGTGCCGATGGTCCGTTTCGTCGACACCTTCGCGCGAGTCCTCGGCGACCCGGCGCTGCCGCACCTGTTCTTCGTCGACGGTGGCGCCCTCGCCGTCGAGAACGCACTCAAGGTTGCGTTCGACTGGAAGAGCCGACTCAACGAGTCCCGCGGGGTCGATGCGGAGCTCGGCACGAAGGTGCTGCACCTGCGCGGCGCCTTCCACGGCCGCAGCGGCTACACGCTGTCGTTGACCAACACCGACCCGAACAAGGTGGCACGGTTCCCCAAGTTCGACTGGCCGCGCATCGACGCGCCAGTGTTCCAGGCTGGCCTAACCGATGAAGCCATGGACGCGCTGGAGGCCGAGTCGCTGCGCCAGGCGCGGGCCGCCTTCGAGGCGTACCCGAACGACATCGCCTGCTTCCTCGCCGAGCCCATCCAGGGTGAGGGCGGCGACCGGCACTTCCGGCCGCAGTTCTTCGCCGCGATGCGCGAGCTGTGCGACGAGTTCGACGCGCTGCTGATCTTCGACGAGGTGCAGACCGGCTGCGGCATGACCGGAACCGCCTGGGCCTACCAGCAATTGGGTGTCAAGCCCGACGTGGTCGCCTTCGGCAAGAAGACCCAGGTGTGCGGCGTGATGGCCGGTGGCCGCGTCGACGAGGTGCACGACAACGTCTTCGCCGTCAGTTCCCGGATCAACTCCACGTGGGGCGGCAACCTCACCGACATGGTGCGGTCCCGGCGGATTCTCGAGACCATCGAGGCCGACGGCCTGCTGGCCAATGCGGCGAAGGCCGGCCGCCACCTGCAAGACCGGCTCGACGAGCTGGCCGCCGAGTTCCCTGCAGTGGTGCTCGACCCCCGAGGCCGTGGACTCATGTGCGCGTTCAGCATGCCGACAGCCGCGTTGCGCGACGATCTGGTCTCCCGGCTGTGGGACCGGAAGGTGATCATGTTGGCCAGCGGACCGGACAGCGTGCGCTTCCGGCCCGCGCTCACCGTGTCACGCGACGAGATCGACGCCGCCGTCGACGCCGTGCGCGCCGTGCTGACCGAGATGCCTATCTGACGCCGTCCGGCGTGACCAGTCGGCGGATCGTCGACCCCAACCGGGCGAGTTCCGTGCCTCCGACGAGGATGCAGCCGTGCAACTCGGCGAGTTTGCGTGCGGCAGGCGTGAATTCGTGATTCGTCACGACCATCGTCTGGGTGCAGTCCTGCATCGGCGCGCCGGCCACCACCTCCTGCACGGCGCCAGCGCCAACCGGGCGGGACTGCCGTTTGCATTGAATGGCAAGCCGATCCGGTCGGCGCCCGACGATGAGGTCAACGCCCCAGTCGCCGGTCAGCGGGGTCATGATGACTGGGACACCGGATTTTCTGGCGATCCTCGCGACGTGATCCTCGAAGTCGGTGCCCGACATCTCCGACAGCGCGGCCGCGGGGTCCTCGTCGGGAGCGGGTGTGGCCGCGCCGCGCAGAACGCCCACGAGGAAGGCAGGCGCCGCCGACGCCAGCACGCCGATCGCGATGCTCCACGGTAGGCCAAGGCCGCTCAGGTACGCCGTGAGTCCCGCGGCGACACCGAGGATTCCGTAGAGCTTCCACACGGTGCGAACCCTAAGCGGCCGCACCGACAGGCGTGGTCACTGCGCGGCGAGCCCGACCCCGCCGAACGTACGGTTGTTCGCGGGGCCTCTCGGGCGATGCGTACAACATGCGTACGTTCGGCAGGGATTGAATTGGTGTCATGAGGGCAGTCTGGCCCGGGTGACGATTGCCTGGTGCAGCAGTGCCCACCGCAGATCGTCGTCGCGACAGAGGTCATTGCCTCGGGACAGCTCACCCGTCGCGACTTGAACCGTCGGTACACCAAGCTCTACCGCAATGTGTACGTCCGCAACGGAGCCGAGTTGACGGCACTCGACTGGGCCTACGCCGGGTGGCTGTGGTCGGGGCGGACGGCGACGCTGGTCGGGCACTCGGCGGCGGCGCTGCTGGGCAGTCGCTGGATACCGACTGATGCCCCCGTTGAAATCGCCCACTCACGCAGGGCGGCGCCCCGAGGCATCATTGTGCGAAGCGACGAGCTTCGGGTCAACGACGTTCGCACGATCGGCGGCATCACCTGCACCACTGCCGCCCGAACGGCCTACGACCTGGGCCGCAGGTTGCCGTTGGAGACGGCGGTGATTCGCATGGATGCCCTACTCAATGCGACCGCGACGACGCCGGAGTCCGTCGAGGAAATTGCCCAATGCCATCGCGGCGCACGGGGCATACGGCGGTTGTTGATGGCGCTGGACCTGGTCGACGCGGGTGCTGAATCTCCGCAGGAGACGCGGCTGCGACTGCTGCTCGTGCAGTCTGGGCTCCCGCGGCCGGTGACGCAGATCCCGGTGACCGCCGAGAAGGGGCGAGTGGTCAGGCGAATCGACATGGGCTGGCCGGAATGGATGGTGGGCGTCGAGTACGACGGCGAGCAGCACTTCACGAACCCCGACGACTACGCCAAGGACATCGAGCGCCTGGAGTTCCTCGCCTCGAAGAGGTGGACGATCGTGCGAGTGAGCGCCACGCAGTTGCGTCACCAGCGTGCCGAGGTAGTTCAGCGCGCGCGCCTGGCACTAGTGCAGCGCGGATTTCCGGACTAGAGCCTCACCGAACGTACGGTTGTTCGCGGGGTCACTCGGGTTTTGAGTACAACAACCGTACTTTCGGCGCAGATGGCCCACGTGCCAGAAGCTACTGCAGCGAGCGCCACACCCGCGCCGGTGTCATCGGCAGCTGATGCAACCGGGCACCGCACGCGCGGGCGATGGCGTTGGCCAGCGCGGGAGCGACCGGGTTGTACGGCGACTCGCTCATCGACTTCGCACCAAGCGGCCCGAGCGCGTCGTAGGTGTCGGCGAAGTAGACCTCCGTCACAGGCACGTCGGCCAGTTGCGGAATGTGGTAGTTGCGAAGGTCTTTCGTGATCACCACACCGTCGGGACTCACTCGCATCTCCTCGTAGAGCGCCGAGCCGATCCCCTGCGCCACGCCGCCCTCGACCTGCCCGCGGCACTGTTCGGGGTTCAGCACCACGCCTGCGTCGGCGGCCTGCACCGACTGCAGGATCGTCACCTCGCCGGTCTCGACGTTGACCGCGACCCGGAACGCGTGCACGTTGAACGCCACCGACCGTGGGGTGCCGTCGTGACGGCCCCGGCCGACCAGCGGTGCGGTGCCGCCAGCCGCGATCTGAGCCAGCAGGTCACCACACGCGGCCTGCACCGCAAGGCCGGCCACCACGATGCCTGCCGAACCGAACGCGCCCGTGTCGTAACCCGTTGCATCTGTGTCGGATTGGTGGATCCGCACGTTCTCGACCGTGGTGTTCAACGCGGTGGCGACGAGTTGGGCGTGCACGGTCGAGGTGCCGTTGCCGAACTCCGCCGTGCCGACCGACAGGGTGTACTGGCCGTCGGCATCCGCCGAGATCGACGCCTCGGCGAAGTGACCACGTGGAGGTATGGTCGCGATCATCGCGATCGCCATGCCCTCGCCGACCCGCCATTGCGGGCCGTCGGGTGCCGCCACCCCGTTGCCCGTCGAAAGTGCTTGCTGGGTCAGGTCGAGGCACTGGTCCAGCCCGTAGCTGCCGAACGTCAGGTCGTCGTCGGCGACGTGGGAGTCGGTGAACGCGTCGCCAGGCACCACGACGTTGCGGCGCCGCAGGTCGAAGGGATCCATGCCGAGCCGCTCCGCCAGTTCGTCAAGCGCGGATTCGACCGCGAAGATGATCTGCCCCAGTCCGTAACCGCGGAACGCGCCCGACGGAAGGTTGTTGGTGTACACGGCCTGGGCGTCGACGCGCTTGTTCGCACACCGGTACGCCGCGATCGACTCGCTGCAGCCGTGAAACATCACGCCGGGGCTGTGGTTTCCGTACGCGCCCGCGTCGAGCAGCACGTCCACCGCCAACGCGGTCAGCACCCCGTCAGCCCCCGCGGCGACCGTGGCATCGACCCGGAAGGGGTGACGACACGGTGTCGCGACGAACTCGTCGGTTCGGCTGAACTCGTAGCGCACCGGCTTGCCGAGCCGCAGCACCGCAAGCGCGACGACGTCCTCGGTCAGCATTTCCTGCTTGCCGCCGAAGCCCCCGCCAACCCGCCGGGTGAAGACGTGGACCTCGGCGCGGTCGAGGCCGAACACGTGGCACAACTCGTCGCGGACCAGGAAGGGCACCTGCGAGCTGGTGCGAATCACCAAGCGGCCGTGCTCGTCCCGCCATCCGGTGCAGCCGTGTGTCTCCAGGTGCGCATGCTGAACGCGCTGTGTCGTCCAGCGCCCGGTGACCACTGCGCCGCCGTCGGCGCTGGCGGCCGCCAACCCGCCGTCGACGTCGCCGACCCCGCCGTGCAGTTCGGCCACGACATTGCGGGACACGTCGGCGATGCGGGCGTCCCTGCCCTTGTCGCCGTGCACCAACGGTGCGCCAGGTGACCGCGCGGCCTCGGGATCGAACACCGCGGGCAGCCGCTCATACTCGACGGCGATTGCGCGGCAGGCATTTTCCGCGATGGCCGCGCTGTCGGCGACGACGGCGGCCACCCGCTGCCCGATGAACCGAACGATCTCGTCGAACACGTAGGTGTCATCGGGATCGTCGAGTCGATTGTCGTGCCGGGCGGTCGAGAACGCCACCGCCGGGCTGTCGCGATGGGTGAGGACCAGCTGCACGCCGGGCATCCGTTCGGCTGCCGAGGTGTCGATCGAGAGGATCCGGGCGTGGGGGAGCGGGCTGCGCAGCACGGCCATGTGCAGCAGACCCTGCGGCAGGTGGTCCATGGTGTACTGCTCGGTGCCGGTGACGACCCGAACACCGGCGGGCGCGCCGATCGATCGGCCGGCATCCGATGTCCCGCCGGACTTCTCGGTGTTGGCCCGCCCGGCCAGCGCATCGGTGATGGCCCGATAGCCCGTGCACCGGCACAGGTTGCCCTTCAACTGCTGTGGCAGATCGGCGAGTTGGTCCTCGGACAGTGCCGAGGCGGTGGTGACCATGCCCGCGGTGCAGAAGCCGCACTGGAACCCCGCAGCCTCGACGAACCTGCGCTGCATCGGATGCATGTCGTCGGGGGTCCCCAGTCCCGCCACGGTGGTGACCACGTGACCAGCCGCGCGGAACGCGGGGAACACGCACGAATGTACGGCGGCGCCGTCGACAAGCACCGAACAGGCGCCGCAGTCGCCCGCGTCGCAGCCCTTCTTCACATCGAAGTGGGCGTGTTCGCGCAGGAACGTGCGCAGGCATTGCCCCGGCCACGGATCATCCCGAAGCTCTTCGCCGTTCACGATGATCGTCACGACAGCTCCACCCGCACCTGTTCGGCGAGTAGCAGGGTCATGGCCCTTCGCCAGTCGGGGTCACCGTGTGGATCGTCGGTCCAGGCGGTATCGGGTATGCCGTCGCGGGCTGTGAGGAGTTGGTCGGGGCTGGGGACGGACGCGAACTCGAAGACGAACGGGCGCACGGTGGCCGCCGTCACCGACAGCACGAAACGGCCTCCGTCGGCAGCGATGTCGCGGCGGCCGATCACCACGACACCGGACCGGCCGAGCGGCGACGGGGCGATCTTGCGGTAGGCCGTGCGCGCTCGCAGTGCCGTGGTCGTCAGATGTATCGAGCGCAGCACGTCGCCACCGGCCAGCACGTTCGCAGAACTCCCGGTGACGAATTCCGTGACCGGCAGGCGGTAGTCGCCACCGTCGGGCCGCCACACCACCAGTTCGCCGTCGAGGGCGGAGGCCAGCGAGATCATCGCGCCCGCGGGAAACGACAGGCAGATGTTGCCGCCGACGGTAGCGGTGCTCCAGATCTTGTACGACGCCAGCAGTGCCGTACAGCACTGGTGCAACAGCGGTGCCGCCTGCCAGTCCGGTCTGCTCGATCTCAGCTGGGTCGACAACGCCGACAACTCGGCAATGGTGCAGGTCGCGCTCAGCTCGATCTCGTTGTCGCCCAAGGTGATCGGTGGCCAGCCAAGGCCGGTGATGTCCACCAAGCGGCGCAGATGTGGTTGTGGTTCGGAGAACAGCCACGTGCCGCCGGCCAGCAACGCGTCGCCGGGGGCCAGCGGCCACACCTCGTCGCGGCGGTGCGGGGTGACGACCGCCTCGATGGTGTTCAGGTCCACCGATCGACGGTAGTCAAGCATCACCGCCTGCGCATGTCCGACCCGGCCATGGAATACAAGTGCAACCGAGGGGTTGCGCTCAACTCGCACCATGTGCAATTCTGAAGTTGCACATCAATCCGACCCCGAGAGGCACCCGTGACTACGCTCGAAATCACCCGCAGCATCGACATCAATGCGCCAGCCGAGAAGGTGTGGGCAGCGCTCACCGAGCCCGATCTGATCGCCCAGTGGTTCGGCGACACGTGCGAATTCGACCCGAGACCTGGTGGCGCCGGCTCATTCGGCTGGACGGCGCACGGCACGTTCCGCGTGGTCGTCGAACACGCCGACCGGCCCAAGACGCTGATCTACCGGTGGGCCAGGGAACAGGGCGTCGACCCCGTACCTGGCAACTCGACCGTCGTGCGGTTCGACCTCACCGAATCCGCGGGCGGCACCCGGCTCACGCTTCTCGAAACGGGATTCGACGAGCTCGCCGACCCGCAGTCCGCGCATGACGACAACACCGGCGGTTGGCTGGCCGAGCTCGGCGAACTCGTGGAGTTCCTGGAATCCCGGTGACTGACGAAACCGTGACGATGCCAGGGGTGCTGTCGGTGCTCGCCGACGAGACCCGCTGGCGGATCCTGTCCGAGATCGGCGCCGCGGATCTGTCCGCCAGTGCGTTGGCCGGCCGGCTGCCCGTCAGTCGGCAGGCCATCGCCAAGCACCTCGCCGTGCTGGCCGAGGCCGGTCTGGTGGAGTCTGTCCGTGCCGGACGGGAAATCCGGTACCGCGCGCTTGGTGCGCGCCTGAGCGCTCTGGCAAATGATCTCGAAGTCATCGGCAGACGCTGGGACCGGCGCCTCGATGCCATCAAGCGCATCGCCGAAACGGCGGATTGAACGCTAATCTCTTGGTCATGACGGACGAACTCGCCGACTTCGAGGGGCGAGATCCAGATGGTGACGCCGAGCTACCGCCGGTCGAGTACGCACTTGCCGGCGGTGCGCCGCAGCGGGTCGGCTGGTTCCGTTTCTTCTTCGCCGACGAGCGGTGGGAGTGGTCGCCTCAGGTCGAGCGGATGCACGGCTACGAACCTGGCTCGGTACAGCCCACCACGGCGTTGGTCTTGTCGCACAAACACCCCGAGGACTACGGCCAG
The DNA here is from genome assembly GCF_014202335.1 of Mycobacterium sp. AZCC_0083. Classification (GTDB taxonomy): domain Bacteria; phylum Actinomycetota; class Actinomycetes; order Mycobacteriales; family Mycobacteriaceae; genus Mycobacterium. The sequence continues at coordinate 9,337 of NZ_JACHGP010000013.1, read as the reverse complement.
GTGGCCGCCACCATCGAGCAGATCCGGCTGACCGCCGGCGCCTTCAGCACCCGACACCGGATCGTCGACACCAAGGGCCAGATCCACCACGTGGTGGTGATCGGTCAGCAGATGCGTGACGATGCGGACACGGTGATCGGCTCCGACGGCTACTACGTCGACGTCACGCCGTCGATCACCGAAGCCAGGGAGGAACGCGTCACCGAAGCGGTCGCCGAGATCGCCGAGGCCCGCGGGGGCATAGAGCAGGCCAAGGGCATGCTGATGCTGATCTATCAGATCACCGCGGACTCGGCGTTCGAGCTGCTCAAGTGGCGATCGCAGGAGGCCAACGTCAAGCTGCGGGTGCTGGCCGAGCAGGTGGTGAAGGACTTCCTCGGACTCACCTATGACGAGGTGCTGCCCAGCCGTGTCGAATACGACCGGTTGCTCCTGACCGCACATCTCCGCATCTAGAGCCAATCACGTTGCTGGTCAAGGCAGTTCGTGGGGTCCATTGGCCACGGCCAACGACATTCGACAAGTGGGTTTCGGCTGGCACGGGTGCGGGCACCCCTGCTGCAGTTTCCACTAGGAGGTCGTGACATGCCAGGAGCGTCGATCAAGCACGAGAAGTCGAACGAGGACCTGCGTCGGCAGGGCGATTCCAAGCAGAAGCTGACTCCAAGTTGCGGAACTCGTGAACAGGTGCCGTTGCCTCAGCACCGTGAGCGCTGGTGATCGTTGCATTCATGGTTAGCTGGAATTCCGAGGGTAGTCTCATCCCGACAGCAGCAGGAGGTCGTGTGGAGAACGAGGTCGAGTTCCGGGTTGTGGCCAAGCTCGAGAACCTAGCCGTGGTGCGCACGCTGATCGGGGCGGTCGGTACCTTCGAAGACCTCGACATGGACACCGTCGCCGATCTGCGTCTGGCGGTGGACGAAGCCTGCACCCGCTTGATCCGGTCGGCCGTTCCGGGCTCCACGCTCATCGTCGTGGTCCGCCCGCAGGACGACGACGTGGTCATCGATGCGTCCACCACGTGCACGTCACCCGACATCATGGCGCCCGGCAGCTTCAGCTGGCACGTACTGAGCTCGTTGATGGACGACGTGACGACGTTCCAGAACGGCGAGGCACTCGACGAGGGCGCGGTGTTCGGCATCTCCATGACGACGAGACGAGCGAGCTCGCTGCGGTGACGACCTCGTCCCCTCGGGGTTCGTCGGCGCGATCGAACTCTGAATACGCCGACGTCATCGACATGTTCCGCGAACTGCAGGAACTCGGCGGCGACGCCTCCGAGACCCCCGAAGCCCCTGAGATCACCCGCCAGCGCGATGCCATCGTCGAGCGGTGCCTGCCCCTGGCCGATCACATCGCCAGGCGGTTCGACGGCCGCGGTGAACCCCGCGACGATCTGGTGCAGGTCGCCAGGGTCGGCCTGGTGAACGCCGTGATCCGGTTCGACGTAGACGCAGGATCGGACTTCGTATCGTTCGCGGTGCCGACCATCATGGGCGAGGTCCGCAGGCACTTCCGGGACAACAGCTGGTCGGTCAAGGTGCCACGTCGGCTCAAGGAACTGCATCTGCGGTTGGGTGCCGCGACGGCGGATCTGTCGCAGCGGCTCGGCCGCGCCCCCACTCCGTCGGAGCTCGCCACGGAGCTCGAGATGGATCGCGACGAGGTGGTCGAGGGTCTGATCGCCGGGAGCTCGTACAACACCATGTCGATCGACGGCGGCAGCGGTACCGAAGACGCTCCCGCGATTGCGGACACGCTCGGTGACGTCGACACCAACCTGGACCGGATCGAGAACCGGGAGGCGTTGCGGCCCCTGCTGGAAGCGCTGCCCGAGCGGGAACGCACGGTGTTGGTCCTGCGGTTCTTCGAGTCGCTGACGCAGACTCAGATCGCCGAGCGGGTGGGCATCTCCCAGATGCACGTATCCCGGCTGCTGGCCAAGTCGCTAGCGCGGCTCCGGGACCAGCTGCAGTAGCGGCTGCCGCGGTTCACCGTGAATGACGGCGAGCGCGGTTTCGATGGTGGGCGCCACCGGCAGCGTCGCGTCCGGATCGCAGATACCCAGCAACCGCGTCACCGCCTTGCTGGGCATCATCGCCCAGTCAGCGCCGATCGCGGCGCACCGCACGTTGAGGCTGTGCAGCGCCGAAAAGCCTGCCGTGCCGAAGAATTCGATGCCCTTGAGGTCTAGCAGCAGGCGCTTCACCGCGTCGGTGTGCCGGATTGCGTACTCGGCGAACTCCTGTGCGTTGGCCGCGTCGAGCTCGCCGTGCGCGGAGACGATGAGGATGGAGGGATGCAGCCAGCGCGTCGCGAATTGGGCGCTATGACAGACGGTTACGGAGTCCGGCTTGGCCGGGCGGGGCGATTCGAACGAAGACACTCTGACTCCATCAGTGGGACGTGGCACGCCAAGGAATCGATGGGCCCTGCGTCTCAAAGCCGTGGGATGACGCTCTTGCTCGGCTGTTTGTCCAACCTGCACAAACGGTACGCCGATCCGGATACCTTGACCTGCTAACTAAGACGAATCTAATGATTCAGCCCAGCCAGCCGCGCTGCAGATCCCACGCCGGCCCAGGTGCGGGCGCATCGTCACGGGTGACGGTGGCCTGGATCAGGCCGTAGGGCCGGTCGTCGGCGTGGAACACCTCGTTGGGGTTCTCCAGCCCGAACGGGGACAGGTCGTAGACGAAGTGGTGTTTGTTGGGCGCCGACAGCCTGATTTCGGCGATCTGGGGGTAGGTCTCCAGCACGGCCTTGCCCATCTCGTAGAGCGTCTGCTGCAAGGCGCGCGACTGGACGACCGCGAACTGTTTCACCAGTTGGGCTTTGACGCCGATGTAGGTCGCCTCCCAAGCTATGTCCCAGTCAGGGCCGGTGCGGTGATACCTCCACTGAGCCACCAACGACGTCGCCATCACGCGATCGTGGGTGGGTTCCAGGACGGTGTACGGGTCGGTCAGGAAGCCGGCGAATTCCGACCCCGTCGACTTCAGGATCACCATGTCCTTGAGGCCGCCGATCACCCACTCGTCGGTGCCGTCGACGGTGATCGCGGCCGTGCGCACCTCCTGGCCCTTGCGTACCCAGGTGTGGTCGTGCTCGGTGCCGTCAACGATCGCGCGTTCCCAGGCGTACTCCTCGATCTCGATCCGCGCGCCGAGAACCGGCTCGACGTCGCCAACGAAGTGCCGGGCCAAGGTGAGCGCGTAGTCCTCGATCGACTGCAGGCCCTTCTCCTTGGCGTAGGCGTAGGCGGTCTGCTTCTGGGTATCTGTGGGCAGCACCTCGGACTGGTCGCCCGCCAGGTGAGCCGCAGTGAAATCGCCACGCAGACAGACGGATACGTTCACGTCGTGAATCTCGTGGCGCGGCGTATCGCGGTAGATCCGCACCAGGCGGTTCTCGGCCTTGCCGTACTGGTTCTTGCCCAGGATGATGCCCGACACGTGTCAGCTCCCTCGGTAGGTGGAATACGCATACGGCGACAACAAAACCGGAACGTGATGTCTTGCCGAGGCATCCGTGATCTCGAACGCGATGACGATCTCCGGGTAGAACCCCGTGATCTCCTTAGCGGCGAAGTACGTCGCGGTGTCGAAGCGCAGCCGGAAGATACCGGCGGCCAGGTCGTCGCCGAGGTTCGCGATGCGCCCGTCGGCGTCGGTGACCGCGCTGGCAAGTACCACGTCGCTGGCGTCGCGCAGCGTCACGGGCACTCCCGGGGCGGGCCTGCCGGACACGGCGTCGAGGACGTGCGTGGAGAGGCTCATGTGCTCGATCTTGCCTCGCCGGGTGGCTCGCTCAGCAGCCGATTCAGGCGAAGCCGGTTGATCTTGGCCAGTTCGTTGCGCATGACGCGGCGTTCGGTGTCGGGATCGTTGCCGAGTCGGTCGGTGAGGATCGCCAGAAGTTCGTCGGCGGAGCGTCCGCTGGCGCACACCAGGTAGACGTAGCCGAACCGCTCCTCGTAGTCCCGGTTGCCGACGGCCAGGGCGGCGCGCACGTCGTCGCCCGCCGCCGTCATGCCTGCCTGTTCCCGGGCTGACGAGGCGTTGTCGACCTTTGCCCCGATGCGGGGATGTCCGTCCAGCGCGGCGTCGATCTCGGCGTCCGGGAGCTCGGCGAGCACCCGGTCGGCGCGGTCGAGCAGGGCGTCGACGTCGGCGAACGGCGCCCCAGCCAGGACACGGCGGGCCCAGATCGGCGACGAGCACACGCCGAACAGCAGGTGCATGCGCTGGCGCTCGGTACTGCGATTGAAGCCGTCGAGACCGAGCGCGGGTTGAGTGGTCATCGATGTGAACTATGGCAACTCGCTGAACCGGCTGAACCGCGCGGCCGCGATGGGGTTGGCGTCGGCGACGAGGTCGCTGAACCGGTAGTTGACGATCTTGGCGATCTCGATCAGTGCGAACGCCTTCTCGGCGGCGGGCGAATTGTCCATCCGAGACCACCCGTTGCGCAGCACCCGGTCGAAGCGTTCGGTCTCCTTGGCGCAGATGATCAGCGGGAAGTCGAAGTGCTCCCGGTACGCGGTGGACAGCTCGACGACGTCGTCGTGGTCGTCCTCGTCGAGGTTGGACAAGGCGACGTGGTCGACGGCGAGCGCGTGGCCGGTCTCGTCCTCGGCGCCGAGGTCGGGGAACGCCCGGATCAACTGCAGCTGTTGTTCGGAGGAACCGGTCAGGACGGCGTCCTGGAATGCCTCGCGCAGTGCCGTGGTGTCGGCGAACGGGCGCTGTTCGATTGCACGCTGCACGGCCCATGGCACGTTCTGCACCACGCTGCCGAACACCTCGGTGAACCGCTCCTTGGTCATCGCGTTGACTTCGTCGAGGGTGATCGACCCGCCACCCGCCACCCGGGGGCCGCGCGACCCCAGATGGAAGAACACGATGTTGAGCGCAATGGCCGCGATGGCCCCGATGCTGATACCGCTGCCGAAGAGCAGGTCGAGGCCGGACGGAAGTGCTTTGGCCACATCGGGATACGACGTCACCCACAGCGCCAATCCGATGCTGGTGGTGACGATGATCAGGTTGCGGTGGTCGGTGAAGTCGACCTTGCCGAGGGTCTGGATGCCGACGACGGCGACTGTCGCGAACAGGGTCAGCGCCGCGCCGCCGAGCACGGGTTGCGGAATCGAGGAGACGACGGCCGCCACCTTCGGCAGGAAGCCGAGCAGGATCATGATGACGCCAGCGGCGGCCACCACCCAGCGGCTCTTGACGCCGGTGAGCCTGACCAGGCCCACGTTCTCGGAGAACGCGGTGTACGGGAACGAGTTGAAGACGCCACCGATCGCGGTCGCGAGGCCGTCGGCGCGCAACACGTTGCCGATGTCGGAGGCCTTGATCCGCTTGCCGACGATCTCGCCGGTGGCCATGGTGCTCCCGGTGGATTCCACGGCGGTGATCAGTAGCACGATGATCATCGTCAGGCACGCGACGACGTCGAACTTGGGCATGCCGAACACGAATGGCTCGGTGAAGCCGATCGCGGACGCGGCGCCCACCTTCTCGAAGCTCATGTCGCCAAGCGCAAACGCGGCCGCGCAGCCGATCACCAACCCCAACAGGACGGCGATCGTGGCGACGAACCCGCGGAACAGGCGCTGGATCCCGACGATGATCGCGATCGTGCCGGCCGCGTACAGCAGCCAGCGCAGGTTCGATGCGTCGATCTCGCCGGTGTGCGGGTTGGTCACGGCGTCGTGGGCGCCGACGGGCACCAGACACAACCCGATGATGGTGATCAGCGTGCCGGTGACGACCGGTGGGAAGAACCGCAGCAGCTTGACGAAGATCGGTGCGATCAGGAACGTGAAGACGCCCGCGACGATCACCGCGCCGTACACGTAGAGCAGGCTCGCGGCTCCGCCGCCGTGTGCGAGTCCGATCGCGATGATGGGGGAGACGCCGGTGAACGTCACGCCCTGCAGAAGCGGCAGGCGCACGCCGATCTTCCAGAACCCGACGGCCTGAATGATCGAGGCGATGCCGCAGGTGAACAGGTCGGCGGTGATCAGCTTGACGAGTTCCTCGCTCGGCAAGTTGATCGCGCTGGCGATGAGGATCGGGACCAGCACCGCCCCTGCGTAGAACGCCACGACGTGCTGGAAGCCGTATGTCGCCAGCTTGGGGATCGGCAGCACCTCGTCGACGGGGTGCACGCGCTTCTTGGGCTTCGCGGCCGTCTCGGCCGATGGGGCGGGCATGCCTCCAAGAATCGGCCAGGTTCACACTATTCGCATGTCGGAGGAACAACGGGTCGTCGGCATTCTCCTTGCCGCGGGGGCGGGAACGCGGTACGGCATGCCGAAAGTCCTTGCCGAGCAAGGGGAGTGGCTGCGGATCGCGGTCGACGCGCTGGACCGCGGTGGATGTGGCGACGTCGTGGTGGTGCTTGGCGCCGCCGTGGTCGACGTGCCGAGCCCGGCGCGCGCGGTCCTGGCGCGGGACTGGGCCTCGGGGATCGGCTGCTCGCTGCGCGTCGGCCTGGCAGCAGCCGACGGTGCTCGGTACGTGGTGCTGCACCTCGTCGACACCCCCGACGTCGGTGCCGACGTGATCGCGCGGGTGCTGGAGGCGGCCCAGTCTGCGGTGTCCGGCCTGGCCAGGGCGACCTTCGGCGGGCGGCCCGGCCACCCGGTGGTGATCGAACGCAGTCATGTCGCGGCGCTGATGGAGACCCTGCACGGCGACGAGGGTGGCCGACGCTTTCTCGCAGGCCGCTCCGACGTCGTTGCCGTCGAATGCGGTGACCTCGCGACGGGTGTGGACGTGGACGTGCGCTGAAACGTGTTGTGAACCAGATAATTCCGGACCGATGAAGCGTCGAGCGGTACTGTTTTCTGACGAGAGCTTCGTACGGGAACGCCTAGTGGTCAAGGACTCAGTCGATGTCGTCAAGCGAACAGAACACCACGGTGTTCCGCAACGTCCGGATCTTCGACGGTCGATCTCCGGTGCTGTCGAACGGCTCGAACGTCCTCGTCCGCGGCTCGACGATCGAGTCGATCTCCACCCATTCCATCGACCCTGTCCACGGCGAGCATCTAGTGGAGATCGACGGCGGTGGACGAGTGCTGATGCCGGGCCTGATCGATGCACACTGGCACGCGATGTTGGCGTCGATGCCGATCGCCGCGATGATGACCGCCGATGTCGGGTATCTCAACCTCGTCGCCGGTGTACAGGCCACCCGCACGCTGCACCGCGGATTCACCACCGTGCGCGACGCAGGGGGCCCATCGTTCGGGCTCAAGCGGGCGATCGACGACGGAACTGTAGCGGGGCCGCGGATCTATCCGTCAGGCGCGTTCATCTCACAGACGTCCGGTCACGGGGACTTCCGCATGCCACACGCAGTGCCACGCGGGATCTGCGGCCACCTCAGTTACATCGAAATCATGGGTCTATCGACGATCGCCGATGGCGTCGACGAAGTGCTGCGGGCAGTGCGCGAGCAATTGATGCTCGGGGCGACGCAGATCAAGATGATGGCAGGCGGCGGTGTGTCGTCCAGCTACGACCCGGTTGATGTCACGCAGTACACCGAGGCTGAGTTGCGCGCCGGCGTGGAGGCGGCCGAGAACTGGGGCACCTACGTCCTGGTTCATGCCTTCACACCGCGGGCCGTGCAGCAGGCGCTGCGGGCTGGGGTGCGGTCCATCGAGCATGGATTCCTGCTGGACGACGCCACGGCGGCGATGATCGCCGAGCGCGACGCCTGGTGGAGTTTGCAGCCGATGCTCGACGACGAAGACGCGATCCAGTTCTCCGAGCAGGCGAAGCGAGCCAAGCTACGCCAAGTAACCGCGGGAACCGACCAGGCATATGGACTCGCCAAGAAGCACGGGGTCAGGCTCGCGTGGGGTACGGACACGCTGTTCGACGGCGGGCTCGCCGCGCGGCAGGGTGCCCAGTTGGCCAAGATGACGCGGTGGTTCACACCGGCAGAGGTGCTCAAGATGGCCACGTCGGACAATGCGGCACTGTGTGCGATGTCCGGTCAGCGCAACCCTTACCCGGGGCGGCTCGGCGTCCTCGAAGAGGGAGCTCTCGCCGATCTCCTTCTCGTTGACGGCAACCCGCTCGAAGACCTCCAGCTACTCGCTGACCCGGACCGAACCCTGCTCGTGATCATGAAGAACGGAACGATCTACAAGCAGCTCACGAGTGAACCCCACCGAGCGAGGTAGGGACACGCTCGCCGACCCCGGCGCTCAGAATGGTGGTATCGAGTCGAATGCTGCGGCTTCGTTCTCGGCTTCGTTGCGTCTGCGTTCGTCGTCGATCCGTTGGCGGCGGTCTTGGCTGCGGGTGGTCGTGCGCCGTGGCATGGTCAGCCCGGCGGTGTGTGCGGTGGGGGTCTCGGTGACGGTGACTGGTGCGGTGGGCAGGCACAGGCTGGGGAAGAGCAGTCGGCTGCCCGGCCGGGTGGTGTAACTCTGCCCGGACGGCGAGGTCCAGACGACGTCGCCGTCGGGTAGCTGTCGGTCATGCCAACCCCGTGGCCCGCCCCAGAAGGTTTTCAATAAGTGGTGAAACCTGCACAGGCACTTGAGGTTCGACGCGCAGGTGGGCCCGTTCGGGTACGGAATCGTGTGGTCGGTGTCGCACCGGTCGGCGGGCACGTTGCAGTGCGGGAAGCGGCACGTCAGGTCGCGGCAGCGGACGAAGTCGGCTAGCGCCCTGGAGGGGGTGTAGCGGGGTTCGGGTGGGGCGTTGCCGGGGTGCACGACCGGTACGACTTTGGCGTGCAGGGCGGCGCGGGCCACGACGGGTCCGGGCAGCAGCGGCCCGCCGATGATCACTCCGGGCGGGGTGGCCAGGGGTTCGCCGGGGTCGGCGTTGGCTTCGGTGATGACCTCGGCCAGCGTCATCTCGCGCAGTGGCTTGCTCAACATTGGGGGTGATTCGCCGTCCAGGGAGGCGTGCTGCGCGGACGCACGGGCAGCCATCTCGCCAGACTCGGCCTGGGCATCGCTGGGTGTGGCGGTGCCGCCGTCGACACCGGTGGGCGAATTGGCCGGGGCGCCACCACCATCGGACCGCTCAGGCTGGGCCAGGGGCGTGTCGACGGAGTCGGCGTGCGCGACGACGTGAACGACGACGGTGCTGGGGGTGGCGATGCCGCCGAGGCAGTGCTGGTTGCCGCAGAGGCAGGCCAATCGGTCTTGCCGGTGCGCTAGGGCGCCCATCGCGTCGGAGCGGAGTTGATCGCGTGTGCGGGGGTCGTCGTCGCACACCGTGGAGGCCAGCGCGTCCAGTCGTTGGTCGAACGCAGCGGCGTCGGTGGCGAACAGGGTGCCCCACAGTGT
>NZ_JACHGP010000012.1 GCF_014202335.1 Mycobacterium sp. AZCC_0083 | reverse complement strand
CTTGCGGCACCCCAGTTGTCTAGGTACCACTGGTCGCGGTTGGCTGATCCGCTCGCGGCGTAGCGGGCGTCGAGCAGGGCGACCATCCCGGCCAGTCGGCGTGCGCAGGCGGCGTTCTCGACCCGTGCCCACGCGAGGGTCGCGGCGGCCCCGGAGGTGCCGGTGGCCTCATCGAGAAGGTCGAACATGCTTTCGAATCTACCGGCCCGCACCGACCGCAACTACCCGCCGAACCCACGCCTGTGGATGAAACCCGGACTGTGGACAAACGGCGGTCCCATCACCGAAAGTGTCAGTGCCCCATGGTAATGGGCCTGAGGAGCCAAAATTGTTGTCTTAGAACCACAGTCGGCAGTCGCGTATCGTCAGCAGGATGGCGTTAGCACCAGCAACCTGGCCTCGTCCGCTACTGGGCGCGATTCGTACCTCGAACAAGTACTTGCTCAACCCGCTCATGAGCACGCTCGCCGGGCGAAAGTACTGGTACGCCGCCGCCATCCGGCATACCGGCAGAAAGTCAGGCAAGCAGTACTCGACGCCGGTCGGCGTCGAGCGTGTGCAAGACGGGTTCGTAATTCCCCTGGCATACGGGATCCAAGTGGACTGGCTGCGGAACGTGATTGCCGCCGGGCGAGCCACGATCTCGTTCAATGGCGAAACCTACGACGTGAACCAGCCCGAGGTGATCGACGCCGCGGCGGCCCTACCAAGTCTCTCGCCGGGACGACGACGGACCTTTGAGCGCCTCGGCATCGCGCATTATCTGAAGCTGAAGGCGACTTAGAGCAAGCCCAGCGCGGCCACCGCGGCGCGTTCCTCGGCGAGCTCGGCCACCGACGCGTCGATCCGGGCCCTTGAGAACTCGTTGATCTCGAGGCCCTGCACTATCTGCCAGGCGCCGTCGACGGCCCGCACCGGGAACGAGGAGACGAAGCCCTCGGGGATGCCGTAGACGCCGGGGGATGGCAGTGCCACCGAGGTCCAGTCGTCGGGATCGGTGCCGTCGACCCAATCCCTGACGTGATCGATCGCGGCATTGGCCGCCGACGCCGCCGACGACGTGCCGCGTGCCTCGATGATCGCGGTGCCGCGTTCGGCGACGGTCGGGATGTAGTCCTTGGTGAGCCAATCCAAGTCGGCGGCGTACTCGGCGCCTGGGCGGCCACCGACGACGGCGTGGAAGATATCGGGGTACATGGTGGGAGAGTGGTTGCCCCACACCGTGACTCGGGACACGTCGGTGACGTGGACGCCCGCGTGCGCGGCCAGCGCGGCGACCGCCCGGTTATGGTCGAGCCGGGTGAGCGCGGTGAATCGTTCGGCGGGGATGTCCGGTGCGTGCGCCGACGCGACGAGCGCGTTCGTGTTCGCCGGGTTGCCGACCACCACGATCCTGACGTCGGCGCCAGCGCCCGCGTTCAGCGCACGCCCCGCTTCGGCGAAGATCGCGGCATTGGCGGCAAGGAGATCGGCGCGTTCCATGCCCTTGCTCCGCGGCTTCGCGCCGATCAGCAGGGCGACGTCGACGCCGTCGAACGCCCGCACCGGGTCGTCGTGGATCTCGACGTCGCAAAGCAGGTCGAAGGCGCTGTCGATGAGTTCCATCACCACGCCCTCGGCGGCGCGCACGGCCGACGGCAACTCCAGTAGCCGCAGCGTCACGGGCACGCCGCGACCGAGCAGGGCACCCGCACCGATCCGGAAAAGCGCGGCGTAGCCGATCTGGCCCGCAGCGCCGGTGACGGTGACGATCTTCGGGCTCACGTGTGCACCCGCAGATTCAGGACCTCCGAGGCGTATCGGCGGACGGTGTCCTCGGCCATGGCGGCGGCATCCTGGTGGCCGGGCCGCGCCCTGCTGTGCATGTACGCCGTCTTCGGATCCAGCGTGATCTCGGCGAGCAGTTCACCGGTCGACGGCTCGCACACGGCCCACGTGTACAGGGTGTCGTCGGCCCACCCGTCCTCGGCGTCGTGCACGTAGTCGAGGTCGGACTCCCCGAGGTCGGCGAGAGCATCACGGTCGTCGACACGGTCGTCGTACCGTAGTGCGCGCAGATACCACTGGCCATTGTTGATCTCGACGGGCTCCACCCGGTCAGCGTCTCACGTCGAGCGGCACCAATGAATAGGGCATACGCCACATGAAACTCACCGTCATCGGAGCCAGCGGGCTCATCGGAACCAAGGTCGTCGACTTGCTCACCGCGCAGGGCCACCAGGTGGTGGCCACGTCGCGGCAGACGGGCGTTGACGTACTCACCGGAGAGGGACTCGCCGACACCCTGGCCGGTGCCGATGTCCTGATCGACGTGGTCAACTCGCCGTCGTTCGAGGACGACGCAGTGCTGCAGTTCTTCTCGACGTCCACGACGAACCTGGCGGCGGCCGCGAAGACCGCAGGCATCGCCCACTACGTTGCACTGTCGATCGTCGGCGCGGAAGGCCTGCCCGACAGTGGCTACATGCGGGCCAAGGTGATCCAGGAGAAGACGCTCGTCGACTCCGGCATCCCGTACACCGTGGTGCGCGCCACGCAGTTCCACGAATTCGCCGAGGCGATCACCGGATCGCTGGTGGTCGGCGACGAGGTCCGGGTGCCGGACGGACTGATCCAGCTGATCGCCTCCGACGACGTGGCCGCCGAGGTGGCGCGTGTCGCCGTCGGCCCTCCAGTCGGCGGCATCGTGAACATCGGTGGGCCGGACAAGTTCTCGTTCGCGGACATGGCCAGCGCCGTCCTCGCCAAGCAGGGAGACGGCAAGACCGTCGTCGTCGATCCGCAGGCGACCTACTTCGGCACGCCAGTTGACGAGCAACACAGCCTGGTGACCGGTGACGACGCAGTGCTCGCCGCCACCCGGTTCACCGACTGGCTAGCGGCTAGTTAGTCCTTGATCTCCGCGAGGACGGTGCCCTGCGTGACGGCGGTGCCTGCCTCGACGGATAGCCCGGTGATCGTGCCGTCCTTGTGAGCGGTGACCGGGTTCTCCATCTTCATGGCCTCGAGCACCACGATGAGATCGCCCGTGGCGACCGTCTGGCCCTCCTCGACGGCGACCTTCACGACTGTGCCCTGCATGGGCGCGGTCACGGAGTCACCCGAGGCGGCCGCACCAGCCTGCGCGCCGCGCTTGCGGGCCTTGGGCTTCTTGCGAATCACACCGGCCGCACCTGCTGCTCCGCCGCCGCCGTTGCCGATCGCGAGGTCGCCGGGCAGCGATACCTCGACGCGACGGCCGCCGATCTCGACGACGACCTTCTGACGCGGGAGGGCCTCCTCCTCGTCGAGCGGAGCACCGCCGGTGAACGGCTCGATCTTGTTGTCCCACTCGGTCTCGATCCAGCGGGTGTGGACGGTGAAGCCCTCACCGTCACCGATGAAGGCAGGGTCGGACACGACGGCGCGGTGGAAGGGAATGACCGTGGCCAAGCCCTCGATGTGGAACTCGGCCAGCGCACGCCGCGAACGGGCCAACGCCTCGTCGCGGTTCGCGCCGGTCACGATCAGCTTGGCCAGCATCGAGTCGAACTGGCCGCCGATCACCGAACCGCTCTCGACACCGGAGTCCAGGCGCACGCCGGGGCCCGTCGGGGGATCGAACTTGAGCACCGGTCCCGGCGCGGGCAGGAAGCCGCGGCCGGCGTCCTCGCCGTTGATGCGGAACTCGAAGGAGTGTCCGCGGGGCGTCGGGTCCTCGGTGATGTCCAGCGCTTCGCCGTTGGCGATCTTGAACTGCTGCAGCACCAGATCGATGCCCGCGGTCTCCTCTGTCACCGGATGCTCGACCTGCAGGCGGGTGTTCACCTCGAGGAACGAGATCAGCCCGTCCTGGCCGACCAGGTACTCGACGGTGCCCGCGCCGTGGTAGCCGGCCTCCTTGCAGATCCGCTTGGCCGACTCGTGGATCTCCTTGCGCTGCGCGTCGCTCAGGAACGGCGCAGGCGCCTCCTCGACGAGCTTCTGGAAGCGCCGCTGCAGCGAGCAGTCGCGGGTGCCCGCGACCACGACGTTGCCGTGCGTATCGGCGATGACCTGCGCCTCGACGTGGCGCGGCTTGTCAAGGTAGCGCTCGACGAAGCACTCACCGCGACCGAATGCCGAGACGGCCTCGCGGGTGGCGGAGTCGAACAGCTCGGGGATCTCCTCGATGGTGCGGGCCACCTTCATGCCGCGCCCGCCGCCGCCGAACGCCGCCTTGATGGCGATGGGAACGCCGAATTCCTTGGCGAACGCGATGATCTCGTCGGCGTCCTTGACGGGCTCGGCCGTGCCGGGGACCAACGGAGCCTTCGCCTTTGCGGCGATGTGACGGGCAGTGACCTTGTCGCCGAGGTCGCGGATCGACTGCGGGCTCGGCCCGATCCAGATCAGACCCGCGTCGATCACGGCCTGCGCGAAGTCGGCGTTCTCCGAAAGGAATCCATAGCCGGGGTGGATCGCGTTGGCGCCGGATTTCTCGGCCGCGTCCAGGAGCTTCTCGAATACCAGGTACGACTCGGCCGAGGTCTGGCCGCCAAGGGCGAACGCCTCGTCGGCGAGTCGCACGTGTAGGGCGTCGGCGTCGGGTTCGGCGTACACGGCCACGCTGGCCAGCCCGGCGTCCTTGGCCGCGCGGATCACCCGGACGGCGATCTCACCGCGGTTGGCGACGAGCACCTTGGTGATCTTCGAGCTGGCGTGGCTGGGCACTGCGCCTCCTGATGGCATGTGTCTCTAAGAAACGTCTTTAAGAATGTATCCCGCGCAGTTTAAGGGGCGCGACACCAACCCCGGCGAGCCGGTATTGGTTACCGGTGGGTAGGTAAATCTCGGTTGATCAGGCTGCGCGCAGGCGCCGCTTGATCCGCGCCAGCATGGCAGACATGCCGCGCAGCCGCAGCGGGCTGATCAACGCGGCGAGACCCAACTCGGAGTAGAAGTCGTCGGGCACGCCAAGGATCTCGTCGGCCGTGTGATCGTCGAGCCCGGCGGCCAGGATCGCGGCGAACCCACGCGTCGTCGGAGCCTCGGCAGGGGCGCTGAAGAACAACCGGACGTGCGCACGGTCCGAGGCGTCGACGTGCAGGAACAGCGGCGACTGACACTCGGGCACCGGCTCCATGGCCGCTTCTTCGAGATCTTCGGGCAGCGGCGGCAATTCGTTCGCGAACTCCAGCAGCAGCTGCAGCTTGTCCTGCCCCTGCATGTCGGCGAAGTCGGACACCACCTCGGCTAAGGCGGCCGGAAGGGAAGACACCGTACTCATGAGGCGCCGGGCGCTCCACCTGGTTCGGTTCCGACGGCGACGGGTACGCGCACCGCGTTGCCCCACTCGGTCCAAGAGCCGTCGTAGTTGCGCACGCCGGGCAGCCCGAGCAGATGGGTCAGTACGAACCAGGTGTGGCTGGACCGCTCGCCGATGCGGCAGTACACGACCGTCTTGTCATCCGAGGTGAGGAACCCGTACAGATCGTCGAGTTCGGCACGGCTGCGGAACCGTCCGTTGTCGTCGGCCGCCTTGCCCCACGGGATCGACTTCGCGGTGGGGATGTGACCGCCGCGCAACGCGCCCTCTTCTGGGTAGTCGGGCATGTGGGTCCGCTCGCCGGTGTACTCAAGCGGTGAGCGGACGTCGATCAGCGGCTCGGTCCCGAGTTTGCCGAGGACGTCGTCCCTGAAGGCCCGGATCGCGGCGTCGTCGCGGTCGACCACCGGGTAGCCCGTGGTGTGCTTGCTCGGCACCTCCAGAGTGGTGTCGCGGCCGTTGCTGACCCAGAGATCACGCCCGCCGTCGAGCAACCGGACGTCGGGGTGACCGAACAGGGTGAACACCCACAGCGCGTACGCCGCCCACCAGTTGCTCTTGTCGCCGTAGATCACAACCGTGTCGTCACGGCTGATGCCCTTGCGATCCATCAGCGCGGCGAACTGCGTGCCATCGATGTAGTCGCGGACGTGGGGGTCGTTGAGATCGGTGTGCCAGTCGATCTTCACCGCGCCTGGGACGTGGCCGGTGTCGTAGAGCAGCACGTCTTCGTTGGACTCGACGATGGCAAGGCCGGGACGGCCGAGGTTGCCTGCCAGCCAGTCGGCGGTGACCAGGCGATCGGGGTGGGCGTAGGCGGCAAACGCGGGATGCGAATCTGTGGGCAGCGGCACACCATGAGCCTAGCTCGCGCGCAAACGGTGACTCAGCAAGTAAGGTTCTGAGTTGTTGTCGCAACGTTCGATCAGGTAGAAACTGAGGAATGATGAGTTTGCCAGCAAATTTCGATGTCGGAATCGTCGGGCTCGGCTACGTCGGCCTCACGTTGGCCACCGTGCTTGCCGAGGCGGGCAACTCGGTCATCGGGATCGAGAAGCGAAAAGATCTCGTCGATCTGACCAATGAGGGCGTCCCGCACTTCACCGAGACGGGTCTGCCCGACGCGCTCGCCGGGGTCACGAAGTCGCAGAAACTCATGGCCGCGGAGAAGTTCGACGACAGTTTCACATGCAGCACGTACATCATCACGGTCGGCACACCGCTGGCACAGGACGGCGTGGCGCGCGTCGACATGATCGAGGCGGCCGCCCGGGACATCGCCGCGAACATGCGCGACGGCGCCCTGGTCATCCTCCGTTCGACGGTCAAGATCGGCACCACCCGCGACGTGGTGTCCCCGATCCTGGCCGCCAGCGGCAAGAAGTTCGACATCGCCATGTGCCCGGAGCGCACCCTGGAGGGCAAGGCCCTGCAGGAACTGCGTGAGTTGCCGCAGATCGTCGGCGCCGACGATCAGGCCGTCGCCGATCGGGCCGCCGCCGTGTTCCGCAGACTGACCAGCTCCATCGTGCTGGTGTCGGGTATCGAGACCGCCGAGATCATCAAGCTGGTGAGCAACACCTTCCGCGACGTCCAGTTCGCGTTCGCCAACGAGGTTGCCCGGGTGTGCGACGCGTTCGGCGTCAGCGCCCACGAGGTCATCTCCGCCGGCAAGCTGGGTTACAACCGCACGAACATCCCGCTTCCTGGCCTGGTCGGCGGCCCGTGCCTGGAGAAGGATCCGCACATCCTGATGGAGAGCGCCCGCACTCGCGGCATCTCGCTGGAGATCACCGGGGCGGGACGTCTGGTCAACGAGCGCCAGCCGCAGGAGACCGTCGACTTCATCAGCAGCGAGATCGAGCGGCGTGAGCTCGCCGGTCCGCTGAAGATCAACATCCTCGGCATGGCCTTCAAGGGTCAGCCCGAGACCAGCGACCTGCGTGGCTCGATGTCGATCAAGGTGCTCGACGCGCTGAAGAAGGCGCATCCGGACGCCCAGATCGGTGTCTACGATCCGATCACGCCACAGGAGGTGCTGGCCGCGGAGTTCCCCGACGAGCAGGTCTTCAGCCGCTTCGGTGACGCGGTCAGCGGAGCTTCGGTGGTGGTGATCGCCAACAACCATCCGTCGCTTGGCACGATCTCGCCCCGCACCATCAACGAGTTCATGAGCCCCGATGGCTTCGTGTACGACTACTGGAACCACTTCAGCCACCTGCCCACCTCCGAACTGGGTGCGTCCTACTTCGCCGTCGGCCGGCGCGGAACGGCGCCGTCCAATGGCTAAGCGCGTAGTCGTCACTGGCGGTGGCGGATTCATCGGCGCCTACCTGGTCAAGCGCCTGGTACATGACGGCTGGGACGTCGTCGTGGTCGACTCGATGGTGCGCGGCGACGCCAGCCGGTTCGCCGAGGTCGCCGACGACGTCGAGCTGTTCACCTGCGACGTGCGCGATCAGGACGCCCTCGAGGGTGCATTCAAGGGCGCGGAGGTGGTGATGCACCTCGCGGCCATCAACGGCACCGAGAACTTCTACAAGAGACCGGAACTGGTGCTCGACGTCGGCCTGCGGGGCGCGCTCGCCGTGGTCAACGCCGGCCGTGAGGTCGGCGTGCCGGACCTGGTGGTGGCGTCGACCGCGGAGGTCTATCAGACGCCTGCACTGGTCCCAACTCCCGAGACCATTCCGTTGATGCTGCCCGACAGCCTCAACCCCAGATTCTCCTATGGCGGTTCCAAGATCGTCAGCGAGCTGATCGCGTTCAACTACGGTCAGGATCACTACCGTCAGGTGCAGGTCTTCCGGCCGCACAACGTGTTTGGGCCGAACATGGGCTGGAAGCACGTCGAGCCCCAGTTCATCCTGCGGGCGCTGGCTGCCCAGGACGCAGGCGATGGCGCGTTCCCGATTCAGGGTGACGGCACCGAGACCCGCTCGTTCTGCTACGTCGACGACATCGTCGAGGGCATCCTGACGATGTACGAAAAGGGCGGCCACCGCGAGGTTTACCACATCGGCAGCGACGAGGAAGTCAGCATTCGCGACCTCGCCGCCCGCATCGGCAAGATCGTCGGCATCGACCTGGACATCCAGCCAGGCGAGCTTCAGGCGGGTGGCACCCCGCGGCGCTGCCCCGACATCACCAAGATGCGCGCGCTTGGCTGGTCACCGGCCGTCGGCCTCGATGACGGCCTGGAGCGGACGGTGGCGTGGTACCGCGAACATCGCGACGACGTGCCCGCCAACGACCTGATGTAGCGCTCAGGTAACCGGGTTCGCTTGCCACAGCGTGGAAATCGACAGGCCCGCGCTCTCGAGCATGCGTCGGGTCAGCGGCAGGCTGATCCCGATCACGTTGGACGGATCGCCATCGATGCGTTCGACGAACCAGCCGCCAAGGCCGTCGAGGGTGAATGCCCCTGCCACCCGCAGTGGCTCGCCGCTGGCCAGGTAGGCGCTCAGGTCCTCGTCGGTGGGTGTGCCGAAATAGACTGTGGTGCAACTGAATTGAGATGCGCGATGCACCACGGCTCCGCCGCGCACACGTATTGCGGAGTGTCCGGTGTACAGCTCACCCGATCGTCCGACCATCGTCGCCCATGCGGCGCGCGCGGCGTCGGCGTCGGCCGGCTTGCCGCGCAGTTCGCCGTCGATGAACAGCATCGAGTCGCAGCCCAGCACCACGCAGTCGGCGGCCAACGCTGGATCGAGCTCGCTTGCGACCTGATCGGCCTTGGCGGTGGCGAGTGCGCAGACGGTGTCACCAGCGGACGGACTTGCGCCAAGCCCCGCGACGATCAGGTCCTCGTCGACACCCGACACGATTACCAGAGGGTGGATACCCGCCTGGCGCAGCACCTGTAGCCGGCCCGGCGAGGCCGAGGCCAGCACGACACGTGTCATCGACGAAGGTGCGTGCGCTCCACCCGTGTGATGCGCTCCCAACTGATGGCCGAGTAGCGCAGCTTGTCGACCGGGTGGCCCCACAGGTCGACGATCTGCGGTCCCTCGTCCACCTGCCCACCACCCGATGCGCCTGCCAGCACGGTCACCAGCGCAGCCACCTCTTCGTCGGTGGGCTTGCCCTTGACGATCTTGATCTCGGTCACGGTGGGTTCGCTCTCCTCGGCACTCACAGCGGAATGTTGCCGTGCTTCTTGGGCGGCAGCTGCACGATCTTGCGCTCCAGCAGCCGCAGCGCGGCCGAGATGTAACCGCGGGTGTGGGACGGCGGGATGACCGCGTCGACATAACCCCGCTCGGCGGCGACGTACGGGTTGACGAGGGTGTCCTCGTAGTCCTGCTGGAGTTCCAGCCGCAGCGAGTCGACGTCCTCGCCCTTGCTTGCGGCTTCCTTGAGCTGGGAGCGGTAGACGAAGCCGACGGCACCGGACGCACCCATCACGGCGATCTGAGCGGTCGGCCATGCGACGTTGACGTCGCAGCCCATGTCCTTGGACCCCATCACGCAGTACGCGCCGCCGTAGGCCTTGCGGGTGATCACGGTGATCTTGGCGACGGTGGCCTCGCCGTAGGCGTAGAGCAGCTTGGCGCCGCGGCGGATGATGCCGTTGAACTCCTGGTCGGTGCCAGGCAGGAAGCCAGGCACGTCCACCAGCATGACGATCGGGATGTTGAAGCAGTCGCACGTCCGCACGAACCGGGCGGCCTTCTCCGAGGCGTTGATGTCCAGGCAGCCGGCGAACTGGGTGGGCTGGTTGGCCACGATGCCCACCGGGCGGCCGTCGACGCGACCGAACCCGACGATGATGTTGGTCGCGTACCCGGACTGAACCTCGAGGAACTCGTCGTCGTCGAGAATCCTGGTGATGACCTCGTGCATGTCGTAGGGCTGGTTGGGGGAGTCCGGGATCAGCGTGTCGAGCTCGAGGTCCTCCTCGGTGAGGTTGTCCTCGACGGCGCCGGGGTGCGGAGGGGCCGGGTAGCGCGGCGGCTCGGCTGCGCTGTTGGGGGGCAGGTAGCTCAGCAGGTCGCGGACGTATTCGAAGGCGTCCTGCTCGCCGGAGGCGACGTAGTGCGCCGTGCCCGACTTGGCCATGTGGGTGTGCGCGCCGCCCAGCTCCTCCATGGTCACTTCCTCGCCCGTGACCGTCTTGATGACGTCGGGTCCGGTGATGAACATCTGGCTGGTCTGGTCGACCATGATGACGAAGTCGGTCAAGGCGGGGGAGTAGACGTGCCCGCCCGCGGCGGCGCCCATGATCAGCGAGATCTGCGGGATGACACCGGAGGCCAGGATGTTGTTGCGGAAGATCCGGCTGTAGAGCCCAAGGGAGACGACGCCCTCCTGGATGCGCGCGCCTGCGCCGTCGTTGATGCCGATCAGCGGGCGGCCCGTCTTGAGGGCGAGCTCCTGCACCTTGACGATCTTCTCGCCGTAGACCTCGCCGAGGCTGCCGCCGAACACCGTCGCGTCCTGGCTGAAGATGCAGACGTCGCGACCGTCGATGGTGCCGTAACCGGTGACGACACCGTCTCCGAGCGGACGGTTGTCGCCAAGTCCGAAGTTGGTGCTGCGGTGCTTGGCCAGCGCGTCGAGTTCGACGAACGAGTCATCGTCGAGCAGGGCGTAGATGCGCTCGCGCGCGGTCAGCTTGCCCTTGGCGTGCACTTTCTCGACGGCCGCCTCGCCCACCGGGTGCAGCGTCTCGTCGGTCCGTTTGCGGAGGTCGGCCAGCTTGCCGGCGGTGGTGTGGATGTCGATCTGGTGTTCGGCCGCCGGTTCGGTAACACTCGTCATGGGTAGCGATGGTAGTCACAAAGCGCCCCGCGCTCTTAGTCAGGTCTTAAGAAGGCCGCGCCGAGGGCACCCGACACGACGACGGGTCGACCTGCGAAAGTTTGCCAGGAGTTGTAACTGATCCCATTATGCGGTTTTATGGACACGTCGATGCGTCGGCCGAGTTGGGGTCGCGACCATCCGCAATAATGACACGTTCGAGAGGGAAGTACAGCGTGCGTCCTGTCGGCAGTTACAACGGCGTTGACGGACCACGCGTAGCGATTGCCCACGATTATCTGACCCAGCGCGGGGGCGCCGAGAAGGTCGTCCTCTCGATGAGCCGCGCGTTTCCCGACGCGCCGATATACACGTTGCTGTACGACCCCGCGAACACTTATCCGGAATTCGCTGAGCGCGACATTCGGGTGTCTCGGTTCAATTCGCTGGCGGTCTTTCGCAAGCACCATCGGGCGGCTCTGCCAATTCTGCCCTTTGCGGCGAACGCGATGCACGTGGATGCCGACGTGGTGCTGACCAGTTCGAGCGGTTGGGCACACGGATTCACGACCACCGGCCGAAAGTTGGTGCACTGCCACTCGCCGGCCCGCTGGCTGTACCTGCCCGACATGTATCTCGGCGAGGACAGCGGCCTGTTGAAGCGCACCGTTCTCGCCGCGACGTCGGGACGAATGCGGGCATGGGACCGCCGTGCGGCCTTGTCGTGCGACCGCTACTTGGCAGTGTCCTCCGTCGTCCAGCGCCGGATCGCCGATGCCTACGGAATCTCGGCCGATGTGCTGTTTCCTCCCGTGGCGATGTCGCGAGACGCTACGACGGAACCGATCCCGGAGTTGTTGAGGTGGTTGTCCGCGGACGGCGAGTCGGATCCCGACGAGGCCTTCTACCTGTGCGTCTCCCGGCTTCTGCCGTACAAGAACGTCGACGCCGTCGTCGGCGCCTTCGCAGGCCGCCCGCAGCGCTTGGTGGTTGTCGGTCGCGGCCCTGACGCGGAGCGGATCGCAGCGGGCAAGACCCCCAACGTGCTGATGCTGAGCGACCTCACCGACGGCCAGATGTCTTGGCTGTACAAGAATTGCCGGGCGCTGCTCGCCGCGAGCCACGAGGATTACGGGTTGACCCCGATCGAGGCAGGGGTGTGGGGAAAGCCCAGCGTCGTACTGCGCTGGGGCGGATTCCTCGACACCGTGCACGAGGGCATCACCGGGATCTACTTCGACGAACCCGAAGCGGTCGCGATCGCCGAGGCGCTCGATCGATTCGAGACGTCCTCCTTCGACCCTGACAAGGTTCGTCGTCACGTCGACCAGTTCACCGAAGAGCAGTACGCCGAGGCGCTCTATGCGGCAGTGGACGATCTCGCGGGATGGCCGACATGACCGCAGGAGCCACCGCCGTCATCACGGGCATCACCGGTCAGGATGGCCACTACCTCGCAGACCAGCTACTGCGGGAAGCCATCGACGTGCATGGCGTAGTGCGCGGCGGTACGAAGCCGACGGACGTCCGGCCTGCGGTCACCATCCACCCTGCCCGCCTGACCGACGCCGAGTCCGTTGCGGCCGTCGTCGACGCCGTCGAGCCCGACTTCGTGTTTCACCTCGCCGGGATGTCGTCGGTGGCGGCTTCGTGGGAGAACCCGGTCTACGCCACCGAGGTGAACGCGCTGTCGACGGCGGCGCTGCTCGACGCCTGCGTGCGGACGCAGGACCGCACCGGCAAGTCGATCGTCTTCGTGAATGCGTCGAGCTGCGAGATCTTCGCGGGTTCGCCCGACTCGCCGCAGACCGAAGCCACCCCGATACGTCCGATCTCACCGTATGGGGCATCGAAGGTGTTGGGCCACAGTCTGTGTCAGGTCTACCGGGCTCGCGGCCTCGAGGCGTCCAACGCGATCCTCTACAACCACGAATCACCGCGCCGTCCCACCCGCTACGTGACGCGCAAGATCACCACGGCTGTTGCCGACATCGCAGCGGGCAGGCAGGACCGCCTGGTACTCGGTGATCTCAGCGTCCGGCGCGACTGGGGCTGGGCACCGGATTTCGTCGATGCCATGTACCGGATGGCGGTGCACGGCAAGGGCGACGATTTCGTGGTCGCCACCGGCGTTGCACATTCGATCGCGGACTTCGTCGCCGCCGCATTCGCCGTCGCGGGCATCAGCGATTGGCAAGAATTGGTGAGCAGCGACGAGAGCTTCATTCGGCCCGCCGAGCGGGCTGCCATGGTCGGTGATGCGACGAAGGCGTGGGAGTCACTTGGCTGGAAGCCCACGAAGTCATTCCATGAAATTGTCGTTGCAATGGTCGAATCGGATTTACAACGGGAGCGAAATACGTGATTCCAGAACTCTTTGTCGCGGACCCCGAGGATCGGGCGAGGAAGTTGGCGGCGGCGCCAGGGTTGAAACTTCCGCCGGATCCCACATGGGAACTGGGGCCGGACGGTCGCGTCCTTTGGTACAAGATGCAATCCATGTCGTTTGCGCGCAAGGTGCGCAATCGCCTGTCGACAGTCCTGTTCAACATGATCGTCACGTATATCCCGTCGCACTTCATCCGGCAGAACTTCCTACGTTGGGTCGGCGGGTCGACCATCGGCAAGGGGTCGACGATCTTTCGGGGCACCACGGTCTTCGATCCGGAGTTCCTCACGATCGGCAACGACACCACGATCGGATTCCGCTGCTTCCTGGATTCCAGGGCGGGCATCGCGATCGGTGACAACGTCACCATCGCGAGCGACACCCAGATCCTCGGCGGTGGGCACGACATCAACCATCCGGACTTCCTGCCCTGCCCGATTCCCACCGTGATCGAGGATTACGCGTGGATCGCGAGCCGCGCGATGATCCTGCCGTCACACATCCACCGCGGTGCGGTCGTCGCCGCACACGCGTTGGTCACCAAGGACGTCGGTGAGCTCGAGGTGGTGGGCGGCATCCCGGCCAAGTTACTGACCAAACGCAATCCGGACGCCCTCAAGTACAGCGCCCACTACCGCCCGCTGTTCTTCTGATGGCCACCGACCTCAAGAGCTACCGCCTGATCTACATCGGGCCGCGCAACCACGTCACCGCGGTCGGCGATTACACCGAAGATCTCGCCGAGGCGTTCCGGCCGCACTTCGGCGACGTCGCCGAGGTCCGGGTCGCCGGTCCCGGCGACGAAACCTGGGCCGACGTGCGCGCGGTCCGCAAGCAGGTCAGGGACCTGGTCGCGAGCTGGCCCGCGGGCCGGGTGCTCGTGCACTCGGAGATCGCGTGCGGCATGCTTTCGCCGTTCTGGTCGATCGCAGGCCTCAAGGGCATCCCCGTGTCGTTGACGATCCACGATCCGCCCCAGGCGCTGTGGTTCACCGCGCGGACCAGGTTCGTGGCCGGCCACAAACTGCTGATGCACGGTTTCCACTACCCGATGCGACCCGTCTCGCGATGGCTGGAGGGCGTGATCAACGGTCGTCGTGACATCTTCGCGCTGAGCAAGACCGGACAGGCATCCATCGACGAGGTGTACCCGCACACGCACACGCACTACATCCCGTACCGGGTGTCGGAGAAGAAGACCGTCATGCCTGCCGAAGACCGGCCGAAGGCCGTCGGCTTCTTCGGGCTGGTGTACCGCGGCAAGGGCTTTGAGCAGATCGCCCAGATCCGGCGGGAGCTGCCCGACGACATCCTCATCCGGATCGCCGGACGGGGCACCGAAGCGCTGCCGAAGGCCGACGGCATCGAAATCCTCGGTGGTGTTGACGGCGACGAGGAAGACGCCTTCTTCGAGTCGGTCCGGGCAATCGTGATTCCCTACGGCAAGCGGCACTGGTACGCCGATACCTTTCCCGCGTCATCGGTGGCCGCGCATGCACTGGCCTACCGGACGCCCATCGTCGCCACCGGCTACGGGTCGCTTGCGGAATGGGACGCCGAGACCGGCGCCGTCGTCGTCCCCATGGGCGACGGTGATCCCAAGGCTCTGCCACCGGGGTTCTCCGACGCCATCGCCTCCTTCGTCAACGATCAGGGACGCGTGACCGAACTGGGCAAGAATGCCGATCGCACCCGCGAGGAGCGTTCCTCCCCTCGCACCGCCGAGGCATTCGTCGAGGCGTGGACCGGCATGCTGGACCGTCAGCGCGGGATCGGCTGAGGCCGGCGCGCCGTACCAAGACACGGGTCACCGGGGTGCCCGGTGCCCAAACATCATCTGCCCCAAGGTATTCATCGAAAGGGTCATCGCGCATGACGGAACAGCGAGAAGCGAAGCGGGATCGCGCATGACGAGGGTTGCATTCCTGGTGTCGAAGGATCCGGTGACCGAGCACGGTGGAGACATCGAGCTGGCCCGGGTGGTCATGCGGCTCGCCGCAGAGTCCTTCGACATCCGCGCCATCTGCCTGTCCGACGAACCGCCAGGCGATTCGGTCGTCGACGTCGTCAAGGGCGGTCTGAAGTTGACGCGGGTCGCGCAACACCCGGTGAAACGCGGTCAGCTGCTGGCCGGTGCGGTGCTGCAGCGTCGCAGCCTGGTGCACATCCGGTTCGACACCGACGAGCTGCTCGAGGAGATCGAGGCCAGCGACGAGGACGTGTTCTTCTGCGAGCACAACTACATGGGCGAATCATTCATCCGCAGTAAGCATTTCGGCAATAAGGGCTTCGTCGTCAACACCATCAACACAGAGTCGCAGGTATGGCTGGCGACGCGCGGTGTGTTGGGCCGGGTCGAGGCGCCCCGGCTGTTGCGCGACGAACTGCGAGTGGCGAAGCTGGCGGACGGCGTCGGCTGCTACGAGATCGAAGAGTCCGAGATGTACCGGGCCAACGGCGTGCAGGGCGCCAGGTTCATGGAGGTGACCCTGCCGCCCATCGAGCAGATCGACATCTCGCAGACCGGTCGGCGGCTGGTCTTTCTCGGCGGGCGTGATTGGCCGCCCAATCAAGAGGCGTTCCTGGAGGCACTCCGGTTGTGGCCAAGGATCTGCGATGGCATTCCCGGGGCGGAACTGTGCGTCGTCGGCGCGAAGAAGACGGGTTCGACGGATCCGGTGTACCCGGACCGCGCTAGTGACATGGGCTTCGTCGCCGATCTGCCCGCGTTCCTGAAGACGTGCCGCGCCCTGATGGCTCCGATCAGGACCGGCGGCGGTGTGCGGGTGAAGCTGCTCGACGCGGCCTGCCAGGGACTGCCGGTCGTTGGCACCGACGCCGCCGTCGGGTCGTTGAAGGACGTCTTCGGCATGTCGACGTTCGACGATGACGACGTCTTCGTCGCCGAATGCCGGCGCATGCTGCTCGACCGCGACGTAGCGGTCGCGGAGGGCAACCGGCTCTATGAGACGAACCGGCAGCATTGGGCCGACAAGCGCCCCCAGAAAGCCGTCGAGGCGCTGGTGCAGGCCGGACTTCTCAGGTGAAGGTGACCTGGGTGCCGATCCACGGCAGCCAGGTGATGTAGCCATGTTCGAAGTTGACCGTGGTGGCCCAGCCGTCGCGGAACTCGTCGGTGAGCGCCAAGCCGAGCTGCGGTACCCAGGCCGCGACGAAGCCGCCGCCCACCGCGTGCGCACCGGTCGCCGGTGACCACCACACCCGCATGCCGGTGGGCGATTCGAAGTCCTGGTACCCGTTCTGGAATTCGGTCTTCGGGTATCCGCCGAACTGACGGGCCTTGTCCGCCACCGGGGTTGGCGATGCGATGATGCCGGCCGGCGTCTCGAACAGGGTGCTCGTGGTGCGGGCCTGAGCCCATACGGCCGGGGTGGCGCGGTACACCGGGCTGAGCACCTCACCGTACGACGGGTCGGTGATCGCGCTGAAGCGTTGATACTCAGGAGATTTCGGAATGCCAGCAGCGATTGCGTCCTTCATGGCCACCTGAGCAGGCTTGGCCGTCCAGTCGGTGCGATACACGCCGAATACGTTCTCGACGTCGGTGCTGCCCGTTTGCCGGTCGCGGGTGGTGTGAATCATGATCGGCCCGGTGTACGGCATCTCCTGCCACTTGTTGATCAAGTCCATGATGAACGCAGCTTGCCCGGCCTCGTCGGTGGCGGTCATCGGCTCGCCGTACTCGGTTGCCCAGATCTTCTTGCCGGCATCGCCATTGGCGACCATGATCCGCCGCAGCGCCACCGTCTGGTCCAGCGGTGAGTTGGCGATCCCGTAGCCGTCGGAGAACTTCAGTTGGTAGTGGTACGGATGAAACGAGAGGGCGTCCATGAAGTTCTTTGCGCCCGCGTCGTACATCTGCTGGACGAAGGTGACGGGGTTGACCAGCCATGTGCCCCAGTCGACAACTGAACCGACAACGCCACCGATGACCGTGGCATTGGGATCGGCGGTCTTGATCTTGGGATAGGCCGCCTTGAGCAACTCGGTGTATCCAGGGGCGTCGGGCTGAGGGGCGAAGAACTGGGCTCCGTTGGGTTCGTTCCAGACCTCGTACGCCGAGACCTTCCCCTGGTACCTGGCGGCCACCTTCTCGCAGAAGTCCGCGTACTGAGCCGGCGACGCCGGGCGACCCGAGATCGCGGGCACACCCGGTGCCACCGCCCATGCGGGCGAGGCGTTGATGATGCCGATGACGGCCATGTTCCTGGCGACGGCCGCGTTGACCGTGCGGTCGACGTTGGTCCAGTCGGACTGGTTCTGGACCGGCTCGGCGCCCGCCCACGGGATCATCAGACGGACGTTCTTGACTCCTGTGTCCAACATCTTGTCGAACGTCTGATTCACGTCCGCGTCGGTCATGAAGTACGAGTCGGGGTCGTGGAAGCCGATGGTGGTGGGAAGCGCGGCGATGCGAGCCGTCGCCGCGACCTGGACCTCGCGCGGGCGAAGCGAGGAAAAAGGGAACCAACCCATGGCCGCAAATACGATGGCCGTCGTCAGCACGCCGACCGTCACGCCTGCGACGAGTCTCTGGATGATCCGGCGCCGCGGTGTTCGTCTGGCTCCCCGCACGGGTCACCTCGGCCTCTCCGGCAGAAATCGCCTCGACGGAAATTGACGACATAGATGAATCGAGCTGAGTATGCCGCGTTGGCAAGATATTGCCTGGTGAGTGCTGAGGTGTGTCGCGATCTTGATGACGTCGGCGGTACCGAACTCGTCGACGTCTCCGTGGAAATCGGCCACCGCGCGATCGCGTCACGAAATAGTCACAATTTGTACGAACGGCGCGAATCCTTGGTAGGAAACTCACAGCAAAGCAACGACCAACGACTGTCGTAATCGTCTCGTTGATGAATTCTGCGATGCCGGTAAGCGCGCGACCAGTGAAGATAAGCGACACGCCCGAGACGATTACGGGAACGCTCGGAACTCCGTCCGAGTTGGCGAAATCGGAGTTGGCTCGCGATGGTGCACCATGCCAGCGAGCTCAAAACCCTCAGCAAACTAACGGAAAGCGGCGATGTCGACCAGGAGTATTTGCCGAACGTCAGGTAGGGCAGAGCCATCTCGTGGTCGCGGCCAAACCGCTGCCCACCATTGCGGATATCGCACGTCGATGGGGCTCGCCGCCGAGCAGCGCCGCGGCCCTGCCGACGGCTGGCGACCACATGGCGTCGCCCTGCGCGGCAAGCGGTGCGAGGAGCGGCCGCACGACTACACTGGCGGTGCCAGCTACCAGTTCCGATTGCGACCGCAGCGCCCAACTCGCAGAATCTACCTCGGCGTTGTGTTCGCTGAATGCAACGGGACGCGCTGAGCTGGCGATGTGCTTTGCCATGCTTCGACGGCTATGGTGAGTAAGTTGCGGCAAACTACGAGCGAATGGAGATCCCGGTGGCGATCGGGGATTACCTGCGGACATTTCGGCGGTTCTGGTGGCTCGTCGTGGTCGCCGCGATCCTGGGAGCGGGTGTGGGATATGCCACTACCTTCTTCTCCACTCCGGAATACCAGTCGACCGCGCGTCTATTCGTTACGACGCAGAGCGGAACCTCGGTCGGTGACGCCTACCAGAACAACCTGTTCTCGCAGGAGCGGGTGGTCTCCTATGCCGGGCTCGCGACCAGTGCGCAGGTCGCGGCGCGCGCCGTCGATCAGCTCAAGATGCCCATCACCCCTGACGAGTTGCGGGCCAAGATCACCGCAACCCCCCTTCCGAAGACGGTTCTTCTCGACATCTCCGTGACCGATACCGACCCGGTTGTCGCCCAGACGTACGCGAACGCAGTCTCCGACCAACTCGTGCAACTCGTCAGCGAACTCGAAACGTCCCGCCGAGGCGGCACGCCTGCCGCCGGTGCGATCCTTCTCGATGACGCAAACTACCCGACCACGCCGTCCGGGCCGTCTTTGCTGACGCTGCTGGGACTCGGTGCCGTCGGTGGCGCGGTCGTCGGCCTCCTGATCGCGATCGGAATCGGTGCCTTCGATTCGCGGCTTCGTGCACGCGACTCCGTCGAGGCCGTTACCCGCTCCCACGCGCTCGGTGCCCTGGTTGCCGACCCGCGCAGGCCCGACGTACCGGTCACCAACCTCGCAGCAGGTGGACTCGCCGCCGAGCGGCTGCGCGAACTGCGGACCAACCTTCAGTTCGCGCGCACCCGCGCGGGGCAGCGCCCGACGGTCATCGCCGTCACCAGTCCATCGCGCGGTGACGGACGGACCACGACGGCCATCGATCTCGCCGCCGCCTTCGCCGAGTCGGGTCGCTCAGTCCTGCTCGTCGAGGGTGACTTCGTGAACCCCGTACTGGTGGAACGCCTTGCTCTGACCGATGCCGAGCGCGTTCGCGCGGTGCAGCGCGGCTTGGGTACGGCACTCGCGGGCGACCACGAGGTGTCCGCGGCCGTGATCCCGTCCATCGGTGGCACATCGTTTGCGCTGCTGCCCGCGGGTCCACAGGCCTCGACGCGTCGACGCCTGTGGGGTGACGAAGCGGCGGGCCACGTGATCGAGGAGCTGCGCGCGTCATTCGAGTACATCGTGATCGATACTCCGCCACTGAACGAAACCTCCGATGGCGCAGTCGTTGCCGCACTCGGTGACGGTGC
Source organism: Mycobacterium sp. AZCC_0083 (assembly GCF_014202335.1). GTDB lineage: Bacteria > Actinomycetota > Actinomycetes > Mycobacteriales > Mycobacteriaceae > Mycobacterium. The sequence goes on along the minus strand of NZ_JACHGP010000012.1, from coordinate 230,514 downwards.
GATCGTGCTCGCCAGAATCGGCCACACCACCACGAAGGGCCTGCGCGCGGCCATCCAGGTGCTCGAGGCCGCCAACGCCGAATCCATCGGAACCGTCGTGACGTGTGAACCGGGGCATAAGCGCGAACTGTCCAAGCAGCCCGTCGAGGCGCCCGCAGCCGTCGTCGCGCCGCGCGAGAAGCCGGGCCCCGCCGACACTACTGCCGCTACTGTCCCTCCGCGGGAAACTCGCGACGGCGGGACCGGCCAAACCGGCCCGGTCGAGGACCAAGCGACCGAAGCGATCAATCAGGCAGGGGCCCATCGACTTCCGGGCGTGAAGCACGAAAGTCGGTGACCTAGTGGCGGTCTGGCGTTTTGTATCGTGTGCGGTACTTACCGCAACGCTCGTAGCGAGCTGCTCCTCGGCCACACCGGTTGCGTCGCCGCCGCCTGCGAGCCACCCACAGGCGGTGAAGACCTTCGCGCCGATCTTCGACGGTGCCGCCGACTGGGCGCCGCCCGACCTGGCCGACACCGGTCCCGGCTCGCTGGTGTCCCTCGACATCATGCACGGCAACGAGGAACTCGAGGACGCCAACGCGACCTACGCCCGCATCGTCTACCGCTCCACGTCGGGTGTCGACGGCAGTCCCACCGAAGTCTCCGGCGTCGTCGCCGTCCCGCCGGGGCAGCCCCCCAAAGGTGGCTGGCCGATCATCTCGTTCGGCCACGGCACGACGGGCGTGCAGAACAAGTGCGCGCCGAGTCGGTTCCCGACGCTGCCAGGCAACGGCTTCATGATGCAGGCCATGGTCCTGAACGGCTTCGCCGTCACGATGACCGACTACCAAGGACTCGGTGTCCCGGGCTACTACCACCCCTTCCTGGACTCGAAGACCTTCGGCTACAACATGATCGACGCCGTGCGCGCCATCAAGCGGATTGGCGCGGATCTGAGTGACCAATGGGTCGCCTTCGGGCACTCGCTTGGCGGCATGGCGGCCTGGGCCGCAGCGGACCAGAACGGTACGTACGGCAAGGGTCTCGACTTGATGGGCACGTTGGCCATGGCGCCCGCAGCCGACATGGCCGGGATGGCCGACGCCGCGTGGGACGGCACCCTGACCGCCGACCAGCGGGTGGCGATGGTCTTCGCGCTCGAGACGCTGTCGTGGTCGCATCCCGACCTTGACCTGGACAAGTACCGTCGTGGCTACACCGCCGAGAACTGGGACAAGCTGCTGGACTGCTTGCCGCCCAACCTGGACGACATCATGACGACGCGGTCCAAGATGCTGAACTCCGATCTGAAGCCCGAAACACCGGCAGACCGCGATCGACTGCGTGACCTTCTGCAAGCAATGGCAGTGCCGCAGAACAAGCTCACCACGCCGTTGATGGTGGTGTACGGCACCCAGGACACCCTCGTCGACCTTCCGTGGTTCGAGCAGGCGGTTCAGAAGGCGTGCGGGCAAGGGGACGCCATCCAGCTCGAGAAGAGCATCGGTCAGGGGCACAGCGATCTCGACAGCCCCTTCGGACTGCCGTGGTTGCGTGATCGTCTTACGGGACAGACGATTCCGAACTCCTGCGTGGACAAGCCGTGAGGCCACCCGTCGACGTTCCGCGCGTCAGGGACTATGCGCGCATCGTCGCTCGCGGTTGGCTGGTGATCCTCGCCGCGACCGTGCTCTCGGCCGTCGCGGTGGTCGCCTACCAACGCTATCTTCAGGCTCCGGTCTACGTGGCGTCGACGCAGTTGTTCGCCCAGGTGCCCGGTGACGCAATGGTGCACTCGGCGTACGAGGGCAACCGCGGCAGCGAAGTCAGAATCGAGACCTACACACAACTGGCCAAGTCGTCGATCGTGACCCTGCGGACTATCGACGAACTCGGCCTCCCCGACACACCGGCGCAGTTGGCGAAGCGCATCACGGTCAAATCCGTGCCGGACACGTTGTCGCAGTTCGCCTATCCGCTGTCGGTCCTGCTCAACGTCCAGGTGAGCGGCAGCAACCAGGACGGCATCGTCGACGTCGCCAACGCCGTCGCACGCAACCTCTCCGCGGCGACACAGGAACTGGAGTGGACGGGTACCGAGTCCGGTCCATCGTTGGTGATCGTCGACGAAGCCAAGTCGGCCTCGGAGGCGCACCCCTCACTGCTGACCAACGCTTCGATCGGCGGAGGCATTGGCTTCGCATTGAGCTGCCTGGTGATCCTCGGTCTTGGCATCGGCCGCGACAGAGTGCTCAGCCGGGAGCAGCTCGCGTTCATCACCGACCAGCCAACGGCGTCGTGATGGGCCGCCGCAAGACGTTGGCGCTGTTCGCGGTGCTCTCCGTCGTGGTGCTCGGTGCGTGCGGGCAACAGAGGCCGCAGCCACCGCCGCCACCGCAGGCCGGCTTCGGATCGAGCATGCCGGGCGTGCCGGTGAAGGCCGACCTCTCCGGTTCGGGGCCAGGCACGGTGACCTCGGCGGTCACGTTGGCCAACGTCGATCGCCGGATCATCAAGGTGACGTCCGTGGCCGCTCGCGTCGTGTACGAGTCGAAGTCGGGTATCGACGGAAGTTCGCAGCTCGTCTCGGGTTCGGTGTTCGTGCCCAAGGGGGAGCCGCCGCCGGAGGGCTGGCCGATCGTGGCGATGGGGCACGGGACCACAGGCATACAGCACGACTGCGGGCCGTCCCTGTGGCCGACTCTCCTTGGCGCATCGGAGGCCGTCGCGACATTGGTGAGCGGGGGCTTCGTCGTGACCATGCCCGACTATCAAGGCCTCGGCATTGATCGGAGTTATCACCCGTATCTCGACTCAGCCACCGTCGGCTACAACCTGATCGACGCCGTCCGTGCGGCGCGCAAGGTCGCCCCCGCCGCATCGGACCGGTGGCTGGCATTCGGGTCGTCGCAGGGTGGGCAGGCCTCGTGGGCAGCCAACGAGCTGGCAGGCTCCTACGGCGACGGACTGCAGCTGCTGGGGGCGGTGAGCGTATCGCCTGCCGCGAACGTGGCGGGTCTGGCCGACGCCGCGGCGGCAGGAACACTCACTCTCGAGCAGAGTTCGGCACTGCAGTGGGTGCTCGTCGCGCTCAAGGAAGAACATCCTGAGTTGAACCTCGACGACTACCGGCGCGGCATCGTTGCCGAGAAGTGGGACGTGCTCTCGGCCTGTGCCGGACCGCTTGTCAATCAGCGCGGGGACGTCACCAAGCAGGTGACCCCCGACGACCTGAAACCTTCTTCCCCAGAGGCGGTCGACCGCTTGCGCGACTATCTGGCGGACATGAGCCTGCCGAAGGGGCGGACGTCGGCGCCGATGCTGATCCTGTTCGGCGAGCTCGACAAGGTGGTGGCACCGCAGTGGACCGAGGCCGCCATCGCTCGAGCGTGCTCGATGGGCGACGTCATCGAGGCGTATTCGGTGCCGGGCCGGGGGCACGACGACATCGACGGATCCGTCGCACTCGGGTGGATCAAGCAGCGGTTCGCCGGTGGTATCGATGCGCACAACTCGTGCGACGTCCCCGATGGGCCCGTGCTGACGCTGAGTCCCAAGCCCTGGTATCAGGAATGAGGGCGGAACCCAACGGGTCTGGTGGCGGGTGACACGCCGCAGGGTCCTCCTGATCGCAGTCCCGGTGCTGATCGTCGTCGTTGTCCTCGTTGTGGTTTCGTTGACGGTCGGTCGCCCGGCTCTGGAACGGCTGGTATCGGGTTCTCGATCCGATTCCAGCGAGCCGAAACCGATTGAATCCGCGGATCTGAGCGGAACGGGGCCTGGCTCGCTGGTGAGCGCCGTCACCATGGAAGCCCTGTCGCGCACCAACTTCGGGCGATCCGTCCGCTCGGCCCGGGTACTCTACCGCTCGACGTCGGGAGATGACGGTGCGCCGACGGTGGTCTCCGGCACCGTGTTCACACCGGTAGGGGACCCGCCGTCAGGTGGATGGCCGGTGGTCTCCTACGGGCACGGCACCACCGGCTGGCAGGAGGACTGCGGCCCGTCGCTGTCTGCGTCGTTGTTGGGCCAGGACCTCGTCGTCGACGGTTTCACCAAGCGCGGCTATGCAGTGGCGATGGCCGATTACCAGGGTTTGGGCTCTCCGGGCATACATCCCTACAGCGACGCGCGCACAGCAGGTTTCAACATGATCGACGCGGTCAGGGCGCTGCGGGCCACGTTCCCCGGCGTTTCGGAACGCTGGGCTGCGCTCGGCGGGTCCCAGGGTGGCGGAGCGGCATGGTCGGCCGACGAGCAAGCCTCGACCTACGCACCCGAACTCAACCTGGTTGGCGCCGTGGGTCTGTCACCGGCCGCGGACGTGAAGGGACTGGTGGACAAGGCCGTTTCGGGAACGCTGACCGATGATCAAGGTCCGGTGCTCCAGGCGATCCTGTTCTCGCTTGCGCGACTGCATCAGGACTTCAACCTCGATGACTACCGGCACGGTGCGGCAAAACAGTACTGGGACGTGTTGGCCTCATGCAGCGGACCCGACGTGCACGCGCGCACGGCGGCGGGGAAGGCACTGGGTCCTCGGGACTTGGCGCCGAGCTCTCAGGAGGCGGCGGACCGACTCCGGAGTTTTCTGGCCAAATGGGCGCTGCCACAACGCAAGCTGTCCGCACCGTTGTACGTCGCCTTCGGCGCACGGGACACCTACATCGACCCGGCATGGACCATCGCCGCGATCAAGCGCGCCTGCACGCTCGGCGGAAACGTGTCGTGGAGCGAAGACCCCAAGGCCGGCCACGGGGACATCGACTGGGCGGGCGCGCTCGACTGGCTCAACGATCGATTCGAGGGCAGGCCGGCGGTCAATGAATGCTCGTAGAAATCCCGATGGCGACGGGCCGCTCTGGCGGCAGTTGATCGTCGAAGCCAAGTGCATCGTCAAGCGTCGAATCGCGAAGCCGGGCATCCCGGTGGACGCGCCCGACCAGCCCTACCTCGTGGTGCCGATTCTCGGGCAGTCCAACGCGTTCGGGATGGGGCTCGGGCTGGACCCCACCGGGCTCGACCGCGAGCACCCGTTGGTCCACCAGTGGGCCATGTGCGGGCCGTCGAAGGGGACCGTGGTCCTTGGCGTGGATCCACTGCTGCACGAAATTCCCTGTAAGAGAGTCGGATTCGGTCCCGCATTCGCCAAGCGGCTGGCCGATGCGACGGGCAGGGCGGTGCTGCTCATCCCCGGCGCCCGCGGCGACACGTCCTTCACCCCGAAGAACGGTTACACCTGGGACGGGAACGACCGCTCGACGAGGGTGAACCTCTACCGGCGAGGGGTCGCCGCGATCGACGCCGCGCTCGCTCGCTACCCGGGCAGCCACGTCGCAGCCATCCTGTGGCACCAGGGCGAGACCGACGTACCGCTGATGTCGCCAAGCGCCTACCAGGACAAGCTCGACTCCCTGATCGACGACCTGCGCGCACGGTACGGCGCCGACGTTCCGTTCGTCCTCGGCCAGATGGTGCCCGAGGAGATGGAGCTCAGCGGAAAGCCATACGCCGGAATCGACGCGGTGCACCAGGACACTCCGAATCGGCGCCACCGCACCGCATTCGCGCCAGGGCCGCGGTCGTCGTTCAACAGTGACGTCGATCGGCACTACAGCGGCGCGGGCCTACGGGAGCTGGCCGAACGGATGTGGTCGGCATACAGCGCGATGTGTCCCGACGAGCTCGACGGATACCGGTCCGACGGCCAACGAAGGGGACGGTAGATGCGCGGTCGCGTGCTGCTCGCATGCCTGCTGTCGGCGGTCTTGATCGCAACCGGCTGCACCCGGCATGGCCCCGCTGAAGCATCCCAACCTCCTGCGGCAGCGGGAGTGTCGCTGCCCGGCGAGTACGGCGGCCAGGAGCCCGGCTCGCTGATCTCGGCCAACAGCATGCCGACGCTCGATCGGCGGCTCAACGTGGCGACGTCGGTTGCGGCGCGCATCACCTATCTGTCGACGTCTGGCATCGACGGCAGCCAACAAGAGGTGTCGGGAACGGTCTTTGCGCCCAAGGGTGACCCTCCAGACGGCGGCTGGCCGATCATCGCCTACGGGCACCCGACCACCGGCATCGGTTCGGAGTGCGCACCGTCGCTTGACCCGATGCTCCTCGGGCTTTCGACGACGGTCACGGGATTGGTCAAGGCGGGCTTCGTGGTCGCGGTATCCGACTACCAGGGATTGGGACTGGACCGTACCTATCACCCCTACCTCGATGCCACGACCGAGGGCCACAACCTGATCGACTCGGTGCGGGCTGCGCGCAAGCTGATCCCAGGCACATCCGACCGTTGGGCAGCCTTTGGTGGCTCCGAAGGCGGTCAGGCGGCGTGGGCCGCCAACGAGCTGGCAGCCGAATATGGCGGGGGCCTCAACCTGGTCGGGTCGGCGAGCTACTCCGCACCGCTGGCGATCGACGGTTTCGCCGATGCCGCCGTCGACGGAACCCTCACGTCAGAGCAAAGACTTGCCCTGTTGCAGATATTGACGTCACTGGCAAAGGAGTCTGCAGACTTCAGGCTCGATGACTACCGCAGGGGTGTCGCGAGCGCCAAACAGGAAGCGCTGCTCGCGTGCAAGGGTCCTGAAATTACCGAACGTGAAGATTTAGCGAATCAGGTGTCGGCTGATGACATGCGGCCGATAGATCAACAAGCTGCGGATTCTCTCCGAACTCGCTTCCAGGAGATGTCCCTACCCCGCCTTCCAGCAACGGCCCCGATGTTGATCGTCTATGGTGGACAGGACCAAATCGTCCCGCCGACTTGGACAGATCGAGCGTTGGACGCGGCCTGTAGGAAGGGCGACATCATTCAAATCGAGCTGCAACCAGACAAGGGACATGCCGACGTCGACGGCGGAACAGCGTTTCCGTGGGTCAATGATCGGTTTGCCGGAGTACCACCCCGCAACGATTGTCCGGAGTTCATCGGGCCGCCAGAACCCCCAGTGGCGCCCGAGGCGACCGACGGAACGCAGTCGTCAGACACGACCGACTCCGCCGCGGCGCCTGCGCCGTCCGAGGCGTCTGAGTGACGGCTAATGTCGAGCCCCGAACGGTCGTTGCAGCCGTCGGGGTGTCGACGAGACCGCGGATCATCGGGCTCGACGGGGCGCGCGGTCTGTCCTGCCTTGGCGTGGCGGTCATGCACATCTGCTGCCACTACTCGCCGAACACGGCCTCGACCTACCGGACCAACCTGTTCGGGACCGGCCTGATCTTCTTCTACGTCCTGAGCGGCTTCCTGTTGTTCCTGCCCTACGTGCGGAACCTGGTGGCTGATCGCGAGTCCGCCAAATTGCCAAGCACGAAGAACTTCGCGATCCACCGGTTCGCGCGGATCATGCCGGGCTATCTGGCCATCTTCCTACTGTGCAACTACGTCTTCAGCGTGGCGTACGTCCAGAACGCGGCGATACAACCTCCGCGAACCGAAGACGGCACGGGGACCATCACCAACATCTGGCAACTGCTTGCCAACCTGACGCTGGTGCAGTCCTACGTGCCGCAGTACTTCCAGACCGGCCTGAATCCGTCCTGGTCGTTGACCCTGGAGCTCGCGTTCTACGCGTCGTTGCCCGTGCTCGGCGCGCTACTGTTCATGCTCCGCAAACGAACGCCGCTGCGGCCCTTTGGCATTGCGCTCGTCGCCCCTGCCTTGATGTTGGTCATCGGCTTCGTCGGCAAGATGATGTTGCCCTTGCTGATCGCGCACTTCGGTGTCACCGATCCGCTGATGGTCGAGTGGGGACCCAACTGGGTCGCAGTCTTCCTGCGCAGCTTCATCGCCAGCGCGGACAACTTCGCGTTCGGAATGTTGGCGGCGGTCGTCGTGGTCGCGATCGAGCGGCGCGTGCTGCGCGAGTCGGTCAGCCGCCGGGTGCGGATGGTGTCCGCCGTCGCGGCGCTTCCGGTGGCACTTCTGTGCGCCGTTCTGCTCGCCTCCGGGGGAGTGATGGCGCTGTTCGGTGTCAGTGCGGTGGCGCTGCTGGCGGGACTGGCGATACTCGTGATCGTGGTACCGCTGATGCGGGGCGAGACGTCGGCCATCGCAAACCTGTTGGAAATGGCGCCGTTTCGATTCATCGGCAAGATCTCGCTGTCTGCATACCTATGGCATTTCCCGGTGATGCTGCTGCTCGGTCGCGCCGGGCTGATGGCGAGTGACACACTTGGTGGGATGGTGTGGAACGTGGCGCTGGGTCTCACCGCGGCGGTGCTGATCTCCGTGGTCACCTACTACGCCGTGGAACGGCCCGCGGTGAACTGGGCCAAGAGATACCGGTACGGGACGGCTTGATGGGCAAGACGCTGCGCAGGGTCGCGTTGACGCTGACCACCGCGCTCGGCGTCGTCCTGGTAGTGGCATCGCTTCCCGTGTCGTGGAACCTGGCCACCGGTCTACTCGGATCGATTACCCGATCCGCGTCGCAACCCGTTCCGATCCAAGCCGCAGATCTCACCGGCACCGGGCCGGGATCGCTAGTCAGCGCGATGACGATGCCGGGCCTTGCGGCGAGCTCCGTGGGCCTTCACATGCAGTCGGCGCGGGTGGTCTACCGGTCCACGTCCGGTGACAGCGGTGCGTCCACGGTGGTCTCGGGCAGTGTCTTCGTGCCGCTGGGGGCGCCGCCCGCCGGGGGTTGGCCGGTCGTCGCCTTCGGGCACGGCACCACCGGTATCGACGAGGAATGCGCACCGTCGCACTCTGATTCGCTGATGGGCATGGCTGGCGTGCTGGCCGGGCTGACCGCCAAGGGGTTCGCCGCGGTCATGCCGGACTACGAAGGTCTCGGTGCGCCAGGCGTGCACCCGTACACCGACGCGCGGACCGCGGGCCTGAACATGATCGACGCGGTCCGTGCGCTGCGGTCCACCTTCAAGAACGTCTCGACGCGGTGGGCGGCGATCGGGCACTCGCAAGGTGGTGCCGCCGCATGGGCGGCCGACGAACGCGCCCACCAATATGCGCCAGAGCTCGACCTCGTCGGCGCGGTCGCGCTTTCGCCCGCCGCCGACGTCTCCAAGCTCGTCGACAAGGCGCAAGCGAGCACGCTGACGTCTGACCAGGTGCTGGCGTTCGTGTTGGTAGTCGAATCGCTCGCGCGTCGGTTCCCCGATCTGAACCGCGACGACTACCGCCACGGGCTGGCACGGCAGTCCTGGGATGCGCTCACCGCGTGTGCGGGGCCACTGGTGGCTCGGCGGGCCGAAGTGGCCGTCGGCCTCAAGCCGGCAGACGTTGCGCCGAGCTCGCCGGCCGTCGCGACGCGGATGCGCCAGATACTTCAACGATGGGCGCTACCCCAGCAGGCTCTTTCGGCCCCGCTGTTCGTGGTGTACGGAACCAACGACACCCTCATCGACCCGCAGTGGACCACTGACGCCATCGCACGGGCGTGTTCGCTGGGTGGCTCGATCGCCTGGGACTTGCAGCCGGGCAAGGGGCACGGCGACATCGACTTCGCGCCCGCGTTGGCGTGGATCGTGGACCGCTTCGCCGGCACGCCTTCGACGAACGAGTGCCCGTCCCAATAGGCCTCCGAACGGCCATCGGGTGGCGAAGATCACCCGCTGCAGACCTTGCTCACAGTGCTGCGATGTTGCTGTGGACGACGGCACTCGGCCGTACCGCTGGCCGTTCCGCGACGCTACCGTTCCTCGCCGCCGCAACGAGACCTGTTAGCCGCCTGCCAATTTAGCCGCCTCGCGAAAGCCGCCAAGCAGGGCGAATCATCGTGACCTGCGTATTTCCTGAATGTGTGGCGTCGGCTGGCAAACAGTGTCATAGTGTTACCGAACACGGGGGCAAACCAAATCGCGCAAGCTGCCAGCAAACAGGAGGTGTGGCGATCAGTGTCGGTAACGGAACAGGTTTTCGCTCCCGCCCGGACGCCCCTTAGGGCGGTCAACCCCTCGGACGGCCCACGGTGGCAGCGCCGCTACGTACGCGCCCTGATTCTCACCGATGTCATCGTCGTCGGGGGCGCCATGGCCTGCGCTCAGATGATCAAGCTTGGTCGCCCGATCACGGCGCTCGATCCGGCCTCGATCTACTTCTCGGTCCTCTCGGTCTTCGTGGCCGCGATCTGGTTGGCGCTTCTCGCGGCGTACCGCACCCGCTCGCCGCGCATCGTCGGCGCGGGCGTCGAGGAGTATCGCCGCGTGGTGGCCGCGACGCTCGCCACCATCGGCGTCGTCGCGGTCGCACTGATGATCTTCCGGCCGGAGTACGCCCGCGGTTATCTCGCCGTCGCGTTCCCGCTCGGGCTGGCCGGCCTCGTCGTCGGCCGCAACATCTGCCGGGGGTACCTGGCCAGGCAGCGCCGTCGCGGACACTGCGTGGTGACGGTGCTCGCCGTCGGTGATGCACGGGCCGTCCGCAGCCTGGTTCAGTCGCTGACCCGCGGTTGGGGATACGGATACTCCGTCATCGGCGTGTGCCTGACCGGCCGCAGTTCGGGCGGAACCATCGACATCCCAGGTGTCGGCACGCTGCCGGTACTTGGCGACGAGGGCAAGGTCCACGACGCGATCCTCAAGACAAACGCCGACACCGTCGCGCTGACCACCACCGATCACCTCGGCCCAGAAGGTGTCAGGGAATTGTCGTGGGACTTGCACACGCTGGGCGTTGACCTGGTGGTCACGCCCGGTGTCGTCGACGTCGCAGGCCCACGGCTGACCATGCGCCCTGTCGCCGGACTCCCGCTGATCCACGTGGAGAAGCCGCAGTACAGCGGCACCAAGAAGGTGCAGAAGCTCGCGTTCGACTACTTCGTGTCGGTGTCGGTGCTCCTCGGCGCGCTGCCGGTGATGATCGCCGCTGCCATCGCCATCAAGCTGACCAGCAGAGGTCCGGTGTTCTACCGCTCGGAGCGCATCGGTCTCGAGGGCACGCCGTTCCAGATGGTCAAGTTCCGCACCATGGTGGACGGCGCCGACAAGCAGGTCGCGAGCCTTGCCAACACCAACGAGAGCGTCGGCGGGGTGCTCTTCAAGATCAAGGACGACCCGCGCATCACCGGCATCGGCCACCTGCTGCGGAAGTACAGCATCGACGAGCTGCCCCAGTTCTTCAACGTGCTGAGACGCGACATGAGCGTCGTCGGCCCGCGGCCGCCGTTGCGCCGCGAGGTGGACACCTACAACGACCAGGTTCGCCGTCGGCTGCTGGTGCTGCCGGGCATCACCGGGCTGTGGCAGGTGAGCGGCCGCTCCGACCTGTCGTGGGAGGACTCGGTCCGCCTTGACCTGTCATACGTCGAGAACTGGTCGATCACCAACGACGTGCTGATCGCGGTGAAGACCATTCGCACGGTCGCGACGGGCAACGGCGCGTACTGAGAGCGGGGCCCGGCACATCGGCCCAGCAACCATCGACACGCGACCCGTCCAGGTCAAGGGCAACACGTTACTCGGAGCCACCCGCAAAATGTGAAGATGCGTCATTTTTCGGTGACGCGCCAATTCCACGACTGTTCAAGATCGCCATGGTGCGGCTAGCGTATCCGTCCGCGACGTTGCTCTCCTGCCGAGACCGGCCCTTCGTGATCGGAAACACACCGCAATAGGCTGACCGCCATGACTACCGACGACTGGCGCAACGCCCTGGACGCGACTGCACTTCGCGACGGTCTGGTCCGCTCACCGTGGCAGCGGATCGACGTGGTTGCCGAGACCGGTTCCACCAATGTCGACCTGATCGCCCGGGCGGCGGCAGGGGAGGACATCGAGGGCGTGGTACTCGTCGCCGAAAATCAGACGGCGGGCCGCGGTCGCAACGGCCGCAGCTGGTCGGCGGTACCCGGCGCGCAGATCTCGATGTCGGTCGGGGTGAGCGCCGACGGCATCCCCACCACGGCGTGGGGGTGGATACCGCTGGTTGCCGGCTTGGCGGTGCTCGACGCCGTCGGCCCGGTGTCGGGCGTGGAGGCCGGCCTCAAGTGGCCCAACGACGTGTTGGCCCGCCCGCCCGCGCAGGGCAAGCTGGCAGGCATCCTCGTCGAGGTGGCGGCGCCCGCACCCGCCGTCGTGATCGGCATCGGGCTCAACGTGTCGCTGGTCGCCGATGAACTGCCCGATCCCGGCGCCACGTCGCTGGCGATGCTTGGCGGGCGTCCCACCGACCGCCGTGACCTGATCGTCGCCCTCCTGGAGGGCCTGGAGCGGCGCATCGCGGGTCTGCGGGCTGCGCAGGGGGCTGACGCCGCGCTGATCGCCGAGTACACCTCGCGCAGCCTCACCATCGGCGCGCGGGTCCGCGCCACGATGCCCGGTGATCGAGAGATCGTCGGCGACGCCAAGAACATCGACGAACAGGGCCGGCTGTGCATCGACACGGGCGCCGAGACCGTCGTCGTATCGGCGGGAGACATCGTGCATCTTCGGCCCTTGGGTGACGCCGACTCTGGGTAGAGTCGCACCGTGGGGTACCCGGATAACGTGCTGGCCGCCGACGAGCGCGTCGTGCTGCACCGGCATCCGCACTGGAAGCGGTTGATCGGACCCGTCCTCGTCCTGCTGCTGGCGACGGCACTCGCGGCGTTCGGCGCCGCGGTGGTCAACCACATGACGTGGGATCACACGGCCAAGAACATCGTGATGATCGTCATCGGGGTGGTCTGGCTGGTGGTCGTCGGGTGGCTGGTGGTGTGGCCGTTCCTGAACTGGCGCACAACACATTTCGTCATCACCGACCGCCGCGTGATGTTCCGGCACGGCCTGCTCACCCGGTCGGGCATCGACATCCCGCTTGCGCGGATCAACAGCGTGGAGTTCCGGCACGGTTTGATCGACAGGATGGTGCGCACGGGCACGCTGATCATCGAGTCGGCGAGCCAGGACCCTCTAGAGTTCCACGACATTCCGCGCGTCGAGCAGGTGCACTCCCTGCTCTATCACGAAGTCTTCGACACCCTCGGCTCGGAGGAGTCGCCAAGCTGAGCCGTCCTGCGGGCTCGCCTGCCAATGTGGCCGTCCTCGTACTGATCCTCGATCGCTTCCGCGATGCCGCCGGCGGTCATCGACGCCTCGACGACCTTGTCGGGATGGCGGGCGAACTCGTCGGGGAAGACCCAGCGGCGGAACGCCCAGAACCGGAACGCCATCTGCAGCAGGTTGCCGATGACGTACGCCGAGATGAAGTCGGCGATGTTCTCCATGGTCAGCGAGACGTCGGGGACGCGAAACTGCAACACGTAGCTGGAGAAGTACAGCGGGGCCATGCTCAGAAGCACGCCGACGCCGCTGACGCCGAAGAACAGCAGTGCCTCGTGGTGCCGTTCCCGGCCGCCGCGGTCCCGGAAGCTCCATTCCCGATTCAGGATGTAGGACGCGATGACCGCGACGATGCCGGAGATGATCTTGGCGGTGACCGGCTTGGGCTCGAGGATCGTCAGCTTCAGCGTGTAGAAGATCGCCGAGTCGATGATGAACGTCGTGCCGCCGACGATCGCAAACTTGATGAGCTCGTGATGCCGTTCGGCGTAGGGCCGCATTACGCGGGGTAGCCGCGCAATGGTGGCATCGGTAAAAGACACAAGAGGGCAGTCTACGGAAATCTCACACCCGACGTGTACCCGCGCAGGTCGCAGCCGGTTCCTGGCGTGACAACATAGCACCGTGAGCGCACCCCCAGTAGTGGTCATGATCGGCGGCGGCCAGCTGGCCAGGATGACCCACCAGGCCGCAATCGCGCTCGGTCAGACCCTGCGGGTGCTCGCGGCGAGCCCCGACGATCCCGCCGCGCAGGTGACCCCCGACGTGGTGCTCGGGGCCCACACCGACATCGACGCGCTGCGCAAGGCGGCCGCGGGGGTGGACGCGCTGACCTTCGACCACGAGCACGTGCCGACCGACCTGCTCGACGAGCTGGTCGCCGACGGCGTCAACGTGGCCCCGCCGCCACAGGCGCTCATCCACGCCCAGGACAAGCTGGTGATGCGACGGCGGCTGGAGGAGCTTGGCGCGCCGGTGCCGCGGTTCGCGGAGGTGACGACGGTCGATGACGTCGACGAGTTCGCCGCGCGCATCGGTGGGCCGATCGTGGTGAAGACGATCCGGGGCGGGTACGACGGCCGCGGTGTCACGCTGGCCCGCGACGCCGCCGAGGCACGCGAGGCCGCCGGCCGATATCTCGCGGACGGCGTTGCGGTTCTCGTCGAGGAACGCGTCGACATGCGCCGTGAGCTGTCCGCGTTGGTGGCGCGGTCGCCGTTCGGGCAGGGCGCGGCGTGGCCGGTGGTCGAAACCGTGCAGCGCGACGGCATCTGCGTCGAGGTCATTGCTCCCGCCCCCAAGCTGAACTCGGAACTGGGCGGCGCCGCAGAGGCACTGGCGCTTCGACTGGCCAACGAACTCGGGGTGGTCGGGGTGCTGGCCGTCGAACTGTTCGAGACGGTCGACGGTGGGCTGCTCGTCAACGAGTTGGCGATGCGCCCGCACAACTCCGGCCACTGGAGCATGGACGGCGCAAGGACCAGTCAGTTCGAACAACACCTGCGTGCGGTGCTGGACTATCCGCTCGGGGACACCCGGCCGATTGCCCCGGTGACGGTGATGGCCAACGTGCTTGGCGCGCCGGTCGCGCCCGCGATCGGCATGGACGAGCGTCTGCACCATCTGTTCGCGCGGATCCCCGATGCCAAGGTGCACCTGTACGGCAAGGCCGAACGGGCGGGGCGCAAGATCGGGCACGTAAACGTGCTCGGTGCGGCCGACGGTTCGCCTTCCGACGACGAATACGTCGCGTACGTCCGGGAGCGGGCGACGCGGGCCGCGCACTACTTGTCACATGGCGAGTGGACGGATGGATGGGACGGACATGCCAAGTAGTAGCCCTCGGGTCGGCGTCATCATGGGCAGTGACAGCGACTGGTCGGTGATGGAGGACGCGGTGACCGCGCTGGCCGAGTTCGAGGTGCCGTTCGAAGTGGGAGTGGTGTCGGCGCACCGCACACCCGGCCGGATGCTCGACTACGCGCGCAGCGCCGCGGGCCGTGGCATCGAGGTCGTCATCGCGGGCGCAGGCGGAGCCGCGCACCTGCCAGGCATGGTCGCCGCCGCGACGCCGCTGCCGGTGATCGGCGTTCCGGTGCCACTGGCGCGGCTCGACGGCCTGGATTCGCTGCTGTCGATCGTGCAGATGCCTGCCGGGGTCCCGGTCGCCACGGTGTCGATCGGCGGTGCCCGCAATGCGGGCCTGCTGGCCGTGCGCATCCTCGGTTCGTCGGATCCCGCGCTGCGCGCGCGCATGGAGCGGTTTCAGACCGACCTTGAGGAAGTGGTGCTGCAAAAGGACGCAGCGCTGCGGGATCGGCTGATGGGCCGAGATTCTGCACAAGGTAAAGTTACCGGCGAGTAGCAAGGAGACTTTTCATGGCTGACCGACTGGGTAATCCCGCGTTCGACGTGTTCCGGCTTGCCGATGAACACAACGAGCTGCGCACGGTTTTACGGGACCTGTGTGAGAAGGAAATCGCGCCGTACGCAGCGGATGTCGATGAGAAGGCCCGCTACACCACTGAAGCTCTAGCGGCGCTCTCCGCCAGTGGTTTCTCGGCGATTCACATTCCCGAGGAGTACGGCGGACAGGGCGGCGACTCGATCGCTGCGTGCATCGTGATCGAAGAGGTCGCGCGGGTGTGTGCGTCGTCGTCGTTGATCCCGATCTGCAACAAGCTCGGCACCATGGGCATGTTGATGCGCGGTTCCGAAGAGCTCAAGAAGCAGGTGCTGCCCTCCATCGGAGCGGGGGAGGCGACGGCTTCGTATGCGTTGTCGGAGCGGGAGGCGGGCAGCGACGCGGCGGCGATGCGGACTCGCGCCAAGGCCGACGGCGACGACTGGATTCTCAACGGATCGAAGTGCTGGATCTCCAACGGCGGCCACTCCACCTGGTACACGGTGATGGCGGTGACCGACCCCGACAAGGGCGCCAACGGCATCTCGGCGTTCGTGGTGCACAAGGACGACGAGGGCTTCTCGGTCGGGCCGAAGGAACGCAAGCTCGGCATCAAGGGCTCGCCGACCACGGAGTTGTACTTCGAGGAATGCCGCATTCCAGGAGACCGCATCATCGGCGACCCTGGCACCGGGTTCAAGACCGCATTGGCGACGCTGGATCACACCCGCCCGACGATCGGTGCGCAGGCCGTCGGCATTGCCCAGGGGGCGCTCGAGGCTGCGATCGCCTACAGCAAGGAACGCAAGCAGTTCAAGAAGGCGATCAGCGACTTCCAGTCGATCCAGTTCATGCTCGCCGACATGGCGATGAAGATCGAGGCCGCGCGCCTGATGGTCTACAGTGCCGCGGCGCGGGCCGAGCGTGGCGAGCCGAATCTGGGGTTCATCTCCTCTGCGGCAAAGTGTTTCGCTTCCGATGTCGCGATGGAGGTCACCACCGACGCGGTCCAGATCTTCGGCGGCTACGGCTACACCGTGGACTTCCCGGTCGAGCGGTTCATGCGCGACGCGAAGATCACCCAGATCTACGAGGGCACCAATCAGATTCAGCGCGTGGTGATGTCACGCGCTCTGCTGAAGTGAGCGCACCTAACCGCGGGTGACCTTCTCGGTTGTTCGGCGCCGCTCCTGGGCGTCCTGGTCGGGGTTGGTCACCTGTACGAGTGACGCGCCCGCGGCGAACACTGCGAGCAGATGGTCGACCATGGCCTCTGCGGTATCCCATCCGGCGGTCGACAAGACCCGGTCGGTCGAAGTCAAACCCATTGCCGCGCCAGCTGTTTCGGCCGCCGCAAGGACTTCGGCCGGCGATTGCTCGGCCAGAGCGGGGCCTGGCTGAGGCGCTGGGGAGATCTGGTCACCGTGCACCCGCACCGATGTGGCGTAGTCGGTGATGCCGAACGGCAGGTCGGCGATCGGCTTGCCGAACGGGTCCAACGACAGGGCGACCACCTCGCCGCCGGGTACGACGGCGGCGTCGGCCTCGTCCAGCCGGTCCGCGGTGCAGCAGGCGATGTCACAATCCCCTTGCCCGAGTACGACTTCCGCACCGATGTACCAAACCCCGAGCAGGACACCCGCCGTCTGCCAGTGCGCGGGAAGCAGGATTGCCACCCTGCTGCCGGGGCCTGCGCCGAGCTCGTCGCGCAGCAGGTTCGCCGACTTGGCCGCCCAGTTGTGCAGTGTTGCGGTGGACAGCTCGATGCGTTCGCCGGTCGCGTCGTCGTAGTAGGTGATGCGGGGCCCGGCCGGGTTGATGCGCAGCAGCGGATCGAGCACGGAGGCGCTGAGAGTGCTTCCGGGCGAGCGAAGCGACGGGGGGGTGCTCAGTTCACGCACTCCGGATCGTTGGAACCCGCGGTGATGATCGGCGACGGTGGAGGCGGGGCGTCGGTGGAGGCGTCGGCCGCAACGGGGTCGGCGGTCTGGGTGTTGCCCGCCGACGAATCCTCGGAGCCGAGGCCGGAGCCGGGCCCGGTGTAGTCCGAGGAGAGCACGACCTTCACCGACCCAGGAGCCACCGATGCGTCCTCGACGACCGGAAGACTGCCAAGCTCCTTCGCGACGGCCTCGGCGCCGAGATCATCGGACTTGGCGGCCCGGACCTGGCTGCGCGAGACGTGCTCGGTGTCGTTGTTGCCGATCGCACCGGCGGTGAAACCCTTGCCGGTCAACACCTCCGAGACCGAGGCGGCGAGCCCGCCGATGTCGGTGTCGTTGACCACGTCGGCGGTGGTCTTGCTCGGCGAATAGGCGAGCTGCTCGGTCTTGCCCGCGTCCTGGTCCTGCAACAGGCCTGACACCCAGGTCTGGACCTGGCTCGGATCCACTCGCACCACGCTCTGCATGCCGTCGTCGCTCCAGCCGTCCTCCTGAAGGACCGGAATCGTGGCGAATGCGACGTTGCCTCCGGCCAGCTTCTGCAGCTGTGTGATGAAGTCCATGATGTCCCAGCCGTCGGAGATCACCACCGAGCGCTGCACGGCGTCCTGCAATCGGTTGAGCGTCGCCGGACTGGACAGCGTCTTGCCCGAGATGACCTGGTGGGCGAGCGACGCCATCACTACCTGCTGGCGCACCACCCGGTCGAGGTCGCCCCGCGGAAGGTCGTGGCGCTGCCGGACGAAGCTCAAGGCCTGCGGGCCGTCCAGCTTCTGCCAGCCGGCCGGGAAGTCGGCACCCGAAAGTGGTTCGTAGACGGCATCTTTCAGGCAGACGTCGACGCCGCCGAGGGCATCGGTGATGAGGGCGAAGCCGAGCAGGCCGATCTCCGCGTAGTGGTCGACGGTGACCCCGGTCAGCTTGGCGACCGTCGCGATCAGCGCCTCGCGGGCCGCCGCCGTCGCTTGCGGCTCGGCCTTCGCGGGATCCATGCCTTCCTGTTCGACGAGCTCCTTCATCCTGTCCAGCTTGACCTCGCCGAAGACGCCGTTGATCTTCATCTTGCCAAGCCCTGGCGCATCGACGTAGGAGTCGCGAGGGATGGAGATTGCGGTGGCCGACTTCCCGTTGTTCGGGATGCGCACCAGGATGATCGTGTCGGTGTTGGTCGACACGTCGTCGCCTGCGCGCAACATGGCCAGTTCGTCGGCGGACAGCGGGTTGCCGTGCGCGTCGGTCCGGCTGTCCAGCCCGACCAGCAGGATGTCGATGGCACCGTCCTCGCCGCCACCCCCGAGGGATGCGGCGCTGATGTGGTTGATACCGGACTCGAACGAGCGGATCTTTCCCCACGCGACGCCTGTGCCGACGACGACCACCAGTGCCGCGATCACGGCAATGGCGCGGGTGAGGCGACCTGGCATCAGCCCAGGCTACTTGCGACGAGGCCACAGACCGGGTAGCTGGAGTCGGCGTGCCAGACTCGGGGGCATGTCGCAGAGGATCGTCATCATCGGGGCCGGAGGTCTCGTCGGTACCGTCTTGGCAGCTCAGGCCACCCAACGCGGGCACGAGGTGCTGGCGTTGACGTCGGCGCAGTGCGATGTCACCGACGCAACGGCCATTGAGCGTCACGTCGACGCGGATGACGCGGTGATCAACTGTGCCGCGTACACCAAGGTCGACGAGGCCGAGCGCGACGAGGAGAGGGCGTTCGCCGTCAACGCGACGGGAGCGGAGAACGTGGCGCACGCGTGCGCCCGCGCAGGCGCAGGCCTAGTGCACGTCTCCACCGACTACGTGTTCAGTGGCGACTTCGGTGGCGCCGAACGCCGCCCCTACGAGATCGACGACCAGACCGGTCCACTGAGCGTCTACGGACGGAGCAAGTTGGCAGGTGAGTTCGCCGTGCTGGCCGCCATGCCAGACGCACACGTGGTGCGCACGGCGTGGATCTTCTCTGGAGGCGACGGCGGTGACTTCGTCGCGACCATGCGCCGGCTGGCCGCCGGTGACGGGACGGTGGACGTCGTGGCCGACCAGATCGGATCGCCGACCTACGTTGGCGATCTGGTCGGCGCGCTGCTCGAGGCGGCAGCAGGGACGATCAGCGAACCCGTGCTGCACGCGGCGAACGACGGCGAGACCAGTCGCTTCGAGCAGGCTCGGGCGGTGTTCGAATTCGTCGGGGCCGACCCGGCCAGGGTGCGTCCCGTCGACACGGGCCGCCATCCCCGGCCTGCGTCCCGACCGCAGTACTCGGCGCTGTCCGGCGCCAGGTCCGCGGACGCCGGTCTGACGCCCCTGCGGCCGTGGCGTGATGCGCTGGAATCGGCGCTGGCGAGCGTTCCGGGGTGACGTTTGGAGGCTGATCCTGCCGGGTGGCAGTCGTTGCTGCAGGGCGGCTCTGCGTGGTGGTGCGGTAGTTTTCTGGGCATGGCGAAACGGGCGGGGCGTTATTTTGCGCGGGCAGTGGCGGCGTCGCTGGCGATCGTCGTCGGCCTTGCCGTGCCCGCCCCGGCCCAAGCGGCGCTGCTGTTCCCGGCGGCAGGGTACGGCTTTGGTGACGGCGCCCAGATGACGTGGCTCGGCGCCGACGACGTCAATCGCGAGCTCGACGCCGTAGCCAAGACCAGCGCTACGTGGCTCCGGGTGCTCATCCCGTGGACCCAGATCGAGACGGCAAAGGGTCAGTACGACTGGCGCCAGACGGACGTCGTGATCAACGCGGCGGCGGCGCGCAACTTGAGGGTGCTCGGCGTCATCGCCTACTCGCCGACCTGGGCGCGTCCGGCGGGCACCTCCTTCAGCGCCCCGCCGGACAACGCGTCCGACTACGCCGGCTTCTCCACCGCAGTGGTGAGTCGGTACGGGTCGCGAGTGTCCAACTGGCAGCTCTGGAACGAGCCGAACCTTCCACTTTTCTTCGGGGGCACGCCCCGCAACGCCCCGCGGTACACCGACTTGGTCAAGGCCGCCTATCCGGCGATCAAGGCCGCGCAGCCAGGCAGCACCGTGGTGCTCGCCGGTTTCAGCCGACTGCCGGGAGAGGAGTCCCCGCCTGCGTTCCTCACCCAGATGTACGCCTTGGGCGCCAAGGGCAACTTCGACGCCGCTGCGGCTCACCCCTACGTCTTTCCCACTGGGTTCGCCGCCAACCCGGAGAACGGCTGGTCGGACGTCCCTGCGCTGCACGACGTCATGGCCGCCAACGGCGACGGTGGCAAGAAGATCTGGATGACCGAGTTGGGCGCGCCGACGAGCGAAGACTCCGACGGAGTCAGCCAGGAGGAGCAGGCCAAGCAGATCACCGACGTGCTGGCGGCCGCGGCGGCCACCGGCTACAGCGGTCCTGCGTTCATCTACAGCATCCGCGACACCGACACGGCCAATCGCGGGGACAGGGAGTCCAACGTCGGCGCCCTCCTCACATCGGACTGGCAGCCCAAGTACAGCGCCGGGGTGTTTGCGCGCTGAACGCCATGAAACCCTCTACGCCGTGAGCGACGAACTGGTCGTAGTGACCGTGACGTACTCGCCGGGGCGCCATCTCGACCGGTTCCTGGCCACGCTGTCGCACGCAACCGAGCGCCCAGTCACCGTCGTGATGGCGGACAACGGTTCGACCGACGGTGCCCCCGAGGAAGCCTTGGAGCGCCATCCCAACGCCCGACTGCTGCGCACCGGGGGCAACCTCGGCTACGGCGCCGCCGTCAACCGCGCCGTCGCGGACTACCTGGCCGATCCCGCGACCGATTCCGAGTTCTTCATCGTCGCCAACCCCGACGTGCTGTGGGGCCCGCGCAGCATCGACGCCCTGTTGGAGGCGGCAGCCCGGTGGCCACGGGCCGGGGCGCTCGGCCCGTTGATTCGCGACCCCGACGGTTCGGTGTACCCATCGGCGCGCCACCAGCCCAGCCTGATCCGCGGTGGCATGCACGCGGTGGTCGGACTGGTTTGGAAATCCAACCCCTGGACCGCCGCGTACCGCCAGGAGCGCGTCGAGCCCAGCGAACGCCCCGTCGGCTGGCTGTCCGGATCTTGTCTGTTGCTACGTCGGGCCGCCTTCGATGAGGTCCGGGGCTTCGATGAGCGGTATTTCATGTACATGGAGGACGTGGACCTGGGAGACCGCCTCCACGAGGCCGGTTGGCTGAACGTGTACGTGCCGACGGCGGAGATTTTGCACGACAAGGGCCATTCCACTGGTCGCGATCCGGCCCGCAACTTGGCGGCGCATCACGCCAGCACCTACACTTTCCTCGCTGATCGACATCGCGGGCGGTGGCAAGCGCCGCTGCGATGGGCCTTCAAGTCCGCTCTCGCCGCGCGCTCGCGGCTGGTTGTGGGTAAAGCTAGGCGTAATGCGGCGAAAGGAGAGCGATGAGCGCTCGCGCGAATTGCAGAGGAGGCCGCTGACGTGGCGACCCCAGTGGATCCCGCGCACGTCGACGCGGTCGTGTTGGTCGGCGGGCAAGGCACACGCCTGCGTCCGCTGACGTTGTCGGCACCCAAGCCGATGCTGCCGACGGCAGGTCTTCCGTTCCTGACTCACATGCTGTCGCGGATCGCCGACGCTGGCATTCGGCACGTCGTGCTCGGCACGTCGTACAAGGCCGGTGTCTTCGAGGCGGAGTTCGGGGACGGCTCGAAGCTCGGTCTGGAGATCGAGTACGTCGTCGAGGACGAGCCACTCGGCACGGGCGGCGGCATCGCCAACGTGGCATCGAAGCTGCGGTACGACACCGCGATGGTGTTCAACGGCGACGTGCTCTCCGGCTGCGACTTGAGGGCGCTACTCGCGAGCCACTCCGAACGCGAGGCCGACCTCACCCTGCATTTGGTCCGAGTCGGCGACCCGCGGGCATTCGGTTGTGTGCCAACCGATTCCGACGGTGGGGTCCTGGCGTTCCTTGAGAAGACCCAGGATCCGCCCAGTGATCAGATCAACGCTGGCTGTTACGTCTTCCAGCGCGACGTCATCGAGCGGATCCCGAAGGGCCGCGCCGTGTCGGTCGAGCGCGAGGTGTTCCCGTCGCTGCTCTCCGACGGCTTGAAGGTGTGCGGTTACGTCGACGCCACCTACTGGCGCGACATGGGCACGCCGGACGACTTCGTGCGTGGCTCGGCCGATCTCGTCCGCGGCATCGCGCCGTCGCCCGCATTGAAGGGGCACCGCGGCGAGGAGTTGGTGCACGAAGGCGCAGCGGTCGCACCGGGTGCGCTACTGATAGGCGGAACGGTCGTCGGCCGCGGCGCGGAGATCGGGCCTGGCGTGCGACTGGACGGTGCGGTGATCTTCGACGGTGCGCGCATCGAGGCCGGGTCGGTCATCGAACGCTCCATCATCGGCTTCGGGGCCCGCATCGGCCCGCGGGCACTGATCCGCGACGGCGTCATCGGCGACGGCGCGCACATCGGTGCGCGGTGTGAGCTTCTGCGTGGCGCCCGGGTGTGGCCAGGGGTGCACATCCCCGACGGAGGCATCCGCTACTCGACGGACGTCTGAGCGGCCCGCACCAACTGCCGAACGCCGTAGTCGGCACCGTCCGGCAAGCCGTCGAGCGGCCACCACCGCAGATCCAGTGATTCGTCGCTGCAGGTGATCTGAGCACCCTCGGGAGCGTGCGCGACGAACTGGACGTCGAGGTGGCGGGTCGGCACGCCCAAGGAACACGTGACGGGGTGCACGTGCAACGCGACGGGCGTGGCGGTGACGGTCAGCCCGTCGATTCCCGATTCCTCGGTTGCCTCGCGCAGTGCCGCGGCCGCGATGTCGGCGTCGGTGTCCTCGCAGTGCCCGCCGAGCTGCACCCAGCGGCCCAGTCGCGGGTGCAGGGTGAGCAGTGTCTGAGTGCCGGTGTGGTCGAGCACCAGCGCCGACGCGGTGATGTGACCAGGCACGCATGCCCGCTGGCACGCATCGGGGCGGCCGAGGACGAAGCTCAGCACCGCGTTGCGCAACGAGTCCTGCGCGGGATCGGCTGGTTCCCAGCCGGTGAGCGTGGCGACGACCGACTCGTGCAGGGTCATCGCTCTATCAGGAGGCCGGCCGTCGGGACGGGATCACGGGGGCCGGTCACCTCGGCGGGATGGCCGATCGCGATGGCGCCCAGCGGTTCCCAATCGGGCGGAAGATCGAGTTCGGTGCGCACCAGATCCTGAGCGAAGATCGTCGAGCCGATCCAGCAGCTGCCGACGTCCCGAACCGCAAGTGCCACCAGCAGCGCCTGCACCGCAGCGCCGACCGCGACGGTGAACATCGTCTTCTCGGCGGCGGTCCTCGCGGCGTCGGGGTAGGCGTGCGCCCCGTCGGGCACCATCACGGGGATGACGAGTTCCGGTGCGTCGTACAGGATCTGGCCGCGATTGAGGCGACGTTCGACGGAGTCGGCTTGACGTCCGTCACCGGTCAGGTCGGCGCGCCACTGCTCCTTCATGCCGTCCAGCAGTCGGATGCGAGTGGCGTGGTCGCGGATCCAGACGAAACGCACGGGCCGGGTGTGGTGCGGTGCCGGCGCCGTCAGCGCCTCGCTCACGGCGTCTTCGATGGCGGCGGCGTCGACGGGTTCGGAGCTGAACTGCCGGACCGATCGCCGCGTCAACTGCGCTTGGCGTCTGCCAAGTTCCAATGCTTCTTCGGTGCCCAGCCAGAAGAGGTCCTCCTCGCCGGCACGAACCAGCGTGCGCCCGTTGGAGCCGTCGTCGTGCGGCCGCAGCCCGCGCACGACGGCGACCGGGACGCCGGTGAGTTTGCCCTTCACCAGATCGGCCGCGCCGGCGATCTCATCGGCGACGGCCACTTCGGTCACCAATAGTTCGTTGCCGTGCGGATCGTGGGCTCCCGCGTAACCGTGAAGGACTGCCAGGCCCGCGGCACCGATGGCGGCGTCCGTCTGGCCGTTGCGCCACGCCCGCCCCATCGTGTCGGTGATCACCACGCCGACGGTGATGCCGAGGAGTTCCAGCAGCCGACTGCGAAGTGCGCGTGCGCTGCCGTCGGGATCGACGGGCAGCAGGGCCAATTCGGCGGCGTCGACGTTCGAGCCGTCCACTCCCGCCGCGGCCTGGATCAGGCCGATGGCGTTCTCCGTGATCAGCGTGCGGCCCTTGCGTGCCAGGACGCGCACCGCCTCGTCGTCGATCAGCCTGCGGCGCAGGGCGTCCCTCTCCTCGGGATCGGTAGGGGCCGCGACGATGCGGCCCTCGCTCTTGGAGAGCACCTTGCTGGTGACCACCAGGACGTCGTCGTCGCGCAGCCATGGTGCCGCGGCTACGATCGCCGCCGCCACGTCGTCACCCGGGCGGAACTCGGGCAGCCCTGGCACGGGCAGGATCTCGACGGCGCCGCCGGAGCCATGATCGGTGCTCACGCCGGGATACCCACCAGTTCCAGTCCGCTCCGCACCATTTCGGCGGTGGCCTTCGGATCGGTCATCAACAGCGGAATCGATCGCACCTCGACGCCCTCGACGGTCGCCTCGTCACCTTCGTCGATCAGCCAGCCATCGAGGATGCCGACGCCCGAGCGGGCCCCGAAGTGGGCGCCGACGGCTTGCGACGTAGTCTCGACGCCGATTGTCGACAGGCACTCATCGGCCATCCCGCGCAACGCCTTTCCTGCCACGATGGGGGAGTAACCGACCACGGGCGCGGTCGTCGAGCGCAACGCGCCCCGAATGCCGGGAACCGCGAGGATGGTGCCGATGCTCACCACCGGGTTCGACGGCGCCAGCAGCACGACGTCAGCGTCGGCGATCGCCTCGGTGACGCCGGGCCCCGCGGCCGCCGTGTCGGCGCCAATGAAAGCGAAGCCATGCGTGGGGATCTGGGCGCGATAGCGCACCCACCACTCCTGGAAGTGGATCGCTCGCTGAGCGTCCGGCTGGCCACCGGAATCCGACACTCCGCCCGATACGACGACATGCGTCTCGCTGCGATCGTCGGTGACGGGCAACAGGCGCGCGCCGGGCTGCCATCTCTTGCACAGGGCTTCGGTCACCTGCGAGAGCGGGTAGCCCGCCCGTAGCATCTGGGTGCGGACCAAGTGCGTCGCCAGATCCCGGTCGCCGAGGCCGAACCAGTCGGGCTGCACGCCGTAGGCCGCGAGTTCTTCCTTCGCGTGCCAGGTTTCGTTGGCGTGGCCCCAACCCCGTTCGGGGTCAATCCCTCCACCTAAGGTGTACATACAGGTATCGAGGTCGGGGCAGATCCGGACGCCGTGCATCCAGGCGTCGTCGCCCACGTTCACGATCGCGGTGAGTTCGTGGTCGCCCGCCGCGCCGGTGCCCGAGCCCGCGAATTGCCCGAGGCCCAGCAACTGTTGGACTCCAAGCAAGAACTTTGCGCCGCCGACACCGCCGACCAAAACCGAGACCTTCACAGCGACCGAGAGTAGGCCCTTGCGCCGCCGCGGGGGCGTCCGCGGGGGCCGTTTGACGACACGCCGGGTAACCGACGCGCCGAATTTCGGTAACGGGATGGTATGAAATTCGGTCCTAGCGCTTGACCCGTGCAGCTAACCCGTGTCTAATCACATCAGTGTCATTCCCGGTTGGACGGCCGGTTCCGGTGTCGCAGACCGAGATTCGATCACCTGTTCGAATGAAGGTGTTGTACATCGCAACATTGGGGCTCCACTAGGGATCTACGAAACCAGATGAGGAGGCGGAAGATGTCTTATGAGCGCGTTGATTTCGATCGTGTCATCCACTTCGACAGTCGGATGCTCGGCTCAGTAGGCAGTACCCCGCACACCAATACTGGACCGGCACAGAGCGCGGCGACGGGGCGACCTCAACTGAGCGTGGTACCCGAGCAGATCGAACTCGAGCCGGCAACCGACGACGAAGACGAGCAGTGGCAGGAACGCGCGCTGTGCGCGCAGACCGACCCCGAGGCGTTCTTCCCCGAGAAGGGCGGCTCGACGCGTGAGGCCAAGCGCATCTGCTTGGGCTGCGACGTGAAGGACAGGTGCCTGGATTACGCCTTGGCGCACGACGAGCGCTTCGGCATCTGGGGAGGCCTCTCCGAGCGTGAACGCCGTCGCCTCAAGCGCGGCATCATCTGAGCTGACCGACCGCGTCGGAGTTCAGTCGTCGTCGATCGTCGGGTCGATGACGGAGGGTTCGACGCCCAAATAGGTGGCCACCTGGGCCACCAGCACTTCATGCAGCAGGTCCGCGAGCTCGGCGGTGTCCTTCGCCCGTCGCTCGATTGGCTTGCGGAACAACATAATTCGTGCGCGTGTGGCATTGCCCCGCACATCCACCCCTGCCGGGATCAGTCGGGCCAGCGCGATGGGCCCGTCGGCGATCACCTCAGGCGGCCACTGCACGCTGTCGGGATCCTTCGGTGCGATCCTCGGAATCTCGTCGACCGCGACGTCGAGCGTCGAGAGACGGTCCTGCCACCGCCGCTCAATGGGCTCGTAGGCTTCGAGGACCGCCATGTCGAACAGTTCGGCCCTGCTGCGCCATCCCGGCACGGTGGGTGGGAGCAGCGGACCGCGCATGTCCCGGCCACGGCGTGATCTCGGGTCGGCCATCGGCAGATCGTAACGGTTGGAGATCGGCCGACGTCCGGCTGCGCGTGTCGTGCTCGCGCGACGTCGCCAGCAGATAGCCTCGCTTGCGTGAACGTTCCCCGTCGCTGCTGCCGGCCCGGGTGCCCGCACTACGCCGTGGCGACGCTGACCTTCGTGTACCGAGACTCGACGGCGGTCGTCGGGCCGCTGGCCACCGTGTCGGAACCGCACTCGTGGGATCTGTGCGTCAAGCACGCCGGCCGGATCACCGCCCCGCGCGGCTGGGAGCTGGTGCGGCACGCAGGCCCACTTCCCTCGCACAGCGAGGATGACGATCTGGTGGCTTTGGCCGATGCGGTCCGTGAGGGACGCGACGGCGTTTCGGCCATGGGCGGCGTAGTCGCCGGGTTCACCGACCCATCGACGGGCGTGCACGGCGGCGCGTTGATGGCGCCGGCCGCCCCCCGCTCTGAGCACAACGGTCGGCGGCGCGGACATTTGCGCGTTCTGCCCGATCCCGGTGACTAGACACCTACCGTTTCACCTACCGTTTCGGGGCTCGGCCGGACTTTGCGGTGGCGCCGCGGTGCGAGCCTCGGCGTGAGAATTCGCGAGCCGATAGGCTGGCGCCACGACCATTTCCGGCTAGGGGATCCAAGGAGATTTATGTCTCGGCCCGCTGCGGCTGTCAACCGCGTCATCAAGGCGTATGACGTGCGGGGTCTGGTCGGTGAAGAGATCGACGAGGCCTTCGTCTCCGACGTCGGTGGCGCATTCGCGCGGCTGGTGCGCGACGAAGGGTCGCCCGGCGCCACGCAGGTCGTGATCGGCTACGACATGCGGTCCAGCTCGCCCTCACTTGCCGACGCGTTCGCCGAGGGCGTCGTGGCACAGGGCCTCGACGTCATCCGGATCGGCCTGGCGTCAACCGATCAGCTCTACTTCGCCTCAGGCCTTATGGACTGTCCCGGCGCCATGTTCACCGCAAGCCACAACCCAGCCGCCTACAACGGCATCAAGCTGTGCCGTGCCGGTGCCAAGCCGGTGGGCAAGGAGAGCGGTCTCGCCACCATCAGCGGTGAGGTGATCGACGGCGTCCCCACGCACGACGGACCGGTCGGCGTGATCCGTGATCGAGACGTGCTTGACGACTACGGGCAGTTCCTACGATCGCTCGTCGACGTGTCCGGCGGCAGGCCGCTGCGGGTGGCCGTCGACGCGGGCAACGGCATGGCCGGCCACACCACCCCTGGAGTCCTTGATCCCATCCCTGGGATCACGTTGCTGCCGTTGTTCTTCGAACTCGACGGCACGTTCCCGAACCACGAGGCCAACCCGCTGGACCCGGCGAACCTGGTCGATCTGCAGGCCCACGTGCTGGACACCGGCGCCGACATCGGACTGGCCTTCGACGGCGACGCCGACCGCTGCTTCGTCGTCGACGAACTCGGTCGACCCATCTCGCCGTCGGCGGTGACCGCACTGGTGGCGGGCCGAGAACTCAGCCGTGAGATCGGCGCGACCGTCATTCACAATCTGATCACCTCGCGGGCGGTGCCGGAGCTGATCGTCGAACGGGGCGGCACGGCCGTGCGCGCCCGCGTCGGTCACTCCTACATCAAGGGCCTGATGGCCGAGACCGGCGCGATCTTCGGCGGCGAGCACTCGGCGCATTACTACTTCCGCGACTTCTGGGGTGCCGACTCCGGCATGCTGGCCGCGCTGCACGTCCTGGCGGCGCTCGGCGAGCAGGATCGGCCGCTATCGCAGATCATGGCCGACTACCAACGGTACGAGGCCTCCGGCGAGATCAACTTCACCGTCGCCGACGCGCCGACTTGCGTGGACTCGGTGCTGAAGTCGTTTGGCAGCCGCATCCACTCCATCGACCATCTCGACGGCGTGACCGTCGATCTCGGCGACGGAACGTGGTTCAACCTGCGCACGTCCAACACCGAGCCGTTGCTGCGCCTGAACGTCGAGGCGCGCTCCACCGACGGCGTCAACGAGGTCGTCGAGCACGTCGCCGAGCTGATCGCCACGCACACCGGGGCTGCCACGTGAGCGCGGACCCCCGCGCACAATCGGCGACCGTCGACCTCGACGACGCCGAGGGTTTGCTCGCTGCCGATCGCGAGGGCCTGCTGCGGGCGGCGTCGATGGCGGGTGCCCAGGTTCGCGCGATGGCCGCCGCGCTGGACGAAGGCGTTCTCGAGCCGCTGCGGTCAGACCTGCCGCCGCGCACCGTGATCTGGGTGGCCAATCGCGGCGCGGCCGAGGCGGCCGGACTGATGCTGGCTGCCGCCCTCGGTGGGTCGACGGCGGCGCCGATCGTCGTTGCACCAGAGGTGCCGCCCTGGATCGGCGCGCTGGATGTTCTGGTCGTGTCCGGAGACGATCCCGTCGATCCGGTGCTGGTGTCGGCCGCGGCGACGGGGACGCGGCGGGGCGCGCGCGTGGTCGTGGTGGCCCCGCACGAGGGTCCCCTTCAAGAAGTCGCCGCCGGGCGCGCGGTGGTGCTCGAACCGCGCCTGAGGGTGCCCGACGACTTCGGGCTCGCCCGCTACTTCTCCGCGGGCCTGGCCATCCTGAGCGTGGTGGATCCAGGGATGCAGATCGACATCGCCGGTCTGGCCGACGAACTGGACGCCGAGGCGCTGCGCAACAGCGCTGGCCGCGAGCTGTTCACCAACCCCGCCAAGACGCTCGCAGACCGCATGTCCGGGCGCGACGTCGTGCTGGCCGGCGACAAACCGGCGACGTTGGCGCTCGCCAGGCATGCTGGGGCGGTGCTGCTGCGGGTTGGCCACAAACCCGTGGCGGCCGTCGGGCTCGCCGACCTCGTGGTCGCCCTGCACGGCGGAATCGCCAGGACCGCAACCTATTACGAGACGTCGATCTTCCACGACGAGGAACTCGACGGTCCACTGCCCGCGGCGATTCGTTCCGTCGTCCTCGCAGCGGACGACGAACGTCCTGCGATCGCGGCGAGGTTGGCGGGCTACGACGGCCTCGACGTGGTCAGCGCCAAGGACGTCCCCGACGTCGCGACTCCGGAGGGCGGCCGCCTCGAGCAGCAGTTGGCGACGTTGGCGGTGCGGTTGGACATGACAGCGGTTTACCTGCGACTGGTTCGAGGTTAACGAGTGGACCTGCTACACGGTGCGGTGCGGACCTACGCATGGGGGTCGCGCACTGCGATTGCCGAATTCACTGGACGACCAAGTCCGACAGCGCATCCCGAAGCGGAGCTGTGGTTCGGTGCCCACCCAGGCGGTCCGGCTCGGCTCGAGACGGACAGCGGTGAGCAATCGCTGCTCGACGTCATCAAGGCTGATCCCGAGGGGCAGTTGGGCGCGGCCACCAGGGAGCGCTTCGGCGACGCATTGCCCTTCCTGGCCAAGGTGCTGGCAGCCGACGAACCGCTCTCGCTGCAGGCGCATCCGAGCGCGGAGCAGGCGCTCGAGGGCTTCACCCGCGAGGACCGTCTCAAGATCCCGGTGACGGCGCCGACGCGCAACTACCGCGACCGCAGCCACAAACCCGAGCTCATCGTGGCGCTCGGCCCGTTCGAGGCCCTTGCCGGATTCCGGCCGGCAGCACGCAGCGTCGAGTTGATGCGCGCGCTGGCCGTGTCCGACCTCGACTCGTTCATCGACCTGCTGTCCGGACAGTCCGAGGCCGACGGACTGCGGGCGCTGTTCACCACCTGGATCACCGCACCCCAGCCCGACCTCGACGTGCTGGTGCCCGCCGTGCTCGACGGTGCGGTGAACTACCTCCGTTCGGGCGAAACGCGATTCGCAGCCGAAGCCAAGACCGTGCTGGAGCTCGGTGAGCGCTATCCAGGCGATGCGGGCGTACTCGCCGCCTTGCTGCTCAACCGCATCACCTTGAAGCCCGGCGAGGGCATCTACCTGCCCGCCGGAAATCTGCACGCCTACCTGCACGGGGTTGGCTTCGAGGTAATGGCCAACTCCGACAACGTATTGCGTGGCGGGTTGACGCCCAAGCACGTCGACGTGCCCGAGTTGCTGCGGGTGCTGGACTTCACCCCGACGGATGAGTCCCACATTCGCCCCGAGGCCGTCGGAGACGGAATCGAACTCGTCTACCGCACGCCTGCACCGGAGTTCGCGGTATCGGTACTGCATCTGGATAGCGACCACTTGGGCCACGAGGTCGACGCGCCCGCGCGCCACGACGGACCGCAGATCCTGCTGTGCACCGAGGGCGCCGTGACGGTGCACGCCAAGTCCAGCGTGTTGCGGATCGAGAAGGGTGCGGCCGCCTGGGTTGCGGCCGACGACGGGCCCATCCGGCTCGTCGCCGAACAGCCGACGAAGCTGTTCCGCGCCACGGTGGGTATCTAGGGGGCACGATGTCGACGGCCGGCAGTACCAGGGCAATCATTGCCGCACTGCTGGCGAACGCCGGCATCGCCGTCGCGAAGTTCGTCGGCTTCATCATCACGGGCAGTTCCTCGATGTTGGCCGAGTCGGTGCACTCCGTTGCCGACACCTCCAACCAGGGCCTGTTGCTGTTCGGGCAGCGGCAAGCGCGAAAGGAGGCAGACGACCTGCATCCGTTCGGCTACGGCCGCAGCCGGTACTTCTACTCGTTCGTCGTGGCGCTGGTGCTGTTCACGCTCGGTTCGGTGTTCGCGCTCTACGAGGGCTACCACAAGATCAGCCACCCGGAGGAGTTGACGTCACCAGTGGTGGCGATGGCCATCCTGCTGGTCGCAATCTGCTTGGAGTCCTACAGCTTTCGCACCGCAGCGGTGGAGTCACGACCGCTCAAGGGGTCGGCCAGCTGGTGGCACTTCATCCGGACGTCGCGCAATCCCGAGTTACCGGTGGTGCTGCTGGAGGATACCGGCGCGTTGATCGGGCTGGCGCTCGCGCTGGGCGGCGTTGGGCTGTCGATGCTGACCGGCGACCCGGTGTGGGACGGCATCGGCACCATGGCGATCGGTGTTCTGCTCGGCATCATCGCCGTCATCCTGATGATCGAGATGCACAGCCTGCTCATCGGTGAAGGCGCAACCAGCCAGGAGGACAAGGCGATTCGAGCGGCGCTGGAGCAGACCCCGAACGTCGACCGCCTGATTCACATCCGCACGCAGTACCTCGGACCCGACGAGCTGTTGGTTGGCGCAAAGATCGCACTGGCTGCCGACACCGATCTGGCCACGGTCGCCGCCACCATCGACGCCGCCGAGTCGGCCGTGCGTGCCGCGGTACCCGCGGCGCGGGTCATCTACTTGGAACCCGATCTCGATCGCGCCTTGACCGGCTAGCAGCGCGCTTCTCGGTCCACCAGAGTCGCGCGTTGTGCCGGATGGTGCGCCCGATCAACCGTCCCGACGGAACCATCCAGAGGCTGTCCAGCAGGCTGAAGCGACGTAGAAACCATTCGGCGAGAACGGGATCGGTCTCTGCGGCCCCGAGGAACTGGTCGAAGAGGTCACCGACGGGCCGGAACCACCACCGAGCCTCACCCGTGGCGTTGTGCAGGCTCAGGTCGCCGATGGCGGTCATCATCCACACCGGCCAGGTGGTCTTCGCCGTCGCCTGCGCCAGCCTGCCCGCAATGTCGGGATCGCCGGATCGAAGCACCTCGCCGAGGTTGCCCGCCTGGATCGACGACATCGTCATGCCCTGTCCGAACGTCGGGTTGAAGCTCACCACGGCGTCGCCGAACGGGATGATGCCGGTCGGGAAGCGGTTCATCTTGTCGTAGCGTCGCCATCGACTGGTCGGGTACTTGTGGAACGCCACGTCCCCGATCGGTTCGCCCTTGCGCACCGCCGCGCTGATGTGGGCGGGCAGGATCTGTTCCGCCAGCGCGCACATCTGCGGGAAGTTCTGCGGTGGTTCGACTTTCGCGGTGCCGTACGTCGTCAGGCCCCAGTTGCCGTCCTCGTAGAACAGCATGCCGAGGCCGAGCGGCTGGTCGTGGCAGGCTCCTGCGACGATCACCTTCTCCTCGATCAGGCCGTCGGGGATGCGGATCTGATGGGTGGCGTAACCGATGCCGACCTCGACGGTGTCCTCGGTCGGCCTGTCGAATCCCCACTGCTCCAACCACACTGGCAGGCGGGTGCCACGTCCGGTCGCGTCGACGACCAGATCGGCTTCGATCGCATTCGTGTCGTCTGCATCGAGCAGCACGCCCGTCACGCGTTCCTCGGCCGGGTCGTACTGGGGTTGGGCGATGCCGCGCCGCACCAACTCGACGTTCGGGAGTGCCAACGCGCGGCGCCTGATCTGCCATTCCAGGTGCGGCCGACTCGGCACGTAGGCGGTGAACTCGTCACGCAGCGTGGCCTGGGTGCCAAGGACGTGGCCTGCCGCGCCGAAGTGGATGCAGTCGGGCCGGTTCTCCAGGACGGGCACCCCCGCGGCCACCATGTCGTCGAGCAGACCGGGAAACAACCCCTCGAACTCGGCGGCGCCGCGCGCCATCAACAGGTGGACGTGCTTGCCCTGTGGCACCGCGGGCCGGTTGGCCGGCTGGTCGGGAAGGTCGTCGCGTTCGAAGACCGTCACCTTGGCGTAGTGGTCCGACAGCACGCGAGCCGCGCACATGCCCGCGATGCTCGCGCCGATGACGACAGCGTGTTCCCGCACCATCGGCTGGACGCTACCGGGCGGCCTTCGCCGCACGCCCACTTCTGCAGGAGGGTCATGAAACCGTCCTATTTTACAAAAGGTGGATCTGTGTATAGACAGCGGACAAAACAGTCGCTATCGTCAAACGGGACAGTGACGCAGCTCTCGTAGGAGGTGGCCAGAGATGGCATCAGATCTTTCGGAGGTATCGGGGTCCGTGGCCCCGGTCGACCAATGGCGCGACAAGAAGCGGTACCTGTGGCTGATGGGCCTGATCGCGCCGACGGCGCTGTTCGTGGTGCTGCCGCTGGTGTGGGCGTTCAACCAGTGGGGCTGGCACGCCGCCGCGCAGGTGCCGTTCTGGATCGGCCCGATCCTGCTCTATGTGCTGCTGCCCGTCCTGGACCTGCGGTTCGGTCCCGACGGCCAGAACCCGCCCGATGAGGTGATGGAGCGGCTGGAGAACGACGAGTACTACCGGTACTGCACCTACATCTACATCCCGTTCCAGTACGCGAGCGTGATCTTCGGCGCCTACCTGTTCACGGCGTCGGATCTGAGCTGGCTGGGCTTCGACGGGGGCCTGAACTGGGTCGCCAAGATCGGTCTTGCGCTGTCGGTGGGCATGCTCGGCGGGGTGGGCATCAACACCGCGCACGAGATGGGCCACAAGAAGGACGAGCTGGAACGCTGGCTGGCCAAGATCACCCTGGCCCAGACCCTGTACGGCCACTTCTACATCGAGCACAACCGCGGCCACCACGTGCGCGTTGCCACCCCGGAGGATCCCGCGTCGGCCCGCTTCGGCGAAACGTTCTGGGAATTCCTGCCGCGCAGCGTCTGGGGCAGCCTGAAGTCGTCGTGGGAACTCGAGGCAGCGCGGCTGCGCAGGCTCGACAAGAGTCCGTGGCACTGGTCCAACGACGTGCTCAACGCGTGGGCGATGTCGGCGGTGCTGTACGGCGCGCTCATCGCGATCTTCGGCGTCGCGCTGATCCCGTACGTGGTGATCTCGGCCGTCTTCGGGTTCACGCTCCTGGAGACCGTCAACTACCTCGAGCACTACGGACTTCTCCGGCAGAAGACCCCCAGCGGACGCTACGAGCGATGCGCGCCCGAACACAGCTGGAACTCCGACCACATCGTGACCAACCTGTTCCTCTACCACCTGCAGCGGCACAGCGATCACCACGCCAACCCGACGCGTCGCTACCAGACGCTGCGGAGCATGGACACCGCGCCGTGCCTGCCCAGCGGGTATGCGTCGATGATCGGGCTCACCTACTTCCCGCCGCTGTGGCGCAAGGTGATGGACCACCGCGTCGTCGCGCACTACGAGGGCGACATCACGCGGGTCAACATCCACCCAAGGATGCGCGACAAAGTGCTCGCCAAGTATGGAGTGCAAGCATGAGCGCCTTCAAGTGCCCCGGCTGTGACTATGTCTACGACGAGGCGAAGGGTGCACCACGCGAAGGATTTCCGGCAGGGACCAAGTGGGACGACGTGCCCGACGACTGGTGCTGCCCTGACTGTGCAGTACGCGAGAAGATCGACTTCGACGAGATGGGAGTGAAGAAATGAGTGAGGCATACAAGCTGTTCGTGTGCGTGCAATGTGGATTCGAGTACGACGAGGAGAAGGGATGGCCCGAGGACGGCATTGCACCCGGCACCCGTTGGGACGACATCCCGGAAGGCTGGAGCTGCCCGGACTGCGGCGCGGCCAAGTCGGACTTCGAGATGGTCGAGGTTGCCCGGCCGTGACGATTAGTGTCGCCCGTATGCCGGAGCCAATCAGAGGCGCCCCGACCGGGGGCGGGTCGGCGCAACGGGTCCCGTTCGCCGAGGCGTCGCGGGTCCTGCTGCGTCACTCGATCCTCGATGGCATGCGGGACATGCTGGTGACCCGGGACTGGTCGTCGATCACGCTGTCGGACGTCGCAAGGGCGGCAGGCATCAGCAGGCAGACCATCTACAACGAGTTCGGATCGCGCCAGGGCCTCGCCGAGGGGTACGCGCTGCGATTGGCCGACCGGCTGGTCGACGCCGTCGCCGAGGCCATCGAGGGCAACGTCGGCAACATCTACCAGGCCTTCCTGGACGGGTTCCGCGCCTTCTTCGTGGAGTCGGCGTCCGATCCGCTCGTCATCTCGCTGCTGACCGGCGGTGCCAAGCCCGACCTGCTGCAGATCATCACCACGGACAGTGCGCCGATCATCTCCAGGTGCTCGCAGCGCCTGACGACGACGCTGACGTCGAGCTGGGTGCGCGCCAGCGAAGAGGACGCCGGAGTGCTGGCCAGGGCCATCGTGCGGCTGGCGATGAGTTATGTCTCCATGCCGCCAGAAGCCGACCACGACGTAGCCCGAGATCTGGCCCGATTGATGACGCCGTTCGCCGAACGCTACGGTGTTGTGGATACCCCCTAGCTGTCAGAGCGCCTGAGCGCCTGTCCCGCGAGCCCGCAGGCTGAGGGTGTCGCCGGCGCAAACCTGTGCGCTCACGGGCAACAAATTACGAATGAATAGGGGCTCTACATGACTGAGCTGAAGGCGGATGTCCGCAACGGCATCGACTTCAAGGTTGCGGATCTGTCGCTGGCCGAGTTCGGCCGCAAGGAGATCCGGCTGGCCGAGCACGAGATGCCAGGTCTGATGACGCTGCGTCGCGAGTACGCCGACGTGCTGCCGCTCAAGGGCGCGCGCGTCTCCGGGTCGCTGCACATGACCATCCAGACCGCGGTGCTCATCGAGACGCTCGTTTCACTCGGTGCCGAGGTGCGCTGGGCGTCGTGCAACATCTTCTCCACCCAGGACCACGCCGCCGCCGCGACGGTCGTCGGCCCGCACGGCACAGTCGAGGAGCCCAAGGGCGTCCCGGTGTTCGCGTGGAAGGGCGAAAGCCTCGAGGACTACTGGTGGGCCGCCGAGCAGATGCTCACCTGGCCGGGTGAGCCGGCGAACATGATCCTCGACGATGGCGGTGACGCCACCATGCTGGTGTTGCGTGGCGCGCAGTACGAGAAGGCCGGCGTCGTGCCTCCCACCGAGGACGACGACTCCGACGAGTGGAAGGTGTTCCTGGCGCTGGTCCGGGCGCGCTTCGAGACCGACAAGACCAAGTGGACCAAGATCGCCGAGTCCGTCCAGGGCGTCACCGAAGAGACCACCACCGGTGTGCTGCGGCTCTACCAGTTCGCCGCTGCCGGCGAGCTGGCGTTCCCCGCGATCAACGTCAACGACTCGGTGACCAAGAGCAAGTTCGACAACAAGTACGGCACCCGGCACTCGCTGATCGACGGCATCAACCGCGGCACCGATGTCCTGATCGGCGGCAAGGCCGCTCTGGTCTGCGGCTACGGCGACGTCGGCAAGGGCTGCGCCGAGGCGCTCAAGGCGCAGGGTGCGCGTGTCGCGGTGACCGAGATCGATCCGATCAACGCGCTGCAGGCGCTGATGGACGGTTTCGAGGTCAAGACGGTCGAGCAGGCCATCGGCTGGGCCGACATCGTCATCACCGCGACCGGCAACCAGGGCATCATCACCCTCGAGCACATGAAGGCGATGAAGCACCAGGCGATCCTGGGCAACATCGGGCACTTCGACGACGAGATCGAGATGGCGCGTTTGGAGAAGGATCCCAAGATTCGTCGGATCAACATCAAGCCGCAGGTCGACGAATTCGTCTTCGAGGACGGACATTCCATCATCGTGTTGTCCGAGGGGCGTCTGCTGAACCTCGGCAACGCGACCGGGCACCCGTCGTTCGTGATGAGCAACAGCTTCTCCAACCAGGTGATCGCGCAGATCGAGCTGTGGACCAAGAACGACGAGTACGACAACGAGGTCTACCGCCTGGCCAAGCACCTCGACGAGAAGGTCGCCAAGATCCACGTCGAGGCCCTCGGTGGATCGCTGACGCGGCTCACCAAGGAGCAGGCCGAGTACATCAACGTCGACGTCGACGGCCCGTACAAGCCCGAGCACTACCGCTACTGAGGACCACCCAGCACCGCATCGAGACTGCGGGCAGATCGCCACAACGCCGAAAGGTGCGATCTGTCCGCAGTTTCGGCGTTTGCGGTGAGCTGCTCACAACGGAGCGAGGCGGTGGGGCTCCCTGGATAATTACGCACGATTCGTGCCCGGTACCCGTGTTGGCCCGGTTTAGGATCGAACCGGGGGAGTTCGAGATGGAGAGGCCGATTCGGGAAATGTCGGACGATCGAGATCAACACCGACGCACGCAGTATCGATGATCGCGGCGTTCGACGATATCGACGCGGTCGTCCGCGCCGCTGAAAGCTACATGGCAGCAGGCGATTTCCGGGGTGCCGAGTCAGTCGTCGGGACGGCGCTGGGCGCCCACCCGAACCACCCGCGTCTGCTGACGGTCTACGCCCGCGTGAAGCTGGGGCAGTCCGACTATGTGGCGGCCGCGAGCAGCGCGCACGCGGCGCTCTCGGTTGCGCCGGAGGACGAGTACGCGATGCGCGTTTACAGTCATGCGCTCGAACTGCAGGGCCGGATTCCCGAAGCGCTCACGATGGCGTGGCAGACGGCAACGGCGCATCCTCAGAGTAATTTGGCCCACCACACCTACGCGCGCATGCTTTCTGACGCGGGCCGCCCGGTCGAGGCGATGACGGCCATCAACGAGGCGCTTCGGCTGAACCCAAACGACGCCGATGCCTTTAACCTCCGGGGCGACATCCGGGTCGCCCTCGGTGAGGTCGATGCGGCCGAGGCCGATTATCGGCATGCGCTGCAGCTGAATCCCATGGACGCCAGCGTCGTTCACAACCTGGCGACGCTCGAGTACCAGCGCCGCAGGCGATGGAGCGCAGTCCGCGGCTTCGTCGTTGCCGAACGGCTCGACCCGAGGTTCGGCGATGTGGTGCGTCGGAACGTCGGGGTGGTGCTCACCGGCGTGCTGCGGCGCTCGGCGTGGCTGGTGTTGATCGTGACGATCGCGGTGGTCGCGACGTACAACATGCGTGACGACGGAGCGACGGTCATCCCGCGGGTGGTCGCCGGTGTGGGGGCGGTACTGCTGGTGGCGATGTCGATCCCGGTGCTGCGCAATGTGCCAGGTCCGATGCTCACATCCGTTCTGCGGCAACGACAGATCCTCGCCGTCAGGATCCTGCAGTTGCTCGCCGCCGTGGTGTTGGGTGCGCTGACGGCCGTCGCCGGGGCGTTGACGGTGCCGGGGGTGGCGGCGTCGTTCCTGCTGCTCTCGGTACCCGTCGTCGCGATGGTCGGCGCGATTACCGGCGAGCGGCTGTGGTGATCTGCAGCGACGACCGCTGCCTGGTCCACCCGCCGTAGTTAGCGGTGCGGTGGTGTGAATCGCTCAGAGGAGTGAATCGGTGCGGGCGGCTCGCCCAGTGCCTGGGTGATTCGCTCGATAACTGCCTGCTTCAACTGCCCGCTGTTCTCTGGCAATCCCGGTACCCAGCCTGTTTCAGCAAGCAGCACAACTGGATTGGTGAGTTCTGCGACAGCTACCGAACCAGCCGGTATTAGGAGTGTTCCTGGGAGATTGCAACTTCCAACTCGTCAGGGTGACGCGACAGCGGTGCGATGGATCGGCCCCTGATCGTGACTAATGCTGCAACGCGTTCCGCCGTGAAGTTCTCGCTGGCGATTCGCGGATCGGTTGATGTGGAAAGAACAGCCGAGGCGGCGAACGACCCATTTGGCGGAGGGCCGGACATGCCGCGGTATGTGATTCCCGGCGCGGTGCGCGATTGCGTCAGCCACGGTGTCCGGCATCTCGCTCCTTCTTCGCTTCGATCGCAGTCAGTGTCGCGTTCGCGGCACGTCGCACGAACTCATCATCAGTTGCTTCGCCATGCACCCCCCACTGCCAGCTTCCAACGTAGGTTTTCGTGGTGTTCTCCAGGCCGGGAAACCCGACTTGAAGGCCGGCCACAGCCGGTAGTGCTGGCGCGGCTTCCGGCATTCCGCGCACGATCTGGATCACGATCTCTGCGGTATCACCGACGTATCGCGCGTTTTGGTCCCCACCCGTCCCGACGAGGTAGCCGTCCGGAGGTCCGTCACCACGCATGCTCCGGTTGGCCGCCACCCATATCGTTTCCAGGCCACCGTCGATGACCAACCCGTCGGGGTAAGCAACCACCGCGTGACGCAGTTCCGACAGACCCGTGCCGAGCAACAGCAGGCCGTCGTAGGGGTAACTCCTCAAACTTTGGATCGGTTCGCAACCGCCGACCGCCCATTTGCGGGCGTAGGGAACCGACAGTCCTTGTCCTTTGCGCATCCGAGCGCGGAGCACATCGGCGATGTCAGAAGGGAGCACTAGTTCGTCCCATCGGCGACATCTGCGCTAGAAATGCCGGCGCCTGTTCCGTGGTTTCCATTTCCGGGCGGATCAGCGCCAGTTCCAGCCGACGCATCGGCCGATCTCGCGGAGTGCATCCACCGTCAGACCGGGATGCAGTGTGCGAAACCGCGCCATGATGTCGTTCACGCCCTGCACCAACGTCATGTCGCCCCACTCGATCGGCATGGCATTCGCCTCCCGCACGAGCGCGACAACCTCGGCGGCCACTTGTGCACCAGGCCCAGGTCCGTAGATGTCAAGGAGCCGCTGTTCGTCTACATGGGGCATGGCGGTATGACCGATCGCCTCGACGACCGCCCTACTGAGTTCAGAATCGTCCACGCCGAAGCCCCGTCATCACTCGAGAATATCGCGCGCTCGACGAGGGCTCTGCGCCAATTTGAGGCCATGTTGGAGGTTCCAGGCTGGACGCCCAAATCGATTCTGCGACAACGGCAAATACTCAACATCAGAACTCTGCGGCTCTTCGCAGGAGTGGTGTTGGTGCGCAGACTACTTGCTCTCACCCGATAGGATCCTGAAGCAACAGGCTGGCCATGGCTGAGGCGATACCGACCCGGGGGCTGCAATCCAATGAAGACGATCACCATCGCTTTCGACATTGATGGAACGCTTCGTGACAACACCATCACCGATTCTTACGTCGCGAATGAGCGAATCCGAACGCTGTTGATCACCCTGTCGAGTATGAAGAACACCCGCATCATGGTCTGGTCAGGTGGTGGCGAAGGCTATGCG
This sequence comes from Mycobacterium sp. AZCC_0083, assembly GCF_014202335.1. GTDB lineage: Bacteria > Actinomycetota > Actinomycetes > Mycobacteriales > Mycobacteriaceae > Mycobacterium. Next base: position 189,925 of record NZ_JACHGP010000012.1, on the reverse strand, counting down.
CGCAAGGTGGTCAACGCTCTGGGCATCGAGAAGTACGTGGATGAGTACGGCGACAAGGGCTATGGCGGGTACGACGTGGATGGGCACCCCATCTTCCATACCGATCTGAAGCCGGACATCGCGTTCGACGACATCGAGGAATTCAGCCTCGGCACCCTGAATCTCGTTGTGCAAGAGAAGGGATTCACGCCGGGCTACGTGCCACCCGAGAGCCGGTGACACGGACTTGGCGTTCGGCGCATTTGGCCGGGGAGAAGGTGGCGCGGCAGCCTCCACAATCGGCAGCCGCGAATCGGCCCAGCGGTCAGAGTCGTACGTCAGGCTTTGTCGATCGTCGGTGCATTCGCACGATCCATGCTATTCCGATGCGGCGAAGTCGAATAGCACGTCCGTCGTTACTCCTTGATGCTGTAGTTCGTCGATGAGAATCCGATTACTCGAGTGGGTCGGTGGGTAGTGGCCGCTGTGGTCGGTGAGCCCCAACAAGTGCCCATCGCGAACACGGAGCTCGCCTGCGGCCGCTACTGGGCCGCCTCCCGACAGCGTGGAATGGTGGATTCGCGAGACTACCCGTCGCAGGGACACATAGAAGTTGCCGTGCGGGTCCAAGATGAACAGAGCGAGCTCGGCATTCGGACGCCACGATGCCGTTGCCATCCGGGTGTCCAACCGGCCTCCATCAATTGTTCTGAATCGTCCCTCTTCGTCGATCACAGCGCGATGCCGTGCTAGCTGATCAGGTGACCACCGTTCGACGCCAGACGCTTGAGATGTTAGGTCTGGCATGAGGCTTCGTTGTTGGGACCGCAGCGGATGCTTCGCGAGGCCCGGTCGGTCGCTAGGCGGAGCGAACAATGTCAGATCAGTTTGGTCCAGTGCGGTAACGCGGTGAATCTCTTCGACGACGCGTGATGTTCCAAAATTGCCGCCGGCGAACACCACGATTCCTGAGTCGCTGAGGTTGAGCGGTGCCGACAATCCTATGGCTATTCCGGAATCCAAATGGAGAAGTAGTCTACGTTGGTGCGTTCCCGGGGCTTCGCCGAACTCGAATCCGAGGCGCTGACTGACTTCGAGCTGTCGCAACTCGATTCTGCCGATGGGCTGGGTAACTCCCACCAGTTGATCCCAGTCGCCCAATTTCAGTTCAACTATAGGTGGCGGTGGCCAGGGATTAATTTTGCGCAGTTCTGCGGCTAGCGCGTATAAAAACAATCGAAAGTCGTTTTCGGCATGCGGGGTTGGGATTGTGCGGACGGATCCGCCTTGAGCAAGTGCGGCCTCAATAGCCTCAAGATAGGCTTCCGGACCGCTCTCGAGGCATCGATGCGCAACGATCGCTCGAGACATTTCGAATGCCGCTCGACCATCCAGAATCGAGACGTACTGCAAACAATAGAGTATCTGGCTGACTGTGCCGCGCCACCACATCGTGATGGTCACCGCCTTCCTACTGGCAAAGGTTTGGTCTTCAGCGCCCGGTGTCAGGTTTAGGCGGCCATGGTTGGCGCCTCCGCAAATTCTCGGCTATCAATGCTAGGAATCTGCGCATGTCATCTTCGGAGTGTCGAAGTTCGTCCATGCCATGCGGGGGCTCTGCCCATTCATCAGTCATGATGAGAGTGTTGGTGACAAGTGCACCCTGAATCGCATCCAGAAAAAATTTGGGCCCCTGACCAAAAGAGCGATATTCGATGATGGCATCGGCAGTGATCGCGGCATTGGCCTCATCGAGGTCCTTTTTGAATAGCATCCCGTACAGGATCATATTTATCCCGCCTCGCCACGCTTCTGTGGTCATCTCATGTTCCTTCCGGTGCGATCCATTCGACGTTAATCGAATGAATATCTATTCCCTGCCTAGCAAGTTCATCAAGAATATTCTGGGTATTGGTACGGCCTGGCATATAGTGGCCGGAATTTCCCGTTACTTCGACGAGTCGTCCATTGACTACGGATAGTTCTCCGGCGCCGGTCACGGGATTTCCACTTGAAAGAGTTGAATGATGAAGTCGGCCGCGTTCTTGTTCAAGAGATGCGTAGATGTTCCCATGCGGGTCCATGATGAATATGGCCCGACCACCATCTGGCGTCCAGTGCGATGTCGCGCCAGTGGTATCGAAGAGAGTGCCGTCGGTATCGCGCATGTGTCCGTGTTCGTCAACGACGACACGGTGCTGTTCGAGTTTTTCCGGGGACCAGCGCTCGACACTCTGTCCAGGGAACGGATTGTGTGGATGGTTGGGGTCGGTTTCATGTGCAAAACGGGCAGGCATGTGCTTCTCCGGAAGGGGATTGTCCCGATGCAGGGGCGGATGGGACTCTGCGAAATCCGCTGGCGCCCCTGAATCCGGGGATCCTGGTGCGCTCTGAGACGGCGAATCGACAGGCGCCTCATGTGTCGTGGGTGCCTGCGGTTCGTTTGGTCCGTGGCTCGCCGGTCGCGGAGTGGACGGCTCTGGTCCGTGACCTCTTGGTTCGCCCGGCGCGCCGTGGGCGGCTTTCATGGGTGGGTCGACCAGTGCCGATGGCGTGTTTCCCGCACCCGGTCCGGCGCTGGCAGGCGTCTGCGTGCGCGGACTCTCCGGTGAACCACCTTGCGGCGCCTTGGATTCGGGCGTACGTGCTGAGGGCTCTGGGGTCTGTGCCCTAGCCGGGCCACCATCCGACGGACTGTGAACTGGGCCAGGGGCGTGCGGCGCCATCGGCATACCGCCTCCGGCCATCGGGGCGGGCGCCGTTGCTGCCGGCTCATGAGGCCGGGCGTCGGCGTCACCCGGTGCGTGCGATGGTTCGCGCGGCTGGCCGCCATCCGTAGACGGTCGTTCGTGCGCGCCGGGAGATTCGGCAGCAGGCGTGTGAGCAGGCTGCTGGTCGGCCGGCGCGTGCGGCCCTTCGTCGGGTCGTCCGGCGTAGCCCTCGGAAGCCGGCTGATGACTCTCGTTCGGCGCGTAGTTCCCGTCACCCCGTGCCTCGGTGATGCCATTCCCAGGCGACGAGTGATCGACAGGAGACGGCCCGGGTTCCGATGGCGATTGGCCGGTGTCGTGAGGGCTTGCAGGACTTGGTGATTCGGGTGCGTGCTGGGTTGCAGGTGCGGGCGCATCGCCAGCGGAAGGCGTCGGGCTGGGGGCCGACGGCTCCGAAACACGCGGCGGCTCACCAGCACCCGACGACGGCGACTGCGGAGCGGGCCCGTCGACACGACCCGGCCCGGAGTCGGGCGGACCGACGGGCCGTCCACCCGGAGGATCCGGCGGACCCCCGCCGGGTGGCCCGCCGGAGCCGCCGAGGCCCTGCGGGGTGTGCGGTGCCTCGGGGGCGTGCGGAGTAGAAGGGTTGACGAGCGAGTCGGGGACTCGCGGTGGCGTGAACTCCGGAACCCCTGGGTGGCCCGGCCCGGCCCCTGGCAGGTTGTCCAAGCTGGGAAGGGATTTGCCGCCGCCCAAACCGGGCAGATCCGAGATTCGGGGGAGGCGTCCCTCCTCGAGCAGCTTGCTGCCGTACCTCAGGCCCTTCGCAATCGAGCCCGTCTTGGTCGCCGCGCCGCCGGGGACGAAGAGCGAGCCGATGTTGAACGCGGCCTCGCCGACGCCCCTGCCTGGGTGGTCACCGGTCAACTGGTCGTAGGCGATGAATTGCTTGCCCATGTTCAGCAGCACGTCGTCCAACTTCGTTGGATCTTCAGCCACCGACATGGCCATCTCGGCCATGCCCTTCCAAGTGTCGGCATCGGCCAGCAACACCAGACCCGACACGGTGCCAATCAGGCCATTGACCACACCGAGCTGGAAGTCGGTGTAGACGATGACGGCATCGGCGAGGGTGTTTCCCAGTTCATCGCCGAACGCGGCGATCAGAACCGGCCGTGCCCACTTCTGGAAGTCATCCAGCAACTCACCGAGGGCCTTGGTGAGGTCAGAGAGTAGCCCGACGACTCCCTTGACTTCGTTCTGGAAGTTCTCCAGGACCGTGCCGACGTCGTTGGCGACTTGGCGCAGGATGTCGTCACCCTCGCCGGTAAGGATCCCCGTTACCGTGTCCCATAGACCGTCGAGGGAAATCCGGTCCAAGAGGCGGCGGATGGCGTCTTGGGCCTTCTGTACTCCGTTGGCGAAATCGTCGGTGTTGGTCGCGATGGTCGTCGCATGTTCCGACAGCGACGGCAAGTACTCACCGATCTCCCCGAGACACTCCTGGATTTTTCGCTGCTCGGGGATGTGCTGTTGTGACAGCGCGGTTTTCAATGCCGGTATGTCGTCGTTGAACGCAGACAACCCGGTGGCGAAGTTCTTCCATTGGGCTGCGGTGAGACGCATCAAAGACGGATTGCCCGTGGGCCACGTCATGACCGCGCCCGCAAATGGCCCGATGCCCGGGAACGCGTTGAGCAACCCTTGGATCAGACCCCACTTGGCCGGCGGGGGAACGATCGCCCCGCTCGGCCCCGTGGGTGCGTCCACGGCCTTCGTCTCACTGGGCTCAGGACCGACGGAGCCCTTGGGTCCGCCTCCGCCGATGGTCGACGCGGCGTCGGCGTTCTTGTAGTTGTAGCCCGTCGCCTCCAAGCAGCGGCCGGTGCCCTTGAAGCGATTGGCCGCCTCGGCCAGTGTGTTGGCGAACGCCTGCGCCTCGTCCCCGTAGGTCAACCCGAAGTGGGCCCCAGCTGGATCCCAGCCCGAAGCGATTCCACTGCCCAACGCCGCGCCGAGGGCACCGGACAGCGCGTCAAGCTGCGCGCCGATCGAACTCATCTTCTGGCCCGCCCGCAGCAGAACCTCGGGATCGACCTCGATCCGGCCATCCGCGGTTACTGCCCCCACATCTCCCCGTTCTTCTTGACCGCGTCCGTGTAGTTCTTCTCCGCTGCCTGCGCGATCTTCTTCAACTGGTCGAGTGACGTCTTCATCTGCTCGGCGCCCGTATCCCACTGCTGCTGCGCCTGCGCCTGTTGGTCTGACGCGTCCCCGTGCCACGTCGCCCGCAATGTGGCCATGGCGTGGTCAACGTCGGAGAGGACCTCCGTGACGTCCTTTTCGAACTTCTGCATGCGATCGATGGCCGCCAGCATTTGAGCGAAATCGACCACCAGTTCACTCATCGCGTCCTCTTGATTGCCTGGTCGCTCGGCGGTGGTGTCGTTTCACCGCGATCGACCGGCGCGGTTCCTACCGACTGTTCACCGGAAGGTGCTGCGGCCCCGTCCCGTTCGCCGTCACGCTTCTCGGACTCGTCGCGATGTTCCTCGGAGCCCTCGCGCTTCTCGTCCTTCTCGGCTTCGTCACCCTTGTCTGGGTGCGCCTGCCCGGCCTGCTGAGCGAGCCCCATCGCCAGCTGCGCGGCCTGCTGGGCAAGCCCGGTCACCGCTTGCGCGGACTGCTGTGCCATCCCGGCGGCCGCTTGACCGAGCTGCGAAACCGACGACATCGCCTGTTGCCCGGCACCTGCGGACTGTCCGCCCGCGCTCCCGCCGCCGGTACCGCTGCCCAACCCCATGTCGGGAGCGCCCTGGCCACCCGAAGCGACGCTGCCACCACTGCCCGTCGCCCCGCCCGAACTCTGAACCGTCGAGCCGAGTGCGTCGGCGCCCGCCTCGTCGGTCTTGGCGTACTCCTTGCCTGCGAACGTCAACAGCTCCGACATCCGCTGCAAGGCCTGAACGACCTGGTCTGCGCCCTTGTGCCAGCCCTCCCACGCCGGGCCGTAGGCCGACGCGGCCCCGCCCTTCCATCCGGAGCCCAGCAACTGCGTGGTCTCGTCGTCGACGCTCGCCAACCCGTCCTTCAGACGTTGTGCGGCGCCCTCCAGACGGGCGGATGCGGAGTGCAACTCCGATACGACGACTTCAACCGACTGTCCCACCGGACAGACCTCCAGCCACTAGACGGACAGCTCACAAAAGCCTATCGGCGCTCGAGGGGGGCTGGACGCACCAGTTACGCTGCGGCTCGTGCTCATTGCGATCGAGGGCGTCGACGGCGCGGGCAAGCACACCTTGACGCAGGGTCTGCGCTCGGCGTTCGAATCCGCGGGCAAGTCGGTCGCCACCCTTGCCTTCCCCCGGTACGGCGCCTCGGTGCACGCGGACCTGGCCGCCGAGGCGTTGCACGGCGGCCACGGCGACCTGTCGTCGTCGGTGTACGCCATGGCAGTGCTGTTCGCGTTGGACCGCGCCGGTGCGCACGCCGAGATCGCGAGCCGCAGCGCCGACCACGACGTCGTCATCCTCGACCGCTACGTCGCGTCCAACGCCGCCTACAGCGCCGCAAGGCTGCATCAGAGCGTCGACGGCGAGGTCGTGGCGTGGGTGCGCGAGCTGGAGTTCGACCGCCTTGGCAACCCCGCCCCGGACTGGCAGGTGCTGCTGGCGGTGCCGACCGAACTCGCCGCGCAACGTGCGCAGCGTCGCGCCGAGGCCGACGCCGAGCGGGCGCGCGACGCCTACGAACGCGACGACGGTCTCCAGCGCCGCACCAACGAGGCGTACGCCGCTTTGGCCGCTGCGCAGTGGGGTGGACGCTGGGTGGTGGCCGGGCCGGACGTCGACGCGGCCGATCTCGCGTCGACGCTGGCCCCCTGAACTGGGCACAGCGGGCAAAACACCCGGTGTGGTATCCCGGGTTTATCGCGATTCGGTGACACCATGGACACCATGAGGCAAAGGATCCTAGTCGTCGATGACGACCCATCGCTCGCCGAGATGCTGACGATCGTGCTGCGTGGGGAAGGTTTCGACACCGCAGTCATCGGTGACGGCACCCAGGCCCTGACCGCGGTCCGCGAACTGCGGCCCGACCTGGTGCTGTTGGATCTGATGTTGCCCGGCATGAATGGCATCGACGTCTGCCGCGTGCTGCGCGCCGACTCGGGTGTGCCCATCGTCATGCTGACCGCCAAGACGGACACCGTTGACGTCGTGTTGGGTCTGGAATCGGGCGCCGACGACTACGTCATGAAGCCGTTCAAGCAGAAGGAGCTCATCGCGCGGGTGCGGGCACGACTGCGTCGCAACGACGACGGCCCCGCCGAGATGCTCTCGATCGCCGACATCGACATCGACGTGCCCGCCCACAAGGTCACCCGGATGGACGAGCAGATCTCGCTGACGCCGCTGGAGTTCGACCTCTTGGTGGCGTTGGCGCGCAAACCGCGGCAGGTGTTTACTCGGGATGTGCTGCTCGAACAGGTCTGGGGATACCGACACCCAGCCGACACCCGTTTGGTGAATGTGCACGTCCAGCGGCTGCGGGCCAAGGTTGAGAAGGATCCGGAGAACCCGCAGGTGGTGCTCACCGTTCGAGGAGTGGGATACAAGGCCGGACCTCCGTGATCTGGAGCTCGAGACGGCGCATCCGCAGCCGCTCAGCGCCGATGTTGCGCGGGCTCGGAGCGTTGGGTCGAGCGCTGGGCTTCGCATGGCGTCGATCACTGCAACTGCGCGTCGTGACGTTGACCCTCGGGCTGTCCATGGCCGTGATCCTCGTCCTGGGCTTCGTGCTGACGAGTCAGATCACCGACCGCACGCTCGAGGTCAAGGTCCGTGCGGCGACCGAGGAGATCGAGCGTGCCCGCAACACGGTGAGCGGGATCGTCGGCGGTGAGGAGACCCGCTCGCTGGACAGCAGTCTGCAGTTGGCCCGCAACACCCTGATCGACCGCAAGGCGGATTCCGGTGCCGGGCTGGCAGGCGCATTCGACGCCGTGCTGGTGGTACCTGGCGACGGCCCGCGGGCCGCGACCGCGGCGGGCCCCGTCGACCAGGTGCCCAACACCTTGCGGGACTTCGTCAAGGCCGGGCAGGTCAGTTACCAGTACGCGACGGTGCGGACCGACGGCTTCTCCGGGCCCGCGCTGATCGTCGGCAGCCCGACGTCGTCGTCGGTGACCAACCTCGAGCTGTACCTGATCTTCCCGTTGCACAACGAGCAGAGCACCATCGCGCTGATGCGCGGCACCATCCTCACCGGCGGTTTGGTGTTGCTCGGCCTGCTGGCCGCCATCGCCCTGTTGGTGGCACGCCAGATCGTGCTCCCGGTGCGGTCGGCGTCGCGGATCGCCGAACGGTTCGCCGAAGGCCACCTCACCGAGCGGATGCCGGTGCGCGGCGAGGACGACATGGCGCGCCTTGCGGTGTCGTTCAACGACATGGCCGAGAGCTTGTCGCGGCAGATCACCCAACTCGAGGAGTTCGGAAATCTGCAGCGCCGCTTCACTTCCGACGTCAGCCACGAGCTGCGCACCCCATTGACGACGGTCCGGATGGCCGCCGACCTGATCTATGACCACAGCGAGGACCTCGAGCCTGCACTGCGGCGGTCCACCGAGTTGATGGTCAGCGAACTGGACCGGTTCGAGACGCTGCTCAACGACCTGCTGGAGATCTCCCGCCACGACGCAGGCGTCGCCGAATTGTCGGTCGAGTCGGAGGATCTGCGGACCGTGGTGGAGAGTGCACTCGACAACGTCGGTCATCTCGCGAACGACGCCGCAGTGGACTTGATCGTCGACATGCCTGCGACGGAGGTGATCGCCGAGGTCGATCAGCGTCGGGTGGAACGGATTCTGCGCAACCTCATCGCCAACGCCATCGACCACGCCGAGGGCAAACCGGTGCGGATCCGGATGGTGGCCGACGAGGACACCGTCGCGGTCACGGTGCGCGACTACGGCGTCGGTCTGCGTCCCGGTGAAGAGAAGCTCGTCTTCAGCCGGTTCTGGCGGTCCGACCCGTCGCGCGTGCGGCGCTCCGGCGGCACCGGTCTCGGCCTGGCGATCAGCATCGAGGACGCCCGGCTGCACCAGGGTCGGCTGGAGGCTTGGGGTGAGCCGGGCAAGGGCGCGTCCTTCCGGCTCACCCTTCCGCTGGTGCGTGGCCACAAGGTGACGACCAGTCCGTTGCCCCTCAAGCCCATTGGGCCGGACCGGCCGCCGCGCCGCGCGCCGCAGAATCGTGAACCGGCGGGGGATCGGGCGTGAGACGCGTCCTGGCGGTGGTGTCGCTGCTGCTGTTGGTCTTCACCGTGGCGGGGTGTGCCGGCGTGCCGAGTTCGTCGGCACCGCAGGCCATCGGCACCGTGGACCGGCCTGCTCCGCCCAGCCTGCCAACTCCGACACCTGCCATGGATCCCGACGTGCTGCTGCGCGAATTCCTCAAGGCCACGGCCGATCCCGCAAACCGGCACCTCGCCGCGCGGCAGTTCCTCACCGAATCGGCGTCGAGTTCCTGGGACGACGCGGGCAGCGCGCTGCTGATCGACCGCGTGGTGTTCGTGGAAACACGTGGTCCGCAGCGGGTTTCGGTGAACATGCGGGCCGACATCCTGGGCTCGCTTTCCGACATGGGCGTGTTCGAGACGGGTGAGGGAGCCTTGCCCGATCCCGGTTCGATCGAGCTCGTCAAGACCGCAGGCGGGTGGCGCATCGACCGGCTGCCCAACGGGGTCTTCCTCGACTGGCAACAGTTCCAGCAGACCTACAAGCGCAACACCCTGTACTTCGTCGACCCCACCGGCAAGACCGTCGTGCCCGACCCGCGCTACGTCGCAGTCTCCGATCCCGACCTGCTGGCCACCGAACTGACCACCAAACTGGTCTCGGGCCCTCGCCCCGAGATGGACAAGACGGTCCGCAACCTCCTCGGCCCGCCGCTGCGCCTGCGCGGTCCGGTCACGCGATCCGACGGGGGAAAGACCGGAGTGGGCCGCGGATACGGCGGCGCCCGCATCGACCTGGAGAACCTGTCGACCACCGACCCGCACAGCAGGCAATTGCTTGCCGCCCAAATCATCTGGACCCTGTCGCGGGCGGGCATCAACGGCCCGTACGTGATCAACGCCGACGGCGCCGCGCTCGACGACCGGTTCGCCGAGGGGTGGAGCACCTCCGACGTGGCAGCCACCGACCCGGGCGCCGACCCGGGCGCCGCAGCCGGATTGCACGCCCTGGTGGGTGGATCGATGGTGTCGATGGACGGCCAGAAGGCGCCGCGCCTGCCCGGTTCGTTCGGGCAGATCCCCAACCAGACCGCGGCGGCGTTGTCGCGCAGCGGTCAGGAGGCGGCGTCGGTGGTGACGCTGCGGCCCGGCGCGCCCGACATGGCGTCGTCGCTGTGGGTCGGCCCGGTGAGCGGCGATGCGTCGCAGGCACTGGACGGGCGCACGTTGTCGCGGCCCACCTGGTCGCTCGACGACGCGATCTGGGTCGTCGTCGACGGCAACAACGTGGTGCGGGTCATCCAAGAGGCGGCGTCCGGGCAGCCCGCGCGAATTCCCATCGACGCCACCGCCGTATCGACGCGTTTCCCAGGGCCGGTCAACGAACTTCAGCTGTCGCGGGACGGGACACGCGCCGCGATGGTGATCGAGGGCCAGGTCGTCTTGGCCGGTGTGGAGCAGACGCAGGGCGGGCAGTATGCACTGACCTATCCGCGGCGCCTTGGCTTCGGGCTTGGCGACACCGCGGTGTCGTTGTCCTGGCGCACCGGCGACGACATCGTGGTCAGCAGAACCGATCCCCAGCATCCGGTGTCCTACGTCAACCTCGACGGCGTCAACTCCGATGGCCCGAGCCGCAACCTGCTGGCTCCGGTGACGGCAGTGGCCGCCAACCCGTCGACGGTGTACGTCGCCGATCAGCGTGGTGTGCTTCAGCTTTCGGGGTCGGCGGCCGAGGACGACCCGGCGTGGGCAGAGGTCCGGCCCCTGATGAATCCCGGCACGGTGCCGGTGCTATCGGGCTGAGACGCCTCGTACTCGCCCGATGATTGCCTCGGCGTCGCTGACTGTGTTGCCACTCCAGGCGATGTGCAGGTCGGGCCGGACCAGCACCAGCCGGTTCTGGTAGAGCGAGCGACAGTGCGGGTCTTCGACGATGAAGTGATGTAGCGGCATGCCGACGTGTGCTGCCTCGTCGATCAAACGTTTGGGCTTCGGGGTGCCTGCCCGCGTCGACCAGCGGCAGCCGCGACGTCTGGGACACCGATCGTGACTGACGAAAGCCGGTGTAACGACACTGTGAAACTCCTAGGCAGGCACTGAGTTTGGGAGTGGAACGGCATCGTCGAACTGCATGGACGGGGGCGTTCGGCAAGTCTACGTCAAATAATGGATAATTGACAATATAAATATGGTGAACCGTTGTGGAAGAATCGCGTGATGGCGAAGACCCAGGCGAAGGAGCGGCCGCGCGGACGCCCCAAGGCCGCCGACAGCCTGTCCGTCGACGTGATCCTCGCCGTCGCGCTCAAGCAGTTCGCGACCCTGGGCTATGACGGGGCGTCGCTACGGACCATCAACCGCGAACTCGGAGTCAGTCACAACCTGATCTATCAGCGATTCGGCACCAAGGAAGACTTGTGGCGGGCCGCAGTCGATTATGGGTTCGGTGGCCTGGTCAACGAACTGCACGCCGTGTTCGACCCCACCATCAGCGAACCTCTCGAGCAGTTGCGCCTGTCGATCCGGCAGTTCCTCATCTACTCCGCCGCCCACCCCGAGCTCCTCTCGCTGATGAACAATGAAGGTCACCAGGACACCGAGCGGCTGCGGTACATCTACGAGACCTATGTCGAGCCGTCGCAGCGCCCGATCGTTCGGCTGCTGAACCACCTCGCCGAGGACGGCACGATCCGGCCGATCTCCCATCGTGCCTTCTTCTTCCTGGTGACCCATGGGGGCGCCGCGCCGTTCAGCCTCACGTCACTGGGGACGCTGCTGGATGCCGCGCCCTCGAACGACCCGGCTGCCATCGAGCAGCAGGCCGACCTCGTGTCGACTGTGATCATCGAAGGGCTGCGTCTCGCTCCCGCGCCGTAGCTGAAACGCGCAAACGTCTCGACACCGACTGCGGGTGTTCTTGCGCCGATCGGAAGCGGTTTGCCAGCGCAGGGGCCAGAAGCGCGTCAATCGCCGCGTTACCGGCGGCGAGGCCCATCTGGTTAGCGACTAGAACGACGTTGCCACATCGGACCGGCAGCTCAGCGTGGTGGGCGGCACGGCCAGGTCAGAGCAATCCTCGACTCGCGACCACCGGGTGGTTGCATGACGTCAATTACCGCTATGGTTTATCCGGATCGACGAGAGGAACGAGACACGTGTACCCCGAACCCGCCGCCGCTGATCCCGCTGACGTCGCGAGGAAGCTCGCGGCCGCCCCGGATCTCAAGATGCCGAATCTGGAATACGTGCTGGATTCCGACAACCGGGTAGTGGAGATGAAGCTGGAGGGGATGACGTTCCTCCGCCAGCTGCGCAACTACCTCGGAATGGTCGCGTTCAACACGGTCGTCACCTACATTCCATCGCACACGATCCGGCAAGGGTTCCTGCGTTTTCTCGGAGCCACGATCGGCAAGGGCTCGACGATCTTTCGCGGTACCACGGTCTTCGATGCGGAGTTCCTGACGATCGGACGAGACACCACCATTGGTTTCCGGTGTTTCCTGGACTCGCGTGCCGGGCTCTGGATCGGCGACAACGTCACGATCGCCAGCGACACCCACATGCTCGGCGGTGGCCACGACATCAACCACCCGGACTTCACGATCATCCCGAATCCGACGGTCATCGAGGACTACGTCTGGATCGCCAGTCGCGCGATGATCCTGCCTTCGTTCATCCACCGCGGTGCGGTGGTGGCTGCGCAGTCATTGGTGAACAAGGACGTCGGTGAACTCGAAGTAGTGGGCGGCGTGCCTGCAAAGGTCATCGCGAAGCGGAACCCCGACGCTCTGCAGTACAGCGCCCACTACCGACCGCTCTTCTTCTGATGTGGGACCGATAGCCGAATAGTGTCCGAATCGACCGCGTCGAAAGGCGCACCGACCAACAACGTCAAGACGCTGATGGCCGTGCTGTGGATGTACGGCGGCCGCGGCGTCGGCATGCTGTGGACGCTGGCGCTCGTTGCGCGTCTCGGAGTCGCCAACTACGGCCTGTACGGCATGGGCTTCGCGCTGTCGGCGGTGGTCGGCCCTCCGCTGGACAACTCGTTCCAGATCCGCGCGATGCGCGAGTCCGAAGAGCGCTTCCTCGCCGAGCGCACCACGCGATACCTGCTCGGTGCGGCGTTGTCGGCAACCGGCGTCGCCCTCACCGGGGTGCACTACATCGCCTGGTTCGGGCTGGTCGTCGCCGGCGGTGAAATGGCTTGCAACGCATGGCTGAGCCAGTCCGTGCGCGACGGCCATCCCCAGCTCTACTGGCGCGTCGGCACGATCCGGCAGACGGTCAGCGTCGCCCTCGCATGCGCGTACATGTTCGGCACGGCCCATCCAACGCTGACCATCGCGACCATGCTCTATTGCTCGCAATACGTGGTGATCTTCGCGATCGGCGCCGTGCGAATCTTCGGGCACCGCCCCGGAATACCCGGGTCGCCAAAACTGATCGCAGCACTCACCGGCGAAATGCTCGGCATGTGCCTCTACCTTCAGGGCGACGTCCTGCTCCTGGGATTTCTCACCAACCACACCACCGTCGGCTACTACACGCTCACCGTCACCGTCACCGTTGGACTCGCCGCGGTCGGCCAGGCATTCGGGATGACCTACCACGAACCGCTGCGGGCCAGCGGCGGTGATCTGTCCACTGGCCCACCGCTGCGCAGCACGCTGCTCATCGGTGGCGGCACCGGCCTGCTGGTGCTCATCACCGGAATCGTGCTGCTGATCTCGCCCGCGCCAACCGAACTCGCCGTCGCCATGCTGCTGATGGCCGTGTTCTGCGCCATGCGCACGATCAGTTCGATTCTGCAGGTGATCCTCTACGCGCAGCGGCGTGACGTGGTCCGGCTGGTCGCCAACCTTGGGCTGGTGCCGGTCAAGCTAGGCCTGGTCGCCGCGTTGGCCGTCTTCGGCGCCGTCGGCGCTGCGATTGCCACCGTCATCACCGACGCGATACTCCTGACCATCTATGCGACGGCGATCTACCGCCGAAAGGCCAAGGCGTAACTCTCGTTAGTGCAACGCGTACCGGTACGCGGGGCCGGACGCCATCTGGCCGGTATCCGCCAGCACGGGCTGTAGCGGATCGGGCTTTTCACGTGATCGATCCACGTAGACCAGGAAGGTCAACAGGATCCCGAACGCCGCCGTCATCTGGGGGATGTCCACGACGGGGTGGTCGAGTTGCAGTGCCACGACACAGAATCCGATGAAGACGCCACCGTATAGAGCAGCTGGCAGGGAATCGGAACGCAACGCCCGATAACTCATGATGCAGCCGATGACCAGCACCGCGACGAAGATCAAGCCGGCAATCATCCCTGCGCGATAGGCGGCGATCAATGGGGCATTGGAGACGAAGTTCAAGTTGAAGGCAAAGCTACCGTCGACGAATTCCCTTCGGCCCCAGCCGAGCCCGAAGAGCCAGTGGCCCGACATGTTGTGCGGCCATGCGGCCAACGATGCCCAGCGATCCAGGGCCCCCTGGTCCTGGCTGCCGAAGGAGGTAAGGATGCGGGTGCGGATGGCGGGCACCAGTAGCGCGCACACGCTGCCGAAGGCGATCGTTCCCAGTATGGCCAGGCGATGGCGAGAACGCATGGCGTGGAAGAGCAGTACGAGGACGACGCCCGCCAGCACGCTGAAGATCGCCGCTCGGCTCAGCGTCAGGACGATGGCGACGGAGACGATGGCCGTCACGGCGATCCGCATCCGGCCCTTGAGCAGGACGATTCCCATCACCAGCGCGGGCACCAATCCGATTCCAGCCATGTTCGGGTCGACCCATGTTCCACCGAGTCGGGTGAACCTGCTCTGCCCCTCATCGGTGAACACGAACCGGGCAGTGGCCTCACGGTCGTAGTCGAAGATGGCGAGAATCTTGATGAACCTGTGCTGCGGGTCCGCCAGCACGATCGCGATGCCGAAGAGTGCGTTGAGCGTCGCGGCATAGACGTAGATGCGCCCGAAACGTGCCAGATTCTCTCGAGACAGGCGCAGCAACGCGATCATCACCAGCGTCGCGATGATCCACCTGACGAACACCGTCACGTCGACGATGCTGCCGCCAGTGAAGACCAGTGACAGCGCCGACGCGAGGATCAGCAACACCACGGCCTTTTCCAGCGGATGAAGGGGCCGCCGCTCGGACGGCTGAGCGATCGCCTGGCCGCCCGCGTGCACGACCGCGGCGAGCACCATCCCCGCAGCGAACGGCAAATACAGCGGGACGTGCACGCCGGGGAAGTATCCGAACGGCAGCGCTCCCAGTACGAAGGCCAAACCCCAGAACAGCCACAGGGGATGGCGCAGGCCGATGTAGAAGCTGACGATCAGCGCGAGCACCCCCGCCAGGGCGAGCTTCGCGATCAGCCCACCCGCGACTGCCAGAACTGCGACGACGGGGCAAAGCACGACGATAGCGATGCCAGCAACCTTCTCGGCCCGCGAGCTCATACCAAGTGTCACGGCTTCCATCCTCGCATTGACTTCGCTGAATGCAATAATCGGCGCGACTGCGGCGTGGTGCCGTCGCTACGACTGCCAGCTATTGTATTTGGTAGCGCTGAGGACCGCGCGAGCGAACGATGTTCCGTCGCTCGCCGCAGCAGCATCTGAGCTTACTTCGACAGTTCTGACGGGTCGTGCTGGTGGCGATCGCGATGGACGCCGCGATTTGGAGGCGCCGATTTGGGAGGGCAGGGCGCCGTGGGTCCGCACCGTAAACGCGCTGGCGCGCAACCCCGCACCGCGCTCGGTGCCAGTCCGCACTCCTCGGTCGATGACGAATCAGACCGGCATGACGAACCGGCAGGCAGCGGGAGCTGATGCGGGGGACTAGGGTCGAAACATTGAACTCACGCGCGCCGACGAGCTGGCGGAGTAAGCGGCTGGCTAACGTTCGTCAGGCGATCCTGGTGGCAGTCGCGGTGGTCGTTGCGCTCATGCTGCTGATCGGGATCAGTGGGTATTTCGTGTTCACCAATGCGTCGGCGGACCCGTTGCAGCGGGCGGACGCCGTCGTGGTGCTCGGTGGCGAACACGACGGGCGGGAGGAATACGGGATCAGCTTGGCCCGCTATGGGTGGGCGCCAACGGTGGTGTTGTCCAACCCCTACGGCGCCTCGGACCCCGTCATGCAGCGGGTGTGCACCGAGGCGACCGGCGGCATCGAGGTTCTGTGTGAACGCCCGCTGTCGTTGACGACCCGCGGTGAGGCGGAGATGATGCACCGTCTTGCCACCGAGCGATCCTGGCGCAAGATCATCGTCGTGTCGTGGAAGTACCACATCCCACGTGCCAGATTGGTTTTCCGGCAGTGCTTTTCGCCTGATCCCAGCAATGTGGTGATGGAGGCGGTCCCGCGCAAGTACGACTTCTCAGCGGCGCATTGGGAGTTCGTCTACGCCTACCAGTACTTCGCTCTGGCGAAGGCGTTCGCCCAAGGTGACTGCGACTGACGCTGGCCGCGCTTAGGCCGGCTTGCGCAGGATGACCGTCGCGAAGCTGGTGAGTGGGCGCACCGGATGCTCGAGCAGGAAGTTGGTCTTGGCGCGCTCCAACGAATTCAGTAGCGGAATCCGTTGGTAGTAAAGGTGTCCGAAGGCTGCGTCCCACCGCTCGACTTCGAATCCCGCGCTCTCGTAGCGCTTGATGGCCCGCCGGGTGGGGCCGGTGCACCAACGGTAGTACGCAGGAAACTTCTGGTGCTTCGGGTCTTCGAGCCGACCGGGCTGGACCTTGCGGAGTATCGACCGAGTCAGATCCTCGGGGACGAGCCGGTTGATCACGAAGGGCAGGGTGTAGAGCGTCGGGAAGAAGTGCACCGACAATCCTCCTGGCCGGAGGAGTTTGAAGCAGTTCTCGTGAAAGACGCGAGCGTTGGGTAGGTGCTCGCACAGCATCTTCGAGAACACCAGGTCGTAGGAGCCCTCTTCACCCGGGATCGGCTGGCAGAGATCGGCCACGCGCGTCTCTACGTCACCGTCGGCCTTCGCGAGCTCGTCGGCCGAGATGTCGAGGACGACGCGGTGCTGAATGAAACCCCACTTGTCCGCATCACCAACGATCGGATTGGCACCGCCTCCGAGCTCTGCCACGGTGGTAGCACCTTCACGCTTCGCTAGGTCCAGCACCAGCTGGTCATAGGCCTGCCAAAGCTCATCCAAACCCGTGTAGGAGATCTTGGCTTCGCTCCCGGTGTCCACACTCACGTCCACTCTCCAAGTTGTAGGCTGCAGCAAAGCATACATCGACGATGCCACTGCGGCAGATCGGTAGCCGGAAGCGGCGCGATGTCGTCGAATCGGCACGTGAAAGATCGAATTCAGCGGGAAATGGGGAGGGCTCTGAGCACCCTCTTGGTTGCGCACAGGAGCTGTTCAGCCGAAACCCGCTAGCTCGCCCGGCGAATACGGGCCAATCGACTCGAGGCGGTCGGCGTTCACTAGCTGGCAAACAAGGTGGCCAGGCGGTCCCAGCTATCTGTCAGACCGCGACGACACACTGCGGGGGTGCTGCTCGACCTCGTGCTGCCCGTGGAGTGCGGCGGCTGCGGTGCGCCGTCGACCCGCTGGTGCGACTCCTGCGCAGGTGCGCTGACCGTCAGGGCCGACGAACCGATCCTGGTGACGCCGCGGCTCGACCCCGGCGTCCCCGTCTTCTCCCTTGGCCGCTACGCCGGTGTCCGCCGCGAGGCGATCGTCGCCGTCAAGGAACGTGGCCGCACCGACCTCGTCGCCCCGCTGTCCGCGGCACTGCACGTCGGGCTGACCCATCTGCTGGCGTGGGGCATCGTCGACGAACCACTGACGCTGGTGCCCGCCCCCACTCGCCGGTCGGCCGCCCGGCGCCGCGGCGGAGACCCGGTCACCCGGATGGCGTTGGCCGCAGGATCGCCTGGCACGACGGTCTCGCAGGCGCTGCGGATGCGGGCGTTCACCCGCGACTCGGTTGGCCTCTCGGCAAGCGACCGACAGCACAACATCGCAGGGCGGATCGTGCTGCGAAAGCCGGTCGGGGGCGACGTGCTGTTGGTCGACGACGTCGTCACCACCGGTGCTACCGCGGATGAGTCGGTGAGGGTCCTGCAAACTGCCGGCGCCAGGGTCACGGCCGTGCTGACCGTCGCGCACGCCTGAGGGCGCACCGTCGACGGGTGTGGCAATTACTGCGAGGTCAAACCAACGTGAAGACTTCAAAACAGGTGTGCGAATTTAGTGGCACTGGTAGGTGAACACGGACTACCGTCGGGGCCTACCACCCGTGAGTGCCTCACGGCGGCGCCGGCGACAAGCGGCGCCACTACGCCTGACAGCGGTAGGAGGTGAGTTTTCGACACCTTGCGCCGATGGTCGGCGGGATTCAGGCCCCTTCGGCGCGTTTCCATGAAAAGCCAAGCAAGCACTTTGCGTGCTTGAAAGAGGCAAGCCGAAGAGAAACGAGTTGCCAAGTATGTCAACCCAATCCGTGGACACCGACCATTCGACGATGGTCGCGGTCGATGACGAACCCGTAGTCGCGCTTCGCGCCGAGGTCGTCGTCAAGGGCCGAAACGTCGAGATCCCCGATCACTTCCGCACATACGTCTCCGAAAAGCTGTCGCGCCTCGAGCGCTTCGATCGCACCATCTACCTCTTCGACGTCGAGCTCGATCACGAGAAGAACCGGCGTCAACGCAAGAACTGCCAACACGTCGAGGTCACTGCCCGCGGACGGGGTCCAGTCGTCCGCGGCGAAGCCTGCGCCGACAGTTTCTACGCCGCGCTTGAGTCGGCGGTCTGCAAACTCGAGAACCGGCTCCGTCGTAGCAAGGACCGTCGCAAGATCCACTACGGCGACAAGACGCCGGTATCACTGGCCGAGGCCACCGCCGTCGCCCTCCCACCTCAGGCTCCAGCACGCGAACAGGTCGCGACGGTCGCCGACGGTTTGGCCGACGATCACGAACCAGGCCGGATCGTGCGCACCAAGGAGCACGAGGCCAAGCCGATGACCGTCGACGACGCCCTGTACGAGATGGAACTGGTGGGACACGACTTCTTCCTGTTCCACGACAAGCAGAGCGACAAGCCGACCGTCGTGTACCGACGCCACGCCTACGACTACGGCTTGATTCGGCTGGCCTAGTTCCGGCGGGGCTCGTCCGGGCCGACCATCCGGCCTGCTTACGCAGGCCGGTTAGGTCGGTCACCTACCATGGAACTTTGACAATCCACGAGTTCCATCGAGCCCACAGGGGAAGTTAGCGTGCTGTCGAAGTTGCTCCGTCTCGGTGAAGGCCGCATGGTCAAGCGCCTCAAGAGGATCGCGGACCATGTGAACGGCCTGTCCGACGACATCGAGAAGCTGTCCGACGCCGAGCTGCGCGCCAAGACCGACGAGTTCAAGAAGCGTTACGAAGCCGGCGAAAGCCTCGACGACCTGCTGCCCGAGGCGTTCGCCGTGGCCCGCGAAGCGGCCTGGCGGGTGCTCGACCAGCGGCCGTTCGACGTGCAGTTGATGGGCGGCGCCGCCCTGCACTTCGGCAACGTCGCCGAGATGAAGACCGGCGAGGGCAAGACGCTGACCTGCGTTCTGCCCGCGTATCTCAACGCGCTCTCCGGCAAGGGCGTGCACGTCATCACCGTCAACGACTACCTGGCCAAACGCGATAGCGAGTGGATGGGCCGCGTGCACCGGTTCCTCGGTCTCGACGTCGGCGTCATCCTGGCGCAGATGACCCCCGACGAGCGTCGCGCCGCCTACGCCGCCGACATCACCTACGGCACCAACAACGAGTTCGGCTTCGACTACCTGCGCGACAACATGGCGCATTCGGTCGAGGACATGGTGCAGCGCGGACACAACTACGGAATCGTCGACGAGGTCGACTCCATCCTGATCGACGAGGCCCGCACCCCGCTGATCATCTCCGGCCCCGCCGACGGTGCGTCCAACTGGTACGTGGAGTTCGCGCGGATCGCCCCGCTGATGGAGAAGGACGTCCACTACGAGGTGGATCTGCGCAAGCGCACCATCGGCGTGCTCGAGGTCGGCGTCGAATTCGTCGAGGACCAGCTCGGCATCGAGAACCTCTACGAGGCCGCGAACTCGCCGCTGGTCAGTTACCTCAACAACGCGGTCAAGGTCAAGGAACTGTTCCAGCGCGACAAGGACTACATCGTCCGCGACGGCGAGGTCCTGATCGTCGACGAGTTCACCGGCCGCGTGCTGATCGGCCGCCGCTACAACGAGGGCATGCACCAGGCCATCGAGGCCAAGGAGCACGTCGAGATCAAGGCAGAGAACCAGACGCTGGCCACGATCACGTTGCAGAACTACTTCCGCCTCTACGACAAGCTCGCAGGCATGACGGGTACCGCCCAGACCGAGGCCGCTGAGCTGCACGAGATCTACGGCCTCGGCGTGGTGTCGATCCCGACCAACCGGGAGATGATCCGCACCGATCAGTCCGACCTCATCTACAAGACCGAAGAGGCCAAGTACATCGCTGTCGTCGACGACGTCGTCGAGCGCTACGAGAAGGGCCAACCGGTCCTGATCGGCACCACCAGCGTGGAGCGCTCGGAGTACCTGTCGAAGCAGTTCACCAAGCGGCGGGTTCCGCACAACGTGCTGAACGCGAAGTTCCACGAGCAGGAGGCCAACATCGTCGCCGAGGCAGGGCGACGCGGTGCCATCACGGTCGCCACCAACATGGCGGGACGTGGCACCGACATCGTGCTCGGCGGCAACGTCGACTTCCTCGCAGACAAGCGGCTGCGCGACCGCGGCCTGGATCCCGTCGAGACGCCGGAGGACTACGAGGCCGCGTGGGACGAGGTGCTCCCACAGGTGAAGGCGGAGGTGGAGGACGAGGCCGAGGAGGTCCGCGAGGCCGGTGGCCTGTACGTGCTCGGCACCGAGCGCCACGAATCGCGACGCATCGACAACCAGTTGCGCGGCCGCTCCGGGCGCCAGGGTGATCCCGGCGAGTCGCGGTTCTACCTGTCGCTCGGCGACGAGTTGATGCGGCGCTTCAACGGCGCCACGCTGGAGTCGCTGCTCACCCGGCTGAACCTGCCCGACGACGTGCCCATCGAGGCCAACATGGTCACCCGCGCCATCAAGAGCGCGCAGACACAGGTCGAGCAGCAGAACTTCGAGGTCCGCAAGAACGTCCTCAAGTACGACGAGGTGATGAACCAGCAGCGCAAGGTCATCTACGCCGAGCGCCGCCTGGTCCTCGAGGGCGAGGACGTCCAGGAGCAGGCCCACCAGATGCTGGTCGACGTGATCACTGCCTACGTCAACGGCGCCACCGCGGAGGGTTACTCCGAGGACTGGGACCTGGAGGTGCTGTGGAATGCGCTCAAGCTGCTGTACCCGGTGGGTATCGACCATCACGATCTGATCGACTCGGGCGCCGTCGGCGAGCCAGGTGAGCTGACGCGCGACGAACTGCTCACCGCGCTGCTCGAGGACGCCGAACGCGCCTACGCCGTTCGCGAGGCAGAGCTGACCGAGATCGGCGGTGAGACTGCGATGCGTCAACTCGAGCGCAGCGTGCTGCTGACCACGGTGGACCGGAAGTGGCGCGAGCACCTATACGAGATGGACTACCTCAAGGAGGGCATCGGGCTGCGGGCCATGGCGCAGCGCGATCCGCTGGTCGAGTACCAGCGCGAGGGCTACGACATGTTCATCGGCATGCTGGACGGCTTGAAGGAAGAGTCGGTCGGGCTGTTGTTCAACGCGCAGGTGCAGGCCACGCCCGCGGCCACGGTGGCTCCCACCGCTGCGCCGCCGAACCTCGCCCAGTTCGCGGCGGACGCCGCGGCCAAGGCGCAGGAAGCCACCGCGCCCGCCAAGGGCGCCGTCGCCACCGAGGAACGCCCGAAGGAGCCGCCACCGGCGTTGCGCGTCAAGGGAATCGTGGACGACGCCGCGCCGCCACTGACCTACACGGGTCCGTCGGAGGACGGATCCGCAGAGGTGCAGCGCCAGGGCGGCAGGCACGCCGCCGCCTCGGCGAACGGCGGTACGCGACGGGAGCGACGCGAGGCCGCGCGCAAGCAGGCTCGCGGACGCGACTGACGCCAGGCTTGCGGGCGCGACTGATGTCGTTGTCGCTCAGCCGATCTGCAATGCCGTGACCAGCCAGCGGCCCCCGACGATCTCGATGCGGCCTGCGATGGCCCTGACCCGGCGGCCCCTGGTGTAGGTGCCGAACACCTCGGCTGCCGTCGCCTCGCCGTCGGCGCTGCCCGCGGTGCGCAGCCGTACCCGGCGAAGCACGGCCGCACCGTCGGTTGGGGTGGTCCGCGTCATGGCCACCACGGCGTCGATCAGCGTTGGCGCCAGCAGTGGCCGCAGTTGGGCGATGGGCCTTCGCCGATCGGCCACTTCTAGGACGCGGCGCAGTGCGGTATCGGCGAAGATGGCCGCAGCCCTGGGTGGTACTGCGTCGTGGGCTGGGGCGACGGGGACCGCGCGCAACCGCCGCGTGGTGTGCGTGTGCAGCGCGGCTGGCGTGGGCGGTGAGCAGGCCAAGGCCATGCCGACCAGCGGTGGTTCGTAATCGATGATCGGCGATGTGAACGAAGCGCCAGGGGCGAGCGAAGCGACGGGGGATGAAGCAGCGGTGGGAATGCGTGATGCGGTCACGGTCGGTCTCCAGCAGTCGGTGTGAACACGGCGGCATCTGCTGGAGAGTGCAGACCCTTCGATGATCGCACGGGGTGAGGACACTCTCGTGCACCTCTCATGCGGGGAACCGGTTGCGACGGTTACCGTGACGGGGTTCGAAATTTGGAGCGAGGGGAGGGTGGCGCCGACATGGTGACGAGGTTGTCGGCGTCCGACGCGTCCTTCTACCACCTGGAGAACTCGTCGACCCCGATGTACGTGGGCACGCTGTCGATCCTGCGCAAGCCACGCAGCGGGTTGAGCTACGAGACGTTGTTGGCCACCGTGGAGCGACGGCTGCCCCAGATCCCGCGCTATCGCCAGAAGGTTCGCGAGGTATCGCTGGGCCTGGCGCGGCCGGTGTGGGTCGACGACCCCGACTTCGACATCACCTATCACATCCGGCGCTCCGCGCTGCCGTCACCGGGTAGTGATGCGCAGCTGCACGATCTCGTCGCGCGACTCGGATCGCGGCAGCTCGACAAGTCCCGCCCTCTGTGGGAGATGTATCTGGTCGAGGGCCTGACGAAGAATCGCATCGCGATCTACACCAAGACGCATCAGGCACTCGTGAACGGCATGACGGCCTTGGAGGTCGGGCACGTCATCGCCGACCGCACCCAGAAGGCGCCGGAGTTCGGCGAGGACATCTGGATTCCCGCGCGTGAGCCAAGCGATGCACGGCTGGTGTGGGGCGCCGTCGGTGAATGGATCGCCAGACCCACCGCCCAGCTCGCGGCCGTCCGGTCCGCGGTCACTGAGGTGGCCACCAACTCGGGGCAGCTGCTCGAGATCGGGCGCAGGGTCGCTGACGTGGCTCGTACGGTTGCGCGCGGCACCGCGCCGAGCAGCCCGCTCAACAGCACCGTCTCGCGCAACCGGCGGTTCACCGTCGCTTGCCATCGGCTGGAGGACTACCGCCAGCTGCGTGCCCGTTACGACTGCGACGTGAACGACGTCGTGCTCGCCGTGGTGGCAGGGGCGTTGCGCAACTGGCTGATGTCGCGTGGTGAACCGGTGACGTCGACGTCGACGGTCCGGGCGATGGTGCCGATGTCGGTGTACCCCGATGCCGAGCTCGACGTGGTCGGGCCGGGTCAGGCGATCAGCGAGGTGTCGCCGTTCCTGGTCGACCTGCCCGTCGGCGAGGGCAATGCGGTGGTGCGGCTGTCGCAGATCGCGCACGCCACCGAATCGCATTCGACCGCGGCCATCCTGGTCGACGCCAGAACCATCGTCACCCTATCCGGGTTCGCCCCACCGACGTTGCACGCCATGGGGATTCGCGTCGCGACCGGTTTCTCGGCCCGACAGTTCAACCTGCTGATCACCAATGTTCCTGGCGCGCAGAAGCAGATGTACATCGCAGGCACCAAGCTGCTGGAGACCTACGCGGTGCCTCCGCTTCTGCACAACCAGGTGATGGCGATCGGCGTGACGTCCTACAACGGCATGCTCTACTTCGGCGTGAACGCCGACCGCGATGCGATGAGCGACGTCGACATGATGCCCATCCTGCTGCGCGAAACACTCGACGAATTGCTGGAGGCGGCGCGCTGATCGGCCCTGCTCATCGGGTGAAGACAGCCGATCAGCACTACGATCCGGTGATGGGAAGCTCGAAGGCTGCCGGCAAGACCGGCAAGCCGAAATCGGCGAAGTCGAAGATCTCCAACGAAATCTACGAGGCCGAGTTATTCCGTCTGCAAACGGAATTCGTGAAGCTGCAGGAGTGGGTGCGGGAGTCCGGCGCAAGGATCGTAGTGGTCTTCGAGGGCCGTGACGCGGCAGGCAAGGGCGGAACGATCAAACGCATCACCGAGTACTTGAGTCCGCGCATCGCGCGAATCGCGGCGTTACCCGCCCCGAATGACCGAGAACGCGGACAGTGGTATTACCAACGTTACATCGCGCAACTGCCCGCCAAGGGCGAGATCGTCCTGTTCGACAGGTCCTGGTACAACCGCGGCGGCGTCGAGAAGGTGATGGGATTCTGTACCGCGCAAGAGCATTCGTTGTTCCTGCGTCAGACGCCGATCTTCGAGCAGATGCTTCTGGAGGACGGGGTCCTGCTCCGCAAGTACTGGTTCTCCGTGTCGGACGACGAGCAGTTGCGTCGGTTCAAGTCGCGGCGCAACGATCCGGTCCGGCAGTGGAAGCTCAGCCCGATGGATCTGGAGTCGGTGTACCGGTGGGAGGACTACTCGAGAGCCAAGGACCAGATGATGGTCCATACCGACACCCCCCAGAGTCCCTGGTATGTAGTCGAGTCCGACGTCAAGAAACATGCGCGACTGAACATGATGTCGCACCTACTGTCGACCATCGACTACGTCGACGTCGGGCATCCGAAGGTCGAATTGCCCGAGCGGCCGGTGCTGAGTGGGAGTTACCAGCGGCCCTCGCGCGAACTGTCGACCTACGTGGATGACCATGTCGCCACGTTGATCGGCGATCGCGAGTAGTGCCGCTACAGTCGCCTGGTGCGTGTCTACATCCCGGCGACCCTGACCATGTTGCAGACGCTCGTCGCCGACGGATCGATACATGCGCGCAGCGGGACGGCGTTCGCGGTGACCCCCACGCTGCGGGAGTCGTACTTCGAGGGTGACGACGACGAGCTCGCCGAGGTGGCATTGCGCGAGGCGGCGTTGGCGTCGCTGCGACTGCTGGCCGCTGAAGGGGATTCCGGATTGCCGCCACGGCGGGCGGTTCTCGTTGCGGAGGTGGATGGCGCGACCCTGCGGCCCGATCTCGACGACGCCGTGGTGCGTCTCGATGGTCCGGTCGGAATCGCCGACGTGATCGCCGCCTACCTCGACAACGCGGCGGCCGAGCCTGCCGTGCTGGAGGCGATCGAAGTCATCGATTCGGCCGATCTGGGAGACGAGGACGCCGAGTTCACCGTGGGGGACGCCCAGGATCACGATCTCGCCTGGTATGCCAGCCAGGAGCTGCCGTTTCTACTCGATCTGCTCTAGATGGCTGGATACGAGGACGTAGGTTACGGTACCGTAGGTTAGATCGACTTAGGCCCCAGACTCCGGCCTCGGAATATCGCGACATTGTGATCAGGAGCCTCCATGGCCAAGAACAGCATCAAGATCGCCGCGAACGTCGCCGATACCGTCCGGCCCGCGCTTGCGGGCGCTGATCGGCACCCCGGCTGGCACGCGTTGCGTTCGATCGTGGCACGCGTCACCACGCCGCTGCTTCCCGATGACTACCTGAAGCTCGCCAACCCGCTGTGGTCGGCCCGCGAATTGCGCGGCCGGGTGCTGGAGGTGCGCCGCGAGACCGAGGATTCGGCCACGCTGGTGATCAAGCCGGGGTGGGGCTTCTCCTTCGACTACGAACCGGGTCAGTACGTCGGCATCGGGGTGCTGATGGACGGCCGATGGCGGTGGCGGTCGTACTCGCTGACGTCCACCCCCGTGACCGGCGCCGCCCCGGCGACGACCTCGGGTCGCTCGGCCAAGACCATCACGATCACCGTGAAGGCGATGCCCGAGGGCTTCCTGTCCAGCCACCTCGTCGGCGGCCTTTCGCCGGGCACCGTCGTGCGGCTGGCCGCTCCACAGGGCAACTTCGTCATGCCGGATCCGGCGCCGGCGTCGGTGCTGTTCCTCACGGCGGGCTCGGGCATCACGCCGGTCATGTCGATGCTGCGCACGCTGGCCCGAAGAAAACAAATCGGCGGCCCCGCTCATATCGTGCACGTGCACTCGGCGCCAACGGCATCCGACGTGATGTTTGGCGAGGAGCTGGCTCAGCTGGCGGACGCGCACGACGATTACCAGGTGCGGCTGCGCGCCACGCGGACCGAGGGCCGACTCGATCTGTCCCGGCTCGACGACGAAGTGCCGGATTGGCGCGAGCGCCAGACCTGGGCGTGCGGTCCGGAGGGCATGCTCAACGCGGCCGAGAAGACGTGGTCGGAGGCGGGCATCGCCGAGCGACTGCACCTGGAGAGGTTCGCGCAGTCGCGGGCCGCGGTACACGGCCAGGGCGGGACGGTTGAGTTCGCGCGCAGCGGGAAGACGGTGACAGTCGACGCCGCGACGCCCCTCATGGACGCGGGTGAGAGCGTCGGTGTCCGGATGCCGTTCGGTTGTCGGATGGGCATCTGTCAGTCATGCGTCGTAGCGTTGGTCGACGGGCACGTCCGCGACCTCCGCAGCGGCGCCGAACACGAACCGGGCAGTCGCATCCAGACCTGCGTTTCCGCAGCGTCTGGCGACTGTGTACTGGACGTCTAACCTTTACTGGCTGGTAACCTACGCTGACGTAGGTTACGCTAGCGTAGGTAACGAAAGGAGGCTGAAACGATGGCAATTACCGACGTTCCGGCATTCACGCACCTGACCGATGCAGACATCGAGAATCTCGGTGTCGAGCTCGATGCGATCCGCCAAGACATCGAAGACGCCCGCGGTGACAGCGATGCGCGTTACATCCGTCGCACCATCGCCACGCAACGAGCCCTCGAGGTGGCAGGCCGCCTGATGCTGGCCGCCAGCTCGCGCAGATCGGCGTGGTGGGCAGGCACCGCCACACTGGGCGTCTCCAAGATCATCGAGAACATGGAGATCGGCCACAACGTCATGCACGGCCAGTGGGATTGGATGAACGATCCCGAGATTCACTCCTCGACGTGGGAGTGGGACATGAGCGGCGCGTCCAAGCACTGGCGGTTCACCCACAACTTCATGCACCACAAGTACACCAACATCCTCGGGATGGACGACGACGTCGGCTACGGCGTCATCCGGGTTACCCGGGATCAGCGGTGGAAGCCGTTCAATCTCTATGGCAACCTGCTGTTCAACACGCTGCTTGCGATCGGCTTCGAATGGGGAGTCGGGTTGCAGCACTTGGAACTTGGCAAGATCTCCAAGGGCCGCGACGACCGGGCAGCCACCTTGGTGCGGGTGAAGGAATTCGGCATCAAGGCCGGACACCAGCTGGCCAAGGACTACGTGGTGTGGCCTGCGGTGACCTCGCTGTCACCCGGCGCCACCTTCACGTCGACGATGAAGGCCAACGCCGTGGCCAACGTGATCCGCAACGTCTGGGCGAACGCGGTGATCTTCTGCGGCCACTTCCCCGACGGTGCGGACAAGTTCACCAAGACCGACATGGTCGGCGAGACCAAGGGTCAGTGGTATCTGCGGCAGATGCTTGGCAGCGCCAACTTCGAAGGCGGCTGGCTGCTGCGGTTCATGAGCGGCAACCTGTGCCACCAGATCGAGCACCACCTCTACCCGGATCTGCCGAGCAATCGGCTGCACGAGATCGCGGTTCGGGTCAAGGAGGTCTGCGAGAAGTACGACCTGCCGTACACGACGGGCAATTTCGCGGTCCAGTACGGCAAGACGTGGCGCACCATCGCCAAGCTGTCGCTGCCGGACAAGTTTCTGCACGACACCCGCGACGACGCTCCGGAGACTCGCAGCGAGCGGATGTTCGAGGAGCTCGGACCGAGCTACGGCACAACGGATCCCGAGACCGGTCGCCGTCGCGGACTGAACTCCGCGGTCGCAACGGTGCGGGCATGGCGTCGTGACAAGCGCGCCGCGAAGAGCGCGGCCTAGGCTCGCAGTTCAGCGCACCTCACCCTCGGCCATTGCCGCCAACAGCCGTCGGGCGGCAGCCACGCGGTCGGCGGCATGCCCGGTCAGCGAGTCCAGCGCACACTCCGGGTCGGCGGGCGGGCCGAGATGGCCGCACCCGCGCGGGCAGTCCTGAATGGCCTCGGCGAGATCGGAGAAGGCCAGCATCACGTCGTCGGGCGCGATGTGGGCCAGACCGAACGACCGCACGCCGGGGGTGTCGATGATCCACCCCGATTCCGGTAAGGGCAGCGCGACCGACTGCGACGACGTGTGCTTGCCCTTGCCGACGCCCGACACCACACCGGTCGCCCGATGCGCCAGCGGCAGAATGCGATTCACCAGGGTCGACTTCCCGACACCGGAGTGGCCGAGCAGCACCGTCGTCTTTCCGGTGAGCAGGTCGGTGATGACGTTCAACGGGGCGTCGCGCCCGGCAGTCACCACGGTCAGGTCAAGACCGGCGAACTGGGCTGCGAACGGCTCTGGCGGCGCCAGGTCGGTCTTCGTCAGGCACAGGACCGGCGTCAGTCCACCCGCGTAGGCGGCGATCAACGCCCGCTCGACGAACCCGGTGCGCGGTGGGGGATCGGCCAGTGCGACGACGATCAACAACTGGTCGGCATTGGCGACCACCACCCGTTCGGCCGGATCGGTGTCATCGGCGGTGCGGCGCAACACAGTTCGGCGTTCGCCGCGCCGCACGATGCGGGCCAGGGTGTCCTGCAGCCCGGACAGGTCGCCGACGACGTCCACGTCATCGCCGACGACGATCGGGGTCCTGCCGAGTTCCCGGGCCCGCATCGCGGTGATCACCCGGTCCGGGTCAGCGCCAAGGGCACAGCCCCACCGGCCGCGGTCGACGGTGACGACCATCGCCTGCTCGGCGTCAGCGTAGTCGGGTCGAGTCTTGGTCCGCGGCCGCGAGCCCTTGCCCGGGCGCACCCGGACATCGGACTCGTCGTAGTCGTACGGTGTCAAGGGATTTCGGGCGCCTGCCCGGCCACCATGTCCGTCCACATACCCGGAAAGTCGGGCAGCGTCTTCGCGGTGGTGGCGATGTCCTCGACCGCGACACCGACCACGCGCAGCCCGATGATGGCACCGGCCGTCGCCATCCGATGGTCGGCATACGACTGCCAGATGCCGCCGTGCAGCGGCCCCGCCGTGATCACCAGCCCGTCCTCGGACTCCTCGCACCGACCGCCAAGCCGGTTGATCTCGGCGGTCAGCGCGGCCAGCCGGTCGGTCTCGTGGCCCCGCAGATGGGCGATGCCACTCAACCTGGACACCGACCCTGGTTCGGCAAGTGCAGCGATGGCCGCGACGGATGGTGCCAGCTCACCGACGGCGTGCAGGTCGGCGTCGAAGCCGCCGAAGCTCTCGGGTCCGGACACCTCGAGGTACGAATCCGTTTGCCGCACAACGGCACCGATCTTCTCGAGCAACGCGATGATGACATCGGCCGGCTGCACGCTGACCCGCGGCCAGCCCGGCACCCGCACCACGCCACCGGTGACGATCGCCGCGGCGAGGAACGGCACGGAGTTGGACAGATCGGGCTCGATCGCCCAGTGCCGCGCCGCAACCGGGCCCGGCGGGACGTGCCACCGGTTGGCCTCGGTGTCGTCGACGTCGACGCCCGCGTCGCGCAGCATCGACACCGTCATCGCGACGTGCGGTGCCGAAGGCACCGACTCGCCGGTGTGGATCACCGTCAGCCCTGCGGCGAACGTGGCGCCGGACAGCAGCAGCCCTGACACGAACTGCGACGAGGCGGAGGCGTCGATCTCGACGGTGCCGCCCGCCACCGGCCCGCCGCCATGCACGCGGAACGGCAGCCCGCCGCCGTCGAGCGCAACGCCGATGGCGCGCAAGGCATCGAGCAGGGGCGCGATGGGCCGGGACCGAGCCTGCTCGTCGCCGTCGAACGTGACGACGTCGGTTCCCAGCGCGGCGACCGGCGGCACGAAGCGCAGCACCGTGCCCGCCAGCCCACAGTCGATGGTCGCGCCAGGCGCGGGGCCGATCGCGCCGCTGACCGACAGTTCGGTACCGGGGCCGTCGAGGACGACGCCCAGCGTCTGCAGGGCTCCGATCATGAGGTCGGTATCACGGCTGCGCAACGCGCCGCCGACGGTCGAGCTGCCCTGCGGAGTCGCCAACGCGGCCAGCACCAACGCCCGGTTGGTCTGCGACTTCGAGCCGGGCACGGTCACGGTCGCACGCACGGGGTTCGCGGCCAGCGGCGCCGGCCAGGTGTCCAAGGGATCCATCGCGGTCCATCCTGCCTTGTCGGCGATGTCTGCAACCATGGAGGCATGTGTGGGCGATTCGCGGTGACGACTGATCCGGCGTTGCTTGCCGAGAAGATCAAGGCGATCGACGAGGCAACCAATGCGGCGAAGGACCCGCCAACGGCCAATTACAACGTCGCACCCACCACCACCATCAGCGCCGTGGTCAAGCGGCACGCGGAGCCCGACGACGAGTCGACGCGCCGGGTGCGGCTGATGCGCTGGGGACTGCTCCCGCCGTGGGTCAAGACCGGCGAGGACGGCGGACCGGATACCAAGGGCCCGCTGCTGATCAACGCCCGTTCCGAGAAGCTGACCAGCTCACCAGCGTTCCGCAGCTCCGCCAAGGGCAAGCGGTGCCTGGTCCCGATGGACGGTTGGTACGAGTGGCGGCCGAATGGCGAACTGGCGTCCGGTAAGAAGGCCGCGAAGACGCCGTTCTACATGTACGGCGGCGATGGCGAACTGCTGTTCATGGCCGGTTTGTGGTCCACGTGGCGGCCCGCAAGGGACTCAGGTGCTGCGTCCGATTTCCCGCCGCTGCTGAGTTGCACCATCATCACCACCGACGCGGCGGGTCCGCTGGCCGAGATTCACGACCGGATGCCGCTGACCATCAGCGAACGCGACTGGGACCGTTGGCTGGATCCGGACGCGCCGGTCGACGAGGGCCTGCTGCGCGGCCACGGTGACCTGGACCGGATCGAGATCCGGGAGGTCTCGCGGCTGGTCAACAGCGTCCGCAACAACGGCCCAGAACTCATCGAACCCGCGGAGCCGGAAGCCGAGCAGGCGACGCTGCTCTAGGTGCCGTACCCGGGTGGGTTCGGGGTGTCCACCCACAGGTCGACGCCAAGCTCCGAACCGGGCACGCAGTCGTAGACCGACAGATCGGTGACCCCGTTCGCCAGCAGCACGTCCTCGCACAACAGGGTCTGGCCGGTGTACTCGCGGGACGGCTTGTTGAGGATCGCGTAGGCGGCGTCGGCGTACACGGAGGGTTTGCGTGCGCGACCCATCGCCTCGTCACCACCGAGCAGGTTCTGCACCGCGGCGGTCGCGACCAGGGTCCGTGGCCACAGCGTGTTCGACGCGATGCCCTCGGCACGCATTTCCTCGGCAATGCCCAGCGCGCACAACGTCATGCCGAACTTGGCCATCATGTAGGCCGTCGGCTTCAACCACTCCGATTCCAGCCTGAGCGGTGGCGACAGGGTGAGGATGTGCGGGTTCTCGCGGCCCACCATGTGCGGGATGCAGGCCTGCGAGACGGCGTAGGTGCCGCGTACCTGGATCCCGTTCATCAGGTCGAAGCGTTTGAGCGGCACTTCGGTGATCGAGCCGAGGTTGATCGCCGAGGCGTTGTTGACGCAGATGTCGATGCCGCCGAACTGCGCGACGGCCTGCGCGACGGCGCTCGCCACCGACTCGCCGTCGCGGATGTCGCCGACGATCGGCAAGGCCTGTCCGCCGGCCTCCTCGATCTCCTTGGCCGCGGTGTAGACGGTGCCCTCGAGCTTGGGGTGCGGCTCGGCCGTCTTGGCCACCAGGGCGATGTTTGCGCCGTCGGCAGCAGCCTTCTTGGCGATGGCAAGTCCGATGCCACGGCTGGCACCGGAGATGAACATGGTCTTCCCGGAGAGCGACATGGGCTTACCCTATGCGGCGCTCTATACCGCGCAAATGTCGGCGGTGACGGCGTTGGTGAGGCGGACGAGATCCCGTGGTGCGAGCGATACGTCCCAGCCCCGCTTGCCTGCGCTGCACAGCACTCGGTCCCAGGTCAGTGCGGATGCGTCGACCACCGTCGGCAACGGCTTGCGCTGCCCGAGCGGCGAGATGCCACCGATGACGTAGCCGGTCGAGCGCTCTGCTGCGGCCCGTTCGGCCATGGCCGCCTTCGCCACACCGAGTGCGGCGGCCGTGGCCTTCAGTGACAACTTGAACGGCACCGGGAGCACTGCCACCGCGAGGCCACCTGGCACCGAGACCACGAGCGTCTTGAAGACCTGTTCCGGTTCGACTCCGGCGGTGACGGCGAGTTCGTCGGCGGCCTCCGCGCCGAAGGACTCTGCCCGCGGATCGTGGTGGAACCGCAACACCTCGTGCGGCACCCCCGCCGCGAGGAGCGCGGCGATGGCCGGAGTCGCTGCGCTCGCCACCGGATCACCCTAGTGCGACGGCCGGTGGGAACGCGGATGGGAACAAGGTGGCACTGGGATGCCGTTATGCGAGGCAGTCAGCACGGCCAGGCGTACTTGTCTGTGCCTACCTCTACGATTGGAAGGGAGACCGTGGTGCAAACGGCTTGCCTGGAACGTCCGGTGGACATGCCGGACCCATTCGCTGGGGCCGCTACAGAGGGGACGGTGCTGACTCATATGACAGACGTCGACGGGTCGATATCCACGGCGCCGGAAGAGACGGACGCCGAACTGACCGCGCGCTTCGAGCGTGACGCGATTCCGCTGCTCGACCAGCTCTACGGTGGCGCCCTGCGGATGACCCGCAACCCGGCAGATGCCGAGGACCTGCTGCAGGAAACCATGGTCAAGGCATACGCTGGTTTTCGGTCGTTCCGCGAGGGCACCAACCTCAAGGCATGGCTGTACCGCATCCTGACCAACACCTACATCAACAGCTATCGCAAGAAGCAACGTCAGCCGGCGGAGTATCCGACCGAGGAGATCACCGACTGGCAGCTCGCGGCGAATGCCGAGCATTCGTCGACTGGATTGCGATCAGCCGAGGTCGAGGCCATGGAAGCACTGCCCGACACCGAGATCAAGGCGGCGCTGCAGGCGCTGCCGGAGGAATTCAGGATGGCGGTGTACTACGCCGACGTCGAAGGATTCCCGTACAAGGAGATCGCAGAGATCATGGATACCCCGATCGGGACGGTCATGTCCCGGCTGCATCGCGGCCGCAAGCAGCTGCGTGGACTACTGACCGACGTTGCACGGGATCGAGGGTTCCTGCGAGGTCAGCAGCTCGACGCACCTGAGGAGGTTTCTTCATGAGCGACGACTTCTCGCGCCACGCGGATCACGACTTTCGTCCGCCGGTCGGTCCAGTAGATCCCGACCATCCCGAGTGCGCCGCGGTGATCGCGGAGGTATGGACGCTGCTCGACGCCGAATGCACCACCGAGACGCGCGACAAGCTGCGTCATCATCTCGAAGAATGCCCGTCGTGCCTCCGCCAGTACGGCGTCGAGGAGCGGGTGAAGCGGCTGATCGCCACCAAGTGCAGCGGAGACAAGGTGCCGGACGCACTTCGTCAGCGGCTACGCATTCAGATCAGCCGCACCACGATCATCCGCGGCTAGCGCACTGCTACTTGACTGCCTTTGAACCGCAGTTGGGGCGCTTGCCGTGGTTCGCCTTGCTGTGCTTGCGGTCGCGCTTCTTACGGCCACGCTTGGCCATGATGATCCTCCAGTAGTTCAGTGTGCTTGTCCCCAGTGTCTCATGACCCGGGTGTGCAGTTACAAACGCGATCTCGTGGTTCGATGGACGCGCAACGGTGCGCAGGCATTTGCATGGTCGCCCGAACCCCGGCGACTGGAGAAAGACGAGCGGAGTGAAGATGGCCGAGGACGTTCGCGCGGAGATCGTGGCCAGTGTGCTGGAGGTCGTGGTGAGCGAGGGCGATCAGATCGGCGCGGGTGACACCGTCGTCCTGCTGGAGTCGATGAAGATGGAGATTCCGGTGCTGGCCGAGGCGGCGGGCACGGTCACCGAAGTCAAGGTGGCCGTCGGTGACGTCATTCAGGCAGGCGACCTCATCGCCGTAATCAGCTAGAGCGCGCGACACACCCTGGAAATCTCCGATGTCCACCCTCGGTGACCTGCTCGCCGAGCACACCGTCCTGCCAGGCAACGCCGTCGATCACCTACATGCGGTGGTGGGCGAGTGGCAGTTGCTCGCCGATCTGTCCTTCGCCGACTATCTGATGTGGGTCCGCCGCGATGACGGCCATCTGGCGTGCGTCGCCCAGGTCCGGCCCAATACCGCGCCGACCGTACTGCTGGCCGATGCGGTCGGCACCCTCAACACCGGCGATGACATGCCCGTAGTGACCGCTGCATTCGAGTCCGGCCACATCGGCCGGGAAAGCGATGCGGGGCAAGAAGATTCGCACGACGGCGTCTGGCTCAACGTCGAGGCCGTCCCCGTCCGTCACGCCGATCAGGTGGTCGCGGTGCTGACCCACCAGACGGCGCTGGCCGACCGGCGCGAGACCAGCCCGTTGGAGCGGGCCTATCGGGACTGCGCCCGCGGCCTGCTGCGCATGCTGTCCGAGGGCACGTTCCCCAACGTGGGGGATCTGGCGATGTCGCGGTCCAGCCCGCGGGTTGGTGACGGCTTCATTCGCCTCGACGTCGACGGTGGGGTCGTGTACGCCAGCCCGAACGCGATCTCGGCCTATCACCGCATGGGTCTTGCCGCCGAACTCGAGGGCCACAACCTGGTCACGGTGACGCGCCCCCTCATCTCGGACCCGTTCGAGGCGCAGGAACTCGCTACCCATGTCCGTGACTCGCTGGCAGGCGGATCCAGCATGCGGATGGAGGTCGACGCGGGCGGTGCCGCCGTCCTGCTGCGGACGCTGCCGCTGGTGGCAGACGGGGTCGCCACCGGCGCTGCGGTGCTGATCCGCGACGTCACTGAGGTGAAACGGCGCGACCGCGCTCTGCTGTCCAAGGATGCGACGATCCGCGAGATTCACCACAGGGTGAAGAACAACCTGCAGACGGTGGCCGCGCTGCTGAGGCTGCAGGCCCGGCGCACCAACAATCCCGAGGGCCGCGAGGCGCTGATCGAATCGGTGCGGCGGGTGCATTCCATCGCGATGGTGCACGACGTGCTCTCGATGTCGGTGGACGAGGACGTCAACCTCGACGAGGTGGTCGATCGGATCCTGCCGATCATGAACGACGTTGCGTCGGTGGACACCCCGATCCGGATCGTGCGCGAGGGTGATCTTGGCGTGCTTGACGCGGACCGTGCCACGGCCCTGGTCATGGTGGTCACGGAGTTGGTGCAGAACGCGATCGAACACGCCTACGACGCGTCGACCACACAGGGCTGTGTGACGATCCGCTCGGAGCGGTCCGCGCGCTGGCTCGACGTCGTGGTCAACGATGACGGTCGCGGCCTTCCCGAGGGGTTCAGCCTTGAGAAGTCGGACCGGTTGGGATTGCAGATCGTGCGGACGCTGGTGGCGGCGGAGTTGGACGGCTCACTGGGCATGCACGAAGCGTCGAACGGAGGGACCGAGGTCGTCCTGCGGGTGCCCATCGGCAGACGCACTAGGCTGCCGCAATAGCGCCCGATACGCCTTCTGCGCGCAGAACTATGGCCCCGGTATTCACCGGGGCCATAGATCGAAAATCGCGTGAGAGCTAGACGCTGGTACGCGTCTTCGTGCGCGCGTTGCGCCGCTTGAGTGCGCGTCGTTCGTCTTCGCTCATGCCGCCCCATACGCCGGCGTCCTGGCCGGACTCCAGTGCCCAGCTCAGGCACTCCGTCGTCACCGGGCAGCGGTTGCAGACAATCTTTGCGTCAGCAATCTGGGCGAGCGCCGGGCCACTGTTTCCTACCGGGAAGAACAGTTCCGGATCCTCGTCACGACAGACCGCTTTATGCCGCCAATCCATAGCTTCCAACTCCTTATCGTGTGCGCAGCAAGACGCACGAGCTTTTCTTCGGCTGTTAACGCGTGCACGTCAAATGTTTCTGCACTGTTGCAAACGATGCTTCCACAGGCTGAACAGATGTCAATAGAGGCGCGTTAACACGTGTGCAACGTCACTGCGGGACTGCGTTACCAGAACCCTCATTCGTTTGTACTACACTTAACTCACTTGCGCCCTGAATTAAACCCTGTGAGTGTGAAATTCCAGGTCAAAGGGTTTTCGCGGGTGGTGCCACGACGCCAAGAGCATTCGGAACCGACGTGAACGTCATGGTTTCACGCAAGCCTGCGTAATCTCCATCGATCTGGCAAGCCACCTCTGTGTCACTGGTCACCCGGATCCACGCGAGGTCGTCGTCGCGGATCAGATGCTTGGCCTCGATCTGCGGCTTGCGAGACAACATCCGTCGCACCAGCCCCAGATTCGCCCAGACGTTCATGCTGGTGACCGCGAAGACGCCCACACCCGTCTCGAAGGTCGTCTCGGGATTGGTCCACACGGGTCGGGTGTTGGCGTAGGTCCAGGGGCTGGAGTTCGAGACGAACGCGAAGTGCACGCCGGAAACCGGTTCGCGGCCGGGAAGGTGCAGCGTCAGCGACGGCTCCTTGCGGGCGGCCGCCAGGTTCTCCCGGATCGCGACCCGGATGTAGCGCCAGGCCGTGACCTTGCGGCCCTTGTCCCGCTGGGCTTCGACGGCGGCGACTACGGCACCGTCGACGCCCATACCCGCGGTGAAGACGGCCCAACGCTCACCGCAGTCCATCAACCCGATGCGGCGCCACGCCCCACCGCGGCGGTGCTCGTCGAGCAGGTCGACGAGTTGGTTGGTCGCGACGGTGGGGTCGGGGCTGATGCCAAGTGCGCGGGCGAAGACGTTGGCCGAACCGCCGGGTACCACCCCGACAGCGGGCCCGTTCAGCGCGGGCCTGCCCTGGCCGCAGTCGCCGAGGATGCCGTTGACCACTTCGTTCACCGTGCCGTCACCGCCGTGCACGATCACCGCGTCGATCCCGTCGCGCGCCGCGTCGCTGCCGATCTCGATGGCGTGGCCGCGATGGTTGGTGTGCACGACCGTCAGGTCGAGCCGGCTCTCCAGCGCGTGCGCGAGCAGGTCGCGTCCGGCCGGGGTGGTCGATGTAGCGTTCGGATTCACGATCAGCACGGCACGCACGGGAACCAAGCCTATCCAAGGCCGCCCAACCGGAACGCTTACGCTGGCCGTCGTGATCGTTCCCGCACCGGCGACCGTGCGCCAGGCGGGTGTCGTGGTGGCACTCGAGGGTGCCGCGCTGGTCGTCGTGGCCGTGGTCCTCGTGGTGCGTGCCATCGGCGGGGCCCACGAGAAGGCGATCAGCGGGTACGGCACCGCTGCCTGGTACTCGGTCATGGGTGCCGGTGTGATTGCCGCCGGATGGGCACTGTGGACCGGCAGGCGATGGGGCCGCGGCGTCGCGGTGTTCGCGCAGCTCCTCCTGCTGCCGGTGGCCTGGTACATCGCCGTCGGCTCGCAGCGATGGGCCTATGGCGTCCCGCTGGCACTAGTCGCCGTTGGTGTACTGGTTCTGTCGTTCAGTCCCTCGGCACTGCAGTGGGCGTCGGCGACGGCTCAGGACCCCGCCAGTGCGGACAACTCTGGGCCCGACACCCGGTAGGTGATCCACTCGTTCTGCTGGCGGCCGCCGACCGAGTCGTACAGCGCGATGGCATCGACGTTCCAGTCCAGTACCGCCCACGACAGCCGGGTGTAATCGCCTGCCACGCACTCCTTGGCCAGCGTGGCCAGTAGTGATCGAGCCAGGCCGTGCCTGCGGAACTGCGGACGCACGAACAGGTCCTCCAGATAGATCCCCGCAACGCCGTCCCAGGTGGAGAAACTCTTGAACCACAGTGCGCAGGCCGCGGGCTCACCGTCGACCTCGGCGATGTGCGCGTACGCCGTCGGCTGATCCGCGAAGAGCGCAGTGCGCATCTTGGATTCGGTCACGGTGCACTGATCCGCGGCGTTCTCGAACTCCGCAAGCTCGTGCACCATGGCCGTCAGCACGGCCTCGTCGCCGGGTTGAACGCGGCGGATCTGGATAGTCATGATCGAACTCCCAACGCAGACATGATGGTTTTGAACTTCGTGGTGGTCTCGGCGACTTCGTCGTCGGGATCGGATTCTGCGACGATGCCGCCGCCCGACCGCGCCTCGGCCGTCTGCCGGTCGGCGGACAGTTGCGCGCAGCGGATGGCCACCACCCAGCGGCCGTCGCCTGCCGCGTCGCACCACCCGACCGCCCCCGCGTAGAACCCGCGGTCGCCCTCCAGCTCGTTGATCAGTTCGGCTGCCGCCAATGCCGGCACCCCGCCAACGGCTGGTGTCGGGTGCAGTGCGATCGCGAGATCCAGTGCAGTGGTTGATGACTCACGTAGCCGCCCGGTGATGGGTGTGTTCAGGTGCCACACCGCCGACGTGCTACTGAGCTCCGGTGTCTGCGCGATCGACAAGTCGACGCACAGCGGTTCGAGCGCCTTGCGCATCTCGTCGACGACCAGTTGGTGTTCGTGCAGGTTCTTGGCCGACTCCGCCAGCGCGACACCGCTGGCCCGGTCAGCGGCGGGATCGGCCGAACGGGGTGCGGATCCCGCGAACGGTCGGCACGTCACCACCTCGCCGCGCCGGGCCACCAGCAGTTCGGGACTTGCACCGATCAGCGCCATGCCCGCGTACTCCGCACCTGCCGGCGTCAGATCGGCGAAATAGGCGTTGGCAGTGGTGTCTTCGGCGAGGCGGGCGAGGATCGTCGTCACGTCCAGCGGGCCGTCGGCGACTAGTCGCAGCGCTCGCGCCAGCACTACCTTGTGCAGGCCGGAACCCGGATCGTTCAGCCGGGCGATGGCCTCGGCGATGCGGGCACGGTGCACGTCGGGAGCCGGGAGCGTCTCGGCAATCCGCACCGCAGGCAGGTCGCACCGCGGCCAATCGGGTAGCGCGTCGAGAAGCCGTACCGCCTGCGGGCGCATCAGCGCGGTCGGGCGCGTCATGTCGAAGGGCAAGGCGCCCAACACGATCGGCACGTCACCGGAGGCGAGCGCCGCCCGCGCGTCGTCGAGTCGCGGATAGGCGGTGTGTACGCCATTGGCCACCAGCACCCCGGCGCGGCCGGTCATCACGAAGGACGGTTCGGCCGTCACGGCGGGAGGCACGGGTTGACGTGGCCGGTCAGGCCGAGCGCGGTGATCTGCCGAACGCCGTGTTCGAAGCCGCACACCGCGATCGATGCGGCCGCCATCGACACCCGGATCCCTTCCAGGATCGGCAGTTCCATCCAGCGGGTCATCACCGAACGCGAGAAGTGGCCGTGCCCGACGAACAGCACGTCGCGCGACTCCATGTGTGACAGCGCAAGGTCGACGGCGCGGTCGGCACGTTCGGTGATCGCGGCAACGCTCTCGCCGCCGGGACATCCGTACTTCCACACCGTCCAGTCCGGCACCGTCTCGCGGATCTCCGGCGTCGTCAGGCCCTCGTAGTCGCCGTAGTCCCACTCGGCCAGCAGAGGCGTCACTTCGTCGACGGTCAGGCCAGCGAGTTCCGCGGTCACCAGCGCGCGATGTCGTGGGCTGCTCACCACCAGCGGATCGCGCAGCTGCAGGTCGGCAAGCGCCTCGGCGGCGAGGGTGGCCTGTTCGCGCCCGGTCTCGGTGAGTTCGAGGTCGGTGCGGCCGGTGTGCCTGCCGCTCTTGGACCAGTCGGTCTCGCCGTGGCGCAGCAGCAGGAGGCGGTGCCGTTCTACGCCTGATTCTCTTCGCGCAAGCGGCTCATCGATGCTCACAGTGGCCGATTCTGCCGCACGCCGGAGCCGATGCTCCGCGCGCGTGCTTGGATGAACACGTTGCGCGGGGCGAGCGAAGCGACGGGAAATTTGCGGCGCGAGGGGAGTTTCATGACGCGGGTACTAGCGGTCGCCAATCAAAAGGGTGGGGTCGCCAAGACGACGACCGTGGCGTCGTTGGGTGCGGCGATGGCGGAGAAGGGGCGACGAGTGCTGCTCGTCGATCTCGACCCGCAAGGGTGTTTGACCTTCTCGCTCG
Organism: Mycobacterium sp. AZCC_0083; assembly: GCF_014202335.1. Taxonomy (GTDB): domain Bacteria; phylum Actinomycetota; class Actinomycetes; order Mycobacteriales; family Mycobacteriaceae; genus Mycobacterium. The sequence goes on along the minus strand of NZ_JACHGP010000012.1, from coordinate 149,628 downwards.
GCGCTGATCCCGACAAGCTGACGGTGTCGATCCACGAGGTGCTGCTCGGTGACGTGGAACCGAGTGTCGCGCTGGTGCCGACGGTTGAGGGCATGACGCTGCTGCCCGCCAACATCGACTTGGCGGGGGCCGAGGCGATGCTCCTGATGCGGGCGGGCCGCGAGTACGCGCTCAAGCGCGCGCTGGCCAAGGTCTCGTCGGACTTCGACGTCGTGATCATCGACTGCCCGCCATCGCTGGGGGTCCTGACGCTGAACGGTCTGACGGCTGCCGACGACGTGATCGTGCCGTTGCAGTGCGAGACGCTGGCGCACCGCGGCGTCGGCCAGTTCCTCAGGACGGTCACCGACGTCCAGCAGATCACCAACGCCGACCTTCAGTTGCTCGGCGCGCTGCCGACGCTCTACGACTCGCGCACCACGCACAGCCGCGATGTGCTGCTAGACGTCGCGGACCGCTACGGCCTAGTGGTCTTGGGGCCACCGATCCCGCGCACCGTGCGGTTCGCCGAGGCGAGCGCATCGGGATCGTCGGTCTTGGCGGGACGAAAGAACAAGGGCGCCAATGCCTATCGTGCGCTGGCCAACGACCTGCTCAAGCACTGGAAGTCGGGCAAGGCCCTTGCGAGTTTCAGCCCAGAGGTGTAGCTAGGCGCCCAACGCCACCAGCGTGGGGCCACGCTGCTCGAGCAGCGTGCTCCCGGCGACCGCTGGCACGACGGGGCCGGGGCTGGGCGGTCGGCTCAGCTGAATGTGGCTCTGACCGGCGCCGGCCTGGGGATTGAACACGTCGTATCCCGTCGTGACGGGCACCAGAAGCTTGCCTGCGAACATCGCCGCGGGGCCCACCGGTGCCTGTCCGCCGACGGGGCTGACGGTGTAGCGGTAGTGCAGTGCGTTGGCATCGAAGACCATGACGCTGTCACCCGTCCACCAGGTGATCAGGTCGCCTGCGCGCGACATGGTGGCGTCGGGCGCCGCAGGCTTGGACAGCAGCGTGCTGGCGATGGTCGTGCCGTTCTCGTCGATGACGTTCACGGTGGGTTTGGGCGTCGGAAGGTACACGGCGGTGGTGGTGTCGGATACGGCGATCACCTGGGCATCGGAGTCGGCGGCCACGCCAGGCAGCGAGACGTGCTTCGCCAGTGGCTGATCCTCCTCCTTGTCCGGTCGCAGTAGGGTGAGCCGGTCGTCGGGCTGCTGGGGACACGATTCGATCACCGATACCGCCGACGGGCTCGCAGCGGCCGACACCAGGCGGCACAGCGGCTGCGCGGGGACGTCGGGCTTGATCCGCGCGTCCAGTGCGCCCCAGCTGTTCATCCTGACCATGTCGGAGCGCCACTGCTCGAGCCGGCTGTCACCGGCTGACAGCACGGTGGTGCCGTCCGTGGATAGCCTGACCTTGGGGTCGGCATAGGCGGTGCGGGTCGGGCCGCGCTTGCCGGTCTTGCCGTCGATGGTGCTGACCTGACCGCACCCGCGGGCGTCGGGGTAGACGGCGACGGCGTCCTGATACACCGACGTCACGCCGCACAGGTCGATGTCGCGCGCGTAACTCCAGAGCACCGCGCCGGTCACGGGGTCTCGCCCGTCGACCTGCCGGCCGTCTCCGGTCACCACTGCGCCGCCAGCGATCACCGGCTCGGTCGTCGCGGGGCTGGCCGCCGTCCACAGTTCTCGCAGTGTGCTTGGCACGTCGCGAGCGGACTTCAGCGCGGGGACCGGCGTCGTCGCAGGACGGCTGATCGTCGCCCGCGCGTCGCTGGTCCACCAGATCAGGCCCGCGGTGACGGCGCAGACGGCGGCGATCGCCAGTGCGGCCAGGAGGTCACCCCTGGTGCGGCGTTCCGGTTTGACCATCGAGCGGTGGTGACCTCGCCTAGCCGGCCGACGGGGCGGCGGTGCTGGGACGGCGACGCCTGCGCCTGCGGCGCGCGGGGCCGGTGCCGTCGGCGGGTGCGGTTTCGTCGTTGGAGGCGGCCGGGGTCTGCTCGGAGTTCTCCACGTGGCCCGTTCCGGAACTGGCACCGCGAGTGCGCTGCCGGGTGCGGTCACGATTGCGCGCGGGTCGATCGCCGTCGCGGGCCTCGCGCTTCGGCCGGTCCTTGCTCCCGTTGCTGCGCGCCGCGGCGCCGATCGACCCGGTGACGTCGGTCGGGATGTCCAGCTCGGTGTAGAGGGTTGGTGAGTTGGAGTAGGTCTCGGCGGGGTCGGGGATGCCGAGGCCAAGTGCCTTGTCGATCAGCGTCCAGCGGGGGAGCTCGTCCCAGTCGACGAGCGTGACGGCGATCCCGGTCTTGCCCGCGCGACCGGTGCGGCCGATGCGGTGCACGTAGGCCTGCTCGTCCTCGGGAATCTGGTAGTTGATCACGTGGGTGATGTCGTCGATGTCGATGCCGCGGGCGGCGACGTCGGTGGCGACCAGCACGTCGATGTCACCGGTGCGGAAGGACTTGAGTGCCTTCTCCCTGGCGCCCTGGCCGAGATCGCCGTGCACGGCGCCGACCTTGAAGCCACGTTCGGCGAGCTCGTCGGAGACCTTCTGCGCGGTCCGCTTGGTGCGGGTGAAGATCATCGTCGCGCCGCGGTCACGGGCCTGCAGAACACGTGTCACCATTTCCACCTTGTCCAGCGCATGTGCGCGGTAGGCGTACTGCTTGGTGGTGTCGTGCGTGGCCGACGAGTGCGGCGCCTCGGCGCGGATGTGCGTCGGCTGCTGCATGAAGGTGCGGGCCAGCGTGATGATGGGGTCGGGCATCGTCGCCGAGAACAGCATCGCCTGCCGCTCGTCGGGGATCTGCCGCAGAATCCGCTCGATGTCGGGCAGGAAGCCCAGGTCGAGCATCTCGTCGGCCTCGTCGAGCACCAGCACCGACAGACCGCCGAGCTGCAGGTGGCCCTGCTGGGCCAGGTCGAGGAGCCTGCCGGGGGTGCCGACGACGACGTCGACGCCCTTCTGGAGGGCTTCGATCTGCGGCTCGTAGGGCCTGCCGCCGTAGATGGAGGTCACCGACAATTTGCGGTCGGCATGGCCCTCGACGTCCGCCCTCAAATACTTGGCTGCATTGGCCAGGTCGTCGTAGACCTGGAGGCACAGCTCACGGGTGGGTACGACCACCAGCGCGCGCGGCATGCCGTTGAGGGGCCGAGCGGTGTCGGTCACGATCCGGTGCAGCAAGGGCACACCGAATGCCAGGGTTTTTCCCATGCCCGTGCGGGCCTGGCCGATCAGATCGTCGCCGGCGAGCGCCAGCGGCAGGGTCAGTTCCTGAATGGCGAACGTGTGCTCGATGCCGCCTTCGGCGAGTGCGCGGACGATCTCCTCGCGCACGCCGAGATCGGCGAAGGACGTCGTGGTTTCAGTGGTCGGTTCTGCAGCGGATTCCGAATCCGATTCCGATACGGATTCTGAAAGTGGTTCTGAATTAGGTGAAGTCATGCGTTGGCGACGTACCTTTCTGGGTCAGTCCTCGTAAGTCCTCGCGGATGTTCACGCGCGCACGAGTCTGACGAAAAGCACCGGGCCCTGGCCTTCGAGGAGGCGAGCCAACTGCGTGCACGCACATTTCTTCGGTCGCGGCCAGACACTTCGGACGGCCACATCCCATTACATGATAGCTGGCCGGTTTTCCAGGGCCGTCGTCGCGCTGGTCGGCGTCTACAGTTGGGCCATGACTTCGACCCCGCCCGATCAGACGGTGAACCCCGTGACCCCGGGCGTGTCGATCGATCACCCCGGTGTGACGGAGTTGTTTGCGCTGCTGGCATACGGCGAGGTGGCGGCGTTCTACCGGCTCACCGACGAGGCGCGGATGGCGCCGAATTTGGCAGGCCGGATCAACATGGCCAGCATGGCCGCGGCCGAGATGTACCACTACGAGATGTTGCGGGACGCGCTGGACCAGCGGGGTGTCGACGTAGTGCCCGCCATGACCAGGTATGCGTCCGCGCTGGAGAACTACCACCGCCTGACCACCCCGAGCACGTGGCTGGAGGCGCTGGTCAAGACGTACGTCGGTGACGCGCTGGCCGCCGACTTCTACCTCGAGATCGCCGACGCGCTGCCTGCGGAGGCGGCCAGTGTGGTGCGGGCGGTGCTGTCCGAGACCGGGCACTCCCAGTTCGTCGTCGCCGAGGTGAAGGCTGCGGTCACGGCGAGCGACAAGCAGCGCCACCGCCTGGCCCTGTGGTCGCGGCGCCTGCTTGGCGAGGCCATCACTCAGGCGCAGTTCGTGCTCGCAGACCACGACGAACTCGTCGACCTCGTCATGTCGAGCAGCCACGGCCTCGTCAGGCTCACCGAGTTCTTCGACCGGTTGCAGCGCACGCACAATGCACGCATGCGGGAACTCGGCCTCGCGTAAGCGATTTCGCTACCGGGGGCGAGCGAAGCGACGGGGGATCTACTTGGTGCAGGTGGTGATCATCGTGTTGGTGGCCTGCGCCGCGATCGTCGCGCCCCCTGCATCGGTGATCGAGCAGTCCAGCTGACCCATGAGGCTCGTCGCAGTCACCGAGGTGAGGTTGACGCCGGGGTCCAGCACCACGGTCTTCGTCCACGGCAGAGCCACGTTGAGCTCGGTCTGCAGGGCGCCCTGCTGGTCGGTGTAGATCACGGTGATCATGTCGATCAGCTGGCGGGTGCCCGTCACCTGATAGGTGATCGTGCGCGGGTCCGGCGCGGCGACGGCCGGTGCGGTCGGTGTGGGTGCCGCGCTCGCCGTCGGTTCGGGTGCGACGGTGGTGACCGTTTCCGGGGTCAACGGCCCTGGGGGCGGCACGGGTACCCGTGACGTCGCCACGGGCGGTGCGGCCGAGGTCGTCGGCGCCTGACTGGTGGCGGCGGGCGGGCTGACGGTCTTCGACACCGAGCCGCTGTCACCTCCGCCGAGGATGACCACGGTGCAGATCACCGCGACGAGCAGGATGACGCCTGCGACGCCCGCGACCCAGACCCAGCGGCGATCGATCGGGTCGGCGTAGTCGTCGTAGTCCTCGTAGTCCTCGTCATCGTCGAGATCGTCGGACTCGTCGACGTCGTCGAGGACCACCGTCTCGGTCGAACCCGTGCGGTCGGCGCGCGAGGTGTAGCGCCGTGAGCTGCCGTATGAGCCGCCGCCGTACGAGTAGTATTCGCCGTAGCGAGAGTGGCCCGGGTGCTGCTCTGCGGAGTCGTCGGTACGACGCGTCCCAGAAGGTGTCGAATACGTTGAATGCGGAGGATACTGCCTGCTCATCACACTTTCCCGGATCGCTTGGTGGTTGTTCGCGAGGTGAACGTGATCGATGCTATCGGGGCAAAAGTGACGGGTGAGGTTCACGCGCGGCGTGCCAGGTCACGGTCCGGCCTCGTTCGCGTGACGCCTTCCGTGACGTTGCGACGCCCCCAATACGTTTCAACGGTGTTCGCGGAACGCGAAGCGGCCGCGGCGTCACGGGCCCCCGCCGTCCACTAGCCTTCTCGAGGTAGAACACGACCAACGGAAAGGGTCCAGCGTGGAGGTCAAGATCGGTATTACCGACAGCCCGCGCGAGCTGGTCTTCAGCAGCGCGCAGACACACGATGAGGTGCAGAAGTTGGTTACCGACGCGCTGGGCACGGACTCGGGCGTGCTGAGCCTCACCGACGAGAAGGGCAGGCTCTTCCTGGTGCAGGCCAAGAAGATCGCCTACGTCGAGATCGGTGCTTCCGACGGCCGTCGGGTCGGGTTCGGCATCCTGGCGGAGTCCGGCAAGAAGGGCTGAACGCTAGCCGCGGGTGAGCGGCACGTGTGACAGTCCGCCCCAGGCGAACTGCACCGTGCCCTCGACCGCGGCGTCCTTGGAGATCGGCCGATCGCTGTTCAGCCAGTACCGCGCGCAGTCCACGCTGACCGCGACGAGGCCGACCGCGATCATCCTGGCGCGATGCGCTTCGAGTCCCGAGTCGCGGCTGATCAGGTCGAACACCGCGTCGGTACAGGATTCGGTGGCCACCTTCACCTGCGCCGACACCTGCGGTTCGGTGACGTAGTCGTTCTCGAAGATCAAGCGGTAGCCCTGGCCGTCGTGCTCGATGAAGTCGAAGAACGCCTGGACCGCGGCGCGTAGCCGCTGGCGGTTGTCGGTGGTGGTGCGCAGTGCCTGCCGCACGCCGGACACCAGGTTCTCGACGTGGCGCTGCAGCACCGCAAGGTACAACTCGAGCTTGGACGAGAAGTGTTGGTATAGAACGGGTTTACTGACGCCCGCCCGGTCGGCGATCTCGTCCATGCCGGCCGCGTGGTAGCCGCGTTCGACGAAGACCTCGCTGGCAGCGATGAGCAGCTGCCCGCGACGTTCGTCGCGGGGCAGTCGGTTGCCACGCCGGTTGCCGGATGACCGGCCCGTCGAGCCGTCACCGGCCGCCGGTTGCGCGCGTCTCCTTCCGGCGTTGGCGAGCTCGCTCATTCAGTCCTCAATCTGGATCGGTGCTGCGTGCCGGGCAGGGGATTTCGGCACCGGCCGACCATCCGAACGACATTACTACCGATAGTTGGGGGAGGTCGTGATCTGGCGGCCGTGTGCCGTTGGGTGGCGCGCCGGAACCGCCCCGGCGGCGCACTGTGCCATTCTGGTCCGGTGACCTACGACCCGGGGAGTCACTGGGGCGAGCGAAGCGACGGGAAAAGTAGGGACTGGGGCGAGCGAAGCGACGGGAAGATGAGCGGCGGTCGCGTACCCGTGCTGCACAACGAGTGGCGGGAGCCGCTTCGCGCGCAGCGCGACCCGGTCGCAGACGACTCGGGACGGACGCGGTCCAATCGCGACGACCGTCAGCAGTGGCGCAAGCAGACCTGGCTGGGTCGCTTCGTGTCGACCTACGGCTGGCGCGCCTATGCCCTGCCGGTGCTGATCGCCATCACCGCGGTCGTCGTCTATCAAACGATCACCGGCATCGGCACGACGGCACCGGTCAAGGACGCAGGACCGGTTCAGGGGCCGCCGACGATCGACCCGGCCAGCACCGCGATCATCGGTGCGCCGCCCAAGGGCATGACCCAGTTCGACGCCAACCTGCCGACCGGCATCTTGCCCGACGGCGGGCCCTTCACCGAGGCGGGCGCCAAGACGTGGCACATCGTGCCCGGCACGTCCCCGAAGGTCGGCGAGGGCACGACGAAGTCGTTCACCTACACCGTCGAGGTGGAGGACGGCGTCGACACCACGGCGTTCGGCGGCGACGACGCGTTCGCGCGGATGGTCAGTGAGACCCTGGCCAATCCCAAGAGCTGGACCCACAACCCGCAGTTCGCGTTCACCAGGATCGACAGCGGGGCGCCGGACTTCCGGGTGTCGCTGACCTCGCCGATAACCCTGCGCGAAGGCTGCGGCTACGACATTCCGATCGAGACGTCCTGCTACAACCCGGCCTACGGGCCCGACGTGCAGCCCCGGGTGTTCTTCAACGAGGCGCGCTGGGTGCGCGGCGCCGTGCCGTTCCAGGGCGACATCGGCTCCTACCGGCAGTACCAGATCAACCACGAAATTGGCCACGCCATCGGCTACCAGCGTCACGAACCATGCGGCGAGAATGGCGCGCTGGCGCCGGTGATGATGCAGCAGACCTTCTCCATCAGCAACGATGACGACGCGAAGTTCGATCCGCAGTCGGTCCAGGCCGACGGCAAGTCATGCCGGTTCAACCCCTGGCCGTACCCCATCGCCTGACGGGGTCCCGCTGGGAAGGTTCACACTGGGATTGTCGTTGAATGTCTGTGCCTGGTGTGATTGACGTGGACCCCGGGATTTCGAGTCGAGGAGCCTGACTGTGTCGCCGTTACCACCGCTGGTCGAGCCAGCTGCTCAACTGACGCGCGAAGAGGTTGCGCGCTACAGCCGCCACCTGATCATCCCCGACCTCGGGGTGGACGGGCAGAAGCGGCTCAAGAACGCTCGCGTGCTGGTGATCGGCGCAGGCGGGCTGGGTTCGCCGACCCTGCTGTACCTGGCCGCCGCTGGCGTTGGCACCATCGGCATCGTCGACTTCGACGTCGTCGACGAATCCAACCTGCAGCGCCAGATCATTCACGGTCAGTCCGACATCGGACGGTCCAAGGCGCAGAGCGCCAGGGATTCGGTCCTGGAGATCAACCCGCTGGTCGAGGTGCGGCTGCACGAGGTCCGGCTGGACGAGTCGAACGCCGTCGAGCTGTTCGAGCAGTACGACCTGATCCTCGACGGCACCGACAACTTCGCGACCCGCTACCTGGTCAACGACGCCGCGGTGCTGGCGGGCAAGCCCTACGTGTGGGGCTCGATCTACCGGTTCGAGGGTCAGGTGTCGGTGTTCTGGGAGGACGCCCCCGACGGTCTTGGCCTGAACTATCGCGACCTGTACCCCGAGCCACCACCGCCGGGGATGGTGCCGTCATGCGCCGAGGGCGGCGTGCTTGGCATCCTGTGTGCGTCGATCGCGTCGGTGATGGGCACCGAGGCCATCAAGCTGATCACCGGCATCGGCGATCCGCTGCTTGGCCGGTTGATGGTCTACGACGCGCTCGACATGACCTACCGCACGATCAAGATTCGCAAGGACCCCGCGACGCCGAAGATCACCGAGCTGATCGACTACGAGGCGTTCTGCGGTGTGGTGTCCGAGGCCGCCGCCGAGGCCGCGGCCGACTCGACGATCACTCCGCGCGAACTTCGTGAGCTGTTGGACTCCGGCAAGCCGTTGGCGCTGATCGACGTCCGCGAGCCCGTCGAATGGGACATCAACCACATCAAGGGCGCCGAGCTGATCCCGAAGTCCGCATTCGAGACCGGTGAGGCGTTGGCCAAGTTGAAGGTCGATCGCACCCCGGTGTTCTACTGCAAGACGGGTGTGCGGTCGGCCGAGGTGCTGGCCATCGTGAAGAACGCCGGCTTCGCCGATGCGAAGCACGTGCAGGGCGGGATCGTGGCGTGGGGCAAGCAACTCGAACCCGACATGGTGATGTACTGACGGCGGGTTGGCCCGAGCACAGCTTAGTCTGACCTGTGTGACTGCCGACCAGCCGCCTGATCACGTGCTGGCTGCGTTCGGCCTCACCGGGCTTCGGCCCGCGCCCCTCGGTTCGAATTGGGAGGGCGGCTGGCGCTGCGGCGAAGTCGTGCTGTCCATGGTGGCCGACCACGCGCGCGCCGCATGGTCGGCCAAGGTCCGCGAGACGCTCTTCGTCGATGGTGTGCGGCTGGCCCGCCCCGTGCGCTCCACCGACGGCCGCTACGTGGTCGCCGGTTGGCGCGCCGACACATTCGTCACCGGCACGCCCGAGCCGAGACACGACGAGGTCGTGTCGGCCGCCGTGCGGCTGCACGAGGCGACCGCGCGCCTGGAACGCCCGCGCTTCCTGACGCAGCCGCCGTCCGTGCCGTGGTCCGACGTCGACGTGTTCGTCGCCGCCGACCGTGCGGCGTGGGAGGACCGTCCACTGCATGCGCTGCCGCCCGGTGCGCAGGTGGCGCCCGGTTCGTCCGACGGGCAGCGGTCGATCGAGCTGATCAATCAGCTTGCCTCGCTGCGCAGGCCGACGCGCGGCCCAAGCCAGTTGGTGCACGGCGACCTGTACGGCACCGTGCTGTTCGCGGGCACCACCGCGCCGGGCATCACCGACATCACGCCGTACTGGCGCCCCGCGTCGTGGGCGGCCGGGGTGGTGGTCGTCGACGCGCTCGCCTGGGGTGAGGCCGACGACGGGCTTGTCGAGCGGTGGACGTCCCTGCCAGAGTGGCCGCAGATGCTGTTGCGCGCGTTGATGTTCCGGCTGGCCGTCCATGCACTGCACCCGCGGTCGACGGCGGCGGCGTTCCCCGGCCTCGCGCGCACGGCCGCTCTGGTTCGACTGGTGCTCTGACCGCCCTCAGAACTCGTGGCGCACCTCGACCAGGCGCACCCGGCCGTCGATGGCCAGCACCCCTTCGGCGCGAAGCAGTTCCAGTTGCCGGGTCGCAATGTGGGCGGCGGGCCTGCCCGACGCGCCGAGCACCCGGTGCCACGGCAGGTCCGAGGAGTCGGTGCGCATGATCCACCCGACGATCCGCGCACTGGAAAGTCCTGCCGCGTCAGCGATGTCGCCGTAGGTGGCCACCCGGCCGGCAGGTATCGACGCGACGAGGGCACGCACGTTCTCGACCTGCTCGTCGGTAACGGGTGCCATGTCAGCCCGCGTGCCCGCGGATCACTTCGGCGGTCTCCGCAGGCCTGGACTGGGCCACCATGTGATCGCAGTCGAAGTCGAGCAGAGTGAAGTCAGAACCGAGCCGTGCGTCGAGCGCCGAGACGATCTCTTCGGAGACGTACGGCGGATCGGTTCTGGTGGCGCGGATCAACGAGGTGGGCGTGCCCTCGCGCGGTAACGCGAATGGTCGGGCGAGCTCGCTCCAGTAGGACATCATCGCCGGGATGCCGATCCGCCAGCCGACGCGTCCGTTAGGCAGCGCGACCAGGTGCTCGTCGAGTTCGGCGTCGACGTCGGCCGCGGGGACGTCGGCCCAAGAGCCAGAGACCTTCTCGTTGCGAGCCTCGTCACGGTCGGTGTAGTCCGGCGACTCCATCATCGAGTCGGCGATCTCGTGCATCCAGGCGCCGTCCAGGCCAACCGCGGGATCGAGCAGCACCAGCGCCGCGACCAGATCGGGCCGGGTCGCCGCGAGAGCCAGCGCGATCGCGCCGCCGAACGAATGTCCGACCACCGTCACCGGGCCCGCCGAATCGGCGTCCAGCACCGTTGCCAGCGCGGCCACGTTGGCGTCGATGGTCCACGGTGCGGCCCATGACGACCGGCCGTGGCCGAGCAGGTCCGGCGCGGCGATCGAGTACTCGGGCAGGTGCCGGTTGGCCAGTGGCTCCCACCGTCGGCCGTGTCCGGTCAGCCCATGGATGGCCAGGATCTGGGTCGGCCCGGCTGGGCCGTAGCGGTAGGTGTTCAGCGCGTCGGTATGGGAGGCCACGGCATCGATGCTGCCAGCAGGCGCGTCGGGCTGATTTGTCGGACCCCCGTGGTGTCCTGTCGTCATGCCCGCTTCGCACGTCGACCTGTCGCCCGCCGCGCTGACCGAGCCTGGTCTGCACGGCACCGTGCGCCTGCTCGGCGGTCCTGGAACGGGCAAGTCGCAGCTGTTGACCCGGATCGCTGCTGGCCGAATCGCCGCGGGCTGCGATCCCGAATCCGTTCTGCTGCTGACCGGTTCGGCAAGGCTGGGCATGCAGGCAAGGGCGGCGGTCACGTCGGCGCTTCTGGGCGACGCCACGTCTGGGCCGGTGGCCGTGCGCGAGCCGCTGGTCAGGACGGTGCACTCGTACGCCTTCGCGGTGCTCGGTCAGGCGGCTCGACGCAACGGGGATCCGCCGCCGCGGCTGATCACCAGCGCCGAGCAGGACGGCATCATCCGCGAGCTGCTGGCCGGTGACTTCGAGGACGGTGACGATGCGTCGGTCCGCTGGCCGGCACAGTTGCGGCCGGCACTCCTGACCGTCGGGTTCGCCACCGAACTGCGCGACCTGCTGGCACGCTGCGCTGAACGTGGAGTCGATCCGCTTGAGCTGCAACGCATCGGGCGGAGGGCCCAGCGCCCCGAGTGGGTGGCCGCAGGGCGGTTCGCCCAGGTCTACGAGCAGGTGATGCTGCTCCGCTCGGCGGTCGGCATGGCGGCGCCGCAAGCGACCGTGCCCGCACTCGGGGCTGCCGAACTCGTCGGTGCCGCGTTGGACGCATTCGCCATGGACCAGGAGCTGCTGGCCGCCGAGCGGGCACGCATTCAGCTGCTGCTGGTCGACGATGCTCAACACCTCGATCCGCAGGCCGCCCGGCTGGTCCGGGTGCTGGCCGCAGGCGCGGAGCTCAGCGTCATCGCAGGGGATCCCAACCAGGCCGTATTCGGTTACCGCGGCGCCGATCCCGAACTGTTGCGCGACGACGCGGCGCCTGCCGTCGTCTTGACGGAGTCGCACCGCTGCGCACCCGCCGTGGCGCGCGCGGTGACCGGCATCGCGCGACGGCTCTCCGGTGCGGACGCGGCCCGCGAAATCACCGGTGACGATTCACGGGACGGTTCGGTTCGCGTGCGGATCGCGGCGTCGCCGCACGCCGAGTCGGCGCTGGTCGCGGATGCGCTGCGCCGCGCACACCTGATCGACGGCGTGCCGTGGTCGGAGATGGCCGTCATCGTGCGGTCGGTGCCGCGCGCAGGAACGTCGCTGGCCCGCGCATTGGCCGCTTCGGGGGTGCCGGTGGATCAGCCCTCGACGACCGCCCTGGCAGAACACCCGGCCGTGGCCGCGTTGTTGACGGTGCTGGACGCCACCATCCACGGCCTCGACGGTGCCCGGGCGACGTCGCTGGTGACCGGGCCGATGGGACGCGTCGACCCGGTGTCGTTGCGGCAGTTGCGTCGCGCGCTGCGCAGGGCAGACGGAAGCCAGCCGCCGCGCGAGTTCGCCGACCTGCTCGTCGGATTGCTCGAGGGCATCCCAGGAGGACTGCCCGACCTGCCCGATCAACTTGCCCGGCCGTTGCGCGGGGTCGCGACGGTGCTCGACGCGGCCGGTCGTGGCGAAGCGCGCCAACGGGATCCCCGGGTCACGCTGTGGCAGGCGTGGCACCAGAGCGGCCTGCAACGCCGCTGGCTGACCGCGATCGAACGTGGTGGGTCGGGCGGTGTGCAGGCGGGCCGCGACCTCGATGCGGTGACCGCGCTATTCGACGTCGCCGAGCAATACGTGACGCGTACCGCGGGTGCGTCGTTGACGGGGTTGGTGGATCACGTGCGCGCGATGGCGCTGCCCGTGATCGGCAGGGATGACCGCCGGGCGGGGGAGTCCGTCGCGGTGCTGAGCGCGCATGCCGCGCTTGGTCGTGAATGGGAGGTCGTGGTGATCGCCGGGCTGCAGGAGGGGTTGTGGCCCAACACCGTTCCACGCGGCGGCATCCTCGCGACGCAACATCTGGTCGACGTGCTCGACGGCGTCGCCGATCCGATGACCCGGTCGGTGTCGACCAGGGCGCCGCTGCTTGCCGAGGAGCGCAGGCTGCTCGTCGCGGCGTTGGGACGGGCCCGCTCGCACGTCGTCGTCACGGCGGTCGACGGTGACGAGGGCGACGAGTCGGCGATGCCGTCCCCGTTCTGCGCCGAGCTCGCGGCCCTGGCCACCGGCAGCGACGCCGAGACCGATCCCGTCCCGGTCCATGCGCCACGGGTGTTGGCGCCCGCCGCGCTGGTGGGACGGTTGCGTGCGGTGGTGTGCGCCCCTGCCGAGGCGGTCGACGAGGCGTCGCGTGCCTGTGCAGCAGCACAATTGGCACGCTTGGCGGTGGCAGGCGTGCCCGGTGCCGACCCGGAGCAGTGGTACGGCACGACGCCGTTGTCCACCGACGACCCGTTGTGGTCGGGCGAGGGCCACGTCGTGACGCTGTCGCCGTCGCGGCTGCAGACGCTGACCGACTGCCCACTGCGCTGGCTGCTGGAGCGCCATGGCGGAGCCGACGGACGCGACGTCCGTTCGGCGCTGGGGTCGCTGATCCATGCGCTGGTCGCCGACCCCACCATGGGCGAGGAGCAGATGATCGCCGAGCTCGAACGGCATTGGGCGGAGCTGCCGTTCGACTCGCAGTGGCACTCCGACAATGAGTTGCAGCGCCACCGCACGATGCTGTCGACGTTCGCGCAGTGGCGGGCCGGGACGCGCAGGGAGTTCACCGAGGTCGGTACCGAGATCGACGTGGACGGCATCGTGGAGCCTGCCGAAGGCTTGCGGCCGGGGGTGCGGGTGCGCGGCCGGGTCGACCGGTTGGAGCGCGACGCCGAGGGCCGGCTGGTCGTCGTCGACGTCAAGACCGGCAAGACCCCGGTCACCAAGGATGACGCCCAACGGCACGCCCAGTTGGCGGCTTATCAGCTGGCCATCACCGAAGGTCTTCTGCCGCACGGTGATCAGGCCGGCGGGGGCCGCCTGGTGTATCTCGGCAAGGTCGGTTCGACCGGGGCATGCGAACGTGACCAGGACCCGATGACCGCCGAGGGTCGGGAAGCCCTGCGGGAGTCCGTGCGCGACGCCGCCGCCGCCACGCAGGGGCCCGAGTTCGTGGCACGCATCAACGACGGGTGTGCGCACTGCCCGGTGCGGGCGATCTGCCCGGCACAGGCCGCGATCGGGGGACGAGCATGACCGCCCGTTACGGTCCGGTCGAACTCGCCGATGCGCTCGGCATCTTCGCGCCGACCGAGGAACAGGCCGCGGTCATCGAGGCGCCGCCGGGGCCACTGGTGGTGATCGCGGGGGCGGGGGCGGGCAAGACCGAGACGATGGCCGCGCGGGTGGTGTGGCTGGTGGCCAACGGCCACGCCCGTCCGAGCGAGGTGCTCGGGCTGACCTTCACCCGCAAGGCGTCGGGCCAACTGCTGCGCCGGGTCAGGACCCGGCTGGCGCGGCTCGCCGGTGCGGGCCTCATTCCCGGGGGCCAGGGCGACGCCGCCGACGAACAGGCGACGGTGGCGACCTATCACGCCTTCGCGGGCACCCTGCTGCGCGAGCACGGTCTGCTGCTGCCGGTGGAGCCGTCGGCCCGGCTGATCAGCGAGACCGAGCTGTGGCAGCTGGCGTATCGCGTGGTGTGCGAGCACCCGGGCCCGCTGGACACCGAGAAGTCGCCTGCCGCGGTGACCGCGATGGTGTTGCGCCTGGCCGGGCAGCTCGCCGAACACCTCGTCGACACCGGTCAGGTCCGCGACACCCACCTCGAACTCGAGCGGTTGGTGCACACCCTGCCTGCCGGGCCGCGGCAACGCGACGGCGGGCCGAACCAGTCGCTGCTCAAGATGCTGGCCACCCAGACCGAGCGTGCCGAACTGGTCCCGTTGGTCGACGCGCTGCACGCCAGGATGCGGGCCGAGAACGTCATGGACTTCGGCATGCAGATGTCCGCGGCGGCCCGCCTGGCTGCCGCCTTCCCGCAGGTGGGTGCGGAGCTGCGGGCGCGTTACCGGGTGGTGCTGCTCGACGAGTACCAGGACACCGGCCACGCCCAGCGGATCGCCTTGTCGTCGCTGTTCGGCGGGGGAGTCGATGACGACCTTGCGTTGACCGCCGTCGGCGACCCCATTCAGTCGATCTACGGTTGGCGGGGCGCATCGGCGACGAATCTGCCGCGGTTCACCACGGACTTCTGCCATGCGGATGGCACGCCTGCGCCGACCCTGGAACTGCGCACCAGCTGGCGCAACCCGCCCCGCGCGCTGCGGCTGGCCAACGCGGTGTCGACAGAGGCACGCCGCCGGTCGGTGGCAGTGCGTGAACTGCTGCCCCGCCCCGACGCTCAACCCGGCACCATCCGGTGCGCGCTGCTGGCCGACGTGGCACGCGAAAGAATCTGGGTAGCAGACGAATTGGCCAGGATCTACCACGGTGCCCGTGATGCCGGGGCGGCGGTGCCCACGGCAGCGGTGCTGGTGCGCCGCAACGCCGACGCCGCGCCGATCGCCGACGCACTGACTGCGCGCGGTGTGCCCGTCGAGGTCGTCGGGCTGTCCGGCCTGCTGGCCATCTCGGAGGTCGCCGACGTGGTGGCGATGTTGCGGCTGGCCGCCGACCCCACCGCGGGGGCCGCCGCGATGCGGGTGCTGACCGGGCCGCGCTGGCGGCTCGGCGCGGCCGACGTCACCGCGCTGTGGCGGCGTGCCGTGGAACTCGACGCCTCCGGGCGGGCCGCCGACCGCGCGTCCGCCGCCGAGATCGTGGCCGCCGCGGGGCCGGATGCAGACTCCGCGTGCCTGGCCGATGCGATTGGGCACCCGGGACCGACGGACCGGTACTCGCAAGAGGGGCACCGTCGCATCGTGGCGCTGGGCCGCGAGCTGACGCTGCTGCGCGCTCAGCTGCACCATCCGCTGCCCGACGTCGTCGCCGAGGTGCGGCGCATGCTCGGCGTCGACGCAGAAGTGCGTGCGGCGCGGATGGTTTCGGCAGGGTGGAGCGGCACGGAGCACCTCGACGCCTTCACCGACGTGGTGGCCGACTTCGCCGCCCGGCCAGGGGCTTCGGTGTCCGGTCTGCTGAGCTACCTCGATGCCGCGATGGACGTGGAGAACGGCCTGGCGCCCGCCGAGCTCAGCGTCGCGCACGATCGGGTGCAGATCCTGACGGTGCACGCGGCGAAGGGACTGGAATGGCAGGTCGTCGCCGTGCCGCACCTGAGCGCTCGGGTGTTCCCGTCGACCGCGTCGCCACGGACCTGGTTGTCGGACCCGGCCGACCTGCCGCCGCTGCTGCGCGGTGACCGCGCGACGGTATCGGAACACGGCGTGCCGGTTCTCGACACCAGTGATGTCAACGACCGCAAGGCGTTGTCGGACAAGATCACCGAACACAAGCGTCGCCTCGACCAACGCCGCGTCGACGAGGAGCGCCGCCTGCTGTACGTGGCGCTCACCCGTGCCGAGGACACGCTGCTGCTGACGGGCCACCACTGGGGTGCCACCGAGCTCAAGCCGAGGGGACCATCGGATTTCCTCGTCGAGATCCGTGACGTGATCGAGCAGTCGGCGGCCGAGGGCGATCCCTGCGGTGTCGTCGACGAGTGGGCGCCCGCCCCTGCCGATGGCGACCGGAATCCGCTGCAGGAATCGGTGACCGAGCGGTCGTGGCCGGCCGATCCGGCGGCCGCGGCCAGGGTCGACCTGGATCGGGGTGCCGAGCTGGTGGCGTCGGTGATCGGTGATCGGGGCGAGCGAAGCGACGGGGGAAAGGATCGGGGCGAGCGAAGCGACCGGGGAAAGGACGGCGCCCCCGATACCGCCGATTCAGGCGACGTGGATGGTTGGGCGGCTGACGTCGACGCCCTGCTGGCCGAACGCGAGCGTGCGGTGCAACGCCTGCCCGTCGCGCTGCCCGCTCAGCTATCGGTGAGTGCGTTGGTGGACATCGGTCGCGATCCCGGGGGTGCGGCTCAGCGGCTGCAACGCAGGATGCCCGCCCGTCCCGACCCCCACGCGTCGCTGGGCACGGCGTTCCACGCCTGGGTGCAGCGCTTCTATCACGCCGAGCGGTTGTTCGACCTCGATGACCTGCCAGGGGCGGTCGACGGTGATTTCGGTCGCGCAGAGGACGACGACCTTGCCGAGTTGCAGGCCGCGTTCGCGCTGTCACGGTGGGCGACCCGCACACCGGTCGACGTGGAGACGCCGTTCGACATGGTGCTGGGCGACACCGTGGTGCGCGGCCGCATCGACGCCGTTTTCGCTGACGACGACGGCGGCGTCACCGTCGTCGACTGGAAGACCGGTGAAGCGCCCGATACGCCCGAGGCGTTGCGGCAGAATGCAATTCAGCTCGCCGTGTACCGGCTGGCGTGGGCCGCGATGCGACGTGTTCCGGTGTCGTCGGTGCGGGCGGCCTTCCACTACGTGCGCAGCGGTGTCACGGTCGCGCCCGACGAGCTGCCGGGCGCCGGTGAACTGGCCGCGCTGTTGGACGCCGCCTAACGAGGCGCGTTGCGGCGGATCTTGAGCGCCGAGGTGATCATCGGCACCTGCAGCGGCAACCGGGCGAGCGAACCGATACGGAGGGGCCAGCCCTTGCCCCACCACAGCCGGACCTGGTTGACGTTCGCCGGGAAGACGCCGATGAACAGCGCGACGGCCGCCAGGGCACCGATCCGCCGGGTGCGGGGGACCAGTAGCAGCGCGCCGGTCGCCGCCTCCGCGACACCCGAGGCCAAGGTGTACAACCGCGCATTGCCTGGCAATTCGGCGGGAACGATCGAGTCGAACGGCTTCGGCGCCGCGAAGTGCAGAACGCCCATGCCGACCAACATGACGCCCATCCGTTGGGCGGGGACCTGGCTGGGCGGACTGTCGACTGATGGGGTGACGGAGGTCATGGTTACATTGTGCTGTGCTGCGCCTCCGGCGGATGATGGGCCCTCGTGGGCAGGGGTAGGTTGCGTCGGCAGCTCGAGGCCATCGATCAGAACCTGACCTCCCGGCCGGACGCCGACCTGGTCGGCATCCTGAACATCCCCAAGCCGTTCGTCAGCCCGACCCGCAGGATTCTGATGCGCGTCGTGTACGCGCTGGCAGCGCTGTTCCTGGCGGTCTTCATCGTGTACTTGGACCGCGGCGGCTACCGCGACGTCCAGGACAACGAGTTGTCGTTCCTGGACTGCCTGTACTACGCAACCGTGTCGTTGTCGACGACCGGCTATGGCGACATCACCCCGTTCACCCCGTCGGCGAGGCTGATCAACGTCCTGGTGGTCACGCCGCTGCGCATCGCGTTCCTGATCGTGTTGATCGGTACCACGGTCGAGACGCTGACCACCCAGTCGCGCCAGGCGTTCGACATTCAGCGTTGGAGGAAGTCCGTGCGCAATCACACCGTCGTCGTCGGCTACGGCACCAAGGGCAGGACGGCGGTCGCCGCGATGATCGGTGACGACGTCGCGGCAGGCCAGATCGTCGTCGTCGACGAGAACCCCGCCGCGCTCGAGCGGGCCAAGAGCGCCGGGCTGGTGACGGTCCGCGGCAATGCCACCGACTCGGAGGTGCTGCGGCTGGCCAGCGCGCAGCACGCCAAGTCGATCATCGTCGCGACCAACCGCGACGACACCGCCGTGCTGGTCACCCTCACCGCACGCGAACTCGCGCCCAACGCCAAGATCATCGCTGCGGTCAGGGAGGCCGAGAACCAGCACCTGCTGCGGCAGTCCGGTGCCGACACCACCGTCGTCACCTCCGAGACCGCGGGACGGCTGCTCGGCATCGCCACCCAGACCCCGTCCGTCGTCGAGGTGATGGAGGACCTGCTCACGCCCGATGCGGGTTTCGCGATTGCCGAGCGCCCGGTCGAGACGACCGAGGTCGGCGGATCGCCAAGGCACCTGGCCGACATCGTGCTCGGCGTGGTCCGCAACGGCAAGCTGCTGCGCGTGGACCAACCCGAGGTGGATGCGGTGGAACTGGGCGACCGGGTGCTGTACATCCGCAGCGCGAACGCCGACCGGTAGTACCGGTGGGTAGAGGCGCAGCCACGCGGGGAATAGTGGTGCCGTGACCGACTTTCAGCTCCGCAACGTCCCTCTGCTGTCGCGGGTGGGCGCCGATCGCGCGGACGTACTGCGTACCGACGTCGATGCCGCCGTTGCGGGCTGGGCGGACGCGTTGGTGCTTCGGGTCGACCACCGCAACCAGGTGCTGATCTCCGGCGGCAAGGTGGTGCTCGGCGCCGCGTCGAAGCTGTCCAAGACTCCTGCGGACAACGCGGTGTTCCTCGGCAGGCTCGAGGACGGCAGGCACGTGTGGGGGATACGTAGCGCGCTGGAGGGCCCAGAGGATCCGCACGCCGAATCCGAGGTGCTCGACCTGCGCAGGGCCGGTGCCATCTTCGACGACGTCAGCGCACAACTGGTGGCGACGGCCACCGCACTGCTGAATTGGCATGACGGCGCGCGGTTTAGCGCAGCCGACGGCTCCCCGACACGGGCGGTCAAGGCCGGATGGTCGCGCGTCAACCCCACCAACGGTCACGAGGAGTTCCCGCGGATCGACCCGGCGATCATCTGCCTGGTGCACGACGGGCACGACCGCTGCGTGCTGGCCCGCCAGACGGTGTGGCCGGAGCGGCTCTTCTCGCTGCTCGCCGGATTCGTGGAGGCGGGCGAGTCGTTCGAGGCGTGTGTGGCGCGCGAGATCAACGAAGAGGTCGGACTGACCGTGTCCGACGTCCGCTATCTGGGCAGTCAACCGTGGCCGTTCCCGCGCTCGCTGATGGTGGGCTTCCATGCCATCGCCGACCCCGAGCAGGAGTTCGCGTTCAACGACGGCGAGATCGCCGAGGCGGATTGGTTCACCAGGGACCAGGTGCGCGCTGCCCTCGAGGACGGCGACTGGAGCAGCGATTCGCCGTCGCGGCTGCTGCTGCCCGGCTCGATCTCGATTGCCAGGGAGATCATCGAGTCATGGGCGGCGCTGGACTAGAGCCAGGACCTCTGTCGGGGGAGTCTCTCAATCTGGACCTGCATGCGCTGCAGTCAGGGCTGACCTCCAGAGTCGCCGGACTTGGGCGAGCTCGTTGACGCGGCCGACGAAGATGGTGCGTCGTCCGGGCTGCTGGTGGCAGAATTTGGTTCGGCGGGTTCGCAGCGGCGGGAAATGGTTGTGCAGGTCGGGATGGCATAGCTGAGCCGGCCGCTCGGGGCGGGATAGGTCGCGAAGCACGCAGCAGCCGAGATCGGTCAACCACGCTTTCTCAGGCAGTAACTCGCGAACGACATCACTTGTCGTGCCGGACAGTAGGGTTTGGCCTCCGTGCCCGAGCTCGCGCAATCGCGCTGCGCGGTTGATCGTTGGCCCCATGTACTTGCCCTCATCGCGCAACTGAACTTCGCCGGTATGCAAACCGATCCGCAGGCGGATGGGTGCCAGAGCAGCCCGTTGTAGGGCCAACGCACACGCCACCGCATCGCCAGCGCGGGTGAACGCCACCACGAAGCTGTCTCCCTCACCTTGCTCGATCGGGCACACGCCGTTGTTGACGTGGACGAGTTCGGCGAGCCTGCGATCCAGTGTGGCCAACGCAGCCGCCATCTCGTCAGGCTGGGTTTCCCACAGCCGGGTGGAACCCTCGATGTCGGCCAGCAGCAGCGTCACGGTCCCCGTCGGCAACGTCTGGTCCGCGGTACGATCGTGAAAGTTGTTCGGCGACGGATTGTGTCGTGGCGGCGGGCTCTGTCCTTCTAGCTCTGATGCCGGCGACGGTGGGCGGATGATTAGCGACATGCGATCCCCCGATTTCGAAAAGCCCTGCAAAGGACTGATTTTCGATGACGAGATCCATTTTGTTGCGTCGAGACACGCGTGGCCACCGTGTGTGCAACACGATTGGCAGTGGTGTGTACACCCCCGAGGATCAGACCGAGGTGTCAACGGCGGCGGTGATGCGGGTGCCGCGTCCGGGCGCCGTGTCGATCACGAGGGCGCCACCGATCGCTGAAAGGCGGTCGGTCATATTGATCAGCCCATGGCCGATCGTCGCGGGATCGAATCCTCGGCCGGTGTCGCTGATCGCGAGGTTGAGCATCTGGTCGTTGGCGTGTGCCGTGACCGTGACCGCGGTATCGGGTCCGCCGTGTTTGGCGGCATTCTGCAGCGCCTCGCTGCAGCAGTAATACAGAGCTGCTTCGGTCGAAGTGGGATAACGGCCCAGGCCCTGTAGGTCGAGGTGCACAGGGACCGCCGCGCGCGCGGCCAGCGTCGGCAAGGCCTCGGAAAGCCCGCCACTGACCAGCAGCGGGGGATAGATACCGTGGGCGAGCCTCCGAATCTCGACGATAGATGCCTCTACCAGGTCGGATGCCTCCATCAGCAGTGCCTGATATCGGTCGTGCTCGGCGTTGCGGGCGAGTCCAATGAGCACCGACAACGCGACGAGGTGTTGCTGGGCGCCGTCGTGCAGATCACGTTCGAGGCGGCGCCGTTCTTCGTCGGCAGCGGTGGTCAACCGGGTGCGGGAGGCCCCCAGTTCGGCGGCGCGGTCGGCGAGCTGTCCTTCAGACGTCCTCAGCGCCGCGGCGTTGTTCCATACGATCACCAAGAGGTGAAAAGCATTGAACGGCACGCCCACAACGATGACGAGGGTCTCGAGCCAGCGAGGCCCGTGTTGGACCACGTCTGGAATCGGCAGGAAGCGCGTCAGCAAAGCCATCGCTAGCACGCAGACCGCGGTGATAACAGTGAAGGCCAGCCCCCGTTGCCAGCGAATGTAGGGCTCCGCGAAGACAACTGGGACAATGGCAACCAGCGCCATCACGGCCAGGAAGTTGGGGTTTACAACCGTCACGAGGACAGCGCTAATCCAGTTCGTGATGCAGACCAAGCTGATCGACTGCGAATATCTACCGAGCCGAGCCAGACGCAGCCCGATCGCCAACGCAACACATTGTGGGGCGCCGACCGCAGCGAACAGCAGCACATAGGGCGTTCGGTACCAGAACACGTACTCCAGCAGTGGCAGTACGACGCCGGCGCTCGCCCACAGAGCGAAATGCCCGCTGAGGAACAGCTCATAACGCTCGGCCCTGAAGCGGTTGATCAGGTCGTGGCCCAGCAACGACGACGAGCGCACCGCCGCGGTCAGCAGCACTTGCGGTGCGCGCCAGCTGGGCATCGCTGCGCCGGCCGGCGGCGGCTTCATCTCGCTGCTCGCCATATCCGACTCAGCAGATCGGGGCTCAGACGTTCCTTGTGCAAGTATGCGGCGGCACCGCAGTCCGCGGCAGCAGCAGAAATGTCCTCGAGGTCGTAAGTCGACATCAGCACAACCATCAAATCCGGTCGCGCAGCATGGATTTGCCGGGCCGCTTCGATCCCTCCCATTCCCGGCATGTGGATGTCCATCAACACGATGTCCGCGTCGCCGTCCCGAATGAGTTCGACCGCTGATTCACCGGTCTCGCATTCGCCGGCCATCACGAAATCATCCATCGCATCGAGGGTGGCGGCGGTAGCCCGCCGGAAACCGGCCTGGTCGTCGACAACCCAGACCCGCACGCTCTCGTCCGCCACCGGGCCAGCGTGCCAGGCATGTTTGCCGCGCACCATGGTGTACACACCACCATTTGCAGCCGATCAATCGACACGATCAAGCCGATCCGTGGTTGTCGAGGAACATCAGCACAGCTTTGACTCGCCGATCAACAGCGTCGTCAACGGTCAACTCGAGTTTGGCGAAGATCGAATTGATGTGCTTTTCCACCGCCCGCTGAGACAACACCAGCCGCTGCGCAACCGTTCGATTGCTGAAGCCGGTTGCCAGTTCGCTGAGCACCTCGCGTTCCCTGGGGGTCAACCGGCTCAGAGTCGCGACGGAACGAGGTTGAGCGAGCAGCGCCTCAACTACCAGAGGATCGAGCACCGTCCCACCGCTCGCCACCTGGCGAACGGCCTCGGCGAGCTCGTCGAAATGCGATATCCGTTCCTTCAAGAGATATCCCCGGCCCGCCGTACCGCCCTCCAACAGCCCCGCGGCGTAGCTCGGCTCGGCGTAGTTCGACAACACGATCACGCCGACGGCCGGATGCGCCGTCCGCATCCACCGTGCCAGTCGAATCCCTTCATCGGTCGACGTGGGTGGCATGCGAACGTCGGTGACCAGAATCGTCGGTCGATGCTGTTCCACGAGCTCGACCGCTGAGTCGTAGTCCTCGGCGACACCGACGACGGTTACGTCGGGGTTGGTCGACAACGCCCGGCTGACGCTATCCCGCACCAGCAGGGAATCCTCTGCAATGACGATCGATATTCGATCACCCACGTTGCCGCCGTCCCTCCCCGATCGATCGTGATCACCAATCACGATCGCTGCCGGAAGCCGTCAGTGTCGAGTTTTCGAATTATCGCCCATCGACCCAACTCCGACAGCGCGACGTCCGGTTGGACAGCGATCACCTGGACAGTAGGGGACGGCCCTCCGATTCGCGGGCCAATCGGGTCGAGTAGCGGTAGTCGCCGGCGACGTCCTCAGCGGCGCAAAAAGAATCCCGCCGATTTGATGGCTGCTCAAGCGACGGCGTTTGCGGCATGGTGACCAGGACATCAAGACCACGCGAATCGCAGGGCGGCAACGGGTTGCCATCCGCGGCGCGCCCGGCCGGAGGCACGCCCGTGTTCACACCACCCGCCCCCAAGGCACGCCCATCGACGCGAACACGATCCATGCCACCAGTGGCACCGGTCGGGAAGCGCGCGGCATGACCAACGTCATCGTCGCCCCGAAGCCGGGGGCCCCGTCCGGAATTGCGCCCGCAGCACCCGCGCCGTCGCGGCCTCGCGACGTCTTCCTGCCCGGCAGTGTCCGGCGCCAGACCGTCCTCGGGACGTTGCGCCGCAGGCTTCGCTGGCCGCTGGGCATCTACACGACGCCGGTCGTGCTCCTCATCGTGTGGGAGATCCTCGCCAAGACCGGCGTCTTGAAGCCCACGTATGCACCGGCCCCGAGCGACATCGTCAGCACGACGATAACCCTCTGGAAGGACGGAGTCCTGGGTCCTGATCTGGCGATCTCGTTGCAGCGGGCGGGGATTGGCCTGCTGCTCGGGTTGAGTGTCGGCATCGTGACCGGCGTGCTCGGCGGATTCCTTCGCAGTGGTGAGTACCTGTTCAACGGCCTCGCGCAGATCCTGAACACCATCCCGCTGCTCGCGGTGCTACCGCTGATGGTCGTGTGGTTCGGCATCGACGAGCTGACGAAGATTCTGCTGATCGCCTTCGGCGCAGGCGTGCCGATGTACCTGAACCTCTTCGCGGCGATCCGTGGTGTCGACCAGCGCCTGATCGAGATGGCCCGCACCACCGGTGCTGGCTCGTGGCGCGTGGTCACCCGGGTGCTGGTGCCAGGTGCACTTCCGGGTTTCCTGGTCGGTCTGCGCTTCTCGCTGG
Source organism: Mycobacterium sp. AZCC_0083 (assembly GCF_014202335.1). Taxonomy (GTDB): domain Bacteria; phylum Actinomycetota; class Actinomycetes; order Mycobacteriales; family Mycobacteriaceae; genus Mycobacterium. The sequence goes on along the minus strand of NZ_JACHGP010000012.1, from coordinate 125,197 downwards.
CCTACAGCATCCTTGGCCTGGTCGCGGCCGAGACCGTCAACGCCGATGCGGGGCTCGGCTTCCTCATTACGCAGGCTCAGACGTATCTACAGACCAACAAGGTCTTCGTGGGCTTGGTGATCTATTCGATCCTTGGTCTTGTCGCCGACCAGCTCGTCCGCAGCCTCGAGCGGGTGCTGTTGCGGTGGCGGCCCAGTTATGAGGCGACGTGAGCGGCGCCGTAGCGGCCGCACCCCGTCAGCAGACCGGTGTGCTCGTTGAACAGGTCGTCCGTACGTTCGGTGACCGGGTGGTGCTCGACCATCTCGATCTGACGATCGGAGACGAGGAACTCGTCGTCCTTCTTGGTCCGTCGGGCTGCGGAAAGAGCACCCTGCTGCGACTGCTTGCCGGGTTGGACAAACCGGATGGCGGCCGCATCGAGGTTCCTGCGAAGCGGGCAATCGTGTTCCAGGCCGACCGTCTGCTTCCCTGGCAGCGCGTTCTTCGCAACGTCACGTTGGGCCTGCGAGGCCCGGACGCCGATCAGCGGGCGCGTGAGGCGCTCGGCGAGGTCAATCTGGCCGGCCGCGAGAACGCTTGGCCCAAGCAGCTTTCGGGTGGCGAGGCCCAGCGCGTCGCGCTCGCCCGTGCGCTGGTCTCCGAACCAGAGCTGATCCTGCTCGACGAGCCGTTCGCATCGCTGGACGCGATCACCCGGGTGCGGATGCACGATCTGGTTCGCGAACTGCGCCGCAAGCATCACGCCTCCATGCTGCTCGTCACCCACGACGTCGATGAAGCGATCGCCCTTGCCGACCGCATCGTCGTCATGAGCAACGGGCGCATCGGCAACGCCCACCAGGTACAGCTGTCGGCCAGCGCCAGGGAGGCGAGCGTGGCCCGTGAGGAAATCCGGGCGGCCCTGCTGGCAGACCTCGGCCTGGCCAGCCAGCACTAAAACGTTTCGTATCACCCAGAAATACACAGGAGAACCCATGTCCCACAAGTCTTTCCGAATCGTCGGTGCAGCCGTCGTGCTCACGCTGGCCACCGCTCTTTCCGGCTGCGGCTCCTCGGCGACGGCCCCGCAATCCTCGCTGGGGCCGTTGAGCGGCTCAGCCGGCAGCGGCAGCCATCCGGAGTGGAGTCAGTACACGTTCACCATCGGCGACAACGGCGGTGACGGCAGCGAGGAGCTGGCGAAGGTCACGGGCGTGTTCGACGACGCGCCGTACAAGGTCAAGTTCGCCCGGTTCGACTACGGTCCACCTCTGGTGCAGGCCGCTGCCACCGGTGACATCGACCTCGGCTCGGTGGGCGACGTCCCGCCGATCACCGGGGCGGCAAAGCAGTTCGGCTTCAAGATCGTGGCCGTGCAGCGCGGCTCTGATCCCACCAAGGCCGCCGAGAACATCATCGTGCCAAAGGATTCACCGATCCAGACCCTGGCCGACCTCAAGGGCAAGCGGATCGCCATCCCACAGGGCAGCTCCGCCCACGGCCTGGCGCTGCTCGCGCTCAAGAGCGTGGGCCTCACGCCCAAGGACGTTCAGCTGGTCTACCTCAGCCCCGCGGCAGGCGGCACGGCGTTCAATACCGGCAAGGTGGACGCCTGGTCCATCTGGAACCCGCAGTCCGCGCTCGCGGTGAAGGACGGCGCCCGGATCGTCGCCAAGGGGCTCCCGCCGATCGACCAGGTCAACAACTACTACGTGGCGAGCGACAAGTCGCTGAACGACCCGGTCCGGCGCGCCGCCCTTGCCGACGTACTCACCCGCATCGGTCGCGAATTCAATTGGGCCCAGCAGAATCCCGATCAGTACGCCAAGGCCATCGCGAAGGAAACAGGTGTTCCCATCGAGGATGCCAGGACCACCGTGGACGCCTACCCGTTCAAGATCACCCAGTTCCTCCCCGAAGACCTCAAGGCCGAGCAGGCCCTCAGTGACGCCTTCTTCGAGGCTGGCGAGATCACGACGAAGGTCGACGTCAACACCATCTCCGACAACCTCCTTCCCGACGGCTTCGACAGCTCGAAGGCGCCCTAATGAGCGCTTGCGCGACGAAGAGAGCGTTCTGATGAGCGGACAGCGGGAGCTGCACCTCAATGCCTTCCTCATGGAGGCCGGCCACCACGAGGCGGCATGGCGGCTGCCGGAGAGCAACCCGCGTGCCGACTTCGACCTGGCGCACTGGATTGCGTTGGCGCAGTTGGCGGAGGCGGCCAAGTTCGACTCGCTGTTCCTCGCCGACGGGCCCGCGCTCACCGGCGACGGTGAGTTCCGTCCGCCGGGACAGCTCGAACCACTGACCCTGCTGACCGCTCTGGCGCAGCACACCAGCCGCATCGGGCTGATCGCAACCGTGTCGTCGACCTACAACGAGCCCTACAACCTGGCGCGCAGGCTCGCATCGGTCGATCACGTCAGCGGTGGCCGGGCCGGATGGAACATCGTGACGTCGGCGGGTGCCGACGAAGCCGCCAACTTCGGCCTCGACGATCGGCCCGACCACGCGGTGCGCTACGTACGCGCCAACGAGTTCCTCCACGTCGCCAAGGCGTTGTGGGACAGCTGGGAGAGCGAAGCCGTTCTTGCCGACAAGGTTTCGGGCCGCTACGCCGATCCGAAACGTCTGCACGCCATCGGGCACGCCGGCAGCCACTTCAAGGTAGCGGGAGCCCTCAACGTCGAACGGCCGCCCCAGGGATACCCGCTGCTGGTGCAAGCCGGATCCTCGGAGGACGGCAAGGACTTCGCGGCCCGACATGCCGAGGCCATCTTCACCGCCCACCAGACCTACGAGCGCGCCGCCGACTTCTACGGCGACATCAAGGCACGGACGAGGGCGGCGGGCCGCAACCCAGAGGCCGTGCTGGTGCTGCCCGGCATCGTGCCGTTCATCGGCTCGACGGAGGCCGAGGCCCAGGAGCTGGCGAAGACCTTCGACGACCTTCGAGTGCCGGAATACGGCCTGTGGCAACTGGCGAACATCTTCGAGACCGACACGTCGGCGTTCGACCTCGACGAGCCGTTGCCCGCCTCCATCCTGGCTCGGCCCAAACTGCAAGGCACGCAGAGCCGCTCGGACCTCATCATCGAGATGGCCCAGCGGGAGGATCTCACGGTCCGGGAGGTCCTTTCGCGCCTTGGCGGCGGTCGCGGGCACTTCACGTTCGTCGGCACTCCGGAGCAGATCGCCGACACGATCATCGCGTGGTTCGAGGGCGGCGCCGCCGACGGTTTCAACATCATGGCGCCTGCGCTGCCGTCGTCTCTCGAGACGTTCATCGAGCACGTGCTGCCCATCCTGCGGGGCAAGGGGCTGTTCCGCGAGGACTACCGCGGCACCACCCTGCGCGACCACTACGGCCTTCCGATCCCGGCGAATCAGTTCCAGACCGACGATGCACACTCTGCGGTGTGACACTTTCTGATCCTGGCGTGTCGGCCTCACCGGCCGGCAGCGCCAACGTTCCGCCTGCCCTGTCCATCAAGGGGCTCCGCAAGGTCTATGCCGACGGCTTCGTCGCGGTACCCGACCTCGATCTGCAACTCGACGACGGCGCATTCTTCGGTCTGCTCGGGCCCAACGGGGCAGGCAAGACCACCCTCATCGGTTCGGTGTGCAACATCGTCAAGCCGACATCGGGTGCGCTGACCGTCTTCGGGCACGACTATCGGACCAGGGAGGCCCGGCGACTCATCGGTCTTGCCGAGCAGGAGATCAACGTCGATCGCTTCCTGTCGGTCCGACAGCTCCTGATCTACCACGCCGGCTACCACGGCATCGGACGCAAGACCGCCGTGCGCCGCGCCGACGAGCTGCTCGCGCTGTTCCGCCTCGAGAGCAAGGCCGACGGCCGCGCCTACGAGCTGTCCGGTGGCATGCAACGCCGCCTCGTCATCGCACGCGCCCTGATGCATCAACCGCGCCTGTTGATCCTCGACGAACCGACGGCGGGCGTCGACGTCGAATTACGTGCCGAGATATGGGGATTCATCTCCAGGCTCAACGCCGCAGGCACGACGATCCTGCTGACCACGCACTACCTGGAGGAAGCCGAAGCGCTCTGCGACGAGATCGCGGTCATCCGGGCGGGCCGGATCATGGACCGAGGGTCGGCGGCATCCCTGCGTGACCGATACGAGGCACGTGACATCTCCGAGGTCTACGCGAGGGTCATCGCTGCGGAGGTCACCCCGTGAGCGGCGCAGAGGCTCAGACGATCAGGCCGTACGACGAGCCGTTCCGCTCGGAGCGTGCACCGTTCCTCTGGCTTGCCGAGCGGGAGGTGTTGCGGTTCTTGAACATCTGGCAGTACTCGATCGTCGGCCCCGTACTGTCGACCATCCTGTTCGTCATCGTCTTCGGATCGGTACTGGGCCGTCACGTCGACTCGACGGACGGCGTGCCCTACGGCCAGTTCATCCTCCCCGGCCTGCTCGCCCAGGCGATCGTGAACGTCGGATTCTTCAACGGGACGACGAGCCTGTTCGAAGCCCGCCGCGACAGGTACATCCACGACGTGTTCGCCAGTCCACTGCGATGGTGGGAGATCAACGCGGCCCTGGTGACCGGTGGCATCGCGCGTGGACTGATCGTGGGTGCCGGTGTCCTCGTGATCGGCATGCCGCTGACCCACGGTGGCGTGGCCCGGCCCTTCGTGTTCCTGTTTGGCACTCTCGGCGTGCTGGTGGTGGCGGCGCAGACGGGTGTGATCGCAGGCAGTCTGGCGAAGTCCCTCGACCACGTGTACTCGATGGAGTCGATCATCTTGCTGCCGCTCGGATTCCTCGGCGGCATCTTCTACTCCGTCCATCAGCTGCCACCCGTATGGGCGGTCGTCAGCCAGATCAACCCGGTCTTCTGGCTGGTGCAGGTCGTACGCATCGGCTTGCTGGGAAGCGGTGACACGAACGCCGTTTCGGCATTGGCCGTGGTGTGGGGGCTGGCGGCGGCGCTGTCGGTGTGGTCGGCGGTCATCTTCGGCAGGAACCACCTCAAGGTCTAGAACAAGGAGTGCTGTGACGAACGCTGAAGCCATCGAGACGCTGTCCACCGACGTGCTGGTGATCGGCGGCGGCCCTGCGGGCACGTGGGCCGCCATCAAGGCGGCGCAGGCCGGCGTCGACGTGGTGCTGGCCGACAAGGGGTACACCGGCGCCAGTGGCGCCACCGCCTCGGTCGGTACCGGGATCTGGTACGTCGACGACGTGCCAGAACAGCGTGAGGCGGCGATGGCCAGCCGCGAGGCCCTTGGCGGTCACCTCGCCGAGCGCGAGTGGATGACGCGCGTGCTCGACGAAACCCACGCCAGGATGCACGAACTCGGCGAGGTGCAGCGCTACCCGTTCCCGGTCGACATCAACGGCCAGCCGATCCGCAACGACCTCCAGGGCCCCGAGTACATGCGCAGGCAGCGCACCAGGGTGCAACGCCTCGGCGTTCGCATCCTCGACCACACCCCTGCACTGGAACTCCTCGTCGACGACGACGGGGTGGTGTCGGGTGCGGTGGCACTGGACCGCGCATCGGGCCGCACGGTGCGGATCGAGGCCGCGGCCGTGGTGCTGGCCGCCGGGGGCTGCGCGTTCCAGTCCAAGACCCTTGGCTGTGACGTCAACACCGGTGACGGCGCACTCATGGCGGTGGAGGCGGGCGCGGTGCTGTCGGGCATGGAGTTCTCGAGTGCGTATGCCATTGCGCCCAAGGGCACTTCGCTGACCAAGACCGCCTATTACTCGTGGGCGAGCTTCTACCGCGAGGACGGGACGGTGCTCGAGGGCGCGGCCAACTACGGTGGCCGGTCGGTGATCGCCAAGACGCTGCTGTCCGAGCCGGTCTTCGCACGGCTGGACCGCGCGACCGAAGCCGAGCAAGTCGCCATGCGTCGGGGCCAGCCGAACTTCTTCCTGGTGTTCGACCGGTTGGGCATCGACCCGTTCACCGACTTCTTCGAAATCACGCTTCTGGCGGAGGGAACCGTGCGTGGTACGGGCGGGGTGCGGATCGCCGACTACGCCTGCGGCACCGACGTTCCCGGACTCTACGCGGCGGGCGATACGGCGACCCGCGAGCTGATTTGCGGTGGTTTCACCGGCGGCGGCAGCCACAACGCGGCGTGGGCGGCGTCGTCGGGTAGTTGGGCGGGGCAGGGCGCTGCACGCTTCGCGACCCAGCGCGGACGTGTCGGCGCCGGACTGCGTTCTGTCGGAGGAGCAGGTATTCGTCCGACCGGCACGGTCGATCTCGGGCACCGCGACGTGGTCGCCGCGGTCCAACGGCAAGTGTTGCCCTACGAACTGAACTACCTGCGGCACGGTGACCGACTTACGCCGGCCCTGAACTCGTTGCACGACACGTGGTCTGAGGTGAGGTCGGGTCTCGGCGCGGACGGCGAGGACGTCTTCAGAGCACGGGAAGCAGCAGCGATGGTCGCTCACGGCCGATGGATGTACCACGCCGCGCTGGCCCGTACGGAGAGCCGCGGCATGCACAAGCGGGCCGACTACCCTGCGCAGGATCCTGAGCAGCGCCGCCGGCTGGTGACCGGGGGACTCGACGAGCTGTGGAGCCGACCGGAGTCGCCGAGCCCGGCGCTGGTCGGCGGGCACGCCGCGTGATCGAGATCGTCGCGTCGGACCGCTGCATCGCGTGCGACCGCTGCATCGACGTGTGCCCCACCAGGGTGTTCGATCGCGGTCCGGACGGAATCCCGGTGATCGCCAGGCATTCGAGCTGTCAGACTTGTTTTCAGTGCGAGGCGTACTGCCCGACCGACGCGCTGTTCGTCGCGCCACTGGCGACGCCCGCGGCCGCCGATTCCGGATTTCGCGACGCCGCGGGGCTGGCCACCGCCGGCGTGCTCGGGAGCTACCGGCGTGAACTGGGCTGGGGAAGCGGGCGCGCACTAGGCGCCCGCACCGCCGTTGGACCGGACTATCCGGATTGACGACGACGCAGCGCCCGGTTAGCGGCGTAGCTTGGCCTTGACCTCGCGGGCGCTCGGGTTGGTGAGCGTCGATCCGTCGGCGAACTTCACCGTCGGCACGGTCTGGTTCCCGCGGTTGACCGACATCACGAACTCGGCCGCCGACGGCTCGGCTTCGATGTCGATCTCGGTCCAGGTGATCCCCTCGGACTTCAGCCCGCGTTTCAGCTGGGCGCAGAAGCCACACCACGACGTGGTGTACATGGTCAACGTGGGCGATCCCGCAGCACTCATAAGACAGTCAACATAGTCGAACCTGCGTTCATGCCCAGACACGACCGTCGCGGACGCGAGGAGCAAGACAGCGGGTGCCCCGGCGGCAATTGTCGCCGGGCCCTGCCAAGATGGACGCCATGCCGCTCGAGGCTCCCGACGCCACACTCCTGAACGACCTCGACGACGAACAACGCGAGGCGGTGCAGGCGCCCCGTGGACCGGTCTGCGTACTGGCCGGCGCGGGCACCGGCAAGACCCGCACCATCACCCGACGCATCGCCTACCTGGTATCCGCCGGTCACGTCTCGCCAGGTCAGGTGCTGGCGGTGACGTTCACCTCGCGGGCGGCGGGGGAGATGCGGGCCCGGTTGCGGTCCCTCGACGCCGAATCCGGGGCGGGGGCCGCCGGGGTGCAGGCCGTGACGTTTCACGCCGCGGCACGCAGGCAGCTGCAGTACTTCTGGCCACGTCTGGTCGGCGACACGGGATGGGAGCTGCTCGACAGCAAGTTCGGCGTGGTGGCGCAGGCCGCCAACCGAGCCAAGATGTCGACCAGCACGGAGGACGTGCGTGACCTCGCAGGTGAGATCGAATGGGCGAAGTCGTCGTTGATCAGCCCCGAGACCTACCCTGCTGCGGTCGCCGAGGTGGGCCGCGACATTCCGTTCGACGCCGCAAGGATCGCCGCGGTGTACGCCGGATACGAGGAGCTCAAGGCCCGCCGCGACGGCACCACGCTACTGGACTTCGACGACCTGCTGCTGCACACGGCCGCGGCGATCGAGAACGACGTCGCCGTCGCGCAGGAGTTCCGGGACCGCTACCGGTGTTTCGTCATCGACGAGTACCAGGACGTCACGCCCCTGCAGCAGCGCGTGCTCGACGCCTGGCTCGGCGACCGCGACGACCTCACCGTCGTCGGTGACGCCAACCAGACCATCTACTCGTTCACCGGTGCCACCCCCGGCTACCTGCTGGACTTCTCCCGGCGGTTCCCGGAGGCGGCGGTGGTCCGGCTGGAACGCGACTACCGGTCAACGCCGCAGGTGGTGTCGCTGGCGAACCGGGTCATCGCAGGCGCCCGCGGCCGGATGGCCGGCAGCAGGCTGCACCTCATCGGCCAGCGTGACGCCGGGCCGGTGCCGACGTTCAGCGAGCATTCCGACGAGGTCGCCGAGGCCACCGCCGTCGCCAAATCCATCAAACGGCTCATCGACGCAGGCACCGCCCCATCGGAGATCGCGGTGCTCTACCGCATCAACGCCCAATCCGAGGTCTACGAAGAGGCGCTCACCGGGGCGGGCATCGCGTTTCAGGTGCGCGGCGGGGAGGGCTTCTTCAGCCGCCAGGAGATCCGGCAGGCACTGCTGGCTCTGCAACGCGCGGCCGAGCGTGGCGCAGCGGACGGGCAGGAATTGCCGCCGCTGGTCCGCGAACTGCTCGAGCCACTGGGTCTGACCGCCGAGTCGCCGACCGGTACCAAGGCCAGGGAGCGTTGGGAGGCCCTCGCCGCGTTGGTCGAACTGGTCGTCGAGGAGGTCGCCGCGCGGCCGGCACTGGACCTGCGCGCGCTGGTGGCCGAATTGCGCCAGCGAGCCGACGCACGCCACCCACCGGTGGTGCAGGGCGTCACGCTGGCCTCCCTGCACGCGGCCAAGGGACTGGAGTGGGACGCGGTGTTCCTGGTCGGCCTTGCCGACGGCACGCTACCCATCTCCCATGCGCTCACGCACGGCCCGGAGAGCGAACCGGTCGAAGAGGAACGTCGGCTGCTCTACGTCGGAATCACCAGGGCGCGAATCCATTTGGCGCTCAGCTGGGCGCTGGCGCGGGCGCCGGGCGGGCGGCAGGGTAGGCGGCCATCGCGTTTCCTCAACGGCATCGTCCCGCAGGCGAGCAACGACAGCACCCCCAACCGGCCCCGCAAGCAACGTGGGCCCACCCCGCGATGCCGGGTGTGCAACGGGGCACTGACCACACCCACCGCCGTCATGCTGCGCCGGTGTGAGACGTGCCCGTCGGACATCGACGAGGAATTGCTGGCCGAACTCAAGGAATGGCGGCTGCGCACAGCCAAGGAGATGAGCGTGCCCGCCTATGTCGTGTTCACCGACAACACCTTGATCGCGATCGCCGAGACGCTGCCTGGAGACGACGCCGCTCTGGTCGCGATCCCCGGCATCGGCGCACGCAAGCTGGAGCAGTTCGGACCCGACGTTCTCGAGCTGGTCCGCAACCGATAGCGAAACTGCCAAGAATCACAAAAATATTGCCAAACCCGCAGGTCAGAAAATCGCTTGTCAGTTTTGGGTGATAACGTCTAACCTCAGATACGCCCTGCGGGGCGTCCCAGCAGACAGAAAGGAGGGGCCAACATCATGGTGAATGTCAAAACGTTTTCAGGCGTAAACGTCGGCGTTGCCGGCATGTCGTGGACCCTCCGGGTCTCTGGGTCGGCCGCTGCCGCGGCGCATCCCGCTTCGGCATACGCCGTGAGCGGCGCGCAGGCGATTACGCCGCCCACGCGCCGCCGGCATGCCGCCGCCGCGACCGTCGCGTCCGTGAATCGAGGCACCACCTAGGTAAGCCCTCGAAGCCGAAAAGGCCACGGACCCGACATACCGGATCCGTGGCCATTGTTTTCGGAACTCCCGAAACCTGGTCTGAGGATCCATCAGAAGACAGATGGCCAAAGAAGAAGTAGTTACGACCAGGAAGCAGGAGAGACATGTCAGTCCGGACATGCCGCGGAAGGCTGACCGTACCGTGTCATGTCGGCGATCCAGACTTGTGGTTCGCCGAGAGCCCCACCGAACTGGAGCAAGCCAAGGCGCTGTGCGTAGAGTGCCCGATCCGGCGTGAGTGCCTGACGTTGGCACTGGAACGTCAAGAGCCTTGGGGAGTCTGGGGCGGCGAGATCATCGACCGCGGGAGCGTCGTGGCGCACAAGCGTCCACGTGGCCGCCCGCGCAAGAACCCGGCCGAGAACCCCGCTGCGGCGTAGCGGACGGGGCTGCCTGACGTAAGTCGTCAGGCAGCCTCGTCGGCGAACCCCGGAATCAGTTCTGTGGCAAGGGCTCTCGTTGGAATGTGCGCGTCGAGCTGGCAGGCGATCGCGACGTTCGACGCGATCACGCGCAACGGAATCGCCAGCTTCGCAGGCACATCCATCTGCCGCGCGGCCCTGATCTGGCCTGCGGCACGGTCGGGCTTCATGTTCATGGCGGTGATCCGCTGCAGCCACTTACGCGTGTAGTGGAACACCTCGACCTCGAGCGGTTCCACGTACTGCTTCATCATGTCGTCCATCTCGCGCTTGGACACCTGCTCACCCTTCTGGATGAACCCGATCTTCTGCATCGTCGTCAGCAGGTTGTCGTAGTCGTCCTTGAGCGCGTAGCGGGTCGCCAGACCGATCTCGATCGGAATTCCGTCGGGCAGCGGGGCAACCGCCCCGAAGTCGATGACGCCCATCTTCTCGTCAGGCAGCAGCATGAAGTTCCCGGGATGCGCGTCGCCGTGCATCACTCCGAGCCGCCGCGGTGCGTCGTAGGTCAGCTCGAACAAACGGCTCCCCATCAGGTCGCGCTGTTCGGGCGTGCCCTCGCGGATGATCACCGACATCGGGATGCCCTCGATCCATTCCTGGATGACGACCTTGGGCGCGCTGGCCACGATGTGAGGCACGACGAAACGCGGATGGCCTTCGTAGGCCTTGGCGAAGGCGCGCTGGTTGTCGGCCTCCAGCCGGTAGTCCAGTTCCATCTCGGTGCGTTCGATCAGCTCGTCGACCACGCCCTGGACATCGGCGCCGGGGGACAGCTGCCGAAGCACGCTGATCATCCGCTTCATGGTCTTCAGGTCGGCGCGCAGCGCCTCGTCGGCGCCGGGGTACTGGATCTTGACCGCGACCTCGCGGCCGTCCGACCACACGGCCTTGTGCACCTGGCCGATGCTGGCCGACGCCACGGGCGTGTCGTCGAACGAGGTGAACCGCTCCCGCCACTTGGTGCCCAGTTGCGCGTCGAGCACCCTGTGCACCTTCTCCGCAGGTAGCGGCGGCGCTTCCCGCTGCAGCTTGGTCAGCGCCTCGCGATAGGGCTTGCCGTACTGCTCGGGGATGGCGGCCTCCATGACCGACAACGCCTGGCCGACCTTCATCGCGCCGCCCTTGAGCTCACCAAGGACGGTGAACAGCTGTTGGGCGGCCTTGTCCATCAGCTCGGCATTGACCTCGTCCTTCGACGAGCCGGTCAGGCGCTTTCCGAGGCCGAGCGCAGCCCGGCCGGCGATGCCGACGGGAAGGGACGCCAGCTTGGCATTGCGCGCAGCTCGGCCACGTTTGATGTCTGCCACCCGACCATCATCCATGACGATGCTGAACACCCGTCCACAACATACGCACAAACGTTGTCAGCACTGGCAGCGCGGGTGCCGCGACCAGCGTCGGCTGGCCGTCGAACCGGTCCTGACGTCCACCTCAAGGGTGGTGTCGAGGGTGGGCGGTGGATCGCCTGCCCTTCTGGGGTCGCCCGCGTCGCGGATCGCCTTGATGACGCGGTCGACCTGGCTCAGCGCCAGTGCCGCGGTGGCCAGCATGGTGGCCCGGTCGGCGCTGCCGACGGCGTCGCGCAGTTGGGCGGCCAGCGCGGGCCAGGCGGCGTCGCGGTCGCTGCGATGCAGGTCAGCGCAGCGCAGACAACTCGTCATGCCGGGGATGACCAGCGGGCCCACCAGGCCGGTGCCATCCCGTACGCGGACCGGCAGATGCGGCACCCTGGCGTCGTGCAGGTCCCGGAGCACGCGGGGATCGCTGACCAGATAGTCCGACAGCACCACCAAATCGGTGGTGCCAGGCCGGACGCCTGCGTGGCTGAGGTTGCTGTGTCGGACCCTGGCGCCCGAGCATCGCAGCGCCCCGGCCAGCAGATCGGACAGCGGCCCGCGGCCATGGATGCGGATGGACGCCGAGCGTGCAGGCGGGGGTGCGGTCGTCACGACCCCCGCGCCGACCAGGGAGGCGACGAGGTCGGCAACGGCTTCCGCGTCCGCAACACCCCGGTTCACCGCGAGGGCCTGCAGATCGGCCAGCGCGATGCCGGACTGCATGACGCGCAGCAGGTCGACGAGGGCAGCGGTGGACAATCCGTCCGGCGGGCGGACCAGCAGGGCGCGCCGAGGATCCCAGCCCACCTGAACGGCGCCGTCGGGGCGCATCAGCACCGGCATCGCCGGATCGAGTGCATACCGCGTCATCCGACGACTGTGCCACGCGCGACGGCCTTGGCGTTTTAGTTATCCACAGGCCTGCGCGCTAGTCGTCGGTGCGCTTGTCCTCGTCGTTCTGCAGGTCGGCGATCGCCTGCTCGATCCCGCTGGTGTCACCGCCGACGAGGCTGTCGATGAACGCGGCGGGCTCATCGAGGTCCTCGGCACGCGGCAGCAGATCCGGGTGCTGCCAGACGGCGTCGCGGGCGTCGGAGCCGATGGCCTCGGTCAGTCGCTCCCACAGCGCCGCAGCCTCGCGCAGCTTGCGCGGCCGCAGCTCCAGCCCGACGAGGGTGGCGAACGTCTGCTCGGCGGGGCCGCCGGTGGCGCGGCGGCGGCGCAGCATCTCGCTCAGCGCCGACGTGCCGGGAATGCGGTCGCCGAGGGCGTCGTTCACGACGGTCTGCACCCATCCTTCGATGAGCGCGAGCAGCGTCTCGAGCCGTTCCAGCGCCGCGACCTGCTCGGGTGTCGCCTTCGGCTCGAAGATGCCCTGGTTGAGCAGCTGCTCCATGGCCGAGGGATCGGCAAGCGATTCCGGATTGAAGCCGCGGGTGAATTCCTCGAGCCCGCTGGTGTCGACCTTCATACCCCGTGCGAACGCCTCGACGGCGCTGAGCAACTGGCTCGACAGCCACGGCACGTGGGTGAACAACCGGTGGTGCGCCGCCTCGCGGGCGGCCAGGAACGTCAGGATCTCACTGCGCGGTTGCTCGAGGCCCTCGGCGAGCGTCTCGATCGCGTCGGGCATCAGCGCGGCCACTCCCTTGGGGCCAAGCGGCAGTCCAATGTCGGTGGAGGTCAACACTTCTCGCGACAGAGTGCCAAGGGCCTGGCCGAGTTGCGATCCGAACGCCATGCCGCCCATCTGGGACATCATCGCCAGCAGGGGGCCGGCCATGCTCTTGGCCTCCTCGGGCAGCGTCGACGCCCACACTCCTGAGATCTGCTCGGCCACCGGATCGCACAACCGCTTCCAGGTGTCCAGCGTGTTGTCGATCCAGTCGCTGGGTGTCCACGCCGTCGACTTGGTGGTGCCTGCGGGTAGCGGCGTCACGCCGTCCAGCCACGTCTCGGCCAGGTGGACGGCATCGGCGATGGCGATGGCCGTGGCCTCGGGGATCGGCTTGACGAAGCCGATCGAGTTGGACGCCAGCTGACGGGCGAGGTCGTAGTTCACCGGGCCGGACTGCGAGCCGCCGCCCATCACGTTGCCGCCGCTGAACATCTCGCCGAGCTTGGTGAAGATCTGGCCCAGGTCGGACATGTCGAATCCGGCCCCGCCGAATCCGAACGGATCCGGCTGCGAGCCCGGATTGGGGTCCTTCTTGGGCTTGTCGCGGTCGGGGTCGTCTCCGGAGGAGAAGCCGAAGGGCAGGTCAGACATGCTTCAACGGTACTCACCATGGGGGCCCCACGTCGGCATGCGGGTCACGCTGAGAGTGAATATTCGCCCGCCTGGAGCGCAGCGACCGGGGGCTTGGCTGCGCAGAGCCTTAATGTGGGCGTCGTGAACAGGCGGATTCTCACCCTGGCGGTGGCACTGGTGCCGATCGTGACGTTCGGTCTACTGCTGTCGGCAGTGGCCGTGCCGTTCGTGGCGCTGGGTCCGGGGCCGACGTTCGACACGCTCGGCGAGGTCGACGGCAAGCAGGTCGTCGACATCGAGGGGACCAAGGTCTATCCCACCTCGGGGCACCTCAACATGACCACCGTGTCCCAGAGCGACGGGATCACGCTCGGTGAGGCGCTGGCGCTGTGGATGTCGGGTCGCGATCAGCTGGTGCCCAGGGATCTCGTCTATCCGCCGGACAAGTCCAAGGACGAGATCGACAAGAACAACAACAGCGACTTCCAGCGCTCCGAGGACAACGCCGAGTACGCCGCGTTGTCCTACCTGAAGTACCCGGAGGCGGTCACCGTCGAGAACGTCACCGACCCAGGGCCGTCGGCGGGCAAGCTGCAGGCGGGCGACGCCGTCGACATGGTCGACAACAAGCCCGTCGCCAACCTCGACGAGTTCACCGCGCTGTTGAAGGCCACCAAACCCGGCGACCAGATGGTGATCGACTACCGCCGCAAGGGCGACGGGATCGGCACGACCACGATCACCTTGGGCGAGAACAAGGATCGTGACTACGGCTTCCTCGGCGTCGGTGTGCGGGACGCGCCGTGGGCCGACTTCAAGATCGACTTCAACCTCGCCAACATCGGCGGACCGTCGGCGGGCCTGATGTTCAGCCTCGCCGTCGTCGACAAGCTCACCACGGGCGACCTGAACGGCGGCAAGTTCGTTGCGGGCACCGGCACGATCGGCGGCGACGGCAAGGTCGGCCCCATCGGCGGCATCACCCACAAGATGATCGCCGCGCAGGAGGCGGGCGCGACGATCTTCCTGGTGCCTGCGGACAACTGTGACGAGGCGCGCTCCGCGCACGACGATGGCCTGCAGTTGATCAAGGTCGACACCCTGACTTCGGCGGTCGATGCGTTGCACGCGGTTTCCGCCGGTGGCGAACCTCCCCATTGCTGAGAATTCCCTTGGCGACCAGTGCGTAGAGTTGTGGCACGTCGAACCCAGACGTGGACGTTGTAGACACCCGAGAGCGGAGTTGACGAGTGGGTATGCGGCCCGCGGCGAGGATGCCGAAGCTGACGCGGCGTAGCCGGATTCTGATCGCCATTGCATTGGTCGGCGTCCTGTTGGCCTTGGGCTCAGGCCCGCTGGTCGACACCTATGTGAACTGGCTGTGGTTCGGCGAGCTCGGCTACCGCTCGGTGTTCACCACCGTGTTGGCCACCAAGCTGGTCGTCTTCCTGGTCGGCGCACTGGTGATCGGTTCCGTGGTGTTCGGCGCGTTGGCGCTGGCGTACCGGACGCGGCCGGTCTTCGTCCCGACCGCCGGTCCGAACGATCCGGTGGCCAGGTACCGCACCGCGGCGATGGCCCGGCTCCGGCTGTTCGGCATCGGAATCCCGGTGTTCATCGGGGTGCTCGCGGGCATCGTCGCCCAGGCCAGCTGGGTGAAGGTGCAGCTGTTCCTGCACGGCGGAAGCTTCGGGGTCACCGACCCGCAGTTCGGGATGGACCTCGGTTTCTACGCGTTCGACCTGCCGTTCTACCGGCTGGTGTTGAGCTACCTGTTCGTGGCGACGTTCCTGGCGTTCGTCGCCAACCTGTTGGGCCACTACCTGTTCGGGGGCATCCGGCTTTCCGGTCGCACCGGGGCGTTGAGCCGTTCTGCGCGCATCCAGCTAATCTCGTTGGTCGGCACACTGATTCTGCTCAAGGCGGTCGCCTACTGGTTCGACCGCTACGAGCTGCTCAGCCACACCAGGGGCGGCAAGCCGTTCACCGGCGCCGGCTACACCGACATCAATGCGGTGCTGCCTGCCAAGCTGATCTTGCTGGCCATCGCGGTGATCTGCGCGGTCGCGGTGTTCTCGGCGATCGTGTTGCGCGACTTGCGCATTCCTGCCATCGGCGTGGTGCTGTTGCTGTTGTCCTCGCTGATCGTCGGCGCGGGCTGGCCGCTGGTCGTCGAGCAGATCAGCGTCAAACCCAATGCGGCGCAGAAGGAAAGCGAGTACATCAGTCGCAGCATCACCGCGACCCGGGATGCCTACGGACTGACCGACAAGAACGTCACCTACCGCGATTACAGCGGCAACAGCAACACCACCGCACAGCAGGTGGCTGCTGATCGTGCGACGACGTCGAACATCCGCTTGCTCGATCCGACGATCGTCGCCCCGGCGTTCACGCAGTTCCAGCAGGGCAAGAACTTCTACTCGTTCCCCGACCAGCTGTCGATCGACCGGTACGACGGACCCGACGGCAACCTGCGCGACTACGTCGTCGCGGCGCGGGAACTCAACCCCGACAGGCTGATCGACAACCAGCGTGACTGGATCAACCGGCACAGCGTGTACACCCACGGCAACGGGTTCATCGCCTCGCCGGCCAACACGGTGCGCGGCGTCGCCAACGATCCGAACCAGAACGGCGGCTATCCGGAGTTCCTCGCCAGCGTGGTCGGCGCCAACGGCACCGTGGTTACGCCAGGCCCTGCGCCACTGGATCAGCCCCGCATCTACTACGGCCCGATCATCGCCGGGGCGACCGACGACTACGCAATCGTCGGCAGGAACGGCACCGATCGCGAGTACGACTACGAGACCAACACCGAGACCAAGAACTACACCTACACCGGCTCTGGAGGGGTGCCGCTCGGGAACTGGTTCTCGCGCTCGGTGTTCGCGGTGAAGTTCGCCGAACGAAACTTCTTGTTCTCCAACGTCATCGGATCCAACAGCAAGATCTTGTTCAATCGTGATCCAGCCGCACGGGTGGAGGCGGTGGCGCCGTGGCTGACCACCGACAGCAGTGTGTACCCGGCCATCGTGAACAAGAAGCTGGTGTGGATCGTCGACGGCTACACCACGTTGGACAACTATCCGTACTCGGAGTTGACGTCGCTGTCGTCGGCCACGGCGGACTCCAGCGAGGTGGCGCTCAACCGGCTTCAGCTCGACAAGCAGGTGTCCTACATCCGCAACTCGGTGAAGGCCACCGTCGACGCCTACGACGGCACCGTGACGCTGTATGCGCAGGACGAGCAGGATCCGGTGCTCAAGGCATGGGAGAGCGTGTTCCCTGGGACGGTGAAGCCGAAGAGTGACATCTCGCCGGATCTTGCTGCGCACCTGCGGTACCCGGAGGACTTGTTCAAGGTGCAGCGCTCGCTGTTGGCGAAGTACCACGTCAACGATCCGGTGACGTTCTTCTCCACCTCGGACTTCTGGGACGTGCCGCTCGACCCGAACCCGACCGCGAGCAGTTATCAGCCGCCGTACTACATCGTCGCCAAGGACATTGCGCAGAACGACAGTTCGGCGTCCTTCCAGTTGACCAGCGCGATGAACCGGTTCCGCCGAGACTTCCTGGCGGCCTACATCAGTGCCAGTTCCGATCCGGCTACGTACGGCAAGATCACGGTGCTGACCATTCCGACTCAGGTCAACGGACCGAAGCTGGCGTTCAACGCGATCAGTACCGACACCGCGGTCAGCCAGGACCTCGGTGTGATCGGGCGTGACAATCAGAACCGGATCCGCTGGGGCAACTTGTTGACGCTGCCCGTGGCTCAGGGTGGTCTGCTCTACGTTGCGCCGGTGTACGCCTCGCCAGGGGCCAGTGACGCGGCATCGTCGTACCCCCGACTGATCCGCGTGGCGATGATGTACAACGACAAGGTGGGCTACGGCCCGACCGTCAGCGACGCGCTCGACGAGCTCTTCGGGGCCGGCGCTGGCGCCACGGCCACGGGGCCTGCACCGGTCGCGGGAGGGCCGGGAACCCCGCCTGCGGCGCCGCAGGCGGGCAACGTCGCACCGCCTGCCGCGTCACCTGGACCGGAGCAGCAGGGCCGAGCGCCCGAGGTACCGACGCCCGTTGCGGCGGTGCCGGGTGGTGCGATAGAGCTGTCGGCCGCGAAAGCCGCTGCCCTGCAGGACATCAATTCTGCGCTCGATGGGCTCCGTACGGCCCAGCAGGGCGGCAACTTCGCCGCCTACGGAGCAGCGCTGCAGAAGCTCGACGACGCGGTCGCCAAATATCAGAACGCGAAGTAGCTTGTCCGCGAGCGCGCGTGTCTGTACCCCGACGCACCGGGAAACAGCAGCATTCTGCGCGCGCTCGCGGCTGGTCAGGAGCCGATTTGGTAGGCAGCCGGTCCTTCGGTAACCTTGTGTTTACCCGTCGCGGGGTGGAGCAGCTCGGTAGCTCGCTGGGCTCATAACCCAGAGGTCGCAGGTTCGAATCCTGTCCCCGCTACTAACCCGCTAGCAGCGGAAAAAGGCCCCCAGAGGAGACTCTGGGGGCCTTTTTGTGGCCATTGGGAACACGATTGGGAACATTCGCAAAGCTAACGACTCAGCGGGAACCGATTGGGAACATCGCCCCAGTAACGACCTATAAGTCTTGGAGACCGTTCATCGACGCCCGTGACGCGAGACGCGGTCATCGCGCGACACCGTTCGTCTCAGGTTGGGACGACGTCGACGCACGCTCCACCAACAGCGCACTGCCCACTACGTCCAGCACGTCATGCAACGACGAAGGACAGCCGTGCTGCGTCGACATGCCGAACACCGGGCATGGCGTCGGACCGTCCGCGCGGCAGACGAGCGCGCAAGAGACAGGGCACGTGACGCCAGCCGCAGTCGCAGCGGTGCCGTATGCAGACAGACGGCCAGGCGGTTGGCCGCATTTACGTGAATCGCGCGCGTGCCGCCAGGACATTGACGCCACCGGGCTGTCGTTGGCGGGGCCGTCGCCGCCGCGGCGGTCACGGTCGGTGTCGGGAGGGGTACGCGGTCAGATGCGCTGCACCACTTGCGCGTTGATCGCCTGGTCGAGGAAATCGGCCGGGACGTCCGGCCATTGGGGCTGCCACCGGGCGGATCGCTGGTCGGCACGTAGCTCCAACAGCGTTGCGGCGACGTACGGACCGCCGTCGACGAGGTAACGCACCATCCGCAACTGTGCGCACTGCGCCGCGACGACCGCGATCGTGGCCTTCGCCTCATCGACACGCCCGGCGGCCGAAAGGCTGGCGCCCAGCAGCCGACGCGCCCGTAACAACGCTTGAGGGCGGTTCGGCGTCGCGGTTCGATCGACCCACTCCTGCGCCCACCGGCAGGCAAGTTCCCTCTTTTCCGGATCACCGGCGTCCATCAGGATCCGGATTGCCGAGGCCTCTTCAAACTGCAGGGTGATCTCGTCGATCGCGTCAACCGGTTGGCGGCGTAATTCGTAGGACGTCGGCGGCCACGAATCAGATCCCGGATATGGCGCAAGCCCGAGGCGGGTGCGTTCATGCTCCGCCATCGCCCGCAACCGGTTCAGTGATAGTGCCTGCGCCACCCGGGCGGCCTCGTCAAGCCGTTGACCGGCCGCAAACCGGTCGCCCTGAAGCGCCTTGATCCTTGCGGCGATCACGTAGCGGGCGATCTTGAAGTCGACCGAGCCACCCTCGGGGCCGAGTTTGTAGCCCTCCTCGAGCAGGCGGCTGGCCTCGTCGAGATCGCCTCGCTCGTAGAGCAATTCGCCCAGTGCCGAACTCGCCAGCCGAGCGGTGTAGGAGTGGCTGCCGCCGGACCGCTTGGCGATCTTGAGAGCCTTGCGCAAGCATGCCTCCGCCGCCGGTATGTCGAGCATCAATCGGTGCGCAAGGCCTGAGTAGCAGAGTCCGTGCACAATGTTGAAGTTGTCCCGGTTGTGTTCGGCGTACGGCGCCGCCCACGCCTGGATTCGGTTCACTTCGTCGAGGTCGTAACGATAGGCGGCGGCGAAGGTCGCCACGGTGGCGGCCACGCCTACGGCGAACGGACGCAGGTGATCTCGACGTGCCAGGCAGGGCGCGATGTGCTCGTCGATGCCTGCGAGCCGGTCCGAGCGCAGATCGGCAACCGCCCGCACAACCCCGCCTTCCGCGCGAAGGTCTGCGATTTCTTCGTCGTCGAGGTCGCACGACCCGAGCCGGGATTCCATGAGGGCCAGTGCCTGTTCGGCAGCTGGAATCCGGTGCAGCACGATGTTGGCCCAACCCAGGGCGAGCTGCACCCGCGGATCCGAATGCACGGCGGCGGCCGGAAGCTTGCCCACCAGCCCGATCAGCGTGGCCATTTGGGAATTCGCCACCAAGTAGATGCCGTCATTCTCGACGAGCTGCACCGCCCGCTGGTCATCGCCGGCGGCCAGCGCGTGATCGACCGCCTCGCTGACCAGGCGGTGCTCGGCGAACCACGTCGACGCCACGCGGTGCAACCGCTCGACCCGCTCGGGTTCATCACGACCGAGCCGGTGCCGCAGGAAGTCGAGGAACAATTGGTGGTAGCGGAACCACTGCTCGTCGATCCGGCGCAGGAACAAGTCGCGCTCCTCGACCTGTTCGAGCATCGCCTGCCCGTCCGGCACACCGGTCAGTGTCGTCGCCAGGTCCCCGCAGATGCGCTCGGTGATCGATGTGGCCAGCAGGAAGTCGAGCATCGACGGTTCCAGGGTGTCGAGTACGTTCTCGACGAGAAATTCGCTGATCGCGTGGTGGCGGCCGGTCATCGTGCCGATGAGCCGGACAGGATCGTCGCGGCCGCGCAGCGACAACGACGCCAGCTGGAGTGCCGCCACCCAGCCGTCCGTCTTGGTGGTGAGCTCTTCGACGTCGGCGTGGTCCAGGTCCAGGCCACTTAGGTCGACCAGAAAGTTCTCCGATTCGGCCACGTCGAAACGCAATGCGGTGGCGTCGATTTCAAGAAGTTCGTTCTGCATCCGCATCCGGCTCATCGGCAGGCCGCTCTGGCTGCGGCTTGTCACCACCACGCTCAGGCCGGCAGCGACGTTATCGAGAAGGTAGCGCAGCGCCGCGATGGTCGCCGGGTCGGTGACGCGCTGCCAGTCGTCGATCACCAGCGTCATGCGCGTGCCACTCTGATGGATCTCGTTGATCAACGAGGTCAGGACATAACGTTCGGCCTCGTCGCCGTGCTCCTCCAAGACGCCGGCGAGCTCGGTCGCCAGCGTGGGCGTCACCGCGCGGATGGCCTCGATCAGATGAGACAGAAACCAGACCACGTTGTTGTCGTCGTGGTCGACGGTCAACCAGGCCACCGCGACGCCTTCGGCGGTCAGCACCTTCGCCCATTGGGCGGCAAGCGTGCTCTTCCCGAAGCCGGTTGGCCCGTGGATCACCGTGAGCTTCTTGACCTGTTCTCGTAGCACGTCGATCAAGCGCGCGCGGTCCACCAACGCCTTCGTCGACACGGGTTGTTGGAACCGGGTTGCCGGTGTCGGCGGTGTCACCACCCGCGCCGGGTAGCTGCCGGATGGCGTGGCCGGCGACCGCGTGGGGTTGTACCGGATCGTCGGCGCACTTATCGGCACGGGCATGTCGTCGACCGGCAGGCCATGCCGCCGTTGCACGTCGCGCAACTGCTCCCCGAAGGCCTCCGCGGTCGCCGGCCGGTCCTCGATATCGCGCGACATCGCCTGCTCGATCACCGCGCACACATCGGTCGGCAGGCCGGAGTCTCGCAGGGTCGGCATCGGGTGCCTGGTGATCCGGAGAAACTGGGCGACCATCTGCTCGCCCTTGCGACGCTCGAATACCGCGTGACCCGTGCCGGTGCAGAACAACGTCGACGCCAGGCTGTAGACATCCGAGCTCACGTCCGGGGTTTGGCCGATTAGCACCTCCGGCGCCGTATACGCCGGCGAACCCGTGACCGCGCCGTCCGCGGTCTCGAACCCGCCGATGATGCGGGCAATCCCGAAGTCCGTCAGCTGCGGTTCGCCGTATTCGGTGAGCAGGATGTTCGCCGGCTTGACGTCGCGATGGAGCATCTTCCGCCGGTGCGCGGTTTCCAACGCGCCGGCGACCTTGACGCCGATGTGCAGCGCGTCGGCCCACCCGACCGGCCCGTTGTCATGAATCTTGGTCTCCAACGAACCGTGCGGGTGGTACTGCATCACGATGTATGGCCGGCCGGTGGCGGTCGTCCCGACCTGGAAGATGTTGACGATGTGCGGATGCCCGGACAGTTTGCCCATCGCGACCTGCTCGCGCACGAATCGCTCCAGGTTCTCCGGCTCGAGATACGCGGTCAGCACTTTCACCGCGACAGTGCGATCAAGCTCGCGCTGGTTGCACCGATACACCACGCCGAACCCGCCTCGGCCGATCTCCTCGGGATCGTCGAAACCGGCAGCCACCAACTCCGCCGGTACCCCGGCGTGCATATCGCCCTGCGTCGGCAGGGGGTCGCTGCTGACCATCGCTCGCCCCGTACTGCACCGGCGCCATGGCAGCCCCATGGCCACCCAACCTGAGCATAAGCCGAACGGTCATGGGGCGATGGCCGATGACCAAGCGAGTGCCGGGCGGATCGAAATCATTTCGGCCCAGGATCGTAGCCCAGCATCGTGGACACATCGGAAACGGATTTGGGAACAAAAGGTGGCGCCACTGCCGAGATGGCGTGAAACGTGGCGCGATGACTTGGACGCGCAATCAGTCGTGACCTGCAAGTCTGGGACGCGGGCGGCGACGCAAGACGGTCACCGGTTGGCTCATAACCCAGAGGTCGCAGGTTCGAATCCTGTCCCCGCTACTAGATGAAACGCCCCCGGAGATTTCTCCGGGGGCCGTTTTCATGTCTGCCGAGAACGCCAACGCCATGCTTTTCCTGTGGTCTGCACCGGATTTGGCGACAATCTGGCGGACCGAGCACACGCTGCGCCACGAAACGACGTCTTTGGCATGGTGGCACGAAGGCGCCACCGATGATTGAGCACCGACGACGGGCGACGCTCGCCGAAGCCAGCGATTTGGCGATGTATTGCCGTCTGGATGTCGTCACATTGGCTGGACCTGACCGAAGTCTGGCGGCGCGCGAATTGCGTCAAGTCGCCGCGGGCCTGCCGAATCTCCGAGGCATGCTGATCGCGCCGACCGTTGGACCCGCGCTGAGCGTTGGTTGAACTGCTGGTTGCGCGCGGATGCGTATCGAACTCCAGCCATTGCTGTCGGGTTCTGCGGGACGCTGGCACCGTGCGTGTCGGTCGGCACCATGGTGGCGGTCTAGACGCTCTGGGAGCCAAACCGAGGGCGACCAACGGTGTCACCGTCTTCGCTAGGTTTGGCAGCCGAGTCGATAGCGGCGGTTGAATCGTTGTCGTGACGGGTCACGCGATGGCTCTAGCGGCGGGGACGTCCGGCGTGACGACGTCGACGGGGTCGCCTGTGCTCGGTCGCCAACATTCGACGCAGGGTTTTGCTGGACATCGGTTTCGCCGAGCATGGGATCTGTATGTCGGCACCCGCATGGAGTCCATCCGCAGGTCGCGGGAGCCTAATTCGCTCGGCCTCCGAGTATGATTCCAGGATGTCGATCCACCGCGTACGTAGCTGCCGCGCGGTCAGTGCGCGGGCGGCGCTTCGCTGGGTCGGCCTGGGCGCGTCGGCGCTACTGGCCCTCTCGGCCCCGATCGTCATCCCCGACACAGCGGCTGTGGCAGCTGCCGACGATTGTCCCGACGCCGAGGTGGTCTTCGCTCGTGGCACCGACGAGCCACCCGGTATGGGCCGGGTCGGCGATGCCCTCGTCGATTCGCTACGCCAGCAGACCGACGGCCTGAACATCAGGGCCTACGCGGTGAACTACAAAGCCACCATCACTCAGCGGCACGGCGGCGATGGCGCCAAAGACGCGATTTCCCACATCAAATCCACCGTGTCTTCGTGTCCCAACACCAAGATCGTCTTGGGTGGTTACTCGCAAGGTGCGAGTGTGGTCAACATCGTGGCCGGTTTCTCCGGTATCAACTGGGGCGATCCTCTACCACCTGAGTACATGAAAAACATTGCGGCGGTTGCTACTTTCGGAAATGTGGCCGACCGCACCGACGGACCGCCACCGACCCAGAATTCGCCGCTCAGTGCCAAGGCGATCGACCTCTGCAACCCCAGCGACCCGATTTGTCACGCAGGTCCGGGCAACGCTTGGAGCGGGCACACGCAGGGCTATGTCCCCGAGTACACCGACCAGGCTGCGGCCTTCGTTGCGGCCGCGCTTCTGGCGGGGTCGGCCCAGTCGGTGCCCGGCTACGGCTCGCAGTCGCCGGTGTACGGCCCGCAGTCGCCGGTCTATGGCCCACCGCCCGGCCCGCAGTCGCCGGTCTATGGCCCACTGCCCGGCCCGCAGTCGGGGTATGGACTTCAGCCGCCAGAGTCTGTTCCGTCGGCACCGTCCCTCTCGCAGTTGCCGACGGATGGCTCGCAACAACCCACGTCCGCCCCTGGGAATGGGTCTACACCGTCGTCTCCTGGACCTGGATTGGCTTAGCGCGCGCTCTACCGCGGTGTCTCGAGCATCATGCTCGCCACCCTCTGTCGGGGAATTCCGCTGCAGGACATGGCCGATGAAGCCGTTGCCGTCGGCGAAAAAGGCTTGCAACGGTGCAATCCGGCGCAATGGCTGCGGCTGCCTACCGCCACTGAGCAGCGTATATGCGACCCGGCATCACCGCTCAAGCGCATGGAACGCAGCTCATAACCCAGAGGTCGCAGGTTCGAATCCTGTCCCCGCGAGCCGAATCAACCGTCTCAGCGTTCGTTCAGCGACCCGTCGATACCGTCCAGCGTTGTGACTAAGACGAGTGCAACTGCCGCCACAACCGGGCGGGCGATGTTGAGCAAGGTTCCCGAGATCACGGTGTGGTTCTGGATCATCAAGATCCTGTGCACCACCGTGGGTGAGAGCTTCGCCGACTGGATCAACATGACGTTGGGCCTTGGCCTCAACGCGACCGCGCTGATCTTCACCGCTGTACTCGTCGCGGTGCTGGGGTGGCAGTTGAGCCTGACCCGCTACGTGCCGTTCGTGTACTGGCTCACCGTCGTGGTGGTCAGCGTGACGGGCACGCTGTACACCGACATCCTCACCGATGACCTGCAGGTGCCGCTGGCCCTGAGCACCAGCGTGTTCGCGGCGGTACTGGCCGTGGTCTTCGGGGTGTGGTGGGCCCGGGAGCGGACGTTGTCGATCCACAGCATCGTCACGCTGCCACGGGAGTGCTTCTACTGGCTGGCGATTCTGGTCACCTTCGCCCTGGGTACCGCATCGGGTGACTGGATCCTGGAGCTCACCGGCTGGGGACCGGGTATTTCGGTGCTGTTGCCGGCTGGCCTGATCGTCGCGGTCGTGATCGGCTGGCGGCTGGGCGCCAACGCGGTGTTGTCGTTCTGGTTGGCCTACATCTTGACCCGCCCGCTGGGGGCCAATCTCGGTGACTGGTTGGGCTTCCCGCCCGACCAACAGGGCCTGGGTTTGGGTACGGCGATGACCAGCGTGATCTTCCTGACCGCGATCCTCGCCACCGTCGTGTACCTCACCGTCACCCGCAGCGACGTGATCGAAGAGCACGAACGGAGCAACACCCCTGCGGTCACCACGCACCCGGCCCGCGAGCGCGTCATGCACGGGTACTACGGCGTCATCGCGGTCGCCACGGGCGTTCTGCTGGTCTGGGCCGCCGGCCAACCGCACTCCGTCGCGGCGGCCAGTGAGGCGGAATCGGGCTCGTCGGTGACCGCGACACTGGCCCCGGGGCAGTCGGCAACGGCGAAGTTCCCGCCCGCCGAGACGGTGAAGTTCCGCACCATCACTGCCGACACACTGGCCAAGGTGCAGGCCGGTGACCAGGCGGGTGCGACGGCGCGGATCAAGGACCTCGAGACCGCGTGGGACGACGGCCAGGCCACCCTGCAGCCCCTCGACGACAACGGGTGGACCGTGCTGGACGGCCAGATCGACCACGTACTCACCGCGTTGCGGGCCGGCCAGCCCGACCCTGCGACCGAAAAACAAGCACTCACCACGCTTTTGACCGGACTTCAGTGACGATGACAACTTTGAATGGGTGACCCGCCCACGCCATGCTCGTGCACTTCATCGTGGTACTGGCTCCGCTGACCGCCGTCCTCGCGGTCACGTGCGCCGTCTGGCCGGCCGCACGGCAGCGGCTCGTCTGGCTGGTCGTGGCACTGGCCGCGGGCACCACGATCCTGACTCCGCTGACGACCGATGCCGGCGAATGGCTGGAGAAACGCGTAGGCCCGTCGCCGGTGTTGCACGCCCACACCGAACTCGGTGACACCATGATCTACTTCTCCGTCGGCCTACTGGTCGGCGCACTCTTGCTCGCCTACGCGCATATCCGTGAGCGTCGAGGGCAATCGGTCAAACGGGCTCTGCACTGGCTCATCGCGGCCGTCGTGGTCCTGGCGAGCGTGGCAGCCGGGGTGCAGGTGTACCGAATCGGTGACTCGGGCGCAAAGGCCACCTGGGGTGACCAGATGGCCGCGGCAAATCCCTGATGGCATCGGCTTGATGCGGCGCAGGCGACGGCTTCGGTCTGCTGTACTGCCGGAAGGACATCCGACCAGGGTGGAGGACGACATGCGCATCCTGCTGGTGGAAGACGAGCCGCGGCTGGCCGAGACCATCCGCCGCGGACTCGTCGCTGAGGGGTTCGTCGTCGACGTGGAGCCCGACGGGCTCGCCGGATTCGAGCAGCCTCCGGCGGTGGGTTCGACGTTCTTGTCCTCGACATCATGCTGCCCACCAAGAGCGGGTATGACATCGTGCGTGATCTGCGCAACGCCGCGGTGTGGACACCGGTGCTGATGCTGTCAGCCAAGGACGGCGAGTACGACCTCGCCGACGCGTTCGATCTGGGTGCCGACGACTACTTGGTCAAGCCGTTCTCGTTCGTGGTGCTGATCGCTCGGTTGCGGGCGCTGCAACGCCGGGGTGCCCCGCAGCGACCCGCGGTTCTCACCGTCGACGACCTGGCGTTGGACCCGGCGCGCCGTCGGGTCACCCGCGGCGGCGTCGAGGTGGATGTGACGCCCCGCGAATACGGGGTACTCGAGTTCTTGATGCGCCATGCGGGCGCGGTGGTCACCAAGCAGGAAATTCTGCAGTCGGTGTGGGACGTCAACTACGAGGGCGATGACAACATCGTCGAGGTCTACGTCGGGTATCTGCGTCGCAAGGTGGACGTGCCGTTCGGCACCCAATGCATCCACACCGAGCGCGGTGTCGGTTACCGGCTGGCCTCTGCAGCGACGTAGCTGTCGATGTCGGCCGGCAACGTCACGGTGAAGCATGCGCCGCCCCCGACGCGATCACTGACCTGCACGGTGCCGTGGTGCGCGGCGACGATTTCGGCGACGATGGCCAGGCCCAGCCCGCTGCCGCCTGCGTCTCGGGTGCGCGACGCGTCTAGGCGAACGAAACGGCCGAATACGTTTGTCCATTGTTCGCGGGGTATCCCGGGTCCGTCGTCGGCGACGCGTATCACTGCCACACCACCGTGTAGCTCGCAGCGCAGCTCGACGATGCTGCTCGCGTGCCGGGCGGCGTTATCGGCGAGATTGCGCACCATCCGCGTGAGTTGGCGCGCGTCACCGGTAACGCGGACCGCGGAGATCGACGCCCTAACGGTCAGAACGGAATTGCCGTGTAGCCGCGCGTGTTCGGCATTGAGGATGTCGTCGAGGTCGACGTCGCCGGGGCGATGCGACAGCTGGTGTTCGTCTGCGCGGGCCAACAGCAGCAGGTCCTCGATCAGTTCGCGCATCCGACGTGCCTCGGGAATCAGCGACTCGTCGATCAACGCGGTATCGAGCATCTCGGGACGCTTATGAGCGAGGTCGAGGGCCGTGCTGATCGTGGCCAGCGGACTGCGCAACTCGTGTGAGGCGTCACTAACGAACCGCCGCTGCGCGGCGTGGCCGGACTCCACCCGGCCCAGCATCGCGTTCATCGTCTGTGCAAGGTGCGCAATCTCATCTCCGGTCGGCGGCACGGGAACACGCTCGTCGAGATGCTCGGTGGAGATCGATGCCACCCGGGCTCGGATCTGCTCCACCGGACGCAGCGCCCCACCTACGAGTACATGGGTTGCCCACGCAACCAACACCACCAGCAGCGGACTGCTGACGGCCAGCAGCACCGCAACGGTTGCGATGATCGACTCGACGGGTTCGCGGGCACCGCCCACTATTACCGTCACCGGGCCCACCGGTGTGTCAGCACCGTCGGCGGTCATCCAGTAATCGCCGTTGTCGCCGGCGATTTCCACGTGACCCAGAAACGCCGAGTGACCAGGTGGCACCGTTTGGGAGACCAGCGGTGTCGCCGGCGCATCGGAGGAGGAGGCCACCACAATGCCGCGGGGATTCAGTATCTGAATGACGCCGACCTGGCCGTCGGTGCCGAGCAGGCCTGGATCGAGATCGGCTGGCGCATCACTGCGTAACTGTTCGACGAGCTGCACGGCGCGAGCCTCGGCGGCTTGCTGCGCCGACTGCTGCAACGTGTGATAGAGCACCAACAGCATCGCCGCTGACGCCACCGCCATACCCACGGTCACCACCACGGCCGCGACGACGGTCGAGCGGGTGCGCACCTTCCATCCCGACGGACGAACCGTCGGCAATCTCATCGCGGAACGCTTCGTCGCGAGCGGCGCGCAGTGCCAACGGCAGCCTCGTGCGCCGTATTCACTGAGTCATCATCTCTTGGCGTCAGGGGGCCGCCGGGTCGCCCGGCGAACGCTGACCGCGAGCAGTCCGGCGACGGTGACGACGACGATCCACCATGTCGGGGCCGTGGTGGCGCGGCTGAGCAGGTAGGTGATCAGGAGCGCAAGGAATACACCCGCGGCGACGCGCCAATCGTCTCCGACGATGAATCCGTACCAGAAGGCGCCGAACGCGCGGATGCGGCGGATCATGCGCGTTTTCCCGTCTGTTCGTCAGACATGCTGTTGCTCAGAGCATTTGGTCGAGATTGGCGCCGTCGAAACACTGCCACCAGGATCAGGGCGTATAGGCCGACCGCGGGAATGAGGACGAGTAATGCCAGATCCGATCCGGGCCACTGCGCCCCAGCGCCTTCGGCTCCCCAGAACATCCCGAACGCGGTCAGCATGATGCCGACGACGAACTTCATGCTGTTCTCCGGAACCCGCGACAGCGGCGCCCGCACCGCCACACCCGCAGCGGCCACCACGAGCACCGCCGCCACCGCCGCCACTGCGGCCAGCGCGACGTTGTGCTGATTGCTCCCAAAGGTCAACGCGATGAAGACGACCTCCAACCCCTCTAGGACAACGCCTTTGAAGGCGAGTGTGAAGCCATACCAGTCGGGGACCACGCGGCCCGACCCCGCCTGCGTGTGCTGCGTCGCGGCCAGCGTTGCTTGAAAGGCTGCGGTCTCGTCGTGCAGGGCCTTGTTACCGCTGGCCCGCAGAACCGCCTTGCGCAGCCATTGCAATCCGAACACCAACAACAGCCCACCTACGACGAGCCGCAAGGTGTCGAGCGGAATGGCTGATACCGCAGGCCCCAGCGCGGCGACGATCACGGCAAGGGTGAGCAAGCCGGCGAGAAGGCCCGCGATGGCCGAACGCCAACCCCGGCCGATGCCGGCAGCGAGAACGATCGTCAGAGCCTCGACCGCTTCGACGGCGCACGCGAGGAAAACCGCGATGAACAGCGCTGAGTTTCCCATTGACACCTCCCTTCCGTTCTAGGCGGCGACCGCGGGCACCGGGCCCGACACCGCGGCCGGGCCTGACCGACCGTGGGTATCCGACGATCCCATCATGCGCCGGTAGGCGAGATGCGCGAGCACCACAGCGGTGGCACCGAGGAGCACGCCTCCGACGATGTCGGTCACCCAGTGCACCCCGAGGTAGAGGCGGGTGAGGGCGACCAATGCGGTCGCGGTTGCGGTGAGCGCGAGCAGCGCACCGTGGGCGGCCCGTCCGCCGTGCTGGCTGGTCACGACCGTGAGCGCGCCAAGAAGGGCCAAGGTGCCGGTGACGTGCCCTGAGGGAAACGACCGATCGGTTTCGACGATGAGTTGGATGGCCTGCGGGGGACGATGGGCACCGACGACGATCTTGGTCAATGTGCTGGTGGCGCCCGCGGCGCCCAGCGTCACCAGGATCAAGATCGCTGGCCGGGCCGAACCGCTGCGCCACCACAGCACTGCCCCGGCGACGAGGGCGATCACACCCGTCGCTACCGGACTGCCCGCATCCGTCACCGCGATCGCCAACCACGTCAATCCGGGCCTGCGATGGTCCACCATCCAGCCGAGCACCTCGTGGTCGAACCCGGTGCCGGCCGCTGCATGATGCGCAAGGGCCCCCAGAGCGACGAACAGCGACAGCAGCACCGCCGAAATGAACGTGGGGGTCACGGTCCGGCAGGTGGCGGTTGGGTCGGTCATCGCTGCAGTCTCGATGGTTGCCGCTGAACGGCCGCTGAGAATCCATTCTTGGTTAGCTGATCGCGGGCACGGTCAGCCGGGGTTGGCTGAGGTCCCCACCGTGCCCGGTGAGCGCTGAGTATTCGCTGAACGGTGCTGAGGGTGCACCCAGGACATTTCCCTGGAGGGTCTGCCCGAGCGGTCTGCTCAGACTCCGGCAGGCACCCGTTGCGCGTCCGCACGCATCTCGTGGCGCAGCGTGGTGAACTCCGAGATCGTTCTGCTCGACACCGATGCGACTGGGCGGGCGTTGCGGCCCGTGGCCTCGGTCTTGGACACCATCACCACGCTGTCGATGTAGGGCTGGATGGTAGTCGCGTTCTGCACGGTCGCGACGATCACCAGCTGGAAGCCGAACTTGCGGAACGCCTGCAGCGCCTGCTGGGCGAACTGCGGGTCGGACTTGGAGAACGCCTCGTCGAGCATCAGCTGCGCGAAAACCGGTGTGTTGTCTTCGCTTTCCGGGCTGGCCAAGTTGAAGCTCAGCGCGCCCGCGAGGCAGAACGCCATCAGCTTCTCCTGCTCGCCGCCGGAGTTGTCGCCGGCATTGCTATGCGTGCGGATCAGCTCCTCGCTGCTGACGTGCCACTCGGCGCAGTCGAAGGTGAACCGGTTGCGCACGTCCAGCGCGTCACGGGTCCAGGCCCTGTCCTCCGGTGCGGTGGACGCCAGCCGATTGCGCAATCGCAGGATGTCGGCGTACTGGTCGAGGATCGCCTGCTTGTCGCCAAGCCCGACCTCGGCGATGCGTCGCGAGATGGACCGCACGATCTCGGTGAGCTCGGACACCGCCGTCAGCTGCCGCGGTGTGGCCCGCAGCGTCAGCCGGGTGCCGCGATTGAACTCCACCGAACCCAAACCCGTGTTCACGCGGTCGATCTGCTCGGCGATGCGTCGAGTCTCCTGCTCGGCGACGCGGTGCAGCGTCAGGATCGCGTCGGGCGCCTGTTCGGTGACCAGCCGCATCATCCGGTCGTACGCCTCGGGCAGTTCGCGCTCGTCGATGTGCCTGCACATCGCGACGTAGTCGTGGACGCGCTCGTCGAAATCGTCCGAGTCATTCGGTATCGCGTCGGGGAACGACGTGTCGAACGTGTTGAGGATGCGAGCCAGTTCGTCGTAGGAGCGGCGACGGCTCTCGCGCAGTTGTTCGCGTTCCTTCTTGATGGCGGTGAACAGCGCGTCGCGGTGCGGCTCGGGGTCGAGCAGCTCGAGCGACACCGGAAGCGCAGCGGCGTAGCGGTGCAGCAGCTCCGTCAGCGGCTCCGAGACGAACGCGGGGGACAGCCGCTCCTGCAGATCCATCAGCCGGGTGCGTCGCTCGTCGAGGGCGTCGCGCCGAGTCTGAATCGCGCCGCGGCGGGTCATGAACTTCTGGATCTGCGACCAGCATTCGTCGGCGCGCGCGTTGAGGGCCTCGAGGTCGGGGTTGTCGGCCATCAGCAGCTCGTACTGCTCGCGCAACCGGTCGGCGTGCCCGTCTGCGGTCTCGGTGTCGATCTGGCTCCACTGCGGGTACTGCTCGCAGATCGCCTTGCACGTGGCGGCGCGGTCGCGCCACTGCTGGCGCTGCGCGGCGATGTCGTCGGCGGCGCGGCGGGCCTTCTGGTAGATCTCCTCGGCCGACGCGAGTTCGAGGGTCAGGGCGTTGATCTTGGCCGACACGTCGCCCTGGTACAGGTATTCGGACTGCTTGACCGGTCGCCGGTCGTCCTTGATGGCCAGCCGGTCGGAGTCCTTGTACAGCCCGGCGTCGGTCACCGCGCGGCGGAACCGGGCGAACACGTCGGGGGTGTCGACGCAAACGTGGTCGCCTGCTGCCGTGATGACGTCGACGGCCTCCGCCGCGCACGGATGCTTGGGATCGACGGCGAACAGCTTGCCCGCCAACGTGTTCGGCTCGGGATCGACGGGTTCGGCGCCGAGCAGCTTCGCACGGACGTGATGCAGTTGCAGTCGGCCGCGCATGTCGGTCTCGTTGACGAACCGCAGCACCTTCTCCCAGTGCTGATCGGGCACCAGCAGCCGCAAGCCCGCACCGCGGAGCACCTTCTCCACCGCGAGCCGCCAGCGGGTCTGGTCGGGCTTGAGGTCCAGCAGTTCGGCGATGTAGGGCAGCTCGGCGACGTCGGCGCCCACCTCGGCGCAGATGTGGTCGCGCATCAACAGCGCGAATTCTGGCAGCGCCGAGCCGACGTGCTCGACGCGCTTGAGCTCCTTGGTGGCGTCGTCGCGGGCGATGCGGGCGGACTTCTGCGCATACTCGGCGTCGGTGGACGCCTCTCGATTGCGTTCGACCTTGGCGAGCAGTTCGGTGGCCTGGGTGAGCAGTTCCTCACGCAGGTTCCAGAACTCGTCGGAGGTGTCCGGGATTTCGACGTCCTGGGCGGTAAGCAGGTCTTCGTAGGCGGCGCGACGGCGTTCCACCTGCTCGGCCTCGGTCTCGGCGGCGGTCACCTGCGACTGCAGGGGGGCGATGTTCGCGCTGGTTCCGCTGATCTGTGCGTTGAGCGAATCCGCTTCGGCCTTGGCCAGATTCAGTGATCGGGTGACGTCCTCGTACTCGTTCTCGAGCTGATCGATGGTGCCGTCGAGCGTAGAAATTTGATCAGGGATCTGCACGATTCGGACGTGGTCGGTGTACGCCCGCACCATCGGCGCGTCGACGAGGTCGATGATGCCGAGGTCGGAGGATTCGGAGGCGTACCGGTGCTGGATCTGCTCGATGTCGCCGAGGATCTTGCGCTTCTTCTGCGCGACGGCGAGCAGTTCGCGGGCCTCGACCAGCGGGTCGATCTGCTTGAGCGCCTCGGGCAGCCGGGCCAGGCTGTCGGGTTCGTCGAGCATGAACTCGCGAACGAACTGCTCAAGTCCACCAACGCTTTTCAGTGACTTGGCCTTGCCGAGGAGCTGCTGGGCGGCGTCGGAGGCGCGGATGCCGATGGTGGCGTACAGCTGCGCGAGGTACTGCGACTCGACCTTGGTGGAGAACCGCCAGTCTTCCTTGAACACGCCGGCGTCGAAGCGGCCGGAGGCCCAGCGGTTGCAGACCTCCTCGATGTCGAGGTCCCCGTCGCCGAGGATGAACCGGCTCGAGGAGTCGTTGCGCGACTCGCCGGTCAGCCACTTGAGCACCAGGCCGGTCACGGTGCGGCCGGAGTCGCTGGCGTAGGTGACCGCGACCGCCGACCAGGCGCTGCCTTCGCCGCGCAGGTACATCACCCGGCTGGTGCCGCCGTCGCTGCGTTGTCCCCAGGCGCCGCGGACGTACTTGTCGACCGTTCGGCGGCCCGCGCTGGAGCCAGCAGCGGTGTTGTCACCGGAGGCGTTGAAGTTGCGCCGGTTGAACGGCAGGAAACCGATCGAAATCGCGTCCAGCAGTGAGGATTTGCCGCTGCCGGAGGCGCCGGCGATCAGCGCCCCGCCGCTGCTGAACGGGATGGAGTGATAGCCGTCGAACACGCCCCAGTTGATGACCTGAAGCCGCGACAGGTGGAATTGCTCAGTCAAGGTCGACCCCTTCGTTCTGGTCCTCGGGAGCGCCGCCGTTCAGTAGCTGTTCGAACTGCTGCTGGAGTTCGGTGATCACCGATGCGGTCATGATGGCGGTGATCACGGTGCTGATGGTGTAGCTGTCCTCGTCGTCGCGGGTCTTGCGGAGGATCTCGAGGCCGTTGAGGCGGGCGATGGCGGCGTCGATGCGGGCGGCGAAGCCGACGGCGTCGCGGTCGGTCTCGTTGAGCACGCCGGAGAACAGGCCGTGCATCTCCTCGCGACTGATCAACACGCTCTGCCCGCCTGAGGCGCGCATCATCTGCGCGAGGTGCAGGGCGAGGATCGAGTCGTAGGTGCCGAGCGGTTCGCGGCGCAGAAGCTTGATGCCCCTTGCGGATTCGTAGCGGGCCTGTTCGACGAACGCGACGTCGGTGGTGTCGACGATGCGCAACAGCAGGTCGAGTTCGGACAGCCGGACCGACAGCTCCTTGCGGTACTCGATTACCCAGCTGTAGATGTCGGCGTCGGCCTCGGCGCTGATGTAGCGGCGCGTGAGGAGCTGCTGCAGGGCCCAGCACGCACGGTCGGGCAGCTCGGAGACGTCGCCGTCGAAGCGCGGCCTGCGCGCAACGGACGGGCGGGCGGTCTCTTGGTCGACCTGCGGCAGCGAGGAGAAGTCGATGTCAACTTCTGTTTCTTGGTGGGTCACGTGCTAGCTCCAGCGATGGTTTCCGTGAAAGTCAAACAGGGGACGGCCATTTCGCGGTCGCGACCGTCCAGGGAACGGAAGCGAACGGTGGTCGACTCCGCGGAGGTGGCTGCTGCCGGTTGTTTTAGCGCCCAGGACCACAGCACGATGACGTGACCGAGGTATGCGGTGTCGAGCATGGCGACGGCCTCCGGCAGGGAGACGGGCCCTCCAGCGATGGCGCCGTTGAGCATGTCGGACATGGCGGGCGCGTCGACCTGGGTGGTCAGGGCAGCGAAGCTGGTGAGATCGACCTCGGTATCGCCGTGCACGGCGGGCTTGGGATTGGACAGGTCGCCGATCTTGAAGCCAAGGGCGCCAACGGAACTGATGGCGTGGCGGGCCAGCGGGACCTCGATGTCCAGGCGGGAGTCGGTGAACGAAGACTTCAGCAGGGCACGGGCGGCGCCGATGGCCTCGTTGAGTTGGCGGGCGACGCCGCGGCTCTGCTCCATGGTGCCGAAGGCGGTGAAGCGCTTGACGCGCTGGGCGCAGCGCTGCTGGATGCGCTCGACTTCGTCGATCTGGTGGCCGACGAGCTCGAAGAACCCGGCCATGACCTTGCGCAGCGCGGGGTCGAGTGCGGGCAGGGCCTCGGCGACGGCGGCGACGTCGGCCTCGAACTCGGCGCGCTGGTCGGGGTCGTTGATCATGCGCAGGAAGGCGCGGTGGCTGTCGCGGCCCTGGGAGTCCCATGCGGTCTGGTAGTCGGTGTACATCTGGCGCTGGCGGTCGCGGTACTCGAGGTTGGTGTCGATGGGTTCGTCGAGCGCGGAGGTGGCCTGCTCGATCAGGGTTCCGTACTGGCCGATGTCGGTGATCAGACGTTCCATCTGCAGGGCGATGGCGCGGGCCTCGTCGTAGCAGTCGGTGACATCGGGTTCGGGGCGCTGGCCGGCGTCGAGATCGTCGAGTTCAAGGTGGCGGGCCGCGATTTCGGCTTCGATGTGCTTGCGGATGCGGGCGGGGTCGTGATCGACCTTGACGGCCACCTGCTTGAGGCGCGCAGCGATGCCGGTGATGGAGCCCCCGGTGGCGATGGTGTCCTGGCGGCGCATCCCGCGGAGGAAGTCGAGGGCGCGGCGGGCGTCCTGGGTGAGGTAGCAGACGTTGCGTTCGGAACGTTCGGCTCTGGTCTCGGTGATGCGGTGCAGCCAGCCCTGGCTGGCCCAGGACTTGATCAGCGCGAGGCCTGACTGGGCGTCGTCGAGATCCTCGAGGTCGCGTTCGAGCCGCACGACCAGCTCGGTCTCCGCGACCGCGCCATCGCTGAGGTGACGTTCCATGAGCGTCGCGTACAGGCTGATGTTGTTGGTCGCGAGCAGGCGGATCGCCCGGGAGCCTTGTAGGTCGCGGTTGAGCTCGAGCAGGTCGACCGCGGACAACCCCGCGTTGTCGTCGTGCACGTGCGTTCCTCTATTCAGCGCATTGGTCTGGACGCCCCAACATAGGGCACTGCGACGACAACTCCGGCCCGCGGAGGGGCCGTGTCGGCGGAGAAATCACGCCTGACCGGGAGCAATGGGGTCAGTGTGATTCACGAGGCGGGTGTTGTGGTCAATGGGTCACCACCACCTGCGTCGCGCGGAGACGGCGGTGAGCAGATAAAGGGCCCCCGATGACTACCGTCATCGAGGGTGATCGTGACTACTGGGTCCGGCCGTAGAACAGGTCCTGCGTGAGCGTGTTGAGCCGCATGTCGGGTTTCTCTCCATAGGTGAGCACGGAGTTGATCCGCGGGCGGGACCCCGCTATCGGGCTGACGCGGTGCAGCGCGTTACGCCCGTGGAAGATGGCAAGCGCACCGGGTCCGCTCGGCAAGCGCACCGCGCCATCGCCGTCGCTCTGCAGGGTCTTCTCGATCGTCTGGTGGTTGTCGTTCTCGGCCGACCGCAGTCCCGGGTAGTAGTCGAAGTGGCCGCCATTCTCTGCTTCCTGGTACATCACGGTGACGGCGAACTCGCTGCGGTCGAAGTGCCAGCCAAGCTCGTCGCCATCTTCGAACAGCGCGATCATTACAGCGTCGAGTGGATCGGCGCTGCGGTAGAGCTCAGTCTTGCCGAGAACCGCAGCGATGAACTTGGTGAGGTCGTCGGATTCGTACAGCCGGCGGATCGGTGCATCGGCGGGTATCTGGTCGCACGCGATCGTCTTCTTCGCCGACCGTTGTTGTGCGGCGAGGGGGTGGGTGGCCGGCACGCTCGTGTCGGTTGGCTCGAAATAGATGGTGTGCGTGTTGTCGGTGCTGTGCGCAGCCGAGCCGAGTTGGTCGGCGTGCCGGATCATTTCGGTGCCGGCTTGGGTCGTCACGAACCCTGGCAGGTTGCACACGCCGTCGCGTCGCAGCTGCTCACGGCAGTCGGCGACGAATGCGCGACCACGGTCGCTGTCGAGATCGTTGATCGGATAGCGATCCAGATCGACGACGTCGGCGTAGGTGAGAGTTGTCGTCGTGCTCATCGTGTTCCTCCTCGAATGTGGGTGGACGTATTCGGGTCGATGACACCGAGCCTGTCAGGCGGACCACATTAGGACAATTCATACTTTTGCTGACATCCATTAGGAGCAGTCATATAATGGGCAAATGGGTCGTGACAGCAGCGCCATCGATCTGCGCTACCTCGCCGCGCTCATCGCGGTCAACAAAGACGAATCGTTCAGTCGCGCAGCCGAGCGCCTCGGGTACACCCAATCCGCCGTGAGTCAGCAGATCAGCCGTCTCGAACAATCGATCGGCCATCAATTGGTAGAACGCCCCGGCGGTCCACGTCCGGTTTCACTCACACCTGCGGGAAAGATGTTGCTGCGTCACGCAGAAGCGATAGTCGCCCGATTGACCAGCGCGGCGGCTGATCTGGACGCGCTGGACAACGGCTCGACGGGCAGGTTGCGCGTCGGCTGCTATCAGAGCGTCGGC
Source organism: Mycobacterium sp. AZCC_0083 (assembly GCF_014202335.1). Classification (GTDB taxonomy): domain Bacteria; phylum Actinomycetota; class Actinomycetes; order Mycobacteriales; family Mycobacteriaceae; genus Mycobacterium. Next base: position 87,670 of record NZ_JACHGP010000012.1, on the reverse strand, counting down.
GTACGAATACTCCCGCGGGTGCTGCGCGAATTCACCACGAGCCATCCTGGCGTCGACATTCAACTCGTGGAAAACGAGGACGACGGCGTGTTGCTTGCACAAGTCGAACGCGGCGAGTTGGACCTGAGCTTCGTCGTCGCGCCGCTACCAGAAGGCCCTTTCGATGCAGAGGAGCTGCTCGAAGATCCTTACGTCGTGGTGGTTCGGTCCGACTCCCCACTCGGCCAAGGTAAATCGACGATCACGCTGAAAGCCCTGATGGGTGTACCACTAATCACTTACGCCCGGTTACGCGAGGCGCATCTCATCGAGAACCGCCTCGGCCACCCCGCCCTGCGGGACCAGATCGTCTTCCGCTCCAACGACAATGGCACGATTCTCGGCCTTGCCGCTGAAGGTGTCGGCGCCGCCGTCCTCCCATGGCTCTCGGTGGATCCACACCGGCAGGGGATTCGTGTGCTGCAAATTTCCGGAGTGAGCCGGCGAATCATCGGAATCGCCTGGCACCAGGATCGATACCAGATTCCCGCCGCGCACGCATTCATCGACCTCGCCCACACCGTCGCTCGCGAGGAGGCAGAGTCGCTGCGCACCGCTACCAGCAACTGAGGCGCCTGTGCCCAGCGCGCGTCAGAACTCCAGGGTTCCCACCACGTCTTCCACGACTTGCGTTATGGTGCCACCGAATACGAGCTTCTGCAGCCGCTCCATGTCATCACCAAAGAATCGGTCTCGTGTAACCGGCGAGACGGCACCGCGCACCGCCTCGTAGACCGCATTCGACGCTTCGGAGCCTTGTCCGGCATTGAGTAGGTCACGTGCCTGCGCGGCGCACATCAGCTCGATGGCGAGCACATACCGCAACTTACGGGCGACTCGGTACGCCTTTGTCGCGGCCAAGTAGGCATTGCTGACGGGGTCCTCCTGGTTGGCCGAAGTCGGTACCGAATCAACCGAGGCCGGCGTGCTCGCGTTCTTCATCTCCATGTACAGGGCCGCCGCGGTGTACTGCGGGATCATGTAACCGTTGTGCAGACCGGGGTTCGGCGAGAGAAAGGCTGGCAGCTCGCTGAACGCGCTGTTGACCATGCGGTCCGTGCGGCGTTCGGAGATCTTCGCGAGCACCGTCATCGAAGTCACCATCAGGTCGGCCTGAATACCCACGAAGGTGCTGTCGAAATTCGCGCCCATCAGGGCCACGCCGTCGTCGCCCTCGGGAAAGATGACCGGGTTGTCGCCGACCGAATGCAGCTCGTCCTCGATGACCTTCAACGCGTCCTTGATGGCACGCTTTGCACCACCGTGCATCTGGGGGATCGCGCGCAGACTGTAAGTGTCCTGCACCCGGTAATCGCGGAACTTCTCGACAATTTCGCTGCCCGCGAGTATCCGTCGGACGTTGGCCGCGGCAGCCGACTGCTCCGGATGGCGCTTCATGGTGTGTAGTCGGGCGTCGAACGCGTTGATGGTTCCCCGAAGAGCCTCTAGGCTGACGGCCGCCGCCACGTCGGCCGCCTTCGCAGCTTCGATCGCGTCGTACGTCGCGAGCACGGCGATGCCGTTGACGGAGTGCGTGCCGTTGGTGAGGGTGAGCCCTTCCTTGCAGCCAAGGGTGACCGGCTTCAGGCCGGACCGCTCCAGAGCAGCTGTGCCCGAGAGCAACTCATCGCCCAGCCACGCCCGGCCTTCGCCGATGACGACAAGTGCCATGTGCGCCTCAGGGCTGAGATAGCCGACGGAGCCTTCGCCAGGGACATACGGCGTGATGCCGTTGTTGAGCATGTGTCGGATGAGTGTCAACACCTCGATGCTGGTGCCCGAGTAACCCTGGCCGAGGCCCACGAGCTCCATCAGCTGGATCGCGCGCACTACTTCGATGGGAAGAGGCTCACCCACCGACACGGCGTGCGACAGCACGATGTTCCGCTGCAGGGCTTCCGCATCCTCGGGTGAGATGACCTTGGACACGTTGTCGCCGAATCCCGTTGTAACGCCGTAGATCAGCCGGTTTTCGGCGAGAAAACGCTCGATCAGCTTGCGGGAGCGCTGGACTCGGTCGACGTATGCCGGTGCGAATTCGACCCGAGCGCCGTGGCGGGCCACCGCCACGAACTCCGCGATTGTCACGTCTCGGTCACCGAGCGTCACCACGTCGATGTCTACGGGGCGCTGCGTCATCTGCGGACTCCTTTGTGATGAGGAATGACTAGGAACCATTACGGTATGTCGTCTAAGACGTGAAGTTGATTAGAGTTACTACTGGAAACCATTAGCGGTGGGATGCTTGCAGCGTCTCGAGATCGACGGCCGCGCAGCAGAACACGTTCCGGGCGGGAGTACGACACACGTTGATGCCCCCAAGGCATTCGACGAGTCAGGGTCTGGTGCCGCTCAAGGTCTAGTACGAGAATTCATAGAAATCATCAGAAAACAGAATTGTCCTAATGTCGTGCAGATGACATTCTGCTGCAAGGAGTGGTCCCCGCTACGGCCGTGAAAATCTTTGAGGAGCATCGTGAATGTACGCGATTTGGTAGCCACTTCGAGTGGACGCCGAGACCGACTGGAACGACTCTGTCACGTTGGCGCTGTGTTTGCTACGGGCGCCGTGCTGACTCTGTCAGGGTGCGCGACTAACACCGAAGGCGGACAATCGACGACCTCGATGACCGCCGTGACCGCCGAGAAGGTGGACGCGATCGCCAACTCGGTACCCGAGGACATCAAGGCGAGCGGAAAACTCGTAGTCGGTGTGAACGTTCCCTACACGCCGAATGAGTTCAAAGACCCCACCGGAAAGATCGTCGGCTTCGATGTCGACCTGATGGACGCCGCCGCCTCCACCCTCGGCCTAAGCCCCGAATATCGCGAATCTGACTTCGCCAAGATCATCCCGTCGATTCAAGAGGGCACCTTCAACGTGGGGATGTCCTCGCTCGGTGACACTAAGGAACGCGAACGCAGCGTCGACTTCGTGACCTACTTCTCGGCGGGCTCGCTATGGGCGGGCCGCCATGGCGAGGGAATCGACCCAGAGAATGCATGCGGCAAGAAGGTCGCCGTACAGACCGCAGGCACTCAGGAACTTGATGAGCTGCCCGGTCGAAGCAAGAAGTGCACCGATGCCGGCAAGCCTGCGATCGAGGTTCTGAAGTTCGACGGCCAGGACGCCGCGACCAACGCGGTTGTGCTCGGCCAGGCGGATGCGATGTCGGCAGACTCACCGGTGACGCTCTACGCCATCAAACAGAGCAACGGCAAGCTCGATCGAGCGGGTGAGGTATTCGCCTCGCTGCCCTATGGCTGGGCGCTGGCCAAGGCTTCACCCCTAGCGCAGCCGCTGCTAAAGGCGTTGGAGCACTTGATACAAACCGGCACATACAAGCAGATCGCGACCAACTGGGGTGTCGAAGAGGGTGTGATCGACAAACCCGTGATCAACGGCGCCGTCAGCTGAGGCGACGAGCTCGCCGCGGAGTTGGCACTACCTCCGGTGAAGCGGTCCTAGTCCGTGATCGCGAACGCGTCTATCTCGACGAGCATCTCCTCGCGTGGAAGCCCGGTGAAAACCGTTGTGCGGCTGGGCAGCACGCCACCGGAGGTGTTGGCAGCCACGAACGCACCGTAGGCGTCGTTCATGGCGGCGAAGTCGTCTCGCGTGGTCAGGTAGACCCGCAGCATCACCACGTCGTCGAAGGTGGCGCCGCTGGCGTCGACGATGGCCTTGACGTTCTGCAACGTGCGTGTGGTCTGGGCCGCGACGTCGCCGGGATGGAGGTATTCGTTGGTGGCTGGATCCACCGGTCCTTGGCCCGACACCTGGACGAACGGGCCCCTTCGGATGCCCTGGGAGAAGGTGTGCGCGGGGGCGGGTGCATCGGAGGTGCGCACGGCTGTCTTGTCGGTCACGTCATGCCTTTCATGGAGTGTCCCGGCGGGGATCCCAGCCGAGTTCGTCGGAGATGGCCTCTGCGGCAGCGCGAACCTGCGGCAGGGTGGCCAGTACCTGTTCGTGGTTGAGGAGCATGTCGGGAACCGACATCGACACCGCGGCCGCCACGGCGCCGGTGCCGTCGCGGATGGGCACCGCAATGCAGTTCACGAAGCTCTCGTGTTCCTCGTGGTCCTCGGCGTAGCCCTGTGCGGCAACGAGTTCCACCTCGGCGACATAACGGTCGGGGGAGTCGATGGTGCGCTCGGTGAACTTGGTGTACTCGATCCGTTCGGCGATCTGTCGCCACTGCGACTGGGGCAGACCTGCGATCAGAACCTTGCCGACGGCGGTGCAGTGCAGGGGAGCGGGCCTGCCCACCCGCGAGTACATCCGCACGCTCTGGATCGCGTCCAACTTGTCGATGTAGACGGCCTCGGGCGGTTCGTAGACCGCGAGGTGGACGGTTTGACCGGTGCTGGCGTTCAGTGCGCTCAGGTGCGGACGCGCCAGGGTTCGCACGTCACGCTGCTCGAGCGCGCGGTTGGACAGCTCGAAGAACCGCGAAGCCAGCACGTAGCGGTGGTCGGCGTCATGTCGGACGAAGCGCTCGGACTCCATCGTGCGAAGCAACCGCAGCACCGTCGACTTGTGCACGTCGAGTTGTGTTGCGAGCTGCTCCAACGACTTCGGGCCCTCGCCGAGGGCGCCAAGGATGGTCAGTGCGCGCGACAGTGACTGGCTCATGCGATGCGCTCCGCCAGCTCGTTCGCGACCTCCAGTCGGGCCCACTCGGCCACGCCGACCTCGAGGAGTTCCTCGAGCCGGTGCAGCGGCGGAAGCCGCGCGATGTCGCCATGGCCCGTCAAAGCCGCGGCGGCGCAGAGGTGCCCGAGCCGAATCCGTTCCTGGTGCCCAAGTCCGTGCAAGAGCCCGGCCAGGAACCCGCCGGCAAAGGCGTCGCCTGCCCCGATCTTCTCGACGACGGCCAGACGCAACGCGGGCACGTCGACCCGCTTCAGTCCGTGGAAGCCGGTCACGGTGTGCGCGTCGTTCTTGACGATCAGGTGCTCGGGTTGTGGGAACAGCGCCCGCAGTTCCGCGGGGTCGTCGGTGCCGAACACCGCGAGTGCCTCGTCGGCGCCCATGAAGACGACGTCACTGCCACGGGTCACTCGCCCGAGTACCTCCGTTGCTTGCGTTGCTCTGCCGAGCCATAGCGCCGGCCGGTAGTTCAGATCGAAGCTGGCCAGGCGGCCGCGTCGTGGCATCGAAACGAGCGAATCGGTCAACTCCGTTGTCGATTCCGACAGTGCAGGGGTGATTCCGGTGACGTGCGTGAGAGCCGATGCGTCGAGCCATCTTTCGGCCATCGGCGTGCCGAGGTCTGCAGGTGAGAGCGCGCTCGCCGCGGATCCACTGCGGTAGTAGAGCATGCGACTCTCGCCAACGGCCAAGTCGCCGACCGCACCGGAACCTCCGCCGCGTTCCTTGACGTAGAGGCCGGTGGGTCGCACGGGGTCGGTCACCACCGCGGAGACGTCGACGCCCCGTTCGACGAGATGCTGGACCAGGTACCGGCCGAATCCGTCGTCCCCGACCCTGGAGATCCATCCTGCGGTGACGTTCAGCTGGGCGAGGACCGTCGCGACGTTGGCCTCCGCGCCGCCGGCCGTGCGCTCGAAGGACTCGGAGTCCTCAAGGGGACCCGGCTGCGCCACCAGCACCGCGAGCCCTTCGCCGATCGTGACCGCGCGCGGACGTGGCGCTGTCGGCGAAATCACATCGAACTCCTCAAGTGCTTGCGGTCACCAACCCTCTGGTGCAGAATAGCGCCCATCAAACAAATAGCGCAATTAGCGTTGCAAAATGCGCAATGCTAATCGGGAGGGAACCGATCGTGATCGACAAGGCCGCGGTAGCCGCGCTCGACGATCGCGTCCTTGGCCCGCAACACAAGGGGCTCCCTCCAGCGGCGTGGGGCAAGACCGCTCGCGAATTCGCGAGCACGGCGCCGTCTTTGGATCAGATGTCCACGCCCCTGTTGACGGTGGATCGCGGTGCGATGGAATCGAACGTGGCGGTGATGGCTGACTGGGCGAAGTCGGCGGGCGTGCTGCTCGCACCGCACGCGAAGACGACGATGGCGCCGCAGATATGGGCGAAGCAACTGACCGCAGGCGCCTGGGGCCTCACGTTGGCCACGCCATGGCAGGTGCAGCTGGCGCGGTCCTTCGGCGTCGGCCGGATCATGCTCGCCAACTCGATCGTGGACCCCGTGGCGTTGGCCTGGCTGGCCGCGGAGCTGGACCGCGATCTCTCCTTCGAATTCTTCAGCTGGGTGGACAGCGTCCAGACCGTCGAGCTGATGGATCGCCTACTCGGTTCGTGGCCGGGTGAACGGCCCGTCGACGTGGTGGTGGAACTTGGCGCGCCACACGGGCGCACCGGGGCGCGCACGCTCGAATCGGCACGGGCCGTCGCCGCGGCAGTGACGGACTCGGCACGGCTCGCACTGGCGGGCGTCGGCGGTTACGAGGGCGCGCTCAGCCACGATCGCGGGTCCGCTGGACTCGACACCGTCCGGGAGTATCTCGACCAACTCGGTCTTCTGCACCGCCAGCTCGACGACGAAGGACGTTACGGCACTGCGGCTTTGATCACTGCGGGTGGCAGCGCCTACCAGGACGTCGTGGTCGACCGGTTGGCGCACCTCGCCGACGAACGGGGTGAGCACGGTGTGCCCACGTCGGTCGTGCTCCGGTCGGGGGCGTACGTCATTCACGACGACGGCTTCTACGCAGGCATCTCACCGCTCATCCCCGGCCGGAGCGAGCGCCCACTGCGATCGGCGATGCACGGGTGGGCGCGCGCCGTCTCTCGACCCGAGCCGGAACTGGCGCTGCTCGACGCGGGTAAGCGCGACCTACCGTTCGACGAGGGGATGCCGATCCCGCAGCGCATCGCGGGCACCGCCGAGATCACCGCACTCAATGACCAGCACGCGTTCCTTCGGCTCCCCGGCGGGAGTGCCGACGACGTCCCTGTCGGCAGCGTCGTGCGGTTGGGGCTGTCGCATCCGTGCACGGCATTCGACAAGTGGCGGCTGATCCCGGTCGTCGACGACGCCGATGCGGCAACACCCCGCATCGTCGACCTCATCCACACCTTCTTCTAGCCCTTAGGCAGCGCGAAAACCCATGACCGACTTGCTGATCCGAGACGTCGACGTGGTCGACGGCACCGGCTCGGACAGATACCGGGCAGACGTGGTGGTACGCGACGGCCGGATCGCGGACATCGCCGGCGCCCGATCCATCCCTGGGGCGGACCGGATCATCGAACCGAGCCCTGGTGTCGTGTTGTCGCCGGGATTCATCGACATGCACGCCCATTCCGATCTGCGGCTGCTCACCGATCCCGGGCACTTCCCGAAGATCAGCCAAGGCGTGACCACCGAGGTCATCGGTCAGGACGGAATCGCCTACGCGCCCATCGACGACGCCGCGCTCGACGTGATCCGCCGCCAAATCGCCGGCTGGAACGGCAATCCGGCGGACCTGGACTTCTCCTGGCGCAGCGTCGCCCAGTATCTTGACCGGCTCGACGAGGGGATCACCCCCAACGCCGCCTACCTGGTGCCCCAAGGCACCCTGCGGCTGCTCGCGGTCGGCGCAGATCAACGCCCGGCCACCGCCGCCGAGATCCAGAACATGAAAGAGCTTCTCGCGCAGGGTCTCCGCGAGGGTGCCGTCGGCATGTCCAGCGGACTGACCTACACCCCTGGCATGTACGCCGACACCGGAGAGCTTGCCGCGCTGTGCGAGGTCGTCGCCGAGATCGGCGGCTTCTACGCCCCACACACCCGGTCGTACGGAGCGGGCGCGCTGGAGGCGTACGCCGAGATGATCGACCTCGCGCGCACTACCGGCTGCCCCCTGCACCTGACGCACGCGACGATGAACTTCGGCGTCAACCGCGGACGGGCCCAGGAGTTTCTGGACATGGTCGACACCGGTATCGCCGACGGGTGCGACATCACGCTCGATACCTATCCCTATCTGCCTGGCTCCACCACGCTGTCAGCCTTGCTGCCGAGCTGGGCCATGTCGGGTGGGCCGGACACGGCACTGGACCGCATGCAAGATCCCGACACTCGCGTGCGAATCGCCCAGGACGTCAACGTGAACGGGTCCGACGGCTGTCACGGCGTCACCGTCGAATGGGATACCATCCAGATCAGCGGGGTGGCCAACAGCGAGCTCGACGAGTACGTCGGGCGCACGATGCAGGCGATCGCCGCGGATCGCGGAGTTCCCCCGGTCGAGGTCTTCTTCGACCTACTCCTGCGTGATCAGCTGGCCACCAGCATCCTGCAGCACGTCGGCCACGAAGAGAACGTCCGCGCAATCATGGTGCACCCCAAGCACATGGGTGGCAGCGACGCCATTCTGGTGGGAGCAAAGCCGCACCCGAGGGCATGGGGCACCTTTCCGCGGTACCTCGGTCACTACGTTCGCGACATCGGCCTGTTGAGCCTGGAAGACTGCGTCAACCATCTGACGGGGCGAGCCGCCGAACGGCTGCGGCTCGCCGACCGCGGCATCGTGCGGGTCGGCTACGCCGCGGATCTCGTCCTCTTCGACCCCGCCGTCGTCACCGACACCGCCACGTTCGAGAACCCGAAGCAGCAGGCACGCGGAATCAGCCATGTCTTCGTGAACGGCGAGTGCGCGATCGACGACGGCCAACCCACCGGACGACTCGCCGGCCGCGCACTGCGGATGGACTCCACGAGGAATCAGACCATATGAATACCGCTGCTTCGGTCGCGATGGCGACCATCCTGGCCGACCGGGCACTGGCCGTCGTTCGCGCCCCTGAGATCCCCGATCCCGTCGCGCTCTCGAACGCCCTCGCGCAGTCCGGCATTCGCGCCGTCGAGCTGACCTTCACCACACCGGGTGTTCTCGACTACCTGACCGCCGCCGCGTCCTCGGATGCGGTGCTGGGAATGGGCACCGTCTGCACGGGGGATCAGGCCAAGGCGGCCATCGATGCGGGCGCACAGTTTCTCGTCACTCCGGGGATCCGGTCAGAGGTCGCGAAAGTCGGTTCAGACAGCGATGTTCCGGTGATCATGGGGGCCCTCACGCCTACCGAGGTCCTCACCGCACTGGATCTCGGCGCCGCTGCGGTGAAGATCTTTCCGGCCAGCGCCTTCGGTCCTCGGTACTTCAAGGATCTCCGCGGGCCGTTTCCCGACGTCGCGTTGATCCCCTCCGGCGGGGTCAACGCAGGCAATGCCGCCGAGTTCCTCGCCTACGGTGCCGTCGCCGTTACCGCGGGAACCGACGTCGTCTCACCGCAGGCCGTTGCATCTGGCGATTGGTCCGACATCGCCTCTCGCGCTGCCGCGTTCGTGCAAGCACTGAACTAGCCCACACCACCGTCACCGAAAGGCTCTCCGATGATCGACTGGCTCAGAACATCGACACCAGGACTGCTGGTCCTCTGCGGACTCGCGATCGCGATCCTGCTGTTCGCCATCATCAAGGTCAAACTGGAGCCGTTCATCGCGCTGCTCCTCACCGGCCTCGGACTTGCGCTGGCTGCCGGCCTACCGGTCAAGGACATCGTCGGTACTGCGATCAAGGGCAGCGATTCGATCCTCGAGACGGGTTTCGGGTCCATCCTCGGACACATCGCGGTGATCATCGGACTCGGCACGGTCTTGGGCGCCATCCTCGAACGGTCGGGCGGCGCCGACGTCTTGATGACCAAGCTGCTCGGGATATTCGGCGAACGCGGCGCGCCCGTCGCGATGGGCCTGCTCGGTCTGATCTTCGGCATCCCGGTCTTCTTCGACATCGGAATCTTCGTGCTGGCGCCGCTGGTCTACGTGGCCGCCAAGCGTGGCGGCAAGTCGCTGGTGCTGTACGCGATGCCGATGCTCGCCGGCCTGTCGATGACCCACGCGTTCCTGCCGCCACACCCGGGGCCGGTCGCCCTCGGTGGTCTGCTGGAGATCAGCTTGGGGTGGCTCATTCTGATGGGATTCGTCTGCGGGATACCGGGTTTCATTGCCGCCGGACTTGTGTGGGGCACCTACATCGGCAAGCGCATGATGGTCGAGGTCCCACCCGACTTCATCGTCGAGGAGCCCAAGGATTCCGACGGCGGGGGCGGATCGCCCACCGGCGGGGGAGTCGGCACTGTGAAGGAGACGGCGGCCAAAGTCGACAACGTCGTCAAGACCAATCCACCGTCGGTGGGTCTCATCGCGGCGATCATCGCCATACCGCTGGTTCTGATCCTCGGGGCGACGTTCGGCACCCAGCTTCTCGACCCGGGCCCGCTGCTGTCGGTGCTCACCTTCCTCGGTACGCCCGCGGTCGCGCTGCTCATCGCCGTGCTGGTCGCCTTCTACGTGCTCGGTGTCCGGCGCGGCTCAAGCGTGCAGGAACTCAGCGTCCTCACCGGCGAGTCGCTGCGCCCCGTCGGCATGCTGTTGCTGGTCGTCGGTGCCGGCGCCTTCTTCGGCAAGGTCATCTCCGCCACCGGAATTGGTACCGCGTTGGCCGAGACGATGTCCGCGGCGGGGCTGCCGGTGATCGTGTTGGCCTACGTCATCAGCTGTGGGCTGCGCATCGCGCAAGGCTCGGCGACCGTCGCCATCGTCACCACCGGTGGCATCGTGGCTCCGCTGGTCCACGCGGGTGGCTACTCCCAGATGGCGGTTGCCCTGATCGCGATGGCGATCGCCGCGGGTTCCATCATCCTCAGCCACGTCAATGACGGTGGCTTCTGGATCATCTCGAAGTTCTTCAACCTGTCCGTGAAGCAGACGCTGCAAACCTGGACGGTGCTGGAAACGGTGCTGTCGGTGGTGAGTTTCGCCGTGGCGGCGGGGTTGTTCGCAGCGTTCGCCTGACCGGCGAGCCCGTCAGCGCCCGGGGTACTTAGTCAGAGCCCAGCATGGCCAGAACCCTGGCCGCGACGTTGTCGAGGATCTCCTCGGCAAGCGCCCCATCGTTGACGGCGCGCGAGATCTGTAGTGCGCCCACCATCATCGCGAAGGCATCGAGCACCGTGGCCCGTGCCGAGAGCGGATCGTGCGGTGCGACGGCGGTGGCGACGGCATCGACGAACGAGAGCACGCCGTCGGTGTAGGACCGTTTGATGGCCGGGATGCTGCGGCCGATCTCGTCGAGTAGCGCCGCCGACGGGCAGCCCTCTTCGGCGTGATCACGGTGATCCGGCGACAAGTACAGCCGCACGAACGCTTCCACGCCGCCGGGCTGCTGGACCAGGGCGCCGATGTCCTCGCATTGCCGGGCCAATTGGTCACCGATCGACGTGGCGACCAAGTCGTTCTTCGACGAGAAATGCGCATAGAAAGCGCCGTTGGTCAGCCCGGCGTCGGCCATCAACGCGGCCACGCCCGAGCCGTCGATGCCGCAGCGTCTGAACCGCCGACCGGCAGTGTCCAGGATCCGCTGTCTGGTTGCCTGCTTCTGGTCGGACCCATATCGCGCCATCTGAGCCTCCACTTCCTTCAGGAGGACTTGCCATCCCTCCGCTCCTCAGTTTAGATTACAATCATACGATCACATTATGGTCATAATTCAATCTGAGGAGAACCCGTGTCAGCAGGACCACCGGTCGCACTGGTCACCGGCGCCACGTCCGGCATCGGGGAGTTGGCCGCCGCGGCACTGGTACGGGCGGGTTTTCGCGTTGTCGGAACCGGCCGCAACACGTCGAGCACAGGGGCGCGTGACGGAATCACCTTCGTCGATCTCGACGTCACCAATGACGAGGCGGTCGTCGCCACCGTCGCCCACGTCATCTCGCGCTTCGGCCGGATCGACGTACTGGTCAACAACGCAGGCATGGGATCGGCCGGTGCCGCCGAGGAGAACTCGCTTCGCCAGGACTGGAACGTCTTCGACGTCAACGTCTTCGGTGTACTGCGGATGACCAAAACGGTGCTGCCGCACATGAGGGCCCATGGCAGCGGCCGGATCATCAACATCTCGTCGATCTTCGGATTCATCCCCGCCCCGTTCATGGCCTCCTACGCCGCGGCCAAGCACGCCATCGAGGGGTACTCCGAATCGGTTGATCACGAGACCCGCGAGCACGGCATCCGGGTGCTCACCGTCGAACCCGCAGGTACTCGAACGCGATTCGACGACAACACTTCGCGACCGGACAACCCGATGCCGGTCTACGCCGCGGCACGCCAGATCGTCGGCGACGTGGTGGCCGCCGCGGTCAACGACGGTGACGATCCGGCTCTGGTCGCCGCGGCGATCGTGGCCGCAGCCACCGACTCCCGCCCGAAGCTGCGCTATCCCGCCAGCCCGAGGGCACGCCAGCTGGCCGTGTTGCGGCGGTGGGTTCCCGCCTCGGCCTTCGACAAGCAGATCCGCAAGTTCAACAAACTGCCCACCCACCGGTCGGTGCAGCCACTTCGCCAGGAAAGAAGCACCCCATGAGCGCCTTCGACGCCGACAATGCCGAAAACCTCACCGTGGACGGGCCCTCGGCGCGGTTCACGTACCGACGTTTGGGGCCTCGGGGCGGCGTACCGCTGATCCTGGTGCAGCGCTTCCGCGGAACCATCGACTGGTGGGATCCGGAGTTCCTCGACTATCTGTCCGCTGAGCATGACGTGATCCTGTTCGACAACGTCGGCATCGGTTACACGAATGGCGAGCCGCGTGATTCGGTCGACGGTTTCGCCGCCGGGGTCATCGAATTCATCGATGCGCTGGGGCTTTCCACCGCCGACCTGCTGGGCTGGTCATTGGGCGGCATCGTCGCCCAGGCCGTCGCCCGTCGCCGTCCCGATCTGGTGCGCAAGCTCGTCGTGGCAGGCAGTAGCCCGGTCGGACCGGTGCCCGGTCAACCCGAGATGAACCAGGATGTCCTGCGCATCATGGCCCAGCCGGAAGCCACCGCCGACGATCTACTGTTCCTCTTCTATCCCGACACCGACGTGGCCAGATCCCGCGGCGTCGACCACCTGAAGAATGTATCCACTCGGCTGGCCGCCGGGGGACCCCAAGTCTCCGAAGATGCTGCCCTGGGCCAACTTCAGGCCATCGGGAAGATCTTTTCGATACCTTTCGACGAGGTGCGATCGACGCTGGAGGCGATCAAGCATCCCGTGCTCTACGCCAACGGCGTCCACGACGTCATGATCCCCGCGCTCGCTTCCTACGTCGCCGTGCAGCACCTCGACGACGCGACGCTCGTGCTCTACAGCGACGCCGGGCACGCCTTCCTGTTCCAGCACAGCCGCGCCTTCACCACCCAGGTTGCCACCTTCCTGGCCGCCTGACCGCAGGCCCGTCACCCCGCGGCGCCACCGACGGATGGTTTTCCGTCATCACGGGCGTTGCGGTAGTGCGAGACTGACAAGGTGCACCATGTACTGCGAGCAGGCCTTCTGGGAGATCTACCGGTGCGGGACTTCATCGTCTCGCCTGGCTTTGCCGGCGTAGTCGCGCTGCTCGCGGCGGTCATCGCTGCGGGTGCCGTGCTCTACGCGTCCCGACGAGCCCGTCAGCGGTTCGAACAGCAGCGTGAGCAGCAGGAACGCCGTCAAGAACAGACTCGTGACGATGCGGCGAACGCTCTGGCGTGGGAGCGGTGGCAATGGGTGGTCGACACCGCAGGGATAGAGCCTGCCACCAGCGAGGGCGCCACTCTGGGTCTTGGGCCCGCGGTGACCCTGGAGCTGCTGGGTGGGCTGCTCCGTGATGCCGAGCGGCTCGGCGATGAGACGCTCGCCAAGGCCGTGGCGGTGTACCAGGAGCAGCTCTTGCTGGTGCTGGCGCAGCAGGCCGGTTCCGTTGCCGATCTCGGGGTGCCCACGAGGGCGCAATCGCCAGATGGCAAGCCAGCCACCAAACCAGCATCGTCGGCGCACCGGAAGCCCGACACCGCGGCGCCGGCGACGCCGACGACGCCCGGTGAAACGGCACCCGCCACGGTGACGCAGAGCGGCGGAGGGCGGCGGCGCCGATGACGACCACGCGGCAACACATCGAGGACCTCGACGTCGACAAGTGGGCGACGTTGACCCGACGCGCGGCGGCGGACTCAGTCGCGGCTGCCGAGCGGTTGGGGCTACAGCCACGGGCTGAATCGGTCGCATTGGCCCGGATGACTGAGCGCGAACTCGTCGAACACCGCCAACACAATGGGCCACCCGTGCCACGCCGGTCCCTGGCGATGCAGCTCGTCGAGGCCGACCATCTACGCCGTGTGGCCGAGGAGCAGGCCCGCGAGGCGCACCAGGGCAGGTTGGACGCCGAGGCGGCGGCCTCGCTGGCTCGGACGGAAGCCGGGGAAGCCGCGCGCGTTGCCACGGCGGCGGGCGAGCGGGTCCGCGCGGTGGAGGCGGAGGCCGCGCGCAAAGACGCTGAACGCGCAGCGGAGCGGGCGGCCGATCAGAAGGCGGTGCAGCAGGCGCAAGCCGAGACCGAACGGGTCCGCGCCACTGCGGCGGCCGAGGTGGCGGCAGCCGAGGAGAAGGTTCGGGCCGCGGAGGCACGTGCCGTCGAGCGGGGCACCGAACGGACGACCGAGCGGGCGGCGGGGGAGAAAACCCTGCAGCAGCTGCAGGCGGAGATCGAGCGCACCCGCGCCACTGCGGCGGCCGAAGTGGCGGCAGCCGAGGAGAAGGCGCGAGCCGCCGAGGCACGAGCCGAACAGCGGAGTGCCGAACGGACGGCCGAGCGGGCGACGGGGGAGGAAGCCGTACAGCGGGTGCGCGGCGAGCTGGAAAAGGTGCGCTCCGACGCGGCCGCCGAGGTGGCAGCGGCGCGCGGGCAGGCCAGCGGTGACGTCGCTGCTGCGCGGGAAACCGCAGAGGCCGACGTCACTGCTGCGCGGGCAGCTGCAGAGGCCGCGGTCACCGCCGCGCAGGAAGCCGCAGAGGCCGATGTCGCCCACTGGCGGGCCCATGCCGATGACATGGAGCGATGGGCGCGCGCCGAAGTGTCGACCCAGCTGTTGACGATTCCCATCCCGCCGTTGGACGTGCGTGCCCGAATCGGGTCTGTCGAAAGTACGGTCGACGCGCTGTACCAGATCGATTACGTGCTGGAGGTCGGACTGGCCGAGGACGTCGAGTCGCAGTTCGTGCCCGATCTCGAGTTCACGCGCAACCTCGTGTGGAAGGTGCAGCAGCAGGCCAAGGACCTAACCAGCGAATTGGCCAATCTGTCCTCGCGGTACGCCGACCCATCGCAGGCGCAGGCCGCCGCTGGCTACGCCGAAGCCGTGACCGACGCCTATCGTGCGTTCGTGCAGCGCATCGACGCCGCCATTCAGCGATTGGGAAGCCGCTTTCACAGCCCAGATGCCGAGATCATCGCGGCGGTCACCGCCATGCTCGCCGACCTTCGGGCTCAAGGCCTTTACTAGAGCCCACCCGCTCATAGGCTGTCGAGATGGGATCGATGCCTGCGCTCGCCGTCCTCCATCCCGGTGCCATGGGCGCGGCCGTGGCCGCCTGCCTGGTTGGGCGCGGCCACCAGGTCGGCTGGTTGCGCACCGGCCGCAGTGACGCGACGGTACGGCGGGCCGCAGAAGCCGGCTTGACCCCGTTCGACGACCTCGCGAAGCTGCTGGCCCACACCGACGTCGTGTTCTCGATCTGCCCGCCGCATGGGGCGCTCGACGTGGCCCGGGAGCTGGCGGGCTTCGGGGGAATCGTGGTGGACGCCAACGCCGTTAGCCCCGGGACGGCGATGCTCGTCAGTGACACCGTCACCGCCGGAGGAGCCCGCTACGTCGACGGCGGCATCATCGGACCGCCCCCGCTCACGGCGGGCACGACCCGCCTCTATCTGGCCGGCGACGACGGCGAGGTCGCGAACCTGTTCGCAGGGTCCGCGCTCGATGCGGTCAGTCTCGTGGGCGCGGCGCCGGCCGCATCGGCGCTGAAGATGACGTATGCCGCGTGGACCAAGACCACCGCGGCGTTGTTGGTCTCGATCCGAGATACCGCTGCCGCCTACGGAGTCGACGCCGACCTGGCAACCGAATGGGCGATAAGCCAACCCCACCTTGCCGATGCGTGGCTGCGCGCCCGCGAGCAGACCCAAGAGAAGGGCTGGCGTTGGGCCTATGAGCTCGCCGAGGTCGGCAGGACCTTCGCCGCGGTAGGACAGCCCGAAGGTTTCGGCGCCGCCGCCAGCGAGGTCTTCACGAGCAACGACGACCCACCGGGACGCTAGCTCACGCTGCGCCGCTCCACGAGTTCCACCAGTCGCCGTGCGAGTTCATCCCTTTCGAAGTACCTCGCGGTTTCGAGTGCGGACGGTGAGCCTGCCAGCGGATCGGCATGGGCCGCCAGCAGCAGGTCGATGACCGTCGAGTCGTTCTTGAAGACGGCGCCCGCCAACGGTGTTTGTCCTCGATTGTTGTGTCGATCGACGTCGGCCCCGCGTGCGATCAGTGCCGCGACCGCGGAATCGTTTCCGTAGTAGGCCGCCAGCATCACCATGGTGTCCCCGTTGGTGTTGGTGAGGTCCACGGGTACGCCTGCGTCGACGTAGGCGGCCAACATTGCGGCGTCGCCGCTGCGGGCCGCGTCGAACAGGCGGGCCGCCAGGTCCATGAGTTCGGCATCGAGGGTGGCTCGCTGCTCGTCAATCACGTTGTCTGCCATCTCAACTCCAGATTCGTGGTTGGCTGTTACAGCGCGCCGAGGGCCTCGCAGGCCTTGCGAACGCCTTCGCCGTAGGCGGGGTCGGCCTGGGTGCAATGCTCGATGTGCGCTTCGACGGTCTGGTGCCGGGCGCCCTTGATGGCGCGGGCGGTGTTGTCGAAGAGCCGCTGCTGCTCGTCGCCGGTCATGAGCCGGAACAGGTCACCGGGCTGCTCGAAGTAGTTGTCGTCGTCCTCGCGGAAGTCGAAGTGATCCGCGGTCGACCCGATCGACTCGGCGGGATCGGCGTAGGCGGGCTGCTCGGCCCACCGGCCGAAGGTGTTCGGCTCGACACCCGCGACTCCACCCTGGTTGCCGTCGACGCGCATGGCCCCGTCGCGGTGGTAGGTGTTCACCAGCGTGGCCCCGCGTGGGTAGTTGACCGGGATCTGGTGATGGTTGACGCCCACCCGGTACCGGGCGGCGTCGCCGTAGGAGAACAGCCTGCCCTGCAACATCTTGTCCGGGCTGAACGAGATCCCCGGGACGAGGTTGGACGGCGTGAACGCGGCCTGCTCGACGTCGGCGAAGTAGTTGTCCGGGTTGCGGTTCAGTTCGTATTCGCCGACCTCGATCAACGGGTAGTCCTTCTGGCTCCACACCTTGGTCAGATCGAAGGGGTGAAACCGGTAGGTAGCGGCGTCTGCTTCTGGCATCACCTGGATGTACACGGTCCACTTCGGGTAGTCGCCACGTTCGATGGCCTCGAAGAGGTCGCGGCCGTGCGACTCGCGGTCGCGGCCGATCAGTTCTCCTGCTTCGGCGTCGGTGAGGTTCTCGATGCCCTGCTGGGTGCGGAAGTGGAACTTGACCCAGTGCCGCTGGCCTTCGGCGTTGATCATGCTGTAGGCGTGCGAGCCGTAGCCGTGCATGTGCCGGAAAGACTTTGGGATGCCGCGGTCGCTCATGGTGATGGTCACCTGGTGCAACGATTCGGGCAGGCCCGTCCAAAAGCCCCAATTGTTCTCGGGGTCACGCATATTGGTGCGCGGGTCGCGCTTGACCGCACGGTTGAGGTCGGGGAACTTCAGCGGGTCGCGGTGAAAGAACACCGGGGTGTTGTTGCCGACCACGTCCCAGTTGCCTTCAGTGGTGTAGAAGCGCAGCGCGTAGCCGCGGATGTCGCGCTCGGCGTCGGCGGCTCCGCGCTCGCCGGCCACGGTGGAGAACCTGGCGAACATCTCGCAGCTGTTGCCGACCTGGCCGAAGATCGCCGCCTTCGTGTAGCGGGAGATGTCGTGGGTGATGCGCAATGTGCCGAAGGCACCCGAACCCTTGGCGTGCATGCGCCGTTCGGGGATGACCTCGCGGGCGAAGTGGGCGAGCTTCTCGATGAGCCACAGATCCTGCAGCAGCAGCGGGCCGCGTGGTCCGGCACTCATGCTGTTCTGGTTGTCGACGACCGGCGCTCCCGCCGCGGTGGTCAAGGGCTCGGTGTTCTCCTCGAATGCCATGATTTTCTCCTTGGCGGTGGGCCGTTGGGCAGGTCTAGATTGGACTGATTCCAATATCGCTCTGTGCGGGGCGTAGCGGTCGCACGGCGAGCGACAGATACTCCACAGATTTGGACATCGGATGCGGACTGATGTTCGTGTTTCATCGTCACAGCCACTTTGGGTGATGTCTCTACGGCTGCCCTGCAACTGACCTACCTGCTAGCCGTAATCCTTGACCCTGCGGTCGATGAAGTACGAGTTCGACATGGTGTCGATCACCGCGACGCCCAGGACACTGCCCAGCTCACGCGTCGTTGACTACAGTCCTGCTCCCACGCCGGCATGCCCGTGGGGCAGCGCGGTCGTGATCGCCGCAGTCAGGCCATCTCACCCGCGGCGGCGGAACGAAGGTTCAGGGTGCCCAATCAGAAGGGCTGATTTGGCTCGCCTTCAGTGGGGTTGTCGTGGTCATCTGTTCCAGAGGCGGTGTGGGCAATGTCGTGCCCCTCACCCACCCGAACACAGCCCGCGGTGCAGTCCTGCATCACGATTGGTTCGGAACCGCCCTGCTTCACTCGCCACTTCCAGGCGGTCTGGATGATGTTCAGCTCGTTGAGGACGGCGTCGCGTTCACCGACGGTGCAGTGCAGCGTCCGGTTGGCGCCGTCACTCGTTTCGTGAAGCAACTCGCGCTCGGAGAGTTGCAGCGGGTTGCGAATCAACCGAACTCCAAAGCGCTCCACCTTGTTGTGCGCCTGGAGCCGCTCGCAGATCCCGGCCAAGATCGCCTCGTCGTCATCGCTCAGCGGCTCGGTGTCACCGAAGTCGTCCGGCTCGGCGAATTCCAGGCCGACGACACCGACTGCTTCGTCAGCGGAGTCGTCGAATCGAATTGCGGTAGTACTCAGGCCCTGCTCGGTGAAGACCGAGCGCATGAGTGGGGCGGTCTGGGTCCCTCGCGGAGCACGCACCGAGCGCTCGACGAAGACCTCTCCCGGCTCCGGCTCGAAATGCTTGTGCAGCAACCAGATACCGAAGCGATTCCAGGCATCGGTGGCGACGAGATACTGGCCAAGCTCTTCCAGGCAGGCGTGGTCGTCCTCGCGCAGCTCTCCGACGTCGGTGGTATCCATGTCCCGCAGCGACTCGTAATCCTCGACACCGTGATCGCGCACCGTCAGCATCGCTCGTCTCCTTAAGCTGTCAATGTGCTGAAGGGATTTCCCAGCAGCAGTGGACAATCCGGATGCTAACAAGGGGAACGGCGCCGAACGAAAGATTCGACGAGAACGTAACGCTCGTGCACCCCTGCGTATCAACAGTTCACCGGTTGTTGGTGTGGCCGTCAGGCAGGTTGGTCGAATTGCAGGTGGTGGAGCTCGGCGTAGACACCGTCGAGGGTCAAGAGTTCCTCCTGGGTGCCGTCCTCGACCACCACGCCGTCCTTGACGACGATGATCTTGTGCACGTCGCGCAATGTGCTCAGCCGATGGGCGATGGTGATGACCGTGCGGCCGGCCATCAGCCGTTCCAGCGCCTGGATGACCAAGTGCTCCGATTCGGCATCCAGCGCCGCCGTCGGCTCGTCGAGGATCAGGATCGGGTTGTCCCGAATCAGCGCGCGGGCAATGCCAATCCGTTGGCGCTGACCGCCGGAGAGCGTCGAGCCACGGTCGCCGACCAGGCTGTGGTAGCCGTTGGGCATGCGGCTGATGAACTCGTCGGCGTTGGCCAGTTTGGCCGCCTCGATGATTTGCTCTTCGGTGGCGTCGGGACGGCCGAAGGCGATGTTGTCCCGGATCGTGCCCCGAAGGAGCACCGTGTTCTGCAGGACGAAGCCGATCTGGGTGCGCAGTCCGTGCAGCGTGTAGTTGTCGATGTCGACACCGTCGATCAGAATCCGGCCGCCCCCCAGGTTCCTGAACCGTGGGATGAGGCTGACGAGGGTGGATTTGCCACTGCCAGTGGGGCCGACGACGCCGACCATCTGGCCCGCACCGATCGTGAACGAGATGTCACGTAACACGGGCACCTCGGGGTCGTAGCCGAAGGAGACGTTCTCAAAGGTGACCTGACCCTTGAACGGCGGGGGTTCGGTCGGCGCCGCACGTTCGGGGATCACGTTGTCGGCGTCGCACACCGCCGTCACTCGCTGGAACCCCACCGAGACCTGGGCGAGGGTGTTGGTCATCTGGGAGAGCGCGCGCACCGGTTGGAAGAACCGCGCCATGTACGACAGGAACACGGTGAGCGCGCCGGCGGTCATCGTGCCGGCAATGATGAGAAGGGCGCCCCGCCAGAGCACCAAACCCGTACATACCGCGACTATCAGGCTGATGATCGGCGACAGCAGCGCCGACACCCGTCGCGTCTTGAGCCACGCAGTGACGGTTTGCTTGCTGACCTCCTGCAACTGCTTGTCTTCGTAGTCCTCGCGCGAGTAGGCCTGCACCACCTCAATCGACTGCAGACCCTCTTGCAGCGTGGCGAGCAGGTCGGACTGTTTGGTACGCACCTCTTGTGTCGCCGTTTTTATCGCCTTGTTGACGCGGACCAGGAAATAGAGCAGGAACGGGGCCACCGCGAGCGCGATGAGAGCGAAATCCCAACGGAGCAACAACATCACGATGACCATTGAAATGAGCGTCAGAGCGTCGGTGAAGATGTTGAGGACCGAGGTCGACGCAAAACTCTGGATCGTCTGAACGTCAGTGGTGAGCGTGCTGAGGATCGTGCCGACCCGGTTCGTGTCGTAAAAGGAGAGCGACAGTTCCTGCAAGTGGTGATAGAGCCGCACCCGCAGGTCGTTTCCGATGCACTGCCCGACCCGTTCCGTCGTATAGCTGGCGACGTAGAACGCCACGCCGCTCACCACCGCGATCAACACCACCATGATCCCGGCCGCCGCGGCGATGTGTGTCTTGGTCGAGCCGCCAACCATCGGGAACCAGAAGGTGATCCATGCCGGAGGTCGATGGCTTGCAACGACGTTGTCGAGGATGATCTTCAGCGGCCACGGCAGGGCGAGACCCATCAGAATCTGCACCAGCGTCGCCATCAGGATGACGGCGAGGGATCCGCGGTAGGGGCGCAGCAGATCACGAAGCAGCGGCGGCACGGCGGGCATCTCCTATTCCTACGAGCATTCAGCCGAACCGTAGCGGTGGGCGCCCACGCACGCTGGCCATTTCATACAGCGTTCAGCTACGGGGTCGATACTCGCCACGCAACGGTGCCCTTCAGGCGCCACCGCACCGGAGGGTGGTCCGTTGGAGAAGTTCAGGCCCTCGATCGACTGGGGCAATCAGATCGTCGTGTCCGTGTGGTGGATCCTCGAAGCCTGGGCCATCAGCGCGGCGTGCGTGTTGGTGATTGGAATCCTGCTGATCCGCTACACGACATGGGCGAAACGGTTCTGGAGCGTCACCGGCGACTACTTCATCGGTAGAGACAGCCTGCCCGTGTGGGCGACGCTGGCGGTCTTGCTTCTGTCGGTCATCTTCGAGGTGCGCATTGCCGTGCTGCTCAGTTACTACAACAACGATTTGTTCTCGGCGCTGCAGATCGCGTTTCAGGGGGTGGGTGCGCACAATGCGGCACAGCGTAATTCGGGAGTGCACGGCTTCTGGGTGGCGATCGGAATCTTTTGCCTCCTGGCAGTCATCCACATCGGCCGGATCCTGTTGGACACCTACCTGACCCAACGCTTCATCATCCGCTGGCGGGTGTGGTTGACCGACCGTCTCACCGGGGACTGGCTGACCGGCCGCGCCTACTATCGAAGCCGATTCACCGAGCCCATCATCGACAACCCCGACCAACGCATCCAGCAGGACATCGACGTCTTCACCACGGGCATCGGCACCGGCCCCAACGTTCCGACGTACTACTCGCAGAGCATCCTGCTGTTCGGTGCGGTCAACTCGGTGGCCTCCGTGGCGTCCTTCGCCGTGATCCTGTGGCGGCTTTCGGGGTCACTGACATTGTTCGGCGTCGAGATCCCCAAGGCACTGTTCTGGATCGTGATCGCCTATGTGCTCACGGCGTCGCTGATCGCATTTCGGATCGGTCATCCGTTGATACGGCTGAGTTTTCGCAACGAGCAGACCAACGCCGCGTTCCGGTACGCATTGGTGCGGCTGCGTGATGCTGCGGAGGCTGTCGCCTTCTACCGCGGTGAACGGGCCGAGCGGGAGCAGCTCGACAAGAGGTTCGCCGCCGTGATCGCCAACTACCGACACTACGTCCGACGCACACTGGGCTTGATCGGGTGGAACTACACCGTCACCGAAACCATCCTTCCGCTGCCGTTCGTGTTGCAGGCGCCGCGGTTGTTCGCCGGCACCATCAAGTTGGGCGACGTCACACAGTCGGCGGGGGCATTCGGCAGGATCGAATCGGGGATGTCGTTCTTCCGCAACGCGTACAGCCAATTCGCGAGCTACAACGCCGCGATCATCCGGTTGCACGGACTCGTGGAGGCCAACGAACGCGCCCGCGAATTACCCGTGCTGACAACTGAATCGAGCCCCGATGGCTCCATTGAGCTGACCGGCGTCGAGGTGCGAACACCCGCAGGCGACCGGCTGATCGATCCGCTCGATGTGCGACTGGAGCGTGGCGAGTCCATGGTCGTCACCGGTTCGTCGGGCAGCGGCAAGACCTCGCTGTTGCGCAGCCTCGCCGAGTTGTGGCCTGCCGCCACCGGTGTGTGGCGCCGACCCGCCGACGACCACGCGACGATGTTCTTGTCTCAACTGCCGTACCTGCCGCTGGGCGATCTACGTACGGTGGTGTCGTATCCGCAGAGATCGGGTGATGTCCCTGACGACGAGTTGGACGACGCGCTCACTCGGGTGTCACTGGCCCACCTGCGTTGGCGACTCGACGAAACGCAGGATTGGGCGAAGGTTCTGTCACCGGGGGAGCAGCAGCGCGTTGCGATCGCTCGGGTGTTGCTGACCAAGCCCACGGCGGTGTTCCTCGACGAAGCGACCTCCGCACTGGATGAGGGCATGGCGTTTGCGCTCTACGAGCTGCTGCGTACCGAGTTGCCGGGCACCGTGGTGGTCAGCGTCAGCCACCACAGCTCTCTGATGGAGCACCACCAACACCACTTGGCGCTGCTCGGGGAAGGTGCCTGGCGGCTCGACCGACTCGAGTCCGAGCAATGACGTCACCAGTCCGCCCCGCCCTCCGTTGAGATGGCGGTAGCGGCGGAGAAGTGCGAGTAGCTCTGACCGTCAGTGCTATCTGAACGCTTGTTGATGGGGTCGGATCGGTCGAGCATCAAACGTTGACGGCTCGTCTTCGTCGCTTCGCGCGGCAGTATCGTTGCCACGCATGAGCGAAGACAGGGTTCGGGTCACAATCGATACCGCGGGCGTGGCGACGGTGACGATGGTTCGCGCCGAAAAGCACAACGCGCTCGATCAAGCGATGTTCGAAGGGTTGATCGACGCTGCCGAGCAGGTGGCCGCCAACGCGTCCATCCGCGCCGTCGTGCTGCACGGGGAAGGCAAGAGTTTCTGCTCCGGCCTGGACATCGCGAGCTTCATGAGCGGACAAGGTGGCACGGGCGTGCTGCTGGTTCGCGACGACGACCGGCTGGCGAACGTCGCGCAACGCGTGGCGTATGACTGGTCGCTGGTGCCGGCACCGGTGATCGCTGCGGTTCACGGCAACTGCTTCGGCGGCGGTCTGCAGATCGCGCTCGGCGCCGACATCCGGATCGCCGCACCCGACGCGAAGCTGAGCGTCATGGAGGTCAAGTGGGGCCTCGTGCCCGACATGGGAATCACGCAGACGCTGCCGCGGCTGGTACCGATCGACGTCGCGAAGGAGCTGACGTTCACCGGTCGCACCGTCTCCGGCACGGAGGCATCCGCGCTGGGATTGGTCACACGCGTTGCCGACGATCCGCTCGCCGCGGCCCAGGAACTCGCAGCCGAGATCGCCCAGAAGTCACCCAACGCCGTCCGCGCGGCGAAGCGCCTCTACGACGAGACCTGGACCAGTAACGACAGTGCCGCGGCTCTGGTGCTCGAGACCGACCTGCAGGTGGGGCTCATCGGATCGCCCAATCAGATCGCCGCCGTGATGGCAGGAATGTCGGGGGAGCCGCCGGTCTTCGCCGACCCGGCTTAGCTTGGCGGCGAGGCGATTTAGAGGTCGAGGACGTACACCTCACCGCGCACACAGCGTCTCCATGTCGCGAAGCATTGGCGATGTGCCGTCCAGGACATGCCCGTAGCTCTGTGTAGCACTTCTTGCTACGATTAAACCCATGGCCAAGACCATCGCGCAGCGCGAACTGCGCAACGACAACGCCCGGGTGATCGACGCGGTCACGGCGGGCGAAACCTTCGTCGTCACCCGCAATGGCGAACCGGTCGCCGAGCTTCGGCCGATTCGAGCCGGTCGCCGCACCTTCATATCCCGCGACGAAGTCGCTGCGTTGGCGGCAGCCGGCGTGCGAATCGACCATCGCCGGTTCCGCGCCGACCAAGACCGGTTGATCGACCAAGGGCTATGAGGTGACGTCGGGCCTTCTCGACACGTCCGTCGTCATCGACTGGCACGATCCGGTCGTGCTCGCTGCGCTGCCCGACGAGATGGCGATATCCGCGATCACCGCGGCCGAGTTGGCGGCCGGCCCACACCTTGCCGCCGACGCGATGGAAGCTGCGAAGCGGCAGGCCCGGCTCCAGGAAGTCGAATCAACACTGGAACCCATCCAATTCGACGGGGCGGCTGCACGGAGTTACGGACTCGTCGTCGCCGCCGTCGTCCGCGAAGGAAGGACCCCGCGGAGCCGATTCGCTGACCTATTGATTGCCGCAACCGCACACGCCAATCAGCTCGATCTCTACACGCGAAACGGCGATGACTTCAACGGACTGGAGAAGCTCGTCGCGGTCATCGTCATCTGACGGGTCGCTCGGGCAGCTGAAGCTTGATATGCAAGTAGCCACTTGCCTATCATGAAGGTGTGGCGGACGTGTTCAGGGCACTCGACGACGAGACCAGGCGTCTCATCCTCGACGAACTCGCCGCGAGCGACGGACAGACCTTGTTCGAGATCTGCACACTGCTCACCACGCGGCATCGGCTCAGCTCGAGTCGGCAGGCGGTATCGCAGCATCTCGCCGTGCTCGAGTCGGCCGGGCTGGTCGTGACCGAGCGTCGCGGCCGGTCCAAGTTCCACTACTTCAACGGCGAGCCTCTCGCCGAGATCACACGACGATGGCCGTTCGTCGTCGGGAAGGAAGACCCATGAAGATCCGTCTGACCAGCCTCTTCGTCGACGATCAGCGAGCAGCGCTGGCGTTCTACACCGACGTGCTCGGCTTCACGAAACGCCGCGACGTGCCGATCGGGGAGGACTCCTGGCTCACCGTGGTTTCCTCCGACGACCCCGAAGGGCCCGAACTACTGCTGGAACCGTGCGGTCACCCCGCGGTCAAGCCCTACCGTGATGCCCTCGCCGAAGACGGAATCCCGTTGGCTCAGTTCGCCGTCGACGACGTCGAGGCCGAGCACGATCGATTGACGAAACTCGGCGTCGTCTTCACGCAGAAGCCGACCGATGGTGGCGACTACACCACGGCCGTGTTCGACGACACGTGCGGCAATCTCATCCAACTGATCGCCGAGAAGCCGGCCTCCTAGAGGTCGAGGACGAGGTCGCCGTCTGGGGCCGCGGAGCAGATGAGCACCGAGTCGCTTGGCGGTCGATCCAGTGGCGCCTGGACATACGTCGCGGCACCGGCCACGATCCCGGTCAGGCAGATGTGGCAGACGCCGCTCCTGCACGAGTACCTGGTGGGAACGTCGCAGGCTTCGGCCAGTTCGAGCAGGCTGTGGTAGTCCGGTGACCAGTTGGCGGTGAGTCCGCTGCGGGAGAACGTGACCTGCGGTCCCGTCGTGGGCATGCCCGGCGGCCGGTGTGGGCGCGAGGGGGCAGGCGCGTCGACGACGCCGGGGTTGATGGCAGACAGCGCGCCGAAGGATTCGGTGTGGATCCGGCCCCGGTCGATCCCGACGGCGGTCAGGGCGGCTCGCATGTCGTCCATGAATGCGTTTGGGCCGCAAAGGTATACGGCGGCTTCGGTGGGCAGGTTCAACATCGCGATCGATGACGCGGTGAGGCGCTCGGCTGGGCGACCCGGCCCGGGCTCGGCGGTGTAGAAGATGCGCTGCTGGGCATGGGGGAGGGCTTCGATCAACCGGGTGACCTCAGTGGCGAAGGCGTGCGACTCCCGGTCGTGCGTCGTGTGCACCCACCGGATTTGGCGTTGGCTACCGGCCTCGGCGAGTGCGTGCAGCATGGCCAGCACGGGCGTGGCGCCGACACCCGCCGACACCAGCACGACGGGGAAGCTGTCCTCGGTGAGGAAGAAGTCTCCGCGGGGCGCAGCGGCGTCCAGGGTCGATCCGGCACGGATGTGGGCGTGCAGCCATCGGCTCACCTGGCCGTGCTCCTCGCGCTTCACGCTGATGCGGTAGGTCCCGGCGCCGG
The DNA here is from genome assembly GCF_014202335.1 of Mycobacterium sp. AZCC_0083. Classification (GTDB taxonomy): domain Bacteria; phylum Actinomycetota; class Actinomycetes; order Mycobacteriales; family Mycobacteriaceae; genus Mycobacterium. The sequence continues at coordinate 61,049 of NZ_JACHGP010000012.1, read as the reverse complement.
GGTCACCCGACAACGAGTAGCTGCGCAACGGCGCTGGGTCGCCGGCGTCTGGGATCTTGACGGTCAGATACTGGCCCGGCCGTGGTCTCGGCAGGGGGCCACCGTCGGTTGGCACTAGATCGATGGACGTGATCGTCGAGCTCTCCCGCGCAATGGCATCGACCCGGAGTTGGCGAAATCCAGCCCACACCGGCCCGACCGCCACGGCCGAATCAGCTTGCGCGCCAAGCATGTCGCGAAAGGACTGCTGCCATCCCGGGCTGAGCGCGGGCAGGTCGACGGCGTGCTTGAGTCGATCCATGTCGCGGTCGGGCAGGTAGAGCAGCGCGTCGACGTCGGCGACCGACAGTTCGTGTCGGCCTCGGTGGGTCAGTTCGATGGGGTCGCCGGCCTCGACGCGCCCCTCGCGGATGACCCGCATGTAGAAGCCGGGCCGGTGATGGGCGACCAACAGGTTGGGCATCTCGGGCTCGCCGAGGCGCATGCCGACGCGAAAGCAGGTGACGCGCGGTTGGGTGACCTCGAATTCGGCCTCACCGATGCGGTAGCGGTCCCCGATGCATACCTCGTCGTCGCCGAGCCCGCTTACGGTGAAGTTCTCTCCGAAGTGGCCCGGTTCTAGGTCGTCACGCTCGAGGTAGCTGCGCCAGTAGTCGTAGGAGTGGGTCTGATAGACCAGCACGGCGCGCTGTTCGCCACCGTGGCCGGCGAGGTCGCCCTGCCCGTCGCCGTCGACGTTGAGCCTGCGCACCACCACAGGGCCCTCGACAGGGGTCTTCCATGCTCCAGTGAAGACCTTCTTGTCTTGCCAGGGCACGTTTTTCGGTCTACCGACGTTCACCGAGACCAGTCTCGCCACCTGTGGTTCCTTCCGACGACACCACCTACGTTAACGGCTTGCCGGCCCGGCAGCCTCTGACCGACACACTGGGTTGAATGTCCCATAATATGGAACGACGTCGATAGCCTTGAACAATGGCCGCCATCGACACATCCGGTGAGCAGCGGTTGACGCCCAAGGGACGCGCCACCCGCGAGCGGATCGTGGAAGCGGCAGCCGAGCTGATCCTGAACGACGGCTACTCGGCGTTCAACATGGACGGGGTGCGCAGGGCCGCGTCGGTGAGTGGCTCTCAACTGGCCCATTACTTCGCCGACAAGCAGGCACTCATTCGCGCGGTTCTGGTCCGCCAGCTCGACGTGGTGCTGGACTTTCATCGAAACCCGCAACTGCACGGGCTCCAGTCGTTCGACGACTTCGAACGCTGGATCGACAGGAACGTGCGCTACTTGCGCCGCATCGGTTACGAGGGCACTCCCACCTTCCACGCCCTCGTCGGCAGGCTGGTCAAGTCCGACGGTGCCACGCGGCGGACACTCGGCGAGGCCTACTGGCAATGGGTCGCGCTACTCGAGCATGCGCTGCAGCAGATGAAGGAGCACGGTGTTCTCGTTGCAGGTGCCGACCCGCGACGGCTGGCCATGGTCATCGTCAGCATCCACCAGGGCGGCGGCACCGTGGCCTACGCCTATCGCCAGGAATGGGCGCACGCCGACGCCGTGCGATTCGCGGTGAACCACCTGCGTATGTTCGCCACCGATCCCGCCGAACGTGCGCCACGGCCGGCCCGCCGCCGCCGCGTCTCCGCGGTCACTCGGATCGACGACGACACCGTGCATTTCACCCGGAAGGGACTCGAGACTCGGTCGCGCATAGTCGAGGTCGCCGCCGAGTTGATGTTTCAGTACGGCGTCGCCGGGACCAGCATGGAAGATCTGCGGAGCGCGGCTTCGGTGAGCGGATCGCAGATCTCGCACTACTTCCAGGACAAGCGGGACCTGACGCGTCGGGTCATCGATCGGCGCCGCGACGGCCTCATCGCCTTTCACACCCGACCGGAGATGGGCGCACTCGACAACCTCCAGTCGCTGCAGGCATGGGCACATGCCTGCGCGGCCGACGCGGAAGCCGTCTACCGCCGAGGTGGATGCAGCTTTGGGTCACTGGTAGGTGAACTGCTGGAAGCCGATGACGACGTGCTCGACGTCTTGACCGCCGGTTACGACCAGTGGCTCGAGTTGTTTCGCACGGGGTTCGTGGCAATGCGCGAGCGCGGCGAGCTGCGGTCTGACGCCGATCCGCGTCACCTCGCGGTCGCGCTGGTGGTCGCTCACCAGGGCGGCGCCATGGTCAGCCACGCAACGGACGACGCAGAACCGATGCAGGCGACCGTGATGGCCGCCGCAGATTACGTGTGCTCGTTGGTGCCCGGTCCCACGACGCGACGAACACCGAGAACGCCGCGCCGCGGCGCCAGATCCTGACCGCTAGACCATTTTCCCCGTCGCTTCGCTCGCCCCAGAGCACTCACACAGCGAACTGTCAGCACATTCCCACTTGTCAGTGGCTCCAACCGTTGGACATTATGGGTGGACCAGCCCACAATTATGGGTCGGATGACCCAGTGGGATGACGGCTCGGGAGGGATCACGATGGGACTCGCATGGCAGCAGGGTCCACTGGCTATCAGCTCCGTTGGACAGTTGCTCAGCCCGCACCCGTTGCCGGAGCGCCTGTTGTTCGCCGAGCCGCTGCGGCGTTGGATGAGGGTGCGTTTCGGCGAAGACTGGATCGCCGACAGCGAGGACGTGGTGCTCCTGCACGAGCCCGGCCGCTACCCGGTGGCATACTTCCCGCGCGCCAGCATCGACCCCGGCATGTTGGTCGCCGAAGACCGCGTCACGACTCATCCAGACCTCGGACAGGTGAACTGGTTCACCGTCGTTGCGGGCGAGCACAGCGCCAATCGTGCAGCCTGGCAATACGCTTCGCTTCCGCCCTTCGCAGAGGTACTCGATGGTCGGGTGGCCTTCGCCTGGCAGGCGATGGACGCGTTCTACGAAGAGGACGAACGCATCGTCGGACACGCGGCGGACTTCTACCACCGCATCGACATCCGCTCGACCTCGCGGCATCTCGAGGTCCGTGACGGTGATCGAGTGATCGCCGACACCGGTCACCCCCTTGCCCTCTACGAATCGGGCTTCGCCCCGCGCTGGTACGTCCCGCGTGGTGACGTCGTCGAGCCAGCTCTCGAACCCATTGAGGGACAGACGTTCTGCCCCTACAAGGGGCTGGCGAGCTACTACACCATCGGCGGACGCAAGCGGGCGGCGTGGTCCTACGTCGAGGCATGGCCGGAGGTCGCGCGCATCGGCAACCTGGTGTCGTTCGAGCCCGACAAGGTCGACGTCTTCATCGACGGCAAGCAGCTGCATCTGGAGCCGGGCCAAACCGTGATGGCACACGGCGTCGACCGCGGGCTGGACCCCGACGAGGTCCTCCAGAACGCGCGCAGATGACGGCAACCTTCGAAGTCATCGTCCTGCCGGTCTCCGATCCCGACGAGTCGCTCTGCTTCTACCGCGATGGCGCCGGTTTCGACCTCGACGTCGACTACTCACCGGCGCCCAACTTCCGGGTCATTCAGCTGACGCCGCCGGGATCAGCCGCCTCGATTCAATTCGGCGTCGGCCTCACCGACGCTCCGGTTGGATCGGTCCGTGGTCTGTATCTGGTGGTTCCCGATATCGAGTCCCATCGAGCAGGGCTGACCGATCGCGGAGTGGCCGTCGGCGCGATCCGGCACGAGGACACCGAGGGCGGTTGGCGTGGTTGCTTCCTTCCCGGCCTCGATCCGGATCGCGCCGATTACGCGAGTTTCGCCGACTTCGCCGATCAGAGGAGGGATTGAGCAGATGAACGAGCAAGAATACGACGTCATCGTCTTGGGTGCAGGACCGGTCGGACAGAGCGTTGTCGCCCGCGCACGCGCAGGCGGGCTTTCGGTCGCGGTGGTCGAACGGGAACTGGTCGGCGGCGAATGCTCGTACTGGGGTTGCATTCCCAGCAAGGCGCTGCTGCGCCCCGTCCTCGCCGTGGCCGATGCTCGCCACGTGGACGGCGCCCGCGAGGCGGTCACCGGTTCCCTCGACACCGCGAAGGTCTTCGGCCGCCGCGATCGCTACGTCAGCAACTGGGACGACAGCGGCCAGGCCACCTGGGTCAAGAACATTGGCGCCGACCTCTTCCGAGGCCACGCCCGGCTGATCGGCCCGCGACGCGTCGCAGTCGAGACCCCCGGCGTCGGTGTCGTGGTTCTCACCGGTCGCCATGCGGTGGCCGTCTGCACCGGCAGCACTGCGGCACTGCCCGACATCCCCGGCATCGAGAAGGCGGCTCCCTGGACCAACCGCAAAGCGACTGACAGCAGCGACATCCCAGGGCGGTTGGCCATCGTCGGCGGTGGCGGGATAGCCGTCGAAATGGCCACCGCGTGGCACGGTCTCGGATCACGGGTGACGCTGTTGGCGCGCGACTCAGGTGTACTCCCGAGGATGGAGCCGTTCGTCGGCGAGCTCGTCGCCCGCGGCCTCACCGACATGGGGGTGACCGTTCGGACCGGGGTCTCCGTCACCGAGCTACGCCGCCTCGAGATTGCGGGACCACTGTGGGTGAGCCTCGACGACGCCAGTGAATTGGAGGTTGACGCAATACTCTTCGCGATCGGTAGGACACCAAACACCGCCGATATCGGTCTTGAGACCGTCGGCCTCGAACCGGGAACATGGCTGGACGTCGACGACACCTGCGTGGTTCACGGCGTCGACGGAGACTGGCTCTACGCGATGGGCGACGCCAACCACCGTGCCCTGCTTACACATCAGGGCAAGTACCAAGCCCGCATGGCAGGCGATGCCATCGTGGCCCGCGCCGCGGGTCATCAGCTCGACACCGCCCCGTGGGGCGCTCACGTCGCCACCGCCGATTCGCACGCGGTACCGCAGGTCTTCTTCACCGACCCCGAGGCCGCATCAGTCGGGCTCACCGCCGCGGAGGCCGAACACCGGGGTCACCGCGTGCAGGTCGTCGACGTCAACATCGGCGACACGGTCCCCGGCGCCTTCCTCTACGCCGACGGTTACGGCGGGCGAGGCCGCATGGTCGTCGACGTCGACGACGGTCACCTACTCGGAGCCACCTTCGTCGGGGCAGGCGTTGCCGAACTGCTGCAGTCGGCCACCGTCGCAATCGCGGGACGGGTTCCGATTCAACGTCTTTGGCACGCCGTGCCGTGCTTCCCGACCATCAGCGAAGTATGGCTTCGACTGCTCGAAGCCCACCGTGACGCCCAACCGAATTCGACAGAGAAGGTAGATGCATGACAAATTCACGCCGCAGTATTCGCCGCCTAGTGGCCGTGGCCCCAGCCGCGATGCTGATCGGGCTTGGCACGTTGATCGCAGCATGCGGCAACAACGAAAGCCCGGCGCCGTCCAGCACGACGACCACGACGACCACCACACCCACGACGTCGACGACGGTGCCGTCCAGTGCACCGGTGTCCCCGACCGAGAAGGGCCTCAGCCCCACCGGCGGCAACCTGTTCACACCACCGGTGAAGGCGGAGCCTGCGCCGACGGAACCGCCTGGCGTGCACCGCAAGTAATACAAGACCAACGAACCGATAGGACTCTCGTGTTGCAATTACGTCGCCCCCGCGACTGGATGGCCCTCGTCGGAGGGGTGGTACTCATTGCGTTTGGCGCGTTGACCGCTGCATGTTCGACCGGCAACCAAGCGCCGTCCACCACGACCACCACAACCACTACGACGACGACCACCACGCCGCCAAGCACTGCACCGGTGTCCCCGACCGAGAAGAGCATCAGCCCGACCGGAGGGAATCTCTTCACACCGCCGGTGGTGGCACCCCCGGCGCCTGCGGTGCCGCCCGGCCAGCACCCGGGGATCAACGGGGTGTCCTAAGGCGTTCCGGAGCCGCCCCGGCGGCGACATCCGATCACCGCAGCTTGACGACGACCTTGCCCTTGGCGGTGCGCTCTTCGAGCGAGGCGATGGCCTCGGCGGCGCGGTCAAGTGGGTAGACGACGGGTTGGGGGGCGGTCACCACACCCGACGCCAGCAGCGGCTCCAACTCCGCCCACTGCTCGGTCAGATACCCGGGATGTGTTGCGGCCCAAGCGCCCCAGCCGACGCCGACCGCATCGACGTTGTTCAGGAGCAGCCGGTTGACCTTGACCGTGGGAATGTCACCGCCCGTGAAGCCGACCACGAGCAGCCGGCCACCAGGGGCCAGCGAGCGCAGCGAATCGGTGAACCGGTCACCACCGACCGGGTCGACGACGACGTCCACCCCGCGGCCGCCGGTCAGCTCCTTGACCCTGTCCTTGAAGCCGTCGGCCAGCACCACGTCGGTGGCACCCGCAGCCCGCGCGACGTCGGCCTTGTCCTCGGTGCTGACGACCGCGATGGTGCGTGACGCACCAAAGGCGGTGGCCAGCCGCAGCGTTGAGGTGCCGATGCCGCCGGCGGCGCCGTGCACCAACACCGTTTCGCCGGGCGCGAGCCTGCCGCGGGTCCGCAACGTGCAGTGCACCGTGAGGTCGTTGAACAGGATCCCCGCGCCCGCTTCGAACGACACCACGTCGGGCAGTTTGAACACCCGATCCGCTGGTACCGCAACGACTTCGGCCATCGCACCGTTCAGCATCGTCAAGGCGGCAACCCGGTCACCCGCCACCACGTGGGCACCCGCAGGCGCGGTGCGCACTACACCGGCGAGCTCGGCGCCAGGCACGTATGGCAGCTCGGGACGGTGCTGGTAGAGGCCACGCGTCTGCAGGGCGTCGGGAAATGCGACACCGGCCGCGTACACGTCGATCAGTACGGCGTCGGTGTCGGTCGGTTCGTCGATCTCGACGAGCTCCGCGGCTCCGGGTCCGTCGAGCCGGGCTATCTGTATGGCGCGCATGTCAGGCCTTCCCCGGCCTGTCCGGGCCGACCGGCACCATTTAACCTCCATGGGTGATCGACGCACGCGCCGCGGTACTGCACGAACCCGGTGGCGACCCCCAGCTCACCGACGTCACGATCCGGCCTCCGGTCGACGACGAGGTGCTGGTCCGCATCGACGCCGTCGGCATCTGCCACACCGACGTCAGCGTCGCTGCACGCTGGCAGGCCAAGCGGCTGCCGATGGTATTCGGGCACGAGGGCGTCGGCACGGTCATCGCCGCGGGCCCAGGGGCACGCGCAGCGGAGGGCCAGCTGGTGGTGCTGACGTTCGCCAGCTGCGGCCGGTGTTCCGACTGCACCGCTGGCAGGCCTGCCTACTGCGACCGCTCGACCGACCTGAACATGCGCGGCGACCGCCGCGACGAGGCCAGCGCCCTGCGGCTGGACGGCGAACCCGTCACCGGCGGCTTCTTCGGGCAGTCCAGCTTCGCCACCCACGCCCTGTCTCGGCCCGCGAACACCGTCGTCATGACCACGGAGCTCGCGCCCGAGCTCGCGGCCCCGCTTGCCTGCAGCGTGCAGACCGGAGTCGGCACGGTGCTGAACGCGTTGTCTGCAGGGCCGGATGATGCGCTGGTGGTCTTCGGAGCCGGCGCAGTGGGCCTGTCGGCGGTGATGGGCGCGCAGATCGCGGGCTGCCGCGCGATCGTCGCGGTCGATCCGGTGCCGGAGCGACTGGCGCTTGCCACCGAGCTGGGCGCCACCGCGACCCTGGACCCCACCGCCGTCGACGTGGTGGCGGCCATTGGCGATCTCACCGGGGGAGGACCGAACGTCGCGGTGGACAGCACGGCGCTTCCCGCAGTGACCGCGACCGCGCTGACCGTGTTGCGGCCGTGCGGGACGCTCGCGCTCGTCGGGCTCGGCGCGCTGAACGCGGAGTTGCCCGTCGGATTGATCCTTGGGAAGGGACTGCGGGTGCGGGGTGTCGTCGAGGGCGACAGTGAGCCGCACACGTTCATTCCGCGGCTGGCCGAGCTGGTCCGCAGTGGCGAGCTGCCCGTCGACAAGCTCGTCATCACGTTCAATCTGACTGCCTTCGACGAGGCGTGGGCCGCCGCCAAGGCGGGCCGGGTGATCAAACCCGTGCTCTTGACCGGATAAACTGCTGGTCCCGGCAGCGTTGCCGGTACCCGATTGGAGCGGCGATGAGCGCTTGCGCGAAGAGCAGACAGCAATAGCGATGGTCATGCAACTGCGGCGCTATGAGCCGGCCGATGTCCTGAAGATCGGGCGGGTCGTCGACGTCCGTTCCGCCGACGGAACCCGGCTGCACGCCGAGGTCTTCGGACCGGAAGACGGCTACCCGATCGTGCTGGCCCACGGCATCACCTGCGCGATTCGCGTCTGGGCCAACCAGATCGCCGACCTCTCGACTGACTACCGGGTGATCGCCTTCGACCACCGCGGCCACGGGCGCAGCGAAGTCCCACGCAGGCGCAGCAACTACGGCCTCGATTTCCTGGCGGCCGACCTGGACGCCGTACTGGACGCCACCCTGGCCCCCGGCGAGCGCGCCGTCATCGCCGGGCACTCGATGGGCGGCATCGCGATCACCTCGTGGGCGCAGCGCTACCCACTGCGGGTGACGCAGTGCGCCGACGCCGTCGCGCTGATCAACACCACGACCGGTGACCTGCTGCGCGACGTGAAGTTCCTGCCCGTGCCCAGCGCGCTGTCCGGTGGCAGGGTGGCGGCGGCGGGCGTGCTGCTCAAGCGACTCGGTGGGGCACCGCTGGTGCCCGGCTCGATCCAGCAGAGCCGGCGATTCGTCGCCGCACTGGCTGTTGGGCGCGACGCCGACCCCGCGATCGCGGACTTCGTCTTCGAACTCTTCGCGATGACCCCGCCCGCCGGGCGCGGCGGCTGGGCCCGCACGCTGGTCGACTCGCTCGGACCCAAGCACATCTCCTTGGCCAACCTCACCGTGCCCACGCTCGTCATCGGTAGCCGCGGTGATCGCCTTCTGCCCATCGGCGCGTCCCGCCGAATCGCCGAGCATGCACCGAATCTCGCCGCGTTCGTCGAACTGTCCGGCGGCCACTGCTCGAATCTAGAGCGCCCCGACGAGGTCAACCAGCACTTGCGTGCGCTGGTCGAGTCGGTGCGCGTCGAGCGGCGGATCAGCTCCTAGGCCAGGTAGGCGTCCACCTCGGCCGCCGCGCGCTGCCCCGACCGCACGGCACCGTCGAGGAAGCCGGTCCACTGGTCGGCCGTCTCGGTCCCCGCCCAGAAGATGCCGTCGACCGGTTTGCGCAGCCACTGCCCGTAGTTCGTCCACGATCCCGGCGGGACGGCCGCGGTGGGGCCGCCCGGGGCGAATCCTTCGCTGCCCCAACAGTGATCGACGTAGTCGATCGGATGCAGCGCCGCGTCGCCGAACAGCGCGGCGAAGCACTCCAACGCGACTTCGCGCCTGTCCTCGGCGGGCATCGGGTCGAACGTGCGGGGATCGGTGAAACCCAGCAGGATGCCAGGGCCGTCGTCGCCGGGGCTGACGTCGAACGTGATGAACACCTGCCCGTCGTCGGACAGCGCCTCACCCGAGCGGCCGTCGGCGCGCCAGAACGGGGTTTCGTAGGCGGCGTAGGCCTTGCTGAGGTTGCCCTGCGGCCAGTGCCCGGCCAACTGCGAATACCCTTCCGGCAGAGCGGGTTCGAAGGCGATGCCGCGGCGGTGCGAGGGCGGGATCGCCACGACGACGGCCTTGGCGGCCGTCACGCCGTTCCCCGAATGCACGGCCACGGTGCCGTCGGCGGCCCGCTCGATGCGTTGCACCACCGAATCCAGCGTCACCCGATCACCGAGCTCGTCGGCCATCCGCAGCGCGATCTGCTGGGTGCCTGCGGGGAAGCGGTCCTGCTGGGCACCACCCTCGACGTCGAGCATGGGGCCGATGCCCCCTGCCGCCTTGATGTAGCGCACGGCGTGCAGCAGCGACACGTCCTTGGGTTCGCAGCCCCACGTCACCCGCGACATGATCGCCATCAGATCCCGCGTCGACGCCCCGGCGTGCACGGAGCGCAGCCACCTCTCGAGGGACTGGTTGTCCACTCGGGGCGCAATCGTCGGCGTCCACGGATCCACCAGTGGAATCAGACGTTCCAGCCGATCGAACCGCCACTGGATGCGTGACACGTCGAGCAGTTCGAGGATCGACAGCCGGGGGATCGTGCTGCGGTACGAGCGCACCTTGCCGCGCCAGCGGATCAGGTTCTTGCCGCGGTTGTACGTCGGCACGGTCTCGCAGCCCAGTTCCGCGGCGAGCTTGAGCACCTCCGTCTGGGTCGGCCCGACGAACGTCGCGCCGAGATCCACCGGCACGTCGGCGATCGTCGTCGTGTACGACCGGCCGCCGACCCTGTCGCGGCCCTCGAGCACCACCACGTCGTGTCCCAGCCTGGCCAAGGCGCGTGCGGTCGACAGTCCGGCGAAGCCCGCCCCCACCACTACGACGTCGGTCATCGCTCCAGTCTGGCCACTCCGGTGCATTCCCGTGCCCAGATCGTTGACGTACCACATACCCGAGCACCTAGGCTGGCGGTACGCAGCGGGACCACGACGAGGAGGTTCTCCATGGATGCGAACGAGGCCGTCGAAGTATCAGACGTACTCATCATCGGCGCAGGCATCTCCGGTATCGGCGCGGCCTACCGCATCCACGAGAGGAATCCACAGCTCACGTACACCATGCTTGAGCGTCGGGAGCGGATCGGCGGCACCTGGGACCTGTTTCGCTACCCGGGCATCCGCTCCGACAGCGACATCTTCACGCTCAGCTATTCCTACGAGGCATGGACGCGGCCCGAAAACCTTGCCGACGGTGCCGACATCCGCGCCTACCTGACGGAGACGGCCCGCAAGTACGGGATCGACAGTCACATCCGCTTCAACACCCACGTGCGATCCGCCGACTGGGACTCGGAGACCGACACCTGGACCGTCCGCGTCGAGCAGGGTGGCGTCGAGCGGCGATACCGCGGTCGCTTCCTCTTCTTCGGCACCGGCTACTACAACTACGACGAGCCCTACTCGCCGGAGTTCCCGGGACTCGAGAACTTCACCGGCGAGGTGATTCATCCGCAGTACTGGCCGGAGTCGCTGGACTACACCGGGAAGAAGCTCGTCGTCATCGGCAGTGGCGCGACGGCCATCAGCATGATCCCCTCGCTGACGAAGATGGCCGCGCACGTCACGATGCTGCAGCGCTCGCCCACCTACCTAATGTCCGTCGCGAAGATCAACCCGATGCTTGCCATCGTTCGAAAATTCTTGCCGCGCAAGTTATCTCACGCGATTGCGCGGGCCTACTTCAAGATCCTCACCGTGGGCAGCTATTGGTTCGCCCGCAAGGCTCCAACGACCTTCAAGAAGTTCGCACGGGCCACGGCGTTGAAGCATCTTCCCGCAGGCTACGACGTGGACACTCATTTCAAGCCGCGTTACGACCCGTGGGACCAGCGGCTGTGTGTGATCCTCGGTGGAGACTTCTACGAGGAGATCACGAGCGGCCGTGTCGAAGTGGTGACCGACCACGTCGACCACATGGACGCCACGGGCGTCGTCCTCAAGTCGGGCGGACGCATCGATGCCGACGTGATCGTGACTGCGACCGGCCTTCAACTTCAGGCACTCGGCGGTATCTCGGTGAGCGTCGATGGCGCCGAGATCAAGCCCACCGACCGATTCGTCTACAAGGAGTACCTACTCGAGGACGTGCCGAACATGGCGTGGTGCATCGGCTACACCAACGCGTCGTGGACCCTGCGTGCAGACATGACCGCAAGGGCGGTGGCGAAGCTGTTGGCCTACATGGAGACTCACGGCTACACGCACGCCTACCCGCACCTGGGTGGCGTGCCGATGAAGGAGAAGCCGACGTTCGACCTCCAAGCCGGTTACGTGCAGCGGGCTCCGCACGCGCTGCCGAAGTCCGGCACGCGACGGCCATGGAAAGTCAGGCACAACTACCTGCTGGACGTCGTCGATCACCGCTTCGACCGGATCGAGGAGTCGATGGTGTTCGGCCGCGTATCGGTCCCGGCCGTGCAGTCGGTCTGAGTCACGGCGTCCGCAGAATCGCGCCCGTTCCCAGCAATTGGGTGGCCGACAACCCGAACGTGGCCTTGAATCGGTCGGCGAGGTGTGACGGGCTGGCGAAACCGGAGTCCACCGCCGCGGCCGTGAGGTTGCGTCCCGCGGCGATGGCCGTCCCGGCAGCCACCAGTCGCACCCAGAGCCGATAGCGTCGCAGGCTCGTCCCGACCTCGTCGCGGAACAGGTGCAGAAACCGCGACTCGGACAACCCTGCCTCGGCGGCCAGTTCACGCGACGACAGCGTCGTGGCAGGCTCGGCGCGTATCCGGGCTGCGGCGAGCACGATGCGGGGATCGATGACGCGCTCGACGGCAGGTGCGGCCAAATCGAGCCAGCGGCAGGCGCTTTGGTCGTCGTCGGGGGCGAACGCAAGCTGCTTCTCGGCGGCGTGGTGAACGCCGATGCCGTCCACCCACCGGCCGAACCCACGTCGGCACGAGTCCGCCCGAGCCGACGTCGGCTCCAGGTAGCAGGACACCAGCCGGCCGCCGTGGCAGAGGAGCTGATGGGTCAGCCGCGGCGGGATCAGGACGCTATGTGCGTCGCGCGTGGTTCCGTCGGGGGTCAGCACGGTGAGTGGCCGGTCGACGCCGACTGCCAAGCACCACACGGATCCCGAATGTGGCGCCAGATTCAGGCTCGGACCGGCGTAGAGCGCCTGGCCCGGCCACAGCCAGATCGACGAAGAGCAGGTTTGTGGAAGCGGTGACGCCACTTCTAGGACCATGCTGGCCTCCTACGTGAACTGGAACAGGAGGCTACCGTGGCCAGCGCAGTCGACACAGCGGTCATTGCCGTGATGGGTGTGTTCTTCCTCGGCATGGGGATATACGCACTCGCCGCCCCCGCGATGCTGGTGCGGCCGTTCGGCATCACGCTCGAACACCCCACGTCGCGGTCGGAGGTACGCGCCGTCTACGGCGGTTTCGGCCTGGCCATCGCAGGGGTGCTGGCGTACGCGGCCGTTGATGCAGGATCTCATCGAAGCGGGATCCTGCTAGCCGTCGGCATGGCCCTGGCGGGCATGGCGTTCGGCCGCCTCGTGTCCGCGGTGGTCGACGGTCGGACGGCGTTCTACCCCAATTGGTTCTACTTCGGCGTCGAGGCCGTAGCTGGCGCCGTGCTGCTGATCATTGCCTGACGGCCCGCGCCATCGAGTTCTGCGCGATGGTTGCGATCCTCGCGGCGATCGCAGCCCTCGTGCAGAAGTCGTGGGCCCTGTCACGCATACATGCTGCCAACCGGCGATCAATTTCTGCCACCGGAATTAAACCTCTGACCTGCTGGTTTAACACATCAGATCGGCGAGAACGGCCTCCCGCCGACACACAGAGGCCATACGGCAAGCAAGTAAGAAGAGGGAAGATCATGAAGAAGTTTGGATTCGCCAGCATCGTCGCAACCGGTTTCGCAGCAGCCTTGTTCGGCCTGGCCGCCCCCGCTGATGCGGGCGTCGACCACCACACGTGGCTCAACGACATCCAGCAGCAGGCAGTCGTCGGCTCGGCCACCTCGACCGTGGGCAACGGCCGCTGACGTACCCACCCATCAAGAAGGGGCACCCATCAATTGGGTGCCCCTTCTTCGTGCGCGACTACGGTGCGACGGTCAGCCAGTCCGCGAAACCCGACGGGTCGTGGCGGCCCAGCGCGCCGTGCTCGAAAAGGCCCCAGCCCTCGACCGGCGTGCCGTCGCCGTCGGTGCACACCGCCCGCCCGACGTGATCGATCACGCCGAAGCCGGCCCTGCCGACGATGGCGGGGTCGGTCATGTCGTAGGTGAGGCGTTCGGTGAACTTCTCGCCCCTCCACATGCCGTGAATCCAGTCCGAGTCGCCGCCGTAGCCGCCGCCGACGTGAATCGGCACAGGAAGTTTGGATTCCACGTCGAAGTGGAGCAGAGCACCATTCTGCGCCGTGGCGTCGATGGTGGCTCCGGTCGGGATCCGGGTGCCGGAGTTGTAGTGGATCTTGACCCGCGGCCAGCCCAATTGCTCGACGCGGCCGTCCTTCCAGACTCGGGTGCAGTCGTTCAGTGAGCGGAAGCCGGTGTGGTCCTCCTGGATGATGATGACGATCGAGAAGTCGTCGAACGCGATCGGCACGTAGAGCCACCACATGCCCTCGAACGGCGGATCGGCAGGCCGCCCACCGGGTTCGGCCTCACCGATCGGCCTGATGCCCCAGGACCGGTCTCGTGACCCGATCCACACCGATGGGTCGACGGTGATCTCCTCGCCGTCGATCGCGATGTGCCCACTCCACGAGCCCAATTGGGCGAATCGCTGCGCGTCCAACGTGATCCGGGTGCCGGTGCGCAGGATGTGGCGCTGCTCCTGGACGACGTCGAACAATCCGTTCCAGGTCAGATCGGCGGCGATGCCCTCGGTCTCGTCGAGCACGATCCGCAGTCGCTGTAGTGGCTCGTCGACCTCGATGCGGTAGCCGAGGACGTGCTGGTTGAGCCGGTCCTGGTCTATCGCGTCGGACAGGTGCACCGCCGTCTGCGTGTCGCCGCGGCGGATCAGGAAGAAGGCGTCCTTCACCCCGAGGTTGGGGTAGTAGCCGAGGCCGGTGATGAGGAAGACGTCGCCTGTCCGGTCGTGCGCGTTGAAGTAGGACCGGTCGTAGAAGTTGCGGTCCGACGATCCGGGCCAGGCGATCGGTTGCGGAATCTGGTGTACGGGAAACTCATCCATCGGGCCGAGCATCAGGCTTCCTCCATATCCCGGGTCGCTTCGCTCCTGCCCTCCGGAGCCTCTTCTATCAATCGCTTCAAAAGGCCTCCGTGGTAGAACGTCGACTCCAGATCGTCGATCTTCTCGATCTCGCCGAACCGCACCCGCCGTGCCCCGGTGCGCATGAAGACGCAGCACCAGATCACCCCGGAGTACACGTAGAACCACCGCAGGTCGCCCAGTTCGGCACCGGTCAGCCGCGTGTAGGTCTCGCGCACGTCCTCCTCGCGCATGACGTCGGGCAACCCCGGCAGGCCGGCGAGACCGGCGAGTTCCTGGAACACCATGTGCGCGAAGATGATCCACGACACGTCGAGCTCGCGCGGGCCTACCGTCGCCATCTCCCAGTCCAGTACGGCGACCGGGCGAAAGTCCTCGTAGAGCACGTTGCCGATGCGTGAGTCGCCCCACGTCAACACCGATTGCGAGGCGGCGACGTCGGCGGGGAAGTTGTCCTCGAGCCAGGCCAGTGCGCGCTCCACCAACTCCGAGCGACCGGCATCGGCCGCCGCGAACTCGTACCAGTCCTTCAGCCAGCCGAAGTGCCTGCGCAGTGGGGTGTCACCCGGTGGGTCGACCTCGGAGAGAAAGCCGAACGTCTGCTCGGCATCGGGTATCGCATGCAGTTTCGCCAGCACTTCGACGGTGGCATCCTGCAGTTCGCGCTGTTGCTCGATCGGTGCGTCGGCGAACCAGTTGTCCCCGAACGTGTAGGGCATGACGTCGGGCGGGACGATGCCGGAGACGTGATCCATCAGGAAGAACGGCGTCCCCAGCACGTCGCCGCTGGTGTCGAGCCACCGCACCACGGGCACCGGCACATCGGTCAGCTCTCCGACCAAGCGGATGACCTCGAATTGGTGGTCGAGCCGGTAGTCCTTGAACACCGGAACGTCCTCGGCGCGGGGTGCCACCCTGGCCACCCATCTCTGTTCGACGGAGTGCCCGTCTTTCTCCCACCGGCCGGTCAGAATGATGGTCTCCGACGACATTCCGTTGGACTCGACACCGCTTTCGATCGTCACGTCCGGGGTTACGCCTCCGGGCATCACGGTGGACAGCCACTGCGACATCACCGAGGGGAGAGTGGTGACGTCTCGCGAGGAGTGCTGCAGGCGGCTGATCTCTTCGACCGCCGGTTCGGTAGCCACAGGTTTACCCTTCCAAGCAATTACGCTACGCTTCGTAGCGTTATGAAAGCAGACCCGCCCGCGGTTGACAAGGCCGGGCACACGCGAGGAGCACACAGCGTTACTGCCTCAGGCCGCCCACGCGACCCGCGTATCGACGCTGCCATACTCGGCGCGACCGCGGATCTGCTCGTCGAAATCGGTTATTCGAATCTCACGATGGCCGCCGTCGCGGAGCGGGCGGGCACCACCAAGACCGCGCTGTACCGCCGCTGGTCGAGCAAGGCAGAACTCGTCCACGAGGCGGCCTTCCCGATCGCGCCGACCGCACTGACGGCACCCGAGGGCGACATCGCGGGCGACGTGCGGGCGATGATCGCGGCTACTCGCGACGTCTTCAGTAGTCCCTTGGTGCGGGCGGCGCTGCCGGGGCTGATCGCCGACATGGCGGACGATGCGGACCTGAATGCTCGGGTGGTGGGCCGCTTCACCGGCGTGTTCGGCGTGGTGGGTGCACGGCTGGCGCATGCCGTGAACCGAGGACAGATAAGCGCCGACGTCGACGCCGGCCGGCTGATCGAGATCATCGGCGGCGCAACCCTTCTCCGTCTGCTACTGGTGCCTGACCAGGAACTCGACGATGAGTGGGTCGACCAGACCGCGGCGATCGTGGTGCACGGCGTGATGCCGGAACGGGTGGCGCCACAGCCGTTTCCGGCCGACTGGAGGACGGCGCTCGTCCTGGTACCGCATCCCGACGACCCCGAGTACGGGTGTTCGGCGGCAGTCGCCAAGTGGACTGCGGCAGGCAAGACCGTGCACTACGCGTTGGCCTCGCGCGGTGAGGTCGGCATCGAGGGCATGCCGGCAGAGGAAGCCGGCCCGCTGCGCGAAGAAGAACAACGACGCTCGGCCGCCATCGTGGGGGTCAGTGACGTGCAGTTCTGGGACTTCCCCGACAGCCACATCCGCGATACCCCCGCGCTGCGCACCAAGATCGCCGAGACCATCTCGGCCCTGGCGCCCGAGGTGGTCGTGACCATCTACAGCGGTGCCCAGTGGGCGCCAGGTGCACCGAACCAGCGTGACCACATCGAGTTCTCCAATGCCGTTGCCGCAGCATATGACTCGCTTGTCGATCCGCCGCGATGGCTTTTCGAGTGCGGCCCCGACATCACGCACTGCGAGGTGGTGGACGGATTCGTGGACGCTGCGGTGGCGTCGCTCATGGCGCACGCCGTGTACCTCTCGGTGCTCGACCCCGGCACGCCCGTCGAGGAGCAAGCGCGCAACGAGGTCGATGCGGCGACGCCTCCGCGACCGGAGTTCGGTGGTCGGCGCACGGTGGGGTTCATTCTGCGAAGGCCCGCGACGTGATGCCGGTCGTTGCGACGCGGGCAGGGAAGGTGCGTGGCTCGGAGCAGGACCGCGTTCGGGTGTTTCGCGGAATCCCTCCTCGCGGCGGTGCCCGCGAAGGATTTGGTCGACGCAGCGACGGAGGTCGAGGCATCCGCACTCGGGCGCGAGGATCGATGGGGATACGGGCGGGCGGTGCGCGGCGCGATCTTCGGGCCCGTGGTGGACGGAACCGTCGTGCCGACAAGCCCGTGGCGGGCGATGGCCGCAGGCGCGGCCCGAGACGTCGAGATGATCATCGGGCACAACCGCGACGAGTACAACATCGTCATCGCAGGGGCCGGCGGCCCTCACACCGTCACCGAAGCCGCTTCGGACCGGGCCTTGCGCACGCTACCGCCACGACCGACTGGTGCCGAGGACTACCGGGCAGCCCATCCCGGCGCCGATCACGCCGAGCTGTACCAGATCGTGTGCTCGGACTTCGTGTACCGGATGCCGAGCCTGCATCTGGCCCAGGCACACGCCGCTGCCGGTGGCCGCACGTATCTCTACGAATTCTGTTGGGATGCAACGCCGATCGGCGCAGCGCACACCGTCGAGATCCCCGCAGTGTTCGGCACCCTCGACTCGCCGTACGGTGCCCAGCTCTACGGGACGCCACCGCCACCACGAGCCGTTGCGCTCTCCGATGACATGGGACGAGCCTGGCGGTCGTTCGCCGCGAATGGCGATCCGGGCTGGCCGCCGTACGACGCAACAGGCCAACTCACCCGCGTCTTCGGCGCCGAGTCTACGGTCGTGCGCTATCCCGAGCAGGTGTCGCAGGCGATCTGGGCGGACTACGAGTTCGAGCCGTTCCCGCTGCGCGCGTCGGTCAGCGAGTGATCTGCGACTTGTTGGCGCGGATGACGTCGAGGCGGCGTTGCTCTAGCCCAGCCAGGTCGTGCTCCTGAGCGCCTGCGATGGCGTCCTCGGCTGCCAGTGCCGGGTCGATGACGGCTGCGGCGCCGGTAACGTAGATCTCCTTGAGCCCCAGCATGGTTGGCTTGGGTACTTCGGCGACCTGACTGGCGAGTTCGACGGCTCGATCGAGTAGGCGGTCGTGGGCCACGACCTCGGTGACCAGCCCGATCCGCTCGGCGCGGACGGCGTCGACCACCTCGCCCGTCATGGACATGCGCCGCGCCATCGCCGCACCGACGACCTGGGGGAGTCGGGCGGTCATCCCGCCGCCGGGCAGGATCCCCACCCGCGCATGGGTGTCGGCGAACACCGCTCGCTCCGAGGCGATCAGGAAGTCGCAGCCAAGCGCCAACTCGAGGCCGCCGGTGAACGTCGCACCGTTGATCGCCCCGAGCGTCGGCGTGCGCATCTCGGCGACGGCGCTGATGCAGCTGTTCGACTTGAACTCCGCGAAGTACTTCAGACCGTCGCGGGCGGCCTCCTTCAGGTCGACGCCAGCGCAGAACGCAGGATCGGCGCCGGTGAGTACGATGGCACGCACCGAATCGTCTGCGTCGGCGGCCTTCAGGGCCGCGTACAGCGACCTGATCAGCTCGCGGTTCAACGCGTTTCGGGCCGCGGGACGGTTCATCGTCAGCACCCGGACCGCGCCCCTGTCGGTGCGGGTCACCAGCGCGTCGTCGGTCACGATCGCACGTTAGCGGACGAACTGGACGGCGTGATCGACCAGGTCGAGGAGCGGCTGCGGCAGGGCGCCGAGCGCCAGCGTGACGGCTGCGGTCAGGGTCACGGTCGCGGTGCTCAGTGCGCTCGGCACGACGACCGTTGGCGGGTCGTCGGGCGGTTCGGTGAAGAACATCAGCACGATCAATCGAACGTAGAAGTAGGCGGCGACGGCGCTGGCGATGACGCCGACGATGACCAAAGGAGCGGCACCGCCCTCGGCGGCGGCCTTGAACACCGCGAACTTCCCGACGAAGCCGCTGGTCAACGGGATCCCGGCGAAGGCGAGCAGGAAGAGCGAGAACACCACGCCCACAAGGGGATGCCGCCGACCGAGCCCCGCCCAGCGGGTCATGTCGGTCTCTTCCTCACCGGCTGCGTTGCGCACCAGGCTCACCACGGCGAAGGCGCCGAGGGTGCTGAACCCGTAGGCGAACAGGTAGAACAACGTCGCCGAGAGACCGTCGGGGTTGAGCGCGATGACGCCGGTCAGGATGAACCCGGTGTGCGCCACCGAGGAGTAGGCCAGCATGCGCTTCACGTCTGTCTGCGCTACCGCGGTCACCGTGCCGACGACCATGGTGAGGATCGCGACCGCCCACATCACGGGACGCCAGTCGTTCTCGAGTCCGGGAAGTGCGACGTAGAAGATGCGCAGTGTCGCGCCGAATGCCGCGATCTTGGTGGCCGCCGCCATGAAGGCCGTGATCGGTGTCGGGGCGCCCTGATAGACGTCGGGGATCCACGAATGGAACGGCACCGCACCGACTTTGAACAGCAGGCCCACCGACAACAGCGCCATGCCGATCAGCGCCAACGACGAGTTGCCCGGACTTGCGGCGACTTCGTTGCGGATCCCGCTCAGGCTCAGCCCGCCGGAGTAGCCGTAGAGCAGGGCGATGCCGTATAGGAAGAAGGCCGACGCGAACGCGCCGAGCAGGAAGTACTTCAGCGCGGCTTCTTGGGACAGCAGTCGCCGCCGCCGGGCCAGGCCGCACATCAGGTACAGCGGCAGCGAGAACACCTCGAGCGCGATGAACATCGTGAGCAGGTCGTCGGAGGCGGGGAACAACATCATGCCGCCGATCGCGAACATGGTCAGCGGGAAGATCTCCGTCTGTGCCACACCGGTCTTCGTCGCGATGATCTCTGCGATGCTGCCGGGCACCGCTGCGGCTTGTGAGGTGAACGCATCAAGGCCGCTGGCGCCGACCTCGGCGCCCACTTCGGCGGGAAGGCGACGTTCTGCCATCAGCAATGTGCCGAGGAGGCCGACCAACAGCAGCGTGCCCTGCAGGAAGAGCGCTGGCCTGTCGACGGCGACGGCACCGGCGACAGCCGTTTGCCCCTCCGCCGAGTGCAGGTCCATCCACGCCTTGACCACGGCGACCAGTGCGGCGAGTTGACCGCCGATGGCCAGCGTCAGCTGCACCCGGTAACGGGCGCCGCGGGGGAGGAACGCCTCGAGGAGCACGCCGATGACGGCGACGCCGAACACGATCAGCATCGGCAACAGCAGCCAGTATTCGACTGACGGTGGCGTGACGGTCATTTCGGTGCCTCCGCCACCCGCGGCGCGGGGTCCTGTTGGTCGATGGTGGTCAACGTGTGGCTCACGGCCGGGTTGATCAGGTCGAGCGCGGGCTTCGGGTATATCCCCAACACCAGCAGGATCGCGATCAGTGGCACCACCGCGACGAGCTCGCGGGGCACCAGATCACTCAGCTTCTCGTTGCCGCTCTTGACCGGCCCCGTCATCATCCGCTGATAGGCCCACAGGATGTAGATGGCCGACAGCACCAGGGCACTCGCCGCGAACACCGCGAATGCGGGATAGCGGGTAAAGGTGCCGATGAGCACCAGGAACTCGCTGATGAACGGCGCGAGACCCGGCAGCGACAGGGTGGCGAGGCCGGCGACCAGGAACGTGCCAGCCAGGATCGGCGCGACCTTCTGCACACCGCCGAAGTCGGCGATGGCCCGGCTTCCCCTGCGGGACACCAGGAATCCGGCGATCAGGAACAGTGCCGCCGTGGAGATGCCGTGATTGACCATGTAGAGCGTCGCCCCGGACTGGCCTTGGCTGGTCATCACGAAGATGCCAAGGATGATGAACCCGAAGTGCGAGATCGACGTATACGCGATGAGGCGCATGACGTCGGTCTGGCCGATCGCCACGATCGCACCGTAGACGATGCCGATCACCGCGAGCGTGATGATCAACGGGCGGAACGTCATCGAGGCGTCGGGGAACAACTGCAGGCAATAGCGCAGCATGCCGAACGTGCCGACCTTGTCGACGACGGCCATCATCAACACCGCTGTCGCGGGAGTCGACTCCACGGCGGCATCGGGCAGCCAGCGGTGGAACGGCCACAGCGGGGCCTTGACCGCGAACGCGAACATGAAACCGAGGAACAGCGCGTTGAGCACTGCGGGGTTGATGCCGAGTTGGCCGTTCGCGACCGCGGCGACGATCGCCCTGAAGTCGAACGTGCCCGCGTCGAACGTGGCGCTGTTGGCGGTCGCAACGTACAGTCCGATCACGGCGGCCAGCATGATGAGCCCGCCGAACAGGTTGTACAGCAAGAACTTCACCGCCGCCTTGCTGCGGTTCTCGCCCCCGAAGCCACCGATGAGGAAGTACAACGGGATGAGCATGGCTTCGAAGAACACGTAGAACAGCAGTACGTCGAGCGCGACCAGCGAGATCAGCACCATGCCTTCGACGGCGAGCGTCAGCGCCAGGTAGGTGTGCGTGGAACGCGGTTGGTCGCCGCCGTCGTTCCAGCCGGCGATCATCAGGATTGGCACCAGCACGGCGGTCAGGACCACCAGAGCCAGGGCGATGCCGTCGAGGCCGAGGATGTACCCGGTGCCGAACGACGGGATCCATTGGCGGTCCTCGACGAACTGGTACTGCGCTCCGGCGGGATCGAATTCGACCGCGAGTCCCACGGTGATGGCGAGCACGGCCACCGAGAGGCCAAGGGCGAGATACTTCGCGAGGTGCCGCGCGCCGGCGGGCAGCAGGATCACCAATGCTGCCCCTGCCATCGGGATGGCCCAGAGCACGGTCAACCACGGCATGCCGGTCACCAGACCCTCGTTACCAGGACCGCCGCGATCAACAGCGCGGCGCCGCCGAGCATCGAAAGGGCATAGGAGCGGGCGAACCCAGTTTGAAACTGCCGCAACCGTTCCGACGCGTCCCTGATCAGCGCGGCCAGCCCCCGTGATGCTCCGTCGACGGCGTCGTCGTCGATCTCGACAAGGCCAGCGGTGAGCAGCTGACCCGGTCGCATCAGGACGTCCTCGTTGAACGCGTCGCCGTAGAGATCGTTGCGGGCCGCCACGGTGAGCGCGGACCCGTCGGGCGCGGTCTCGGGTATCGGGCGGGTCGCGTACATCCGGTAGGCGATGCCGACACCGATGGCGACCACCGCCAGCGTAATGGTCGTCATGACCCACACCGGCACCGAGTGTTCGGCAACGCGAGCGCCAACGACCGGTTCGAGCCAGTGCTCGAGGGTGCCGCCGATGGCGAGCAGGCCACCGGCGCCTACCGATCCCACGGCCAGCACGATCATCGGCCACGTCATGCTGCGCGGGGATTCGTGCGGATGCGGCGGCTCCGTCATCTCTCCCGTCGCTTCGCTCGCCCGGGTCATTTCCCCCGTCGCTTCGCTCGCCCGGGCCGCCCAACGCTTCTCCCCGAAGAACGTCATCAGCATCACCCGCGTCATGTAGAACGCGGTGATGCCTGCGCCGAGCAGGGCCGCGCCGCCAAGCAGCAGCCCACGGACTCCGCCTGCGGCGAACGCGGTTTCGATGATGGCGTCCTTGGAGAAGAAGCCCGCGAACGGTGGCACGCCGATGATCGCGAGGTAGCCGAGCCCGAACGTCACGAACGTGATCGGCATGTAGGTGCGCAGCCCGCCGTACCTGCGCATGTCGGTTTCGTCGTTCATGCCGTGCATCACCGAACCGGCGCCGAGGAACAGTCCGGCCTTGAAGAATCCGTGGGTGAGCAGGTGCATGATCGCTATGGCGTAGCCGGCCGGTCCCAGCCCGGCGGCCAGCACCATGTACCCGATCTGCGACATGGTGGAAGCGGCGAGGGCCTTCTTGATGTCGTCCTTCGCGCACCCGATCACCGCGCCGAACAACAAGGTGACCGCACCCACGATGACGACGCCGACCCTGGCATTGGGGGCCAGGTCGTACACCGGCCCGGACCGCACGATCAGGTAGACGCCCGCGGTGACCATGGTCGCCGCGTGGATCAGCGCCGACACCGGGGTGGGGCCCTCCATCGCGTCGCCGAGCCAGGACTGCAGCGGCACCTGCGCGGACTTGCCGCACGCGGCGAGCAGCAGGAGCAATCCGATCGCGGTGAGTGTGCCCGAAGACATCTCGTCGGCGGCACCGAAGACTCCCGCGTAGGACACGGTGCCGACGTTTGCGAACATCACCATCAGCGCGAGCGCGAGGCCGATGTCACCGACTCGGTTGACCACGAAGGCCTTCTTCGCCGCGGTCGCGGCCGATGGCTTGTGCGACCAGAAGCCGATCAGCAGGTACGACGCCAGGCCGACGCCCTCCCAGCCGACGTAGAGCCCGAGATAGTTGTCGGCTAGCACCAGAAGCAACATCGCCGCGACGAACAGGTTCAGGTAGCCGAAGAACCTTCTGCGGTCGGGATCGTCGGCCATGTAGCCGACCGAGTACAGATGGATCAGCGAACCGACACCGGTGATCAACAGCACGAAGCAGACGGACAGCTGGTCCAGTTGAAGGCCGAAGTCGACCTGGAGTCCCGCCACCGGGACCCACGAGAACAGCCGTTCGTGAATCGTCCTGTCGTCGACGGTTCGGTTGAGCAGGTCGACGAACAGCACCAGACCGACGACGAAGGAGGCCAGCGCGGTCGCGCACCCCAGCAGGTGACCCCACGCATCGGTGGCCCGACCGCCGAGCAGCAGGACCGCCGCACCCGCGAGCGGGAGCAGGATGAGCAGCCACACCGGAATCGTGCCCATCAGTGCTTCAGCAGGCTGGCCGCATCGACCGACGCCGATCGCCTGGCTCGGAAGATGGTCATGATGATGGCAAGACCGACCACCACCTCGCACGCGGCGACGACCATGGTGAAGAACGCCACCACCTGACCGTCGAGGTGGCCGTGCATGCGGGAGAACGCGACGAACGCCAGGTTGGCGGCGTTGAGCATCAACTCGACGCACATGAACATCACGATGGCGTTGCGCCGCAACAGCACTCCGGCGGCGCCGATGGTGAACAGCGCAGCCGACAGATACAGGTAGTTGTCGGGATTCATCTGGCTCCGTTCTTGGCCGTGCCGTTCGACGATGACTCCTCGCGCATGCTGCGGTGCGGCAGGATCGCGCTCACCGAATCGTTGGCGTCGGAGCCGTCGGGAAGTCGGGCCGCCATGTCGACGGCGTTGTGCCTGGCGTAGACGCCGGGGCTGGGTCTCGGCGTCGGGTGCCCGCCGGGGGCAAATCGCTCGATCGCAAGTTCCCGCTGGGTCTTTCGGCGGTCGAAGCGCTCCCGGTGGGCCAGCAGCATCGCGCCGAGGGCGGCAGTGATCAGCAGCGCGCTGGTCAGTTCGAACGCCCACAGGTAGCGGGTGAAGATCAGTGCCGCCAGACCCTCCACGTTGCCGCCGCTGTTCGCCTCGGTCAGCCCGGAGAAGCCTGCGACCGACACGTTGCCGATGCCACCGATGAGCAGGATGCCGAACGCGGCACCCGCAACGCAGGCGGCGATGCGTTGTCCGCGAATGGTTTCCACCAGGGAGTCCGCCGAGTCCACCCCGATCAGCATCAGGACGAACAGGAACAGCATCATCACCGCGCCGGTGTAGACCACCACCTGCACGATGCCTAGGAACAGTGCGTCCTGCGCGATGTACAGCATGGCGAGGATGATCATCACCACTGCCAGGAAGACCGCGGAGTAGACCGCCTTGGGTGCGGCTACCAGCGCGAGCGCGCCGAGAACGGCGAGTACGGCGAGCACCCAGAACGTCACCTCTTCGGCCGTCGATGTCCGGTACGCGGTCTCGGCGGCCAGCACCGCGAAATCGGCTGTCATTTCAGCGTTTCCTTAGGGGTCTTTTCCATGGGCCCGGCCAAACCGTCGGCGGTGATGTTGCCGCGGTAGTAGTCCTCGTCGGTACTGCCCTCGGCCATGGCATGCGGGGGCGCCAGCATGTTCTGCAGCAAGGGCGCGAGGAGTTTGTCCTTGCCATAGATGAGATCGGAGCGGTTGTCGTCGGCCATCTCGTAGTCGTTGGTCATGGTCAACGCCCGGGTGGGGCACGCCTCGATGCACAACCCGCACCCGATGCAGCGCAGGTAATTGATTTGGTAGACCTGGCCGTATCGCTCACCGGGCGAGAATCGCTCCTCCTCGGTGTTGTCGGCGCCCTCGACGAAGATGGCGTCCGCGGGGCAGGCCCACGCGCAGAGCTCGCAGCCGATGCACTTCTCCAGGCCGTCGTCGTACCTGTTGAGTTGGTGACGACCGTGGTACCGGGGCGCGACCGCGCCTGGCTTCTCCGGATACTCCTCGGTGACGCGCTTCTTGAACATCGTCTTGAACGTCACGCCGAAACCGGCTAAGGCGTCGATGAAATTAGGCACGTGTGGGCTCCTTCTCGGGGATCGGAGGGATCGGGAAGGCGCCCGAGTCGGCGGCGGGTATGACGTCGATGGGGACGCGCCTGCGTCGTAGGGTCCGCCACATGTAGGCGAGCAGGATCACGGCCACGAAGGCGCCGATCGTGCTGAGCAGGACCGCCCAGCCTTCGTGACCCTTGACCTCGAATGTGCGCACGATCGCGACGGTCATGATCCAACCAAGTGATATGGGAATCAGGACCTTCCAGCCCAGTGCCATGAATTGGTCGTAGCGCAGACGGGGCAGGGTGGCGCGCAGCCACATGAAGAGGAACAGGAATCCCCACACCTTGGCGATGAACCACAGCAGCGGCCACCACCCGGTGTTGAAGCCGTCCCAGAGGCTCAACGGCCACGGCGCCTGCCAACCGCCGAGGAACAACGTGGTGGCCAGCGCCGACACCGTGGTCATGTTCACGTACTCCGCGAGCATGAAGATCGCGAAGCCCAGCGACGAATATTCGGTGTGGAAGCCACCGACCAGTTCGCCCTCGGCCTCGGGGAGATCGAATGGCGCCCTGTTGGTTTCCCCGACCATGGACGTCACGTAGATCAGAAACGACGGCAGCAGCAGGACGACGTACCAGACGTGCTGCTGTTTGGCGATGATCTCCGACGTCGACATGGTGCCCGAGTACAGGAACACCGCGGCGAAGCTCAGGGCCATGGCGATCTCGTAGGAGATCACCTGCGCACTGGAGCGCAGCCCGCCAAGCAGGGGGTAGGTGGAGCCGGATGCCCAGCCGGCCAACACGATTCCGTACACGCCGATCGACGTGACCGCGAGCACGTACAGCACGGCGACCGGAAGATCGGTCAGTTGCAGTGGAGTCTGGTGGCCGAACACGCTGACCATGCCGCCCATCGGGATCACGGCGAAGGCCATGATGGCGGGGATCACCGAGATGATCGGCGCCAGCAGGTAGACCGGCTTCTCGACGCCTGCCGGGATGAGGCCTTCCTTGAGCGCCAACTTGATTCCGTCGGCCAGGCTCTGCAGCAGCCCCCACGGTCCGACCCGGTTGGGCCCAGGGCGGTACTGCATCCAGCCGAGCACTTTGCGTTCGGCGAGGATCGCCACCAACACGGTCAGTAAGAGGAACACGAAGATGCCCAACGCCTTCGCCAGCGTCAGCCACCACGGGTCGTGGCCGAATGAGGTCAGATCCGGATAGGTCACTTCTGGTCACCTCCTCGAACGTCGACGACGGTGCCGACGGAGACCCGCAGCGTTGCGGCCACCGTCGACCCGTGCGAGTTCAGCGGCAGCCAGACCACGCGGTCGGGCATTTCGGTGATCTCCAGCGGCAAGGTGACTTCGCCATGTCCACTGCCGACGGTCACCCGATCGTCGTCGCTCACCCCGATCTCGGCGGCGGTGGCCGGGGACAGCCGGACGACCGAAGGCCGCGCCGTGCCGGCAAGGTGCGGCTCGCCGTCCTGAAGTCGGCCCGCGTCCAACAGCATTCGCCAACCGGCCAGAACGGCCTGACCGGCAGCAGGGACGGCAGGCGCCTGCCCGGCTACGTCCGGATCCGCGGCCCGAGGGCCCTGCCACGTGCCCAGCCTGCCGAGTTCGTCGCGGACTGCGGCGGCGTCGCCGAGGCCCAGATCGACGCCGACCTCCTCGGCCAACGCGGCGAGCACCCGCGCATCCGAGGTAGCAGTCGGTGGCAGGGCGGGGGCGAACGGCCGGGAGCGACCCTCCCAGTTCACGAACGTGCCCGCCTTCTCGGTGACTGTGGCGACGGGGAAGACGACGTCCGCGCGGTCGGTGACGGCGCTGTGACGCAGTTCCAGGCTCACCACGAACGGCTTGGCGCCCGCCCCGTCAAGGGCAGCCAGTGCCGCCGCAGGGTCGGGTAGGTCGTCGAGTTCCACGCCGCCGATCAGCAGTGCGCCCAGCGCGCCGTCGGCGGCCGCCTCCAAGATGCTCGATGCATCACGCCCTTGCGCGGTTGGCAGTTCGTCGACGTGCCACGCCGCGGCGACTTCGGCACGGGCGTCGGGATCGTCGACGGGCCTGCCGCCGGGCAGAAGGTTCGGTGCCGCACCCGCTTCCAGCGCACCGCGGTCGCCTGCGCGCCGCGGCACCCAGCCGATGCGCGCCCCCGTCGCGCGGGCCAGCCGCAGCGCCGCCGAATAGCCGCCCGTTGCAGTCGCCAGCCGTTCGCCGACCAGGATCACCGCACCCGGTAGCCGCAACGACTCGTCGACGTGCAGGGCGTCGAGTGCGGCCGCCTCGCCACCCGGCGCGGTGGCGATGAGCGTGCCGCCCATCTTCGTCAGCCCGCGGGTGGCGAACGGCGCGATCGCGGTGACCTTCAGGCCGTGCTTGCGGAATGCCTTGCGCAGCCGAAGGAAGACGATCGGAGACTCCTCCTCTGGCTCGAACCCGGCGAGCAGCACCGCGGGTGCTGCCTCGAGGTCGGCGTAGGTCACCGACATCTGCTGGCCGGCCACCGCGGCCGCCAGGAACTGCGCCTCCTCTTCCGAGTGTGCGCGGCTACGGAAGTCGATGTCGTTGGTACCCAAGACGATCCGAGTGAACTTCGAGTAGGCGTAGGCGTCTTCGAGCGTCGCCCGGCCGCCTACCAGCACGCCAGTGCGGCCGCCCGCCGCGCTGAGCCCGCGCACGGCGATCGCCACCGCCTCCGACCACGACGCGGGGCGCTGGTTGCCGTCCGCCTCGCGCACCAGCGGAGTGGCGATCCGGTCACCCTGTTTGGGGTACGCGAACGCCCAGCGCCCCTTGTCGCAATTCCACTCCTCGTTGACCTCGGGATCGTCACCGGCCAAGCGGCGCAGCACCTTCCCGCGCCGATGATCGGTGCGCTGAGCGCAGCCCGAGGCGCAGTGCTCACACGCGCTTGGCGAGGACACCAGGTCGAACGGGCGCGCCCGGAACCGGTAGGCGGTGCCGGTCAGCGCTCCCACCGGGCAGACCTGAACGGTGTTCCCGGAGAAGTAGGAGTCGAACGGGGTATCGGTGGCGATGCCAACCTGTTGCAGCGCACCGCGTTCGAGCAGTTCGATGAAGGGATCCCCGGCGATCTGATTCGAGAATCGCGTGCACCGCGCACACAGCACGCACCGTTCCCTGTCGAGTAGCACTTGCGACGACAGGTTGATCGGCTTGGGGAAGGTTCGCTTGACGTCGTCGAACCGGGTGTCGGCCTGGCCGTTCGACATCGCCTGGTTCTGCAGCGGGCATTCGCCGCCCTTGTCGCACACCGGACAGTCGAGCGGGTGATTGATCAGCAGCAGTTCCATCACGCCGTGCTGGGCCTTGTCGGCGATCTCCGATGTCAGTTGTGTCCGGACGACCATGTCGGGGGTGACCGTGATGGTGCACGATGCCATCGGCTTGCGCTGGCCCTCCACCTCGACGAGGCACTGACGGCAGGCGCCGACCGGTTCCAGCAGTGGGTGGTCACAGAACCGGGGGATCTGGATGCCCATCAGTTCCGCCGCGCGGATCACCAGGGTGCCCTTGGGCACGCTGAGCTGATGGTCGTCGATGGTCAGCGTGACGAGCTCGACGTCCGGCGCACTTGGCGCCGTCGGTTCGGTCTTCCTCTCTGCCATCGTCATGAGCGCGTCACCCCTTTCCCGCGAGCAGACATATATGGCCCTGATTCAGGGCAAAGGAGGGCACTTTGCGACTGCTCGCGCGGATGGTTGTCGTCATACGGCGGCCCCTTCCGGTGCGGCGAGCATCGATGCGTGCGGGTCGAACGGACACCCGCCGTCAAGGTGCGCGACGTACTCGTCGCGGAAGTACTTGATCGACGACAGGATTGGGCTCGCCGCGCCGTCGCCGAGCGCGCAGAACGACTTGCCGTTGATCGCATCGGCGATGTCGAGCAGTTTGTCGAGATCGGCTTCACCCGCCTGACCGGTCTCGAGGCGCTCGTAGATCTGGGCCAGCCAGTAGGTGCCCTCGCGACACGGTGTGCACTTGCCGCAGGACTCGTGGGCGTAGAACTGGGTCCAGCGGCGGACCGCCCGCACCACGCATGTGGTCTCGTCGAAGATCTGCAGCGCCTTGGTGCCGAGCATCGATCCGACCTTGGCCATGTTCTCGTAATCCAATGGCACGTCGAGGTGTTCGGCCGTCAGCAGTGGGGTGGACGATCCGCCGGGGGTCCAGAACTTCAGCTGGTGGCCTGCCCGCACCCCGCCTGCGTAGTCGAGGAGTTCGTTCAGCGTGATGCCCAACGGCGCCTCGTACTGGCCGGGCCTGGTGACGTGGCCGGACAGCGAGTACAGCGTGAAACCCGGCGACTTCTCCGAGCCCATCGACTTGAACCATTCGACCCCGCCGCGCATGACGGCGGGCACGCTCGCGATCGACTCGACGTTGTTGACCACCGTCGGGCAGGCGTACAGGCCAGCAACGGCGGGGAATGGCGGCCGCAGCCGAGGCTGGCCTCGCCTGCCCTCCAGCGAGTCGAGCAGCGCGGTCTCCTCGCCGCAGATGTAGGCGCCGGCGCCCGCGTGCACCACCAGGTCGAGGTCGAAGCCCGTGCCGCGGATGTCGGTGCCCAGGTATCCGGCCGCGTAGGCCTCGTCGACGGCGTTCTGCAACCGGCGCAGCACCGGCACCACCTCGCCGCGGACGTAGATGAACGCATGACGGGCGCGGATGGCGTAGGCCGCGATGATCGCGCCCTCGACCAGCACGTGCGGCGTGGCCATCATGAGTGGAATGTCCTTGCAGGTACCGGGTTCCGACTCATCGGCGTTGATCACCAGATAGTGCGGCTTGGCACCAGCACCGTCCGGGCCCTGCGGGATGAACGACCACTTCTGACCGGTGGGGAAGCCCGCGCCGCCGCGGCCGCGCAGTCCGGAGTCCTTGACGAGGGCGATGACCGCGTCGGGGTCCATCGCCAGCGCGGTCGACAGCGCCTGATAGCCGTCGTGGTCCAGGTAGGTCTGCAGCGTCCAGGATTCGGGATCGTCCCAGTAGGCGCTGAGCACGGGGGTGAGCGTCATGGCCGATCCCCATTCTTCGGCGGCACGTCAGCCGACGGTCCTGGCGCAGGTTCGTCGCGGGCCGACTTCTTCGCGATCTGCTCGTCGTCGGGTCCGTCGGCCACCGCACTTGCATTGGCCACCGATGGCGCCTCCATGCCGCGCTCTTGGGCCACCCTTAGTCCGGCCAGCGTCGCCTCGCCGGCGGCGCCGTCATTGGCTCCCGGCCGTTGATCGGGGAAACCGGCAAGGATGCGGGCCGTCTCGCGGAACGTGCACAGCGGTGCGCCGCGGGTGGGCGACACCGGCCAGCCGTCACGCAACTGGTCGACGAGATCCCTTGCCGACGAGGGTGTCTGGTTGTCGAAGAACTCCCAGTTGACCATCACCACGGGCGCGTAGTCGCACGCGGCGTTGCATTCGACGTGGTCCAGGGTGACCTTGCCATCTTCGGTGGTCTGCCCGGCGTGCACGCCGAGGTGTTCTTCGAGCACCTCGAGGATCGCGTCGCCGCCCATGACGGCACACAGCGTGTTGGTGCACACCCCGACCAGGTAGTCGCCCGTCGGCGTCCGCCGGTACATCGAGTAGAACGTGGCGACCGCGGTGACCTCGGCCGGGGTCAGGTCGAGTTGGTCTGCGCAGAAGGCGATTCCGGCCGGGGTGAGAAAGCCCTCCTCGGCCTGCACCAGATGCAGCATGGGCAGAAGGGCGGACCGTGAGCTGGGGTAGCGGCCGATGATCGCGGCGGCATCGGCGGCGAGCCGGGTCGTCACGTCGGCCGGATAGGACTGCGGCCCGCGGGTGATGGGCGGTCCCGGTTCGTCGGGCCGGGGTCCCAGACGAAGTTCGATCGCCGTCACTTGTGCCATCTCCTCTTCGCGCAAGCGCTCATCACCTATCCACACCGCCCATTACCGGGTCGATCGACGCCACCGCCGAGATCGCGTCGGCGACCATGCCGCCCTCGCACATCGCCGCCACCGCTTGAAGATTGGTGAACGACGGGTCGCGGTAGTGCACGCGATAGGGCCGTGTGCCTCCGTCGGACACCATGTGCACGCCGAGTTCGCCGCGCGGCGACTCGACCGCGACGTAAACCTGCCCGGCGGGCACCCGGATGCCCTCGGTGACCAGTTTGAAGTGATGGATCAGGGCTTCCATCGAGCCGCCCATGATCTTGGCGATGTATTCCTTCGAGTTGCCAAGACCGTCGGGGCCGAGTTTGAGGTCGGCCGGCCAGGCGAGTTTCTTGTCGGTGAGCATCACCGGTCCTGGCTTGAGTCGATCGACACACTGCTCGATGATCTTGAGCGACTCCCGCATCTCCCGCACCCGGATCAGGTAGCGGCCGTAGGCATCGCACTCGTCGGTGGTGATCACGTCGAACTCGTAGTTCTCGTACCCGCAATACGGTTGGGCGCGGCGCAGGTCGTGCGGCAGTCCGGTGGAGCGAAGGATCGGGCCGGTGATGCCGAGCGCCATGCAGCCCGTGAGATCCAGGTAGCCGACGCCGACGGTGCGGGCCTTCCAGATGTAGTTCTCGTTGAGCAGGTTCTCCAGATCGGTGAGCTTGTCGGGCATCGTCCGCAGCAGCTCCTCGAGCTGCGGCATCGCCTCGTCGGGCACGTCGACGGCCACCCCACCGGGCCGGATGTAGGCATGGTTCATGCGCAGGCCGGTGATGGTCTCGAACACCGCAAGCACCTGTTCACGTCCGAGGAAGCCGAAGAACATGGCCGACATGGCGCCCAGTTCCATGCCTCCTGTCGCCAGGGCGACGAGGTGGCTGGAGATCCGGTTGAGCTCCATCAGCATCACTCGGATGACGGTGGCCCGCTCGGGGATGTCGTCGGTCACGTCGAGTAACTTCTCGACGCCGAGGCAATACGCCGTCTCGTTGAAGAACGGCGACAGGTAGTCCATTCGCGTGACGAACGTGACGCCCTGCGTCCAGTTACGGTACTCGAGGTTCTTCTCGATTCCGGTGTGCAGGTAGCCGATTCCACAGCGGGCCTCGGTGATCGTCTCGCCGTCGATCTCGAGGATGAGCCGCAGCACGCCGTGTGTGGACGGGTGCTGGGGTCCCATGTTGACGACGATGCGCTCGCCTGCGACGCCACTGTCCCTTGCGGCCTTGACGACGTCGTCCCAGTCTTCCCCGCCCACCGTGATCACGGTCTCGGGAACGTCTTGTTGGGTCATCAGTTGTAGGACCTCCGCTCGTCGGGCGGGGGGATCGTCGCCCCGTGGTACTCCACGGGGATGCCGCCCAACGGGTAGTCCTTGCGTTGCGGATGGCCGACCCAGTCGTCGGGCATCTCGATGCGGGTCAGCGATGGGTGCCCGTCGAACACGATGCCGAAGAAGTCGTAGGTCTCCCGCTCGTGCCAGTCCGTGGTGGGGTAGACCGAATACAGCGAGGGCACATGGGGATCCGCATCGGGTGCGGCCACCTCGACGCGGATCCGCCGGTTGTGTGTGATCGACATCAGCGGGTAGACCGCGTGCAGTTCGCGGTCGGCGTCGCTGGGGTAGTGCACTCCCGAGACACCAAGGCACAGTTCGAATCTCAAGGCTGCGTCGTCGCGCAATGCCTGCGCAACGGCGACCAGATGCTCGCGGCGCACCTCGAGGGTGAGCTCGTCGCGGAACACCACGACGCGTTCGACGGCGGCGCTGAAGGCGTCCTCGCCGAGCACGGTGATCAACCTGTCGACCACGTCGTCGAAGTATCCGCCGTAGGGTCGCGGTGAACTGCCGGGCAGTACGACTTCGCGGATCAGCCTGCCGTATCCGGACGTGTCGCCGCTGCCCTCGACGCCGAAGCTGCCTCGTCGCACGCCGATCAGCTGGGGCGACTGCTCGTCGCTGGTGCCGTTCGCCTCGCTCATGACCGCAGCAGTCCCGTGAACTCGATGGTGGGCCGCGACGCGAGCGCCGCCTCCTCGGCGGCGGCGATGGCATCGGCGCGGTTGACCCCGAGTGGCATCTCCTGGATCTTGGCGTGCAGCATCAGGATCGCATTCAGTAGCATCTCAGGCCGTGGTGGACAGCCGGGCAGGTAGATGTCCACGGGGACCACGTGGTCAACGCCCTGGACGACGGCGTAGTTGTTGAACATGCCGCCCGAGGATGCGCAGACGCCCATCGCCAGAACCCATTTGGGCTCGGCCATCTGGTCGTAGACCTGTCGCAACACCGGCGCCATCTTCTGGCTGACGCGCCCCGCGACGATCATCAGATCGGCCTGCCGCGGCGTCGCCGAGAACCGCTCCATGCCGAACCTGGCGATGTCGAATCGCGGTCCGGCAGTGGCCATCATCTCGATGGCGCAGCACGCAAGGCCGAACGTCGCGGGCCACAGCGATCCCTTGCGGACGTAGCCGGCCACCTTCTCCACCGTCGACAGCAGGATGCCGCCGGGCAAGCGTTCTTCGAGACCCATCTAGATCAGTCCCAGCTCAATCCGCCGCGTCGCCACACATAGGCGTACGCGACGAACACGGTGAGCATGAAGAGCAACATCTCGACGACCGCGAACAGGCCAAGCGAGTCGAACGAGACGGCCCACGGATAGAGGAACACGATCTCGATGTCGAACACGATGAACAACATCGCGGTGAGGTAGTACTTGACCGGGAATCGCTGGCCGGTGGTTTCGTGACCGGGGGAACCCGGCGCCATCGGTTCGATGCCGCATTCGTAGGCCTCGAGCTTGGCCCGGTTGTAGCGCCGCGGTCCGATGAGGACGGCGATGCCGACCGAACCGACGGCGAACGCGGCCGCAATGGCCCCGAGCACCAGGATTGGTATGTAAACGTTCATGCCGCTGTGTCGCTCCCTCGTTGGCTGTCGATGTGAGCTGAACCACAGCTTAGTCACGTTAACGGTTGGCCCGCCGTATTTTGGATAGGATCAAGTTTGATCACTGGGCGTCAGCATCCTCGCCCGCGTGCGACGCGAAGAGTGAACCGTCCCAGACTATTTCGTGCTGGTTACTGCACGACGGCGCGCAGCAGCGTGGCTACCGCCTCGCCAAGGGCGATGGGGTCGATCGGATGCGGCACAGCGGCCTCGGCGCGTGACCAAGAGGCCAGCCAGGCGTCGTCCGGGCGGCCCGTCAGTACCAGGATCGGCGGGCAGTCGGCGATCTCGTCCTTGAGCTGCTTGGCCAGCCCCATCCCACCCGTCGGCGCCGCCTCCCCGTCCAGGATCGCCAGGTCGATGCCGCCCTCGTCGAGATTCTTGATCACGACGGCGGCCGTGGCGACGTCGAGGTAGGTCAGCTCGGGCAGGTCGGGGTGCACCCGCCGTCCGAGCGCCGATCGGACCTGGTCGCGGGTCAGCGCGTTGTCGCTATAGACCAGGATCCGCAGGGGCGAGTCGGGCACGGAGCCGATGCTACGGCGCGTCCGTGGCGCGCGGCGTGAATACGGCGTCACCTTCCAGCCGGGTGGCGTCCGGGATCATGCCCGCCATATTGCCGTCGACGCCAAAATCCTTGCGGCTGATCTCTGCCTTGGTGGTGATCCGGACGACGCCGTCGCCGAGCAGCTTCACCGTGGCGGGCAGGACGAGTCGGCGTTCGACCCGTTTGATGGTGATGGTGGCGTCGAGGTCAAGCGTGTCCGCTCCGGTGACCGTCGCGCCGTGCACGTCGATGCTGATCACGGGATGGTTCTCGACCTCGAAGAAGTCGGCCGACCGCAGGTGATCATCGCGCTTTCCGATGCCCGTGGACACCGATGCCGCGCCGACCCGCAGGTGGCCGGCGATGGTGTTGGCCGCGGTGATCTCGCCCTCGCCCTCGACGTCGCTGAACGTGCTCTTGACGGGGACCGCACCCCAGAACGTCTTGTTCCGGACCCTCACCGTCGAGCGGTTGCGATCCAGAATCCACGCGGTTCCCGGCTGGGCGTTGGCGAGCAGGTCCGAAACGGTGGTCATGTCGTGCTCCTCAGCAGCGGGTCCATGTCGGCCGGGTCGAAGTACTCGTCGACGCGGGTGATCCGGCCCCCGGTGTCCACCTTAATCACGATGCAGACCCGCATTTCGATCGATGTGCCGTCGGGTCGGCTGGCGCGCAGGATGTGTTGTTGCACGAATCCGCCGTCGAAGTACTGGCGATCCAGGATCTCGTAGCTCCGAGTCGCCGTGACGTTCATGAACCACCGGATCACCTTCAGCGCCCGGACGCGATCGTCGTTCTGTGAGTCTCCTGTGTGCCAGACCGTGACGTCATCGGCCCACATGTCGGCGACGGTCTCGTACTCACCGCGCTCGATGGCGCCGAACAGCCGGTTCGCCACGTCCAGGCACACGTCCGCGTTCACGGGTTCTCCATTTCTGCTTGACCTCAAGTCGAGTTCAGGTATCACACTGGAACACATGAGCACACCAGCAAGGGAACGATTCAACGAAGCCTACGAAAACCGCACTGCGCCTTGGGTGATCGGCGAGCCACAGCCCGCGATCGTCGGACTCGAGAAGACCGGGGTGTTGCGGGGGCGGATGCTCGATGCCGGCTGTGGACTCGGTGAGCACACGATCTTGTTGACGCGTCTTGGCTACGACGTGCTTGGCATCGACTATGCGCCGAGCGCGGTCGAACAGGCCCGCGCGAACGCTGCGGCAAAGGGGGTCGACGCGCGCTTCGGGGTGGCCGACGCGATGAACCTTGGCGCCGAGCCGGGCTACGACACGATCGTCGACAGTGCGCTGTTCCACATCTTCGACGACGCCGACCGGGCCCGCTACGTCGCGAGCCTGCATACCGCCCTGCGGGCTGGCGGGTACTTGCACGTGCTCGCCCTTTCCGACGCAGGCCGTGGCTTCGGGCCACAGGTCAGCGAGGCGCAGATCCGCACTGCGTTCGCCGACGGCTGGGACCTCGAGGCGCTCGACACCACGACCTACCGCGGCGTGGTGGGGGAGGCGCACTCGGAAGCGCTTGGCCTGGTGGTGGGCGCAAGGGTGGACGAACCCGCGTGGCTGGCGCGAGCCAGGCGGACCTGAGCGCCTACTCGTGCTCATAGCCGGGGTGTGCGACGGCCAGTCGGTGGTGGACGAGGGATCGGAGCACCGGCAGGAGTTCGGGGCCGCGGCTGTCGAGTTCACCCCTGCGGATCGCCGCGGCGAGTTCGCGCTCGTCGGGGTAGCCGAGCAGTTCCGGTGCGGCGGTGTCGTCGAGCAGTTCGCGTTCGACGGTGCGCAGCACGTTGGCCGCGACGCGGGCGTGAAAGCGGACTGAACCTTCGTCGGCGAGCCGACCATTGGGCCTAGTGCCGTTCCGCACGTCGGTCTCGAGGAATTCGGCCACGGCCGCGACCAGTTCGGCGGCGGTGGGTCTGCCGTGCAGGCCGGTCATGACGCGGGCTGCAACAATCCCCGGGTCGCTTCGCTCCTGCCCGCCGGCCACGAGTGTCAGAAGGTCGAACTCGGTCTCGCAGACGCGCCTGCCGATGGCGGCCAGCTCGACTGACCGCGTCTGGCCCGACAGGTGCCGCTCGGCCTGGTACCGGCAGATGACGCCCCAGCGCAACGTGGACAGGACCAGCCACCAGTGCATCGCGCCGCGGTCCAGTGCGCTGCCGGATGCCCGCTCGTAGGCACGCAGAAAGTCCTCGATGGACCCGAGCCCACCGGCGCCGAATGCGCGAGGTGCGCCGAACCGCCACGCCCTGATGCAGAACCAGGCGAGGTCCTCGTATACCTCGCCCATATGGGTGAGCTCCCAGTCGAGCACCGCCGCGAGTCGGGCCGGCGCGGCGTCGGTGTCGATGATGAGGTTGCCCATCCGGAAGTCACCGTGCACCAAGACATTCGGTGACACTGGTGGGCGGTTCGCGGCGAGCCACCGGAACGCCCATTCGAACGTTGCCGTGGTATCGCCCATCTCGTCGAGCTGGGCGTGCCACTCGTCGAGCGGCTCGGATGCCTTGAGTCCGATGTCGGACGGGTCCGCCTGGTGGATCGCGGCGAGTGCGTCAGCACATTCCGTCAGCAGGGACGCACGAGAGGCGTCGTCGAGTGCACGCTGAATGCGGCGGACGATGGTCTCGCCGCCGATGAAATCGCAGACGAGGTAGGGATTCCCGAGTGCGGTCGCGGAATCGTCGGCGACCAGGACGTGCGGTACGGGAGCACCGCTGACCGCGGCCCTTGTCAGTGCCGCCGCCTCGAGTTCCATGCCCGCGTGAATCTCGTCGGGGGGCCCGATCCGGAGGATGAGCTCGCGCCCGCCGGATTGCCATTCCCCGTCGCTTCGCTTGCCCCGGATATCGGTGACCGCCGTAAACGCCCACGTAGCTCGGCTCGCCCCGCCGGTCAGCACCCGCAGGTCGTCGATTCGGACGCCGCCAAGCACGGGCTCGAGTACGCCTGCGAGAGCGGAGGAATCGATCACGCTCATGCCTTGGAACCGAACTTGAACATCCGCTGCGCCACCCGCCGGATCTGGATCTCCTCGGCTCCCTCGGTGATCCGGTACCGGCGGTGATGACGGTAGATGTGCTCGAACGGCTCGTGCCTGCTGTAGCCGACGCCACCGTGGACCTGCATGGCCCTGTCGGCGGCCTCGCAGACCAGCCGGTTGGCGCGGTAGTTCGCCATCGACACCTTGTCGCTGACCTCCATGTGGGCGTTGGAGTCCAGGTGGGTCGCCGCGTAGTAGACCAGCAGGCGCACCATCTGCGCCTCGGTCTGCAGTTCCACCAGCGGCCACTGCACGGCCTGGTTGACCGCAAGCGGCTTGCCGAACACCTCCCGCTCCGAGGCGTACTCCACCGCGCGGTCGATGCAGTACTGCGCGGCACCGAGGCTGCTTGCGGCCTGCCGAATCCGGTTCTCGTGCAGGAACGTCTGGCCGACTTCGAGCCCACGGTCGACCTCGCCGAGCACGGCATCGGCGGGCACCCGGACGTCGCGCAACTCCACCTCACCGTGATCGGTCGGCATGTTGAACGTCCACCAGTAATACGGCACCGTGAAGCCGGGCGCGTCGGTCGGGACCAGGAATGCGGTGATGCCTCTTGCTTGGCCTGCCACGCCGGACGTGCGGGCGAAGATCAGGTCGTGGGTGGCGCGGTGCACACCGGTGTTCCACCGCTTGGACCCGTTGATCACCCAGTCCTGCCCGTCGGCCACCGCGGTCGTCTCCAGCCAGGTGGCGTCCGAACCATGGTTGGGCTCGGTCAGGCCGAACGCCATCGACCGCTCGCCGGTGATCAGCGCGTCGCACCACAGCGCCTTCTGTTCGTCGGTGCCGAACCGGTCCATCATGATGACCTGGGGGAAGTTGCCGACGATCGACGACTCGTCTTGCAGATCGTTGTGCAGGCCAAGGCCCTTGTGCGCCAGGTGTTCCCGGATGACCGCCATGTCCAGATTGGTGCCGTCGCGTCCGCCGAACTGCTTGGGCAGGCCGTACCGCAGCCACCCCGCCGCATCGGCGCGGCGGCGCATCTCGTCGAGCAGGTCCTCCCACGCCCTTGTCGGGATGCCGCCATTCTCCAGATCGGTCCTGGCGAACTCGCGGCGCCGGTCGAAGTACTGCATGTTCTCGGCTTCCAGCGGCTTGATCTCCGCGTCGATGAAGGCGTCCATCTCGGCGAGCAGGCCCGGAAGGTGATCCGGCAGGGCGAAATCCACTCTGATTCCCATCCTTGGTGTGGTTAAAAGCCGTACAGCGTCTTCTTCCAAATCGTCGACAGCGTCCGCACCGCGCTCTCGTCGGTGGGGGACACCCCGAGAGCAGCGATGTCCGGCCGATGGTAGACGGTGGTGAACCGCTCGAAGAGCAGCGAGATGGCCACGGCGGTGTGCTCGGGATCGACGTCCCCGGCGTAACCCTGCTCTTGAGCGCGCAGCACCGAAGCCCGCACGATGTCGATACCGAATCGGCGGAACTCGTTCTGCAGGGCGGCGAATCGCGGCTGGACGGCGGCGAGTTGGTCTACGGCGACCATGATCCCGATGTTCTGCTTGAACATGTTCCAGTACCCGGTTACCGTCGCGACGAAGAACTCCGTGTCCTCGGGGGACTCGGGGAGGTGAACCCGAAGCCCGGCGGGCGCGACGACGTCGCGCAGGAACGACTCGGCCAGGACCGCGAGCAAGTCTTCCTTGTCGGTGTAATAGCGGTAGAAGACGGCAGTCGACCTATCCGCGGCGGAGGTGATGTCGGCGAGCGTGGTGCCGTGGAAACCCCGCTCGGCGAACAGCTTCCGCGCAGCGCGTTCGATGGACTCGCGGGTCTGGTTGCCCTTCGCGGTGAACGTATCCCTTGGCATGGTCGGGCGTCAGCTCAGGATGCGGTCGCCGGCGCGCAGCAGGGCGCTTGGCAGGTCGTGGCCGACGACTCTGCGCGCGACGTCCGCCGCGTGGATCGCCGCCTGAAGGTCGACGTCCACCCCGATGCCGCTGTCGCGCAACATGTACACCAGATCCTCGGTGGCGATGTTGCCGCTGGCGCCGGGCGCGAACGGGCAGCCGCCCAGTCCGCCGACCGATGAGTCCAGCCGTGTGACCCCGGCCGCGACGGCCGCCCAGGCGCTGGCCAGTCCTGCGCCGCGGGTGTTGTGGAAGTGAGCGCCGAGCGGTAGCTCACCGATCACCGGTCGGAGACGTTCGACCAGCGCCGTCACCCGCCGTGGCGTCGTGGTCCCGATGGTGTCGGCGATGGCCACCCGGTCGGCACCGATCTCGACTGCGGCGGTCGCGATGTCGACCACGCGCAGTGGGTCGGTCGGCCCGTCGAACGGGCAGTCCCAGGCCGTCGCGATGATCACCTCGATGGTGCCGTCGCTCTCGTGCGCGATACGGGCGATGTCGGCGATCAGGTGAGTGGAGTCGGCTGTGGACCGCCCGACGTTGGCCTGGCTGTGCCCATCGGCGGCCGAGATCACGTACTCGATCGAGGTTATACCGGCTGCGATGGCTCGACCCGCTCCGCCGGGCCCGGCCACTAGCGCGGAGAACTCGATGCCATGCGACTGACGAAATCGAGGCAGTTCGGCGGCCAGCGCCGCTGCATCGGCCAACGCGGGTACCTTCGACGGCGACACGAATGCAGTGACCTCGATCTCGCGGACACCGGTCGCGACCACGGCCTCGAGCAGTTCGAGCTTGGCGGACAACAAGATTGGTGCCTCGATCTGCAGCCCGTCGCGCAGGCAGACCTCGCGCATCGTGACGTGATCGGGGAGGTTCACACCACTCCCTCCGTCCTCAGTGTCTCGAGCTCAGCGGCCGACTTGCCGAGCAGCTGCCGGTACACCTCGTCGTTGTGCTGACCTGGTTCGAATGAGCCGGCGCTACGAATGGTGCCTGGCGTCTCGGACAGCACCGGTACCACGCCAGGGCCGAGCACGTTGCGCCCGATGCGCTCGTCCCAGTGGTCGGCGAGCATGCCGCGGGATCGTAGCTGCGGATCGTCGACCACCTCGGCGACGGTGTTGATCGGACCGCTGATCACACCGGCCGCGCTGAGCGTCGAGATGATGTCGTCCGGCTGCCGCTCAACGGCCCAGTCCGCGATGATCTTGTCGATCTCATCCTGATTGCGGCCGCGGGCAACGTGATTGACGAACCGGTCGTCTCCTGCCAGCTCGGGTTGGCCCATGGCGGCGCACAGCCTGCGGAACACCGTGTCCTGATTGGCCGCGATCACCACCCAGCTGCCGTCGGCGGTTGGGTATATGTTCGAGGGTGCGATGCCCTCCAGCCGGGTGCCTGATGGTCCGCGTACCACCCCGCCGACGTCGTAGTCGGGGATGGTCGATTCCTGGATGGCCAGACAGGATTCGGTGAGTGCGGCGTCGACGACCTGGCCCTCGCCGGTGACGGTGCGCCGGTACAACGCGGCGAGCGCTCCCTGCACGGCGAACATGCCTGCCAGGCTGTCGCCCAGCGACAGCGCCAGTCGCGGGGGAGGTCCGCCGGGAAAGCCATTCATGTGCCGCAGTCCGCTGGCGGCCTCCGCCACCGACGCATACCCGGCCTTGTGGGACTCCGGCCCGGTCTGGCCGTAGCCGGATACCCGGACCAGGACGATGCCCCGGTTGCGTTCGCGCAGAACGTCGTAACCGAGGTCCCACTTCTCCAGCGTGCCGGGCCGGAAATTCTCCACGATGATGTCGGAGCGCTCGACCAGCTCCAGG
This sequence comes from Mycobacterium sp. AZCC_0083, assembly GCF_014202335.1. Taxonomy (GTDB): domain Bacteria; phylum Actinomycetota; class Actinomycetes; order Mycobacteriales; family Mycobacteriaceae; genus Mycobacterium. The sequence goes on along the minus strand of NZ_JACHGP010000012.1, from coordinate 19,311 downwards.
AAGAGCTCGCGGCCCTTCGCCTCGCGCAGGTTGAGTGTCGCGGCCTTCTTGTTCCTGGCGTGCACCGTCCAGAAGAAGTGGTGTCCGTCGAGTTCGGCCTGGCCCCAGGTGCGCAGCGGGTCGGGGGAGCCGGGTGGCTCGATCTTGATGACCTCGGCACCCATGTCACCGAGCAGTCTGCCTGCGAACGGCCCCGAGATCAGCGTGCCGACCTCGATCACCCTGATGCCGTCCAACGGGCCGGTCACGGTCACAGTGAGAACCCGTGCCGGTGCAACCAATCGGTGCACACCCCGACGGCCTCGCGCAGCTTGTCGCGCTGATCGGACCCTGAGTAGTAGTGGTTGGCGCCGGGGATCTCGTGCATCTCCTTGTCAGGATGCCCGATCGCACTGAACAGCCGCTGTGTGTGGCTCGGCGTGCACGCGTCATCCGCCCGGTTGCCGATCACCAGCGTGGGCACCGCGATGTCCGGCCCGCAGGCCACGGCGTCGCCGTTGGCGTCGTCGTAGCTCCACTGCGACAGCCAACTGCGCAGCGTGCAGAACCGGGCCAGACCAACGGGGCTGTTGTTCACCACCTCAGGATCGCCCAGGTAACAGCTGCCTGGGGCGCGATCGTTCGGATCCACCGTCGGGTCCAGCCAGCGCGGGTCGGCCATCGTGCCGTGCACGACGAACGCGAACTCTTCATTGAGGCGGCCTGCGGCCTCCAATTCGGCGAGTTTGGCCTTGACCCACTTGGTGATTCGCCTGTTGCGGTCGACCTGGGCCTGCCGGTAGCGCGCCAGGAATTCCTGGCTGTACGGCGGCTGATTGGGGTTGTCCGGGTCGTAGAGGTCCAGTTCCGGGTCGCGCCTGCTCGGGTCGGACTCGTCGAGGATGGAGGCGTCCAGCCATTCGGTCATGGTGCCGTGCCTGCTGACGTGGGCGGCCAGCAGCATGATGCCGTCGGCGGGGATCAGCCCGAGCTTGGTCAGGTCGGGTCCGTCGCCCGACGGGCTTGCCGTGATCGTGGGGTGCTGCGCCTGCTGTTGATAGAACACCGACAGCGAGCCGCCGCCGCTCCAACCGGCCAGCACTACCTTCTCGTACCCCAACCGGTTCTTGGCGTCCTTGATGCACTCGCCGAGGTCCTCGACGACCTTCTCCATCAGCAGCGCCGAGTCGGTGCCGCGGAAGCGGCTGTTGCAGTAGATGACGTGGTGCCCCGCCCGTGCCAGCGCGTTGATCATGGGCAGGTAGGCGCCACCCCCGATCGGGTGCATGAATACGAGCACCGTATTTGAGGGTTTGGACTTCGGCTTCAGCAGATAGCTCTCCAGCACGACCAGCTCGGCGATGCCGCCGTAGACGTCGCGCACACCCGAAGTGTTCTGGTAGGCAACCAGATAAGGAATCCGCTCGTAGTCGAACTTGACGGGCTGGGAGGCGGTCGTGGTCACGAGTGCTGCCCCAGATCGTTGGCGAGAACCTCGGCGGACGGCACGAGCCGGCGCCTGGTGTCGATGGCGATCACCGACCAGTCCACGTGAGAGTAGTCGTCGAACTTGCGCCTGGCCCGCTCGCGCGCCTTCTCCGGTGCCCCGTGGTGAACTCCTTGCGGCGCATGGGATACCAGCCCGGGTGGCATCGGAATTCCGTACAGCGATCCGCCGTGGAAGAACGCGATCTCGTCGTAGTCGACGTTGCGGTGATACCAGGGCGTGCGTTCGGTGCCCGCCACCGCCTCGGCGCGCTTGGGCAGGAAGTTCATCACGTACACGCCGGTGGCCTGCATGAAGAGGTGCACGGTCGGTGGCAGGTGGACGCTGTCCGAGGTGACGACGTTGTAGTCGGCGATGTTGAACGTGAACGGGAAGTTGTCGCCGCGCCAGCCTTCGACGTCGAGCGGGTTGTGTTGGTAGTGAAGCGTTGTCGGGCCACCCTCGTGGACGAGGCGCACCTCGTATTCGTCACGGCCATCGTCATCGATGGGTGCCGGTTCGGGGATGACGGCCTGCGACGGATCGAACGGGAAGTGCCTGCCCAGTGAACCGGGCGGCGGCACTCGGAACTCGTCGGTGGCCTGGATCATCAGCCAGGTCGACTGATCGTCGGGTACTTGCCTGAAGGTGCACGCCTTCGGGATGTACACCCAGTCGCCCGCGCGGTAGCGCAGTGGCCCGAACTCGGTCTCCAGCAGGCCTGAGCCCTCGTGCACGAACGTCAGCAGGTCGCCGTCGACGTACCGCACGAACAACGGCATCGGCTCGGTGCGCCGTGACAGCAGCACCTGGCAGTCGGCGTTGGAGAACATCAGCAGAGGGCCGCCGTGCGCATCGGTGGCGTCACTGGGCTTCAACTCGCTGGACAGCACGTCGATGGGGCGCAGGGGACCGGTGACCCGGTAGGCCGTGGGGTCGTTGCGCCGGTACATGTTCGCGGTGCGCCCGGTGAACCCGCCGCGGCCCAGCTCGTCGTCCTTGAGCCCGTCGAGGTCGGCGTGGAGTCGCTTCGGCGTCGTGCCCTTGCGCAGATGGATGAACGATTCCATGGCTGTCTCCGATGGTGTGCGGCAGGAATGACATACAGAACTAAAACTGACGTTACTTTTATTTCGGGCGCGTTGCAAGAGCCGTTCCAGGCCTTCGCGGGTGTCTTCTTCCGCGGCTTCAGCGGTCCAGGTCGACGCGCACGGTCAGCAGGTTGTTGCCGAACGTCCGGACGCCGAAGCTGTTGAACTGCGGCAGGTCTCGAAGGCGCGCGTGCGGATCGGCATCGGGCATCAGATGCGCCGTGCCAGTGCGCCACCGTCCGCGCAGCCGCACCCGCACACGCGGATCCGCTTGGATGTTGCGAACGTACTGGGACTGCTCGCCGAACTCCGAGACGAACCAGAACTGGCCGTCGACGAGCTTGCCGCCCAACGGCGTGCGACGGGGTTCTCCAGATTTGCGGCCGATCGTCTCGAGCACATAGTTCATTTCACACCATCGCCGTGCGCGGGATCTTCATGCCCAGCGTCAACGCCCCCGCCAGTTCCCGGCTGGTGTCGTAGTCGAACACGACGTGGCCCGAGATGACGTCGACGTCGCGCTTGAAACGTTGCAGCGGGCTATCCAGGAAGTGCGCGCTCGCGCCGGATGCCTCCGTTAGCGCGGCGATGACCGCTCGCGACTCGTGCACGATGTGTGCCGCGGCTAGGCGGGCGTCGCCGCGTACCGGGCGGGGCACCGGATCACCGGTGGCGAGGATGGTCTCGATCTCGCCAACGGTGTCGGCGAGCAGACCCCGCAAGGCGCGCAGGCGCACCCGGGCCTGGCCCAGGTGGGCTTGGGCGATGGGTTTGTCCTTCTGAATGACGCCCTCGTAGGCCAGCACCCGCTGTGCCAGCCGATCTGCGTACAGCTCGGTCACGCGCTCGGCGCTGCCGAGCGCTGGCATGGCCGCCAGCAGCCCAAGTGCGGGCACCATCGGCCAGCGGTACGTCGGACAGTCATGCAGCTCCGCACCCGGCGCGGTGCCGCCGTAGATGTCGGTCACTCGCACCAGGCGGTACTCGGGGACGAACACGTCGGCGATGACCACGTCATTGGATCCGGTGGCGCGCATGCCGTCGGTGTGCCAGACGTCCCCGATGGTGATGTCGGTCATGGGCAGCAGCGCCAGCGCGGGGTAGATGCCAGCTGGCTCGTCAGGGGATTCGCACAGACATCCGACGATGATCCAGTTGCCGTCCATCACGCCGGTCGCCCACGACCAGCGGCCACTGAGCCTGATCCCGCCCGTAACGGGCAGACCCCGGCCGGTCGGGGCCAGCGGTGCTGGCGCCAGGAACGGCCGGGTGGCGAACGCCTCCTCCTGGGCGCGTTCGCCGAACAGCGCCAGCATCCAGTTGTGCAATGCGTAGAACCCGATGGTCCACGCACTGGAGGTGCAGCCTGCCGCCATTCGTCGCACCGGGTCGAGGATCGCGGGAAAGTCAGCCTGCAGGCCGCCGTAGCGCTTGGGCACCAGTAGATCGGTGAAACCCGACACGGCGAGGTCGGCAACGGTCGCATCGGGCAGGCGTCGGAGGTCTTCGGCGTGTCGCGCGCGGTCGGCGAGTCGGCCGACGAACGCGTCGGTGATTCCGTACGTCGCATCGAGGGTCGGCATGCGCCGGAAGTTACCATACTTTTTAGTATGGAACTCGGGTTACCTCGCGAGCATCAGCTGCAGAAACCGTTCGGCGTCAGCGGCGTCCTGGTCGCCAGGTACGGCGCCGGACAGATGCAGGAAGCCGATTCCCGCCGCGAAGGTGGCTCTGGCCCGCAGATCGGCTTCCTCGGCGACGAATCCGTAATCCAGGAACGCCTGCCGCACCGCCCGCAGCAGCAGGCGGTCAGCCGCCCGCACGCTGGCGGCCACCGACTCGTCGGAGCGGGCCCATTCCCGCATCGCGCGCTCGAGGGTCCAGTGTCGCGGGCTGACCAACGAGGCCATCATTGTCGACAGACGTTCACGCGGCGGCACGCCGCCCATCTCGTCGATGTGTCGACGGTCCTCGTCGCGCAATTCCCCCCAAGCCTGGACGAGTGCTGTGCGATAGCTGGGAATGCCGTCGAAGTGCCAGTAGAAGCTGCCCTTGGTGACGCCGAGCTGCGCGCACAACCGGTCGATCTTCAGTGCCTTCATGCCTTCGGCGGCAAGGATTGCGTAACCGGCCTGGATCCAGTCATCCACCGACAATCTGTTGCCAGCGGAGTCGCGCGTACTCACCATGAGCGGCAGCCTACGGTCGTCGCCACTGGCTCGGCTGACGGTCACGTCACCATTCCGTTAGGGCGTCAAACCTCTGCCTGGGGTTGGTCGACTTACTGGCCACATGTTTTACTGCCACCTACAACTAAACTCTCTGGTCTGTCCAAGGTTGGGCAGGCGCGGCTCCGGTTGCGAGACCGAGGGCCGCTTGGGCGGTCATCTGACCGTGGGTGTGGAACGAGTAACGCGGCAATCGCAAACTGAATGGATTTCATTGATGTTCGTTGACAGAATTCGTGGCCGATGGGCGCGCCGGTTCTTTGGTGCGACCATGGCGGCGCTCCTGCTACCCGGCATGATCGGGCTGGTTGGAGGCGGCGCGACTGCGGGGGCGTTCTCGCGTCCTGGTCTGCCAGTCGAGTATCTGATGGTGCCGTCGCCGTCCATGGGCAAGGACATCAAGGTCCAGTTCCAGAGCGGTGGCGCAGGCTCGCCTGCGGTGTACCTGCTCGACGGTCTGCGTGCCCGCGACGACTTCAACGGCTGGGACATCGAGACGGCCGCGTTCGAGTGGTACCTCGACTCCGGACTGTCGGTCGTCATGCCGGTTGGCGGCCAGTCCAGCTTCTACGCTGACTGGTACTCGCCTGCGCGCAACAACGCCGGCCCTCCCATCACCTACAAGTGGGAGACGTTCCTGACCTCGGAGCTGCCGGGCTACCTCAACTCGGAGAAGCAGGTCAAGCCGACCGGCAGCGCGGCGGTTGGTCTGTCGATGGCCGGTTCGGCATCGATGATCCTGTCGGTCTACCACCCGCAGCAGTTCGTCTACGCAGCCTCGCTGTCGGGCTTCCTGAACCCGTCCGAGGGTTCGTGGCCCTTCCTGATCAACATGTCGATGGGTGACGCCGGTGGTTTCAAGGCCAACGACATGTGGGGTGCCACGGAAGATCCGAACAGTGGCTGGAAGCGCAACGACCCGATGGTGCAGATTCCGGCACTGGTGGCCAACAACACGCGCCTCTGGGTGTACTGCGGTAACGGCCAGCCCAACGAGCTGGGTGGCGGCGACGTGCCTGCCAAGTTCCTCGAGGGCCTGACGATCCGCACCAACCGCACGTTCCAGGATGAGTACATCGCAGCTGGTGGCAAGAACGGGGTCTTCAACTTCCCGGACGCCGGTACGCACACCTGGGCCTACTGGGGCCAGCAGCTCCAGCAGATGAAGCCCGACCTGCAGCGGGTGCTCGGCTAACAGCGCTCAACGTCTGAGTTCAACGCCGCTGCTCGGTTCACGCCGAGCAGCGGCGTTGTTCGTTTCAACGGTCACCATCTGATCCCGACGCCGATGGCGGCCAACACGCCGAGCAGCGGCGGCACGCGCAGCAGCAGCGCCAGGGCGCCCACCACCATGACGGTGATGCTGCGCGGACCGTTCGCCGCGGCGTGCGTGATGAGTGACCAGTCGGTGACGACGAGCAGTGCCACGACGGCCAACGCCAACGACCGCAGCATCGCGCGAAACCGGGGCAGATGGATGAGGCGCCGCTTGGCGCGCTCGACGGGGATCACCAGGAACGGTGGAATCGCCACCGCCAGGCAGGCGATCAGGCTGCCCTTGATGCCACCCATGAAGTAGCTCGCGGCGACGAGGTACAGGCCGTTCGGGCCGGGGCTGATGTTGCCGACGGCCAGCGCCGGCAGGACGACGGCGTCCGGCGACACCCCGTTGGCGGCCAGTTGACTCTGCAGCACGGGCAGCGAGCCCAGTCCGCCGAAGCTGAACGTGCTGGCGATCAGGATGATCAGGAACAAATGGCTAAGGGGCATCTGAGTCTTCTTCTTGGGCGTCGCGAGGTACGAAGCACCACGGGGCCAGCAGACCGGCCGCGACGGCCGCGACGAGCAGCAGGAGCGGATTGGGCGCCACCGCGCCAAGGGCGACGTAGCAGAGGAACCCCGCAGGGCCGCGCCAGTGCCAGTCGACGGACAGCGTGTCCTTGAGGAGGAGCAGGGCCAACGCGACCGCGAAACCCGCGGCGAGCGCGGCGATCATCTCCAACGGCCGCTGCGACCACGTTTGGTCGCGCACCGAGACGTAGAGCCGCGCCAGCAAGATGGTGATGGTGACGGATGGCAACAGCATGCCGACGACGGCGGCGACGATGCCGCGCACACCGTCGACCTTGCGGCCGATCAAGATGGTCTGCGCCAGGATGGTGATGCCGGGCGTGACCCGGCTCAGCACCACGGTCTCGAGGAACTCCTCGTCGGTGAGCCATCTCCTGCGCAGGGCGAGCTCGCGCATCGCGACGATGGTGGCGCTGCCTCCGCCGAACGCCAGTGCGCCGATCCGCAAGAATCCGAGTAGGACGTTGGGCCATTCGTGGCCGGAGCGGTCTTCCCGGGAATCGGAATTCGCTCCGGCCACCGAATGTGCTTCTCTCGTCAGAACTTCCAGCTGCGGTCGGGAGTAGCGACGTCCACTTCGACGCCGTCGAGGTCCTTGAACTTGAAGAACCGCGGCGGCCACTGTTCCTTGTCCTCGCCGTAGATCTCGATGCCATAGCCCTTGAGGGCCTCCGCGGCGTGTGCGGTGTCCTCGATCTCGACGCCGATGTGGTTGGGGCCCAATGTGCCCTGAGTCCAGTGCGAGGTCTCCACCCGCTCGTCCGGGCACAGCAGCGAGTAGTTGACTTCGCCGTCGGACAGGTCGATGGCCTTGCCCGGGTAGTGGCCGGGGGTGCGGATGTCACCGAGGCGCTTGAAGCCGAACACCTTCTCGTAGAACTCGGCCGACCGTTCGAGATCGTCCGTCACGATCCCCAGATGGCGGATGCGCATCAATCCTCCTGAAATCTTCTGCTAGTCAGACGGTCTGTCTGCAAAACAGAAGCTAAGTCCGCTCTACGGAACATGTCAAGAGTCATTTGCCGTGCTCAGCCGGATGTACTGGACAAACTTCCACTCTGCCGACAACATTTCTTTCATGCAGACATATCCGGTCTCCGAAGACGGCGCGGAGCCGGCCTACCCGATCACGTCGGTCGACAACGCCTTGCGACTCGTCCGGTTGTTCAACGACCGGGACTCGCTACGGCTCACCGATGCGTGCAGCTACCTGGGTGTCGCTCACTCGACCGCCCACCGACTGTTGGCCATGCTGATCCACCACGGTTTCGTCCAGCAGGATCCACAGTCGAGGACTTATCGGCCCGGCCCGACGCTCCTGGAGATCGGGTTGGCGGTCGTCGAGCGCAGCGATGTCCGGGTCAAGGCACGCCCACTGCTGGTCGAACTCGTCGAGCGATTCAACGAGACCGTGCATCTGATGACGCTGGAGGGGACGCGGGTGCGCTACGTCGACGCCGCCGAGGGCAGCCGTGCCCTGAGGGTCGCCCCTCGCACCGGCAGCCTGCTGCACGCGCACTGCACTTCGGGCGGAAAGGTGCTGCTGGCCGGGCTCTCCGATGACCGCCTGCGGGCGATGTACGCCGATCCGGCCACGCTGGCGCCTCAGACCGAACATTCGCTATCGTCCCTGCCTGCCTTGATGACGGCGCTCGAGGAGGTGCGAGCCAACGGCTATGCGACGAACTTCGAGGAGAGCGAGGAGGGCGTCGGGTCGGTCGCCGTCGCGTTGCGTGATGCGGCGGGGAGCTCGGTGGCCGCCGTCGCCGTTGCCGTCCCGACGGTCAGGTTGAGCCGCGAGAAGCGCGCCGAAATCGCGTCCATTCTGCTGGAGCGCGCCGCGAAACTCAGGTGCTGACGGCCTGAGTGTCTGCTGTCAAGAAACCTTCTGCAGAACCCTTGACGCTGCGTCCGAGGTGAGAGTTACATACGTCACATCGATTCTGTCTGACAGAAATGATGTCTGACTGAAAGAAACCCACAGCCTTGAACGGAGGGCCTGCGAATGCGTCGGCTCGACCTCTTGACCGGCTTGGTGACCACCGTGGTTGGCGCGCTGGCGTTCTGGGACGCCAACGGGCTCGCGATGTTCGGCGACAGTCACGTGCCGGGACCCGGCTTCTTCCCGAAGATCCTCTCCGGCCTGTTGACCGCGCTCGGTCTGACGCTGGCCGGAATGGCGCTACGGGAGCGCGACGAGCCGGCCGCCGACGATGAAGCAGGCACCGACGAGCCGGGACCCACCCGCGGCGGCCGCGTCCGCGCGTTCGCGGTGCTGGTCGCGTTCGGCGTGATCGCACCGCTGGTCGCGGTCGTCGGATACGTGCCAGCGATGGTGCTGCTGGCACTCGTCGTGCTCTACGGCATCGAGCGTCGCCGAGACTTCCGCAGCTTCGTCGCCGCCCTGCTCATCCCGGTCGCAACGTACATGCTGTTCGCCCATGCCTTCAGCATTCCGCTGCCCAACGGTCCATTGCTCCCTGCGTAACCGCAACTGCACGAAGTCATTTCGAGACCGAGCCCAAGGAAGACATGAACGCACTGGAGAACCTCGTCGAGGGTCTTGGTTCGGCGCTGACCCCGCAGAACCTCATGTGGGTACTCATCGGCGTCACTCTCGGCACCGTCGTCGGCATTCTGCCAGGACTCGGCAACCCCGCCGCCGTGCTGGCCGTGCTCTTGCCGCTCACGCTGAAACTGCCACCGACGACCGGCCTGATCATGATGGCCGGCCTCTATCACGGCGCCAAGTTCGCGGGTTCGACGACGGCGATCCTGCTCAACATTCCGACCGAAACGTCTTCGGTGGTGCTGTGTTACGACGGTCATCAACTAGCCCGGCAGGGCAGGGCCGGGCCAGCGATGGGCATGTCGGCAATCTCCGGATTCATCGCAAGCACCTTGGGTGTGATCGCGCTGACCTTCCTCGCCCCGATCATCGCGAAGTTCGCCGTCGCATTCGGGCCACCCGAGTTCGCCGCCCTGATGGTGTTCGGTCTGCTGCTGGTCATCACCGTCACCGGCAAGTCGCCGATCAAGGGCTTCATCTCGATGACCGTCGGCCTGTTGCTGTCCACCGTGGGCGTCGACTTGTTCAGCGGCACACAACGATTCACCTTCGGCAACATCAACCTGTTCGACGGGGTCGAGTTCCTCGTCCTGACGCTTGGGATGTTCGCGGTGGCCGAGGTGCTGGTCAACGTCGAGCAGGTGCGGGGCAAGTCGCTGCTGACCATCCCGAAGGGCATCCGGAACCTGTTGCCCACCATGCAGGACCTCAAGGAGTGCCGCGGCGCCATCGCGCAGGGATCGATCACCGGCTTCCTGGTCGGGTCGGTGCCGGGCGGCGGCTCGACCATCGCTTCGTTCGTGGCCTACACGCTGCAGAAGAACATGTCGCGGCGGCCGGAGAAGTTCGGCAAGGGCGCCATGGAGGGCGTCGCCGCACCCGAGGCCGCCAACAACTCCGAGGTCGGCGGCGCGATGGTGCCGCTACTTTCGCTGGGATTGCCGGGCAGTGCAAGTACGTCGGTCATGCTGGCCGCCCTGCTGCTGTTCGGAATCCAGCCCGGCCCACGGCTGTTCGAGACGAACCCGGAAATAGTCTGGCCAGTGATCGCCAGCCTCTATCTTGGCAACTTCGCGCTCATCGTGCTCAACCTCCCGATGATTCCGATATGGGTGCGGCTGCTCAAGATTCCGTACTGGGTGCTCTATCCGTGCATCCTGGTGCTGTCGGTCGTGGGCGCATACAGCGTGCGCGGTTCGATGTTCGACATCTACATGCTGATCTTCTTCAGCGCCCTCGGATACGGCTTCCGCAAACTATCCATTCCACCGACACCGCTGCTGATGGCGTTCGTCCTTGGGCCGCAGGCGGAGAACGCGATTCGCCAGTCGTTGATTCTGTCCGACAACGATCTGCTGATCTTCGTCGAGCGGCCGATATCGGCGATCGTCCTCGGCCTCGCGGCCATCGTCGTGGTTCTGGCCATCTACACCAGGCGCAAGCCAGGCGGACAGATGCCGACCAAGAGTGACATCGATCCCGAACCCCTCCTCCCAACCGAACCGCAACCACGAAAGGTGAACACACAGCCATGAAGACGACGATGAGGTCCCTCGGAGTGGCGGCTGCGACGGTCGCGCTCGTCGCAGGCCTGTCTGCCTGCAATTCGACGAATGCCGCAGGCACGGGTGGCACGCCGAACAACGTGCAGTTCATCGTGGACACCGGACCGGGCGGGGGGAGTGATCTGTTCGCCCGCGAGATCATCAAGATCGCCCGCGACGAGAAGGTCCTTACGGACAACTGGCCCGTGGTGGCCAAACCCGAGGGCGGCGGCCTTGGCGCCATGGCGTTCCTCAAGGGCAAACCCGGTGACAGCAACTTCATTTCGGCGTTCACCTCGAAGTGGATCATTGCCGGACAGGCCACGGCGTCGGCGCCTGCAACGATGGCCGACCTGACCCCGATCGTCATGTTGGCCGACGAAATCCAGGTGATCGCCGCGCCTGCCGACGCGCCGTTCAACACGCTGACCGAGTTCCTCGCAGCCGCCAAGGCCAACCCAGGAGAGATGGTGCAGACCGGAGGCTCACCCCACTCGGTGGACAACCTCGTCGCCCTCGAGATCGAGAAGACTTCGGGCACCAAGTGGAAGTACCTCTCCTTCGATGACGGTGCGCCGCGCATCACCGCGCTGCTGCGTGGTGACGCGCAGATCGACATCGGAGCCCTTCCGGACTTCGCCGATCAGATCGAGGCAGGCAAACTCAAGCTCATCGGGGTGTTCGCCGACAAGCGCATCGATGGCTTCCCGAACGTCCCGACAATCGCCGAGCAGAAGGTCGACCTCGGCGAGTTCCCCGATCACCTCCAGTTCCGGGGCATCGCAGGCCCACCGAAGATGGCGCCCGAAGCCCTGAAGTTCTATCAGGACTTCTTCTCCAAGGTCACCGCAACCGACGGCTGGAAGCAGTATCTGAAGAGCGAAGGCCTGGTCCCGGAGTTCGTCACGGGGGACGAACTGACCACGCAGATCAGGGAGTTCAGCGACGCCACCAAGCCACTCGTCGCGGGAATGGTCAAGAACCCGTGACCGATCTACACGAAAACCCCACCAAGACAAGGTCGTTGGCCGACTTCGCCGCGTCGCTGACCGTTCCGGGTCCGCCCCCCGACGTGGTGCATCGGGCGAAGCGCTCACTGGTGGACTGGTTGGCCGCGGTGCTCGCGGGCTCGACGGAGCCGGCGTCGGCCAAGTTGCGCGACGTGATCGCCTCGGTCTCATCGGAGCCGGTGGCCACGATCGTCGGATCCAGCCAACGCACCAGCGGCCCTTTCGCGGCGCTGGCGAACGGATACGCTGCCCACGCGCTGGACTTCGACGACGTGTACAACCCGTCGGAGACCACGGTGCACCTGGGGGCGTGCGTCTGGCCGACGGTGATGGCGATCGCCGAGATGCGCCGCATGACGGGCGCACAGGCGCTGGCGAGCTATCTGGCCGGGTTCGAGGTGGGCGCTCGCGTCGCAAGGGCGGCGGGCATCACGCACTTCGAGAGCGCCTGGCAGGTGACCGGCACGGCGGGCCACCTGGCGTCGGCGGCGGCAGGTGCGCGCGCCGTCGGGTTATCAGGGGCGGCGACCGCCAATGCGCTTGGCATGGCGGCTGCGCAGGCGTCGGGGATCCGCGAGATCTACGGCACCGACGCCAAGGCACTGCAGCCTGGCCGCGCGGCGATGGCCGGTGTGTTGACCGCTCTGATGGCCGAACGGGGGATGACGGCGCGCGACACCGCACTCGAAGGGGAGCGGGGACTGCTGTCGGTCATCTCCCGCGATCCGCAGCCGGCGATTCTGGTCTCATCGCTTGGCGACGAGTGGGCGGTGTCGTCCAACGGTCACAAGCTCTATCCGAATGCGTCGCTGCTGCATCCTGCGATCGACGCCGCCGTCGCGCTGACCAAGGACCCCGGCTTCAGGCGCGATGCCGTCCAGTCGGTGGAGGTTCGGATGTTGCCGTTCGCCGCATCGGTGACCGGCAGGACGCACCCTCAACCAGGTTCGGAGGCTCGCTTCTCCGCCGCGCATTGCGTGGCATTTGCGCTGCACACGGGCTACCTGGGCCTGGACAGCTTCAGCGCGTTGGCCGTCGATGACCCCGAGGTGGTCAGGTTGCGCGACGCTGTCACCGTCATCCCCGACGACACCGTCGGCAAACGCGGTGCCCGGGTGCGGATCACCATGCGAGACGGCACGACCGTCGACCACGTCGTCGAGGCCAACCGCGGTACCCCCGACAACCCGCTCTCGGATGACGACCTCGCCGCCAAGCTGCGCTCGATTGCCGTGCCGCGCATCGGTGTTCATGCGGCCAACGAGCTGCTCGCCAGATGTTGGGAGCTGGACACGGCGACGCTGGCGGCCGACGTGCTTCGGCCGTTCAGCCACCCGGACTGACGGTCAGAACCCGCCTGCCACCTTCACCCGGATGCGGCCGGTGACGCCGCCCTTGACGATCGAGGGCAGCGTCTCGGGCACCTCGGACACGGGAATCTCGCGGGTGAGCAGATCAAGGTGCGGGGGAGTCAGGTCGGTGCCGATCCGCGCCCAGAGGGCGCGGCGCTCGGCGATGGGCACCAGGACCGAGTCGATGCCCGCGAGCGTGGCCCCGCGCAGGATGAACGGGTGCACGGTGGTCGGCAGGTCCGCGGCGCCCGCCAATCCCGACGCCGCAGCCAGGCCCCGGTACTTCAGCGTGCTGAGGGCGTAGGCCAGCGTCTGACCGCCGACGCAGTCCACGACGGCGGCCCATTTCGCCTTGCCGAGCACGCGGACCTTCTCACCCTCCTCGGGGAGACGGCCGATGATCTCTGCGGCGCCCAGTTGTTCGAGGAGTTCGTGGGCGGCGGTCTTGCCCGTCGATGCGACGACGTGGAACCCTGCCGCGGCAAGCAGGTCGACGCTGACGCTGCCGACTCCGCCGCTGGCACCCGTCACCAGAATCGGTCCGTCGTCGGGTGTGATGCCATGCGCGCGAATCGCTTCGACGCTCATCGCCGCCGTGAAGCCCGCGGTCCCGATCGCCGCGGCCTGCGCCGTGGTCAGGTTGTCGAGCTTGACCACCATGTCGGCGGGGTAGCGGGCGGTATCGGCGTAGCCGCCTGCGCGGCCGGTGCCGATGTCGTAGCCGTGCGCCACCACCGGGTCGCCGACGGCGAAGTCCGGGTTGGTGCTCGACGACACCGTGCCTGCGACGTCGATGCCGGGAATCAGCGGGTAGCTGCGCGCGACACCGCCGCCCGCGGTCACCGCCAATCCGTCCTTGAAGTTGACCGACGAGTAGTCGACCGCGATCGTGACGTCGCCCTCGGGCAGTGTGGAGTCGTCGACGATCTCCTGTAGGAGCAAGACGCCCTTCTCAGCGTCTTGGTGCGCGACCAGGGCGGTTATCTCAGCCATGCCGGAATCCTAATCTCACCGTCGCGAGCCGCCGATGGCCCGTATCGGAAGGTCCCGCTACTTGAGCTCGGACGACGACAGGCCAAGCAGCCTGCGTGCGACGACGAGCTGCTGGATCTGTTGGGTGCCCTCGAAGATGTCGAGAATCTTGGAGTCGCGTGCCCACTTCTCCAGAAGGGTCTCCTCGGAATAGCCGGTGGTGCCTGCCAATTCGACGGCCTTGAGGGTGATGTCGCTGGCGACTCGGGCCGACTTGGCCTTGCCCATCGAGGCTTCCTTGGAGTTGGGGATCTTGTTGTCTGCCTGCCACGCCGAACGGACGGTCAGCAGGTAGCCCGCCTCCCAGTCGGCCTCCATCCGCAGGAATTCCGCGGCGGGAGCGCTCTGAGCGTGGGCCGGCTTGTCGTAGGAGATCTCGATGCCTGCGTCGGTGAGGATCTTGCGCAGCTCCTCCAACGAGGCCCTCGCGATGCCGACGGCCATCGCCGCGACGATCGGGCGGGTGTTGTCGAACGTCTCCATGACGCCGCCAAAACCCTTGTCGACGTTGACATCCGGGTTGCCCAGCAGGTTCTCCTTCGGGATGCGGGCGTTGTCGAAACGGATCACCGCGGTGTCGGATGCCTTGATGCCCAGCTTGTGCTCGAGTCGTTCGACCGTCACGCCGGGGTGCTCGCGCGGCACGATGAACGACTTGATCGCCGCGCGGCCAAGCGACTTGTCCAGCGTTGCCCACACCACGATGTGGCTGGCCCGCGAACCCGCGGTCACGAAGATCTTCTCGCCGTTGATCACGTACTCGTCGCCGTCGAGCTTGGCGGTCGTCGACACGGCGGCGGAGTCGGAGCCGAAGCCGGGTTCGGTGATGGCCATCGCCGCCCACACCTTGCCGAGCCGCTCGAGTTGCTCGTCGGTCGCGACGCCGGAGAGCGCGGCGTTGCCAAGGCCCTGGAAGGGGATCGACAACACCAGCGCGACGTCACCCCAGCTGACCTCGAGCGCGTTGAGCACCGCGGACATGTTGCCGCCGTTGATGTTTCCCTTCTGTGCCTCGGCGTCGCGAAACGCCTCGGCGCCGGCGAGTGCGAAGACGTTGGCTTCGGAGATGCCCTCGAAGAGGTTGGCCAGGGTGTCCAGTTCGACCGGGTAGGCGTGTTCCTTCAGGTCGTACTTGCGGGAGATCGGGCGCAGCATCTCGGCGGCACCCTGATGACCCTTCTCCATGACGGCTTGCAGTTTCTTGGGCAGTTCCAGATTTATTGCCATGTCAGGTTTTCCGTTTCTCGATCGGCAGGACCGCTAGAGGACGACGACACCTTCGGCGACGCCGAGTGCCCGCAGATCGCGGTACCAGCGCTCGACCGGGTGTTCCTTGGTGAAGCCGTGACCGCCAAGCAACTGCACGCCGTCCAGTCCGATCTGCATGCCCTTGTCGGTGGCGAACCGCTTGGCCAGAGCAGCTTCCCGCGCGAACGACAGTCCCTGCTCGGCGCGGGCGGCGCCGCGCCAGGTGATCAGCCGCAGTCCGTCCAGTTCGATCGCGATGTTGGCGCACATGAACGCCACCGACTGCCTGCGGGCGATCGGCTCGCCGAATGCCTCGCGCTCCTTGACGTAGGGGATGACGTAGTCGAGCACCGCGTGCGAGGTGCCGACGGCCAGTGCGGCCCAACCCAATCGGGCCAGCGCGATCGCTTCCGAGTAGTCGCTGTCACCCGCGCCGTCCTCGCCGAGGCGGTTCTCCAGCGGCACCGCGACGTTGTCGAGCTGAATTCGGCCGAGTGCCGCGGCGCGGATGCCCATGCTGGGGTCGGGCGTGACCGTCAGCCCGGCGGTTTCGGCTTCGACGATGAACAATGCCGGTTTCCCGTTGAGCTGCGCGGCGACGACGAACAGTTCGGCGTCGGCTGCGGCGGGCACCAGCGACTTGACGCCGGTGAGCCGGTAGCCGCTCGGTGTGCGCACCGCGGTGGTCTTCAGCGCGGTCGGGTCGAAGAGCGCGTGAGGTTCGGCAATCACGACGCACGCCTGCGGGACGTTCTCGCCTGCGAACTCGGACAGGTAGGTGGCCTGCTGGCCGGAGCTGCCCCAGTGGGTGAGGGCCGACGCGACCCCGCCGGGGGCCAGGATCGGAAGGGCCAGGCCCATGTCGCCGTAGGCCAGCGCCTCGGCCACCAAGGCGTTGGTCACCGTGCTGCGGTGAGCGGCGATGCCGTCGAAGTCCTCGGGGATGTTGATCGCGGTGATGCCGAGTTCGGCGGCCTTGGCGATCAGGTCCGCCGGGTGGGCGGCGGCATCGTCGGCGTCGTACGCGGCGGGTCGCAGGATCTCCTCGGCGAACTCACTGACCGTCTCGAGGATCAGCTTCTGGTCCTCGTCGGGGTTCAGATCGAAGTAGTCGGCGCCACTCGGACGCAGACGCGTCGGCGGCTTGCCAAGGCTCTGCACTCGCTTGAACTGACGGGTGGACGCGCCGAGCGCGGTGAATGCCTGCTTGACGCCGTAGCGCAGTCCACGGTTTAGCGGGTCGCGCAGCCCGTGCCTGTCCAGGAACTCCTGACCCAGCAGGGGTGTGATGAGCGCCAGCCCGATGTCGGTCGCCGACCGCTTGTGCCGTTGCAGGCCAACCGCGCTCTCGGATCCGGAGCGCTTGGGGCGCTGATTCGTGCCGTTCTTGGCCGGCAGGGTGTTGGTCATGTGTGCAGCCTCGCGTCGTTGGGGAGTGCCGATGGCCGTATCTTACTCCGGAGTAAGGTTGGGAGATCCTGTTAGGCGGGTCACACCGGAGAAAGCCTGGCCAGCACCTGATCGTGCAACAGGCCGTTGGTCGCCACCGCGCTGCCGGTGTGTGGGCCCGACGTGCCGTCGAGGGTGGTGAACGACCCACCCGCTTCGCGCACCAACACGTCAAGCGGCGCCAGGTCCCACAGCTTCACCTCCGGCTCGACGGCGATGTCCACCGCACCCTCGGCCACCAGGCAGTACGACCAGAAGTCGCCGTAACCGCGCACCCGCCACACGGCGTCGGTGAGGTCGATGAAGTTCGCCCGCCGATCGCCCCAGCCGGTGGTGAGGTCGGAGAACGACAGGCTGGCCGACTCGATGTCGCCCACACCGGACACCGAGATGGCGCGCGGGGCGCCGCCGCGGAACGACGTGAAGGCACCCTGGCCGGTGCCCGCCCACCACCGCCGTGCCATCGCAGGCGCGCTCACCACGCCGACCACCGGCACGCCGTCCTGCAGCAGCGCGATCAGCGTCGACCACACCGGCACCCCGCGGACGAAGTTCTTGGTCCCGTCGATCGGATCCAGGACCCACTGCCTGCCCTCGAAGATCGCGGTGCCGCCGTACTCCTCGCCGAGGACCGCGTCGTCCGGACGGTGTTCGGCGAGCACGCCGCGGAGCAGTTCCTCGACTGATCGGTCGGCATCCGTCACCGGGGTCAGATCGGGTTTGGTCTCGATCCTGAGGTCCAGTGCACCGAACCGGTCGAGGGTCAACGCATCGGCGCGGTCGGCCAGCTGCAGCGCGAGAGTGACGTCGTCGGCGATTGAGCTCATGGCTGCAGTCCTACCATGGTCGATGTGTGGGAATTCGCTGTGCTGTTGCTGTTGCTCGGAGCCATCGCATTGATCGTGGTGCCACGGATCCGAAAGGGCGGTCCACGCGGTCGCCCAGGCAACGAGGTGATGCACGGCACCCTGCTGGTCACCGGCGTCAGCCCACGCCCCGACGCCGACGGCGAACAGTTCGTCACCATCAGCGGCGTCATCAACGGACCCACCGTGAACGAGCACGTGGTCTATCAACGGATGGTCGTCCCCGTGACTGCATGGCCGACGATGGGCCAGTTGATGCCCGTCGTGTACTCCGCGAAGAACCCCGACAATTGGGGGTTCGCACCATCGGAACCGCTCGAGCCGCCACCCCCGCCGCCGCCCGCGCCGTACAGCTAGGCGTCCGGTACCGGCGTCATGGGGAAGATCGGCTACAGCCATGTCGACGTCTTCAGTCAATTGCCATTCGGCGGCAACAGCCTGCCGGTGTTTCCCGACGCTCGGGGCCTGAGTTCTGAGCAGATGCTGCGCATCACGCAGGAGATGCGGCACTTCGAAGCGATCTTTCTCGAGCCGACGGATCAGCCGGGAACCATCCGCGCCAGGATCTTCGATCTGTTCGACGAATTGCCCTTCGCCGGACACCCGATCATCGGAGCGGCGGCCGTCCTGCACGAGCGGTCCGGACTTGGCGGCGCCCAAAGTTGGCAGTTCCAGTTGCCCGGCAAGACAGTCGAAATCGCCACGGACGTCACGGCTGAGGGCTATTCGGGTGTGCTCGATCAGGGCGCGCCGGAGTTCCTGGGATTGGTCGACGACGGTGCGCGGGTCGCCGCTGCCTTCAATCTCACGGCCGAGGATCTCGCGCCCGACCTGCCACTGGAGGTGGTGAGCACCGGCCTCCGCTACCTAATCGTCCCCGTTCGACCTGGCGCACTGGCACGGGCCCGAATCTCGTATGACATCACGGAATTGGTGCAGGGAGCTGGCGCTCAGTTCGCCGTCCTGCTCGACGAAGCGGCCGTTGAAGTACGGCACTGGAACAACGACGGCATCATCGAAGACGTCGCAACGGGTAGCGCCGCAGGCACGATCGGCGCCTACCGGCTACGCCATGGGCTGGTCCGTGGTGGCGACACGTTCACCCTGCATCAGGGCCAATACACCGGCCGCCCAAGCACTTTGCGCGTGCAACCCGAAGGCAACGCGAACCATGTCGAAACGGTGAAGGTGGGCGGCGACGTCGCCTTCGTCGGGCACGGCGTCATCGAGGCCCTGCCGTGAATCACCCGCACGTCGGTGGCGTCGTGGTGCGCGACTAGAACGGTGGTGGGATCGACTCTCGGTCCTCGGGGAAGGTGTCGAGGTAGGACAGGTATTCGTCGGGAATGTAGGGCGGTGGCCTGGGTGTGGTGCGGTAGTGATGGTTGGCCCGTCGTTCCGCGGCGATGGTTGCAGCCTGCGACTGTCGACGAGTACGGGTCCGTCTCGGCATCTTCGCGGTCTTGTCGACGAACTCAGCGGTCTGCACCTCGGCGGTCACCGGTGCCGTTGGGGCGCACAGCCCGGGGAAGATCAACGCACTCCCAGGATGGGTGACGTACTTTTCGCCGGCCGGTGAAGTCCAGATGACGGTGCCATCCCGTAG
>NZ_JACHGP010000011.1 GCF_014202335.1 Mycobacterium sp. AZCC_0083 | reverse complement strand
GTCATGAACTGATCGAGATCGGGTTGCAGGCAACTGTCGGTCAGTTCGTGCCACAGGCTGCAGAGTTTGCGGCATACGAGGTAGTCATAGCCCGGTCGTAGCCGTCTGCTGACCATCAAGAAGGTGACGAACGGCCGCGTCGAGCAGTTCGCCGCCAACTGCTTGTCCAGTGGGATATCCGCCCACGTTTGGACCTGAGGCCAGCGCCGCAAAAACGACCTGGCGGCTTGAGTGTAGGCGGTGTTGCCGCGGTCCCGTCGTTGCAGGTGCACCAGGTAGGCGGCATAAATGTCCGCCGGCGTCTCAGGTGCGGGCGCGTAATCGTGTGCGGGCAGCATCGAATTCCGCCTTGACATATGTTGGCGCCAAATGGATGTAGCGGGCTGTGGTGTCGACGTGGGCGTGCCCGAGTAGTGCCTGCATCACCGCCAGATCCACCCCGGCCTCGGCCATCGCGGTACCGAAGGTGTGGCGCAGGGCGTGCGGGTGACCCCCCAGCACCCCTGATTTGAGGCGGTGGTATCGGAAGATGGTGCGCAGCCCTGCCGCGGTCAACGGCTGGCCCCTGTTCGGTCCTTTGGCGACGAGGAACAATCGGGTGCTCGTCGACTCGGCTCTCTCGGTGAGCAGATAGGTTTGGATCAGACCCGCGACCTCGACATCGAGGGGAACGCGGCGTTCCTTGGCGCCTTTGCCCATCACGCGAATCCACCGTGCACCGATGTCGACGTCGGTGACGTTCAGAGTGAGTAGTTCCCCGGATCGCAACCCGGACAACAACATCAGACCTGCCAGGGATCGGTCCCGCCATGTTCGTAGGCTCGACAACAGATCGGCGGTTTCGCGGCGATTCAGTGCCCTGGGCAGCCGGCGCGGTTCGCGCAGGCGTAGGGCTGATCGTCGTTGCGGCCGGACCAGGTGTCCGAGTAGTCCGTTGCGTTCTTCGGCGCTGACTCGGCGGGCCTCGCGTCCCGTGGGGATCGGATTGCGCAGCTCGGGTTCAGATAGCGTGCGGAAGGTGAACAGACCCGTCAGGGCAGCGAGACGGTGATTGATGGTCGTCGAAGCGTAACGGTCGAGCCGCTTGCCCGTCATCGACACCACATTGGCCGGTCGCCCCGCGATTGGTGTCTGGCGGCAATATCGCATGAAGTCGAGCACGGTGTCGGTGGTTACCGACGCTAGGTCGAGGTCGACGGTGTCGAGCCAACGGCAGAATGCGAGCAGGTCGTAACCGTAGGCACGCAGGGTTCGGGGTGAATAGTTCCGATCGGCGAGATAGCCGAGGTATTCGTTGACCAACAGGTACCTGTCGGCGCCAGGCCCGGACAATACCCACGGGACTTCGGTGCCGACTTCTAGACGCAGCTCATGCTGATTCGTCATAAGACAAGTGCAACCCCGCCGCCCACCGCGCGTCAAGCATTTCCGTTGTCGGCGTGTCATTTACGCGCATCAATCATCACCGATTAGCCGGTTAACAGGCAAACGCCACGCCCCGCGCGGGGCCGCGGCGCGCTTGTTGGGATCGGTAGCCGCACCGAACGTCTGTACTTGCCGCAATGGCGACGCCAAAAGGGGCGCGCACAGACGAAGGGAACACCGCAATGAAGATCCTGCCCGCGCGCCTCGAGGAACAGATCAACCGCGTCGACCGCAACCAGAGCCTGGCGATCGGGATCGCCAGCAGCGTCACCGCGCTCTGGTGCGCCTACCGCCTGATCTGGCTGTTCTACATGGCAGTGACGTTCTCCAGCGTCGGCTGGTCGCCCGTGTCACTGGTCTTCCCGCTGGTGCTGTGGGGCGTGATCGGCGTCATCGCCGCGGTCTCGGCGGTCGGCTTCCTGACCCGTTACGCCAAGGGGGTCTGAACTCGCCTCAGGTCTGGCAGGTCGGACACCAGAACAGGTTGCGCGCCTCCAACACCTCGGTGCGGATGGGCGTGCCGCACACGCGGCACGCCTCCCCCGCCCGCCGGTAGACGTAGGTGCGCGGCCGGTCCGGTCCGTACGACGGAGCACCGTGGTCGTGCTCGGGCCGCACGGCGATGATCTTGCCTCGGCGCAGACCGACGTTCATCAACTCGACGAGATCGGTCCACGCGTCGTCGAACTCGGCGGCGCTGACGTGCGTTCCTGGCCGGTGCGGATCGATGCCGTGACGGAACAGCAGTTCGTTGCGGTAGACGTTGCCGATCCCGGCGATCACCGCCTGGTCCATCAGCAACGCGCCGATCATCCTGCGGGACTTGCTGATTCGATTCCACGCGGGTGAGGGGTCCGCGTTGCGTCGCAGTGGGTCCGGCCCGAGGCGCACGATCACGTCGTCGACGCCGCCTTCGTCGATCACCTGGCACGTCGTCGGCCCACGCAGATCGGTGCCGTACTCGGTGCCGATCATCCGCATTCGGACCATGCCGACGGGCAACGGCATGGGCAGCGGTTGCTCGGTGAACGACCCGTAGAGGCCGAGGTGGACGTGCACCACCGCACCGCCGTCGTAGTGGTGGAACAGGTGCTTGCCGTACGCGTCGGCCTTGCGCAGCACGCGGCCGCTCACGGCCTTCGCGGCCTCCTCGAAGCGGCCCTGCGGGCTGCTGACGATGACGGGAGTGCGGCCGAACCGCTTCTGATGCAGCCGCGCGAGGCGGTGCAGGGTGTGCCCTTCTGGCACGGGTTATGCCGGTGCGCCGGGTACGGCGGGCGCGATGTGCGTCTTCTCGAATTCGTCGAGGATGTCGATGCGACGCTGGTGGCGCGGCGCCTCGGACCACGCGGTGGTGAGGAACGCGTCGACGAAGCTGAGTGCGTCCTCGACGGTGTGCATCCGGCCGCCGATGCCGATCAGTTGCGCGTTGTTGTGCTGGCGCGCAAGCGATGCCGTCTCGACGCTCCATGCCAGGGCACAGCGGGCGCCGGGCACCTTGTTGGCCGCGATCTGCTCGCCGTTGCCGGAGCCCCCGATCACGATGCCGAGGCTGCCGGGGTCGGCGACGGTCTTCTCGGCCGCTGCGATGCAGAACGCCGGGTAGTCGTCCTCGGCGTCGTAGGTGTAGGCGCCGCAGTCGATCGGCTCGTGGCCGCCGGACGTGAGGTGCTCGATGATGGCCTGCTTGAGTTCGTATCCGGCATGGTCAGAGCCGAGGTAGACACGCATGCCGTCATTCTGGCAGACGCAGGTGGCTAGCCAACCGTGATGGCGTCGAGGCGTTCCTTGATGAACGCTGACGTCGTCACCGGCTCCAGGCCGGATACCCGCCCGACCGGCGGTTCCAGCGGTGTGACCAGCGCGTCGTGGTTGGCCTCGTAGAAGTAGATCAGCGAGACCAGGTCCTCCTCCGGCGCGTGCGGCTGCGGCGGCAGGACGCGATGCCTGCCCGACGGCCAGCGGCGCCCACTCCAGTACTCGAGCAGGTCGCCGATGTTGACCGTGAGCGCCGCGGGGTCGTACGGGGCGTCGGCCCATCCCTCGGCGTCCGAATACACCTGCAGCCCACCGGCTCCTGGCTCGCGGTCGAGCACGGTGACGGTGCCGAAGTCGGTGTGCGGGCCGATCCGGAACTGCCCCGGTTCTGGCTCGCCGACCACGCTGACCGGCGGGTAGTGGTTGATGTTCATCGTCCACGTCGGGCGGTCCGCGAGCGCGGCCCACGGGTTTTCCGACAGTCCGAGCGCGTGTGCGAAGAGGGCGAGCAGGTCGTCGGACACCTTCCGCATCGCGGCGGTGTACTCGGCGACCAACTGTTGCAGCGACGGCACCTCGGCAGGCCAGACGTTGGGCGCGAACCAGATCCTGTCGACGTCGGGGTCGCCCGTCGCGGTCTCTGCGCCAAGGCTATAGCTCTCCTTGAGGTCGGGCGGCGTCTCGGTGCCCTCCGCGTACGCGTTGGCCTCAGCCCCTGGCCCGATCCATCCGTGCCCACCGACCGGCACGCTGTAGCGCTGCTTGACCGCGTCGGGCTCATCGAAGAACTCCCGGCTGGCGGCTCGCACCGCCGCGGCCAGGTCCGGGTCGACGCCGTGTCCGGTGACCAGGATGAAGCCCGCGCGCTGCAGGCCTTCGTCGACCTCCGCGGCCACCGCGTCCGCCTCGGTACCGCCCGCGTGCCAGCGCGAAAGGTCCACCGTGACAATGATGCTCATTCGCCTGCCCTATTCACCGATGTCCTCCGCCCAGAGTTCCGGATTGGCCTCGATGAACTCCGTCATCATCGTCACACATCGGTCGTCGTCAAGGACCGTGACCGCGACGCCGTTTTCGGCCAGCCAGTCGTGCCCGCCGTGGAACGTCGCGGCCTCCCCGATCACGATCGCGCCGATGTTGAACTGCCGCACCAGGCCGCTGCAGTACCAGCACGGCGAAAGCGTCGTCACCATCACGGTGGAGCGGTAGTTCCGCTGACGGCCCGCCGCCCGGAAGGCGTCGGTCTCGGCGTGTATCGACGGGTCGTCCTGCTGCACGCGACGGTTGTGCCCGCTGCCGAGCAGGGTGCCGTCGGCGGAGAACAACGCAGCCCCGATCGGAATGCCGCCCTCCGCCAAGCCCTTCCGCGCCTCGTCGACGGCGACCTCAAGAAGGTCTAGCGCATCTGGCCTCATACCAGGGCGCGCTCGGCGGTGATCTTGGAACGGCACAGCAGCAGGTAACTGCCGCCGGCGAGCAGGAAGCCGACGAAGAAGGTGATGTCACCGAGCTGTGGAACTGCTTTGTAGAGGTAGCCGGGGAACTTGTCCTGGGCGGAGAACAACAGCACCGACACGGTCAGGCCAACGACGAAGGACGCCAGCCCGCCCCAATTGGCGTACGAGCGGTCGTAGAGGAATCCGGCGATGGTCTGGCCACGGCGCAGATACTGGTCGGCGAACACCACACCGAGCCATGGCCCGATCCAGTAGGCGATGATCAGCAGGAACGCCTCATAGTTCGCAGCGGCATCGGGCAGCGCCCACCAAGCGATAAGGAAGCCGGCCACGCCGAAGAACACCGTGACCAGTGCACGGGCGATGTGGGCGGGCAGTTTGATCCCGATCGTCACGAAAGCCATTGCGCCGGAATAGATGTTGATCGAGTTGGCCGCGATCGCACCGATCGCGATGGCCAGCAGCGTGGCCTTGGCCAATGGCGACGCCAGTTCACTGGTGAACGACCCGGTCGGATCGCCGAGGTTGGCCTCGCCGGTGGTCACCGAGGCAGCGCCGACGACCTCCAACACGAAGCACGAGATGAACAGGCCGGCCGAGGCGAACAGACCCGTGCGGGCAGTCGACACCGTCGACGGCAGGTAGCGGGTGTAGTCAGCGGCATACGGCGTCCACCCCGCGGCGTAACCGAACGCGGTGCCGACGGTGAGCAGGAAGCCGCCCAGTCCCCCGACCCCGCCAGCCCCGACGGGTGCAGCCAGATCCGCGTGTATGAAGATCGCCACCGAGGCGGCGGCGAAGACGACGGCCAGCACCGGGAACGAATACTTCTCGAAGGCCTGCACCAGGTTGTGCCCGAAGAAGGCGAATCCGGTCTGCAGCAGCACGATGATGATCAGACCCACCAACGGCCCGAAGCCGAACAGCGTCGACAGCGCGAAGGCACCGCTAACGCTGTTGGTGGCGAACCAGCCGACGCCCGCCGTCACCGACATGAGAACCGAGGGCACGGCATTGCCCTTGAACCCGAAGGCCATCCGGCCCAGCACCATCTGCGGCACGCCATGCAGCGGCCCGCGTGCGGACAGGAAGTAGTGCGCGACGGCCCCGAGCCCGGTGCCGATCGCGATACCCGCGACGGCCTGCCAGAAGCCCATGCCGAAGGCGAGGACGGCCAGCATGCCGACGAAGATCGTCGCGAACTCGAGGTTCGGCGAGGTCCACGTCCAGAACAGCTGACTGGGCTTGCCGTGCCGGTCGGCCTCGGCGATGAACTCGTTGCCGCCGGGTTCGACGGCAACGATCCGGTCGCGATAGGTGCCGTCGGTGGTGGGCTCGGTCGCTGTCATGGGTACACCGTGGTCTGCGGTGCCCCCGCCCGCAACCGGAATCGGTTATTTCGCGCTGCGCGGCGGCCTACTGAAGGCGTGGAAGACGCTGAACCCGGCGAGCGTGCCAAGGGCGATCGAGAAGATCGCGGCCACCGTCGTGGCGAGGGTGTTGACCGACGCGGGACCGCCGGTAGCGGCCTGGCTCAACGACACGAAGCTCAGGGCGCCCGGCACCAGCGCCCAGAACGACGCCAGCATCATCACGATCGCCGGTGGCGAACTCCTGATCCGCGAGGCCAGCATGGCGAACGGCACGACGAGGAAGGCGCCGACGGCTCCGCTGTAGGAGGCAGGCAGTTCGAGCCCGCCGACCTGCTGACCGATGAGTGCCACACCGATGGCGGCGATCAGCCAGAGCAGGGAGCCCTTCGGCGCAGACAGGTACACGTACAGACCCAAGGCAACCACGACGATCGCCACGTACAGCGCCCACGACCCCATCTGCGGCGACGGATCCTGCGGCGCAACCCGGCCTGCGACGTGCATGCCCAGTGCGACACCGAAGACCAGCAGCATCAACTGGGTCACCCCGTAGATGAGCCGGCTTGCCCCAGCGACGATTTCGGAGCTGGCCAACTCCATCGAGCCGATCGTCAAGGCCATGCCGGGGAGCATCGCGACCAGCGGCGGGCTGATCACCCGCAGCAGTCCGTCGTTGGCCGCGTCCGCCACGAACCACGTCGCGAGGATGGTCACCAACGCCGCCGACATCGTAGGCAGGATCGGGCCGAGGGCGGGGAACGGTCGACCCAGGAGGACCACCGCGCCGACTACCAGCCCGAGTAATGCGTAGCCCTGGAGCGCCGCCCAGGTCGGATTGATCACCATGCCGAAACCGACGGTGGTGAGCGCATAGGCGGCGACGGTCGGAATCGGACCGAAGCGAGGTTGCATGGTGCGCGCGGCCGCGACCGCCGCGACCGCGTCGGCCGGGGTGATCGCGCCGACCGATGCGAGCTCGGCGATGTCGTCGATCCGCCCTGCCAGATCCAGCTGGATCGTCGACCGGTTGGACACCTCGACCTCGTATCCGATCGAACCGACCTGCACGACCAACGCCGTCGGGAGCGCGACCACACGGACCTTCTCGCGGGTGTAGTGGGCCCCGATGTTGACCAGCCGTCCCGCGACCAATTGAGTGGGCTGCTCGACCTCCAGCAGCGCGATGCCCAGTTCCCGAAGCATCGCCGCCACTTCGAGATCATCGTGGAAGTCGGGACCGCCCAGCGCCTCGGGCACTTCCTTGCGCACCGATTGCCACATTCGGCGCGCTCTACCGCCATCCGCTTCGGTCACAACCGCTGATTGTCGTCTACGGCTATGGCGCGACGGCCGCCGACGTCAGTCGAACTCGGGCGCCTCGTGACGCGTGCGCTTGAGCTCGAAGAAGTGGGGATATCCGGCGAAGATCACCGAGGCGTCCCACAACTTGCCTGCTTCCTCGCCGCGCGGGATGCGCGAGAGCACCGGGCCGAAGAACGCCGTGCCGTTGACGTGGATGGTGGGGGTGCCGACGTCGTCGCCGACCGCGTCCATGCCCTCGTGGTGGCTCTTGCGCAGCGCCTCGTCGAACTTGTCGCTGGTGGCTGCCTCGGCCAGCTCGGCGGGCAGTCCGACCTCCTCGAGCGACTCCCTGATCACCTGGGTGAAATCGGGGTCGAAGTCTCGATATCCCTGGTTGTGGATCCGGGTGCCCATCGCGGTGTACAGCGGGGCGAGGATCTCGGGGCCCTTGGCCTGCTCCGCGGCAATGGCAACGCGGACCGGACCCCAGGCCTTCTTCAGCCCCTCGCGGTACTCCTCGGGCAGGTCGCGGCCTTCGTTGAGGACGGCGAGGCTCATCACGTGGAAGTCGACCTCGATGTCGCGGACCTTCTCGACCTCCAGAATCCAGCGGGAGGTGATCCAGCACCACGGGCACAGTGGGTCGAACCAAAAACCGGCTGTGTCTTTTTCGGCGGACTTCTCGGCCATTGACAGATCCTCTCGGCAGGCAGCGGGACAGAGCTCCGTTCAGCACAACTTCGCACGCCCGGACTATGTTCCCGACCGGCGTCTAATGTTGGTCGACGTGGCACTTCCCAACCTAACCCGCGACCAGGCCGCCGAGCGCGCGGCACTCGTCACCGTCGATGCCTACCGCATCGTCCTCGACCTCACCGATGGCGACGGCGCCCCCAGCCAACGCACCTTCCGGTCCACCACCACCGTCGAGTTCTCCGCGCTTGCAGGCGCGGACACCGTCATCGACATCGCCGCCGACGCCATTCACTCAGCGACGCTCAACGGCGTCGACATCGACGTCTCGGCGTACGACGAGTCCACCGGCGTCCCGCTCGTCGGGTTGGCCGAGCACAACGTCGTCGTGGTCGACGCCGACTGCCTGTACTCCAACACCGGTGAAGGCTTGCACCGCTTCGTCGATCCCGTCGACGACGAGGTGTACCTGTACTCCCAGTTCGAAACCGCCGACGCCAAGCGGATGTTCGCGTGCTTCGACCAGCCCGATTTGAAGGCGACGTTCGACGTGAGCGTCACCGCACCCGCGCACTGGCAGGTGATCTCCAACGGCGCCGTGGTGTCCGACGAGCCGTCCGGCAACGAGTCGGTCCGTACCTTCGCGACCACGCCGCGGATGAGCACCTACCTGGTCGCTCTCATCGCGGGGCCCTACGCGCGCTGGGACGACTTGTACTCCGATGGGCACGGCAAGTTCCCACTTGGCATCTACTGCCGCGGGTCGCTCAAGGAGTTCATGGACGCCGAGCGGCTGTTCACCGAGACTAAGCAGGGTTTCCGGTTCTATCACGAGAACTTCGGCGTGCCATACGCTTTCGGCAAGTACGACCAGCTCTTCGTGCCCGAGTTCAACGCGGGCGCGATGGAGAACGCCGGTGCTGTGACGTTCCTGGAGGACTACGTCTTCCGGTCGAAGGTCACGCGATACAGCTACGAGCGGCGCTCAGAGACGGTGCTGCACGAGATGGCGCACATGTGGTTCGGCGACCTGGTCACCATGCAGTGGTGGGACGACCTGTGGCTCAACGAATCGTTCGCGACGTTCGCCTCGGTGTTGTGCCAGGCCGAGGCCACCGAGTACAAGCAGGCGTGGACGACGTTCGCCAACGTCGAGAAGTCGTGGGCGTACCGGCAGGATCAGCTGCCGTCGACCCATCCGATCGCTGCCGACATCCCCGATCTGCACGCCGTGGAGGTGAACTTCGACGGCATCACCTACGCCAAGGGTGCCAGCGTGCTCAAGCAGTTGGTCGCGTATGTAGGCCTCGAAGCCTTTCTCGCCGGGCTGCGTGATTACTTCCGTGACCACGCCTACGCGAACGCCACGTTCGGCGATCTGCTTGGCGCACTGGAGAAGTCGTCGGGCCGCGACCTGTCGCAGTGGGGCAGGCAGTGGCTCAAGACCACCGGCCTGAACACGTTGCGCGCCGATTTCGACGTCGACGGCGACGGGAAGTTCACCCGCTTCGCGGTCAACCAGAGCGGTGCGGCGCCGGGCGCCGGTGAGACCCGCGTGCACCGGCTGGCCGTCGGCATCTACGACGACGACGGCTCGGGCAAGTTGGTCCGCGTGCACCGCGAGGAACTCGACATCGACGGGCCGTCCACCGAAGTTGCTGCGCTGCAGGGTGTTACGCGCGGCAAGCTGATCCTCGTCAACGACGACGACCTGACCTACTGCTCGCTGCGCCTCGACCCGGAGTCACTGCAGACGGTCCTGACGCGCGTCGCCGACATCGCCGATTCGCTGCCCCGCACCCTGGCGTGGTCAGCCGCATGGGAGATGACCCGCGACGCCGAGATGAAAGCCCGCGACTTCGTGGCACTGGTCGAGGGCGGCGTGCACGCCGAGACCGAAGTCGGTGTGGCACAACGCCTGCTGCTGCAGGCGCAGACCGCGCTGAACTCCTACGCCGACCCGGACTGGGCGTGCTCGCAGGGCTGGCCCGCGTTCGCGGACCGGCTGCTGGAACTGGCGCGCGGCGCCGAGGCTGGCTCCGATCACCAGTTGGCCTACGTCAACGCGCTGTGCACCTCGGCGCTGTCGTTGCGGCACACCGCCGTTCTGGCGGCGCTGCTGGACACCGACCCGGCCGAACTCGGCCTGGCCGGCCTGACCGTGGACACCGATCTGCGGTGGCGCATCGTCACCGCGCTGGCCGGCGGCGGCGACATCGACGAGAAGGACATCGCGACACCGTTCATCGACGCCGAGGCACAACGTGACCCGACCGCGGCGGGCAAGCGCAGCGCCGCGGCGGCATCGGCGGCCAGGCCGCAGCTCGCGGTGAAGGAAGCTGCCTGGCAGCAGGTCATCGAGGACGACACGATCGCCAACATCACCACCCGCGCGATCGTCACCGGCTTCGTGCAACCCGGCCAGGCCGCGCTGCTGGCCCCGTTCACCGCGAAGTACTTCGACGTGATCGCCGCCGTGTGGGAGCGACGGTCCAGCGAGGTCGCGCAGACCGTCGTGATCGGCCTGTATCCGTCGTGGGACGTCAACCAGGCCGGCCTGGACGCGGCGGACGCGTTCCTCGCCGGGGACGTGCCACCTGCCCTGCACCGGCTGGTCATCGAGGGCCGTGCGGGTGTGGAGCGGGCGCTGCGGGCGCGGGCGTTCGACATCACCTGACCCGCCACCCGACTACCGTGACCGTGCGCGTCTGCTGGCGACACGCCGTCCAGATGCCAGCATTCGTGCACGCTCGCGCCACAAACTGGTGCCATGGCTGCCACGAATAGTCGAAGGGCGCGCGCTGCCCGTCGGCGGAAGCGCCGCGTCGCGGCCGTCGTCAACGACCTCACCCCCGAGGAATGGGCGGCGATCAAGGTCGCGTGGGACGGCTGTGCGTACTGCGGTGCGAGCGACAGAGCGCTGCAACGCGACTGCGTCATGGCCATCTCGCGCGGCGGCCGGTACACCCTCGACAACGTGGTACCCGCCTGCGCCGCATGCAATGCGAGCAAGTGCAACGACGAGGTGACCGGCTGGCTGCGCCGCAAGCACCTCGACGAGCGGGCCTTCCTGGAGCGGTACGTCCGGATCCGGGCGGAAATGTTGGCGCTGAAGTCGAGCGAGGTCAGCTAGCCGGCTTGGCTGGCCATCCAGGAACCGCGGGCAGCATCGGGAAGTCGGAGAGGGGGTATGGCTTGCGTGGGATGAAATGCCGGCTCTCGGGCGGGCCGTCGGCCTTCGCGATACACCCCGCCAGGTCCGCATCCTTCTCCGGCCAGGACCTCGGCTGGGACAGATAGTCGAACAGGAAACTGGTGATCTTCCAGCCACCGAAGACGTTGTCGTACGGCGCCTTCGACGGCCCCGCCTGTGGTGATCTCGACCCCGAATCGGGCGGTGCGCGCAATCCGATCCGCATCGGGAAGATGCCGGAATTGAGGTTGTCGGTCATCCCCACATTCGCGGCGTATCCGTCCTGGTTCGGAACCTCCCGCGCCGTCCCGTACATGTACGCACACGCCGTCACGGTCATATCCCTGTCGGACCGAGCGATACTCAGCACGTGATGTCGGACGGTGCCGACCCAGACATCCGGATCGGACAGTCCCAGACGCGGATGAAGTTCGGACGTTCCGGGTGGGCCCCCGGGTTGGTCGGGGCTGACCGCGTCCGAGAAACCCGGGTACAAGTAACTCTCGTCTTCCGTGATCGACGCCAAGTAGTACGACTCCACATATGCCCGGGCGGCGATCGCGGCGGCGTCCGTGACGAGGTTGATTCCGGGTTCTGTGGTCCAGGTGATCGTCAAGTCGTTCAACGAGGTTGGCCATCCGGCGGCGGGAGACTCGGGAACCTTCGGGGGTCTGTCGGGTGTGCACCCGGTGATCGCCAGCAAGGTGATCGCCACGACGCCCAGAAGCAGCCTCGGTGCAGATGACAAAGTCATACGTCCTTTATGCACGTCAGGATTCTTGGGTACGGGCATTCGATATCAGTTCGCCGGCTTGGCTGGCCAACCCGGTGTCGCGGGCAGCGTCGGGAAGTCGGAGAACGGATAGGGCTGATGCGGCTTGAAGTCACGACTCTCCGGCGCCCCCTCGGCCTTCGCGATACACGACGCCCGGTCGCGGTCCTTCTCCGGCCACTGGGCTGGCTGGGCTAGGTAGTCGAACAGGAAGTTGGTGATCTTCCAGCCACCGAAGACATCATCGAAAGGCGCCTTCGACGTCCCTTGTTGCGCAGTCGATTTCGCCTGCCCGCTAGCGGGTGCGCGCAACCCGATCCGTATGGGGAAGATGCCCGAGGGGTCCGCGTAGGTCCCGACGTTGGCGGAGTAGCCGCCACGATCGGACAGCTCCATTGCCGAGCCGTACATGTATGCGCAGGCGACTACGGTGGCATCACCGCCGGACCGGATGATGCTCAGTACGTGGTGCCGGACGGTGCCGATCCAGATGTGAGGCTCGGAGTAACGGAGGTCCGGATGCAGGTCAGACGTTCCGGGCGGCCAGCTGGGCGAGGGTTGGTTGGGTTCGACAGCGTCGTTGAAACCCGGATAGAGATATTTTTCGTCCGCTGTGATCGTGGCCAGATAGTAGGACTCCACGTATGCCCGAGCGGGGATCGCGGCGGCGTCCGTTACGAGATCGATTCCGGGTTCGGCCGTCCAAGCAATGCTGAAGGAGTCCAACGAAGTCGGCCATCCTGCGGGCGGTGGTGGCGGACCGATCGGAGCATCGCGCGCACATCCTGCGGCCGCAAGCACGACAAAAGCCAAGAGAAGGGCGAGCCGACCTCTCATCCGTTGGCCACCCATCGTCATCCGTGCGGATTGGGGTTCTTGGTCACCCCGTTGTAGGTGGCTACCATGCCTTCGATTGCGGAGTAGCCGCCTATCGCGGGTCCGAGAAGATCCCCTGCCGCTTTCACGACTGCGGCCTGGTGTTCGGCGTAGCTGACTCCCGGCGGGCACACGATCTCGCCGTTGACCACGACTGCATGCGCTCCCGAGGGATAGACGAGATTGTGGTGCGCATCGTAATGAGCTTGTGGCAGCGGAACATCCCCTCCGGTCAGCGCCACGGTCGTCAAGATTCTGTTGCTGGCAGTTTGGGCACTCATGTCGTTGATCGGATCCTTGGGGTCGATGGCGTCCGTCGATCCCAGGATCTCGTCCTTCAGTGCGCCTCCAACCCGATCGATCGCCTCGCCTGCGATCGGTCCGGCTCCCGGAAGTTCACCGCCGCCCGCCACCAGGGTGCCGAGTGCGGCGTCGTAACCGAACTCCTTCCACTCGCGCTCGGTGGCCCCGATCTGGTTCTGATTTTGGGCGAAGGCGTCGAACGCACCCACCGTTCCGGCGTCGACCAGCCCGCGCAACATGGCGGATGAGGTGAGGTGAGCATCGGCGCCGAAGTTGGACGGATGCTGAGCGAACACCGTCTCGTGCAGCAGTGCCTGCTTGTAAACCTCGGAGTTCCACAACGTCGCCGTGGTCTGCTCGCTGTTGAGCACGGCGAATAGGCCTTTAGTGTTTTCCATCGAGTAGGTGTCGAACTGGCCTGAGCCGTCTAGAGGATCGAAACCCGTTATCTCAGAGGGTAATCCGGCGATGTTGTTGATGTACGGCGTGAGCCCTTCGGCGACGGCGTACGTCAGGTGGGGGTTCACGTCTCCCAGGGTGTGGACGCCGTCCAGGCCGATCACTTTGCTCCCATCGAGATGCATGAGGTCATTCGAGTGCGAGCCGATGTAGTCCGCGTAGGCGTGCGCAGTTGAAGCCGCGATGCCATTCTCCGTTCCCGTGGCGGCAGAATGGGTCCAGTCGAACAGAGAACCGGCGGCGGCGCCGTCGTCGTCCCACTCCTCGTGGGTGAGGTTGTACAAGAAGTGCTCATGATCGACCTTGGACTGTTGGCCGAACTCGTTGTCCTTCTCCACATTTCCGGTGATGGCGTCGTGCACGACCTGATGGTCATGGGACACGGCGTCCATCGCAGTGGTGGCCGCCCGCTCGAGGTCGGCATGAGGCGGGGGCGGATCCGACTCCCATGGCATCTGCAAGTCAAGCGGGTTGTCGAACGCGGGATCCCCGTTCCGCCACTCCGGCGACTCCATCATGTCGGCGACCTTGTGGATCATGCCGCGGTCGAAATCGGTGTCCCTCTGCAAGTTTTCGTGACCGGTGTTGGTGATGTCCGCGATCTTCTGCAGATTCGCGCTCTGCTCGATACCGGGCGACTGGAGGGTGGACTTGATTCCGTCCGGCAACTGGTCGAAGCCACCCTTCACCGTGGCGTTCCCCTCGAGAGCTCCGTCGCGTGACTCGGTCTTCGGGAACTCGAGTTTTGGGTTGCTCATCAACTGCCACGAGTCGGCCATGATGTCGCCGGCGCCCTTGTCCGCCGCTTCCTTCAATTGGTCGACGTTCCTGAGCTTCTGCTGCGCCTGCATCTGGCTGAGGTACGAGGCCTGTTCGGGGCTGAGCTTCGTAGTACCGCCCACTTGCTCCGGCCCGATGGTGTTGAGGACCTCCCGCACGCGCTGCTGAGCGTCCTTGTCACCCTTCAGCGCCAAGTCGACGTCCCTCTGGGCGTTCCTCTTTCGCTCCTCTTCGAGCTTTGCGGCGACCTCCTTGTCGCCGCCTTCGTCCTCCTTGAAGCCACCAGCGAGCGCCTGATACTCACTGCCAAGGCCACGCATCCGCCCAGCGATGGCATTGAGGTCACCGTTCGACTTCTGCAGGATCTCGGCGATCTCGCCGGCGCCCTTGCCCACGATGGGATAGAGCATCCGCTCGCCTTGCGGCGTCTGCGGCACGGTCGACGCCGCGCTGACCACCCACTGCCGTACCGCATCGAGATCGCGCCGGCCCGCGGCTACGACTGCAGCCGATCGGTCGACCTCGGCCCGAAGTTTCTGATCCAGCGCCGCCGCCTCGCCGAGGACACGGCCCTGCTGCTGGTTGGCTACGTCGTAGGTGTCCGCACCCGCACCGGTCCACTTTGATCCCGGCTTGGCCGATTCGACGTTCGACTGCATCTGTTGCAACTGAGGACTGCTGTCGAACTGGGCACCATCTTGTGGCGTGCCCTCGCCGAACGTCGTCCTGGCCTTTGACCACGTCGTCATGAATCCGTCGAGCACGCCCACCGTCGGCCCCTCCCTCAAAACGGCTGCCGCAAGCTTAAGTGCTGTTCGCGCGGTTCCGACGCAGCAGTTCGGCCGCCGCGTCGCGGCGTCGTCGACGGCCTCGCTAGAAGTAATGAACCTCAGTCCGGCGGCCATCACCAGCAAACAATTTCGATGCCGATGCAACGGGTTTTCGGTGTTTGATTTTCAGTAACGGCGACCCAGTCATCGCGTCGGACGTGAGCGCAATCTCACACGTCACAGCTTGATTTACATCGAATTAACACGAACAATTAAGCAGTCTTCCGAATGGGCGATCCCCGTGTCGGCTAGCGCACAGCAACCAAAGCTCTGTGATCCAGAGCACAACATAGGAGAAAGTAAAGATGTCGATCACGCAGTTCCGCGCGGACCTGACGCGCACCATCAGCCGGCGCCGCCTCTACGCGCGGATCAACGCCCTTCCCGATTCGACGATGCGTGAAGAGCTGCTGGCCATCGCCCAGCGGCAAGACGCGGATCAGTGACGCGGCGGCTCCGAGAGCCGAACCCCGCGCAAAAGTAGTCCCTGTGGTCATTGACGACAGGGACTACTTTTTTGCGTGAAAGGGCTTTAGGCCGGTGAGACGCCAGCGGACAATACGCGCACGGCGCTGATCAGCCCGTCGATGAGGTTGCCCTCCTTGAACGACGCCGCGGCCGCCGAGACGCCCAGCGGGGCCGCCTCCTCGATACCGCGACCCTTGACCTCCGCGCCGTAGACGACCTCGATCGCCTTCTGGTTCGGCGAGACCGCGAGCAGCACCGCGTTGTCGGGCGTTGGCACCTTGGCCAGGATGTCGCGGGCGGTGGCGGCGGTGTCCTCACCGAGGTCGCCGAGGTACACCGCGAAGCGGGCCTTCGAGCCCCGCGACCCGTACTTCAGGGCGTCATCGAGGACGACGAGTTCCTTGACCGAGAACGGGTAGTGCACCGACAGCTCGCCGGGCTCGGTGACACCGGAGACCCGCCCGCTGTTCGTGACGGCGTAGCCGTACGGCAGGTTGGCCGGATCGACGACCTTCGCGACCTCACCACTTGCCACTTGCGCCACCTCCCACGGTCAGATGCGAACCGTGGCCACCATGGCCGTGGTCCGCGGGCTCGTCGGCCGCCCACAGGATCGGGGCGTGCGTCCACTCTTCGGACAACTTGTACGACGCCGGATGCGGACCCTTGCGGGACCAGATCAGGGCGATCAACACCAGCAGGAGTAATAGCGGAACGCCGCCCAACAGCGAATGGGCCAAAGCTGTGCTCACGACGGAAACCGTATCGCAAACACCGCTCAGGCCGCGCCCTCACCCAGGTATCGCACCCAGGCGGGGTCGAGCTCCTTGACCGACGACAGCAGCCGCCAGTGTTGTCCCTTGGGCGGCAGCGGCACCGACCGCAGCGACCAGCCCAGGTCCGAGAGCATGTGGTCGGCCTTGCGGTGGTTGCACGTCGCGCAGGCAGCCACGCAGTTCTCCCAGGAATGGTCGCCGCCGCGGCTGCGCGGTACCACGTGGTCGACGGTGTCGGCCTTGCCGCCGCAGTAGGCGCAGCGGAACCGGTCGCGGTGCATGAGCGCCGCTCGTGTCATCGGGACGCGGGCGCGGTAGGGCACCCGGACGAAGGAACGCAGCCGGATCACCGAGGGCACGACGATCGTGCGGGTGGCTGAATGGATGATCGGACCGGACGGGTCGTCGTGGACGACGTCGGCCTTACCGCACATCAGCATGATCACGGCACGCCGGACGGGTAAGGCGGTCAACGGTTCGTAGGTGGAGTTGAGCAATAGCACCCGGCGACGTCCCCAGATGGTCGCCTGGTTGCTGGGTGGACCCGGCTCTGCACTGTGCAGAGGCGGCGTCTGAGCAGGACCGATCGACGGGCCTGTTAGGCCCACCGCGGTCCCGAGTTGTCGGTGGCCGCGACTCTTTCGCTGCGACATACGTCCTCCGAGGAAACAGTCCACCACGGATCGGTGCCGACTGCACGATAATTCCTACCGTGTTCGCTGGTCAGTCTGGTGAACGCCGAGTGACGGATACCGCCTTTGCCGAGGCCACCCTCGTTGAGGGGACAATGGTGTGGTGACAGACGTTCAGCGGTCGTTCTACGAGGAGATCGGTGGCGCCGAGACGTTTCGCGCCATCGTGTCGCGGTTCTACCAGCTGGTGCGGGAGGACGAGATCCTGCGCCCGATATACCCGCCCGACGACTTCGACGGAGCCGAGGAGCGGCTGCGGATGTTCCTCGAGCAGTACTGGGGCGGGCCGCGCACGTACTCCGATCAGCGCGGCCACCCCCGGCTGCGGATGCGGCACGCGCCGTTCACGATCGGCTTCCTGGAGCGCGACGCCTGGCTGCGCTGCATGCACACCGCGATCGCCGAAATCGACGCCGAGACCCTCGACGACGATCATCGCCAGGCCCTGTTGCAGTACCTGGAGATGGCCGCCCAATCGATGGTCAATTCGACCTTTTGATTTGGCATGATGTGCGGCCGTGACCTATCCCCGCGAGGCGTGGTGGTCCCGCGCCGTCTTCTACCAGGTGTATCCACGATCCTTCCGGGACAGCAACGGTGACGGTGTCGGCGATCTCGACGGCGTGACGGCCGGACTCGACTATCTGAACGATCTCGGCGTCGACGCGCTCTGGTTGAACCCAGTGATGGTGTCGCCGATGGCCGACCACGGTTACGACGTCGCCGACCCGCGTGACGTCGACCCGCTGTTCGGCGGCATCGGCGCCCTGGAACGCCTGATCGAGGCGGCGCACGCCCGCGGCATCAAGGTCACCATGGACCTCGTCCCCAACCACAGCAGTTCGCAGCATCCGTGGTTCCAGGCCGCGCTGGCGGCCGGCCCGGAAAGCACCCAGCGCGAGCGCTACATCTTCCACGACGGCCGGGGCCCCGGCGGTCTGCATCCGCCCAACAACTGGGTGTCGGTGTTCGGCGGCCCGGCGTGGACCAGGGTCGTGGAGCCCGACGGCAACCCTGGCCAGTGGTACCTGCACCTGTTCGACGCCGAGCAGCCGGACCTCAACTGGGACAACCCCGAGGTCTTCGACGATCTGGAGAAGACCCTGCGGTTCTGGCTCGAGCGCGGCGTCGACGGGTTCCGCATCGACGTCGCCCATGGCATGGCCAAGCCGCCGGGCCTGCCCGACATGAAGAACCCCAACCTGCCGATGCTCACCCTCGATGACGACGATCCCCGGTTCAACCACGACGGGGTGCACGATATCCACCGCAGCATCCGCACCGTGCTCAACGATTACCCCGACGCCGTCACCATCGGCGAGATCTGGGTGTTCGACAACGAGGACTTCGCCAAGTATCTGCGTCCCGACGAGCTTCACCTCGGATTCAACTTCCGGCTGGTGCGGGCGAAGTTCGATGCGGCCGGAGTTCGGGCGGCCATCGAGAACTCCTTGGCGGCAGCCGATCTCGCCGCCTCAGCGCCGACGTGGTGCCTGTCCAACCACGACGTCGAGCGCGAGGTCAGCCGCTACGGCGGCGCAGCGGTGGGCCTGGCGCGGGCCAAGGCGATGGCGTTGGTGATGCTGGCCCTGCCGGGGACGGTGTTCGTCTACAACGGCGAGGAGTTGGGCCTGCCGAACGTCGAGCTGCCCGACGAGGTGTTGCAGGACCCCACCTGGGAACGATCCGGACACCAGGTGCGCGGGCGCGACGGCTGCCGGGTGCCGATGCCGTGGTCGGGCGAGGCTCCCCCGTTCGGATTCTCCGACACCGAGAACACCTGGCTGCCGATGCCGCCGGACTGGTCGGCGTTGACGGTCGAGAAGCAGGACGGGATGCCCGGTTCGACGCTATCGCTGTTCCGACGCGCCATCGAATTGCGCCACGGCCGAGGCGATCTCGGCGACGCCATCGAATGGTTGGAGACATCGGAGGGCGTGCTCACCTTCAGCGGCGTCGACGGCATGGTGTGCGTGCTTAACGCCGCAAACGGGCCGGTGCCTCTGCCCGCCGGCGAGCTGTTGCTCGCCAGCGATGCGGTGGCCAACGGCGCACTGCCGCCCAATGCCGCAGCCTGGATTCGCTAACCTCTCAGTCCGACACAGCGGAATCGTCATGTCGGTGCAGCGTCGGAAGCATGTCCCAGCGGTGGAGGGTCTGCCTACATTGGCCGCCTGAATGACATGACCGACGCACTGAACAAGATCGACCCGACTGCGGCGTCGAACCCGTTGATCAACCCGCCGAAGGAGATCATCGACCGCGTCAAGCAGTGGCCGTCGCTGACCGACGAACAGGTCAAGGAGTTCAACGCCGCCTACGTCGCACTCACGGGCGGTTAACGCAACACCACGGCCGGGTCGCCGCGGCGCCGGTACACGGTGCCGAACCGCGCGTCGATGCGCAGCCAGGCCGGCAGTACCCGCACCCGCACCACCTCATCGGCCGCCACCGATTCCGGCGCGAACTCATCGCCCGTGGTTCTCGATTGCGGCAGGAATCCCATTGCAGTCAGGGCGAATACGCATCGCATCGGTATGCCGACTTCGGTATCGCCGGAACGGACGGCGACGACCTCCTGCTCCAGCAACGACGCAGGCGGGCCGTGCGCGCTGCTGTGCTCCCTGGCCAATGCGACCCCGCGTTGCGCGAGGTCGAGAACCGCACGGGCGGGCACGTCGTCGAGGTGGACGAACCCGTTGTCCGGTGGCAGTGCGCCGCGCCATGCCGAGTCCATCGCGAAGCCGGGATCGACGTAACCCGAACGGTCCATGTGGGGCAGCGCACGGGCCAGCGCATCGGCCCCGGCGGAGAGGTCTGCCGGGCGCACTCGGCCGCCGACGACGCGGCTGGCGAGCACGTCGAATCCGGTTGCGAGCCAGGCGACCACCAGCCCGCCAGGTCGTTCTCGCAGCCGAATCACGCTGGAGTCGTCGAGACGCAACGCGGCGTCGACGAAGGTACTCAGGTCTTCTCGGTGTGCGGCGTCCTCGAGCCACAAGCCGCGGTCGCGCTCGGGCTGGGTCACCGTTGGTAACGCTGCAGATACTCTCGGTGGTGCGGGGCCAACCGCACCAGCTTCTGCTCCTCGATGTCGAACGCCGCCAATTGACTCTCCCCGATCACCGCCGGCTTGGAGTCCGGATCAGCCAAGACCGAGCGCACCTCGTAGCCGAGCGTGAAGTCGACCGCACGCAGCCGGCTCACCCAAATCGTCACCTGCAGAGGCGAATCCCCAAGCCGAAGCTGACCCTTGTAGGTCACCTTGACCTCGGCGATCAGCAGACCGGTGGTGACGAAGTCATCGGCGAACGGCTTGGCCAGGAACGGGACGCGGGCCTCCTCCAGGATGGTCACCATCGTCGCATGATTCACGTGCTGGTACATGTCGATGTCCGACCAGCGCACCGGCACCGGCGTCACGAACCGTTGGGTCACCCGGTCGTGCCCGTTCCGCTCGTCCTCGTCATGCTCCGGATCTGGCGTGCGGCCACCGACAGAGTCGCCAGGTCCTTCTCGCCGTCCTCGGCGATCTCGCCGAGTGTGCGGCGGGCCCGCGTCACGCGGGAACTGTTCGTCAGCTCCCACTCCTCGATCTTCTGCTCGCCGGTCTCGTCGGGTTCGCCGACGGCGAGCACGTCGAAGCACAATGCGCGCAGCGACCCGTAGATGTCGTCGCGAATCGCCAAGCGGGCCAACGAATGCCAACGGTCGTCGCGGGCCAGCCGCGAAATCGCCGTGAGCAGGGCGTCGGCGCCGAGGTGGTCCATCAACGTGAAGTACGTGTCCGCCACCTCGGCGGGATCGCGGTCGGCGATGTCGGCGATGTCGATGACGTCGAGCAGGCTGTACTGGTACAGCCCGGTCGCGACCATCATCGCCAGGTCCTCGGGGACGCCCTGTGCGATGAAATCACTTGATTCCTTGGCGACGATGGCCCGGTCGTCGCCCCGCAGCCACTCCGACATCCGCGGCGTCAGGTCGGCCACCTTCGCGGCGAACCGGTTGACCTCCGCGCCCACCGCAAGCGGCTGCGGACGGTAGTTGAGCAGCCAACGCCCGGCGCGGTCGATCAGGCGACGCAGATCCAGCGTCAACCGGTCGGTCACCGCGACCGACGCTCCGGCGTTGCCCACGGCCCTGATCTGCCGCCAGACGTCACCGACCTTGAAGATCTCGTCGGTGGCGACATACGCGCGCACCGCATCGACCGGTCCGACGCCGACGTCCTCGCAGACGCGGTAGGCGTAGCTGATCCCCGCGGTGTCGACGAGGTCGTTCACGAGCATGGTCGTGACGATCTCCCTGCGCAGCTGGTGCGTACGGATCTCGGGACCGAAGCGGTCGCGTAGCTGACGCGGGAAGTATTCGGGCAGCCGGGCGGCGAACACCTCT
Source organism: Mycobacterium sp. AZCC_0083 (assembly GCF_014202335.1). GTDB lineage: Bacteria > Actinomycetota > Actinomycetes > Mycobacteriales > Mycobacteriaceae > Mycobacterium. Next base: position 269,626 of record NZ_JACHGP010000011.1, on the reverse strand, counting down.
TGATCGGGCAGTTCGCCGGCGAGCAACTCGTCCTTCAGCCGCAGCTTCACGTGTGCCATCAGCGTCGACAGTTCGGGTGAGGTCAGGCCGACGCCCACCTCGGTGCGCCTGCGGATCTCCTTGTCCGCCGGGAACGCCTCGAGTTCGCGGTTGAGGCCGCGCTCGACGACCAGACCCTTGATCTGACGGGCGTGCACGGTGAGCAGGCTGGCGGCATTGGCCCGGCTGGTGCCCATCAGGTCGTTCTGGGCGGCGTTGTCCTCGAGCACCAGAAGCCCGACCTCGTCGGTCATCGACATCAACAGATCGGTCCGCTCCTCGGCGCTCACCTTGCCCGCGGTGACCAGCGAATCGACCAGGATCTTGATGTTGACCTCGTGGTCGGAGCAGTCGACGCCAGCCGAGTTGTCCAGTGCGTCGGTGTTGACGTGTCCGCCGGCCAACTCGAACTCGATGCGCCCGCGCTGCGTCACACCAAGGTTGCCGCCCTCGCCGATCACCTTGGCGCGCAACTGGTTTCCGTTCACCCGAATCGAGTCGTTGGCGCGGTCACCGACGTCGGCGTCCGATTCGGTCTCCGCCTTGATGTAGGTGCCGATGCCGCCGTTCCAGAACAGGGCCGTCGGCGCCAGCATGATCGCCTTCATCAACGCGGGCGGCGTCATCTCCTCGACGTCGTCTGCCAGACCGAGTGCCTCACGTACCTGCGCGCTGATCGGGATCGACTTCTGCTCCCGGCTGAACACTCCGCCGCCCTCGCTGATGAGCGCGCGGTCGTAGTCGTCCCAGCTGGAGCGCGGCAGCTCGAACATCCGCTTGCGCTCGACCCACGAACTGGCGGAGTCGGGATTGGGGTCGAGGAAGATGTGGCGGTGGTCGAACGCCGCGACCAACCGGATGTGCTCGGACAGCAGCATTCCGTTGCCGAACACGTCACCACTCATGTCGCCGACACCCGAAACGGTGAAGTCCTCGGACTGGGTGTCGATGCCCATCTCGCGGAAGTGCCGCTTCACCGATTCCCAGGCGCCCTTGGCCGTGATGCCCATCGCCTTGTGGTCATAGCCCACCGATCCGCCGGAGGCGAACGCGTCACTGAGCCAGAACCCGTAGGACTTGGCGACGTCGTTGGCGATGTCGGAGAAGGTGGCGGTGCCCTTGTCCGCGGCGACGACGAGGTAGGCGTCATCCCCGTCCCGTCGGACCACGCGGTCCGGCGCGACGACTGCACCGCTGGCGGTGTCGACGTTGTCGGTGATGTCGAGGAGACCGCTGATGAACAGCCGGTAGCAGGCCACTCCCTCGGCGCGCTGCGCGTCGCGGTCGACAGCCGCGTCCCCGGTGGGGGCGGGCGGCGACTTGAGCACGAAGCCGCCCTTGGCGCCGACGGGCACGATGACGGCGTTCTTCACGGCCTGTGCCTTGACGAGCCCGAGGATCTCGGTGCGGAAGTCCTCGCGACGGTCCGACCACCGCAGTCCGCCGCGCGCCACGTAACCGAACCGCAGGTGTACGCCCTCCACTCGCGGTGAGTACACGAAGATCTCGAACTTGGGCCGGGGTAGCGGCAATTCGTCGATCAGGCCGGGGTTGACCTTGACCGAGAGCACATTCTGCTCGCGTGCCGAACCGGCCCTCGTCACGAAGTAGTTGGTGCGCAACGTGGCCTGGATCATGGAGGCGAACGCGCGCAGCACCCGGTCGGTGTCCAGGCTGACCAACGCGTCGATGTCGGCGGCGACGGCGGCCGCCGCGGCGGATGCGTCGTGCTCGGCGTCCTCGGACGGGTCGAAGAGTGCCTCGAACAACTCGACGAGGGAGCGAGCCGTGTGGGGGTTGTCGTTCACCACGGTCTCGACGAGCGACTGACTGTACGGAAAACCAGCCTGCCGCAGGTACTTTGCGTAGCTGCGCAGCACGGTCACCTGCTGCCAGGTGAGTCCCGCGCGCAGCACCAGCTCGTTGAACCGGTCGATCTCGACGCGGCCCTGCCAGATGGCGGTGACGGCATCGGCGAACCGGGCGGCGGTGGCCGCGCGTCCCGCAACGTCATGCTCGTCGGCAATCGCCTGCCGTAGGGCGATCTTGAACTGGTAGATCCACACCGGCAGGCCGTCGGGCCGGGTCACGGTGAAGGGCCGCTCCTCGAGCACCACGACGCCCATCGACTGCAACATCGGCAGCAATTCGCTCAGGGATGCCGATCGTCCACCCAGGTACCAGGTGAGCTGGGCGGCCTGGCCCTCACCGCCCTCGGAGAACACCAGCTTGACCGAGTTGTCTTGCAGCTCTTCGATGATCGCGATGTCACCGATGGCGTCCGCAGGGGCGAAGGCCTGCTTGTAGACCTCCGGGAACGCAGCGGAGTAGTGCTCGGCGGCGGCCTGGCCGATCGATCCCGTCTTCACCGCGCCGATCAGGCGATCGCCCCAGGTACGGGCGGCCTCGGTCAGCAGGTTCTGGATCCTGGACTCGTTGACCAACGACGTGTCGATGTCGGCCGGTCGCGATCCCGCAGCCAGTCGAACGGTGAAGTGCACTACCGCCCAAGGGGATTCGCTGACCCGCGCGGTGTACTCGATGCTGACGCCGCCGAGCTCGCGGACCAGGATGTCCTGCATCTCAAGCCGGACCGCGGTGGTGTAGCGGTCGCGTGGCAGATACACCAGGCAGGATACGAAGTGGGCGAGCTGGTCGGCCCGCAGGAACAGCAGCGCGCGCCGCCGCGAGCCGAGATCGACGACCGCCCTTGCCATGTCCAGCAGATCGCGGGCGCTGAGTGCGAAGAGCTCCGAGCGAGGGATGGTCTGGATGATGTCGAGCATCAACTGGCCAGGGTGGCTGGGGTCACCCTGCGCCAATGCGAGGGCTTCGTGGACGCGCCGCGAGATCAGTGGGATCTCGAGCACGTTGGCGTTCGTCGCGGCCACGGTGAACAGGCCGACGAACCGGTGCTCCACGGCCTGGCCCTGCCCGCCGTGGTTCTCGCGGACGACCACGATGAAGGGGTAGGCGCCGTAGCGCAGGAAGCTGGGCATCGTGGCCTGCGCGAGCACCAGCAGATCGTCGGGACCGGTCAGCTGCGGGAACGCGTCGGTGCGCAAGCGGAGCACACCGAGACGGCTGGCCGGGTCGACCGACGCCTCTCCGTCGCGCACCGCGCAGCGCTGATAACCCAGCAGGACGAAGTGCCCGTCGGCCAGCCAGCGCAGCAGCGCGGCGACGTCGCGACGGTCATAGCTCGGGAAGAGGCCGGTGCGGTCGGCGTCGAGAGTGTTCGCCAGACCGACAAGGGTGGCGTTGAGCGCCGCCGAGTCATTGGCCACCTGCCGCGCGTCGGCGAGCACGTTGGGCAGCGTTTCCGCCGCCTCGGTCAGCTTTCGGGTGTCCACCGACGGGGACAGCGCGACGTGGATCCACGTCTCGTCGACGCCGTCGCGGGGTGCGTCCGGGTCGGCGGCAGGCCACATGTCGACGAGCTGACCCGACGTGTCACGGCGGACCCGGAACGAAGGATTCATGATCGCGGAGTACGCGACGCCCAGCCGGTGCAGCAATACCGTGACGGAGTCCATCAGCATCTGGCTCTGGTCGGTGACCAGTTGAAGTGCGGGCCCGAAACCGCCGGCGGCGTCGGCGCCGTACACCGCGACCTTCGTCTCGCCGATCCTGCGATGTGAGCCCAGACGGCTGTGGGCGGTCAGCAGCGCAGGCGACACCAGTCTGCCCGCGACCGACTGGTCGACGGGTGCAGTAATCGCCGAATCGGCGGACGGCGCATCACCGTGCGGCCCCTGATAGGTCTGCAGATACGCGCGGGCGAGTTTGGCGTTGGCGTCCTTGTGCAACACCGTCGTTCTGGCTGATCCGTCGAAGTCGTCGCCGCTCGGATTCACCGTCATGCCTTTTGCTCCTGACTCACACCCGCGTACCGACGCTGGCACGCAGGAGCGACACTAATCTTTCCCCGGGTCGCTTCGCTCCTACCCCGCCGGATTGATCTTTCCCCGAGGGTCGTCTGGATCGTCCCCTGAATAATTAGTCGCGCGTCAGCCTTCGGTGGGTGACCCGGTGCGGACGAGCGGCATCGGCACCGAGCCGCTGCAGCTTGTTCTCCTCGTAGCCGCCGAAGTTGCCCTCGAACCAGAACCACTTGGCTTCGTTGTCGTCGTCGCCCTCCCACGCCAGGATGTGCGTGCAGGTGCGGTCCAGGAACCAGCGATCGTGGGAGATGACCACCGCGCACCCCGGAAACTGCTGCAGGGCGTTCTCCAGCGAGCTGAGCGTTTCGACGTCCAGGTCGTTGGTGGGCTCGTCGAGCAGGATCAGGTTCCCGCCCTCCTTCAGCGTCAACGCCAGGTTCAGCCGGTTGCGCTCGCCGCCGGACAGCACGCCAGCCGGTTTCTGCTGATCGGGGCCCTTGAACCCGAACGCCGAGACGTAGGCCCGTGACGGCACCTCGTTTTGGCCGACCTCGATGTAGTCCAACCCGTCGGAGACGACCTGCCAGACGTTCTTCTTCGGATCGATCCCGCCGCGGTTCTGGTCGACGTAGCTCAACTTGACGGTTTCACCGACCTTGACGATCCCGCTGTCGGGCTCCTCGAGCCCCACGATCGTCTTGAACAGCGTGGTCTTGCCGACGCCGTTGGGGCCGATGACACCGACGATGCCGTTGCGCGGCAGCGTGAAGGACAGGTCCTTGATCAGGATCCGGCCGTCGAAGCCCTTGTCGAGGTTCGCCACGTCCACGACCTGGCTGCCCAACCGCGGGCCCGTCGGGATCTGGATCTCCTCGAAGTCGAGCTTGCGGGTCTTCTCCGCCTCGGCAGCCATCTCCTCGTACCGACCCAGGCGGGCCTTGTTCTTGGCCTGCCTGGCCTTGGCTCCGGAGCGCACCCAGGCCAGCTCCTCCACCAGACGCTTCTGCAGTTTCTGGTCCTTGCGACCCTGCAGGGTGAGCCGCTCGGCCTTCTTCTCCAGGTAGGTGGAGTAGTTGCCCTCGTATGGGTAGGCCCGACCGCGGTCGAGCTCGAGGATCCATTCGGCGACGTTGTCGAGGAAGTACCGGTCGTGGGTGACGGCGAGGATCGCGCCCTTGTAGTCGGCCAGGTGCTTCTCCAGCCACAGCACGCTCTCGGCGTCCAGGTGGTTGGTCGGCTCGTCGAGCAGCAGGAGGTCGGGCTCCGAGAGCAGCAGCTTGCACAGCGCCACGCGGCGCTTCTCGCCACCGGACAGGTGGGTGACGGGCTCGTCGGGCGGCGGGCAGCGCAGGGCATCCATCGCCTGCTCGAGCTTCGAGTCGAGGTCCCAGGCGTCCGCCGCGTCCAACTCCTCCTGCAGCTGACCCATCTCCTCCATCAGCTCGTCGGAGTAGTCGGTGGCCATCAGCTCGGCGACCTCGTTGTACCGATTCAGCTTCGCCTTGATCGGCACACCCTCCTCGACGTTCTCGCGGACGGTCTTGCTCTCGTCGAGTTGCGGCTCCTGCATCAGGATGCCGACGCTCGATCCGGGCGAGATGAACGCGTCGCCGTTGTTGGCGATGTCCAGACCGGCCATGATCCGCAAGACGCTCGACTTGCCCGCCCCGTTGGGACCGACGACGCCGATCTTCGCGCCTGGAAGGAAGTTCAGGGTGACGTCGTCAAGGATGACCTTGTCGCCGTGCGCCTTGCGGACCTTCCGCATCGTGTAGATGAATTCGGCCATGCCGTGTTGTTGCCTTTCGTGGACTGGTTCGTCGCGTTCTTCGCCGCGAACCATCCTAGGCGTGGTCCGTCGGCGCTAAGCGGTCAGTGGTAGTCCGTCGACCGCTTCATCGGTATCGGGATAGACCCCGTCGTCATCTGGTGAGTCGACGACGTCGTCGGACACCTCGGCCGGCTGCTCCTCGCTCGATCGCCTGAGCCGTTCGAGCCGGACCGTGCTGCGAGCGAGGTCCGGCCCCACCGCGGTGGCGCGCACTTCGACCGAACTGCGTCGGACGCCTTCGCGGTCGTCGTACTCGCTGGTGTGGACCTGTCCCACGACGATGACCGGATCACCCTTGACCAGGGATGCCACGCCGCTGACGAGCCGGTTCCAGCAGCTGACCGAGACGAACAACGACTCGCCGTGCTCCCAAGTTCCTTCGGCGGTGCGTCGACGCGAATTGCTCGCCACGCGAAACTTGACGACGGCGTGCTCGCCGACGCGGCGATGCACGGGATCGGTCACGATGTTGCCGACGATGGTGAATGGGGTCTCGAACATTGGTGCTTCCTCTCGTACTGCGGCGACGCGGTGTGCACCGCCGGTACGACCAATCCACCGCTCGGCGCCGACGGCGGAACCTCACCCGATGCCAGCCGCGGCTCGGCCTGTGGATGAAGTTCGGTCTGTGGAGTCGCGGTGATACCTGTCGACCGCTAGGTTTGGCGCCATGACGGTGTGGATCAACCGCCGGGACGAGGCCGACGTCCAATCCGACCTGGCCGCGAGCACGCGCAGCGGCGGCGCCCTCGCCGGGCTCAGGCTGGCGGTCAAGGACAACGTCGATGCCGCCGGGCTGCCGACCACAGCTGGTTGTCCGGAGTTCGCCTACCGCCCCGACCACGACGCGGCCTCGGTGGCGGCGCTGCGCGCAGCGGGCGCCGTGGTCGTCGGCAAGACCAATCTCGACCAGTTCGCCACCGGGCTCGTCGGCACCCGGTCGCCCCACGGCGCGGTGCCCGACAGTCGCCGCCCCGACTACATCAGCGGCGGCTCGAGCTCGGGGTCGGCGGTGGCGGTAGCCAGCGGCGAGGCCGACATCGCCATCGGCACCGACACCGCGGGATCGGGTCGGGTACCTGCCGGCCTGCAGGGCATCGTCGGCATCAAGCCGACCGTCGGCGTCGTCGGCACCGACGGCGTCGTCCCGGCGTGCGAATCCTATGACTGCGTCACGATCTTCGCCCGCGATCTGGAGGTCGCCAACCGCGCGATGGGCGTAATGGCTGCAGGCGCGCCACAGCGCCCGTGGCCGGCCGACGTGAAGCTGGCGGCCCCGCCCCACCCCGTCGTCGCCGTGCCCTCAGAGCTGCCCGGCCTCGACGCCGAGTGGCGCGCCGCGTTCGACACCGCGGTCGGCGCGTTGACCGACGCAGGCGCCCGCATCGTCACCGTCGACTTCGCGCCGTTCCTTGCCGCCGCCAAGCTGCTCTACGACGGCGCCCTGGTCAGCGAAAGATATGCCGCCGTAGGCGAATTCATCGATGCCAACCCAGATGCCACGGTCGACCCCACGGTGGGCAGGATCGTCACGGGAGCGCGCGACATCCCGGCACACCAGCTGGTCCGCGACCGCCGCGAGGTCCAGCGGCTGCGCACCGTCGCCTTGGCGTCCCTCGATGGCGCCGACGCGTTGCTGGTGCCGACGGCGCCGATGCACCCGAGGCTCGACGAGGTCGCCGCCGATCCCATCGGCGTGAACTCCCGGATGGGCACCTACACGAACTTCTGCAACCTGTTCGACATGTGCGCGGTGTCGGTGCCCGCTGGTAGGGCGGGTGACGCCCAGTTCGGCGTCACCGTGCTGGCACGCGCGTTCGAGGACGCGGTCGCACTCGACGTCGCAGCGCTGGCATCGGGAGTCGAAGCGCCGGAGGACGTTTGGCCGCTGACCGCCGCGGACGCCACCGAGCTGGTGGTGTTCGGCGCGCATCTGGCGGGCGGCCCACTGGTGCATCAGCTCACCGACGTCGGCGCCCGCTGGGCGGGTGAGCTGACCACGTCCGCGCGCTACCGGATGACGCTGCTGCCGACGACACCGCCCAAGCCGGCGATCACGCGGGTGCCCGACTCCGGTGGTACCGCATTGACGGCACATCGGTGGCTGCTCTCCCCCGCGGCGCTCGGCCGGTTCCTGGTCGCGCTACCCGCCCCGATGCAGCTCGGCAAGGTCGAGTTCGACGACGGCACGTGGCGGACCTCGTTCGGGTGTGACGGCGGCGCCGCCGACGCGGGCGTGGACATCAGCCACTTCGGTGGCTGGGCCGCGGCGGTCGCTGCGGGTGCGGTCGGCTAGCGCGCCAACCGCACCCAACCACCCCGCCGAAAGTTCGGTTGTTTGCAGGGCCCACTCGCGCGATGCGTACAACAAGCGTGCGCTCGGCGTCAGCGCGAACCCGCGTCGCGTTTGGCCATCTGCGCCAACATCGCGTTGTAGGCCGCCAGGTCGGCGTCGTCGTCGCGGTCGGCGGCACGGTCGAGCCGTTTGGCGTCGCGCCGATCGCTGCGGGTCCACTGGATCAACAGGGCGATCAACACCAGCACCAGCGGGATTTCGCCTGCCGCCCAGGCGATTCCGCCGCCGAGGCGTTGGTCGCCGATGAGATCGGTGTGCCAGTAGAGCTTCAGCGACTCGTAGAAACTGCCGGCAAGCACGGTGTCGCTGCCCATCAGCAGCACGCCGAAGAACGCGTGCAGCGGCAGCGATGCGAACACCACGCCCAGCTTCGCCAGCGGCGGGATGGGCCGTGGCGTCGGGTCGACCCCGATGACCACCCAGTAGAAGAGGTAGCCGGTCAGCAGGAAGTGCAGGTTCATCGCGAGGTGCGCGGAGTGGCTGCCTGCCACCGCGTCGAAGATGCCGCCGAAGTAGAGGCCGTAGAAGCCCGCGACGAACAGCACCGTCGCGACGATCGGGTTGGTGAGGAATTTGGATACCCGGCTGTGCAGCGCCGCAAGCAGCCATTCCCGAGGGCCCGGCGGATCGTTGCGCCCCGCGGCGGGCAACGCGCGCAGAGCCAGGGTGACGGGCCCGCCAAGCACCAGCAGCACGGGCACCAGCATCGAGAGCAGCATGTGGGCCGCCATGTGCATGCTGAACATGGCTGGCATGTAGCGGCCGATGCCCGACGACGTGGCGAACAGCAGTGCCGCGCATCCGCACAGCCAAGAGACGATCCGGCCGGTCGGCCAGGCGTCCCCGCGGCGGCGCAAGCGGCGTACCCCGAACAGGTACAGCACCGCGAACACGATGGCGGCGGTACCGAAGATCAGGTCGAACCGCCAGTCGAACAGGACGCGTGCCAGCGTCGGCGGACCGGCGAAGTCGTAGCCGATCTCGATCGCCGGAATCGACGGGTTGAAGATCGGCGGCGGAGGAGGCGGCGTGCGCCCGAGCGCGACGGCGATGCCGAATGTCAGACCGAAGACCAGCGCCTCGATCAGCGCCAGCCGGATCAGCGGCCGCCGGTCGTCGGGGTTGGCCACGAGGGCGGCGATGCCACGGCGCCGCTGCTGCCAGCCGATGACGCCGAGCGTGCACAGCGCGACCGTCTTGCCGATGATCAGCCAGCCGTAGCTGCTGCTCACCAGGTCGCCGGGCCTGATTCGCACGAACGCGTTGACGACGCCAGAGAGGGCCATCGCCACGAAGCACCACAGGGCGATTGCGGAGAACCGGCGCGCGGCCAGGTCGGCATGGGCGCCGTCACGCATGGCGTGCACCAATAGCGCCAACAGGCCACCGGCCCACACCGCGCCGGCGATCAGGTGGATGAGCAGGCTGTTGGTGGCCAGATCGTGCGACCCGCCAGCCGACGAGTGACCGCTCAGGGCGAGCGGGAGCAGGGTGGTGAGTGCGCCTGCGAACAGCAGCGGCGTCCACGACCAGCGCAGCACGGGGATGCTGATCACCGTGACGATGGCCGCGAGTAGCGCTGTCCACCGCCAGGTGCCCGCGGCCTCGATCAGACCGGCCACCGACCAGACGTCCGCCGGGCTGAGCCTGCTCGCCAGCGGCTGGCCGGTGACGTCGGAGACGGTGAGCGGTACCAACATCGCCGCGCACACCGCCCAGACGCCCGACGCGAAGGTGCCCACTCGCAGCGCGCGGTAGCCCGACACGTCGAGGACGCCGTTGGACTGCGGCGGCACCAGGAACGCCGCAAGGAGGAAGGACCCGACCGCCACGACGGCCGCGATCTCACCCGCAGCCCGGAAGAACGGCAGCCCGTAGCTGGTCACCGGTCCGGGATTGGGCAGTCCGGTGGCGGTCAGCGCGTCGGCGACCGACAACCCGGCGATACCCGCGGCAGTGATGCCCGCCAGCAGTCCGACCCCGACGAGCACCGGCCACACCGTGGCGGTACGGGCGTTGCGCACCGGAGACGCGACCGTCGTCATGACAACAGCGTATTGCGGCGCGACTTGCGCCCCGTCAGCCGCCGCCCGCTGAGCGCCTGGCCAGCTCGCGTTGGGCGAACTGCTCCCGCGAGATCTGCTCGACTTCGGACATGTCGTGCAGGATGCCGCGCAGTTCGGCGACGAAGATCTCCCGCCGTTCGTCGAGGTCCGCCGACGGTTCCAGTAGGTGCTGGTCGGCGGCCACCTGCCGGGCGGTGGCGAACAGCAACGCGGACACCGCTTCGTTGCTGCGCACGCGGTCCTGCGCAACGTATTGGCGGCCGACGCCAAGGGCGAGTTTCGTCAGCTCCTTCTCGCCGATGTCGGGAGCAGCGCCCCTGAGCACGTCGGCGACGATCTCATAGGCCTCGAAGAAGGGCCTAAGCATGGCACCGGCGATCAGGGGGCGCTTGGCTCGCAAGATGGTGGTGATCCGCTCGCCTCCGGCCGCGACGTTGTCCTCCCAGTCGTCGAACCACGACATCTCCTCGGCGACGTGCTCGCGGAACGCCGCCGAATCGGCGAAGTAGAAGTCGAACTTCAACAGGTCGCGCAGCCGCATCGCCTGTGCCCAGAACGCCTCAAGCCGATCACCATCGGCGTGCTCCGCGTGAACGAGTGACAGGTCGACGATCGAGGTCTCCAAGAAGGCGTCGATCAAGGTGTTCCGGTAGAAGGCCGCCTCGTGTTCGTTCTCGGGGGCGATGCGCCACACCGGTTCCCGCCCGCCGTCCACCCTGGTAATGGGGTGACCGTTGGACAACGCGTCAACGGCGGCGCGTACTCCGTCGAGGGTGCGCAGCCGCAACGCGCTGTTGGTCATCGGGGTCTGCTTGCGCTCCAGGTAGTCCAGTGAGTCCTGAAGCGTGTGGTGCAATTGGCCCAGGGTCAGCGCGACGCCTCGCGCGGTCAACAACAGCGCCGACACCAAACCGGTCGCGTTGACAGGGGTGGCTCGAAGGATGCGCCAAGCGACCTCGAAGGCCATCTTCTGCATCGCAAGGCGTTTGGCGGCCTGGTCTTCTGTCATCGACCCGTGCGGCTCGCCGAGGTACTCGCGCATCGACACAGCTTCGGGGAACCGGACGTAGATCTTGCCGAAGTTCCTGTCGCCCTGCGCCTTGATGAAGTTGTACAGCCAGGAGACTCCCTCGGGCGTCTTCTCGCCGCCGCGGGCATACGCGGCGTACTCGGCGGTCTCGTGCAGCTGGTCGAAGCTGATCGACACCGGCTGCAGCAAGATGTCGTTGCTGCGGCCGTCTAGGTAGGCGTCGGCGACATAGCTGAGCAGTCCGAGCTTGGGCGGCAACATCTTTCCGGTGCGAGAGCGGGTGCCCTCGATGGACCAGCTGAGGTTGAACCGCTTCTCCACGATGTAACCAACGAACTGTCTGAGCACGTACTTGTACAGCGGGTCGTCGAGCTTGCGGCGGATGAAGATCGCGCCCGAGCGGCGCATCAACGGCCCCATGAAGCCGAACGACAGGTTGATTCCGGCGAATGTGTGGACCGGAGGCAGCCGGTTCTCCTGCATCGCGACGGGCACGATCACGCCGTCGAGGTAGGACCGGTGCGAGAACAGCAACACTGCCGGATGATCCTCCAGCGCAACACGCATCGTCTCGACTTCAGCTTGGTCGTAGTCGACCTTGGGGTCGAAGCCCCTGCTGAAGATCGCACGGCCAAGTGTGGGAATCAGGTCGACGGAGAACCGACTCCAGCCGGTCGCGAGCTCGTCGAGCATCGCGCCGGCGTCTTCCATGGTGGCGCCCGGAATCTGTTCGAGGCCTTCACGAAAACGGGCTGACGCGAGCATCTCCGGCTTCACCAATCGCGGCGACTTGTACTCGGGCCCGAGGAGGCGCAGCTCCACCCGCTCGATGGCAAGCTCGGCGCGACGCATGACGAATCGCGCGAAGTCACGCGGGTTCTCGGCGACGGTGGTGTCGCTCCAGTTTTGCCGGAGTTCGGACACCTTCGCCGGCTCACCCGCCACCACGCGGGCGCGCGCGGGGTCCTTGCGCAAGATGCCGCGCTGCAACAACTTCGGGGGGCGATAGGTGTCCCGGCCGGATAGAAGCGCCACCACTTTGGACCGGGTAGGCAAGCCGCCAGGAATCCAGAACACACGAACGGGTACGACGGACCGGTCCTCGTCGACGTCGAGGAGTTCGACGAGCCGGGCAAGGACGGCCGGCGGCGGATCGTCGTCGGTGGGAAGTTGCAGCACCTCGATGCGCGCGTCGGGGTGCTCGCGCCGCTGCTGGCCAAGCCAGTCGTCGAGCATCTGGACTTCGGCTGGCGAGTCCACCGACGCCAATACGAGGGCATCATCCGTGGGTATGAAGCTGTGGAGCGACTCGGCGGTTACCTTCACGGCCGACCCTTCGTGGTTCGGGTGGTCTTGGCCGGGTTCGGCTGTGCGGCAGCCTTCTTCGCGGGAACCTTCTTGGCGGGAGTCTTCTTCGCAGGCGTTTTGGCGACGGCTTTCTTGGCGGGCGCCTTGGTCGCTGGCGTCTTGGCAGCGGCCTTCTTTACCGGTGCCGTCTTGATCCTGGCGTAGAGGGCCACGTCGGGCAGTTCGTCGTGCGGCCAGTCCTTCAAGGTGTCGAGGTAGAGCTGGCGCACCTCGGCGATGCGCTCCTCCAGGTTCTCGGTCGTCCAGTCGTCGGTCGGGATCGGCGGGAACACCGCGACGTCGACGGTACCCGGATTGAACGTGCTGGAGTTGCGCTCGGCGATCACTTCTGCGTTGCGAATCACGATGGGCACGATGGGAATTCCGGCCGACATGGCGATCCGGAATGGTCCCTTCTTGAACGGGCCGACCTCAGTGGTGTCCAGACGCGTACCCTCAGGCGCGATGAGGACCGAAAGGCCCTTGCGCGCAAGCTCTTCGATCTTGCCAAGACTTTCGATGGCGGCCTTCGGATCGTCCCGATCGATGAACGCGGTGTCCATCAACTTTCCGAGGGTCCCCGCAATTGGGTCCTTCTCGAGTTCCTTCTTGCCCACCGAGGTGAAGTTGTCGCCGATCAGCCTGCCCGCGATGAAGGGGTCGGCCTGGTTGCGGTGGTTGAAGATGAAGACGGCAGGCCGCTGGGCGGTGAGGTTCTCCTCACCAAGAACGTTCAGGTCGATGCCGACCGTCGTCATCAACAGCCGACTCCACTGCGAGGTGAAGAAGTTGACGCCGCTGCGCCGGTTGCGGGTCAGCAGCCCAACTCCGAGGGCGCCTGCAGCCACCGGCACCATCGATGCGATGCCTGCGACGGTGCGCAGCTGCGATACGGGGCTGCTGCCGCTCCGACTGGTGAACCGCAGGATGGGCCATCCGCGCTTGGCGGCGACGGCGGCCAGCTTCCCGGCCGGGTTGGTCGGCCGCGGGTGGCCGACCAGATACATCAACGCGACGTCCTCGTCGCCGTCGGCGTAGAAGTAACTGTCCGCCAGATCGATGCCGTTCTTGGCGGCGAACTCCTGGACGGCCCTCGCCTTGCCCGCCCCCCAGATGATCGGCCTGGCAACCTCACCGGTGATCAGGCCGTCGTCGTCGGTCTCGAACTTGTTGGACAGCACATTGTCGATGCCAAGGAACCGGGCGACGGGTTCGACCTGAACGGTCAGCGCCGACGAACTGAGGACGACGGTGTGACCGCGGGCCATGTGAGCACGCACCATGGCCCGCATCTCGGGATAGATACGACTCTGGATGTCCTGGACGAACAGGCGCTCACCGAGTTCGTCGAGATCGCTGAGGGAGTAGCCGCGCAGCATGCGGGCGCCCTTGCCGATCAGGTCTTCGAACTCCGAGCGGCCCAGCTGATGGTTGAGTCCGGCCTGCACCATGCCGATGAACTCGCCGACGCTCATCTGCCCGCGGCGCAACCGATCCCGTGTCATCAGGACGCCGGTGAACCCGGCGACCAGTGTGCCGTCGAGGTCGAAGAAGGCGCCCACCTCCGGGCCCGGCGGGCTGGCCTCGATCTCGGCGATCGAACCGGGCAGGCGGGCGGTGCGCCTGTCACCGCGACGCGCGGGCTGTCCATTCTGCGAACTCATTGCGCGGCACTCCCATTGGGCGAGGTGGACGACGATTCGCTCGGGGCTTGGTCGAACGACGCCGGCGCCGACCGTCCGTCGCCGCCGAGCGCAAGCACCTCGTCGAAACCGGCCAGCAGACAGCGGGCGAACAGTTCGGCGTCGGTGATGGCTGCCCTGTCGTAGCGGGTGGTGATGGTGCAGTACCCGGCACGCGAAATCAGCACCGCCATGATCGCGACACCCGGCAGCGGCCCAACTCCGTAGTGCCGCAATATCTTCGCACCGGCGACGAACGTATCGCCCTGGTAGAGAGCCACATTGCTGGCTTGGACGTCGGAGTTGACGATCGACCCGGCCACGCTCTCGAGGATCGCGTCGGGCAGCAGGCTGATCACCGGCGCCATGACACCGACCATGTCCATCGCGCGTTCCTCGCGCTTGCTGGTCATCTGCGCACGGGCCTTCTGGATGCGCGTGGTGGGGTCGACGACGCCCACCGGCGCAGCGATGTTGATGCCGACGAACCGATTGCCTCCCGCGGGATCGGAGTCCGAGCGCGTGTTGACCGGCACGGCCATCGGCAGCGTCTCGATGGGGATGCCCTTGGCGTCGTGGTAGAGCCGAAGCGCCCCGCACAGACCGGCGAGGTAGGCGTCGTTGATCGAGCCACCGGCCGCCTTCGAGGCCTTGTGCAGATCGCTGAGCTTGATGTCGATCGCCTCGGTGCGCGTGGTCAGGCTGCGCCGGCGCAGCAGCGGCGACGACTCGGCCGCAGGCGACATCACCCTGGCACTGGACTTCGCGTAGTCGATCACGCCGCCGACGGCGGAGACGGGGTCGCGGACCACCCGTCCCGTCACGCGCGCCGCTCCCCCGAGCGCCCCGAGGATGCTCCCGGCGATGGAGCCGGGCAGCCGGTTGAAACCCTGTCGCATGAGGTCGTTGGGCGAGAGATCCTGCGGGATGGGCAGCGGTACGGATTCGGTGGTGGGTGGGGGGTCACGTTCGAGGTCGTAGATGTTGGCGAACATCTCGACGGTGCCGACGCCGTCGGTGACTGCATGGCTCAGGTGCAGCATCGTGGCGGCGCGGCCGTCGGCGAGGCCTTCGACGAGCGTCGCCGTCCACAGCGCGCGGGAGATGTCCATCGGCGATTGGAGGGCAAGCTCGGCGAGGTCCAACACCTCGCGCAGTGTGCCGGGTTCGGGCACCCGGACGCGGCGGACGTGGAAGTCGAGGTTGAAGTCGGGGTCGACCACCCAGCGCGGCGCTGCGGTCGGCAGTGTCGGCATGACGACCTTCTGCCGCAGCCGAAGCACCTTGCGCGAGGCCTTCTCGAACCGGCCGCGGAAGCGGTCCCAGTCGGGTGTGACGTCGAGCAGCTCGATGCCCATGATCCCCGAACGGGTGCGCGGATTGGCCTCCCCGCGGTGCAGCAACTGGTCGAACGGAGTCAGCTCCTCGGGGAGTCCGGCCGCATCCAACTCCGGCACGTTGCTCATACTTTGTCGCTCTCCTCCAGGTCGCCAAAATGCTGTCTCCACGCTAGTCCGCTGCCCGATGGCACGTGGCTTTATATTCACGTGGCTTCGGATAGCTGGTCGAGCGCAGCTGGAACTCTGGTAGCACTAGCTGAATGACTCCACTGTGCGGAGTGTTGTTCGACTGGCGCGGCACGTTGGTGACCGTGCTGGACCCCCACGATTGGGCCCGCGAGGCGCTGAACCTTCTCGGTCGGGCCGCTGACGACGATGCGACCGCTGTCCTGTGGGATGCGATCAGAAGCGCTGCGGGACATCCCGATCGGCTCGCCTCGCCGGACTGCGATACCAGCATCGCAACACACCGGCGCACTTACTACGACGTGTTCACCGACGCGGGTTTGGATGGCGAGCTTGCCGATGCGTCGTACACCGTCGAATCGGACCCGTCCTACAACGAGTTCGCCCTCGACGTCGCGCCGACCATCCGCCGACTGGCGGGCGCTGGCATCACGGTCGGTGTCATCAGCGATATCCACTTCGACCTTCGGCCAGTCTTTGCCGCTCAGGGACTCGATACCTCGATCGATGAATACGTTCTCTCCTACGAACAGGGTGTCCAGAAGCCCGATCCTGCCTTCTTTGAGATCGCGCTCGAGAAACTGGGCACAACGCCGCAGGAAACGCTGATGGTCGGCGACCGTGCCTCTCATGACGGCGCCGCGGTCGCCCTGGGCATTGCCACACTGCTCTTACCGCCCCTGACCGACGTCCACCAAACCCGGTTACATCTTGTCGAGGGCATGGTCGTCGCGAACTCGGTCGGGCAACAGCCTGGTCATTGATCGATCAGTCTCCGTCGGCGTAACAACCGTCATGGATGACCCATCCATACGTTGGCGGGGTTTTGGCTAAAGTGTGTGCGCTGGCCCCCGTAGCTCAGCGGATAGAGCAACCGCCTTCTAAGCGGTTGGCCGCAGGTTCGATCCCTGCCGGGGGCGCTCTTAGTAATACCTCTGGCGATGTTTGACATTCCGGCTTCGGGTGATGGCTGACGTTCGGCTGATCCTTGACAGGTCGTGCCGGTGCGTTCGGAGTCGGGGGCGCGTCGAGCCGTTCCTGCCCTCAGAGACAGTTAAACCCCTACGGTTTGCTGTGCAGCGATACTTGCTACGGGGAGATCTGCGATGAAGGCCAAATTTGTCGTCCTTGGCACCGCGCTTGCCGCAACGGGCATTGGCTTCGCCGCACCAGCGTCAGCGGGCTGCGAAGCGCAGGTGTTCGCTCAATACTGTGACGGTCCGATCCGCCCGGATGGCACTGGGACCGCTGTTTTCAATCCGCCCCACAGACCACGTTCGGCCAGTTCGGTCAGGTCACGGGCTATGTGCGTCCGTGGGACGTTGCTACCCCATTGACCCAAACGCATTTCCACCTACCCCGCTTGGTCAACCGCTATATCACATCGATCCGTAACGACCCACCAAGCCGGATTTTGGAGGCAACGGGTCGATGGAGCCATCTCAGTAACGACTCTGGGATGACGCCACCTCCAAGCTGTGCCGCACGTCGATTACCGCGCGGACGGTATGGAATTTGCTCCGAAGTGCTCCGCTATGTCACAGACCTTCTGTAGGTTGGCGTTGCCGAGAGCAGGGGGACGCTGTGGGGATAGCTGCGGGATGGTACGAAGATCCGTGGGCTGAAGCTGACATTCGATGGTGGGATGGACAACAGTGGACTAGGCAGACGTCGACGCCGTCTCCAACCGGTGGTGCTCCGCGAACCATGGCTGGCCTTGAACACATAATCGGACGTGACGGCCGCATCGCTGTCGTTGATGTCGAGACGACGGGTGTTTACAACGTGGACCGAGTCGTCGAGATCGCCATTCTGACGGTCGACTGCGATGGCAGGATTCATGACGAATTCGAGACACTGGTGCAGCCGCAGAGAGATGTCGGCGCTACCTGGATCCACGGTATCGATGTAGCGATGCTGCGAGGCGCCCCCACCTTCGACGATGTGGCACATCACGTGGCGTCACGCCTCGACGGCGCTGTAATTGCCGGTCACAACGTTCAATTCGATATGCGGATGATCGGCAACGAACTGACCCGCGCCGGGATCGACATCGACTGGGGTGTTGGTTTGGACACGCTTCGGGCGACCCGCTGCAAGCTCGCTCAGGCGTGCGAGGACCACGCCATCGCGCTCGACGACGCTCACCGTGCGATAGCCGATGCGCGTGCGACCCAGCGCTTGTTGTTCGCCACCCGCCATCACTATTCGGACACCTGCAGTCCCGCGATCGCCCGCCCATTGCATGTCACGCCGCTCCGCGTGCAGCCCCGGGAAGGACACATCGAAGTCCTTCCGCCGGCACCCTATCTCGCCGCGCTTGCGCGTGGCGTGCACACCAACGCAGACGTCGCCCCTTACGTACTGCTCCTCGATACCGCGATGGCGGACCTTTGCATCACCTCCGATGAGCGGCGAGAACTGCGTGCCCTTGCCAGCGATCTGGGGCTTGATGACAGAGCAGTCGCGCGGGCGCACCGCGAGTTCATGAACGGTCTCGTCGAAGCCGCGGTGGAGGATCAGGTCGTCACCGACGATGAGCACAACCATCTGTGTCGCGCTGCAGCGCTCTTGGACATCGACGTCGAAACAGTGAGCAACCGCATCGATCCATTCCGTGCAGCAGTAGGCAAGGTGGTCTTGGTCGCAGGCGTCTCGGTCTGCTTCACCGGCCAGGGCATGCTCGACGGCGAGTTGGTCGGCCGTGACATTCAGGAGACCATGGCGAAACAACAGGGTCTCGTCGTGGCTCGCTCAGTCACCATGAAGGGGCCCGATTTGGTCGTGGCAGCTGACGGCGATTCCCGCTCGGCGAAGGCCCGCAATGCCCGCAAGTGGGGGATCCCTGTCTGCACGTTCTCCGAATTCGTGACTGCGCTTGAAACTGGCACCGGCGTGAAGTCGACATGTGTCGCTTCCAGCGGCGTGGCCCTCGTATGCGTCGATTGCGGGAGTTCGTGGATGGCACCACGGCGGACTCAGCGCTCCGTATGCGTTGAATGCTCGCGGAGTGCCCTTCTTCAACCTGAGACGAGTGGCGAGACGGCGACGGAACGCCCTGTCGGACCACAGATATCGGTCGTGGTCTTGATCTGCGTCGACTGCGGTACGCAGTGGGAACGCCCCCGAACGCGCGGCCGCCGTCCGGTGAAATGCCCTGACTGCACGGCGAAGGAACACGCGTCATGAACACCACCTACCAGTCCATTGCGATCGTCGACGCTGCCGCCACCGACACCATCGTGCGGCAGGTCGATGTGAGCGCAGACCCGGGTGGGTTGAGTCGAATGTGCGGGGCGTGGGTTTTCAATGCCGACGAAGGTGAGAAGCTGAAACTGCTCACTCAGGCCCGGTATTTGGTTGCGACGCCGACGGGAAATCGTGAGTGCTCCAGAGCTGCCGCTCGGACGCACCTCGGGCATGTCGATCTTGCCCAGACTGTCGCGGCCGTCGAATCCGAAATCGTTTGCTTGCAAGCTCTTTTTGAGCTGGAAGCGGCTAAATCCAAATCAAAACTTGTCGCCCCAGCTTGGCCACGTACGCCGAAGGCTATCGATCTTGCGCATCCGCCAGTGGATGCACTTGCGCCAAAGAAGGTTGCACCGGCGCTCAGTATCGCAAGGTGGCTCGAAGCGATGGCACTCATTTGGGAGTCCATCGAGGGACAACGTCTCATGCGCAGAGACGAACTCGACCAGCGCCCGTTCCCATTGGTACTTCGAGACCGCCGCGAAAGCTAGTAGCCCTGTTCGATTGCTAGCGTCCACGTCCGCACGGCGACTACGGCCAGCTCAAGGCTGCGACGATGTAGTGCGCCGCCCTGGGTCGGACCCGAGACGCGGGAGCAGCGGATCCGCGACGAGCTGGCGCGTCGACGCACTGATCCGTTCAGCAGCCGCCACTTTGAGCGAATCCGCAGGGTGCCGCCGCCTTCTCCGCCGGCACGAACGAGGCGGTGTCCAGCGTGGTCGCATCGGGGCTCATCGTGATGGTTTCTCCAGCGGTACCGCCGCTGCTGTAACTGCTGGTGGACGAGCCCGACCCTTCCGTGGCGACGCCTAGTCCCAGTGCCAGCAGTGCGGCAACGCCTACTCCGGCAGCGATTGGCTTGATGGACTTGTACATTTCGACCTCCGAGAATTTCCATCGCGATTGGCGGGCAACGCAATTGCCGTCTCTTCATGCGGGGACGGCAACCGTCACCCACCGACCACGACCGGCCGATGACGGCCGCGCTATGGGTTGCGGCGTCACGAGCTCACGCAGAGCTGCCAGACCCGCCGCTATTGGTCTTTTCTTTCAATGGTATTACCACCAGGTTCGACAATCACGGAGTCCGGTGCCGTGAGCCAGGTCACAATGTAATGACGTAGGTCACACCACGCCAGGAAGCAACGTGACGGCCCCGTCGTGCTCACCGAGAACTCCAATGCCACGCGGTTCCAGGGCCGTTGGTAGCGTGCGGTCACATGCCCGACGATCAGCCAGACCCCGATGACGATCTAGCAGAGTTGGTTTCGGACCGAGAGATCACTGACGATGAAGTGGAGATGTCCGAACACGACATCAATGCTCATACGCTGTCGATCCGCCGCGCCGACGGCACAGAAGTCGTGACCGTCGCGTCCGCCCTGGGGTCCGGAGAGCAGTGGTCGGTGTACATGCAACCGGGAGGCGGCTTGCAGAACGCATACCTAGGCGGACAGGACGATCCCCGCGTTTGGGTCAACACAGATGAGTCTTCGGTATCGCGCGACGAAGACGGCACGTACGTCATCTACGTCGACTGAACAGCTCTTCCAGCGGCGCTGGCCACTACGTGATGGTGCCGGGACCGCTACGCATCTTCGTCAGAGTGAACGAATCGGGGCCAGTCTGTGGGCACGCGGCGGGGTCCGTGGAAACAC
Organism: Mycobacterium sp. AZCC_0083; assembly: GCF_014202335.1. GTDB lineage: Bacteria > Actinomycetota > Actinomycetes > Mycobacteriales > Mycobacteriaceae > Mycobacterium. The sequence goes on along the minus strand of NZ_JACHGP010000011.1, from coordinate 248,958 downwards.
CGCTGACTTGGCCGGTAAGCGCTGCAGCGTCCCACGACCATGTCTGTGACTCCGAGTGACGAGTGCCGTCGGGGCAGCTTTGGCCGTCGGGTCTGTCGACCGTCATCGTCCAACGATCCCCCGCGAGCTGCGCGTCGCCGCTCCATCCGCTTGAACTGGTGATGTGCGCGACGCACCCGCCCGAAGGTGCACACGTTGAACTAGCGATCCAACTGGTATGAGGTCCCGGGGTGGCGCCGAGGAGGTTCAACGCATACGTGCCGCTCAAGTCGTCAGCAGATGCCGGGCTAGCAAGCCCCAAGGAAACCCCAGCGGCGACTACGGCTGCGGTCAGTCCGCGGTTCACGATCATCGTGCCCTTCCGTTCCGTGCGGTCGTAAGTGTCTTCTCCGACGCTTGGCATCTTCGCAGCACGAGGACGACTATGCCGTCCATTCGGGCCCTGGGCATCGTGATCGGACTCTGCGAATCAAAGAGCTCGGATGAGCGCTGCCCGACGGGCCCAATCCGGAGGGCGAAAAGGGCTGTTCAGCAGCAGGTTAACTCCGCGCACAGCCCGCGCACAGCAGACACATGGATCAATCTTAGATTGGCTACATAACGTCGAGCCGTCGGGATGAATCGGAGTAGATGCCTCCGGGCTTAGGAGTAGCACGATGAACCTGAAGACAGCCGTTGCGGGAGTTTCACTCGCCGGCGGCGTAGCACTGGCCCTCATCGGGGGCAGCTCGGGAGTCGCATACGCGGCACCGGGCGGAGGAGGCGGCGGAGGCGGCGGAGGCGGCGGCTGCGTGCCGCCGATCTGCCAAGGTGGAGGACAGGGGCCCGGCGGCCCACATCAGGGTCCCGGTGGCCCGCCGCAGGGTGGTCCCGGTGACAACCGCGGCCCGGGTGGACCAGGCGGTCCGCCACAGGGTCCCGGTGGCCCGGGCGGCCCCGGCGACTTCCGCGGTCCCGGCGGACCGGGTGGTCCTGGCGGACCCGGCGACGACCGTGGCCCTGGCGGACCCGGCGGTCCCGGCGACTTCCGCGGGCCCGGCGGACCGGGTGGTCCCGGCGACGACCGTGGCCCCGGTGGACCAGGCGATTTCCGCAGTCCGGGTGGCCCCGGCGACTTCCGCGGACCCGGTGGACCCGGTGACTTCGGACCACGACCCGATGACGCCTACAGAGGCTTCCATGGCCAACCGTGGGGCGATGGAGCAGCGCCGTGGGGCTGGGGAGCACCCCCGCGCGCCGGGTGGGGCGGACCGTTCCCTCCCCCGGGCGGACAGTGGAACCAAGGCCCGATCAACTACTGGGGCTACGACGAGAACCCAATATGGGATTGGAACCAAAATGGTTGGGGCTTCTACTTTTTCGGAATCTGGATCCCGCTGTAACGAGCGTGCAGAGTAGGGCGGTCGCCACGCATGTGCGGGGCGACCGCCCGCTCGTACAACCGTCGAGGCTGCCCGTCACTGTTCATCCCGCGCTGGCAGCGTCCTCCTCAGGACGCTGGTGAGCACGAGCCAATCGCTCCAGCTCCGCGGCCTCGGCCTGCGCGACCTTCGTCTCGGCCTCGACGTCGACCGACTTGGCCAGGATCCAGTACAGGATGCCCGCGACCGGAAGACCGATGAACATCGAGATGTCGGCCCCGCTGAGCTCGGTCGCGACGAACCCCGTGTACTTGCTGGTGCTGAGGAACGGGAGCATCGCCGCGAACCCCACCAGATACGACGCGATACCCCGCCAGCCCCAACGCCCGTACATGCCATGGGGATTGAATATCTCGGCGACGGCGTAGTGCCCGCGTCGCACGATGTAATAGTCGACGAGGTTGACCGCGGTCCACGGGACGAACAGGTAGAGCACCAAGAGCAGGAAGTCCTCGAAGTTGGTGAGGAAGTTCGCACCGATGAGCAACGCCGGGATGAGGGACAGAACCGCGGTGAAGGTGATGGTGACGATGCGCACCCGTGCTGTCGGGAGCACCTTCTTGAACGAGTCGAGTGCGCTGATCAAGGTGAGCGACCCGCCGTACATGTTCAATGCGGTCACCGAGATGAGGCCGAGCGTGGAAAAGACGAGGGCGATGGTTCCGAAGCCCGGGAACATGTGATCGCCAGCCTCCTTCAGCGAGGCGATCGTGTCGAAATCTGCTCCTGCCCACGCGGCCAACGCCGAGCCCAGGCACATCAGCCAGATGGCGCCGAGCGCAGAACCCCAGTACGTCCATAGGAAGGTCTTGCGAACGGTGACCGACGGGGGAAGGTACCGGGAGTAGTCCGAAACATAGATGGCCCAGCTGATCTGGTAGCCGGCCACGGCGCCGAACTGGATGAGGAAGGGAGTCCACTTGAAGCCGGCGAGGTCGAACGAGCCCGCCGGATAGCCGAGCGTGCAGACCGCGATCGTGAGGAGCCCGAAGATGACGAGGAAGCCCGCCGTCAGCCAGCGCTCGACACCGTGGATGAGGTCGTAGCCGATCAACGCCACGACCGCTGCCACCACGGTGGCAACGACGATCCACATCTTGCTCGGGCCATGAACCGTCGCGTGCAGGGCGTCGCCGGCCAGGATCGTGTTGAAGATGTTGAAGCCCGAGTACTGGAGGTATGCGAACGCCCAGACCAGCAGTGCGCCCACGTAGCCGAACTGCGGGCGTGACTGAATCATCTGGGGCAGCCCCAGCTGTGGGCCTTGGGCCGAGTGGAACGCCATGAAGAACGTGCCGAACAGGACTCCCCCGATGATCGCAAGCAACGACCAGATCAGATTTCCGCCGCCCGTGACCGAGAAGGTGCCGACCGCCATCGTCGCGATCTGGGCATTGCTCATGAACCACAAGGGGCCCTGACTCCATACCTTGCCGTGCCGTTCGTCGAGCGGCACGTAGTCGATCGAGCGCACCTCGATTCCCCCGACGCGTCGACGGTTGGCAGGCAACGTTTCACCGGACATATGCGGCCTCCTTGTTCGAAGGAAATGACTGAGGTGCACGCAAGCACGGGCAACGGGAGCGAGTCCGGCGAAGTGGAGGATCGCGCCAGATTCACAGGAAACTGACAGGTAGTCCGGCCGTCCGTAGGGAACCCCCCGAGAGTGGCTCGTGCACCGCTGACGTCCGACCAGCGCAACTCGTTCGTGGCTGCCCAACTCGGCTGGACGATGGATGCGTTCGACTACTTCATCGTCGTTCTGGTCTATGCCGACATCGCCAAGACGTTCCACATCTCCACCACCGAAGTCGCATTTCTGACCACCGCCACCCTGTTCATGCGCCCGGTCGGCGCGTTCCTGTTCGGCCTGTGGGCAGACCGAGTGGGTCGACGCATCCCGCTGATGGTGGACGTCGTCTTCTATTCGGTTGTCGGCTTCCTCTGTGCCTTCGCACCCACCTTTACGGTCCTGGTGGTGTTGCGCCTGCTGTACGGAATCGGCATGGGCGGCGAGTGGGGCCTGGGTGCGGCGCTGGCGATGGAGAAGATTCCCGTCGAACGGCGCGGGTTCTTCTCGGGTCTGCTGCAGGCGGGTTACTCGATCGGCTACCTGCTTGCGACCGTAGCGTCGCTGGTGGTCATCGACTGGCTCGACCTCTCCTGGCGCTGGCTGTTCGGCCTGTCGATCATCCCCGCCCTGATCAGCCTGATCATCCGATCGCGAGTGCGTGAATCGGAGGTGTGGGAGGCCGCGCAGGATCAGATGCGTGTGACCCGCACCAGAATTCGCGACGTGCTGACCAACCCCGTCATCGTGCGGCGGTTCATCTACCTGATCGCGCTGATGACCGCGTTCAACTGGCTGAGCCACGGCACCCAAGACGTATATCCGACATTCCTGCAGGCCACCCACAACGGTGGTGCCGGGTTGTCCAGTGAGACCGCAAAACTGATCGCCGTGATCTACAACGTCGGTGCCATCATCGGCGGAATGGTGTTCGGCACCCTGTCAGGGCGATTCGGCCGCCGCTACATGATCGTCTTCTGCGCCATTTTGGGTCTGCCCATCGTGCCGCTCTTCGCGTTGTCCCATACGGCGGCGATGCTCTGCCTTGGGTCGTTCCTGATGCAAGTGGCGGTGCAGGGCGCATGGGGCGTCATCCCCGCGCATCTGACCGAGATGTCGCCTGACGCGATCCGCGGCTTCTATCCCGGCGTCACCTACCAACTGGGAAACCTGTTGGCCGCCTTCAACCTTCCGATCCAGGAGCACTTGGCTGCCACGCATTCCTATCCGTTCGCTCTGGTCGCCACCATCGTGCCGGTGCTGCTCGCCGTCGCCGTGCTGACGTGGTTCGGCAGGGACGCCACGGGACTGCGGTTCGGTACCGAGGCGACCGCGTACGCCCCGTCGCGCTGACTCCTACTGGCGACTGTCCAATATTGGGGACCATGCTTGACTGCTGTCAGTCAATAATCCACACTTACGGGCATGAACAGGCATCGATCCACAAATCGGTCTGATCCGTGTTACCGGTAGAACGCCATCGGGCCATCACCGACGCGGTCACCGCCACGGGCGTGGTGAGCACGGAAGCCCTGGTGGCACTGCTCGCCGTGTCGGCCGAGACGGTACGCCGAGACCTGGCAGTCCTCGAGGAACGCGGCGTCATCCACCGGGTGCACGGCGGTGCGGCCACCGCAGCCACGCGGGGTTCCGGTGAAGAGCCATCGTTCACCGTGCGGTCGACGACAGAACGCGACGCGAAGACCACGTTGGCGCGCGTCGCCGTGGAACTGCTGCGAAACGGGCAGACGGTGGTGATCGACATCGGCACCACCGCCGTGGAGGTGGCCCGAGCGATCCCGCACGACTTCCGCGGCACCGTCGCCACCCCATCGCTGCTCGTCGCCACCGAACTGGCTGACCGGCCAGGGATCGAACTGCTGGTGTGCGGCGGTCGGGTACGAGGAGGCGACCTCTCCTGCGCCAACGGCCACGCGAAGGCATTCTTCGCCGACCTGTACGCCGACATCGCCTTCCTCGGATCCGGCGGCGTCGCAGCCGATGTCGGCCTGACCGACTTCCACCTCGACGAGGTGGAGGTCAAGACGACCATCATCGCCAACAGTGCCCACAGCTACGTCCTTGCCGATTCCTCCAAGCTGGGCCGCGTGTCGCCGCACCGGGTGTGCGCGCTCTCCGCTCTGGACGGAATCATCACCGATTCCACTGTCCCCGACGATCTTTCCCGCGCCATCGCCGATGCCGGAGGCATCATCGCGTCGCCCGAGATCACCGACGACGTGCGTGGCGCGTGATGGCCGTCCTCGCCATCGATCAGGGCACGTCGGGAACCAAGGCCGTGGTGCTCGACCCCGAAGACGGCATTGTCGGGGTCGCCGAGACCGCGATCAACCCCCGCTACCTACCAGGCGGCGGCGTCGAGCAGGACCCCGCCGACATGCTCGAATCGGTGTTGGACGTCGGTCGGCGGGCGATTGCCATGGCCGCCAGACCAATCCGCGCCGTGTCCCTGGCAAACCAGGGCGAAACCGTCATGGCGTGGGACAGGGACAGCGGGCGCCCGTTGACCCCCGCCATCGTGTGGCAGGACCGCCGCGCGGAGGGCATCTGCGCGGACCTCGCCGCCCACACCGAGTTCATCGCCGAGCGCACCGGGCTAGTGCTCGACCCATACTTCTCGGCGCCGAAGATGGCGTGGCTGCGCCGCAACCTCGAGACGGCCGGGGTGGTGACCACGTCAGACACGTGGCTGATTCACCAACTGACCGGGGCGTTCGTCACCGACGTGTCCACCGCCAGTCGATCGCTCGTCATAGACATCGACGAACTGCGCTGGAACAGAACGCTTCTCGAGTTGTTCGGCCTGGAAGACGAGCCGCTGCCCGACATCGTGTCCAACGATCAGATCGTGGGGACCACCAACGCCTTCGGAGCAGACATCCCCGTCGGCGGTCTCGTCGTCGACCAACAGGCGGCGCTGCTCGCAGAAGGCTGCCTGACGCCGGGGATGGCCAAGTGCACCTTCGGAACCGGGGCGTTCCTGCTGGCCAACACCGGCACCGAAGCGGTCCGCTCGCAATACGGCCTCACGTCCTCGGTGGCCTGGCGCACCGCTGGCACGGCCGCGTACTGCACCGACGGGCAGGTCTACACCGCCGCGTCCGCGGTCAGGTGGCTGACGTCGCTGGGGGTGATCGACGGCGCCCAGGACCTCGACAAAGTGGCCGCTGCCGACAGCGACGGCGTGTTGTGCGTGCCCGCACTCGCCGGCCTGGCCGCGCCGTGGTGGCGATCCGATGCCACCGCCGCTCTCTTGGGAATGACGCTGTCCACCGGACGCGAGCACCTGGTGCTGGCCGTCCTGGAGGGCATCGCCGCTCAAGTCGCCGAACTGGTTTCGGCTGTCGCGCGCGACACCGGTGCGCCGTTGACACGGTTGCGCGTCGATGGTGGCCTGACCCAGTCCAGAGTTCTCATGCAGGCCACCGCCTCCATCCTGCAGATGCCGATCGACGTGTACCCGTCCCCGCACGCCACCGCCCTCGGCGCGGCGGCACTGGCCGAGTTGAGTCTGGATCCTGGCCGCGGAATCGAGGACGTCTCGCCGCCATGGCAGCCGTCGTCGACCTATGAACCGCAGTGGAGCCCTGACCGCGCAACGGAATTCCGCGCAGCATGGCGCACCCTGGCATCGGCAACGTTCGCACCGCGGGAGACACGGTGACCTACGACGTCGTCGTCGTCGGCGCCGGCATCGTCGGATCGGCCGTCGCGCGCGACCTCGCGGGCTGCCAACTGTCGGTCGCACTGCTCGACGCGCGCTCCGATGTCGGCGACGGCACCAGCAAGGCGAATACCGCCATCCTGCACACCGGGTTCGATGCCAAACCCGGGACGCTGGAATCACGCATGGTCAGCCGCGGCTACCAATTGTTATCCGACTACGCCGTGCAGGCCGGCATCCCGGTCGAACACACCGGCGCGCTGCTTGTCGCCTGGGACGCCGAGCAACTCGACGCGCTACCCACCTTGAAGGCCAAGGCCGAGGCCAACGGCTACCAGCACTGCGAAATCGTCGACGCCCCAGCGGTGTACCGACAGGTGCCCGATCTCGGCGACGGCGCCCTTGGCGGGCTGACGGTGCCCGACGAGTCCATCATCTGCACCTGGACCACGAACCTGGCACTGGCGACGGACGCCGTAAACCGCGGCGCCACTCTGCTGCTGAACCACGAGGTCCGCAGCATCGAGGTCGGCGACGCCACCACCACCATGCACACCAGCGCGGGCGCCGTCGAGGCGCGGTGGGTCGTCAACGCGGCGGGCCTCGGCGCCGACATCCTGGACCGCGAGTTCGGCTTAGAACGCTTCACCGTGACGCCACGCTGCGGCGAGTTGCTCGTCTACGACAAACTGGCCCGCCCGCTCGTCGACAAGATCGTCCTTCCCGTCCCGTCTGCGCTAGGCAAGGGAGTGCTCGTCAGCCCGACCATCTACGGCAACGTCATGCTTGGGCCCACAGCCGAAGACCTCGACGACCGCACCGCCACAGGCACTTCCGAGGCCGGCTTCGAGTTCCTGCTCTCCAAGGGCGCCAAACTGATGCCGAAACTGCTCGCCGAGGAAGTCACTGCCGCATACTCCGGGCTCCGCGCCGCGATCGACCACGGCGACTACCTCGTCGAGGCCGACCCCACACAACGCTATCTGCTCATCGGGGGCATCCGTTCGACGGGCCTGACCGCAGGGATGGCCATCGCCGAGCACGTACACGGCCTGCTCCAGGACGCCGGCGTGCCCCTCGCCGCCAAGCCGGAACTGCCCGACCCGCCCCGGATGCCGAACATCGGCGAGGCGTTCACCCGGCCCTACCAGGACGGCGACGCCATCGCCGCCGATGCGGCCTACGGCAAGATCGTCTGCTTCTGCGAGCGGGTCACCGCCGGGGAGATCCGCGACGCATTCGCATCGGTCATCCCGCCATGCAACCTGGAAGGCCTTCGACGGCGCACCCGCGTCATGAACGGCCGCTGCCAAGGCTTCTACTGCGGAGCCGACGTACAGAACCTCGTGGACAGTCGAGGCCATTGATGAAGACCGACGTCGCCATCATCGGCGGCGGGCCGGCCGGACTGACCGCCGCAGCCGAGCTGGCCAAGGATCACAGCCTCGACGTCACCGTCCTGGAACGTGAGGCCGTTGCCGGTGGAATCCCCCGCCACAGTGACCATCTCGGCTACGGCATCCGCGACATGAAAACGTTCATCACCGGACCCGCCTACGCACGCAAGCTGGTGAGCAGGGCCGGCGCGGCGGGCGCACACGTCCTCACCGAGGCCATGGTGACCGGATGGCACGGCGACCGATCCCTCGCGGTGACGTCGCCGCACGGCCGCCTGCGGGTGGACGCCCGCGCAATCGTGCTGGCCACCGGCGCGCGCGAACGGCCAAGGACCGCCCGGCTGATCCCGGGTGACCGCCCCTCAGGGGTCTACACCACCGGCCAGCTACAGAACCTCGTGCACCTGCACCACCGAACCGTGGGCAGGCGAGCCATCGTCGTGGGTGCCGAACTGGTCAGCTGGTCAGCGGTGCTGACACTCAAACACGCCGGCTGCCGAACCGAACTCATGACCACCACCTACCCGAGCCCGGAGTCGTACGGCGTGTTCAACATCGCCGGGAAGTCCCCGCTGCTCGGCGTGGACGTCGCCACGCGCACCCGACTGGTGCGCATCATCGGCAAGCCCACGCTGCAGGCCGTCGAGATCGAGAACCTCGATACCGGCAACCGCCGAATCGTGGAGTGCGACAACCTGATTCTGACCGGCGACTGGATCCCGGACCACGAACTCGCCCGATCCGCCGGACTTCCCATGGACGACCAAACCTTGGGGCCCCTCGTCGACACCGCCCTGCGTACCGGACACGACGGGGTGTTCGCCGCGGGAAATCTGTTGCACCCGGTCGACACCGCCGACATCGCCGCACTCGATGGCGCGCACGTCGCACACGCCGTGCGCGACTACCTCAACGGAGCGCAGAATGTCGCCGAAGGTGTTCGGCTACAGGTGGAATCGCCACTGCGGTGGATCTCGCCGGGCATCCTGCGACCCCACGACCGTGCGCCTGCCCGAAACCGGCTGCTGTTGTGGACCGACGCGTTGGTCCGCATCCCGCGGGTCGCGGTGCGCCAAGAAGGTAAGACGATCGCCACCAAGACTCTGCCGTGGCCGGCATCGCCGGGACGGGTGTTCCGCGTTCCTGCCGGCGTGCTGACCCGCGTCGACACGACGGGCGGCCCGGTCACCATTTCCCTCGTCTAACGCTCTGCACGCCTGCGTTGAGATTGCGCCTAGGGCTGTGGTCGTCGACGGATCACAGCCCTGAGCACAATATGAACGACCGCAATGGCCGAGGCCTAGCTGCAATCGCTCTTGGTTTCCGGCCCCGGGTCTTCGGACTCTGAAGTGCGGGCAGCGCGCCGCTTTGACCGCCGCCGTTGAGATCGGCGCGTGAGAATGGTCGCGAGAAGGGTCCAGTCGGGACTGGTCAAAGGATGGGTGCCGTCATTGCGAACTCTGTCGAGGGCCCAGATCAGTGCGCTGACGATCGCCAACGCGACCACTATCAGGATGATGGTGACGAGATCCGACATCGTGTCAAGTGTCTCACCACGACGTTGAATAAACCGAAGAAACGAACGTCGAACCTGATGTCGTTTTTCCGCCAGCCGCGAGCCAGCGTGGGTGCCATGGTCGAAGGGAAGTCCTTCACCCCCAAGGAGAAAACCCGTGACGCAGCCACGACCGTTCCGCAGCGAGACCACCGAGGAGCAGCTCGCCGATCTACGCAGCCGCCTCGCCGGGACCCGGTTCGCGCCCGCGTTGTCCGGCACGGACTGGACCCACGGCACACCCCCGGGCTACCTCGCCGAACTGGTGGACTACTGGCGCAACGAGTTCGACTGGCGCGCGGTCGTGCCTACGTCCTCAACGACGGCGAGACCGCGCTCGAGATGTTGCCAGACAATGTCGATTCGCTGACGCAGATGGCTGCCGAATCGACTGACAACACCTTCACGATCCCCTTCGACATGTGGCGCGACGTGTTCATCAACGACGGCGATCCTGATCTCGTACAGCGTGCCTATGACCAACTGTCGTCCGAACCCTTCGGGCGGTGGGTCGAGCCGTTGAACATGACGAAGTTCCACTCGTTACAGACTCCACGCAGCTTCCTGGTTGGCGCGGCCGACCTGGTGATGCCGGCCGGCGACTCGGGCGATTCGGGCTGGCATCCCCGCATGTCGAGCCGTCTCGGGGAGTTCCGGTTGGTCCAGATGCCGGGAAGCCACGAAGCGGTATTCACCGACCCATCGGCCTGGCCGACAAATTCGTCGAAGCCGGGCGAGACTAGCGGGTTACGGCCCCGCCGAGTCCCCCGATGATCCCGAGGAGAAACGCCAGCACCGCGCTTATCGGGTTCTGCTGATCTGGCTGTCCCGGGGTCGTCGTCGGGGTTGTCGGCCCACCCGGGGTCGTCGGCGGGGTTGTCGGCCCACCCGGGGTCGTCGGCGGGGTCGTCGGCGTACCCGGGTTCTGGCCATTCTTGAAGGTCACCTGTGCGCCGCCGAATGGCGACCACGAGATGGTGCCGTTCTCGAACTCGCACTGACTCCCGAGTCCGCCACCAGTCATATCGGAGATCGCCAGGCCGAGCGCGGGGGTCCACGCGTCGTAGATCCCCTTGCGCGCCGAATGGGCACCGGTGGCCGGTGAGTACCAGACCCTCAATCCGTCGTACATGTCGAAGTCCTGATAACCGTTGGCGAACGGCGTGGTCGGCACCGTGCCGTAGAGGCCCGCCTTCCGCGCGACCGGCGTTGGCGAAGTGACGAAGCCCGAGGCCGTTTCGTACACGGTGGCAACGGTTCTGATCTGAGCCCAGTTCTGCGCATTGACCTTGTAGACCGGGCTCAACGGCGTACCCAGATTGGGGTCGTTGACAGTCGAAAAGCGCTGAAATTCAGCAGACTTGGCGAGGCTGCCGCTCGCCGCGGCCTGGACGGTCTGCAATACCGGTTTGGGAGTCCAGTCGGCGCGCAGTACGCCGAAGGTGTCGACGGCATTGAAACCGCCCGACTGCCCATCGCGTGTCGTGTAGACGAACATCGGACCGGTGTAGGGCAACTCCTGCCATTTGGTCAGGATGTCGGTGACGAACGCGTTCTGCACCGCGTCCCCGCCCTGTGACGAGGGTTCGCCGTACTCGGTCGACCAGATCTTCTTATCGCCATCGCCGTTGGCCACCATGGTGTTCCGCATCGCCATCAACTGCAGAAGAGGCGAGCCTTCCAGTTGCAAGCCGTCGGAGAACTTCAGGCTGTAGTGGTAGGGATGGAATGCCAGCGCGTCGAAGTACCCTTTCGCCCCCGCGGCGTACATCTGGGTCAAGAAGTTCGGTGGGCTGATTGCCGCGCCGCCGTAGTCGAGGATCGAGCCCATCGACCCCCCGAGAACGACGATCGACGGGTCGACCGCCTTGATCTTGGCGTAGCTCGCCTTCAGGAGGTCGACGTACCCCGCAGGATCGGGTGCCGGTGTGTAGAACTGGATTCCGTTGGGTTCGTTCCAAATCTCCAGGGCGGCAATCTTTCCCTGGTATCGCGAGGCAACCTTGGCCACGAAGTCCCCGTACGTGGCTGGCGACGCGGGCCGGCCGCTCAGATACTGCCCACCGGGCGCGACCGCCCAAATCGGCGAGGAGTTCACGACGCCGACAACGGATAATTGTCGGGCCGCGGCGGAGTTCACCGTCTTGTCCACCACGCTCCAGTCGAGCTGGCCTTGCGTGGCCTCCACCCCGGCCCACGGAATCAGAAGTCGGACCGACCGGACATTGGCCGACCGAATCGCATCCATCGTCTTGTCCACGTCGGCCTGCGCCATCCCGTAGACGTCCGAGTCGGCGATGGCGGTCGTCGTCGGCGCCGGGTCGATGGAACCTGCGACGACCGCGATGACTTCGCGCGGTCGGGAGCTCAAGAGCTCGGTGCTGACCGCGGTAGTGCACGCCAGGGCGACCACCGTCGCGGTGGCGACCGTCCACAGGCGGCGGCCACGCCGCCGACGTCTTCTCTGGAGCACTCGCTCATCCCCAGGTTCGTGTCGGAAAACAGCTCGCAGTCTGCGCTGCTACAGATACTGACCGACGAGACGAAGTTTCCTGGGAGGCGCTCGGCGTGTCGAATTTGCCGTCGCGGCCGTCAATTCGGCACCTGCCAACAATGGCGCTGTAATGCACATTTGGACTCAGAGCCCACTGGGTGCGCACTGAGGAGCGATCACTGAGCAAAGGGTGCGATCTTAGCCTCGGGCCTCACCGACGAGTGTGGGCCTCGTGCACAAAGGCTCTGACGTGGATCATGCAACCCCTATGCTCATGTGTCGATGAGCGCGCACATACGTGCAGCAGCTCGGCGCGGGCGCCAGAGAAAGGAGAGGATCCGGCGTGGGACCAGATTAGTTGTTTCAGCGGGCGGTGATCGCGCGGCGTTACTACTTGGAGGGCCGCACCCGGATCCAGATCGCCGACGAATTCGGGCTGTCCCGTTTCAAGGTCACCCGCATGCTGGACGAGGCGATCGAATCCGGCATGGTGGAGATCAAGATCCACAATCCGGGGTCCATCGACGTCGGACTGTCGACGGCACTGCAAAAGCGGTACGGACTCGAACACGCCTACGCCGTCACCGGTGTCGACAAGATCGCTGCCACGCGTGCGGTACTGCGTTCGGGCTTGGTGTCCTCCCTGGTCACCGACACCGTCATCGCGGCAGCGGTGCTCAACTAGCCCGAACGGAGAGGATCGACGACGTGTCAGGGCCCAAGGTGGACTTCGACTTCCGGCTCGACGGCAAGGTGGCGCTGGTGACCGGCGCGGCGTCGGGCATCGGCGCGGCCATCGCCGGGGCCTACTCGACCAAGGGCGCCACGATCGCCGCGGTCGATCTCAACGAGGACGGCGCAGCCGAACTGGCCTCCCGACTCCCCGGCAGCCGTGGATTCGCCTGCAACGTAGGCGATCCCGACGACATCACCAGAACGGTCGATGCGGTCGTCGACGAGTTCGGTCGCATCGACGTACTGGTCAACAGCGCCGGAATCGCCAGGCTTGCCCCTGCCGAGGACCTGTCGCTGTCGGACTGGGACTCGACCATCGCGGTCAACCTCAAGGGCACGTTCCTGATGCACCAGACCGTGGGACGGCACATGCTCGCGGCGGGCGGCGGGGTCATCGTCAACATGGCGTCGCAAGCCGCCACCGTCGCGATCGACCAGCACGTGGCCTACTGCGCATCGAAGTTCGGTGTCGTCGGGCTGTCCAAGGTGCTGGCTGCCGAGTGGGCACCCCGCGGGATCCGCGTCAACACCATCTCCCCCACCGTGGTGCTCACCGATCTCGGGGTAAAGGCGTGGGACAACCCCAAGGGCGACGCACTGAAGAAGCTGATCCCCACGGGCAGGTTCGCCTACCCTGACGAGATCGCTGCTGCCGCAATATTTCTCGTCTCCGATGCCGCGGCGATGGTGAACGGCGCCGACCTCGTGGTCGACGGCGGCTACACCATCAAGTAGCGACCATCACGTAGCGGTCGACGCCCGCGCCACCAACTCCGGCCGGAACACCACGTGGCGCGGCGCGGCCGCCGGCGCGCCGGCCGCGGCGATCAACAGCTCGATCGCCGTCGTGCCGATGTCACTGCTGGGCTGCCGGATCGACGACAGCGGTACCCCCGAGGAACGCGCGAAGTCGATGTCGTCATAGCCGATGAGCGCCACGTCGTCGGGCACGCGCAGCCCGCCACCCGTCAAGCCCTGCAGCAACCCGATCGCCAGCAGGTCATTGGCGCAGAACGCCGCGTCGGGCCGATGCCCAGGCGCGCACACCGAAAGCCGCTCTCCCGCAGCGCGTCCGGCCAACACGCTCGGCTCATCGGTCGGGATCACCTCCAGGGACACGCCCGGGAACTCCGCCACAGCGGCGCGCGCCCCTGCGAGACGGTCGGTGATCTGACGAAGCCCCGAGGGACCGCCCACGTAGGCCAGGCGACGGCGACCCCGCTCGCACAGATGGCGCACGGCCAGCCTGCCGCCCGCGACGTCGTCGACCGCCACCGACGGAAATGGGGTTCCTGTGCCATCGCGATCCAGCAGGACCACGGGGACGCCGCGGCCGTGCAGCGCACGGACCCGGTCCAGATCGTCGCTCACCGGCGAGATCAGCAGGCCGAACACCCGCTGCTCGTCGAACGTGTCCAGATAGGCCCGCTCGCGCTGTGCATCGTCGTCGGAGGTGCCGAGCAGCACCACCAGATCATGTCCCGCGGCGCGTCTTTCGGCGGCCCGGGCCACGTCGGTGAAGAAGGGGTTGCCCACGTCGAGTACCAGCAGGCCTACGCACCTCGACCGTCCCGCACGCAACTGACGAGCCGCGTCATTGCGGACGAAACCAAGCCGCTCGATGGCCGCATGGACGCGGGCCACCGTGGCAGGCGCGACCCGCTCCGGCGCGTTCAGCACGTTGGAGACCGTCCCCACCGATACCGACGCCTCCGCCGCCACGTCACGGATCCCCACGATCGCCAACGGACCTACGACCTCGGTCGCGGCGGCAACCGCGTCAACTGCGTGACGTGCGCCGGGGTCAGCTCCTGGAGGCACGTGACCCCGAGGAGCCGCATGGTCCGCTCCACCTGGCCGGACAGGATCTCGATGGCGCGATCCACACCGGTCTCACCCCCGGCCATCAACCCGTACAGGTACGCGCGGCCGATCAGCGTGAACCGCGCACCCATCGCGATCGCCGCCACCACGTCGGCACCCGACATGATCCCGGTGTCCAGCAGGATCTCGACGTCACTGCCCACCTCCGCGGCGACCGCGGGCAGCAGGTGGAACGGGATGGGGGCTCGATCAAGTTGCCGCCCACCGTGATTGGACAACAGGATGCCGTCGACGCCCAGGTCGGTGACCGCACGCGCATCGGCCACCGTCTGGATGCCCTTCACCACGAACTTCCCCGGCCACTGCGACTTGAGCCAGGCCAGGTCGTCGAACGTGACCGTCGGATCGAACATGGTGTCCAGCAGTTCGGCGACCGTTCCCGACCACCGGTCCAGCGATGCGAACGCCAGCGGCTCGGTGGTGAGGAAGTCGATCCACCATTGCGGCCGGGGCAGGGCATTGGCGATGGTGCCCAGCGTGAGTCCCGGCGGGATCGACATGCCGTTGCGCTTGTCGCGCAGCCGCGCGCCGGCCACCGGGACGTCGACCGTGACCAGCAGGGTGTCGTATCCCGCGGCGACGGCGCGCTCGACGAGCGCCATCGAACGGTCGCGGTCCTTCCACATGTACAGCTGAAACCAGTTGCGGCCAAGGGGGTTCGCTGCCTTGACGTCCTCGATGGACGTGGTGCCCATGGTCGACAGCGTGTACGGGATGCCGGCCCGTGCGGCGGCCCGGGCGCCCGCGATCTCGCCTTCGGTGTGCATCATCCTGGTGAACCCGGTGGGCGCGATGCCGAACGGCATGGCGACAGGGGCGCCAAGGACGTCCCAGCCGGTGTCCACCGTCGACACGTCGCGCAGGATGGCCGGGTGGAACTCGATGTCCTCGAACGCCTGCCGGGCGCGGGCGATGGACAACTCCGCCTCCGCCGACCCGTCGGTGTAGTCGAAGGCGGCACGGGGGGTGCGTCGCTTGGCGATGCGGCGCAGATCCTCGATCGTCAGCGCCTTGTCGAGCCTGCGCTTCTTGGCGTCGAACTCCGGTTTCTTGAACTGCACGAGCGGCGCGAGGTCGTGCCTGCTCGGTAGTCTTCGCTTCATGTCAGGCCCTTCCCGCCGGGGTCCGTTGCGGCTCAAAGCGTTCAGTGGGCAACGCGGTCGCCATGGTGCCGCGCAGCTGGTCCAGATCGCCGCTCAGCACGCCGTGCGCCCGGGCTTGGATCAGTACGTTACCGATCGCCGTGGCCTCCACGGGACCGGCAACCACTGGCCTGCCCATGTGATCGGCGACCAGCTGGCACAACAACCGGTTACGGGCCCCGCCGCCCACCAGGTGCACGGTATCCACCGGAACCCCCGACAGCGCCGCTGCCTGCTCCACCCCACGGGCGAACCCCGCCGCAAGACTGACCACGATCGCGCGGGCCATCTCGGGCCTGCTCTCGGGAGCGCGCAACCCACGCTCGGCGTACCAGCCGCGGATGCGGTCGGGGACGTCACCGGGATCGATGAAGCGTGGGTCGTCGGCTTCGAACACGTCCATCGGCGGGCAGGCGGCAGCCTGCTCGAGCAGCAACGGGAGGTCGACGGGTGACCCGTCGCGCTCCCAGTGCCGAACCGTCTCGCTCAGCACCCACAGCCCCATCACGTTGCGCAGGAACCGGATTCGCCCGTCGGCACCCACCTCGTTGGTGAAGTTCGCGGTACGCGCCGCCTCGTTGACGATCGGGCGATCCAGTTCCACCCCGACCAGGGCCCACGTGCCACAGGAGACGTAGGCGGCCGACTCAGCGCGCATCGGTACCGCAACAACGGCCGAGGCGGTGTCGTGCGATGCCACCGTCGTCACCTTCAGCCCATCGTGCAGGCCGGCCCGTGCGGCTAGCTCCGGTAGTACCGTCCCGAGTTCGGTGCCCGGTTCCGTGAGCTGGGGGAAGAGACCAGGAAGGCCGAGCATCGTCTCGAGTTCGTGGTCCCACCGCCCGTCGATGCCCAGCAGACCGGTGGTCGAGGCGTTGGTGCGTTCGGTGGCGCTGCGGCCGGTCAGCCAGTAGCCGATCAGATCGGGCACCAGCAGCGCGGCGTCTGCCAGGTCCAGAAGACCGGCGGCGCGGTCGGCCGCCAACTGGAACATCGTGTTGAAGTTCAGGAACTGCAGACCGTTTCGGGCGAAGATCCGCTCCTGGGTGAGCGTCGCGTGCACCGCGTCGGCGCCGAATGCGCACCTGGCGTCGCGGTAGTTGTGGGGCAGCCCGAGCAGCCTTCCCTCCCGCAGCAGGCCGTAGTCGACGGCCCACGAGTCAACTCCAACGCTCGTCAGGTCGTCGGCGGCGCGCTGCCCCTCGGCGAGCCCCGTGCACACCTGAGCGAACAGTCCAGGAAGATCCCAATGCATGGCGGTGCGTTCCCCGTTCCACAGGTACACCGGATCATTGGAGAAGCGGTGCAGGGAACGCAGTTTCAGCGAGCCGGGACCGATGTCGGCGAGGATGACCCGGCCGCTGGTGGCGCCGAGGTCGACCGCGACGAACCGAGCCGATGTCACCGTCGGATCCTCGCGAAGACGCTCATCGGAGGAATGCGGCCGCCACACCCGCGTCCACCGGCACGTGCATGCCGGTCGTGTGGGAGAAGTCCGACGTACACAGCGCGAAGGCGGCATTGGCGATGTTCTCCGGCAGCACTTCACGTTTGAGCAAGGTGCGCTGCGCGTAGTACTTGCCGAGGTCCTCCTCGGGGACGCCGTAGACGGCTGCCCGCTTGGCGCCCCAGCCGCCAGCGAAGATGCCCGAGCCACGGACCACCCCGTCGGGATTGATCCCGTTGACCTTGATGCCGTGCACGCCGAGTTCGGCAGCCAGCAGCCTCACCTGGTGGGCCTGGTCGGCCTTGGTCGCCGAGTAGGCAATGTTGTTGGGCCCGGCGAACACCGAGTTCTTGGACGAGATGTAGATGATGTCGCCGCCGAGCTTCTGGTCGATCAGCGCCCGTGCCGCGGCCTTGGACACCAGGAACGATCCTCGGGCCATCACGTTGTGCTGCAGATCCCAATCCTCGGCAGTGGTCTCCAGCAGCGACTTCGACAGAGACAGGCCTGCGTTGTTCACGACGATGTCGATGCCGCCGAACGCGAGCACGCACGCATCGACCGCGGCCTGGATCGCGCACTCGTCGGTCACGTCGGCGGCGATGCCGACCGCGATATCAGCGGAGCCGATCGCATCTCTGATTTCTGAGGCAGCGGCCTCAGCCTTCCCGGCATCGAGGTCGGCGATGACGATGCACGCCCCCTCGGCGGCGAGGCGCGTCGCGATGGCCTTGCCGATCCCGGAGGCGGCGCCGGTGATGAGCGCAATGCGCGTGGCCAACGGCTTCGGCTTGGGCATCCGGGCAAGCTTCGCCTCCTCCAGCGCCCAGTACTCGATGCGGAACTTCTCCGCTTCGTCGATCGGGGCGTACGTCGAGATCGATTCGGCGCCGCGCATCACGTTGATGGCGTTCAGAAAGAACTCACTTGCCACGCGCGCGGTCTGCTTGTCCTTGCCGTAGCTGAACATCCCGATACCGGGGACCAACACGATCGCCGGGTCGGCGCCCCGGATCGCCGGGCTGTCGTCGGATGCGTGCCGGCCGTAGTAGGCCTGATAGTCCGCGCGATACGCCTCGTGGAGCGCGGCCAGGCGCGTGCGAGAGTCGTCGACCGAGGCGTCGGCTGGCAAGTCGAGCACCATCGGCTTGACCTTGGTACGCAGGAAGTGGTCGGGGCAGCTGGTACCCAGCGCCGCGAGCCGGCGATGCTCGGTGCTCGCCAGGAACTCCAGCACGCGGGGATCGTCGGTGAAGTGCCCCACCTGTGGGCGGTCCGTCGATGCGAGGCCGCGGATGAACGGCGCCAGTTCGGCGGCCTTGGAGCGACGCTGCTCGTCGGGTAGGGCGCCGAAGCCGGCGAGTGGCGCGCCGAACGGTTGCGGACGCCCGTTGGCGTCGATGTAGCGTTGCGCGGTCTCGATGATCTCCAGCGAGTGCGCCTCCGCCGCTGCCGACGTGTCGCCCCACGCGGTGATGCCGTGCCCGCCCAGGATGGTCCCGATGGCCTGGGGGTTGCGCGCCTTGATGTCCGAGATGTCGCGCCCGAGTTGGAATCCGGGCCGACGCCACGGCACCCAGACCACGCGATCGCCGAAGATCTGTTTGGTCAGCGCCTCCCCGTCGGCCGCGGTCGCCAGCGCGATTCCGGAATCGGGGTGCAGATGATCGACATGCGCGGCGTCCACCAGGCCGTGCATCGCGGTGTCGATCGACGGCGCGGCGCCTCCCCTGCCGTGCAGGCAGTAGTCGAACGCCGCCACCATCTCGTCCTCGCGCTCGACGCCGGGGTATACATCGACTAGAGCCCGCATGCGGTCCAGCCTCAGCACCGCGAGGCCGCCCTCGGTCAGGGTGCCCAGGTCTCCGCCGGATCCCTTGACCCACAGCAGATCCACTGGATCACCGGTGACGGGGTCGACCTCGATGCCCTTGGCCGAGGTGTTGCCACCCGCGTAGTTGGTGTTGCGCGGATCGTTGCCCAGCCGGTTGGACCGGGCGATCAGCTCGGCGACGGTCGGGTTCGTCATGTCATGCTCCCCAGGAGGACTGTGTACCTCCGACGCGCTCGGCGTCGATGGCCTGCTGATATCCGGATTCGGCGAACGCCCGCATCGGGTACTCGGGAAGGCCGCGCTCGGCGCGCCACTGTGCCATCGCGGGACGGACGTCGGTATAGAAGGCGTCCATGAAGATGCCGTTGGCGCTCAGCACGTCGCCCGCGTCCTGCGCCGCGGCCAGCGCGGCGGTGTCGACCAGCAGCGCGCGAGCGGTCATCTCGGCGACGTTCAGCACCGAGCGGATCTGACCGGGAATCTTGGCCTCCACGTTGTGACACTGGTCGAGCATCAACGCCAGACCCGATCCGGACTCCAGCCCGCCACCGCGGATGACCTCGAACATGATGCGGAACAGTTGGAACGGATCGGCCGCACCGACAATCAGGTCGTCGTCGGCGTAGAAGCGCGAATTGAAGTCGAACGACCCGAGCCGGCCCAACCGCAGCAGCTGCGCGACGATGAACTCGATGTTGGTGCCCGGTGCGTGGTGCCCGGTGTCCAGGCAGACCATTGCCCGGTCACCAAGGGCGGAGACCTGGGCATAGGCGGTGCCCCAGTCGGGTACGTCGGTCATGTACGTCGCCGGCTCGAAGAACTTGTACTCCAACACCATCCGTTGGCCTTCGCCGATGTGCTGATAGATGGTGGACAGCGATTCGGCCAACCGGTCTTGCCTGCCGCGGATGTCGCCCTGGCCCGGGTAATTGGTGCCGTCGGCCAGCCAGATCTTCAGGTCCCGCGATCCCGTCTGGTCCATGATCTCGATGCAAGCCAGGTGGTGGTCGATCGCCTTCTGCCGAACGGCCTTGTCGGTATGGGTCAGACTGCCGAACTTGTAGTCGTCGTCCTGGAAGGTGTTGGAGTTGATGGTGCCCAGCTCGACACCGTGCTCGCGGGCGTAGGCCCCCAGTGCGGCGTAGTCGTCGACGCGGTCCCACGGGATGTGCAGCGCGACGGTGGGAGCCATGCCGGTGAACCCGTGCACCGTTGCGGCGTCGGCAATCTTCTCCTGCACCGTGCGCGGAGTCCCGGGCGTGCCGAACACCTTGAATCGGGTGCCGGAGTTACCGAACGCCCACGACGGCAGCTCGATGGCGAGGTCGTCCAGCAGCGCGTTCATCGCTCTATCACCTCCATTGCGGTGCCGCCGGGCTTGCGGCAACGCCCGTGCCGATCCGCATTGAAACGTTTCAATAAGTGATCTGGACCATAGACACCTTTACAATGCGAAGTCAACACCGACGTCGCGGCTCGACGTGCGCCATCCAAACCGTCCCCTGCGACACTCCACCTGGACCCCATTCACTGACATAGATTCGAGTGAGACACCGCCAGTCTTCGCCGAGGGAGATCCGAACATGAGTGTGTGGTTCATTACCGGCGCGTCCCGCGGGTTCGGTGCCGAGATCGTGGACAAGGCCCTCGCCGCGGGCCACGAAGTCGTCGCGACGGCCCGCAACACCACCGGCATCACCGACCGATTCCCAGATGCCGGCGACCGCGTGCTTCCCGTCGCCGTCGACGTCACCGACGAAGCCCAGATCGCCGAAGCGGTCGCCGCGGCCGTCCAGAAGTTCGGCCGGATCGACGTCGTGGTCAACAACGCAGGCCGAGGATTACTGGGCGCCGCCGAGGAAGCATCCGACGCGGCCGCGCGTTCCGTCTACGACACGAACGTCTTCGGTGTTCTCAACGTCATCCGAGCCGTGTTGCCGACACTGCGGGCGCAGCGGTCCGGCCGGATCATCAACATCTCCTCGATCGGCGGGTTCGGCGGAGCGGCCGGCTGGGGCGTCTACTGCTCAACGAAGTTCGCCCTCGAAGGGTTCTCCGAAGCCCTCGCCGCCGAGTTGGCACCGTTGGGGATCGCCGTCACCATCGTGGAACCCGGCTATTTCCGGACCGACTTCCTCGACGCGTCCAGCCTGCACACCGAGGCGGCGATCATCGACGACTATGCCGAGACCGCAGGCGCGACGCGCACCACCGCGACGGACGTGAACCACGCCCAGCCGGGCGATCCGGTCAAGGCAGCGGCAGCGATAGTCCACATCGGGGACGTTGCCGAACCGCCGTTGCGCCTCCAGCTCGGCCGCGACGCCTATGCCGCGGTTGCGAAGAAGCTGCAGGTGGTCGCGGCCGAGCAGGCCGCCTGGCATGACCTGTCGGTGTCGACGGATCATGACGACGTGACGTCGGGCTGAGACTCAAATCCTTTGACTACCGCTCGTGACCGAAGGGTCAGTGAGCGTTCAGGGCCGCACCTCGACGGGCTGAGCTAGACGCCCGCCTCCGAAGGAGCTACTGGCACGGTCGATCTCGCCGAAGAAGACAATGACGTCGTTGGGATCCGATCCTGCCGCCTGTAGTCGAGTCACGATCGCCGACAGAAGCAAGCGCTTCCTGTCGTCAGCAGTCCCCGACGAGACCAAGACCTCGATCATCAGGACGTGCTCGCTGCGAGGCTTCTGCAGATCGGGATAGCGAGGGCTGACGCGAAAGTCGGCCTCGTCCAAGGAGATGAACCTCTGGAAGTGATCGTCCTCGGGATAGCCAGCGCTGACGCTGGCTTCGTGAATGGCGGCGGATATTGCGTCCTTCTCCGTCACCGTTCTGCCGGAACGCATGGTGACGGTGAAGAGTGGCATGAGATCCCGATTTTCGGGGAGTAGGAGGCGGTCCATTCATGGCAGGTGTTGATCTCATCGTAGCGCTGGCGGGTCGCCTGCCCCCTGACTCAACCGTCCGCACACCGACCCCCGGATCCGTACCCTGGGGCTACACGCCCAAGCAGTTTGGAGGGCCAAATGTCGCTGAAGCCGGCACACCTCGCACCGTTGATGTTGATCGCCGCCGCCATTGCCGCTGCGCCAGTGGCTGCCGCCGAACCGGTGCCTCACGGATCTGCCGACACCGTCATCAATGAATTGAAGAGTGAGGGTTACATCGTTCAGATCAACTGGGTGAGTGGCTTCAACACCGAACCGCTCGACGTGTGTCAGGTGACCGGGGTCAACATTCCAGGCGACTCCCCCGAAAGCCGCACCACTGCATACGTCGACGTGTCATGCCCGAATCATCCGGACGAGGACAGCGGCTCGTTTGGCATCGGAGTCGGGCTCGGCTGAATCGGATCCAGGCTGAGATTCAATTCCCTTGACTACCAAGGTGGTGCTCGAACCAGCTTGGAGTGTTCTGCGATTGTTGGTGGCACGGTTAGATCCGTACGACGTTCTCCCTATCGTCATGAGATGGCACGTCTGGGTTCCGAACGAGCCGCACCGACCGCCAGTGTGGGCTCGCTGGAGCGTTCGTTGGAGTTGATCGGCGCGCGCTCGGCGATGACCCTGCTCCGTGAGGCGTTCCACGGCGCCCGGCGATTCGATGACCTGGTGAGCCGGGCGGGCTTGTCGAGCATGGCCGCATCGGCACACCTGAAGGAGTTCGTCTCCGCCGGGGTTGATCGTCAGGCGGCCGTACCAGTCCCCCAACGGCACTCGCTGCGAGTACGTGTTGTCCGATCTCGGCAACGAATGCCTTCCGGTCGTGCTAGACGTGATGCGCGTCGCCGTCGAAACTGCTTCGCAGACAGCCGAACTCCTCGCCGACCACGGCTGACCTCGCCAACGTTTCGCCGAACCGGCGGACTCTGTGAGGATCGCTGTGAGTTGCCTGGGCAAGTGCCCACGAGCCTGTCACGCCCGCACCGGTAAGCCTAACCTTACCCAGAGCTGGGTTCAGCGGCCGGTGGCCTGAGGTGACGGGAGAAACGTGCAGGGCATCTTCGTTGGCACGTTCCTCATCGGGCTGCGCGAGGGTCTCGAAGCCACGCTCATCGTCAGCATCGTCGGCGCCTTCCTCAAACGCAACGACAAGCCCGTACGCCCCATGTTCATCGGCGTCGGATTGGCCGTCGCCATCAGCATCGCGGTCGGCACGGGCTTGGAGGTCGTGTCCGCATCACTCCCCCAGCGCCAGCAGGAGATGCTGGAGACGGTCATCGGCGCGATCGCCGTCGTCTTCGTGACGACGATGATCATCTGGATGAACCGCTACGCCTTTCGCATGAAGGGTGAGCTGGAACGGGAAGCGGCACAAGCGATCAACAGCGGCGGTGCGTTCGCACTTGCGGTCATGGCCTTCCTCGCCGTGCTCAAGGAGGGATTCGAAACCGCGGTCTTCCTGCTTGCGGCCGCCCAGGCGACGCATGGCAGTCGGTGGTTCGCCGTGCTCGGCGGCCTGGCAGGCATCGCCGTGGCGATCGCCTTGGGCGCCGGAATCTACTTGGGCAGTCTCAAACTCGATCTGGGCCGGTTCTTCCGCATCACCGGAGTCTTCCTGGTGTTCATCGCCGCCGGTCTCGTGATGAGCAGTCTGCGGACGGCGCACGAGGCGGGCTGGATCAGCATCGGTCAGCAGCGTGCGTTCGACCTCTCGGGCTGGATGCCCACGAAATCCGTTCTTGGGGCGTTGATCACGGGAATGTTCGGAGTTCCTCCCGATCCCCGCCTGATCGAAGTACTCGGCTGGCTCCTCTATGCCGTGCCCGTCCTGATCGTGTTCCTGTGGCCGGTACGGCTCGCCCCGGCGCCCGTCGCGAAACGCCGAATCCTGGTGTGCACCGCGGCGGGACTCGCGGCGGCCGCGGCGGCGCTGGCCGTGTTCGTCCCGGCCGTCGGCGCCGATTCGCCGGGGCCGACGCGTGCGGTCACCACCGCCGGCGGACGCGCCGCGACCGTCACGGTCGGCACCGACGGGCCGTTTCGCACACTAACCGTCACCGGCCCTGGCGATGAGGACCAACATATCCGGCTCGACGACGCGGGTCAGCAGGCGGTCGATGGCGTCGACGTCACCGTCTTGCAGGCAAAGGTCTCCACCGACCCCGGCGTCACCACGACCCCGATCAACCTCGGTGAGTTGGCGCACCTGACCGGGGGACGTCTGCCTGTCGGGTTGGGAAGCGCACGCACTCCCGGACCGTTCGACGCCACCTGGAGCGCCAGCACCGTCTACACGGTGCGCGTCCATGGCGACGACGTCGTCGCGGCCGAGGGCGCCAGTACGCGGGTGGCGACTCTCAGTGGTGGCGGTCTGGTCACCCCCAAGGTCGTCAGTCTCGGCGGCCTCGACACCGATTGGGCCACCGCGACCTCCGACGACGACGCGGCCGCGGCGCAGATCACCCAGGCCGACAACGACGGAAGGGAACGCACGCTGTGGACGGTGTGGCTCCCGATCGTGCTGGGCGCGGCCGCCGTGGCCGTTTCATGCGTCGCGGTCCGCAGCGGCCTCAAGACTCCGAAAACGGAAGGTAAACAACAACATCATGGTGAACAGCCGAAGCGAGACGAGATCGTTGTCTCGTAACATCTGGCTGGTCGTGCCGGCCGCCGCTGCAGCGCTGGCCCTTTCGGCCACCGCGTGCAGTCCGAGCAACGATGCCGCCAAGAGCACCCCGGGCAGCGCAGGCACGAGCTCGAGTGCCGCCAACGGCGTCAAGGCGGTGAACGTCACGCTGGCCAACGATGCCGGGAAGGACACGTGCTCACTGGACTCCGCCACGGTGCCCGCCGGGCCAGTCACCTTCAACGTGACCAACACCAGTGCACCCGGTATCACCGAGATGGAGTTGTTGAAGGACCAGCGCATCGTGGGTGAGAAGGAGAACCTCGCGCCCGGCCTCGATCCGGTCTCGTTCACCGTCACCCTCGACGGCGGAAAGTACAAGGTGTACTGCCCGGGTGCGGGATCGGAGTACCTCGACTTCACCGTCACCGGCCAGGCCCCATCGGCGCCCACCGGCACCGTGCAGACGATCCTGAGCCAAGGGACCAAGGACTATTCGGCCTACGTGGTCGACCAGGTCAACCAGCTGAACACGGCGGCCAAGGCGCTCGACACGGCCGTACAGTCGGGCAACGTCGAGGCCGCAAAGACCGCCTACGCCACGGCGCGGCCGTTCTACGAGCGGGCCGAGTCGAGCGTTGAGGGTTTCGTGATCCCCGGCTTCGCGGTCGACGACAACGCAGGCAACCTCGACTACCTCATCGACATGCGCGAGTCGACCCCGGTGGACGACAAGGTGGGCTGGAGGGGCTTCCACGCCATCGAACGTGACCTCTGGCAGGGCAATGCCATCACGCCCGCCACCAAGGCGCTCAGCACCGAATTGGTCGGCAACGTCGGCAAGCTCGTCGGCGTCGTCGGGCCATTGCAGTACAAGCCGGAGGATCTCGCCAACGGCGCCGCCGATCTGATCGAAGAGGTGCAGAACACCAAGATCAACGGTGAAGAGGAAGCCTTCAGCCACATCGACCTGGTGGACTTCGCAGGCAATGTCGAAGGCGCACAACAGGCTTACGCCTCCCTCCGGCCGGGTCTGCAGAAGATCGACGCCAACCTGGTGACGCAGCTCGATCAGCAATTCCAGACGGTACTGACGACGCTCGACGGCTACCGGGATGCGAAAGCGCTCGGCGGCTACCAGGTGTACACGCCTCAGGTGCGGGCGGCCGACGCGGCCAAGCTCACCGCGGTGATCCAGCCGCTGCACGAAAGTCTGTCCACCGTCGCGCAGAAGGTGGTCTCAGCCACCTGATGACGGCCGACGGCATTGAACCGGACACCCCTCGAGAGGCGGCCCCACAGGTCGCCTCACCGGGGGTGTCCCGGCGCGGAATGCTTTCCGGCGCACTGTGGGCGGGACTTGGCGGAGCCGCCCTCGGTGGGATCGCCGGGGGCGCCGCAGGTATGGCGATGGCGTCGTCACCCAACGTTGACGACGTCGTCGACCTCCATGGCAGCTACCCGTTCTACGGACAGGGCCACCAGGGCGGCATCGAGACTCCGCCGCAACGTCACAGCGTCTTCATGACGTTCACGTTCGCCGACGCGGCGACCCGAAGGTCGTTGCAGACCCTGCTGGCCCGGTGGTCGGCCGCGGCTGCGGTGCTGCAGCAGGGCGCGCCCGTGGGCTCGGTGCAACCGGGCGTCGAGGTTCAGCCTCCCGGCGACACCGGTGAAGCCTTCGGGCTGAGCCCGGCGAGCCTGACCGTCACGATCGGGCTCGGCCCTTCGGTGTTCGGCGAGCGGTTCGGTCTCGCGTCGCACAAGCCGGCACTGTTCTCGCCGCTGCCGCCGCTAAACGGCGACACCCTCGATCCCAAGTTCACCGGTGGCGACCTCAGCGTGCAGGCCTGTGCCGACGACCCGCAGGTCTGCTACCACGCGGTGCGCAACCTGGCGCGGTTCGGGCGCAGCATCGTGTCTCCCTCTTGGGCGGTACTCGGCTTCGGCCGCGCCTCGGCAGGCCCCGGTCAGCAGACACCACGAAACCTGTTGGGGTTCAAGGACGGGACCCGCAACATCGCCACCAGCGACGAGTACTCCCGCTACGTCTGGGTCTCGGGCGGCGACCAGCCGTGGATGAACGGCGGCACCTACCAAGTGGTCCGCAAGATCAGAACGCTGCTGGAAACGTGGGATACCGACCGCGTCGGCAATCAGCAGCAGATCTTCGGGCGGCACAAGCAGGAGGGCTCGCCTCTGACCGGGAGCGCTGAATTCGACACCCCCGACTTCGCTGCCCACGACGGGGCAGGCGCACCAGTCATCGACCCGCTGTCGCACGTCGCCCTCGCCGCACGGGAGAACAACGACGGCATCATGATTCGGCGCAGGAGCTACAACTACACCGACGGCCTGGACGCCGACGGCGAGCTCAATGCCGGGCTGTTGTTCATCTCCTACCAGAACGACCCGCAACACTTCATCCGTCTTCAGACCCGTCTCGGCGCGCACGACCTCCTCAACGAGTACATCCGCCACATCGGCTCGGCGATCTTCGCGATCCCTCCCGCACCCGAAGAAGGTCACTACATCGGCCAACCGCTATTCGCCTGACCGCCTGGACCTCGCGGGTTCGTCGCTGGCAGTGTGGCCCATACGCGGAAGGAGATCCCCATGGGCGACGCTTCGACGGGCACGGTGGCGCGTCTTCGGCACGCGATGTTCGAGCGGCACTCGAATCCGTGGAGTGCGTGGACGCGCTGGGCGAGTACCCCACTGGTCCTGGTTCCGGTGTGGACACGGCGTCGGCGCGATGCGGCGCTGGTCGCCGGCTGGCTCGCCGTCAACCCGGTGTTGTTCCCCAAGCACGACCACGACCGGGCGTGGGCGACACGCGCGATACTCGGCGAGGAGCTCTGGATCGTCGACCGCCCGCGCGACGCGTCGATGGTCCCCTCCGCCGTCACGGGAGCGATCTCGATCGGTGCACTCGTCGCCGCCAGGCACCATCACCTGCGCGCCGCGGTCGTCGCGACCGCAGTCCAGATGGCGCTGGTCCTGGTGTACTGGGAGCTGATGGCGCGCTTGTTCGACCGGCGCCGATCTCCCCGTTGAGATTGCGTCCAGGGTCGTGATGATCGAGTGGTGACAGCCCTGGACGCAGGATCAACGGGAGACGTCAGGCACCATGGACTCATGGACGATACGTCAACGACCAGCGCCGGCTTCGCGCTTTGAGCTTGGCATTGGAACCAGAGGGTGGGGTGTATCGGCTGCTGAGGCTGCCGATGCGGGTGCTGTCGCTGCGCACCATCGTCGTCATCTCGGCGCTCGCGGTCGTCATTCTCGTCATCACGCTCGGCACGTGGGTGTGGATCGGCGTCACCAATGACCAGTACAGCCAGCTCGACCGGCGCCTGGACTCGGTGAGCGGCCTTGGCGACATCAGTTCGCTGCTCAGCACCGCACAGCGGACCAGTGCCGCGGAACCCATGCCCGACGGCAGCCTGGTACGCACCGCCCGTGTGGCCGGAACGACCGTGTCGGTGCCAAGCGACATCACGCTGCCGGAGTTCGACAGCGGTTACGCCAACACCACCATCAACGGCGTGGAGTACCGGGTGCGGACCTTCACGGCGGGTCCGGCCTCGATCGCGCTCGGTGCGCCGGTGGCCGAGACCCAGCATCGAATCAACGAGCTGCACCTGAGGGTGCTGCTGATTTGCGGCGGCGTCATCGTCGGCACCGTCTTGGTCGGCTGGGTGATGTGGTTGATCATGATCAACCCGTTCCGGCTGTTGGCCCAGCAGGCGCGCGCCATCAACGCCCAGTCCAATCCCGACGAAGTTCAGGTGCGCGGGGTGCAGGAGGCCGTCGAGATCGCCGAAGCGGTCGAGGGGATGTTGGCCCGCATCGGCAGTGAGCAGCAGCGCACCAGAGCGGCGCTGGAATCGGCCCGTGACTTCGCTGCGGTCGCCTCGCACGAACTTCGCACCCCGCTGACGGCCATGCGCACCAACCTGGAAGTGCTGGCCACCCTCGACCTTCCCGACGAGCAGCGCAAGGAGGTGCTCGGCGACGTCATCCGCACCCAGGGCAGGATCGAGGGCACCCTGACGGCGCTGGAGCGCCTGGCGCAGGGCGAACTGACCACCGTCGACGACTTCGTCCCGTTCGACATCACCGAGCTGCTGGACCGCGCCGCTCACGACGCCCAGCACACCTACCCCTCCCTGCACGTATCACTGGTGCCCTCGCCAAGCGTGCTGATGGTGGGACTGCCTGCAGGGCTGCGACTCGTCATCGACAACGCCATCGCCAACGCCGTCAAACACGGCGATGCGACCGAAATCCAGCTCAGCGCAATCAGTTCCGCCGATGGTGTGGAGATCGCCGTCGACGACAACGGCGCTGGAGTACCAGAGGAAGAGCGCGACGAGGTCTTCGCGCGGTTCTCTCGAGGGACGAATGCTTCCCGGTCCGGCTCAGGGCTAGGGCTCGCACTCGTCGCACAACAGGCCGAGCTGCACGGCGGCACGGCATCCTTGGGGGCCAGCCCGTTGCGCGGTGCGCGACTGCTGTTGCGGCTGCCGGGAACACGATGATCAAGCTCGTCTTCTGCCTGCGGCGACTACCGACGCTCTCGGTTTCGGAATTTCACCATTACTGGGTTGAAAACCATGCGGAACTGGTGCGTCAGCATGCTCCAGTGCTGCGGATTCGCCGCTATACCCAGAGCCACACCCTCTCGGACCCACGCCTCTCTCCGGTGATCAAGGCACGCGACGGACAGGTCGATTCGTTCGATGGTGTGGCAGAACTCTGGTGGGACAGCATCGAAGACATGGTCGAGGCAGGCTCCTCGCCCGAAGGACGGATCGCCGGGCAGGCGCTTCGTCGCGACGAACAGACCTTCATCGACCTTCCAAATTCTCCGCTGTTCTTTGCAAGAGAGCACCTGATCGTCTCGACATGACGATCGTTCGACGCGCGAGCAGGGCTGCCCCTTCATGGTTCCCTCAGCCGAGCAGTAGCGCGTCGCGGCGAGGGGCGAAGGACCCAACCCGGTTCGACCTCTTCGACGGGGTGACCGCCTCGTCGGAAGTTAAGTGAGCACACCGGAGCCTCGATCTACGAGGAATTCATCAACCGACTAGGCGTGCCTGTCGAGACGGTCACATTCAACGATGACCTACCCGAAAACCTGCGGCCCGCAGCTAGACTCGGCATTCGCCCGATACTCTCCCATGCTCGACGAAGTCGCTCAGTGCGTTGACGACGATCGGCGCGCTGAGGACGACGACGCGCTGACCCGGAACCGCTACAACAGATCGAGCACACTGTGGCAGTCGGGCTCGACCTGCAACTCGCTGTCGCCTGCCGCTAAGTGCTTGCGCCACAACCCTTCAGCGTCCTGAGCCGCTCCTGCGGCAACGAACTCGACGAAGCGAATGTGCGCGCGATGCGCGTCCACGACGCCTGCGAGGACGGCGGCCGTATTGGTGTAGATCATGCGGCGGTACGCCAGCGCGCGGTAGTTCGTCCACATGGCGGCGAGATTCCGCTCGGCCAGGCCGTGCTCCCACGGCGATGGATGGGCCAGGTCGAGGAAGTCGCCGTCGATCAGGCAGTGCCATACCTCTGCCGCTGACAACTGGGCATGAATCTCGTTGCCGACGCTGCTCTTCCCCGTTCCAGATCGGCCCCCGACGAGCAAGGCCTCGCTTCGACCGCTCATGTTTCCGACCTCCTGCGCTCGACATCTGGGAAGGTAATCGGCGCTCGACACCCCACCACGAATGGATCACTTGACACCCTTGAGTGTGAGGTGCATCATCTGACAAAACGTTTTATCAATCAGTTCTGACCCACTCGCCATCTGCCAAAACCTTTTAGCTTAGGAGACTCGTGCTCACGACCGCAGCACCCGAGAACGCGACAGATGCCGCCAACGACCTCGCGCTCGAACGCTTCTACGCGGCCCAACCACACCTGGTCGACATCGCCCAGGCGCTGGACGTCATCCCCGGCATGCGCCGCGATCTGGTGCTGACCTCGGGTCCCACCATGCCCTGGTCCGAGTACACCGGCGGCCAACGCACGGCGATCCTCGGCAGCGTCGTCTACGAGGGCCTCGCGACCGACCTCGCCACTGCAGCCCGCGCGCTCGAGAGCGGCGAGGTCACGGTCGAGGGGTGCCAGGACCACGACTGCGTGGGCTCGCTGTCCGGCGTCACCTCGGCGTCGATGCCCGTCGTCGTCGTCGAGGACGCCGCCGACGGTCAGCGGGCGTTCTGCACGCTCTTCGAAGGCGAAACGCCAAGCCGGCTGAACTACGGCGTCTGGGACGAAGCGGTCCGCACCAATCTGCACTTCCTCTCCGACACCATCGGGCCGGCTCTCGGCCAAGCGGTACGCCGACGCGGACCCATCAGCCTGCTTCCGATCATGCAACGGGCGCTGCGTCAGGGCGACGAGCTGCACAGCCGCAACGCGTCGGCATCGTTGTTGCTGCTGCGCGAGATCGTGCCGGCCATCGCCTCCGGCGGGAAGGCCGTCGCCGAACTGGTTGCCTACCTGACCGCAGGCGACTACTTCTTCCTGCGTCCCGCAATGGCTGCGGCGAAGGTCCTGTCCCTTCGCATGGCGAACATCGAAGGATCGTCCATCGTCACGTCAATGGCCATGTCGTGCAGCCAGTTCGGCATTCAGGTCTCCGGCCTTGGCGATCAATGGTTCACCGGTCCCCTGCCCCGATTCGAGCACTACAAGCTCACCGACGGCCACACCATCGACGACGCCCAGTTCATGGGCGGCGAGAGCATCATCACCGAGGTCTGCGGCCTCGGTGCCTTCGCCCAGACTGCGGCGTTCACCCTGCAGGACTACCAGGGCGGCGTCGAGAACATGATCCGGTTCAACACGCAGATGTACGAGATCACCCGCTCCGAGAGCCGGCTGTTCACCCTGCCGTTCCTCGACTTCCGTGGCTCCCCAACCGGTATCGACGTGCACGCCGTCGCGCAGACCGGCATTACCCCCGTAATGGACATCGGCATCGCAGGAGCCCACGGCGGTCAGATCGGCGCCGGACTGGCCCGCGCCCCACACCAACCCTTCGCCGACGCAAGCGCCGCTCTGCGCGCCTGAACCACCCCACCCCCCTCTAGAAAAGAAGGTAGCAATGGACACCGTCACGCCCCTCTCCGAAGATCACGCCGGAATCGCCGACGGCCTCGCCAAGCAGGGCGTCAAGTACGCCGTCGGATGCTGGATCGACGTGCAAGGCCGACCGAAGTCGAAAATCGTTCCCATCGACCATCTTCCGAATCTACTCGCCGGATCGGAGCGCTACACCCCGCGGGGAATGGGCGGGATCGGCCGGATGAATCCGGTCGAGGACGAGGTCGTCGGCATCGCCGACGCGAGCACCCTGCAGGTGCTGCCGTGGGACGCCCGCTTCGCCTGGATGGTCGCCGACATGTCGATGGGCGGACGGGAACCCTTCGCGCTCTGTCCTCGATCGATACTCAAACGCCAGGTCGCCGAAGCCGCCGAGATGGGATACGTCTGCCAGCTCGGAATCGAACCCGAGTTCTACGTGTTCAAATCCGAGTCGATCGCATCGGGTCGTCTCGAGCCCATCGACATCAGCGGATCGCTGCAACCCACGCCCGCTTATGATCTCGAGGTCGCGCTCGACGCCATGCCCTTCCTCGATCGCGTCGTCGACTACATGAACCGGCTCGACTTCGGCTTGTTCAGCTTCGACGCCGAAGGCGGTGAGGGTCAGTACGAATTCGACTTCGCACACGCCGAGGTGATCGAAGCGGCCGACAAGATGACGTTGTTCCGCCTGCTCGTCAAGCAGGCCGCCAAGGAGACCGGCCTGCTGGCGACCTTCATGCCCAAGCCCTTCGCCGAACTGTGGGGCTCCGGCTCGCATTTCAACATGAGCCTCGAAGACCGCAACACCGGCGAGAACGTGTTCAAGACCGGAAGCGGCAACACCGGGTGGCGTAAGGAGGCCTTGCACTTCGCAGGCGGCATCCTGAAGCACGCCCGCGCACTGGCGGCGCTGTCGAACCCCACCACGAACTCGTACCGACGGTTGGTGCCCCGGCTCGCCGACGGGAACTTCTCTTGGGCCCCAACCAAGATCAGCTACGGACACAACAACCGGTCCTGCATGCTGCGCCTGCCCGCCAACCGCCCCGCCATCGAGAACCGCAGTGTCGACTCGGCGGCCAACACCTACCTGACGGCGGCATTCATGCTCGCCGCGGGACTGGAGGGCATCCGCGACGGTATCGACCCTGGTAAACCCGAAGACGTGGTGTCCTACACCGACGATTCCATCGACGTGCTGCCGCGCACCCTCATAGACGCGATCGAAGCGTTCGACGCAGATCCCCTGACGCGTCAGGTCTTTCACGAAGCCTTCGTCACGGACTACGTCGAGATGAAGAAGGCCGAGTGGCAGCACAGCCATGGTCAGGTGAGCGACGCCGAACGCGACGCCTACCTGCTGAACCTATGACCGTCATCGGTATCACCACTGGCCCGACCGAGCGCCCGGAGGTGGTGTCGGCCTTCACCGCGGCGGTGCTCGCCGCCGGCGGCGTGCCCATGCTGCTGCCGACGGTTCTCGGTGACTCGGCGGGCGTCGACGAGGTACTCGGCCGCGTCGACGCGCTGCTGCTCTCGGGCGGCGGAGACGTCCACCCCTCGGAGTACGGCGAGAGCGTACGCACGACGCTGGACGCCGTCGACCGCCAACGCGACCGCATGGAACTGCGGGCCTTCCGGGCGGCACACCACGCGGGCAAACGGGTCCTCGGCGTCTGCCGCGGAGCCCAGCTCATCGCGGTGGCCACCGGTGGCTCACTGATCCAGGACCTGATCGCCGAGGGCCATCACGGCCACCTCGACGAGAGCCACGACCGCGGTTACGCCACGTTGCGTCACGGCATCAAGGCCGACGTCGGCTCGGTCGCCGAGGCAGCACTGGCCACCGTGTGCGACGTCAATTCCCATCACCACCAAGCGATCCGGGACGTCGGCGCGCTGCTGACCGCCACCGCGTGGGCCCACGACGGCATCATCGAGGCCGTCGAAGCCCCCGGGGTGCTGGGTGTGCAGTGGCATCCAGAAGCACTCATCGCCGGCGATGACCGCCACCTCGAGCCATTCCGCTGGCTCATCAACGGTAACTAACCTGAGGCAACCAACATGAACCCGAGCATGCGAGCCAAAGTCGCGTCCCGCGTCGACACGCCGACGACGCCATCCCCCGTGAACAAGGACCGGGCAGGCCGGATCGAGCAGTACGGCGTGGAGTACATCCCCGAAGACGAGCGCCGATCGTCACCGCGAAACCTCGGCAACATCCTGTTCGGCGGTTCACTGACGTTCAGCGTGATCATCATCGGCTGGTTCCCCGTCAGTTTCGGACTGAGCTGGTGGCAGGCGGCGAGCGCGGTCGTCGTCGGCTCCGCGATCGGCGCCGCACTCCTGGCGCCGACCGGACTGATGGGTCCGCGCAGCGGCACCAACAATCCGGTGTCGTCCGGCGCGTTCTTCGGTGTCGCAGGACGGCTCATCGGATCGATCCTGGAGGCGTCCGCATCGGTAGCCTTTGCGGCGCTGAGTATCTGGACTGGCGGCGACGCCCTCGCTGGCGCCCTCACTCGTTATCTCGGCTTCACCGACACCGGTCCCGTCCGGCTGATCGCCTACGGAATCCTCTCGGTGGTCGTAACGGTGGTCTCGGTGCTCGGACATTCGAGCATGGTGTTCTGTCAGAAGATCATGATTCCCACCGCAGGGGCGTGCCTCATCGTCGGATTGTTGGTCTACGGCCCACATTTCGACCCGAGTTACCCGGGGACGGGCACCTACGCCCTCGGCTCGCTGTCGGCGGCGTGGTTGTTGTCGGCCCTGTTGTGCGCCTCGACGGTGGCGTCCTACGGCCCGTACGCAGGTGACTGGACTCGGCACATCTCCCCCAAACTGCATCCGGACGGATCGATCCTGCGGGCGCTGTTCTTCGGCGGCATGTTCGGTATGGGCGGCCCGTTCATGTGGGGTGTGTTCACATCGGTGGTGTTGTACTCCAACGCGATTCCCGATGCCGATACCTCGTACGTACTGGCATTGGTGAACGCCGCACCACTATGGTTCATCCCGGCCCTGATCTACGTCGGGCTTGCCTCTGGCATGGCGCAGGCCGTGATCAACACCTACGGAACGGGTTTGGACACCTCGGCAATAATCCCGAAGCTCAACCGGGTGCAGGCCACGCTGCTGGCCTGCCTCATCGCCACCGTCCTGGTGTACATCGGACACTTCTACTCGGCGATCGCAGGCGGGGTTGCGGTGTTCCTCGCGCTACTGGCCTGCTCGTCGATCCCCTGGATCGTCATCTTGACCATCGGTCACTTTCACCGGCGCGGCTACTACCACACCGACGATCTGCAGGTGTTCAACCGAGGCGAGAAGGGCGGTGTGTACTGGTTCACCGCCGGCCTCAACTACGTCGGCGTCGGAGTGTGGGGCATCGCATTCGCCTGCGGGCTGCTGTTCACCAACAATGGGTGGTTCACCTCGCCCGGCGCCAGACTGCTCGGCGGACTCGACACCGGATTCCTCGTCGCAGGCATCGTCGCCGCCATCCTCTATCCCGTGACCCTGCGGGTCTTTCCCGAGCCAGCCGAGCTGTTCGCCCCGCGCCGATCCGACCCGTCGACGCGGCGGGTCTGACGATGGTCACTGCGCTGCGTTCTGACATCATGGAACGGCAGGTCATAGAGGAGGTCGAGGTGGCTGTCACCATCCGCGACGTCGCCGCGGCCGCCGGGGTCTCCCTCACCACCGTCTCCCACGCCCTGAGCAACCAGGGCCGGATCGGTGAACGAACACGCCAACGCGTGCTCGAAGTCGCCACCGAACTCGGGTACCAGGCCAACGTCCACGCCCAGCAACTGGTCACCAACAAGAGCCGCACGCTGGCGATTCAGATCGCCCCGTTCGACTCGACCAGCCAATCGAGCATGCTGATCCCGAATTCCGAGTACTTCCTCGAGGTGCTCAACGGCGCATCAGAGGAAGCGGGCAAACGTGGCTACGCCCTGGTGCTCACCCCGCCAGGCATCGCACCCGCCGCCATCAACGCCTTCGCCGTCGATGGCGCCATCATCGTCGACCCCCACGGCGACGAGGGCCTGCTGGACCCGAGCTGGGTCAAGGCGCACCCGGTGGTCACCGCGGGCCGCACGGCAGGGGTGAACCCGAACCGCTACGTCGTCGACAACGACCACCGCGCCGCGGCACTAGTTGCGCTGGAACACCTTTGGGCCCAGGGCTATCGCCGTCCTGCAGCGATGATCACCGACCGCGCCCGGTCCTACACCCGCGACGTCATCGATGCCTACACCACGTTCGCGCAGACCCACGGCATCCCGGTGCGCACCGTGGAGACCGGCACCGGAGACTCCGCGAAGGCCGCGTTGCGCACCCTGCTTTCCGAAACCGACCCGCCCGACGCGATCTATGCGGGCTCGGAGGACATCGCGCTCGACGTGCTGCACGAGGCAAGCGCGCTTGGGCTGGATCTACCGCGCGATCTGGGTCTGTGCAGCTGCGTCGACAGCAGCATCTTCAGCCTCACCACCCCCGAGGTGACCGGCATCGTCTGCCACCCCAGGACCATTGGCGGCATCGCCGTCTCACTGCTCATCGACCTGGTCGAGGGCCGCAAGCCCGCCCAAGACGCCGTCGTCGTGCCCACCGAGTTGAACATCCGCCGATCAACGCTGCGCGGCGGCGCATCCGCCTGACGGCCAACCCACCACAGCCCCTTGCCGCCAGGTGAAAAAACCTTTTATCATGGAGAACAGAATGAAGACACTGGTCATCAGCGCAAGCGCCAGGGACGACGGCAACTCCGACCTGCTCGCCCGTGCCGCCGTCGACGGCGCCCGCTCGGCCGGCCACGACGTCGAACACGTCTACCTCGCCGACTACGTCGAGCGGATGCTCGACAACTGCAGGCGATGCCGGCGCGTGTCCGATCGCCTCTGCTCCCTCGATGATCGCTACGCCGAACTCCTCCTGGAGAAGATGCTGCCCGCCGACGGCATCGTCTACTCCATGCCGCTGTACTTCTACGGAATGCCGGGCCGGCTCAAGACCGTGTTCGACCGCCTGTTCTGCTACACCGCCAACAGTGCACCCCAGCAGGAGCTGGTCATCGACGGCATCATGAACAAGAAGGTGGCCGTGCTGATCTCCTGCGAGGAGAGCTACCAGGGCGCCACCGTTGGCGTGGTAGCTCAGTTCCAGGAGTTGGCGCGCTACCTCAACCAAGACCTCGTCGGCGTGGTCGTCGGCAGGGCCAACAGCCGCGGTGAAATCGCGCTGGATCCAGGCGATCCCGTCTCCGCTGCCAGTCGCCTCACCGAGCGGCTCTACGACACCCGCGTCACCGACTACCGCCTCGACACCGTGCGATCCAACAAGGTCTGGGAACACCTCCGGTCGGTGCCACCGGTTGCCGACGCCGAGACGGACCTCTCCATCGGCGGCGCCCGGTAATCAGCGGAGACTCCACCGCAGCCGTGGTCGCTTGCTCGGCAGCCCCGCCCGGCATCACGGGATCTGACGCGCCGATGAAACACCCAGCATCTACTGTGTGAACAGTTGGTAGCCATCCGGCGTACGCGATCTCGTCGTCCCATGGCTTCGAGGAGGCATCGTTATCGGCAAGTACGTCGGCTACGTCCATGGCGACGACCGACTCCACGGCTTTCTCGCCGGCATCGCCCGCGATCAGCTCGGTGTTCATGGGCCGACGCCGGCCTTTCGCGCGTTCAGGCTGCGCGGCAGCAACGAGGTCTACGCCTACGAGGAGAAGTACAGTCACGCCAGGATCATCTGCAAGTTCTACGGCCCAAGATTCGGCTGGGACCGCGACCGCGCTGCCGGAGTCGCCTACCGGGAGTATGAAGGCCTGCAACGACTGCGCGGCTACGACCTGGTCGGCTCCCCGCACCATGTGATCCGTCCGCTCGGCATCGATCCGGACATCAACTGCGTTCTGGCGCTGGAGTTCTACGCCGGAGAGCAGTTCAGCCAGGCGATCTCGCGGTCCATTCACGAGCGCGACGACGCCCATCTGTTCTGGCGACTCAAGGCCTTGGGCTATTTCCTTGCCACGCAACACAATCGGACAGCGAACGGCAGATCCGTCGACTTCGACGCCGACTGCACCTATTTCGAGCAGCTGGTAGCCCAGCTGCAACGCAGGCGGCGGATCGGGATATGGGATACCGACGAACTGCTGTGGCTCCAGGGCCTGTGGCGGGATCGTCCCACGATGTGGCAGGACCGACAGGTATGGCTGCACGGGGACGCCACACCTGCCAACTTTCTCTTCGGGCACGGCCTGGACGTGGCCGCAATCGACCTGGAGCGGATGAAGCGCGGCGATCGGATGTTCGATGTCGGCCGGGTCG
Organism: Mycobacterium sp. AZCC_0083; assembly: GCF_014202335.1. Lineage (GTDB taxonomy): Bacteria > Actinomycetota > Actinomycetes > Mycobacteriales > Mycobacteriaceae > Mycobacterium. Next base: position 210,763 of record NZ_JACHGP010000011.1, on the reverse strand, counting down.
CCGGCGAACTGCAACACGCGTTCATGGCCGCCACGGGGGACAGTCGGCGCGCCGAGCCATTCATCGGTCACTTCCTGTGGGAGTACAGCTGCCACTTCCCAGACCGGCAAGGCGCGTTCGCATCGATGACCTCGCGGTTGCCGTACTACATGGCGCTCAATCTGCTGCGCGTCGCCCGCAACGACTACATTTCCCCGGAGTACGGCGCGAAACTGGTCCGCAAGGCCAAGCGCCTGCTCCAGGCCTGCTAGCGCTTCACCAGACGAGAGGGTGCACCCGCATCATGGATGTCGCCGCGATCGCCTTCGACGTCAACGGCACGTTGATCGAGATCCGCACCGAGGACGATCGCGAGGACGCCTTCCGCGCGGTCGGGCACTTCCTGACCTATCAGGGCATCGATCTGCGCCGCCACCAGATCCGCGACCTGTACTTCCAGCGCCTCAAGGACCAACAACGCGAAAGCGCCGAGCAGTACCCGGAATTCGATGCGGTGCGGATCTGGCGGTCCATCATCGAGGACCACGCCAGCGACTACACCAGGGCCAAGGCGCCCGAACGGCTCACGCAGCTGCCACTGACGTTGGCCGAGATCTACCGCGGCGTGACGCGCCGGAAACTCAAACTGTACCCCCACGTCCGGTCGACGCTCAAAAAACTGCGCGAGCGCTTTCCCCTTGCGATTGTTAGTGACGGGCAGAGCAGCTACGCCCGCGGCGAACTGCACAAGGTCGGTCTGACGGAGTACTTCGACCCCATCGTCGTCTCCGGTGACCACGGCTTCCGAAAGCCCGATCCGCGGCTTTTCCAGCTCGCGCTCGACGGGATGGGGATACCGGCCGAGAAGGCCCTCTACGTCGGCAACGACATGCATCGCGACATCTACGGGGCGCGCGAGATCGGGATGGGCACAGTCATGTTCGACTCCGATCAGGGCACCAAGCACCACGAGGACTGCGTGCCCGACCACCGGATCACCGATTTCCGCGACCTGCTGGACATCGCCGGTATCTAGGCGTCCGGATCTTCCAGCCGCCCCGGCATCCTGGCAGCACCTCCAATTCGCCCGGTAGCGGTAACGAACGGATACCAGCTAGCACCCATCTCGAATGGCCGTCAGCCGTGGTGACGTCGACGTGCCTCGTGCGCAACCCTTGTGACACGGCCGAATCCGGCCACCCCGCGACCAGGAGGGACGCCATGAGAGCAGCGATCAAGTACGCCGCACCGTGGCTGGCCGCGGCCGCCATTGGAGCAGCGGTTGCCCTATCCCCCGCCGCCAGCGCCGCTTCCGGCCACACGCCCGTCACACCGACTCCGTCGGTCCATGGTTCGACCGCACCATCCGCGCCCGCACAGCCCTTCCAGACTGGAGAAGATCCGCTGGTGCCGACGGGTGTCGACCCCTACGTCCCTGCCTACCCCGGCATGGGCCGGCCCTTCTGAGAGCCAGCGACGTGGACTTGGGGGTGACCGGTACCCGCAACCGGGCATGGCCGGGGCGGTTGTTGGATCGCATCCGCACGCTGGAGGCCGAGCCCGAGGACGCAGTCCCCCAGCCGTCGGAAACCGAAGACGAGGAGCAGGTCCTAGCCAGGGCCGGGATCTTTCAGGGTGTGCCGCCGACGGCCGTGTCCGCACTCATCAAGCATCTGCGGCGCGCCGAATTTCCGCCAGGGCGAACGATACTCGCGCAAGGGGAACCCGGCGATTACCTGTACATCATCATCGCGGGCAGGGTCAAGATCGGGCGGCGCGCTGCCGACGGCGGTGAGAGCCTGCTGACGATCATGGGACCGTCGGACATGTTCGGTGAGCTGTCGATCTTCGATCCGGGGCCGCGCACCCTGAGCGCAACTGCCATCACCCAGGTGCACGCGGTGACGATGGATCGCGAGGCGTTACTGGGATGGATCGCCGACCGACCGGAGATCGCCGTGCAGCTGCTGCGCGTCCTGGCCCGACGGCTGCGGCGCACCAACGACGACCTGGCCGACCTCATCTTCACCGACGTCGCGGGTCGCGTCGCCAAACGGCTGCTCCAGCTGGCGCAGCGTTTCGGCGTCCAGGAGGACGGCGCCATGCGCGTCACACACGGCCTGACCCTCGACGAGATCGCGCAGCTGGCAGGAGCCGCACCGGAGACCGTGGACAAGGCGTTACGCGACTTCACCACTCGCGGATGGATTCGGATGCAAGGCAAGACCGTGGTGATCACCGACTCCGAGGGCCTGGCCGGGCGAGCGCACTAAACGATCGCGCGTGGGTGCTGGCAGGCATCCGTTGACTCCTGTTGGCGTCAGGTGCGGATTGGCATCAGCCGTGACGACACCCGTTCGGGGGACCGCAATCCTGGAAGCAAGCCCCAACCGGGGCCTCACCTCGTGAAGGAGGATCGAACATGCGAACCAAAGTCAAGGCAATCACACTCCTGCTGGCGGCAGGTGCTGGCGCCGTTGCGATCTCCTTTGCGCCGATAGCGGCTGCCGATACGCCGGGTTGCAACGCCGTCGGCCCGAACACCGTATGTCAGACCCCCGGCAACGTCCAGATCAATGATTCCGCGCCCATTCAGTACGCGCCGGAATACCCCGAGTTCGGCATCATGGGCTACCCCATGACCGCCGGCCATCGATAAGCGTCGCTGACTCACGACGTCAATGCCGTGTTCCCCAACACGAGAAGCGAGAAGGAAGTCATGACTACGGACCTGGTGATCGCCGACAACGGTGGCGGGGATGCGATCGACACTGTCATCCCAGCACCGATGACCGATGTGGCCGAGTACGGATTCGAGGGGCGATTCGACCATTGGGCCGACGACGCTCGATACTTCGAGTATTCGAAGGCGGCGAACCCCATCGGATCGGGGCACACGTCAGCGGTCCCGATCACATCCTTTGGTCGAGAACTGTATGCCGAAGGCCCCACCCGAATAGTCCCACTGGATCTTTCGAACGAACTCGACCTGAGCGACGGCCCCGCCACCAGCCCGGCACTGGTCGCGAACTTCATGCGCATTCAGTGGGGCGAGCAGGTCGAGACGAGCCCAAATGCCACCTCCCAGCTGTACTACGTCATCAGCGGACACGGGGTCAGTGCCGTCAACGGCCGGCTCGTGCACTGGGAGGAGGGCGACTTCCTGACGATGCCCGCCGCCACCCGTGCCACGTTCCGTGCCGAAACCGACGCGACGCTGTACTGGGTGCACGACGAGCCGCTGCTGCGCCATCTGGGGGCGCGAGCTACCGAACCGCGTTTTCGCGCAACGAAATTCCGGCGGGCCGACGTGGTCGCTCACCTGGATCAGATCGCATCGCGGCCTGACGCAAACGACAAGAGCAGGGTGAGCGTTCTGTTGGCCAACGCCGCTCAGGAGCAGACGCTGACCATCACCCACGTGTTGTGGGCGATGTTCGGTCTGTTGCCGCCGAATCAGGAACAGCGTCCGCATCGTCATCAGTCGGTGGCGCTCGATCTGATTCTCGACGCCAAGCCAGGGTGCTACACCCTGCTGGGCACCCATTTGGACGAGCGGGGCAACATCGTCGAGCCGACCCGCGTCGACTGGGAGGCGGGAGGCGCGTTCGTCACGCCACCGGGCCTTTGGCACGCTCACTTCAACGAGTCCGCCGCTCCAGCGCACCTGATTCCGATTCAGGACGCCGGACTGCAGACCTACTTGCGGAGCCTGGACATCCGCTTCTCCGACCGCCGGTGACGGGCACCCCTCAAGTGCGGAAGACTTTCAGATCCTCGACTCCACTGGGGTGCAGTCGCTAGGCTCCGTCTTCACGAGCTGGACGGCGAATGGGGACGCTGATGAGACCTGGTACTGAGCTCGCGGCCATTCACCCGGCTGTCGAAGCAGGGGTGAACAACCAGGACATCGACGGCCTCGTAGCGCTGTACGCGGAAGACGCCAGCATGGTCCTCGCCGACGGGACCATCGTCACCGGGTTGTCCGCCATCCGCGAGCAGTGGTCGGGGCTTCTCGCGATGAACGGCCACATGACGGTCCGCAGTCGCTATGCAATCGCCACCGGGGACCTCGCAGTGCTGAGCAACGAATGGACGTTCGAGGTGGACGGAGAACGGATGTCCTCGGTGACGGCTGAGGTGGCACGGCGCCAGCCCGAGGGTTGGCTCTACGTCGTCGATCATCCGTTCGCCGGTTCGGAACCCGAAGAACTGGCCGCGATCGCAGCCTCGATGGGCACCACCGATACCTGAGCCCGACGAGCTAACGGTCAGCGTGACTCGAGGAAGGTGATCACGGCGAGGACGCGGCGGTGGGCGTCGTCGGTTGCCGGAAGGTCCAGCTTGCTCAGAATGCTGCTGACGTGTTTGGCCACCGTGCCCTCGGTGACCCAAATTCGATGGGCGATACCGGCATTCGAGAGGCCCTCGGCCATCAGCGCCAACACTTCAAGCTCTCGCGCGCTCAGCGCGGAGAGTGGGTCGGCGCGTCTGCCGACCGACACCAGCTCGGAAACCAACGCCGGATCCACCACCGACGCCCCCTTGGCTACGCGCTGCAGGGTGTCGACGAAGTCGGCGACATCGGTGACCCGAGACTTCAACAGGTAGCCAATGCTGTGTCCACTGCCGAGCAGCTCCATCGCCTGCTCGACGTCGACGTGGGCAGAGAGCACCAAGATGGCGGTGTCGGGCAGTTCCGCGCGGATCACCCGCGCCGCGTCGAGTCCCTCGCTGGCGTTGCTCGGTGGCATCCGGATGTCGGTGACGACCAACTCCGGTGTCGTGGCCCGCACCATAGACACCAGCTCGGGGCCGTCGCCAGCTTGTCCGACAACCTCGAAACCGGACTGACTCAGTAGGCTGACCAAACCCTCGCGAAGCAAGACGTCGTCCTCGGCCACGACCACGCGGACCGGAGCCGTCGCAAGCTGATTACTCACTGCAGCGCAGCGGGATCGTCGCGACCAGTGACGTGCCGTCGCCGACCGGGCTGGACACCAGCAGGCGTCCGCCGAGCGCCTCGACACGGTCTCGAAGACCGATGAGTCCGGATCCCCCACGTGAATCTGCCCCGCCCGCCCCGTCGTCGCGAATGCACAGGCGCAAGTCAGTGCCATCGGTATCGACCTTCACCGTCACCTCGGAGGCCTGCGCATGCTTGGCAGCGTTGGTCAGCGATTCCGCAACGACGTAGTACGCGGCGACCTCAGCGGAGTCGGGCAGCCGGCCCTCCACGCCGAGATCGAGCGCGACGGGAACGGTCGAGCGGCGAGCAAGTGTCTTGAGCGCAGGTGCCAACCCACCTCGCGACAGGACCGCGGGATGAATGCCGCGGGAGATGTCCTGGAGGTCCTTGGAGACGTCCACCAAACCGTCGACCATCTCCGACATCTGCACTCGAAGCGACTCGAGTTCGGTTGGCACAGCGGATTCTGCGGCCCGCAGTTTGAGGCCCAGCGAGACCAGCCGCTGTTGGGCGCCGTCGTGCAGATCGCGTTCGAACCGACGTCTGGCCTCATCGCCTGCGGAAACGATCCGCGCGCGAGACGCGGTGAGCTGAGCGCGGGTCTCGGCGTTGGCAATCGCGGTCGCCACCAGATCTGCGAAGTCCCCGAGCCGCGACTCGGTGTCGGCAGGCAACCGATCGCAGTGCGGCGTACCGACAATGGCAGCACCCCACAAGCGTCCGTCCACGACGATCGGCGCCCCGGCGCCCGATTCGATGCCGACCGCACGAACCATCGCCGCAGCCGGACCTGACGCATCGTCGTGGCTGTCCAAGCGTGCGGAGCGGCCTGTACGAAAGACCATCGCCGCGACGTTCTCGCCTTCGGGCGGAAACCTCGTGCCAAGCGGCATCTCCGGCTGACGATCGTCGTAAGTGGCTAGCAGGATGGAGCCGCCGTCGGCATCGAACCGGACGAGCGTCGAGTGAGGCACACCCAGGCAGCGCGCCAGCTCACCGGCCACCGCGCAGAACACCTCGGACGGGGTGGCGCCGCGAGCGACCAATGTCGCGACCCGTCGCAATGAGGACTGCAGTTCTGCGAGCGCCCGAAGTTGGTCACGGCTGCGCTCGGCCTCGCCGCGACGCAGATCCGCCTCGACCGCCCGCGTCCGCACCAGAGACGCCAGCGTGTTCGCCACCAAGGCCACCATCACGAAGACGCCTACCACCGTCCAATCGTCGGCGCCAAAGTCGAACGGGCCCGGCCAACCTCGGAAGTAATCGAAGGCGAGAGCGCTGGCCACCGAGGTCGCCGTTGCGAGCCCGAATCCCCACACCGTGGCCACCACCAGGACACCGAGCAGGTACACGGTGCCGAACGCATCGCCAGGAGCGACATGCATGCACAAGAGGACGGCACCCGTCTCCGCCACGATGAACGAGACGGCGACCACCAGTCCCAGCCATACGGGCGGGGTCGTCGGGCGAAGCAGCAGAGTGATCAGGCGGGCGCGCATCGGTAGCCGACCTAGTTCTTCATCATCGTGGCCGGCGCCGACGGCGACATCCGCCGCGCGTGACGGCGAGCGAACCGGCGTCGAGGTGCTCCGCAGTTCGTCGCCGGTTCGGACCGATCGCTCAGGACTTGACCGCACATGTGAGCGTAATTCTCGAAGATGTGGAGTTCCTGGGAACGAACGCCGCTCGGCGTCGTCACCGTGGAGCACCCACCATCTGACCGATGCCGTAGGTGACGACCATTGCAACCGCTCCACCGAGCACGACGCGAAGGATCGCACGAGTCTTGGGAGCGCCGCTGAGGGCGCTACTGACCGTTCCGGTCAACGCCAGTGCCAACAACACCGAGACGAATGCGACGGGGACGCGGGCGCTGGCCGGCGGGAGCAGGATCGCGATGAGCGGAATGACCGCTCCGGCGGTGAATGCGACGGCGGATGACAAGGCGGCCTGCCAGGGGTTGGACAGATCGTCGGGGTCGATGCCCAATTCCACGTCGAGATGGGCAGCGAGGGCGTCGTGTTCAGTGAGTTCCTCAGCGACCGCGCGTGCGGTCCGTTCGCTCAGACCCTTCGCCGCGTAAAGCCCAGCCAGTTCCCGCAGTTCGGCCTCGGGGGTGTCGCGAAGTTCCTGGCGTTCCTGCTCTAACAGGGCCTGCTGACTATCCCGTTGCGTGCTGACCGAGACGTATTCGCCGAGGGCCATCGACACTGCTCCGGCGACCAGGCCGGCCATACCGGCGGTGAAGATCACCTCCCTGGCTGTGGTAGCCCCCGCAACGCCTACCACCAGGCCAGCGGTGGACACGATGCCGTCGTTGGCCCCAAGGACCCCGGCGCGCAACCAGTTCAGTCGGCCTGCCACGTTGAGTGCGTGCGGTTCCGTCGCGGGATGCTCAGCACCGCTGTGCAATTCGATATCGCTCGTCGTCATGGCATGCCAACCGTCGGGCGCGTACCTGGCGGTGACGCGGCCGTGACGGCCAACGTGGTGGTCGTCACGTCGTCTGCTCCAATCCGTCGTCCTACGCTTGCCATGTTCGCGGTCGAACCGCCCGATGTCGCCACCGCTGACACCAGTTACTGGCTCCTGTCAGCAGTACTCTCGGCGTTGCTGCCAGCTGTAAATGCGCAGCGTGTCGCCTCCTGCTGCGCGATGGGGCCGTGCCCATTGCAGCTGGCCGGTATATGGGAGGTGGGGATGGCGGGGGTCGGTAGATGGGCACCAGCCTCGAAGACGCAGCCCGCCGTCGTGGTGATCGTAGAAGCCATGCAAATAACCACGCAAGAACCCGCAGTCGGTGGCGTCACCGGCGACACAGCAGCCGACGCAGTGATCGGTCCCCGGCCAATTGTGAAGTACGCCGTCGAGGCGATCGGAACCTTCTTTCTTGTCTTCACCGTCGGCGCCGCCGTCGGAAGCGGAAGCACGCTCGCGCCGTTGGGCATCGGGGCGGTCCTGATGGTGATGATCTACGCAGGCGCTCACCTCTCCGGCGGTCACTACAACCCGGCGGTGACCATCGCCGTCCTGGTGCGTGGGCGGATCACCTTCCACGAGGCAGCCGGCTACTGGGTCGCGCAGCTCGGTGGAGGACTACTCGCCGCGGCGGTGGTACACACGGTCATCGATCCGGCCCACGCGGCGGTCGGCTCGACGTTGTTGCTGAACGACCGAACGATGTTGGCGGCGTTCGTCGTTGAGCTGCTGTTTACCTTCGCCCTGTGCTACGTAGTGCTCAACGTGGCCACCAGCAAGGACCACCGGGACAATTCGTTCTACGGCCTGGCGATCGGATTCACCGTCGTGGCAGGCGCGGTCGCGGTCGGAGCCATCTCTGGCGGTGCCTTCAATCCGGCGGTGACGCTCGGGGCCGCCGTGATGGGCATGTTCGCCTGGTCGACGCTGTGGGTATATCCGGTCGCGCAGGTGCTCGCCGGGATTGCCGCAGGACTCGTGTTCCGCGCACTCAACCGGGCAGACCGATGAGCCGCCTGATGGCGGGGGCCGGGTCGCTGAGCTGCCGCCTGTCCAGGTCTACGGCCAGCGTGCCCGAATTGGCCACCATCGTCGCCGCCGGCCCGTTCGACGATCTCGAGCATGCCCAACAACTGGCCGCGATGTTCACCCGCGTGCAGCAGACGTGCCAGACACGAATGGTGTTGCTAGGCGAGGGGGCGCGTCGCAGCCTCGTCGTCAGGCGCGCGGCCGAGCGCAGGCTGCAGACACGATTGGTTCTTGTCGACGACTGCGCCGGGCCGCAGCGGTCGGATCTGCTCGCCACCGCGGACCTCGTGATTCCAAGTCCCGCGTCGACGTTGAGCGCGCTTGAGGAGACGATGGCCGCAGGCCGAGCCGTCGTGGCATCCGCCAGTCCTGCCACCGCTCAACTGGTCATGCCCTACAGCGCCGGACTGCTCTACGCGCCCGGTGACATCTCGGCGATGACCGCCGCGGTGGTGCGGCTGCTGGTACATCCCGAACTGCGCGACCAAATGGGCATCCGAGCAAGCCACGTCGCGCGGGATCACCGTTTGCAGCTGCTCAGCCGGCAGTGGCCGGACGACCTGAAGAAGTATGCCTAAGAGTTGACCTGTTGTGGGTCATGCAGCGCCAATCAGCCTGGGGGCTGGTTGTTTTCGGCTGGTCCCGCGACGTCCAGGCTTTTGGGCTGGTCTGTTCGGGGGTGCGCCGGGTGCTGCTCGTTCAGCAGAGGCCACCGGGTGGTGGCTGCCGGTCCTGGCCGATCCGTCATCGGGTGATGGTGGTGGCTGGTGCCGGTTGACTGAACCCTCCCACTCTTGCTGGGAGACCAGCCCATCGCCCACGGCGCCCGGCCAAGCCATCAACCACAGCCTCCAAACCATCGCGGGACCCTGGAACTTCCAGACTCACAATTAATTACGGGTCAACTCTGAGCCTCAGGTCGTCCGAGCCAGTCCTGGAACGCGCCTTCGACTACTTTCACAACGCAGACGTGGACCTGGGCAACCGCGTCCAGGGGGGCGTCCGGGCCGGGTAGTCCGATTCATTGAGCCGAAGGGGAACTGCGATCCGAGTATCGGAAGCGGCGTAGCCGACATTGCCTGTCAGCGGGCCTCGAGGAATGCGACAACCGCGAGGACGCGGCGGTGGCCGTCGCCGGTCTCTGGGAGGTCCAGTTTACTGAGGATGCTGCGGACATGCTTTTCCACAGTGCCCTCGGTGACCCAGATCCGTTGGGCGATACCGGCGTTGGACCGCCCCTCCGCCATCAAGGCCAGCACGTCCCGCTCCCGCGCGCTGAGCACGGCGAGTGGGTCATTGCGCCTGCGGGCCGACACCAGTTCCTGTACCAGCGCGGGGTCCACCACCGATGCCCCCTTGACGATCCGCCCCAGCGTGTCAACGAAGTCGGCCACGTCGGTCACCCGGCTCTTCAGCAGATAGCCGACGCTCCGCCCAGTCGCCAGCAGCTCCATCGCGTGCTCGACGTCGACGTGCGCCGACAACACCAGAATGCCGACGCCGGGGAAGTCTTCGCGGATCACCCGGGCTGCGTCGAGCCCTTCGGTGGTGTGGGTCGGCGGCATCCGAATGTCGGTCACCAGGAGCTCAGGGTTTTGGTCACGAACGATCGCGTGCAATTGCGCAGCGTCACTGGCCTGTCCGACGACGTCGAAACCGGAGCGGTCCAACAGGCTGGCCATCCCCTCACGAAGCAGGACGTCGTCCTCGGCCAAGACCACCCGCACCCTTGGCAGGCGGGAAGACACCACATCTGGTTGATCGGTTTGCCGGCGGGCGAGGCCCTGCGCGGTCTCGCCTACGGTCATTGGCCGTTCCTCATCCTGTCTAGATGCTGACGTTGGGTTGGTAGATCCAGCGTGGCGTCGGACACCGTAAGCCACATCACCGCCAACGTCCGTCCTGCTCTACCGGTGCCGGTAATCCGCGAATACCTGCTGGCCGGTAATGAAACCTCAGCGCTGGGTCGATCACGGTGGCGTCGCGCACACCACGACTCGATTCGCGAAATACTTCGCAGTTGATTTCGGTGGCTTCGTGGAGCATTTGGCCGTAGTGCGGAACCGGTGCGTGCCCTAGGACGGAGCGATTCCGGAGATTCGGTAGAACATGTCGACGAGCTGGTCGATGACCTGGTCCATGGTGAGCGGGAGCTGGCCGTCCAACCATGCCACGCCGATCTGTTGCGCGGCTCCGATGAATCCGTACGCGTTGAGGCGCATCTCGTCCGGTGGGGGTAAGGCGTCATCGGCGGCGGCGAAGGCGAACCAGAGTTCGACTGCGCGCGTTGGGAATTCATCGCGGTGTTTCTTGAGCGGACCGGACTGGGACTCGATGCCAAGGAACCGTACGACCCGTGGATCGCTCAACAGGGCGCGCGCGTAGACGGTGAGGGCGGGACGGGGGTCGCGGCCGCCGCCGGCCGCGATCGCGGGAGCTACCGCAGCGACGATGTTTCCGGTGACGTGCTCGAACACCGCATCGACGAGCGTGTCGATCGACGCGAAGTTCTCGTAGAAGTACCGCTTGGTCAGTCCGGCCTCGGCGCAGACGTCCACGATGCCGACCGCCGCGATTCCCCTCGTCCCGAACAGCTCCAGGCCGGCCTCGATCAGCCGCTGACGGCGCGCCTCACGCCGATCGGTGGCACTGACGCCACGGTACGGGCGCGATACGACCGCATCCGACGAGTTCGCTTCCTCCGCCATGATTCCTCACTGTTGACACGCCTGCGTATCAGATATTACTGTACGGCCATATCTGATACGTCACCGAATCAGTTTTAGGAGCCACGGATGACTGAGACGGCAATCCCGCCGTTGGACCCCGACGGGTTGGTCTGGGAGCACTTCGGTCGCCTTCCGGTGCATCGCTTGTCCAATGGGCTGCGCGAGGCGATGTTGCAGAACATGCATCCCGGACTCGCCGCCGGCGTCGAGCATCATTCGGTGTTCTTCGAGGATCCGCTCGCACGCGGTCAACGATCGATCGGGCCGATCATGTCGGTCGTCTACGGCGGACCCACGTCGCACGAGTGGGGAAAACTGGTGCGAGGTTTCCACGGACCCATCAAGGGCGTCGACAAATACGGCCGCCGGTACAGCGCGCTCAACCCCGAGACCTTCTTCTGGGCGCACGCAACGTTCGTCGAGGACATCGTGACGGGACACGAGCTCACCGGCTATCCGCTCTCAGATGCCGACAAAGAGGCCCTCTATCTGGAGTCGGTCGACTGGTATCGCCTCTATGGCGTCAGCATGAAACCCGTCCCGCCGGATTGGGATGCGTTTCAGGAGTACTGGGAGCACATGATCAACGATGTGCTCGAAGACAGCCGCGCCGTCCGTGAAGGCTTTCACATGTACCGGACCATGCCGGCGCCGACCAGCAAGCGCCTGCCCGATCGTGCCAACGCCGTTGTGGGACCACTGATCCTGAAACCGTTCGTGCAGACACCCCTGGTGAAATCGATGCTGTGGATCACCACCGGCGCACTACCACCGATCATCCGCGAACGACTGTGCCTGGACTGGACACGGTTGGACGAATTGCGATATCGCCTGCACCTCAAGGCAGTTCACGAAGCGATCAAGGCGATCCCGACACAGTTCCAATACTTTCCGCTCGCCCGAGACCAGCGAGCCCACTACCGGCGCACCGGGACCGTCGCGCCGCTACCACTGCCAACCCGCAACCCGCATCAAGACCCTTGTACCCATGAGGATTCAGTGCGATGAGTCGAAATAGGACGTTGCGGCAGAAGCTTCCATTCCTTAGGTACTCCTTCGTGCGAGGGGCTCTCGGCGGCCTGAGCGTCTTGCGGACCGGCCAGATGGGTGACGGCCGGGAGGACGCAATGGCCGAGTACGTCATTGCCAACGCGCCGGCGGGCGATGTCGACGCCGCCATCGACGCCATCGACGAATTTGCCTACGACAAGTCGATCCTCATGAACGTCGGCGACGAGAAGGGACAACTGCTCGACGCTGCCGTCAAGCGCGCGAATCCGGAGCTCGCCATGGAACTCGGTGCCTACTGCGGATACAGCGGGCTGCGGATAGCCCGAGCCGCACCGGCTGCCAAGGTGTTCTCGATCGAGAAGTCCGGTGCCAACGCCTCGGTGGCCCGCCGCGTGTGGGAGCACGCCGGCCTCGCTGATCGCGTCACGTGCATCAACGGCACCGTCGATGACGCGACGACGGTCGAGGTTCTCGCCAAGGACTACGGATTCACTGACGGCTGTTTGGATTTCGTGTTCCTCGACCACTGGAAGGACGTGTACCTGGCCGACCTACAGCGCCTGGTCAGCCAGGGCTGGCTGCATCCGGGAACGATCGTGGTCGCCGACAACGTCGGCATCCCCGGCGCACCCAAGTACCGCGCCTACATGAAGGAACAACAAGGCAAGCAGTGGCAAACCATCGAGCACGAGACCCACGTCGAGTATCAGACGCTACTCAAAGACCTGGTTCTGGAGTCGGAGTTCCTGGGCTGACCCGCTGGGCTTGCGGTCGAAAGGTCGATCATCCGGCATGGAATAGGCACGCAGATCCACAGGTACGGAACGGGTACTAGTCAAGGAGAGGATGGTTTGTGGTGGACTCTGAATTGAGCTCGGGCGAGTGGACTTTGGATACCGCGGCGACGTCGATCGGCTTTCAGGCCAAGGCGGCCTTCGGCATGAAGGTGAATGGCCGGTTCGTTCAGTATGACTCGGCGATCACGGTGGGTGCATCGGTGGCTGAATCCGCGGTCTCATCCGTCATATGGACCGACAGCGTGGATACGGGCAGCAAGCTGCGCGACGAGCACCTCGGGGCCGATAACGTGTTTGCCACAGCACGGTTTCCCACCGCGGAGTTCCGCAGCACGTCCATCGTCCAAACGCCCACCGGGCTCAACGTCACCGGCACCCTGCGGGTTCGAGACGTCAGCCGGCCGGTCACCTTCCAGGCGACTCGGTCTGTCACAGCGGGACCACCCCACTACCACGCCACGGTGGTCGTGTCACCGAAGGAGTACGGGATCACCCGGTGGGGCACCACCAAGCCTGTCAAGGTAGTCCTCGACGCCACATTGAAACGAGTCTGACTGGAGCCGGGCCTGTCAGGTTCGCCGTGGCTGTCCCACGTTGCGCCGGATCACTCTCGCCGTCCCGGGGTCGGGTCCTCACCGGCCGATAGCCGAGTAAGCCGGCGCGGCACACATTTTCGATGAACACCATGGCGTTCAGGCCATATCGGTAGTCATTCGCTAGCCGAATGGCAACAGGTATTCACTGAGGGAAATCGAGGTCAGCACCAATGGCAACTGGTGCGGGCCGGGTGACGAAATCAGACTGTGCCGTCGGCCAATCCGGGCAGGAGGATGGCCACCATTCCATCGGCGTGAGCGTCGATCCAGCTGGGATTCTTCGGATCTCGGCCGGTGAGCAGGCGAAATTCGGGTGCGTTCACATACGGCAGTGATGCCGCGCCGATCAACACGTAGTAGAAGACCTCGCTGTCGATGGGGGCGGCGATACCGGCGTCCCGCAGGATCTGCCACCCCGGCCGGATGCCGTCGAAGAACGGCTTCACGTGGGTCTGAGTCATCCACGTCAACCGATCGCTGACCGAGGTGCCCTCGTGCACCATGATCTGGTTCAGCTCGGGGTGTTTGGCCGCGAAGGCCACGAATCGCCGTATCCCATCGGCAAACCCCACAGCGAGCGCCGAGGCATCGATCACGGTCGGGTTCGCGGGTATGGCGCCGTCGAATGTTTTCCACAACAGCCCGAAGAGGTGATCCACCGCGGCCATCCACAGGGCCGTCTTCGATTCGAAGTGATAGTTGATCTGCGGCTGGTGCGCCTGCACGCGCGCCGCGATCGCACGCGTCGACGCGCCGTCGAAGCCCTTCGCCCCGAACTCGACCAACGCCGACTCCAGCAGCGCCTCTCGAATATCGGTCCTGGTCCGGCGAGCGCGGACCTTGGTCGGCGTCGGGGTCTTGCGTTCCATCGTTCGGAGTGTACCCTTATTATCAATCGATAATATCAATAGAAAGGAACGAGGCCATGAGCATCACCCCTGACACCACGAATCAAGACCGCGCATCGGCGCGACTGCTACCCCTGTCCAAGGATCCGTTCCAGGCGCCAACGGATCGCGACATGCTGCCGTCCGAACGGCGACTGTTCGTTCAGACCCACCGCACCTGCGTCTTCGGCTACGGCCGCAAATCGGACGGCCCGGCGATGTCGATCGTCTACTACGTCCCAGACGACAACGGCGACCTGCTGGTGGCCACCATGGGCGAGAGGGCCAAGGCCAAAGCCGTTGCCCGCAACGGCAAAGTCAGCCTCTGCGTCCTCGACGAGACCTGGCCGTTCGCCTACCTTCAGGTCTACTGCGACGCCGTGATCGACGACGACGACGAAACCCTGATCGACGTGATGATGGCAGTGGCCGAACGCATGTCGGGACAGCCAGTGCCCGCCGAAATGCGCCCCGCGGTCAAAGCCATGGCAGAGCAGGAAGGCCGGGTGCTGATGCGCTGCCGGCCCTACGCGACATTCGTCACACCGCCACGACACCTGCACAGCAACGACCAGCAGGAGCTGACCCACTGGACATCGGGATCGATGCCCTGGGACGCCACGGATACACAGGTGAAGTCATGACCGACGTCACCGAGCGGTGGCGCTCCGAGCGTCTTGTGGCCGCCATGTACGAGACCGGCGTGAAACACGACGGCGTCGCCACGGTCGGCGCCTGGGCGATGTGGGGCGCCGACATGCGATGCATGTTCACCGACGTCGAGAGAGTCGCCGACGCCCCGGCGGGAAGCGCCGTCCTCGACATCCCGTGCGGTGGCGGCTTCGCCTTCCGCGGGTTACGTCCCGGCCAGGACGTGCACTACGTCGCGGCCGACATCTCCCCCTTCATGCTCGGCCAGGCGCGCGCAGCAGCGACCCGACGCGGAGTGCAAGACGCGATCGAGTTCGTCGAAGCCGACGTCACCGCACTTCAGTTCGCCGACAACAGCTTCGATCTCTGCATCACCTACAACGGGCTTCACTGCCTGCCCGACCCGCGTGCCGCGCTCGCCGAACTCGCTCGCGTACTCAAGCCAGGAGGGACGCTACGGGGCACGTCATGCGTCACCGGTCGAGGTCCCCGCCAGGATGTTCTGATCACAATGGCGCGCCGCGCCGGGGTGTTCGGAAACACCCCACACACAGGCGACATCGAGACGTGGCTGACGGAATTCGGCCTCGACGTCGTGACCGTCGAACGCAGCGGAGCGATCGAGTTCTTCGAGGCGCGATTGCCGCTTGGAGAGAAGACGGACTGATGAACGGCCATGCAGTCGGCGCCCACAACGAGCTGCACAGTGATCAGGGCGCTCGCAAGGAAGAGCATCCTGGGCGCTCACGCGACCCGATCATCAAGGTTCACGATATCGCCTGGTTGGAGTTCGAGAAGCCGGATCTGGCTCGGGCCGAAGCATTTTCGTCTGCGTTCGGGTTCGACACCGCTATGCGCACTGCCGACGAGTTGCACTTGCGAGGCACCGACTCCGGCTCGCCCTGCGTGCTGATCCGGCGAGGTCCCCGGTCGAAATTCATCGGAACCGCCTACACCGCACAGGACCACGCCGACGTGCTGCGGCTGGCCGAGGCGACCGGTGCCAGAATCCGTGCACTGCCCGACTCGCTCGGCGGCGTGGCGGTCGACCTCGTCGACCCCAGCGGTGTGACGGTCCGGGTCGTGGCAGGCACTCACCAGTTGGAGGGCCTGCCGACGCAGACCCAACATCAGTTCAACTTTGGGCACGACGTCCAGCGCGTCAACACCACCCAGCGCCCGCCGCGCGTGCCGACGCGGGTGCAGCGACTCGGGCACGTGGTGATGCAAACGACCAAGTACCGCGAAGCGCTCAACTGGTACCTCGATCACCTCGGAATGATCGTCAGCGACTTCCTCTACTACCCGGGGCGCCGTGACCGCGGACCGGTCATGAGCTTCATCCGCTGCGATCGCGGCCAGACTCCGGCCGACCACCACACCCTGGCGATGGCCCTCGGCCCGTCCAACCGTTACGTCCACTCGGCCTACCA
This sequence comes from Mycobacterium sp. AZCC_0083, assembly GCF_014202335.1. Lineage (GTDB taxonomy): Bacteria > Actinomycetota > Actinomycetes > Mycobacteriales > Mycobacteriaceae > Mycobacterium. The sequence goes on along the minus strand of NZ_JACHGP010000011.1, from coordinate 194,204 downwards.
GGTCAGCGACATCGACGCGATGGCCGCCGGTGCACGCTACCTCGCCGAGCTCGGACATCACCGCTCCTGGGGAATCGGCCGCCACATCCAAGGAAGCCAGATCTTCGACTACTGGCGCGATCCCGACGATGTCATGGTCGAGCACTTCAGTGACGGTGACATGTTCGACAACACGCTCGAACCGGGTTGGGCTCCCTTCACCGCCTCGGGACTCTCACAATGGGGCCCACCCATCACCAAGGACTTCCTCGGGATCGCGCCAGGCCGCGAATCCCTGCGCGAACTTCGCTCGATAATCAGCGCGCTGCGCACCGACAACGAATTCGACATGGCCAGCCTGCGCGGCATGCTCGCCGTCGCCAACTCCTGAACCCAACCGCCCGAGAATCCAAGGACCCAAGATGACCGTCTCCATCCTGCGCACCGCCGACGCGTGGTGGGTGCAGACTCCGACCGGCGCCGCCCGAATCACCACCGCGGCCGCCACCACACGCGAGCTGCTGGCCGACCGAGCCGCCATCGAAGCCGTCGCCCACAGCACAGACACCGTACCCGTGGACAGCCTGCACCTGCTGTCCCCGATCACTGCCCCGTGCCGGGTGGTGGCGCAAATGACCAACTACGCCTCCCACGTCGAGGACGCCGGGCGGGACCCAGCTGCTACCCCACTGGCCTTCTTCCGCAAGGCATCCGGCTCCATCAGCGGCCCGTTCGACGACATCGTCAAACCCAATCATGTCCGACTGCTCGACTACGAGGTGGAGATCGGTCTGGTCCTCGGCCGCGAGATGCCCGTCGGCACCACCATCACCGAAGCCACCCTGTCGGACTATGTCTGCGGGCTGGTGGTGACCAACGACGTCTCGGCGCGCGACGTGCAATTGACCAAAACGCAGTTCTACGAAGCGAAGTCGTATCCAACATTCACTCCGGTCGGTCCCGCGCTGGTGCTGCTGGACGCCGACGAGCTCAAGCGCTTCGGTGATCTGCGGGTGCGGCTGCGCGTGAACGGTGAAGTCCGCCAGAACATGCTCGTCGAAGGCGACATGATCTACCCACCCGTGCAGGCACTGCAGGCGCTGTCACGTTTTCAGCGTCTCGATGCCGGCGACCTGGTCTTGACCGGCACGCCGGTCGGCACGGCGATCAGCGCACCACCCAAGCCCGTCGAGGTGATTGGGTCGCTACTTCCGGATCAGCTGAAGTGGAGGGTCTTCTTCTCGAGGCAGGCCAAGAACCGAAAGTATCTGCGCCACGGCGACATCGTCGAGGCCGAAGTGGCGACCGATGACGGGGCGATCGAGCTCGGCGTGCAGCGCACCGTCGTCAAGTACGCGTGAGGGGCAGCGACCGATGACGACAACGCCTGCCCGCGACCTCGCGCTGGACACCTTGACGGTCGAGCAGGAAGACCGAGTACTCACCGTCCGGTTCTGCGATCCGCCGCACAACTTCATGACGGCTCGGATGCAGAATGACCTCGACACACTCACCGCAGCCGTCGACGACGACGACACCGTGGGCGCGGTCGTTCTCACAGGAGGGGTGCCGAATCGCTACATCACTCACTTCGACATCGCCGAGATCCTCGCCGCCGCTTCACGCGTCGGGCGGCCGCTATCGGGTCAGGCCCTGCTGAAGCTCCTGCAGAGCGTCGACGTCGTCGGTGCCGTACCCGGCGGCGAACAGGCCCTGGAGCGCACCCCCATCAGCCAATTCCTCACTGTCCCGCGATTCAATCAGGTCGTGCTGCGCGTCATGCGATCGCCCGCGGTCTACATCGCTGCGATCGGAGGGCCATGCGGCGGTGGAGGATTGGAGATGTCGGTCTGCTTCGACGTCCGTTTGGCCGCCGATGACGAAACAGTGGGCTTCATCCTCCCCGAACTCCTCATCGGTTTGACCACCACCGTCGGAGGTCAACGCCTGGCCCAGCTCATCGGACCCGCCAGGGCACTGGAGATGATGCTCGAGGGCAGAATGTACTCGGCACGGGAGGCACATCAGATGGGCCTGGTGAATCGGCTGGTGCCCCCGGATGACCTCATCGGCGAGGCCCAAGAACTTGGCGCGCGGTACGCCCGCCGGAACCGGGACACCATCGCGGCACAGAAGAAGGTCTTCAACGAAAACCTGGTCCTGGCGCCTGCCGAGAGCCTTCTGCGTGAAAGCGCAGCCAACGTATCCACCATCCTGTCCGGCCCGGCCCCACGAGCGCTGCAGAAGTGGCTTGAGATGCAGCGGGCCGGGAATGGCGATTCCGTATTCCTGACAGACCTCGAGCCATGGATCCAGGGCGAGGTGGTCCAGCTCAATGCCGGCGACAGCTGGAGTTCCGCTGCAAATCAGGTCGCCAGGGGCGGCGGCGACTAGGTCACTAGCCCGCTTCACGAAGCGGCGAGGGCTTCCCGTTCCACGTCATAGTCCCGCACCCAGGAATGGTTGAGGCTCACGGGTTGCCCGGAGTCGAACCCAAGTCCATTCGCGCGTGCACTCCGTTGGACCCGTGCGGTGTGATCGCGCCGCACTGTCTGGTAGCGCATCAATGCTGCTGGGGCGTCGGCGGCGGTGACGCCGCGCAGCAGAATGGCCAACGCCATCGCGTCCTCGATGGCCTGATTGGCGCCCTGGCCCATGTGCGGCAGCATGGGATGGGCCGCATCGCCGAGCAGGGCCAGCCGGCCGTGCGTCCACCGCAGGAGCGGCTCCCGATCATAGAGGGCCCACTTGAACGTGGTCTCAACGCGCGCGAGCAGGTGGCGAGCCTGCTGGTCCCAATCATCGAACTCAGCGGCCAGCACGGCCGGATCACCTGGTGCAGACCATGATTCGCGCATCTGCTCGTCGGCGGAAACGAACCCCACGAAGTTGATCAACTCACCGGCGCGCACGGGGTACGCAACCACGTGTTTGCCGTCGCCGCCCCAGGTCACCAAGTCCTTTGGCCAGTCGGGCAGGCGCGCTGCCGGGATCAGGCCGCGATAGGCCATCGTGCCGGAGAACACCGGGTCGGTAGGCTCCACGACGTAGCGTTGTAGCCCGGAACGGATTCCGTCGGCCGCGACTACGACATCAGCATTCACGCTCACCCCGTTCGCGAAGCTCACCACCGCAGACCCGTCGCGCTGAGTCAATTGCACGCAGCGATGTCCGGTGTGCACGACCGCGGTCGGCAGAGCGGCGGCCAGGACCGCCACCAGATCGGCGCGACGTAGCCCGAGCGTCCCGGTCTCGGGGTCGTACGTTTCATGCGACACCAGGGTCCCGTCCGGCGTGAAGAGCCGGAATCCAGGCAACCGCGCGCCAAGTCGGACGACGCGCTGGCTGAGGCCCAGCCGGTCCAGGACTCTCTGACTGTTGTGCTGGAGCGCCACTCCTGCGCCGACGTCGCCCAACTGACGCGCCTGTTCGTAGACCCGGACCTGGGCCCCAATCCGGTGAAGCGCGACGGCTGTGGCCAGTCCCCCGATGCCGCCGCCGATGATCGCTACTCGCAACTTCTTCATCACTAACCCTTTCCAAGGGATCGAGATTGGGCCGGCCGGACGCCCGTCGGCCGGGCAGGGGCGGTATCGGCGTTTTCCTCGAGCGGGGTGAAGAGCGCGTACTACGTCCTGAGTCCAGAATCGCGATCCGGCGCATCAGGGCCATCACCGGTGGCACCCATCGACGCGCCGCTAGCCGGAAGTGGTGCATACCCGTTAGCGTCCAGCGTCGCCGCATCGAGCGGGCCCCGTCCAAGGTGCCACGGCCGACGTGTCCGGATTAACAGGGTGTGAGCGATCGGACTGCCTGCCAAATCGCCTGTCCCACTGAAGTAATCATCGTGAGCTCATAGGCGATCCTTAGGTGGGCGCGCTCGTCATCGAGGGGTTCGTCAACAAGAAGCTGATCCACGCGCCGCAGGGTGGCTGAGGCGATGGGGCTGCGCTGTCCCCAGGGAGCGGGTCATCCAGACCGCGTGTCGCGCAACGCCGCGACACGGATGGCCTTCGCGAGCACCTCGAGCGCCTCACCGGCTTCCCGTACCAGCTGCGCGAAGGCGAGGAACCCGTGGGCCATCGTCGGGTAGGTGACCAGTTCCACCGGCACACCCGCGCCGCGCAGCGCTCGCGCGTAGTCCAGCCCTTCGTCGTGCAATGGGTCGTGCCCTGCTAGGACGACCGTCGCCGGGGGCAATCCAGCGAGGCTGGACGCCCTCAACGGACTCGCATCGGGATGAGTCCGCATGGCCTCGTCAGGGAGGTAACGGTCCCAGAACCACGCCATGTCGGCCGACCGCAACAAGAGCAGGTCGTCCTGATTCGTCAGGTACGACGTCCGGCTGAAGTCACAGTCGGTCACCGGATAGGCCAGCAGTTGCGCGGCGATCCGCGGGCCCCCACAGTCCCTGAGTCGGCGCGCGCACGCCGTCGCGAGATTAGCGCCCGCGCTGTCCCCTGCCACCACCAGCGAAGCGTCCGGGAACGCCCCGGCGGCCCACCTGACCGCTGCCTCCACATCGTCCAGACCAGCCGGAAAGACATGATCGGGCGCGAGCCGGTAGTCGACCGACACCACGCGACACCGTCCAAGGACAGCAATCGTGCGACACAGATGGTCGTGGGTGTCGAGATCGCCGATGACCCACCCTCCGCCGTGACAGAACACGACTACCGCGTCGGCTCGTTCGGCGACGTACAGCCGAACCGGTACGTGGTGGCGACCGGCCAGGACCGCGAGATCGACGACCTCCGACAGGTCCGGCCCAACCGGAGCCTGCGCAGCGCGGGCACCCATCTGCTCGCGCGCGGCATCGGGGGTGAGGTCAGCGACTGGTTTGCGGCCCTGCCGGACCAATTCGGCGAGAATCGCCCGTAAGCCGCTGTCTAGGTCGGCCACGCGATGCCTGACTCTGGCCCGTCGGATCCCGCGGCAGTGTCGTCCGCCCGCCCGCTCCCGCCCTTCGTCATGATGTCGCCTCGCTCCTTGTCGGCCGGCTAGATGCCGTCCGGACGCGATACCGCACGCGGCCGGCCGGCGCTTGCCTACGAGGAGAGGACAAAGCCCTCGTACCCGCGTCGGGAGACTTCGGTGCAGCGCAGGCAGTAGGCCGGGAAGCCGTCGACGTAGAGCATGAACATGCGGGGCTTCCCCTCGATGTTCGCGCCGTTGTACCACGACTCGGCACGCTTGTAGAGCGTGCGATCGGCTGCAGCATCGACTTCGCGTGCCCACGCCGACTCCGCCTCGGGCGTGGCGTCGACGCAGCGGTATTCGTGATCGCTCATGTACGTGATGAGGTCGACAACCCAATCGACCTGCCATTCGCCGGCCATGATCATCTGCGCGAGCACGGACGGGCTCCCGGGGCCGTGGATCATGAAGAGATTGGGGAATCCGGACGCCATGAAACCCAGGTAGGTCGTCGGTCCGTCAGCCCACTTGTCCACCAGGGCGCGACCGCCGACGCCCTTGATATCGATGCTGGTGAGTGCACCGGTCATCGCATCGAATCCCGTCGCATAGACGAGGACGTCCAACTGGTGCTCCCCTGCCGTCGTCCCCACCCCGGTCGGCGTCATGCGGACGATGGGGGTGGCGCGCAGGTCAACCAGGGACACGTTGTCGCGGTTGTAGGTCTCGTAGTAGCCGGACTCGAGACACAACCGCTTGGTTCCCAGCGGATGGGAGCTCGGACACAGTGCCTCCGCGACGTCCGGATCGCGGACGATCTCGCGGATCCGTGCGCGCACGAACTCGGCGACGAGGTCGTTGGCGTCGATGTCCGTGAGCACATCACTGAACGCGCGCTGGAAGTTGAAGCCGCTACGCGATTTCCAGGCTTGCATGAGGATCTTCTCGCGCTCGGCGTCGTCGACGGCCAGCGCCGACGGCGGCACGATCGGATCCAGGGCCGTGCCGGATTTCGAGGCCCACAGCTTGCGCCGCCGCTGCGGATAATCGGCCTTGTACTCCCGCTCGTAGTCGGGATCGAGAGCGCGGTTGCGCGACGGGATGCTGAAGTTCGCCGTCCGCTGGAAGACAGTCAGGTGCTGCGCCTGCTCGGCGATCATCGGGATGAGTTGGATCCCCGTCGATCCCGTTCCGATCACACCCACGCGACGCCCGCGCAGGTCCACGCCCTCCGCGGGCCAGCGCGCGGTGTGGAACGAGCTACCCGCGAACGACTCGGCGCCGGCAATTGCCGGGACGTTGGCGGTGCTGAGGCTACCGGTCGCCGCGATGACGTAGTGAGCGGAGATCACCGCGCCCGCGTTGGTCCGCACCTGCCACCGGCACCTCGTCTCGTCGTACTCGAGCGCGACGACCGTGGTCGAGAAGTTGATGTACTCCGCCAGCCCGAAACGGTCCACGACGTGCTTGGCGTACGCCTCGATGTCGGCCTGTGGGGAGAAGTGCTCCGGCCAGTGCCATTCCTGCTGCAGGTCGTCGTCGAAGGAGTACGAGTAGACCATGCTCTCGACGTCGACCCGCGCCCCCGGATAACGATTCCAGTACCAGGTGCCGCCGGGGCCCTCCCCGCTCTCGAGACATGTCGTCCGTAGGCCAAGGCCGATCATCCGGTGCAACGCATATAGGCCGCCGAAGCCGGCGCCGATGACGACCACGTCGTAGTCCTCGCCCGCGAAGCCGTCGTCGGCACCTGTGCCCGCCGCGTCGCTCATCTGCGCCTCCGATTCTTCACTGCGCTGGTCGCCAAGGCCGGGGGGCCTGCAGGCATCGCCACTGCGTGCGCCCCTCGGCCGAGCCATGATTGTGGTCCAACCATTGATATTCCTAACGCGTGCCATCCAGGATGTCAATAGTCGGTCCGTTAGTCGCGTAGATCGGTCATTCGCCGGATGACGCCGACGCCCCGGCGCCACACCACTCGCACGCGCGCCTCACCAATGCTTGACCGACTGGGGCCACGCATGCAGAATGGCAATGTCACCGGGCCTGACCTGTTGACATGGCGGCCGCGTCGACCGAGCTGATCGCCGCGCTGAACTCCGTGCAGCCCAGCGGCCGTCGGCGCGCCGCTCTCCCGAGTCGAGATCGAGTACCCCCTCTCCGGGCCAGTAGACAAGGTAAACGCATTGGTCCAACTTTTGTTTCAGCGATCGAGAACTTGTCTGACTCGCCGCATTTCATCCGAAACGGCGCAGGCTCGGGCCGCGCACGATCCGGCATCGAGGACACGGGAGTGAGCGCATGAAAGCAGCAGTGCTCGACGCGATCGGCGCCGACTTCGACATCAAGGACATCGAGGTCGACGACCCCGTCGGACACGAGGTGCTGGTCGAGGTCCGCGCATCCGGACTGTGCCATTCCGACCTGCACCTCGCACACGGCGATTACGGAATCCCGGTTCCTTCGGTCATGGGGCACGAACTCGCAGGAGTGGTCGCCGAGGTCGGCCCTGCCGTTCGCGACTTCCGACGCGGAGATCACGTCGTCGGCTCGCTCATGCAGTACTGCGGCAGCTGCCCCCGCTGCATCAGCGGGCGCACCTGGCTGTGTCCTCGCCCGGAAGCGACGTTGCGGGAACCCGGCTCGGCGCCGCGTCTTCGGAACGCGGAAGGTGCGCTCACGCAGGTCTTCGGTGTCGCGGCGTTCGCCGAGCTCGCGCTGGTCCACGAGAACCAGCTGGCGCCAGTACCCGCCGATGTCCCGTTCGCACAGGCCGCACTGCTCGGCTGCGGCGTCGTCACCGGCGCTGGTGCTGTCATCAACACCGCGCGCGTGCGCGTCGGCGAGACCGTCGCCGTGATCGGGGTCGGAGGGGTGGGGCTCAACGCGATCTGGGCCGCGCGACACTGCGGCGCGAGCCGGATCATCGGCATCGACACACAGCCCGGCAAGGCAGGGGTGGCCGAGAGGTTCGGTGCGACCGACTTCATTGACGCGAGCCGGGCGAACGTCGTGGACGACGTGCTCGCGATCGCGCCACAGGGGGTCGATCACGCCTTCGACGTAGTCGGCGCGACCGGCACGTTGCGACAAGCGGTGCTGATGACGCGAAAGGGCGGCGGCATGTACATCGTGGGTCTGCCCAACCCGGGAACCGAACTACGCGTCGACGTCCATTCGCAGCTCATCCGACCGCAGATCAGCGTCACGGGCGTCTACATGGGTTCGACGAACATCCGGCAGGACATCCCGATGTACGCCGAGCTGTACCGCCAAGGGCGGCTCAACCTGGATGACCTTGTCTCACAGGAGATCTCCATCGAACAGATCAACGACGCGTACCGCGACCTCGCGGGCGGGCACATCGCGCGCAGCGTCATCACCAGGTTCTAGCTTCGGCACGATCGGGAAAGGTTTGCAATGACGTTTCGGATGCTCATCGACGGGCAGCTGCGCGACGGCGCCGCCACTTTGGCGGTCATCAACCCGGCGACCGGCCGGGTATTCGAGTCGTGTGCGCGCGCGGACCGGGCCCAGGTCGACGAGGCGATCGCGGCAGCCAAGCGCAGCTGGGTCGAATGGCGCGGCCTGGATCAATCGGCGCGCGGCGCGTGTCTGACCGCGCTGGCGGACCTGGTCACGCAGAGAGCCGACGACCTGGCACGCCTTCTGACGCAGGAACAGGGCAAGCCTCTGGCACAGGCCCGCGCCGAGATCAACAGCGGATTGGCGCGGTTGCGCTTCTTCGCCGAACAGCACCTCGCGCCGGTGGTCCTGCGGGACACCGACCACGAGTTGATCGTCGAGTATCGGCGGCCCCTCGGCGTGGTTGCCGCGATTACCCCGTGGAACTTTCCCTTCAGCTTGCTCATCGGCAAGGTGGCACCCGCGCTTGCGAGCGGGAACACCATGGTCGCCAAGCCGGCGCCGACGACCCCGCTCACAACCTGCCTGCTGGGAGAGCTGGCGGCCGAGGCCCTACCGCCCGGCGTCCTCAACATCGTCGTCGACGACAACGATCTCGGGAACTACCTGACCTCGCATCCGGACGTCGCCAAGGTCGGGTTCACCGGTTCCACGGCGACCGGGTCGAAGGTGATGGCGAGCGCGGCGCCGACCCTGAAGCGGCTGACCCTCGAACTCGGCGGGAACGACGCGGCCCTCGTACTGCCGGACGCCGATGTGCCCACGGTGGCCGGCAAGGTCTTCGCCGGAGCGATGCTCAACGCGGGTCAGGTCTGCCTGGCCACGAAACGGGTCTACGTACCTCGCGCCGTGTACGAGCCGTTCTGCGACGAGATCGCGAAACTCGCGATGGCGGCCGTGGTCGGCGACGGGATGGACGAGACCACCCAGATCGGGCCGGTCCAGAACCGCACGCAGTTCGAGAAGGTGCTGGCGATGATCGATGGGGCCCGACGGGACGGCGAGGTGATCGCGGGCGGGACCCCGCTGCAGAGCGACGGATACTTCATCGCGCCCACGATCGTCACGTGCGTCGACGACGACGACGAGATCGTGCGCGAGGAGCAGTTCGGGCCCGTCCTGCCGATCCTCGCGTACGACTCGATCGACGACGCGGTGGCCCGTATCAACGACAGCCGTTACGGGTTGGGGGCCACCGTGTGGGGAGCCGACCAGGAACGCGCCACCGCAGTGGCGGCGCGGATCGTCGCCGGAACGGTGTGGGTCAATCGGCTCATCGACCTTCCCCCGGACATCCCGTTCGGCGGCGCGAAGCAGTCCGGCATCGGCCGCGAGAACGGGATCGAGGGGATGAAGGAGTACACCCAGGTGCAGATCGTCAGCGTCTCGAAGACCTGCGCTTGACGCCTGCCTCACAGGTCGGTCTTCCTTTGGATCAGCCTTTGAACATCAAGAATGTCAGACGACGCGATTCAGCTTTTGACGTCTTGATTTAAAGGCCCAACCATTTATATAATTGCCTGGTCCTGTTTGGCACAGTCGTATGAGGAGCAACCCGTGACCATAATCGGCGACCCGGTGGAGAGCGCTGTCCGACTCGATCGTCAGGGGCACGTCGCGACGATCACGATCGATCGTCCGAAGGTGCGCAACGCGCTCGACCTCGCCTCCGCCATGCAGCTCATGGCTGCCGTCGACGAGATCGAGAACGATCCGGAGACCTGGGTGGGCATCGTCACCGGCGCAGGTTCGGTGGCGTTCAGTGCGGGCGCCGATCTCGGCGCCCGGCAACGGGGTGAGCCGCGTGCGGTCATCGAACCCTTCGGCTTCGGCGGCTTCGTCCGCAAGCAGCGCAGTAAGCCGTTCATCGCAGCGGTCAACGGGTACGCCTTTGGCGGCGGTTTCGAGATCGCGTTGTCATGCGAGATCGTCGTCGCCGCACCGAATGCCAAGTTCTCGCTACCCGAGGTCAAACGGGGGCTCATCGCTGGCGGTGACTGCCTTCCGTTCGCGGCTCGTGCGTTGCCGCCCGCCCTCGCCGCCGACCTCGCGCTGACGGGGCGGCAGATCACCGCCGACGAGGCGGTCCGGCTCGGTCTGGTCAACGCGGTGGGACCCGACGTCCTTGCCCTCGCCCACGAATACGCAGCGCGGATCTGCGAAGGTGCTCCCCTCGCCGGCGCAGCCACCCTCGCGCTGCTGCGCACCTTGACCAGCCCGCCGCCGGCCGGATATTACGCACTCGCCGACGCCATCCAGGCCCGGCTGCAGGCGACCGAAGACGCCGCCGAAGGCGCTCTCGCGTTCAAAGAACGTCGTCCCCCGCAGTGGACCGGTCGGTAGCAGCCGTGCAGGTGCACCACGTAGTCGACGGTCCGGACGGCGGCCCCACCGTGGTTCTGCACACCTCACTTGGATGCGCACTGCGGATGTGGGATGCCCAAACGGGACCACTCGTCGCCGCTGGCGCACGGGTCGTGCGCTATGACTACCGTGGTCACGGGCAGTCGGCCAGCGTTGCGGGTCCATACACCTTGGACGATCTCGGTGGCGACGTCATTGACATGATGGACTCGCTGGGAGTGGCCGACGCGATCCACGTGGGGCTCTCGCTCGGCGGCATGGTCGCGATGTGGCTGGCCGAGCACGCGCCGACCCGGGTCACCGGCCTCGTGCTCTGCGCGACCTCGGCCGAGCTCACACCGGCCGAGGCGTGGCGCGAACGTGCTGCCGAAGTGCGAGAAGCCGGCAGCATCGGCAGGATCGCCGACGCCTTCCTGCCCCGCTGGTTGAGTCCGGAGTTCTCCGCGAAACATCCCGATGTCGTCGAGTGGGTACGCGGGCAGATCATCGAGACCACGGCCGACGGCTTCGCCGGTGGGTGCGAAGCGATCGCGGCGATGGACCTGCTGCCGAAGCTCGACCGCATCGAAGTCCCAACGTCGGTTGTCGTCGGACGCCAGGACCCGGGCACACCACCTGAGCATTCGGAGCGAATCACGGCGACGATTCGCGGCGCGACGGTGACGATCCTGGATCCCGGCGCGCATCTGATCAACGTCGAGCGACCCGAACCTGTGACCGAGGCGATCCTGACTCTGATGAGCCGGCTCGCCCCTTAGGCGCCGCGGGTCACGCCGTGCGCTCTAGACCGTGCCGTCTTTCCGCAGTGGCGCAACGGCTTCGGGTGTCATGCCGAGGACCTCGCACAGTACGGCCTCGGTGTGCTCGCCCAGCAGCGGCGGCGAGGTGATGACCGGACTCGGAGACGCGCTCATGCGCACCGGCCAACCCGGCAGGACTACGGGTCCACGGACCGGGTGCTCGACGGTATTGAGCATGCCGCTGTCGTAGAAGGTCGCGTCGTTGATCAGGTCACCGCTGTCGAACACCGCACCTGCCGGGACGCCTGCCTTGTTCAGCAGTTCCATCGCCAATCGCTTGTCGTGCAGCGCGGTCCACTCCCCCAGGATCCTGTCGACCTCGTCCCGGTGGCCGAACCTCGCCTCCGGGGTGACGAAGCGAGGGTCGTCGTCGAGGTCGGCGCGCCCGATGGTGTCCAACAGGCGCCGCCACTGCTGGTTGCCGCTGACCTCGTCTCGAGCGGTGTAGATGAACACGTAGTCGTTGGGACCACCTCCGAGGCACGGGTACAGACCGGACGGGGCCGAGGTGCTGCTGGGCGAGCCGTTGCCCACCCGCTCGGCCGGTCGGCCGGTCATCTGGTGACGACCGTAGGTCATGCGGCAGAAGTTCATGACTGCGTCCTGCATGGCCACCTCGATCTGCTGGCCCTGACCGGTGAACTCGCGTTGGTAGAGCGCCGCGCACACGCCCACCGCCAAATGCAACCCGGCGCCGGTGTCTGCGAAGGTCGGACCCGGTTTGAGTGGGGGCCCGCCCGGCTCGCCCGTGAACGCCACCGCGCCGCCCACCGACTGCGCGATCGCGTCGAAGGACCTGAAGTCGCGGTACGGGCTGAACTTCGAGAATCCCTTGACGGAGGCGAAGATGACGCGTGGGTTCAGCTCGCGCAGGCGGTCGTAGCCGAAGCCGAGGCGTTCGATCGTTCCCGGCGCGAAGTTCTCCACGAATACGTCGGCGTGCTTGACCAACTGGGCCAGGAGTTCGCGGCCCCGCTCGGTGTGCAGGTTCAGGGTGACCGAACGCTTGTTGGAATTGAGGACGAGAAAGAAGAGCGAGTCGGCATCGGCGCTGTCGACCGAGGCGATGCGAGCCGAGTCGCCGACGCCGGGCCGCTCGACCTTGATCACGTCCGCACCCATGAACGCCAGTGACTGCACGCACATGGAACCGGCCTCCCACTGCGTGAGGTCGAGCACGCGCACCCCATCGAGGGCGCGCGCGGTTTCGGTGGCCACTCAGTCCTCCCCGAGGGTGATGACTTCGGCCGGGCACAGGCGGGCCGCGAGACGAGTGGCCTCGTGCTGCGCCGGCGGCGGGTCGTCGTCGAGCAACTCGACGATGCCGTCCTCCTCACGCTGGTCGAACACCGCGGGCGCGTTGAGCACGCACTGCCCGGCGGCGATGCACCGTTTGTCGTCGATGGTCACGTGCACTGTGGTCTCCTGACTGGATCGAATGGCGAGCGAGGTCCGGCGGGCCGGCTCACCACGTGAGGGAAAGCTCGTGGACGCCGTAGACGAACATGTCGTGGCGGAAACGCAGCTCCTCGAACGGAACCGCGAGCCGCAGGCCGGGGATGCGGGTGAACAGGGTCCGCAGCACGATCTGCAGCTCGGCACGGGCGAGCACCTGGCCGAGGCACTGGTGGATGCCGTAGCCGAACGCCACGTGCGGAGCGGCGTCTCGCTCGATGTCGAACCGGTCGGGGTCCGGGAACAGGTTCTCGTCGCGGTTGGCCGAGGGAATGGGGCAGATGACGCCCTCGCCCTTCCGCACGAGGTGACCGTTGACGTCGATGTCCTCGAGCGCGACGCGGCGGGCGCCCACGTGCAGGATGCTCGAATAGCGCAGCAGCTCCTCGACCGCGCCGCGAATCAAACCCGGGTCCCGCCTGATCGCCTCGAGCTGCTCCGGGTGCTGGAGCATGGTGAGGACGCCGAGGGCGGTCATGTTCTGCGTCGTCTGATGTCCGGCACTCAGCAGCAGGCGGGTGATGTTGAGCATCGCACCGCGGTCGAGGTAACCGGGCTCGAGCTGCTCCACCACGAGACGGCTGAGGATGTCCTCCTTCGGCTCGCGCTGCTTGCGGGAGATGAGCTCGTCCAGATAGCCCATCAGTTCCGAGAGCGAGGCGCGTACCTCCTCGGGGGTCGAGTTCGAGCCGAACTGCGTTCGCGTGGCCCGGTGGAAGACGTCGTGATCCTCGTACGGAACACCGAGCATTTGCGTGATCACCTCGGTCGGCAACGGCTGAGCGAATTCCTCCACGAACTCCACCGGGCGCGGTCCGTCCAGCATTCGGTCGATCAGCCTGTCGACGATGCCCTGGATGAACGGGCGGTGGGCCTCGACCCGCTTGACCGTGAACTCCCGCGTGACCATTCGGCGCAGTCGGTCGTGTTCGGGCGCGTCCAGCCGCAGGAAGGACTTGTCGGCCTTGTCGGCCACCATCCGTCCCTCGAAGACGTGCGGGTATCCCTCGCGCAACGGCTCAGCACTGAACTTCGGGTGTGATAGCGCCACCCGCATGTCGTCGTAGCGCGTGAGCAGCCACGGTGTGCTGCCGTCCCAGAGCCGGACGCGAGTGAACGGATCGGCCTCACGCAACTCGGCGTACGCCGGTGGCGGGTCGAACGGACAGGTCCGGCTCATCGGGTAGTGCAGTTCGACGTCGGTCATCGATCCTCCATTTCGGTTCGTCACGTGGGCACCCGGGCTGCCAGCCGTCGCATACCGGCCAGCCAGCGTTCGCGGTCGCCCGTGCGCCGGTGCTCGTATGACGCGACCTCGGGGTGCGGCAGAATCAGAAAGGTCCCCTCGGCCAGCGCCGCGAAGGTCGCAGCGGCAACCTCGCGTGGCTCGAGGTAGTTCGTCCCCGACCCAGTCCGGCCGTCGCGGCGGGAGCTGTTCATCGCGGTCCGGACGCCCTGGGGGCAGAGGCAGGACACGCCGATTCCGTCGGCGTCGTGCCGGATCGACAGCCATTCCGCGAGTGCGACGGCTGCGTGCTTGGTGACTGCGTAGGGCGCCGATTCGACGTCGCTGAGCAATCCTGCCGCCGACGCCGTCACCAGAATCCAGCCACGGCTGCGCTCGACCATGCGTGGTAGGACGTGCCGTGCCACGTGGACGTGCGCGCGAACGTGGACGCCGAGCGAGACATCCCAGTCGGCCGCCGCACCGAGCCCTGCACCGCAGTGCACACCGGCGTTCGAGCACCACAGGTCGATGGGCCCGATCTCGCGCTCGATCTGTTCGACGGCCGCGGCGACCGCGGCCTCGTCCGAGACGTCCATGCCGATCACACGGGGCTCGGTGACGGCAGCCACCAGCTCGGCGGTGGCTCGGGCGTCGTCCTCATCGCGGTCGACGACGACAACCGCGCGTGCGCCCTCGGTCGCCGCGTGGACGGCAAGCGCGCGGCCTATGCCGCTGCCGGCGCCGGTCACCACCACCACGCGGTCGACGGGACGAAATGAATGAGGCACGAAACTTCCTTCCGAAGGAGGCTCTTTAATGGTCCAACCAATGATTTTTGTTGTCAAGTCCGTAGTTCAAGGCAGGACCAACGAGTGTTTGCACGGCACTCAGGCCACCACCCCGGCAGGCGCCACGTCGCTGTCGCTCGTGGCGCCACAGGCCACGCGGAGCACCGCGCGCGCATCCTCAGGCAACCTGTCGCCCCGCCAGGCGACCGAACCGTCAGGACGGACGAGCACATAAGCCGCGGCATACAGTGCCGCGGCCTCGGCGTGGTCCACCTCCAGGACCCGCAACGGCATACCGACCTCGTCTGCGGCCGCTACGAAGCCGTCCGTGCCGGCGGCGCCAGCGAAGCTCACTAGCACGAACTCGGAGCCATACTCATCCAGAATGCTGTACTGCTCCCCCAGCCAGACGTGCGGCGCCCGTGAGCCTGGTCGTGCCGTCTGGATGTAAGTCGATACCGTGATCTCCGGTGCCGCAGATCCATCCGGCACGACGATCGGCGAGCCCTCGTACACATAGCCGAGGTGGATGCCGATGCTGAACCACTCGCGCTTCATCGTCTCGGTGTAGTGCTCGCCGTACTCACGACGGGCGCACTCGGCATCCGCACCGTCGCCGCTGAAGATCAGGGGATCTGGCGTGGCGATGTCCGGAGAGAGCATGCGGTCGAGGTTCCCACCCGCCTCGTTCACATTGCGGATCGCGACGGGGCGTTGCTCGATCTCGTAGCTGTCCAGCAGCGTCTGGCCACCCCAGCCTTGCACGACGGCGGCCAGCTTCCACGATAGGTTGACCGCGTCGAGGACACCAGTGTTCATGCCGAAACCACCGGTCGGCGAGGCCAGGTGAGCCGCGTCGCCTGCGATGAACACGCGGCCATCGCGGTAGCGGTCGGCCACCAGCTGGCGACGCACCCACGGCAGGATGGACAGGATCTCGAAGTCGAACTCACGTCCCACCGCTCGGACGATCGCGGCGTGGATGTCCGCCTCGGTCGGCTCCTTCTGGGTGCTGTCGCCGATCAACGAGAACCGCCACTCATCACGGCCGTTGATCGCGACGAGCGTTGCCCACGTGCCTTCGGGACCAATGAAGATGTAGCGGTATGCGGGCGAGAGACGGTGCAGTCGCTCGAGGCCGTCGTAGCGGAAGATCGCGTTGGTGGTGTAGCTGAGCACCCCTTTACCCGACATCTCGATGCCGAGCGAAGTGCGAACCAAGCTGTCACTTCCGTCGCAGCCGACGAGGTACTGGGCCTCGACGGTCGTCACGTCGCCGGTCTCGGTCGAGCGCAGGTGCGCGACGACCTTGTCACCGGCGTCCTCGAAGGACTCCAGCTCGGTGCGGTAGCGGATCTCGGCCAGCCCGCTCCGCCGTGCGAAGCGGGTGAGCACCGGATCGAAGTAGTTCTGCGGACAGCGCTCACGCTTCTGCGGACTCTGCGGCGGCAGCGCCTCGTCCTGCGGCGCTGGGAACGGCTCTCGGCCGAACTCGTAGCCGTTGAGGCTGGTCATCCACGCGCAATCCTGTGGGTAGGCACGGTTGTAACCGGCGGATTCGACCCAGTCGACGATTCCCCAGCGCCGGCAGAACTCCATGGTGCGAACACCGACCATGTCCATCTTGGGCTGGGCGATGCGCCCGGACCGCTTCTCCACGAGCAAGGACGGCACTCGCCGCCACCCGAGATCCCCGGCCAGGGCGAGCCCGACCGGGCCTGCCCCGGCGATCAGGACAGGGACCTCGACGGCTTTGTCAGTCATGACCTCACCTCACTTGAATCCTCGCTATGACTGGAGCTGTAGCGAGCTTCTGCATCGTCGAACGGGGGTTTGCGAACCACGCGCTGACGCTCGGCCGCAATGGAGTTCGACAATATGGTCCAACCAATGACCTGTCAATAGCGCAAGCTGTTTGACAGTGGACGTTGCGCAGCGTAGAAAATCCCTATGGCCCAACCTTTTGGCAGTAGGGCGTGACGCAACAAGCCGGTGCCAACGCATCCGTCGCCGACGGCCCCGAGCCCGATCCGGCTTACTTTGAGGCGCTGTCAGCACTGAACGTTCGCATCCAGACCCCAGCCGACCGCCCGTTGTTCACCTCGACGCCGTCCTCCCCCATGCGCCCGGTGCACTGGCGCTGGAGCGACCTGGAAACCGTCGTCGACGAACTCGACCAGCACCTCGCTCTCGAGAAGGGCGGCGGGCGGCGCACCCTCAAACTCGCCAACCCGGGACTCGAGTTCGGCACCACACCCACGTTCTGGGTCTCGATCCAGTACATCCAGCCCGGCGAGGTCGCGACGGCGCACCGTCACACTGCGACGGCGTTCCGCTTCATCATGCGCGGCAGCGGCTGCTGGACCACCGTCGACGGCGAGACCTACGAGATGAATGCGGGTGACCTCGTCCTGACCCCCGGCTGGACGTGGCACGACCACGTGCATCGCGGCGACGAGCCGATGATCTGGATCGACGTACTGGACATTTCCCTGGTCCGGTCCCTGCACGCGACGTTCTTCGAACTCTACGACCGCGACGTCCAGGACACGCTGCCGGTGCCCGACCCGTCGTTCCGTGCCTTCGGCAGCGGTCTGCTGCGCGCGGGGCGGCAACTCCCGCCACAACCGGTGAACCCGCTGCTCGCCTATCCGCAGGCCCGGGCGCTCGAGGCCTTGGAGCTGGCGAAGGGGCTGCCCGCCGACCCTGTCGATGACGTGCTCACCGAGTACGTGAATCCGACCACGGGCGGGCCAGCATTGGTGTCTCTGGGTGCCAAGCGGCAGATCCTGCGCCCAGGCTTCCGTGGAGCGCGGCAGCGGCACACCGGCAGCAAGGTGTACTGGGTGATCGCCGGCTCCGGTGTCACCGTCGTCGACGGCGAGCAATTCGAATGGACCGCGGGCGACTTCTTCAGCGTGCCTCCGTGGGCGCGACACCACCACGAAAACCCCTACGACAGCGAAGCTTCGCTGTTCCGTGTCGACGACATCCCCGCGCTCGACAAGCTGGGGCTGTACCGCGAAGAGAACGGCAACGCATGAAACTCGCTGTCTACGAAGACTATCGCGTCGGCGTCGTGGAAAACGACTCGGTCCGCGACGTGACGGGCGCTCTTCCCGCCGAACTGGACCTCGTTCCCCGCGAGCGCATGAACTGGCTGATCGAGCACTGGAGTGATCTCGAGGATCCTGTCGCCTCCTGCCACGGCGCCCGTTCCCCGCTGGCGGATGTGCGGCTTCGAGAGTGCTCCCCCTCGCCGCGGCACGTGTTCGCGCTGCCAGGAAACTACCGGGAGCACCTAGGCGAGATCGGCGCGATGACCGTCAGCGGCAAGCGCACCGCCAACGAGATGGGCTTCTTCCTGAAGGCACCGGGCAGCCTGGCCGGACCGGGCGACGAGATCACGCTGCCGCACGGGTCGCGGCGCCGCTTCGACCACGAATGCGAGCTGGCCGTCGTCATCGGTGCAAACGCCTTCGAGGTTCCGGCCGCGGAGGCCGAGCGAGTCGTGTTCGGCTACACCTGTGCCGTCGACGCCACGATGCGGATCGATCCGGACGGCAGGCAGGAGGACCGCTCCATGCGGAAGTCCTTTCAGACATTCACGCCGATCGGCCCGTACCTGGTGACCGCCGACGAGGTGGGCGACCCGCACGATCTCACCAGCCGCCTGTCGGTCAACGGCGAGGTACGCCAATCGGTCCACACCAGCCAGATGATCGTCGACGTCTGGCATGCGATCGAGATCATCTCCTCGGTCGTGGCATTGCGGCCCGGCGACGTCGTCCTCACCGGTACGCCGTCCGGTGTCGGGCCGATCACCGCCGGCGACAAGCTCGAGATCGCGATCGACCGGATCGGCGCCATGACACTGCCGGTCATCGAGCGCGCCCACGCGTCGCCGCGGACCTTCTGAGCCGGCAACGGGACGAAGCACTCGTGACCGGTACTCTGCCCGCGACCTTCATGCGCGGCGGCACCAGCAAGGCGCTGATGTTCCGGCGCGACGCCCTGCCCGACGACCGAGGCGAGTGGGATCCGTTGCTGCTCAACGCAATGGGCAGCCCAGACCCCTACGGCCGCCAACTCAATGGCATGGGTGGCGGCTTGTCCTCGCTATCGAAGGTGTGTGTCGTCGGCCCTTCCGAGCGGACCGGGGCCGACGTGGACTTCACCTTCGCCCAGGTTCAGATCGGGCGCGGTCTAGTGGACTACTCGGGTAACTGCGGGAACATGAGCGCAGCGATCGGGCCGTTCGCGTTGCACGCCGGGCTGATCGAACGGCCCGACGGCGACGCATCGGTCCTCGTGCACAACACCAACACTGCCAAACTCGTGCGCGCGGAGTTCACGGTGCGCGAGGGGCTGGCCGTCGAGCACGGTGATTTCGCGATCCCCGGCGTTGGCGGCACCGGCGCCCCGGTCCGGCTCGACTTCCTCGACCCGGGCGGGGCGGCGACGGGGATGCTGCTGCCGACCGGCTCGCCCACCGACGAGCTGGTGACGCCGCTGGGCACGTTCACCATCTCGATCGTCGATGCGGGCAACGTGTGCGTGTTCGTCCGGGCCGCGGATCTCGGTCTCACCGGGACGGAGCCACCCGAACAACTCGATGTCGACGCGGACGCACTCGCGGCGCTCGGCAGGATCCGGACTCACGCCTCGGTCGCGATGGGACTGACCGGATCGATCGAAGAGGCGCTCAACCGCCCGCTGACACCGTTCATCGCCGTGCTCGGTCCGCCAGGCAGCTACACCACATCGGACGGGCAGACCGTCGACGGCGGCGCCTACGACCTGTCGGCCCGTTTCGTCTCGAACGGCCAGCCACACCGCGCCGTCCCCGGCACCGGCGCACTGTGCCTCGCCGTGGCCGCGCGGGTGCCGAAGACTGTGGCCGCCACGCTGTGCGAAGCGTCGGACTCCGGGCTGCTGGTCGGGACGCCCGCGGGCATCGTCCCCGTCGAGGCGGACGTGGAAGCCCGCGACGGTCAGTGGCACGCCGTGTCGGCCACCTCGTTCCGTACTGCCCGCCGCCTGTTCACCGGCCAGGTGTTCGTTTGATTCATCCATCTTCAGTCGTATAGGAGCTACGCGTGAGCACCAGAACCGTCATCGTCGGTGGCTCGGTGGCCGGCATCCGCGCCGCGACCGAGCTGCGGCGTCTCGGCTACCAGAGCCCGATCGTCGTCCTCGACTCGCAGGCGGCAGTCCCCTACGACCGCCCTCCACTGTCCAAGGGAATCCTGACCGGCGCTGACAATGTCGAGGAGATCGCCTTCCACCCGCCCGAGCACTACGCCTCGCTCGATATCGAAGTCCGGACTTCCGCCACGGCGATGCGCCTGGATACCGCCGCGCGGCGCGTCGAACTCACCGACGGGGAGGCGCTCACGGCCACGCACATCGTCATCGCGTCCGGCGCGCGCGCCCGGCCGTTCCATGCCGACGCTTCCAGCGGCCGGATCCACACGATCCGTGAGCTCGCCGACGCGGTCGAGCTCGCCCGCGCTCTCGCCCGCGCCGAGCGCGTCGCGGTCATCGGCGCCGGCTTCATCGGCGCGGAGGTGGCATCCAGCGCACGGGCTCTCGGCCGGTCCGCCGTCGTCATCGAAGCGGCGCGAAAACCGTTCGAGGCCTTACTCGGCTCCGAGGTCGCCTCGCTCCTCGCCGGCCTACACCACGAAGCCGGCACCCACCTTCGGTGCGGCACCGCCGTCACACGGGTGCAACAGCTGGCTTCAGGCCAGCGGGTACACCTCGCGGACGGCACATACGAGGACGCCGACGTCGTCGTGGCCGGACTCGGCGCGGTCCCGGCAGTGGGCTGGCTGGACGGGACCGGGCTCGTGGTCGACGGCTCGGTTCGTTGCGACTGTGTCGGCCGTACCGCCGTGGACGGGATCTACGCCATCGGCGATGTCGCCACCTGGACGGACAGGACCGGCGCCGCACATCGCCACGAACACTGGACGAGCGCGCGCGAGCAGGCGGGCATCGTCGCCGAGCAGATCACCGGGACCGGCTGCGACACCCAGGCTGCGCCGGTCCCGTATGTATGGTCGGACCAATATGGCAAGCGAATTCAGGTACTGGGGCGGCCGGGCGGGGCGGACTTCGTCAAGGTCGTCGGCCACGATCCACGGCGCGGATCGTGGCTTGCGCTCTACGGGCGAAACGCGCAGCTAGTCGCTGTCGCGGGCTGCAACGCCGCCGCGCGTGCCACGCGTTACCGCTCCCAGCTGGTCGCCGGCGACGTCTCGTTCGATGAAGCCTGCGCGGCCGCGGCGGGCTGAGGGTCCCCGCGGTGGCAATGGCGCTACTATTGCACCATTGCGTACTCAGCGTGCGAGTCAGTCGGCCGGAGTGAGAAAGCAGGGGTACACCAGGTGACTTCCGACCCAACCGCCATTCTGTTCAGGCCCGCTCGGCCGCGCCGGGTCTATGACGAGATCATCGCTCAGGTACAGGAGCTGATCAGCAGTGGGCAGCTCTCGTCGGGCGACCGGTTGCCGTCCGAGCGCGAACTGGCCGAGCAGTTCATGGTCAGCCGCAACACGGTGCGCGAGGCATTTCGCATGCTCGAGGTAAGCGGAGTGATCACGCTGCGCCGCGGTCGGCAGGGCGGGGCGTTCATCACCCGGCCGGGCTCCTCGGCCATCGCGTCGACGATCAGTCAGAGCCTGTCGCTGACGGACTTCTCGTTGAAGGATCTGACAGATTGCATGCGGTGGCAGTGCGGGCTGGTCGTCCGGGTCGCCGGACCGCGCCTCACTCCCGAGGACTTCGACCGGCTCGTCGCCAACACCGACGCCGGGGCCGCACTGAGCGCGGAGGCCGACCGCGTGGAACGCAGCCTCGTACTAACCGAGTTCTACACCCTGCTCGCACAAGCCGCGGACAACCCCGTGCTGATGGTTCTGGTCGAGTCGCTTACTTCGATCCTCCGCGGCGTCGTCCCGCACCTGGAGACCCCCGACCACACCTTCGTCATCCGCGCCCGGCGCCGCCTCATCACGCTGCTGCAGAAGGGCGAAGTCGAAGCTGCCGCGGCCGAGCTCGACAAGTACCTCGTACGACTGCACCGACGCTGGCTCAAGTCAGACGACGGCCGCGCCATCCAGACGGTGCCCTTCAGTCTCCATGCGGGTGAGCGGAACCCGCGCGAACTTCCGTAACCATCGCAATCCCTCGATGTGATAGTTGTTCCGGCGCACGCATTCCACTAGTGCGAGGTCAACCCTCGAGCAGGCCCCAGCGAGCCGCGTCTGCCCTGGCTGCTTCGATGCCCAGGAAGGAGTCGAAATCAGCCATCGTGGTCGTCGTGCCTTCGAGCGCAACGCTCGAGCCGTGGTCGACAAGCTGGCTCAACGCCGAGTGCATGGCGCTCTGCGCTACGAAGTGTGCCAAGGCGTAGTAGAGAACGACATCGGCACCAAGAACTCCCAACTCCTTGGCACTCATTCTCGGTTGGTTGAGATAGATGACCGGCACATGGACCTCGCCCACGAGGACGTTCCAGCCGTCGTCGTCGAGACGACCGGGCACCATGACAGCGTCAGCCCCGGCATCCTGGAACGCGAGTACACGTGTGAGCCCCTCATCCTGGCCGAGGGAACCGATCGCATCCGTTCTGGCGATGACAAGGAAATCGGATGAATTCTTCGCATCCAACGCGGCCTTGATTTTGTCCAAGGCCAGGGCGACGGGAAGTACGCGCGGCTCCGCGCTGATGTGCTTACCGAAATCGTGGTCTTCGATGTGCATCGCACTGGCACCGGCCCGCTCGAGTAGCCGGGTAGTTCGAGCTACCTGAAGAGGATTTCCAAAGCCGCCCTCACCATCGACGATGATCGGCACATCGACAAGGTCTGCGATCCGTCGCACCTGATCTGCCATGTCCTCAGCCCCGATGTACCCCAGGTCAGGCAGTCCGTATTTGGTGGCGCCGGTTGCGTAGCTCCCGATGTAGACGGCATCGAAGCCGAGGTCCGCCGCTATCCGGGCAGAGATGCCGTCATAGACACCGGGAACCACCAACGGCTTGTTGGCCGCGATGGCGGCACGGAGATTCACTGACATTGCCTCCTCTTTCTCGAAAGCCCTCATTTACGAACGAGGCCGGGCGAAGCCTTGAAAGGTAGTCGGCTCGTCCAACTCCGTCGGCTCGGAAGCCCACATCGTTCGGAGACTCGCGCGATCAACGGCAGAGCCTTTGAGGTAGACCGCCGCAATGTCTCGGGTGTTGGCAATGTTCTCGATGGGGTTGCTGTTCAACACGATGAAGTCGGCCTGCTTGCCCCGCTCCAGCGTGCCCCGGTCGGGCAGCTCGAGAATCTCGGCGGGCACCTGAGTCGCCGCGCGAATCGCCGCCAAAACCGGCATGCCGGCGTGAACCATGGCCTCGAGTTCGCGATGTTCGGCGAAGCCGACGAACTGGGTCAGCAGTCCGGTGTCCGCAGAGAGCACGATCCGTACCCCGCCATCGAGGTACTCGCGTAACCCTTCTTCCAGTCGGACATATGAGTCCTGGCGCTCTCGCACGTCTTCAGGTGAACGAGATCTGATCGCCTCCTTTGCCCGTTCGATGACCGGCAGCGATACCGTCTCTGCCAGCGCCGGATCGTCCAGCCACGCTTCGCCGTCTGGTCTTTGGATACTCAGCGACGTGAAAGCGAAGATGTCGTTCGCGTTGAGAAGGTCGATGAGCTCAGGGGTGGTGCCTGGGCTCCGAACCATATGCGCAATACCGTCGACACCGGCTCGCGCGACGACCATTGCGTCTTCGAGAGTGTAGATATGGGCAATGGCTTTGACGCCAAGCGTGTGGGCTTCGTCGATGATCGCGGAGCAGACGTCCGGCGACGGCTTGGCCCTCGTTCCCCAACGATCGTCGACCCAGAACTTGATGGCATCCGGCCCCTTGGCCACGAGTTCGCGGACACGTTGACGAGCGGTCCCGGAATCCGACACTTCCACGACGACGTCGGTGGCGAAGAACGGTCCGCCATTGGGGGATCCGTCGCCAGCCGCGACCAGGCCGGCACCGGCCGTCAGCAGCGTAGCGAGATCGGTCTCCTCGAGCGTTCCTGCCCGCTGCTCGTCGCGCAGAGTCAGCTCCATGTCATCACGGTCTGTGCCGAGTGACTGGAACACGCCGACCCCGTAATAGGCGAGGCGGCGAAGATGATCCAGGACATTCGCGCGGGAGTAGTACGCCTTGTCTGCGACCCCATTCTTCATGTATCCGATGTGCCCATGGGGATTCACGATCGTAGGCATGATGGTCTTGCCAGTCAGGTCGACGAGGTGCGAACCGGCATTGATATCCCCCGAGATGGCCGGGCCGGCATATTCGATACGACCGCCCCGGACCACCAGTTCGGAGTTCTCGACGGGTTGCGCACCGTTGCCGATAATCAGGCGCGCACCGTGGTACAAGGTGTCTTTCATCAGGATTTCCCGTCTACGTGAAGGAAGCAGGTCGTGTGGCGAAGCGCTGGATTGCTAGCCGCCTACTCGATCTCCGACAGACCGCTCAGTGCATGCCAATGCCGGTTGTGGTACACGAGCGGAGCCGCGTCTAGGACGGGCACTTCCTCCAGCGGCTCGGATACGAGTCGCGAGGCGTGTGCAATGACGATCGTCGCTGCCCCTGCTCGAACCTCGTGGACGATTCGGCACAAGATCCGTATGGGAGCGGCATGAAAATAGGGTTCACCGCTCTCGAGCTGCGACCAGGCGGAAGCGTCGGCGAAACGATCGACTCCCCCGGTGGCGCCCAGCTTCGCCAGCTGGACGCGGGCCGAATCGAGCAGGTGCACGACGATCGTTTCCGCCTGCCTGATGGTGGCTGAGCTCCTGGAGAGGTCCGACAGGGAAAAGGCCAGGAGCGGCGGTTCGGCACTGACCGACACCAGCGAACTCACCGTCATCGCAACGGGCCCCTCCTTCCCGCGCGCCGTGACCAGAGCCACTCCGCCCGGATGGTTGCGGAACGCCGCCTTGAACTCACTTGCTGACAGACCCGACCCAGAGGCGAAGTCTTCGTTCGCGACCGAACTGCGCTCGAGTTGAGTGTGCATGGACGCTCCTATTCATTATATTCATCATTATGATTGTGCTCCATGATAGATTAGTTAGTCAAGGGCTCGTGTCGGCGCAGCAGGCTCGCCGGCATTCACTGGCCGACCCGCCAGCCTGTGCGGAAGCGGCGGTTCCCCGCGGCCCGCGACGGAGGGAGCTGATCGAGGCCCTGTGTCGCTCGCTCATGTCCTTCGACTCAAGGGGTGCAGCTCGGTTATGGAACACAGCGATACGGATCAGCGATGACAACTCAGGACGAGCCGGCATGGGAGCGGGAGCTGTGGCGCAAAGTCGCTGCGCCGCCGAAGCAACGCGCGGAGATCGTGCTGGAACAGATCACGAAATTGGCAGCGTCGCGTCCGTCAGGGCATCGCCTCGGCAGCAAGGAAGAACTCCGGGTCAAGAGCAATGTCTCGGTTGGAACATTCAACGAGGCTCTGCGACTGCTCCAATCACGAGGAATCGTTGCGGTCCGCCGGGGCCCTGGCGGCGGGGTCTTCGTCGCGGAACAGTCGGTGCTGACCAAACTCCGTAACGACGTGATTTCTCCTGATGGTCCCCCACCCAACCCGGTCGAGGTCGACAGCATCGCGCAGGCACTCACCCCACTTCTCGTAGCCGACGCCGCCCGAAGCGGGACCGCCGAAGACGGTCGGGAATTGCGAGAGCGGCTGGCTGCTCTCACGGAGGCCGCCGACAGACGTCAGGCCGAGCACATGCACGAGGCGAGCGTCGAACTCTACGTGGCCATGATCGGAATTTGCTCCGGACGGACTCTGCGCTCATTCATGAAGATCATCGTCGAAATGTATTTGGAGCGTCTCAGTCACGAAACGCCTTTCGTCCCGGCCGATTCGGTACTCCGCGCGTTCCTCGACGATGTGACGAACCTTGTCGAAGCCATTGCCACGCACGACCTCGCTCGCGCCAGGAGCGCCGTCAACACCGGTAATCCCTTCCAATTCTTCACCAGAGTCGAATCCGGCCCAGATAGCTGACGAGCTGGGCTCGGATGCTGCCACCCCGCCAAGGTGCCGGCCCGCGTCCCGGAAGGTTGCGGGCCGGCACCTTGCTCCGAGTCAGCCGCCGACGAAGACGCTCTTCGGGTGCAGGAACTCCTGGAGGCCGGTCCAGCCGCCTTCCGAGCCGATGCCGCTTCGCTTCACTCCGCCGAACGGTGCACCTGGCGAGATCCTGTTGGCACCGTTGATGCCGACCTGGCCGGACTCCAGCTCGCGGGCAACGCGGTGCGCACGACCCAGGTCATGGGTGTGGACGTAGGCCGCCAAGCCGTACTGATTGTCGTTGGCCTTGGCGATGGCTTCTTCCTCCGTGCTGAACCGAAGCATGGACAGCACCGGTCCGAAGATCTCCTCGCGAGCGAGCGGGCTGTCGTTGTCGACATCGCTGAAGAGCGTGGCGTTGACGAAGTATCCCGGTCGGTCGGGCCGGTCGCCGCCGTAGACCAGCCGACCGGATCCGTCGTTCTTGGCTCGGTCGACCACTCCGAGGATGCGGTCGCGGTGTCCCTCGGACACGACCGGCCCCAGTTGCGTGGCCGGGTCGAGCGGATCGCCTGGGGGGAAGGCGAGGCTCGTCTTGGTGAGCCGGGCCTCGACTTCGTCGAAGATGTCGTCGTGGACAAAGAGGCGAGTGGCGAGAATGCAGCCCTGCCCGGACGCGGCGGTCGAGCCCATTACGAAGGAGAACGGCACCGCGAAGTCGAGGTTGGCATCCGGGAAGACGATGTTCGCGGACTTCCCGCCGAGTTCGAGGGTGACCGGCTTGTTCAGCGCTGCCGCGGAGGTAAGGATCTTCGTCGCTGTGGCGGTTCCTCCGGTGAAGCTGACCTTGGCCACGTCCGGATGACGGACCAGGTGGTCTCCTTCTGCGGCTCCGCCGGTCACGACATTCAGGACACCGTCCGGCAGTCCGGCTTCCAGTGCGAGTTCCGCAAAGGCGATCGCCGTGAACGGGGTGAGTTCGGCAGGCTTGACGACCACGGTGTTTCCGGCCACCAGTGCAGCCGGAACCTTCATTCCTTGGCTCATCAGCCCAACGTTGTACGGCGTGAGGGCGGCGACGACGCCGTACGGCTCGTACAAGACGTAGTTGAGCCCGCCAACGCCCGCCCGCGTGGAGACAACGCGCCCATCGATCTTGTCGGCCCAGCCCGCGTAGTACCGGGTCCAATTGATCGTGATCGTCACATCGCCAGCTGCTTCGGTGATCGGCCTGCCGGTCTCGTAGGTGATGAGCGCCGCCAGGCGCTCGCTGTCACGCTCGAGAAGATCTGCCAGCTTGTAGATGATGTGCCCACGCTCATCCGGCGACGTGTTCCGCCAGGCCGGAAAGGCGGCGCGAGCCGCTGCCACTGCCTGATCGATTTCGGGGATGCCCGCCTGTGGCATCTCGGCCTGTACCTCGCCGGTGCCGGCAAAGTGCATCGGGAGTGTTCCGGCACCGGTCCGGGTAACCCGGGCGTCTCCGATGATCAAGCCGCGTTCGGCGATGGGCAGGACCGGGTTTGCAAATTTCACGGACATGCGTGTTTCCTGTTCTGTTCGTCTTTCTTGCTTCGGATGGTTCTTGAGGATTTGTCGTGCGTTTCGGAGGTATCGAGGCCGGCGGAACCTCTTCCGGCCTGATTTCCTTGCTGGGCGCCGGGAGCCCCCCGTCAGACCAAGGGTGAGATCTGCTCCTCGATCCCCAGCAGGGCCTTTCCGTAGGTCTCGTAATTGACCTCCGGCAACGAGAAGGCATGCCGAGCAACGGCATTGGAGTCCCGCCAGATCCGCTGCAACGGGTTGGATTCTGCGAACGAACCCGCGCCATGAGCGAAGAGGAGCATGTTGATTGCCTCATTCGTGCTCTCGAGCGTCGCGCTCACATGTGTCCTGATCGACGCCCGCTCGAGGAGATTCGGATAGTGGTCCTGCTCAGACCACTCACCGAGGCGTTCCGCCGCCCGGTACGCGTGCAGACGGGCTGTCTCGAGCAGTGTCGCCGCTCGCGCGATCTGGATCTGAAACCCGGTCGACTCGGACTGCGCCTGGAAGTGCGTATATGCGATGGCTTTGCCGACCTTGGAGACCACGAACTCCAGCGCGGCCTTGCCAAGTCCCAGCTGCGGCCCCAGCATCAGGGTGAGCAAGACTGACGACAAGGGAGCGCGGTAGAGCACTTCGTCCTTGAACGGCGTCGGATAGTCCCCCTCGATGAACCTGGCCATCGGAGACATGCGATTCGCCGGCACGAATACGTCGTCCCACACCGCACAGTTGCTGGCTGTTCCGCGCATTCCGGAAACGAACCAGGTGTCCTCGATCGTCACGTCCTGGATCGGCGTGCGGAGCGTGCCCAACCCCACGACCTCACCGGCGTCGTCGAGCAGGTAGCTATTGACCGCGATCCAGGTGGCATGCGAGCAGCCGGTGGCGGAGTAGCCGCGACCGGTCAGCCGCCAGCCCCCGTCGACCGGAGTTGCTCTGGCCGAGGGCGAGAGTATTCCACTCATCCGCGCGTCCGGGTCGGCCGCGAAGACCTCGTGCTGGTCTTCCTCGGACTCCGTCCCCATCGTCCACGCAGACTGGGCGTACAGCACCGTCACCCACGCCGCGCTGCCGTCAGCCTCAGCGATTGCGGCGATCACGTCGAGTTGATCGCGAACGCTCAACTCGAGACCACCGAGCCGAGCCGGCACAGCGATCTTGAAAGCTCCCACCTCCTGTAGGGCGTCAACGGTGGTCTGCGAGAGTCGGCGATTCCTCTCGCCATCCGCGGAGTTGCCCGAGATCAGCGGGTGCAGGTCCCTGATCCGTTCAACGACATCCGCGGCCGCACACCTGGGTGCGAGAACAGGAGAAGTCCTGGTCATGTCCACTACGTTGGGATTCATCATGATGAATATATTGAACATGCTGGTCTCTGTCAAGACCAATGAGCGTCGACGTTGAATGGGAGTTGAGCGAGGTGGATCGGCCAGCCGCTCACGAGCAATCGACCGTTTCGCAGCGTTTCGCTCATATGTCCGGTCAAACTCAATTGGCGAACTGGAATGTGTCCGGCCCGTCCATGGGGGAGGCCACCAGGACCCGCGACGGGCATTCGTCCGTGTTCCGGGAGTCCTAGCGACGCATGCGATTTCGGGCCGCACCGCCTATCGGTACGGTGGGCCTCTTGGGGCTAACCCCTAGGATTCATGTGGGCCCCCACCCGACCGAGCTCACTGACGGAGCCCCGGGTCATTCCGTGATTTGAGTGGTCGTCCGCGCGCACGGTTGCCCGCGCCAACTCGGCGTTGCGCACCGCGACGACCACCTTGATCGCGTCGTCGATGTGTTCGCCGGCGTAGCGCAGGGCCGTCGGGAGATCGTGGAGACCGAATGTATGCGTGTGGATCTTGTTGGCGTCGAAGCGTTTCTGCGACATCAACGCCGCCGCGCGGCGGGTCGCGCTCTTGCCCTCGCCGCGGATGCCGTAGAGGTAGATGTTGTTGCGCACGATATGGGCGACGTCGATCGACGCCGGCTCGTGCGGGAAGGCGGCAAGACAGATGCGGCCACCGCGGTTCAGCATGCGCGCCGCCTGGTTCACGGCATCGGGTGCGCCAGAACACTCCAGTACGTAGTCCAGTCCGTTGCCGCCCGTGACACGGCGCACCGCCTCCACGGCATCCTCATTGCGCACGTTGATCACGTGATCCGAGCCCAGTGCGCGGCCGATCTGCAGGCGGTTGTCCCGGGTCCCGGTCAGAATCACCGGCGATGCCCCCAACGCCTTGGCCACGGCGACGCCGAGCAATCCGATCGGTCCCGGCCCCAAGACTGCGATACCTTCTCCGGCCACCAGCCCGCCGAGTTCGGTCAGTCCGTACATCGCGGTTCCTGCCGTCACCACCAGCGTTGCCTCGGCGTCGGACATGCTGTCGGGGATGGGAATTAACGTGTTGACGTTGTTGACGGCGTATTCTGCGAATCCACCATCGGTGGTGAAACCGTTGGCGCGATGGCCCTTGTCGACGTCGCCGTAGTTCAGGCCGTAGTAGAGGCAAGCGGTGTACATGCCCTCGCGGCAGCGCTTGCACTGCCCGCAGCCGGCATGGACTTCCACGGTGACGCGCTGTCCGATGCGGTATTCGTCCACACCCGGTCCGAGCGCCGCGACCGTGCCCATGTATTCGTGGCCCGGGGTGAACATCTTGTTGAACGGTCCACCGCCATGGATCATCGCCGGTGGGCCGCGGCGGATGATCTCCAGGTCCGTCGCACAGATCCCCACCGCGTCGACGCGCACCAACACCTCGGCGCGTCCCGGCATCGGGATTGGCTTGTGTACCAGGCTGAGCTGGCCGGGATCGCCAAGCACCCAGGCCCGCATGTGCTCGGGCAGCGGATACGCGGCGTCGGTTTTGACCTTGGCTTGATGACTCATGGGCGTCTCTCCTTGTGTCGCGACCGGGCCGGCCCGGTCGTAGCGATCACGCATCCCCGGCTGGTGAACACCTCAGCGCGGCAAGGGTCAACGGTCTACGCGACAGTCAGTCGGCGCGGGCAGGTTCTTGATCGAGATCATTCCCCGGGATCCTGTTCTCAGCCATCGGCACTCAGCGCGTTGGGAGTCACGGGTGTTCTCCGATGAGGGTATTCAGAATTGCATGGACGCAGTCCTCTTTGCACGGCCAGCAGTACCAGTCCTCCCAGCTTCTCATCCACTGAAGTGTCCGCTTGGTGGTGCCGCACACCGAGCACTTGCGCCTTTGGTCGGATGCGGATTTGCCGACGGTCCGCCAGATGCCGTAGACGAGGAGCCCCATCACGATGAGGACGACGATTCCAATCATGATCCCTCTGCAATACAACGACTTTCACCGATTCGGCTGACGGGCATCTCGCGCGCTTCCGGCGGATCTCACCCCGATCTGCGAACCGCCTGATCTCAGAATGGCAGTCGTGAAGGCGGATGTCATCAGGGCCAGCCGCCATCCGCGCTTCCTGCCAGCCGGTGATGAGAACTACCTGCTACCTGGAAGCACGCAGAATGGCTTGCCATCTGGGCCAAGCGAATCCTCGCCGAGCAGCAGGCGTCCAAAGCGGAGGTCGCCGCCGTCCAGTCGCGTACCACCGGCGATGTCAGTGCGCGTATAGGTGTTCCACCGCGCGCCGGTCGAGTGCGCCCTTGGCCGTATGCGGCAGGGCAGCAACGACTTCCAGATGGTCGGGTACCTCGAAGGGAGCCAACTGGGTGCGGCAGCACTGCAAGATCTGTTCGGGACCGACGTTCTCGGCCTCGCCGACGACGATGGCCGCGCCGACGCGTTCCCCGTAGGTCGCGTCGGGGATGGCGAACACGGCTGCCTCTGCGACGCCTTCACACGCGGCGAGAGCAGCCTCGACGTGCTCGGGCGAGATCTTCTCGCCACCGCGGTTGATGATGTTCTTGATGCGCCCGGTCAGAGACAGGTACCCGTCGGAGTCCAGTGAGCCCAGGTCACCCGTGCGGAACCACCCGTTCAGAAAGTTCTGCGCCGTCGCGGTGGGGTTGTCGAGGTAACCGCGGGCCACAGTCGGGCCATGCACCCACACCTCGCCCTCGGTGCCGACTGGGCAGGTGTGCCCGTCGTGGTCGACGACGCGAAGGCTCACTCCTGTGGCCCGGCCGACCGATCCCTGCTTGACGGGCGCGCGCTGCGGCAGCGGTTGGCTGGTCGCCTGGTGCGCAGTCTCGGTCATCCCGTACGCGGACAACACCGGCGCGCCGAAGGTGCGCTCCACCGCCTGGGCGGTGATCACGTTGAGTGGAGCGCTGCAGCTGCGCACGAACCTCAACGGCACGACCTGCGGACCCGGGTACTCGCGCGCTGAGCGCTGCAGCAGGATCTCGTGGATGGTGGGAACGGCGGTGAACCAGGTGCCCGCCACCGCCCGCATATCGCCCCAGAACGTGCTGGCCGAGAACCGTCCCCGCTCGGGCAGCAGCACGCATCCCCCGCTGGCCAGGGAGGCCAGCAGCACCGCGAGCAACCCGTGGCCGTGAAACAACGGCATGACGGCGACTGTCGCGTCGTCGAGTCCCAGTTCGTAGCTCTCGCAGATGCTCTGCACGGACGCGGCGACGTTGACGTGCGTCAGCGGAACCATTTTGGCGCTGTTCGTAGTTCCCGAGGTGAACAGCACGAGGGCGTCGTCATGCGTGAGCTCGTGCGCAGCGCCACGGGCGTGCCGCACCAGACGGGTGCCGGTTTCGATCACGACCGTCGCCTCCGTGCGTGTGGCGATGTCCACTCGGACTTGCCATGCGGGAATGCCGAACCCCGCGACGGGCGCGCCGCCCTCCGAGGTTGGGCCGACGAGTACCGCCTGTGCGCCCAGACCGTTCAGCCGGGCGGACATTTGCGACTCGGGCAAGGTGGGATCCAGCGGAGCCACCACCAACCCGGCGGATGCCGCGCCCAGCATCGCGACGACGAACTCGATGGTGTTGGTGCAGACGAGGCCGACCGCGTCACCTCGGCGCAGCCCCGTGCTGCCAAGACGGACGGCCACGTCCTCGACCAACCCGCCAAGGGCGCCGTATGACACAGTCGCCCGATCCCCGGTGACGACAAGGGCCCGAGCCGCCGGACGATCGCGCACGTGGCGATCGAGGAGATCGGCCAGTCCTGTGATTGCTGGCGGCAGATACGGATTCGCGTCGCGAACGGATGCCTCGGAGGGTGCGCCCATGACCACCACCTCCTCTCACTCGGTTGGCATGGTCGCCATCCCCAAGGCTGATACGGCACAGCGGCCACGTCCAATACCGACTGACGAACGTCCGATAACCAGCTTCTATCGACTGCTACACAGTGTGCGACCCGACCCGACGAAACGTCTATGCAGCTAGCCGGTATGGCGGCTTTCATGCTGGCTGCAGGGGGTTGGCGGGGTCAGCGTTAAAGACATCTGAGCGCCAGGACGCGATTCTAGGAGCCATGGTCATGTTCCCGCCCCACGAGCCCTACCGCGAGGGAGCGCACGCTCCGGTTGAGTTCGACCAGGTATACCCGGCGCATCGGAAGCAGCACACGCCTTCTCGCCGCGGCCCGTTGGTGGTCGCCGGGCTGGCGGTGGCGGTGATGTCTGCATCCATCGGCGGAGTTGCCGCTGTGGCCGTGCAGCCATACCTGTCCACACTCGGCACGACGGCGACCGCCACGGCCGCCGTGCCGCTGCCGGCGGCCGGAGTGTCCACGAGCTCGATCGAGCAGGTCGCCGCGAAGGTCGTGCCCAGCGTGGTTCAGCTACAGACCGATGTGGGCAACGAGAGCGAACAGGGTTCGGGCATCGTCTTGACCGCCGACGGGCTGATCATGACGAACAACCACGTGGTGGCGGCCGCTAACCACGAGGTGTCGGCCGCAGCCAACACCGCCGCAGCGGGCCCGGCCCCAGCGCACACCGTGGCGATGTTCGCCGACGGCCGTACCGTGCCCTTCACCGTCGTCGCCACCGATCCAACGAGCGACATCGCAGTGGTCCGGGCGCAGGGGACGTCTGGGTTGACGCCCATCGCGATGGGATCGTCGAGCGATCTTCGCGTGGGACAGCAGGTGGTGGCGGTCGGATCCCCACTGGGATTGGACAGCACGGTCACCACGGGCATCGTCAGCGCGCTCGACCGCCCGGTGTCCACAGTGGATGCCGGGTCAGGGAATCAACCAACGGAGATCAACGCCATCCAAACCGACGCACCGATCAACCCTGGAAACTCGGGTGGAGCACTGGTCAATGCGAATGGCCAACTTGTCGGCATGAACTCGGCGATCGCGTCACTAGGCAATTCACCTGGCACACAGGGTGGTTCGGTCGGGCTTGGCTTCGCGATACCCGTTGATGAGGCCAAGCGCATCGCCGACGAACTGATAGCAACCGGCAAGGCATCGCACGGTTCCTTGGGCGTGCAAGTGGGTACCGACGCGAGCATCCACGGCGCGCCCATCGTCGGAGTTACCAGCGGGGGCCCTGCCGCGGCGGCAGGCCTGGCCCCTGGCTCGGTGGTTACGAAGGTCGACCACCAGGTGATCGACGACGCCGACGCATTGGTTGCGGCAGTGCACACGAAGGCGCCCGGCGACACCGTCACCCTGGACTATCGCGACTCCCTGGGTGTAACCCGGACCGCCCACGTCATGCTCGGTGCGGATCACGGTGAGCAGTCGTAAGAAGCCGATGCGCCTCGGCGGGAGGGCATACGAATCGCGGCGGCAGCGGTCGGTGTGATGGGTAGCGTCCGCGGTGTCCAGTGACAGTTGACGAAGACAACAAGGGCAGCGAGCGCGGCCCGGACGGCGATTCCGAATTCGAGCCCGACTACCGGTTCACCCTCGCCAACGAGCGGACGTTCCTTGCCTGGCAGCGCACGGCACTCGGGCTACTGGCCGCGGCGGTTGCGGTGGTCCATCTCGTCCCCGAGACGACGATGCCAGGAACGCGCCACGTCCTCGGCATCTTGCTCGCGGTGCTGGCAACGGCTGCCGCTGCTGTCGGGATGCTCCGGTGGCAGCAGATTGATCGCGCAATGCGCCGCGGCACGCCATTGCCCCGCCAGCCGACACCTGCATACCTAGGAGCAGGACTCATCGTGATCGGGCTGCTCACGCTCGCGATGGTGATCAGCAAGGCGGTTGCCGGTTGACCAACTTCGGGCCACGGGATGGCGGACTAGCGGCGGAACGAACCGCCTTGGCCTGGACCCGAACGGTGCTCGCAGTCCTGGCCAATGGCGCACTCCTCATGGTGAGAAGCGTCCACGGCTACAACGGATCGATCCGCCTTTTCACAATTGGCCTCGCCGTCACCCTCGCGCTATCCACTTGTCTGATGGCCAGGCGTCGCCAACGGGCACTCGACCATCGTCCACTCCCACAACGGATTACGCCGCGCCGCGAGGTGTATCTCGTTGGGGTCTCGATGCTCGTCCTGATCCTCGTTGCGGCCGTCGCCCTACCCGTTTGACGAACGGCGCTTCCTAGGGTGTCGTGTGCGAATAGGCCATCACATGATCGTGCGCGAGCGGTGGCCGTTCAACGCTGAGCCGCCGGCCGCGACCAGCCGGTGGGCGGCGTCGCACAGCCGGAATCGCCTGCTCCGCTGTGGAATCCGCGGAGATACGGCAACAACGCCTGGACACACATCAACGTGTCTGCGGGATGACGCACTAGCAGTACTACATGGCGGCGGCTGGGGTGACCTCCACGATGATCTGTTTGGTCAGTGGTTGGCCACTCTGCTGGCTGTAGTCGGCGATCGCGCACAACACGTTCAATTCGGGCATGTAGCCGAATACGCTGCCACGCGGGGTGTCATAGCCCACGGCACGGTATCCGTACACCGATCGGGTGCTGCCGTCGCGGGCGAAGCTGGTGATGTCGATGAGGTCGAATTCCTCAAGTCCGCGGTCGCGCATGTCTTCGGCACTCATGAACAGAGCGGTGCGCAGGTTCTTTAGGCCGCGGTAGCGGTCGTTGTCGGAGTAGATGGTGGTGTTCCACTGGTCGTGGGACCGCACGGTGCTCAGCGTCAACCGTCCCGGCGGCGGCACGACGTCGGGCATTGGTGCGGCAGAGAACTCCGCCCTTTCAGACGGGGTGAGAAAAACCCGCTCGCGGGCGGGCTGACGAATCCGAAACCCCAGCGGGAGTCGTACCCGACGGTTGAAGTCCTCGAAGCCGTCGAACACCTTGGCCATCACGTCGCGGATTCGGTCGTAATCCTCGATGTAGAACTCCCACGGCGTGGCGGAGGCCGGGAGGGTTGCCCGGGCCATGCCGGAAAGGATCGCGCACTCGGACTTCAGCTGCGCCGAAGCAGGCTTCTTCATTCCAAATGACAAGTGCACCATACTCATCGAGTCCTCGACCGTGACGCCCTGCTCGCCAGAGCGCTGGACGTCCTTCTCGGTGCGACCCAGGCACGGCAGGATCAGGGCCTTGCGGCCATGTACCAGATGGCTGCGGTTGAGCTTGGTGCTGACCTGAACGGTGAGCTCGCAGTTAGCGAGCGCGGCGAACGTCGCCGCGGTGTCCGGCGTCGCAAGGGCGAAGTTCCCGCCCAGGCTGACGAACACCTTCATTTGGCCGTCGAGCATCGCCTTGATGGTGCCGACGGTGTCCAGTCCGTTCTGACGCGGGGGCGTGATCGAGCACACCGCTTCCAGCCGTTCCAGTAGCTGCTCGCTGGGACGATGATTAATGCCGCAGGTGCGGTTGCCCTGGACATTGCTGTGGCCGCGCACCGGCGACGGGCCGGCCCCCTCGCGGCCGATATTGCCGCGCAGCAGAAGCAGATTCACGATTTCGCGGACCGTGTCGACCCCGTGTTCCTGCTGGGTCAAACCAAGACACCAGGCGACGACCGTGCGGTCGGCCCCCAAATAGACCTCGGCCAGGCGCCGGATCGCATCCTCGGCGACACCCGACTGGTGCACGATGTCAGCCCAGTCGGTCTCCTCGACCAGCGACCGGTAGTCGTCCACGCCTGTCGTGAAACGCGCCAAGAACTCGTCATCGATGGCCCTTGGGTCGGTGTGAGCGCGTTCGAACACGACCTTCGCGACCCCGCGCAACAGAGCCAGGTCCCCACCGACGCGGGGCTGAACGTCCATCGTGCCGATCTTGGTGGCATGGAATGCAGCCATCGCGAGGATCTCGTGCGGCACGATGGTGCGCCGACTGGCGGCCTCGATCAGCGGGTTGACGTGCACGACCTGCGCCCCCCGGCGGTAGGCCTCGGCCAACGATGTCAACATCCGCGGCGCGTTGGATGCGGCATTGACGCCCATCACCAGCAGCAGGTCCGCCTTCTCCCAATCGTCCAGATCGCAGGTGCCCTTACCCGTCCCCAACGACGCCGTCATCGCCCGGCCGCTGGCCTCGTGGCACATGTTCGAGCAATCCGGCAGGTTGTTGGTGCCGAACTCGCGCGCCCACAGCTGATACAGGAACGTCGCCTCGTTACTGAGCCGTCCAGATGTGTAGAACGACGCCTGATTCGGGCTGCCCAACCCCTGGAGCGTGGAGCCCACCACCTCGAAGGCCGCCGACCAGGAGATCGGCACGTACTTGTCCGAATCGGCGTGATAGATCATCGGTTCGGTCAGTCGGCCCTGGTCCTCCAGCGCGAAATCGGTCCATCCTGACAGCTCGGTCACCGTGTGACTCGCGAAGAAGTCCCGGTCCACCCTCTTTCGGGTCATCTCCCAGGTGACGTGTTTGATGCCGTTCTCGCAGATGTCCAGGTGCAGACCCTTGGTGTCATCCGGCCAGGCGCACCCCGGGCAGTCGAAGCCGCCGTTCTCGTGGTTCATCCGCTGTATTGCCCGCGAGCCGGCGACAATCTCTCGGCTGTCTACCAAAACCTTCGCCACGCTGCGTGCGGCGCCCCAGCCGGCAGCGGGATGGTGATAGTCCTGCTGCGAGTACTCACCGCCGGTGTTCGGACCACGGCCTACCGCGGGGCGTCCTGGTTCACCTTGCCCGAGGAGACCACCCGCAGTGGGTGTCGCATCACTTGTCATCGGGGTGCCCTTCGTCGCTACTTGGGGATGTAGTCGAACTTGTCGGGGTTGGGGCCAGTTCTCCCGGCTTCGCCCTTGTCGAGCCCGGTGATCGCGTCCATGTCGGAGCCGTCCAGTTCGAAGTCGAACAACGCGAGGTTCTCCTTCACCCGCTCCGGTGTCACCGACTTGGGAAACACGATGTCCCCCCGCTGAATGTGCCAGCGCAACACCACTTGTGCGGGTGACTTGCCGACCACATCGGCGACCTTCTTGATCACCGGGTCGTCGAGCACCTTGCCCTGGGCGATCGGCGACCACGCCTCGGTCGCGATGCCGTGCTCCCTGCCGTAGGCGCGGACGGCGTCGTTGGTGAAGTACGGATGGGCCTCGATCTGGTTGGCTGCAGGGACGGTGCTGGACTCCTTCGCCAGTCGCTCGAGATGCGCGACCTGGAAGTTGGACACCCCGATGCTGCGGGCGCGTCCGTCGGCTGCGAACTCCTCCAGCACATTCCACGTCGAGACGAAGTCACCGCCGTAGAGCGTCGGCAGCGGCCAGTGGATCAGGAACAGATCGACGTAGTCGGTTTCGAGCGCGCTCAGCGTTCCGTCGAAAGCCCGTCGTGCGTCGTCGGGCTCGTGGAAGCCGTTGTTGAGCTTGCTGGTGATGTACACGTCGGAGCGGTCCAGACCGGCGTCACGAACACCCTGGCCAACTTCCTTCTCGTTTCCGTACATCTCTGCCGTGTCGATGTGCCGGTAGCCGATGTCGAGTGCCGTCCTGACCGCCTTGGCAGTCTCCTTGGGCGGGATCTGGAAGACGCCGAAGCCGAGCTGTGGGATACGCGCACCCGTGTTCAGTTCGATTGCTGGAACGTCGCTCATGGTTTCTCCTAGTCCGTCGTTGCCATTCGGTCCTTGCCGTCCACAATGGTGCTTCGGCTGGCCCCAGTCGTTGCCGGTGACATCCAGCGGACACCCCCGCTAGCAGCAAACTGGGCGCCGGTCACACTTGCCGCCATGACGGCTTCGTCGCGTCGACCAACTGAATGTCAACGGGGCCGAGCCCGAAGATGGCGATGACGGCCGCATCGGTTTGACCGTGCGGCACGCCATCGTAGTGCGGAGTTCGAGCAGTACGTTTCACGAATCCGCCCGGGCCAACGGGCGCCGCGTCGGCGGGCGTGAAATCGTCTCCACTGTTTACCCACCACGTGCCTGCCACGACGACGCAAATCCGATCAGTTGCATACGTGTGGGGAGCACTGAACCAGCCAGGATTCCATCTCATCATCACGAGGTAGGGGCCGGGCGCATTGAGATCGCCGTAGAGCGCGGCCATTTCGCCGCTACCCGGCGGCAAGCCGCCCCACGGCCCGAACGATATCTCGTCGAACGGTAGGACGTATGTGTCGTGTGGATCGGGAGGGTCGGCGTGCGCGATGGCCGGGAAGCCGATGCCCGGCGCGGTCGCCGCCAACAGGAGTGGCGCGACCAATAGGGAGCGTCTGTCCAAATCCACGAGACCCATCGGACACCCTCCAACACATGGGAACTGACGCTACTTGAACTGACCAGTTCGCACCTTTCAGACTGCGCCCCATCTGGCCGTAGATCAAGCATGGGTCCCTGAGTTGCCCTCCGCCATATACGCCAGCGGGAATCCACGATTAGTTGCTGACGGTAAGGCGCCGATGGACGCCAGCATTGACGACATCTGGTCACGCCGCGGACATCCTGGAACTCGTGATCACCCTCAAGCTCGATAGCCGTCGCGTCGGCAGGCGTCGGGCCGCCGCGCCCACCGACATGGGGGCCAATCCCTGGTGGACCCTCGCCGGCAACGCAGACCTCGTATGAATCGGGCCGTCGTGGTGGGGGGATCGCTCGGCGGGCTCACGGCCGCGCTGGTTCTCAGGGACCGGGGATGGGACGTCGACGTTCTGGAGCGCAGTGCGGTGCCGCTGGAAGGGCGCGGCGCCGGCATCGTCGCGCACCCGAGCACCATTCGTTATCTGGTGGAGCGGGCCGGCCGGGCGATCGGCGACATCGGGGTGTCGGCCAGCAGGCTTCGGTATATCGGAGATGACGGCGCCATCGCTGACGAGCGACCCTGCGCATACCGGTTCGCGTCGTACTTCGAGTTGTATCGAGGCTTGCTGGACGCCTACGGCCCCGAGCATTACCACCTGTCGACTGAGCTCGTGCACCTCGAGAACCGGGGCGATGAGGTCGCGGTGTCATTGACCGACGGTCGGACGTTGACGGCCGATCTCGTGGTGTGCGCCGATGGCATCCGTTCCACGGGGCGCCGGATTCTGTTGCCGCACAACGAACCACGTTATGCCGGGTATCTGGCGTGGCGCGGCACCATCGACCGCGATCAGCTGAGCGCCCGCACGGCGGACGTCTTGCGCGACGCGGTCACCTACCGGATCCTCCCCCGCGGCCACCTGCTGACCTATCCCATTCCGGGCCCGGACGGGTCCGTGCTGTGCAACTGGCTCTGGTATCGGAATGTCGCGGAGGGCGAGCACCTGGCCAACCTGCTCACGGATCGACATGGTTCCAGAGCCCAGCTGACCGTGCCACCCGGTGCGGTCCAGACTCAGCATGTCGAACAGCTGCATTCGGCGGCGGACACCGAACTCCCGGCGCCCCTCGCCGAGGTCGTCCGACAAAGCGCCGATCCGTTCATCCAGGTGATCGTCGACCTAGGGGTTCCGCAGTTGGCCTTCGGTCGAACCTGCTTGATAGGCGACGCGGCATTCGCGCTGCGGCCACACATCGCTGCGGGCACCGCCAAGGCGGCCGACGATGCCTGGCAACTGGGCGAGGCTCTGCTCGGCGCCACTCCGCGGCACGTCCCACTTCGGTTGAAGGGCTGGGAAGCTCGCCAGCTACCGGTGGCCCGGCGTGCCATGCAACGGGCCCGCGTGGCCGGTCGGAGCTTGCAGATCGACGGCACCTGGCGGGTCGGCGACCCGGCACCATTCGGGCTGCGCGTAGCCGGCGACAGCACGCTGCCGGCCGGTGACGACCACAACGGAGACACCGATGGGCACGTTCGAGCCGAAGTGCCAGCGGGTTGGCTGACCCGATTCCGGAAAAGGAATTCTCGATGAGCGCGGCACCGTCGCACCCCGTTGCCGACGGAAGGGTCCCGCGTCAGGCCACCCCGGGGGCCAAGAGATCCTGGGCGGACCGAAGGGCGGCATCGAGCTCATCGAGGGTGAGCCCGTCTGTGCGGGCGAGATGGATCTCGATTTGGTACTCCGGCTGGCCGGTGGTTCCGAAGATCGGTAGAACCACGAATTCGGCTGTGACGAGCTCTGTTTCCAGTGTCCGAGTCACCGACTGCAGCGTGACCATGGTCATCAGGGTGCTCAGTTGGCGCGTCACTGACGTGGCAGGTTCCAGCGAAGCGAGAAGACCGACGAGGCGATCGTGCAGCGACACGGAGGCGTCGTCGAAGCGCCACGCTCCGTAGCCTCGCCGCCGGATGTCGCCGAGCACCCGGCGATGGTCCTCGATGTCGGTCTGGGTCAACCGTGGCGTGACGCGTTGCAACCAGTCCGCAACGGCCACGTCATCACGCCACGCCATCGCCACCAGACCGAACGGCGGATCGATCGGGAAGCGATGACCGACCGCGTGCTCACCGTCGGTGGCATGTCCGACGGTGTCGACGGTGGTCAGATGCCGGTCGCCGATCTTGGACATCGAGCAGCCCGCACCGAGGCGCTCGTGCAGCTCCACTAGCGCGTCGCGGCCGCGATCGAGCAGCGGGAACTGCCTGCGCAAACCGTGCACCACGCCGAACAATCCGCTGCCCAGCCCGTATCGGCGGTCGTCGTAGCGGGCCACCCAACCGCCTCGCTCCAGCTCGGCCAACACCAGTGCACACGTCGACGTGGTGATGGCACACCGCCTGGCCAGTTCGGCTGACGTGTAGCCGTCGATCGAATCCGCCAGTGCCGCAACCACGTCCATCGCGCGGCGGGTCGGTGGCGACTTCGGCGTTGACTTGCCCACGATCACCTCCCTACTATGCGTCCAAATACTCAATATTAATGTCCTAATAATAGGAGATAAATGACAATCAAGGTAGCTGTCTGGGGACCGGGGTCCATGGGCGTCATCGCACTGCGCGCGGTGATCGATCACCCCGAGTTGGAACTGGTCGACCTCGTCGTGCACAGCGACACCAAGGCGGGCCGCGACGCAGGCGAGCTGTGTGGGATCGATCCGGTGGGCGTGCTCGCCAGCCAGGATCCGGATGAGCTGCTCACCGGCGACGCCGACGTGGTGGTCTACGCAGCGGCAGGCAACCTCCGCGTCCTCGAGGCACTCGGGGACATGGTGCGGATTCTGCGGGCGGGTAAGAACGTGGTGTCCTGCTCGGTGGTGCCGCTGGTCTATCCCGACGCCGTCGACGCGGCCTTCACCGATCCGCTCCGGGACGCCGCACTGGCCGGTGGGAGCTCGTTCTTCACCACCGGCATCGACACCGGCTTCGCCAACGACGTTCTGCCGCTCGCATTGTCGGGAATCTCCCGCAACATCGACACGATTCGCGTCACCGAGATGTTCAACTACGCGACCTACCCGGACCATGACGCCGTCTACGAGATCCTGGGCTTCGGCAAGCCCCCGGAATTCACCGCCATCGCCGCGATGCCGGGCGTCTTCACCTACGGCTGGGGACCCGTCCTGCACCAGCTGGCCGCAGGGCTCGGCGTCCAGATCGACAACCTCGCCGAGGACAACGCGCGCATTCCCACCGACGAGGCATTCGACACCCCGACCGGTCACATACCGGCCGGGACCATCGCCGCGATGCGCTCGACGCTGACCGGATACGTCGACGGCGAGCCGACATTCGTCGTCGACCATGTCACCCGCATGCGCGACGACATCGCACCCGAGTGGCCGCAGCCCAGCATCGCCATCGCTCCCTTGGACCTCGGGTATGGCGGCGCCTCCGGCCGTGGCGCCTATCGCGTCGAGATCGAGGGATCACCGAGCATTCGCTGCGAACTCGAACTGGCCGAGAACCACGACCACGACCTGGGAGCCCGCATGGCAGGAGCATCCCGCATGGTGAATGCGATCCCGGCGGTCGCCGCCGCCGCGCCAGGCCTGCTGTCAGCGCTGGATCTCCCGCTGATCACGGGGAAGGGTCTACTCAAGCCGGTACCCGGTCCGTCACCGGACAGCCGGGTAGTAGGTATTCGCTGACGAAACTGCGGTCAGCACCAATGACACTGGCGCCATGAAGCGCGATCCTGGGAACCATGGTCGACAAACCTTCGGTCCGCGTCGTTCGGCGTGACCAACTCTCGAACGACACCCCGCAGACCTCGGGGCTGTTCCGGCAGGTCGCATTCGATAGCCGCAACCCAGACGCCAAGGTGCTGAGTGCCTTCCTCACCACCGTGCAACCCGGCGCCGCGACCGGCGCGCACCATCACGGCGATCAAGAGACGATCCTGTACGTGCTCGAAGGCACGGCCAGATACCGATGGGGCGACCATCTGGAACACGTCGCCGAAGCGGGCCCGGGAGACTTCGTCTTCATTCCCGCGCACACCGTGCACCAAGAGATCAACGCATCCGCTGACAACCCGACCGTCTGGGTTGTCACCCGTTCGGACCCGGACCCGATCGTGGTCAACCTTCCGGAGCTGGACGAATTCGCCGAGTCGGCCACCCGCGAGTACCCCCACCCCTGATCTGGCGACGCCCGAATTGGGTCGGGCGACGAAATCTGAAACCACACAGCGCAGGACCTGCCGACGCCACCGACCGCGGTCGTCGGGGAGACTAGACACGAGACGCCGATCGCCGGCGACTGCTGGCCCACCAGGAGGCGCGCGCCGTGACCCGCCGGTCGTTCGTCGACGTCGCTGTGGCCACGGCCAGCACCGTGCTCTTGGCTTCCGTCACGTCGGGAGTGGCCGCAGCCGAGCCGACGACCGATCCATCATCGACCGCCGCGGCGTCGCCCCCCACTGACGAGGCGCTTTCCGTCGGCGGCGGGGCGACCGACTCCTGGAGCGGTTACCTGCCCGACAACACGACGCTCAGCCCGTTCGACACGTCGAGTCAGATCCTGGCGCTGCTCGACCCTGCGCTGCTCAGGGCCATCCAGGACGCCGCCCGTAGTGCGCAGGCGCAGGGCGTCGGCATCACGATCACGTCGGGGTGGCGGTCGAAGGGATTCCAGCAGCGCCTGTTCGACGACGCGGTTCGCCGGTACGGCAGCGTCGCGATCGCCCAGCAGTTCGTCGCCTCACCCGAGACGTCCAGGCACGTGGTCGGGGAAGCGGTGGACATCGCAGGCAACGGCGCATCGGAGTGGCTCATCCGCAACGGCGCGCAGTTCGGCTTGTGTCAGATCTACGCCAACGAGAACTGGCACTTCGAACTGGCCACGGACGCCGACGGCCGTTGCCCGCCGCTGCGGCCCAACGCGGCCGGCTGATCAACCCCCGCCCCCTTCCGATTTCGGCACAGAAACCCGCGCTGACCGCGGGTGCGCGTGCACGAATCGCGTTGGGGGAAGCACGGCTGGCACAGTCGAGGCATGTGGACCGAAGCCGTCGGCGACTACTGGAACCACAACACCGCCTACCACCCGTGGTTAGTGGGCCTCGCGGCCAAGCACCGCGGCGACGTCCTCGACGTGGGCTGCGGGGACGGGCTTCTCGCGCAACGCCTCGCTCCGGTGTCGCGGTCGGTGACGGGCATCGAGCCCGATTCTGAGACGACCGACCGGGCACGTGGACGCATCGGCGACCTCGAGAACGTGCAGATCTCGCGCGCGTCCTTCGAGGAGTTCGATCCGGGGACGCGGCGGTTCGACCTCATCACCTTCGTGGCGAGCCTGCATCACATGGACCTGCGCACGACGCTGGCGCGAGCCCGCGACCTGTTGACGCCATCCGGCGAGATAGCCGTCGTCGGACTGTCCGCCAACGAGTCGGCGTGGGATTGGGTGTGGTCGGCGTGCTGCGTGCCCGTGGCAGCGGTGGGCGACCGACTGCACGGGGACACCCCCGACATCGGCGTCACTCTTGCCGACCCGCGCGAGTCACTGCGCACGATCCGCCGCGTGACGGCCGAAGTCCTCCCCGGAGCGGTAATCCGCCGCAAGCTCTACTACCGCTACCTGCTTCGGTGGTCCAGCGGCCCGTCCGGACGCTAGCCTCGACCCGTGTCCGATCTGGTACTGACGCAGGTCGAGGACCGCGTCGCACTCATCACCGTCAACGATCCCGACCGTCGCAACGCGGTCACGGCCGAGATCTCCGCGGCGCTCCGCGCGGCCGTCGACGCCGCTGAGGCCGACCCCGGCGTGCACGCGGTGATCGTCACCGGCGCCGGCAAGGCGTTCTGCGCAG
This sequence comes from Mycobacterium sp. AZCC_0083, assembly GCF_014202335.1. GTDB lineage: Bacteria > Actinomycetota > Actinomycetes > Mycobacteriales > Mycobacteriaceae > Mycobacterium. The sequence goes on along the minus strand of NZ_JACHGP010000011.1, from coordinate 149,216 downwards.
GCGCCAATCTCACGGCTCTTGGCGAGGCGGCCGAGGACGGCCTCCGCGTGATCTACGACGGCTTCCTCGCGGTCGCGCAATGCTCGCTGCCGACCATCGCAGCGGTGAACGGTCCCGCCGTCGGCGCCGGGCTCAACCTGGCGCTGGCCGCCGACGTGCGCATCGCGGGCCCGACGGCATTGTTCGACCCGAGGTTCCAGAAGCTCGGCATCCACCCCGGCGGCGGCGCGACGTGGATGCTGCAGCGGGCGGTCGGCCCTCAGGTGGCCCGTGCTTCGCTGCTGTTCGGCATGCGGTTCGACGCAGACGCCGCGGTACGGCACGGCCTAGCGCTGCAGGTGTCCGACGACCCGGTGGCGGCCGCGCGCGAGCTGGCGGCCGGCCCCGCAGCGGCACCGCGCGACGTCGTGATCGCGACCAAGGCGTCCATGCGGGCCACCGTCAACCCGGGCACCGTCGATACCGAACAGCACCGGATCGCCGTCGACGTCGAGATCGGCCCGCAGGCGACCTCCATCGAATCGCCCGAGTTCGCCGCGCGGTTGGCCGCCGCCCAGCGCCGCTAAAACCCCGCGATTAGTGCACCCGCGGTTGCGGAGGGCGCCACGCGCCACCACGGGGTGCACAAATCGCCGGATGGTCAGAGGTCGAGGAGGGCTAGCTCTGGCGACTCGATCAGATCCCGCAGCTCACCGAGGAAGGCAGCCACCTGGGCGCCGTCGGCGACGCGGTGATCGAAGGCGCACGTCAGCGTCATCGTGGGACGCGCGACCACGGCACCGTCGACGACCACCGCATGCGGTTTGAGCGATCCAATGCCGAGGATGGCGGCCTCGGGATGGTTGATGACGGGAACGCCCTCGTCGAGGCCGAGCGCCCCGAAGTTGGACACCGTGAACGTCGAACCCTGCAGCTCCGTGGGTTTGAGCGTGCCTGCCCGAGCATCCGCGACGAGCCGGTTCACCGCGGCGGCGAGTTCGCGGGTGGTCTTGGCCGGTGCATCGGGCACGACGGGCACCAGCAGGCCTCTTGGCGCGGCGACGCCGATGCCGAGGTGCACGGTGGGGTGGACGTGGATGCGTGGGCCGTCGACGGTGTCGATCCAGGTGGAGTTGAGCACCGGGTGATGACCGAGCGCGACCGTCAACAGCCGCAGCGTCAGCACGAACGGCGTGATCGGCTCGGTGCTTGCCGCGTTCAGCCGGTCCCGTAGCCGCAGCAGTGCCGAACAGTCGACCTGAACGGATGCGTGGGCATCGGGGATCTCTCTGCGCGACAAGGCCATTCGTCGGGCCATCTCCAGCCGGACGCCCGACACGCGCGCGTCGTCCTGGCGAGGCGGTTCTACCGCGGCGAGGACGTCATCGCGGGTGACGATGCCGTCGGGGCCGGAACCCGGTGCGACGGAGGCCATGTCGACGTGCAGTTCGGCCGCGAGTTTGCGCACCGGCGGCTTGGCCTTTGGGCGCCGCCGGGAACCGTCCATCGCGTCGTCGGTGCCGTAGCCGACGAGCACGGGCTTGCGTGCGACGGGGTCGGAACTGGCGATGCGCACCAACGGTGCTCCCACGGACAATGTCTCGCCCTCTGCGCCGCCCAGTTCGACGATGCGGCCGGCATACGGGCTGGGGATCTCGACTTCGGCCTTGTTGGTCTCCACCGTGCACAACACCTGGTTGAGCGCCACCTCGTCGCCGACCGCGACGTGCCAGCTGGTGATGGTGGCGTCCTCAAGTCCCTCGCCGAGGTCGGGCACTGTGAACTCCAGCACGCCGTCGCCGGTCATGGTTGACTCATCGCCGTCTCGACGCAGTCCAGTAGCCGGTCGACGCCAGGCAGCCAGAGTTTCTCCAGTCGGGCAGGCGGGTACGGGGTGTCGAATCCCGTGGCGCGCAACACCGGTGCCTCGAGGTCGTAGAACAATTCCTCGGAGATGCGGGCGGCCAGTTCGGCGCCGAAGCCCAGCGTCCGCGGACCCTCGTGCATCACCACGACGTGACCCGTCTTGCGCACCGACGCCGCGATCGTGTCGAAGTCGAGGGGGTTCAGCGATCGCAGGTCGACGACCTCCAGGTCGTATTCGGTCGACTCAGCTGCGCTCAATGCGGTGGCGACCAACGAGCCGTAAGTCACCACCGTGACGCCTTCGCCGGACCGACGGATCGCGGCCCGCCCGATCGGCTCCCCTGGCACGGAGGTGTCGACGAGCCCCCGTCCCCAGTAGCGTCGCTTGGGCTCGAGGAAGATCACCGGGTCCCGCTCGGCGACGGCGTATCGCAGCAGCCAGTAGGCATCCGACGGCGTCGACGGCACCACCACCTTCAACCCCGCGGTGTGTAGCCAATAGGTCTCGGTCGATTCCGAATGATGTTCGACCGCACCGATTCCCCCGAACGACGGGATGCGGATGGTCACCGGCATGTCGATGTCGCCGCGAGTCCGCATCCGGTACTTGGCCAGGTGACTGACGATCTGGTCGAACGCAGGCGCCGCGAAGCCGTCGAACTGAATCTCGGGTACCGGCACGAATCCGCGGATCGCCATGCCGATGGCGATGCCGATGATGGCGGACTCCGCCAACGGTGTGTCGAAACATCTTCCGTCGCCGAATGTCTCGGTGAGTCCCTCGGTCACCCGGAAGACTCCGCCGAGTCGGGCGACGTCCTCGCCGAACACCAGCACCCGGTCATCGGCGGCCATGGCGTCGTGCAGCGCCCGGTTGATCGCCTTGGCCATGGTCATATCGGTGGCGGTCGGGACACTGGTCGCGAAGGGTTCCTGGGAGTCGTCGCCGTTCAACGATGGTCGCTCGACGATTTGAGTCATCTCACGCCTCCTTCGCCAATTCCGCTGCCAATTGGTCACGTTGGCGCGCGAGTTCTGGCGTGATGTCGTGGTACACCGTGTCGAACATCTCGGCGACGTCGACGTCGGGAGTGTTGATCATGGCGTCGCGCAACTCGGCCCGCATGCGCTGCGACCGAGTCCTGACCCGCTCCTCGAGCCGCTCCGTCCACACTCCGGTGGTCTGGAGGTAGACGCGGTAGCGGTCGATCGGATCCCTTGCGCGCCAATGCTGCAGCTCTTCGTCGGAGCGGTAGCGCGTCGGGTCGTCGGACGTGGTGTGTGGCCCCATCCGGTAGGTGATCGCCTCGATCAGTGTCGGACCACCGCCGCGGCGGGCTCGCTCGGCGGCATCCGCCATCACCGCGTAGCAGGCCAGCACGTCGTTGCCGTCCACCCGAATCCCTGGCATTCCGTAGCCGATTGCCCGGTGCGCGATCGACGGCCCCGCCAGCTGACGGGTCACGGGCAACGAGATGGCCCACTGGTTGTTCTGCACGAAGAACACGCAAGGCACGGCGAACACCGTCGCCAGGTTCAGTGCCTCGTGCACGTCGCCCTCCGACGTCGCGCCGTCGCCGAGGAACGCCACGGTGACGGAATCCTCGCCGAGGCGCTGGGCGGCCATCGCCGCGCCGACGGCGTGCAGGCCGTGGGTGCCGATCGGAATCGCGATGGGCGCACAGCACTTCTTGGTGAACTCGAGCCCGCCGTGCCATCGGCCTCGCCACACCGCACCCATCTGGGCGGGGTTGATCCCCCGCACCAGCAACGCGCCGAGTTCGCGGTACTGCGGGAACAGCCAATCGGTCTTGCGCAGGCACGCCGTCGCACCGATCTGTGCGGCCTCCTGGCCGCGGGACCCCGCGAACAACGCCAATTCGCCCTGGCGTTGCAGGTTCACGAACTCCGTATCCAGCTCGCGGGTCACGACCATCGACTCGTAGAGCCAGGCCAGCGTCTCGGGCGGGAGGTCTCGGCGGTATCGGGTTTCGGCGGTGGGCGTCCCGTCGGGGGCGACGAGTTGGATCGGCTCCAGCTCGACGCTCATCGCCGAGGGTGCCGCAATGGTCCCAGCCATACCGCCTCCTTGGGTCACCGGCGGCATGTTGCGCCGCCGGACGACTGAGGTGCTCAGCGCGGTGGCGCTCAGAGCAAACCTCTGGTGGGAGGCCTGTCCGTTAGCTGCCGGGGTGAGGCGCTAACGCGACGATTCGCTCTGCACGCCGCAGCACTGGGGCAACTACCATTATGCCCTCGAACTGGAAGACACCGCGTGCACTTTGGGCCATATCGAGCACGTGTCGCCGACAGTAACCACCCGATTGCGCGCCCACAGTGGGAAGTTGGCAGCGCCCGACCGATCCGGAATACGACCAAGCGCGTGGGTCAGTACACCAGGTATTTCAATGAATTCGCCTATCCAGCTGTCGAATTCCTTCCCGTTGCAACAAGCTGCGATCTTGAAATTGGCGAATCTGCCGCGCGTTCACAGACGTGGACTTACGCTCCGCCGATAACGGTTCCGGTGCGTTGCCCGGGCAGCGTGCACGAGGCGGGCAACCACACAGAGGAGGAGTTGCCATGCAATTGAGACAGCGCAACCTGATTTTGGGAATTGCCATGGCGGTCACGCCCATCGCCGTCACCGTCGCTTCACCCGCCTCGGCGGATTGCTCGGGCGCAGGCGCAGCGACCGTGTGTGCCCAGGGCACGGTCCGTGGTGGCGGACCCGATGCCCCGATCGCTGGACCGGCCTACCCGGGTTACTGCGCCGACCCGTGGTACTGCGACGACGGCTGGGGTATCGATATCGACCTCAACCCCCGACCTCCTGGCGGAGGCGGCGTCTTCCCAGGGCGCCCCGGCGGCGGCGGAGGCGGCATCGGACCGCGTTGACCGTATTCACTGTGTCGGAACATCATTCAACGAAGGAGCTGACCATGTTGAAATCAGTACGAGGCGTCATGGTTGCCACCGCGATCATGGGCTCACTGCTCGCGGGCAGCGCGGCGACCGCCACTGCCGACCCGCCGAACTGCACGGCCGCCGACCTCGCAGGCGTCATGTCCGGCGTGTCTGCAGGGACATCGGCCTACCTGTTCACCCATCCCGACGTGAACAACTTCTTCACCGGCCTCAAGGGCAAGTCCAGGGATGAGATGCGGTCGGACGTCGCGGCATACATGCAAGCCAACCCACAGGTGCGCGACGAGCTGAAGGGCGTCAGGCAGGCCGCGGCCGACTTCCGGGATCGCTGCAACGCGCCGCTGCCCGACATGCCCATGGGCTAGCTTTCAGGGTGTGGCGCCAACGCGACGATGCGCTCCGCACGACGCAGTACCGGCATGTCCACCATCTGACCATTGAACTGGAACACTCCCCGCTCCGAGCGTGCCGCCTCGAGCACGTTCCGTGCCCACCGCACCTGATCGTCGGTAGGGGCATAGCCGGCGCGAATGACCGCGACCTGAGTGGGGTGAATGGCCACCTTGGCGTCGAATCCCACGGCCACCGCATCGTCGGTCTCGGCCCGTAGACCATCGAGGTCCTTGATGTCGAGGTACACCGAGTCCAGGGCCATGCGCCCATACGCCCTGGCCGCCAACAACGTCTGCGACCGCACGTGCTTGGCCACGTCGCGGTAGCTGCCATCGGCATTGCGGTTGGCGGTGCCCCCGAGCGCCGCGAACAGGTCCTCGGCACCCCACATCGCGCCGAAGGCGTTGTCGACCCGCACCAGTTCGGCGACCACCAGCGCGGCCAACGGCGTCTCGATCAACACCACCACGTCCAGCGGAGCCAGGGCGGCAACCTGATCGGCAGACTCGGCCTTGGTCAGCATCACGGTGGTGTACGCCGTGCGCGCCAACGCCTTCAGGTCGAGTTCGTGGTCGGGCGTGGTGGCCGGGTTGATCCGAACCACGGTTGTGCCGGGGTCGAGCGGCGTGTCGATCAGCGCGGCGCGTGCGGCCTCCCGATCCTTGGCCGCCACTCCGTCCTCCAGATCGAGGATCACCACATCGGCTGCCGCGGCTGCCTTTTCGAAGCGCTCCGGACGGTCGGCGGGGCAGAACAGCCAGCCGGGGCCGGTCTGGGTCAGCGACATCACTACTCCTGGACGTCAGCGGGGCGCTTGCGCACCATCGTCTTTCGGGACGCGGTCGCCACGATGTCACCGTGCTGGTTGCGCCCGGTGTGGGCGAACGTGACGATACCCTCGCCGGGACGGCTCTTGGACTCGCGCTTGTCGGTGACCTCGGTCTCGGCGTACAGCGTGTCCCCGTGGAATAGCGGCTTGGGGAACGCCACCTCGCCGAAGCCGAGGTTGCCGACGATGGTGCCCTGGGTCAGTTGTGCCACCGAAAGACCGACCAGCGTGGACAGCGTGAACATCGAGTTGACCAGCCGCTGATGGAACGGCGGCTGCGCGTCGGCGAATGCGGCGTCCAGGTGCAGGGCCTGGGTGTTCATCGTCAGCGTGGTGAACAACACGTTGTCGGCCTCGGTGATGGTGCGGCCGGGGCGGTGCTGATAAAGCACGCCGGGCTCGAGCTCCTCGAACCACAGGCCGCGCTGGACGATCACCCGCTTTTCGGTCACAGGCCAGCTTCCCGCGCGATCAGCATCAACTGCACTTCCGTTGTCCCTTCGCCGATCTCGAGGATCTTGCTGTCGCGGTAGTGCCGCGCGACCGGATACTCGTTCATGAAGCCGTAGCCGCCGAACACCTGGGTGGCATCGCGGGAATTGTCCATCGCGGCCTCGCTGGCCACCAACTTGGCGATCGAAGCGGCCTTCTTGAACGGCTTGCCGGCCAGCATCAACGCGGCGGCGTCGTAGTACGCCGTGCGGGCGACGTGCGCGCGGGCCTCCATCCTGGCGATCTTGAACGCGATGGCCTGGTACGTGCCAATCGCCGCGCCGAACGCCTGACGTTCCTTGGCGTACTTGACGCACTCGTCCACGCAACCCTGGGCGACGCCAACGGACAACGCGGCGATCGCGATCCGGCCCTCGTCGAGGATCCGCAGGAAGTTGGCGTAGCCGCGGCCACGCTCGCCAAGCAGGTTCTCCTGCGGTACGCGGACGTCGTCGAAGCTCAGCGGATGGGTGTCCGAGGCGTTCCAGCCGACCTTGTTGTACGCCGGTTCGGCGGTGAATCCCTCCGTCGGCACGGGCACCAGGATCGACGAGATCTCCTTCTTGCCCAGCCCATCCCCCGAGTCGCTTCGCTCCTGCCCCCTGGAACCAACGTCTCCGGTGACGGCGGTGACGGTCACCAGCTTGGTGATGTCGGTGCCGGAGTTGGTGATGAACTGCTTGGAGCCGTTGATCACCCAGTGGCCGTCGTCCTCGAGCCGGGCCGTGGTCTTGGTGGCACCTGCATCGGTGCCGCCGCCCGCTTCGGTCAAGCCGAACGCGCCGAGTGCCTTGCCGCTGGCGAGCAGTGGCAGCCACTCCTCCTTCTGTGCCTCGTTGCCGAAGCGGTAGACCGGCATCGCACCCAGCGATACCCCTGCCTCCAACGTGATCGCGACGCTCTGGTCGATCTTGCCCAGTTCCTCGAGCGCCAGACACAGTGCGAAGTAGTCGCCGCCCATGCCGCCGTACTCCTCCGGGAACGGCAGACCGAACAGCCCCATGTCGGCCATCCCCGAGACGACCTCGTACGGGAACGAGTGCTCGGCGTCGTGCTTGGCGGAGACCGGCGCTACGACGCTCTTGGCGAAGTCGCGGACGGTCTTGGCCAGCTGCTCGTAGTGATCGGGCAGGGTGCCGGTGGACAAAAAGTCGCTCATGACGGGGACTCCTTAAACGGTGATTCGGGCCAACGTCTGACCCACCTTGACCTGGTCGCCGACGGCGACGAGTAGTTCGACGGCGCCGTCGACCGGCGCGGAGAGTTGGTGTTCCATCTTCATCGCCTCGACGGTGACGACGACGGTGCCGGCTGTCACCATCGACCCGTCCTCCATGCCGATGGCCACCACCGAGCCGGGCATGGGGCTGACCAGCTCGGCGTCACCGGTGTGTTCGTCGTCGGGCCGCACCGGCGGCTCGTACACCTCTTCGAGAAGAGCGACGCCGTCGTCCTCGGCAAGCCAGATCTGGTGGCCGGAATCGGCGACCCGGTACGGGGCTCGCAACCCGTCCAGCGTGACCGTCAGCGCGTCGCCATCGAGAATGGCTGTCAGTGAACGGGTTTCACCACCTTCGACGGTCACGGTGGCCGATCGAGGGGTACCGACGATGCTGACGTGGTCGGTGCGCTCCCCCGACCGCAGACGTAACACGGTCGCCGCGGAATCCCCCATCCGCCACCCCGTCGGCGCCGACCACGGGTCATCCGTGGCCGTCTTCCAGTACCGCAGCCACCGGTATGCCGCCGCCGCGGCGAACTCGTCGTCGCCTGCCGTCGGCGGTGTGAAGTCGCCGACCCGACGGTCCAGCAGGCCGGTGTCGAGGCGGCCTTCGGCCACGTCGGGGTCGGCGAGCAGGAAGCGCAGGAAGTCGACGTTGGTGACCACACCGAGCACCGCGGTCTGCGCGAGCGCGCGGTCCAGACCCCGCAACGCCTCGGCACGGTCGGCGCCGTGGGCAATGACCTTGGCCAGCATCGGGTCGTAGTCGCTGCCGACCACGGTGCCCGCGTGGATACCCGAGTCCACACGGACACCCGCCCCGGACGGATTGATCACCTCGAGCACGTCGCCACCGGTCGGCAGGAAGTCACGTGCGGGGTCCTCGGCGTAGACCCTGGCTTCGATGGCGTGCCCCGTCATGACTACATCGTCCTGCGCGATGGGCAGCTTCTCCCCCGCTGCGATGCGCACCTGGAGTTCGACGAGGTCGACGCCGGTCACCATTTCCGTCACGGGGTGCTCGACCTGCAGCCGGGTGTTCATCTCCATGAAGAAGAATTCGTCCGGGTTCTCCGCGGAGACAATGAATTCGACGGTGCCGGCGCCCGTGTAGTCGACGCTGCGGGCGGTGTCGCAGGCAGCGGCTCCGATGCGGGCCCGGGTCGCCGGGTCCAGCAGTGGCGACGGCGCCTCTTCGATGACCTTCTGGTGGCGGCGCTGCAGGCTGCACTCCCGCTCGCCGAGGTGGACGACGTTGCCGTGGCCGTCGGCGAGCACCTGCACCTCGATGTGCCTGGGCACCAACACGAACCGTTCCAGGAACAGCGTGTCGTCACCGAATGCCGCGGCCGATTCGCGGCGCGCAGAGACGAGCGCAGCGGGTAGGTCGGCGGGCCGTTCGACCATGCGCATGCCCTTGCCACCCCCACCGGCCGACGGTTTGACGAGCACCGGGTAGCCCACCTGGTCGGCGCCGTTGATCAAGTCGGCGTCGGTGAGGCCGGGCCGGGAGATGCCGGGCACCACGGGCACGCCGAACGCCGAAACGGCTGCCTTGGCGGCGATCTTGTCGCCCATGGTCCGGATTGCGGCCACCGGCGGCCCGATGAAGACGATGCCTGCCCGCTGCAAGGTGTCAGCGAATTCGGCGTTCTCGGCGAGGAATCCATAGCCGGGGTGTACCGCCTGCGCGCCGGTGCGAACCGCAGCGCCGACGACCGCGGGGATGTCGAGGTAGCTCTGCCGGGCAGGCGCGGGACCCAGCAGCACGGCCACATCGGCTTCCAAGACATGCCGCGCGCCCGCGTCGGCCTCGCTGTACACGGCGACGGAACGAATGCCCATGTCCCGCAACGTGCGGATCACCCGCACGGCGATCTCGCCACGGTTGGCCACCAGAACGGTGTCGAACCCATTGAAGGTCATCGGGGTCACATCCTGAAGACGCCGTAGGCCACCGACTCCAGCGGAGCCTGTGCCACAACCGAAAGTGCCAGCCCCACCACGGTTCTGGTGTCGGCGGGATCGATGACACCGTCGTCCCAGAGCCGTGCGGTGGAGTAGTACGGGTTGCCCTGGTGCTCGTACTGCTCGCGGATCGGCGCCTTGAACGCCTCTTCCTCGTCCGCGGTCATGTCGCCGCGGACCGTCGCGAGAACCGATGCGGCCTGCTCACCACCCATCACCGAGATCCTGGCATTCGGCCACATCCACAGGAACCGCGGCGAGTACGCCCGGCCACACATCGAGTAGTTGCCCGCACCGTACGAGCCGCCGATCACCACCGTCAGCTTGGGCACGCGCGCGCACGCGACGGCGGTGACCATCTTGGCGCCGTGCTTGGCGATGCCACCTGCCTCATAGTCGCGGCCCACCATGAAGCCCGCGATGTTCTGCAGGAACAACAGTGGTGTCTGGCGTTTGTCGCACAGCTCGATGAAATGCGCGCCCTTCATGGCGGATTCGCCGAACAGCACGCCGTTGTTGGCGACGATGCCCACCGGGTGGCCGTGGATGCGGGCGAAGCCGGTCACCAAAGTCGATCCGTACTCGGCCTTGAACTCGGCGAAGTCGCCGCCACCTTGGGCAAGCGAAGCGCCGGGAGAAGGACCATCGATGATGCGGGTGATGACCTCGTGTACGTCGTAGGGCGTCTTCGAGTCGATGGGCACCACGTCGTACAGTTCGGTCTGGTCGGCGATCGGCTCGACGGTCGGCGTGACATCCCATGGCGTCGCGGTCCGCGGCCCCAGCGTCGAGACGATCCGTCGCACGATGCGCAATGCGTCGCGATCGTCGTGCGCCAGATGGTCGGTGACGCCGGAGACCTTGGAGTGCAGGTCGCCGCCGCCGAGGTCCTCTGCCGTCACCACCTCGCCGGTCGCGGCCTTCACCAGCGGGGGCCCACCCAGGAAGATGGTGCCCTGGTTGCGGACGATGACGGCCTCGTCGCTCATGGCGGGAACGTATGCGCCACCCGCAGTGCAGGATCCGAGCACGGCGGCGATCTGCGGAATGCCCTGCGCGCTCAGGTTGGCTTGGTTGAAGAAGATCCTGCCGAAGTGCTCGCGGTCGGGGAACACTTCGTCCTGACGGGGCAGGAAGGCGCCGCCGGAGTCGACGAGGTAGATGCAGGGCAACCTGTTCTGGCCCGCAATCTCCTGCGCGCGAAGGTGTTTCTTGACGGTGATCGGGTAGTACGTGCCGCCCTTGACCGTCGCGTCGTTCGCCACGACCATGCATTCGCGGCCCGACACCCTGCCGATGCCTGCGATCAGTCCGGCGCCTGGGCACTCGTCGTCGTACATGCCGTTCGCAGCCAACGGTGCCAGCTCGAGGAACGGGCTTCCCGGGTCGAGTAGGCCGTCGACCCGGTCGCGCGGCAGCAGCTTGCCGCGGCTGACGTGGCGCTTCCTCGAGCCTGCCGACCCTCCGAGCGCGGCGGCGGCGAGCTTGGAGCGCAACTGCTCCACCAACACCAGATGCTGCTCGCGATGCGATACCCGCGTATACATCACAGAACCCGTCCGTTTGAGTTAATCACGACTAACTGGTGGTATGTTAGTGACGATTAACCGAAATGTCCACCATCGGGAGGGGCGGGAATGGGGACGTCGACTCCTGCCGAGACGCGACGGAGCAGGGCCAAGTCGGATCGTCGGTCGCAGCTCATCGCCGCTGCCGAGCGGTTGGTTGCCGAACGCGGATTCCTCGCCGTCCGACTCGAGGACATCGGGGCCGCTGCAGGCGTGAGCGGGCCCGCGATCTACCGACACTTCCCCAACAAGGAAGCACTTCTGGTGGAGCTACTGGTCGGCATCAGCACCCGGCTGCTGGCGGGCGCCAGGAACGTCGTCGACCACGCGGAAACCCCCGCCGCCGCCCTCGACGGACTGATCGACTTCCACCTGGACTTCGCGCTCGGCGAATCGGACCTGATCCGGATCCAGGACCGCGACCTTGGTCATCTTCCTGTTCCTGCGAAGCGCCAGGTCCGCAAGTCGCAGCGGCAATACGTCGAGATCTGGGTGCAGGTCCAGCGCGACCTCGACCCGACGCTCGGGGAAGGGGACGCCCGCCTCGTGGCGCACGCCATCTTCGGGCTGCTGAACTCCACCCCGCACAGCGTCAAGCAGGTCACTGCCGCCGAGACGGCACGGTCATCGCGTGCGGTTCTGCGCGCGATGACCGTGGCGGCACTCGGCTCTGCCGCACGAGGTTAGTACCAGACTTTCCTGCCGCCGACCGCGTGCCCGGCCGCACCCAGCAGCCAGAACACCGCACCGACGACGAGCGCGACCACACCGATGTATGTGAGGATCGGGACGCTGAAGACGAGTCCCAGGATGAGCAAAATCGCTCCAATGGCAATCATGATGACCTTCCTTCGTATTTCGGATTCAGAACCGGGCGGTTACTGACTCGGTTGGGGAATGTTGCAGCTGGTGACCTTCGGATTGACCCCGGCATAGTTCAACGGACCGGCAATCACGGTCAGAGCAATGGTTCCGGCTGTGGCACAGTTGTTCTCAGACGTGTCGAAGTACTGCCGCTGGTACGCGGCAACCACGCCGATCAACAACCAGACCAGTACGACGACTCCGATGATTCCGCCACCTCGCATGTCGGCCTCCTTGGTTGAGGGCGCCCCTGCGGGCGTGATCTTGAATTACCCCGGCGATAATTTGGCTAAACCCTCCGGGCAGAATTTGCTCGCCACGGGCGCACGGCCGAGAGGCGAGGCCCGTCGCGTACCCGCGGCCCTGGCATTCGCGCGGGTACCCTGCAGCCATGAGGTGGGAATGACCGATTCGCAACACCGCGATGTTCCGGATCCGACGCAGCCGCTGCCCTACGGCACCCCCGGCTACACGGATCCGGCGTATTCGGACCAGGCGCCGATGGGGTCGTACTATCAGCCGCTGCCGTCATCGAACCCCACCCAGCAGCTGCCCCCGTACGGCTATGACCCCAGCGCGGCGGACCGGTACGGACGGTCGTATCCCCCTGGCGGCGCGCCCCCCGAGCCGCCCAGGCCGAACGGCCGCGGTCCGCGGAAGTGGCTGTGGGTGCTTGCCGCGATCTCGGTGGTGGTCGTCATCGGACTGGTGATCGCGCTGGTGATCGTGAACAGCTCACAGCAGGACACCGTGATGGCGCCACCGCCCGCACCGCTTGAGCCCAACTTCCCCAGCCCGTCCACTACGACCACCCGGACGCCGACCACCACGCGCAGCGTCGCTCCGGCACCGCCGTCGGCCACCATCCCTCCCGGTGAGTCGACCGCACCGGGCGAGACCGAGACGGTGGTCTACGACGTGGCAGGGTCGGGCCGGGCCATCAACATCACCTACGTCGACGCAGGCGGCCTACTGCAGACCGAGTTCAACGTGATGCTGCCCTGGAGCAAGGAAGTCGAGTTGGCCAAACCGGCCAACCAGTCGGCGAGTGTCAGCATCATCAACGTCGGCCGTGAGGTCACGTGCTCGATCACGTTGGGCGGCACACAGATTCAGCAACGCACCGGATCGGGCCTGACGATCTGCAGCGCGCTGGGCTAGACCGAATTTCGGCGCGGCGTCCGCACCGCGATCATCCCCACCAGACCGATGGCGAGCACGGCGCAGATCCCGCCCAACCCCGCGCGGTCCGCTCCGAACACCGCGATGAACGTCCCGAAGAACCACGGCGCGAGGAATGACGCCGCGCGCCCGGTCGTGGTGTACAGCCCGAACGCGACACCCTCCTTGCCCTCGGTCGTCAGGCGCAGCATCTGCGTCCGCGCCGCCGACTGGGTGGGTCCGACGAAGAGGCACAGCAGTAGCCCGCAGATCCAGAACGATGTCGCTCCGTCGAGGGTCAGCAGGACCAGTGCGGTGACGATCAGGGCGCTCAAGGATCCGACGATGACGGGCTTGGATCCGAGGCGATCGTCGAGCAGGCCACCGATCACCGCGCCGATCGCGGCGATCACGCAGGCGCACACACCGAACAGCAGGACGTCGGCCGGTGACACCCCGTACACCGTCACACCGACCACGGCCCCGAACGTGAACACGCCCGTCAGCCCGTCGCGGAACACCGCACTGGCAGCCAGGTAGTAGACGATGTTGTGGTCGCGGCGCCACTGGTCGGTGAGCTCTGCCCACAGGTTGCGATACGCGCCGAAGAAGCCGATCCTGGCGCGGACTTCCTCCCGCGGAGCAGACCGTCCGGTGACGAGCAACGGCAACGCAAACAGCGCGAACCAGGCGGCGGCGAGCAGCATCGCCGAGCGAACGGGCCGACCGTCGTCGGCCGGAATCTCCAGCAGGCCACGGGTGGCACCAGCCCCGGAGATCAAGCCGAGGTAGACCAGAAGCAAGAGCAGCACACTGCCGAAATAGCCTGCTGCCAAACCGGATCCAGAGATCCGCCCCGACGTCGCAGGCGTCGACAGATCACCGAGCATGGCGTTGTAGGGCACCGTGGCCAGGTCGCTGCACGCCGCCGTCGAGGCAAGCAAGATCAAACCGGGCCAGAGGTAGTCGGCGTCGGCGCGGATCAAGCTCATCGACGCGGTCATGACCACCACGACGCCGGTCAGGACGGCCAGCACCGGGCGTCGGCGGTGGGAGGCGTCGACCCACACCCCCGTCGCAGGGGCGAGCACCGCGACCACAAGCCCGGCGCCCGTCAGCGCGTACCCGAGCAAGGCCGTGGGCGTTGTGGGCCCTGGCATGCCCGCACCGACCTGGCCGGTGAGGTAGACGGAGAAGACGAACGTCACGACGATGGCGTTGACGCCCGTGGCGCCGGTGTCCCACAACGCCCAGGCGACCACGCGAGACCGCCCCCGAGTCTGGGTGTCCACCCCGGGGCTGCTCATGTCTGCACTCTATTGGTCCTTACGATTGGCCCTATGCCAGTACCCGCTCCCAGCCCCCACGCCCGCGCGGTGGTCACCGGTGCCTCGCAGAACATCGGCGAGGCACTGGCCACCGAGCTCGCCGCCCGCGGGCACCATCTGATCCTCACCGCGCGCCGCGAGGAGGTGCTGGCCGCGCTGGCCGTCAAGCTGACCGAGCGCTACGGCGTCACCGTCGAAGTCCGGGCCGCCGATCTTGCCGACCCCGACGACCGCGCAAAGCTGTGCGACGAGCTGGCCACCCGCAACGTCTCGATCCTGTGCGCCAACGCAGGCACCGCCACGTTCGGTGCGGTCGCCAGCCTCGACCCGGCCGACGAGAAGCAGCAGGTTCAGCTGAACGTGTTGGGCGTGCACGACCTCGTCCTCGCCGTGCTGCCGGGCATGGTCGCGCGACGGTCCGGCGGGATTCTGATCTCGGGCTCGGCGGCCGGTAACTCGCCGATCCCCAACAACGCCACCTACGCCGCATCCAAGGCGTTCGTCAACACGTTCAGCGAGTCGCTGCGCGGCGAGGTGAAGAGCCAGGGCATCCACGTGACCGTGCTGGCACCGGGTCCGGTGCGCACCGATCTGCCCGACCCTTCGGAGCAGTCGCTCGTCGAGCGGATCATCCCCGACTTCCTGTGGATCTCAACGGAGTACACCGCGAAGATCTCGTTAGACGGGCTGAACCGCAACAAGATGCGGGTGGTCCCCGGCGTGACGTCGAAGGCGATGTCGGTCGCCAGCGGGTACGCACCACGGTCGATCGTCTCGCCGATCGTTGGCGCCGTCTACAAGAAGTTGGGCGGCGACTAGCGGCGGCGTCGACCCGTACCGAAGATGCTGCGGGTGATCTCGCGGCCCGCGACCGTCGCGGCCGATCGCAGGAAGCTCTTGAACGCCGTGCTCTGCAACGCCTCGGCGACCATTCCAGGACCTTCGACGGCGTCCTGCGTCTTCACCCGACCCTGGACCTCGAGCCCGCCGGTGGACACCGGCGGTGGCAGCGCGTCGGTCGGCGCCGGGGCGGCCGCCACCTTGGCGGTGAGTCGCTCGTAGGCGGACTCGCGGTCGACGGTCTGGCCGTACTCGGCCTGCAGTGGCGACGCCTTGGCCGCCGCTGAGATCGCTGCGTCGCCGATCGTGCCCATCAGTGACCGCGGCGCACGCATCCTGGTCCACGCCACCGGCGTCGGCGCACCGGTCTCGGAGAGCACCGTCACGATGGCCTCGCCGATGCCCAGTGACGTCAGGGCCGACTCCAGGTCGTAGACGTCGGTCTTCGGGTAGGTGCGCACCGTCTTGGTCAACGCCTTCTGGTCGTCGGGCGTGAAGGCGCGCAGCGCGTGCTGGATCCGGGCACCCAGCTGTGACAGCACGTTGTTGGGCACGTCGGTCGGCAACTGGGTGCAGAAGAACACGCCGACGCCCTTGGACCGGATCAGCTTGACGGTCTGCTCGACCTGCTCGAGGAACGCCTTCGAGGCATCGGTGAACAGCAGGTGGGCCTCGTCGAAGAAGAACACCAGCTTGGGCTTGTCGACGTCACCGATCTCCGGCAGTTCGGTGAAGAGGTCGGCGAGCACCCACATCAGGAAGGTCGAGAACATCACGGGCCTGGCGGCCTGCGCGCCCAGCTCGAGCAGCGTGATGACGCCGCGGCCCTGCGCGTCGAGCCGCATCAGGTCCTTCGGCTCGAGTTCCGGCTCGCCGAAGAAGGTGTCCGCGCCCTCGGCCTCTAGGTTGACCAGTGCACGCAGGATGACGCCCGCCGTCGACGGCGACACGGCGCCCAGATTCTTCAG
The DNA here is from genome assembly GCF_014202335.1 of Mycobacterium sp. AZCC_0083. Classification (GTDB taxonomy): domain Bacteria; phylum Actinomycetota; class Actinomycetes; order Mycobacteriales; family Mycobacteriaceae; genus Mycobacterium. The sequence goes on along the minus strand of NZ_JACHGP010000011.1, from coordinate 132,810 downwards.
CTCCGGCTTGCCCTCGTCACTGGTCAGGAACTGGATGACCGCGCGCAGGTCCTTCAGATCGAGCAGCAACAGCCCCTTCTGATCCGCCCAGTGGAAGATCAGCCCCAGCGTCGACTCCTGAGTTGCGTTGAGCCCCAACACCTTCGACAGCAGAATGGGGCCGAAGCTGGTGATGGTGGCGCGCACGGGAACGCCGACGCCCGAGGTGCCAAGCGACAGGAACTCCACTGGGAACGCGGTGGGCGTCCAGCTGTCGCCGGTGTCGGTGGCGCGCTGGGTGGTCTTGTCATTGGCCACACCTGGTTGGGCCAGTCCGGACAGATCGCCCTTGACGTCGGCCATGACGACGGGGACCCCGGCGGCCGACAGCTGCTCGGCGATCACCTGCAGGGACTTCGTCTTGCCCGTGCCCGTGGCGCCGGCGACCAGGCCGTGGCGGTTCACGGTGGCCAGGGGGATGCGAACCAAGGCGGTCGGGTCGACGACGCCGTCAACGACGACGGTGCCAAGCTCCAACGCCTGGCCTCCGACCGCGTAACCAGCGGCGATCTGCTGCGCGGGAGTAGCTGTCGATTCGGTTGTCATGCGGCAGAGACTACTTGCCGAGCCCTGTCCCGGTGGGTGTGGGGAGCCGCTTGTCGGCACTGCGAATACTGTTTAACGCTGTGCGCGACGAACTGGTGTGGATCGACTGTGAGATGACTGGCCTGGACACTGGGTCCGATCGACTCATCGAGATCGCGGCGTTGGTCACCGACGGTGAGCTGAACATCCTTGGCGACGGCGTCGACGTGGTGATTCACACCGATGACGCGGCGTTGGACGGCATGGCGCAGGTGGTCGCGAAGATGCACTCCAAATCGGGCCTCACCGAGGAGGTGCGGGCGTCGACCGTCGAGCTGGCAGAGGCCGAACAGCTGGTGCTCGACTACATCCGCACCCACGTCAAGCAACCCAACACGGCGCCGCTGGCGGGCAATTCGATCGGCACCGACCGCGGATTCATCGCCCGTGACATGCCTACGCTCGACAACTACCTGCACTACCGGATGATCGACGTCAGCTCGATCAAGGAACTGTGCAGGCGGTGGTACCCGCGGATCTACTTCGGCCAGCCGGAGAAGGGCCTTGCCCACCGGGCGCTCGCCGACATCCACGAGTCGATCCGTGAGCTGAAGTACTACCGGCGCACCGCGTTCGTTTCCCCGCCCGGGCCCTCGACCAGCGACATCGGCGCGGTGGCTGCCGAACTCGGCCCGCCACGCGAAGACCCGGAGACAATCGATTCGGCCACGGACGGTCCGACCGGCTAAGATCGACGACGCTGCAAAGCCCACCGGCTCGGCAGCAATGGTGGCTGTAGTTCAGCTGGTAGAGCACCAGGTTGTGATCCTGGATGTCGCGGGTTCGAGCCCCGTCAGCCACCCCACGGTTCAGGGCATGTTGCTGCGCTTGTCGCTTGCGCCCGGCTCGGCGTGCGCCCTTAAGTCGTCTGCGTCGTCACCCGTTTGTCCCGGGCGGCCCTGGAAAGTCGGTTGTTTCCTGGGGGAATGCGCGATGCGATGTTGGATGGACGCTATTCGGTGGCGGCGGAGTGCTTGAGTGGGTGGCCGTGGTTTCTGGGGGCTTCGGCGATGGCGTCACGCTGGGTGCAACGGTCGATGGGACGGTCCCCGGCGCGCGGGACGGGGCTTGCGTCGGCGAGGGCTGACTCGCGCTGGCCGTAGGTGGGTTCGCTGTCGTCGACGCAGTGGCTGGTTGTGTTGGTATGACGGCACCGGCTGGTTGGACTGATTCGCGGGACACGACGAGGATCGCAGACATCGCGATACCGACCGCAAGAGCAGCGGCAGCGCACAGCGCGGCAACGACCGGCACCGTGGAGTACCAAGAGCCACGCGGACGCTCATCGCTTGGGCACGCACAGTCGAGATCTTCATCAGGCCCGGGGTGGAAGAGCTGACGCTGGCTTCCGACGTCCACCGATGCCTGGGGCATGGCGGCGTCAGAACTTCTCGACTGCGATGGCTTCTTCGCGGTCGGGAGCGCCGGTCACCTGCACAGTGAGAATGAGTCCGATGCCGCGGGCGTAGTACTTGTTTTCGGCAGGGGCGGAAGGGTCGAGGAGGTCGGCGTCCGTGGTGACCAACAGATCCTTTACCCGTCCAGTGAGCTTGGTGGTCTCAGTGCCGGTCAGCCCGATCACCTCGCCGGTGTCCTCCGCGATTCCCTTGGCGTACTCCTGGCGATACTGGTCGCCGACCTGCGGGTGACCGGGCATGATGATGCCGGGTAGCGCGCTGTTTACGCCGGCCTCGAACGATCCCGAGGTGTTGACCTTGTCGCCGTCGATCTCCTTGGTAGCTTCGCCGAAGTACCAGACGTTGCCATCGTGGTCCTGGGCATACCAGTCGATTGTGTCTTCGTGGAGGGTGCCGTCGATGCTGACGGCGTCGTGTACTGCGACGGTGTTCACGCCCATGATCTGCTTGGTGTCCCGGGTCACCTCGGTGGTCGTCCGCTGAAGGCCGTCGGCGGTGGTTACTTCATAGATGGAGCGGGTGCCCGGGACGAGGGGGAAGTATGGGTTGTCGATCTTGGTCGAGAAGACGGACGGGGCAATCGTCGGCGAGTACGGATCAGTGATCTTCATTGGCCCGGCCGTGGGCGCGCCAGCCGTTGACGTTGAGACGGTCGGCGGCGCGGCGGATGTGCCGGGTGCCGACGACGGGCCGCCGCTGCACGCTGCGGCGAGAGGGATCAACGACACAGCCGAGGCGACAGCGGCGATGAGCCGAGTTGGCGCGTACTCGATCTGGATCATGCCGCCCAACGGTAGAGAAACCTGGCTGAACGCGCGCTGAAGTTCCGTTGCCGCCAAATGACGAAAGAGGCGTGGATTCCGAACACGCGCAACGAGCGGGTCTCGCCGCCATTACGGTCAGACGTTGGCGTTGCCGGCCTTCCACTGATCCCACGGCACGTTCCAGTCGCCGAGACCATCCGTGCCGGGCAGCGTCGAGCCGACGGTGTTCGCGACGAGAACGATGTCGCCGCGCTTGGTGTTCTCGTAGAACCACTGCGCGTTGCTGGTGCTCACGTTCAGGCACCCGTGGCTGACATTGCTGTACCCCTGACTGCCCACCGACCACGGCGCCGCGTGCACGTAGATGCCGCTGTAGGACATCTGCGTGGCGTAGTCCACCTCGGTGCGATACCCGTTGGGCGAGTTGGACGGCACACCATAGGTCGAGGAATCCATCACCATGTGCGAGAGCCGGTCCCCGATGATGTAAGTGCCGTTGTTGGTCGGAGTGCTGCTCTTGCCCATCGAGATCGGCATGGTCTTGATGACCTCGCCGTTGCGGCGGACGGTCAGCGTCTTGGTGTCGTCGTCCGCGGTCGCGATGATCTCGTCACCGATCGTGAAGTGCGTCGTGACGTTCTCCTGGCCGAACAACCCGTCGCCCAGATCGACGCCGTAGGTGTTCACCGCCACGTCGACGGTGGTGCCCGGCTTCCAGTAAGCCTGTGGGCGCCAACGCACTTCGCGGTTGCTCAGCCAGTAGAACGCGCCGTCGACGGGCGGGTTGGTGGTGACCGTGATCGCCTTCTCCGCTGCCAGACGGTTCGGAATGTTCTCGTCGAACCTGACCGCCACGGGCTGTCCAACCCCGACGACCTCGCCGTCGCCGGGAAGCAGGTAGGGCATCGTCAGGTTCTCGGGCGAGTGGGTCTCGAACGTCATCGACCGGCTGGCGATGCCGCCGAGGCCGAGCGACTGCGCGTTGAGCGTGTATCGCTGGTTGTAGCCGAGGGGGTCGATGGTGGTCCACGTGAGCCCATCTGGGCTCAGCCGGCCCACGACGGGCGTGCCTTCGTCGTCGGTCATCGTGACGGCGCCGAGGACGCCGTCCTCGGCGCCTACGGTGACGGGTGCGTCGACCGTGACGCCGACCGCACCGTCGGTGACCGAGGCGGTGAGTTTCGGCACCAACAGGTCACCGAACGGCGTGCCCTTGTCGGTGATGGTCTGGGGTTGTGGCGGAGCGGCGGGCGCACTGTTGCAGGCGCTGATGCCGAAGACCACTGCGGGGACTAATAGCAGCGCCGCCACCACGGACTTCCGACGCGGACGGGCCATCCCGTTGACCTGCCACATGCTTAGCTCCACCTCACACCTAGGTCTCATCGGGATGATCGACTACTTGCCGGTAAGTCTAAGGGCAACCTGTGTGTGCAGCACGACCACTCGGCGCTGCCCGTCCCCCTCCTAGCGCGGGATTTCATCTGCGCTGCGGGGGCTGTTATTGTCTCTCACGCGCGCCGTTAGCTCAGTTGGTAGAGCAGCTGACTCTTAATCAGCGGGTCCGGGGTTCGAAACCCTGACGGCGCACTCGACTTTTGTACTGGCTCGGCCGGCGGCGATCGGGCCGCCGACCATCGGGTTTTCGGCCTCGCGGTCGGCCCTGACTGCCACATCCGGGACCGAGCCGGCCGTCACCGCCGCCGCTTTCCACGGTGCATTGACGCGGATGCACCCCCTGGGCGACGGAATGGCCACACCCACGGGCAACGCGCGTCGTGCAATGCATTGCAATCGAGCTGCATTCGAGGCGAGTTGCACCCAGTTGACGACGCGCCCGCCACTCCACCGACGACGCTCGCCGATTGTTCGGTGATCTTGATCGCCGCATACGGCACCGTCAAACGGCGTGGTGTAGGTGGCGAGTTCGGCGGAGTCGAGGAATGGCTTTGCGTGCGGGTCATTCAAGATCGCCCAAAAGTAACCCTGCCCTAATTGCCGATAACGATTGCAGCCATCCAGGTCGCGGATCGGGCCAGTCGAGCCCGTCGTTGGAGGTGAGGCCCGTGGACACCACTTCGAGAGGTGCCGATTTCAGCGTTGCGACGATGAATTGAGTCACACTCGGCGCGCGGTATTCACGTCACCGGGACGGCCACGCTGAGCCGAATTGTCAGCCCCTGATCAACCCGGCCGGGAATTTAGTTGCGACGACTAACGATCGACTAGTGATCGCTGTCACATTCATTGCATCAGAATAAGAATTGACGTAATCGACAGTAATTCATTCGGCCTTCCGCCCGCGGCCTCCGCATGGGTGACACTCGCCGCTCCGACGTCGAACTCCCGAACGAATGCGCAGTTTTAGCAAACATTACATCGGTATGATTGACGGAAAAGTTAATATCGATCGAGATTCGCCAGCGGGCCGCCCGACTATGTGCTGAAATCGGCGCTGGTGTCAGTTTGGCGCTTGCCTCAAGTATCGAAACCGCCGGTAGCGGAAGGTTCAAAGATCGAGGCCCGCCAAGTTTCGACCAGTGCAAATCGGGGTACAGCTGCTAACATCTGATTAGCTAGCGAACGACGAACGCCAGCCCGCCCAGGCGACGAGGAGAGGAACGGAGGTCTTAGCTGATGACGATCACGAGCGCATCGCTTACCGCGACCTCACCCAGCCTGGACGACGACGACGAGGCAACTTCGCAATGTGTCGTGACGGTCTACAGCTGCAGCAGGCTCGGCCGCACCGCAAACCCGCCCAGCCGGTGGTCCACCGACTGGTTCCGGCCCCGCCGCCGTCGCTGACGGAGCGGCTCAGCGCCGCCTGATGCGGCGGATCACCAGCACGACCATCAGGGTGCCGATGCCCGCCAGGGACACTGCCACGGCCGGCTTCTTGACGAACTCCACCACGCCCGCCTTGGCATCGTCGGCAATCCTGCGCGGATTAGCCCGCTCGGCCAGGGCATCCACGGTCGACGCCAACTGATCGCGAGCCTGGTTGATGTCCTGCTTGATGCTGTCCGGATCTCGCTCCGCCACGTCAACCCCTCCAACTCACGTCACTGCCTTGCCGAACTACCCTAGTTCAGGCCAGCAGCGATCCGGCGCGCCGGCCGACCGAAGGGACACATACGCATGCCACCGACCCCTCGTCTCGCAGTGGGCGACAAAGCGCCCGCCTTCAGCCTGCCCGACGCCGACGGCAACACGGTGAAGCTGAGCGACTTCAAGGGCCGCAAGGTGATCGTCTACTTCTACCCCGCCGCATCCACCCCCGGTTGCACCAAGCAGGCCTGCGACTTCCGGGACAGCCTGGCCCCACTCAACGAGGCGGGCCTCGACGTCATCGGCATCTCGCCGGACAAGCCTGCGAAGCTCGCCAAGTTCCGCGACACCGAGGGGCTGACGTTCCCGCTGCTGTCCGATCCCGACCGCGAGGTACTGACCGTCTGGGGCGCCTTCGGCGAGAAGACGATGTACGGCAAGACCGTTCAGGGCGTGATCCGCTCGACGTTCGTGGTCGACGAGAAAGGCAAGATCGAGGTCGCACAGTACAACGTCAAGGCCACGGGCCACGTCGCCAAGCTGCGCCGCGACATCTCGGTCTAACCGCCCAGCTTCTCCAACAGCAGCGCCTGGCTGATGGCCGCGCGTTCCAGCACGCCGAGGTGCAGGCTCTCGTCGATGCTGTGCGCCTGCGTTGCGGGGTCCTCTACGCCGGTCACCAGGATCTTGGCCTCCGGGTAGGCGTCGGCGAACGCGGCGATGAATGGGATGGATCCGCCGACCCCCATGTCGATGGCGTCGGTCCCCCACGCCTGCCGGAACGCGGCGCGCGCGGCGTCGTAGACGGGTCCGCTGGCGTCGATGGCGTACGGCTGGCCGACGTCGCCAGGCGTCACCGTCACCCTGGCGCCCCACGGCGCGTGCGCCTCGAGGTGCCGCGTCAGCGTGTCCAGATGTGCCCGTGCGTCCCCGCCGGGAGCGACGCGCATGCTGACCTTGGCCCGCGCCCGCGGAATGAGCGTGTTCGACGACGACGCGATCGACGTGGTGTCGATGCCGATGACGGTGATCGACGGTTTCGCCCATAGCCGTTGCGGAACCGACCCCGAACCGATCTCCGCCACACCATCAAGGAGGTCGGTGTCTTCTCGCACCCGTTCGGCCGGGTAATCGACGTCGGCTGCCGTGCCCTCGTGCAGACCAGCCACCGCGACGTTGCCGTCATCGTCGTGCAGGCTGGCCAGCACTCGCACCAGAGCGGTCAGCGCGTCGGGCACCACGCCGCCCCACATGCCGGAGTGCAGCCCGTGGTCGAGGGTGGCGACCTCGACGACGCAGTCGGCAAGGCCGCGCAGCGATACGGTGAGCGACGGGATCTCGGTACTCCAGTTGTCGGAGTCGGCGATCACGATGACGTCGGCCGCGAGCAGGTCATGATGAGCCCCCAACAGTGCGCCTAATGATGGCGACCCGGACTCCTCCTCGCCCTCGACGAACACCGTCACACCGACCGGCGGATTGCCGCCGTGGGCCCGGAAGGCGGCCAGATGCGTTGCGATGCCCGCCTTGTCGTCGGCGCTGCCCCGGCCGTACAGCCGGCCGTCACGCTCGGTCGGCTCGAACGGCGGCGACGCCCACTGCGCCGGGTCGCCTTCGGGCTGCACGTCGTGGTGGGCATACAGCAGCACGGTCGGCGCGCCAGCAGGCGCGGGGTGCCGTGCGATCACCGCAGGCGCCCCACCTTCGCTGACGATGCGCACGTCACCGAAGCCCGCCGCGGACAACAGCTTTGCCACCGCGTCGGCACTGCGCCGCACCTCGTCGTGACGGGCCGGATCCGCCCATACCGATTCGATGCGGACGAGATCCTCGAGATCGGCGCGGACCGATGGCAGCAGTTCCCGGACACGGGCAACGAGATCACTCATGCCATCGAGGGTAGTGCCCGCTCGCCGCGCGCGAACGTGCGCAAAATACAGTCTCGGACCGGCGTGTCTCGGAACAGACACGCACGCTCGCGCAGAGGGTGGTTAGCTCGCGGACTCCAGCACTGCCACCGCCGCGGCGGTGTCGCCGTCGTGGGTCAGCGACAGGTGGATCGTGATGTCCTGCAGGTGCTCGCCGATCGCACCGGAGAGGCGAACCCGCGGGCGTCCCCACATGTCCGTGACGATCTCGATGTCGCGGTGGATGCCCTCGGGCAGCATCGGGCGCTTCGAGAACCGCGATCCCGACCAGGCCTTGATCACGGCCTCCTTGGCCGCCCACCGCGCCGCGAGGTGCCGCGCCGCCGACGAACTCTTGTCCGCGGCGTCGCGGCGCTCACCCGGCGTGAACGTCTCCGCGAAGACCGTCCCCGGTTGGTCCACCTGCTCGGCGAAATCCGAGATGGATACCAGGTCAATGCCGACCCCGACGATGCTCATGGGACGAACGCTAACCCACGCCCCATCCGCTCATCGCGAGTACCGGCCGTCCTCGCCGAGCCGCGACGATGCATCGAGCAACATGTCGGCTTCCTGTCGCTTCTCCGGTGAATCGTGGTTGAAGCGCCTGTCCGCCGGCTTCACGTAGAGCGCGGGCCCACCGGCGATCGCCGACGCGAACCTGCGCTGGCCCTCCAGCACCCTGTCGTTGGCCCGGCGTTGGTAGTCCTCGCGCTTCGCCGGATCCAGCGCCGCCAGGAGCGCCTGCGGGTGCACTAGCGCCACCAGACCGGACACGTGACCGAAGCCAAGGCTGGTCACCAGACCGGCCTTCATCGGGAACTTCTCCCCCAGATGCAGGGTCTCGCGCACCCACACGAAGTGCGACGCATGGGCGAGCTCGTCGTCCACGCAGTCCAGGCTCCGGTTCGGCGGAATGACGCCGTCACGCAGCATCTGGCACAGCCCCATCATCTGGAACGCCGCCGCACCGCCCTTCGAATGCCCGGTCAGGCTCTTCTGACTGACGATGAACAGCGGTGCACCTGGCGACCGACCCATCGCGCCGGCGAGCCGCTCGTGCAACTCCGTCTCGTTGGGATCGTTGGCCAGAGTCGACGTGTCGTGCTTCGAGACCACGGCGATGTCGTCGGGCCCGACGCCGAGCTGGGCGAGCGACTTCACCAGTTGCGACTCCTTGCCGCCGCGGCCCGCGCCAAGAGCACCAAGGCCCGGCGCGGGAATCGACGTGTGCACGCCGTCGCCGAACGACGAAGCGTAGGCAACCACGGCCTGCACGGGAAGACCCATCTCCACCGCCAGATCACCGCGGGTCAGCAGGATGGTCCCGCCGCCCTGCGACTCGACGAAGCCAAGCCGACGCCGGTCGTTGGCCCGAGAGAACTTCGAATCGCTGATGCCCTTGGCACGCATGACCTCGGTCTCGGCGGTCGCCGACATGTCTCCGAAGCCGGTGACGGCCTCCAACGTGAGGTCGTCATAGCCGCCCGCGATCACGAACTCGGCCTTGCCGAGGCGGATCTTGTCGACGCCCTCCTCGACGGACACCGCCGCCGTTGCACACGCCGCAACGGGGTGGATCATCGCGCCGTAGCTGCCGATGTACGACTGAACGACGTGGCCTGCGAAGACGTTCGGCAGCACCTCCTGCAGGATGTCGTTTGGCTTGTTCTGGCCAAGCAGGTTGCCGTGGAACATCGTCTGCATGGACGTCAGTCCACCCATACCGGTGCCCTGGGTACTTGCCACCAAACTGGGGTGCACCCAACGCATCAGCTCGGTCGGGGAGAACCCGGCCGACAAGAATGCGTCGACGGTCGTGACCAGGTTCCACAGCGCAACGCGGTCGATCGAGCTCATCATGTCCTGGCTCACGCCATAGACGGTCGGGTCGAAACCGGTCGGAATCTGAGCACCGACGGTGCGCGACATCTCCACCTTGCGCGGCACCCGGATCTCGGTGCCCGCCTTCCGCGTGACCTGCCAGTCGGCGCTGTCGGCCACCGGCGTGATGACGGTGTGCTCGGGATCGAACTGCACGAATCCGCGCGCGTCCGCCTCCGACGACACCACGAAGGTGAAGTCCTTGTCGAGGAAGACCGAAACCAGCAGCGGCGCTGTGTGATCGGCGTTGATCGCGCCATCGTCGACGAACTCGCGGATGCCGACCCGTTCGATCACGATGTCGTGGTAGCGCTCGACCAGCTCGCCCTCGTCGACCAAATCGCCGGACTGCGTGTCGTACCAACCCGGCTTGGGGTCGTCCTCCCACTTCACCAGACCTGTGGTCCAGGCGAGCTCGAGCACCCCGGCCGCCGACAGCTCGCCGGAGACCTCCATCTCGAAGCGGGTGCGCGACGAACCGTAGGGTCCGAGCTCGGCGCCGCTGACGATGACCACCAGGTCGGCGGGGTCGACGTCGAGGTCGTTCCACGCCGGCGGCGGCGCCGCCGAGTAGCCACGCGGAGGCGACGGCAGCGCCCGGATGGTGTCGAGGTCGACCTCGTCGTCGGCAGGAGCCTCTGCGGCCATCTCCTCGCGAGCCTTGGCGGCCAATTCGCCCATGTCGATGTCGATCTCGCCGAGGCCGCCGGTCAGATCCTTGCGCAACGGTTCACGCGCGGCCGCCACCTTGGATTCGATGTCGCACAGATCGAGCAGCATCGATGCCATCTGCTCGGTCGTGTAGGTGGTCACGCCAGCCTCTTCGACGGCGCCGACGATGGCGTCGTTGTGGCCCATCAGCCCGGTGCCCTTGGTCCAGCCGATCAGCGCGTGTGCCAGCGAGACACGCTGTGCCCACGACGATTCGGCCTTCCAGCGGGTGACGACTGCGTCCAGCGCAGACTTGGCCTCACCGTAGGCACCGTCGCCGCCGAACATGCCGCGGTTCGGCGAACCGGGCAGCACGACGTGCAGCCGTGAGGCGATGTCTCGCTCGGAGCCGATGTGCGAGAGGCCACCGATCAGCCGTTGCACGGCCCACAGCAGCACCTTCATCTCCATCTCGGAGCGCGAGCCCGCCTCCGAGAGATCGCCTGCCACGCGCGGCGCCGCGAACGGGAACAGCAGCGTCGGCGTCAGGGCGTCCTTCAGGTGAATCGATTGCGGTCCAAGGCTTTCGGACTGCTCATTGCCCACCCATGCGACCAGCGCGTCGATGTCGCTGTACGACGCCATGTTGGCGGGCACCACCCACAGCTGGCCGCCGAACCGGGCACTGTCCCGGTAGAGCGTCCGGTAGAACGCCAACCGGTCGTCGTCCAGCTTGGACGTGGTGGCGATGACGGTCGCGCCGCCTTCGAGCAACTGCGCCGTGACCGACGCGGCGATCGAGCCCTTGGAGGCACCGGTCACCACTGCGATCTCGTCGGCGTAGCGGCCCTTGTCGGGGTTCTCCGCACCGGCTGCCGCGCGTCCATACAGCGACGCGTGGACGTTGCGGCCTGCGGCAAGAGCCCTGCCCTGCCACCAGTTCGCCTGCGTGGCGACGACGTGCCCGGCACCCTCGAAGCGCTCCGAGAGCCGCGGCCAGTCGGTATCGATCTCGCCGTCGTCCATCAACCACAGCCGGGCGAGATCTTCGCGGGCACTGGCCCAGCGGTCGTCGAACAGCACCGCCTTGCGGCCGTCGAACGTCGGAGCCACCAAACGCGGCCAGTCCGAACCCAATTCGGTGGTGACGAGGTCGATCAGCTCGGCGTCGTTGACCGTCTCGGGCGCACTGACCTGGTTGTCGAGGCCCAGCTGGCCGAGGATCATCCTGGCGGTCGAGGCGAGCACGCCCTCGGGCCCTGTGACCTGCTCGGCGAACTCGGTCAGCGCAGCGGAGTCCACCACGCCGCCGCCAGCGGCGCCCGACGATGGCAACGAAACCGCGATGCCCTTGCGGGCCCCGACCGCTGCGACCGCCCCGTCGACGACCTTGTCCACCGTGGCCGCGTCGGCCAGCGCACCCTCGTGCAGCCCGCCGAGCGCACCACCGCGCACGCTGGTGCCCTCACGGGTGCCAAGCGCGACCTCGACGACGACGTGCTTCGCCCAGCCCTCGCCCAGTTCCCACGTCTTGGTGACGCGTTCGGCGATGGCGGCGGGCCGCTTGCCGGAGGGGCCGAGCACCGTGCGCAGCTGATCGTTGATCGCGTCGGAAAGCACGGGGCCATAAGGCTTGTACGTGCGGGCCAGCTTGGTCACCTGAGCCTTGAGCCCGGCCAGGTCGGCCTCGGCCGCCCCATCGATCGCGCCGAGGTTGAGCTCCGAACCCAGGTCCACCAGCAGCTGGTTGCGCCGTGACGACGCACCGTCGGTGATCGACTCGATGGAGTCCAGCAACTCGATCTGGTCGATGCGCATCTTCGCCGAAAGGGCGACGAGCGCGAGCGTGGCGTCGGCAGCGTCGAACCCGATGTCATCCGGACGCGGGCCGCCACTCGGTGCAGCCTGAGCGGGAGCCGGCGCAGCGGCCACGGCAGCGGCCTCGGCGGCCGGTGCCGGCGTGTCATCGCCTCCTGCGTCGTCGGCCTCGGGTTCCGGATCGGTGTCGGTGGCGAACAGCACGGCGGCGTCGCGCTCGGTGTTGAGCACCTCGGTCGTGTTGTGCGAATACTCCGGCAGCTTCAGCGTATTCGTGGCCAGTCCGGCGACGGTCGGCGCTGACTTCACGCCGATCTCGACGAACCGCTCGATCCCGAGCCCGCCCGCGGCCTCCTCGATGAACAGCAGGTCCTGGGTTTCGATCCAGCGCACCGGGCTGGCGAACTGCCAAGCCAGCAATTCGATCACGATCTTGCGGCATAGCTCGCTGGGCTTCTCGTTGCGCCACGTGTCGTAGTCGGCGAGCACCTCGTCGAGCGGCTCGGCGGGCACCAGGTCGCGAATCTCCTGGATGAAGTCGCGGTCCAAGGTGAACGGCCGCGGCACCAGGTTCGGGACGTAGCGGCCGACGAGCAGATCGGGATCCGCGTCGCGCGGCATGACCCGCTCCAGCGAGCGCCGGAAGTCGGCGACCCCGACCCGCAGCACCGAGGAGTGGAACGGCACGTCGATACCGGGCACCAGGATGAACGACCGCTTGCCGCCGGACAACTCGCGGCGCTTGTCGACCTCCTCCTCGAGCACCTCGAGACCGCGCACCGTGCCCGCGATGGCGTACTGCGAGCCACGAAGGTTGTAGTTCACGATCTGCAGGAATTCGCCAGTGCGCTCAGCGATCTCGTCGATGAACGCAGGCACGTCGTCATCGGGGAGGTCGATCTGCGACGGCCGGATCGCGGCCAGTCGGTAGTTGGAGCGGCCGTGCTCGTCGCGCGGGACGATGTCGTGCATCTTGCTGCCGCGGTGGAAGACGACCTCTAGCAGTGCCTCCAGCGGGTATACGCCGGAAACGCATGCCAGCGCGGTGTATTCACCGACGGAGTGGCCGCAGGCGATCGCATCCTCGACGAACGCGCCCTGCTCGCGCATCTCGGCGACCTGCGCAGCGGCCACCGTCGCCATGGCGACCTGAGTGAACTGTGTCAGGTACAACACGCCCTCGGGATGGTGGTAGTGCACGCCGCTGGCGATCAGGCCGGTCGGGTTGTCACGGACCACGTGAAGCACCGAGAAACCAAGGGTTTCGCGGGTGAACTTGTCGGCCATGTCCCACACCTTGCGGGCGGCCTTGGACCGGCTGCGGACCTCCATGCCCATGCCCTTGTACTGAATGCCCTGGCCCGGGAACGCATACACCGTCTTCGGGGCGGCCAGCTGCGCAGTCGCCGACATCACCAGGTCGGCACCGACCTTCGCGGTGACCTCGACGATCTCCGCACCGCGGTCGATGCCGACGCGGTCGACGCGGAAGTCGATGTCGTCGCCTGGCAGGACCATGCCGAGGAAGCGGGAGGTCCAGCCGACCAGTCGCGCGGGCGGGGTGGCCCGGCCGTCGGTGGCGGTGACGACGTGTTGCGCGGCGGCAGACAGCCACATGCCGTGCACGATGGGCGATTTCAGCCCGGCGAGCAGTGCGGCGGCACGGTCGGTGTGGATCGGGTTGTGGTCACCGGACACCACGGCGAACGCGCTCATGTCGGTCGGCGCGGCGACGGTGACGTCGCGGCGCCGGCGGCGCGGCGTGTCGGTGGCGTTGTCGGTGATCGCTCCGCCGGCGCGCGCCGGATCGGACAACGCGACGGCACCGGTGCGGCCGCGAATGGCGAACCGCTCCTCCAACTTCACCAGCACGGTGCCATCTCCATCGGAGATGGTCACCGAGACCGGCACAACGCGGCCGACCTCGGTGTCGACGGCAGGCGAAGCCGTTGCGGTGACGGTCAATTCAGCCGCAGTCTTGGGCATCGGCGCGAGCAGGTGCGCCGCGTGGTCGAGGTGCACCAGGCTCAGCAGGCCCTCCACGATCGGGAAGCCGGCGTCGGTGACGGCCGCACCGATGACGGAGAACACGGCGGGCCAGCAGCGGCCGACGAGTGCGTCCGGCACCAGGGTCAGGCCGGGGGCCAGCGGCGCGCCGAACGTCGCGGTGACGCCGGTGTGGTCGGCGACCTCTTCCGGATCCCAGGAGACCGTGACGGTGGTGCTGTCGTTGGACACCGGCGGCAGGGCTTCTGGGCCCTCGACACCCGCGGCGATCGCCAATACGGCGCGCATCGCGGCCGACGCATCCTCGGTGGTGACGACGGGCATGCCGCCGTCGACCGTGGCGGTGGGCAGCGTGAAGCGGATGGTGATCCAGATGTCGGACAGCGGAACCGACAACACGACCTGCTCGCCGGCCAGCTCCAGACGTGCACCCGTGGACGGGTGTGTGGCCGAACGGTTTTCGTTGACCTGCCACTCGCTCGGCTCACCGATGCGGTGCACCGGGTTGATCGCGGTGCGGCCTGCCCACAGCACGTCGGGCGAATCGAGCACGACGGCCAGCGGGCCGGTGACGTCGACGCGGGCCTGACGGCGCGACACCACGGCGACGGCCTCGGCACCGGATGCGATCACCTCGTCGATGGACGCCTGCTCGAACCGGTCGAGCAGCTCACCGACCGGCTCGTCGACGCGGGTGATGCCTGCGACGGCCTCCGTGCCGGGAATGATGCACACCTGGTCGGCCGTGTAGCGCGCGTCGTGCGCCTGCCACAGCGAGTCACTGCGCCACCAGCGCCGAACGTCCTTGTCGATGACGGGGACGAAGTTGACCGGCTTGCCGAGGGTCTTGCACAGCGTGACGAAGAACGGCAGGTCGGCGGGATGCAGCTTGACGGTCTCCGCGTCGGGGTAGCGCGCCAGCAACTCCGCGACGGCCCGTTGCGGATCCTCGAGCAGCGCCTCACCTTCGGCGCTCACGCCGTACAGCGTCTCGATCGGGCCCGAGTCCGCGGGATTCAGCCGGGCCTCGGCCCGCTTGAGCATCTCCTCGAACCGGTCGCGCCAGGTGTCGGCCAGCCACTGGCTGCCAGGTGCGGCGGTGTCAGCGGTGCTGTCGCCGTCGCCGATCGCCAGCTCGACGTAACGCTGCAGCCACTGCAGGTACGTCATGTCGGCGACGTCGCCGAAGTACGGCTTGGCGGTGTCTGCCATCGCGGCGATGATCTCGTCGCGCCGTTCGGCGACAGCGTCACCATCGCCTGCGACCTCGTCGAGCAGCCGGCCGCAGCGTGACGCGGAGTTGTCGATCTCGTGGATGTCGGCGCCCAGCTGGCTGCGGCTGGAAGCCATGCCGCCCTGGGCCTTACCGGCGCCGATCCATTGATCGGTGCCGTTGGTCTCGACCAGCAGCTGCTTGACCGCGGGCGACGTGGTCGACTCGAGAGCGGCCATCGCCGCGGTGCCGACCAAGATGCCGTCGACCGGCATGTCGGGGAAGCCGTAGCGTGCGGCCCAGCGCCCGGACAGGTACTCCGCGGCGCGTTCCGGAGTGCCGATGCCGCCACCAACGCACACGGTGATGTTGGCGCACTTGCGCAAATCGCCGTAGGTCGACACCAGCAGGTCGTCGAGGTCTTCCCAAGAGTGGTGTCCGCCTGCGCGGCCACCCTCGATGTGCACGATGACCTCGCGGGTGGGGACCTCCGCGGCGATCTTGATGACGGACTTGATCTGCTCGACGGTTCCCGGCTTGAACACCACGTGGGTGATCCCGATCTCGTTGAGCTCGTCGATCAGGTCGACGGCCTCCTCGAGCTCGGGGATGCCCGCGCTAACCACAACACCGTCGATCGGCGCGCCGGACTGACGGGCCTTCTGCACCAAGCGCTTTCCGCCGACCTGCAACTTCCACAGGTACGGGTCGAGGAACAGCGTGTTGAACTGGATGGCACGGCCCGGCTCGAGAAGTTGGGTCAACTCCTCGATGCGCGCGTCGAAGATGGGTTCGGTGACCTGGCCGCCACCGGCGAGTTCGGCCCAGTGTCCTGCGTTGGCCGCAGCGGCGACGATCTTGGCGTCGACGGTGGTCGGCGTCATGCCGGCAAGAAGGATCGGCGAGCGTCCGGTGAGGCGGGTGAACTTGGTCGACAGCTTCGTCGACCCGTTGGGCAGCGTGACGATCGACGGCGCATAGCTCGACCAGGCGGGCGCGACCTCGGGTGCCGCACCGACGGTGAACAGGTTGCGCTGTCCGGCGCGGGTCGCCGCGGCGACGATGCCGACGCCGAGCCCGCGAATGACGGGGGCCGTGACGCGGGTGATGGTGTCGCTGGGGCCCAGATCGATGATCCAGCGCGCGCCTGCCTGGTGCAGCCGCTCGACCTCGGCGACCCAGTCGATGGGCCGCACGAAGATCGACTCCGTCATGTCGTGGGCGAGCTCGGCGTCGATACCGGTCCTGGCAGCCCAGCGGTCGACGAGATCGACGCCGTCCGCCAGCCGCGGGGTGTGGAAGCCGACCTCGACCTGCACGCTGTGGAAGACCGGTGCGAACACGGCGCCACCGCGCAGCTTGTTCTTGCGCTCGGCTTCTTCCTTCTCGGTGATCTTGCTGCAGTACAGCTCGAACCGGGCCAGCTGTTCCGGGGTGCCGGTGATGACGACCGACCGGCGGCCGTTGCGGATCGACAGCACCGGCGGCAGCACGGTGCGCACATCCGTTGAGAAGTCCTCGAGGAGTTCGGCGATGCGATCGGGATCGGCATTGGTGACGGAGACCATCGGCGACTTGTCGCCACGCCCGACCATGCCGCGACGTCGCGACACCAGCGACCCTGCCGCGCCGATCAGCTGCAGCAGCGCCAGCAGTTCGGCGTCGCGGGTCCCGTTGGCCTTGAGCGATTCGCAGGCCATGGTGCCCTGTGAGTGACCGGCCATGGCCACCGGAGGCGTGCCATCAAGATCGAGCCCCTGACGCTTCACGGCGCGAATGGCGGCCATCTGCGCCAGCAGGATGCCGGGGCCGGAGATCGCGGCGGTCGTGAGCTGCTTGGAGGTGGGCAGCGGCTCGTCGGCCGCCAGCGCGCGCACCCACTGCATCGGCTGGAAGCCAATCGGCCGCACGACCACTAGCTCGCGGGCGACGGGCTCCAGCAGTAGTTGAGCCTCGCCGACGACCTCGCTCAGCTCGGATTCGATGCCGGCCGAGCTGATCAGCTCTTCGAGGTTCTCCAGCCAGTTGCCGCCCTGCCCACCGAACGCGACGGCATACGGTTCGCCGGCGTTGAGCAGGTCGACCAGCGCATGCGCGCCGGTCAGGGTCGACGAATTGTCGCCTGCGTCGTTGCGGCCGGTGGAAACTCTGTTCTGCTCGTTGATCGTCACGTCTTGTCCATCTCCTCGGTGCGCTGGGCGCGTATCGCTCGTCGTCAGGCTTGTCTTCTCGGCGGCTCGGCCCCGCTCGCATGCGGGGTCCTGCGATTCGGCGTCGAATCTCGCTGGCTCCGGTCTCGTCTCCTCGGGCGTTGAGGAGTGCGGCCGGACTGCCCTCCCGGGCGGCCCAGCGGACGGGCCAGCCCCATAAGAGTGTCATGAGAGCCAGGACCATTTTCTGCCCTCAAATGGTTACTGGCGAGTTCTACGCACGGGTAACCACATATTGCGTAACGCGGGCTTGCGGAAGGCCACGAGTCTTCCGGGACAAACGTCCTGCATGCGCGTGGTTACGGTCGAGTAGCAACAACAGCGCAGATCAAGGCAGTATTGTTACCGAATCGTTATGTACGAATTCTGGGTAACCGACGGGATCGTCGCCGCCTCACACGAGGCGACAACATCGACCAATGTGTCTACCCAAGAGACCGGCGGCAGCCCAATAGTTTGCTGCCAAATATTACCGGTCAGTAAGTCTTAGTCCCACTGCCCGAATTGCGGCTTGAGGACCTGATTGATGTCGACGCCGACACCACCGACACTCTGCTTGTCGATCTCTACCTGGTGCAGGTGCGCTGCCGGATGCGTGAATCCCTTCGGCGATCCCCAGTTGTGTTGCCAAAAGTACGAGCCGATGCCGTCCTGGAGTGCCCAGTCGATCGTCTTCGAATTGGCGTAGACCCCGACCCGCTGGCGTCCGAGGACCGACTCCCAGGCCTTCAGATAGGGCACGACCTGCTGCTTGTACTGGTCCAACGAGGGGTCGTCGTCGATCGAGGCGTAGATCGGCGCGCCGTAGGACCCACCTGCGGCGACGTGCAACTGCCAGCCCCGCTTGGCGTGCTGCACGCCGGCGTTCTGGCCGCCGAGCCAGTCGGCCGTGTCCTCCTTGCCGTACTGGTAGCAGGACACGATCTTGAGGCCGCTGTTGTACAGGTCACGAGCCTCCGGTAGCAGGATGGGCTTGCCAAGCATCCACTGACCCCCTGGGCGGCGGTCGGAGACGTACCTGATGGCACCCGCCGCTCCCGCCGCGCGGATGTCGGATGCCTTGATCACCCCTGCCGCGTAGTCGAGCAGGATCCCTAGGGGCGCCGCCGACGCCGACGGTGCAGCCGTCGTTGCGGAGATCGCTGCCAACGTGCCGCCCAGGCCGAGCACGGCAGGCGCGGCGGCGGCGTACTTGAGTACGTCGCGCCGGGAAATCGACATGCACCCCAGGGTATGACAACTACCTCAATATTCTCATCAGCGCCACTGGCCACAGAGGTATCAAGATTCTGGCCGGCGGCCCGAAGTAGCCGACGGACGGAAACAGTCGGTGAAACACCGATTCCATTCGAAATCCATACTTTGGGCTGCAGTTCGACCCACCGATCCATACGATTCTCGCCATGCCTGCTGGGCCGGATTCCGGGACCGCCACCGTGTCATCTACGGGGCCACGTCCGAACCCGACCGCCCAGGGGGAACCGCAGATCGAGTTGATCGGCGTCCGCAAGGTGTTCCACGAACGCGGCACCAACGGCGTCGTCGCGGTCGACGGTGCCGACCTCACCGTCGAGGACGGTGAACTGTTCGCGATCCTCGGCCCCTCCGGATCCGGCAAGACCACCGTGCTGCGCATGATCGCCGGCTTCGAGCAGCCCACCGCGGGGACGATCCGGCTCGGCGGGGTGGACGTCACCTCTTGGCCGGCCCGCACGCGCGACGTCAACACCGTGTTCCAGGAGTACGCGCTGTTCCCCCACATGACGGTGGCCCAGAACGTCGAATACGGACTGAAGGTGCGCGGCGTGGCGAAGGCCGAACGGCGGCGCCGCACCGCCGACGCGCTCGACATGGTCCGGCTCTCCGCTCAGGCGCCGCGCCGCCCTGACCAGTTGTCGGGAGGACAACGTCAACGCGTCGCATTGGCCAGGGCCCTTGTCGGTCGGCCGCGCGTGCTGCTGCTCGACGAACCCCTCGGCGCACTCGACCTCAAGCTGCGCGAGCAGATGCAGGTCGAGCTGAAGGCCATCCAGCGCGAGGTCGGCATCACCTTCGTCATCGTCACCCACGACCAGGACGAGGCGCTCACCCTGTGCGACCGCCTCGCCGTGTTCAACGATGGCCGCATCGAACAGGTGGGCCGGGCAAGGGACGTCTACGAAAAGCCCGCCAATCGCTTCGTCGCCGACTTCGTCGGGACGGCGAACGTACTGGACGGCACCGCAGCCGACGCACTCGTCGGCAGGCCGGGCACGTTCGCCATCCGACCCGAGCGCATCGCCGTGTTCGCACCCGACACCGATGCCGTGCCAGGTGTGCGAACGGTCGACGCGACGGTGTCCGAGGTCATCTACGCCGGACCAACGACCCGGATCGTCGCGAACGCCCCACCCGGTGTCACCCTGACCGCCACGGTCCTCACCGCGAGCACCTGGCTACCCCCGAACGTCGATCACGGCGCGCCAATCACATTGGCGTGGAAGGAAAGTGCCGTACACGACCTGGACGGCTGATCCAACTGACAGGAGCACCAACCATGAAACCCACACTCGCGCGACTCGGTCTCACCCTCGCCGCATGCGCGGCCCTGGTGGTCGCCTGTTCGAGCTCGGATACTTCCGGCGGGACCGGTCAGGCTCCGCCGAAGCTGGAACCGCTGAGCGCGGTGGGCAACGGCGAGGGCGAACTCAACCTCATCGCATGGGCCGGTTACGCCGAGAACGGGTCCAACGACCCGAAGGTCGACTGGGTCACCCCGTTCGAGAAGGAGTCCGGCTGCAAGGTCAACGTCAAGCTCGGCAACACGTCCGACGAGATGGTGCAGTTGATGAGAAGCGGCCAGTACGACGGGGTTTCGGCCTCAGGCGACGCCACCCTTCGGCTGATCTACGCCGGTGACGTCGCGCCGGTCAACACCGCGCTCGTGCCCAACTACGCGTCGATCTCGCCGTTCCTCAAGGACAAGCCGTGGAACTCGATCGACGGCAAGATGTACGGGATTCCGCACGGCTGGGGCGCCAACCTGTTGATGTACAACATCGGCGTCGTGCACGACGCCCCGAACTCGTGGGCCTCGGTGTTCGACGGGGCAAGCGAGTACAAGGGCAAGGTGACGGCCTACGACTCGCCGATCTACATCGCCGACGCCGCGCTCTATCTCTCGAAGACGAAGCCGGAGTTGGGCATCAAGGACCCGTACTCGCTGACGAGTGCACAACTCGACGCCGCCGTCGAGCTGCTCAAGGCGCAGCGGGAGAACATCAGCGAGTACTGGTCGGACTACACCAAGGAGGTCCAGGCGTTCGAGTCCGGCACCTCGGTGATCGGTACGACGTGGCAGGTGATCGCCAACACGATCGGCACCGAGAACAAGGTCCAGGTGAACACCGTGCTGCCAAAGGAGGGCTCCACCGGGTGGTCGGACACCTGGATGGTCGCGGCCAAGGCCGCCCACCCCAACTGCATGTACAAGTGGATGGACTGGATCACCTCGCCGAAGGTGAACGCCCAAGTGGCCGAGTACTTCGGCGAAGCGCCTGCCCAGACGAAGGCGTGCGAGTTCACCACCGAGAAGGACTTCTGCGACATCTACCACGCGACCGATGAGACGTACGCCGCCCAGATCCACTACTGGACAACGCCCCAGAAGCAGTGCGTCGACGGCAGCGGGGACAATTGCACGGCCTACGACGAGTGGGTCGACAAGTGGCAGCAGATCAAGGGGTGACGGTTGCGGCCCCGGACGGACTGACCACCGAACCGCCCGCGGGGTCGCCCCGTAGGCGGTTCGGCCTGGCATTCCTGCTGGTGCCGCCGCTCACCTGGCTGGTGGTGGCGTACCTGGGTTCGCTTGTCGTACTGCTGGTCTCGGCGTTCTGGACCACCAACTCGTTCACCGGCGCGGTGGTGCACACCGTGACCGGAGACAACATCACCAGGGTGTTGACCGACGAGGTGTTCCGGACGGTGACGCTGCGGACCGTCGGGGTGGCGCTGGTGGTCACGGTCCTCTGCGCGGTACTGGCGGTGCCGCTGGCCCTGTACATGGCCAAGATCGCGTCGCCACGCATGCGTCTGGCGCTCGTGGTGGCGGTGACGACCCCGCTGTGGGCCAGCTACCTTGTCAAGGCGTACGCGTGGCGGATGTTGTTCTCACCGGCGGGCCCGCTGGCCTGGGCCACCGGGTACAGCCCTGGCTACGGCCTGATCGCGACCGTCGTCACGCTGACCTATCTGTGGTTGCCGTACATGATCATTCCGGTGTTCGCGGCGTTCGAGCGCGTCCCCGACTCGCTCATCGACGCAAGCTCCGACCTCGGTGCATCCGACGTGTCGACGTTGCGAATGGTGGTCGCGCCGATGGTGTTTCCCGGCATCGCCGCCGGGTCCATCTTCACGTTCTCGCTGTCACTCGGTGACTACATCGCCGTCACCATCGTCGGCGGCAAGACACAGCTGCTCGGCAACATCATCTACGGGCAACTCGTCACTGCCAACAACCAGCCGTTGGCCGCCGCGCTGTCGATCATCCCGTTGGCCGCGATCGTGCTCTACCTGCTTGCGATGCGGCGCACAGGCGCGCTGGAGAACGTCTGATGCTTTCTGCCGGCGTACGGCGCATGGCTCGAGCCTGGACCGTGCTGGTGTTGGTGTTCCTCTACGCGCCAATGCTTCTCGTCATCGTCAACGCCTTCAACGCGTCGCGTACTTTTGCGTTCCCGCCGACCGGGTTCACCCTGGACTGGTGGGCGGACGCCGCGGGCAGCAGCGGGATGTGGAAGTCATTGGCGAACTCCGCACTGGTCGGTGTTGGCGCCACCACGATCGCACTGCTGCTGGGCACCATGGCAGCGTTCGCGGTGCAACGGTATGACTTCTTCGGCCGCAACACCGTCAGCTTCCTGGTGGTGCTGCCTATCACGTTGCCCGGCATCGTCACCGGCATCGCGCTCAACGCGACGTTCACCTCGGCGCTCGGCATCACGCTCGGGCTGGCGACCGTGATCATCGGACACGCCACGTTCTGCATCGTCATCGTCTTCAACAACACCCAGGCCCGACTGCGCAGGCTCGGCACTGCCCTCGAGGACGCCTCCGCCGACCTTGGCGCGTCGTCGTGGCAGACGTTCCGCTACGTGACGTTTCCGATGATGCGCGGCGCACTGGTCGCCGGTGCGATCCTGGCCTTCGCGCTCAGCTTCGACGAAATCGTCGTCACCACGTTCACCGCGGGCCCGACCGTGCAGACCCTGCCGATCTGGATCTTCGGGAACCTATTCAGGCCCAATCAGGCCCCCGTGATCAACGTGGTCGCGGCCGCACTGACCGTGCTGGCGATCATTCCGGTGTGGCTCGCGCAGCGGTTCGGCGGCGACCCGGCCACGACGAGGGTCTGACCGGTCATGGCTCCCGGTCGCCACCGCGGCCGAAGAGTGCCGCCCGCACGCCGAGATGGTCGGCCAGGTCGCCGCCGTCGCGCACGGTGGCGAAGAACTCGGCGATGTGCGCGGAGTGGAAGCCTCGTCGCAGCAGATCGCTGATGACCGTCAACTGATCCAGGTGATGGTCGCCGTAGAAGGCCGACCGTCCTTCGTGGCGCGGAGGATCGAGCAGACCACGCTCGCGGTACGCGCGAATGTTGCGGACGCTGACTCCCGACGCCTGCGCGAGCGCCTCCAGGCGGTACTCAGCCATCACAAAGCTCCCACAAAGGCCCGGTCAGGGCCCTACTCGTGCGCGGTTCACGACACCGCATAGCCACACTGTAGACCCGGCTCGAAGTTTGCGAGAGTTCATCGTTCGTGCAACTCCCGGAAATCGATTGGCCTTCGGAGGCTGCCGTACGCGACGATTGATCGAGTGCGTGCCTGGATCATTTGGGGGACGGGGCTGCTGGCCTACGTCGTCGCCGTGCTTGACCGCACCACGCTCGGCGTCTCCGGACTGAACGCCGCCGAGCGGTTCGGTGCCAGCCCGGGCATGCTGTCGACGTTCGTCGTACTGCAGGTCGTGGTGTATGCCGCCGCTCAGATTCCCGCCGGTGTATTGCTCGACCGCTTCGGGTCGCGGGCGCTGATCGCCGCAGGCGCCGCGCTGATGGCCACCGGCCAACTCATCCTCGCGCTGACGGCGTCGCTGCCCGTGGCGATCGGGGCGCGGGCCGTCGTCGGACTGGGCGACGCCTTCACCTTCATCTCCGTCATGCGCCTCGTCCCGCACTGGTTTCCGCCAAAGCAGGTGCCGCTGCTGAGCCAGTTCACCGGCATCTGCGGCCAGCTCGGTCAGGTGCTCTCCGCGCTTCCATTCCTGGCCCTGCTCACCGGGACCACCTGGGGGACGGCGTACGTCTCGGTGTCGGCGTTCGGCGTACTAGCCATGGTGCTGGTGCTGATCGTGGTCAAGGACGGTCCGCACGGCCGTATCGTCGCGACCGAAACGATGTCACCGCGCGCCACCCTCACCAGCCTCAAGACGGTGTGGCTGCGGCCAGGCACCCGGCTGGGCTTCTTCACGCACATGGGCACCCAGTTCTCCATCACGGTCTTCGCACTGATGTGGGGTGTCCCCTACCTGACGGTGGCTCAAGGTCAGCCCATCGCCGTCGCGGGCGCATTGCTGACCATCTCCGTCGTCGTCGCCATCTTCGCCGGCATTGCGATCGGCATCTTCACCGGGCGCCAGCCGCACCGGCGGTCATGGGTGGTGCTGTCGATCATCGCGAGCAACGCCCTGGTGTGGACCGTGGTGCTAGCCCTTCCCCACCGCGCGCCGCTCTGGTTGCTGATCGTCCTCGTCGTGATCATCTCGATCGGCGGCCCAGGGTCGATGGTGGGGATGGACTTCGCAAGGACGTTCAACCCCAGCGCCACGCTGGGTTCAGCCCAAGGCATGGTCAACATGGGCGGATACCTCGCCTCGCTCTTCGTGATGCAGGCAGTCGGCGTGATCCTCGGCGTGGCAGGCGGATATTCGTTCGAGTCGTTCCGGCTGGCCTGGACCGCGCAGTACGTCATCTGGATCGTGACCGTCGTCGGAATCCTGATCACCCGCAAGAAGGCTCGCGCCCTGATGAAGGCCGAGCAGGAGCGCTCCCTCCTTGAGACCTTCGAGGCGAGCTGAGTCGCGGCTACGAAGTGTCGGCGATGCGTTTCGCGAGCGCCGCTTGGGCGTGTTGATGCCCGCTCACCTCGAAGCCGACCACGGTGACCGCAGGTGCCAGCGTGACGACCAGGAGGCACAGCGCCATGGACACGCCCACCCACGCGAGCAGGACGGCGATCACCAGCACGGCCGCGGTGAGCACCAACAGCCATAGGTGGAGCACGTCCCAGCTGCGCACCAGCATCCCGTAGATCAGGTAGATCAGACCGACGTACACCCCGACGGGAACGGCCACCGCGAACACGGTGCCCATCTCGCCGAGCTCGGAGTGTCCCTCGACGTAGTAGGCGGCGGTGTGCAGTCCCGCGCCGGTGGCCACGATTGCCGCGAACACGGCCATGTGCACGTAGCCGAACGGGAAGGACGCCTCGCGGCGGGCGTGCAGGAGGTCCGCGGCGGGCACCACGAAGTACACCCACCACATCCCGAAGGTAAGGCCGGTGCCTGCGATGACGAGCAGGATCGCGTCGGTGGTCCAGCCGTGTTCGCCGACCACGGCGCTCAGTGACGCGACGGTGCCGACGACGCCCTCACCGAGCGCGATGATCGCCAGCAGGCTGTACCGCTCGGCGATGTGGTGGGCATGCCAAGGTGTGCCGCCGCGGCTCTCGGCCAGCCACGGGCCAAACATCTCCGCGCCCACCAGCACTACCCAGATCGCCAAGGAGATCACCACCGGCGCGTGCACGAAGATGGTGCCGATCCAGCCGACCTGCACGGCGCTCACGACGGTCGCATACGTCAGGCAGGCCGCGCGATGTTCGGGATCCTGGTGGGCGGCTCGTAACCACTGCCCCACCAATGCGATTCGCATCACTACGTACCCGGCGACCAGGACGGTGTTGTCCACGTGCTCGCCGTGCTCGATGGAGGCGAAGAACGGCGGCAGGCCCAGCGCGAGGATCAGTACGCCGACCATCTGCATCATCGTCATGAGGCGATAGATCCAGTCGTCGGTGTCGTACGCCGACGCGAACCAGGTGAAGTTGATCCACGCCCAGCAGACCGCGAACGTCGCGAACAGGAAGGCCGCGAGGCCGGCACCGACGTGGCCGGTGACGAGCAGGTGGGAGAACTCCGAGGCCGAGATGCCGAAGGCGATGACGAACGTCAGGTCGAAGAGCAGTTCCAGCGGTGTCGCCACCCGGTGCTGTTCGTGTGGGTCGCGGCCCGTCATGCGGCGCAGGCGGTGCGCGCGCACCGCTGGCCGTGGGGGCTCGGGCTGCTGTTCAGGCTCGTTCACGGGCCCCGTCCTTTCTCGACGGCGGTGACCGTACCGGCTCGACGATAAGCCCGCCACATTCGCGCCATGTCAGGTCCGAAGAAACTGGTGATCGGCGCGAGCGGCTTCCTCGGCTCCCACGTCACGAGGCAACTCGTGCAGCGCGGAGACATCGTCAGGGTGCTGGTGCGCCGGACCAGTTCCACCGCGGCGCTCGACGGCCTCGACGTCGAGTATCACTACGGTGACGTCTTCGACGACGACGCGCTGCGCACGGCGATGTCAGGCGTCGACGACGTCTTCTACTGCGTGGTCGACACCCGGGCATGGCTACGCGACCCGGCACCGTTGTTTCGCACGAACGTCTAAGGGCTGCAGCACGCCCTGGATGCGGCTGTGGATGCGGACCTGCGACGGTTCGTGTTCATCGGCACCATCGGCACCATCGGCATCCCCGGCGACGATCGTCCGGCGACCGAGGACGACGCGATGAACTGGGCGGACAAGGGCGGCAACTACATCCAGTCCAGGGCGGACGCGGAGAACCTGGTGCTGCGCTACGCCGCCGAGCATGGCCTGCCCGCGGTCGTGCTGTGCGTGGCCAATACATACGGCCCCGGTGACTTTCAGCCGACGCCGCACGGCGCGCTGCTCGCGGCGGCCGCGGCGGGAAAGATGCCGGTCTACGTCAAGGGCACCGCCAGTGAGGTGGTCGGCATCGAGGATGCGGCGACCGCCCTACTGCTGGCCGCCGAGAAGGGCCGCAATGGCGAGCGGTACATCGTCTCCGAACGCTTCATCACGGCGCGCGAACTGTACGAAGCGGCGGCCGCAGCGGGTGGCTCGCGACCGCCGCGGTTCGGGATTCCGCTGTCCCTCGTGTATGTGATGGGTTACGCCGGCGACGTGGCCGGACGGGTGTTGAGGCGCGACATGCAGTTGTCGAGCCTGAGTGTCCGCCTGATGCACGTGATGCCGCCGATGGATCACGGAAAGGCCGAACGCGAATTGGGTTGGCGGCCGGAGCCGATTCACGACGCGATCCGACGAGCGGTCGACTGGTATCGGGAACTTCGGCGTCGCAGGCGTGAGGCCCATTTAGCGCTCACACGTTTGCACGCGTGCCGCGAACGTGCACGAAATGCTGACATTCCGCGGCGTGTCGCCGACAAACACGCACGCTCGCGGGGAGGGGGTGCACACCGTCGAACGTAGCGATCGCCGCCCATCCGTAGGGCGCTTCGTGAGGGGGCGCTAGCGTGAGCGGATGCCTGTAGCGGTCGGTGTCGTGCTCGCCGCGGGTATGGGCACGCGGGTCGGCGCCGACGGAAACAAGGCGTATCTGCCGCTGGCAGGCCGGAGCATGGTGTCGTGGTCGGTGGACGCCGTCGCGCGCACGCAGGAGATCGACCGCACGGTGCTGGTCTTCCGCCGCGGCGAGCGCGACCTAGCCGAACGCATGCTGCACACCGAGCTCGGTTGGGCCACCGTGGAACTCGTCGAGGGCGCCGACACCAGACACGGTTCGGAGCTCAACGTGCTGCGGTATCTGGCGGCCGACATCGAATCGGGCGCCGTCGACGTGGTGCTGATCCACGACGCCGCGCGGCCGCTCGCCGGACCGGATTTGATGCGCACCGCGTTGGCGACGGCGCGCGAATTCGGCGGTGCGGTGCCCGCACTCCCCGCCGGCGACGTGGTCAGCGCTGACACGGACGGCCGCATCTCGACGGCAGGCGACAGCATCCTCGCGCGGGTGCAGACCCCGCAGGCGTTCCGCGCGATACCGCTACTCACCGCGTATCTCGCGGCCGAGGAGAACGGCTTCGACGGCACCGATACCTCGTCGTGCATCCAGCAGTTCACCGACGTCGACGTTCACGTGTTCCCCGGCGCACTGGCGAATCTGAAGGTCACTTTCGCCGACGACGTGCGCGTCGCCGCACGCCTGCTTGCGCGATCCGATCAGCCGGGATGATGCGTCGCGCTGATCGCGTCGAGTAGCGGTGCGTCGGTGGGCAATTCGGCAGCGAAGGCGTCGGCGTCACCGTCCACCGTGGCGATGGGCGTGCCCGCGGCCAATGCGGCGACGAACTCGTCGGCGTCGCCGGTGATCGATTGGGCCAGCACCGCACTCTGATAGCCGCGGGGGTATTGCACTGTGCGCAGCGCGGTGCGATCGACCGTGCCGACCACCGCGCCGCGGTCGTCGACGACCTTGACCGTGTCGGTCATCGGGAGCACGGGCGCGACGACGGGATGGCCGGCACGCAGTCCGGCGATCACGCGCTCGGTCACGTCGACGGGGGCGAGCGGATGCCGGTGATCGTGGACCAGCACGTGCGACGCCGGATGCGCTTCTCGGCCAAGGTGTTCGACGGCGGCCGCAAGACACTGACGCCGCGTGCCAGGTGCCCAGGAGGTGATTACCGATACCGCTGACAGCCCCGCCGAGTCGAGGCAAGAGCGGGCCTCCGCGACGAGCGATTCGTCGGCGACGACGATGATCCCCGACGTGGGCACCGGCCCGAGCAGCGCGCGCACGACGCGGACGAGCGCCACCTCCCCCGCCACGGGCGCGAAGGCCGCGGCGTGCACGGTTGCGGGCAACGGCACGATCGCGGCCAGTTCCATCAGCGGAACCTACGCAGATATGCCGACCAGTTCCAGGTGGCGAGGAATCGTTCGGCCGCCGCGTAGCCGTTCGCGTAGAGCGCCTCCACTTGGTCGTCGGTGATGTCGAAGTCGAGGAACCCGACCTCGGTCGAGTCGACCCGGATGGCGCGGGCATTCACCCATGGCTGATTCAGGTATGTCTGATCCCGCCCGACCAGCGCGGTCGTGATGATGTCCTCCAGCAGATGCGTCGGCCCGAGCAGTCGCAGCGCAGCGAGCGCGGGGATCACCTTGTCGTTGCCGTCCGGCAGGTTGGGCAACACCGTGACGCCGAAACTCGGCCAGCGTGGCGCTTCGCCGTCGTTGCGGTCGAGTGAGTCGATCGGGAAGTTCGACAAGAGCCCTCCGTCGACCAGCGTCGAGGTGCGTCCTGCGGTGCTGGTGAGCGGGACCGGGCGGAAGTAGAACGGGATGGCCATCGAAGCGCGGACGGCATCGGCGACGGACTGTTCGTCGGGGTCGAGGTCGTAGACCCGTCGGTAGTCCCACGGCAGCCGCACCAGTTGGCCGGTGGTGACGTCGGCGACGGTAACCACCAAGCGGTAGCGCTGCTCTTTTGGCAGTTCGTCGTCGTCGATCGCGAGGTCGCCGAACGTGCTCACGCCGAGGCTGCGCAGCTGGCTGCGGACCCAGTCGTGGGCGTAGTCCCCCTTGTAGATGCCCGAGCCGCGGACCAGGGCCAGTGACGGACCCAGTAGGGGCACGCGTTCTATCACGCCGGGATCGAGGAACTTCCGGTAGTCCAATTGCAGCGCAAGCTCTTTCACCTGCGCGCCGGTCATCTCATCGGTCTGGGCCGCAGCAGCGACGACCGCGCCGACGATCGAGCCCGCCGACGTGCCCGATACCCGCTGCGGCCGGTAACCGGCGTCCATCAATGCGACGACCGCACCCACCAGACCGACGCCCTTGACGCCGCCGCCCGATAGGACGAGGTCGGCGGGCTTCGACGAAGGTGCCATGGTGCGATTCTGCAACCAGCGCCCCGAGGAGGCCGACGCCGGGGTTACACGGGGTCGAATGCCGAGATCAGCCAGGCGCCGTTCACCTTGGTCAGACTCACCTTTACTGCGCTCGCGGTGAACGAGCCGTCGACGTTCTCCTTGCTGGTGGTGGACTGGTTCAGGAAGACCAGCACCATCGCCGAGTCGGGCTTCAACTCGGCGACCGCTGCACGGACGACCGCCGCCGACGTCTTGACCGACTTCTGCTTCGCCGCTGGGGTGACGACGTCCGTGGTGAACTTCGTGTAGTAGTCCAGGAAGTCCCCGGTGAGGTGCGCCTTGGCGGTGGCGAAGTCCTTGTCCAGAGTCTCCGGCGTGTACGACAGCAGCGCGACGGTTCCGTCGGAGGCCGCCTTGATCGTTTCGGCGGCCACGGCGGTGTCGGTCTGCTGGTCGGGACGGAACTGGGTCAGGTACGCCCAAGAGGCCAGCCCGGCAGAGCCGAGGAGCAGCACCGCAAGCACTATCGGCACCAGCAGGCGCTTGAGTACCGGGCGGCGTGGCGGTGTCTCGTCGACGTCCTCGGCTTCGTCCTCAGCACTGGTGTCGTCGTCGGTCACTTCGGCGGTCACGTCGTCGGTCACGTCGTCGGTCACTTCGATGGTCACGGCACGAACTCGACTTTCGCCAGCTTGATTTGGCCGCCATCGCGGGCCACGTCCACGCTGAGCCGCCAGGACCGGGGACCCTGCTCCTTGCTGGCCACGTTGGACACGCGGGTGGTCACGGCCACCAGGACGGTGGCGGTGTCCCTGGTCATCGACTGCACGGCGGTGGAGTTCACGGTGGCCTCGGTGATCACCTTCGAGTCCTGAGCCACCTTGGTGAAGTCACCGGCCTGACCCTCGAAGTCCTTCTTGAAGTCGCCCGTGGTGTTGTCAATGATGCGCTGCACGTCATCCTTGGCGTGACTGAAGTTCAGCGACATCAACGTCACGACACCCTGCCGCGCGGCGGCGGCGAACTCCGCCGAACGTTGCTGCTCAGCGACGGTCTGGTGGTGTTGCCACATCATCCATCCGCTGACGCCCAGCAGCCCAAGCGACAGCACGATCACCAAAGCCGCGGCGATTGCCTTCAGTCCGGGTCGCTTGAACCGACGGCGCCGACCGGGGTTCTCGTCGACATCGTCGGGCTGGGACTCGGGCTCGTCGGCATCGGAATCGCCGTTGTTGGAGACGGTCTCCGCGACGACGTCGTCGGCGATGTCGGGTGCCGTCGGCTCGTCGAGTTCGACGGCTGCGGTCTCCTCGATCTCGGCCGGCTCGGCGACGGTCGCCGCTTCTGCGGCCACCCTCGCCTGCCTTCGCAGCCGGATGGCTCGCGCCCTGGCGCGGGCGGCGGCGGCGATGGCCTCGGCTTCGGCGGCCTCCGCCTCGGCCTCGGCCTCGTCGGCCAGTGCGAGAGCCTCGTCGCGGGTGGTTGCCTTGTCAATGTCGATGTCGCTCGGGTGATCCCTGGCATCGCCGTTGAGCACCGACGAGGTTCGCTGGCTAGGCGACATGCGACCTCCTGTCTATCCGTGAAGCACTGCGCATGGTGAGAATGGCATTTTCAGTTTTCGGTATTCGCCGACGATACCCCATGTGTAAATAGGTTCACGTAGCTCTGTTGCCTGTGGAAATGCTGATCTGATCTGAGCAGGCGCTTAGCGCGGCCGGTCGTCCACAACTAGGCCCGGGATCAGCTGCCGGCCGACGGATCGAGCTTCTGACGCCCCAGTCCCTGAACTGCACCGTGCACGAACGGGCCTGTGCCGTAGACCTCGACGAACAAGGATGAGCGCCGAGCTTCGCCAGTAATCCGATTGTGCAGTTTCGGAGAATGTTGTTTCCGAACCGTATGATGCTCATAGCACGTGCCGCGTGCGGAGCTGATTCTGATGGCGGCGAACGGAGAGCGAGCGGATGAAACTCTTGGCCTTGGGCACGGCGCTCGCGGCAGCCGCGGTGGCGATGGCACCGGCGGCCGAAGCCGACATGACGCTCGGCAACTACCAAGTGCTCACCAACCGGTACACCGATGCGTCGTGGATATGGTTCGTCACCACGTGCACGGAGACGAGACCCGGTTGTTTTCAAGTGCGGGCGCGGCCAAGTCCGCGTTTCGGCGCGTACTACAACGGCGAAGCGATACTGGCCAACGGCCGCTACACGTTGGTCACCGACGTACCCGACGGCCTGCGGTGCTTCGGCCAGGCGCTGCCCGCACGCGAAACGTGGTCATGGGATGCGATCAGCCTGGCGGGGACGATCGAATCGGCCTACGACGTGGGCTGCTCCAACGGCCCGCCCGGGGTCAACACGTGGACGTTCGCCTTGACGCGTTTCTGAATTGGGCCGCCGACCGCGTCCTCGCCCGTTACCGCCCACTAGTCGCAAATATTGTTCTAGTATCTGAAAATAATGTTTCCGAGGTCGCGTGGCACGCTGGTGACAATCCTGCCGGTCGCAGCGATGGTGCTCGGCTGCCTCGCGGCCGGCGCACCGGTGGCCACGGCTGACGAACCGGTACTCCATCACGTGAAGTACACCGTCTTCACCGAGCGTCCGTTCCCCAACGCCGAGATCTACTACCGCGACGTCGACCCGCCGTCATTCGCCGAGTACAGCCACAATCCATATGTCTTCAGCCCCAACGTGGAGGCCAACCTCGGGCCGGACAGCATGTGGACATTGGACGTCACGTTGGCCAACCCCGATCAGTGGGCCATGGTGACGGCCACCAGCATGCAGTCCCCGCAGACCCCGAACTTCCACTGCGTCATCGCCATCGACGGTCAGGTGGCAGTCACCAACCAGGGCCCAAAGGGAGCGCTCTGCTCGCTGCGGAACTGGTAGCGCCACTCATTGACTTCGACTGTGCCAGTGCGGACCTCGCGGCTCAGAGGTCGCCGCGCTCCCATGTGGCCGCGCCGTTCTGGGCGACGCAGGTCAGGAACAGTCCGTCGGGCGCCTGGGCGACCTCGCCCTCCAACGCCGGGCAGAGGGCGTTCTCGTCCTTGACGCCGTGCATCTCCGGCGACCGGAACCATCGCGGTTCGTAGCGGCGCGGCGAGCCACAGAACACCAGCCGCCCCCACGACGTCACGCCGAACGAGTAGTACGTGGTGTTGTCGCAGTAGGAGCCAAGGACGATGTTCGGAGCAATGCCAGGGGTGCAATTGGGGTCATTGCACTCGGCCTCGTCCGCCGCGGCAGGCGAGGCCAGCAGCAGAGCGGCGGGCAGGACCGCTAGGGCAGCAACCAGTGAACGCACACACTCACTCTCTCACAGGCGATAATTATGTTCTCCTTTTTAGCGAACACTGCTTTGCGAGGCACTAGACTCACAGAATGACGTCTGCTGGAGAAGCGGTGACTGGCATGCGGGTGTTCACAGGCGCGGCGGCAGTGATGACGACGGCAGCCGCCATCGGCATCGCCCCACCGGCCAACGCCGCCTACGGCATCGAGATGAACGGCACCTACTCAGTGCTGTCGAACGGTGACTGGGCCAAGACCGGCGACGTCTTCATGTCCGAGAAGACCGTCCAGGCGACCTGGACGGTGTCGACGAGTTGCACTAGCCCTTGGGAATGCACCGGACAGGTGACCAGCGACCAAGGCTGGAGCGCGCCAATCAGATTCGACGCGGACCGGTGGATCCTCAAACACGACATCCCCAACTGGGCACCCTGTCCCCAAGGCCCACCGGCCACCGGCCACCAGCAGTTGATCTTCTGGGGCACCGACCCCCTCAACTCCATGGTCGATGCCACCAGCACCACCTTGATGACGGGCTGGGACGAGACGACAACTGACAGCGGTTCGTGTGGCGTCAACCGCCCGCTCGTCATCCGGCTGCCACTGAAACTCACGAAGATCTAAGGCGTCGACGCACAACGGCCGTGCCCGATCTGGGCACGGCCGTGTCACGTCAGGTCGGCAGCAGGTCCTGCCACGACTTCGGCGCCGCTCCCGCAATCAGATTCGTCTGCTGCTCCAGGCGACCGTCGGGCGTCATGTACTTGCCGGTGGCCGGGTCGTAATGCGCGACGGCGACCGTGCCCCGCGACGGGTTCCCGCTGTAGGCACTCGGCGCCGCGGGCACCGCACCGTCGACAGGTGGCGGGGGCTCGGCCGGCGGCTGTGCTTCGATCGGTTGCCCGTTCAGTGAGTTCCCGGGAGGAGGCGGCGCCAGTAGTGCAGCTGCCGGCGGCGGCGGTCCGTCCGGAGGTGTGCCCGCGGGCACGGCACCCGGCGGCAGCGGCGTGCCCTCGACCGGCGCATAGAGCCGGTCGCTGAAGTCCACCCGGTCGTCGGGTGGGATGCCCTGTGACACCAGGTTCGGATCGAACGGGTATGGACCCAACACGTGCTGGCGCGTAGCCAATGGCTCGAACGGCTTGTCGCTGTCGCAGATCTCGACCGTCGGCGCGCGCTTCCCTGGATGGCCCATGCACGGAAAGTTGCGTGCCCCGCGTACCGAGATCGGCGAGTCCTGCGGCAGCTTGCAGTACAGCCCGTCCGGCGTGTCGATCACGGTGGTGTCCGCTGGGTTACGCCACTGCGAGGGCGGCAGGAAGCCCACTGTGCACGGCGGTGGGTCACCCAGGGTCAGGGTGAAGTCACCCGACGCCAAACCAGTGGGGTTGTTCTGCGGCAAGCCGAACGCCTGCTGTGCCGCAATGTATCCGGGGAACAGCAACAGGGTCTGCTCCAACGACGGGTTGTAGGTGACCAGCGTCTGGCCGAGCGTGGTGAGGTTCGCCAGCAGCACCGGCAGGGTGGGCTTGAGGTCGGTCAGCAGTCCAGACACCTCCTGGGCGAACCCTGGCCCACGCTCCAGGATGGTGCGCACCTGCGGGTCGTTGTTCGCCACCTGCTCGGTGATGCCGGCCAGGCTGCGCGCCCAGGTGCGGATCGAATCGGTGGTCTGCGCCTGGGTATCCAGAAGAGGCCCACTGTCGTCGATGAGCGATTTCAACTGATCCGACACCGAGTTGGTGTCGGCCGTCAGCTTGCTGCCGGAGTCGAGGAGTGACCCGAAGTCGTAACCCGCGCCGTTGAACGCCGTGTACGCCTCGTCGAGAAGCTGGCTCAGCTTCTCCTTCGGGAAGCTGTCCACCAGCGTGCTCAGCTGATCCAGCATCGGTCCGACCGCCTGCGGAATCGTGGTGTCCTGCACCGAGATCACCGAACCGTCGACCAGGAAAGGACCCGAGTCGGTCCTTGGCCGCAGGTCCACGTACTGCTCGCCGATGGCCGATACGCTGAGCACGTTGGCCTGCAGGTCGCTCGGGATCTTCGGCGAGGTGTCCAGTGTCAGCGTGGCCTCGGCACCCGCGTCGGTCAGCTTCACGTCCGTGACCTTGCCGACCTCGACACCACGGTAGGTGACGTTGCCGAAGCGGTACAGGCCGCCGGTGGCGGGCAGTTCGAGTGTCACTTCGATGCGGCCGAGGCCGCGCAGGGTCTGCACCTGGATGTAGCCGAACAGCATCACGGCAACGCCGATCACCGACGCGATCGTGAAGAGGATCAATTGAATGCGGACAAATCGCGTCAACATCAGTTGCCACCTCCTGGTGCGGGCGCGACGCCGTACGGACCGGCGAAGATCTGCGACGCCGACAGGTCAACCGGAGCCGGGGCTCCCATGGGCGCCGGCGGCGGTGAAATCGGAAGCACCGGCTCGGTCACCAGCGGTAGCGGCCCGGACGGAGGCGGTGTCTCGTCCAGCACGCCCAGGGCATCGGGTGCGGCCGGCGGCGGTCCCGTGCCTGCAAGCTTCAGTGGGTCGTACGAGTAGTTCAGATACCAGGGATCGCCCGGCGCCGGTACGAGTTTGGCGTCCTCTTGTCCCCAGCGGGTGCCGGCGAACAGCGTGCGCTTGAGCCGTGGGTAGGTGAGATCGAGAATGACGAACAGGTTCATGTAGTCGCCCTTGATCGCGCGGTCGATGAGCGACTGGCTGTATGGGAAGGTGGTGGCGTACGCGAGCGATCGGCCCAGATCGGGCCCGACGTCGCTGAGCGACTTGAGCGCAGGCTCGAGGTTGGCCAGGTTGCGCACCAGATCTGCTTGGGTGTCGTTGACGAGTTGGGTTGCGGTGTCGCTGAAGTCGCCGAGCCGCTCGAGTGCGGTGGTGATCCGTGGCCGCTCCTGGATGAGCGTGTCGAGTGCGGGCGGAATCCTCTTGAGCGCTCGCTCGATGACGTCGCGCTGCCCGGCGAACGTGCTCGCGACCCGGTTCAATTGCTCGATGGCCGCGATGATGTCGTCGTGCTGGGCATCGAGTACGCCGACGAAGTCGTCCAGCCGGGTGAGCAGTTCGCGGATCTGCGGCTCGCGGCCGGACAGCGTCAGGTTGAAGCTGTGGATGACGTCGCCGATCTGGCCAAGCCCGCCGCCGTTGACGATCGTCGACAGCGACGAAAGCGTCTGTTCGGTCGACGGATAGGTCGACGACTCATTCAGGCTCAGCGTCGAACCGGGCGCCAACGTGCCGCTGGGTTGCTCACCAACGGGCGGGTTGAGCGCCAGGTGCATCGAGCCCAACAAGCTGGTCTGGCCCACGGAGGCTACCGCGTTCGCAGGCACCACCACGCCGGGCTTCACCCTGATCTCGACGTTGGCATGCCAGTCCTTGACGTCCATCCTGCCCACACTGCCGACCACCACGTCGTTCATCATCACCGGCGAATTCGATTCGAGCGTAGCGATGTTGGCGACTTCGACGTGGTAGATGGTGGCATCCGAGCCACGCCCCACCGCACCAGGCAACGGCAGGGAGTTCAGACCCTGAAACGCGCAGCCCGTCACCGTCATCGCGACACAGGAACCGATGACGACGAACCGTCGCACAGTGTTCGTCATCGTGCTCATGGCGTCCCTCCAGCTTCGGCGGGCAGCGGCTGGCCATTGAGTGAGTTACCGGCCGGGGGTGGTGGCGGAACCGGCGGACCTGACGGTGGACCTGGGGCCACCCCTCCGGGAAGGAGCATGCCGTTTACGTCCACTTGGGGCCAGTTGGGGATCGGTGCGCGGGGGAACAACGGCGGCAACGGATCCCCGGCTACTTCTCGCTGAGGCGAATTGGGACCCGGGGCGATGAGAGGCGGAGCGCCGTATCCGAACGGTGGCACGTTGTCGCCGAGTCCCGTGTACGCCGATACCGCGGGGGGCGGCTCCGGTGGATCGCCCGCTCCTTCACCGCCGGGTGCCAGCTTCGGATCGGTATAGATGATCTTGTCAGGGTCGGCCGACGGCATCAGGTACGCGTTGACCGGGAACGGCAGGAGATTGTTCACGCTGAGCAACCGCAGCGCGGGGCCCAGGTATTGCTCGCACAACTTCGCGGTCTCGGGCGCGGTGGTGTTCTCGATGCCGCCGATCATGCCGCAGACGAACCACACGGGATTCGAGAAGTTGTTGAGCACGAACCCGCCGTTCACCGCTCCGCTGGTCGGGTTGTAGATGTTCTCGGTATTGGCAATGGAGTTCGGTGCGAGGTGCAGCAAGTTCTCCAGGGATGTCTTGTGTTCGACGAGGTTCTGGGTCACGCTGCCGAGGCTGCGAATCTGTTCGGAGGTCTGCGCGCGCGTGCCCGAGACGAATCGCTGGACGTCGACGATGGCGACCGACAGGTTGTCCAGTACTCCGTCGAGCGAAGAACGACTGTCGTCCACCACGCTGGTCAGCGTTGCCAGCCGATTGTTGAACTGCACGATCTGGGTGTTGCTGTCTCGCAGCGCCGTCACGAAGGTCGCCAGGTTCTTGATGACGTCGACGATGTTGCTGCTGCCATCGGCGAGTATCCGTGCCACGCCGGAAAGTTCGGCCAGCGTCTGGCGCAGCTTCGCACCATTTCCGTCCATCGCGTTGGCGGCGCTGTCGATGAACCGTCCGACCGACGTGCCCGACACATCACTCTTGGGACCCAATTCGGTTGCCAGGCGCATCAACTGGGTCTTGACCTCGTCCCATTCGACGGGTACTGCGGTCCGATCGGATGGAATCTCGGCACCGTCGGCCATCGTCGGGCCCTGGTTCCGATACGACGGCGTGAGCTGCACGTAGCGCGCCGAGATCAGGTTCTGGGCGACGATGACTGCCTTGGCATCGATCGGAATCGAGATGCCATGGTCGAGGCTCATGACGATCTTGGCGTGCGTTCCCAGCGGCTCGATGGCCTCGATCTTGCCGACTCTCACGCCCGCGACCCGCACCTCGTCGCCGGGGTAGATCGACGTGGCCGTGGAGAACAACGCCGAGATCTTGGTCGGCCCGAAGAACACCTGACGGACAAGGAAGGCCGCGCCCGCAACGAGCGCCACGGCCAAGGCGACCGCTGCAGCGGTGATTAGTCGTTTCCTCATCGTGGTGGCAGATCTCCTGGCTGAGGGATTCCGTTGACCGGGAACGGCAACTCGGCGCGAGGGCCGGCATTGTCTGGCGGCTGTCCGGCGTCGACGCCCCGCCTGAACCCGAAGGCGTAGTCGAAGAACGGCTGAAACAGCTGAGACGGCTGGATGTTGGGGATGTACGCGTTGTAGTACGCGCCGTTGGACACCGTCTCGCCTTGAGTGAGCGTGAATTTGGCGAAGCCCGGAATCGCCTCGGCGATGTTGTCGCGGTTCTTCTCCAGCATGGCGTTGACGTCGTTGAGCCGCTTCAGTGTCGGCGCCAACTCGGCTTCGTTGTCGGCTACCAGGCCGGACAACTGCCGCGACATGGCCGAGGTGCTCGCCAGTAGCCCGACGATCGCATGGCGCCTGTCGTCGAGGACCCCGATCAAGTCGTTGGCGTTGAGGATCAACGTGTTCACCTGTGCGCTGCGCGCCGACAGCACGCCAGTGACGTCGCCTGCCGTCCGGAGCAGCTCGCCAAGGCCGGCGTTGCGGTCGTTCAACGACTTCGAGAACCGGGCCAGCCCGTCGAAGGTCGGCCCCAGTTGCGGCGCGATCTGATCGAGGGTCTGCGACAACGTGTCGAGGGACTGGTTGAGCTGACCCGTGTCCGTCGCGGCGGTGTTGGACGTCACCTCGCTCACCGCATCGGTCAGCGAGTATGGCGACGAGGTGTGCGAGACCGGGATGGTCTCCCCCGGGTTCATCGTGGCGTCGCCTGCCGAGTCCAGTGTCACCACGCGCTCGCCCAGCAGTGTGCCGGTCCTGATGTGCGCGGTGGTCTCGGTGCCGAGCGGGTACCTGCCCTCCAGGGTGAATCTGACCAGCGCGTCGCCATTCTGCAGCGAAATAGTGGACACCGCACCGACTTTGATACCGGAGATCGTCACCTCGTTACCGACGTCGAGGCCACCCGCTTCGGCGAACAACGCCTGGTAGCGGACGGAGGTCGCCCAGTGCAGGATCCGCTCGGGCTGCAGTCCGACGGCGATGACCAGGACGATCAGGACGACGCCGATGAAGCCTGCCCTGATGAGTTGAGACCCGCGGTACTTGATCATGAGTCTTCAGCGCACCTTCCGGTCTCTTGCTTGATCCAGGGGAACTGCACTGTGCGCCCCTGAAGGTCGCTGGCGCGGAAGGAGATTCCACAGATGTAGTACTGGATGAAGCTGCCGTAGGCGCCGAGTCGTGCGAGCTTGCGGTAGTTGTTCGGTGCCCGTTCGAGTGCGGCGGACAGGCGGTCCTTGTCATCGTCGAGCAGCGGGGCGAGACGGTTCAGCTGGTCCACCGTGCCAGCCAACGGCCCCCTGGCCTCGGTGAGCAGATCGGAGAGTGACGCGGTGCCGTTGCTGAGCGAGACGATGGCATGCCCGATTGGGTCACCATCCTTCGACAGCCCGGTGATCAACTGCTCCAGGCGATCGATGGCGCCGGAGAATTCGTCGCCGTTCTTGGACAGCGTGTCCAAGGTGTTCTTGAGGTTCTCGATGAGTTGACCGACGACTTCGTTGTTGTCGGCAATCGAATTGGAGAATGACGAGGTCTTGGAGAGCAACGATTCCAGCGTCCCGCCCTCACCCTGCAGCACCTGGATGAGCGAGGCGCTCAACGCGTTGACGTCTTCCGGGTTCAACCCCTGAATGACCGGCTTCAGCCCACCGAGCAGAAGGTCGAGGTCGAGAGCGGGGGCGGTGCGGTCCTTCGGGATCTGTGCACCCGCAGGCATCACCCGCGTCGATCCCGGCCCGTCCACCAACTCCAGGTAGCGGTCACCGACCAGGTTGAGGTATCGCACCGCCGCCTTGGTGCCGGTGGTGAGCACGATGTTGCGGTCCGCGTCGAAGTCGACGATCACGTTCTTGTCGGACTGCAACGCGACGTCCCTCACGGTGCCGACCCTGATGCCTGCGATTCGGACGGTATCGCCCGTCTTCAGCCGTGACGCGTCGGCGAACACTGCGGAGTAGCCGTTCGTCGATCCGGTCCGAACCTGCGCGAAGGTGAAGAAGAGGAACACCGTGAGCAGCACCATCACCACGGCGAAGATCCCGAACTTGACGATCATGCTCCGCGAGCCGGTCATCCTGGCTCTCCAACTTGTGCGGAGTTGCGCGCCGGGCCGTCGATGGGCCCGAACAGGAACTGCTTGAGCCCGTCGGAGTTGAGCACGATGCCCCGGTTGCCGTATTGCCAGGGATTGGAACCGCTGTCGCCGATGATGGACGGCGGGTTCCATTCTGGTGGCACGACGGGCAGCCCCAGTTCCTGGCAGTACGGGCGGCCCTTTGCGGCGACCTTCGGCAGGTCCTTCGGGTAGCGGTAGCGTTCGATGCCCAGGTTGAAACTGGAGGACACCACGACGCCCGGCAATGGCAGCGGCGGCGACTTGGTGAACTGCCCAAGGCCCCCGATAGCGCAGTACAAGGTCTCGTGGTACTTGTTCAGCAAGTCAGTCGTGGGCACCAGCAGGTGCATGACGTCGGTGATGGCTTGGCGGTTGCCGCCGACCACGTCATTGCCTACGTCGGCCAAACCGATTGCGCTGACCAGGAATTCGTCCAGCTGTTGCTGTTGGTCGACGATGGTCTGGCTCACCCGAGTCGAGTTGTCGACCGTCCTGATCAGATCGGGTGCCGCGTCGCCATAGGCGTTGAGCACCGGCACCGCACTTTCGATGTCCCGCGCGAGATTCGGCAGGCTCGGCTCGATCTTGGCCAGCAGGGCGTTGAAGTCGGTCAGCGTCTGGCCGAACTTCTCGCCGCGGCCGCCGACTGCCGAGGAGATGGCTCCGAGCGTCTCGTTGAGCTTGGCGGGGTCGATCTTCGACAGCACGGAGACCAGCTGCTGGAACACGGTGTTGATCTCGACGGTGACGTGTTCGCCGCGCAGCACCTGCCCCTCGCGCAGCGGCTGCCCAGACGGGTCCGGCGGTGCCTGCAGTTGAACGAACTTGCTGCCGAAGACCGTCGATGATGCGATGTCCGCCTTGACGTTCCCTGGAATCAGGGGCAGCGCAGTTGGATCCATCGCGAGGCGCAGAGCGGCAGTCCCGTCCGGCTGGTAATCGATGGAGGAGACCTTGCCGACCTCGACGCCGTTCATCTTGACCTTGGCATCGGGGTTCATCACGAGGCCTGCGCGATCCGCGATCACCGTGACGGGCACGGTCTTGGTGAAGTCGCCCCGGAACAGGGCGACCGCCAGTGCGAGGATCAACACTATGGCCGCCACCAGGCCGAAACCCGCCAGTGGCCGTGCGTAGGTGCTCACTCCGAAATGGCGTCCCGACGACGCCGCCAACGGCGTTGCCGCGCTGGCGGTCTCGGATCTCTCGGCCGGGCCGGGACCGAAGTTCCTAGTCAAGTCTTCTCCCTATCCCGAAAGGTTGAAGTTGCCATTGGCGCCGTAGATCGACAGCGACACCAACAGTGTCACCGAGACCACGACGACCAGTGAGGTCCGGACGGCGTTGCCCACCGCAGCGCCGACACCCGATGGGCCGCCCGTCGCGAAGTAGCCGAAGTAGGTGTGGATCAACAGGACGGCCAACGCCATCAGCACCGCCTGCAGGAACGACCACAGCAGGTCGATCGGGTTGAGGAAGGTGTTGAAGTAGTGGTCGTACAGACCAGCGGACTGGCCGAACAACACCACGGTGGTGAACTGCGAGGCGAGGAACGACAGGATCACCGCGATCGCGTACAGCGGGGTAATCGCGATCATTCCCGCCACGATCCGTGTACTCACCAGGTATTCGATCGGACGGATCGCCATGGACTCGAGGGCATCGATCTCCTCGTTGATCCGCATCGCCCCCAGTTGCGCGGTCACCCCGGCACCGAACGTGGCCGCCAACCCGATGCCTGCCACCACTGGGGCGGCGACGCGCACGTTGATGAACGCGGCCAAGAAGCCGGTGAGCGCTTCGATGCCGATGTTGCCCAGTGAGCTGTACCCCTGGATCGCCAGTACGCCGCCGGTGGCCAGGGTGAGGAATCCGACGATCACCACGGTGCCGCCGATCATCGCCAACGTACCTGCGCCCATGGAGATCTCGGCGATCAGCCGGATGACCTCCGTGCGGAAGTGGATCATCGCGTGCGGCACCCCGCCCAACGCACGACCGTAGAACAAGGTGTGATCGCCGATCCGGGACAACACCCCGACAGGTTTGCCGAACTGTCGGGTGAACCGCGGATAGGCGCCCCGCAACGTCGCCAATGTGCCCATGCCGCTTAGCCCGTGGTCAATCGGATGCCGATGGCCGTGACGACCACGTTGATCACGAACAACGCCATGAACGCGTACACCACCGTCTCGTTGACCGCGTTACCCACCGCCTTGGCCCCGCCACCGGAGATCGTCAACCCCCGATAGCACGCCACCAAGCCGGCGATCAGCCCGAACAGCGCCGCCTTCACACACGAGATGATCACCTCGGGCACCCCGGTCAACAGCGTGATCCCGGCAGCGAACGCACCAGGATTGACGTCCTGGACGAACACCGAGAACACGTAGCCGCCCAGAATCCCGATGATCACCACCAGGCTGTTCAGCAGCAGCGCGACCAAACCCGACGCCAACATCCGCGGCGCCACCAAGCGCTGCACCGGGTTGATGCCCAAGACTTCCAGCGCGTCGATCTCCTCGCGGATCGTGCGCGACCCCAGATCGGCACACATCGCCGTCGCCCCCGCACCCGCCACGATTAGCACCGTCACGACCGGGCCCACCTGGGTGACCGCACCGAACGCCGCACCAGCCCCCGACAGATCCGCCGCCCCCAACTCGCGCAACAGGATGTTCAACGTGAACGACACCAGGACCGTGAACGGAATCGCCACCAACAGCGTCGGCGCCAACGACACCCGCGC
Organism: Mycobacterium sp. AZCC_0083; assembly: GCF_014202335.1. GTDB lineage: Bacteria > Actinomycetota > Actinomycetes > Mycobacteriales > Mycobacteriaceae > Mycobacterium. Next base: position 89,931 of record NZ_JACHGP010000011.1, on the reverse strand, counting down.
CACGAACCACGACTGCTCCAGAAACTCCCGCCACTGAAACGGCCGCACGAACACGAACCTCACCGCGTCCAACCCCATCGAGAACAAGCCGCCGACCGCGCCCATCGTCCCCGCCAGTCCGTTGGGCAGCACAATCCCCGTGGACCAGCGCTCCGGCCCCTTAACTGCCATCGGTTCCGGGTCCTTCCAGGATGGTTACGGCCGGCATGGTTACGGCTGGCATTGACTGTCGCGCCAACAATGATGTGCGCCAGTGCGATTCAGGTCGGCCTCCCAGTACCAGGTGCCGGAGGCATTGCGGGTCGCGCTTCCGGCAACGCCGTCCGAGACGAGTCGGAACCCATATCCGCGTGCCCGCCACTCGTGCTCGTCGACGACGCCGACATCCACACTCCTTCGCTGTACTGGAAATATCATTCTCATTCTTCGCGAATCATACATTCGATGGTCGAGAACACAAGGAAGCGTAGATGGCCTAGTCATATGGGCTGTGGGTGTTGAGGCAACTTTTGTTCGCGGCGCCTTTGCCAGGGTCCGGACGCCCCAGAATTACTCCATCTGACGTATCTATTCTCGTCATCGAGAATGCTATTCTCAGTACCGAAGGCAGCCTCGTGACGTGCGCTAATCACGCAAACGAGCACTTGTCGCTCGATGACTGGGCTGTACGTCGTCGATCGGCACCGGCGTCGTGTTTCAATCGGATCAGGATGCCGTGATCGCACGGTGTCGACGATGCCCCACATCGCCAACGGCGCAACGCCTTAGCAAACCAGGGAGCCAATTTGTCCGACGTGCCGGGATTGACGCCGAGTGAAGCGATACTGCTGCGGACCGGTTCGTGAGCACCCCATGAGCACCGCAACCCCACACCCCCGGGTGGTGATGGTCGGCGCCGTACCGATGTCCGGGCTGGTGGCCGAGGTGCCCGATCCACGTGCCGTCATCGTTGCGATCCACGGCGGTGGCACGTCCGCGGTGTACTTCGACTGTCCCGGCCACCCGCGATTCTCGTTGCTGCGCAGTGCCGCATCTTTGGGATTCACCGCGATCGCCCTTGACCGACCGGGCTACGGCGCGTCGGCGCTGTACCAGGACGAGCTGATGGCGCCCGAACGACGCGTCGAGTTGGCCGTCGGCGCGGTCGACAAGATCGCCCCGCCGGGTGGCCGCGGGGCGGGAGTGTTCGTCTTCGCGCACTCGGCTGGCTGCGAACTCGCCATGCGGGTGGCGGTCGACGACCGCGGCACCGACGTGCTCGGCATCGAGCTGGCCGGTACCGGGCTGACCTTCCAAGCAGGCGCGAAAGCCGTTCTCAGCCAGGCAACCACCACGAAGCGCCCCGATGGGCTGCGCGATCTGCTGTGGCAGCCCACCAACCTCTATCCGCCCGAGGTGTTGACCGGTGGGCTGTCGGCACCCCGCGCCGACTACGAGGTCGAGTCGACGTCGAACTGGGCGCAGCGGGACTTCCCGGCGATCGCGGCCAGGGTACGGGTGCCGGTCGAGTTCAGCGTCGCCGAGCACGAAAGCGTTTGGGAGTCGTCGCCTGCGGCCAGCGCCGACGTAGCGGCACTATTCACGGCCTCACCCCGTGTCGTGGTCAACGAGGTGGCAGGCGGTGGGCACAACCTCAGCGTCGGTCTGACGGCGGATGCCTACCACCAGCACGTGCTGTCGTTCGTCGAAGAATGCGTGATCGCCTACGAGGGCACGGATGTCGACGTGGAGGCGGGTTGATGCGCGTCGGTTTCATCGGACTTGGCAGGCAGGGCGCGCCGATGGCGCGGCGAGCGATCTGGTCTGCCTGTGCGTCGTCGTCGGCGACGACGACGTCAAGCACGTCCTCGAAGGCGATAGCGGCGTGCTGGCGGGGCTGGCGCCGGGCGGCGTCGTCGCCATCCACAGCACCGTGCATCCCGACACCTGCCGGGAGATCGCCAAGGGGGTTGCGGACAAGGGCATTTCGGTGATCGACGCACCGGTCAACGGCGGAGCGCAGGCAGCGTCCGATAGCGCGCTGCTCGTCATGGTCGGCGGAGACGCGGACGTCGTCGCAAGGGCCCGTCCCGTATTCGAGACCTATTCTGATGCGATAGTGCACCTCGGCCCGGTGGGCAGCGGCCAGGTGGCGAGGGCGTCGTCTTCACCGCGGCGGACGCCGCTCTGACGTCGATGGACCACCCCCGCTAGAGGCCGAGCGACTTGGCGATGATCACCTTCATGACCTCGCTGGTGCCTGCGTAGATGCGCGCCACCCTGGCATCCGTGTACAGCCGCGCGATCGGGTACTCCATCATGTAGCCGTAGCCGCCGAAGAGCTGCAGGCAGCGATCGATCACGCGCTGCTGCATCTCGGTGCAGAACAACTTCACCCGTGCGGCGTCGGCGGGCGAGAGCTCACCCTCGACGTGCAGGCTGACTGCCCTGTCCAGCATCGCCTGGGCCGCCTCGACCTCCGTCGAGCACGCGGCGAGTTCGAACTTGGTGTTCTGGAATGACGAGACAGGTGTGCCGAATGCCTTGCGGCCCTTGGTGTACTCGATCGCCGCAATGATCGCAGACCGTGCCTGAGAGACCGACCCGACGGCCACGGTGAGGCGTTCCTGCGGGAGGTTGTGGCCGAGGTAGCCGAACGCCTCGCCCTCCTCGCCAAGCAGGTTGGCCGCAGGCACGCGTACGTCGACGAACGACAGTTCGGCGGTGTCCTGGACCTTGCAGCCCATCTTCTCCAGCTCGCGACCGCGGGTGAAGCCCGCCATGCCGTCCTCGACCACGAACAACGTGAGTCCCTTGCGACGGTTGTCGGCATCGGTGGATGTGCGGGCGACCACGATCACCAGGTCGGCCTGCATGCCGCCGGTGATGAAGGTCTTGGATCCGTTGATGATGAAGTCGTCGCCGTCACGCACCGCGGTGGTGCGCATGCCCGCCAGGTCCGAACCGGTTCCTGGCTCGGTCATCGCGATGGCCGTGAGCAGCGTCCCCGCGGCGAGGCCAGGGAACCAGCGTTGGCGCTGTTCGGCGTTCGCGTAGTGCAGGAAGTACGGCAGGATCACCTCGAGCTGGGTGCGGACCGTGGAGAGTGTGACCAGTGCGCGCGCAGCCTCCTCCTGCATGACGACGTTGTAGCGGTAGTCGGGCATGCCGCCACCGCCGTACTCCTCGGGGATCGCCACGCCGAGCATGCCGAGCTCGCCCATCTGCTTGAACACCTCGCGGGGCATCCGTCCGCCCTTCTCCCACTCGGGATAGTGCGGAACCACCTCCTTGTCGACGAAGTCGCGGGCGAGCTCGCGGAACGCCTCGTGGTCCTCGGTGAACAGATCGCGGCGCATGGCGCCTCCTTTCGAAGGTTCTCTACGGTCGAGCTAGCTCATGAGCTCGACGAGCGTGGCGTTGGCGGTGCCGCCACCCTCGCACATGGTCTGCAGGCCATAGCGAATTCCGTTGTCGCGCATGTGGTGAATCATCCGGGTCATCAGCACCGCGCCAGAGGCGCCGAGCGGATGGCCGAGCGCGATCGCCCCGCCCAGCGGGTTGAGCCGTGCCTCGTCGGCGCCGGTCTCGGCCAGCCAGGCCAACGGCACCGGCGCGAATGCCTCGTTGACCTCGAATACGCCGATCTCGTCGATGCCAACGCCCGACTTGTGCAGCACCTTCTCGGTGGCGGGGATGGGACCGGTGAGCATGAGCACCGGGTCGGCACCGGTGACCGCGCCTGCGCGGTAGCGGACCAGCGGCGTCAGACCCAGTTGAACCGCGTTCTCGGTCGTCATCACCAACAGCGCGGCGGCACCGTCGGAGATCTGCGATGAGTTGCCTGCGTGGATGACGCCGTCGTCGGCGAAGGCAGGCTTGAGCCCGGCGAGCTTCTCGACGGTGGTGCCGCGACGGATGCCCTCGTCGGTCGTCACCACGTCACCCGCGGTGAAGACCGGGACGATCTGGTCGATGAAGGCTCCCGCGTCCTGCGCGGCGGCGGCCCGTTCGTGTGACTGCGCGGAGTACTCGTCGAGACGGGTCCGGGACAGGTTCCACTTCTTGGCGATCATCTCAGCCGAGATGCCCTGGTTGAACGCGAAATCATCATACCGGGCAAGGACTTTCGGTCCGTACGGCATACCGGTGGTGCGCGCCGCGCCGAGGGGCACCCGGCTCATCACCTCCACCCCACCCGCGACGACGACGTCCTGCTGGCCGGACATCACCCCCTGCACGGCGAAGTCGAGTGCCTGCTGGCTCGATCCGCACGCCCGATTGATCGTGGTGCCGGGGATGTGTTCTGGCCAGCCCGCGGCCAGCACCGCCCAGCGGCCGATGTTGCTCGACTGGTCGCCGACCTGCGAGACACAGCCCCACACCACGTCGTCGATCACGTCGAGATCGATTCCGGTGCGTTCGGCGAGCTCGGAGAGGACTACGGCGGACAGGTCGGCGGCGTGCTGGTCGGACAGGCCGCCGTTGCGTTTGCCGACGGGGGTTCGCACTGCTTCGACGATGACGGTTTCACGCATGATCTCGCTCCCATCTGGTGCTGTCCCCCGAGTCTGCCGTGGCGAAGTCAGCCGGCTGTGGGCGGGCCCGAGTTGGCCGTCTGATCACCGTCGATGGCCGTCAGTAGCTCCTCGGCAAACCCAGCACGTGGAAGCCAAGGAAGTTCAGGATCATCTCCTGACTGATCGGCGCGATCTTCATCAGACGCGCCTCACGGAAGAACCGGGAGATGGAGCACATCGACAATCCCCGCTGGGGCCGCCGCGCGGCGGACAAGCTGACTGCCGCCCAGCAGCGGCTACAACGCGCTCGCCGCGGCGGGCGTAACCGTCAGGCCAAGCGGGCAACGGTCGCGGCGCGGCACCGCAAGATCGCCAACCAGCGCAAGGACTTTCACCACAAACAAGCCCGCGGCCTGGTTGAGGTTTATGACCTGTCGGTGGTTGAGGATTTGGCGATCGCCAACATGGTTCGTCGTGCCAAACCGGTGCCCGACCCCGACACGCCCGGTCAGTTTCTCCCCAACGAGGCACGGGCGAAGTCCGGGCTGAACAGAAGCATCTATGACGCGGGCTGGGGCGGTTTCCTCGCTATGTTGCGCGCCAAAGCGGAAGACGCTGGGCGGGTATGGATCGAGGTCGACCCCCGGCACACCTCCGATGGCTGCGAGAAATGTGGACATGCAGCACGGGGGAATCGTGTCAGCCAAGCAGAGTTCGTCTGCCAACGGTGCGGGCATCGCGCCCAGGCCGACGAACACGCTGCGCGCAACATCCTGCGGGCTGGACTGGCCCTTCACACCCAAGCGGCGTGAAAAGAAGCTGACGGCTACAGCCGCCAGAGAAGTCACCGAAAAACAGTTGCACACAGCCGGGTTCGCCGGCGGGTTCTCCGAGGAACCGTGCAGTCGTGTCCCTTCGAGGGTGACACCCAGGTCCAAGCCCATCAGGGGTGTCGACGGAAGCGTGGAGTGCGCCATTTCTCGCAGGTCTTCTGTAAAGGCGAGAATGAGAATAGTATTCTCGCAGTGAGGAAGTTTTAATCTCAAATAGGGTGACTGCAAGGGGGTCTAGGACCGCAATGCCAAGGCGTTCTCCGGTACAGTTCATCCATGTTCTCCCCAATCGGCCTGCATCCGAGCAGCCGGTGAGCAGCCCCAGCGAAGAACCCGCATGGAAGCAACGCGCGGTCGAACGGTCGATCAAGACGGCGAAACTACGTGCCGCGCAACGTGTGCAACGATTCCTCGACGCGGCCCAGGCGATCATCATCGAAAAGAACAGCACGGACTTCACCGTGCAGGAGGTCGTCGACCGCTCGCGTCAGTCGTTGCGAAGCTTCTACCTGCAGTTCGACGGTAAGCACGAGCTGCTTCTCGCGTTGTTCGAGGACGCGCTCAGCCGGTCGGCCGATCAGATCCGCGCTGCGACGGCGGGCAAATCCGATCCCATCGAGCGGCTGAAGATCGCCGTCGAGCTGCTCTTCGAGTCGTCGCGTCCGGATCCCGGGGCAAGGCGGCCGTTGTTCAACGACTTCGCGCCGCGCCTGCTGGTATCGCACCCGTCCGAGGTCAAGATCGCCCATGCACCGCTGTTGGTGCTGCTCACCGAACTGATGGTGGACGCCTCCGAGGCCGGCAAGCTGCGCCCCGGCCTCGACCCCAAGCGGATGGCAGTGATGACCATGCAGACGGTGATGTTCGTCGCGCAATCCAGCGGTTCGGATGATGCATCCGTCAAGCTCATCTCGGCCGACGAAGTGTGGGACTTCTGCGCCAACGGCTTCGCCGCCAGCTAGCAGAGAATCGCATTCTTACTCCGGGAAATCGCCTGCACTCGCAGCGCAAGCGATCTCCCGGAGAACGCCGTCACTCGGCGACGTAGTACAGCCGCTTGTTGACGAATTCATCCATCCCCAGCGGCCCCAGCTCACGCCCGAACCCGCTGCGCTTCACGCCGCCGAAGGGCACCTCTTGACCTTCGTTGGCGGGGGCGTTGACGTTCGACATGCCCGACTCGAGCCGCTGCGCGATCTTCTCCGCACGCTCGCGATCGGTGCTGAACACCGCGCCGCCAAGGCCGTAGTCGGAGTCGTTGGCAAGCGTCAACGCCTCCTCGTCGCTGGTGATGGAATACACCACGGCGACGGGACCGAACAACTCTTCGCGATACGCGCGCATCTCGGGGGTGATGCCCGTCAACACCGCAGGCGAGTAGTAGGCCGCCGGGCCGTCGGCAAGAACGCCGCCGGCGTGCAGTGTCGCGCCCTTGGAAACGGCGTCCTGAACCTGCTCGTGCAAGATCTCGGCGGCCTTGCGCGACGACAGCGGCGAGAAGGTGCCGTCGGCGGCTTCGGCCGGGTCACCCGGCTTCAGGTCCTTGGCGCGTTCGACGAGCCGCCCGACGAAGCCGTCGTAGATGGCGCTGTCGACGATCATCCGCTTGTTCGAATTGCACGCCTGCCCGGTGTTCCCAATCCTGGTGTCCCACGCCAAGTCTGCTGATGCCTTGACGTCATCGGAATCCAGCACCACGTACGCGTCGGATCCGCCGAGCTCGAGCACGCACTTCTTGAGATTCTTGCCGGCGATGGCCGCCACCACCGACCCGGCCCGCTCCGAGCCGGTCAACGAGACGCCGACGATGCGGCGGTCGCCGATGATCTGCTCCACCTGTGCGTATGACACGAAGATGTTCTGATACACGCCCGACGGCACCCCGGCCTGGTCCATGAGTTCCTGGACGGCCAGCGCCGACTTCGGCACGGATTCGGCATGCTTGAGGAGGATCGTGTTGCCCAACACCAGGTTTGGCGCAGCGAATCGCGCGATCTGATAGAAGGGATAGTTCCACGGCATGATGCCAAGCAGGGGTCCGATCGGGAGCTTCTGCACGTAGGCCTTGCCGGCGGAGAACGTCTTGATCTCCTGCGCGGATGCCAGTCCTGGCCCCTCGGTGGCGAAGTAGTCGAAGATGTCGCCGCAGAAGTCGGCCTCGCCGACCGCCTCGGGAAGCGGCTTGCCCATCTCCTCGGTCGCGATGGCGCCGAGCCGGTCGGCGTGCTCCTTGAAGAGCTCCCCCACCCGCGCCACGACCTTCGCCCGCTCGGCGATCGGCACGTCCCGCCATGCACGATATGCCTCGGCGGAGGCGGCCAGCGTCGCCTCGACCTGGGCGTCGGTGTCGAAATCGAAGGCTTCACCAGCGGCGCCGGTCGCCGGGTTGACGACTTGGTACATGGGTTGAGCGGAAATGGTGGTTGTCATGAAGTGGCTCCCTTGACGTCTGTGTGTCCAATCTAACCGCGGATGAATCGGCCGAAACAGACAACCTCATTTTCCGGGAGTCGGACGGTTCTCGGCCGTCCCGTTGAGCTAACCCTCCGGCGCCGCGGGTGCCTCGTCGGATGCCGGCACCTCGGGTCGCAACGGACGCAGCAAGGCCCATGCGAAGAAGCCGATCCCGATGGCTAGCAGGATGAGCCCCACCCACCAGTTGGCGTCGGTGCCGACGTAGAGGTCGGTGCGGTCGGTCGCGGCGGCCGAATCGTCGTGGTCGCCGAGGATCGCTGGCACGAATCCGGCGATGGTGAGTAGCACGCCGTATATGGCGAGCAACGCACCGACGATGTTGCGAATGTCGAACAGGTGCAGCAACACCGGATGGGGATGTGGTCGAGTCATGGTGGCTCCTCGCAGAGATCTCAGTGGAAGACGATGTTGAGGGCGATGACGAGGACGAGCGCCACCGAGGCCAGCGGAACCGGCCGCTGGAACCAGGGTCTGCCCGCGTCGGCCGGATCGGAACGCATGTGCACCGGCGTCTCGGAGTAGACGAAGCCGGCCAGTTCGGCCGCGGGTTTGGGCGTGGTCACCATGCTGACGGCGACGCTGACGACGATGTCGACGACGAACGCGGCGGTGGCTGCCAGGAAGGGCATGCCCTGTCCTGGCAGATCGATGACGCCGACCTTGGACAGGATGAACACGACTATCGCGGCCAGCGTTCCTGACACCAAGCCGGTCCAGCCTGCGGTGGCGGTCATTCTCTTCCAGAACATGCCGAGGATGAAGGTTGCGAACAGCGGTGCGTTGAAGAACCCGAACAGGGTCTGCAGGTAGTCCATCAGGTTGGAGTAGCCGGCGGCGATCAGCGCGGTGAAGATCGCCAGGATCGTCGCGACCACCGTCGCGTAGCGGCCCACCTTGATGTAGTAGTCGTCGGATCGGTTCTTGACCACGTACTGCTGCCAGATGTCATAGCTCAGAACGGCATTGAACGCCGAGATGTTCGCGGCCATGCCCGCCATGAACGACGCCATCAGGCCGGCGACCGCCACGCCGATCAGACCGTTGGGCAGGATGTCGCGGATCATCAGCAGCATGGCGTCGTTGTAGGTGACCCCGCCCTCGCCGGTGGTCTTCAGATGGATCATGTCGCCGATCGCCGCGGCGGCGATCATGCCGGGCACGACCACCACGAAGGGGATGAACATCTTCGGGAACGACGCGATGATCGGCGCGCGCCGTGCCGCCGACATCGAATCCGAGGCCATGGCGCGCTGCACCTCGACGAAGTTAGTCGTCCAGTAGCCGAAGGAGAGCACGAATCCGAGCCCGAACACGATCCCGATCACCGACCAGACCGGGCTGCTGAAACCGCTGAGCGCCTGGCCGGGCCACGAGTTGAGCTGCTCTTGCACCGACGCGGTCACCGAGCCGCCGGACTTGGTCGTGTCGATCACCTTGTCCTTCAGACCGCTCCATCCACCGACCTTGATGAGCCCGAACACGGTGAGTGGGATCAGCGCGGCGAGGATCACGAAGAACTGCAGCACCTCGTTGTAGATCGCCGCGGACAGGCCGCCAAGCGCGGTGTAGGTGAGCACGATCGCGGCCGCGATGATCAGTGACACCCAGCGTTCCCAGCCGAGCAGCACGTTGATGACGGACGACAGCAGGAACAGGTTGACCCCTGCGATGAGCACCTGGGCGGCGGCAAAGCTGATGGCGTTCACCAGATGTGCGCCGGTGCCGAAGCGGCGGCGCATGAACTCGGGAACGCTGCGCACCTTGGAGCCGTAGTAGAACGGCATCATCACCACGCCGAGGAACAGCATCGCCGGGACGGCGCCGATCCAGTAGTAGTGCACGGTCGAAAGCCCGACCTGCGCGCCGTTGGCCGACATGCCCATGATCTCGACGGCACCCAGATTGGCCGATACGAATGCCACGCCAGTCACCCAGGCGGGCAGTCGGCGCCCGGACAGGAAGAAGTCCAGGCTCGAGGAGATCTGGCTGCGGGCGATGTATCCGATGCCGAGAACGAACACGAAGTAGACCGCGATCAGCACGTAGTCGAGTACTCCCGCGTTGACCCGCAATACGTTCTCAGCTGCCAGCACAGTGGCCGTCATCGATGGCACTCCTTCATTGGGTGATGCGGATCACGTAACATGTTCTTACTTTAATAAACAGAAAGCAACACCCATCTACCGCATTCGGCCCTCGATCACGGGTCGCTATGTTTGTTATTGTTCGTTTCACCTGGAACAGTGCCGCACACGCCTCCGGGAAGAGCACGGGAAGGATGGCCCCGACGATGCTTGCCGACGAGCGACGCAGCCTGATCCTGCGTGTCCTGAACTCCGCCGGTGCGGTCCGGGTGGCCGACCTGGCCGCCGACCTCGACGTGTCCGAGATGACCGTCCGTCGCGACCTCGATGCCCTCGACGCACAGGATCAACTGCGCAAGGTTCACGGCGGCGCGGTGACGCGCCACAAGCGGGGCGAGGAACCGTGGTCGGCGGTGAAAGCGGGTCAGCAGCGGGCGGAGAAGGCGGCGATCGCCGCTGTCGCGGCCGCGACGGTCGAGGATGGCATGACGATCGCGATCGGCGCGGGCACCACCACCACCGAGCTGGCGCGCAGCCTGAGGCAGCGACCGTCCATCACCGTGATCACCAACTCCATCAGCGTCTTTCGCGAGATGACCGATCCCGCCGGTGCAAGCGCCGACGGACCGCTGGTCTATCTCAGCGGTGGTGTTCGCACCCCGTCGGATGCGTTGGTGGGACCGGTCGCCGATGCGGCGATCGCCTCGTTCCGAGTGGACGCCGCCTACCTTGGCGTGCACGGATTCGACCGCAAGGCCGGCCTGACGTCCCCGAATATCGCTGAGGCGCAGACGAATCGGGCATTGATCGAGATCTCCGGCCAGCTGGTCGTGCTCGCCGATCACACCAAGTACTGCGAAGTCGGCACCAACGTGTTTGCGCGGCTGGCGCAGGTCAACACGCTCATCGTCGATGACGGTCTTGCCGGGGACGATCGGGCCGCCGTCGGCTCACAGGTCGGCGACCTGCTGATCGCCGAGGTGGGGGTAGCACGATGACCGACCGTACGACCACACCAATGCGCTGGACTCTGGCAGATGGCCGCGATCTGCTGTTCTTCGCTCTGGCGGGTCACCTGCCGGCACCCGTGCAGGACCGACGACCGCTGCCACAGCAGGCAAATGGGCAGTCCGAGTTGCGTTTTGACCGCCAAACCGGTCAGTGGGTCATCATCGCGGCGCTGCGCCAAGACCGCACCTACAAGCCGCTGGCCGGCGACTGCCCACTGTGCCCGGGCCCGTCCGGGCTGACCGGCGAAGTGCCCGCGGCCGATTACGACGTCGTCGTCTTCGAGAACCGGTTCCCCAGCCTCGCCGGGACGGATGGACCCGCGGCCATGCCGCCCAGTGTCGACGGCACCGGATTCGTCACGGCGCCCGGTCATGGCCGCTGCGAGGTCATCTCGTTCTCCCCCAGCCACGACGCATCGTTCGCCGAGCTCGCCCCCCGGCATGCCCGCCTGGTCGTGCAGGCGTGGCGACACCGCACCGCCGACCTGATGAACCGGGAGGGTATCGAGCAGGTGTTCTGCTTCGAGAACCGAGGTGAGGAGATCGGGGTCACGCTGACCCATCCGCACGGACAGATCTACGCCTACCCCTATCTGGCCCCGCGGACCGCGATGATGCTGCGCCAGGCCACTACACACCGGGAACTCAACGGCACCAACCTGTTTGCCGACCTGCTTGCCCACGAGATCGCCGACGGTAGGCGCGTCATCGCCCAAACCGCACTCTTCACCGCGTTCGTCCCGTTCGCCGCGCGCTGGCCGGTGGAAGTGCATGTCTATCCGAACAGATTCGTCCACAACCTCACCGAGCTCGACGCCACGGAGTTGGACGGGTTCGCCGACATCTACCTCGACGTCCTGCGCCGGTTCGACCGGATGTATCCCACACCGCTGCCCTATATTTCGGCGCTACATCAGTACGCCGACACCGATGCGCAACGGGACGGCTACTTCCACGTCGAATTGATGTCGGTGCGCCGCAGCGCCACCAAGCTGAAGTTCCTTGCCGGCTCGGAGTCGGCGATGGACGCCTTCATCAGCGACGTAACACCGGAGAACGTCGCCGCGCAGTTGCGGGAGGTGTGAACGCCATGGACGCCAACCGCACGATCACGTACTCCGCACCGGGCCGGATCAACCTGATCGGTGAACACACCGACTACAACCTGGGTTTCGCCTTGCCCATCGCGCTGCCGGAGCGCACGGTGGCGACCTTCCAACCCGGCGACGGCGATGCGATCACGGTGCGCAGTGATCGCGACGACGGTGAGGCGAGGATTCCGCTCGGCACCTCCCCCGGCGAAGTCACCGGCTGGGCGGCCTACGCCGCGGGGGTGGTGTGGGCGCTGAGCCGCGCCGGGCACCGGATTCCCGGCGGCGTCCTCGACGTCACCAGTGGGGTGGAGATGGGATCGGGGCTGGCCTCGTCGGCGGCGCTCGAGTGCGCGGCCCTCGGCGCACTGGTCACCGCCGCCGGCGTCGACGTGGACCGCATCGACATGGCACGGATCGCGCAGCACGCCGAGAACGACTACGTCGGCGCCCCAACGGGTCTGCTGGACCAACTGGCGTCGCTGTTCGGTGCGCCGCACCACGCCATGCTGATCGACTTTCGCGATACCACCGTCGCGCCAGTGCCGTTCGATCCCGACGCCTCCGGCATCGCGCTGCTGCTGATCAACTCCCGCGCCCCGCACCGCCACGCGGGCGGCGAATACGCCGAACGCCGCAAGGCCTGCGAACGTGCGGCCGCCGATCTGGGATTCTCCTCACTGCGGGAGGCACAGCCCGGCGGTCCGTCGGCCCTGGCGGCGGTGCACGACCCGGTCGATGCCCGCCGCGCCCGCCACATCCTCACAGACAACCAACGGGTTCTCGATGTCGTTGCAGCGCTGCGGGATTCCGACTTCACCCAGGTGGGCCAGATCTTCACCGCCTCGCAAGCATCGATGCGCGACGACTTCGCCATCACCACGGACCACATCGATCTCATCGCCGACACCGCGGTGGCGGCCGGGGCACTCGGAGCGCGCATGACCGGAGGCGGCTTCGGCGGCTGCGTGATCGCCCTGGTGCCGGCCGCCAAGCAGGACGCGGTCACCGACGCGGTACGCCGGGCAACCCGCGACGCCGGCTTCGTCGATCCGGCCATCACCCGCACTCACGCCGGCGCGGGCGCAGGCCGGGAGGGGCGTTAGGGCGGCGGTGGTGGCGGCACTAGGAAACAGTTGGTGCCGCCGATGCCAAGCACGTACACGGTGACGCAGCGCTGGAAACTTCCGTCCTCATAGAACGGCCCGTCGCATTGACCGCCGCCATTGCCCCATACCACCACGTTCCCGCAGCCGTCAGCGGCGGCCGGCGGTGCCGTCGAGAGAGCCCCCGCACCCAAGATCAATAGTGCTGCTGCTGCGGCGGTTGCCGCCTTGACGGGCAAAGGACCGCGAACGGCGTTGAGATAGCGGTGATGGCGCGCCGCTCTCGAACCTCGTGTGCGTGAGTGCTACCTCAACGGGAAGGAACCGTCAGCCGTCCGCTCTTACCTTGTCCTTGACCGCGTTGACCACCGGCGGCGCCTCGCGCCAGTTCGGAATGCCGTCGGACTCGTTGGCGACCGGGAAGCCGCCACCGTGCACCTGCGTCCAGTGGCCGTGATTGAGCTGGTGCAGCGTGAAGCACGCGTTCAATGAGTTGTGAAAGCCCTGGTTGTCCTGGGTCTGGTTCACCGATTCCTTGATCAGCAGCGCCGCCATCGTGGGCACCTTCGCGATGCGGCGGGCGAACTCCAACGTGCGGTCGGTCAGCTCGTCGGCGGGGAACACCTTCGACACCATCCCGAGCTGATAAGCCTCGTCGACCGACAGGGAATCGCCGGTGAGCATGAGCTCCTTGGTCTTTCGCGCACCGAACTCCCACGGGTGGGCGAAGTACTCGACGCCGCACATGCCCAACCGAGTACCGACCACGTCGGCGAAGCGGGTGCCTTCCGCTGCCACGATCAGGTCACAGGACCACATCAGCATGAGCGCGGCGGCGTACACCTCGCCGTGGACCTGCGCGACGGTGATCTTGCGGAGGTTGCGCCACCGGCGGGTGTTGTCGAAGAAGTAGTGCCACTCCTGAAGCATGAGCTTCTCGGCGGCCTCACGTGTCGCTCCGTTCACACCGAAGCTCGGATGCTGATCGGGGCCTGGCGCGTACTCCGACATCGATTGCTTCGACCCCAGGTCGTGGCCGGAGGAGAACATCGGCCCGTTGCCGCCGAGGATCACGACGCGGACCTTGTCGTCGGACTCCGCCTCGAGGAACGCTTCGTTGAGCTCGACGAGCAGCCCGCGTTGCTGCGCATTGCGCTGGTCCGGTCGGTTGAGCATGATGCGGGCGATGGTGCCCTCGTCGAGGGTCTCGTACGTGACGAAGCGATAGTCGGCCATGTTTCGCACGTTATTCCGTTGGTAGGGGTATTGCGGCAGGGGGTGTGGGATTCACGACCGAGGAGCCAGCATGATCAAGAACGGCAGCCGCCTGCAGAGCCAGGTGTGCGACACACAGGTGATCGTGGTGCGCAGTGCCGAAAGCCTCGACGACCTGCGTGCCGGTGGTGCGCCCATGGTGCCGATCGGCGCAACGGTGGCTTCGGGCCCGACGCTCGACCCGGCACTGTCCGAGGGCAACCTGATGGGCAAGCGCTACGTCGACGACACCGGCGCCGAGGTGCTGGTGACCAAGGCGGGCAAGGGCACGCTGAGCGTCGGCTCGACCCCGCTAGCGATCAAGGAAGCCAAGCCCCTACCCGCCAGCGATTAGCCCGCGGGGCCCTGGTCGACCCTGCGCGCGTTCGACCGGCCGTGGCAGGCGCGGAGCGAGCGTGTGCGCCGGGTCGGCCCGCCCGCGCCGCATGTTGCCGAGGACCGCTCGCCCTAGCAGGGCCGGATCTCTTAGCCTGCTGGGCGGGTCGACGAGGTTGACCACCCGCAACAAGCGTTCAGTGAGCACGATGTCGTTCTCGGCGGCCTTCATCGTCTGGTTCATGCTCCAGTTCCTAAGGCGCGACTTCAGCGAACGACGACCGTGCACGGGCGTCGACTCGCGATCGTTGGCCTGATTCATCGCCCACGTCGGCCCGATGTGCTTGACGGCGTCCTTGAAGAATTGCTGCGGCGTCGCATCGGGATGGAGTAGATGCTCTTGCAACGCAACGGCTTCCAAAGCTGCCATCGTCATGCCCTGCCCGTAGATGGGATTGAGGCTGCACAAGGCGTCACCGACGACCAGGAGTCCCTCGGGGAAGCGGGGCATCTGGTCATAGCGTCGCCACACGGCGCCGGAATAGCGGAACACGGACACGTCACTCAGGGGTTGCGCAGACCGGAGCGCGTCCAGGACACGAGGCGGCGCGCTCTGCTCGACGAGCCCGATCATGCCCGCGAGGTCGGTCGGCGGATCGGTGTCGATGGCCAAGCGGCCCGCCGTGAGCATCCACGCACCGTCTTCGTAGGCAGCCAACCCACCGCGCGTCGACTTGCCAGGAAAGAACGTCATCTTCTCGGCGATCATGCCTTCGGGGATGTGCAGCAACTGACTCGAGTAGGTGGCGTTGGCGGTGGACCGCCGTTCTTCCGGTCGGCCGTAGCCGAGCTTCTCGAGGAAGGCCGGTGTGCGTGCGGCCCGTCCCATGGCGTCGACCACCAGATCGGCTTTCAATGGCGTGTCATCGCCGGTGGCGCGGTCGACCAGTCGGACGCCCGTGACGCGGTCCGGGATGGCGGCGATCGGTTCCACCACGTCGTGGTCGTCGAGGAATCTCACGTTGCCGAGAGCCTGGACGCGGCGGCGGACGTGGAACTCCACGAATGGCCGGCTCGCCAGGTACATGACCAGCGCCTCGGGATCTGCGAGCTTCTGTGAGCGGTTGAATCCGTACGGACCGAAACGCGCGTCGATGCGCGACAGGTCGCCGTCGTCGAGGACGTTGGCGCCGTCCGCGACGAGTTCGTCGAGAAGCCCGGGAAAGAGGTATTCCAGTGTGTGCGTGCCGCGGCTCAACAGACTGTGCAAATGCTCGCCCTGTCGAATTCCCTTGCGCTGAAGGGGGCGACCGGGCAATTGGTCCCGCTCGACCACGGTGACCGTGTTGTAGAACTCCGAAAGCACGCCGGCGGCAAGCAGACCGGCCATACCGGCCCCCAGAACAACCGCACTATCGCCGAGCTGTCGCACACGCACCTCCTCGTCGCGAGGTCGCCGCAGTCCGCTGGAGCGACCTCCGATACGACTGTACGCCAAAAATAAGAAACCTAAGGGTTATCTAAGCTGATTCTAAGGCTTCTTGGCGGCTCAACCGCCAGTCCAGCGAGACGTAGGCGGCAATGAGCGCCGCGATGACGACGCACTGGAAGGCGATGTTCGCGCGGTTTCCGTCAAGGGCGACCAGCAGCAGCCCGAAGAGCGCGGCCGACATCTCTGCGCCAAAGCAGAGGACGAGCTGGTGTCGCGGAGTCCATTGCCGCCTTGTCCA
The DNA here is from genome assembly GCF_014202335.1 of Mycobacterium sp. AZCC_0083. Lineage (GTDB taxonomy): Bacteria > Actinomycetota > Actinomycetes > Mycobacteriales > Mycobacteriaceae > Mycobacterium. Next base: position 73,513 of record NZ_JACHGP010000011.1, on the reverse strand, counting down.
CCGTCGCAGCACCAGCGCCACCGCGGCGGCGAACGACAGAGCCCCTGCGGTCCACCACACGAATGAGACTGGACCGCCGATGAAGGCGGCCAGAAACAACACGAACCAGCCGATGCCCGCCACCAACCCGAACAGTCCCACGACCATGCGGCCCGGTGCGCGTGCAGCCGAGGCGGCACGGCCACGGTCCTTGCACGTCGTTGCCGCCAAGACCAGCCCCGCCGTCACGACGATCGTGGCTGCAGCTTGCACCCAGGACAGCCGGAAGTCGGATCGCAGAAGCGAAATCACCACGAATATCGCCGTCCCGCAGGCGAATACCGCGGTGAGCGCGCCAGCGGCGCGCCGGGACACCCACGGCGAGCGGCGGCTGTGCGGAAACGCTAGATGGACCACCACGATCGGTATCAGCACGCTCCACACGACGTGATACCCGGACACGACGACCGCCCAGAACCAGTTGACCCCGAAGGCGTTTCCACACACCGCCTCCCCGTCCATGCCGATGGGGTTGAAGATCGTCTGCAGGGCAAGGCCCTCCTCGACGAGAGCGAAGGCACATCCGAGCAACACGACACCCCACCCGGACAGACGCAGCCGTTGTGTGATCTCGCGGATCAGCACCACCCCGGCACCGTAGAAGCACACGATGCCCAAGACACGCAGCGGTTCAGCGAAGGAGTTCAACCGTTACGACGCGCCGACGACCTCCCCCATCACCGGGGCAAGGACGAAGAGTGCGACGGCGGCTCGCCTGGACGAATCCACGCCGTAACATTATCAGAGTAGCCACTCCATTAACTAGGATGTAGCGGTGCCCCGTCCAGTCGACCCGCAGCGATATCGCGCCCGCCGCCTCGTGATCATCGACGCCGGTCTGACCGCCTTCGCCGAGCACGGCTACGCCGGGGCCACCACCGCGGTCATCTGCCGCGCCGCGGGGATCGGATCGGGCACGTTCTTTCACTACTTCCCCACGAAGGACGCACTGCTGGTGGCGATCCTCGAACATGGCACAGGAGAAACCCGCGAGTTCTTCGAGCAGGCGGCCGATCCGCCCGATCCTCTGCGCGTGGTCTTCGACTACGTCGAGCACGCCGCATCCGGTCTGCGAGACCCCCGGGCCGCTGGATTCATCTCCGTCGTCGGCGGGCTCACCCATCGGCCCGAGATCGCCCGCGCGCTGCGTGCCGACGACGAAGCCGCCCGTGCCGGGCTGAGGTCCAACGTGCGTGCCGCGCAACGGGATCAGCGTGTCCGTGTCGACATGGACGCCGAACGGCTCGCCGAGTGGATCCTGCTGCTGCTCGACGGTTTTGCAGGCAGGGTGGCCGCCAGCGACGACTTCGTCGCCGAACGGGAGACGCGAACACTGAACGAACAGGTGGCATCCCTGCTCGGCAATTGACCCCAACGCGACGAAGACACCGTGGAGCGCTCTCGAGCCGACTAAGTTGGCCGGCATGATCCGGGTGTGGCTAGTGGCGACGGTCTTGGTCGTCGTGTTGATGGGCTGTCAGCACGCCCGGGAGGCACGGGCCGACGACGTCGAGTTCCATCTCAATGAGGCGTTCGCCCTAGCTGGCGGGCAGGACGCGGTGATCACCGGCGAGAACCTGCGTCTGCACTTTGACGAGGTGTTGGAGGACTCTCGCTGTCCAGCGCAGGTCGAATGCGTGTGGACCGGGCAGGCGCGGATAGCCGTCGTCGTCCAAGCGGCGGGAAGCACGCCAATCACGGTGGCGTTCAACACCAACCCAGCTCCCGGTCAGAATGCGCAGACCGCCCAGGTCGGTGAATACGAGATCACGCTGTTGTCACTCGAGCCGTACCCACAGACCCCCGAAGACGCCATTGCCCTCGAGCAGTATCGGGCCACGTTGGAGGTAAGTAAGAACGCGCCGTAGGCGACCGCGGTCTTTCGCGCCGAGGTTCAGGTCGATGACATCCCGACGGTCGAGAATTGATCTCGGTGTCGGCAGAGCGGGAGACGTTCAGATTGCAGTGAGGGTCGTGGTCCGCGCCGCATCACGACCCTCAGCTCAATCTCGACGAGATCACCTGAGCTGACGTTCCGTTGGCGGTCGGTGAGACTACCGTAATGACGGTGACCAGCACCGTCGACTGGAGGACTCCGTGACCGAACACCCGGACATCGTCATCGTCATGACCGACGAGGAGCGTGCGGAGCCGCCGTACGAGTCTGCCGACGTGAAGGCCTGGCGCGACCGCACGTTGACCGGTCGCCGCTGGTTCGACGAGCACGGGGTGACCTTCGGCCGTCACTACACCGGCTCGCTGGCCTGCGTGCCCAGCCGTCCGACGATCTTCACCGGCCAGTACCCAGACCTTCACGGCGTCACCCAAACCGACGGCATCGGCAAGCGTTTCGACGACTCCCGGCTGCGCTGGCTGCGGGCCGGCGAGGTGCCCACCCTTGGCAACTGGTTCCGCGCCGCCGGGTACGACACCCACTACGACGGCAAGTGGCACATCTCGCACGCCGATCTCCAAGACCCGGCCACCGGCGAATCGCTGGCCACCAACGACGACGACGGCGTGGTCGACCCGGCGGCGGTGAAACGGTACGTCGACGCGGATCCGCTTGCCCCGTACGGCTTCTCCGGCTGGGTCGGGCCCGAACCACACGGAGCGTTGCTGTCCAACAGCGGTTTCCGCAGGGACCCGTTGATCGCCAACCGGGTGGTGGCTTGGCTCGAGGACCGGTACGCGCGACGCCGCGCCGGTGACCAGGACGCGCTGCGACCCTTCCTTCTGGTCGCCAGCTTCGTCAACCCGCACGACATCGTGCTGTTCCCGGCGTGGCTGCGGCGCAACCCATTACAAGCCTCACCACTGCATCCGCCGCACGTTCCCGCGGCGCCAACCGCCGACGAGGACCTCGCCACAAAACCGGCCGCGCAGATCGCGTTCCGCGAGGCGTACTACTCCGGTTACGGCCCAGCGCGGATCGTCAGCCGCAGCTATCGGCGCAACTTGCAGCGGTATCGCGACCTGTACTACCGGCTGCATGCCGAGGTCGACGCGCCGATCGACCGGGTGCGCCGGGCGGTCACCGACGGCGGATCGGAAAACGCAGTATTGGTGCGCACCTCCGACCATGGCGAGCTGCTCGGTGCGCACGGCGGGCTGCACCAGAAGTGGTTCAACCTCTACGACGAAGCCACCAGGGTGCCGTTCACCATCGCCCGCATCGGTGATGGCGCCACCGGGCCTCGGCTGGTGACCGCGCCGACATCGCACGTCGACCTGGTGCCGACGCTGCTCGGGGCGGCCGGAGTGGACGTCGACGCCGTGGCCGCCGAGCTTGCCGAGTCCTTCTCCGAGGTACACCCGCTGCCGGGGCGCAACCTGATGCCGGTGGTGGATGGGGCGTCCGCCGACGAGGGTCGGGCGGTTTACCTGATGACACGCGACAACGTGCTCGAAGGCGACACGGGTGCTTCGGCGACGGCACCTCAGCTCGGCCGTACGGTGAATCCGCCTGCGCCGCTGCGCATCAAGGTTCCCGCCAACGTCGCAGCCAACTTCGAGGGGTTGGTGCTGCGGGTCGAGGAGTCCGAAGCGCCCGGCAATCCCCCGTCACTTCGCTCGACCCAAGGCGGTGCGGGGCATCTATGGAAGCTGGTGCGTACCTTCGACGATCCGGCCACCTGGACCGAGCCTGGCGTGCGCCATCTGGCCGCCAACGGCAGGGGCGGCGACGCCTACCGGACCGATCCGCTCGACGACCAGTGGGAGCTCTACGACCTCACCGCCGATGCGATCGAGGCGGACAACCGATGGACCGATCCCGGCCTGCACGAGCTGCGTCAGCACCTGCGGACGGAACTCAAGCAGGCACGAACCTCGGCGGTGCCGGAGCGCCATAACCCATGGCCGTACGCCGATCGGCGGCCGCCGGTGGATGAGCCGGGTTTCGTGCGCCGGGTGCTGGGGCAGTTTGGGTTGTAGGCGATGCCGTCTCGTTCCGAACAGTCGCCCGACCGCCGTCGCGCGGTGCGCAGCGATGCCCTGTTCAACCGCGAGAGGATCCTGGCCGCCGCGGCGGACACCATCGCTACGCGCGGCCCCAACGTGCCACTGGCCGAGATCGCCCATGCAGCAGGCGTTGGCGTGGGAACTCTCTATCGCGGCTTCCCGGATCGCACGGCGCTGATGCACGCGCTCGCGCTCCGGGCATACGAGCTCGTGATCGGGGTTCTCACCCGCATCACCGAGAACGGACGCACGGGCGCGGACGCCGTCGAGCAGTTCTTGCTCGAGAATCTGGAGTTGGGTGACCAGCTCGTGCTTCCGTTGCGCGGGGCGCCGCCGCTGACCGACCCGGCCGCCGTCGCCGCCCGCAAGCAGATAAACGACGCGCTGGAGCGGTTTCTCGACGAGGGGCGCATCGCAGGAACGGTTCGCGCCGACGTCAACGCGACCGACGTCATCATGTGTGGCGCCATGTCGACTCAACCGCTGCCCCATGGTCCGAACTGGGCGGTCGTGGCGAAACGACACATCGCCTTGTTCATGGGTGGTGTGCGCACCTTGACCGAACCTCTGCCCGGGCCCGCCGTGACCAGCCGCGACATCGAGACCCACTTCACGAACCACAATCGCTGAGCTCACACTCTGGCACATCCGCGCTACACTTAAGCGGAATATTTCGTCCGATTAAGCGAGGGCCCAGATGAGCATGGCCTACCTTGCCCAACCCGACCAACAGCAACAGCTGGAGTGGCTGGACGGCGGCACCCTGGCGATCCTGTTGGACGGCAAGGCAACCAACGGACAGTTGATGATTGGGCGGTTCGACGTGAGCGAGGGCGAGGCTCCGCCGTACCACAAGCACACCCGTGAAGACGAGGTCTTCATGCTCATCAAGGGCACGGCGCTGCTGTGGTGCGATGACGAGGAGATGGAGCTGTCCGAGGGCGGAATCGTCTACCTGCCCAAGGACGTTCCCCACGCCTACCGCATCACCTCGAAGCGGGCCGACCTCCTCATGATCAACACCCCGGCAGGCATCGAGGGCATGTTCCGCTTTGCCGGCCGCGACAAGGCAACGCCGCGTCCGGAGGGCTTCGAGATATCCACCGACCGAATGACAGAGGCCTCGGAGAAGTTCGGCAACGTGATCCTCGGACCACCGCGCTAGCCGGTCCGAACCGCACGACACGCTGATCACCACGACCGTTGGCACCGAGAACGCCATTCGTGGTTACCTCGAGATGACATGACTCGACGTTTCACGCTGTCCGTTCTGATCTGTGCACTGGTTCTCGGCTCCACCGGTTGTTCGCTGTTCTCCAGCAGTGGACCCGACGACGCCTTCCATGCGTTTGCCGACGCCCTGCAACGCCGGGACGGCAGCGCCGCGGCGACGAGCACCACTGACTCCGCCTCCGCCACCCCGGTGATCACGGCGATGTTCGACGGCATGGGCAAGGACGCGACGGTGGCCGTCAACGTCGTCACAGCGGGCGACGACGACAACCCCACCGCCAAGCTCGACTACTCGTGGTCGTTCGGGCCGGGACGCACCTTCGCCTACGAGGCCGACGCGACGGCCGTCAAGGCCGGCGACGACTGGCACGTCCAGTGGTCGCCGAAGGTGTTGCACCCCAAGTTGGCGCCCGGCATGACATTTCAGTTCAGCGACGACAAGAACTTCCTCACCCCGGTCCTCGACCGTGATGGACAACCGCTGCTGTCCTGGCAGACCATCGGCGTGGTCAACCTCGCGCGCGCTCACCTCGCCTCCGCCGACGCACTGGCAGAAGCCGTCCGGCAATTCGACGACACCACCACGGCTGCGTCGATCAACGACCAGTTCAACGCCACCCAGGACGACACCGTCACGGTGATCAAGCTGCGGGACCAGGACCTGGCGCAGGTCAAAGATCAACTAGCGCAGATTCCCGGCGTCACGGTGAACGAGCAGGGTGCATTGCTCACCGCGAATCCCGACCTCTCCTCGCCCGCCATCGACGGCCTACAAGCCTTGTGGCAGAAGGCGATCGACTCGACCTCGGGTTGGTCGGTGAACCTGGTCGACGACAAGGGCGCGCCGACCGAGGCGCTGGCCACGACACCACCCGGCGACACCAAACCGATCCGCACGACCCTCGACAACCGGCTGCAGTTGCTCGCACAGCAGGCCGTTGCGACCGAACCCCGTCCGACGGTGCTCGTTGCCATCTCCCCCGCCACCGGCGGCGTTCTGGCGGCTGCGCAGAACGCGGCCGCCAACGCACAGGGACCCATCGCGTTCACCGGCGTCTACCCGCCGGGCTCGACCTTCAAGACCATCACCACCGCCGCCGCGATGCAGGCCGGACTGGCCACACCCGACACTCCGGAGGCATGCCCGGGCCGAGTCACCATCGAGGACCGAACCATCCCCAACGAGGACGAGTTCGACCTCGGCACGGTGCCCTTGTCATCGGCGTTCTCGCACTCGTGCAACACGACGATGGCGGCGCTGGCCGACAAGCTGCCAGCCGACGCCCTTCCGAACATGGCGAAGCTGTTCGGGATCGGCGTCGACTACGTGATCCCCGGCCTCACCACGGTGACCGGCCGGGTACCGAACGCGGACACCCCGGCGCAGCGGGTGGAGAACGGGATCGGGCAAGGCACCGTGACCGTCAGTCCGTTCGGCCTCGCCGTCGCCGAGGCCAGCCTTGGGCACGGATCGACGATCGCACCGACTCTGGTCGTCGACGAGAAGACCACCATCGACACCCCGTCGGAACAGATTCCGCCCGCGGTCGTGGACAACCTGCGCGCCATGATGCGCCAGACCGTGACCGACGGAACGGCGACCGAACTGCGCGACATCGACGGCCTCGGCGGAAAGACCGGAACCGCCGAGTTCGGCGACAACACCCATTCGCACGGCTGGTTCGCCGGGATCGTCGGCGACATCGCCTTCGCGACGCTCGTCGTCGGTGGCGATACGTCCGAGCCTGCGGTCAAGGTGTCCGGCGAGTTCTTGCGCCCAGCGCTCGCGGGCTGACGTCACGTGCCGGTCAATGGCCGTGTTGGCGCCCTTCAGCGGCGTTGTCCCGATAGGTTGACCCGAACCGTCGCGCAGACGCGACGCCGATCCGGAGATCCTTGATACATGCGAGTCGACGGGCGCGAAGTCGCCGTTTCGGGCAGCTTGCTGCAACCGCTCGCCCGGCGGACCAACGACATCCTGCGCCTGGTGTTCGCGACCGTGTTCCTCGCGGCCGTCATCACGAGCTCGCTGATCACCCGCAACGACTGGGTCGCGCTGGAGAAGTCGATATCCGACATCGTCGGAGTGCTGACGCCCACCCAGTCCAACGCGGTGTATCTGGTGTACGGCATCGCGATCCTTGCGCTGCCGTTCGCGATCCTCATCGGCCTGATCATGGGCAGGCAGTGGAAGCTGCTCGGCGCGTACGCGGCGGCCGGGCTGAGCGCCGTGCTGGCGCTGTCGATCACCGCCAACGGCATCGCCGCGCCGCAGTGGCACTTCGACCTGTCCGACCGGCTCAACACGTTGCTTTCGCAGTTCCTCGACGATCCCCGATGGATCGCAATGCTCGCCGCGGTCCTCACGGTGTCGGGCCCCTGGCTGCCCGCTCGATGGCGGCGGTGGTGGTGGGCGCTGTTGCTCGCCTTCGTACCGATTCACCTCGTCGTCAGCGCCGTCGTACCCGCGCGCTCACTGCTCGGGCTGTCCGTCGGCTGGTTCCTCGGGGCGCTGACCGTCCTGCTGGTCGGCACCCCGGCTCTGGAAGTGCCGCTCGCCGGGGCGGTACGGGCGTTGGAACGCCGGCGGGTCGCCGTGTGCCGGATGGCGGTGGTGCGGCCCGCTGGCCCCGGTCCGCTCATCCTCTCGGCGGAGACCGACGGCGACGCATCGGATGTCGTCCTCGAGCTCTACGGACCCAACCAACGAAGTGGCGGGGCCCTGCGGCAACTCTGGCGAAAGCTGTCGCTGCGCAACGACGAAACCGCTCCGCTGCAGACCTCCATGCGTCGCTCCGTCGAGCACCGGGGACTGATGGCCATCGCAGTCGGGGACGCCGGCGTGGCCAACACCGATACGGTGACGGTGACCACGCTCGACCGCGGCTGGATGTTGTACGCCCACAGTCCCGCGAGCGGAACGGCCATCGATGAGTGCTCGCAGCAGACGCCCGTCGACCAGGTCTGGAAGTCACTCGGCGTCCTTCACGATCACCTGATCTCCCATGGCGATCTGCGCAGCCGCGAAATCACCGTCGACGACGGCAAGGTTCTGTTCGGTGGCTTCGGCAACGCCGAATACGGCGCGTCGACCATCCAGCTGCAGGCCGACGTCGCCCAGTTGCTCATGACGACGAGCTCGATCTACGGCGCCGGACCGGCGGTGGCCGCGGCGATCGAGACCTTCGGTAGGGATGCGGTGCTCGCTGCATCGAGCAGACTGACGAAATCAGCCATGCCGCAACGGCTCCGGGAGTCACTCAGCGACGCCAAGACCGTCATGTCGGCTACCCGCGACGAGGTGAAGCGGCAGACCGGTGCCGACCAGATCCACGCCGAGACGATCACCAGGTTCACCCGATACCAGCTCATCCAGCTGGTGCTTCTGGTCGCGCTGGTCTACGTCGCGTACCCGTTCATCAGCACCGTACCCGCGTTCTTCGTCGAACTGCGCACGGCGAACTGGTGGTGGGCCCTGCTGGGGCTTACGGTGTCGGCGTTGACGTATGTCGGTGCGGCAGCAGCACTCTGGGCATGCGCGTCGGAGACGGTGAGCTTCAGGAACCTGACCATCATGCAGGTGGCCAACACCTTCGCCGCCACCACCACACCGGCCGGCGTCGGCGGTCTGGCGCTGAGCACCAGGTTCCTGCAGAAGTCCGGGTTGGGTGCGCTGCGCGCCACCGCCGCGGTGGCTCTGCAGCAGACAGTGCAGGTGATCACCCACGTCGCGCTACTGATCTTCTTCACCGCTTTCGCCGGTGCGTCGGCCGACCTGTCGCACTTCGTGCCGTCGACCACCGTGCTCTACCTGGTCGCGGGCGCAGCACTGGGAATCGTCGGTGCGTTCACGTTCGTGCCGAAGGGGCGCCACTGGCTGGGGACGGCCGTCCGTCCCCGGTTGAAGGAGGTGGGCGGCGACCTCGTCACGCTGGCCCGTGAACCCAAGCGACTCGGGCTGATCGTCCTTGGCTGTGCCTCAACGACTCTCGGCGCAGCCTTGGCGTTGTGGGCCAGTATCGAGGCGTTCGGCGGCAATACGACGTTCGTCACGGTGACGGTCGTCACGATGGTCGGCGGGACACTCGCCTCGGCGGCACCGACCCCAGGCGGCGTCGGCGCGGTCGAGGCGGCGTTGATCGGTGGCCTGGCAGCCTTCGGATTGCCCGCAGCGATCGCGGTGCCCTCCGTGCTGCTCTACCGCGTGCTGACCTGCTGGCTGCCGGTGTTCATCGGCTGGCCGGTGATGCGCTGGTTGACCAAGAACGACATGATCTAACCGGCAGTTAGCCTTTCGGTAGGGCTTCGGCCACCGCCGTCAAGGCGGCCAAGTGGTCGTCGACCGTCTCCAGACCCGCGCCCATGGTGTTGATCGAGATGTGGGATGCGCCGCCGTTGACCCACTTGTCCACCTTGGCGAGAACGTCGTCGGCGCTGCCCTGCCACTTGACCCACGCCTCCATGCCGAGGTCCTTGGGATCCCGGCCCGCGTCCACGGCAGCTTGATCCACCACTTCGCGCGCTGCGTCGAGTGCCGGGCCGGGCACGACCATGGGGAACCAACCGTCGGCGATCCGGCCCGCACGCTCGTAGCCACGTGTCGAGCCGGCGCCGATCCACACCGGAATCGGACGTTGGACGGGCAACGGCGCAAGCCCGGCTCCGGTGACGGTGTGGAACTTGCCGTCGAACGTCACCGACTCTTCGGTCCACAGCCGGCGCATCAACTCGATCTGTTCCTCTGACCGCTTGCCGCGATTTCCGAAGTCCTCACCGAGCGCTTCGTATTCGACTTTGTTCCAGCCGATGCCGACGCCAAGTCGAAACCGGCCCGATGACAAGAGATCGACCTCGGCGGCTTGCTTCGCGACTAGGACGGTCTGGCGTTGCGGAAGGATGATGACGCCTGTCACGAATTCGAGCGAGCGCGTGATACCGGCAAGGAAGCCGAACAACACCATGGGCTCGTGGAATGTGGTCTGCACGTCGTAGGGGCCGTTCCAGCCGGTGTGCACCAACGGGTCGGCGCCGACGACGTGGTCGAACGCCAGTACGTGTCGATATCCCAGCGCCTCGACTTGTTCGCCGTAGGCGCGCACCGCACCGACGTCGCCACCCAGTTCCGTCTGGGGGAACACCACGCCAACCTGCATCCGCCGACCTCCAGTCGCGTAGGGAAGAACTGTAGCTGCAAACTCCCAGCCGCGATCAGGCATTCCGTTCGCCACTCTGGGCTGGGTAGCCGAATCCTCGAAATGGTTGCACGACCGTACTAGTCTGTGAAGGTGTCAAACCCCATGCAACCGGCCGCGGTAGTCCACGCAGACGAGGTCGCCGCGCTTCAGGACGTCAGCCTCCGACTGACGAGGAAGTTGCGCAAGAGGTCCCAGACCGAGCTCACGATGTCGCAGATCTCGGCGCTGTCCACCATCCAACGACACGGCCCGCTGCGGGTCGGCGACTTGGCGCGGCGCGAGCAGATCAGCAAGTCCTCGGTGACCCGGCTGGTGGCGAGGCTGGAAGAGACGGACTATCTGGAGCGCAGGGTCGACCCGGAGGACGGTCGTAGTTTCGTGGTGGTCATCACCGCCCACGGTCATGATCTACTGGCCGCGTCCCGCCAGCGTGCGAACGAGTTCCTGGCCCATCAGGTCGGGCGGCTCTCCGAGGACGATCGGCATGCCATCTTCGCCGCGTTGCCATCGCTCGAGCGGCTGGTCACGCTCTCGTAATCCTGTTCCGCCACCGAGCGTTTCGCTTGCAGGTACACGAAGCACGCCAGCGCGGCCAGGGCGGTGCCGAGCCCGCCGACCATGCAGGCGACGCGCGGGCTCGAGTGCTCGCAGATCCAACCGATGATGGGGCCTCCGATCGGCGTGGTACCCGCGGTGGCCAGGACGAGCAGAGAGATGACCCGCCCCCGCATCTGAGGGTCCGCGTAGAGCTGGAGCAATGCGGTGGCGGTCGCCCGGAACGTCACGCTGAACGCGCCAACCCCGAACAGCAAGACGTAGGCGACGCCGAGGGTGGGTGCCAGTCCGAGGAGGACCAGGAATGCGGCGAAGACGCATCCGTTGATGATCAGCCTGCGCGAGCCCGGCTTGAGGAAGCCGGCGAGGGCCACTCCGCCCAGCACGGCGCCAAGACCCATGCTGGTGAAGGCGAACCCCACGATGCGCGCATCGCCGTGGAACACGTCACGGGTCAGCGTCGGCAGCAAGACGTTCCAGTTGTAGGCGAGTAGACCCGCCACGGTCATCAGCGCCAGGGCGGCGGCCAGTTTGGGGCGCCCGGCGACGTAGCGCAGCGTGCCGGTGAGGTTGCCCATGGCCTTGAAGGTGGCGACGGGGCCGACGGGTACGTGCGGCTTGATCAGCAGCAAAGCCACGACCACCGGCAGGTAGGAAAGTGCGTTGATGAAGAACGCCGCCGAGATGCCGACCGAGGAGATCAGAATCCCAGCGATCGCGGGACCGGCGACCTTGCCACTGTCCTGGATGATGCCGTTGAACATGACGGCGTTGGTCAGCGTCGCGGGAGTGGCGATGTCGTTGACGACGGTGAGCCGGGCAGGCTTCTCCACCGCGTCGAACAGACCTTGAATCAGCGCTGCCAGCAACACGATCCAGACCTGAACGAGGTGCAGCTGGACGAGCACTCCCAAGGCGAGCGCAGGCAGCGTCGCTCCGATGGCCATCCACAGCAGAATCGTGCGCTTGTCGAATCGATCGGCGAGCGCCCCGCCGACAGTGGTGAACAGCAGGGTCGGGAGCTGCTGCATGGCAACCGTGACACCGAGCAACACCGGCGAGTTCGTCAGCTCGAGCACCAGCCATCCCTGGGCGAGTTTCTGCATCCAGGTGCCGCTGACCGAGATCGCCTGACCGACCGCGAACCGGCGATAGTCGCGTACGCCGAGAGCCGAGAATGTTGAGGTCAGGTAGCGCTTCACCGCGACCCCAGACTCAACGACCCTGCCTCCTAGTACGCTTACTCAACTAATGTACTACGCTTAGCGTACTAATTGGTAAGCGGGTGGGCGGCCTCAGCGGATGGCCGGTGCAGCGCGGGGCGTCGCGTAGACACCCTTCCCCGTGACCAGCGGCAGGTCGAGCGTCGTCCTGATTCCTGCGGGCGCGGCGACCACGGCGGGAATGGCGTTTACGATCCGCCCCGCTGCGGCCACGATGGCTGCATGGTTGTGGTCACCCTTGCGGCTGGTCGGGCAGATGTGCACGGCGTAGGACGGCTCGCCGACGATCTCGACGCGATATGAACCGCCGGGCTGCGCGGGTTGAAGCCAGTCCGGGCGCAGGTCCTGCCGCAGGCGGGTGACGTGCTCGACGACGATCGCGGGGTGCGCCCCGACCATGCCGCGGATTTCGAAACGCAGCGCGGCTTGACTCCCCTTGGGGATGTGGCCGGCGGCGACGTCGAACGCCACTGGCGCGGGCTCGCGTTCGTAGGATTCGGCGATCTCGTCGAGCTCGATGCCGAGTCCGGCTGCCAACTGACGGATCGCCGAGCCCCATGCCATCCCCAGCATGCCCGGCTGTAGCTGCAGCGGAACCTCGTCGAGTGGTTTGCCGAACCCCATCACGTCGAACATGACGGTGGCGCCGTCATAGCTGGCGTAGTCGGCGATCTCCGTGCAGCGCACCTGCTCGATCCTCTGACAGGTGGAGGCAAATGCAAACGGGATCAGGTCGTTGATGAACCCCGGATCCACACCCGTGATGAACAGGCTCGAGTTCGCCTGGCGTGCCGTGTCTTCCAACGGTGCGATGTACTCGTCCGGCAGGACGTGCCACGGATACTGCAGCGGTACCGGCGCAGAACCGACCACGTTGATACCTGCGGCCAAGATGCGTTTGACGTCCTTCATCGCCCGGCCCATTCGGTTGTCGGCCATCGCGCAGTACACGACGCATTCGGGGTCGGTCGCCAGCACGGCGTCCAAGTCCGTCGTGGCCGTGATCCCGGTGGAATCATCGAGCCCGGCAAGCTCGCCCGCGTCCTTGCCGACCTTGGCCTCCGACGACACGCAGAGGCCGGTGAGCTCGAACTGCGGATTGTCGATGAGTCCGGCCAGTGCCAGCCGCCCGACGTTTCCGGTACCGATGTGAGCGACTCGGATTGCCATGGAGAGCTCCTCGTGAATCAATTTGGACAGTTGTCCACTCATGCTATCCGCCAGGGATGTGGCGAAGCACTGCTATCCCTTTTTGCTTATGGTACTGGCCTATTGAGCTTCAGTTGGCGCCCGCGAGCGGTGTGCCAGGAGCTTCTCCGCGCCCTTGTACGGCGTTACTGATTCGACTATTCTGGACAGGTGTCCATTCAGATCACCGACGTCGCCCGCCTGGATGCCCCACTGCGAGGCCGACAGCAGGGCGATACGGCGCGCAGAGTCATGGACGCAGCCATCGATCTGTTGCACGAGGAGCCGCGGGTTCGGCTGACGATGCGCGCCGTAGCCGCCCGTGCCTCTGTGCCTGCGGCGACGGCGTACAACTACTTCTCATCGAAGAATGCGCTCATTGCCGAGGTGTACCTGGAGATGCTGCGCACCGTTCGGCCGTGCACCGATCCCACCCTGAGCCCCGCGGCGCGAGTGACCGTGGTGCTGCGCCGGATAGCGTCGCTCGTCGCCGAGGGCTCCGACATGGCCGCCACGTGCGCAATCGTGACGCTGGCCAACGAGCACGATCTGGCGTGGACACGGACCGAGATCGAGGATCAAATCCATCGGCTCGTCAGCTCGGCACTCGGCCCGAAGGCGCCCCCTGGCGTTGCGTACACGTTGATGTCGGCGTACGCAGGAGCACTGCTGCACCTGGGAATCGGTGCGAGGCCGAGAGCCCAGCTGACCGATCGTCTCGAGAAGGCAATCGCCCTCATCGTCGATGACACGCTCTAGCGCCTGCGGTACCGGACACGAGCCGGTCGAGCGAGTTGCACCACCATCTTGGAATGGTCGTTGCGGTAGCCCTCCGACGGCTGAGCCATCTCGAAGGCGAACTCACGCAACAAGACCGAGAAAATCGCCTTGATCTGCATGGTGGCGAAGGCGGCGCCAACGCAGCGATGCCGACCGGCCCCGAACGGGATCCAGGTCCAGCGGTTGATCAGGTCTTCCTGACGGGGCTTGTCGTAGCGGTCGGGCAGGAAGTCGTCCGGCTCGGGGAAGTCCGCTGCGATCCGGTTGGAGATCGCCGGCGAGGCGGCAACCATGTCGCCTTCGCGGATGGGAAAGCCGCAGACCTCGAAGTCGCCCTTGGCTACGCGCATCAGGATGATCAGCGGCGGGTGCAGCCTCAGCGTCTCCTTGAGTACGTTCTCGAGTCGCGGGATCTGACGCAGCGCATGGAAACTCACCGACTGCCCGTCGCCGTAGAGCTCTTCGAGCTCCTCGAGCACTCCGGCGTACACCTCGGGGTGGCGCAGCAGCTCGATCAGCGTCCAGGACGAGGTGCCCGAGCTGGTGTGGTGCCCGGCGAACATCATCGAGATGAACATGCCGGTGATCTCGTCGGCGGAGAACCGCGGATCGCCCGCCTCGTCCTTGACCGTGATGAGCACGTCGAGCATGTCGCGGTCGCTCTTGTCCGCGGGCGGGCTGGCGATCCTCGATTCCATGATGCCCTCGACCAGCGCCACCAACCCCTTTCGCGCCTCGTCGCGGCGGCGGAAGCTCTCGATCGGAAGATACGGGTCCACATAACACAGCGGATCCGTGCCGCGCTCCAGTTCGTGATAGAGGTAGGCGAACCGGGAGTCGAGCTGCTCGCGGAACTTCCTGCCGATCAGGCAGGCCGACGACGTGTAGATGGTCAGCTCGGCGAAGAAGTCCAGCAGGTCGATCTCGCCTTCGTCACCCCAGTTCGCGGTTATCCGGCGGACTTCGTTCTCGATGGTGGTGGCGTGGCCCTTCATCTGCTCACCGCGCAGGGCGGCGTTGTGCAGCATCTCCTTCCGCCGCTCCGGGCTCGCGTCGAAGTTGACGCCCTTGCCGAAGATCGGCGTCATGAACGGGTACGCCTCGGCCTGATCCAGATCCTCATCTGGCGAGCGGAAGAAGAACTCGTTGGCTTCCGTGCCCGACAACAGGACGACCTGCTTGCCCGCCAGCTGGAACATGCCGACGTCACCGCATTCATCGCGCACCCGTTGCATCAATGCGATTGGGTCGGTGCGGAACTCCTCGAGGTGTCCGTGTTCCTGTTCACCACCCGATACCCGGGGGACAACGGCTACAGCCATGAGGGCAGCCCTTCTTCGTGGAGCCGGTGCATGCACCGACACGTGTTAAACAACGGTGTTGTTTAACCTACCGCTGCCGCATCCCCTGCGCAACAATGTGAAGTTACCGCCGCGACCGCGCAGGCTTGGCGGTATGGCCCGCAGGTGACGCCGTCTGCGCATCGACCCCGTCCACGATCCAGCCAATGGTCATCGGGAAGTTCGCGGCGATCTTGGCGGCCTCGGCGGCGTTCTCCGGCGACAGTTGCGGCTCACGCAGGGCCCGGACCTCGATGATGGTGTGGTTGATCGTGACCGTCACCAATGCGCGGCAGCACTCCACCGCGACTGCGCGTGGAATTCCTGCCCGCAGCATGCTTTCGAACAACTCGTCGACGTACGACGTGACCGCGTCACGATCGGCAATGGTCATGAGCTCGGTCAGGAAGGGATGCGCGCGCAGCGTGTCATGCAGGGCAAGGCACCACTGCAACGCCGTCGACTTCCAGTCGTCGTGCTCGTGGAAATCCAACTGCAGCTGAGAAAAGTGCTGCGCCACCAACGTTCGGATGAGCTTCTCGCGGGTGCCGACCTGCTGATAGAGCGTTCTGGTGGAGATCCCGAGATCCGCGGAGAGCGTTCGCGCGCTCAGCGCATCGACCCCCTTGGCGTCCAGCAGCTCGAGCGCGCGCGCGTGGATCACCTCAACGGGGATCAGCGGCCTCGGCATCCCGGCATCCTACAAGCCGTTGCACTTGGACGGACAGGCTTGCTACGTTGTAGAACAACGTAGAACAACACTGTGGTTATATGAAGGGGTCAGCCAGTGCTTGGCAGTCGGTGCATGGATTGACGGTCGCCACGACCGCCGAGCAGGTGGCCGCGCAAGAGGCGGTACGGGCCTTCGCGCGTACCTCCAACGTGATCGAGGACGCGCGCGACGAGACCGGCACGGCGTGGCGTCGAGTGTGGTCGCCGCTGGCCGATCTCGGTGTGTTCGGGGTCGCCGTCCCCGAGGACGCTGGTGGCGCCGGCGGTACGTTGGCCGATCTTGCGGCCATGTTGGAACAGGTTGGCCACGAGCTCATCCCGGGCCCCGTGGTCACGACTACAATCGGTGCTCTGCTGTGCAGTACCACTGGGGTCCCGTCATCATTCGTCGACGCGATGGTCACGGGTGCACGGCCCGCCGCGATCTCGTCGCCCCAGTCCGATGCGGTCGTCAGGACCGGAGACGACGGGCGTCTGTACCTCACCGGGACCTACCCCAGCGTCCACGGCGCGTGTGCCGAGTCCCTACTGATCCTGTCGGCACACCACGATGCCGAGGCCACCTGGGTGCTGGTGGAACCCGACCAAGACGACGTCGACGTGACGCCGTTGCCCGGCGTCGACTTCGCGTCCCCCATGGGGCGAGTGGTGTGCCGCGACGTTCCCGTCGTCGCCGAAATCCGTTGCACGCATGGCTCGGTCGATGACCTCCACGTGGCAGGCATGGTCGCCGTCTGCTCGGGTATTGCGCGCAAATGCCTCGACATTGCGACCTCGTATGCCAAGCTGCGCGAGCAGTTCGGCGAGAAGATCGGCCGCTTCCAGGCGATCAAGCACCTCTGTGGCGAAATGCTCTGTCGTGCCGAGCAAGCCGCAGCACTCGCGTGGGACGTCGCGTCGGTCGATGCCGAAGATCGCCCACTGGCCACGGCGGCCGCCGCCGCCATCGCACTCGATGCCGCCGTCGACAACGCCAAGGACTGCATTCAGATTCTCGGCGCGACCGGTTTCACCTGGGAGCACGATGCGCACCTCTATCTGCGGCGCGCGTTGACTCTGCGCCACCACGCCGGCGGCAGCGGCCGGTGGCGCCTGCGCACCGTTGAGCGGGCTCGCGCCGATGGCGGTCGGGAGTTGTACGTCGACCTTGGCGAGGCCGAGAGCGACCGGAATCGGGTGCGCGAAGACCTGGCTACCGTCGCCGGGCTCCCCCAGACCGACCGGCAACGCGCACTTGCCGATTCGGGATACCTCGCGCCACACTTGCCCGTTCCCTACGGGCAGGCAGCATCGACCGCGCAACAAGTGTTGATCAGCCAGGAGATGCAGCGCGCCGGCATCGAGAGACCGAACCTCATCATCGGCTGGTGGGCCATCCCGACGATCGTCGAGGCGGGAACACCGAAACAACTGGAGCGGTTCATCGGTCCGACGTTGCGTGGCGACCTCACGTGGTGCCAGCTGTTCAGCGAGCCCGGTGCCGGTTCGGACTTGGCGTCGCTGAGCACGTTGGCGATTCGGGCGCCCGGCGGGTGGCGTCTCAACGGGCAGAAGGTGTGGCCCACGCACGCGACGGACGCCGATTGGGCGATCTGCTTGGCGCGCACCGACCGCGATGTGCCCAAACATCGTGGTATCACCTACTTTCTCCTCGACATGTCGACTCCGGGGATCGTGGTCCGCCCGTTGCGGGCCATCACGGGCGAACCGATGCTCAACGAAGTGTTCCTCGACGACGTCTTCATTCCCGACGACGCCGTTCTGGGCCAGGTCAACGACGGATGGCGGCTTGCGCGTAGCACCTTGGCCAACGAACGCGTCGAGATGAACACCGGAACCCTCGGCGCCCCCACCCTGAATCTCATGGCGCTCAGCGAGAAGTGCGACGATGCCGTCGAGCTCGACAAGGCCGGCGCACTAACCGCCCAGGCCATCGCCAACAGTCTGCTGGCGCATCGCAGCCTGCTGGAACGGATGCGCGGCGCACAGCCTGGTGCTGAGGCGTCGTTGCAGAAGATTCTCGGCGTGCGGCAGCGTCAGCAAGTGGCCGAACTGACGTTGCAACTCAGGGGCTTTCACGGTGTGTCTGCGGGGCCCGAGGCGCACGAATTCTTCCTCACCAGGGCGTTGTCGATCGCCGGGGGTTCCGCTCAGGTGCTGATGTCGCTGGTGGCCGAGCGAATGCTCGGACTACCCCGTTAGGGCGGTCAAGAAGACCGCGGTTCCCCGTCGAGAAGGTCGACGAGTGCCGTCGCCGATTCGTGCAGACCGGTTTTCAGGGAGTACGACCTGTCGATCGTCCAGTTCACGATGCCCACCACCAGTGCCCCGACGATGATGTCGGCCAGGATCTGCGGATCGTGTTTGGCGTTGACCTCGCCACTGGCGACACCCTCCTTGACGAGTTCGAAGAATCCGTCATGCAAGCCGAATCCACGCTGGGTCCCCGAACCCATGGTCGTTACCAGCATCGCGCCGATCATCGACCGGTACGCGTCGCTGGCCCCGACGAGCACTGCCGCGATCTCGTCGAAGAATCCGATCAGCTGATCGGAAACCGCCTCGTGCGTCCGGTTGACAAGGACCTCGCGCAGGTTCAGGAGACGCTTCTCGGCGAGGGCATGGACCATATCCTGCCGGGTGGCGAAGTGGTTGAAGAACGTCCGGTTGGCGACATCGGCCCGCTCACAGATGTCATCGATCTTGGTGGCGTCGATGCCCTGTGACAGGAACAGCTCGAACGCGGCCTCGAGAATGCGGTCGCGCACTTCACGTTTGCGCCGGTCGATGCGGTTCACACCGGTGATACTACGCAATGTGCAACGTTGCGTGTGGATGCAACGTTACATCGATCGGCACTAGTTATCCGGATGCCTTCGCACGGCGGCGCCGCGGTGCGGGGGTCGAGGCCTCAGCATCTTCGTGTGGGGCTTGCAGGATCAACCGGATGACGCCGTCAAGGCGGCCTGCGACGGTGTCATAGCTCAACGATCCCGTCCCGGCCCGCACCAGGGCGCCGTAGAACACGAATTCCACTGCGGCCAGCACGCTGACCGGTATGCCAGGGCCCAGTGCCGCGGTAAGCCGTCGCCGAACCTCGATTCCGATCTGCTCCCGCAGCGGAACCAGCTCGTCCTCGTCACCCATCAGCGCCGTGGTGCAGGCTGCCGCCACTTCGGGCTCGTCGGCACCAAGCATGGCCAACGCGTGAATCTCCTGGATGATCCGCTCGTGCGTGGTCTGGTTGACGTCGACGAAGAGCGGCACCGTAAGGACGAGCCGCAGATACAGCGCGGCGACCAGACCGTTCTTGGATTTGAAGTAGTTGTACGCGGTGGCAGGCGACAGTTGGGCGCGGGCGGCGATGGCCCGGACGGTCAGATCGGAGTACTTGGTCTCGTGGAGCAGCTCGACCGCCGCATCGAGCAGTCGATTGTAGGTCTCTTCTTGGCGCGGCCTTCCGCCGTTGTCCACCTCGACGACCTTTGCTGCTCTTCGGTTGGACACGCGTCTAGCCTAATGCAGCGCTGCGCAGAGGATCAACGCAACACGAACCAGAGCAACGCCGAACGCTCGCCCACGCCTGGTGGATGAGGTTGGCAGCCGGTACTTCTCAATGCAGAGCCGAGTCCGTCGAGTTCCTGGCCAAGCGTCAGACGTCTGTCCATTTCAGCCTTCCGCGCCGGCGCTTCGGCCCACTGGCATCAGGTCGGAATCGACTGGCCGATAGCCGCTGCGATACAGCCGCTCGGTGTGCCCAACCTCTCCGTCGGCGAGCCCGACGGCACCCAGGGCGTGTCGCTTGTAAGCCCGCGCAGCTGCACTCAGCCGGTACTGGGTGGTGTCGACCCTGCCGCCGATCTTGGCAGGCCGAGTGCCACCCCACAGCGCCACTTCGGTGATACCCGATCGCACTGCCTCGAGCACTTCCTCGTGAATGCGCTCGTCGAGCGCCAACAGGTCGGCGGCGACTGCCAGTCCTGCAGCGCGTTCGGGGCCGCGGACGACGGACGCAAGCCCAGCGTGCAGATCGACGGCCCTGACGCCGAGGATTCGAAGCGATCGAGCGGCGTCTTGACACTCCCCGTCGCTTCGCTCGCCCCGGGCGTCGGGCACCAGAACATCGACGTCCCAGCCCGCCATGCGCCGATCGAACAACCAACCCCCCGCGAACTGGACAACGTCGGCCCCACTGGGAGCGATGACGATCAGCTGGTACCGCATGACCCTGTCCGTGACGGCGTGAGCGCGACGGCTCGGCCGCCCGACGCGCGGAGTTGCATCGGCCATAATCATCCTCGCGTTGGACATGTGTCTACCTTAAACAGTCAGACTCGGGCGCACAAGGAATTGGCGAACGTTCCATGTATTCGGCTGATATCGCACTACACACTGACGCAAGCCATCGCGATGCCGATCGCTCCGGATAGCTAGACCATACAGATTTGGACAGTTGTCTATTCGCTCGCATGTGCGGCGGAGACCCCACCCAGCCGCCAGAGCGGAATCACCACGGCCGGGTCACACTCTTCTTCGACGATCCACTTGCACATGCGGCGAATGGGTTCGATGGCGTCCTGCGGCATAGCGATCGCGACGTTGCACGCGTAGCCGAGGCTGGTCAGCCGTTGGGCACCGAACAACGGAAGCTGGTCACGGAGTTGGCGCTTGAGGCTTTCGGGATAGATGCCGATGGTCTGGGTGTAGGCGTTGACCGCGGCGGTCACCTTGTCCAGGGAATCGACAGGAACGACGTTGGCGATGCGACCGGACAGCATCGCCGAGTAGTCCACCGGAGAGTCGAACTGGGACACGATGATCGCGCCCTCGTGATCCTCACCGCCGATCACGCGATACCAGTCGTCGGCCATGCGCGAGGCGTCGACGTGCTCGTACAGCTCACGGCTCGGATGGAGCGGTGCCGTGCTGATGAACTCCGGTAGCCCGACCAAGGCCTCGTAGATCATCTCCCCTAGCCGGTTGGCGTTGTCGACGCCTGCGGCATCGGTCCCGCTCATCACGTAGATCACGCGGGCGTTGGCGCATCCCTCCTGATTGGCGACACCGATGTCGACTGCGGCACGGCCTGCCACCTCCCGCATGGTGGCCTCGTCTGCGAATGCCTCGGCACCGATGATGGTTGCGCTGCGCTTGGGGTCGAGTGCGATCAGCTCCAACCCCGGCTGAATGTAGCGGGTGACGTGCTTGACGGACGCCAGGCCGCCCCACGCGACGATCTTCTCGATGTGCTGCGGCTGGTACAGCTCCTCCTCCACGGCAAGATCGCCGCCCTTCCAGTACCCGACCACGAGGTGCTTGGTGATGGGGTGATCCGGCGCGACGTCGGCAAGGGTCCGTGCGATGGCGACTGCGGTCAGCGGGTCGTTGGACGGAGCCTTGATGATGGTGTCGCAGCGGGCGATTACCGACCGCAGAATGGTGACCGCCGAGACGAGTCCGCCATTGCCCGCGGGGATGTGCAGCACCCGTGAACCGAATGCCCGGACCCTCAGCTCGCGACCGTCGGCGAGATGCTGCGGAACCCACCCGTTGAGGTATGCGAGTCCGACCTGGCTGTCGGCGATCTCCAGCACGTTGGCCCGCGCGAAGAGCGGCTGCAGAATCTGGTAGCTGTTCTTCAGCATGTCCGCAGGCAGTGGATTCGCAAGCAGCGCAGCTTCGTACGCCTCCTGCATGTGCGTGTTCTTCTCGAACACGAGTGCCTCGCCCACCGCCTGCAGGACGTCGAGGATGTCGTCGAAGCTGAGGTCGTAGAGGTCCGACATCTGCATCGGGTTCGCCAGCGGCAGCCGCTCGACGTACTTGCTCATGTCGGGCGCCTGGAATTCCGAACCGCCTGACCGGGTCCCGAACGAGACCAGATCGTCGGTGATGACCTCGCCGCGGAGGAACAGCGGAACGGTGAAGGCGCCGCTCATGACTCGAACTCCTTCATGAAGTTGACGGCCTCGTTGTGGACTTCGTGGGTCGCGGCGCACGTGATGCGATCGTCGTCTGCGCCCGTCTTCTCGCTGTAGCGGATGATGTCGTGCTCGAACGCGACGCTGGTCTGGCCGCAGGGGCACTCCAGATCCCAGTCGATGGTCACCTCGTCGCCGGAGATGACCCCGCCCCAGTGGGCCTTGAGCAGGACGTCGTAGACGGCGGCACGGCCGGTCCGAACGCCCGTGCGCGGCAACGGTTCACTCGTTTCCGGATCCAGGATGAACGGGATGACCCACGGCTGCACGTGATAACGGCCCTCGCTGCACGCGAAGTGAAAGGCGCTCTGTTCGGAGAATCCATAGCCCTCTCGGATCTCGTCGACGCCGAGGAACTCGCGAATGACGTCCATGTATCCGTCGGGCAGGACGAATCCCTTCAAGCCGCCACCGGTGAGTATCACCGAGTCCTTCGCGAACACGTCCTTGATGCCACGGTCCAGGCCCGCCCTGGCGACGTCGTACATCAGGTTGTAGGTGCCGATCATGAAGATTCGCTTGCCGCGAAGCTTTTCGGACATCTCGGTGAAGAACGAGTCGAGTTCCTGGGGCTGTCGCATCTGCATGGCGATGAACTCGTCCTTGCGTGCGGCCAGTGCCGGGTCGATGACGAGGCGATCGAGTTCGCCGCGGGACGCGGCCGCACGCATCTTGGACGCCAGGAACATCAGATCGGTGTCGACCGCGTCGGAATACAGCGAGTGGAACCTGCTCTCGTCGCCGCCCGTGAACCCGCCCTTGAGCATGTTCGCGATGCGCAGGTGGCCGAGCTTGCCGCTGGCATAGTTCGGCCAGATCACCTCTACCGCCGGGTTGAGTTGCGCTGGAGTGGGTTCGGTGCCGAACGTCTGAAATAGACAGATCTTCCAGAGCACCATGCCCTCGCGCGCACCGTGCTTGTCCTTGGGAAGGATCGACAGGGTGCCGGTCGTGCCGCTGGACGTGATCACTTCGAGTGGCGTGTGCTCGTCGAGTCGGTCGATCCACTCGTCGATGCTGTTGCAGCCCTCGGCATCGAACTGGGACAAGTCATGGCTGGTGAGCTTGTCCAGCCACTTCGTCATCAGGTCGAACCGTTTGTTGTCGATCAGCGCCGCCGGGTAGGACTTGAACGCCGTGTGCGAGAAGAACAGCGGAACAACGTCATTGAACTCGTCGACTTCGGTGATGCCGAGCCGGTCGGCGAGCTTGCGCAACATTTCGATACTGTCGCGGTGCTCCTGGAACCGGATGCTCATCGCCTTCCGCTGGAGCGCTTCCAGTTCGGCGCGCGGGATGCTGTGCATCTGGGTCAGCGACTCGCCGAAGAACCCGATGGGGTCGTCCATGAAGTCCCTCACCGAGGGTGCTGACTGCTCCGTCAGGCTCATCTGTTCTCCAGTCCTCTGCCAGTTCGGGTCGTCGATCACGGCGCCCTCGACTGCACTCAGACTACGATTGATTGCAGTTGACCGCAAGAGTGCAGTCTTATGCAATTACTGGAGATCGGGCCTACCGAGTCAGTGGCGGATCCCCGCGGTCGTCGAGGCGGATCCGCAACAGCGACTCGCCATGTGCAGCCGTGACGAACACTTCGTCGACGGGGCCCCCGCCGATGCAAACGTTGGTGGGCAGCGAACCCGCGGGCACCGCGATACTGGCGGTGCGCTCACCCGCGCCGTCGATGACGTCGATGCGGTCGGCGGCGGTCAATGCCACCCAAGCCTGCCCCAACGCACTGATCGCCATCCCGTCGGGCCAGCCGTTGTCAAAGGTGTGCAGGACAAGCGGTTTCAGCCACGACACGGCACCGTTAGGCGCCATCTGGTAGGCGAGCAACTCGCCGATCAGGGTGGCGGTGACCAGTAGCGTGCGTCCGTCGCGGGTGAATCCCAGCCCGTTGATGAAGACCGGCCCGTTCTCCACGATCAGCTCGGCGGCACCGGTGTCGACGTCGACCGCCCAGACTCGACCGGGTAGCCCATCGCCGGGCGTCGTGTGATCGATCTGGCCACGGGTATCGGTGACCCACAGCCGCCCGTCCGGCCCGAACGTCAGGTCGTTGGGCGCGCCGAGACCGCCGACGAGATAGTCCACCCGCTCATTGATGATCACCTGGACGCCGGGTTCCGCGGGTCCGCTGGCGCCGAACACTCCCCCGTTCTGGGCGACGTACAACGTGCCGTCAAGCCCGCGCGCCAGGCCGTTTGGGCCACCGCCGGTGTCGATGCGCTCGGTTGCCCCACCGGATGGGTCGACGATGTAGATGCAGCCGTGGCTGACGGAGGTCAGCGCGATGCGGTGATCGTCAAGCCACACCGGTCCCTCGGTGAAGCCAAGTCCTTCGGCGAGTACGTCGATGTGCATTCCGCTGTCACGGCTCCGGCAGCTCGGCCCAATCACGCGAGACCGATCCACTCCACTGCGGGGCACGTCGGGCCAGGAACGCATTGACCCCTTCGCGGGCGTCGTCGCTGCCCATCACACGGTGATGCAGCTGGGTCTCCATCCACGCGACCTGGCGTGCGGAGTACTCGTTGGTCAGGCTGTCCCACAACAGCCGTTTGCTCAGCGCCGCCGACATCGGCGCCACGTTGACGGCGATGTCGCGCGCGATCTCCATCGCCTGATCCAGCACCTCGGCCGCGGGCACGGCGCGTGAAGCGATACCCCTCGCCACCGCCTCAACGCCGTCGAACGTCCTTCCGGTGAGCAGTATTTCGGCTGCGACGGCCGCACCGGCTATACGGGTCAGCGTCCAGTGCGACATGCAGTCGGGGATGACTCCCCTGCGCACCTGGACGACACCGTACTTCGCGTCCTCCGCGACGATCCGGATGTCAGCTTGCAGCGCCAGCGTGAGCCCGATCCCGATCGCATGTCCGTTCACCGCAGCGATGACCGGAGTCCGCAACTCGAAGGCCGCAGGGTCGATCGGCGACGCGGTGAAGCGAGCGGCGTCGCCGGGCGAGTCGAAGGGGCTGGCGTCGGTGGAGAAGTCGGCGCCCGCGCAGAATGCCGCGCCCGCACCGGTCAGCACGATCGCCCGCACGTCGTCGTCCTCGTCGCAGCTGCGATAGGCCTGGCTCAGTAGCGCGCCCATCTCGCCGGTGTAGGCGTTGCGCCGGTCCGGCCGGTTCAGTGTCAGTACGGCGACACCGTCGCTGACCTCGACCGTCAAGTCCGGTGACATCAGGGCGCCACGTCATCGTGCAGGGCGGCGACCAGGTCGGCGACGTCCTCGCTCCGCGGTGTGTAACCCGGGAAGTAGCAACAGACTTCGTCACTCATCTTGCCGAACCTGTCGACGATCTCGGCCGCACACTCCTCGGGCGTGCCGACGATCCCGAGCGTGTGCACCATCGGATCGGTGATCAACGCACGCATGTCGCTGAAGGCTCCCTTCTTGGAAAGCGCGTTGAGCTTGGGCTGCAGTTCCGCCCACCCCTCCACCTCGAGCACGGGCACATACGCGGGCGTGGACCCGTAGAACGCGATCAGCGATGCGACGGCATCGATCGCGGCCGCCAGTTCTGCGTCGGTGCGGCCGACCGCCACCATGGCCTGTGCGATGACTTGAAGATCGCCGCTTTCCCGACCCGACCGCCGCAGGCCCTCGGTGACTGCGGGCACGGTGCGCTCGGCGAGGTGGCGGGCACTGTTGAACGGCATCACCAACAGGCCGTCGGCGACTTCGGCGGCCGCCCGGGTCATGACCCGTCCCAGCGCACCCATCAGGATCGGCGGGGGACCGAACGGATTGGGACCGGGGTTGAAGTTGGGCGGCATCAAGGTGTGAGTGAAGAACTCGCCGCGAAAGTCCAGACGCGACTTGCCTTCCCACGCAGCGAAGATGGCCTTGACCGCGGCGACCGTCTCCGCCAGCCGCCGCGCCGGACTGCCCCATTGGCTTCCGTACCGCTTCTCGATGTGCACCCTGATCTGCGAGCCGAGGCCCAGTCGAAACCGCCCCCGGCTGTAGACCTGGAGATCGTAGGCGGCGTGCGCCAGATGAAGTGGGCTGCGGGGACCCGCAATGGCCACGTTCGTCATCAATTCGAGGTCGGTATCGCCAGCCGCGACCACCAACGGGAAGAACGCGTCGTGCTGACCCTCGAAGGTGAAGGCTCCGTCGCAACGCAGCGCCGCCAGATCGCGGGCATGGCTCGACACCTTCGCCGGTGATCCCTCGAGCTGCAGATGCACCTTCACGTCGGATCCTTCGCTCTACCTCGTTCACAAGACCTATCAACGGCGGTGCCGAAGGACCGTCGCCTTGTGACCATAAGCATATTCGCGTAGGAAAACAACGTGGTTCTACGAACTCATCGTCGAGATCTGCCTTAGGGCTGTCACATCGCAGGGATCGCGACCCTGTGGCAGAACTCGGCGGAGGTTTCCAGCTAGCCACCATTGACATTGTTTGTGCCAATGCTTAGCTGGATTAATGACCGGACTGATCGCCCTCGAAGAACACGTGCTACCCGCAGACCTCGTCGAGCGGGTGTGGTCGACGTCGGAGGCGCCGGAAGCGATCACCGCGAAGCTGGTCGAGGTCGGCGAACAGCGCTTGAGGGTGATGGACGAGGCGGGCATCGGCATGCAGGTCTTGTCGGTCGTCGCGCCGGGCTCCCAGCAGGTCCCCGCGGAGCACGCCGTCGACCTCAGTAGGCAGCTCAACGACCGCTGCGCCGAAGCCGTTTCGGCCCACCCAGATCGTTTCAACGCGCTGGCCAGTCTGCCCACGCAGGACCCAGCCGCGGCGATCGCAGAGGCCAAGCGGGCTATCACCGAGCTGGGCTTCTGCGGCGTCGTCCTCAATGGACATACCCACGGACGGTTCCTCGACGCACCCGAATTCGACGAATTGCTGGCGGCCATCGCTGAACTCGACGTTCCGATCTACCTGCACCCCACCTATCCCCCGCCGGAGGTCGCCGACGTGTACTTCGGCGGGCTCCCCGAACAAACGGGTAGGGCGCTCGGCACAGCCGCCTGGGGATGGCACGCCGAGACCGGCATGCACGTGCTCCGGTTGGCCGCCACCGGAGTCTTCGACCGACATCCCAACCTGCAGGTCGTCGTTGGGCACATGGGCGAGAACCTGCCGTTCTCCCTGATGCGGGCAGACGCCGTGCTGAGCCGAGTCAATCCCGACGCCCCATCGGTGGCCGACGTCGTCCGCGAACACGTGCACATCACCATCTGCGGCTACACCACGACGCCGCCGCTGCTGTGCGCCCTCCAGGTGTTCGGCGCCGACCGCATCATGTTCTCCAGCGACTACCCCTTCGGCGACCCGGTGGAGCATTCGAGGTTTCTGGCGGAGGCTCCGATCAGCCCGGCCGACCGGGACAAGATCGGCTACCGCAACGCGCAGCAGCTGTTTCGGCTCTGAAAGCTCAATAGGGGTGTTCGCCAAGCCACTCGAGATAGTCTTCAAGCGCCTCTTCGAACGTGTATTGCGGACGCCATCCGGTGTCGTGGGTCAACAAGTCCGCATTGTATCCGTTCGACGGATAGGGTTCCGCCCGAAGCGTTTCCGGATGCAGGCCCACTTGCGGAGCGGCATCAGGCCTTATCCCATACAGGGCCTGCAACTGTTCGCGCGCGCTGGTGGTGTAGCCGCTGGATAGGTTGTAGATGCGATGCGGAAGCGCGTCCGCACCAATCATGCCCGCGAGCGCACTGGCCGTGTCGCGAACGTAGGTCAGTGGGGACACGGCGATCACACTCCACAGATCGGACAGCGGTACGCCCATGTATCCCGCGCCTGCCATCAGATTTCCCCTGCCGGCAACCGTGTGAACGGCACGGCTGATGGGACTACCCATCTCCTTGTAACCCGGCCCGAACTGAGTCGGAATCCGCAGCACCGCGACGTCGAGCCGGTGCTCGTTGAGGTTCTGGTTAGTGCGCACCGTCGCCGACCCGCCCATCTGCCAGGGAGCGGCATAGTCGAGTGCGATGCGCTCCAGGGATCGTTTGACCGAGATCTCAAACGCCGGTAACGCGAGTGCTCTACTCCCATCGGGCGCGGTAAAGGCACCCATGGCGTCGGGATGATCATCGATCGTGGCTTGCACAGGAAAGCGTGCGTCTTCGGCGAATGGCGGTGCGCTGCCGCCATAGACCGCGATCGAGCTGACCAAGACGAGGCGCTTTACGCCTGTGGCCTCGGCGGCTTCCAGGCAATTGAAGATCATGTCGTAGTTGCCCCGGTTCGCCGTCCGGGTCTGCGCGTGTTGGTGAGCCTGTGCAGCATGTATCACCGATTGAAAGTCGTACCGGCTGAACAGGTCGAACACTTCCCCGCTGCGCGCGAACTCCACCGGTTCGATGGTGACCAGCTCGCGGAGGTCGCCCAACGCCCTCTCGATTTGGTCGTGGCCGTGACGAGCGGTGATCACGACTGACGTCCCTTCGGCGGCTAGGGCGCGGGCGGTGTTCAGCCCGACCAGCCCTCCGCCACCGGTGATCAAGACATGAGACATCGTTGGCTACCCTTCCGATTCGGCTGCAGTGGTTGGTGGAGTACGCAATTGGCTAGGCATCGCCTGCTCCGATGAGCTGCAGTCGCAGGGCATCCAGTTCGGTGTCGGACTTTTCCCCGACGAGACGCAGGATCTGTTCCGCGTCGTCGCCAACGGCCGCGCGGATTGGCGGAGGCACCTGCTCGACCAGCTCGATCACCCGGTCGGCGGACGCCTCGGCGCTCAGACCGGCGTCCTGCATGCTGTTGAGCGCATCGCTGAACTTGCCGAAGACGTCGCCATAGAGTGCGCGCTGCTCGCCGGTCATGGAGTCCGCCAAACGTTTCAGGGCAGCGGCCGTCTTGGCCGGCCCTCCGGTGCGCATGTTGCCGGCTTGAGCCATCACGAACGTGACCCCAAACGGCTTGAGCTCTGCGCGATAGACGTCGGCCAACGCCTCGAATGCCGCCTTCGAGGCGCTGGACGGACCGTCGAAGGGCACTGGAAACCGGCCCGTCATCGCGCCGATTTGGACGATGCGGCCGCGCGACTTGCGCAGCGCAGGAAGAAACCCGTTGATCACCGCTAACGCGCCGAAGACATTCACTTCGAACTCGCGCCTGATGTCGCCCAACGGGATGACTTCAAGCGGACCGGGCGTCAGAGTGCCGGCATTGCTGATGAGCACGTCGAGTCCGCGCTCACCCAACTCCTCCGAAACCTTGTCCACCCAGGCAGTGACAGTGCTTTGATCGGTGATGTCGGCAAGGGTCAGGGCGACGTTGCCACTCGACACATCCAGTAGATCGGCAACATGCTGTTCTGATCGTGCCGTGCCAAAGACGCGATAGCCCTTCGCCGCGAGCTTGATCGCCAATGCGCGCCCCAGCCCGCTGCCCGCCCCGGTGATGGCGACGCTCGGTTGATGTAATTCCGTTGTGTCAGACATGGTTTCACTCCTTCGTGATCTCGGACGGTTTCGAACAATCGGTCAGAGCGACGTGACCAATAGGCCAGCCGTCACGGCACTGAGCACGAGGAGCAACGCGGCGGGGCCGGCGTGGCGGAGGTCCCCCACGCGGGCATGAGAAGCGATCCCACCAACCATCAGCAGGGCGAGACCGATCGCGGCGGCGATACCAAGTGCCGGGACGACGAAGCCGATGGCAAGTCCCAGACCGCCTGCGACCTCCAGCGCGCCAACCACGCGCCATAGTTGCGCCCCGACACGCAACTGGTCGCGCATCTCCAATGACTGTTTGGCGCCGGCGATCTTGAGACCGCCCGAGCCGAGGAACGCTACCGCTAGAAGCGCGCTAAGGACGATGGTGGCGATGTGCATTTCGAACCTTTCGTTGAGGGTTGTCGATCTGACGTTGGGCGGACCTCATTCGAACCGCCACGTGGGGTAGTCGGCGGTCACTGGCTCATGCCCTTCGCCATCGCGACCAGCCGGGAGAAATTGAGTTCGTTGTCGCCACGCAGAACTTTCACGACGTCGCGGATCATCCGTGGAGATGGGTTGGTGCCCAGAAATTTCCGATTGATCGGCGGTCCCCATTGGGAGAGTCCGGATGCGGTCAGCGGGGCCCACCCGGGTTCGATGGTGTTGTCGAACAGGTCGCCGTCGGTGAAGTGCTCGACCATCAGCTTGTCGGGATCGTGCCAGTAGTCGAAGATCTGACTGCCCAGAATGTGGCGGCCCATGCCCCAGACGCGTTCGTATCCTCGGTGTAGCAGGTACTCCCCGCCTGCGGCCACCGCGTCCAGGTCAGTGACCTGATAGGCGGAATGGTCATAGCCGGCCACGGTTCCGAGTCGGAGGGCCAGAGTGTGGTGATCGGAGGCTACCGATCCGCGATCACAGCGGATGAACGCCAGTGCCGGACCGCGGTCACGCTGACCGGGCACGTACTGGAAATCGCTGACGATCAACCCGAGGGTGTCCAGATACCAGTTCAGACTGCGCAGGAAGTGCGGTGTCTGCATCACCAGGTGCCCGAGGCGCTGCACCTGCGCGGGTTCACTGGGCGGACGCTGAGTGGCGTTGATCCGCAGACGATCACTGCCGAAATTGAAGGTGTGCACCCGCTGTTCGGGCAGGGCCGGCAGATCGTGTCTCCCGTGGTAGACCCCGACGGCGATTCCGCTCGGGTCGCACAGTCGCACCACGTAACCCTCGCCAGGTTCATCAAGCGGTTCGACGCGCCGATTGTTCACCCATGCCAGCGTGTGCAGATCGGCTTCGTCGGCCGCCTTGAACGTTGGACCGATGAACCGGGACCTGGCACCTTTGCGGATGACCACCGCGGGCGTGCCCGGCAGTGATCCACGCAGATACAAGGCGTTGGACTCGCGGGCGGCTACCGCGAGACCGAAAGCCCTCGCGAAGGTTTCGGCGCGGTCGAGGTCCGGCTTCTCGAACTCGAGCCAGGCCAGGTCCGTGACTTTGATCGTCGGATTAACGGAGCGTCCGCTGTGCTCACCCCGGTTGGGTCCGTGCTCGCTGTGGAGGTCGGCGTGTCCGTCGACTGCGTTCGAGTGCTGATTCTTCACGAGTGTCTCCTGTGGAGTGAGAGCCTTGAGGGTGTGCTTGTTATCGCGCGCCGCGCG
Organism: Mycobacterium sp. AZCC_0083; assembly: GCF_014202335.1. Taxonomy (GTDB): domain Bacteria; phylum Actinomycetota; class Actinomycetes; order Mycobacteriales; family Mycobacteriaceae; genus Mycobacterium. The sequence goes on along the minus strand of NZ_JACHGP010000011.1, from coordinate 42,198 downwards.
CACGCGCTATGACGTCGGCGGGGTCGGCGACGGCGGTTCCGCTCCAGGCGATGTGCAGGTCTGGGCGGACGAGGACCAATTTGTGGGCATAGAGCTGGCAAAGCCTCGGGTCGTCGAGCATCAGATGACGCACCGGCACGCCTGCCAGTTCGGCTTCGTCCAGGAGTCGCTTGGCGTCGCTGGGTCCGGGGACGGCGTCGACGAGGGTGTAGCCGGGGCCGAACCGGTCGAACAAGGTCTCGCCGTCGGCGACCACGACGTTCGGTGCGCGGTGCCCCGGCCGCACGGTGGGCACGAAGGTGCGCCGATCCCAGGGAGGTGCTTCACCATCCGTGGCGCACACGATTGGTGAGTCGCCGTACCGGACGTCGAGTTCAATTCCCAGGCTGAGGTTTTCTGCATTATTGGTGGTGAAGAATTCGGCGACGACCGCCCGGTGCGCGCGCCCGTCGTCGCTGTCCTGGCCGATGAGATCTGGGTCGATCATGTTGCGGGACTGCAAATGGACGAACACATTCTCAACCGACGCGTTGCGATTGCGATCTCCGACCGGGCGTCGCTCGGCCTCATAGCTGACCAGCAGCTCTGGTCCGCCCCAACCGTGCAGCAGGCCGGCGAGTTTCCACCCGAGGTTGAACGCGTCACCAAGACCGGTATTCATTCCGAAACCGCCGGTCGGGACCATCGTGTGGGCCGAATCACCGGCGAGCAGGATTCGATCCCGCCCGTATTGATCGGCAAGCAGTGCGTTGGGCCGCCACACGCTCGAGGCCAACACCTCATCAATTTCGACCGGGTGGCCCAATGCCCGGGCGACGAACTCGTGGGGATCCCCGATCGGATCGGGATCGTCGACGAGCCCCAAATCCTTGTGCAGTGTCCAGGTGTCGACCTCGTCCTGCGCGATGAGGATCGCCCCATCGGTGACGTACAGGTGCCAGAACTGGCCCAGCGCATGCAGATTGGCGAGATCGCTGGAACGAAAGTGCACCAAGGCAAACGCGGTAATGTCCTTGGCGCCCTCCATCGCAATACCGAGCTCGCTGCGGACCACGCTCGACGCGCCGTCACATCCGACCAGGTAACCAGCCCGGATCTTCAGTGCGTCACCTGTGTCGTCCACGACGGTGGCGTCCACCGCGTCGCCGTTTTGAGCGCACGTCTGCAACTGCCACCCCTGGCGAACGTCGATCAACGGGTCACGCTGGCAGCGATCCATCATCACCGCTTCAAAGATCGCTTGCGAGCAGCGTTGCCATGGCTGACCCGGACGGGTCCCGTCGGGCGAGCCCCGCAGCGTCGCCCACTCCTCGTCGATGGAAGGCAAGGACCAGCGGGTGATCTCCGGGCCGTCGAGCCCGGGAGCGAAGATCACGTCGAACGAATGCTCCGGCGCCACCCCCACGCGACGCAACTCGACGTCGACACCCAACCGCCGCAGCAGCTCCATGCTGGCCCCATTGGTGACGTCCATCTTCGGGAATCTGGTCGTGTGCGTGTTGCGTTCGGCGAGTACACAACTGATGCCGTATTGCGACAACACGCTGGCGAGCACGAGACCCGTCGGACCAGCACCGGCGATCAAGACCGGGGTGTCGAGTGTCTGCGTCATGAGGAGGTCTCCCTGGGGCTGCCGAATCGTTCTGCGTCCACGATATTTCTTAAGTTGATAGATGTCAATATAAATATTGCCGACTGATATGCAATAATTTGCCCCATGGCTTCTACCCAGGCATCGCAGCGGCGTCGCGGTCGTCCGAAGACCGCAGACTCGACGCCGCTAGACGACATCCTGGAAGCGGGCCTTGCGGCTTTCGCCACGTACGGGTATGAAGGCGTTTCACTGCGAATGCTCAACCGGGAACTGGGCGTCAGTCACAATCTGATCTATCAGCGCTTCGGCGGAAAAGACGATTTGTGGCGCGCCGCGATCGATTTCGGCTTCGGCCCTCTCCTGCGCATCATGCAGGGCATTTTCGATCCGACCCTGACCGAGCCTCTGGAACAGTTTCGTCTGGCGATCCGCCGGTACGTCGTGTTCTCCGCCGACCACCCCCAGTTGGTGGCATTGATGAACATCGAGGCCCGCCAGGACACCGATCGGTTGAGCTACATCTACGACACCTACATCGAGCCGGCATTGTCGGGCGTCGGGCGACTCCTGCTGTACCTCGCCGAACAGAGAGCGATTCGCCCGATTTCATTGCGGGAGTTCCACTTTCTGGTCTCGCACGGCGCGGCCACTCTCTACAGCCTGGTGCCGCTGGCGATTCTGTTCGACCCTGCACCCCCGGGCGACCCCGCCGCCGTCGAAGAACACGCCCGGCTGGTATCGGATGTGATCGTCGAGGGTCTGCGGCTGCACCCGAACGGTTAGTCCGGTAGGCGGCAACCAAACCGACTGCGACGACGTCGCTCGCGCGGACCACAACTGAGCCTGTCAGCCAGGCGGCGGTGCGGGTCAGTGCTGCACGATGTGGATGAAGTTGTCCTCGACATCTCGGATCGCCGTCGAACGAATTCCTGGCGCCAACTGCTTGTCGCGCCAGATGATCGGTACGCCCTTGTCGCGCAGCTGGTCGGTCGCGCGCGTGAGGTCGTCGACGGCGAAGGCGAGGAACTTGTTACCTCTCGGCAGCAGATGATGGGGGGGATCGGCGCACAACCTCGGCTCGGTGGATACGGTCGGCCCATCGCCTTCAATGAGTTCCAGCTGGGTTCCAGCTCCCTCCAGAAGCACGACATTGGCCCCGTCGATCCTGACGCGCGCCACTTCGGTGAAGCCCAGAATGCTTTGGTACCACTGCTGGGATCGGTCGAGGTCGGCGACGACGATCACGGTGCAGGCAAAGGCCAGCGAGCCCAGGCCGCGGCCGGGCGCACTCACCGCCGCGCCGGGTTGCTGGTTATCGGTTGTCATTGGGTCGATCTCCTCAGTACGTCGACACGGGCAGGTTTGCGAGGCTAGGGCTTGCGCGCCCTAAGCCGATGGGCCCTAGACCTGTTCGGCGCCGCCGTCGATGAACAGTTCGGCCCCGGTCATGAAGCTGCTTTGGTCGCTGGCCAGGAACACGACTGCGGCGGCGATCTCCTCGGGTCGGCCTACCCGGCCCAGCGGAACCGTCGCCGCAAAGCCGGCCAGCAGCTGTTGTTCTTGGCCGGCCGGTGCGGCGCCCGTGAGTCCAGGTGTCTCAACCGGTCCTGGTACCAACGTGTTCACCCGGATCTGCCGAGGCGCCAGTTCAGCCGCCCAGGTCCGGCCGAAGGAGCGGACCGCTGCCTTGGAAGCGGCGTACGCGCCCATGGCGGGCGTACCACTCGATGCCGAGCTGGACCCAGACAGGATGATCGACGCACCAGAGTTCAAGAACGGCAAGACCTTCTGCACTGTGAAGATGGTGCCGCCGACGTTGCGGTTGAACGTGTCGAGGAAGTGTTGCGGTGTCATATCCCCCAACGGGGCAAATTCTCCTCCGCCGGCATTGGTGAACACGACGTCGAGACCGTGTCCGTGTGACGTGACGGCGTCGGCGACGCTGTCCAAGTCATCGGAGTCGGTGACATCGCCACGAATACCGGTCGCTGAGGGACCGATCGACGCGAGTGCCTCATCGAGGCGTTGCTGGTCGCGGCCGGTGATGAACACGTGCGCGCCCTCGGCCGCCAGCCGCTTGGCGGCGGCAAGACCGATGCCTGCGGTGCCGCCGGTGACCAGCGCCGTCTTATCGTTGAGCTGTCCCATGATTGGTCTCCATATCTACTGATTCTCTGTTGGGCTGGATGCGGACGAGGTGCCCGCGGATGCTGACGACGGAATGATTGCGGTGTAGCTGGCGGCCGCGCGCAACGTGGGTTCGAAGTCGGTGCCGGAGATGGCGGTCAGCACGGGGTTGGTGACCCCCGCGTCGCGGTATCGCTGCACCCCGTCGCGAACCGCGGTGTCGTCCCCGATGGCGCACAGGTGATCGATGAATCGCTCACTGATGGCAAGCTTTTGAGCACCGACGTTGGGTGATGCAGCATCGAATGCCGTCACGTCGTCTGCGAAACCCGCCGCCTGGAACATCGCCCGGTAGAACGGCAGGCCGAAGTACCGGAGCAGCTCGCTGCGCACACCCGCGAGCGCGGCTGCCCGGTCGTGGCTCATCGCCGAGGGCACCGCGGCCAGGATGTGAAATCCCTCGATCGGCTTACCGGCGCGACTCCGACCCGCGGTCACCTCAGGCACCACGACGTCGCGTACGTACTGCGATGGGCATGCCCACAGCACCACGCCGTCGGCGATCTCACCGGCAAGGCGCAGCATTGCCGGTGACAACGCTGCCTGATAGATCGGGATGTCGGGACGCGGCGTGAGGCCCATGAACGAGAAGTTCGACGCCCACCGCTGACCGGTTGGTGGGACGTCACCGGCCAGGATCGCGCGGACTATGCCGATGTATTCGCGCATTTCGGCGGTCGGCTTGCCGATCTGCTGGCCGTGCCAGCCACCCATGGTGATGCGGTGGCCCACCCCGAGGCCGAGCCGAAAACGCCCGCCGGAAATGTCGTCGACGGTTGCCGCCGTCTGGGCCATCGATGCCGGCGAGCGGTGATACAGCGGCGCGACAGAGGTGCCTATCGCCACCCGCTGGGTACGCATCGCCAGGGCAGCGGCCATCGTGAACGAGTCACGAGCCGCGATGTGGGACAACATGATCGAGTCATAGCCCAGATCATCGGCCAGCTGCGCGTGACCGACGGCGTCGTCGAAGGACTCGAGCGCCGGAATGGCACAGCTGATCGCGGTTCGCATACCGCCAAGCTATCCGGTTATATGATGTATGTCAAGGTTTATCTTGACAACCATCAAATTATGTGATTACGGTGAAGTCGCGGGGCAGGGCACGACGTGACGCCCCACCAGTCCATCGGGCAGGAGCGTGACATGAGGAACCACCGCGGCGAACACAGCGGCCGGATACCCGAATGAACCGATCCGATTCAGTGAGCGGCAAGGTCGTCGTCATCACTGGCGGCGCCCGCGGGATCGGGCTGGCCACCGCAACCGCGCTACACCTGCTTGGGGCGAAGGTCGCCATCGGCGACATCGATGAGCCAGCGGTCAAACAGGCGAGCGTGAACCTTGGGCTCGACGTGTACGGCAGGCTCGACGTGACAGATCACGACTCGTTCGCCAGCTTCCTCGACGAAGCAGAACGTCGGTTGGGCCCCATCGATGTGCTGGTCAACAACGCCGGGATCCTACCGGTCGGCAGGGTGATCGACGAACCCGACGCCGTGACTCAGTGTGCACTCGCGGTCAACGTCTACGGCGTGATCGTGGGAACCAAACTCGCCGCGGAACGCATGGTCAGACGGCGCAGCGGCCACATCATCAACGTGGCATCCGTGAACTCCGAGACTCCGTCGCCGGGGGTAGCGACGTACTGCGCCACCAAGCACGCCGTCCTCGGATTCACCAATTCGGTTCGCGCGGAACACCACGGCACCGGTGTCCAATACTCGACGGTCCTCCCGGCGATGACCAACACGGAGATGATCGCCGGCATCGACCAAGCCAGGGGCCTGAGGAATGCCGAACCAACCGATGTCGCAGAAGCGATCGTCGGCCTGATCCGCAAGCCGAGACGACGGGTCACGGTCACCCGCGCGGCAGGGGTGGTACTGGCGATCCAACGGATTCTGCCCGGTGGCATTGCGGACGCATTGAGGCGCTCAATCGGGTTGGACCATCTATTTCTCGATCGCATCGACGTTGGCAAACGCGCAACGTATGAGCAGCGGGTGCGCGGCTCGCACCCCCAAGACGGATAAGTCGTACGCCAACATTTTAATTGACAGTTGTCATACTGTCGGATACGCTTGCCGCACATACCCAAAGGGAAGGCGAAGCGATGAGCGCAGCGGTTCACCGCGACACGGTTACGGTCGGCGAGGCATTTCTGGCGATGGTCGAAGCCCGCGCCGATGCGCCGGCGATCCTCAACGCCGACCTCGAAGTGGTGCTCTCGTGGCGTGACTACGGCGCCCAGGCCCGCCGCACCGCCGCGGGCCTCGCCGAACTGGGTCTGGGCCAAGGGGAAACGCTCGGGCTCCTGCTCAGCAACCGGCCCGAGTTCCACGTCGCCGATGCCGGTGCGCTGCTGCTCGGCGCCATCCCGTTTTCGATGTACAACACCTCGGCACCCGAGCAGCTCGCTCACCTCCTCGCCGACGCCGACTGCCGCATCGTCATCACCGAGGCGACGTTGGTTGACGGTCTGCTCGCCGCGCTTGAACGCGGTGGGAGCGCCGTAGAGCATGTCATCGTCGTCGGGTCGGACTCGTGGTTCGAGCTGCTGGACTCCGACGAACTGGAGCATGCCGCCGCCGTAAAGCCAAGCGACCTCGTCACGTTGATCTACACGTCAGGCACGACCGGGCCGCCGAAGGGCGTCGAACTCACCCACGCGAACATCCTCACGATGGCCGCCGAGATCGGCGCGCTGGTCGGCATTCAGCCAGGACAGCGCACGATCTCCTATCTGCCGATGGCGCACATCGCCGAACGCGTGTGCACGCACTACCTACCGATGACCGTCGGCTTCAGCGTGGTGTGCTGCCCCAGTCCAAGCGCCGTCACCCAGTTGCTGCCACGGGTTCGGCCGCACATGTTCTTCTCCCCACCGCGATTGTGGGAGAAACTCCAGGCGTCCATCGCGGCCGATGTCGAGGCGGGGATCGGCCACGAGGAACTCCGTCGTCGCCTTGGCTTCGACGAGCTCACGGCAGCGGTGACGGGCGCCGCGCCGTGTCCGCCCGCAGTGATCGAATTCTTCGACGCGATCGGGATCCCGCTGCGGGAGGTCTACGGCCTCTCGGAGACCACGGGCGTCGTGTCCTTGGCAGCCGCAAGCGACGTCCGCGCCGGGACCGTGGGACCACCGCTGCCCAGCGCGCAGGTCCGGTTGGCCGAGGACGGCGAGCTTCTCGTTCGGGGGCCGCTGCTGATGGCGGGTTATCACAACCGGCCGGAGGCGACGGCCGAGGCGATCGACGCCGATGGGTGGCTGCACACGGGCGACATCGCCCGCATCGAGGCCGACGGGCACCTGCGGATCGTCGATCGCAAGAAGGAACTGATCATCAATGCAGCGGGAAAGAACATGTCACCCGCCAACATCGAGGCCCGCCTGAAGGAGGGCAGCCCGCTCATCGGTCAAGCGTGCGCGTTCGGCAACGAGCGACCGTACAACGTCGCGCTGATCGTGCTGGATCCCGCAATCGCCGTGTCGTATCCGACGGATGCCGAACGGCAGGCCGAGGTTCGGGCCGGTGTCGACCGTGCCAACGCGCGGCTGGCGCGCGTCGAGCAGATCAAGCGCTTCGCCATCCTCGCCGACGAATGGTTGCCCGACTCCGACGAGCTGACGCCGACGATGAAGTTGAAGCGGCGGCCGATCACCCACAAGTACGCGTCGCAGATTGAGGCGCTCTACACCGCGAAGGACACGAAATGAAGCTAGTGAGTTACGAACTCGGCAATACCGGCGTGAGCGCGGGGGTCGTCGTCGACGACGACCACGTGGTCGCACTCAGCGCGCTCGACGGCGCGCCCACCGACGTCACGGCGGTACTGGCAGCCGGTCCTGACGTCGCGGCGGACGTGGCCCGCAAGGCCAACAACGCCCGGCAGCGGACGCCGCTCTCGGACGTCGTTCTACGAGCACCGATTCCAACACCCTCGAAGTATCTGGCCATCGGCTTCAACTTCACCTCACACCTCGCAGAGATTCAAGAGGCGGCAAAGCAGCCCCAGTTCGCCGAGCAGATGGAGCGCTTTTCACATCTGCGCGCGGCGTTCGCGGACCAGAAGCTGCCCACGTTCTTCAACAAACAGGTCTCCTGCATCACCGGACCCTACGACCCGATCCTCGCGCCGTACGACTCGCCGATGCTCGACTTCGAGGGAGAACTCGTCGCGGTCATCGGGCGACGGGTCCGGCGCGCCGACGCCGCCACGGCGCTTGCGTCCGTCGCCGGCTACACCGTGGGCAACGACGTGTCGGTGCGGGATTGGCAGCAGGACACTCCGACGATGTGGCCGGGCAAGAGCTTTGACACCCATGGGCCGATCGGGCCGTGGGTCGTCACGGCCGACGAGGTGGATCCCACGGGTCTCGGTATTCGCACGTGGGTCGACGGCGAGTTGCGCCAGGACGGCTCGACGAAGGAGATGGTCACCGGGATCGGCGACATGATCGCGGCACTGTCCCGCGTCTGCACGCTGGAGCCCGGCGACCTCATCGCCACCGGGACGCCCGGCGGAGTCGGGGTGTTCTCCGGACGGCTTCTGCGGCCCGGTCAGCGGGTGCGAGTCGAGATCGAGGGCATCGGCGCCATCGAGAATCCTGTCGTCGCGGAGCCCTCCCCCACAACCCAGCAGGCCTGAGAGAAGCGGGTCGGCGAGCGACAGTTCCATCAGACCGAAGGGGAGATGTCATGGCGCAACCAGGGATCGAACTCGTCCGCGACCTGATCGCACGCTTTTTCAACGGGCACGATCCAGATCTCGCCCCGGAATTCTTCGCCCCGGACTTCCGCTGGCATGGCGGCAGTGTAGGCACCATCGATGGAATCGACGCCTACGCCGCGACGATGCGTCAGTTCTTCGCCGCGCTGCCCGACGCTGAGGCGATCGAGCAGGACGCGGCCCAGGATGGCGACACGGTGACCATGCGCTTCGTCGTGCAGGGCACCCACACCGGCGCCCTGTGGGGAATCCCGCCGACCGGCAACCACGTCGTATGGGACGTGATGATGATGTATCACCTGTCGAACGGCATCGTCGTCGAGCAATGGGCCGCCGAGGATTGGATCGCGTTCTTGGGCGCCATTGGCGCGTTCACACCGCCATGGACCGAGTGAACCCTTCTTCTAGTGGCCGCCGAGCTGCCACTTTTTCCTTGAGGCATACCGTGACCGCACCAGATCGCCAACGCAGCGGGAAGTTCGCACTCTCCACTCCCGAACGCATCGGCTTCGGCGTCGGGTCCCTGGCGACCGCAACCTATGCCGTGGTGCCCGGGCTCGTCCTCCTGTACTACCTCACGAACGTCCTTGGAGTGACGGCGGCACTGGCGGGATTCGTCGTGTTCCTGCCCAAGCTGCTGGACCTCGTCTACAACCCGATCGTCGGCAGATTGTCCGACTCGACGGTGTCGCGACTCGGCCCCCGCCGGCCGTGGATGATCGCAGGAATGATCACGTTCCCGCTGGGTTTCGTGTCGATCTTCTTCTCGCCGTTCGACGGTGACGCCGCTGCCGTGTGGGTCGCCGGGGCGCTGGCTCTGACCGGCCTTGGCTTCTCAGCTTTCGTCATCCCCTACAGCGTTCTGCCGGCTGAGCTTGGTGCGAGCCCGGCGGAGCGAACGTCAATGACCGCATGGCGCATGGGATTCCTGGGTCTCGCCATCTTGGCGGCGGGTGCACTGGCACCGATGGTGGCCGACGCCGATGGTGGCGGACGCGAGGGATACCGGGTGATGGCGGTGGCAATGGGGTGCGTGATCTTCCTTGGCACGTGCGGGGCGCTCTACAGTGCGCGTCAGTCGACTCGTGTCGCTGCCGATGCGTCGCCGAAGGGGGCCGGCGTGCTGCGCGAGGCACTCGGCGCGGCCACCCACAATCGGCCGTTCCGCATCCTCCTCGGCGTGTTCATGCTGATCGAGGTGGTCATCTCGGTCACGCTCGCGGGCCTGCCGTACATGGCGGACCAGATTCTCGGAACAGAAAGCGCGATGGCACCACTCTTCGTCTGTGTAGTCGGACCGATGCTGGTGACGATGCCGGTGTGGAGCCGTGCTGCGCAAAGAGTCGGCAAGAAGTCGTGCCTCGTCATGGCTTCGACGATCTATGGCGCGGGCGTACTAGGTTTCATCGCGCTGCCGGTGATCACCGAGTCGATTAGGTTTGAGGTTGCGTGTGCGGCATGCATGGTGGCCGGCATTGGCTTTTCCGGGGCGCAGCTCCTGCCGCAAGCAATGCTCGCCGACACGCTGGCCGTGGACGCGACCGAGTCAGGTCAGCGGCGAGCGGGGGTCCTTGCGGGCCTGTGGTCGGCCGGCGAGACCATCTCCGCGGCCGCCGGTGCGGGCATCTACGGCTTCGTTCTCGCGGCCAGCGGGTTCGTGTCGTCGGCGGCCGACGAATCGGTCGTCCAGCCGCGGAGCGCCGAATGGGGCATCGTGCTCGGATTCTCGGGCATCTCTGTACTGAGCATCATCACGGCCCTGGCGCTCCTGGCTCGCTACACACTTACCGAGGATCAAGTCGATGAGTTGGCGCTGGCGGGTCAGGCGTGACGATCTGGCGACCAGACTGCCGCTAACTCACCGCTTGATGCGCGGAGGAGCGGATGGATTTCATGGCGCCGGCCCATGTTTCGAGCTGATCGAACAAACCCCTGCGCTGCCGTCGTGCAGGGCGGCCGGGCTGAAGATGGAGAAGTTCTCGAAATCCGTGAACAGCGAGAGCGAAAGTTGCTGCCGGACATGGGCAATCTGAAGCTCACTGCAGATCCCGCGAAGGTGCTCGATCGCTCAAGCCCCACCCAACGATCCGTAACTGACGAAGGCCGCCGCTTTGTTGCTCCACTCGGCGTAGAGGTAATCGATGGCGTTCTGCAGCACACCTGAGGTGGAGTGGTTGTACTCCGGTGTGACGAAGATGAACCCGTCGTAGGCGCCGATCTTCGCGGCCCATGCCTTGGTGTGCTCGCCCGCGTACTGGCCCGCCGAAGGCGGAATGCCCTCATCCAGATGGGGCAATGGGAAGTCAACGAGATCGATCAGTTCATAGTTCGCGCCGGTGCGGTTGGCTGCTTTGCCCAGAACCCAGTCGGCGACCGCCTTGCCGTTACGGCCAGGACGGCTGCTGCCAACGATTATTGCGATCTTGAGGTCGCTCACGAAAGTCCTGTCAACATAGGATGTTTCATTGTCAATTTGCGCCAGGCGGTGTCAGCGGTCACGCGAACCGGCAACTCTCAGGTGAAGTTGGCGCCCCCGTCGACGACGATCGTCTGGCCGTTGACGTAGGCCCCGTCGTCGGAGAACAGGAACGTCACCATCGCAGCAAGGTCCTCCGGGACTCCGAGGCGATTCGAATGGCCGTTGTACCAACACGGCCGGATCGCCACCCGGCGGCGACGTTCGATCCGACGATGTCTGCCCCAGAGCGCCATTCGTAATTTGCGATCGCCCCACTGGTCACCTGCGACACGGAAGACGCCACCAACACATCGGAATGACGACCGCTGATCCCATCACCAGGAGCGCGGATGACGATGGACATGGTGGTGCCTTCAGTGGGGGTTAGTGGTTCCGAATCAACCGGGGACGTGCTGCAGTGTTGGCGGGTCGGATCTACTGCGTTGGGGTGGGTCGAGTGCGCAGCCGGATGACCGGGAGTTCGCGGTCGGTTTTCTGCTCGTATTTCGCGAAACGGTCTGCCGTGCTGGTGATGTGGCGCCACGCGTGCTGGCGGGCGGTACCGTGCAGCTGCTCGGCGCTGACCTCGATGGTGCGGCCGGCGATCTGGATCTGCGCGGCGTCGGGGTGGGCGGCGAGGTTGTGGTACCAGGCGGGGTTCTTCGCCGCCCCGTTCGCGGACGCGACGATCAGCCAGTTGTCGGCGCCGTCGGGGAAGTAGGCGACCGGGGTGTGGCGCGGGGTACCGCTCTTGGCGCCGACGGTGCTCAGGACCAGCGCCTGCATGCCCATTACCTTCTCGGCGTTGCCGCGGATCCGGCTGATGTTCCAGCGGTTCATCCAGGCCATCAGCTTCCCGCCGGGCTGGCGGGCACCGCGGGTGCCGTGGGGGGTGTCAAAGCTCATCAGATTTTTCCTTCTCCTCGATTGGTTGACGGTCAGCGGCGGCGTAGCCGGGACCGTGGTCTGTTCAGGTTGGTAGCGGGCCGCGGAGTCGGGTGGTCTCGTGGCGGTGTTGGCGTACTCCGATGAGGCGGTAGGCGAGTCGGGCGGGTGCGGGTATGGCGACGAGGAAGTCGGTTCGTTCCCGGGGTGTGGCGTCTTCGAGGAGGTAGCCCAGCACGATCAGTCGGCGTGTCAGGGGTATCGACGCCAGTCCCCGTTGGCCAACCTCGTGGTATTCGGCGGCGGTGATCACGCGTTCCACGATCGGCAGGATCTCCGCTTCTTCCTCCTCGAAGTGCTCGTCGAGTCCCGCCGAGATCTGTTCCAGCAACGTGGTCAGTGGTGTGCTGGTGTGCGCGGTGGGCGCGCCCTCCCACGCGGGCAGCGCTGTCGCGGCGAGCTCGAGCAGCACCGCGAGGCCGTGATGCTGACTGTCCATGCGGGCGATCAGATCGGTGTTGAACTGAGTCCGGGCCGACAGCCTCGGCCACAGCAGTTCGTCCTCGCCCAGGTGGTGGTGATGGAGCATGTCGAGAACTTCGCGGGCATGCCTGGCGACGGTGTGGGCCCGGGCGACGTCGCCGGCAGGTACCGCGGCGACGAGTTGGGGCAGCAGTGCGCATTCGCGGCGGAACATGCGGTGCACGATCACCATGTCGCTGGTATCGCACAGCTTGGGCGCGCCGCTGGGGGCGTTCATGGCGGCCCAGGCCGCAGTGTCGATGGGCTGCTCGGGGTCCTTACCGCGGATCTCGGAGAGGATGCGCTCGCGGGACAGTTCGGTGTTCTCGTGTTCGCGGGCGTGGGCCTGCACGTTTTTCACCAGCTCCTCTTCGGTCTCCCCGGTGATGACGGTGCCGGACGGACCGCAGGTCAGGCTGATACTCATGGCGATACTCCTTTTGATGGGCGTGGCGGGATGTCTGACCTCTCGACGCCGAGTGCACCGAGAAGAATGTGCCTGGCCCGCACCACTGCACGGCGGCCCTGATCGGTGAACGGACCGGTCTCGTCGCAGACGCCGATTCACGCAGTGAGTTGCCGGGCCGTGCTGCGCGATGGCCCCGCCGGTTGCGGGTGGTGGCGGGCCGTACGGCGCCCGTCCGGCTGGGCGTGGCACCGTGCATCGTGGCACGCCGCGTCCCTGGTTGAGATATCGTCAGCATTAACGACGAAACTAGTCAACAGAACTGACTATGTCAACAGGGAGTGGCATCCGCTGACATCCGCCGGTCCCGAATGGCCCGGGGCGAGCGGGGATCGCGCGCGGTCGACTCGGCGCGGCTAGGGCTTGTGCGCGTAGGGGTCGGTGATCTCACGGAGTTGATCCAAGATCTGGTGCAGCAACGTGAAGTTGCGGGTGCCCAGGTAGGCCGTCCACTCCGCCAGGATCTCGGTGGATGTCGCCATCACCACCTCGGCCGCCCGCCGGCCACGTTCCTCGATCACGATCAACCGGGCGCGCCCATCCGTCGGGTCGGGGACCCGGCGGACATATCCCAAGCGTTCCAGTTGATCGACCAGCACCCCGGCGCTCTGCTTGCTCATTTGCGCCTGATCAGCGAGGTCCGTGAGACGCGAACCGTCAGGGGCGATGCGTTGAAATACCCGGACCTGGGCCAGGGTCCAGTCGTCGAACCCGGCATCCTGGATGGCCCGGAAGATTCGGTCCTCCATGTACCGATACGGGATGAACAACGCCACCCCTAGATCAACCGGCTGCGCGTCGTCCATACCGTTCTCGGCTCCATCGCCCATCTGCTCCCATGAGGTACACACCCTACGTCAACACTGCCGAGTCAGATCGCTGCCGACACGACCGCAGCAGTGCGCGCCCATCGCTGCGCTCGCTGGGTTCCGCACGTGTCATCTATGCGCTTCGGCGACTTCGCACCTGTTGTCGTCAGTCCTACTCTATGACTATATTAGTCATTCCAATTGACTAATATGCCGAAGGGGCGGTGTAGAAACTGGGCGGTACCGCCACCCGAACGTCGGCGGGCCACACGTCTGCGAATCATCCAGCCGTGGCGCCTACCGAGCACCCTCCGAAGCGAGCGACAGAGCGTGGCGCCACCAAGCGACCGTCGAGCGGCCGACCCCGAGGAGATCACCCGGATGGTGCTCTTCGTTGCCTCCGAGGAGGCCAGCTTCTCGACCGGCTCCGAGTTCATCGCCGACGGCGGCATGCTGCTCGGGCCGGTACCTCAGGACGACGACCACGCAACGTCATGAGCCACACAGCTGTTCCGATATCATCCAAAGCTGTTCGGCGCGACGAGGATCCGTCGCATAGGGCATCGCCCCATCGCTGACCGCGCATTTCTTGAGGTAGAGGCCGCCCAGGCCAGTCAGATCGTCGGACACCGATGCCCAAACGGACGTCGCCGCACCCTCTTCGGCCGAGATGACCTCGAGCCTGGGAGGCTCCGCGGCGGGCTCACTGCTGGCCGTCCCCAGCCCCATCATCGCCTTCATGTCGTCCCGTGACATGTGCCGCGACAGAGACGTGGCGACCGTACCGGGATGCACCGCGAAGCTCCGCACACCGCTGTCGCGGTACCGGGCGTCCAGCGCGACGGTGAACAAGACGTTGGCCGTCTTGGCCGAACCGTAGGCCTTGAACTTGTCGTATGGCTGTCGCTCCCAGTTGGGATCCTCCAAGTCGAGATCGAAGATGTGATGACCGTCGGAACTCAGATTCACCACCCGCGCAGACCCCGTGTTGAGCAGCGATGGCATCACGCCGCGCGTCAGCTCGAAATGCCCGAGGTGATTGACGCCCAATTGAAGCTCGAACCCGTCCTCGGTTCGGCCGAAGGGTGTGAACATCACTCCCGCGTTGTTGATCAAGACGTCGATGCCCGGGAACCGCGCAACGAGCTCGGCCGCGGCAGAGCGAACACTGGCCAGGCTGTCCAGCTCCATCTCGACCGTTTCGACTGCCGCGGTGGGCGTTTGTGACAGGCGCGAGAGCTCGGCGTTCGTGAGAACGGCGAACTCGCTCATCCGCATCGTCTTGTTGGGCTGCGGAAGCCTTCGGCCACCGGCATGGTGGTGGTCAATCGGTTTCATTTGTGGGGAGCGACCGGCTCGGTGGTCATCGTGGTCAGTGTCATTGTCGGCATGCTACTTTCGGCTGAGACGCAGTAGGTCATCCGTATTCGGTGCTTGCGACGGCCGCCCTGGCCACGGCGTTCTGGGCGGTCGAGCAAGCTAAAATTAGCTGGGTAAACGATTTAGTGTAGATAGACAATGAGTGGGATCGGAGTACTGCCATGCCGAAGCAGACCAGGGAGCAGCGGCTGTTGGAACTCGTCAGTGCGTTCACCGAGTTGGGACCGGCATGGGTGCGCTGGGTGCACGCATGCCTGCCCGCCCAAACGGTTAGCTACCCGCGGTTGCGCCTGCTCAGCGGGTTGAAATGTCATGAGGGCGGTATGACGATGAAGCAGTTGGCAACCGCGCTGGAGGTAACGCCGCGACGGGTCACCGCCTTGGTCGACGCGCTCGAGGAGGATGGGCTGGTGGAGCGGTTCGCCCATCCCGGCGACGGGCGTAGCACAGTCGTGGTCATCAGTAAGAGGGGGCTTGCTCAGCATCGCGAGGCGTGGACGCAGCACCAGGACGAGGTAGCCGTCGCCTTCGGTGATCTGTCCAATGCAGACCAGGAGCAATTGCTGGCAATCACCTACCGGCTCACCGACGCGTTTCGTGCGCGACTGGAGGCTAAGGCTACGGTCACCAATCCCGAGCCCGCGCCGGAGAGCACGATCATTCGACGCAACCGCCGGCTGCGCACGGCGCCACCCGGGATCGGCGCTTAACCGGGCTTGTTGCGCAACCACTTCGGATTGATCAAGCTCACGCCCAGTGCGTGAGGTCTCTCCGATCAATGCCCAGATAGGGGTCCTGGCGTCTGGTGGGCCAGGGTCGATGCCCCGGCAATCACCTGCATGATGCCCAGCATGCCAGAACATCATGGCTCCCGCTACTAATTACAGGCTCACATCTGGACGGCGCGCTTCACACCTTGTTGCGTCGGCGCTTGGAGCATTGGGAGCCGGGGGTTGGGCACGGCTGTCGGTCGGCAATCGAGTTGGGCGCCAACACCATTACTAACCGGGTGCCGCCACCGGACCATCCGGCTGGGATCGAGCCTCGCCCTCTGCAGCAGCCGCTGTGGAGTCACCGTGGCCCCCTAGGGCAGGTGCGTCGGTGATACTAGCGGGGTACATTACAAACGGTACTCAGTGCTGTACCGTGATGATCGGAAGTTAATCGGACTACGGTCCACTTAGGTCCGATACGACGACGTCGAGCAAGGCGCTCGGCTCGGCCCTGCACGAAGGAGCAAAAACCGATGACCAAACGCGCGAACAACCTCCTCACGTCGCTGAACAGGCTGACACCCGCGATTCTGAGCTTGTTCCGAGTAGTGATCGGACTGTTGTTCTTCTTCCACGGCACGTCAAAGTTGTTTGGATGGCCAACCGGGCCCGTCGCAACGGTTGGCTCGTGGCCGCTTTTCTATGCCGGAGTGATCGAAGTCGTATGCGGCTTGCTGGTTACTGTCGGATTGTTCACCCGCGCCGCGGCTTTCATCGCTTCCGGCGAGATGGCCTTCGGGTTCTTCGTGGTGCACCTGCCCCACGGACTGATGCCGCTGACCAACGGTGGCGAGATGGCGGTCGTGTACTGCTTTGCGTTGTTCCTGCTGTTCTTCACCGGCGGTGGCGCATACGCCCTGGACAACCGACTGCGGACTCTTTCGCTGCCGCGGAAGTCGACAGGCACAGTCTCCCCCCGGGTTGGTTCGGGAAATGGTGCGACTGCAGGTGATCAGGGGGCCACCGCTTGAGTCAGATCGACTGTGACAACACAGTATTGCCGCTGGGCGTGTCGACCGCTGCGGGGCGGGCATCAGCTTCCGCACCCTCGTTCCGTGCGGTTGCCTTCCCCCAGTGAGCTCTCTGTGGGAAGTTCCCAACTCCAATTGACCCCCGCCCAGGCGGGTCAACGTCGACAGAAAGTTGACCATAGTGGCCAGTTATCAAGATTCGAGCCGTCACCCGTTGGGAGGTACCACCGTGTCGCGCATCGGCTACGGGGCGATGCAATTGTCCGGTGATGGAGTGTTCGGTCCGCCGACCACGGATCGAAGCGAATCCCTGGCGGTCCTTCGCGCCGCCGTCGACGCCGGCGTCGACCATATCGACACCGCGCAGTACTACGGCTCGGGTGCCGTCAACGCGTTGATCCGCGATGCGCTCTATCCCTACCCCGATCAGCTGGCGATCGTCAGCAAAGTGGCGGCCCGTCGCGACGAGACCGGCGCGCTCGTTGCCTTCGATGCACCCCACGAACTGCGCCAAGGCATCGAAGACAACCTGAACACACTCGGCGTTGAACAACTGACCGCGGTCAATCTACGGATCGTCAACGACGCGCCGCCCGACGGCCGATTCATCGACCAACTCGGCGCCATGATCCAGGCGCGCGATGACGGCCTCATCGCCGGGATCGGTCTCAGTAACATCAGACTGGAACACCTGCAGCGTGCCCTAGAGGTGACCGACATCGTCTGCGTGCAGAACGCGTTCAGTATCGCCAACCGTACGTCACAGCCGGTGTTTGACGAATGCTCTTCACGCGGTATCGCTTTCGTGCCGTTCTGTCCACTGGGTTGGCCCCGCGATCAGCACGACGCGATCCTGGCCAACCCCGTCGTCACCGCCATCGCTCGGGCTCACACGACCACGCCCGCCCAAGTCGCTCTAGCCTGGCTGTTGGCCCTGTCTGCCAACGTGCTGCTCATCGCCGGCACCACCAGTCGCAGCCACCTGCACGACAACCTCGCCGCCGGGACGTTGTCGCTGAGCCCAAACGAACTAGCGCAATTGGACGCTCAGATCGATGTGTTCGAGCAGAGTGAGTCAGCACGATGACGACGACAATGCAGGATCCACGGGTAGTGGCCGCCCTCGACCGGATGTACGCTGAAGCGACACAACAGATGTCCTTATTGCGCAACCGGCAGGGTGAACTCGACTATCTCGCCTCGGCGAGTTCCCAAGAACGGGCCGACGCGCTCAGTGCGATCTACATGCCGGTCAGCCCCATCGGAGGCCGACTCCTGTACTCGTTGGTGCGGGCGGCCCGCGCCACGATGATTGTCGAATACGGTATGTCCTTTGGTGTCTCCGCGATCCATCTGGCGTCCGCTGCACGCGACAACCGCAGCGGCCGAGTTGTCACCACCGAACTCAGCGCCGAGAAGATCGCCGCGGCGAAAGAGAACTTTACCCAGACCGGACTGGATGACTTGATCACCGTGCTGGAGGGAGACGCCCTGACCACCCTGGCGAACCTCGAGGGACCCGTGGATTTCGTGCTACTCGACGGTTGGAAAGCCGAGTACCTCCCCGTCACGAAACTGCTTGAGCCACTTCTGACACCGGGAGCCCTGATCGTCGCTGACAATGCCGAAGACGCGGACTCGGGAGCCTACCTCGACTATGTGCGTGACCCCGACAACGGATATGTGAGCGTCAATTTCCCCGTCAGGGACATCGACAGCATGGAACTCAGTTGTCGCGCAGCCAGTTAGCTCGACCACGCCCATCTTCATCACGCCATACGATCAGACCGAGACCGCCTGGCACGTCCTCGGCGGCGAAGGCACAGCACCGAAAACGGCTCCCGATGATGCGCGCCGGCGCCCTGGTTCTGGTGCTCGTGTTGCTCACCGCCAGTAGGTCAGTCGCTGCTGCGGACCCGGTCGACATGGCGCCGCAGCACTACTCCAAACTCACACGCGACGGCTGGGAACTGAATATCTCGATCGAAGGGGAACGCGTCAATTCCGTTCCTAATCTCGCAGCAGCCAACAACTCTCGTGAAGCCTTTGTGACCCTGTCGGCGACTGCAACGGCCACTGGCGGCTCCGCCCCGATCTCCGACAGCACGTTCATCACGGGCTACCAAGTCGGCTGTCAGTCTGACGTCTCCAGTGGGCTCCAGGTCGGGGGTGCGGGCGCCTTCGGCCCATCCGCGTCAGTCGGTGGGCCTCTTAGCGTCCCGACTGGCGCAGCAGGCAATATCGGCATAGCGGGCGGGCTGAGTGGCTTCGTCCAAACAATCATCCAACCAGGGGTGATAGCCGAAGTGCCGATGGCCAACATGGCATTGAACCAGACCGGGAGTGCGATGCTCGACATCGACAACATTCACCTCAAAGTCGACGCCTGCGGCGGTGACGTGACCGTGCGCTCGTACGGCTATCTGCGGATATCAACTGACATCGCCCACTCCCAACTCGCCATTTACGGCGACCCCATCAAGATCTGAGGCACACCAATGAGACGGAGGACCCAGAAGTACGGGCCCACATCGGTGGGCGGCTTGCTAGTCTTTGCACTGGTCGCGGCCGCACCCGCTCGCGCAGACCCCGTCGCCCCCCCGCCGCCGCTGCCACCGGCTCCCGGATATCCTCCACGCGGGCTTTTTCTGCCCGGTGACCAGCCACCCCTATCCGCGGCAAAGCCGCCCTTGGTCGGTTCCCCACCGGCTGGCACAGACGCCCGCGGCCTCTCCATTGCAGCCACATCCGATGGCTCGCAGCCTGTTCTCGGCATGCCTGGATCACAACTGGGGACCGCAGCCACAAGAATCGGTATCGGTGGACTGCTGACCCCCGGCGCCGGAGTGGAAGTGGGAGTGGGAGTGACCAGCACACTGTCTCCGGACGGCCTGGAGGATTCCCGAGGGAACCCACCGGCAGCGGGTCTACCTGACTCCGAAACAGAACCACAGACAACGACATCGGGTCCCTGATCGTTTCCGGTGTGTGCCTGCACGCACTGCACTGCGGCGAGCCAACACTCCCCACGCTGACCTACTCGGGTGCGGCGGCCATCACGACTGGTGATGGTCGGGATGCCAAGGTTGGCGAGGTCGGTGGTGACGCTCGTTCGCCCACCGAACTATCGGACAACACCCGTGACCACCTTCACGGTATTATAGCGAATGCAATGTTTATGTCTGGCTGACTTGGTACAGCGCTGAAGTTGTCGATACACGCGGCGTCCGGCGGGTAATGCAAACGATCTTTATCGAACAGTTCACATTCACTACGGAAGGATTGTGCCCACAATGGTTCCCAAGACGATCGTGCTCACCGGTGCGAGTGATGGCATCGGCGCCGCAGCGGCACGCACGCTCACTAACGACGGGCACAGGGTAGTTCTGGTCGGGCGGTCGAAGGCGAAGACAACCGCCATCGCCGGTGAGCTGAAAGCCGACTACTACGTCGCGGACTTCGCCGACCTCTCCAGCGTCCGCGTGCTTGCCGCCAGCTTGCTCGAGCGCTACCCCCGGATCGACGTCTTAGCCAACAACGCCGGTGCAATATTCGGCAAGGAACGGGCGGTAACCGTCGACGGGCACGAGTTAACCCTCCAGGTCAACTACCTGGCGCCGTTCCTGCTCACCGATCTGCTGATGGGCCGGCTAATCGAGTCCAAGGGGACGGTGATAAACACCTCCAGTGTCGCCCACACGCGTTACAGCAACTTCGACATCAACGACTTGGACGCCACGCGCGGCTACAAAGCCACCAGGGCCTACGGCAATGCGAAGCTCGCCCAGATCCTGTACACGAAGGAGTTGGTGCGCCACGTCGGCTCCCGCGGCGTGTCCGCGGTGTCCTTCCACCCCGGAAACATCGCCACCAACTTCTCCACCGAGGCCAGCTCGCCGTTCCGGGTTTTTTACGGCACGGTGCTCAAACACGTCGTTCTCGCCAGCCCGGAGACAGGCGCAGACACCCTGGTGTGGCTGTGCGAAGGGACGCCTAACAAGGACTGGACTCCCGGGGAGTACTACGTGAAGCGCAAGCCCCACAAGACGAGCAAACTAGTAGATGACACCGCGCTGGCCGCGAAGCTCTGGAACCGCAGCATCGAGATGCTTGCCGCTGCTGCTTGATCGTGGATTGCCTGAACGGGTTCGTTCACGCAAAGCCATCTGCTCTGGTGCCGGGCCCGGATCAGGATTCTCGATCAGCTCGCCGCGACGACCGACACACCAAGATTTCTGGCCTCGACGATGTCGATCCGTATTGAAGGCCCGCCTCACGACGGTTTCCATCCAATCCGGTGGTTGACGTACTGGCTGCCCGGCATGGTCAAGACAAACCTCATCCGCACCTCGGCTGCGCACCTGCCACGTGACGGATCGACGTCCGTGGATATCGTGAACGGCGGTCACGATGCGCTCAACCAGCGCGGTGTACAACCAGATGTGGCAGTGGCCTGGGCCCTGAAAACCTTGGAGGACAACTGTTTCTGGGCGCTACCCCCAGCGGTGATCCAGTCAGAGACGTCCTGGCGGAGGAGCGCTAGCGGCCCACGTCCGAGAATGGACGACGCTTCGAAGAATGGGGAGTCGCCACGGCGACATCCCGGTAGCCAGTGACCCTATGTACCTCGACGGCGACGCTGGCGTGGCGAAAAGCGGTCAGCGATCACGCTGGCCATCGCTTGCTGCACGGCGTCCATCGGCAACGGCACGTCGGTCGTCATTTGCGTGACCATCATGCCTACTGCGCTGGCCGACAGCAGATCCACGATGGCGGCCGGCGGCGCAGCGCCCTCGCCGAGCAGTTCAGATACCCGGGCCCACGTCGCCCCGAGGGCAGACAAATCGCCTGCGTTCAGCCTCCCACGCTCCCATCGTGTGGCGATCAAGATCTCCAGCATCGACATGGACTGGGGTGCGGTCAGGACCGCCCAGATCTCCGACGTCAGCGTTTTGGCGCGGGTGCGGCCGTCCTTGATTTCACCGGCCCTGGCAATGATCGCCTCGAGAGCGTCAACAAGGCTGGTCATACCATGATCGAGCACCGCCGCCAACAGGCCGTCGCGATCACCGAAGTGATACTGGATCACCCCCCAGCTCACTCCGGCACGTTCGATGATGCGACGGGTACTCGCTGCCGCAAACCCCTCTTCGTGTACGCATCGAATCGTCTCTTCGATCACCAGCGCCTGGGTCCGGTCGGCCCGAGCCTGCCCTCGTTTCGCCAGCTGCCGCGGGGTGGTCCGGGGGCCCTTCTTCGTTGCCATGTGTTCTACACCCCCACTTCGTTGATGACCTACCGCCGCCGCAGTCGACTTCGAAAGACTCTACGTCCCGCACCTCGTCCGACGACGCATAGCCGCGTTGGCTTCGACCGCGCCACTGCCCCGGCATTCCGCCGAACTGAATGTGCCTCGTGACTACCGAGGCTGGCGTCGCCATGACTCAGCGCGAAGCGAAAGTGTGCAAATCGATCTTCCGCGGAGGCGGCACTACCGGCGGAGAACTGACAGATCACCTCGGCGTCACACGATCGGCGACCTCGCAGATCGCCGCGAAACCGACGTCCAGGGGGCTGGCCGAAGAGCAGCCCATCCCTGCTGACGCCAAACGCAACCGCCTGCACGTGACCGAACGCAGGCCAGCCGCCGGTCAAACCGCTATGGAGTATCAATCCCCCACGGGCAGGACGCTTTTCGTGGCGGTCAGCAAGCCCGCGTCGTAGGCCCGCGCTCGAAGTCGGCCCTGTGAAGGATCCGGCGCGACCGTCCACCGGCGCCGCCGACAGGTGCCTTGTCCTACGCGGTTCGTGACCAGGCGCGCGCGAGGCGACGGAACGCCAATGTGGCGAAACACTAGACATAGATAACATGGCGAGCGCTATATTAGTGCACATGAAATGTAATCGCCGACCTCATGGGCTGGCTCGGTGCTAGACGGCGGGAGTTCGACGGCGACTTGTCCGGTGCGGGGTAGGGACGCAACAGAAAGATGAATCGCAACAATTTGCGCACGGTAGTGGGCATGACCACGGTCATCGCCATCGCAGGCGTGTTTGCCTTGGCCGCGATGTTGTTCCGGGGTGGCCTGCGTACGACCGTCTCTATCACGGTGATATCGGATCGGGCGGGATTGGTCATGAATCCCGACGCAAAGGTGAAACTGCACGACGTTGCGATCGGCCGAGTCACCGCAATCGATTCCCTGCCCAATGGCCAGGCCGCTCTCCACCTGGCGTTGGAACCAACAGCGCTGACGCACATTCCGGCCAACGTCAAAGTCGACATCACGTCGTCAACCGTCTTCGGCGCGAAGTTCGTCCGACTCGTTGCACCTGCCGAGCCGTCAGACCAGCGGCTACAGGCGGACCAGGTCCTTACCGCTGACCACGTGACCGTCGAGATCAACACCGTCTTCGAACAGCTGACCCAGGTGCTCGCCAAGATCGACCCAGCCAAACTCAGCCAGACGTTGGGGGCGATCGCCAGCGCGGTCGATGGTCGCGGCGCGCAGTTCGGTGAGGCGTTGACGGGACTGCACCAGGTCTTCAGCGAAATCGAACCCAGCCTTGGCAACCTCAGTCACGACATCGACACGGCCGCAGCCGTCACCGACGCGTACGCCGACGCCGCGCCTGACTTGACGGCCACCGTGAACAACGCCGTTTCGATCAGCCACACGATCGTCGATACCCAACACGACCTGGATGCGTTCCTGATCGCCTCGACGGGGTTGGCCGATATCGGCAACCAGGTCATCGGAGACAACCGGCAGGGCATCACCGATGTCGTGCACCTGCTGGTACCGACCACAGATCTTCTCGCGAAGTACCACGACCAGCTGGGGTGCGCGCTCGGCGCCTTGGGCATTTTCTCCAAGCTCCCGAACCTCCAAACACCGGGCGTCCCAATCATGATCGGTTTCCAACTCGGCGTCGAGCGCTACCGCTACCCGCAGGACCTGCCGAAGGTGGCCGCCAAGAACGGTGCGACCTGTCAACAATTGAGCCTGCCCAACGTGCCGCCCGAGACCCGTCCACCGTTCGTGGTCGCGGACGTCGGAACCAATCGTTTCAGGTACAACAACCAGGGCATATTGCTCAACTCCGATGGGCTCAAACAATATCTGTTCGGACCTATCGACGGGCCGCCGCGAAACACCATGCAGATGGGCCAGCCCGGGTGATGTCGCGAAACTTCGCGGGCCTCAAGTTCGCCGTGTTCGCCGTCGTCATGGCCGTTCTCACCGGCATGATCTTTCTCGTCTTCAGCCAGTATCGGACCGGTTCGGCCCTCTCGTACACCGCAGTGTTCAAGGACGCCTCGAACCTGCGACACGGCGACACGGTGCGGGTTGCCGGAGTCCGCGTGGGCACTGTCGATGAGGTGGCATTACGCCCAGACAAATCCGTACTGGTGTCCTTCGACGCCGGCCCGAAAGTGGTCATCACCGACGGAACCAAGGCAGCCGTTCGCTATCTGAACCTCACCGGTGACCGCTACCTCGAACTACTCGACAGCCCGGGTTCTACGCGGATCCAACCACCAGGGTCTCAGATTCCGGTCGACCGCACCGCTGCTGCGCTCGACCTGGATCTCTTGCTTGGCGGCCTGAAACCCGTTATCCAGGCATTGAATCCGCAAGACGTCAACGCGCTGTCGGCGTCGTTGATTCAGATCCTGCAAGGCCAGGGCGGAACGATCGAGTCCCTGATGTCGAAATCGTCGTCGTTTACATCCGACCTGGCCGACAACCGGCAAGTAGTCCAGCAGCTTATCGACCACCTCAACGAGGTGCTGTCCACTCTGGGCAAGGACGGAGACGATTTCTCCGTAACGATCGACAAACTGCAGCAACTCGCCGCGGGACTGTCCACCGACCGCGACCCGATCGGGGCTGCCATCGAGTCACTGGACAACGGCACCGCGTCGCTGGCCGACCTGCTGACTCAAGGTCGAGCCCCGTTGACGGCGGCGCTGGGCCAGCTCAACCGGTTGGCCCCGGTTATCGACAACGACAAGGACAAACTCGACGTTGCGATCCAGAAGTTGCCGTCCGACTACCGGAAGTACGCACGCGTTGGTAGCTATGGCGCGTTCCTCCAGCAATACATTTGCGGTATTACCGTGCGCGTCAGCGATGTGCAGGGTGGCACCGCGGTATTTCCCTGGATCAAGCAAACCACCGGAAGGTGCGCAGACCCCTAATGCTCAAATACCGCGGACACCGACTGATCAGGGCCGGCTTCGTCGGCGCGATCTTGATGGTGCTGGTCACTCTCATCGGTCTGCAGCCCGAACGGCTGCTGTCCTTGGCAAGCACGGTCCGATACCAGGCCGTGTTCAGCGAGGCCGGCGGTCTGACTAGCGGTAATGCCGTCACCGTTTCCGGCCTCAAGGTAGGCACCGTCGATGACATCGCCTTGCGCCATGGCACGGTGGTGGTGACATTCAACGTCGATGCCACCGTGCCGTTGGGGTCGCAGACCGCCGCGCACATCCGGACCAGAACCCTTCTGGGCGAACGTGTTCTGACACTGGACTCCGCGGGCAGCAGTACTCTGCGTCCACGCGAAGTCATTCCCGTGACCCGCACGTCGTCACCGTATTCACTGGCCGAGGCGGTCAGTGATCTGACCACCAACGCTGCGGGAGCAGATACCCAGACACTCAATCAGTCCCTGGATGCGCTCTCGGCGACCCTCGACCAGATCTCCCCGCAGCTGGGCCCCACCTTCGATGGGCTGACCCGGCTGTCGCAGTCCCTCAACGAACGCAACGAATCCCTTGGTTCGCTATTGAAGAGTGCAGCTACGGTCACCGGCGTCCTTGGCCAACGCAGCAACCAGCTCAACACCTTGATCCTCGACGCCAATGACTTGGTGTCGGTGCTCAACGACCGGCGCTTGGCGATCGCCAACCTGTTGGTCAACACCCGTACGGTCGCCCAGCAGCTCAGTGCGCTGGTCGCCGACAATGAGAAGCAGCTTGCGCCAACCCTGCAGCGGCTCAACGACGTTGCCGCGATGCTGGAGAAGAACCGTGACAACCTCGCCAAGGCGCTACCGGGTTTGGTGCAATTCGAACGGACCCAGGGCGAGTCCGTCGCCAGCGGCTACTACTACCACGCGTTCGTCGCCAATCTGTCGGCCGGTCAGTTCCTCCAACCATTTCTCGATTACGCCTTCGGGTTCCGCCGCGGGACCGGCGCGGGCCAACCGCCCGACAACGCGGGCCCGCGTGCCGAGTTCCCCTTCCCAGTCAACGGCATTCCCATTCAGCGCGGCCCGCAGGGAGGGCAACCATGAAACGCACCCGCCTGATTGCCGGCACCGCCGTGGTGGTGGCCGCGGCCCTGAGCGTCACTGCGATATTCGCCGACAACCACGTATGGCGCGCTCCCACCGGCATATTCGCCTACTTTCAGAACGCGATTGCCATCTACCCTGGCGACGAGGTTCGGGTCGCCGGGGTCAAGGTGGGGACCATCGAAGCGATGGTTCCTCAAGGTGAGCAGACCAAGATGACGCTGAAGGTCGACCACGGCATCGCCATTCCGGCCGAGGCGAAGGCAGTCATCGTTGCCCCGAATCTGGTGGCAGCCCGTTATGTTCAGCTCACGCCGGCCTACGCCGACGCCGGCCCCACGATGGCTGACGGTGCCACGATCCCGTCAGATCGCACGGCCGTTCCGGTCGAGTGGGATCAGGTCAAAGAGCAGCTGATGAGACTGTCCACCGAACTGGGCCCCGACAGCCACACCTCGACGTCATCGATTGGGCGCTTCATCGACAGCGCGGCCAATGCGCTGTCTGGCAATGGCGACAAGCTGCGGCAGACCATCGCGCAGCTGTCCGGCACGGCGCGCATCCTGGCCGACGGCAGCGGAAACATCGCCGACATCATCGCCAACCTGCAGACCTTCGTGGCCGCCCTGCGCGATAGCAATGCCCAGATCGTGCAGTTCCAGGATCATTTCGCGACGCTGACGAGCATCCTCAATGACAGCCAATCCGATCTCGACGGCACCTTGTCCAGCCTGTCCGCCGGGCTCACCGACCTCCAGCGGTTCGTCGCAGGTAGCCGCAACCAAGCATCCGAGCAGGTGCAGCGGCTCGCCAATGTCACCCAGATCCTGGTCGACAACAAGATGTCGCTCGAGAACCTGCTGCACGTCACCCCCAACGCGCTGGCCAACGGCTACAACAATTACAACCCAATGACGGGCACCAGCGCCGGCGCCTTCACCATTCCCAATCTCGCGAATCCGCTGCAGTTCGTGTGCGGCGCGATCGGCGGCGTGGAGAACGTGACCTCCGCGGAAACCGCCAAACTGTGCGCCCAATACCTCGGACCAGCGGCGCGACTCCTCAACATCAACTATCTGCCCCAGCCGATCAACCCGTACCTGCAGGCATCGCCACCGCCACAAGACTTGATCTACACCGACCCTGCGTTGGCGCCCGGTGGCGCCGGGTCGGCCCCCACACCCGAACAAGCGCCAGCGATATCGGCGTACACCGGAGCCGGAGACGTGGCGCCGCCGCTGGGTTTCGGCCAGCCCCCAATAATCGCGCCTGGACCGAATGCCCCCGACGTCCCCGGCGTCGCCGCCACCCCGTTGCCGGCGTTGTTCCCGGGAGCGCCAGTGCCCACCAATCCCGCCAATGGGGCTGCGGGCCTG
Source organism: Mycobacterium sp. AZCC_0083 (assembly GCF_014202335.1). Classification (GTDB taxonomy): domain Bacteria; phylum Actinomycetota; class Actinomycetes; order Mycobacteriales; family Mycobacteriaceae; genus Mycobacterium. Next base: position 14,737 of record NZ_JACHGP010000011.1, on the reverse strand, counting down.
CTGCTGCCAGCCGAGGCACCAGCGACGCCATTGCCACCAGCACAGGGGAATCCATGATGCACCGATCACCGATTCCCGCCCTGGCGACGGCAAGTTGCGCCGCGTTGATGGTCACCGCCTGTTCATTCTCCGGGCTCAATTCCCTGCCACTACCTGGCGCGATCGGGCGCGGTCCCGGTGCGCAGACTTACCACGTACAACTTGCCAATGTCGGTACACTCGAGTCGAATTCGCCGGTCATGGTCAACGACGTGGTCGTCGGCAGCGTCGGCTCGATGACGGTCGAGGGCTGGCACGCCGACGTCGACGTCTCGGTCAGTCCAGGCGCCGTCGTTCCGGCCAACGCGATAGCCAACGTCGGACAAACCAGCCTGCTCGGATCGATGCATCTTTCTCTCGACCCTCCACTCGGGCAACCCTCGACTGGTCGGCTGGCGCCGGGTTCGACCATTGCGCTGAACCGATCGTCGACGTACCCATCGACCGAACAGACCTTGTCGTCGCTATCGACACTGGTCAACGCGGGCGGTCTTGGCCAGATCGGCGACGTCATCCACAACTTCAACGCCACCCTGTCGGGGCATCAAGACGACATCCGAGACCTGCTCAGGCAACTCAACGACTTCGTCGGGCTGCTCGATGACCAGAGGGACAACATCCTTGCGTCGATGCGGTCGCTGGACCGACTTGCCGGCACCTTTGCAGCACAGCGTGATTCGATAAGCCGCCTCGTCAAGGACCTGCCGCCGGCCCTCGACGTGCTCATCAAGCAACGACCGCGGCTCACCCACGCGCTGCAACGACTTGGCGTGTTCAGCGAAACCGCAGCGGCTGTCGTCAACGAGGCCCAGGCCGACCTGATCAGCGACTTGAAGAACGTCGAACCCGTGTTGCGCTCACTGGCCGACGTGGGGCCAGATCTGGATAGCGCACTGGTCGCCGGCACGACGTACCCGTTCAATCAGAACATGATCGACCGATATTTCCGCGGCGACTACGTAAACCTGTTCGCGATCATCGATTTGACGATCCCACGGCTCAAGCGCTCGCTGCTGCTAGGCACCCGATGGGGTGACGAAAACGCCAAGCTGGTACCGGCCCCGGGCGATCCGTGGTATCTGGACTACACCCATGATCCGCTGAGCGCGCCGTTGGCACCGCCACCTGCCGCCGTCGTCGACGATGTCACCCCAAGCCCCGATGCTGGGCCGCGTCCGCTGATGCCGCCGGTGAACGGACCGCTACTTCCGGTAGCGCCGCCGCCGCTGAGTACCCCTGTCACGGTGCCCAGCTCCGATGCGTTGACAGCCATGTTCCCCGGTCCCTATCAGGAGGCCGCTGCACCGAACTCGGCGCCCACGGCGACGGGAGCTGGGCGATGATCACCCGGTTCGTTCGAAACCAGCTCATCATCTTCACGATCGCCTCCGTGGTGGCTGTGACGTTGATGGGCTTGCACTACCTGCAGATTCCGACACTGCTTGGCCTGGGCAAGATCACCGTCACCATGGAGCTTCCCGAAGGTGGCGGCATCTACCGGTTCAGCAATGTGACTTATCGCGGTGTCCAAATGGGCAAGGTCACCGACGTGCGCGCCACCGCGCAGGGAGCGGTGGCGACATTGTCGCTGGACACCTCCCCGACGGTCCCCGCGAACCTGCACGCCGATGTCGCCAGCGTCTCGGCCATCGGTGAGCAATACATCAATCTGCAGCCGCGCAACAGCTCTGGGCCGTTTCTGACCAACGGATCGGTCATCACCGCAGACAATGTCTCGGTGCCCCAGCCGGTCGGTCCGGTGCTCGACCAATCGAGCAAACTCATCGAGAGCATCCCCAAAGGCAAGTTCGGCGACCTGCTCGACGAGTCGTTCAAGGCTTTCAATGGTGCCGGATACGACTTTGGCTCCCTGTTGGACTCGACAACCAAACTCTCCGGTGACCTCAACCGAGTGGCGGGGCAAACCCGCGGTCTCATCGACGACAGTGGCCCGCTACTCGACGGGCAGGCCCAAACGGCGGACTCGCTTCGCGAATGGGCGCGAAACGTCGCCGGCGTCAGCGATCAACTGGTCAGCAGCGATCCACACCTGCGCAACATCCTGACCACCGGACCCGGGGCAGCCCAGGAAGTCTCGAAGCTTCTGACACAGGTCAAACCGACACTTCCGGTGTTGCTGGCCAACCTGACCAGTGTTGGTCAGATCCTGGTGACCTACAACCCCTCACTGGAACAGCTCCTCGTCCTGTTTCCGGCTTTTGTCGCCGCACAGAATTCGTATGCGCTGCCGCAAAACAACCCCACCGGGTATCCGCTGGCCGACTTCACCCTCAGCGCCAACGATCCACCGCCGTGTACCGTCGGATTCCTTCCGCCGTCACAATGGCGCTCACCAGCTGACCTCAGCGACAGGGACGTGCCTTCGGACCTGTACTGCAAGCTTCCCCAGGACTCGCCGATCGCGGTGCGCGGCGCGCGCAACTACCCGTGCATGGGTCACCCCGGCAAGCGGGCGCCGACGGTGGAGATCTGTGACAGTGATCGACCGTACGAGCCTCTGGCAATGCGCCAACACGCGTTGGGTCCCTACCCGTTCGATCCGAACCTGGTGTCGCAAGGCGTTCCGCCCGACGACCGGATCGACCCAGGGGCCAACCTGTATGGGCCCACGGAGGGAACACCGATGCCGCCAGCCGAACCACCGGCGGCGATCGACCCGGCCACCAGTACACCGCCGGGTGAGGCACCTGGCGACGCCGCCGACCCAGCAGACCCGCAGCCCTCGGATGGGCAGCCCTCGGATGGGCAGCCCGCTGCGGCGCCGAGCGGATTCTCCTCCGCGCCAAAGCCTTCGGCAGCCGCGGTTGCTGTCCCATACGATCCCGCCAGCGGTGCCTACGTTACGTCTGACGGTCATCTCGAACGACATCCGGGGCTCGTCGCTGGTGCTCCGAAATCGTGGAAGGACCTCTTGCCGATCTGACCGTCGCTTGCGCGCACCAGCTGTTAGTCGAGTTTTTGTAGGCGCAGTGGCGCCGTGATTTCCAGCGGAAGGCTGCGGCCGCAATCACCGCTGTTGCCCAGTGTCTTGTCCGAGCCGGCCAACACCGTGGGATTGGTATCGGTGCGGGTACCGCTGCCGTCGGGCTCTACGCCCCAGAACCGGTAGGTCTGGCTGCCCGCGGCGGCCGTCCCGTCCGCACACGGTTGCCACTCGTCTAGCACACGGCGAACCGTCCACCATTGCGAGGCGTAGGTCAGATCGGCCGACCAGCCTTGACTGCTTGTGACGGTGCCCGAACAGGTTGCGGCGTCGACGCATGACGAGGCAATGGTCCATACCTGGCGCACCGTTTGTTCATCGCGGTAGACGTCGTTGGTCTTGGCCCAGTCACCATTCGAGGTCACCTGAAAGCGGCCGTTGAGCGCATGACGCGCGAACGAATCATCGGCGCCGGCTGCCGGCGCGGCAAGCACGAACACCACGGCGCCGCAGCACACGAGACTCGTCAGCACCCGCGCGCGGGTGGGCCTGTCAAGGATTGGCGATGAGGCTTCAGACATGATCCACAGCTTCCCTCGACGGCCGAACCGCCGCTTTATTATGGCGTGCGCCATAAGTATGGCGGATGCAATAGTATATGATAGCCTCGCTAATGACCAGTACGAGTGGACATCTCGAGTGCCCGGCGCACAGCGACACGATCCGGTAGGGGTGCACAGGAATGATTCCCGACGTTCTCGTCGTCATCGGCGTCGGCGGAATGGGCGCGGCGATCGCGCGGCGCTTGGGCGCCGGACGCGCCGTGGTGCTGGCCGACCACGATGAGGCCACGATGGACACGCTCGCGGAATCGATGGCGGCCGAGGGATACCAAGTAGCCTGCCGGCACCTCGATGTCAGCGACCGTTCGTCGGTGGGTGAACTCGTCCAATTCGCCGACCGGCAAGGGCCTGTGTCGGCGGTCGCGCACACGGCAGGGGTCTCGCCCACATCGGCAACACCCGCCCGGATCTTGGCAGTGGACCTGGTCGGCACGGCGTTAATCCTCGACGCTTTCGCCGCGGTGATCGCACCACGGGGCGCCGGTGTCGTGGTGGCCAGCATGGCGGGAACACTGCTGGGTACCGCACTAGGAAGCGAGACCGAATGGCTCCTGGCCACGCTGCCCCCTGAGCAACTTCTCGGAGTTCCCGCGATCAGGTCCCTTCCCGACGGCAACCCCGACGACCCGGGGTTGCGGGCGGTTGCCTACGCGATCGCCAAGCGTGCCAACCAATTACGCGTAAGGAGTGCGGCGAGCCTGTGGGCGCAGCGCGGCGCGCGGATCAACTCGATCAGCCCAGGGGTGATCTCAACGGCGATGGGCCGCGCCGAAGTCGGCGACGCAGCTACCGGCGAGGCCGCCACCTCACTCGTCGCGCAGTCGGCGAGCAAACGAATGGGTACTGCAACCGAAGTCGCGGCCGCCGCCGAGTTCCTTCTCGGTGCCAACGCCAGCTTCATCACCGGCACCGATCTGCTCGTCGACGGGGGCGCTGTCGCCGCGTCGTCAGGCGCCCCGTCACTGACCGCGTCATGAACGGATCTGTCTAGCCCGCAGTTGTTTCGCACGGCACGCCGCTAGACGTCTACTAGTAGAGAGGTTCACCAATGGTGGGATCGCAGGCCGGTGTGGCCGACGTGTTGCCCGTGGGGTCCGAACCGGCGAAGTTTCACTGGTTGTCGGCCAACCCAGGTAAGCGGCGCACGGAAATCATCTATTTCGTCTGGTTCTTGATATCGATCCCGTTCCAGACCCTGGTCACGAAGAATCTGAGCTACGACAAGCCCAACGACGCCATCCTGCTGACCCAAGCCGTCGTAATGGCGTTGGGCACGTTGATCCTGCCGCTGGTACTGCGGGCACGTGAGGATCGCGGGGTGCCGTTGCGGGAACTCTACGGTTTTCGCATGGGTGCGTTCCTGTTCATTTGGTCGGTGCTTGGCGGTTTCATCGGCACTGCCCCGTGGTACGACGTGTTGCACGGGCACTTCGCATACAACACCGATCTCAACCCCAATGGCGTACCGCTGTTCATGCTGCCCATGACCATCTCGGTCTTCGGGTGCTACTCGGTGATTTTGGGCACCCTCTACCGGATCATCTCTCAATTGCTTGACCGCACGCACTCCGTGCTGACGCGCGACACGCTGACCCGGCACGCGGTCATTTGCTTGCTGCTGGCCGGCATCATGCCGCTCTGTGAGACGTTGGCCTACACGGGCAAGGGTTACTGCTTCGACAATCCTGTGGGCATGTGGGGTCTGAACGTGTTGATCTATGGCTCATGGCATTTCGCGGCGCTGCTGTTCTACACCCGATGGGACACTCGTCCCGGCCAACGTGCCTCGCTGAGCACGACGATTCTGGCGGGCTTTGCGACGCTGGGCATCTTGATGTCTCTGATGGCGACCATCGAGACGTTCATCGCCCCGCACTTCGTTGAGGTCCAGCATGGCGTCGTTCAAATCGACGACTGGAGTCCTGACAACTGTCTGGGCCCCAAGCCGTGATGGTGAGTTCGCGGAATCGTGCAGTGTGCCAGGGAGAATCACGCGGCACCGAACTCTGCGGCACCACCACGGGGACGCAGCCGCGCCGTTCCGGCACCACAGCCCGATCCCGTCGTTTCTGCGACGCGTGACGCCGCGTGCTACACACCGGACATCAAGGGCAAGTCGTCGTAGGCGCACCGCGCGGCGAGACGGACGCCGCGTACGCCTAGTTGCCCGCCTCGACACTTCCCGTGCGGGCGTTTGCGAGTCTGGCAGCGTGGGCAAGGAGCGCGATGTATCGCGCACCCAGGAGGCGTGGCATGGCGGCTGCAGCATATCCGTCGGGGCCGATGAGAATTCTGGCTCGGTTCTTGTCGGCACCACGGAGTATCAGGCGGGCTGCCTTTTCGGGGGTGGTTAATGCGGCGCGTTCGAAGATCTTCTTGGCTTGTCCGGGATCGGGCTCGGCTTCGGCGATGCGCATATTAGCGGCGAAACGGGTCCGGACGACTCCGGGGTGTACACAGTGCACGGTCACTGGGAGACGTTCGATTATCATCTCTTGGCGCAGTGCCTCGCTGAACCCGCGCACCGCGAACTTGGAGGCGTTGTAGGCGCTTTGATAGGGAATCGCGATCAGGCCGAAGGCGCTCGACAGGTTGATGAGACGGGCAGGGTTCTCATGAGTGCCGGATTCGATGAGATGGGGAAGGAACGCCTTGGTTCCGTTGACAACTCCGCCGATGTTGATACCCATGAGCCAATCGAAGTCGGTCCAGGACATGTCCAGCACGCTGGCGAAGAGGTCGACTCCGGCGTTGTTGAACAGCATTGAGGCGGGTCCAAGGTCACGTCGCACGGCGTCAGCGTGCGCGAGTACTGCGTCGCGGTCGGCGACATCGACCTGGTAGTTGCTCACGTAGCCGCGGGGGCATGCTTCTTGGGTTTCCGCCAGGCCCCGCAGATCGATGTCTGTGGCTGCGACGCGTGCCCCGTTCTGGGTTAGCGCGAGGGTGAGTGCACGGCCGATGCCGGAGCCGGCGCCGGTGACAACGGCGACCCGATCTCGGTATTTCATGAACTGCCCCTTCTGGTTTCAGTGCGCGAGTCGGCCTCGACGATCGCGCGGATCCGGTCGACGGAGCGGTCAAGGTTTGCCTGCAGATCACGGCGGCGGTCCCGGACGAACAGAAAGAGGTGTTCAAAGACCACGGCGCCGAACGGCAGGGGAACACACATCCGAACCACCTCGGTAAGGCGAGTCGCACCGGTGGTCGGTCCGGACTCGATGAGGTAGGTCCATTGCGTCCAGTCACCTCCCATGGCCTGTACGACGAAGGAAAATCTGCGCCCTGGTTCCGCGGCGACCACGTCGGCGTCGGTGCGCCAGCGGCCGAGCCGTCGACGGTTCCACGCGCGAAAACGAGTGCCAGTCAGCCACTGCACCCGAATTGTTTCAGGGCTCCACTCGGGAATGCGGGTAAGGTCGGAGACCAATGCATATACCTCGTCCGGTGACGCCCGCACCTCGGTCGACGCCGAAAGCTCTTCGTTCTTCTGAAGTAATCGCATGTCACTCCTTACAAGGGGGTCCTCGCCCACAGTGGTCAGTCAACGTGTACCGCCAGCGAGTGCCACCGCGTCTTGCACATGCCAGATATTGGTTAAGCTGCAGGTCATCCCGCCGACAACTGCGCCATAGTGCGGCACGATGAGTCGTTGAGGTTTTCAGCGGTCAGCGTCGGAGAACCGGATGACACCGCGGATGTTCTTTCCGTCGAGCATGTCTTGATATCCCATATTGATGTCCTCGAGGGAGTACTCACGCGTCACCATATCGTCGATGTTGAGTCTTCCCGCCTTGTACATCGACAACAGTTGCGGAATGTCGTAGTACGGGTTCGCGTGGCCGAAGATGGTGCCCTGCAGGTTCTTCTGCATGAGAGCCAACATCGCCAGATTCAGAGTCGCATCGGTGTCAAACAAGCTCTTCGACATTGCGGTTACGACGCAAGTGCCGCCCTTGCCTGTCAATCCCAGCCAACGATCGATGTCGTGGGGGTCGGCTTCTCCGACGGTGACAATGACCTTCGATGGCATCTTGCCCCAGGTGATCTCCGCCGCACCAGCTGTCGCCGATTCGATGTCAGGATAGGCATGGCTCGCGCCAAACTTCAGTGCTTGCTCCCGTTTCCATTCGATGGGGTCGACCGCGAACAGGAACCGCGCGCCAGCGTTGAGCGCACCTTGCACTGCGGCCATCCCGACGCCTCCGAGTCCGATGACGGCGACATCATCACCTGGGCGCACATTGGCTGCCTTGGTGGCCGAACAGTAACCGGTGGTGATACCGCACCCGACTAGGCAGGCGACTTCAAAGGGTACCGACGGGTCGATCTTGACCACCGACGTCTCGTGCACCACCGCGTAGGGCGCGAATGTGCCCAACAGCGACATCGGAAAGGCGTTCTGTCCGCGAGCCTGGACCCTGAACGTCCCATCGGTCACTGCGAGTCCGGTCAACATGCCTGCGCCCATGTCGCAGAGATTGCGGAGCCCGGACTGACATGCCGGGCACTTGCCACACGATGGGATGAATGAAAGCACGACGTGATCGCCCACGGCGAGATCCTCGACGTCTTCGCCAATCTCAACGATTACCCCGGCACCTTCGTGGCCACCGAGCACTGGAAAGCCAGCCATGGGGATGCTGCCCGTCGCCAAGTGGTGGTCCGAGTGACACAACCCGGCCGCTTCCATGCGGATCTTGACTTCTTTGCGTCGCGGGTCCCCGATGTCGATCTCTTCCACCGACCACGGCTCGTTGAACTTCCACAACAGCGCACCTTTGGTCTTCATAGACGTTCTCCCGGTCTTGGGCACCTTCAGGTGCCCGTCCTTACATGAATATATTGCGCGTGCCGTAATATAGCACGTGCGATGTTACGGCATGCCGCGAGTTCTACACGAAGTGTCGCTCGCGCTTGATGGCGCTGCTGCGCAGTGAGTTACACGATTCGCGCATAGCTGGCGGTTCATCGACCGGGCCAGCATCTGTTCGATTGTTTTGGCTATCAGTCCATTCGGCGCTTGGCTGCGTGTGGGCAAATCCGGTGCGTGTGAGTCATGCATCGCAACATCCTCGAAGTGACAGCTGGCCCTGCGTCAGCCTTGAGCGAGCAGGCTGACGCCGTCACCCATTGCAATGCGAATCCGGCCACAATGTCCACACCCAGCTGATTTTGCGGGCCGTTGCTCCACCACGTAATCAGGTAATCGGGTGGTAGGCGACCCAGTAGTCCTGACTTGCCTCGAGATCGGTCAGGCCGACGATTGCCATCAGCCAATCGTCGACTGATGTCACGGCAGGTTCGACCCATGCGGCATCACGTGGGGCCAAGTCCGGCGGGATGGCCCGCAGGTGGGACGGAAAATGTTGCCATCAACAGCGCTAGTCCACCGTCGGCTTGGCAGAAGTTGGGCCTGCCGGACAGGCAGAATTCGCAGGCCCGGCAGACGTTTCCGTTGGGATTGACCGCCGCGCGTTGACCGACAGTCCACTCGGCGACCTCGGCACCCACGGTGACGATATGTCCCGTGTTTCTTCGCAGGCCGCCATGGCAACTCTGCTATATACGCTTGGAGCGCGGGTTGCCCGTCAGCTCACAGCGCCGTTGATCACCGGCTTGTCGATGACGCCGTCCTCGACGCCCCAGTTGGCGGCGATCTGCTTATAGGTGCCGGTCTGTATCAAATGCCCTATTGCCTGCAGCAGTGACTGCGCCAACGGCGAGCCCTTGGCCACCGGCCAGCCGTACAGGAGCGAGTCGAAGCTTTCGCCCACCCGCTCGAGCTTGCCGTCACTCTGCTTGATGGCGTAGGCCGTTACCGGCGTGTCCGACGACATCGCGTCCGCCTGGCCCTGCACGACGGCGCTGGTCGCGGCGTCCTGGCCGTCGAACTTCAGAATTTCGATTGCCGGCTTGCCGGCGTCGGTGCACTTCTTGCTTCGTGCCGGCAGTTCATCGGTTTCCTGGACGGTGGCCGCCTGCACGGCGACCTTCTTGCCGCATGCGTTCTCCGGGTCGATCTGCACACCGGGATGGCGTGCCCACAACGTTCCCGCCGAGAAGTACGTCACGAAATCGACGCTGCCCTCGCGTTCCTTCGTGTCGCCGAACGATGACATCCCCAGGTTGAAGGTGCCGGCCTGAATCGACGGAATGATCTTGGCGAAGTCGGCTTCGCGATATTCGGGCTTGAGGCCGAGTGTGGAGGCGATGGCGTTCATCAGGTCGACATCGAAGCCGACGAGCTTGCCGCTGGGATCCTTGAACTCATTGGGGGTGTACGGAACGTTCACGCCGACAATCAACTTGCCACTCGCCTTGATGCTCTCGGGCACCGTGTTGGCGATGCCATCCACCTTCTCGGCGGACACGGCCGTCGTTGCTGTCGTCTGCTGACTGGTCTCGGTATTACTGACGCACCCCGACAGCGTCAGCGCGCCGATCGCCGCGAACACCGCCGCGATGCGCCAAGTCTTCCCCGGACGTTCGTGACATCCGTTGTCGAACGACCGTCGCCGAAGCTTCACGACGCCAGCATGAGTTAGCAATGATCCCTGAGACATACTGTCTCCCTATGGAATTGATCTCTCCGCGGCTTGAAGAGATATCGGTGATGCCAGAATGTCACCGGCACGCCGTTAGAGCAATTCTGCATTCTGATCTTCTTCATAACGATTGTTACTAAACTGCGTAGATGGGCCGCGACCTGAACACCGTCGAGTTGCGGTATCTGGCGGCGCTCATCGCCGTCAGCCGAGAGGGGTCCTTTAGCCGGGCCGCAGAACGTCTCGGCTACACGCAATCCGCCGTGAGTCAACAGATTGGCCGGTTGGAGCGCACAATCGGGCACCAACTCGTCGAACGCCCAGGTGGCCCTCGACCCGTCTCGCTCACGCCCGCGGGACGTGTCCTGCTGCGGCATGCCGAGGCAATCGTCGCGCGTCTCACCAGCGCGGCGGCCGACCTCGACGCCCTTGACGACGGAACAGCCGGCACGTTGCGCATCGGCTGTTATCAGAGTGTCGGCGTACGGATTCTGCCTCGAGTCATGCGCGAATTCTCTGCCAAGTTTCCTGGTGTCACAGTCCAACTCGTCGAGAACGAGGACGACGGGCAATTGCTGCAACAGGTCGAACGAGGCGAATTAGACCTAAGTTTCCTCGTCGCGCCGCTGCCGCCAGGCCCCTTCGACTTGGAGGAGCTGCTGGAAGACCCGTACGTGGTGGTCGTACGCTCCGACTCGGCACTGGGCCAGGGCAGAACACAGATATCGCTCAAGGACCTCGCGGGGGTGCCGCTGGTGACTTACGCACAGGTGCGTGAGGCGACTCGGATCGAGAACCGCATAGGTAGGCCGGCACTTGGGGAGCAGATCGTCTTCCGCTCCAACGACAACGGCACCATCCTGGGTCTCGCAGCGGAAGGCGTAGGTGCCGCCCTGCTTTCCTGGCTCGGGGTCGATCCGGATCGGCGGGGGATCCGGGTGCTCCAGATTTCCGGGGTAAGCCGGCGAACAGTCGCTATTGCATGGCATCGGGACCGCTACCAGATCCCGGCCGCGCACGCCTTCATCGATTTAGCACATGCCGTTGCGCGAGAAGAGGAAACGGCAATGCGCGCCACGTGACCGCCTGAGAGTTGACCCGTTCTTGAACACGCCGATGTCAGGTCGGCTGGGCGACTTGTCTTTGGGCAGTGCTCGCTTGAGGCGGTGGTGGGGACTCGTCTACCTTTGCGGCCGCTTGTCAAAGAGCGGTAATGATAGCTATAAGCAATCTTCATGCTAATCGATGACTTCATCAAATATCGTCAGAAATAGCGCGCAGTCCATTCCCAACCAACAGGTGCGTTCTGCCCGCCTTTCTACTGGTGCGTCGAGAGTTCGATGCGTCGGCTCCACGCGACCCCCTGAACGTTGGTACTACAGGAAGATGCCCAATGACGATGCGCGACGGCCAATTCAAGACCTCGATTGGGGATGAGGCTGTGCTCCTCGGCGACGAGCCCATCTCGATCGACGAATTCGTAGCGGTGGCCCGCCACGGCGCTCGAGTCGAGTTTTCACCGTCCTATATGGATCGGGTGCATCGCTCCCGGAAGCTGATTGAACGATTCCTTGCTGAGAACCGACTGATCTATGGCGTTACAACGGGATTCGGCGACAACGTCACCGAAGTCATCTCGCTGCAGCATGCTGCGATGCTCCAACGCAACATCGTTCTTTCGCATGCGGTGTCGGTGGGTGAACCGCTCACCGTCGAGGTGGTTCGGGCGATTCAACTGATGATGCTGGTAGGCCTGGGGCAGGGATACTCCGGAACTAGTGTGGAAGTGCTGGAGCTGATCCGGCAGTTGCTCAACAACCGGGTCACTCCGCACGTGCCGGGTGAGGGCTCAGTGGGCTACCTCGGTCCCGAAGCACACATGACACTGGTGCTGCTCGGCGAGGGTCGCGCATGGATCGATGGCGAGCTGCTGTCAGGGGCCACTGCGCTGAAACGCAAAGGCCTGCAGCCAGTCACGCTCGGCGCCAAGGAAGGGCTCACACTTACCAACGGGACGCACTCAGTCACGGCGATCGCCGTCCTTACCGCCTACGACGCGATCCGGGCGGCCAACACGGCCGACGTTGCGGCAGCGCTGTCGCTGGAGGCGCTCAAGGGCACCATTCTGGCGTTTGATCCCCGGTTGCATTCGATGAAGCGGCACCCCGAGCAGGCGTCGGTGGCACTGAACATCTGTCGAATCCTTGAGGGCAGCGAGATCGTCGAGAAATACCGCGATTACCGCGTGCAGGACGCCTACAGCCTGCGCGCCATCCCCCAGATACACGGTGGCGCCAAGCGCGCCGTCAAAGATGCCGTCAAGGTGATCGAGGAGGAACTGCATTCCGTTGGCGACAATCCCGTCATCTATCCCGAAGGCGACGACGGTGTGGCACTGATGGGCGCCAACTTCGACAGCACCTTCGTCGGGATCCAGGCGGACCTGATGGCCACGGCGATGACCGTGTTGGCAAAGGTGTCAGAACGGCGCACCGATCGAATGGTCAACAGCGCCTTGAGCGAACTACCGGCGTTCCTCGTCCCCAACGCCGGCCTGAACAACGGCTACATGATTGCTCAATACACTGCCGCCGCGCTGTACATGGAGATGAAGGCCGCATGCCAACCGGCCACGATCGATTCGGTACCCACCTCGGCCAATCAGGAAGACACGGTGAGCAATGCTTACCTGGCCGTGTCCAAGGCATACCAGATCACACGCAAGCTGCGATATGTGCTCGCCATCGAAATCATGTGTGCCGCGCAGGCGCACGATCTGCTCGGTCCAGAACAAGGATCCAAAGCCTCATGCGCGGTTCAGCGGTCGATTCGGGAAGTGGTGCCGACAGTTACCGAGGATCGGTTCTTCGGCGACGACATCGAGCACCTGGCACAACAGGTGTTCGATGGAACTATCATCCGATCCGTAGAAGACCTGGTCGGATCGTTGGACTTCTGATGGCGCCTGGAACATCGCGGACCCACCGGCCGTTGCTCGTATGACAGAGAGTGATGTCTCGCCGCTTGGCTGCGAGGTTGTGATCCCCCCACTCCCCCGTGCACTGGCTCCTGAATGAACGATTCCTTCGTGGCAATGGTGGGGCGGCGGATCGGCCGTCCAGCCCCCCGCAGCAGCTTGGTGTGCACCAGGTCCTCATACCGGCCAATGCTTGGCCTGCACGATGACACGTTCGTGTCCCTCGGAGGTGAGTCCGTCTCCGACTCGGTGATACGCCTCGATGTCTCGGCCCGCATGTGCCGCCTTCAGGTTCATCAGACGATTTGTTCGGACGTAGGTGCCGGACTATTGCAGGAATCGAACGAGGAGGCGCTCGAACCCGTCCGCATCGACGGGATCCCAATGAATCGTTGCTGACGCACGGCTCGAAACGACGCCCGCGAGATCTGCAAGATCATCGACATCGACGGAGACTGATTCCTCGTCGCTGTAGAAGGCCTGCTCCCAGCGTGGCAGGAACGCGGCTAGTTCAGGATGGCTACGTCGCGCAGGTCGCGCGGCTCCGCGAAATGCGGGTGGAGGCGCAGGTCGCGCTGACGCAGCCGCCTTCGATTGCCTCACTACGCAATCGCTCCAACTCGTCAAACGCCTGCCGTGCTGCACCGGCTGGACAGCGCCGTCAACGCAGGCGAAGTGGACATGGGCAGGCTCGACGGCCTGTTGACGACAGGCTCGGTCTTGCGGGTCGCGGGATCAAAGGGCGCAGTCCGAACTGCGGTCGCTGGCCTCGCCAGATCGCCTCTGCAACAAGCGAACTTGAAGCCACGGTGCGCTGCTGGACCATGAGGTCGATCGTACTCATTCGTGGTACACATCGGTCAGTACGAACGGCCTGAACGTTCAAGCAAGCGCCTGCGACACCCCGTCCAGTTCGTGGACTCCGTGGCACGCCACCCTCTACCATGTGCCGATGGCCGCCAAGCGCCCGTCCGGGTCGCGCCGGGGGCTCACCTCCAAGGAACAGATGGCGTGGCGGGCGCTCGTGCGGGCGTTGATCGTGGCGCCGCACGTTCTGGACGCCGACCTGCTCGACGCCAGCGGGCTGAACATGGCCGACTATCACGTCCTGGTGGTGTTGTCTGAACATCCCGAGCACGCCATGCGGATGACGGAGTTGGCTGACCGGGCGACCTACACCCCCAGCGGAGTCTCCCGCGTGGTGGAGCGGCTTTCGCGCCGCGGGATGGTGACGCGCGTCCGGTCCGAGGTCGACGGCCGCGGACAAGTGGCCCAGTTGACCGACGCCGGGTATGAGGCGTTGCTCGCAACGTATCCTTCGCACCTTCGCAGCGTCCGGACTCGGGTGATGCGACACCTGCGCGGCGTCGACCTCGAGGCGTTCGCCGCGGCGATGAACGCCATCGCGGACGAAACCATCTGAGGACGCCTCATAGTCCCTCGAGTGCGCCCATGTCGTACTCGGTCTGCGAAATGCCGTCGACCCCGAGGTCTAGTCGAGGTGGCTACGACCGCCTTTGTGTTCGACGATGGCGGCTTGCATCAGGGTGGGCATGTGGTGCTAGTTCTTTTTGGGTGGTAGGCCGAACAGGGCTGCGGCGTTGTC
>NZ_JACHGP010000010.1 GCF_014202335.1 Mycobacterium sp. AZCC_0083 | reverse complement strand
TCCGCCACCACAGCACCTACGACGAACACACCGCCTGGGCACACCGCCAACCCGCCAAAGCCGCTTGACACCTTACGAACCTGGGATGTCTAACCCTGGAACCACGTCGTCCACGATACGAACCGCTGGCGGAAATCATAAAAATGAAGAGTCCAACCCATCAGCCGAATCACCAACCATCCCGGCTCCCACCTACCTCACGACCATCGCCCCCATCATCGCCGACACAATTCTCCAACCGCCTTCGACACGCCTGTCGGGCAGAGAACAGTTGACTGGATGTTGCCGGGGCAGTTCACCACGGCGGCGCCGCGTGCGACGCCATCGAACGCGGCCTGCAATGCGGCCTTGTCCCGCACCAGCGTGTAGGTGGCCGACGGTGGGCCGTCGGTGTCGGCGTTCTGCGTGCAGTCGACCTGCGCCAGTACATCTTTCGGCGGCTCGACCTTTTTGCACGAATTCGACGGATAACCGGGTGGCAGGAGCCGCTGCAGCTTCGCCTGCGCTTCGGTGACGGCCGGCTTCTCGGTGGTCGTCGGCGTCGTCGACGCGGTGTTCGACGAATCCCCGGCTTCCGATGACGGCCAGAACAGCCAGGCCGCCAACCCAATGGCAAGCACACCGGCCACGCCGGCGACGATGGGGCCAAGACGGACGCCGTCGGACTTGACCGGCGTCGTGCGTGGATCAACCGTCAGGGGCGCCGTGAAGCGGCCCGCGAAGGTGTCCTGCTCGGGCGGCGGCGGGCGGTAGGCCTGCGGCCACGGCACGGGGCGGGTTTCCTCGAAGTCCGTGTCGTCGACGGGCGGCGGGTAGTAACTCTGTTCAACGGCAACGTCTTCGACGTGTGCGACGTCCTCGTCCGTCGGCATCACGACGTGCACCGGTCCCGTGTCCGCGTCGGGTCGGCATCGGTACCGGCTCCGTAGAAGCCCTCATCCTCCAACGGCGGATGCGACTCCCACGGTGGCGGAGGCGAACTCATGCCCGCACCGCCGCATCTCTAGCGCTCACTACACAACCCCCATGCATCGCTAATGAGGGTAATAGGCGAGCGTGGCAGACGAGACGTGGCGCGTTACAACCTGCGCCTGATGTCGTCGTCGCCGTGCCTCGGCGGCTCGGGCGGTGCTACCGGCGCGGGACCCGCATTGGGCTCGCGCACACCAGGTCCCGCAGCACTCTTGGGGGGCTGTTCGGCGTGCGAAGGCTGCTGTGTGGGGTCGTCGTGGTGCTCGGGCTTCGGTGCGGGTTCCTGGCGGGGCCCGTCACCCTCTTTGGACTGTGGTTGCGGAGCACCGGCCGGTCCTCCCTGGCCACCGCCGCCCTGACCACCCGCGCCCTGGCCGGAGGCCGGCTGCGCGGGCGCCGGTTGCCCAGCCTGCGGCTGGTCGGGCTGGGCGCCCGGTTCTTGGCCGCCGCCCTGCCCACCGCTCTGAGCAGCCTTCATGACCTGCTCCATCAGCGACCCGAAGATGCCGCCGCCACCACCGGAACCGCCACCGGCCGATTCACCGGCCTTGGACGCCATCTCGCCGACCTTCCCGATCATGCTCGACAGCTGGCCGACCGCCTGGCCGCCCTGGTCGTCGGCATTGTCATACGCCGACTGGGCCGAGGTGACCTTGCCTGAGAACATCGTCTCCTTCGCCTGCAGGGCAGTCACATTGGCAGCGAGCGGTGCAGCCAACGTCGGCAGCACGGCGGCGATCGTCATGCTCATCGCGTCCTCGCCTGGCGCAATCGACGGCATCGGCGGCATCTCGACCGACGCGGGATTCCAGGAAATGTTCTCCGGCGTCTGTAGGCCACCCATCAGCGCATACCTCCCGACTCACCAGTCATCGTCAACCTCATCACCCAAGTCGTATTCGAGCGCAGGCGGCTGCGCCAGTGAAGTCGCGTGGCCTCCACCGCTCTCACCACGCTGGCCCATGCCGCCAGCCATACCGCCACCCATGCCTGCTCCAACCGGGGCGACCCCGCCGACGGCACCAGTGCCCGCGCCCGCAGGCCGCACCGCGACGTCCGAGGTCCCCACCAGATTCGACATCAGCGCAGTTTGAGCCGGCGAGCCACCCGCTCCTGGCAACGAGGCGGCCTTGACGAGGCCGCCTCCGCCGCCCGCGCCGGAGCCGCCTGCCAACGGGTGGTTGGAGAACGCAGGGAAGGGGCTCGCGCCACCCAGGCCCCCGCTCGAGCCGCCCTTGCCCCCGAACATCGAGGTGAGCTGCTGCAGCGGTTGTGATACCTGCTGCATCAGCTGCTGCGGAGCCTGCATCAGCTGCTGCGGGAGCTGCATGGCCATCTGGCCCATCTGCATCATCATCTGCATCATCTGCTCGGAACCCTTGCTGGCGGCCTGGCTGGCCTGCGCCGTGCCAGGAGGGGCGCCGGTGCTGGGCATGCTCGGCGGCACCCCGAGCCCGTTGGCCATCTCGGCCGCGCCTTCGGTGACGTAGGCGATGTTCTGCGAAAGGCCCATCTTGATGCGGCTCTGGATCAGCGCCTCGGCGTTGCCGACCAGCGCGGCCCCTGCCTCGATCGCCATGCACTCCTGCTGGACCTCTTCAGCCGTCGCGTTGACGAGCGCCTTCGTCTTGGCGACGCTGGCCTCCATGGTCTGCAGTTTGAGCGCGATGGCCGCCGCGTGGGCAGCGTTGGCCTCGTGACCTGCGATGATCGAAGTGGCTTCGCCAGACGCGGCCACCGAACCGACACCCGTCCACTGCGCCGCGAGCGCCTGCAGTTGGCTCTGCTGCAACGGCACGACGGAACCCGTCAGCTTCGTCGCGAACTGCGTGTATTCGGCCGCCGCCGAGGCGAGTTGCTCCTCCTCGACATTCGGCCAGCCAGGACCCATCACGGTCTGCGACCCATACGGACTAACGTCGCGCGGCAACCCCACGACCCCGCTCCCCTCACATCGCGGTCAGCTATCTGAAACGAGATTACCGCCGCCGCAGGTGGCCCGGGCACACTAACCGACGATGAGCCCAGAGGTGGGAGCGCCGGTTCCCAACAAGGCACTAAAACCGAACCAGCTATCTACGATTCAGTAGGTGCTCAAGACGGCAATCGGCCTCGTCGCGCTCGGCATTGCGTGTTGGGCCTTCGTGTCCCGGCATCTACCGGTCACCAACCACGTCGTGATGTTCACGGCGGCGCTTTCGCCGTACCTGATGCTCTGCGGACTCGTGGCTGTGGTCTTGCTGGTCCTGGCTGGGAGCTGGATTCTCGCTATGGTCGCCCTCGTGTTGACTGTTGCGACGCTAGCGGTCGAGGTTCCTCTGTACCTGCGTTCGGATGTCACACACACCGAGGGCGTCGTCGTTCGGGTGATTACGGCGAACCTCCGTAACGGGTTGGCCGATCCAGGCCATCTCGTGAGATCGGCTGAGGCACAGGCGGATGTTCTCGCATTCCAAGAGCTCACGCCCAGAGAAGTTGACCGCCTATCCGCAGCTGGGTTGGATGCGACATTCCAGTACCGGTGGCTCGATCCACGGGCGGGGGCTTCTGGAGTCGGCTTGTGGAGTCGGTTCCCGATGCACGACACGAGGCGGATCGACGGTTACAGCATGGCGTTCGTAAGCGCGCGAATACGGGTCGCGGGCACTTCAATCGATCCCAGTGTCCTTGTCGTGCACCTACCCGGTCCCTGGCCGCAGCCGATCGATGACTGGCGTCGTGACATGGGTCGTCTGCCGGTTACCTTGGATGAGGTCGCCGAGGGGGCGGGCGGCGGTGCTGTGGTCGTTGCGGGAGACCTCAACAGCACCATGGACATGCGCCCATTTCGCAGCCTGCTGCACAATGGCTACCGGGATGCAGCCGAGCAATCCGGGGCAGGTATCAAGCCCACCTTCCCGGCCGACTGGCGGCTACCGCCATTCATTGCCATCGATCACGTACTGACTCGCGGCTGCACCGCGACCTCGCTGCGCACGATCGAGATTCCCGGTTCGGATCATCGGGGCCTCGTCGCGACGGTGATGATTCCGTCGTCGGCATCAGCATGAATCCGGCGCTGGCCCATACTCAGGTTTCGACGAGTGGATACTGGCGTGCCCAATCGACGATCTGCTGACCACCCTGGCTGACGTCGCCGCCGAAATTGTCGAGCTGCATACACATCCTCATCAGACCGGTTGGGATGTGCGCCGCGTTGGTGGTGTCCCACCATTGCGCACCGTCGACGAACATCGCAATCCGCTGAGGACTCCACTCGACAGCCCAGCTGTGCCACTGCGTGGCGTCTATCCGGATATGGCCGGCTTCTTGCCGGTCGCCGTAGTGAACAAAGGCGTCGACGCTCTGCCGCGTGGGATCGGCAATTTCCATGAAGTCGACTTCGCCACCACCCCGCCGGTCCGGCCACAGCAGCTGCACGGAATGGTAGTTCGGTGACGCCGCAGGCGATTTCACGCACACTTCCCAGCGGCCGAACGTCTGACCTGGGCTCCACGACATTCCCTCGGAATTACCCCGGGAGTCGCCCGTGATCGTCAACACGCCGTCGTCGACGGAAACCGCACTGGGAGTCCGGCGGCCGTTTCCGGCGTGTCCCGGACCGTCGTAAAGGTTCCAACCGGCAAGCGACGATGGGTCGTCGAAATCGTCGGATTTGTTCGGCGCGCCCCATTGGTAGGCGGCGGCGGCAGTCGCCGGGCAGTTGTCGGGAGCGGCCTGCGCTGGCGCCTGGTGGCAGATCACTCCGGTAGCGACGCACAGCACCGTGCCCAACGACGCAAGGACCGTGCGGGGGCGGGTGATGTGCGTGGTCGCGGCTGGGCTTACTGCCATCACGCACCAGTACCTACCTGCACACGAGTGCTATGTGGTCGCTGGCGGCTTGCGCTTGTCCCAGCAGTGCAGCCACAGCAGGATCAGTATTGGGCACACCGACGAGTTGGTTCATCCCGATGTCCTGGAAGTTGTTCGCGAGCGCACGAACCGCGTCCGCCAACTCAGGTGGGGTGGCCGGGTCCAGGCGCGAAAGCAGATAGTCGCCGCCCCCGAGTGTCGCCAAACGGGCGTTGGCCGCCACCGCTTCCATCGCGGTCGGATCACGCCCCAGGTCGGTATTGGTTTGCTTTGACACCGCCTTGCGCACGATGTCGAATGCGCCGCACACACGCCCCTTGGCGGCATCGGACTGCTGGGCATTGACGGCAGGCTCAGCCATCGTGACGGAAGGTTCGGCCGGTGCCTGCGCGAGCATCCAGGTGGCCACACCAAGGGCGATCACCGCGATCACCAGGGCAGCCGTTGAGACCCGATGCGATTGAGTTGGCGGGGCCGGCCGGATTGCATTCAATGTATTCATATCGTGAACCGCTTCCACATCTGGCGTCGAATCCTGCGTTGCCCGCATTCAGATCACCTTTCCGAGAAGGTCGAATTTCGTTGTGCGAGAGGTAATATCCGCCCATCGCGGGGTGACTGTGCCGCCACATAGGGCGGGTACGGGCGTCGACTGTTTCGTTGTCGGCGCCCGTACCCGCCTGTGTCATTGCCGATGGGCGTCGTCGGGTCTACGGGCTGCCGTTGTCGCCGGAGGCGCCGGACGATCCGCCTGCGCCACCTGCGCCGCCAGCACCCCCGGTGCCGCCGGTGTTGGTACCACCGCCGGTAGCGTCACCGCCAGTTCCGCCTGCGCCGCCGTTGCCGCCGAGGCCACCGTTAGCGCCCGTGCCACCGGCGCCACCTTGGGATGGGCCACTGGTGGAATTGCTGTTGCCGCCGTCGCCGCCAGCGCCGCCGCTACCGATGAATGTTCCGGTGCCGTGGCCACCGGCACCGCCGGTCGCGGTGGTTCCTGTGCCCTCAGAGCTCCCGGCGCCGCCGACACCACCACTGCCGCCGGTGCCATTGCTTGCCCCACCGCCGGACCCACCGGCACCGCCGGTGGCGTTCCCATTCTGGGAGAACGCGAAGCCGCCTTCGCCCCCGGTTCCGCCGTTGCCGCCCAACAGGCCGCCACTACCACCCGTCCCACCGGCGACGCCGGTGACGTCGGCGGAACCTTGATCGTCGGCAGGCAGGCTGTTGTAACTGTCGCCGCCCCTACCGCCAGCACCACCTGAGCCGACGAGCACTGCGCTGCCACCGTTGCCGGGAGTGCCGCCAGTACCACTGCCACCGTTGGCGCTCGCGTATCCGGCCATGCCGCCGTCGCCGCCGGTACCGACGACTGTTTGACCGCCCGCCCCACCGTTGCCACCGGTAGCGGTTCCCCCGAGGTCGTGGGCCTCGGCGAACCCGCCGACACCGCCGTCACCGGCGTCGCCGATCACTGCTCCACCGCCGGCCCCGGCGGCGCCGCCGGTGGCGTTCCCCGTGAGGGAAATCGCGTCGCCACCCTGGCCGCCGCTCCCGCCGTTGCCGCCGAGGAGGCCACCCCTTCCGCCGTTACCGGCGGCGGCGCCAGTGGCGTCAAGCGGATCTACCGAGAGCACTGACTGGAGGTCACTGCCGCCGTTGCCACCATTCCCACCTGTGCCGAACAGACCGGCGTTGCCGCCGCTTCCGCCGGCGGTAGCCGCGGAGACCAATGCTCCCGTCGTCTCGTCGTATACCGCAGCGACGCCGTTCCCACCGGCACCGCCGTTGCCGAACAGCAGACCGGCATTGCCGCCGCTCCCACCGAGAGCGCCGGCGCCACCGTTGCCCCACAGCAACCCGCCGTTACCGCCGTTGCAGGGAGCGGTGCACGTGGCGGGATCTGCATCGAGGCCGTCGCCGATCAGCCAGCCACCCGGACCGATGAGCGGTGGCAGTTGCGAGGGGCTGATAGCCGCGGCCAGCGCGGTGGGCGTCGGCGAGCCGGCGCCCCCGAACAGGCCGCAACCCGGAAGCGGACCGCAATCAAGATCCGGCGGGCTCAGCGCGTAACCGGTCGACGCCAGCTGCACTTCCGCAGTGATCGGCGCCGGTGTGCCAGGGGGAGCTGCCAGCAGGACGCCGATCCCGACCATCGCTGCTCCCGTGAAACCTGTGGTGACGTATTGGCGGGCCGACATCCGCGGCGCACGCACGTAGTGCTTGGACAAGGTAGGAACCTCCTCGGAGTGATGCCTGTCGGCACCCGGCAGGCATGGCGCTTTGCTGACTCAGACCTCACGAATACCTGGCGCCGCTCCCGAGCGACGGTCTGCAGTTAGCCGAACACCACTTCACTATCGGTGCCTGCAAGCCACCCGTATATGAGCCATCAGAGCGAACTTCAGACAAATCTCGGACTAGTCCCTGCGATCGCCCCACGCCGTCGAATGACGTTGGGCGAGTGCGGCTGCTGGCGCGCGAGTGCTGATACCGTGCTCCGTCCAAGCACTGTGCAGGTGGTTTCCGTCCGGATGAATCGAGATACCCAGCTCCGTTGGGACATCCGGACTCGAAAGGCCCATTTCCGCCATCGGCAAGAACTAGTTCCCACGCGCCGCAGGAACTAGTTCCTTCGCCGCCGATCGCCGCGCTGAGAGCTAGTGCCGACAACCGTCGCCGCGGGATGTTCACCTACACGTCAAGCCATCCGTACCGATGTTGAAGCTAATCTTGCGGCGGCGGACGCTTCAGTTGCTGACGCCCCGTCGCCGCTATTTGGCCGCAAAAGCGACCGCATCCCATGCCTCCGACCGGAATCCACTGCAGTGGAGCTATTTTCATGATCTCCTGGCGCACCTACGGCTGCACCGTAATCCACCGCGTCTCGTAGCCCGACCACTCGATCGGCCGACCCTCGACGGTGGCACTGATCGTCCTATTGGTGGTGTTGACGATCACGAGAGTCCGCTCGGACGCAAGCGCGAGCAGCCCATCCGCAATTCGCACCTTCTGCCGGTCGACGCCCGGCGGGAACACGCGGACGAAGCGCTGGAGGAAGTCAGTGAGGAAGGGCAGCGGCCGGCCTCCACCGGCCATCCGGGTGTCGGTCCACAGACAGGTCGCACAATCCGCGCCGTCCGGACGCGGGCTCCAGTACAGAACCGTGTCTGCTCCGGTACTCGCGAGCTCGATCATCGCGGCGACGCGCAACGCAACCTGGTGCTCCGGCGACCAGTCGGCACTCGTCGGCTCCACGTACCACTCGGCCCACCAGATGGGCAGATTGACCTGCTTTCGGAGCCACGCGTCGACCGCGGCGAACTTCTCCAACGCGGCGAACTCGTCCGAGGCGCCGTCACCAGTGGTGGCGTGTCCGTCGACCGCGACGAAGTCGGCGCCCTTGCGGTGCCGCTCCCAATAGACGAAGGCGTCGAGGACTCGTTGGTCCACCGCTCCCCAAGAGCCGCGCAGATCGGGCGCGCTGTGGGAGGCATCGTGGGGTTCGGCGAAGTCGAGGTAGGGCCCACCGACCCGATTTGCCCCACTCACAGCCTTCAACGCGTCGTAGACGGCGTTGTAGAGGTCGACGTATTCCTTTGCATCCCACCGATTGAGCTCGTTGTCGAAGAACCCCTTGAACTCGTTCCAGACGAGGAAATGGCGAACGTAGGGATAGCGCCCGGCGACTGCGGCACTCAGCGCGGCGAAATCCGCGTAGTGTTCGGGCAGCGGCGCATCTTCCAAGCGGTTCCAGTCGGTCTCCCCCGCCGCGCCGCCCTTCATCCAGTCTGGGGCGCAGCACAAGACGATCACTGGAACGCCGCCGCTGCGGCGAATGAAGTCCATCCGACGGTCGAGGCTGCGGAAGTCGTACAGGCCGGGCGAGGGCTCGGGGTTGTCCACCCCCCAACCCATGATCGCCTGGGCCTGCACCATCGGCACCGACTTGATCGCCCCCTCGGCCGTGGCAACAGCTGCGGGCTCTCCCTGGTCGGCGCTGAACTGTGTGTGAGTGAACCCCCAGCCGGGCCAGTCGGCATCGCCGTGGCCGTCGGAAGCGGGAGGCACAGGGGATCGAACGCAAATCGCCAGAGCCAACGCCGTCACGGCCACCACGATGGCCGCCCCTACGGTGACCCACCGGCGGTTCGCCTTTCGGGCGTCCTGCCTTAGCCGGATATGGCGCGCCATGGCCCCGCATTCCCACGGCCTACCGCTGGCCGGCGCCGACGACAGTAGGGGGTCATCGCGAATCCATGCCCGCTCTATACGTGCTCGGAGTTCGAAAAGGGCTCTTGCGGGATTGCCGATCGGAGCTTAAGGAAAAGCGCAATGTTGATGGCCACGAGAATCAGAAACACGGCTATCACCGCAGCGATGAGCATTACTATCGCGCCTACCACCATCGCCATCATGTTGATCGAATTCCTTTCTCGCCGTGCAACTTTCGCTTGGTCGTATGCTCCTCGGGTTGAATGTGCGCTGCACGGCTACCAAGGCACACACACGAGCTCGCTGTAGAGGTAGTCGATCTGCCGGGGTTCCAGGCTGGCACTGCGGTACATCTTGGGCCAGTTGTTCAGCTTGAACGACAGACGTGGCTCGTGCTCGATGATCCGTAGCTCGGCCAGGGTTGCCACTAGCCCATGACGAACCAACAGATGGCGGGTCAACGGGATCAAGGCACGATGGAACAAGTCAGGATTGCTGACGTGAAGGATGATGGCGAACACCGGCGCACCCTTGTACCGAAACTTCCGGTACATGACATAGCAGGACTCCTGGCCACGGATTAGCACCAGGTGATGCGCTGCGAGCGCTCGTGCGTGGTCGCGGTAGAGCTCTAGCTCCGGCTCGGCGAGCGTCCTTTCGATGACGTCCGGTTTGGCACTGATCCTCGTTCGGCCCGGCAGAGTAGGCCACGGCAGGTTGGGAACGAGCGCCGCAGACGTGTCCAGCAAACGGAACCTGAGCCAGGCGAGGATCTCCTGCGGTCCCTCGTCGGGCGACAGGACTGTGAAGTGGTAGCCCTCCTGCGCCAGCAACGCCTTGACCAGCAAGATGCTCCGGGACCGGTAGCTGGGCAGCACGCACCACGATCCCATGTTGCAGAACCGCTCCACCCGCCCTGCCATCAGCCGCTCGGAGTAGAGAGCCAATAGTGTGCCGACGACACGCTGCCCGTCCCGGAGCATGAATCCGTGATTGGGTGCATCCACGGTCCATGGCACCGCCGAGCATGATGCAGCCCACGGAACTCGGTCATTGTGGTTGGCGTTCAGGAAGTCCGCTACCGCAGCCACGTCTACGTCCGTGATCGGTGCCAGTTCGACGGTCATCTCGCGCATCTTTCTGGGTCGCCATACGTAGCTTCCATTTCCCCGCTCGTCCCCTTTCTAAGGCTTGCCGTTCCTGGCATGCCCCGTGTTAGGCGGGTAATTCCCGTTGCGCAGAAATCGGCGACTTCTGGTCAAGATCCGCCGTCGTCCGAGGCGGGCACGACCGAGTCGTAATCCACCGAAAGTGCTGTGCCACATGGGCGACTGCAATTCTCCCGCCACCATGCCTGCCCGAACGCCGGCAGACTGTCGATCGGGTCGTAGAACGGGTAGACGCGGTTCAAGGCATCGACATCCGTTAGATCCAAGCCGGTGCGGTAATTCTTCGTCCAGTATGAGATGCCGAGGTTCCGGTCGTATTGCACGACTTGATGAACCCACCGCTTACCGACATAGGGAACGTCGCAAACGATCCGCGGCGTCGCGAAGCCGGGCAGATAACCCATGATCGCCAACTGCAACTGTTGCGCTTCCCACAGTGAGGTCCGCCAGTGTTCGGCGTGCGGGATCATGTCGCACATGTAGAAGTAGTACGGCAAAATGTTTGCTTCGCCCTGCAGCGCGAAGCAGAGGTCGAGCAGGTCGTCGGCGGTGGCGTTCACCCCGCGCATCAACACCCCCTGGTTGCGAACGTCTCGCAGCCCAGCGTCAATCAGTGCCCGCGTCGCCGCCGCGACCAGTGGAGTCACCGACTGCACGTGGTTGATGTGGGTGTGCAGTGCCAGGTTGACGCCGCGGGCAGCGGCGATGTGTGCCAAGCGATTGACTCCGTCAATGACCTTCACTTGCAACCAGTGTTGCGGCAGCGCGGCCAGCGCCTTCGTCGCCAAGCGGATATCGCGGATGGTGTCAATCTCGAGCAACTGCATGACGAACGATTCCAGCCGCGGCCAGGGAACGTTGGCCACATCCCCGCCGGACACCACGACATCACGCACCGTCGGTGTGACGCGCAGGTAGTCCAGCATTCGGTCCTGCCGGTCGGCCGGCTGCAGGGTCAGCCTGTTCTTGCTGATCGTTGGTGTGGAATTGCCGATCAGATCCATCCGCGTGCAGTGCCCGCAATATTGTGGGCAGGTCGAGAGCATTTCGGCGAGGACCTTGGTCGGGTATCGATGGGTCAGCCCCTCCACCACCCACATGTCGCTCTCGTGCAACGAGTCTCGCTCGGCGAAAGGATGTGAGCCCCATTCCGGCTCGCGATCGCTGAGCAGTGGCAGCATGTAACGCCGGATCGGATCGGCATAGAAGGCCTCGGTGTATGTTCGGCGTTCCAGCGCGCAGTTGGGCGCCATGGTGTTCAGCATCTGCGGCGGCAGCAGCATCGACATGGTGGCGCGCTGCTGCTGATCGGCTGCCAGGTCGATGTAGAACCGCTCGTCGAGCAGGTCCCCTGTCACCGCGCGCAGCTGCGCTATGTTCTTGACGGAGTGCGCTCGCTGCCATTGCGCGTCCCGCCATTCGGACTCCGTGACCGTCGCCCATCCCGGGTAACGACGCCAATCCGGTTCGGACAACTCCTTGCGCACATAGGTGTACGGCTGATCGATTGCGGCGGTGAAGCCGGTACTTGCCGATTCGGTGAACTCCGTGAGTAATGTCATTGCGCCATAACCTTTCCCGTAACGGTCGCCGGTTCAGCGCCGTGGATCAATTCGGTCGCGACGCGTTTGCCCGACCTGATCGCACCCTCCATCAGCCCGAAGAACTCCAAGCTGGTTTCGGTGCCTGCCCAGTGGACTCGCCCATGAGGTTCGGTCAGTGTCGGCCCGAGCCGCAACCAGTCGCCTGGGCCGAACAGGGCGGCATAACATCCCCTGCTGTACGTCTCCGCAGGCCAGTCGGTCACCGAGCATTGCGTCGGCGGCGGCAACTGCGGAAAGAGCCGCCCGGTGTGGGCGAGTGCCGCTTCCCGCTGCTCGTCCGACGACAGCGCGCTGAAGGCCGATGCCGCTGCGCCGGTGACGAATCCCGTTAGTATGCCGGCAGATTCATCTGGCGGAGAATCATCGACCGTAGACAGCAGCGGTCCGTGCGCGCTCACCGACCACCCGGACAAGCCCTGCTCACGCCAGATCGGAGCCGGATAACTCAGATGTACTTTGACCGCGCAACCGCGGCCGGTGGCCGCCGTCGCCCGCGGCGCGGCCAATGCGGGCCGGAACTCGATCCGCTGCGCCAACAGCGGCGGTATGGCGACGACGACCTGGTCGGCCCGGTACTCGGAACGTCTGCCATCGACGGACGAAACGCAATGCACCACGACCTCGTCGGCGTCCTGATCGATCGCAGAAACGGGATGGCCCAACCGCACTCGCTCGCCGAGCCGATCAGCAAGCGCCTCGCATAGCAGATGCGCGCCACCATCGATCCGCCACTGCTGAGCCCCGCCCTCGAAGGCGTTGAGGTAGCGGATCCCTCCGCCAGAACGCAGATAGAAGGCCATGTGCAGAACAGAGATTGCCGCCGGATCGGCCGCCATCATTTCACCGATGAACAGCGGGAAGAAGGTCCGCGCGTCCGGATGTTCGACCTCGTCGGCAAGCCACTGCGCGGCCGTCAGCTGGTCGAGATACTCCGCGCGCGGGCTCTCCCACGGCGCGTCCGGCCGCACCTGCGCGACCAGTTCTTCGAGCCGATCGAACAGATCGCCGAGTGCGACCGCGGCCAGCGGGGGGACCCGGGTCGCAGTCGTCGTCCGCTCATCCGATACCAGGAATGTGCTATCCCCCTCCATCACCGTGGAGGCCAGGCCGAGTCCGTGCTCCCGCGCCATTGCGAGCAGCTCGGTATGCCGCACCCCCAGGTAGGCAGCACCCCCATCGGCGACGACACTGGCGGACACCGGGATACCGTGCATCCGGCCGCCTACCCGCTCACGTGCCTCGAGCACTGTGACCTCCGCGCCCACCGCCGCCAACTCGACAGCGGCGGTCAGCCCGGCCAGACCGGCACCGACGACGACGACGCGCATGCCTCCCCGGTTCATGGCGCTACCGCGGCAATTCTGGCGAACAATCCGTCCGGCGTGGGATCGTCGAGGAAGTCCTCGAACAACAACTCCGTCCCGAAATCCCGTGCAATCGCACTGAGCACCCGGGTGGCTAGCAGCGAATCACCGCCCAGTTCGAAGAAGTCGGAGCTCGCATCCACCTCAGGGGTGTTGAGAACCATACGGAAGATGTGGACGATGTGGTCGGGGTTCATTGACCTGCTCCTTTGCCTTGGTAATCCGTTGCAGCACGCTGTGTTGCTGCACGATCGACTTTGCCGCTCGCGGTATAGGCCAGCGCGACAACGAATTTCACTCGGCTGGGCACGAATTGACTGGGTAGTCGTTCGCGTAGGTAACGTTTCAACTCAGCCGGAGTGGTCGTCGACCCAGCCGGAACGACGTACGCCGTCAACGACGTGCGCTCGAGTAGCCGTTCGCCGACGACGACGGCACCCGCAACCGCGGGATGGGTGTTCAGCTGTGCCTCCACCTCGGCCGGATGTACTCGTACGCCAAGGACTTTCACCTGTTCGTCAGCGCGGCCGCGTGAATACAGCAGACCGTGTTCACCGCGGGTGACCAGATCGCCCGTGTGGAACCACCGGGTGGGTCCCGATCCGTAGTCGGCCATCGGGAATCCGGTAGAGGTAATTTCCGGCAGCCCAAGGTATTCGGTGGCCAGGGAGGGGCCCGACACCAGCAGTTCGCCCTCATCGGTGACGTGATCGCGCACATGGGGAAGCGGGCGCCCGAGAGGCGCCTCGGCATCGTCGGCCGTGACTTCTGGTTCGCTACCAGGGCCGCTCAACTGCACAGCATGGGTGATCATCGTCGTCTCGGTACACCCGTAGGTGTTGAGCAACCCGATGTGCCCGACGTCGAGATCGCGCCACTGCCGCAATCGGGTGGGATCAACCCGCTCACCACCGATCACCACCAACCGGACGCTGTACGGCAGTGCAGCTTGCCCCTCGTGCAGGTAGAGCACCAGTTCGTGCCAGAACGCCGTTGGCAGGTCGAGCACGGTGATCTCCCGTTGCGCCAGCATGCGGACAAAGCGCGGGAACGAGCCGGATTGGGCCTCGTCGTCGAAAACCAAAGTCGCGCCGCCGGTTAGCGTGGGCAGTATCTCTTCCAAGCAGGTGTCCCAGCCGAGCGAGGCGAATTGGAGCACGCGGTCCTCGCGGGTGAGTGCGAAGAGGTCGCGAAGTGCGCGCACCGTGACGGTTAGGGCTCGCCGCGAGACCACCACCGGCTTCGGCACCCCAGTCGAACCGGAGGTGCACAGCACGTACGCCGGATCACTGCCCTGCCATGGAGGCTGCGGCAGTTCGGTATCCGCGGGTGCTGGGTGATCGTCGAGCCGCTCGATCCGCAGATTTGCTTGTTCGTGCGGGTCGGCGGCTAACGCAAACAAGCGGTCCAGGCCGAGCACCGCGGCGATCGCCTGCTTGCGGGTGACCGGAAGAGCGGCGTCGATCGGGCAGTAGGTGGCGCGGGCTTGCAGTATCCCAAGCAGGTGCTCGACCACAGCGGGTGTGTGCGAGACCAACGCTCCGATCAGACCGGATGGTCCATTGGCGCCGAATCGGCCTGCCCGGTAGCGCAACGCGGTGAGTCGAACTCGCTCTGCGAGGTCTCGATAGCTGATGGCGGTCCCGTTGTGCACGATGGCAGGATGGTGAGGCCGATCTCCGGCCGCGGTGGCGAAGTCCGTAATCACATCGCCGACGACATCGACGTCGGGAGAGGCGACGCCGGTATCGGGAAAGATGGTGTGAGACATGGCTTCCTAGTGGTTTTGTAGGGATTGGTCACCGGTTCGAAACCGGATCTTGAAGTTCCTCATGACGTCAGCAACAGGAAACGCTCGACGACGACGAGCACGAACCCGACCAGGAACGGCGCCGCGGCGTACACGAGTGGGCGGAGCCGCCTGTGGTCGTCAGGTGCAAGGCGAATTCGCCACACCTCACGCACGCTCAGAATGCCCAACAGCATGACCAGAAAGCCCGCACCAACCGTGGTCCAG
Source organism: Mycobacterium sp. AZCC_0083 (assembly GCF_014202335.1). Classification (GTDB taxonomy): domain Bacteria; phylum Actinomycetota; class Actinomycetes; order Mycobacteriales; family Mycobacteriaceae; genus Mycobacterium. Next base: position 353,078 of record NZ_JACHGP010000010.1, on the reverse strand, counting down.
GGCGTACGCCACACCTGCAATCCGGTGGACGTAGGCGGGTAACGGTTGGCTACCGCGCCGGGGGGCCAGTCGAGGGCATAGATGGTCGCGTCCGGGTTGTCGACAACCACCCGAAGCCCGGGGGCAGCGGCTAGCGCGTGGCGGAATCGCCCGCTCCAATCCCTGGGGTAGCCCTGGCCGAATACGATGTATGCCTCCTGACTTCGCGTGGTGATCAGGTATCCGCCAGTCCCCTGCTCTCTCAGGGTCTGCACCACCCCGGTCACGTCGGTCGGATCGATCGGTGCCATCGTGTTCATCCAGTGGACCCGTTCCACGTCGCGGTAACCGAGCGGCATGAAGGGGGTGGAGTTGAGCTCGGGCACAGCGGTGACGTAAAGGAACTTCACGGGGCCAGACGTATGCTCGTAGACCGTCTCCACCGCGCTGACCGCCCCCTCGGGGATCCGTTCGAATGCCTCGTTGCCGTAACGAGTGACTAAGAAGGAGAACAACAGAACCAGAGCGCCTACGGTGGCGACGCATCGCGCGAGCATCGAGGGGCGTGATGCCGGGTGGGGGAACAAGGCCAATGCAGCGAGCACGGACGCGGGCGCAAGTGCGAACAAGTAGACGCGCAAGGCCATCTCGCCGCCGTAGCTCTGCATGAGCGCCAGGCCGATCGGGGCGGCGGTCAGCACCAGCAGGACGCGGTCCTCGATCCCTCGCCGCCTACGGCGGAGCAACCCCCAGCCCGCGATCAGGAAGACCATCACAGTCGCGAACATCCGGGCGTGAACGACGAGCAGGTGTTCGGCGTTGCCAAGGCTGGCTCGGTTCCCCACCGCCCCACCGATATCCCCGACGCCGCTGGCCACGTCACTGAGGTTGGCCCCCCAATAGGCCTGGGTCATGAAGCTGATCCACGCCAGAAGGATCACGACGAGCATCACGGGGAGCCCGGTGAGCGCGCACCGACGGGCGACGACGAGCCCAGCAGCGCTCATCAGCATCGCGAACGGGGTTAGCTGGTGGCAGACAGTGGCCGTGGCGAACAGGCCCACCACCACCGCAAACACGACAACACGTTCCGCCGGCGCAGCCTTCCTTGGCGGCAGCTCGCCCCGTGATGCATTGCCCCAGAGCCACCACCACAGCTTGCTTCCCCAGCGGTAGGGCCTTGGCATGTCCCCGGGCGGTGTGAGGGGCGGGCGGAACCACATGACGACGAAGGCCACGAAGAACAGGTAGAACAGCAATGACAAGCCCTGGGGCGAAAAATAGTCCTGCCCAATCCAGTTGAGGAGGCAAAAGAACAACGCCGCCAACCACCTTGCCTGCCAAACCATCCGAATGGTGGTCATCAGCAACCCGAGTGCAACCAGGTACAGCAGATTCAGCACCACCGGCGTCACGGTAAGGATGGTGTGCAGCGCCTCGAGCTTGCCCGAACCGGCCCAGAACGCGGCGAGCGCGAAGAATCCGGGCCAGGACCATCGGGTGTCGAGGTCCGGCGCCGTGGTCCCAGTGCGATCGATGAACTCGACGAAACCGGCATGGACCCACGTGATCGCGAAGCGCGGCTCGGACTCGAGCAGCGCCGTGATGCCATGAAGCATCAGGACGAGTAGCACCAGTTGCACGGAGAGCAACCACACGCAGCGCCGCGGCAGTGAAAGCGACCCCATGAAGCCGACGGTGAGAAGTGCAAGCCCGACCAACGTCGACACCGGCAGAACTGAGATCAGCCCAAGCCCGGTCATGCCGCCAAGATCGACGCTATGCAACTTGTCGAGGTACAACGCGACTGCCCCTACGGTCACGACGCACAGAATCGCCACACGGACGCCCTGGACGTGACTCGGTCGAAGACTCCCGGGCTGCGCTCCCTCCTCGGTGAGCCGAGGAGGGAGCACCGCCGGGATGAGCTGGCGCTCATCGGCATACATCAGAGGAGACATTCCGTCTCCTCGTGCACCGTGACCGGCGGGGCAAGTCGCCGGTGCCACCCGAGAAGCCTTCCAAGGCCTGGAAGCACAACGACCATCACGACGAGCTGGCCGAGCAGTACCGCCGCTCCCACTGCGGTCAGCCTCGGGTCACCGAAGTTTCCGAACAACGGGTGATAATGCTGAAAGACGACCACCAGTCCCAATACGGCAACTGCCCGAAGGGATTGCACCCACATGATCCGCATGCGCTTGGTCCGCGCCCGTAGCGTCCCGACATAGATGTCCACCACCGCGCTGGGCAAGCTTGCGAAGGCCAACAGCTGAAGCAGCGGCACGGCGTCGAGGTATCCGTCACCGAGCAGCCCCATGGTGTACGGAGCCGCAAGGCCGATCCCCACGACTCCGAAGGACAGCAGTACCAAGGTTCGAGTGAGCGCAGAGCGGCAATAGCCGGCCAAACGCGAAGGGTCATGCACACCCTCCACTGCCATGGACACCGACATGTTGACGGCCACCAGATTCATCATCGTCGCGATGGCCCAGGCCAGGAAGAAGTACGCGTAGGTGTGCGGCGCGACGTGTATTGCCACCAGCACCGGGACGAGAAACATTGTGCCGTAGAGCACTAGCGCGCCCAGATAGTCCGCGGCAAAGAACCGGCCGACCTGTGCGACCGTCAGCCCGACCTCGTGCGTCGACGTGCGTACATGCTGCGGCAGCAGCCGACGGAAGATCAACAGGTTCACCGGAAACATGACGATGATCATGGGAATGATCCAAGAGAAGAACAGTCCGGACCGGGGCATGGATTGAGCCAGCACCACCAGAAGGATGATCTTGGCGACAGAGAACGCGGCGTTCCAGACAGGCACCCAAACCGCGCCCCTCAGTCCTGTCAATACGCTGTCCTGCAACGTGATTACGCTCGCGGCAACCGCAGCTGCGACGAACCACATTTGCGTCTGCCCGTCGCGCAGGAGGTCGTATGCCGGACCTCCCACCATGTGGAGGGTGAAGAGCAAGGCCACGGCAAGGACGGCGATTACGGCGGACGTGACGAGATAGGTGAACGCGACGACGGCGACCGTATGCTTTCCGGTCTTGGGGATGAAGCGGTTCAGTGTGCCCGCGAAGTTGACCGACACCAGGCCGGTCAACAGCATCAACGCCGAGATGGCGGCCGATCCGCGACCGACGTCGGAATCGTCGTAGTAGCGCGCCGCGAGAATCCAGTACACCAGACCCAGAACCCCCGAGATCCCGGTATTGAGTACGAGGGCATAGGCGTTCCGCAAGAAGGGCGGGCCGGTGAATCGACTTCTCATCCGGCGATGGCGAACTGAATAGGGAACCAGTGCGGAGTTCTCGTCGGCCGCTTGGGTCGCGCTCACACTCTCAAGCATTGCCCAGGACCCGCTTTCGGGCCCGTCGAGCGCTGCGAACAGACGCCCAACCTGCCGTCAGCAGACGATCCCGCCGGAAGACTCGCTTGTCGCCGCCGGTCATGGCCGAGGCGAAGGCGATCGCGTTGGTGCTACGGCGGATCGTGAGCCGCGGGAGCATGAAGATGTCGTCGAATGAGGTCGCTCGGACATTCCTCACCGCCGCTGCGCAGCGATAACGAGCGTCGCGAGCAGCGAGGCGTACCCGCGGAGTGGAATAGCCGAAGGGATAGGCAAGGGCTCGAACCGGGGCACCGATGCAATCTTCGAGCAGTACCCGGCCGACGCGGAGTTCCTCCCACAGCGCGGCGTCAGCGAGCTGGTCGAGCTCGGGATGGCTGTGGCTGTGGGCCCCGATTTCGATGCCCGCCTGCGCAACGTCGCGAACCTGCGCCCACGTCATCATCTCGTCCAGCGGCGTACCGGCGGCATCCGGACCGGCGTCGGCGATCCAGCCGCTCGTGACGAATACCGTTGCCGGGCAATCGTAGCGCTGAAGAATCGGCAAGGCGGCATATGCGAAGTCCGCATAACCGTCGTCGAACGTGAGCACGACCGGCCGCTTCGGCAAGGCCTTGCCGGTCTCGAAGGCATCGGCCAGGTCCGAGAAGGTCATCCCGGTGAAGCCGTGCTCCGCCAAGAAGGCGACCTGCTCCTCGAATGAATCGGGAGAAACGGACAGGCGTCTCGATGCGGCCGACGGATGCTCCGCGACGGCGTGGTACATGAGGATCGGAACCGACTCGGTCATTCCGACCCGTTCATCGCGTGTCGCCGGCGCAGAGGCACACCACCGCGTGCGTAACCTGCTGCCGCGGTGAGTAGCCCCACGGCGATGGCGCCGGAGCGCTCGATCCCGGTCCGATCCCCACGCAGCGCCTCACCGAGCCCCCGCACGACACCGCGAGTGAGGGTGTGCGTGGTGTACTTCCGTTCGGCCGAGAGCCCGTCCGCAACGCCCACGCTGCGGGTCACTTCCGCCTTCGACAGTCCCTCGGCGAAGCACCGAGAACGGAAGTAGGCGAACCGCTCTCGTTCGGCGCCTACGCGGTGCCAGATCACTGCCCGTGGTTCGAAGACGTATGTCCAGTCGGGACGGTGCTGGCTCACCCGGATGCAGAACTCGGTCTCCTCGCAGCCAAGGGGGCGACGCTGCGCCGACGTCCTGCCAATGTGGCTCGGGAAACCCCCCGCGACGGAGAAGACCTCGCGACGAAATGATGCGTTGCCGCCCAGAAGGTTTCGGACCGGTCCCGGTTCCCTGCCAGTGAACGTACATCCCAGGACCCAGTCGAACTCCTCTGGGAACCACCGCGGACGCTCGGTTTCCCACCGAGGCAGCGTGGTGCCGCCTACACCGATGATGCTGTCATCGGTGTAGGCGTCGCGAAAATGTCTCAGCCAGTCGGGGTGGGCCACGGCATCGTCGTCCAGGAAGGCCACCACGTCGCTGGAGGTCACTTCGACGCCGGTGTCCTTGCCGCCGGATAGCCCGCGCCGATGCCGGTTCTCGACGACGGTCACGTCCGGAAGTGCGGTGCGCAGCCTGCTGAACAGATCTGCGTTGTGGTCGACGACGACGACGATTTCGTCTGGTGCTGTCGTTTGGCTCCGAACCGACGCTACCGCGGCAAGAGTGTCATCCCACCGATCGCACGTGTAGGCACAGATCACCACGCACGCGGTGGGTTTGCGCCTGATGGTCATTCCCGTCATCTAGCACCTCTCTTGGTCGTTCGGCGGATGGGCACGCTCGGCATTCGCCGCTAGCGGTGGAGCCAGGTCCTCACGAGCCAGTCCCCGTGGTTGGCACCAGCCACAGGAGGGCTGCGATGAGACCAACGGCGATGACACCCGCAGTGCGCGACCAGGCGCTGGCCGATAGCATCGACTGCGCGACAAGGGCGTTGATGACGACGGCGCCGGCAGCCGCGACGATCACGGCGACGACGGTGTTGACGCTGGGCAGCAGCCCGGTGATCGCAATCGCAGGCGCCAAGAACACGAAGGCCACGACCAACGTGCGGGCGAAGGGTGCGGAGGATTGGGCGTCGTTCAGTGCAATCCCGGCTGCGCCGATCGCCGTCACGGCCGCGGCGCCCACACGGCCAACGTAGGGCGATGACCGTCGTGGCGGCTGCGGCACTCCGAGGGGCACCTCTTTGATCGACATGACAACCCCTCAGGCTCCGACGATTACGGCAAAGTCAGGGTCGAGAACGGTGCGAAGCCAATGGACCGTGCGTTCGATTCCCTCGACGATGTCGACGGCGGGTTTCCACCCGATAGCCTCTTCCGCCTTTCTCGCATCCAAGGCGATGGCGTGCAACTCACCTGTGCGGGCGGCGGCGTATCGGGGCGGCGCCGACTCGTCGAGCACCGAAGAAATCATCCGGTGTACTTCTGCGACGGTCGTCTGTCGACCGGTGCCGATGTTGTAGGTTCCGGTGACTGATAGCGGAGCCTCGCCGGCGCGCACGAACGCATCCACGACGTCGTCGACGTAAACGTAGTCGCGGGCGGCGGTGCCGTCACCGTACACAGTCACGGGACGGCCGGCGATGAGCGCGCTGCCGAAAACCGCTATCACACCGGCTTCCCCATGCGGATTCTGACGTGGACCGTAGACGTTGGCCAGTGCCAGGCAGATCGGTGCCAAACCGTACATTCCTGCGTAGGCGCTCAGGTACAACTCCCCAGCGAGCTTCGCCACCGCATACGGCGAGAGCGGACCGAGCGGAGCGCTTTCGTCCACCGGCAGACGGGTCGGCGTTCCGTAGCGAGAACCGCCCGAAGCGGCGTAGACGATCCTCTTGACGCCCGCTCGCCGGGTGGCTTCACAGAGATTGATCGTGCCTAGCACATTGCTACGTGCGTCGAATTGCGGATCGGACACCGAAGCTCTGAGATCCACCTGCGCGGCGAGATGGAAGATGGCGTCCGGGTTGGCACCCGCGACGATGCCGGTCAGTTCAGGCGCTTGAATATCGACCTGCACCAAGGTGAAACGGCCCGTGCTCATACCCTTGCCGCTAAGGGCTGCCTCAAGGTTGGCCACATTGCCCGTGCTGACATTGTCGACCCCGATCACCTGATGACCGTCGGTCAGGAGACGGTGGACCAAGGTGGACCCAATGAATCCGGCCGCGCCCGTGACGAGTGCTCGCATCTCCGTCAATCTCCTAGTCGACGATGGCGCTTTGAGTGCGGACTCTTCATGTGCCCGTTCATCGGGAAGATTGGCGGGGTTGTCCGAGTTGCTGTGAGCCACTGCTATGCGACAGTGTCTGCGCGAGGTATCCGGACAGTCCGGAGCGGTGGCCGCGTAGGACGGTGCGCAGCACCCGAATACCGTCGCGGATTGCATGGAGGTTTGACTTGCCCGACCTCCGCGGCATTTCCAGACTCGGCACCTCGGCGATCCGAAGACCGGCCTGCATCGCATGAACGGTCATTTCCGCCTCGATCTCGAACCCCGTCGCCGAGAGTGCAAGGTGCTCGAGATATCGACGGTGAAACGCGCAGAAGCCGTAACACAGGTCGGTGAGGTCGGCGTCGTAGAGGGAATTGAACACCCCGAGCAGGAATCGGTTGCCGAGCCGTCGGAACGGGGTGATGTCCAACGACCCACCCCCACCGATGAATCGCGATCCCTTGACGAAGTCGTACCCGTTGGCCAAGAAATGCACGTAGTGGCGGATTTCCTGGGGCGACATGCTGCCGTCCGCATCCATCATCACGATGAAGTCGCCGGTGGCGGCCCGGAATCCTGTTCGTAGCGCGCTGCCCTTGCCGACGCCGTCCTGGGGAACCACCCTGATGTCGGGCCGGTAGCTGCACGCGGTGATCAGTGTCGCGTCGGTCGAGTCTCCGTCGACGAGGATGATCTCGTCCACGTCGTCGGCGATCTGCTCGAGCACCCAGGCTATGTTGCGGGCCTCGTTTCTGACTGGGATCACCAGGCTGACAGTCGATGCCGGCACGTGGAGCCCGCCGAAGGTACGCCGCCGGTGCTCGATGGGGTCGTGAACCGCCGCTGTCGGTAGTTGCGTTGGGACGCTCATGATTTCGACGTCATTGGTCTGTATATCGGTCATTTCTCGGCTCCACTCTGTTCGGACGTTGCAATGTCGTTGGGGGGTCCAGGCAGATATCTGCCGCTAGGCTGGTGGCGGTTCACTCGGCTATTCCACCGTCACTGATTTGGCGAGGTTACGGGGTTTGTCGACGTCACATCCCAAGGCCAGGGCCAGATTTCGGGCCAGGATCTGCAGCGGGATGACGGTCTCGATCGGGCCCCACGGTGCGGCGAGGTCGCTCACGACGGGAACTGTGCCACCGGGTGATCCGATGCTGATGATGCGCCCGCCTCGAGCCCTGACCTCGGCGACGTTGTGGGCTAGTCTCGGGTCCGCGCTCGCTATGGCTACAACGGGAACTCCGTCGCAGACCAGCGCAAGTGGTCCGTGCTTGAGCTCACCTGCCGGGTAGTGCTCGGCCCATCGGTAGCTGAGTTCCTTGAGTTTCAGCGCGCCCTCGGCAGCATAGGGAAGCGCCGTCCCCCTGGCGATGAAGATGAAGCCACTGGCGTCGATCAACTCGTCGGCAATCGGGGGGACCACACACTTGGCCACGGTGCCGGCCGCCGCCAGACGATCCGGCAGCCGTCGGAGGTCGTCGACGAGCCTGGTGGCGGCGGTGACCGAGAGCCGGTCAGTGGCGACGAGCGCCGAAACCATAACCGCGACACCGGCAACGATCTGACATACGAAGGTCTTGGTGGCTGCCACTCCGATTTCCGGGCCTGCTGCACACGTCATGACGGCGTCCGCACGGCGCGCAAGCGTGGAGAAAGGGTTGTTGGTGAGGGCCAGCACCGGCGGCTGGGAAGTCTCCTGCAGATCGATGGCATTCAGCAGGTCGGCCGTTTCACCCGATTGGCTGATGGCGAGGCGCAATGTGCGGGGCTCGACGATCTCCTCGGCGGCTTCGCTGGCAACCGTGAGCACCACCGGTAACCCGCCGAGGCGTCGCACCACGTTGCGAATCACGCTGCCCGCGTTCAGGGAAGTGCCACAACCGATTACCTGTACACGGTCGAACGGCGCCAATCCGAGATCGGTCCAGAGTGACCCGTCTGCGACGCGATCGCCGAACTCGTCGAGCACCCGCGTTACGGCCTCGGGCTGTTCGTCGATCTCCTTGGCCATGTAATCGGCGTGGCCGTTCAAGTCCGCGTGACTCGTACGCCAGATGTACCTACCCATCACCGGCGCCACGGCACCAATTCCATGATCGTGCCAGCCGTTGGCGCCCGTGAGCTCGACGACTTCACCGTCATCGAGCACCCGGAATTCATCCACCCAGTCGGCGACCGCGGCGATGTCACTTGCCGCGAAGTCGCCATGGCTCGTGTGTGCGACGAGTAGTGGAGAGCGTTGAGCGGCGACTACGACCCGACCGGTTCGTTCCTCCAAGACCGCGAGCGCCCAGGAGCCTTCGAGCGGAGTGAGGGCGGCCTGTACTGCGCCCAATAGGTCTCCATAGATGTCCAATTGATCTTCGATCAGGTGGCATATGACTTCGCTGTCGACGGTTGTGGCGAAGCGATGGCCCGACGTCGTCAGTGCGTGTCGTAGTCTGTCGGCGTTCTCGATGATTCCGTTGTGGACGAGACTGATCCGGCCGGTGCAGTCGCTGTGCGGGTGTGCGTTGGTCTCGGTAGCCGGCCCGTGCGTTGCCCACCGCGTGTGACCAATGCCAACGCCATCGAGTGCTGGTCCGGTCCGGTCGCGCAGCAACCGATCGAGTGCGCCGACCCGTCCGACCGTGCGGAACCGCGCTACCTCGCCGCTGGTCGTTTGCACGGCGACCCCGACTGAGTCGTAACCGCGGTACTCGAGTCGGCCGAGTGCGGTAAGGAGGTAGTCGATCGCGGGCGCGTGCGTCCGGCACGCGATGATGCCGCACATCACCCTGCCTCCTGATCCGTGCCGGCCGCGGAGAATCCGGTGTGGAGTGGCGCCGACGACGCGCGTGCGGATGGCTGCGGGTTCGGCGCCTCGCAATTCGCGATGTCGCGTGGGCAACTCTCATCCAGAGCGGATTGACGAAATGGTGAGGGACAGTGTGAGGAATCGGTGCTTGGAGATTCTGAGAAGTGGAGCAACCGTGCAATGCGCAATCTCGGCGTCGTCACCGACCGAGTCGATGCGAACGTCGCCGAACCGGGTGACGCGCCTTGCGTCGAACCGAGCGAGACCGATCCGTTCGCCAGCGATCGCCTACCACCGTCTGGAGCTAACCCGAGGAACACCACTTCACTATCGGTGCCCGCAATGGCTCCGTACATGGACCATCAGAGCGAATTTTGACTAGCCCAGTGCCTAGTTCGCACGTGTTCACCCTTGGTGTAGCCGGATGGTCCGGGAGACTGCCGCTGCCTCGGCGCGTGTGCTCACCCCGAGCTTGGTCAGCAGGCTGTGCACGTGATTCTTGACCGTGTGTATTGCGATGGAGAGTTGCGTCGCAATGTCCTGATTCGACTGACCCAGTTCCAGCATCCTCAAGATCTGGACCTCGCGCGTCGTGAGAGCTAGTTCCTTCGCCGCCGGTTGCCGCTGCGAAGCAAGGGCCGACAAGCGGCGGAGCAAAATTGCTGACACTCGTGGCGAGCAACATGTACCCCCGGCAGCAACGTTTCGTATCAATACAAGCAAGTCTTCGAGCGAGTCGGTGCGCATGTGATAGCCGGCCACACCCGCCTCGGCGCACGCGACGATCTCCGATTCGTTGTCCTCGGACGCACCCAGGACGATCACTCGCAAGCTCGGACAGATGTCCATCGCCGCCTGGAGCAACAAGGCACTGCCACGGGTCTCGATGTTTAGAAGGACGACGCTCGGCTCGATTCCTTCAAGCGCCGTGACCAAAGAGGGCAAATCCCACGCGACGCATGGAGCGGCCATTCCGTTCAGGGCGAAAATGGCGGCCAGATTTTCGCGATAGAGCGTGCAGTCGTCGATGATCAAGATCCGTTCGTCCCGTCCTGGATCTTGCATATGTCGGCTCTCCTGCGCTATCTCCGAGCTACCCGAACAGGTCGGCGGCGTGTCCCAGCCCCCGTGTTCCGCGTGAGCTCGGATGCGATCCCGAATCGGGCCCGCTTTGCTGACCGTTACAGGCCTGCTGCATGTGGACGGACTCCGACAGAGCGGTACCTGAACGCGGTGCTCGCTCACCCGCCGGAGCGGGCGGAACCCGCGGGGCACCGGCAGCGGCACTGTCTGCTGGCCGGACAACGCGCGCTAGGAGCGTCCACTCGGTAAAAGGTCCGTTCAGCATTTGCCGCATTTGCCATCTCCCGGCTTCGAGGAGTCGGTCGTCGGCCATGAAGGGAGCCGGGCGCCTGAGGTCATTCACCGCCCGAGGTTCCACCACCGGAGCTCCCCTCAGAACCACCACCGGAGCTCCCCGCGGAACCACCACCGGAGCTCCCCGCGGAACCACCACCGGAACTCCCCGCGGAACCACCACCGGAGTCCCCCGTAGAACCACCACCGGAGTCCCCCGCGGAACTCGCATCCGTTCCACCTGCTGGTGACGACGGAGGATCGGGACTCGGCGGATCCGGTTCCGGCACCGAAACACTGGGCGGATCCGGTGCGGAAACCGGAGCTTCGACAGACACCGAGACAGGAACCTCGGTAGGAGCCGGAGCCGCGGGTTCGACAGATGCCGGGGCCGCGGATTCGACAGATGCCGAGACCGCGCCTTCGACGGGCGCCGAAACGGGAGCCTGAGCGAATCCCGAGACTGGAGGGTCCGGGGCCGCCAAATTCTGGGCTTCGATTGGAGTGAACTCCGGAGCCGCGACAAGTGCCGAGACTTGCGTCTCGGGTGACGGCGCGGTTGGAGCGAGCGGGATGCCAAGGGACACCGCCAACTTCGGGAAGACGTTGGTGATGAGATCCCGCAGTCCGTCGCCACCCGCGAGACTTGGCGGGTTCTGCTCCAAGAAGTCGAGCAACAACATCAAGGCCGGCCACAGGTCCCCGGGAACATCGGACGATCCGCCACCCCCGCCACCCCCGCCACGTGAGACACTCGGAAAGCTGTGCCTCAGAGGGCCCAGCGAGTCGAGGAGTTGAAGCGACCTCACCACATTCGGCAACCCGTAGGTCATCGCCAGGTCTAGTAACCCGTCCGCCCCGAAGCCCGGGAAGTCGTGGTTCAGCGCAACCAACTTCACCATGTCCGCCAATTTCAGCGTGAAAGAACCCGAGTTCTTGTAGCTAAGGAACTTTGCGCCGGCCACCTTCTGGGAATCCGACGATGACTCGTGGTTGGGCGGGAATGGGTAAAGGAGATTCGGTCCATCCGGTAGTGGGTAGAGCGAGACACTGAAGGCGAGGCCACCTGCGACGATAGCCGCACCAACAACGCGATTGGCGGGACGCTCGGACGGACCACCATGCCGTCGCTTCTGGGGCAGCGGCGTCCAGAAGCGCGAAGGCCATGTCTGGCCGCGCATTAGCTTGCACTCCTTGAGTGCGGTGGCACGGTCAGCCTGCGGCGGCGAACCTGGCTACCGTCACTCGACGCGCCGAGGCGAAGGAGGCGCGCCCGGACGAGCCCGCGAGCGGGCGGGCTTCGCCATGTCGTCAGCAACCAGTCCGGCCGCGTTTCCCGCAGAGCTGCGTCAACGCTCCTGAAGCAACGGGATTGAGCCAACTCATATCGCACCGATTCACTATCGACCCCGCCCTGCCCGGCCGTATATGGACCGTCGGAGCCATCTTCAGACCAGCTCGGTGCCTAGGCCCTTCGCGTTCAGCTCGGTGTACTGAAATGAGCGCGAGACCGCCACCGCCTGAGCCCGCGTGCTGACCCCGAGCTTTCCCAGGACACTGTGCACGTGGTTCTTCACCGTGTGCAACGCGATACACAGCCGGTCTGCGATGTCTCGATTCGACAGACCTATCTCCAACATCCGCAGGATCTGGATCTCACGTGCTGTCAGAACTAGTTCCCTCGCCTCCGGCTGCCGCTGCGCAGCGAGCGCCGACAAGCGTTTGAGCAGGATTGCGGAAACCTTTGGCGAGCAAAGGGACTCTCCGTCGTAGACCTTGGAGATCAGGTCAAACAGGTCGCTGAGCGACTCGGTTCGCAGATGGTAGCCGGCAACGCCCGCTTCAGCGCACGCGACGATCTCCGATTCATCGTCCTCGGAAATGCCGACAACGATCACCTTTGCTTGCGGGCATGTCTCCCGTAGCGAATTGAGCAGTGTCACGTTCTCGCTGGAGAGCATGTTCAACAGAACGATGTCCGGAGTGGCTACGTCCGCCGAAGCGCGCAACGACGGCACATCCCAGGCGAGCGCCGGCACGGAATTGCCGTTGACGGCGAAGACCGCGGCTAGATTCTCGCGTTGAAGCGTGCAGCCGTCGAGGATCAGAATTTTGGCATCAGGACGCTGATGACTGGATTCCACTACCCCCGGTAGGTGTCCAATTTGCGAAATCGGTCGAGTGGACGGAGCGGTTCGACCATCCGGATCATACGTGCGCGACCGTGACGCCGACAGTTGTTCGCGTACAAGACCATTGGACGGAGCCCTCGGGTCCCTATGCGCCATCGGCGGGCAGTCGGTTGGAATGACGCAGGACACCGGGCCCGGAATCGGGTGATTCCCGAGGTCGCTGGACAGGCTGATGGTCGGAACGCCATCGAGGGGTCTTCGGACTCCTCGTAAAATGTCCTCGGGAATCACTCCAGAGACAGTGCGTTCCCCCATTTCAGTCGCACACCGCAGGCGCACCATTGATTGCCTCCCCCCATTGATTGAATTGATTCGCGTCGTTGATGATGGCGATCTTGCCTTTGGTCGCTACCACCCCTTGTCCATAAGGGGCACAAAGCAGTGACCGAGTCGGCACTGGTGCCCTCGGCACTCCCTCATCGCCGGTAGGCAGGTTGGCGCCTGCGCTAGCACCGGCCCTCCTCCGACGCCCCCACATTCCGTCCTTTGCTGTCGAGCTTGGCTAATGTTAGGCCTTTGCCAAAAGTGCCGTCAACGGTTAAGTTCGCGCGCACCAGTCAGAGATTCCCTGCGAAACTAGTTGGTGTCGGGACCCTTCGGAATCCGTTGGACGTTTCCCCTGTTAGGAGCGATATCAAATACTTCGAGCATCGTGCAGGTGAGTTTTCGGTGGCGTCATTTTGCTGTACTGGGGTTTCGCTGAGTAAACAATCTTCACGCCCGTAAATCCGACCAAAGGTACGAACGGGAGGTCGCTGGCTTAGGTCAGCCGGTGCCGCGGTCATGATCACGCCGTTGGCTGCCGCCAGCGAATAGATCGATCTTGATATTCAATGACAAACAGTTTGCTGGAGCGTTCTAACTCCGCCCTCAACACGACGAGCGCCGGGTGCCCGCGGTGGGCCACCGTCGAAGTAGCAGGTTTCAAATCGGCGCCGTTCGCGGTCACATCCCGCGGCGAGAGCCACGTCATCTGTGCCGCTAGTCTTCAGGCCTGGAAGCCTCGTCCGAGCCTCCTTGCCACCTCAACCGAGGATGAGGCCCGAGGTAGGCACGCCCGTTCCGGCCGTGACCAACACGTGCTCCACATCGGGCACCGGGTTGACCGACGTCCCGCGCAACTGGCGCACGCCCTCGGCGATGCCGTTCATGCCGTGGATGTAGGCCTCACCGAGCTGGCCGCCGTGGGTGTTGATGGGCAACCGTCCACCGACCTCGATGGCGCCATCGGCGATGAAGTCCTTGGCCTCGCCCCACCCGCAAAACCCCAACTCCTCCAACTGGATCAGGGTGAACGGCGTGAAGTGGTCATACAGGATCGCGGTCTGGATGTCGGTGGGCTTCAAACCGGACTGCGCCCACAGCTGCTTGCCGACCAGGCCCATCTCGGGCAGCCCGTCGAGCTCGGGCCGGTAGTAGCTCACCATCGAATACTGATCGGGGCTGGCGCCCTGCGCTGCCGCGTCGATGACGGCGGGCCGGTTCTTCAGGTCCTTGGCCCGCTCCGCCGACACGATGACGAGGGCGACGGCTCCGTCGGTCTCCTGGCAGCAGTCCAGGAGCCGCAGCGGTTCGGCGATCCACCTCGAGTTCTGGTGCTCCTCAATGGTGATCGGCTTCTCGTAGAAGTACGCCTTCGGGTTCTTCGCCGCGTGCTTGCGGTCGGCCACGGAGACGGCGCCGAAGTCCTTGCTGGTCGCACCGGAGAGGTGCATGTAGCGCTTGGCAATCATCGCCACTTGTGCAGCGGGCGTTGACAAGCCGTGCGGATACGAGAAGGAGTTGTCGACACCGGTCGAGTCGGCATTCTCCACCAGCCGGGTCTGCACCTGGCCGAACCGCATGCCCGAGCGTTCGTTGAACGCGCGGTACGCCACCACGCAGTCCGCGACGCCGGTAGCGACCGCGACAGCCGCCTGCTGCACGGTGGCGCATGCCGCGCCGCCGCCGTGGTGGATCTTGGAGAAGAACTTCAAATCCCCTATGCCGGTGGCCCTCGCGACGGCGACCTCGGTATTGGAGTCCATCGTGAACGTCGTCATGCCGTCCACGTCGGCGGGTGTCAGACCCGCGTCGTCGAGCGCATCGAGCACCGACTCGGCAGCAAGGCGCAACTCGCTGCGGCCAGAGTTCTTCGAGAAGTCGGTGGCGCCGATCCCGACGATCGCTGCCTTTCCGGACAGTTCACCTGGCATCAGGCTGTCTCCCCAATCGTCACCGTGGCAATGGCGATGACGTGATCACCAAGGCTGTTGCTGCCCACGATCTTCAGTGTGATCAACCCGTCCTGCACAGCCGTCACCTTGCCGTTGAACGCGACGGTGTCGTAGGCGTACCAGGGCACGCCGAGCCGCAGCCCGATCGTCTTGATGACGGCGTTGGGTCCGGCCCAGTCGGTGATGTAGCGCTGTACCAGGCCGGTGTCGGTGAGGATGTTGACGAAGATGTCCTTGGAACCCTTCGCGTGCGCCTTGTCCCGGTCGTGGTGCACGTCCTGGTAATCGCGGGTGGCGATGGCGGTCGAGACGATGAACGTCGGGTCGCCGTAGAGCTTGAGCTCGGGCAGCTTGGCTCCGATCTCAATGGCAGGAGCGCTCATTTGGCGGGCTCCCATGCGTACAGCGTCCAGGCCGGGCCGACGTCATTGGCCGGGAAGTCGATATACGTTGCGCGAACGGGTAATCCGATCTCCACCTTTGCGGGATCGATACCACGCAACTCACCGAGCATCCTGACACCTTCCTCGAGTTCGACCAACGCAATGACGAACGGCAACGTGCGACCGGGCACCTTCGGGGCGTGGTGCACGACGAAGCTGAACACCGTGCCCTCACCGCTCGCGACGAGATAATCCGACTCCGCTACTTCATCTTTGGCGTCCAGCCACAGGGCAGGAACCGGCGGGTGTTGCAGGCTGCCGTCCTGTCGCTTCTGAAGCCGCAGTTCGTGCGCGCTGACACCGTCCCAGAAGAACTTGGTGTCCCGTGACGAGGAGGGCCGCATCATCGAGTCGGCGTCCAAGTCATCGGGCACCGGCGCAACCGCTGACTGGTCCTTGTCAGCTGGAATGAACTTCATGATGCGCCACATCATCTCGGCGACGTCTTCGTCGCCGACCTGCCAGCTGATCTTCTGGGTGATGAAGAACGCCTCGCCGAGCGCAGTCTGCTTGGGCCCGACCACGTCGGTCAGCTCTGCCGCGACGCTGACCTCCTCGCCGGGCCGCAGGTACCGGTGGTAGGTCTGCTCGCAATTGGTCGCGACCACGCCGATATACCCTGCGTCGTCGAATAATTCGAGGATCTTGCTCAGCGGATCGTCGTCGGGGCGGACGCCGCCGAGACCCATCATCGTCCACACTTGAATCATCGCCGGTGGGGCGACGACGCCGGGATGACCGGCCGCCTTGGCCGCGGACTCGTCGACATAGATGGGGTTCTTGTCGCCGATGGCGTCGAGCCAGTGATCGACCATCGGCTGGTTCACTGGGTGGCGACCGACCCGCGGCTTGCTGCGCCCCTCGGCCTTGACCCGCTCCGCCGCCTTCTGGATGTCCTCGACCGCAGCCGTCTGCTCTTCGCGCAAGCGCTCATCACCACTCATGAGACTCCGTTCTTCACCTTGGCACCCGGGGAACCTTCAGGCCCGACGCCGCGATCATCTCGCGCATCACCTCGTTGACACCGCCGCCGAACGTGATGACGAGATTGCGCTTGGTCTGGCTGTCGAGCCACTCGAGAAGCTCGGCGGTTTCCGGGTCGGCCGGGTTGCCGTGAGCACCGACGACCGCCTCGGCGAGCCGCCCGATGTACTGAATGCGCTCGGTGCCAAACACTTTGGTTGCCGCCGCGTCGGCGACGTCGATGTTCTCCCCGGATGCCGCCACCTGCCAGTTCAGCAGCTCGTTGATGCGCCACATGGCCTTGATCTCGCCGAGCGAACGCTTGACGTCGTCATGGTCGAGCGGGGTGTCCCCGGAACTGCCCGGCTTGGACGCCCACGCGTGGATGCGGTCATAGATGGAGGCGACCCGCCCGGCGGGACCGAGCATCACTCGCTCGTTGTTCAGCTGGGTGGTGATCAGCCTCCAGCCGCCGTTCTCCTCGCCGACGAGCATGTCGGCCGGTACCCGCACGTCGCTGTAGTAGGTGGCGTTGGTGTGGTGCGCACCGTCGGACAGGATCATCGGCGTCCAGCTGTAGCCGGGGTCCTTCGTATCGACGATCAATATCGAAATGCCCTTGTGCTTCACGGCTTCCGGATCGGTCCGGCATGCCAGCCAGATGAAGTCGGCGTCATGACCACCGGTGGTGAAGACCTTCTGCCCGTTGACGACGTACTCGTCGCCGTGACGGATCGCGGTGGTACGCAGCGACGCCAGATCGGTGCCTGCGTCGGGTTCGGTGTAGCCGATCGCGAAGTGCAGCTCACCGGCGAGGATGGCGGGCAAGAACTTCTTCTTCTGCAGGTCGCTGCCGAACTGCTGCAGGGTCGGCCCGACGGTCTGCAGGGTGACCGCAGGCAGCGGCACGTCGGCTCGCTGTGCTTCATTGACGAAGATCGACTGCTCGATGGGGCCGTACCCGAGACCGCCGAATTCCTTGGGCCAGCCGACGGCGAGCTTGCCGTCCGAGCCCATCCGCTTGATGACCGTGCGATAGGCCTCGTTGTGGCGATCGGACTCCATCGCCTTGGCTTCTTCGGGGCTGATCAGGTTCGAAAAGTATTGCCGCAGTTCAGCTTGCAGCTGGCGCTGCTCTGGGGTCAGTTCGATGTACATTACGCTCCCACCAAAGTCGAGGCCCCGAGAAGTGTCAGCCGGTGCTCTTGCCCGCCGAGCAGACGGGTCAGGTCCTTGATCGTCGAGTAGTAGCGGTCCATGGGGTAGGCAATGTCCATACCCATGCCGCCATGCAAGTGGTGGCAGAGCTGCATAACCGGCGGCGCCTGCGACGTCACCCAGTACCCGAGCACGTCGATGTCCTCGTTGGCGTCACGACCTTCGGACAGACGCCAGATCACCGATGTCGACGCCAGCGCAATGGTGCGCGACACGATGTACACCTCGGCGAGCTGCGCGGCAACCGTCTGGAACGTCGACAGCGGCTTGCCGAACTGCTCACGAGTGGCCACGTAGTCGGCCGTCAGCCGAAGCGCGCCCGCGACGAGACCGGCAATGAAGGCCCCCGTCGTCGCCAACACCAACTGATTGACCCGGCGAACGTCGGCCCCGGCCAAGACGTCCGAATCGGCAACCGCCACACCGTCGAACGTGATCACGTACTCGTCGGAGTGGTTGGACGTCGGGGTCTTCGTCAACGTCACGCCTGCGGCCCTCTGCGACACCACGACGACACCGCCGTCGGTGGTCACCACGAGCCAATCCGCAAGCTCTGCATACGGAACGCCGACCTTGGTGCCGGTCAGCTTGCCGCCAGACAGCGTCACCTTCGGACGATCGGGCAACGAGGTGCCCGGCTCGTTGAGCGCCGCCGACAACACACCGCCCTTGGCCACTCCGGCCAGGAAGCGGTCCTGTTGCTCGTCGGAGGCCAGGTCGACCAGTGGCACCAGGCCGAGGCCGAGGGTCGCAAGCGCGGGGCTGACCGTGCCGTGCCTGCCGATCTCGGTGAGCGCCGTGGCGACCTCCGGAAGGCCGAGGCCGTCACCGCCGAGCCGCTCGGGAACGCCGAATGCGTTCACCCCGCCGTCGACCAGCGCCTGCCAAGTGTTGTCCCTGCCGAGCGCAGACGTCACTACGTCGGCGACGGCCTGCTGCCCCTCGTCTGGGGTGAAGTCCACCCGAATCCTCCTTGATTCCTGGGATTTTCAGCGCAGGCTGGCGCTGGCGCCGGTGTAATCGACCTGCCAGTGCTTGATGCCGTTCAGCCACCCCGACCGTAGCCGCTCGGGCTCGCCAACGGACTTGAGATCCGGCATGTGATCGGCGACCGCGTTGAAGATGAGGTTGATCGTCATCCGCGCGAGGTTGGCGCCAATGCAGAAGTGCGCACCCGACCCACCGAACCCGACGTGGGGATTCGGGTCGCGAAGGATATCGAATGTGTGGGCGTGTTCAAAAACGTCTTCGTCGAAGTTGGCCGAACGGTAGGACATCACCAGCCGCTGGCCCTTCTTGATCTGCACGCCGGCCAATTCGGTGTCCTCGTTGGCGGTGCGCTGGAAGGCCGACACCGGAGTGGCCCAACGGATGATCTCGTCAGCAGCGGTCGTCGGGCGCTCCTTCTTGTACAACTCCCACTGATCCGGATTGCTCGCCAACGCGATCATGCCGTGCGTGATCGAGTTGCGAGTGGTCTCGTTGCCCGCCACCGCGAGCATGATCACGAAGAAGCCGAACTCGTCGTCGGAGAGCTTCTCTCCGTCGATGTCGGCCTGGATCAGCGCCGTCACGATGTCGTCGGTCGGGTTCTTGCCCCGCTCGTCGGCCATCGCCATCGCGTACATGATCACTTCCATCGACGACTGCGCGGGATCGACGTCGGCGAACTCGGGATCCTCGCCGCCGGTCATCTCATTCGACCAGCGGAAGAGCTTGTCGCGGTCGTCCTGGGGCACGCCGAGCAGGCCTGCGATGGCCTGGAGCGGCAGCTCGCACGACACCTGCTCGACGAAGTCGCCGGAGCCCTCTGCCGCTGCGGCCTTCACGATGTTCTGGGCGCGCTGGGAAAGCTCCTCCTCCAGCCGGCCGATGGCCCGGGGCGTGAACCCGCGGGAGATGATCTTGCGCAGCCGGGTGTGGTGCGGCGCGTCCATGTTGAGCATGACGCTGCGCTGCATCTCGACCATGTCGCGCTTCATCTCTTGCGGCCACACGGGGATGGCGCCGTTCTCCCAGCTGGAGAAGACGTCACTGCGACGCGACACCTCCTTCACGTCGGCGTGCTTGCTGACCATCCAGTAGCCGTGGTCTTCGAAGCCGCCGCAACCGCTGGGAACCGAGACCCAGTAGATGGGCTCGGACTTGCGCAGCTCGGCCAGTTCCGCAACGGGCAGACCGGCGAGGTTGACATCGGGATCCAGGAAGTCGAAGTCAGCCGGGATTTTCAGGGGTGCCATAGGTACGCGCTCCTCAATTGCAACGTGTTCTAGTGCCAGTAAAACATGGCTTCACCGCAGATCAAAGGCGTGGGCACTTCGTAGCTTGTCAGACTTATGAAACGTGTTCTAGCCTGGCGGAATGGGTAACCCTGTCATCGTCGAAGCCACCCGCAGCCCGATCGGAAAGCGCAATGGCTGGCTTTCTGGCCTGCACGCCACCGAACTTCTCGGTGCCGTCCAGAAGGCTCTCGTGGAAAAGGCCGGCATCGACGCCGGCGAGGTCGAGCAACTGATCGGCGGCTGCGTCACGCAGTTCGGCGAGCAGTCCAACAACATCACCCGCGTGGCCTGGCTGACCGCGGGTCTGCCCGAGCACGTCGGCGCCACCACCGTGGACTGCCAGTGCGGGAGCGCCCAGCAGGCCAACCACCTGGTGCATGGACTCATCGCCGGCGGGGCCATCGACATCGGCATCGCCTGCGGCATCGAGGCGATGAGCCGGGTCGGCCTCGGCGCCAACGCCGGACCGGACCGGTCGATCATCCGGGCGTCGTCGTGGGACATCGACATGCCCGACCAGTTCACCGCCGCGGAGCGGATCGCCAAGCGGCGCGGCATCACCCGTGAGGAGATCGACGCCTTCGGCTTCGCCTCCCAGCAGAAGGCCAAGGTGGCCTGGGCCGAGGGCCGGTTCGACCGAGAGATCTCGCCGATCGTCGCGCCCGTGCTCGACGAGAACAAGCGGCCGACGGCCGAGCTCGCACCCGTGACCCGTGACCAGGGCTTGCGCGACACCACCCTCGAGGGCCTCGCGCAGCTGAAGCCCGTCATGGAGGGCGGGATTCACACCGCGGGCACGTCGTCGCAGATCTCCGATGGCGCAGCTGCGGTGCTCTGGATGGACGAGGACGTTGCCAAGGCGCACGGTCTGAAGCCACGGGCCCGCATCGTCAGCCAGGCGAACGTCGGCTCCGAGGCGTACTACCACCTCGACGGCCCCGTGCAGTCGACCGCCAAGGTGCTGGAGAAGGCCGGGATGAAGATGGGTGACATCGACATCGTCGAGATCAACGAGGCCTTCGCTTCTGTGGTGCTGTCATGGGCCCGCGTGCACGAGCCGGACATGGACCGCGTCAACGTCAACGGCGGCGCGATCGCGCTCGGTCATCCGGTGGGCAGCACCGGCGCCCGCCTCATCACCACGGCGCTGCACGAGCTGGAGCGCAGCGACAAGAGCACCGCACTCATCACCATGTGTGCTGGCGGCGCGCTTTCGACGGGCACCATCCTCGAGCGGATCTAAGGGGTCAGCGCTGGGCCTTGCCACCAACGGCACTGGCGGCCAGCGCTTCTCGCTTACTTCACCCCGAAGAACCGGTCCACCCTGTTATCGAACCGGGTCCCCTCGCCAACGCCGAATCGACCCTGGACGCGGTCGAAGAAGGTATCGGCGCGTTGGAGGTGGGTTTGGATGTGATTGCAGATCATCATGTGCGGATGCGTGCAGGAATGGACTGTATCGGCTTGGGCCGTACCTGAGCCGAGGCCCAAACCTACCGCAGCCACGGCTGTCGCCATCGCGGCGGTGCCCGCAAATTTGTTGATCGTTGCGAATCGAGTAGTCATGATCACTCCTTTTTGGAATCTACTTCTCGAGTCACCCGACCTATTCTGTTTACGAGTTGTGCCACTGTCTGGTTCAAAGCAGAATCGCAGGAAATCTAACGTTGTCTTGCTTCAACAACGGCCGCCGCTGCAAGCGCAGTGATTCGATTAGCTAAACACTCTCAGGGTTAACACGTCGGCTAGAACCTAGCGCTGGATGCGCGGGCGAATCCGCGCCCGAATGTGGTGGATCTTGCCGTCGCTCGCGGGGATCAGGAACGTCTCGTCGACCTGGGCAACGACACGGCGTCCGGCGACGTTCAGCTTGGTGACGACGGTGAACGTCGCGTGTACCTCGTCGCCGTCGACGGCGAAGTCACGGTCTGTGGTCGCCGCGATGATGCGGTACTGGGGGCCGCGATTCAGGCTGCGCCGCAAGTGATCTCCGGAGAATCCGGTCTTGAAACCCACCTCGATGCGGACGCAGTCGGTCGCGAACGGCACCGAATCACCGTCGTGGTTGGCGAGCGCGTCGATGTAGGCGTCGGCCGCGGCGATGCGGTCCGAATCCGAAACTGTGTTCACGGGGCTGAGCATAGGATGACCCCATGCCAAACTCACGTCCCAAGTACATGGACACCGCGTTCGGCGACTTCGTCGTCAAGTGGATGTCGCGCATCAACACCTTCATGTACAAGCGCAACAAGGGCGAGGGTCTCGGCGGCAACTTCCAGGGCATTTCGGTCGCACTGCTGACCACCACCGGCCGCAAGTCCGGCGAGCCGCGCGACAGTCCGCTGTACTTCCACCGTGACGGTGACAAGGTCATCGTCGCGGCCTCAAAGGGCGGCAGCGACAAGCACCCGATGTGGTACCTGAACCTCAAGGCCGATCCCAAGGTGAAGGTCCAGATCAAGGATGAGATCTTGCACCTGACCGCGCGCCACGCCAGCGAGGACGAGCGCAATCTGTACTGGCCCAAGCTGGTCGAGATGTACCCGACGTACGACGACTACCAGTCCTGGACCGAGCGAAGGATCCCCTTGGTGGTTTGCGAGCTCTGAGTCGCGGCAACACGCCAAGGCATGTCCCGCGAGCGTCCGATCCGCAATTCGAAGCTCGTTGCGCTGCTGCTGAAGTACTTCGCACGCGCGCACATCTGGGTCTATCAGCGCACCAACGGACGCCTGGGAGCGAAGCTGCTCTGGTTTCCCGCCGCGCTGCTGACCACGGTCGGTCGCAAGAGCGGGCAGTCGCGCATCACCGCGACGCTATATCTACGCGACGGCGACCGCGTCGTGTTGCCCGCGTCGTTCGGCGGTCGTGACCGCGACCCACTCTGGTATCTCAACCTGAAGTCGGATCCCAAGGTGCACCTGCAGATTCGTGGTGAGCACCTGGACATGACCGCGCGCGACGCGACCGACGAGGAGCGGCGGCGCTACTGGCCGCCGCTGATCAGGATGTACCCGCCGTACAAGGGTTACCGGGATGCGACCGATCGGGTGATCCCGCTGGTGGTGTGTGAACCCATCGCCGGTCAGGCGCCATAGACCGGCAGTGGGGTGCGTGACTTGGCCAGCAGGTCCGCGACGACCGGGCCGAGTTCGGCCGGAGCCCATCGCGCACCCTTGTCCGCCTCCGCGCCACGTGCCCACCCCTCGGCGACCCGCACGATGCCGCCCTCCACCTCGAACACCCTCCCGGTCACGTCCTTGGCCTCGGCACTGCCCAGCCACACCACCAGCGGTGAGATGTTCTCGGGCGCCATCGCGTCGAAATCGGAGTCCTGCGTCGACATCATGTCCGCGAAGACCGTCTCGGTCATCCGGGTACGCGCCGACGGTGCGATTGCATTGACGGTGACGCCGTAGCGGCCCATCTCCGCGGAGGCGACCAGCGTCAAGGCTGCGATGCCCGCCTTGGCGGAGCTGTAGTTCGCTTGTCCCACACTGCCTTGCAGGCCCGCGCCGGAACTGGTGTTGATGATGCGGGCGTCGGGAGTATTGCCAACCTTGGCCTGCGCGCGCCAGTAGGCCGCGGCGTGCTTCATGGTGGCGAAGTGCCCCTTGAGGTGGACGGCGATGACGGCGTCGAATTCCTCTTCGCTGGTGTTGGCGAACATCCGGTCCCGCACGATGCCAGCGTTGTTGACCAGGACGTCGAGACCGCCGAACGCGTCGACCGCGGTCTGGATCAGGCCTTCGGCCTGTGCCCAATCGGCGACATTGGCTCCGCTGGTGACGGCTTCGCCACCCGCAGAGGTGATTTCGTCGACGACGCCCTGCGCAGCGCTACCACCACCGGCGGGCGAGCCGTCCAGGCCGACGCCGATGTCGTTGACCACCACACGTGCACCCTCGGCGGCGAACGCCAGTGCATGGGCGCGTCCGATTCCGCCGCCTGCGCCCGTCACGATGACGACGCGGCCGTCGAGCAGTCCCATATCCGTATGTCTCCCTTGCCTATTTGATGTCTGCGGTCGTGGTGGCCAGGTAGTGCGGCGGCTCGCCGCCGCCATGCACCTCGAGTGATGCGCCGCTGATGTAGGAGGCCGCGTCGGACGCCAGGAACGCCGCGGCCCAGCCGATGTCGGTCGGCTGCGCGAGCCGTCCGAGCGGGACGTTCTTCGAGATCGCGGCGATGGAGTCGGCGTCACCGTAGAACAGCTCGGACTGCTCGGTCTCCACCATGCCGACGACCACCGAATTCACCCGGACCTTCGGTGCCCATTCGACGGCAAGTGTGGTGGTGATGCTCTCCATGCCCGCCTTGGCGGCACCGTAGGGTGCGGTGCCCGGGGTGGGCCTGCGGCCGCTGACACTGGTGATGTTGACGATCGAGCCGCCGCCTGCCTGCTGTTGCATGACCGCGTTCGCATGCGTCGAGACCGACAGCGGCGCAAGCAGGTTCAACTCGATGATCTTGGTGCTGAACCTCGCCGATGACTCGGCGGCCAGCACGTAGGGCGATCCGCCCGCGTTGTTCACGACGACGTCGAGCCGGCCGTGCTTCGCCACGATCGCGTCGACGAGCGCCTTGACCGCGTCGTCGTCGCGGACGTCGCAGGCATGGAATTCGTACGGCAACCCCTCGACGGGGCGGCGCGCGCATGTCACGACGGTCGCGCCCTGGGCGGCGAACACCGCGCTGATGCCTGCGCCAACCCCGCGCACGCCGCCGGTCACCAGAACGACCCGACCGCTCAACTGAAAGTTGAACGGAGCACTGTCAGCGGCGTCGGTCACTGTGCTAGCGTACCAAGCAAGTGCTTGCTTAGGTAGCCAGCCCAATCTCGGAGCCCACTGGAGTACTCGTGACCATCACCACCAAGACCGTGGAACCGGGCATCGTCTCGGTCACCGTGGACTACCCACCGGTCAACGCCATTCCCTCGCGCGGTTGGTTCGAACTCGGCGATGCCATCACCGCCGCGGGCCGCGACCGCAGCACCCACGTGGTCATCCTTCGCGCCGAGGGCCGCGGCTTCAACGCGGGCGTCGACATCAAGGAGATGCAGAACACCGAGGGCTTCACCGCGCTCATCGACGCCAACCGCGGCTGCTTTCACGCGTTCCGCGCGGTGTACGAGTGCGAGGTGCCGGTCGTCACGGCGGTCAACGGCTTCTGCGTCGGCGGCGGCATCGGACTGGTCGGCAACTCCGACGTCATCGTCGCCTCCGACGATGCCAAGTTCGGCCTGCCAGAAGTCGAGCGCGGCGCGCTCGGCGCGGCCACGCACCTGTCGCGGCTGGTGCCGCAACACATGATGCGACGGCTGTTCTTCACCGCCGCCACGGTCGACGCGGAGACGCTGCATCACTTCGGCTCCGTGCACGAGGTGGTGCCACGCGCCGAGCTCGACGAGTCCGCACTGCGGGTAGCCCGCGACATCGCATCCAAGGACACCCGGGTGATCCGGGCCGCCAAGGAGGCACTCAACTTCATCGACGTGCAGCCGGTCAACGCCAGATACCGGATGGAACAAGGCTTTACGTTCGAGCTCAACCTGGCCGGGGTGTCCGACGAGCACCGGGACGCGTTCGCGGGAACCGACAAGGGAGCGAAGTGACGGGGATGATTCGGCGGGCACGAGCGAAGCGAGCGGGGAAGAAGTGACGGACAAGAGGACCACGCTCGAAGAGGCTGTCTCGTCGATCGAGAGCGGCATGACCATCGGCATCGGAGGGTGGGGTTCGCGGCGCAAGCCCATGGCGTTCGTTCGAGCGCTGTTGCGCACCGACGTCACCGATCTCACCGTCGTCTCCTACGGCGGGCCCGACGTCGGGCTGCTGTGTTCCGTCGGCAAGGTCAAACGCCTCTACTACGGCTTCGTATCGCTGGATTCGCCACCGTTCTACGACCCATGGTTCGCCAAGGCCCGCACCACCGGCGCCATCGAGGCGCGCGAGATGGACGAGGGCATGCTGCGCTGCGGGCTGCAGGCGGCAGCGCAACGCTTGCCGTTCCTGCCGATCCGGGCCGGGCTCGGCAGCGACGTGCGCGCATTCTGGGGCGACGAGCTCAAGACCGTGACGTCGCCGTACCCCACCGATGGTGGCTTCGAGGAGCTCGTCGCGATGCCCGCGCTGACGCTGGACGCTGCGTTCGTCCACCTGAATCTGGGTGACGCTTCTGGCAATGCGGCGTACACCGGCATCGATCCCTACTTCGACGATCTGTTCCTGATGGCCGCGGACCGGCGGTGCCTGTCGGTCGAGAAGGTGGTGCCAACTGAAGAGTTGGTTAAATCGGTTCCGCCGCAAGCATTGCTGATCAACCGGATGATGGTCGACAGCGTGGTCGAGGCACCCAACGGGGCTCACTTCACCACCGCTGAGCCGGACTACCATCGTGACGAGAAGTTCCAGCGGCACTATGCCGAGGCCGCGGGCTCCGACGAATCGTGGGGCGCGTTCTACGCCACGTACCTGGCCGGCGACGAGGCGGATTACCAAGCCGCGGTGCGGAAGTTCACTGCGGACGCGAGGAGCAATAAGGATCAAGCGAACACAGCCGCCGCAAAGGAGGCGTCCAAGTGATTTCAGTGACCCGCGCCGAGGTGTGCGCTGTCGCCTGTGCCGAACTGTTCCGCGACGCCGGCGAGATCATGGTCAGCCCGATGGCACCCATGGTGGCCATCGGCGCCCGATTGGCCCGGTTGACGTTCTCCCCCGACATCCTGCTCACCGACGGTGAGGCCCGACTGCTGGCCGACACTCCGCCGATGGGCGCCACCGGGGCGATCGAGGGCTGGATGCCATTCGGTCGCGTCTTCGAGACCCTGGCCTGGGGCCGCCGGCACGTCGTGATGGGCGCCAACCAGATCGACCGCTGTGGCAATCAAAACCTGTCGGCGTTCGGGCCGATCCAACACCCGAAGCGGCAGATGTTCGGCGTCCGGGGTGCACCGGGCAACACCATCAACCACGCCACCAGTTACTGGGTGGGCAACCACTCCGCGCGGGTGTTCGGCGGGTCCGTCGACGTCGTATCCGGCATCGGCTGGGACAAGGTGGATTCCGGCAATCCGGCATACCGTTTCGTCAACGTGTACCGCGTAGTGACCAACCTCGGCGTCTTCGACTTCAACGGGCCAGACCACCAGATGCGGGCAGTGTCACTGCATCCGGGTGTCGAGGCCGGGCAGGTCGCCGAGAACACGGCCTTCGAGGTGCACGACCTGGACTCGGCCGAGACCACACGCCTACCCACCGGCGACGAGCAGAAGCTGATCCAGGAAGTCATCGACCCGGGGGGGCTTAGGGACCGAGAAGTGAAAGCAGTCAAGTCGTGAAACTGCGCACTCCGCTGACCGAGCTGATCGGCATCGAGCATCCCGTCGTGCAGACCGGCATGGGCTGGGTGGCGGGTGCACGCCTGGTGGCTGCGACGTCGAACGCGGGCGGTCTCGGCATCCTCGCCTCGGCAACCATGACGCTCGACGAACTCGCGACCGCGGTGACGAAGGTCAAGGCCGCCACCGACAAGCCGTTCGGCATCAACATCCGTGCCGACGCGGGCGATGCGAACGACCGGATCGAGCTGCTGATCCGCGAGGGCGTGAAGGTTGCCTCGTTCGCGTTGGCACCGAAGCCGGAACTGATCGCGCGGCTGAAAGAGGCTGGCGTGGTGGTCATTCCGTCGGTCGGCGCGGCCAAGCACGCGAAGAAGGTCGCGGGCTGGGGCGCTGACGCGGTGATCGTGCAGGGCGGCGAGGGCGGCGGCCACACTGGGCCGGTCGCGACCACGCTGCTCCTGCCTTCGGTGCTCGACGCGGTGGACATTCCGGTGATTGCCGCGGGCGGCTTCTTCGACGGCCGCGGCCTTGCCGCCGCGCTGTCCTACGGCGCCGCGGGCGTCGCGATGGGCACGAGGTTCCTGCTGACGTCGGACTCGACCGTGCCCGACTCGGTCAAGCAGCGCTACCTGGATTCCGCCTTCGACGCGACCGTGGTGTCGAAGCGCGTGGACGGCATGCCGCACCGCGTCCTCCGCACCGGACTGGTCGAGAAGCTGGAGAGCGGTTCGCGGGCAAGGGGTTTCACCGCAGCGATACTCAACGCGCAGAAATTCAAGAAGATGTCGGGCATGACCTGGCGGTCGATGATCCGCGACGGGCTGGCGATGCGCCACGGCAAGGAACTGACCTGGTCGCAGGTGGTCATGGCGGCCAACACGCCCATGCTCCTCAAGGCCGGGCTGGTCGAGGGCAACACCGAAGCCGGCGTGCTGGCCTCGGGTCAGGTCGCGGGCATCCTCGACGATCTGCCGTCGTGCGCAGAGTTGGTTCCTGCGATCGTTGCCGATGCCATCAAGCACCTGCAGAGCGCGGTCTCCTTCGTCGTCGACTGACAGCTTCCCAAGGTAACGTGGCTGACCCATGAGCGACGGCACCAGTCCTTCGGACCTGCGCCAGAGCAGTGTGCAGCGGCTCCAGGAACGCTACCGACGCTTGGCGGAGACCAGGCGCTTGCGGCCCGTTGCGGCAATCGTCGCGCGCTTCAACGACATCGACGGCGGCATGTTGGGCGCCATGGTGTCCGTGCAGCTGTTCACCACCGTCATCCCCTTGATGATCATGGGCTTTTCCTACATGAGGGGATTCGCCGACAACGCCAGCCCTGGCACGCTGGTCATCCGCGAGCTCGGTCTGGTCCGACCGGCGGCCGACCACGTGCGCGAAGCGTTCGGACACTCGTCCGCCCTGAAGTCCAGCTGGACGTTTCTCGGGGTCGCAGGCTTCCTGATCTGGGGCATCCCGATGGGCATCATGATCGCCGGGATATTCGCGAAGGCCTGGCACCGCCAGCAGTTCGGACTCGCCAGCAGGTTGTGGCGCGGATTGGCCTGGTTCGCGCTGTACCTGACGATGATCGGCCTGCGCGACCGGATCGCGTTCGGCGGCGATCACCACGCAGGGATGCGGATGGTTCGCTTCGTGGTCTCCCTGTTGCCGGTCTGGATCTTCTGGTCGCTCACCCCGGCCCTGCTGGTCCGCGACGGCGGGCGCGGCCGCAACTACCTGATGCTCGCGGGTCTTGCCGGTGTGGTGATCGACGGGATCGTGCTGCCGCTGGGATCGCGCTGGCTCTTCCCGCCCCTGCTCGACGGTTGGGACGAGCTCGGCCCGATCGGCGTGGCGATGGCGTTGCTGACCTGGTGCGGTGCGGTGGGAACGGGCTGGGTCGTCACGGCGTGTGTCGGCGCCGTCCTGTGGGAACGCTATGCACCCTCCAAGACCGTGGTGGAGTCCCAGACCGACGAGTCCTGATGAAGCTTATAGTTTCATTTTGCGATAGTGAAGCTATAGTCTTCATATGACAAAGATGAAGCTCTTGCCTTCATCGAAGGTATCTTCAAAGGCGACGTTGATCGGGGACGTGGTCGGTTCACGCGACGCCGTCGACCGTCGTGCCCTGCATCGTGACGTGACCGCGGCGCTGACCGTCGTCGCCGATGACGCTCTGGATGCCCCGGCCTTCACCGTCGGCGACGAGTTTCAGGGCACCTACCCGACCGTCGGCATGGCGATCGCCGCCGCGCTGTCGATTCGACTGTCGCTCGCCCCGGCCGTCGACATCCGCTTCGGCATCGGCTGGGGCCCGACCACCGTGCTCGACCGCGACACCGGGATCCAGGACGGGCCGGGATGGTGGGCGGCGCGCGAGGCGATCGAATGGACCGCGACCGCTCAGAAGCAAGCCGGCCTCGCGCTGGTGCGCACGTCGTACCGGACCGCGGACCCCGCCGGGCCCGCCGTGGATCCGATCAACGCCGCGCTGATGTGTCGGGACCACATGCTTGGATCGCTCGATGAACGGTCCATCCGCATCCTGAGAGGTCTCGTGCACAACCAGTCCAAGAAGGAACTCGCCGACGAGGAGGGCATCAGCGCCTCGGCCGTGTCCCAACGCGCGGGTCGCGACGGGTTGGACCTCATCGTGACCGCGTCGCAGTACCTTTCGGGTATTCGATGAGCGCACTGGCCGTGCTGCTCGTCGCGGTGGGGATCGGCGACGTGTGTCGTCGCCTCGTCGGCATCCGGTGGTTGTCGACCGTGGTGGCATTGGTCGTCATCGCGGCATGCGTACCGCTCGGTGCGTTGTGGCATCTCGGCGACGTGCCTCTGCTCGTCATCGCCGCCGTGACGAGCGTCGGCTGGTTGTTGCTGTGCGGTCGCGCCGAGCGCATGGGCACCAACCAGGCCTTGCCCCTCGCGGTGTTCGGCGCGGGGGTCGCGCTGCTGATCCTGTTGTCCGGGTGGGGATCCGACGTCGGTGGCCTCATCGGACGGTGGTCGACGTGGGCCGGTTTGTTCGGCAATCACCCGGTCGATCCGAATCGGTTACTGATGATCGTCGGCGTGGTGCTGATACAGCTGGCGACGGCAAATCAGTTGGTGCGCCTGGTACTTGGTTCGGTGGGCGCGGTCAAACCGGTCGGTCAGCCGCAGCCGTCCGACCGGCTCAAGGGTGGCCGCCTGCTCGGCCCGATGGAGCGGCTGCTCATCCTCGGGCTTGGCCTCGGCGGACAGCTCACGATGGCGACCGCCGTCGTCGCGGCCAAGAGCATCATCCGGTTTCCCGAGATCACCGCGCAGAGGGACAAGAACGGCACGCCAGGGCTTGGCATCGATGACGTCACCGAGTACTTCCTGGTCGGCAGCTTCGCCAGCTGGATCCTGGCGTTCGCGGGCTTGGCCCTCGTGCACTAGAGCCGCCATTTGTGCATCTGGCGACGCACCACCAGCGTGTCGCGTCGTCAGATTCACTCACCAGGTAACGCCCCGGTCGCGAAGCGCAGCAGCCACCCTCTCGACGAAGGTGCCCCGCCGGAACTTCAGCAGGTCCCTGCTTGCCCTGATGATCTTCCACCCGAGATCCTGCAAAGCGACCTGCCTGTCGATGTCGCGCTGACGGACCGCGGGATCCGTCCAATGCTGCGGGCCGTCGTACTCGATGCCAACCAGAACGTCCTCGTAGCCCATATCGATTCGGGCGACGAAACACCGGTGGTCGTCGTAGACCTGGATCTGCGTCCGGGGCCGCGGCAAGCCGGCGTCGATCAACACCAATCGCGTGAGCGTCTCCTGAGGAGACTCAGCTCCACCGTCCACCACCGGAAGCACCTTCCGCAGCCGAGGCATCCCGCGGGCGCCAGGATGCGCGGCCATGACGGCTTCGACGTCGATGAGCTTCACGTCGGTGGCATTCACCAGAGCGTCGAGCCGTTGCACGGCTCGCAACCGCGAGGATGTGCGACGTCCCAGGTCGAAAGCGGTTCGCGCGGCGGTCGTTACGGGCATGCCGTCCACCTCGAGGGTTTCGCCCGTTGCCAGCGCGTCGGAGTGAACGATCAGCTTGGCCGGCGGCCTGCGATTGTCGTGGATGAGCTCCGCGGGCTGGGCGCCGTCGACCCACTTTGTGCCAAGCATCGCGGCGGCGGACTGGCCTGCGACGGTTCCGCGGCGCCGCGACCACAGCCACGCGGCCTTGGCCCTCGCGACCGCCGAGGGCGCGACACCCCATGGGATGTAGACACCGGGATACACGGGTTCATAGAGCGTCCGCATCGCGCGCTCGGGAATCACACGCGCCGCCAACGCCTCCGACCCGATGAAGGGCCACGGTAGCTCTGCCATGGCCGAATGTTGCCAACGACCACCGACAAGCTTGCGTGTGTGAATCTGGCTACGCAACACGCCGGTGGGGCGTCGCCAGATGCACGAACGGCGGGGAAGGAGGGAGGGGCGGGGGCTAGAGCCGCTCGATGATGGTGACGTTGGCGGTGCCGCCGCCCTCGCACATCGTCTGCAGTCCGTAGCGACCTCCGGTGCGCTCCAGCGTGTTCAGCATCGTCGCGAAAAGCTTTGCGCCCGTTGCTCCGAGCGGGTGACCAAGAGCGATGGCGCCGCCGCTCGGATTGACCTTGGCGGGATCGGCCTTGGTGTCCTTCAGCCACGCCATCACGACGGGCGCGAAGGCCTCGTTGATCTCGACGGTGTCGATGTCCTCGATGGACAGCCCCGTCCTGTCCAGCGCGTACTGAGTGGCCGGGATCGGACCCGTCAACATGAACACCGGATCCGCGCCGCGCGCGCTGATGTGGTGGATGCGGGCGCGTGGCTTGAGGTTATGGGCCTGCACTGCGCTTTCTGACGCCAACAGCACCGCACTGGCGCCGTCGGAGATCTGGCTGGCCATCGCTGCGGTCAAGCGGCCACCCTCGACCAGAGTCTTGAGCCCTGCCATCTTCTCCAGTGAGGTATCGCGCGGGCCCTCGTCGGTGACGAAGCCCTCCACCGGAATGATCTCGTTCTCGAAGTAGCCAGCGCGGATCGCCTCTTGGGCCCGCTGGTGGCTGGTGAGCGAATACTGCTCCATCTCCTCGCGCGAGATGTTCCACTTCTCCGCGATCAGCTCGGAGCCGCGGAACTGAGAGATCTCCTGGTCGCCATAGCGGTGCAGCCAGCTCTTCGACTCGCTTGTCGGCGAGGTGAAGCCGAACTCCTTGCCGACGATCATCGCCGAGCTGATCGGGATCTGGCTCATGTTCTGCATGCCACCCGCGACGATGATGTCCGCGGTGCCCGACATGATCGCCTGTGCACCAAAGGAAATGGCCTGCTGACTCGAACCGCACTGGCGGTCGACCGTGACGCCGGGCACCTCTTCCGGGAAGCCCGCCGCCAACCACGACAGGCGCGCTATGTTGCCGGCCTGGCCACCGATGGCGTCGACGCATCCGGCGATCACGTCGGTGACTGCGCTGGGGTCGACGTCGTTGCGCTCGAACAGGCCACGCCACGCGGCCGCACCCAGATCGACGGGGTGAACTCCAGCCAGCCCTCCGTTGCGCTTGCCGACCGCGGTTCGCACAGCATCGATGACGTACGCCTGTGATATCCCAGTCATGTCAGTCCATTTCTTTCGTGATGCCGCCAAGAACGATGGCGAGGTATTGCCGGCCGACTTCCTCAGCCGTGAGTGGTCCGCCTGGCTGATACCAGCGGACCGAAACCCAGGTGGTGTCGCGGATGAAGCGGTAGACGACGTCGACGTCGATGTCGGGCCGGAAGCATCCGTCCGTGATCCCCTGCTTCAGCACGTCGAGCCACATCTTGCGCTGTTCGCGGTTGCGCGCCTCGACGAAGCCGAATTGCGGAAGTGCCGAGAGCCGCTTGGCTTCGTCCTGGTAGATCACGACCTGCGCGTGGCGATGCTCGATGGCTTCGAACGACACCATGAACAGCCCCTTGACGCGCTCCAGCGGATCGGGCTCGGTGTCGACGATCTGCTGGTACCGCTCGAAGAGCCAATCCAGGAAGTCGCCGAGGACCTCCTCGACCATCTGTTCCTTGGACTTGAAGTGGTGATAGAGGCTGCCTGAGAGGATGCCTGCCGAGTCGGCGATGTCGCGCACGGTCGTCGCGCGCAGCCCACGGTCGGCGAACATCGTCGCGGCGAGCTCGAGGAGCTCGTCGCGGCGGCTCGGAGGCGCCTTGTCCACCAACCCACTATATCGACCAAGCGCTTGCTTGGCTACCGCGGGGCCATTGTCAGTCGGACCGCGTCCAGTACGCCTCGCACGAATCCCGCGATGCCGTGCCACCGCCGGTGGCGCGCGACCTCGACACGTTGAACTGATACCAGGCGTCGGGCTCGCGGTCGCGGTACCTCGCGCACTGTCGCACCTCCTCCGGCAGCCGTTGAAGTGCAGGCTCGACGTCCTGCGACAGGGACAGCAGGTAGTCGGTGTCCAACAGCCCGGTCTGCTCGTAGCGGTCGATGTTGCGATCGGCGATCAGTCTCTCGGGATTGATGGCGGCCAGCCCGAGCAGGGCCACCGCGCCCGCCAACAGAACCGCACGGGGTAGCCATCGCGCCGTCATGCGGATGCCGGCCACGGCGATGAGGACGAACACTGCACCGAGCCAGAGCTCGATCGTCACCACCATCACCCGCTCGGTGCTGAAGCCATACGCCTGCTGGTAGAGCCACATCCGGTGGATCGCCGAGATCACCACGACGACCGAAGTGGCGCAAAGAGTTCCGACGAGAACCCGCAGGATCCGACGATCGGCGACGGTCACGCGCCCGGCCACCCGGATGGCGACGCTGAGCACCAGCAGGGTCAGCGCGGAGACCCAGAGCAGCTGCCAGAACCCCTGCCTGGCGTATTCGGCGTAGGTCAGCCCTTCGGTCTCCAGCACGTGCGTATGCCCGCCGAACAGCACGGTCGCCTGCACCACCACGAAGGCGATGAACAGCGCGTCGAGCACGCCGAGCGGCAACGCCCACTCCCACCGCTGCACCGGTCGCATCGGCTTCGGGGCCATGGCGTCCAGCTTCGGCGCGAACCGCACGACGTAGCCGCCGGAGAAGACGAACGCCAGCACGATCCCGAAAACCACGACACGGGCCACGAATTCCCCTGCGTTGAAGGCGGGCACCAGATCGCCGACCAGCCGTGCGAACGCGGGATCGGCAGCCGCGAACAACGCACCGAAGACCAGCCCGAGCACCACGGTGATGCCGACGACGACGAGGCCACGAACCAGACTGGGAGTGCCTACGCCCCTGAGGCCAACGACACGCTCCGAGCACCGCACCCAGCCGAGCACGCGCGCCGGTAACACCCATGGCACCAACGGTCCCGTGAACACCGCGGTCCACGTGCGGCCGCCGACGAGCGTGCACCACCCGACCGCCCATGCCGCGATGATGCACAGCCCGCCAACCCATTCGGCCGCAAGCAGGCCGGGCACCGCGAGAAGTGCCAGGGTCAAGGCGATCCCGAGCCATTCCACACGGGTGGGACGACGTTCGGCGGTGCCGTAGACCACGCCGAGGACGACGATGCCCACGACCAAGTACGCGACGCTCATGACCGACGGGCGCCACAGCGCGGTGCCCACGATGCCTGCGACGAGCGCCAGCACCACCAGTCGGCGTGATGCGGAGGCGAGCGGGTCGAGAGGCCAGATGCGGTGCGGCCAGACCGTCCAACCCGGTTCGCCGTACTCCGGCAGCGCCGGACCGTTCAGCGGAGGAGGAGGCGGTGGCGGGGGTGGCGGGTAGCCGTACACACCCGGAACCATCGTCGTCATGCGAGCTCCTCCGCTGTCGCCAGATCGGGCAGCGTGACCCTGATTCGGCATCCCGTTCGGACATCGACCACTTCGATCGTGCCGCCGTGCAATTCGACCGCCCAGCGGGCGATCGCCAGACCGAGTCCGGTGCCACCGTCGGACGTCGCACCACGGCCGAAGCGCTGGAAGACCAGTTCGTGCTCGGCGGGCGGAATGCCGGGCCCCTCGTCGCACACGTCCAGATGCAAACCTCCCAGCTCTCCCGCACTCGCCTGCACCGACACCCGGCCGCCCGCCGGACTGTGCCGAACGGCGTTGTCGACCAGGTTGACGACCACTTGCCGCAGGCGTGCCGGGTCGGCGACCGCGGCCAGGTCGGACGGCGAGACGTCTACTGCGATCCGCACGTTCGCGGGCGATACCGCGACGTGTTCGATGGCGTCGTGCAAGAACTGGTCGACCCGAAACAGTCCGAGCTGCAACGGAATTGCACCACCTTCGACGCGCGAGAGGTCGAGCAAGTTCGTCACCAGCTCGCCGAGGCGTGCGGTCTGGGACAACGCCATCCGCATCGTCTCGGCGTCGGGTTCTGCGACGCCGTCGACGACGTTTTCGAGCACTGCATGCAGGGCGGCGATGGGCGTGCGTAGCTCGTGTGAGACGTTGCCGATGAGTCCCCGCCGGTACTCGTCGGCAGCTCCGAGGTCAGCTGCCATCTGATTGAACGCCGTTGCCAACTGGCCGATTTCGTCACGGGACGTGGCGCGTACCCGGCGGCTGTAGTCGCCGCGAGCCATGGCGCCCGCGGCGTTGGTCATCTGCCGCAATGGAGACGTCATTCCGTGGGCCAGAAACTGGGTGAGCGCCAACGAGGTGACCAATGCCGCGAGGAGTGCGTATCGGAACTGCCAACTCGCGCCTATCCAGAAGGTGAAGGAGGCCAGGATGATTGCGCTGCCGACCAGCAGCCCCATCTTCATCTTGAAGGATGCGAACGGATCGAGAGGCCGGGGCAGTCGGTCCCAGACTGCGGCGAATCCGCTCATCGTGGCGTTTCCAGCGCGTAGCCGACGCCGTGCACGGTCCGGATCAAGTCGGGTCCCAGCTTGCGCCGCAAGGCCTTGACGTGACTGTCGACCGTCCGGCTCTCCGCGCCGGAAGGGGGTCCCCAGATGTGCTCGAGCAGTACAGCTCGCGTGATCGCGGTGCGCGGGCGGGCGGCAAGGAAGGCAAGCAAGTCGAATTCGATACGGGTCAGGTGGATTTCGCGCTCCTCGTGGTGAACTCTGCGCTCCTGCAGGTCAAGTCGATAGCCACCGACGGACAACGTCTGCGCTTCACCCGCGTCACCGGCCCGTTCCATCCGGCGGAGCAGCACCCGCACCCTTGCGACGAGTTCGCGCATGCTGAACGGCTTGGTGAGGTAGTCGTCGGCGCCGACGCCAAGACCGATCAACATGTCGGTCTCGTCGCTGCGGGCGGTCAACATCAGCACCGGGATGGACCGCTCCGCCTGAATCCGCCTGCACACCTCGAGGCCGTCGAATCCCGGCAACATCACGTCGAGTACGACGAGATCAGGTGCGGTCGCCGAGGCGGTCGCCACCGCCGACGGCCCGTCGACCGCGGTCTCCACCAGGAAGTCCTCGGCGCGCAGCCTGGTTACGACGGCGGCGAGGATCGTCGGCTCGTCCTCGACCACCAGTATTCGTTTCACACAACCGACTGTAAGTGCTGGTTGTGGAGCAATCGGTCAACGATTGTGAAGATACCGTGGAGATTGCTCGGCTCGCCGAGACGGAGTAGCCGCTCAGGCGTGCTGGCTGGATACCGAGATCACTTCGCCAGTCAGGTAACTGGAATACTCACTGGCCAGGAACGCGATGGTGGCGGCGATTTCCCACGGCTCGGCGGCCCGGCCGAACGCCTCGTCCGACGACAACCGGTCGAGCAGTTCCGTGCTGCTGGTCTTCTCTAGAAACTTGTGCCTCGCGATGCTCGGCGACACGGCGTTGATCCTGACGCCGAACTCGACGGCTTCGATTGCGCTGCACCGGGTCAGGGCCATCACGCCTGCCTTGGCGGCGGCGTAGTGCGACTGCGAGTGCTGCGCCCGCCAGCCGAGCACGCTGGCGTTGTTGACGATGACGCCGCCGTGTCCGGCACCGCGGAAGTATCGCAGGGCGGCGCGGGTGGCGCGCATGACCGACGTCAGCGTGACGTTGAGGACCCGATCCCATTCGTCGTCGGTCATGTCGATCACGGGCGTCTGACCGCCGAGCCCAGCGTTGTTGACCAGGACGTCGATGCGTCCCATCTTCTCCACCGCGCCGGTGAAGAGCGCGTCGACGGCTTCTGTGGAGGTCACGTCGCACACCACGGCCTCGACGCGGCCCAGCCCGAGCCCTGCGAGTTCCTCGCGGGTCTCGCCAAGCCGCCGTTCGTGGTAGTCGGAGACGACGACGTCGGCGCCCTCGGCGAGCGCCCGCCGTGCCGTCGACGAGCCGATGCCCGTTCCGGCGGCGGCCGTCACCAGGACGACCTTGCCTGCGAGCAGCCCGTGTCCCTCGATCTCCTTCGGGGCAGCCGATAAGTCCGTCATCGTTGTCTCTTCTTCGCGCAAGCGCTCATCAGCCCTTGACCTCTCGTGGCAGGCCGAGCACCCGCTCGGCGATGATGTTGCGTTGGATCTCGTTCGACCCGCCGTAGATGGTGTCCGAGCGCGAGAACAGGTACAGCCGTTGCCATTCGTCGAACTCGCCGCCGTCGAGCGTCAGGCCTGCCATCCCCTGGACGTCCATGGCGATCTCACCCAGTTCGCGATGCCAGTTGGCCCACAACAGCTTCGACACTGAGTCTTTTCCCGGGGCGGCCTGACCGCCTCCTTCGACATCCATCGTCGCCAGCGCATAGGACCGCATCGCCTGCAGCCCGGTCCACGACCGGGTCAGCCGCTCGCGGATCAGCGGGTCGTCGATGGCGCCGTTGGCCTTGGCCAGTTCGACGAGGCCGGAATGCTCACGCGCATAACGGATCTGTTGGCCCAGCGTGGATACCCCGCGCTCGAACGTCAGCGTGCCCATCGCCACGCGCCAGCCGTCGCCGGGTTCACCGACCACCAGGTTGGCGTCCGTGCGGGCGTCGTCGAAGAACACTTCGTTGAATTCCGAGTCGCCCGTGAGTTGGACGATGGGGCGGATCTCCACGCCCGGCTGATCCAGCGGCACGAGCAGATACGACAGCCCTGAGTGCCGCTTGGAGCCCCTCTCGGTGCGGGCGACGACGAAGCACCACTGCGACAAGTGCGCCAGCGACGTCCATACCTTCTGCCCATTGATCACCCACTGGTCGCCGTCGAGTTCGGCCGCGGTCGACACGTTGGCGAGGTCACTGCCCGCGCCGGGCTCGGAGTAGCCCTGGCACCACAGCTCGGTGACGTCGAGAATCTTCGGCAGGAACCGATCCTGCTGCTCGGCGGTGCCGAATGCGATCAGCGTTGGGCCGAGCAGTTCCTCACCGAAGTGGTTGACCTTGTCGGGCGCATCCGCACGGGCGTACTCCTCGTAGAACGCGACACGGTGCGCCACGGACATCCCGCGTCCGCCGTGCTTCTCCGGCCAACCCAGACACGTGAGGCCCGCCTTGGCGAGATGCTGGTTCCATGCCACCCGTTGCTCGTATGCCTGATGCTCGCGCCCCGGCCCGCCAAGGCCCTTGAGCGCGGCGTATTCGCCGACGAGATTGTCGGCGAGCCACTGCCGGACCTCGGCCCGGAACTCCTGGACCCCTATCACCCTTGTAGGCTAACCTACCAAGCACTTGCTTTGTTAGAGGAGCATCCATGAGCAGCGAGCCACGGACCATTCCACAGGTCCTGGACGAGATCGCCGACCGCTTCTCCGACCACGACGCACTGGTCACCGAGGACCGCCGGTTGACGTTCGCGCAGCTCCACGCCGAGGTCAGGCAGGCCGCCGCGGCGATCATCGACCTTGGCGTGAACGCAGGCGACCGGGTGGCGATCTGGTCGCCGAACACCTGGCATTGGGTGGTCGCGTGCCTGGCAGCGCACTACGCCGGCGCCGCCGTGGTACCCCTGAACACCCGCTACACCGCCACCGAGGCCACCGACATCCTGGCCCGCACCGATGCACCACTCCTCATCGCCATGGGTCGATTCCTCGGCTCCGACCGAACCACCGAACTCGACCGCGCAACGCTGCCCGCGCTGCGACACATCGTGCGGGTCCCCGTTCAAAAAGGCGATGCGGGCGCGGCGACATCATGGGACGAATTCGTGGCCCGCGGCACGGATCTCGCCGCAGTGGACGCCCGTGCCGCCGCCCTGTCCCCCGATGACGTCGCCAACATCCTGTTCACCTCGGGGACGACGGGTCGCAGCAAGGGCGTGCTGTGCTCGCATCGGCAGTCGCTCGACGCGCCTGCGGCGTGGGCCGCGTGCGGTCAACTCACCAGCGACGACCGCTACCTGTGCATCAACCCGTTCTTCCACAACTTCGGCTACAAGGCGGGCATCCTGGCCTGCCTTCAGACGGGCGCGACGCTGATCCCCCAGCTGACGTTCGACCCCGAGGGCGCGATGCGCGCGGTGCAGGAACACCGCATCACGGTGTTACCAGGGCCCCCGACCATCTACCAGGTGCTCCTCGACCATCCCAAACGCGCCGACTACGACCTGACCTCGCTGCGGTTCGCGGTCACCGGTGCGGCGACGATTCCGGTGGTGCTGATCGAGCGGATGCAGACCGAGCTGGACATCGACATCGTGCTCACCGCCTACGGCCTCACGGAGGCAAGCGGATTCGGCACCATGTGCCGGGCCGACGATGACGCGGAGACTGTGGCGACCACCAGCGGACGGCCGATCGCCGACTTCGAGCTCGCCATCGCCGACGAGACCGGTGAAGTTCTGCTGCGTGGCCCGAACGTCATGCAGGGCTACCTCGACGACCCGAAAGCCACCGCGGCAGCGATCGACGCAGACGGCTGGCTGCACACCGGTGACATCGGAACCCTCGACGAGAAGGGCAACCTGCGCATCACCGATCGGCTCAAGGACATGTACATCAGCGGCGGTTTCAACGTCTACCCGGCCGAGGTCGAGCAGGTGCTCGCCCGGCTGGATGGCGTCGCCGAGTCCGCGGTCATCGGTGTGCCCGACGAGCGGCTCGGTGAGGTCGGCAAGGCGTTCGTCGTGACCAAGCCGGGAGTGAGCCTCAACGAGAAGACCGTGATCGCCTACACGCGTGAGCATTTGGCTAAGTTCAAGACCCCACAATCGGTGGAGTTCCTCGACGTGCTGCCCCGCAACCCAGGCGGCAAGGTGGTCAAGCCACTGTTACGAGAAAGAGCCTGATGGACCTGACCTTCGACGACGCGACAGAGCAGTTCCGGGCCGAAGTCCGTGACTTCTTGTCCGCCAACACGTCTGCATTCCCGACGAAGTCATACGACACCGCCGAGGGCTTCGAACAGCACCGGCACTGGGACAAGGTGCTGTTCGACGCCGGTCTTTCGGTGATCGCATGGCCGAAGGAGTACGGCGGGCGGGACGCCACCCTGTTGCAGTGGATCGTGTACGAAGAGGAGTACTTCCGCGCAGGCGCACCGGGCCGGGCCAGCGCCAACGGAACGTCGATGTTGGCGCCGACGCTGTTCGCGCATGGTACGAAGGAGCAGCTGGATCGGGTCCTGCCCAAGATGGCCAGCGGCGAGGAGATCTGGGCGCAGGCCTGGTCGGAACCCGAGTCGGGCAGCGACCTTGCCTCGCTGCGTTCGACGGCCACCAGGGCCGACGGCGGCTGGAAGCTCAACGGCCAGAAGATCTGGAGTTCGCGGGCTCCGTTCGGCGAGAGGGCATTCGGGCTGTTCCGGTCGGACCCGGATGCGCAGCGCCACAGGGGCCTGACGTACTTCATGTTCGACTTGAGGGCCGACGGCATCACGGTGCGCCCGATCGCGCAGCTCGGCGGGGACACCGGGTTCGGCGAGATCTTCCTCGACGACGTCTTCGTACCCGACGAGGACGTGATCGGCGAGGCGAACGAAGGTTGGCGCGCTGCCATGAGCACCTCGAGCAACGAGCGCGGCATGTCGCTGCGCAGCCCGGCCCGCTTCGTCGCACCGGCCGAGCGGCTGGTCAAGCTGTGGCAGGCCGATCCGGACCCCGCCTACGCCGACCGCGTCGCCGATGCCTGGATCAAGGCGCAGGCCTACCGACTGCACACGTTCGGCACCGTGACGCGGCTTGCCGGCGGTGGTGAGCTTGGCGCGGAGTCGTCGGTCACCAAGGTGTTCTGGTCGGAGCTCGACGTCGCGCTGCACCAGACCGCACTCGACCTGCGCGGCGCAGATGCCGAGCTCGCGGATTTCCCCGGACGCGAGGAGGAATCCTACAATTGGACCGACGGGCTGCTGTTCGCGTTGGGCGGTCCGATCTACGCCGGCACCAACGAGATTCAGCGAAACATCATCGCCGAGCGGCTACTCGGGCTGCCCCGCGAGAAGGCGGAGCAGGCAGGGAAGACACAGTGAACTTCGAGATCGACGAACAGCAGCGCGACTTCGCCGCAAGCATCGACGCGGCACTCGGATCCGCCGACGTGCCTGCCGCGGTACGGGCATGGTCGGCTGGCGATACCGGTCCCGGCCGCAAGCTGTGGGCCACGCTGAGCGATCTCGGTGTGACCGCGCTGGCGGTGGCCGAGGAGTTCGACGGTATCGGCGCGCACCCCGTCGACCTGGTGGTGGCCACCGAGCGACTTGGCTACTGGGGTGTACCCGGCCCCGTCGCCGAATCCATCGCCGTGGCACCGGTTCTACTGGCCGGCCAGGGCGAGCGCAGCGCCGGGCTGGCATCGGGTGAACTGATCGCGACGGTCGCGCTGCGGCCGCACGCGCCGAGGGCCGTCGATGCCGACACCGCAGGCCTGATCCTGGTCGCGGGCGACGGCGAGGTCAGCGACGGCGCCGCAGGTGAGCAGCACCAGTCCGTGGACCCGGCGCGCCGGCTGTTCGACGTCACCACGGTCGGCGAGGCGCAGAAGGCCGATACCGCACGGGCTTTCGAGTTCGGTGCGCTTGTCACCGCGGCCCAGTTGATCGGCGCAGGCCAAGCCATGCTGGACGCGTCGGTGGAATACGCCAAGCAGCGCAGCCAGTTCGGCCGCGTGATCGGCTCCTACCAGGCGATCAAGCACAAGCTGGCCGACGTCTACATCGCGGTCGAGTTGGCCCGGCCACTCGTCTACGCCGCTGCGCTGTCGCTCGCCGACGGGTCGCCGAACACCGCGCGCGACGTCAGCGCCGCGAAGGCCGCCGCGTCGGATGCGGCGTTGCTTTCGGCGCGCTCGTCGCTGCAGACGCACGGCGCCATCGGCTTCACCCAGGAGCACGACCTGTCCCTTCTGCTTTTGCGGGTGCAGGCGCTGCACTCGGCGTGGGGCGACCCGAGCTGGCACCGTCGCAGGGTTCTCGACGGATTGGAGGGCCTGACATGAGTGACGAACGGGATCTGTTGCGCGACACCGTCGCCGCGCTGATCGAGAAGCACGCCTCTCCCGCCGCGGTGCGCGAGGCCATGGCCTCGGAACGCGGTTACGACGAGTCGCTGTGGAAGTTGTTGTGCGAGCAGGTCGGTGCGGCAGCGCTCGTCGTGCCCGAGGAACTGGGCGGTGCGGGCGGCGAACTCGGCGACGCCGCCGTGGTGCTCGAGGAGCTCGGCAAGGGTCTGGTGCCGACGCCGCTGCTCGGCACCACGCTGGCCGAGCTGGCCCTGGTGGCCGCCGATGAACCCGACGCCGATGCCCTTGAGAAGCTCGCCGAGGGCACGTCGATCGGCGCCGTCGTCTTCGATCCCAACTACGTGCTCAACGGCGACGTCGCCGACGTGGTGATCGGCGTGCAGGATGGCACGCTGACCCGCTGGACGAACGTCGTCGCTCATCCGGCCGCCACCATGGATCCCACCCG
This sequence comes from Mycobacterium sp. AZCC_0083, assembly GCF_014202335.1. Taxonomy (GTDB): domain Bacteria; phylum Actinomycetota; class Actinomycetes; order Mycobacteriales; family Mycobacteriaceae; genus Mycobacterium. Next base: position 309,908 of record NZ_JACHGP010000010.1, on the reverse strand, counting down.
CAGGCTGGCGCGGGTCGAGCCAGGCGACACCATCGCCATCGGAGCCGACCCCGGACTGGCCGACGCCGCAGCGATCCTGATGGCCGCCGAGCAGATCGGCGCCGCAAGTCGCTGCCTGGACCTGACGGTGGCGTACACCAAGGACCGGGTTCAGTTCGGCAGGCCGATCGGCAGCTTCCAGGCACTCAAGCACCGGATGGCCGACCTCTACGTCAAGGTGCAGGCGGCGCGTGCGGTGGTCGACGACGCGGTCGCGGACCCGATGCCGACGTCGGCGGCGCTGGCCAGGATTGCGGCCAGCGAGGCGTTCAGTGCCGTCGCGGCCGAGGCCGTCCAGATGCACGGCGGCATCGCGATCACCTGGGAGCACGACATCCAGCTGTACTTCAAGCGTGCACACGGCAGCGCGCAACTGCTCGGGCCGCCTCGTGAGCATCTGCGCCGCCTCGAAGCCGAGGTGCTCTAACCTGACGGGTAATCCGGCGCGCCGCCTTCGAAGACGACGATCCTGCCGGCACCGGCGTTCTTGCGCACGTCAAGCCACGGCCGGTACTCCTCGGACTCGTAGAATTCGAGGAGCTTGCTCATCGAGGGAAACTCGATCAGCGTGATGAAGTCAGGACTCCAGTCGCCTTCGAGCACGCGAGACTTCTTGTGGCGCAGGTGGTAGGCACCGCCGAACGACTCGATGATCGCACCCACATGGGCGTTGTATTGGGCCATTCCGTCGGGATCTCCGTATCCGGACTCCGGGTCGACGTGAATGAGGTATGCAGCGGCCATCTTCTCGATCACTTTCCCTCTGAATGCTACTGTTCGATGATTATCGAACAATCACTTTTGGGTGGAGGTCACATTCGCGGCACACCAGACATCGACGGCATGTCGGTCCTTCAAGCGCTGGCCGATCCGGTCCGCGTGGCAATCGTGCGCCAACTCGCGGCGTGCACAGGTGCAATGGCCTGCGGCGAGCTCGAGGTCCCGGTGACGAAATCCACCGCGAGCCATCACATCAGGACGCTGGCCCTGGCCGGGGTCATCGGCGAGCGTGAAGAGGGCAGGCGCAAGTACCTCTGGCTGCGGCGCCCTGAACTCGACACACGGTTTCCAGGGCTGATCGACATGGTCCTGCGCGCGACCGTCTAGCCTGGCTCGGGTGAATGATCGCGTGGCGCTGCGCGCGGGGATTCCGCCGTTCTACGTGATGGACGTGTGGCTGGCCGCGGCCGAGCGCCAGCGGTCGCACGGCGACCTGGTCAATCTGTCGGCCGGGCAGCCTGGCGCCAAGGCACCCGCGCCGATTCGTGCGGCCGCAGCCGACGCGCTGGCCAACGACAACCTCGGGTACACCGTGGCGCTGGGGATTCACGAACTGCGCGAGGCGATCGCCGGGTCATACGCCGACCGGCACGGCATCACCGTCGAGCCCGACGACGTCGTGGTCACCACCGGATCGACCGGCGGCTTCCTGCTGGCGTTCCTTGCGAGCTTCGACGTCGGTGATCGCGTCGCCGTGACCAGCCCCGGCTACCCCTGTTACCGCAACATCCTGTCGGCGCTTGGCTGTGAGGTGGTCGAGGTCCCATGCGGGCCCGACACCCGCTTCCAGCCGACGGTCGAGATGCTCGCGGCGATCGACCCACCCATCAAGGGCGTGGTGATCGCCAGCCCGGCCAACCCGACCGGAACGGTGATCCCACCGGCCGATCTGGCCGCCATCGCGACGTGGTGCGCCGACTCCGGCGTGCAGTTGATCAGCGACGAGATCTACCACGGTCTGGTGTATCCCGGTGCGCCGCAGACGAGTTGCGCATGGGAGACGTCGCGCGACGCCATCGTGGTGAACAGCTTCTCGAAGTACTTCGCGATGACCGGCTGGCGGCTGGGCTGGCTGCTGGTGCCGCGACCGCTGCTGCGCGCCGTCGACCGCCTGACGGGGAACTTCTCGATCTGCCCGCCCACGCTGCCGCAGAAGGCAGCCGTTGCCGCGTTCGCGCCGGAATCGATCGTGGAGGCCGACGCGCTGGTCAAGCAGTACGCGGTCAACCGTGAACTGTTGCTGCGCGGGCTGCCAGAGATGGGTCTCGGCCGGCTCGCCCCCGCGGACGGCGCGTTCTACGTCTACGCCGACATCTCGGACTTCTCCACCGATTCACTGCAGTTCTGCGCAAAGCTGTTGGGCGACACCGGCGTTGCAATTGCACCCGGCATCGACTTCGACACCGTACATGGCGGTGCCTACGTGCGATTGTCGTTCGCCGGCCCGAGGAGCGACATCGCGGAGGCGCTCCGCCGGATGGGTCCCTGGTTGACCACGGTCGGTTAGCGGGCACTCACCGGTTCGTCGTGCCCGCGCGGCTGTGAGAGGATCCATGCATCGCATCGGCGCGATGGCTCGACACCCCGTCACCTCGGAGAACACCAGAGATGATTGGAGTCCCCCATGTCCGCTGACGAAGTCCACGAGCGGTCCATCAACGTGATCACCGGCGTGGTCGTCGTGCTCGATGCCGCCCTGGCGTGGCTCGTCGCGACCCTCGCCGTCGCGGGATCGACAAGCTGGCCGGTGCTTGCCATCCTTCCGTTGACCCTCCTCTTCGGGCTCCTTGTCGGCGCGGTCATCCGCGCGGTTGCGACCGGCCCGACACGCTGGCGCAGCGTCGTGGGACGCGGCGTGGTCGCGATTGCGGTCGGGGCGGTCGTCAGCGAGCTCGCCGCGCTCGTCCTCTTCGGCAGCACGATCGATCGCCGCCTCGACGAGCAGACCGCACGCGCCGCTCTCGCCGTGCCCGCCGTCGCGCAGGCCTCAGCCGATCTCGACCAGACGCGTGGCGCCCGGACTGCGCTCGACGCCGCGGTCGAAAGTGCACGAGCGGATCGTGACGAGGCGTTGGTCGTCGCACGCTGCGAGTACAACCCGTCACCGGCATGCCCCCAGACGCGCATCACAGGCGTACCTGGTGCCGGACCCGAAACCCGAACGGCGAAGGAGCTTCTCGCAGACGCCCAGCGGGAGTTAGGTACCGCCGAAGCCGCACGTGACCGCGGTGCACCCGAGCTGGACTCGAAGATCGCCAACGCCGAGCAGGGGCTCGCGCAGGCCCGCGCGACCGTGGCGACGGGAGCGAATCATGGCCTCGGAGCACGCTGGGTCGCGATGAACGCCTACACGTTCTCCAACGTCGGCGCGCTCCTGCTGCGGTTGTTCACGCTCGTGTTCTTCGCGTTGCTCAGCCTGCTGCCGCTGATCTTCAAGTCGTGGCGCGGCGAGACGACCGACGATCGCGGCGCGGCCGCCCGCGCCGAGCGTGATCGCGCGGAGCTCCTGGCAGACACGGCGATTGCCGTCAAACGTGCCGAGGTGCGCGCGGCCACCGAAATCATGTGGGCCGACCAGCAGCTCGCAAACGCTCGATTGGCCGTTGAGGCACAGACCGAGATCGACCGCGAGCACCATCGCCGTCGGGTCATCGACGCACTCGATGGCCCGGTCCAGGTGGCTGCGCAGCGGGAGCCCGTGGACGCCGAAGCGGCTCAGGCCGAATTGCCCGCCGCCGCGGAGACAACGGAGAACCTGCCTGCACTGGTCGAATCGGGCGGTGCGGTTGAACCGCGTAGCGGGTCGCTGATCCCGACGATTCCGGACGTCACCAAGGCCGCCGCTCGCTGGCTTCGTCCGCTAGTGCCACCGTTCGTCGCCCGCGCGGTCGACACCACAACCCAACCGCTGCGGGCCGCAAGGCAGGTGTTCGAAGAGGTCGAGGAGATCACGTTCCTGCTCAAGCGCACCCACAAGGTGACCGTCAACTCCGAGGAGACTACAGAGCAGCCGCGGCAGCTCGGATCCACAGTCACCGAGGCGAAGCCCGCTGTTCAATCGGGGCGCGCAGCTCAATCGGAGCGGGCGTCGTTGAGCCGCATGCCCGGTCGCGAGCCGCAGGTCGAGCTGCTCGAACACGACGGCCCCGGTGAGTTGCGCGAAGCTGGTGGGCCGCGCCAACTGCCGCCCGCGGAGTAGATCACCAGCGCGAGTTCTGCAGCAGGGTCGCTCACGACGCGCGTAGCCACAGCCATGACGCAGAAGTGGACGATACCCGGCTGCTACCGTGCACTCCAGCCACCATCCATCGTGTACGACGCGCCAGTCACCATGCCGGCATCCGGTGAGGCCAGAAAGCCCACCAGAGCCGCGACCTCCTCGGGTTCCACCAGCCGCTTGATCGCACTTTCGGACAGCAGAATCGTCTCGACGACCTCCTGCTCGGGGACACCGTGGGTGCGGGCCTGGTCGGCGATCTGCTTGGCCACCAACGGGGTTCGGACGTAACCGGGGTTGACGCAGTTGCTTGTGACGCCGTGCGGCCCGCCTTCAAGCGCAGTCACCTTGGACAGCCCCTCAAGGCCGTGCTTGGCCGTCACGTAAGCCACCTTGTACTCGGAGGCCCGAATGCCGTGCACCGACGAGACGTTGACGATCCGGCCGAACCGCTGCGCGAACATGTGCGGCAATGCGGCACGGATCAACAGGAACGGCGCCTCGACCATCAACGCGAGCATCGATCGGAAGCGCTCCGGGCTGAACTCGGTGATCGGGGCGACGCACTGCACGCCCGCATTGTTGACGAGGACGTCGGTCTCCAGCACCAGCTCCTCGAGGGCACCCACGTCGAGAAGGTCTATCGCCCAGGCACTTCCACCGATCTCCTTCGCGAGCGCCTTGGCCGCCCCTTCGTCCACGTCGGCTACGACAACGGCGGCACCCCTGCCTGCGAGTTCCCGCGCACAGGCCGCGCCGATCCCGCTCGCACCGCCGGTGACCAGGGCGGTGCGGCCGGCCAGGTCGGTCATCCGACCGCGGCCTGACGCCGATCGGCCATCTCGTCGGCGTCGGCGACGTCGAGGGACTTCAGGTCGATGCCCTTGGTCTCGCGGGTGAACAGCACCGCGACGAGAGTGATGGCACAAGCCACGGCCAGGTACACCGCGATCGGCACCGACGAGTCGTAGATCTCCAGCAGCTTCACCGCGATGATCGGCGCCAGCGAGCCCGCCACGATCGAGGTGACCTGATAGCCAAGGGACACACCGGAATAACGCATCCGAGTTGGGAACATCTCCGCCATGATCGCCGGCTGGGGCGCGTACATGATCGCGTGGATCATCAGGCCGAGAGTGACCGAGGCCGTGATGACCACGTAGTTCCCGCTGTTCATCATCGGGAAGGCGAAGAATCCCCAGCTGGCGCCGAGTGCGGCACCCACGAAGTACACCGGCCGCCTGCCGTAACGGTCGGCGAGCCTGCCCACCAGCGGGATGACCGCGAAGTGCACCGCGTGGGCGACCAGCAGGTACCACAGGATCGAGCTGGTGTTTGCGCCCACCTGCACCTTCAGATAGGTGATGGAGAACGTGACCACCAGGTAGTACATGATGTTCTCGCCGAACCGCAGACCCATCGCGGTGAAGACGCCTCGCGGGTAGCGCTTGAGCACCTCGACGACACTGAACGACGTCGCCTTGATCTGCTCGGCCTCTCGTTGCGCCGCAACGAAGATCGGCGCATCGGTGACCTTGGTCCTGATGTAGTAGCCGACCAGCACCACCACCGCGGACAGCCAGAACGCGACACGCCAACCCCAGGACAGGAAGGAGTCGGCGGACAGCGTCCCCGTCAGCACCAGCAGGACCACAGTGGCGAGCATGTTGCCCGCGGGAACCCCGGCCTGTGGCCAGCTGGCCCAGAAGCCGCGCTCCTTGTTGGGGCTGTGCTCGGCCACCAGAAGCACGGCGCCGCCCCACTCGCCGCCGACGGCGAAGCCCTGGATGAAGCGCAACACGACGAGCAGCGCGGGCGCCCAATAGCCGATCTGACCGAACGTCGGCAGACAACCCATCAGGAACGTGGCCGCGCCGACCAGCAGCAGCGAGAACTGGAGCAGTTTCTTGCGGCCGTACTTGTCGCCGTAGTGTCCGAACACGATGCCGCCGAGCGGTCGCGCTGCGAAGCCGACGGCGTAGGTCACGAACGCTGCGAGAATCGCGTCGAGTTCGCTGGTGCCCGCCGAGAAGAACACCTTGCTGAACACCAGAGTGGCCGCGGTGCCGTAGAGGAAGAACTCGTACCACTCCACGACCGTGCCCGCCATCGATGCCGCGACCACCCGCCGCAGACCCGTGGGTGTACTCATCGCCGAGCTCCTCCATGGATTGTGATGCCCGCCACAGGCTGTCTGAGTATCGACGCACATTCCCTTCGACCGCAATGATCAAACATGCAGCACCGATCTGCAAAAATGCATACATGACTCAGGGCAACCGGCCCAGCGCCGACGACCTGCTGGTCCTGCTCGCGGTCGGCCGATCCGGCCGCTACGTGACCGCCGCCGAGGAACTCGGCATCAACCACACCACCATCTCGCGCCGCATCGCCGCACTGGAACGGTCCATCGGCGGCCGGCTCCTCGCCAGGGTGGCAGGTGGCTGGGAGCTCACCGACCTCGGCCGCGACGCACTGGCCGCCGCCGAGGCCGTGGAATCCGCCGTGCGCTCGCTATCCGCGGATTCGGCGGGCGGCCGGGCGCTCGAAGGCGTCGTGCGGATGTCGGCGACGGACGGCTTCAGCGCCTACGTCGCCGCGCCAGCCGCGGCCGCCGTACAGAAACGCCACCCAAAGGTGGCCGTCGAGATCGTCACCGCGACACGGCGCGCGACGCAGCAGCGGTCCGGCCTCGACATCGAGGTGGTTGTCGGCGAACCCCAGGTGCACCGCGCAGAGGCCATCCGGCTCGGCGATTACCGGCTGGGTTTGTACGGTTCGGCCGACTACCTCATCGAGCACGGCACCCCGGTATCGCGGAACGACCTGGCAGGGCACCCATTGGTCTACTTCATCGACTCGATGCTGCAGGTCGACGATCTCGACCTGGCCCGCAGCTTCGCGCCGACGATGCGGGAGTCCGTCACCTCCACGAACGTCTTCGTGCACGTGGAGGCGACAAGGGCCTCGGCCGGGCTGGGTCTGTTGCCGTGCTTCATGGCCGACCGGCACGACGACCTGATCCGAGTGCTGCCCGACGCGGTCGCAATTCAGTTGACCTACTGGCTGGTGACAAGGCCGGATACGTTGCGCAGGCCCGAGGTGTCCGCTGTCGTCGCCGCGATCCGCGCCAGGATGGAGGAGCAGCGGGACGCCCTCATGGGCACACCATGAGCAGATCTCTTGCGCGGACACGGGTTCACCTGGTGCAGTCGGGTCATGCCATTCCTGGACACCGATGACGGCAAGGCGTACTACCGGCACTGGGCGGCCGCCAACCCACGCGCCGTGGTGATCTTCCTGCACGGCTTCGGCGAGCACACCGGCGTCTACCACCGGTACGGCTTCGCGCTGAACGCCGCGGACATCGACCTGTGGGCCGTCGACCAGTTCGGACACGGGCTCAGCCCAGGCGAGCGCGGCGACTTCGGTTCGATCGAGGCCAGCGTCGGCCTTGCCGACCAGCTCGCCGCCCTGGCCAAGGCCGAGACTCCGGGCATTCCCCTTGTCCTGCAGGGCCATTCGTTCGGGGCCGTCGCCACCCTGTGGAATCTCATCGACAACCCCGGCAAGTACCGCGCCGGGGTGATCTCGGGTGCACCATTGGTCCCGGTCCCCGGACTGGTCGACGCCGACAGCACGTTCGAGATCGCGCCGAGCCAGCTGTCGGCCGACCCGTTCTACCTCGATTTGATGGAAAACGACCCGCTGGCCTTCGTCGACGCGGACGGCGGACCACTCGCGCGCGAGTTGGACAGGGGCTGGGACACCTTCGGAGCGAGGCTGCCTACGCTGGCCGTGCCAACGCTCGCGGTCCACGGCGCCAACGATCCGATAGCTCCGGTCGGGGCGCTGAAGGCCTACGCCGAGCAGGTCGAACCGCTGTCGCTCATTGAGATCGACGGCGGCGGCCACGACATCCTCAACGACGTCACCCACCAAGCGGTGTCGGACACCATCATCGAGTTCGTGCTCGGGGTCGCGTCGTCGTGACGACCAGGACGCGAGCCTGGGCCTGCGCCGCTGCGGCGTGCCTGGTGCTTGCGTCCTGCACGTCCCCGCAGCCTCCTCAGGCTCCGCCGTCTACGGGGTCGTCGTTCGATGGCACGTTCAGCGCTCAACTCGGTCTGCGGACCACCGTGCAAGGCGTCGAAGTTCCCGACACCGCCGCCACCGTCAAATGGGTGACCAGATCCAGCTGCGTCGACGCCGGATGCATCGCCACCGCAACAGAAGTCGCGCCGCCAGACGCCGAGGACCCACGCCCACCGAAGATGGTCTTCGACATGGTCGACGGCCGCTGGGTGTCGGTTCGGGAGGTGCCGTCGCAGTGCACGACCCCCAACGGTGATCCGATCGACGTCCAGGGCTGGCAGACGTACACGCTGGAGCCCAGACCCGACGGCACGCTGGTCGGCGCGTACACCAACAGGTCGTCGGTTGGCGGCGCATGCCACAACTCGACGCAGTCAGTCACGGTGTCGCGCACCGGCGACGCCGACGCTGGTGTCGCGGTCGGCGATCCAACCGCCGAGGAGCCGCGCGCGTCGTCCCCCGGTTCGGCACTGTGGGGTGACTACGTCCTGACCCAGACCAACCCGCAGACCGGCGAGGTGTACCCACCATCGACCTACAGCGGAAACACCCGTTGCGTGCGCAGCGGTGAGCACTGCCTGAGCTACCTGGTCGAGCCGACCTCGGCGGCCCTGCTGGTGCTGACCTTCGCCGACGGCAAGTGGACGTCCACCAGCGCACCTGACGACTCGCCATGCGACAACGGTGCTCCTGGTACGTCGGTGTTGACGGGGGAATTCGCACTGCCGCAACCGGTTCCGGATCCGATCATGTTGCTGACCGGCACCCAGCGCACCGTGCGGACGGGCGGGTGCCCAGGCGATTTGACGCTGGACGTGCGGCTCGAACGCACAGGGGACGGACCGGGCCGCTGAACGTCACCGACGCGCGAGATCGGCAGGTCTTCCATCAACTGCGGCGTCGACCGTGACATCCGGTCGACGGAATATGACCGAGGCCACAGGGCTACGCGGGCATGAGTAAGGTGATTCCATGTTGAAGAGGTCGGTGATCGCCGCGGTGAGTGCCATCGGGGCGGCTGTGCTCCTTGCGGTCCCAGCGAGCGCCGACCCCGGCGACAATCCTTGCGAATTCTCGGTCAGCTTCATCTGCCGGTTCGTCCCGATCGCGCCCGACCTCGAGGGCGACATCGACCTCACCCAGCAGCAGCCACCGGTGGATCCAGCCCCGCCACTACCGGAGCCACCACCCCCGGCGGAGGTACCGCCCCCGGCGGACATCTGCGCGAACGGGTGTATCTAAAGCCAGGTGTCGGCGGTGGTGGTGGTGATGAAGGCCTCGAGGTCATCGCGCCACTGCGCAGGCGTGGTCTTGTCCGGTTCGATGCCGGTGTACTCGCCGCGGTAGAACAGCAGCGGCCTTGGCTTCTTCTTCGGGATCTCGGAAAGCGAGTGCACCGCCCCGAACACCACGAAGTGATCGCCACCGTCGTGCACCGAGTTCACCGAGCAGTCGATGTGCGCGAGCGTGCCGTCGATCACTGGTGAGCCGAGCGCCGAAGGGCTCCAGTCGATTCCGCCGAACTTGTCGGGCTCCTTCGAGCCGAACCGGGCCGAGACGTCCTTCTGATTCTCGTGCAGGACGTTGACGCAGAACTTGCCGCTGGCTTCGATCGCCTGCCAAGACCGCGACATCTTGGTCGGGCAGAACAACACCAGCGGCGGATCGAGCGACAGCGCCGCGAACGACTGGCAGGCAAAACCAATGGGCACGTCGTCGTGCACCGTCGTGATGATGGTGATGCCCGTGCAGAACTGCCCAAGCACGTGGCGGAACGTGCGCGGATCGATCGGCTCAGGCATACCGGGCTACTTGAAGCCGATGGTGAAGTCGTGGCCCCACAGGCTGACCGCGGTGCTCTCTCTCGCGATCCAGTCGTCGTCCTCGACTTCGAGTCCTTCACAACCGAATTCGATGTCGAAGCCGCCAGGGGTCTTCATGTAGAACGACAGCATCTTGTCGTTGACGTGGCGGCCGAGCGTGGCCGACATCGGCACCTTGCGGCGCAGCGCACGATCGAGGCACAGGCCGACGTCGTCGCTTTCCCCGACCTCCAGCATCAGATGGACTATGCCGCTTGGGGTCTCACCCGGCATGAACGCCAGGCTGTGATGACGCGGGTTGACGCCGAAGAAGCGCAGCCACGCAGGAGGGCCGTCGGCAGGCCTTCCGACGAGTTGCGGTGGCAGCCGCATCGAGTCGCGCAGCTTGAAGCCGAGGACGTCGCGGTAGAAGTGCAGCGACTCGACGTCGTCCTTCGTGGTCAGCACCACGTGGCCGAGCCCCTGCTCCTCGGTGACGAACTTGTGCCCGTACGGGCTGACGACACGGCGGTGTTCCAGCGCGGCGCCGTGGAACACCTCCAGGGTGTTGCCGGAGGGGTCGTCGAACCTGATCATCTCGTCGACCCGGCGTTCGGCGAGTTCCGCGGCCGTGGCCTCCTTGTACGGCGTGCCCTCGACGTCGAGCCGCTTGCGGATGTCCTGCAGTTCCGCGGCATTGGCTGTCTCCCAGCCGGATTGGATCAGCCGGTCGTGCTCACCGGGGACGATGATCAGACGGGCAGGGAACTCGTCCATCCGCAGATACAACGCACCGTCGGTCGTACCCTTGCCCTCGACCATGCCGAGCACCTTGAGGCCGTACTCGCGCCAGGCCCCCACGTCGGTGGCCTCGATGCGCAGGTAGCCAAGGGACTTCATGCTCATGATCAGGCCCCCTTGGATCCGCTCAAGAAATCGGCGGTCAGTTTGTTGAATTCCTCGAACTTCTCCAGCTGAGCCCAGTGCCCGCACTGCCCGAACACGTGAAGTTGCACGCGCGGGATCTGCTTGAGTGCCACCAGGGCGCCGTCGAGCGGGTTGACCCGATCCTCCCTGCCCCAGATCAGCAGCACCGGCTGGCGCAGTTTGTACACCTCACGCCACATCATGCCGAGCTCGAAGTCGGGGCCTGCGAACGACTTTCCCATCGCCTTGGCGGCGGCAAGCGACTCGGGCTGGCTGGCGATGGCGAACCGTTCGTCGATCAGCTCTGGCGTGACGAGCTTCTGGTCGAAGACCATGATGCGCAGGAACTTCTCCATGTTCTCGCGCGTGGGATCGACGGTGAACTTGCCGAGCAGTTTGACGCCCTCTGTCGGGTCGGGCGCGAATAGGTTCACGCTCAGTCCGCCGGGGCCCATCAACACCAGCCGGCCGGCACGTTTCGGGTTGTCGAGGGCGAACCGCACCGCGGTGCCTCCGCCGAGCGAATTACCTACCAGCGCAGCCCGTTCGATGCCGAGATGGTCGAACAGGTTCAGCAGCGCGGTGGCGCTGTAGCGGTTGTACTGCTCGTGTTCGGTGTGCTTGTCGGAGTGCCCGTAGCCGGGCTGATCGACGGCGAGCACGTGAAACTGCTGCGCCAGCACCGCGATGTTGCGGGAGAAGTTCGACCAGCTCGACGCGCCGGGTCCGCCACCGTGCAGCAACACCACCGTCTCGGAATTCCCAACGCCCGCTTCGTGGTAGTGCAGGCGCATGTCACGGGCTTCTCCCGTCGCTTCGCTCGCCCCGATGCGGACCTGCGCGTAGCGCGAGGTGGATTCGAACGTTACGACTTGTTCGGGCGTCGATAAAGACTGAGTCATCAGACCATCGTGTCCTGGGGCGGCAGCCCGAACTCGTTGTTGCCGAAGATGAGGTAGGCGCGCTCCGGCTCGTTGGCGGCGTGCACTCGCCCGGCATGGGCATCACGCCAGAACCGTTGCACGGGAGCGTCGTTGTTCAGTGCGGTGGCACCCGATGCTTCGAACAGCCGATCGACGGACGAGATCGAGCGGGCGGTGGCGCGCACCTGGTCGCGACGCGCGCGGGCACGCAGCTCGAACGGAATCTCCTTGCCCTCCTTGAGCAACGCGTACTCGTCGCTGACGTTGCCGATCAGCTGGCGCCACGCGGCGTCGATGTCGCTGGCCGCCTCCGCGATGCGGACCTTCGCGAACGGATCGTCCTTGGACTTCTCCCCCGCGAATGCGGCGCGCACCCGCTTGCCCTGGTGCTCGACGTGGGCGGCGTAGGCGCCATAGGCCATGCCGACGATCGGCGCCGAGATGGTCGTCGGATGGATGGTGCCCCACGGCATCTTGTACACCGGGTCGGTGTTGTTCTGCAGGCCACCGGCGGTGCGGTCGTTCATCGACTTGTAGGACAGGAACCGGTGCGACGGCACGAACACGTCCTTGACCACCACCGTGTTGCTGCCGGTACCGCGAAGGCCGACCACGTGCCAGACGTCGTCGATGCGGTACTCGGAGCGGGGGATCAGGAAGCTGCCGAAGTCGACGGGACGGCCGTCCTTGATGACCGGACCACCGAGGAAGGCCCACGTGGCGTGATCGCAGCCCGATGACCAGTTCCACGAGCCGCTGACGAGGTAGCCGCCGTCGACTACGGTGCCCGCGCCCATCGGGGCGTAGGACGACGAGATGCGGACGGTCGGGTCGTCGCCCCAGACCTCGTCCTGAGCCTTCTGGTCGAACAGCGCAAGGTGCCAGTTGTGCACGCCGAGGATCGAGCCGACCCAACCGGTGGAGCCACATGCGCTGCCCAGCCGGCGCACCGCCTCGTAGAACACGGCAGGGTCGCAGTGCAGTCCGCCCCACTGTTCGGGCTGCAGCAGTTTGAAGAAACCGACCTCGTCGAGCTCGGCGACGGTCTCGTCGGGAAGCTTGCGGAGATCCTCCGTGGCCTGGGCGCGCTTGCTGATGAGCGGCAACAAATCATCGATGCCATCTAGGACGGACTGCACGTCACGTTGTTCAATGGACGTCACTGGTTTGCCTCCAGGATCGGCGGGGCTAGATATCTAGAGTATCGAGAACTAGTCAGAAGATTAGAACACGTTACGATTTGTGTCGAGTAAGGCAATCCCACGGTCGCTAGACCTGCGGAAGAGCATTTTTGTAACGTGTTCTAGTTCTGAGGCGCAAGTACGACGAGAGGAAGTACGGACTGTGACGGATGAGCCGCTCGGCAGCCATGTGCTCGAGCTGCAGGTGGCAGATGTCGTCGACGAGACCGCCGACGTGCGTTCACTGGTCTTCAAGGTTCCCGACGGACCAGACGCCCCGCCGATCCCGGCCGACCGGCTGCGCTACGCGCCAGGCCAGTTCCTCACCCTTCGGGTGCCAAGCGACCGCACCGGCTCGGTGGCCCGCTGCTACTCGCTGTGCAGCTCGCCGTTCACCGGCGACGCGCTGACCGTCACCGTCAAGCGCACCGTCGGCGGCTACGCATCGAACTGGCTGTGCGACAACGCGCACCCCGGCATGAAGATCCACGTGCTGGCGCCGTCGGGCACGTTCGTGCCCAAGACGCTGGACACCGACTTCCTGCTGCTGGCCGCGGGCAGCGGTATCACCCCGATGATGGCGATTCTCAAGTCGGCGCTGTCCGAGGGCAGCGGCAAGGTGGCGTTGATCTACGCCAACCGCGACGAGAAGTCGGTGATCTTCGCCGCGGCATTGCGCGATCTCGCGGCCAAGTACCCCGACCGGCTGACAGTCGTGCACTGGCTCGAGACGGTTCAGGGTTTGCCGACCGCGGTGGCGCTCGGCGGTCTGATCGGGCAGTACCTGGGCCGGGACGCCTTCGTCTGCGGCCCTGGCCCGTTCATGGCCGGCGCCGAGGAAGCCCTCAAAACGGCAGGTGCGGCACCGGAGCGGGTGCACATCGAGGTCTTCAAATCGCTGGAGTCCGACCCGTTCGCCGCAGTGGTGATCGAGGAAGACGACAGCGACGAGGGGCCCGCAACGGCGGTAGTGACGCTGGACGGTGAGACCCACGAGGTCAGCTGGCCGCGCAACGCCAAGCTCCTCGACGTGCTGCTCGACAAGGGCCTGGACGCACCGTTCTCCTGCCGCGAGGGGCACTGCGGGGCCTGCGCGGTGCTGGTCAAATCCGGCACCGTCGACATGCACGTCAACGACGTGCTCGAACAGTCCGACCTGGACGAGGGTTTGATCCTCGCCTGCCAATCCCACCCAACATCGGATTCGGTCGAAGTCACCTACGACGAATAGGCCGCGGGCTAACATTCGCCGGACCTGAAGAGGGAGCACCATGAAACGGTTTGCCTGCTCTGCCGCGCTGATCTCGGCGACGTGGCTCGCCATGGCCCTCGTCGCGCCGACGGCCGTGTCCGCGGCCGCGCAGAACTCCGCCACCGCGTCGATCCCCATCGACGACGTGACCACGCTGGAGATCCATACCACCGCCAACTGCGTGAAGGCCGACAACCAGTGCTACTTCACGTCGGCAGCGAACCTGCTGACGCCCGACGGTCCGACCGGTTTCCCTGCCCAGTTCTACGCTAAGCAGAACACCACGCTGCGGTCGATGAACAAGTTGGTCTACCTGGACTCCGACTTCGATGCCCCCAACACCAGGATGTTCAAATCCGCTGGGCCGGTTGAGTTCAGCACCGTGTACTTCGACGGCGGACCGCCCGAGAAGTTCACCTTGCACGGCAACACCCGCACCACCGACTGGTCCACCGGCCAGCCGAAGACCGACGCCGACTACATCGTCTGCTCGTACATCCAGGTGGTGTACGCGAACGTCAACCTGACCTCGCCGAGCGCCTGCGCGCAGACCACGTACTAACGCGGCAGGCCGAGGAGCCGTTCGCCTGCGACGGTGAGCAGGATCTGTTCGGTGCCGCCCGCGATGGACAGGCACCTGGTGTTGAGGAAGTACCGCACGTCGGGCGAATCGACGATCCCGGATCCGGCGTAGGACTCCATGATGATCTCGGCGAGCGACTGCCGGTAACGCACTCCGATCAGCTTGCGCACACTCGACGGCGCACCCGGATCATGGCCGCCAAGAGCCATCTTCGCGATCAGCTGATCGAGGAGCGAGCCCACCTGAGCCGCCACGATCAGAACGCCGAGCTGGTCGAGTTCGGCGACGTCGAGGTCACGCCCCTCGACGATTTCGAGTAGATGCTCCATGCCCTTGTCGAGGGCACCGCCGGAGGCCATCGCGATCCGCTCGTTGGCCAGCGTGGTGCGGGCGAGCGGCCAACCACCGTTGACGTCTCCGACGACCATCTCGTCGGGCACGAACACGTCATCGAAGAACACCTCGTTGAAGAGGTTGTCGCCGGTGATCTCGCGCAGCGGCCGGATGTCGATGCCCTCAGAGCGCATGTCGACCAGGAAGTACGTGATGCCCTTGTGTTTTGGAGCGTCTGGGTCCGTTCTCGCGAGACACACACCCCACTGGGCCCAGTCCGCTCGCGACGTCCATACCTTCTGCCCGGTGAGAAGCCAACCTGACCTTCCATTGCTCCTCGCGTCCGCACCTTCGGCGCGAACGGCTTTCATGCGCAGTGAGGCGAGATCGGAACCTGCGCCCGGTTCACTGAACAGCTGGCACCAGAACACCTCGCCGGTCAACGTGGGAGGTACGAAGCGTTCGATCTGCTCCGGGGTTCCGTGCTCGAGAATCGTTGGCGCAGCCCACCATCCGATGACCAGGTCGGGACGCGCGACACCCGCCGCGGCGAGCTCCTGGTCGATCACCAACTGCTCGGCCGGGGTGGCGGCGCGCCCGTACGGCTTCGGCCAGTGCGGCGCCAGCAGCCCCGTCTCGGCAAGTGCCACCCGCCACTTGTCTTCGGTCAGGGCCGCGATGTCGGCGATGGTGGCCGCGATCTCAGGTCGAATGTCTTCGGCGCCAACGACGTCGACGTGCAGTTGCCTGCGCACGCCGGCCCGGGTCAGCTCCGTGCTGCGCCGCAGCCAATGCGACTTGCCGCCGAGGAACTGTGCAAGGGCGTAGGCACGGCGCATGTAGAGATGCGCATCGTGCTCCCAGGTGATGCCGATGCCGCCGAGCACCTGGATGCAGTCGCGCGCGTTGACCTTTGCCGCTTCGATGCCGATGACAGCAGCGACCGCAACGGCGATCGACAGCTGCAGTTCGTCCTTGTCGGTGACGGCGCCCGCCGCGTCCGCGGCGGCGACCCGGATCTGCTCGGAACGCAGCAGCATCTCGGCGCACATGTGCTTGACCGCCTGGAAGCTGCCGATCGGCTTGCCGAACTGCTCGCGCACCTTCGCGTACTCGGTCGCCGTCTCGAGCATCCAGCGCGCCAGCCCGGCGGCCTCGGCGGCCATCACGGTGGCGGCCAGGTCGACGACGCGCTGATACGCCAGATCGAGCGTGGCGGCAGGCGCCGACGACAGCGTGACGCGAGCCAGCGGGCGCGAGAAGTCGGTGGCGGTCAATGCCTCGACCGTCACGCCGTCGGCGGTGGCGTCGACCAGCACCCACTTGTCAGCAGTAACAACCCCCGAGTCGCTGCGCTCTCCCCCGCAAGCGGGGGGACCCCCAGCACCGGCGGGCAGGATCAACAAGCCGTCTGCCAACCCGCCCAAGACGAACTCGGCAGTGCCCGTGGCGGTGCCCGATTCGTAGCCGATGTCGGAGCGCAGCGCGACGCCCGCGGTGCGTTCGCCCGAGGCCAGTGCTTCAAGGAGGGTCTCGTCGGTGATGACCAGGGTGGCCAGCGCCGTCGTCGCCACCGGGCCAGGCACCAGCGCGGCGGCCGCCTCGTCGATCATCAGGCAGAGGTCTTCGACGCTTCCGCCTGCACCGCCCAGTTCCTCGGGGATCGCGACGCCGAAGATCCCCAGTCGCGCCAGGCCCTGGTACGGGGCCCGCCACGCGTCGGGGTCGCCCTGCTCGACCGCACGGGCGGCCGAAATCGAGT
Source organism: Mycobacterium sp. AZCC_0083 (assembly GCF_014202335.1). GTDB lineage: Bacteria > Actinomycetota > Actinomycetes > Mycobacteriales > Mycobacteriaceae > Mycobacterium. Next base: position 293,014 of record NZ_JACHGP010000010.1, on the reverse strand, counting down.
CCGAAGACGCGGCCCAGCTACGGACCATGTCGCGCACGGCAAACTCTTCGTCAGTGACGGTGGCGGACGCAACAGGCATCTCCGGCCTCCTAGCCTTGGGCGAGAACGCGATGCTTCTCACTAGAACGTGTTCTAATGGTGCCAGCGTTCTGACGTCAAGTCGACCGCCATTACAGCAGGACACGTGGGTGTCCCGGGGGCACGGAGGTGGGAAATCAGAGTTCGGCATGCGTATCGTTTTCACCCAGTGCGCAATCTGAAGGAGCTGACCGCCGCATGTCAGGGTCTTCACAGCCAGCAGTTACCAATCCGGGTTCGGGGTCCGATTCGGCCGCCAGCCCGCGTCAGGTGATGAACGTGGCCGTTCTTGCAGAATCCGAACTCGGGTCCGAGGCTCAACGCGAGCGTCGAAAGCGCATCCTGGACGCCACCCTCGCCATCGCCTCCAAGGGCGGTTACGAGGCAGTTCAGATGCGTGCAGTGGCCGAACGCGCGGATGTCGCGGTCGGCACGCTGTACCGCTACTTCCCGTCGAAGGTGCACCTCCTGGTGTCCGCTCTCGGCCGGGAGTTCGAGCGCATCGACGCCAAGACCGACCGTGCTTCCCTCTCGGGCGGCACCCCATATCAGCGACTCAACATCATGGTCAGCAAGCTCAACCGCTCCATGCAACGCAACCCCCTGCTGACCGAGGCCATGACGCGTGCGTTCGTGTTCGCCGATGCCTCGGCCGCCGGTGAGGTTGATCACGTCGGCAAGCTGATGGACTCGATGTTCGCCCGCGCCATGAGCGAGGGCGAGCCGACCGAGGACCAGTTCCACATCGCCCGCGTGATCTCCGACGTGTGGCTATCGAACCTGCTGGCCTGGCTAACCCGGCGCGCCTCGGCCACCGACGTCAGCAAGCGACTGGACCTCGCGATGCGGCTACTCATCGGCGATGGGGAACACCCTAAGATTTGACCGGTGCGCCTCCCGGTAGATCTCGTCCGTGCGCTCGACGGCGTCGCTGCGACACCGCACCTGCTCGTCGCCTCTGACTTCGACGGCACCCTCGCACCGATCGTCCCCAACCCCGCCGACGCCCTTCCCCTGCCCGGCGCTGCCGAGGCACTGCTCGCGCTGGCCGCGCTACCGTCGACCACCGTCGCGTTGGTCTCCGGGCGGGCCCTGAGCACGTTGCGCGAGTTGTCCTCCATGCCGCCGCCGGTGCATCTGGTTGGCAGTCACGGCGCGGAGTTCGACACCGGGTTCGCGCACGACATCGACAAGGATCTGCTGGACCGGATCATCAGCGAACTGACGGAGATCGCCGCGAACCGACCCGGCGTGACCGTGGAGCCAAAGCTGGCCAGTGTCGCGCTGCACGTGCGCAATGCCAGCGCGGCCGATGGCGCGGATGCGCTGGACGAGGCGCGGGCCGCCGCACGGGCGTGGGACGCCGAGGTCACCGCGGGCAAGGCGGTGCTGGAGTTCGCGGTCATCTCGACCGACAAGGGTGAGGCGGTCGACATCATCCGCGACCGGGACGGCGCGACGGCCGTGGTGTTCTTCGGCGACGACGTCACCGACGAGAAGGTGTTCCGGCGGATGCGGATGAGCGACGTCGGGGTCAAGGTCGGGCCCGGCGACACGTTGGCGGGATATCGGGTGGAATCCCCAGAGGACGTCGCGAGCGCGCTGACCTACCTGTTGGAGCAGCGGCGTTAGACCGGGCCAGATGTCCGGCCGCGCACCACTTCGGTGTCGAGCACCTCGACCACGGGCAGGCCGGAGCGCGGCGGGTTGTGCAGCAGCCGCCCGGCGTGCCTGCCCTTCTCGATGCTGGGCTGCTTCACCGTCGTCAGTCCGCGGGCCAACGCGTCGGGGATGCCGTCGAACCCGGTCACCGTCATCTGGCCGGGCACGTAGATGCCGCGCGCCCGCAGATAGTCCATCGCCGAGAGCGCCAACACGTCGGCGGTGCACATCAGCGCGGTGATCCGCGGATTGGCTTCCAATGCCACCTCGGCGGCTGCCCCGCCCGACGTCGGAAGGTGCTCGTAGCTCTCCACCACGGTCAGGGATTTTGGATCCAGCCCGGCGGCGCGCATCGCGTCGTGGACGCCGTTGATGCGTTCGCGCTGGACGTGGAAGTGCGGGCTGTCGACCCGCTCCGGATCGGCCACCGCAGGGCCGCCTGCACTGTGCGGCCAGTCGCGCCCAAGCCGCATCGTCAACAGCCCGATCTCGCGATGCCCGAGGCCAACCACGTGCTCGGCCATGGCGCGCATCGCCGCGCGGTCGTCGATGCCGACCCGGGATGCGCCAGGAAGGTCCTTGGGTTGGTCGACGACCACCGTGGGCAGGGCGCGCTGCGCGACGACGGGCAGATACGGATCGTCGTCGGAGGCGGCGTACACGATGAAGCCGTCGACGCCGGCGGAGAGGACGGCAGCCGTGCCGTGATCCACGGTGCGGTTGGGCCCGACGGCGACGAGCAGTAGGCCCTGCCCGGCTTCCTCGCACGACTCGGCGAGACCGGCGACGAAGTCCATCGCCGCCGGATCGCTGAACGAGTAGTTGAGCGGTTCGGTGATCAGCAGGCCGACGGCCCCCGCCCGACGGGTGCGCAGCGAGCGCGCCACCGGATCGGGCCCGGCGTAACCCAGCCGCTTGGCGGTTGCCAGCACACGATCGCGCAGGTCGGGCGAGAGTTGATCCGGCCGGTTGTACGCGTTGGAGATCGTGGTGCGCGAAACCTTCAGCTCGGCGGCCAACGAGGCCAGAGTCGCCCTACGTCGCGGGGCCGGACCTCTGGACATGCTCTGTGACGTTAGTCGATCGAATCGATACTGCCCGGTAACCGTGCGTCAGAGGCCACGCTTGCGGCCGAAGGACGTCGTGCCGTTGCGACGCAGCATCGCGAGAGTGGTGGCGATGCGTCCGCGATCGAGGTCGGGTTCGAGGCCCGCACCGACACGATGCAATTGGTCGGTGTGCCAGGAGAGTTCGAGAAGGCCGTCGAACGATTTGATGTCGATCAACCGCCCGAGCACACCGCGCATTCCGGCGCGCACCTGATGTTGGGTGAGCGTCTCGGCGCGGCCGGCAAGGATCACGTCGGCGGCGTCGGTCGTCGTCGCGGTCGGCCTGCCAAGACCGACGACGTCGCACTCACCGTCGGCCACGGCGTCGTCCATCGCGGCGCGGGAACGGAATCCGCCGGTGACCGCCAGCGGGATGTCACCGGCCAGGCTGCGCACCGTGCGGGCGTACTCCAGGAAGTAGGCCTCGCGTGCTCGGGTGCTGTCGGCGGCCTTGCCCATCATGGCGGGTTGTTCATAGCTGCCGCCGCTGACTTCGATCAGGTCGATGCCCTCGCCCGCCAATGCCGCCACCACGGAGCGAGATTCGTCTTCGGAGAACCCGCCGCGCTGGAAGTCGGCCGAGTTGAGCTTGATGCCGACGGCGAAGCTCGGTGACACCCGTGAGCGGATGCGGCGTACGACTTCGAGCACGAAGCGCATCCGCCGCTCGGGGTCGCCGCCCCACTCGTCGTCGCGCTGGTTCGACAACGGCGACAGGAACTGCGCGACCAAATATCCGTGGGCGCCGTGAATCTGCACACCGTCGAATCCCGCCGTCTCGCATACCGCCGCCGTGGCTGCGAAACGCTCGATGATGTCCTCGATCTCGTTCGACGTCAGCTCACGAGGCGTTGCCGCACCGGGGAAGTTGAGGGCCACCGGGCTCGGCGCGACGGGCGTGTGCCCGAGCGCGAGCGGGTTCGACTGCCGCCCTGGATGATTGATCTGTACCAGGATCGGAACGCCTGCGTCCTTGGTGGTCTTGGCCCAGCGCGACAACGCGTCGAGGTTGCGCTCGTCCTCGATGACGACGTTGCCCGGCTCACCGAGCTGCGTGCGATCGACCATCACGTTGCCGGTGACGATCAGACCGTACCCGCCACGGCTCCAGCTGGTGTAGAGCCGCTCCAGCCGCTCGTCGGGAGCATTGCGCTTGTCGCCGAGCCCTTCGCTCAACGCGGACTTCATGATCCGGTTCGGCAGCACCAGACCGCAGGGCAGTTTCAGGGGGTCGTGCAATGAAGTCACGGGGACCTTCCTTTCAGGGACGCCGCGCATGACGGGATTGACGTGCAATAACGAAGTTATCGGCTAATATAACGAAGTTATCCTTACGTCGCAAGGGAGTCGTGAAGCAATGCCGGAGGGTGTGCCCGAGCGGCTCGTCGAGGCAGCCATCCGCCTACTGGCCGAACAGGGGCCATCGGCCATCAAGGCCCGCACGGTCGCGGCGGCAGCGGGGCTGTCGACGATGGCGGTCTACAGCCACTTCGGTGGGATTCCCGAGCTCACCCGTGCCGTCATCGATCAGGGTTTCAAGGAGCTCGGCGCAGAGTTTCTTCGACTGCCCGTGACCGACGATCCGATGGCCGATCTCGCGCTTCAGGCGCTGACGTGTCGGCAGGTCGCTCGCGAGAACCCCCACCTCTACGACCTGATGTTCGGCCTGTCGACACGCGGAAGCTATCGGCCCCAACAGACCGAATCCTCCTGCGCGAGTGGACGTTCACACGCGTTCTTGGGCGCCTACACTCACGTCCTGGACGCGTGCGCACGGCTGGTGAACACCGGCAGGGTCAGACAACAAGACCCCCAGTGCATTGCGGCTCAGTTGTGGAGTTTCGCGCACGGCTTCATCACCCTCGAGCTCGCCGAGACCTTCACCGGGTTCGTCGACCCGGTCAGGCAGGTGTTGCTACCGCTCGGCGTTAATGTCTTTGTCGGACTGGGCGATACGCGTGAGCACGCCGAGATCTCGCACGAGGAGGCGGCGCGTCTGTTCGAGTCGATTCTGGCCACGAAGTAAACCTATCGGTATACTTCAGGCATGAGTACCCAGGGTGGTCGTGGCGCACGCCAGCGCATCCTCGACACCGCGACCAGGCTGTTCTATCACGAAGGCATCAACGCGACCGGCGTCGAGCGACTTGCCAACGAAGCGTCGGTATCCAAACGGACTCTTTACCAACACTTTCCGAGCAAGTCCGCCGTGGTGGAGGAGTACCTGCGCACCATCCAGCGAGGCGTCGGCGACCCCATCCAACCCGGACCGGATGCCGACCGGCGAGACCCCCGCGCCCGGATCCTTGCACTGTTCGACACTCCGCGCGGACCCATGCGTGGCTGCCCGTTCCACAACGCCGCCGTCGAGGCTGCCGACGCCATGCCAGAAGTTCAAGACATCGTGCACACCCACAAGCGCAACTTCGTGAACGGCCTCGCCACGCTGACGAAACAAGCCGGTGCCGCCAACCCCAAGCTGCTGGCCAACCAGCTCGCCGTGCTCTACGAAGGTGCCGGGGCGCTGTCGACCTCCCTCGACGACCGCACGCCGTGGGCACACGCCCGCAAGGCGGCGCAGACGCTGCTCGACCAAGGCATCCAGTGAAGTAGACCGATCGGTTTACAACCCTCTCAGCAGCTGCTACAGTCGCCAATGCAAGTACACCGAACGGTTTACTACAGGAGAATCACATGACTTCGCTCGCCGGTCAGACTGTGCTCGTCACCGGAGCCAACCGCGGGATGGGCCGCGAGTACATCGCCCAGCTGCTCGACCGTGGCGTCGCCAAGGTCTATGCGGCGGCCCGCGACCCACAAACGGTCGATGCAGAAGACCCACGCGTCGTTGCGCTGCAGCTCGACGTCACCGACGCCCGATCCGTCGCCGAGGCCGGAAGGACGGCGTCCGACGTGAGCGTTCTGATCAACAACGCAGGCATCGCGCGCATGACGTCGGTGTTGGACCCGGATACGTCCAAACTCCGTGCGGAGCTGGAGACGAACCTATTCGGCCCGCTCGCAACGGCTTCCACGTTCGCCGACCGGATCGCCGAGAGGTCCGGTGCCATCGTCAACGTCGCGTCGGTACTCGCGTGGTTACCCATCGGGGCGAGCTACGGGGTGTCGAAGGCCGCGGTGGCGTACGCAACGGATTCGATGCGCACCGAACTCGGCCCCCGCGGCGTGCAGGTCTTGGGCGTCTACGTCGGGCTGGTCGACACCGACATGGGCAAGTTCAGCGACGCTCCCAAGTCAGATCCCGCCGACGTGGTCCGCCAGGTACTCGACGGCATCGAGTCGGGTGCCGACGAGGTCCTGGCCGACGACGTCACCCGCGGCGTGCGTGCGGAACTTGGCAAGCCGATTCGCGAGCGAGCCAACGCCTGACGCTCGGCCCGTCGGCCTACTCGGGGCCGACGGCGACCGGGAGTGCTGAGTTCGAACTCCACTCCGACCAGGAGCCTGGATACAGCGCTGCGTCGACGCCGACGGCGGCCAGTGCGGCGAGCACCACCGACGCCGTGACACCCGATCCGCAGTAGACGCCAGAAACGTCGTCGGGTGTGAGCAGTCGCGCCAGGTCGGCGTCGGGCAGAAAGCGTCCGTCCTCGCCAAGCAGACCCGCGCTCGGCACATTCCTGGCGCCTGGGACGTGTCCGGCCACCGGGTCGATGGGTTCGACGTCACCGCGGAACCGCTCGGGCGCCCGCGCGTCGAGCAACCGCGCGCCAAGCGCCGCAGCGCCGTCGGCGTCCAGCGTCGACAGCGCACCCGCGTACAGATCGTCGTGATCGACGACCACGTCGCCGGGCTCCGGTGTCACGGTCCCGGCCTCCAGCGCGCCGTCGGCAGCGATCCATGCGGGCAGTCCACCGTCGAGGATCCGCACGTCGCGAAGGCCCGCTGCGGTCAGCACCCACCACGCCCGCGCCGACCCGGCCCGATTCCAGTCGTCGTACACGACGACCGGCGTGCCCTCGCGGATGCCCCAGCGCCGGCCCGCCCGCTCGATGCTGCGCCCACGCGGCAGGGGATGGCGCCCCCGCCCGCTGACGGTGTGATCGCTCAGCTCGTCCTCGAGCGACACGTACACCGCGCCGGGAATGTGGCCGCGCTCGTAGGCGGCCCTCCCGTCGGGCTCGGACAGCTGCCAACGCACGTCAAGGACGGCCACCGGCGCATCGGCAGCCAGGTGCTGCGCGAGCTCCGATGCGGTGATCAATACCGCTTCTCGGGTCACACCACGATCGTGCCATCTACGCTGACCCGCGTGAGCGAGCACGCGTTCAGCACGGCGGATCGGCAAGCCGTCTACCGCGTCATTGCGGAGCGGCGCGACATGCGTCGGTTCGTGCCGGGCGCGGTGGTGCCCGACGACGTCCTGGCCCGGCTGCTGCAGGCGGCGCACGCCGCTCCCAGCGTCGGACTGATGCAGCCGTGGCGGTTCATCCGCATCACCGACGCCGGGTTGCGCCGCCAGATTCATGGGCTCGTCGCCGAGGAACGTCTGCAGACCGCGCACGCGCTCGGGTCGCGCAGCGATGAGTTCCTTGCGCTCAAGGTGGAGGGCATCCTCGAGTGCGCAGAACTCCTCGTCGTCGCGCTTGGCGAGGGCAGGCGCGGCCACGTGTTCGGCCGTCGCACCCTGCCGCACATGGATCTCGCATCGGTGTCCTGCGCCATCCAGAATCTGTGGCTGGCCGCGCGCGCCGAAGGCCTCGGCGTTGGCTGGGTGTCGATCTTCGACCCGGTCCGGCTCGGGCGACTGCTCGGCATGCCCGACGAAGCGGAGCCGGTGGCGATCCTGTGTCTCGGCCCGGTGCCCGAGTTCCCCGACCGGCCTGCACTGGAGATCGACCGCTGGGCGTTCGGACGTCCGCTGGCGGAGTTCGTCTCCGAAAACGGCTGGCCCACGACGACGGTCGGGCTCGTCTGATGCGCCTCAAACTGGGCCGCCCCGACCTCGCGGACTATGCGGGGTACTTCGACCAGCCCGCGGCGACCGCGGCGTCACCACTGACCGTGACGTGGGCGGGCGTGACGACACTGCTCGTCGACGACGGCGCGTCGGCGGTGATGACCGATGGCTTCTTCTCGCGGCCAGGGCTGCTGACGGTCGGCACGCGGGCGTTGACGCCATCGCAGCCGCGGATCGACGGCTGCCTGGCCCGCCTCGGCGTGGACCGGCTCGAGGCCGTGATGCCCGTGCACACCCACTTCGATCACGCGATGGACTCGGCGGTGGTCGCCGACCGCACCGGCGCGGCAATGGTCGGCGGGGCGTCGGCCGCCCAAATCGGCTGCGGCGGTGGCCTTCCCGACGACCGGCTGGTGGTCGTGACGCCCGGCTCGCCGCTACCGTTCGGCTCGTTCGACCTGACCCTCATCGAGGGTGAGCACTGTCCGCCGGATCGCTACCCAGGGCCCATCACCGCGCCCGTCGTCCCTCCGGTGAAGGCCGCCGCCTACCAATGCGGTGAGGCGTGGTCGATCCTGATCCATCACCGGCCCACCGATCACCGGTTGCTGATCATCGGCAGCGCGGGCTTCGTCCCAGGCGCGCTGGCCGGCCAGCGGGCAGACGTGGTGTATCTCGGCATCGGCCAACTCGGCCTACAACCGGAGTCCTACCTCGTCGAGTACTGGTCGGAGGCCGTGCGCGCCGTCGGCGCGCGCCGCGTGGTGCTCATCCACTGGGACGACTTCTTCCGGCCACTGCACGAGCCGCTGCGCGCGTTGCCCTACGCCGGCGACGATCTCGACGTCTCGATGCGGGTGTTGACCCGGCTCGCCCGCGAAGATGGTCTGCCCCTTCACCTTCCGACGCTGTGGGAGCGCGCGGACCCGTGGGCGATCAGCTGACGCGGTGGTAGGCCGGCGGCAGCGGCATGCCGAGCCCGGCCATCACGCTGCGCAACAGCGTCGGATAGTCGGTGATGATGCCGTCGGCCCCTGCCGCGATCTGGGCGCGCATCACGTCGGCGTCATCGATCGTCCACGGAATGACCTGGAGCCCCAACGCATGAGCCCGCTCGATGAAGGCCTTGTCGGCCACCAGCGCGAAGTTCGGATCCTTGGTTGTCAATCCGGTGGGCACCGAATAGCCGGGCGACAGGATGTTGGCACCAACCATGGTGGCACCCGTGATCGGATCGCCGACGACGGCGGGGTTCACCCCGGCCAGCCACGGCGAGTCGGGAACCCAGGTCGTGTCATCCCACAACGCCACCAACGGAATCGACGGCTCCTGCTGGCGCACCAGTGGCAGCGAGCGCCAGTCGAAGCTCTGGATCTCGACCTTGTCGATCTTGCCCGCCGCTCTGATCACCGGCAGGATCACGTCGACGAATTCTGCTGGACTGGCGGAGTTCTCGCGATTCTCCGCCTCGATCTTCGTCTCGATGTTGTAGCGGACGTTGGCGCGGTAGGAGTCGGCGAGCGCGAAGACCTCCGGCAGGGTGGCGATCTTGTTGTGCCGCACGACCTCCGCGTTGGGGAAGTTGGGCAACAGCTTGCCGCAGTCCAGAGTGTGAACCTGTGCGATGGTGAGGTCGTGCACCAGCTTCCCTACGTAGGGATACTGCGGGTCGCCAGGGAACGCCGGTGCGGTGTCGGAGCACTTGGTAGGGTCGACGGTCGGATCGTGCCAGACCATCGGCTGGTTGTCCTTCGTGAGGACGATGTCGAGCTCCAGAGTGCTCACGCCGAGTTGGAGCGCTTTCGAGAAGGCCCGCAATGATTCCTCAGTGGTCTCCCCGCGACCGCCACGGTGTGCCTGGAGGTCGAATCCCCCTGGCGCTGCTGGCGCCGAAGGAACCGGACCAAGGACACTCAGTGCGGTCGCCGACGCGAGAAACACGATGAACGAGACGAACGAACGCGTACGCATGGATCTGACGCTAGCCACGGCGCGGTGTCATGCGATGTCGAGTCGGGTCCGTCGATGGACTCGTCACCGAATGTTCCTCTCGACGAAACGTTGGCAGGCGTTCGGATGACCGTCCTCGGGGTCATCTCGATGGTGATGCTGGCCGTCGTCCTCGGGTTCGCGATGGCCCGACCTCGTGGGTGGCCCGAAGCCGTCGCGGCCGTACCTGCGGCGGGCCTGCTGATCGCCATCGGTGCGATACCGCTGCACGACGCCACCCACGAGGTCGGGCGACTGCTGCCGGTCGTCGGATTCCTCGGTGCGGTACTGGTGTTGGCGAAGCTGTGCGACGACGAGGGCCTCTTCCATGCCGCCGGTGTCGCGATGGCACGGACGAGTGCAGGCGATCCGCGGCGGCTTCTGGTGATGGTCTTCATCATCGCCGCGGCGACCACTGCGATCCTGAGTCTGGATGCGACGGTCGTGTTGTTGACACCGGTCGTGCTGGCGACGGCCCGCACGCTGTCGATTCCGGCAAGGCCACACGTCTACGCCTCCGCGCATCTGGCCAACACCGCCTCGCTGCTCCTGCCGGTGTCCAACCTGACCAACCTGCTCGCATTCACCGCCGCGGGCCTGTCCTTCGGACGATTCACCGCGGTCATGACGGTGCCGTGGCTGGCGGCGGTGATCGTCGAATTCTTGGTGCTGCGTTGGCTCTTCGCCAAAGAGCTCAAGCCACGGGATGGCCCCAAGGAGCCACCGCCGAAGGCCGAGGTGCCGGTCTTCGTGCTCGTCGTGCTCGTCCTCACGCTCGCCGGGTTCGCCGTCACCTCTCTTCTCGACGTCGCGCCCGCGTGGGCGGCGCTGGCTGGCGCGGTGGTGCTCGGCGTGCGAAGCCTTGCTCAGCGCCGCAGCACCGTCAGCGGCATCGTGAACGCCGTCAACGTGCCCTTCCTGGCGTTCGTGCTGTGCCTCGGCGTGGTGGTCAATGCGGTGATGCTGCACGGCCTCGACACCGCGATGCGCGCGGTGCTGCCGACCGGTGACACCTTCCTCGCGCTGCTCGGGATCGCGGCGGTCGCGGCGGTGCTGTCCAACGTCGTCAACAACCTTCCCGCCGTGCTGGTCTTGCTGCCACTCGTCTCGGTATCAGGACCTGCCGGCATCCTCGCCGTCCTGATCGGCGTCAACATCGGCCCCAACTTGACCTACGCCGGTTCGCTGGCGAACCTGCTGTGGCGGCGGGTGGTGCGGCAGCACGAATTACCGGCTCCGATGGGCGAATTCAGCCGCATCGGGCTATGCACGACGCCGGTGACGGTGTTCGTCGCGGTGGCCGGGCTCTGGGCCGGGCTGCGGTTGTTCGGGGTGTGACCTTCAGCGCCTTCGCTGGCGGGCGATCTCGGCCAGCACCACACCCGCGGCCACCGAGGCGTTGAGCGACTCCGTCTTGCCTGCCATCGGAATCGACACGATCGCATCGCAGTTCTCCCGGACCAGGCGGGACAGGCCCTTGCCCTCCGACCCGACCACCACGACCATCGGCTGCGTGCCGTCGATCTCGTCGAGCTCGGTGTCACCCTCGGCGTCAAGGCCGACCACCTGCAACCCCGCGTCGGCCCAACTCTTCAGCGTCCGAGTCAGATTCGTCGCGCGCGCCACCCGCAGCCGGGCCGCCGCACCCGCGCTGGTGCGCCACGCGACCGCGGTGACCGAGGCCGACCGGCGCTGCGGTATCAGCACCCCGTGCCCGCCGAACGCCGCGACGGACCGGACGATCGCACCCAGATTGCGCGGATCGGAGATGTTGTCCAACGCCACCAGCAGTGCGGGCGCGTCCTCGGACTTTGCCGATCTCAGCATGTCGTCCGGGTGCGCATAGTCGTAGGGCGGCACCTGCAACGCGATGCCCTGATGCAGACCGTTGGTGCTCATCCGGTCCAGGTCGACGCGGGGCACCTCGAGGATCGCGATCCCGGAATCGGCTGCGCGGGTGACCGCTTCGGTCATCCGCTCGTCGGTCTCGGCGCCGAGCGCAACGTAGAGGGCGGTGGCGGGCACCCCTGCGCGCAGGCATTCCACCACCGGGTTGCGACCGAGAACCATCTCGGTCTCGTCGGTCTTGCGGACCTGCCTGCCGCGCGCCTGCTTGGCTGCCTTCGCCGCGCGCTTGGCGGCCGGGTGATGGGGCCGGGCGGCAGCGGGCGGCGTGGCGCCCTTGCCCTCCAGCCCGCGACGACGGACACCACCCGATCCGACGACCGGCCCCTTCTTGCTGCCGTCCTTGCGTACAGCGCCCCGGCGCTGAGAGTTGCCAGCCATCTATATGTCCCGTCGCTTCGCTCGCCCGATCATTTGGTGCCACCATCCAGCAGCGACCACTGTGGGCCATCCGCGGTATCAGTGACCTCGATGCCCGCTCGTTTGAGGCGGTCCCGGATCTGGTCGGCCTGTGCCCAGTCCCGCTGTTCGCGCGCCTCTGCGCGGCGGTCGATCTCGGCGTGTACCAGCACGTCGACGGCGGCCAGCGCTGCCGACGTCTCGTCGCGCGACACCCAGCGCTCGTCGAGCGGATCGCACCCGAGGATCGCCATCATGGCCCGGATCGACCGGGCGTGCAGCATCGCCGTCTCGTGGTCGCCCGCATCGAGCGCCCGGTTGCCCTCCGCCCTGGCGGCGTGCACCTCGGCCAGTGCCATCGGCACGGCGAGATCGTCGTCCAGCGCGGCGGCGAACTTCGGCGTCCACTCGCCGGGCACCACGGTGCCTACGCGGCTGCGCACCCGGTGCAGGAAGTCCTCGATTCCGGTGTACGCCTTCACGGCATCCTGCAGTGCCGTCTCGGAGAACTCGAGCATCGACCGGTAGTGCGCACTGCCCAGGTAGTAGCGCAGCTCCGCCGCCCTGACCCTGCCGAGCACGGCCGGAATCGCCAGCACGTTGCCGAGCGACTTGCTCATCTTCTCGCCGCCCATGGTGACCCAGCCGTTGTGCATCCAGTAGCGCGCGAAGCCGTCTCCAACGGCTTTCGCCTGGGCGATCTCGTTCTCGTGGTGTGGGAAGACGAGGTCCATGCCGCCGGCGTGGATGTCGAACTCCGCGCCGAGGTAGGCCTCGCACATCGCGACGCATTCGGTGTGCCAGCCCGGACGACCGGGACCCCATGGCGTCGGCCATGACGGCTCGCCGGGTTTGGCGCCCTTCCACAACGTGAAGTCACGCTGATCGCGCTTACCGGTGGCAACACCCTCGCCCTGGTGCACGTCGTCGACGCGGTGGCCGGAGAGTTGGCCGTATTGCGCGTAGCTCAGCACGTCGAAGTAGACGTCTCCGCCGCTGGCGTAGGCGTGCCCCGCGGCGATCAGCCGTTCGATGAGCTCGACGATCTGGGTGATGTGCCCGGTGGCCCGCGGCTCGGCCGACGGCGGCAGCACGCCAAGGGCGTCGTAGGCCTCCACGAATGCCCGCTCGAAGGTGGCAGCCCACTCCCACCACGGTCTGCCTGCGTCGGCGGCCTTGTTGAGGATCTTGTCGTCGATGTCGGTGACGTTGCGGACGAATGCGACGTCGTAGCCCTTTGCGGCGAGCCAGCGCCGCAGCACGTCGAACGCGACGCCGCTGCGCACATGGCCGATGTGGGGTAGCCCCTGAACGGTCGCCCCACACAGGTAGATCGACGCGTGGCCCTCGCGCAGCGGGACGAATTCGCGCACGGCACCGCTCATGGTGTCGTGCAGCCGCAGTCCGGCGCCGCGGCTGGATGTCGCCGCCAGCGCGGCTCCGTCGGTCACGACGGGCCAGCTTACCGGCCTATTCGCGCTCAACCGCCAACACCGGGCACATCCTCGATCACGAGAGCGGTCGCGATGGCCGCCAGACCCTCTCCGCGGCCGGTCAGCCCGAGGCCGTCGGTCGTGGTCGCCGAGACCGAAACCGGCGCGTCCAGCAGACCGGAGAGCACCTCTTGCGCCTCGGCGCGGCGCGGCCCGATCTTGGGTCGATTGCCGATCACCTGGACAGCGGCGTTGCCCACCCGGTAGCCCTCGGCGACCAGCAACGAATGGACGTGGCGCAACATGTCGGCGCCGCTGACACCGGCCCACTCGTCGCGGTCGGTGCCGAACACCGCGCCGAGATCACCGAGACCCGCTGCGCTCAGCAATGCATCGCACAACGCGTGTGCCGCGACGTCGCCGTCGGAATGACCGGCGCAGCCGTCAGCGTCGTCGAAAGACAGGCACAGCAACCAGCACGGACGTCCTGGTTCGATGGGATGTACGTCGGTACCAAGACCGATGCGGGGTACTGCACCCACGTCAGGAAGCGGCGGCAAGAACCTCGTCGAGAATGATCGAAGCCTTCTCGTCGTCGGTGTTCTCGGCCAGTGCCAATTCGCCGACCAGGATCTGCCGAGCCTTGGCCAGCATCCGCTTCTCGCCTGCAGACAGGCCACGCTCTTGATCACGGCGCCACAGGTCGCGGACGACCTCGGCCACCTTGTTCACATCGCCCGACGCCAGCTTCTCGAGGTTCGCCTTGTAGCGGCGCGACCAGTTGGTCGGCTCCTCGGTGTGTGGGGCGCGCAGAACCTGGAAGACCTTGTCCAGGCCCTCTTGACCAACCACGTCACGCACGCCGACGTATTCTGCGTTATCAGCGGGGACTCGAACGGTCAGATCGCCCTGGGCGACCTTGAGGACGAGATACTCTCGTTGCTCGCCCTTGATGGTTCGGGTTTCGATCGCCTCGATCAATGCGGCACCGTGGTGTGGATAGACAACGGTGTCTCCGACCTTGAAAATCATCAGATTAGAGCCCCTTTCACTGTTCAATCTTAGCACGGTGCCCTGACACGTGTAGAACAACAATGCAGGTCAGGGGCACTGCGGGTGAAGACCAGGGGTTGACATGGTGACGAATCCGTGCAACGCCCACGTGTGCCAGCGAACCCCGGCGGGCCTTTTCACAGGTGCCTTCGACCGCCGTTCGACACGCCGACGACACGCTCAGCAAGGCTCGCCGACGCACCATGCGTACGGGTTTCGGCCGCCGCGCGCCCTCGGCTACCGCGGCGAACCGTCACCTACTACTCTGCATAGTCGAACCACCCCGACGATGCCCCTGTCGTCGCGTGGGCCGAGCAGGAGGCTTTGAGTGAACCGCCAAAGATCGCGCGCCTTCGCCGTCACCTCGGGCCTGTCCGCCTGCGGACTGGCCGTAGCCGTCGTCCTGACCGGCTGCAGCGCGGGCCAGGTTTCTCAGATGGCCATCCAGGAACCCGCGGTCAACGGCACCAACGTCGTGGCAGGCGACCCCGTGACCGGAGTGGCGCTGCGGAACGTCCACCTGCGCGCTCCCCAGACCTCCGACTACGTCCAGCCCGGCAGCAAAGCCGAGCTGTTGTTCGTGGCGGTCAACGAGTCGCCTGCCGACTCCGATCGCCTGGTGTCCATCACCTCCGACGTCGGCTCGGTGGCGATCACCGGGAACGCGACCGTGCGTCCCTCGGGCACCCTCGTCGTCGGCACGCCCGACGGTCAGCTCAGCCCACTGGATGCGAGCGAGGACGCCAACACCGTCGAGGCCGCGGTAACGCTGACCAAGCCGATCAGCAACGGCCTCAACTACAACTTCACGTTCACGTTCGAACGGTCCGGTTCGGCCACCGTCGCGGTGCCGATCTCGGCGGGTGAGACTCCGCGGCGCGACAAGGAAGGTGCGTCCGAGGGCGACACCGCGGGTGCCGTCGAAGCCGAAGGCGGACACGGCTAGCTCGAGGCGGCTTTCTGTCGGCCACGACGGATAACGTCACGGTGTGGCTCGATCTGGTTCCAAGGCGCGTTCGCAGTATCGATGCTCGGAATGCGGCCACATCGCGGCCAAGTGGGTGGGCCGCTGCCCGGATTGCAACACCTGGGGCACGGTCAACGAGGTCGCAGTCCTCACATCGTTGAGCTCCGCACCCGGTCGTGCGCTCGCCCCCACCTCCCCCGCCGTCCCGATCAGCTCCATCGATCCAGGCGCGACGCGCCACTTTCACACGGGGATCAGCGAATTGGATCGCGTGTTGGGCGGCGGCCTCGTCCCCGGTTCGGTGACCCTTCTGGCCGGTGATCCGGGGGTCGGCAAGTCGACGCTGCTCCTCGAGGTCGCCCACCGCTGGGCAGAATCGGGCCGACGCGCGCTGTACCTGTCCGGTGAGGAGTCGGCCGGGCAGATCCGACTACGGGCCGAACGCACCGGATGCACCAACGACGAGGTGTTCCTTGCCGCCGAATCCGACCTTCAGACCGCGCTCGGCCACATCGAGGCGGTCAAGCCCACGCTCGTCGTGGTCGACTCGGTGCAGACCATGTCCACTGCCGAAGCCGACGGCGTCAGCGGCGGCGTCACCCAGGTGCGAGCAGTGACGACGGCGCTCACGATGGCGGCCAAGACCACCGGCATCGCGATGATCCTCGTCGGCCACGTCACCAAGGACGGAGCCATCGCTGGACCACGCTCGCTCGAGCACCTCGTCGACGTCGTACTGCACTTCGAGGGTGACCGCTCGTCGGCGTTGCGCATGGTCCGCGGCGTCAAGAACCGTTTCGGCGCTGCCGACGAGGTCGGCTGTTTCCTGTTGCACGACAACGGAATCGAGTGCGTTGCAGACCCTTCCGGACTGTTCCTGGATCAGCGCCCCGCCCCGGTCTCCGGCACCGCGGTCACGGTGACGCTCGACGGCAAGCGACCGATGCTCGGCGAGGTGCAGGCGCTGATCGGCACGGCGGCGACGGGTTCGCCACGGCGGGCAGTGAGTGGCATCGACTCCGCCCGCGCCGCGATGATCACCGCCGTGCTGGAGAAGCGCGCCCACCTGTCGGTCGGCACGCACGACATCTACCTGTCGACGGTCGGCGGCATGCGGCTGACCGACCCGTCGTCGGATCTGGCGGTGGCGATGGCCATCGCCTCGGCCTACGTCGACCTGCCGATGCCTGCCACCGTCGTGGCGATCGGCGAGGTGGGTCTTGCGGGCGATCTGCGTCGGGTCACCGGCATGGATCGCCGGCTCGCCGAGGCCGCCAGGTTGGGCTTCACGCGCGCCGTCGTGCCGCCTGGAGTGCCGTCAGGGCCTGCCGGGTTGCAGGTGATCAACGCGGACAATATCGGCGGGGCATTGCGGGTTCTGCGCAACATCGCGGACAATGGCGGCCGATCCTAGGAGACGAGATGGCCGTGAAGTCCACAGGTAGGACGGCCCGCAGCAATGTGGTGCAACTGTCGCGGCCCACGCTGCGCGAGACGCTGGGGCGGCTGGCCCCCGGCACCGCGCTGCGCGACGGCCTTGAGCGCATCCTGCGCGGGCGTACGGGGGCACTCATCCTGCTCGGCTACGACGACAGCGTCGAGTCCATCTGCGACGGCGGTTTCTCGCTTGACGTCGCCTACGCCCCGACCCGGCTGAGGGAACTGTCGAAGATGGACGGCGCCGTCGTGTTGTCCACCGACGGCACCCGCATCCTGCGGGCCAACGTCCAACTGGTGCCCGATGCGTCGATCCCCACCGAGGAGTCAGGTACCCGGCACCGCTCAGCCGAGCGCACTGCCGTACAGACCGGCTATCCGGTGGTGTCGGTGAGCCACTCGATGAGCATCGTCACGGTCTACGTCGCAGGTGAGCGCCATGTGGTACCCGATTCGGCGACCATCCTGTCGCGGACCAACCAGACCATCGCCACGCTGGAGCGCTACACGTCCCGGCTCGACGAGGTCAACCGGCAGTTGTCCACCGCAGAGATCGAAGACTTCGTGACGCTACGCGACGTGATGACGGTGGTGCAGCGCCTCGAGATGGTGCGCCGGATCAGCCTGGAGATCGACGCCGACGTAGTGGAGCTCGGCACCGACGGGCGTCAGCTCAAACTGCAGCTCGAGGAGCTGGTCGGCGACAACGACACGGCCCGCGAGCTGGTCGTGCGCGACTATCACGCCAACCCAGACCCGCCGGACACCACACAGGTGACGGTCACGCTCGATGAGCTCGACGGGCTTTCCGACAACGAGCTGCTCGACTTCACCGCGCTGGCGCGCGTGTTCGGCTACCCCTCCACGCTGGAGGCGCAGGACTCGGCGATGAGCTCGCGGGGTTACCGCGCGATGGCAGGCATTCCGCGGTTGCAGTTCGCGCACGTCGACCTCTTGGTGCGGTCCTTCGGATCGCTGCAGGGCGTCCTGGCGGCCAGCGCGAGCGACCTGCAGTCGGTGGACGGCATCGGGTCGATGTGGGCACGCCACATCCGGGAGGGACTGTCTGCGCTGGCTGAGTCGACGCTCTCCGACCAGCTGGCCTGAGCTCCTACGCTCCTGCATCGAGACGTACGTTTTGCAGGGGCGCTCTCGCACTTCCTCTGCAAAAGGTGCACTTCAAGAAATGTCGGAGGGTCCTGCCACAGTCGGCCAATGGGGGAAGTCTTCATTGGAAGCGAAGCGGTCTCGGCTGCCCGCTTGACGCGGTACGAGTTGCAGCGGTGGTATCGCCCGATCTTCCGCGGCGTGTACGTGCCCAAGAGCTCGACGCCGTCGCTGCGAGACCGCACCGTTGGCGCCTGGTTGGCGTCAGATCGTCAGGCAGTGATCGCAGGTGCAGCCGCATCCGCGTTGCATGACGCCCAATGGGTCGACGATGACATCCCAATCGAATTGATATCGAGGCGAGCTCGGCCACAACGCGGCCTGTTGGTACGGAACGAAACCCTCGGGGATGGCGAGATCACCAAGATCGCGGGCCTTCCCGTCACAACCCGTGCGCGCACGGCATTCGACCTGGGACGACACCTGCCGCGCGGGAAGGCTCTTGCGCGGCTCGACGCGCTGATGCGCGCACAGGTCTTCTCAATCGAGGACGTCCTCTTGCTTGCCAAACACCATCAGAGTCAGCGCGGATTGCGGCAACTGCGTGAGCTCCTTCCGCTCGTCGACGGCGGCGCCGCATCACCGAAGGAGACCTGGCTCCGGTTGTTGTTCATCGACGCCGGATTTCCCAGGCCCACCACCCAAATTCCTGTGGTAGACGAGCGCGGACGCCTCCTTCGCATACTCGACATGGGATGGGAGGAATTCATGGTCGGTACCGAGTACGACGGAGATCAGCATCGAACGAACCGCGTGCAGTACCTCAAGGATCTCCGCGTCTGGCCGAAGCTCGAGCGTTTGAGGTGGAAAGTCACCCGCGTGATCAAAGAGGACAGCGAGGACGACATCATCAGCCGCACGTGGTCAGCGATGGTGTCCAGAGGCTGGAAACCGTAGGCGCACGCGGTCTGCGCCGAAACGCACGTTTGCAGGGGCACTCTCGCACTTCTTCTGCAAAAGGTTCACTTGGGCGCAGGTGCGCCCTGAATCAGTTGCCGGGAGCCGGCGGTTCGCCCTCGGGTGGGGGCGGTGCGTCACCCGGCGCCGGTGCGGTGGGCTCTGCGAGGACGAACGGCACCGCAGCGGACCGCAGGTTGCCCAGCTGGACGACCAGGTTGTAGGTGCCAGGGCCGATCGGCTGGCGAGGCAGCGGGCAGTTCGGCGCGGAACCCATACCGGTCCAGGTGACCTCGGTGGTGACCTGCTCACCGGGGTTGAAGGTCTTGACCAGGGTCTCGTTGGACGGGGCGCAGTCCAGGTTCGACCACAGCCGGTCGTTGTTCAGCGAGTAGACGTAGGCCGCCAGCACGGCGGCACCGACGTCCCGCTTGCAGGCCACGAGGCCGATGTTGGTGACGACCATCGTGAACTTCGGCTGATCACCGACGACGAAGTCAGGCTGGTTGGTGATGCCCTTGACCGCGAGCGTGGAATCGGGGCAGTCGTCGCCCTCCTTCAGCACGGGAGGCGGCGTCACAGCTGCGGACGGCGTTGGCGTCGGCGGGGGCGCTAGTTGCGCCGGAGGCTGCACCGGGGTCTTGACCTCGGGGTTCTCCCCTGGCAGCGGGGTCGGAGCCGCCGCGCTCGACGTAGGCGTCTTGGTGTCACCCGTGCTGTTGCTCACCACCAGGATGGCGATTGCTGCGACGATGGCCACGACGACCACACCGATGCCGATCGCCAGCGCCCTACGCCGCCAGTAGATCTGGGTGGGCAGCGGGCCCTTCGGTTCGAGATCCAGCACGAGTCCACGGTAAGGCCAGGTCACGCCGAGTCGTCCGAGGTGACTCGGCGTGTCGCGGGCTATTCGCCGATATCGCCCACGTGATCGCGTAGCACCACGCGCCCGTCGGCCAGGTGGTAGGTGACCCCGGCGATCGCCACTTTGCCCTCGATGATCCGCTGAGCGATCGGCGCGGAGCGCACCCTCAGCTGCACGACCGTCTCGTTGACGTGGCGGGTCTCGAACTCGTCGACCCTGGTCAGCCCCGCATGACGACCCAACAGGATCGACGGCGTGACGCGTTCGACGATGTCACGGACGTAACCGCCGGGCACTTCGCCGTCCTCGAGTGCCGACAGCGTGGCCTTGACGGCGCCGCAGTTGTCGTGCCCGAGCACCACGATCAGCGGCACGTCGAGCACCGTGACGGCGTACTCGATGGACCCCAATACGGCCGAGTCGGCGACGTGACCGGCGGTGCGCACCACGAACATGTCACCGAGGCCCTGATCGAAGATGATCTCGGCGGCCACCCGGCTGTCCGAGCAGCCGAACAGCACCGCAGTGGGTTTCTGTCCGCGAGTCAGCCTGGCCCGGTCGGCGACACTCTGGCTGGGATGTTGCACCTGGCCGGAGACGAAGCGCTCGTTACCCTCCTTGAGTGCTTTCCATGCAGTCACTGGGCTGGTCCGAGGCATGGCGCCCATTGTGCAGGACCGGCGCTCGATGATCGATTCGGGAGAGCTGTTGACGTGGTACGCCCGCGAGCAACGCGACCTGCCGTGGCGACGCAAGGGCGTCACGGCATGGCAGATCCTGGTGAGCGAGTTCATGTTGCAGCAGACGCCGGTGGCGCGGGTCGAGCCGATCTGGCGCGAATGGGTGGCCCGGTGGCCGACGCCATCTGCCACCGCCGCCGCCAGCGCCGCCGACGTGTTGCGGGCCTGGGGCAAACTCGGCTATCCACGACGCGCCAAGCGGCTGCACGAGTGCGCCATCGAGATCGCGACCGAACACGGCGACGAGGTGCCCGACGACGTGGACACACTGCTGACGCTGCCGGGGATCGGCAGCTACACGGCGCGGGCCGTGGCCTGCTTCGCCTACGGCCGGCGGGTTCCCGTCGTCGACACGAACGTGCGTCGGGTGGTGGCAAGGGCGGTGCACGGTCGGGCGGATTCACCCGCCAGCGTCCGTGACCTCGTCGACGTGGCCGCGCTGTTGCCCAACGACCCTGACGCGCCGCGCTTTTCGGTGGCGTTGATGGAGCTCGGCGCGACGGTGTGCACGGCGCGGTCGCCGCGCTGCGGCCTGTGTCCGCTGAGCGTCTGCGCCTGGCGGTCGGCGGGCTACCCGCCAGGGACCGCTCCCGCCCGCAAGCCGCAACGTTATGCGGGAACCGATCGCCAGGTTCGGGGTCGACTTCTGGATGTGTTGCGCGACAACACGACTCCCGTCACCCGTAACCAGTTGGACCTGGCGTGGATGTCGGACACCGCGCAGCGCGACCGCGCCTTGGACTCGCTTCTGACCGACGGCCTCGTCGAGCAGACCCCGGACGGCCGGTTTGCGCTCGCGGGCGAGGGCGGCTGACTAGGCTGGTCGCCGTGGCGCAGGCACCGCGAACTCGCTACGCATCGCGTGGCGACTTGGACATCGCCTACCAGGTCATCGGCGACGGCCCGGTGGATCTGGTCGTAATGCCGGGCCCGTTCATCCCGATCGACTCGATCGACGACGAGCCGTCGATGTCCAGGTTCTATCGCCGTCTGGCGTCGTTCAGCCGGGTGATCCGATTCGACCATCGCGGCATGGGCATGTCGTCCAAGATCGCATCGGCCGACACCATCACCATGTCGTGCTGGGCTGAGGACGCCATTTCGGTGATGAACGCGCTCGGCTGCGAACGCGCGACCATCTTCGGCTCCGGGTTCTCAGCGATGAGTGCGCTGCTGCTGGCGGCCGACCACCCCGAGCGGGTGTCCAGTCTGGTGCTCGTCAACGCCTCGGCCCGCGCCTTGTGGGCACCCGACTACGACGCCGGTGTGCAGGTCAACGGGGCCAGTCCTTACACGACGGTGGCCCTCGAACCGGATGCAATCGACCGGGGTCTCGACGTTCTCGAGGCCGTTGCGCCGTCCGTCGCCACCGATCGCGCGTTCCGTACGTGGTGGGACGTCGCGGGCAACCGCGCCGCGTCGCCGAGCATGGCCCGCATGTCGAACCAAGTCCTTGCCGATGCGGACATGCGCGACAGGCTGCCTCACATCTCCGCGCCGACCCTGATCCTGCACCGTGCTGACTCCCAGTTCGTGACCGTCGGACACGGCCGATACCTGGCCAAGAACGTCGTGGGAGCCCGCTACGTCGAGTTGCCAGGGGCCGACACGCTGTACTGGGTCGGCGACACCACGGCAATCCTCGAGGAGGTCGAGGAGTTCGTCACCGGGGTGCGCGGCGGTTCGGACGCCGAACGCGTGCTCATCACCATTCTGTTCACCGACATCGTCGGCTCGACGGCGCGTGCCGCCACGCTCGGCGACGACCGTTGGCGCGACCTGCTCGACAACCACGACGCCGTCGTCCGCCATGAGCTCGCGCGGTTTCAGGGACTCGAGGTGAACACCGCGGGCGACGGCTTCGTCGCGACCTTCATCAGCCCCAGCGTCGCGCTGCGCTGCGCGGAGGCCATCGTCGACGCGGTCGCCGCACTCGGCATCGAGGTGCGGGTCGGAGTGCATTCGGGCGAGGTCGAGGTGCGCGGCGACGACATCGCGGGCATGGCCGTGCACATCGGCGCGCGCGTCTCCGGGTTGGCCGGGCCGAGCGAGGTCCTGGTCTCGTCAACCGTTCGCGAAATCGTCACCGGATCCCGGCGGGTCTTCGAAGATCGTGGCGAGCACGACCTCAAGGGCGTCCCTGGCCGCTGGCGGATCTACGCGTTGCAGCGCCAGAACCCGCGTTAAGCCGTTGCCGCGACACCGGAGTCGTCGCATGCGAACCGCCTGCGATAGTCCGACGGAGTGACGCCGATGACCCGACGGAAGTGATGTCGCAGCAGCGTGGCGGTGCCGAAACCGGACTTGTCGGCGACATGGTCGATGTCGAGGTCTGACTCCTCGAGCAGCCTGCGCGCATACAGCACCCGTTGGTCGGTCACCCACTGCATGGGCGTACGGCCGGTCTCCTCGACGAATCTGCGCGCAAAAGTGCGGGCCGACATGTTCGCCAGCTTGGCCAGGGTCGCGACGGTGTGCGGCTTGTCCAGGTTGGTCAGGATCCAATCCAGGTGGGGCGCAAACCCGTCCGAACATCGGACCGGGATCGGCTGGTCGATGTACTGGCGCTGCCCGCCGTCGCGCTGCGGCGGCACGACCATGCGGCGAGCGATCGTGTTCGTCACCTCGCTGCCGAGTTCCCGGCGGACCAGGTGCAGGCACGCGTCGATGCCCGCCGCTGTGCCCGCGCTGGTGATCAGGTTGCCGTCGTCGACGAAGAGCACGTTGCGGTCCACCTGCGCGGTGGGATACATCCGCGCCAATTCGTCGGCGTGCATCCAATGCGTGGTGCACGGCCGCCCGTCGAGCAGTCCGGCAGCGCCCGCGACGAACGCACCCGAGCAGACCGTCAGGACGATCGCGCCTGCGTCGACGGCCGCCCGGATGGCCTCGAGCGCCTCGGGCATGTAGCTGGCGCCAGAGATCGCGGGAATCGCCACCAGGTCCGCACCGACCAGCGAATCGAGGCCGTGATCGGGCGTGATGAACGCCCCGACCGACGTCCGTAGCGGACGCCCCGGTTCGGGGCCGCAGACCTTGAAGTCGAAGTTGGGCACCCCCTCGGCGGAACGGTCGACGCCGAACACCTCGCAGATGACGCCGAACTCGAACACCGCGAGCCCGTCGAGCACCAACACGGAGACACTTTTGATCATGGCAGTATCTTATCGTATGGGGGCACTTCTGCCACTGTTGGCGGAATATATTTCATCGAACAATTGCTGCCATGAGCGTGATACTTACCTTCCTGATCCTCATCGCACCGTTCGCACTTGCCGCGGCGTTGAGCTGGGCCGCCCACCGTGGGCAGCCCATGCGCACCTACCTGGCGGGCGTGAGCGAAGACCGTGACGACTACCGCGTCGAGCACGACATCGACGCCGTCCGGACGCGCTTCGAGCGGAACCCCATGTGGCCCGCTTCAGGCGCGATGGGTGAACGTCGCTAAAAACGCCTCGACGGCGCACCGATATTCCCGTGGCGCGTCGTCATGAACGAGATGACCGGCCCCAGGTACGCGTAAATACGTTGCCCGGCGGCCGGTCTCGTTCATTTGGTGCATCTGTCCCTGCGGGGTGACGGTGTTGCCCGCCTCGATGAGAAGCGCCGGCGCCCACACCGAACGCCACTGCGCCCAATAGTCCCTGGTGCCCCACTCCGCTGCGATCTCGATCCAGCGCTCGGGATGGCCGTGCAGCCGCCAACCCGTCTCGGTACGGTCGAACGCCTCCAGGAAGTACTGTCCGGCCACCTCACCGAATTCATCGAAAACCTCTTGCGCCGAGGCGAACTCGGCGGGTAGCGCATGCAGCCACGGCTCCCACGGACCCGTCGTGCGCCCGCGGAAATCCGGTGCCATGTCCTCAACCACCAAGGCCGTCACCAGCTCGGGCCGCTCCGCAGCCAGGCACCACGCGTGCAGGCCACCCATCGAATGCCCGATCAGCGTGGCGGGCCCACCGAGACCGGCCACCGCGTCGGCCAGATCGGATACGAACCGCTCGGTGCTGATCGGCTGGGCGTCTGCGACGTCCCGGCCGCGATGCCACGGCGCGTCGTAGGTGTACACCCGCCCGGCCTCAGTCAGCCACGGCAGCTGGCGCGACCACGTGCTGCCCCGCCCCATCAGACCGTGAACCAGCACGATGGGCTCTCCACGGCCGCCCCGGCTGGTCAACAGTTCGGTGCGCATCACGCCATCCTGCCTCGCCGAGGCGGTGTGGCCGGGCGGTAGCCTGATGCTCATGCCAGTGGTGAAGATCAACGCGATCGAGGTTCCAGCCGACGCAGGCCCGGAGTTGGAGAAGCGGTTCGCGAACCGTGCGCACGCCGTCGACAACCAGCCCGGTTTCCTGGGGTTCCAATTACTGCGCCCCGTCAAGGGCGAAGACCGCTACTTCGTGGTGACGCAGTGGGAGACCGAAGAGGCGTTCCAGGCCTGGGCGAGTGGCCCGGCCGTCGAGGCGCACGCAGGCCAGCGAGCCAACCCGGTGGCCACCGGAGCCTCGCTTCTGGAGTTCGAAGTTGTGTTGGACGTTCAGCGGGCTTGAGCGTAGCGACGCATAGCGCAAGCCGGGGGCGACGCCGCGCGGTCGGCTCGTGGGTCGCCGTCGCGCTCGTCGTCTCCCTGGCTTGCGGCTGCGCCCCTGCAGGCCCGCCTCCGGCGGACGCCGCGACCTACGGGGTGCACATCGACATCAACACCCCGCAGGGCCTGCACGCCAAGCAGACCCTGGACATGGTCAACTCCGACTGGCCCATCGGCCCCATCGGGGTACGCACGCTGGCCGTCCCGGCCCAGGTCGACAACGTCGTGGCTGCCCTTGACCGGCTGTGGTGGGACCGGCCCATCACCGTGGCGAGCATCGACGTCGGCGCAGGCGAGGCGACGCTGCACACGCTGACGTCATACGGGGCCGCTCAGGACATCGCACTGCGGACGAAGGACGGCGGTTTGGTGGACCGCTTCAAGGTCACCATCCAGCCGCCCCCCATTCACAAGTGGGCCGACATCGATGCGGAGCTGACGAAGTCCGGGGCCCGCTACTCGTACCAGGTGTCCAAGGTGACCGGCGGCAAGTGCACGACGTTGGCGGGCAGCAACCTCGACCAGTCGCTCCCGCTGGCGTCCATCTTCAAACTGTATGTGCTGCTTGCCGTTGCGGACGCCGTCAACGCAGGCACGTTGAGCTGGACCGATCGGTTGACCATCACCGCCGAGGACAAGGCCGTCGGTTCGGCGGGCTTCGATCACCTTGCGCCCGGTTCCTCGGTGTCGGTGCACGACGCCGCCCAGCAGATGATCTCGGCGAGCGACAACATGGCCACCGATCTGCTCATTGCCCGACTCGGTCCTGGCGCCGTCGATCGGGCCCTGGTCGCGGCAGGTCACCACGACCCCGCAAGCATGACGCCGTTCCCCACCGCGCACGAGTTGTTCGCCATCGGTTGGGGTGATCCCGACATCCGCGAGCAGTGGCAGACGGCCGTCGAGCACGGCGGGTCACAGGGCCGCGCGCGGATACTCGAGCTGACCAACAAGAACCCCTACGACCCCGACCCGTACCGAACCCACACGCCCGCTTCGGGATTCGGCGCCGAGTGGTACGGCAGCGCCGCCGACATCTGCCGGGTGCACGCCGCATTGCAGACGGCAGCGGTCGGGCCTGCGGCACCGGTCCGCGACATCCTCTCGGCAACGCCCGGCATCGATCTAAACCAATCGAACTGGCGCTACATCGGCGCCAAGGGCGGAAACCTGCCGGGAGACCTGACCTTCAGCTGGTACGCCGAGGACCGCACCGGACAGGCCTGGGTGGTGAGCTTTCAGCTGAACTGGCAGAAATACCGCAGCCTGGCGGCGGCCGAGTGGCTGCTGTCGATCGCGAAGCAGGCGTTCGGACTCGTCCCGGTCGGCTGATTCAGCCCGTTGACCGCAACGTCCACGCCTGCCCGCGGAAGTGCAGCACGGTGTGACTGGCCGGTCCAACGTCGATGCGCCAGAACGATCTTGGCGGCGCATCGAGCACCACCAGGATCGCCGCGCGGATAACCGAAGGGTGGGTGACGGCGACCAATCGGCCGCGGTGGCCGCTGACCGTGTCCAGCCAGCCGCGGACCCGACCGATCAGGTCGACCACCGACTCGCCGCCGTGCGGCGCCTGCGCGGGTTCGGTCAACCACACGGCAAGGTCGGCGGGCGGTACCCCGCCGAGGACGGCGCCGCGCCAGGCGCCGCAGTCGAGGTCCGCCAGCTGCGGATCGGTCCTGGCCCGCAGGCCGAGCAGTTCGGCGGTCTGGCGGGTCCGCTTCTCGGGTCCACACAGCGCCAAGTCGACGGGCCCGAGTTCGACGGTGGCGTCCACCTGGCGGTGGCCGACGGCGTTCACGGACTCGTCGATGGGAAATCGTCCAGCCGCCATGGCGTCCGTCATGGCATGCGACACCAGGGTCAGCCTGACGACTTCACTCACGCAGTGACGGTAGCCTCCGCCGCGTTTCGCCTGCCGTCCAGCATCTTCGAGATCAGCGCAGCGAACACCAGGCCGATGGTCGTCCAGATGATCAACTGCGTGGTGAACGTGTAGAGGCGGAACTCGTACATGTCGATCGCCGGGAACCCCGGGAACACGATTACTCCTGCGCCGTCGACGATGGGGCCAGGGGTTTCGCTAATCGTCGGCAGGATCAACATCACGACGAACACCGCGACGAGGTACGCCGCGCCGCCGACGAGCGTCGCGTTCCACGCGCCGAGTTTCGCGGCCAGTTGGCGCCCGAGGTACACCGCGGCGACCATCAGGATCGCGGAGAGGCCCACCATCAGCAGGTAGAGCAGCGAGCGTTGAAAGATGGTCGCGTCGTCACTCGTCGCAGGAGGATTCGGGGGGTACTTCAGGGCAGGCACGATCCACAGTGAGATCAGCATGCCTGCGGCCACCAGCACCGAAAGAACCCGTGCCGACACGTTGCCGACCCGGCCGTAGGCGACCGCGAAGACCACCGCGAACAACGCGCTCACCGCGATGCTGAAGAGCACAACGCCGAAGCCCATGCCAATGGTCGACTGAATGCCACGGCTGAACAGCTCACCGCCCTCAGCGTGACTGTGGCCGCCTGCGGCCATCTCCATGGCCTGGTGTGCAGCGGCCGTGCCATCCTCGAAATCGATGGCACGACCGATGACCGGCTCCAGGAAGATCTTGGCGAAGACGAACGCCAGAACGCCTGCGACGGCGCCGGCCAAGAGGCCGCGCCCGATTATTTGCTTTTCCATTTCGTTGGCTCCTCCGGCCGTCAGTGGCAGGGGAAGCCGAGGAGGTGGCGGGCGTCGTGAACGAACTCGTGGATGTACATGTTGTCGCCGAACACCGAGGTTGCACCCTGGTCCACGCCGACGAAGTACAGCACCAGCAGTGCTAGGAAGGCGGTGCCTGCTAACCAGATCGCGGCCTTGGTGGCCGACAGATCGAGGGCAGGAGCGGCGCTCCGCTGAGCGTCAGAAGTGGTCATGTCGATTCCTTTCGGGAATTCGCGTCCCGTATCAGATGGTGACGCCGTCGGGTCTGACTATTCACAGTGGCGCGACCGTTCTGGATTTCCACCAGGATTCCTGCGTGCGTCGATAACGCAAGCATCATAGGCAGAGCGGATCGACGAAGGTTAGGTTCCGCCGCCGTAGCCCAGCTGCTGGGCGGTGTACTTGGCACCATCGGTCACCGGCACGGCCTGCACCGCGGTGCCGTAGGCGCAGATCTCAGTCCACACGTCACCCAGTTCGGTGGTGTCGAACCGCATCGCCACGATCGCGTTTCCGCCGCGGGCACGGGCTTCGGTGATGAGCCTGCCCATCGCCTCGTTGCGGCTCTCCGCGAGGTTCTTCGTCATGCCCTGCAGTTCGCCGCCGAACATGGACTTGAACCCGGCGCCCATCTGCGCGAAGGCATTTCGCGATCGAACGGTCAGACCGAACACCTCGCCGCACACGCGCTGGATCTCCCAGCCGGGAAGGTCGTTGGTGGTTACTACCAGCATGATGCGGGCCCTTCTAGGGATTCGATGGGTTGCTCGGTGAGGATATCGCCCACGCAAAGGGCCCCCGACGAATGTCGGGGGCCTTCGCGTGTACTGCTGTTATTCGGTGGCCTGTTATTCGGTGGCCGTGGCCGTCGTCGTGCCAGCCGAGCCGGGCGCGCCGGCGAGGGCTGGGTCGGCACCCGCTTCGGCGTCCGCGGAGACGCGCTTGTTGCCAACGAACGTGAACACCGCATCCTCGATGTTGGCGGCCTCGCCGTCCCAGTTGTCCACGTCGACGGTGATGAGCTGACCCGCTCCGATCTCGTCGAACAGGATCTTCTCCGAGAGCGCGTCCTCGATCTCGCGCTGGATGGTCCGCCGCAGCGGGCGGGCACCCAGCACCGGGTCGAAGCCGCGCTTGGCCAGCAGCGCCTTCGCCTTGTCCGTCAGCTCCATGGTCATGTCCTTGGCCTTGAGCTGCTTGGACACCCGGCCGATCATCAGATCGACCATCGTGATGATCTCTTCGCGCGTCAACTGGTGGAAGACGATGATGTCGTCGATGCGGTTGAGGAACTCCGGCCTGAAGTGTTTCTTCAGCTCGTCGTTGACCTTCTGCTTCATCCGCTCGTAGTTGTTCTCGCCGCCGCCCTGGGTGAAGCCGAGCCCGACCGCCTTGCTGATGTCGGAGGTACCCAGGTTCGACGTGAAGATCAGCACGGTGTTCTTGAAGTCGACCGTGCGACCCTGACCGTCGGTGAGACGGCCGTCCTCGAGCACCTGCAACAGGCTGTTGTAGATCTCCTGGTGCGCCTTCTCGATCTCGTCGAACAGGACGACCGAGAACGGCTTGCGCCGCACCTTCTCGGTGAGCTGGCCACCCTCTTCGTAGCCGACGTACCCGGGAGGGGCGCCGAACAGCCGCGAAGCGGTGAAGCGGTCGTGGAACTCACCCATGTCGATCTGGATGAGGGCGTCGTCGTCGCCGAACAGGAACTCGGCGAGCGCCTTGGACAGCTCAGTCTTACCGACACCGGACGGGCCGGCGAAGATGAACGAGCCCGACGGTCGCTTCGGATCCTTCAGGCCTGCGCGCGTACGCCGGATGGCCTTCGAGACCGCCTTGACCGCGTCCTCCTGGCCGATGATGCGCTTGTGCAGCTCATCCTCCATGCGGAGCAGGCGCGTGGTCTCGGCCTCGGTCAGCTTGAACACGGGGATGCCGGTCCAATTGCCGAGCACCTCGGCGATCTGCTCGTCGTCGACCTCGGCGACCACGTCGAGATCGCCTGAGCGCCACTGCTTCTCCCGCTCGGCGCGCTGACCGACGAGGGTCTTCTCGCGGTCCCGAAGGTTGGCCGCCTTCTCGAAGTCCTGCGCGTCGATCGCGGATTCCTTCTCCCTGCGCGCGTCGGCGATCTTCTCGTCGAACTCGCGCAGGTCTGGCGGTGCGGTCATGCGGCGGATCCGCATCCTGGCGCCGGCCTCGTCGATCAGGTCGATCGCCTTGTCCGGCAGGAACCGGTCGTTGATGTACCGGTCGGCCAGGGTGGCCGCGGCCACGATCGCGCCGTCGGTGATGGACACCCGGTGGTGCGCCTCGTAGCGGTCGCGCAGACCCTTGAGGATCTCGATGGTGTGCTCTACGGTCGGCTCACCCACCTGGACGGGCTGGAAGCGTCGTTCCAGGGCGGCGTCCTTCTCGATGTACTTGCGGTACTCGTCGAGGGTGGTGGCACCGATGGTCTGCAGTTCGCCACGGGCGAGCTTGGGCTTGAGGATCGAGGCCGCGTCGATGGCGCCCTCAGCGGCTCCCGCGCCGACGAGCGTGTGCAGCTCGTCGATGAACAGGATGATGTCGCCGCGGGTGTTGATCTCCTTGAGCACCTTCTTGAGGCGCTCCTCGAAGTCACCGCGGTACCTCGAGCCGGCAACCAGCGAACCGAGGTCGAGGGTGTAGAGCTGCTTGTCCTTCAGCGTCTCCGGGACGTCACCGTGGACGATTGCCTGAGCGAGACCCTCGACGACGGCGGTCTTGCCGACGCCGGGCTCGCCGATCAGCACCGGGTTGTTCTTGGTGCGCCGGCTGAGCACCTGCATGACCCGCTCGATTTCCTTCTCGCGGCCGATGACGGGGTCGAGCTTGCCCTCCATTGCCGCCGCGGTCAGGTTGCGGCCGAACTGGTCGAGCACCAGCGACGTCGACGGGTTGCCCGCCTCGCCGCCACGGCCGCCGGTTCCCGCCTCGGCAGTCTCCTTGCCCTGGTAACCGCTCAGCAGCTGGATGACCTGCTGGCGCACCCGGGTCAGCTCGGCGCCCAGCTTGACGAGGACCTGGGCGGCGACGCCCTCACCCTCGCGAATCAGGCCGAGCAGAATGTGCTCGGTGCCGATGTAGTTGTGGCCGAGCTGCAGCGCCTCGCGCAGGCTCAGCTCGAGGACCTTCTTGGCCCGCGGGGTGAAGGGGATGTGGCCCGACGGCGCCTGCTGGCCCTGGCCGATGATCTCCTCGACCTGGCTGCGGACACCTTCGAGAGAGATGCCCAGCGACTCCAGCGACTTGGCGGCTACGCCTTCACCTTCGTGGATCAGCCCAAGGAGGATGTGCTCGGTGCCGATGTAGTTGTGGTTCAGCATCCTGGCTTCTTCTTGCGCCAGGACGACGACGCGACGTGCGCGGTCCGTGAAGCGTTCGAACATCGGTGGTTACCTGCTCTCCATAGGTAGCGCAGCTCTTGGAACAGCCCCGTACGGCGTACCGTGCTCTGCACCTGCCGTCCACTCTAATGGGCGGCGGCCCGGGGTGCGGCGCCTGTCCCTGGCTGATCCAGGGCCTCGGCGCCACGCATCCCACGCTGCAAAGAGACCAACGCCTGGTAGGCGTCAAACGTTTCCGCTGTGGACGCCAATGAGTTCGCCGCTAGCGAAAGCGCGTACCGACCCGGATTCGAACGCCGGGTCCTTGGCAACGTTTGCCTACGTTGCCGCGTGAAAGGCGTCGATGACGTCGGCCGGAATGCGCCCGCGGGTGGACACATTGTGTCCATTACGGCGTGCCCAGTCCCGAATGGCGGCGCTCTGCTCCCGGTCGATGGAGGCCCGGCCACGGCCGGAACCGGCTGATCGGCCTCTCCGGCGGCCACCGACGCGGCGGCCTGCCTCGACCCATTGCTTCAGTTCGTTTCGGAGCTTTGCGGCATTCTTGGACGAAAGGTCGATCTCGTAGCTCACGCCGTCGATCGAAAATTCAACGGTCTCGTCGGCAGCACCTTCACCGTCGAAATCGTCGACCAAGGTGACGGTCACTTTTTTCGCCATTACTTCACACTGACCCTTCTGCCTGGGAACGCAGTCGTTTTGATCCCGAACCCACCACAATGCTGACATAGGAACGCAAGCCATTCAACAAGTGATGCAATCTCGGGAGATCAGTTGCCGTGTCTGCGTACTATCGGGAACAATACCGTCTCTCTAATCGACAGTCCCGTCAGGGCCATCAACAAGCGGTCGATACCCATTCCCGTGCCCGTGGTCGGTGGCATCGCATACTCCAATGCGGCGAGAAAATCGTCGTCGAGAAGCATTGCCTCGTCATCACCGGCGGCTGCCGCGCGGGCTTGGGCTTCGAATCGTTCCCGTTGAATCACGGGGTCGATCAGTTCGGAATAGCCGGTGGCCAACTCGAACCGTCGCACATACAGATCCCACTTCTCGGTGACGCCGGGAATGCTGCGGTGCGATCGTGTGAGAGGCGTGGTCTCGATGGGGAAGTCGCGGACGAAGGTCGGCGCCCAGAGCGTCTCCCCCACGGTGTGTTCCCAGAGTTCCTCGATCAATTTTCCATGGCCATAACCGCGGTCGCGCGGAATCTCGACGCCCAATCGGTCTGCAATCGACCACAAGTGGTCGGCAGGTGTGTCGGGGGTGATCTCCTCACCCAGTGCCTGCGACAGTGAGGGATACATTTCGACGGTGGCCCATTCTCCGTCGAGATCGTAGGTGCTGCCGTCGGGCAGTGGCACCTCTCGCGTGCCAATCGCCTCGTCGGCGACCTCCTGAATTATCTCGCGCGTGACGATGGCGGAATCGTCGTAGGTTCCGTACGCCTGATATGTCTCCAGCATCGCGAATTCCGGAGAATGCGTGGAATCCGAACCCTCGTTTCTAAACACCCGATTCAACTCGAAGACCCTCTCGAAACCGCCCACCAAGCACCGCTTGAGGAACAACTCCGGTGCGATCCGAAGGAAGAGATCGGCATCGAGGGCATTGGAGTGCGTCACGAATGGCCTGGCGGCAGCACCGCCGGCGAGTGTCTGCAACATCGGAGTTTCGACTTCGAGGAAGCCCCGCCGCTCGTATGCCGAACGCACCGCGCGCACGACTGCAATCCGTTGACGTGCGATGGTCCTGGCCTCCGGTCGCACGATCAGGTCGACATACCGTTGCCGGACGCGCGATTCCTCGGTCATCTCCTTGTGCGCGACGGGAAGTGGTCGCAGTGCTTTCGAGATGATTTGCCAGGAATCGGCAAGCACAGACAATTCTCCGCGCCGCGAACTGATCACCTCACCGTGCACGAACACGATGTCGCCCAGGTCGACGTCGGCCTTCCAGGCGTCGAGTGATTCGGCGCCAACCTTGTCGAAACTGACCATCGCCTGCAGCTGGGTGCCGTCACCTTCCTGCAGCGTCGCGAAGCAGAGCTTGCCCGAGTTTCTGGCAAACACGACGCGGCCCGCGAGACCGACGCTCTGCCCGGTCTCCGTGCCTGCAGGCAGATCGGGGTAGTTCTTGCGGATCTCTGCGAGGGTGTGCGTGCGCGCCACCTCGACGGGATACGGGTCCTTGCCGTCGGCCAGCAGCCGCTCACGCTTGGCCTGGCGGATCCGGAACTGCTCGGGAAGGTCGGGGTCGGATGTCGCGGCCGGGGCCGCTCCATCTGATGTCGCGGCCGGGGCCGCTCCGGCGGCGGACGGCGTATCTGCTGAGCTCACGACGTGCCAGCTTAAATGAAGTTCACGTGTGCCGAATTCGCCGCGTCGCGCATGGCCACGCTTCTAATTCCGCGAGCAGACGGAAATGGCCCTGATCCGTGCCAGTTGAGGGCATTTTGTGTCTGCTCGCGGAAGAAGTTAGCGGGCTTGTTTGAGCTTGCCGCGCTGAATGTCGCGGTTGCGCTCGAACACCAGGCGCAGGCCGTTGAGCGTGAGGTGCTTGTCGTAGTGCTCGACGGTGCGCAGGTCGGGCAGCACCAGCGGCGCGGTGTGCCCGGTGGCCACCACTGCGACGTCGTCACCGCCGAAGCCGTCGACGTCCTCGCGCACTCGGCTCACCAGTCCGTCGACGAGGCCCGCGAAGCCGAACACCGCGCCGGCTTGCATGCACTCGACGGTGTTCTTGCCGATGACCGACCGCGGCCGGGTCAGCTCGACACGGCGCAGCGCCGCCGAGCGCGCCGCTGCGGCGTCCGACGACACCTGCACGCCTGGGGCGATCGCACCGCCGAGGAACTCGCCCTTGTGCGACACGACGTCCACGCAGATGGACGACCCGAAGTCGACGACGATCGCCGCCGAGTGAAACCGCTGGAACGCCGCGAGACAGTTCACGATGCGGTCGGCGCCGACTTCCTTGGGGTTGTCGACGAGCAGCGGGATCCCAGTCCGCACGCCGGGTTCGATGAGGACGTGCGGCACCGATGGCCAATACTGTTCGAGCATCACGCGGATCTCGTGCAGCACCGACGGCACCGTGGACAGACCGGTGGCGCCGGTCAGCCGCTCGGCGTCGTCGCCGATCAGTCCGTCGATGGTGAGGGCCAATTCGTCTGCGGTGACCTCGGATTCGGTGCGGATCCGCCAGTTCTGCACGACCTTGGCGTGGTCGCCGGAGCCCTCGACCAAGCCGACGACGGTGTGGGTGTTGCGGACGTCGATGGCTAGCAGCACGGCGTTACCGCGGCGACATCAGGTCGGCTGCATCAGCAGGTACGAAGGCGAGATCGTGACCGAAGTCGATCTGCCGATTCTGCCCGTCCACGAAGACCACCCTCGGCTGGTAGGCGCGGGCCTCGGCGTCCTCCATCGATGCGTACGCGATGAGGATGACCAGATCTCCTGGATGCACCAGATGCGCTGCCGCGCCGTTGATCCCGATCACACCACTGCCCCGCGCACCGGTGATGGCGTAGGTCACCAACCGGTTGCCGTTGTCGATGTCGACGATGGTCACCTGCTCACCCTCGAGCAGATCGGCGGCGTCCATCAGATCTGCGTCGATGGTGACCGAGCCGACGTAGTGCAGATCGGCCTGCGTCACCGTGGCCCGGTGGATCTTGGACTTCAACATGGTTCGCAACATCAATTCCTCCAAGGTAATTCGTGGTTCTGGTCCGACTCGACCCGGGAGTGCCCGTCGATGCCGGCCGATGCGCCGATGTCTATTGCGATGTTGTCGAGAAGCCTGGTCCGACCCAGACGCGCCGCCACCAGCAGCCGGGCCACTCCCTCGACGGGCGCCGGGCCCAGCCAGGTATCGCGGACCTCTAGATAGTCCACGTCGATGGCGGGTACCTCGACGAGCACCGCGCGTGCGGCCTCCAAGGCCTCGGACGCTCCCCGCGACGCTCCGTACATGCCTGCGAGCAGAGCGGCCGATAGCGCGCCTGCCTGTTCCCTCTGCACCTCGTCGAGGTACCGATTGCGCGACGACATGGCCAGGCCATCCGGTTCACGCACGATCGGCACGGCGACGATCTTCACGTCGACGTCGAGGTCGTCGACCATCTGCCGCACCAGCACCAGTTGCTGGTAGTCCTTCTCGCCGAAGAACGCGCGGTCGGGCTGGACGATCTGGAGCAGCTTGAGAACGACCGTCAGCATTCCGGCGAAATGCGTTGGCCGGGAACCACCTTCGAGTTCGGCTCCGAGCGGCCCCGGCATGACGGTGGTTCTCTGGCCGTGCGGGTACATGTCGGCGACGGTCGGCGCGAACACGACCTCCACGCCTTCGGTGCGCAACAGGGCCAGGTCGTCGTCGAGCGGGCGCGGGTACGCAGTGAGGTCCTCGCCCGCGCCGAACTGCAAGGGGTTGACGAAGATCGACACCACCACGACCGCACCCTGAACGCGCTTGGCCGCCCGTACCAGCGTCAGGTGGCCTTCGTGCAGCGCACCCATCGTCGGCACCAACACGACGCGCCGTCCAGTGGTCCGCAGCGCGCGCGACACGTCGGACACGTCCTTGGGACGCGTGTAGACGTTGAGCTCCCCCGCGGTGAACTTCGGTGGCCTGCGGGCGGTCACGGCTGCCCTCCTGACGTCGACGGTTCGGCCAACGCGGCGAACACGTCGGCTGGAGCGTGCGCGCGCTGGGCGGTACGCAATGAGTTGGTTCGATATGCCTGCGCCAGTTCGGGATCCAGTTCGCGAAGAGCCCGCAGGTGCGCGGTGACGGCGGCCGCGTCGCCCCTGGCGACGGGTCCGGTGAGGGCGGCCTGGCCGCGCCGCAATGCGTTCTCCACCGACGCGCGGGCCAGCGGGCCGATCACGCGCTCGGCGAGGCCACCCGGCTCGTCGCCGACCAACTCCTGGCCGAGCAGCCCCTGTCCCCTCAGCGCACCGCGCAGTGCCTCGACGGCGTCGAGCAGCACGGTGATCACGTGGTTGCCCGCGTGCGCAAGCGCCGCGTGGTACAGCGCACGGACATCCTCGGGTACCCGGAAGGGTTCGCCGCCGATCTCGAGCACTAGTGACTGCGCGATGGCGTACCCGACCTCGTCGGCGGCGGTGACGCCGAAGCACGCGTCGGACAGTCGGACGATGTCTTCGTCGGAACCGGTGAACGTCATCGCAGGGTGAATGGCCAGTGGCACGCAGCCCTGTTCGGTGAGCGGGTTCAGTACGGCGATGCCTGCGGCGCCCGCGGTGTGCGCGACGATGGCACCCGGCCGCACCGAGCGGGTCGCGGCCAGCCCGGACACCAGACCAGCGAGTTCGGTGTCGGGAACGGCCAGCAGCAACAAATCCGACCGGCGGGCGACCTCGTCCACCGCGAGCACCGGGGTGTCGGGCAGCCGGCGTTCGGCACGCTGGCGTGACGCCTGTGAGATGGCACTGCACGCAACCACGACGTGCTCGGCACGCTCCAATGCCAGACCAAGGGCCGTACCCACCCGACCGGCGGACACGATGCCGACGGCAAGCCGAGCCGGACGGAATCCGTTGGGGGTCCCCACTGCAGACGACCTCGCTGACGTCATGAGCTAATTCGTTCCAGTCCCGCGCTGCGGGTACCGGACGGTCGTCAAGAGATTAACTCATTCCTCGCGACGTCGACGCCGGCCGCCGCCCGTCGACCCGACCTGCAAACGTGCCAGCAATTCGGATAGTGGCTGGCCACCGATGTGCTGGCCGTCGTCCGGCTCCAGTTCTTCGAGCCCACGGTGACGTGCAGCACGTTCTGACTCGGACGGCTGAGGGGGCGGTGGCTGCGGCGCGGGTGGCGGGGCCAACGTCGGTGCGTGCTGGCGTCGGCCGGGGTCGACGTCGGCGGGCGCGGAGTGCCTCGCGCGCCGCGGGGCTTCGGTTTCGGTTGAGGCTGCGTCGGAGTGGCGACCTCGTGGCACCTCGGCGGGCGGCGGCGTCATCGCAGGCTCGGGCGTGGGCGCCTCGGGCGGCGGCTCCGGTGTGGCAGGTTCTGAATGCGCGGACGAGCCGTTCTCGGCCACCTCGGACAGCCAGTTGCTCCCGGGATTGCCCGCAGGGATGAACTGCCCCTCCGCGGGCGCCGGACGCCAATCCGGGTCACCGCCCAGGCTGTGGCGTCGGGCAGGCTCGGGCTCCTGCCACGGCTGCTGGGCAGGCGCCGCAGCTGGTGGCGGCGGCGGTGGCGGTGGCGGTGGCGGAGTCGGCCGGGGCGGCGACTCAGGCATCAACCACGGCGACTGGACCTCGGGCTCGGGGGCACGCGGCGGCTCGGGCGACGGCTGCCAGCCGCGCAGTGCGGGGTCCATCTCCGACGGTCTGCGGTGTGCACCGCCGGGAACGACCTGCGGCGCCCATTCGTGTTCCGGTGGATGCGGCTCTTCCGGCACGTCGATGATGGGGCTCTCTTCGGTGTTGGGATCGGTGTCGTCCCGGTCGTCGGTGTCGAGCCGGCTGCTGATCACCCTGCCTGGCCCCGGATCGCTGCGCTCCCGGCCTGCGGGCCCATCCTGGGCGTTCGACCAGTCCGGGAAGGTATGGACGCTGGTGCGTTCGGTCTCGATCGCCGGGCGATGCTGCAGGTCGGTGTCGAAGATGATCTCGAGGTTGGCGCGCAGCGCGGCCAACTCGGCACGCAGGCTGGCCACCTCGTCGGCCCGCTCGGCACGCAGCTCCGAACTGAGCTCCCGCCTGAGTTGAGATTCGACGGACAGTTCGTATTCGCGCCGCGCGGATATCTCGCGGTCGAGTTGCAAGTCGTAGACCAATTTGAGGTCCCGCGCCTTGGCCTGATCCACATCGGACTGACGCCGATAGATGAACGACACGAACGCCGCAGCCACCGCGGCCCATAGCGCGATGATGACGGCAAGCTTGAGTAACTCAACCCGATTGGTGAACACCAGGGCGGAGCT
The DNA here is from genome assembly GCF_014202335.1 of Mycobacterium sp. AZCC_0083. Lineage (GTDB taxonomy): Bacteria > Actinomycetota > Actinomycetes > Mycobacteriales > Mycobacteriaceae > Mycobacterium. The sequence continues at coordinate 254,754 of NZ_JACHGP010000010.1, read as the reverse complement.
GGCCACGATCGCGAACACCAGCAACGTCGTCAGCAGAACCCATCCCGGCCTGCGGTTTCCACGCCGAGGGCGTGGTCCACGGGTCGGTTCGGTCATGGGCCGACTGTACCCGTCACAGGTCACCCAGCGTGTCGACCACCGCGGCGATTCGGCCTTCTACCGGCGGCGTTGGCTACTCGGGTACGCCGTCGGGGTTCTCCGGCTGGTCCTCGGGACCCTTGCAGCAATGCTGGAGCCAGAGGGCGGCGATCACCAGCGCCAGTGCACTCACCGCCGCCACCACTGCGCCCGCCGTGTTCTCCGCTGCGGCCTGCACGTCGAGCCGCGGGATCAGGTACGCCAACACTCCGAACCACCAGCCGAGCGCAAGCGCGCCCACCCACGCCGATGCCTTCGCGATCGTGACCGAACGCGCGACGGCCAGCGGATGCAGCCGGCCAGGACCAGGGCCGATCTTGCCGTTGTTGATCTTCGATCGGATGTAGAACGCCCAGCCCCCCTCGGCCGCGGCGACCGCAAGCAGAGACAACCCGGTAGCGACGGTGATCGGCGGGAACCATCGGTGAAGCCCGTACACCAGGACGTACCCGATGATCGCGGCGCCCACCGTCGCCGCCGTCAGATCACGTACCCGGGTCGGCTCCATCAGGTCACCAGTACCAGGTCGGTGCGACGCACCCCGTCGCGGTCGGCCGGGTCCAACGCGTCCAGCAGATCTGCGACGGATCGCGCCTGGCCGCCGACCGTGAGCGTGGCGGCGGCGTCCACCGCGAGCCACGGGACGAGGACGAAGGCGCGCTCGTGCGCGAACGGGTGCGGCAGGGTGAGCGCCTCGTCGTCGGACCGCACCTCGGTCGCGCCGGCATGGCAGGTGACCACGTCGACGTCGAGTGTGCGTGGGCCCCAACGCTTGTCGCGGACCCGCCCGCTGGCATTCTCGATTTCCTGGCCGCGTTCCAGCCAGCCGTGACAGTCAAGGGCGTCGTCGTCGGCCACGACGACCGCATTGAGGAACGGGCCCTGTTCGACCCCGCCCCACGCGTCCGTCTCGTAGACCGGTGACACCGACCGGACGGCATCGCCGAGCCCGTCGACCACCGACTGCAGCAGCGCCAGCCGATCGCCGAGGTTGGACCCGATCGACAAGACCACTCGACTCATGCGTCACTCCGGCCGCGCCGCGACCGCCGCGCGACGACGGCAACGTCGTTGAACGTCAAGGGGATCGGCGCGCTTGGCTTGTGCACGACGACCTCGACGGCGTGCACCCGCTCGTCGGTCATCGTGCCCTCGGCGATCTCGGCGGCCACGGTCTCGATCAGGTTGCGCGGCGGCCCAGCCACGACGTCGGCCGCCCGCTTGGCGAGTACTCCGTAGTCGAGCGTGTCGACGAGATCGTCGCTCGCCGCCGCAGCAGCGAGGTCGATCCACACCGTGATGTCGATGACGAAGTCCTGGCCGTCCCGTCGTTCGTGTTCGAACACGCCGTGATTGCCCCGAACAGTCAAGCCGCGCAATTCGATTCGATCAGTCACTAGCTTCACCGCCCCACGCCTCGACGACCTTGATCGCGTCGACGCTCGCCCCTACGTCGTGCACCCGCACACCCCACACCCCGTGTTGAGCGGCCAGTGCGGAGATCACCGCGGTGGCGGTTTCCCGGCCTGCCGGTTCCCGCGGCGTTCCGTCGGGGGCGGCCAGCAGCGCCCCGAGGAAGCGCTTGCGGGACGCACCGACCAGCACGGGGATCCCCGTCGCGACCAACTGCGGCAGCGCGCGTAGCAGCGACCAGTTGTGCTCGGCGTTCTTGGCGAAACCCAGTCCCGGATCGATGATCAGCTGAGCGGGGTCGACCCCGGCCGATATCGCGGCGTCCACGCTGCGCAAGAGTTCGGTGCGGACGTCGGCGACGACGTCGCCGTACTCGGGCGCCTGGTGCGGCCGAACATCCGCGCTGACCGAGCGCCAGTGCATCAACACCCATGGCACCCCCGCGTCGGCGAGCAACGGAGCCATCGCCGGATCGGCCATGCCACCGGAGACGTCGTTGACGATCCCAGCGCCGTTCTCAAGCGCGGCCCGTGCCACGTCTGCGTGCATCGTGTCGATGCTGACCGTGATCCCTTGCCCAGCAAGCTCTTTGATCACCGGTATCACCCGGGCCGTCTCGATGGCCGCGTCGACGCGGGTGGCACCGGGGCGGGTGGACTCACCGCCGACGTCGATGATCGCCGCACCGAGTGCCGCCAACGCCAGACCGTGCTCGACGGCGCGATCGCGGTCGAGGAAGAGCCCTCCGTCGGAGAAGGAGTCGTCGGTGACGTTGACGACCCCCATCACCAGCGTGGCGAGCGAAGCGACGGGGTTTGAGGTGGTCCGCGTCGGGCTCACCTCCGCAGGATGAGATCCAGCGCCTCGGATCGCAACGTCGAGTCGGTCTTGAATTGCCCACGCACCGCCGAGGTCGTGGTGGTGGCCCCCGGCTTGCGGACGCCTCGCATCGCCATGCAGAGGTGTTCGGCCTCGACGACGACGATGACGCCACGGGGATCGAGCTTGCGCATCATCGCATCGGCAACCTGCCCCGTCAGTCGCTCCTGCACCTGCGGCCGCTTGGCGTAAAGGTCCACCACCCTGGCGAGCTTGGACAGGCCTGTGATCCGGCCGTCCACCCCGGGGATGTAGCCGACGTGCGCCACACCGTGAAAGGACACCAGGTGGTGCTCGCACGTCGAGTACATCGGGATGTCCTTGACCAGCACCAGTTCGTCGTGCTCCTCGTCGAACGTCGTGTTGAGCACGTCGTCGGGATCGACGTAGAGGCCGGCGAACATCTCCCGGTACGCCCTTGCCACCCGCGCCGGGGTGTCGACCAAGCCTTGGCGCTCCGGGTTCTCTCCGATGGCGATCAGCAGCTCGCGCACGGCGGCTTCGGCTCTGACCTGGTCGAACTCGGGGAGGGTGAGCGTGGCCGGATCGATCTGCGACCGCGTCATCTGGTGGCTCCGTTCGTGTCAGCCAGGCGGCGGCGGGTTTTGGCGGTCGTCCGACCGGTCGCCGTGACCCTGTTCGTCATGCGGGGTGGCGGGTGCGCCACTCTGCGGGACATGATGCCCAGGCTGTGGGTATGGCTGCTGATAGGGCGGGTACGGGGCCTGCGGCTGCCAGCCCGACGGGGGCGGCGGTGGCGGCGGTGGCGGCGGGTACCAGTAACCCTGGGGGTGCTGACCGGGATGCTGAGGTGGCCAGCCGGGCGCGTGCCAGCCCGCGGGGGCGCCGTAGTCGGGCTGGGTGGGTCCGGCTCCTGGCGCCGCGTTGGGATGCCCGCCGCTGCCGTTGACCGGAGAACCGTTGCCGCCAACGCCATTCGAGCCGTTGTGCCGCGCTGCGGCCTCTGCGGCCTTGGTCGCGGCCGCGATGGCCACCTTGAAGGCGGGCTCGGGCGCCGGCTTCGGCCACTCCTCGCCGCGCTCGATGGCCAGCTCGCCGGGCGTCTTGATCGGCGGCTTGTCCGACGGCACGCGACCACCGAAGTCGTCGAACATGGTGAGCCGCGGCCGCTTCTTCACCTCGGAGAACAGAGCCTGAAGCTCGACGCGATGCAGCGTCTCCTTCTCCAGCAGTTCACCAGCCAGAGTGTCGAGCACGTCTCGGTACTCGGTGAGGATCTCCCACGCCTCGGTGTGAGCCGCCTCGATCAGCTTGCGGACCTCGTCGTCGATGATCTGGGCGACCTCGTGGCTGTAGTCGGCCTGGTTGCCCATGGTGCGGCCCAGGAACGGATCCCCGTGCTCGGTGCCGTACTTGACCGCACCGAGCTTGGAGCTCATGCCGTATTCGGTGACCATGGCGCGGGCGATCTTGGTGGCCTGATCGATGTCGGACACCGCGCCGGTGGTCGGCTCGCGGAACACCAGTTCCTCGGCGGCACGTCCGCCCATCGCGAAGACCAGACGCGCGATCATCTCCGAGCGGGTCATCAGACCCTTGTCGTCCTCGGGCACCGCGACGGCGTGACCGCCGGTGCGTCCGCGCGCCAGGATCGTGACCTTGTAGATCGGCTCGATGTCCGGCATCGCCCACGCGGCCAGCGTGTGCCCGCCTTCGTGGTAGGCGGTGATCTTCTTCTCGTGCTCGCTGATGATGCGGCCCTTGCGGCGCGGACCGCCGACGACCCGGTCGACGGCTTCCTCCAGCGCGGCCCCGGTGATGATGGTGCCGTTCTCGCGGGCGGTCAGCAGCGCGGCCTCGTTGATGACGTTGGCCAGGTCGGCGCCCGACATTCCGACGGTCCGCTTGGCCAGTCCGTCGAGGTCGGCGTCGGGTGCGATGGGCTTGCCCTGCGAGTGCACCCTCAGCACGGCGCGCCTGCCCGCGATGTCGGGGTTGGACACCGGAATCTGGCGGTCGAACCGACCGGGCCGCAGCAGGGCCGGGTCGAGGATGTCGGGCCGGTTGGTGGCCGCGATGAGGATGACGCCCTGGCGCTCGCCGAAGCCGTCCATCTCGACCAGCAGCTGGTTCAGCGTCTGCTCGCGTTCGTCGTGGCCACCGCCGAGGCCTGCGCCGCGTTGGCGGCCGACGGCGTCGATCTCGTCGACGAAGATGATGCAGGGACTGTTCTGCTTGGCCTGTTCGAACATGTCGCGGACGCGAGACGCGCCGACGCCGACGAACATCTCGACGAAGTCCGAACCCGAGATGGTGAAGAACGGCACGCCGGCCTCGCCCGCGACCGCGCGGGCCAACAGCGTCTTGCCGGTGCCTGGCGGGCCGTAGAGCAGCACGCCCTTCGGGATCTTGGCGCCCAACGCCTGGTACCGCGACGGGTTCTGTAGGAAGTCCTTGATCTCGTAGAGCTCCTCGACCGCCTCATCGACGCCTGCGACGTCGGCGAACGTGGTGCTGGGCATGTCCTTGCCGAGCTGCTTGGCCTTCGACTTGCCGAAGCCGAAGCCCATCCGGCCGCCGGACTGCATGCGGGAGAACATCACGAACAGCCCGACCAGCAGCAGCAGAGGCAGCAGATAGAACAGCAGCGACGTGAAGACGCTGTCCTGCTTGACCACGGTGTTGGTCTTGACGTTCTTGGCGCTGAGCGCGTTGAACAGATCCACGCCGTAGCCCGTCGGGTACTTGGTGAGGAGCTGCGTCTTGCCCTCGGTGTCGCCGTTACCGCTCTTGAGGTCGAGGCGAAGCTGCTGTTCGCTGTCGTCGATCTGCGCGGTCTTGACGTTGTCGGCGCTGATCTGGCTCATCGCCACCGAGGTGTCGACGGGCGTGTAGTTGCGGGTGTCGTCGCTGAAGTAGAGGAAAAACCAACCCAGGAGCAGGACCACCGTGACCGCGGTCAGGGTACGGATGACATTTTTTCGGTTCATCGAGCATCGGCCTTCGAGGGCCAGGTCCTTCCGATACGCACAGCTGGGTCAGTTCAGGCTACCGCTAGACCAACGTCGCACAGTTCCCGACGGCTTATTGAGCCGAGGGCGAAGCCGTGCAGACTGAGACGGTGATCACATCCACCGAACGGATAGTCAACACCAATGGCGTGCAGTTGCGGGTGACCGAGGCCGGCGACCGCGGCGCGCCCGTCGTGGTGCTGGCACACGGCTTCCCGGAGCTGGCCTACTCCTGGCGACACCAGATACCGGTCCTGGCCGATGCCGGCTACCACGTGCTGGCCCCCGATCAGCGCGGTTACGGCGGCTCGACCAAGCCGGATTCGGTCGACGCCTACGACATCGTGGCGCTGACGGGTGACATCGCCGGCTTGCTGGACGACGTCGGCGCCGAGAAGGCCGTGGTGATCGGGCACGACTGGGGCTCACCCGTCGTGACCAACTTTCCGCTGTTCCACCCGGACCGGGTGTCGGGCGTGGTCGCGCTCAGCGTGCCTCCGGTACCGAGAGCGCTTGCGCCGCCCACACAGATCTGGCGCGGCATCTTCGGCGAGAACTTCTTCTACATGCTGTACTTCCAGGAGCCCGGCGTCGCCGATGCGGAACTCGGCGGCGATCCGGCCAGAACGATTCGCCGGATGATCGGCGGGCTGCGATCGGATGCCGACGAGGCCGCTGCGGCGCGGATGTTCGCGCCGGGTCCAGAAGGCTTCATCGACCGGCTCCCGGAGCCCGTCGGCCCGCCGGATTGGATCAGCCAGGACGAGATCAACCACTACGTCGCCGAGTTCACCCGCACCGGCTTCACCGGACCGCTGAACTGGTACCGCAACTTCGACCGCAACTGGGAGCTGACCGAGAACACGCCCGCGTCCACCATCTCGGTGCCGACGCTGTTCATCGCAGGAACCGCGGACCCCGTGCTCGGCTTCACACCGCGCGACCGGATGTCCGACGTCGTGTCCGGCCCGTACCGCGAAGTTCTGCTCGACGGTGCCGGGCACTGGCTTCAGCAGGAGCGGCCGGACGAGGTCAACGCGGAACTGCTGAAGTTCCTCGCCGAATTGGAGGCGAAGTGAGCAAGCCACTGAACTTCGGGGTGTTCATCACCCCGTTCCATCCAGTCGGCCAATCCCCCACCAACGCACTGCAATACGACATGGGCCGGGTCGAGGCGCTGGACCGCCTCGGCTTCGACGAGGCCTGGTTCGGCGAGCACCATTCTGGTGGTTACGAGTTGATCGCCTGCCCCGAGGTGTTCATCGCGGCGGCCGCCGAGCGCACCAAGCACATCCGCTTCGGCACCGGCGTGGTGTCGCTGCCCTACCACCACCCGTTGATGGTGGCCGACCGATGGGTGCTGCTCGACCACCTCACACGCGGGCGGGTGATCTTCGGCACCGGCCCTGGAGCGCTGCCATCGGATGCCTACATGATGGGCATCGACCCGATGGACCAGCGGCCGATGATGCAGGAGTCGCTCGAGGCGATCCTCGCGCTCTTCCGTGCAGGCCCCGGCGAGCGGATCAGCAGGGAGACGGATTGGTTCACGCTGCGCGACGCCGCACTGCACATGCGGCCATACACCTGGCCGTACCCCGAAATCGCCTGCGCAGCAATGATCTCCCCGTCCGGTCCACGGCTGGCCGGGTCGCTCGGCACCTCGCTGCTCTCGCTGTCGATGTCGGTGCCCGGCGGTTTCGCCGCGCTGGAGACCACCTGGGACGTCGTCGGCGACCAGGCCGCCAAGTCGGGCCGCGACGCACCCGACCGCAAGGACTGGCGGGTGCTCGGCATCGTCCACCTGGCCGATACCAAGGACCAGGCGATCGACGACTGCACGTACGGCCTGCAGGACTTCGCGGAGTACTTCGGTGCCGCAGGCTTCGTACCACTCAACAACGAGGTCGAAGGCGGCCAGACGCCACGGGAGTTCGTCGAAGACTATGCGAGCAAGGGCAATTGCTGCATCGGCACGCCTGCCGAGGCGGTGACCTACATTCAGGATCTGCTGGACAGGTCCGGCGGGTTCGGGACCTTCCTGCTGCTCGGCCACGACTGGGCGTCGCCCGCTGCCACCTTCCATTCCTATGAGCTGTTCGCGCGAGAGGTGATGCCGCACTTCAAGGGTCAGCTCGGCGCGCCCCAAGAGTCGCACGAATGGGCAAAGGGCATCCGGGATCAGCTGTTCGGCCGGGCCGGCCAGGCGATCGTCAATGCGATCACCGAACACGTCGACGAGCAGACGGCCGCTGCTCAGCCGGCGGAGCGCACCTGATGCGCGGCTCGGTGCTGCGCGGCGGACGCATGGTCTACCGCGACGACCTGCCCGAGCCCGTCCCTGGGCCAGGCCAGGTGCTGGTCGACGTCAAGGCATGCGGGATCTGCGGGTCGGACCTGCACTTCGCCAAGCACGGGGACGACGTGCTCGCGGCGAGCGCCCAGTTGGAGGGTCTGCCCGCCGGGGTGGGTGTGTCGGTGGACCTCGGGGCCGACGTGTTCATGGGCCACGAGTTCAGCGCCGAGATCCTCGACGCCGGGCCGGGCACCGAGGCACCGCCGGCGGGCACCCTGGTCGCGTCGGTGCCGGTGCTGCTGTCGCAGGCAGGCGTGGAGATGATCGTCTACAGCAACACCACGCTCGGTGGTTATGCCGAACGGATGGTGTTGTCTGCGCCGCTGCTGCTGTCGGTGCCCAACGGGCTCGACGCCCGGCACGCCGCGCTCACCGAACCCATGGCGGTCGGCCTGCACGCGGTCAACAAGTCCGACATCACCCGCGGCGAGACGGCGTTGGTCATCGGGTGTGGACCGATCGGGATCGCGATCATCGCCGCACTGAAGGCTCGCGGTGTGGAAACGATTGTGGCGTCGGACTTCTCGGCGAAGCGTCGAGAGCTGGCGTTGGCCGTCGGGGCGCACCGCACCGTCGACCCGGCCGATGGTTCACCGTTCGAATCGACCTCGCCCGCCGTCGTCTTCGAGGCGGTCGGTGCGCCCGGCGTCATCGACGACGTGCTGCGCAGGGCGCCGAGCCGAACCCGGCTCGTCGTCGCGGGGGTCTGCATGCAGCCCGACGCGGTGCATCCGTTCTTCGGGATCGCCAAGGAGATCAACCTGCAGTTCGTGTTCGGCTATGACCCCGCCGAGTTCGCGAACTCGCTGCGATCGATCGCCGATGGCGAGGTGGACGTGGCCCCGATGATCACCGGCGAAGTGGGTCTGGACGCGGTCGGCGAGGCGTTCGACGAGCTGTCCGACCCGGACCGACATTGCAAGATTCTGGTCGAGCCGAATCTGTAGGGTGCCTGTATGCAGATCGCCGTACGGACGAAGACGCCCACCCGACTGCTCGTGCTCGCCGTGGCGGGGCTGGCGATGGTAGGGCTTTCGGCGTGCGATTCGTCGTCGGGACCACCGGCCGCGAGCGGCCCCGACTCCCACGTCCGGCAGGTCACCGTGGTGGGCTCTGGCAAGGTGGAGGGCACGCCCGACACCGTCACCATCGACGCCGCGATCGAGACCATCGCACCCGACGCCACGGCCGCGCTGAACCAGAGCAACGACCGCATGACGGCCGTGCTCGACGCGGTGAAGAGCCAGGGCATCGACGCCAAGGACATCGGCACCACCGGGGTCAACCTGCAGCCGCAGTACGGGGACAACTCCGTCATCACCGCATACCGGGCAAGCAACTCGATCGAGGTGAAGGTCCGCAAGTTCGACGCCGCCTCCGGGGTGATCACGGCGATTCAGACAGCGGGCGGCAACGCCACCAGGATCAATTCGGTGAACCTCTCCATCGAGGACGACTCGCAGTTGGTGAAGGACGCTCGTGCGCACGCCTTCAACGACGCCAAGGATCGCGCCCAGCAGTACGCGCAGTTGTCCGGACTGGAGCTGGGCAAGGTCATCTCGATTACCGAGGCGGGAGCCGCCGTCCCGCCCCCGACGCCGATGCCCAAGTTCGACGCCATGTCCGAGGCGGCCGTGCCGATCGAGCCGGGTCAGCAGACCGTCGGCTTCTCGGTGACGGTGGTTTTCGAGCTCAGCTAAACCGGACTGATCTCTACCGGGATCCCGTTCAACACCGCGGTTCCTGATAGCGGGTCCAGCGACGTCCCGTCGTTGAGCTGGTTGACGTTCACGCCCGGTTGGCCCTCGGCCACCGTCTGCCTGGTTCCGCCGCGGTCGTGCCCCCAGCCGTGCGGTAGCGAGACGACACCGCGCCTGATGTCGCCGGTGATCTCGACGGGTGCCTCCAGCTCACCTCCTGGCCCCTTGATGCGCGCCCTGTCGGTGACGCCGAGAGCGGCCGCGTCGTCCGGATGGATCCGCAGCGTGCAGCGGTTCGTGCCGCCGGCGAGGGCAGGCAGGTTGTGCATCCAGCTGTTGTTCGACCGTAGGTGACGGCGGCCGATCAGAACGAAGTCGTCGGCGTCACGATCGAGCGAGGCGTGCAACCTCTCCACGTCGGCCACCACCGGCTCTGGGGCGAGTTCGACCTTGCCAGAGGGCGTCCGCAACACCTCGGTCAGCCGTGGCCGCAACGGGCCGAAGTCGATGCCGTGCGGGGCGTCCTTGAGCCGATCCAGGGTCAGGCCATCGGGTTTCGCGCCGAAGGCGTCGCCGTACGGCCCCAGCCGCAGCATCATGTCGAGCCGGCGTTCGTAACCCGGCCCCTGCGGCAGCATGGCGGTCAACTCGTCCACCGCGCGGCCCGCCACCGGCGAATCGGGATCGGCGGTCTCCTTCGCCAACGTCGCCGCGATCACCTGTTCGTCGACCAGCGCAGGATCGGCGAACGGTCCAAGCCCATAGAGGATCAGCGCTATGCGGGAGAGAATCTCCGGTTCGTCGGGGCGGCCGGCGTCGAGCGGCAGCACCGGTAGCGAGTACCGCGCGTTGTTCCGCACCGACAGATTGCTCAGCGCGACGTCGAAGTGGGCGCTGCGTGAGGGCGGTGGCGGCGGAAGGATGACGTCGGCGTGCCGGGTGGTCTCGTTGAGGTAGGGGTCGATGCTGAGCATGAAGCCGACCCCGGCCAGGGCGCGGCTGAGCCGGTCGCCGTCGGGGGCGGACAGTACTGGGTTGCCCGCGACGGTGATCACGGCCTTGACCTGTCCTTCGCCCTCGGTATCGATCTCCTCGGGAAGTGCTGCGGTCGGAAGTTCGGAGAGCGCCTCGGGGTATCCGGAGACCCTGCTGTGCCATCTCCCGGTGCGGAATCCCCTGCCCGGCTTCGGCGGACGGGCGGCGGGCCCCACCGGTGACTGCGCGAACATCGCACCGCCCGGTCGGTCCAGATTGCCGGTGAGGACGTTGATGACGTCGACCAGCCAGCTGCCGACGGTGCCGAATTCGACTGTGGACGTTCCCATCCGGCCGTACACCGCGGCCGAGGGGGCCGCGGCGATTTCGCGCGCGATGGTCCGGATGTCGTCTGCCGACACTCCGCAGTGGGCGGCGACGTCCTCTGGCGCAAAACCGGCGGCCAGCGCACGGACGTCGTCGACGCCGGTGACGTGCTCTGCGAGGTCGCCAAGATCGACCAGCCCTTCGTCGAAGAGGGCGTGCACCACGGCGAAGAGCAGGGCGGCATCCGTACCGGGGCGCGGCGCGATGTGCCGATCGGCCATCGCTGCCGTGCGGGTGCGGGCCGGATCGATCACCACTAGTCGGCCACCGCGCTTGCGCAGCACCTTGAGCTTGCCACCGAAGTCGGCGGCAGTGGCCAGACTTCCGTTGGACACCAACGGATTCGCCCCGATGACGACGAGGTAGTCGGTGCGGTCGAGATCCGGAACGGTGAACGCCACGGGGTTGCCGAACATGTAGCCGAGCGAGACGTGCTTGGGCATCTGATCGAGCGTGCTCGCCGAGTAGACCTGATGGGTACCGAGCCCGCGGATGATCAGCGGTACGTACATCGAACCGGCGATGGTGTGCGCGTTCGGGTTGCCGAAGTAGACCGCCACCGACTCCCCGCCGCTCTCGCCGACGACGGCGGAAAGGCCAAGGGCTGCGGCCTCGAACGCCTCGTCCCAGCTGACTTCGACCAGCTCGCCGTCACGACGGACCAGTGGTCCGGTCAATCGGTCGGGGTCGCCGTCGAGTTCGCCGAAGCTGGCTCCCTTGGGGCAGATGAAACCGGCGCTGAAGACGTCGTCGCGGTCGCCGCGGGCCGCGGTCACCCGCGCGGCTTCGTCGTCGATCTCGAGGGTCAGTCCGCAGGTGGCTTCACAGAACGGGCAGATGCGCAGCGCTGGCCGGGTCACTCCCTCATCTTGCGCCTAAACCTCGGCTTCGTAGACCCTTGGGTCGAGAGTGCCGATGTAGGGCAGGTCACGGTAGCGCTCGGCGTAGTCGAGGCCGTAGCCGACGACGAACTCGTTGGGGATGTCGAATCCGATGTAGGCGATGTCGAGGTCCACCCGGATGGCTTCGGGTTTGCGAAGCAGCGTGCACACTTGCAGTGACCGCGGACGGCGCGTGGCGAGATTGCGGAGCAGCCACTTCAGGGTCAGGCCGGAGTCCACGATGTCCTCGACGATGAGCACGTCGCGGTCGTTGATGTCGCGGTCGAGGTCCTTGAGGATGCGCACCACACCCGATGACGAGGTCGACGACCCGTACGAGCTGACCGCCATGAACTCCAACTGGGTGGGCAGCGGGATGGCTCGGGCCAGGTCGGTGACGAACATGACCGCGCCCTTGAGCACCGTCACCAGCAGCAGATCCTGGCCATTCTCGGAAACGGCGTCCCGGTAGCGCTCGGCGAGCTCCGCACCCAGTTCGGCGACACGGAGCTGGATCTCGTCCTCGGAGAGCAGCACCGACTTGATGTCACCCGGGTACAGCTCGGCGGCACGATCTGCAGGCACGGCAACAGCGTGCCACGTCAGCGTGCCCGCGACCAAGACGGCCTGTGAGCGGGCTCAATCAGGCCGGCTCGCGATAGGTGATCAACACCCCGTCACGACGGCCCGCGAACAACCGTTCGTTGCGCAGCGGGGAGCCGACCGCGACGCCGCCCTGCCCGCGCCAGTCGGTGACGAGGCGGTCCACGCCGCGGATCTGGACGTCGGTGAGGTCGCTCGCGCCACTGGCGAGCAGCCAGGCCCTGATCACCCGGCGCCGGACTGCCGCGGGCAGGTCGGCCAGCCGCGCGACGGCGGGTCCGTCTCCGGGGATCATCCCCGCCGTGGCGTGTGCCGCCTGCTCGTCGAGGGCGTCGTTGTCCTCACGCAACGCGGTGGCCGTGCGGGCCAGCGCTTCGGCCACCCCGCCGCCGAGCACGTCCTCCAGCAGCGGCAGCACCTCGGCGCGCAGCCGAACGCGGGTGAACCGGGGGTCGACGTTGTGGGGGTCCTGCCACGGCGTCACCCCCAGTTCCACGCATGCGGCATGCGTGAGTGCGCGTCGCACGCCCAGAAGGGGCCGGAACCACGGCGGATCCCATGGGCGCATCCCGGCGATCGACCTGGCCCCCGACCCGCGGCCAAGGCCAAGCAGTACCGTCTCTGCCTGGTCGTCCAGCGTGTGCGCGAGCAGCACAGGCGCGCCGCCGCGGGCAGCGTCGAGGGCCGCGTAGCGGGCCATCCTGGCGGCGGACTCGGGGCCTCCTGCCGAGCCGACGTCCACGCAAAGCACTTGGACGTCAACGCAACCCATGCTCAACGCGTGCTCGCGGGCGGTGGCCGCGACGTCGGGTGATCCGGCTTGCAGCCCGTGGTCGACGATCAACGCCGTGGTGGGTCGAAGCCCCGCGGCGACGGCGGTCAAGGCAAGGGAGTCCGCACCCCCCGACAGCGCGACGCACCACCGCCCTTCGTCGGGAAGGTGAGCGCGGGCGAGCGCGGCGACCGCCCTGCGCAGCGTCGCTACAGAACCCTGTCGATCCATCGTTGCGGTTCGTCGACTTCTCTTGGCAGCGGCAGGGTTTCGGGGCTAGACCACACGGTGTTGAACCGTGCCATGCCGACGCCTGCCACGACGTGGTCGACGAAGGCCTTGCCGCGGGTGTACTGGCTGAGCTTCGCGTCGAAGCCGAGCAGCGTCCGCAGGACGCGTTGCAGCGGTGGCTGTTTGTGTTCGCGGCGCTCGTTGAACCGGCGCCGAATGGTGGCCACCGATGGCACCACTGCGGGGCCGACCGCGTCCATGACGTGGTCGGCGTGCCCCTCGAGGAGCGTGCCGAGCACCAACAACTGATCGAGCGCCTTGCGCTGGGGTTCCGACTGGATGGCCCGCAGAATGCCAAGCACACCTTCGGAATTCGGTTCGGGCGGTTCGTTATCGGTGCCGTTGCGACGGCTGCGGACCAACGCGAACAGCCGGTCGACGACCTGGGCCGGGTCCTGGTCTCCGTCGTCGGTGAGCACGGCAAGGCATCGGGCCATGTGTTCGGCCAGCCACGGGTTGGCCTTGAACTGAACCCGGTGGGTGACCTCGTGCAGGCAGACCCACAGGCGGAAGTCGGCAGGCGAGACGCGCAGTTGGCGCTCGACGGCGATCACGTTGGGGTACACCAGAAGTAGCTCGCCGCCGTTCGAAGCGAACGGATCGTACTGCCCGAGGATGCCCGACGAGATGAAGGCGAGCACGGCACCCGTCTGCGCGCCGGTGACGCGGCCGGTGATGAAGCCGCTGGACTTGCCTTCACCGCCGGTCATGACGCGCATCGATTCCGTTGCCGCGCGCACCCATTCGCCGCGGTCGATGACACGGGCCTCAGAATTACTGCGGATGGCGTCCTCCAGCTGCGTGACGTCGCGCACCGGAAGTTCGGCCCGGCGGGAGGATTCCGTCAGCTGCTCGATGGCCTGCTGGCGGGTGTAGTCGGTGACCGGTGGCGCGGGCCGGACCAGTTTGGTGCCGACGGATGCAGCGAAGCCCCAGTCGACGGTGCGCCCGACGGTGGGAGTCTCGGCCGGGCTCACGAGCCGCATCCGCAGGAGCGCAGGGTCGCGGCGAGCGCGTCGATCGCGGTGCGGCCGGTGGGGCCGGCGTTGTTGGACATCAGCGCGAACGTCAGAACGCGGCCGCTGGCATCGGTGACGACGCCCGCCAGCGTGTTGGTTCCGGTCAGCGAGCCGGTCTTGGCCCGAAGGAAGCCGGCGGCGGCACGGCCCGGGTCGGTGTCGAGGTAGCGGTTGGACAGCGTGCCGCTGCCCCCGGCGATCGGCAACAGGTCCAGCAGCGGGCGCAGTGCGGGCGTCTTGTCGCCCGCGGCGGCGCCGACCACCTCGTCGAGCGTCTCCGCGGTCAGCCTGTCGTCGATCGACAGCCCGCTGGAGTCAACCAGTGCGGCACCGGTGGTGTCGATCCCGGCACCGTCGAGTTGACCAAGCACGGCCTGCACGCCGCCGGGGAAGCTCTGCGGACGGCTCTTGGCCGCGGCGACTTCCCTGCCGATCGATTCGGCCATCACGTTGTCCGAGGCGTTCATCATCTCGTGCAGCCGTTCCATCAGCGGCGGAGACTGCACCGTCGCGATCGTCTTCGCGCCTGCCACCGGCGCGGTCACGAAGGTGACGGCTGGGGCATCGACGCCGAACGACGCGGCAAGCGCGCGGCCCGCATCGAGTGCCGGGGTGGCCGACCGCCGGGAGTCCACGCTGACCGGCTGGGTTCGGCCGCCGTCGAGCATCACCGCCTCCATCGGGGCGATGTCACCGTTCAGGATGTCCAGCGGATCCCACCCTGGCGCCATGGTCGGCCCGCTGAAGGCGGTGGCGTCGACCTGAACGGCGGTGACGGCGACCCCCGCGCGGCGCACCTGCTCGGCCAGGTCACTGATCCGTGCTGCGTCGCGGTACCACGTCGGCGTGGCAGGCGCCGCCGCCGACAACGTCGGGTCGCCGCCCCCCTTGAGGATGAGCAGCCCAGGGGTGTCCGGGTCGGTGAGCACCGTGGTGGTCAGTCGCGCGTCACGGTCGAGGGTCAGCAGCGCAGCGGCGGTGGTGAGCAGTTTGTTGACCGACGCAGGCTGCATCGGGATGCTCGCGCCCTGTGCCCACAATTGCGCTCCGGTCGTCGCATCGGTGATGCGGCCGGTGAAGGCGCCGAGGTTCGGGTCGGCGACGAACGGGGCAAGGGCCGCGGTGAGCTTGTCCGGCGTTGGCTTGGGCGCGGTCTCCGCAAGGGCGGTGACGCCCGGCGCGGCCAGTGCGGGCGCTGGCTGCGGTTTGACGGTCTTGGCCTCGCTGGTGGAGCGGCCACCCGAGGTGATGACGGCGGCCACGGCGACCACCGCTGCGGCGACGAGCAGCACCGCCACGCCGATCACCACGTGAGTGGATCGACGCCATCGAGCGGGCCGCATGAGTCTCCTGGGATCGGAGGGCTGCCGAGCAACCCGTGTAGTGCAGGATATCGCTCGTCTAAGCTGGCCCCGCGTCGTCACCCGACGACCCCCAGCAGATGTGAAGGAGCCGCGGCGGTGGAGTTCGACGTCGTCATCGAGATCCCTAAGGGTTCGCGCAACAAGTACGAGGTGGATCACGAGACCGGCCGGGTCAAGCTCGACCGCTACCTCTACACATCCATGGGCTATCCCGCCGACTACGGGTTCATCGAGAACACCCTCGGCGAGGACGGCGACCCGTTGGACGCGCTGGTCCTGCTGCCGGAGTCGGTGTTCCCCGGCGCCATCGTCGAGGCGCGCCCCGTGGCGATGTTCCAGATGACCGACGAGGCGGGCGGCGACGACAAGGTGCTGTGCGTGCCCGCCGGCGACGTGCGCTGGAATCACATCAACGAGCTCGCCGACGTGCCGTCGTTCGAGCTCGAGGTGATCAAGCACTTCTTCGTGCACTACAAGGACCTGGAGCCGAACAAGTTCGTGAAGGCCGCCGACTGGACGGGCCGCGCGGAGGCCGAGGCCGAGGTGCTGAGGTCGATCGAGCGGTTCAAGACCACGGGTCACTGATGAGCGCTTGCGCGAAGAAGCTCCAACACTGATTTATTGCTGCCGTAACACGTGGTAACCCGCACGTGTCTTCGGCCTTCGATCATGACGATGTGCTCTTGCATCAGGGGATCGGGCTCGACGCGTTCAACGCGCTGCCGGAACGCAAGGCCGTGTACGCGCTCTACGAATGCTGCAACAGTCTGGCGCTGGCCCGCGATCTAGCGCGCGGCCGCGCCTATGACGATCACGACGCGCTGTTTCGTCGCGCCGACTTCATGCTCTTCGCGCTGTCCGAGGCCACGGTCGACCAGATCCTCGACGCATGTCCGCACGTCGGCCGTCGGCCCCGCAGCGCGAAGTCGCGGGCCGAGCAGTGCGCGATCTGGGACGACGACGCCGAGGTGATGAACGGCCTGGCCGAGGCCGCCGGGCAGTACGCGAACAAGTTCGGGTTCGGGTTCGTCATGTACGTCGGCGGCCTGTGCGCATCCGACGTGCTTGGCACGGTGTCCGACCGCATGCACAACGACGTCGAGACCGAGCGCAAGGTGCTCCGCAACGAGCTGGCCAAGATCAATCGGACGCGCCTGGAGCGCATGCTGGGACCCGAAGGCGGCTACCACAACTGGTAGGAACGCCACGCTCGCTTAGGCTCGTCTAAGTGAGCACCACCCCTTCCGCGTCTCCGCGCTTCCTGTCGCTGCCCGATCTGGCCGCCCGCCCCGCCGGTGGGGCCGTGTTGTGGGCCAACGACGAGCTGTTCGCCGAGAAGGAAAACCTGATCAAGCCTGCGCCACCTGAGTTCCGGCCTGCGACCTTCGGGCACAAGGGCCAGGTGTACGACGGCTGGGAAACCAGGCGGCGCCGCGGAGCCACCGTCGACTCTTGCGACTCGGCGATCGTGCGGCTCGGCGTGCCGGGCATCGTGCGGGGCGTCGTGGTCGACACCGCCTGGTTCACCGGCAACTACCCCCCGCAGATCTCGATCGAAGCCGCCTACGTGCCGGGCCACCCGTCGGCCGACGAGCTGGTGGAGAAGGCCCAGTGGACGACCATCGTCGAGCGCAGCTCGGTCGACGGCGACACCCGCAACCCGTTCCAGGTGGACTCCGGGCGGCGCTGGTCGCACGTCCGGCTGTCGATGTACCCCGACGGTGGGATCGCGCGGTTCCGGGTGCACGGGGAGGCCCTGCTGGACCCGAGGTTCGTCGACGGGCTGCCGCTCGATCTGGCCGCGCTGGAGAGCGGTGGCCGGATCACGGCCTGCTCCAACATGTTCTACGGCTCGCCGAACAACCTGCTACTGCCCGGCGGGGCTCGCACCATGGGCGAGGGTTGGGAGACGTCGCGGCGGCGCGACGCCGGAAACGACTGGGTGCAGATGCATTTGGCGAGTCAGGGCGTTGTCATGGCGGCGGAGTTCGACACGTCCTACTTCATCGGCAACGCGCCGGGCTGGGCTCGCCTGACCGGGCGCGACGGCTCAGGCGACTGGTTCGAGCTCTTGCCGACAACGGAGTTGCAGCCCGACACCAGGCACCGCTTCCTGATCGACGACGACCGACCCGTCACCGAGGCCCGGCTCGACGTTCACCCCGACGGCGGCATGGCGCGGCTGCGGTTGTTCGGCAGGCTCACCCCCGACGGCCTGCAGCGGGTCAAGGACACCTGGGACGCTGGCCGCTAAACCCAGCCCTCGACGCGCGCGCCACTCCGGATGGCAGAGAATGTCGTTCTGCGGTCCGGGCACTTGGAGGGCGTATGTCGAAACCACTGACGCACGAGACGAAGAAGGTCATCGACGGGGGCGCGCCGTACCCGCTGGGCGCCACTCCCTCCGCCGATGGGGTGAACTTCGCGGTGTACTCCCGGAACGCCGCAGCGGCCTTCCTTCTGCTGTTCGACACGGCCGACGGCGATCCGACGGACGTCATCGAGTTGACGCTCCGTGACAAGTTCGTCTGGCACGCGTTCGTTCACGGTGTTGGACCAGGCCAGCTCTACGGGTACAAGATGCGTGGCGACTACAAGCCGGAGTGCGGACTGCGCTTCAACGACGCCAAGCTGCTGCTCGATCCGTATGCGAAGGCGGTGACGGGAAAGTTCCGCAACACCGACAATCTCCTGCTTGCCTACGATCCTGGCTCCGGTCGGGCAGATCTGGCGACCGACACCCGCGACAACTCGTCGATCGTGCCGAAGGCGGTCGTCGTCGACGACGCCTTCGACTGGCAGGGAACGACGGCTCCCGCGCTCGGTCTCGAGAAACTGATCATCTACGAGGTGCACGTGAAGGGATTCACGGCGCATCCGTCGTCATCCGTCGAAAACCCCGGCAGCTATTTGGGTTTCATCGAGAAGATTCCCTACCTGAAGGAACTGGGCGTCAACGCGGTCGAACTCCTACCGGTGCACGAATACTACGTCGACGACTTCCTGCACGACAGAGGCCTGACCAACTACTGGGGATACAACTCGATCGGGTTCTTCGCCCCAGAGTCGTCGTATGCGGCAGGCACGACACCCGGCTGCCAGGTCACCGAATTCAAGACCCTGGTCCGCGAGCTACACCGGGCTGACATCTTGGTCATCCTCGACGTCGTCTACAACCACACCGGCGAGGGCAACGAGATGGGACCGACGATGTCGTTTCGTGGCATCGACAACCCCTCGTACTACAGCCTGACCGGGCCACCCGAAGCGCCTGCGCGCTACTACATGAACTACACGGGCTGCGGCAACAGCCTGCGCTTCGACAGTTCGGCAGTCATCCGTCTGGCGATGGACTCACTGCGGTACTGGGTCGAGGTGATGGGGGTGGACGGCTTCCGCTTCGATCTGGCCTCGGTGCTCGGCCGCGAAGAAGGCGGAGGGTTCAGTGCGTCAGCAGCGTTCTTCGACGCGGTGGCCCAGGATCCCGTCCTCAACCGGCAGCGCACCATCCTGATCGCCGAACCGTGGGACGTCGGCACCTACCAAGTCGGCAACTTCCCCGTCGACTGGTCCGAATGGAACGGCAAGTTCCGAGACACCGTGCGCCGCTTCGTAAAGGGTGACGCCGCACAGGTAGCCGATCTCGGATCCCGCATCACGGGTTCCGACGATCTCTACGGCGACGACGGCCGATCTGCGTACAACAGTGTCAACCTCGTCACCTGCCACGACGGCTTCACCCTGCACGATCTGGTCTCATACGACCAGAAGCACAACGAGGCCAACGGCGAAGACAATCGGGACGGCTCCAGCGACAACAGTTCGTGGAACTGCGGTGCCGAAGGGGAGACCGACGATCCGGCGGTACTCGCCCTGCGCGGGCAGCAGATGAAGAACTTCTTCTGCGAATTGTTGTTGTCCTCGGGAACGCCGATGATTCTGGGCGGCGACGAGTTCGCGCGCACGCAACGAGGCAACAACAATGCCTACTGCCAGGACAACGAGATCAGCTGGTTCGACTGGAATCTGGTGCAGCGCAACCAAGATCAGGTCAACTTCGTGCGCAGGCTGATCGCGTTCACGCAGCGTTACCCCGTGCTGCAGCGGCGGAGATTCCTTCTCGGCAAGGACCTGGACGACGACGGAGTTGCCGACCTGACCTGGTTCAGTCCCGATCTGCGCACGCCAAACTGGAACGACGCAGAACTGCGGACGTTGTGCTGCCAGCTGGACACGGCGCAGGACGGTTCAACCGTCGACGCATCCCGGCTCTACGTGGTCCTCAATGCCCATTTCGAGTCAAAGTGGATCAGCCTCCCGTCGCTGCCTGCCGGCAGCCGGTGGTTCCGGGCCATCGACACCAGCCTGCGGGCGGACGAGGACTTCGTGACGGCAGGGGCGGAAGTGCCCATCGATCCGCCCGGCATCTACATCGCCAATCCGCGAAGCACGGTCGTGCTGCTGGCGAGGTGATTGCGGCCCAGAGCATGATGGCTCGATGGACAAAGTGGTTCACGGACACTGGGACGCCCGTTTCGACAAGGTCGCCGAGGCACTTGCCGACGAGATCACCACCGGTGGCGAGGTCGGCGCCGCCATCGCGATCGACATCGGCGGTGAGACCGTCGTCGACATGTGGGGTGGCCACGCGGACGCCGCCAAGACCAGGCCGTGGACGGCGGACACCATCGTCAACGTCTGGTCCTCCACCAAGACGGTGACCGCGCTCGCGGGCCTGATGGTGATCGATCGCGGTCTCATCGAGCCGAGCACGCGTGTCGCGAGTGTCTGGCCGGAGTTCGCCGCGAACGGCAAGGAAGAGGTCGAGTTCCGACATCTGCTCACCCATACGTCCGGCGTTTCGGGCTGGGACCAACCCGTCGTCATCGAGGACGTCTATGACTGGGAGAAATCCACGGCCATGCTCGCCGCGCAGGCGCCGTGGTGGGAGCCTGGTACGGCGTCGGGCTACCACGCCCTGACGCACGGTCACCTGATCGGTGAGGTGGTACGGCGTGTCACCGGTAAGACGCTCAAGCAGTTCGTCGCCGACGAGATCGCAGGCCCACTGGGCGCGGACTTCCAGATCGGTACCGCGCCCGAGGATTTCGCGCGGATCGCAGAGATCATCCCCGCGGCAGATCCGATGGAGGGCCTCCCACCGCTGGACCAGTGGACCGAGCAGATGCTGAAGACTTTCACCGGTCCCGCGCCGGACCCCACGGCCGCGAACACCCTGGAGTGGCGCGCCGCCGACATGGGTGCCGTCAATGGCCACACCAACGCGCGTGCGCTGGCGCGGATCCTGTCGTCTGTCTCGCTCGGCGGCGCGGTCGGCGGCGTGCGACTCCTTCGCCCCGAGACCATCGAGAAGATCTTCGAAGTGCAGTGCGACGGGCCCGACCTGGTGCTGGCCGGGCACCGCATCCGTTGGGGACTCGGCTTCGGATTACCTGCGCCGGAATCCATTCCGTTCGTGCCTGACGAGAAGATCTGCTTCTGGGGCGGTTGGGGTGGCTCATGGGAGACGATGAACCCCGATCGGCGTACGACGATCGCCTACGTGATGAACAAGATGGGCCCGGGTGTCGAGGGCTCCGCCCGGACCAATCGCTACTTCAACCTCGTCTACGACGCGCTGTCCTGAGAGGCCCTGGTCTAAACCGAGGCAGCAACGGACGCCATCACCGAACGACAACACGTTCGGCGAGTCGTTGCACATCAGCGACATGAACTCAGGATTGTAGTGTGCGCCGGTAGGCGGTTGGGCTGACCCCGACCCGCTGGCGGAAGGTGGTGGCGAAATGGCTGGGCGTCGAAAACCCGACCAGCACACTGATTTCGGTGACCGTGTGGGATCTCGATGCCAACATCGCGCGGGCTCTCTTCATCCGACGCTCAAGGACGAACTGGTGCGGTGTGGTGCCCAATGCCGCTGGGAACTCCCGCAGGAAGTCCGTCATCGACATCTGTGCGTGGCAGGCCATGTCGGCGACGCTAATCGGCGCGCCTAGATTGCCCTCGACGTAGTCCACCATCGACCGGCGCAGGTTCGCACTGTCCACGTCTACTCGCCGAGACCCACCGGTGGAGCCCAACGCGTACTTGTCACACAAGTGCAGCCTGACCAGGTCGCCGATGCCCTGCCGCATGAGTTCGGCGACGTCGTCGTCCCGCTGACCTAGGCCAGCCAACCGTTCGGTCATCGCGTACAACAGCCCGTCACGGTGGCCCAGCCGGGGCGCAATGGAGCGTCCGCCCAGCAGTGTCGTCGGAATCGTTATCTCGCAGAACCCGACCGTTTGTCCGTGGGCCAGAGCCGCATAGCGCTGCTCGGCGGGGATGACCCAAATGTCGCCGACTTTGGGCAGAATCTGACCCGACGGCCCGCTTTCGAACTCGCTGTCCATCGACGCGAGCACGCCGTTTCGGTGCACGACCATGACGTGGTGGTCCTCGTTGAAGCACCAGTCGGTCGGTTGGGAAATCGCTTCCTCGACAAACGAAAAGCCCACCCCGGCTGCCACAACTGTATTCCTCGCCAACACCGTCCTCGGCGAAGGGGCCCGCTGTTCATTGCGCAAACTCGTCACTGCCCGGGGGCCATCCCTCCACCTCGTGCGCGTCCGCTCCGCGCCACGGCTTTTCCGCAACCACTGTAGGTTTTCGAAAGCCGTCCCCGCCACCGGTAGCTATCATTTCGCGACACGACGATTGGGGGACTATGGCCGATCACACCATCGCTGGCAAGACCGTGCTCATCGCCGGCGGAGCAAAGAACCTCGGCGGGCTGATCGCACGCGATCTCGCCGAACACGGCGCCAAAGGGATCGCGGTGCACTACAACAGTGCCGCAACGCAATCGGATGCCGAGGAGACGGCAGCGGCGATCAAGGCTACCGGGGTCGACGCACATCTGTTGCAGGCCGACCTCACCACGGCCGCCGCGGTGGAGAAGCTGTTCGGAGACGCCAAAGAGGCGCTCGGCGGCTCGATCGACATCGCGATCAATACCACCGGCATGGTGATAAAGAAACCGATCGCGGCGGTCACCGAAGCGGACTACGACCGTATCTTTGCGATCAACGCCAAGACCGCGTTCTTCTTCATCCAGCAGGCTGGCACGCACGTGTCCGACGGCGGCAAGATCGCAACGGTGGTGACCTCCCTGGTGGCCGCATTCACCGGTTCGTACTCGATCTATGCCGGATCCAAGTCTCCGGTCGAACATTTCACCAGGGCGGCGTCCAAGGAGTTCGGGCAGCGCGGCATCTCGGTGACGGCGATTGCCCCTGGACCGATGGAGACTCCCTTCTTCTACGGTCAGGAAACGACCGAGTCCGCGACGTACAACCAGAACGCTGCTGATCTGTCCAAGTTCACCAAGACTGGGCTGACCGACCCCCAAGACATCGTCCCGGTGGTGCGGTTCCTGGTGAGCGACGGTTGGTGGATTACCGGGCAAACCATTCTCGCCAACGGCGGCTACACCACCCGATGACACTGTCGCCATCGTTCACCACCGACCCGTAATCAGGGCCTCGGCGAGGCACACGACGGTCAGCATCACGTCAGTCGAACAGGGTCCTACTTGCAATGCCTACTCCCGCCAATCGGTGCGCTGGCCGTGTTGATCACGGCTGGCGTCGCCGCCGATGACGTCGTCCGCCGGCGTGCCGATGTCTCCGTAACGAACGAAGGAATGCCGTGACCCCAGCGCTGCCACCAGCAGTCCGCAATGTGTTTGACGCCGCGAAGCTTCGCGACACCGACGCCTTCGTGGCGGCCTTCGTCCCGCATCTGGGAGTCGTGGACGATTGGGGACGCAAATTCCACGGCGGCGAGGCGATCCGACGATGGAGCGACCGCGAATTCATCGGAAAACACGTGACAGTGAGGGTGATTCACTTCTACCTCACTGATGACGCCGAGGTAGTCGTCATTGCCGACGTCGGCGGCGACGGCTTCAACGGTGCCAGCACGTTTACCTTCCGCGTCGATGATGATCGGGTGGCCGAGATGCGCATCACCGCCTAGCAGAACATCAGACCACCGCCGAGCGGCGGCAAGGAAACCCCGACTGGCACCGGAGTTTCGATCGCCCTGGCTCGGCTGACGACAGCCGGCGACGGGTCATCGGTCAGCGTCGTGGACGCACATTCCGTCGACGAACGTCATGTCGACGGAGGTGTGCCCGATCATGTCGATGGGCGCGGTGAAGGGGTCGCCGTTGAGAACGATGAGATCCGCGGCATCGCCCACGCGGATCACCCCGGTGTCGTCCCAGTGGTTCACGTAAGCCGAGCCCACTGTGTAGGCCGCGATGGCGGCCTCGAGGTCGATCCGCTGTTCGGGCAGGAATACCTCGCCGGGTGTGTCGATGTTACGGCGATTGACGGCGACGTGGATCGCTGCCCAGGGATTCGGGTCGCTGACCGGCCAGTCGCTACCCGCAGCGATGCTCGCGCCGGTGCTGGCCAGATCGGCGAACGGATACTGGCGGGCTGCCCGGTCGGCGCCGAGAAATGGGATCGTCAGCTGGTCCATCTGCGGCTCGTGTGTCGCCCACAGGGGTTGGATATTCGCGGTAGCACCCAACTGCGCGAAGCGGGGGATGTCGGCGGGGTCGACGACCTGTAGGTGTGCCAGGTGGTGGCGGTTGTCTGATACACCGTTGGCGTTCCGGGCCGCTTCGACGGCGTCGAGGGCTTCCCGCACCGCGCGATCGCCAAGGGCGTGGAAATGTACCTGGAAGCCCAACCGGTCGAGCTCGGTCACGTAGCCGCCCAGCTGCTCCGGGTCAACGAAGCTCAGCCCGGAGTTACCCGTCTGGTGGCCGCAGCAATCGAAGTACGGTGTGAGCATCCCCGCGGTGAAGTTCTCGGCAATGCCGTCCTGCATGATTTTCACGGTGCCGGTGTTTAACCCCAACTGCCCGTGGTGATCTCGGCGTTGCACGAGTTCATCGATCTGTTCGGCACCGCGAGTTCGGTCCCACCAGAGGGCACCCACCACTTTCGCGGTCAAGAGCTGACCGGTGATCGCGTCGAGGTAGGCGTCGGAGACGTTGGCCATGAGCGGCGAGTCGCCTAGTAATGCGTCCTGCCAGCCGATGATGCCGTAGCGGTGCAGTGTTTGTTGGGCTGCCAGCAGCCCGGCCAACCCCTCCTGTGGGGTTAGCGGCGGAATACGCTGGGAGACAAGGCCCATCGCGCCCTCTTGGAGCATGCCGGTGGGCGTTCCCGTGTCGTCACGTTCGATGCGGCCGTCACGCGGGTCGGGCGTGATGCTGTCGATCGTTGCGCGTTTCAGCGCCAACGAATTGACCCACGCGCCGTGGTGATCGCGGTTGGTCAGATACACGGGGCGGTCCGCCACTACTTGATCGAGAAGCGCGCGAGTCGGTGTCCCTTGGTCGAACAGTTCCATTGACCATCCGCCGCCGGTAATCCACTCCCGCTGGGGATGGGCCTGTGCGTAGGCGTTGACTGTGTCGAGACATTCCTCGACCGTGCGGGCGGCGGTGAGATCGACCTGGGTACTTTCCACTCCGGCCACGACGGGATGGATGTGGGCGTCGATGAAGCCGGGCAGGACTATCCGGCCGTCCAGGTCAATCACCTCGGTGCCGGCGCCGCGCGCTGCGGTGGCCGCCTCGCTGAGGGCGGTGATGCGGCCCGCGGTTACCGCTACGGCGGTGTGCCAGGGGTCTTGGGGGTTCATGGTCCGCACCTGGCCGTTGACGAACAGCAGGTCCGCAGCCGGTGTGGCTGTCATGGCGCGCCTATCACGAGTCGAATCCCAAGCCTGCCGCGTCCAGGGCTTTCAGGAACAGGTTGCGTTTGCCTTCGCGATGGTCTGCACGGTTGAGTGACCATCGGGCTGCACCAATCCCCAACGCCGCGAGCGGTTCCGGAGGAAACGGCACCGGCGTCGTTGACACCATCTTGAGTCGGGTCCGCTCGGTCGGGGTTCCATCAAGGCGGTCCAGCATGACATCGGCAGCGAACCGAGCGGCCCCCACACCCAAGCCGGTGAAGCCCGCTGCGTAGGCGACCCGGCCGCCGCGCGCGGAGCCGAAGAAGGCGCAGAAGCGCGTCGAGGTGTCGATCACCCCTGCCCACCGGTGTGTGAAAGCGACATCTTCGAGTTGCGGGAACGTCGTGAAAAAATGTGCAGCCAGGCGCCGGTAGGTGACTTCGCGGTTTTCGTAGCTTGATCTGATGGCTCCGCCGAAGTGGTACACCGCGTCGTAGCCGCCCCACAGAATCCGGTTGTCGCCGGTCAGTCGGTAATAGTGGAACTGATTCGACATATCCGAAATGCCCTGACGACGGTGCCAACCGATCTCCCGCAGGTGAATGGCGCTCAACGGCTCGGTCACCAGCACGTAGTCATACACCGGGACGGTGTGAAACCGATACCGACGCAGCAACGAGGGAAAGGCGTTGGTCGCCAAAATGATGCGGTCACCCCGCACCGATCCGTCTTCGGTGCGGATCTCCATGGTAGCGCCGGGGCGGCGGCGTTCGATGGCCACGGCTCTGGTGTGCTCGAATATTTCGACACCGAGATCGGTGGCGGCGCGGGCCAACTCGGTGACCAGTTTCGCGGGATGCACCAGGGCGGAACTGTTCGTCGACCACAGCCCGGCGCGGTAGGTCGGTGAGTTCACCTCGCCGCGGACAGCGCTCTGGTCGAGATACCGGGTACCGGGTACATCGGCCGTTCTAGCCAGTTCTTCTGCCTGATAGTGCTCCACCGCGACCGCGATCGACCCGCTGCGTTCGAACTCGCAGTCCAGGCCCAGCGACCTGACAGTGTCCTCGATACCGTCGAGGTTGCCGACGCCGAGATCCTCGAGGCGCTCGATCTCATCAGGCCAACGGCGGCCTCCGTTGTAGGTGCCGTGGGTCAGGCTCGCTTCGACGAATCCACCATTGCGCCCCGACGCCGCCGAACCGATCGTGTTGGCTTCGATCACCGCCACCGTGATGCCCGGGTTGCGTTGCTTGGCGCGCAGCGCCGACCACAGGCCGGTGTAGCCCGCGCCGACGATCACGAGATCGAAGCGGCGCGTTGGCGCTCCCGCCAACCGTGCATAAATAGCCGTGTCCGGCAGGTCATCGAGCCAGAACGGAGTCAGTACCGAGTCCGCCAACGAGCGGTCGACAAGAGCGGGCGCAGGTGGCTGGCGTTCGAATATCGTCTGCACGATGTCTGGCCTCAGCTGCTCTCTGCAAGCGTTCCCGAGACCCCCCGCTCGGGAACGCTTGCAGAGAGCACGATTGCGTCGCCGTCGGTACCCGCGGACCCGTGGAAGTACGGCGACCGGCGGGCCCACTTCGACCATGCCGACACCACCAGACCGGCCACGATGACCGCGGCTGGTACGGCGACGAGGAACTTGCCGTTCTCGGGATCGAAAGCGAAGTGCGCGTCCTGCACCCAATATTGCTCGGCGAGATAGCCGCCTAGCCCGAACAGTGTTAGCGCCGACACGGCAGGGATGATCACCGATTTCACTGCGGCGGCCAGGTTGGTCCGCAGGTCACCACGGAAGCGGACGGCACAGGCGATACCCCCCAGTCCGTAGTACAGCGATACCAGGAGGCCCACCGAGGTGACGGCGGCGACGACGATGGTGCTCAGGGTGCCGATTGAGACGGACAGCCCGGCGAGCAGCGCCGCGAACGTCATGATCAGTAGTGTGCCGACAGCAGGTGTCGCGTACTTCGGGTGCAGCCGGGCCCACACCCGGCCCAGCGTCTGGTCGCGGCCCATCGCCAGTGTTGCCCGTGCGGTTGGAAGGACACCAGCCTGCAGCGAGGCGACCGTCGAGAACAGCAGCGCAAGCAACGCCAGCCCGGCGATCGGCTGTTCGGCGAGCTTGCTCGCGAAGTAGCTCAGGCCCTGTGGGCCCTGCTCGACGATCTCGTCGGGGGTCAGCACGCGCTGAAAGGCGATCGCGGCGAGCACGAACATTCCCGCCATCAGGGCCAATGCCAGGAAGCCACCCCTGCTGGCATCGCGCGGGTTCTTGGTCTCCTCGGTGACGCAGAACGCGGCGTCCCATCCCCAGTAAAAATAGACGGCCACAACCATGCCTGCGGCAAGCACTTTCGGGGATCCGACGCTCATGGGGGACAGCCACGCCCACTCGAACGGATGCGCGCCTACGAAAATGGCGTAGACGCAGAACCCGATCAGGACGACGTATTCGAAGATGATCAGGTAGCGCTGCACAGCGGCGGCGATATCGGCGCCGCGAATGGCGGCCAGGGTCACCAAGACCAGAACCGCCAGCCCGACGGCGGTGGTCAGCGCCACCGACGTGGGGTCGAGCGCCAGTCCGCCCATCGAGGTCCATTCGACCTCATTGAGGAACTGCAGGATCACCGCGCCACACACCTGGCTTCCGTAGGCGAGGAAGATCGTGGTGCCCACGACGGCTACCCAGCCCGCCTGAAAGCCCAGCCATGGGCCTAGCGAACGGCCTACCCACACATAGCCGTTGCCGCAGTTGCGCTCCACCTCGTTGAGCCGTGAGTAGGCCAGGGCGATGCCGAGGATCGGCAACAGTGCCAGCAGGAACATGGCGGGGATTGCGGGGCCGACGACGGCGCCGATGACGCCCAGTCCGATGCCGATGCTCATGGTCGGCGCGGTGCTCGACATTGCGATGGCGGCGCTGTCGACCGAACCGAGGACCTTGGGCAACTGCCTTGGTCCGGTGTCGCTGGTGCCGGGTTTGATCTCCGAACCCATGGCTGCTCCTTGGTGTCGTGGTTTGACACATCCAAGACGACATCGGAAGATAACGTCAACGGTGTTGACATAAGGAGTTCTGGTGCAGGCTGAATCGGGGCGAAGTCGCCGGGCGACGGAAGGGCGCCGGCGACGCTGGACGGCCGGCGGATTTCAGCTGACTGCGGAGCGGATCGTCGATGCGGCAACGAACCTGCTCGAGCGTCGCGGCCCCGACGCACTGAGCGCACGCAAGCTCGGCCAGGCCCTCGGTGCCGACCCGACGGCGATCTACCGCTACTTCACAGGCATGGATGACATCGTGCTAGCGGTGGCGGACCGGCTCCTCGGCCACGCGATGGCCAGCTTCGTTCCCGACACCGACTGGCGCGTCGCTCTGCGCGATCTCGCATGCCGAGTCCACACCGTCTATGTCGCCCATCCCCATGTCGCGCAGGTGGCGTTCTGTCGGGTGACGCGACGGCCGCACGAGATGGCATTCGTGGAAACCGTGCTCAAGATTCTGCACGAGGCCGGATTCACCACCGCCGAAGCAGTCCTGCGCTACCGGGCATTGGCCGACACCATGCTCAGCTTCGCAGGCCAGGACTCCGGCGCGGAGATACTGCCGCCCGAGGTGCTCGAAGGCGACGATCTGGCGTGGGAAGCTGCCTACCGAGAGCTGGCGTCGGATACCCATCCAGAGATCAAGAAAGCGCAGGAACTGCTCGCCGCGCAGATGACGATGAGTTCTTTCACTACCGCACTGGATTTCCTATTGGTCGGGTTCGGTGAACCCAGGCGCGACCCAACGAAAGCCGGGTCACGCTGATCTACGACGCGCTGTCCTGAGCGAGCGGCGCGGGTGCGGGCTTCGCGACGCTTGCCTTCTTCTTGGCGCGCAGGCGCTTTGCGTAGTTCATCCCCGGTTTCTCGACGCCGTAGTAGGTCACGGTCGCCGCGAGGATCGTGCAGGTGAGAAGGAGCACGATGTTGCGGAGCATTCCCGGAAGGGTGTCGCCCGCCATCCAGCCGATCCGGCCAAGCAGGAGCAGCATCGGGAAGTGCCATAGGTAGGCGGACAGCGAGACCTCGCCGACGTACCGAATCGGTCGGATGTCGAGCCACACCGCCAGTTTGGTCTTCTGCCCACGTCCGAGCGGAGCCACGACGATGAGGATCATCAACGCGGCGACGACGCTGACGCCCAGGGTGGCGTACTGGTTCGCGACGACCAGCAGCACTCCGGACAGCAGGAACACCGGCAGGATCGCCACCGCGCTGAACATCCGGACTCGCTTGGCGATCTGCTCGCGCAGGGCACCGTGCTCGAGCGCGACGAACACGACCGCGGCGAACATGCCGAACGCGAAGTTGTCGGCGTTGGTCAGGAAGCTCTTCGCGAACACCGCGGACCAATTCGGGCCCCAGTTGAGCAAGATGAAGTCGGTCGTGCTCGAGTTCGCGTACACCAGGGGCGTCAGCGACCGACCCACGAACCCGATGACGAGCAGGATGAGCGGCGCGACCGCGGCCAGCACGAACGGATTCCTCGTCGACTTCTTGCGCATTCTGAAAAGGAGGAAGCCCAGCAGCGGTAGCGAGGTGTAGAAGGCGTACTCCAGCGTGAGCGACCAGGACGGGTTGATGCCCGTCTGGATGTAGGCGGGGAAGTACGTCTGCATCAGCGTGAGGTTCGCGATCAGCTGACCCGGGTCGGTGATCATGCCGGTGCCGTCGTCGGTGCCGACCGGCTGAATGGCCGGGTTTTGGATGTACGCGATCTGCAGGACGTAGTTGACGAACAGAAAGATCACCAAATAGCAGGGAACGATCCTGGCGAACCGATGGACGACGTAATCCGTGACGTCGGGCATCCCGGAGCGCTCATCGACGAGATTGCGGACATACGGCAAAAACAACAGAAAGCCACTCAGTACGAAGAAGTACACCAGGGAGAACCCGAAGAGACCGGTCTGCCAGGTCGCCGCGGTTTTCGGCGAATAATGCGTCGTCACGTGCGTGATGGCAATCATTAGGCACAGCAGCCCGCGCACGCCGTCCAAACCGATGATGCGCACCCGCTTGCGGCGCACAGGGCTCGCTGGTTCCTGCGCTGGCCCTGCGCTGGTGCTGATTGCGTCCTGGGTCATTCGTACTGGTCCTCTATGTGTTTCGTAGTCACGTCCCAGGCAAGCTGCGCTCCCTGGCCGGAGCCTTGCGCGTCCGGTCACTGCCGCACCCGTTGGCAACATAGTTGATTCAGTTGTAAATCTATCCGCACATCGTTGCGCGGGGCCAAACTTTGAGCAGTTCGTAAGCTTCGCGTCTGGCAATTAGGCGCACTAAGGAAGAATAGCCGCTGGCCGCCCGGTTCGCAGCTGGGAAATCCTCACCGGCAAACATTGTCGGCCACAGAAGAGCATTCGGCGTGTTTCACAGCGACCGCTGGTGATGCTGGTTACTTCGAATGGGTGTGACGAACCCGTTAAATCGTGCGATTACTTCCCGTTTGCGATTATTTGGCAATCAACGAATGACGACGTTGCGTAGGATCTCACCGCGCGCGAGCCTGCCGATGTTGGCGGCGATGTCGTCGGCGCGGCCGCCGAACGTGTCCGTGGTGACCCCCGACGAGTGCGGCGTCATCAGCACGTTGTCCAGTTCGCCGAACGGAAGCGTGGCGGGAGCCGTCGTCTCGCCTGGCCGCGCCGGGTAGCGGTACCAGACGTCGATCGCGGCACCGCGGACGTCACCGTTGCGAAGCGCGTCGAACAGCGCCCGTTCGTTCACCAGGAGTCCGCGGCCGACGTTGATCAGCACACCGTCGGGCCCGAGCGCCCGCAGTTGGTCGGCGCCGATCATGCCCTCCGTCGCCGGGGTCAGCGGCGCCGACACCACCACGACGTCGGACTCGCGCAGGAGGTCGTCGAGCCGGGCGACGTCACCCACCCAGGACAGGCCGTGTGCGGTGGCGTCCACCCGGCCCGATCCGGTGACGGCGATCCCCGTCGAACCGAAGGCGCGGAACAGATCCCAGGCGAATTGGCCGATGTGTCCGAAGCCGACCAGGCCGACGCACGCGTCGCGCAACGTCTTGGCCTGCGGGATCGCCTCGTCGTACACCGCAGTCGCCCACATGTCGCGGCGCAGCGACCGGTCCTGGGTGAAGAAGCCCCTGCGCATCATGATGGCGGCGGCCAGCACGTACTCGGCGATCGACCGTTCGTGATGAAAGGTGTTGGCCACCAACACATCGCCCGCGAGTGCGTCGAAGTTGATCCGGTCGGTGCCCGCTCCCGCGACGTGGATGAGTCGCAGCTTCTCGGCAACGCCGGCCATCTCGGCGGTGAACTGCCCGCCGACGTACACCTGCGCATCACGCAGCTCGTCGCGCAGGTCCGCGGGCCCGGTGCGCCACAATGGCGTGGCGCCTGCGGGAAGGGCGGCCTCGAACCGCTCCCGGTGCGGCACCAGGCTGCGGTCGGCGACGACGATCAACACGTGAACTAATTTACTTGCAGTGCTGGGCGTTTGGCGTCGAACGTCCAGCCGGGAATCAGATACTGCATGGCGACGGCGTCGTCGCGGACGCCGAGTCCCTCGGACAGGTAGAGCTGGTGAGCGGCAGCCACCGCGTCCTCGTCGAGTTCGACGCCGAGCCCTGGTGTTTCCGGGACGTCGAGATAGCCGTCGACGATCTGGAACGGCCGCTTGGTGATGCGCTGGCCGTCCTGCCAGATCCAGTGCGTGTCGATGGCTGTGATGGCGCCCGGCGCGGCGGCGGCCACGTGGGTGAACATCGCCAGCGATACGTCGAAGTGGTTGTTGGAGTGCGACCCCCAGGTCAATCCCCACGCGTCGCACAACTGGGCTACGCGCACCGATCCGCTCATGGTCCAGAAGTGCGGGTCGGCGAGGGGGATGTCGACCGCTCCGGCGCGGATGGCGTGGCCCAGTTCGCGCCAGTCGGTGGCGATCATGTTGGTGGCGGTGAGCAAGCCGGTGGCCCGCTTGAATTCGGCCATCACCTCCCGGCCGGAGAAACGGCCTTCTGGTCCGACGGGATCCTCGGCGTAGGCCAATACCTCGGTCAGTTCGCAACACGTCGTGATGGCGTCCGCGAGCAGCCAGCCGCCGTTGGGGTCCAGCGTGATTCGGGCATCGGGGAACCGGTCGGCCAGTGCAATGACGGCCTTGGCCTCGTCAGGCGCGGGCAGCACGCCGCCCTTGAGCTTGAAGTCGCGGAAGCCATAGCGTTCCCGCGCGGCCTCGGCCAGGCGCACGACGGCATCCGGTGTCAGGGCTTCGTCGTGTCGGATGCGAAGCCACTCGTCGGCGTCTGGTGCCTCGTCGGCCGCGGAACGGTAGGCGAGGTCGGTCTTGGTGCGGTCGCCGACGAAGAACAGGTAACCAAGCGCCTGCACCCGGTCGCGCTGCCGACCGTCGCCGAGCAGTGCAGCGACCGGCACCCCGAGATGCTGGCCGAGCAGGTCGAGGAGCGCCGACTCGACCGCGGTGACCGCGTGCACGGTGACGCGCAGATCGAAGGTCTGGGCGCCGCGGCCGCCTGCGTCACGGTCGCCGAACGTCCGCCGGATGTCGGCAAGCACGGCGTGGTAGGCACCCATGCTGCGGCCTTCGACGATCTGGCGGGCGTCTTCCAGCGTGCGCTGAATGGGCGCGCCGCCGGGTACCTCACCGACGCCGGTGTTGCCGTCGGAGTCCTTCAGGATCACCAGGTTTCGCGTGAAGAACGGGGCGTGCGCGCCGCTGAGGTTCAGCAGCATGCCGTCGTGTCCCGCGATCGGGATCACCCGCATCTCCTCGACGATCGGGGTGGGACTCATGCCATCAGCCTACGAACGCTGACCTATGCGCGTCCAACACTGATATCGCATGGATTGATGCCTCCGACGTATCGGTCAACCGTGGAGTCGACGTCACTGCGCGAACCACTTGTCGCCGTTCGCCACCGGCCGCAACACCCGGCTCACCTTGTCCCCCACGCTGCGCAGCGCCTCGATCACCTCGCACTCCCGTTCAGCGGTCAGCCTGGCAATCGGGATGGACGCACTGATCGCGTCCTGCGCAGGCGTCGCGTAACGCAATGCCACGGCGAAGCACCGTAGGCCGACGGTGTTCTCCTCGTCGTCGGTGGCGTAGCCGCGGACCCGTGCGACTTCCAGGGCCTCCTCGAGCTCGGCCCGGTCGGTCACGGTGTGCGGCGTGATCGGGGCCAGGTCGGTCGGGATGTGGACGTCGCGGTCCGCACCGAACCGGTCGGCCAGCAGCGCCTTGCCCAACGCGGTGGTGAACGCAGGCAGCCGTCGCCCGACCCGGCTGGCCGCGCGTCGATACTGCCGCGACTCGCGGGTGGCGAGATAGACCACGTCTGGCCCGTCGAGGCGACCCACGTGAAACGTCTCGTCGAGTTCCTGGCGCAGATCCTCGAGGAACGGCGTGATCATCGGCAGGTACGGATCGCTGTCCAGGTAGCTCGTTCCGACGAGCAGTGCGCGGATGCCGATTCCGTACAGCGTGCCGGAATCGTCGGAGCGCACCCAGCCCTGCCCCATCAGAGTCCGCAACAGCGCGTGGGCACTGCTGCGCGGCATGTCGAGTGCCGCGCTGATCTCTCGGATGCGCGCTGGCCGGTCCTGCCGCGCGGCGAGGTACTCGAGCAGCTCGACGGTCCGGACGGCCGACTTCACCTTGCGCACTGCGACATCCGATGGCTCCTTGGGCGTCACAGCAGACCCACCTGCTGGATGGCGAGCACCGCGGCACCGGTGCCGGAGACGGCGATGGCGGCCCACCGCTGCCGCTGGGGGTTGAGCAGGCGGTTGGCACCCCGGGACAGCGCGTACCCGGCCACGGTGGCGGGAATCAGCACCGCGAACGCCTGGAAGGTGTGTGCGTCGACGGCACCGGTCAGCGCCAGCATCACGATCGACATCACCGATCCGATCAGGAAGAACCCGCTCATGGTGCCGCGCAGTCGCGCGCCGCTGTTGCCCTGCCACACGAGCGCCATCGGCGGCCCCCCGATCGACGTCGCCGTGCCGAGTACACCGGAGGTGGCGCCGGCCAGCATCAGGTTTCGCCTGTGCGGCACGGGAATCCAGCCGACGCTTGTCAGCACCACACCGAAGAGCACCACGCCCGCGATCAGGATGGACAGTGCGCGTTGAGGTATCGCTGCCAGCAGCAGGGCGCCTGCGATGGTGCCGGGTACCCGTCCGACCAGCGCCCAGCCGGTCCCAGACACGTCGATCGCGGTGCGCTCCCGAATCACCACCATGAGGGTAACCATTGCCGCAAGCATGATCAGCGTGCCGGGGATCAGTGCCGGATCCACCAGCGCGACGACGGGCGCCGCGAGCATGCCCATGCCGAAGCCGATCGAGGCCTGCAGGCATGACGCGAGCAGGACCGCGACCGCGATGACGGTGTAGTCGGCGATCGTCACGGGCAGGCGCTCACGCGCTGCGGGACAGGGCCGACTGCTCGGCGAGCAACGGGTGGTGGCACTCTGCGGTGTGATCGGCGACCTGCAGATCGAGTGCGACGGGTGGCCTTTCGTTGGCGCAGACATCGGCGGCCCGCGGGCATCTGGTCCGGAACCGGCAGCCCGACGGCGGGTTCAGCGGCGAGGGCACCTCACCCTTGAGCAGTATGCGCTCGCCGCGTTGCGCA
The DNA here is from genome assembly GCF_014202335.1 of Mycobacterium sp. AZCC_0083. Classification (GTDB taxonomy): domain Bacteria; phylum Actinomycetota; class Actinomycetes; order Mycobacteriales; family Mycobacteriaceae; genus Mycobacterium. Next base: position 219,558 of record NZ_JACHGP010000010.1, on the reverse strand, counting down.
GCGTCCAGCTTGGGTGCCGCCGACATCAGCGCCGCGGTGTACGGATGATTCGGGCGGTCGAAAACGGCTTCGGTTGTTCCGGTTTCGATGATGCGACCCAGGTACATGACTGCCACCCGGTCTGCGACGTGGCGGACCACGGACAGGTCGTGGGAGATGAAGACATAGGAGATTTGCAGTTGCTGCTGCAGATCGTTGAGCAGGTTGAGCACCTGCGCCTGTACCGAAAGGTCGAGAGCCGACACGGGTTCGTCGCAGATGATGACGTCGGGGTTCAGCGCGAGCGCCCGTGCGATGCCGATGCGTTGACGCTGTCCGCCGGAGAACTCCTGCGGGTACTTGTTCATGGCCTTCGCGCCGAGCCCGACGAGGTCCAGCAGTCCCCGCACCCGCGTATCGCGTTCGTGCTTCGCCCGGTGCAGTGTCCGGTGGGTGCGCCACGGCTCGGCGATGATGTCGCCTGCCGTCATCCGGGAGTTCAACGAGGCGTAGGGGTCCTGGAAGACCATCTGCACACGGCGCCGGAACTTCAGCAGTTCCTTGCCCCGCAGGCTGAACGGGTCGGTGCCGTCGAAGCTGACGGTGCCGGAGTCCGGGCGTTCGAGCATCAGCAGGGTGCGGGCCAGGGTGGACTTGCCGCAGCCGGATTCGCCGACCAGGCCAAGGGTTTCGCCGCGGGCCAGGTCCAGGTTGATGCCGTCGAGCGCCCGCAAGTCGGCCTTGCCCCTACGTGCGCCGGGCACCCGGAACGTCTTGCACAGGTCGCGGACCGCGAGCAGTTGGTCAGGCGCCGTTTGATCAGACATTCTTGACCTCCTCGGGGAAGTGACATGCGGACTTCCGCCGTGCGCCGACGGTTTGCAGCGCAGGCCGCGTGGTGCGGCAGATCTCGCGGGCCAGCGGGCAGCGCGCCTGGTACACGCACCCGTCCGGGATCGAGTGCAGGTCCGGCGGCGACCCGCCGATCGACGTCAGTTCCGCGCCGCGCACGGCGTTCACCGGTACCGAGTCGAGCAGACCCTTGGTGTAGGGGTGCAACGGAGCGGCGAATACCTCGGCGACAGAGCCGGTTTCGACGACGGTGCCTGCGTACATCACCGCGACGCGGTCGGCCTCCTCGGCGACCAGCGCCAGGTCGTGCGTGATCAGCACGACGGCCATGTCGAACTCGGTGCGCAGGCTCTTCAGCAGCGCCATGATCTGCGCCTGCACCGTGACGTCCAGTGCGGTGGTCGGCTCGTCGGCGATCAGCACCCGTGGGTTCAGCGCGACGGCCATCGCGATGAGCAGCCGCTGGCGCATGCCTCCCGAGAACTGGTGCGGATAGGACTTCATCCGGTCCTGCGGTTGCGGAATCCCCACCCGCGCCATCAGTTCGACGGCCTTGCGCTTGGCTTCTTTCGCCTTCATCCCGTGGTGGATCCGGAACGGCTCGGCCAGCTGGGTGCCGACGGTGTAGAGCGGGTTGAGCGCGGTGAGTGCGTCCTGGAAGACGATGGCCAGTTCGGGGCCCGCCAGCTTGCGGCGGGTCTTGCGGTCAACGGCCAGGATGTCGACGTCCGCGAGCCTGGCCGTGCCTTCGACTACCTCGGCGACGGGTTCCAGTAGCCCCACCAACGCCGTTGCGGTCATGGACTTTCCGCAGCCCGACTCGCCGAGCAGTGCCAGGGTCTCACCGCGATGGGCGGCGAAGGACACCTTGTCGACGGCGCGCACGGTGCCCGTGATGGTGCGGATGTCGACGGTGAGCCCCTCGACGCGCAGCGCGGGGTCGGCATCGGAGTGCTGGGCCGCGGGCGGCAACTCTGCGACGGCGGTCATCTAGAGGGCCTTTCCGGTCTTGGTGAAGCGGGACAGGCGTTTCTGCGGAACGGTGAGCCGCCAGCGTTGCGCGGGGTCTCCTGCGATGCGCGCCCATGCGGCGAGGATGGTGGCCGAGACGGTGGTGATGACGATGGCCAGGCCGGGGAAGAACGACAGCCACCAGGCGGTGTGCAGGTAGGAGCGGCCCTGCGAAACCATCAGGCCCCAACTCACGTCGGGCGGCTGGATGCCGATGCCGAGGAAGCTCAAGGAGCTCTCCGCGAGCATGACGTAGCAGAAGTCCAGGGTGGCGACCGTGAGCAGCGTCGGCAACACGATGGGCAGGACGTGCCTGGTGATGATGGACCGTCCGCTGGCGCCGAACGTGCGTGCGGCGTCGACGAACACCCGGCTGGACAGCTCGGCCGATTCGGCCCGGGCGGTGCGCAGGTAAACCGGGATGCGGGTGATGGCAAGGACTGCAACGATGTTCGCCGCGCTCGGCGAGAACACGTACAGCACGACGACGGCCAGCAGGAGCGAGGGGAAGCTCATGATCACGTCGGCGACGCGCATCGCGACGGTCTCACGCCACCCGCGGTAGAAGCCTGCCCACATGCCGATCACCGACCCGACGACCGCGGAGATCACCACCGCGGGAACGGCGACCGACAAGGTGGTGCGGCAGGCCACGATGAGCCTGCCGAGCATGCTGCGGCCCAACGGGTCGGTGCCGAGCACGTTGGCCCAGCCGTGCGCAAGGGTGAACGGCGCCTGGTTGGAGTTGTCCAGGTCGATGTGGGTGGCCATGTCGCCAACCAGCATCGGGCCGAAGATCGCGGTCAGGAACACCAGCCCGAGGACCGCGGCCGCGGCGGCGGCGACGCGATCGTTCACCAGCATCCGGAACCAGACCGAGCGGCCGGGGCGGCGGCCCGCGTCGGGTTCGCCGACGATGGCGGTGGTCGGCTTGACCGGCACCATCTCGATTTGAGTGCTCATGTGCGTTGTCCTCCAGTCCTTCTCAGACCTTGGCCGGTTCCCGCACGCGGGCGTCGAGCAGGGCGTAGCAGGCGTCGATGGCGATGTTCAGGACGAAGATGCTGACCGCGGTGAGCAGCACGGCGGCCTGTAGCACGGCGAAGTCACGCTGCAGGATGGCATCGATCATCAGCTTGCCGATGCCGGGCCAGCCGAAGATCGCCTCGACCACCACCGCGCCGTTGATCAGGCCGACGGCGAGATCGCCCGCGACGGTCAGGGCAGGCGCGGCCGCGTTGCGAAGGGCATGGTGGGAGACGACGCGAAAGTCGCTGGCCCCCTTACTTCGTGCCAACCGGACGTAGGGCGCGGAGAGCGACGACACCATGGCTCCGCGGACTACCTGGGTGAGCACGCCGAGGGGCCGGATCATCAGGGTGGCGATGGGCAGGATCCAGGACAGCGCGCCGTCGGTGCCCGAGGTCGGAAGGACGCCGAGCAGCACGGCAAAGAGCCACACGCCGGTGATGGCGAACCAGAAGTCGGGGATGCTGGCGGCCGTCATGGACAGCAGGCTGGAGAACCGGTCGGCCAGTGAGTTGGGCCGGTAGGCGGCCCAACAGCCGATGATCACGGCGCCGACGATCGCGAGGATCATCGTGGTGACGGCGAGCTGCAGGGTGGCGGGAAAGGCGCGCAGGGCCATGTCCGACGCCGACTCCCCCGTGCGCAGCGACGTGCCGAAGTCGAAGTGCAGCACTCCCTTGAAGTAGTCGATCAGCTGGGTGAGGATCGGCTGGTCGAAGCCGTTCTTCTCCGCGAACGCCGCGCGCTGTGCCTCGGTGGCCGATTCGGGAAGGTAGAGGTTGGTCGGGTCACCGGTGAGGCGGGCGAGAAGGAACACGCCGAGTAGCACGATGACCAATGGCAGTGCGCTGGTGTACATCCGGCGCCGGACGAACGGGAACATGTGCTGGGTGTCTCCTGGTCTCAGGACTGGTCGGTGCGGGCGGTCTGGGCGACGGTCATCTCGGACAGCCGCATCTCATCACCGGTGGCGGAGTTGGGCGTGTACTCGACGCGGGGCGACTTGCCGAGGATGCCCTTCATGTGGGCGATGTAGGCCATCTGCGTGATCTGCTGCGGCTCCTCGGCGAACAGTTTGGCGAACGCGTCTTGGCGGGCCTGGCCGGTCAGGGCTTCCGCGGCACGGATCTGGCGATCGAAGTCCGCTGTGCCATAAGCACTCTGCGGGCCGTTGCTGAGCATGTACTGGTCCATGGTGAACGCCGCGTCACCGGCCTGGTTGCCGTGCATGATCATCAGCACGTACGGCCCGGCGTTCTCCGGGAAGGGCCGCAGTTGGTACTGCAATTGGCCGGCGGTGTCCATCATCTCGATCTTGACGTTGAGGCCGATCTCGGTGAACTCGCTCTGCAGCACCTCGATGGTCTCGCTGATCTTCGGGAACTGCGCGGTGCGACCGATCAGGCGGATCTGCCGGTCCACCGGAACGCCTGCGGCCTTCGCCTCTGCGACGAGCTGCTTGGCCTTCTCGGTGTCGTGCGGCCACAGCGCCAGTTGGTCGTTGTATCCGACGACGCCCTTGGGGATCAGTTGAGAGGCAGGCTCACCGAGGCCGCGGAACAGCGCCTTGACGATGCCGGTGCGGTTGACCGAATAGTTGATGGCCTGGCGCACCCGGATGTCGTTGAGGGGTGCTTCGGTCGCCTGCATCCGCAGCGCGGTGGTCTCGTTGTTCTGGAACGGGACGCCCAAGGCGCCGGCTCCATCCTCAGGGCCCAGGCCGACCGCGATGTCGGTCTCGTCGTTGGTGATCATCGCGGCGCGGACGCTGCCCTCGCTGCGCCACTGGTACTCGGCACGGGCGAAGGCGGGCTTGGTGCCCCAGTACCGGTCGTTGCGGGCCAGGATGAGCTTCTGGCCGTACTCCCAGTCGGCGATGGCGTACGGACCGGTACCGATGGGCTCGCGCACCTTCTCGATGGTGCTGGTGGTCCGCGGAACGATCTCGACGAACGAGATGCGCAGTGGCAGAATCGGATCGGGCGACTCGGTACCGACGATCAGCGTGGTATCGTTCGGCGCGGACAGCTTGAGCTTCTCGTCGCCGAACACGTAACCGTCCACGTTGCACTGCAGTTCGGAGTTCACCGCACGGTCGATGGCGAACGCCGCGTCGGTGGCGGTGAAGGGTGATCCGTCGGAGAAGGTGACGCCCTTGCGGATGTCGAAGGTCCATTCGGTCGGCGAGGTCTGGCGCCACCCGGTGGAGAGCAGCGGTTGCAGCTCGCCGGTATCGGGCTCGCGTTCGATCAGCGGTTCGGTGATGTTGGAGCGCACCACGATGCCCGTCGAGGTCAGTGAACTCTCGCAGGGCTCGAGCGTCGGCGGTTCCTGGGACAGGACGATTCGCAGCGTGTTCGGGTCGTACCCGCCGTGGCCGGAGTTGGCGACGGTGCAACCGGTGGCAGCCACGGTGATGCCCGCGATCGCGACGGCCAGTGCTCGACGTCGTGTCGTGATGCGTGGGGCGGGGCTCATGAAGTTCTCCCGGGAGCTGCTTGATGTGACGTCCACGTATGTGGATGCACCGTGTGATCGCAGCCACACCGTAAGGAGCGTGTTCGAACAGCGTCAACCCCAGCTGAACCGCCTGTAGGGGGGCGAAATTAGGGTGACCTGACATCGCCGAATCCGCTCCGAAACGGCGCTGAACAGGACATTCACGGCCCGGTCACTCGCGTCGATACCGTGCTGGCACCGGGAATCGACAAGCCATGCAGCTTGGGCATGAGTTGATGCTATTTCGGGGTTGGACGGGTATCCGCAGGTCGCCGTAGCGTGGTGACCATCATGAGCACCGAGCATCACTCCCCCGACGTCCGGACCGTGTTGCAGGTCGGACCGCTGAAACCGTCGTTGACACGAACGCTTGCCGACAGTTACGCCGCGTACGCGCTGCCCGACGAGTCCGCAGCGCGCGAGGAGTTCCTGGCCCTACACGGGGCCGACATCACCGCCGTGGTGACGTCGGGGCGCAGCGGTGTCGACGCCGATCTGATGAGGGCGCTGCCGCGTCTTGGTGCCGTGGTGAACTTCGGCGTCGGCTACGACACCACCGACGTCGACTCCGCAGCGGAGCGCGGGATCGGAGTGAGCAACACCCCCGACGTCCTGACCGACTGCGTTGCCGATACCGCGGTCGGTCTGATGATCGACACGTTGAGGCAGTTCTCGGCGGCGGACCGCTACGTGCGCGCAGGCCGCTGGACGGCAACTAGCAACTACCCGCTGACTCGCCAGGTGAGCCAGAGCCGGGTGGGGATCATCGGACTCGGCCGGATCGGCACGGCAATAGCCAAGCGGCTCAGCGCATTCGGCTGCTCCATCTCATACCACAATCGGCATGTCGTCGACGATTCGCCGTATGAGTACGTTTCCTCGCCTGCGGAGTTGGCCAGGAACGTCGACGTGTTGATCGTGGCCGCGGCCGGCGGTTCGGGGTCACGGCAGCTGGTCGGCCGAGAGGTGCTCGACGCGCTCGGTGCCGACGGCTATCTGGTCAACATCGCGCGCGGCAGCGTGGTCGACGAGGACGCGTTGGTCGAGGCACTGACGGTCGGCCGGCTGGCAGGAGCGGGCCTTGACGTGTTCGCCGACGAACCGAACGTGCCCGAGGCTCTGCTGTCGCTGGACAACGTGGTGCTGCTGCCGCACGTCGGCAGCGGGACCGTTCAGACGCGCGCGGCGATGGAGCAATTGACCCTGCGCAATCTCGACGAGTTCCTGCGCAGCGGGCGCCTGGTGACGCCGGTTGTGGAGCCGACCGTCCGCGTTTAGCTCACCGACATCTGCACGCGGGTCGTGCGCGCCCGAATTGCGCAGCCCTCGCGCAGAACTCGGCGACCAGGATTGGCATTGGCTGGCGTAGCGCATGTGAGCTAGGCCCGCGGCTCCCATCCGAGAGCTAGGATTCCGCGGCATGATCGATGAGGCGCGAGCCCGCGAGCTGGCAAAAGCCGCGTTCGAGTCCGACGACGTTGTCCTTGGCGCCGCCCGTGAACTCAATGAAGGCTGGTTCTTCCCGTGCATAGCCAAGCGAAGCCAACTCTTCACTGGCGTCATCGTCAACAAGGAGACCGGCCGACCTCTCCGGATCATGAGGTGTAGTCCCATGGAGCGCGACCCGGCCCTCTATGACCGTGGCTACCAGTTCGAGAGGTACGACCTGGTCATCCTGACCATCGAGGACCTAGAGGAAACCGTGCGCACGCTGCTCGTCTTGGGTGAAGTGACCGTGGACACGTACTACAAGTACGGCCGGGTCTGGCGCGTCGGGCGCAAGGTGACCGAGGCCGAGATCCGCGAACGCCTTTCAACGCTGCCCGCCGTCTTCAACGGCAGCCTGGTCTTCGAACTGGAACGCATCGAGCAGGCCCGCGAGGCACGATGGTTCGAGTTCAAGCTCCTGGAGTATCGCGGCCGAGAGGACCGTGACTAACCCACTACGTCTTCGAGCAGCACATCGGTGGTCCACTCCCGTTGCGGCAGGACGTCGCGCAGCACGCGCAATAGTGCCGGGTTGGTGCTGTCGCCGCGCCACGCGGCGTCGAGTTCCACCGGGCGTTCGCGGAACGCGCCGATCGACCGGAACACCACCCCTTCGGGATGCAGCGTCGCCGCCGAGGCGGGCACCAGCGCGATCCCGATACCGGAGCGCACCAGCACCAGCATGGTGTGCACCTGCGTGACGAACTGGACGTAATGGGGCGTGGCGCCAGCGATGGTGAAGGTGCTGATCAGCAGTTCGTTGAAGTACCGCGCCTGGACGGGCGAGTACATCACGACGTCTTGGCCATCGAGATCGTTGAGGGTCAGCTGCCGCGTCTGCCCCACCAGCGGGTGAGCAGTCGGCAGCGCGGCGACGAGTTGCTCGTGCAGCAGCGGCCGCGACACGATGCCGGGCCGCTTCAACGGTGGCCTTGCCATCCCCAGATCGATCTCACCGCTCATCAACGCCTCGATCTGGACGGCCGAAACCATCTCGCGCAGTTCGAGTTTGACGTCGGGCAGCTGCTCGCGCGTCCGCTCAAGCAGACGGGGAAGGACGGCGTGCGCGGACGCGGCGGTGAACCCCACCACGACGGTGCCGAGATCACCCGCTGGCACCCGCTTGACCGTCAAGGACGCACTCTCGGCAAGTTGCAGGATCCGCCGCGCATCGGGCAGGAACGCCACCCCGGCCGGGGTGAGCGTCACCGACCGGGTGGTCCTGTCGATCAGCTGGACGCCGAGTTCGGCCTCCAGCTGCTGGATCTGCCTGCTCAACGGCGGCTGGGTCATGTGCAGACGTTCGGCGGCCCGGCCGAAGTGCAGTTCCTCCGCGACGGCGATGAAGCACGACAGCCGCGCGAGAGAGAACACCTATGCACTCCTAGCATCACTATGGCCGCCGGCGGCGACAGTAGTGAATCAGTGTAGGGCGGTGGTCGTCACCAGCGAGGGCTGACTGCGCGAAAACCCGGAACGACGCTCTGCATGTAGCCGGTGTCATCGCGGTCGCGGATCCCGCACCGGACGTATTGCTCGTGCAGTGCGCCGAGCGCGTCCTCGTCGATCTCGATGCCCAGTCCCGGCGTGCTCGGCACCGCGACGGCGCCATCGCGAAACTCCAGTACCCCTGGCTTGACGACGTCCCCGGTCTTCCACGGCCAGTGCGTGTCGCAGGCATAGGTGAGATTCGGTGTGGCGGCTGCCAGGTGCACCATCGCGGCCAGGCTGATGCCAAGGTGCGAGTTGGAGTGCATGGACAACCCGAGCCCGAAGGTGTCGCAGATGCCAGCGAGCAGCCGTGAGCGTTGCAGGCCGCCCCAGTAGTGGTGATCCGAGAGCACCACGCCGACCGACTGTTTCGCGACCGCGGGCGCGAGATGGTCGAAGGCGACGACGCACATGTTGGTCGCGAGCGGCATCGGTGACTGCCTTGCCACCTCGGCCATGCCGTCAAGGCCGGGGGTCGGGTCCTCCAGGTACTCGAGGACGCCAGCCAGTCCGGCGGCTACCTTGACCGACGTCTGCGGGGTCCACGCGGCATTCGGGTCCAACCGCAGCGGGTGTTCGGGGAACGCCTCGTGCAGCGCCTCGATCGCCTTCATCTCCTCCTCGGGCGGGAACACCCCACCCTTGAGTTTGATTGCGCTGAAGCCGTATTCGTCGATCAGGCGGCCAGCCTGTGCCACGATGCCCGACGGATCGAGCGCCTCCCCCCACGCGTCGGGCTCGGCCCCAGGATGCCCGGCCCACTTGTAGAACAGGTAGGCGCTGAAGGGCACCGCGTCACGGACCCTGCCGCCGAGCAGGTCGGACACCGGCCTTCCGGTGGCGTGCCCCTGTACGTCGAGGCAGGCCACCTCGAACGGCGAGAACACCTGGTCGACGGCGCTGGCCGTGGTGATCATGCCTGCCGTGCCGACGGCACGGGAGTCTCCGGCGAGCCGATCGGCGATGGCGGCGCGAATTGCATTGAGCGCGAACACGTCCAGGCCGGCGATGGCCGCCGCGGCCGCCCGCAGGCGGTCGAGGTGTGCGGAGTCGGCGTACGTCTCGCCCAACCCGACCAACCCAGCGTCGGTATCGAGCTGGATGATCGCGCGCAGCGCGAACGGCTCGTGCACGCCGACGGTATTGAGCAGCGGCGCGTCGACGAAGGCGACCGGGGTGATGCGGGCGCCCGTGATGGCGATCCGGGCGGAAGTCATCAGCGTCCTCTGTTCTTCGCGCAAGCGCTCATCACCGCGCGGCGGCTAGTTCGTCGGCGATCACGGCGCGGCCTGCCTCGATGATCCGGCCGAGCTCGGCGAGGGCCTCCGGCGACGGCATGGTCAGCGGCGCCCGCACCGGGCCTGCGTCGAGGCCTTCCATGGTGACGCCCGCCTTGATGAGGGACACCGCGTAGCCGGGCACGGTGTCCCGCAACCGGACCAGCGGGTGGAAGAACTCGCGCAGCAGTGCGGCGACGAGATCGTCGTCCCCGCGCTCCAGCGCCTGATAGAACGCAAGCGCCAGTTCGGGGGCGAACGCGAACGTGGCCGACGAGTACAGGGTGACGCCGATGGCGCGGTAGGCCTGTTGCGAAACCTCCGCGGTGGGTAGGCCGTTGAAGAACTGGAACGGCTTGCCGTCCTGCGCCAGCGCGTCGGTGACCGCGCGGACGATGCGCGCCACCAGGTCGACGTCGCCGGTGCCGTCCTTGAACCCGACGACGTTGGGCAGACGGGCGACCTCGACGGCGGAAGCCTCGTTGTAGCGGGCGTTTCCGCGGTTGTAGACGATCAGCGGCAGGTCGGTGGCCGCGGCTACCTCGCGAGTGTAGGCGACCAATCCGTCCTGCGGCATCTGCACCAGGTACGGCGGCAGCAACAGCAGCCCGTCGGCACCGGCCTCGGCGGCCGCCCTTGCGAAGAGCTTGGCCTGGGCGACGGATCCGCCTGCACCGGCGTAGACCGGCACCCGTCCGGCGGTCGCCTCGACTGCGGTGCGCACGATGCCTGCGAACTCGCCGGTCTCCAGCGCGTGGAATTCGCCTGTGCCGCAGGCGATGAAGACGCCGCCGGGGCCTGCATCGACACCCGTGGCGACGTGCTCGGCGAGCTTTCGCAGATCGACCTCACCGGATTCGGTGAAGGGTGTGACGGGAAAGAAAAGTACGCCGTCAAGCATGTCGGAATCTCCTAGCTGGGTGGTTCGGTCAGTCTTGAACGAGGCGGCCGTCGATGCGCCGCAGGAGGCCGTCCGGATTGCCGTCGGCAATCACGCTGGGCAGCAATGACTTCGGCACGTCCTGATAGCAGACCGGTCGCAGGAATCGTTCGATCGCGCGGGCGCCGACCGAGGTGGTGCGGGAGTCCGACGTCGCGGGGTACGGTCCGCCGTGCACCATGGCGTAGCCGACCTCGACGCCGGTCGGCCAGCCGTTGAACAAGATTCGCCCTGCCTTGGTCTCCAACGTCGGCAGCAATCTGGCGGCCTCGTCGTGATCGGACTCGTCGGCGTGCACGGTCGCGGTCAGCTGCCCCTCGAGACCCGCTGCCACCGAACTCATCTCGGCAGCATCGGCACAGCGGACCACCATGCTCGAGGCGCCGAACACCTCGGCCTGCAGCACCTCGGAGTCTTGGAAGTTCGCGGCGTCCGTGGCGAACAGGGCGGCCTGACAGGCGGTCGGGCTGTCGGCGGCGGCGCCGCGGGCAACGAGATCGGCCTTGGCGCTGAGCGTATCCACGCCGTTGGCGTAGTTCGCGGCGATCGTGGGCGTGAGCATCGGGGTGGCCGCGGCCTGTGTCAGCGCGTCCCGTGCCGAGGCGATGAAGTCGTCGAGGCCGGGGCCGTCGACGGCGATCACCAGGCCGGGATTGGTGCAGAACTGGCCCGATCCCATGGTCAGGGAGGCGACGAACGCGCGGCCGAGGTCGGCACCACGGGCCGAAAGGGCGCCGTCGAGCAGGAACACGGGGTTGATCGAGCTCATCTCGGCGTAGACCGGGATCGGCTCGGGCCGTGCGGCGGCCGCGGCGACCAGAGCCGTTCCGCCGGAACGGGATCCGGTGAAGCCGACGGCCTTGATCCGCGGATCGGTGACCAGTGCGGCGCCGAGCCCTGGCCCCGTTCCGAACAGCAGCGAGAACGTGCCCTTGGGCAGACCCGCGGCGGCCACGGCGTCGGTGATGGCGCGGGCGACGAGCTCCGAGGTGCCGGGATGTGCGTCGTGCGCCTTGACCACCACGGGGCAGCCTGCCGCCAACGCCGACGCGGTGTCGCCGCCTGCCACCGAGAAGGCCAGCGGGAAGTTGCTCGCGCCGAATACGGCTACCGGGCCCAGTGCGACGGCGCGCTGGCGGATGTCCGGGCGCGGCAACGGGGTTCGGTCGGGCAGGGCGGGGTCGATGCGGGCGCCGGTCCAGCTGCCCTCCCGCACGACGGCCGCGAACAGGCGAAGTTGTCCAGTGGTACGTCCGACTTCGCCTGCGATGCGGCCCTCGGGAAGGCCGGACTCGGTAACGGCACGCGCGACGAGGGCAGCCTTGATGGCGTCGAGGTTGTCCGCAATGCCCTCGAGGAACTGCGCGCGCCGTTCGGACGTGGTCGCCCGGTAGACCCCGAACGCCTCCGCAGCGGCCGCGCACGCCGCGGCGACGTGACTGGCGTCGCCATAGCGGTAGCCGGGTTCGATGGCGGCGCCCTTGGCGGGGTCGAATCCGCGGATCTCCTCACCGGTTCCGGTGACGAGCGCCCCGGCGATGATCATCTGTCCGGTCAGTTGCGTGGGGTCGGCGATCGTTGCGGTCACGCGACCAACGCTATGGCCCCAACCGATTCATGTCCAAGACCGATTTGGCGTCGACTAATCCAGTAGTTGGATCAGTTGGGGGCGAGCGAAGCGACCCGGGGCGTGTGCGTAGGGGCGAGCGAAGCGACCCGGGGCGTGTGCGTAGGGGCGAGCGAAGCGACCCGGGGCGTGTGCGTAGGGGCGAGCGAAGCGACGGGGGGTGTACCCAGTCAGGCGCTGGCCCGCCCGCGCATGGCCAGCCTGCCGAGCACGTCGTGCCCCAGCCGACGCAGGTCTTGGCGGGGCAGACCGGCCGCCGGGATCAACGCGACGCCGTCGGCGACGTCGGCCGAATCGATGTCGGCGATCAGCCCGGTCAGACCGTCGACCGTGCCCGCGTAGCGGACCGTCCCGTCGTCGCCGACCGCGCGGAAATCCCCAGGCACCGCAACGGCGAGGTCGAGGATGACCGCCACGTCACCGCCGCCTGCGCGCAGACGTGCCGCACTGCGCTGGGCGCGCTGCAGGTCGGGCGCGGTGAACCGCACCACGGGCCCACCACCCGACGTCAACTCGGTGAGGTCGCCGCCCGTCTCGTCTGCCACGAATAGCCGCACGTCGGCCAGGGTAGGCGCCGGTGCCGGTTCCGCCGAGGGTTGCGATCAGCGAGAATTCTGCGGAATGACCGACACCCAGCTGCCCGGCGTCTTCGGTGACGTCCAGCCGATCCTCGAGCACTACGGCTACCTCGCGGTCGGCGGATTCGTCCTGCTGGAGGACTTCGGGGTGCCAGTGCCCGGCGAGGTCCTACTGATCTCGGCGGCCATCTTCGCAGGTGCAGGCCACATGAACATCGCCGTGGTGATCCTCGTCGCGGTGCTCGGCGCCATCATCGGAGACAACATCGGCTACGCGGTGGGCCGGCTCGGCGGGCGCCCACTTGCCGAACGATGGGGCCGCTTCGTGTTCCTCACCCCGGCGCGGCTCGACAAGGCCGAGGCCTACTTCGATGCCCACGGCGGCAAGATCGTCACCATCGCCCGGTTCATCGAAGGCCTGCGACAGGTCAACGGTCTGATCGCCGGAATCGTCGGGATGCACTGGCTGAAGTTCCTCGGATTCAACGCCCTTGGCGCAGTGCTCTGGGTCGGTACGTGGGCCGGATTGGGCTTCCTGACCGGCGCGCACATGGTCACCATCTACGCGACGTTCGAACGGTACAAGTGGTATGGGATCGGTGCCCTCATCATCGCCATCGCAATTGTCATCACAATCCGCGTGCGGCGTGGCAGGGCGGAGCGCGGCGCTTAGTAGTTTGTAACCGTGACAGCCGCTTCTGGACCCAGCATTCCCGCCCAGTACGTGCTGTCGTCGTCCGCTCCCGAGCCGCGGACCCTGATCGACATCCTGTACGAGACCGCCGAACGTCATCCCGACTCGCCTGCCATCGACGACGGCCAGGTTCAGCTCACCTACGCCGAGCTGGTCCTCGACATCGAGGAGAGCGTCGAATGGCTCGCCGCGCGTGGGATCGGCCGCGGCGACCGCATCGGAATCCGCATGCCGTCGGGCAGTTACGCGCTCTACGTCGCGATCCTGTCGACGCTGGCCGCCGGTGCGGCCTACGTGCCGGTCGACGCCGACGACCCGGACGAACGCGCCGCGCTGGTGTTCGGCGAGGCAGGTGTCGTCGGCGTCATCACCGAGAAGGGCCTGGTCCGCGGCCATGGCTCGTCGCGTGGATGGCGCGCAGGCAAGCCGTTGGCCCGCGACGACGCATGGATCATCTTCACGTCGGGTTCGACCGGTACGCCCAAGGGAGTCGCCGTCACCCACCGCAACGCCGCGGCCTTCGTCGACGCCGAGGCGCAGATCTTCTTGAAGGACAACCCGATTGGACCCAATGACCGGGTCCTCGCCGGGCTGTCGGTCGCGTTCGACGCGTCGTGCGAGGAGATGTGGCTGGCCTGGCGCAACGGCGCGTGCCTGGTGCCCGCGCCCCGCTCGCTGGTCCGCAGCGGAATGGACCTGGGGCCGTGGCTGGTATCCCGCGACATCACCGCGGTGTCGACGGTGCCAACGCTGGCGGCGCTCTGGCCCGCCGAGGCCCTCGAGGCGGTGCGCCTGCTGATCTTCGGCGGCGAGGCGTGCCCGCCCGAACTCGGTGAACGGCTCGCCGTGGACGGACGCGAGGTCTGGAACACCTACGGCCCCACCGAGGCAACGGTCGTGGCCTGTGCGGCTCCGCTCGACGGCAAGGGCCCGGTGAGCATCGGCCTTCCGTTGCCCGGCTGGGACCTTGCCGTCGTCGACAAGCACGGCAACCCGGTCGCCCTGGGTGAGGTCGGCGAACTGGTGATCGGCGGCGTCGGCCTTGCGCGCTACCTGGATCCCGAGAAGGACGCCGAGAAGTACGCGCCGATGCCGACCCTGGAATGGGCACGTGCTTACCGCAGCGGCGACCTCGTTCGCCTGGAAGCCGACGGCCTCTACTTCATGGGGCGCGCCGACGACCAGGTCAAGGTCGGTGGTCGCAGGATCGAGCTCGGCGAGGTCGACTCGGCGCTGGTGAATCTGCCTGGCGTCAGCGGCGGCGCCGCAGCCGTTCGCCGCACCGCAAGCGGCACCCCGCTTCTGGTCGGCTACATCGCCAGTGCCGATCCCGAGTTCGACGTTGCGGCCGCACGTGCCGCCTTGAGCGAAGCGCTGCCCGCCGCCCTGGTGCCGCGGCTCGTCCTCGTCGACGAACTGCCCACCCGCACGTCGGGCAAGGTCGATCGCAACGCGCTGCCGTGGCCGATCGACGGCGCCAGCGGATCCGACGGCCCCGACCTCGGCGGCACGACGGGCTGGCTGGCCGGGCTGTGGCGCGACGTCCTTGCCGCGCCGATCGACGGGCCCGAGGCCGACTTCTTCGCCCTCGGCGGCGGATCGTTGTCGGCGGCGCAATTGGTCGCGGCACTGCGCGCAAAGCATCCGCAGGTGACGGTGGCCGACCTGTACGACCATCCTCGGCTCGGGTCGTTGGCCGGTTACCTCGACGAGCTCGATCCGCCGCCTCGGGTCGAAACCCGAACGGTGAAACCGGTTTCGCGGCTCACCGAGCTGGCGCAGGTGCTTCTCTCGCTCCCGCTGGCCACCCTGACCGGGATGCAGTGGGTGGTGTGGCTGGCGCTTCTCAACAACGTCGCCGCCGCGTTGACCCTGCTGCCGTGGGCGGTGCCAGTGAACTGGTGGTGGATCGCGGCGGGCTTCGTCGTCTTCGTCACGCCGGTCGGGCGGATGGGCATCGCGGTACTCGCCGCGCGGATGCTGCTCGGCGGGCTCGAGCCCGGCACCTATCGTCGCGGCGGACCCGTGCACCTGCGGATCTGGCTCGCCGAACGACTCGGCGAGGCCAGCGGCGCCGAGAACCTGGCAGGCGCGCCCTGGCTGGTCTACTACGCCAGGGCATTGGGCAACAAGGTCGGCAAGGGCGTCGACCTGCACTCGTCTCCCCCCGTCACCGGCATGCTGACGCTCGGGCACCGGTGTTCGATCGAGCCCGAGGTCGACCTGACCGGGCACTGGATCGACGGCGACCAGTTCCACGTCGGCCGCATCGAGGTCGGCACCGACGCCACCGTCGGCGCGCGGACGACGCTGCTACCCGGCGCCGTGATTGGCAAGAACGCCGACGTGGCACCGGGTTCCGCCGTAATCGGCAAGGTGAAGTCCGGCCAGTACTGGAAGGGCTCGCCCGCCGCGAAGTCCGGCAAGGCCCGGCATCCGTGGCCAGACGAGCGGCCGCGCCGCGCCCCGCTGTGGGTGGCGATGTTCGGCGTGACGTCGGTGTTGCTCGGCAGCCTGCCGTTGGTGGCGCTGGCCGCTGGCCTCGCGGTGCTGGGATGGGCGGTGCGCCACACCGCAACGCTGTCCGACGCGCTGGTTCCCGCGGCGCTGTGGACGCCTGCGGCGACGCTGACGGCAGTGGTGGTCTACGCATTGCTGACGGTGATCGGCGTGCGGGTGCTTTCGCTCGGCCTGCACGAGGGATATCACCCGGTGCGCAGTCGGGTCGGATGGCAGGTGTGGGCCACCGAACGCCTGATGGACGCCGCCCGCAACTACCTGTTCCCGATCTACGCGAGCCTGCTCACCCCGGCGTGGCTGCGGTTGCTCGGCGCGAAAATCGGTCGCGGAACCGAGATCTCGACGGCTCTGCTGACCCCGAAGTTCACCGTCGTCGAGGACGGCGCCTTCCTCGCCGACGACACCATGGTGGCGTCCTACGAGCTCGGCGGCGGCTGGATCCACGTCGCCACGGCCACCATCGGCAAGCGCGCGTTCCTCGGCAACTCCGGTATCACCCAGCCGGGTCGGCGCGTGCCGGACGACGGTCTGGTGGCCGTGCTGAGCGCGACGCCGCACAAGGCGAAGGCCGGATCGTCGTGGCTGGGCAGCCCGCCGATCAGGCTGCGCCGCCAGCCGACGGCAGCCGACGCGCTGCGCACCTTCCACCCGTCGCTGCGGTTGAAGATCTTGCGCGGTCTGGTCGAGACGTGCCGGCTGTTGCCGTTGATCGTCACGTTCGCGATCGGTGTGGCGGTGCTTGGCACCCTGCAGTTCCTGACGGGCGAATTCGGTTATCTGTGGGCAGCATTGGCGGGCGGGGTCCTGCTGCTCGTCACGGGCGCGGTGGCAGGCGGCATCGCCGTGGTGGCGAAGTGGCTGTGGGTCGGCCGCATTCGGGCCGTCGAGCATCCCCTGTGGTCGTCGTTCGTGTGGCGCAACGAGGTATCCGACACGTTCGTCGAGACGGTCGCCGCGCCGTGGTTCGCCAGGGCCGCGAGCGGTACGCCGGTGATGAACCTGTGGCTGCGGGCGCTCGGCGCCAAGATCGGTCGCGGCGTGTGGTGCGAAACGTATTGGCTGCCAGAGGCCGACCTCGTCACCCTCGGCAGGGGCGCCACCGTCAACCGGGGCTGCGTGGTGCAGACCCATCTGTTCCACGACCGGATCATGCGTATGGACACGGTGGTGCTGGAGGACGGCGCGACGCTCGGCCCGCACTGCGTGGCGTTGCCCGCCGCGCGAATCGGCGCGGGCGCCACGGTCGGGCCGGCGTCGTTGGTCATGCGCGGGGACGAGGTGCCCGCGTCGAGCCGCTGGCAGGGCAATCCGATCGCGCCGTGGAATGCGTTGCGCAAGAAGCGGAGCGAGCGGTCCGACAAGCCGTCCAAGACGGCTGGAGTCTCTGCCGCGTGACGCGATCGCACAAAAAGGCCACCAACCGAACACCTCCCGTCATCGACCCCTACATTCCCGCCAACGGCAACTTCGGCTACCGGGTGTCCCGCTACGAACTCGACCTCGAGTACAAGGTGAACATCAACCGGCTGTCCGGCACCGCCACCATCACCGCGGCCACCCTGGCGTCGTTGAAGACGTTCACCCTGGACCTGTCCGATGCCCTGACGGTGTCCAAGGTCTCGGTCAACGGGCACAGGCCCCAGTCGTTCAACCATTCACACGGCAAGCTGAGCGTCACGTTGTCGACGGCACTTCCTGCGGGAGCGGCGATGTCGATCATCGTGCGCTATGCAGGCACGCCCCGGCCGCTCCGAACCGTTTGGGGCGAAGTCGGTTTCGAGGAGCTGACCAACGGTGCGCTGGTGGCCGGGCAACCGAACGGCGCGGCGTCGTGGTTTCCCTGCGACGACCACCCGAGCAGCAAGGCCAGCTACCGGATCGTGATCAGCACCGAGAACCCGTACCGCGCGGTGGCCAACGGTGAGCTGGTGTCGAAGCGGACGCGCGCGGCGATGACCGCCTGGACCTACGAGCAGGCCGAACCCACGTCGACGTATCTGATCACCCTGCAGATCGGCGACTACGAGACGCACCGATTGACGAAGACACCGGTGCCGATGAACGCCGTTCTGCCGCACCGGTTGAAGCATGACTTCGAGTACGACTTCGGCCGTCAACCGCAGATGATGAAGCTCTTCGTCAAGCTGTTCGGACCGTACCCGCTCTCGACCGGCTACACCGTCGTCGTGACCGACGACGATTTGGAGATTCCCCTTGAGGCGCAAGGCATCTCGATCTTCGGTGCCAACCACTGCGACGGGGAGCGCACTGCCGAGCGCCTGATCGCCCACGAGCTCGCTCACCAGTGGTTCGGCAACTCGGTGACCGCGCGACGCTGGCGCGACATCTGGCTGCACGAGGGTTTCGCCTGTTACGCCGAATGGCTGTGGTCGGAGGACTCGGGTGGCCGCAGCGCCGATGACTGGGCCAGGTACTACCACGGCAAGCTCGCCAGCTCGCGGCAAGACCTGC
Organism: Mycobacterium sp. AZCC_0083; assembly: GCF_014202335.1. Taxonomy (GTDB): domain Bacteria; phylum Actinomycetota; class Actinomycetes; order Mycobacteriales; family Mycobacteriaceae; genus Mycobacterium. Next base: position 201,101 of record NZ_JACHGP010000010.1, on the reverse strand, counting down.
TGCTGTCCGACCCCGGTCCGCGCGACATGTTCGACGATCGGGTCTACAAGCGGGGTGCGCTGACGTTGCACGTGCTGCGCCGGACCATCGGCGACGACGGCTTCTTCGACCTGCTCCGCGACTGGACCACCCGGCATCGCCACGGCACCGCCGTCACCGATGACTTCACCGGACTGGCCGCCAACTATTCGGACGAGTCACTGCGGCCGTTGTGGCAGGCCTGGCTGTATTCGAAGGACGTCCCCGACCTGTGACCGACGGCGCGTCGACCGTCCCCTCACAGGGACCGGTGACCAGGGGCAGCTTCGCCAGGGTCGGGGCGGCGACGGTGGTCAGTGCGCTCTTCGGCTATGCCGTGCTCTACCTCGCTGCGCGTGACCTCGAGCCTGCCGGCTTCTCGGTGTTCGCCGTGTTCTGGGGCGCGTTCGGACTTCTCGCAGGCGCAGCGAACGGCCTGCTTCAGGAGTCCACCCGCGAAGTGCGACAGACACAGCAGGTTCCCGTGGTTGACGGAGCCGCTCCGGCGGCGACATCGGACGCCGGAGCCGCTCCGGCGGCGACATCGGACAAAGCCCCCCGGATCCACCCGATTCGGGTGGCCGTTCTGGTCGGGGTGGTCTCCGCGGCGGTCGTCGTCGGCACCTCGCCCTTGTGGTCGAGCCACGTCTTCGTCGAGTCGCGGCTGCTCAGCGTCGCCCTCCTGAGCGCAGGGATCGCCGGGTTCTGCCTGCACGCGACGCTGCTTGGCGTGCTGGCCGGGGTAGACCGCTGGGGCGAGTACGGGGCACTCATCGTCGGCGACGCGACGATGCGGGTGGCGGTGGCGACGGCCACCTTCCTGATCGGCTGGGGTTTGGTGGGCTATTTGTGGGCCACCGTGGCGGGGTCGATCGCCTGGCTGGCGCTGCTGTTGGCGTCGCCTGCCACGCGTGCGGCCGCGCGACTGCTCACCCCAGGCACCACCGCGACGTTCCTGCGGGGCGCGTCGCACTCGATCGCGGCGGCGGGGGCCAGCGCCGTCCTCATCATGGGTTTCCCGGTGCTGCTGAAGGCGACGTCGCAGGACCTCGGCGCGGCAGGCGGCGTCGTGATCCTCGCGGTGACGCTGACCCGCGCACCGCTGCTGGTGCCACTGACCGCGATGCAGGGCAACCTGATCGCCCACTTCGTCGACCAGCGCGCGGCGCGGCTGCGGGCCCTGGTGATGCCCGCGCTGGTGGTGGTGGGGCTCGGCGTGGTGGCGGTCCTCATCGCGGGGCTGGCCGGGCCGTGGCTGCTGCGGTTCGCGTTCGGACCCGAGTACGAGGCCGGCGGTGCCCTGCTTGCCTGGTTCACCGCGGCGGCCATCGCGATCGCCCTGCTCACGCTCACCGGCGCCGCGACGGTCGCGGCGGCGCTGCACCGCGCGTACGCCGCGGGCTGGATCGGGGCAACGCTGGTGTCGGCCCTTCTACTGCTGCTGCCGGTGGCGCTGGAGACGCGCACCGTCGTGGCGCTGATGTGCGGACCGCTGGTGGGAATCGTCGTGCACCTCGGCGCTCTGAGCAGGATTCCCGCACCATGAGCGTGTAGTTTGGTCGCCATCACCATGCCTGACACTCGCTACCACGACGTGTGGATCGTCATCCCCGCCTTCAACGAGGCGAGCGTCATCGGCGACGTCATCGCCGACGTTCGCTCCGTCTTCGGCAACGTCGTGTGCGTCGACGACGGCAGCCGGGACGACACCAGTGACCGTGCCCATCGCGCAGGCGCCCACGTGGTGCGCCACCCGGTCAACCTCGGACAGGGCGCGGCCATTCAGACCGGCGTCGAGTATGCCCGCAGCAGGCCCGGCGCCAATGTGTTCGCGACGTTCGACGCCGACGGCCAGCACCGGGTCAAGGACGTCGTCAGGATGATCGACCGGCTCACCGCCGAAGACCTCGACATCGTGATCGGCACCCGCTTCGGCGACCGCGCGCCCGAGCGGATGCCGAAGTTGAAGCGGCTGCTGCTGCCGATCGTCGCCAAGCTCAGCCCGGCCAGCCGCAAGCTCGGCCTGACCGATGCGCACAACGGGCTGCGGGTGTTCAACAGGACCGTCGCCGACGGGCTGAACCTCACGATGAACGGGATGGCGCACGCCAGCGAGTTCATCGCCCTGATCGTCGAGAACCATTGGCGGGTGGCCGAAGAACCCGTCGAGATCCTCTACACCGACTACTCGATGTCCAAGGGGCAACCTCTGGTCAACGGCGTCAACATCATCTTCGACGGCCTGCTGCGCGGAAGGATGCGCCGATGAACTGGATTCAGGTTCTGCTGATCGCGGCGATCGTGGTGCTGCTGGTGTACTTGCTGCGGTCCCGGCGCAGCGCGAAGTCCAGGGCGTGGGTGAAGCTCGGCTACGTGCTGTTCGTGATCGGGGCGATCTACGCGGTGATCCGGCCCGACGACACCACCGTGGTCGCGAACTGGCTCGGCGTCGACCGCGGCGCCGACCTCATCGAGTACTCACTGGTGATCGCGTTCCTGTTCACCACGCTCAGCGCCTACATGCGGTTCAAGGATCTGGAACTGCGCTACGCCCAACTGGCCCGCGCGGTCGCACTGGAAGGTGCACGGGCCCCCGAGGAGCGTTAGCTCCGGATTGCCGTCAGCTTCTCCCGGATCGGTCGGTGAGCAGTTCGGTCAGCAGCGCAATCCTGGCATCTTCGATCTCGGGCAGCGGCAACACCGCTCGGACGATCTCCGCGCCGTCGAAGACGTTCGTCAGCGTTGCCACCAACGCGCCGAACGTCTCCGGCGGGTACCGGTCCGTCCCTGGCAACGCGCGGGCGACGTCGTGGATGTTCGCCGCGTACTCCACCAAAACGGCCTGCAGGGTGACCTTCAGCTTCTCGTCGGTACGTGCGGCAATCAGGAGTTCGTACATCACGGTGTTGGTGTCGTTGCCCGTGACGTCGCGCAGAATGCCAAGTGCGGCTTCGAATGCTGGTTTGTCGGGCGGTATCTCGGCGACCCGCTTGGTGAACAGCTCCAGCTGACGTCGCATGACTTCGAGCGCGGTGGCCGCCATGAAGTCGCCCATGGTGGCGAAGTGTCGGAACAGCGCGCCGTCGGACACCTGGGCGCGCTTGGCGATCACCGCAGCCGACGCCCGCGCATACCCGACCTCGACGATCGTGTCGATGCATGCGTCGAGAAGGCGCGCCACCGTCTCCTCGCGGCGCTGCTGCTGGGTTCTTGCCATGTCAGACACGGACCTTCGGGGTGAGACGGGTATCGGCCCGAAGGAAGTGACCCGACTTCACGGTCGTCCCGTAACCCTCGCGGAACTCGCCGTTGCGGTACACGACGGTCCCGCCGACGCCCGTCGCGACCACTGCGGCGTCGTTGCGGTTGACCATCCGGCTCAGGCCGCCATAGAACGGGACCTTCTCCTCGTGGTAACCGTCGACCGACGCGTCGAGGCCTTCCGGGTTGATCACGACGAAGTCGGCGCGGTCACCTTGACGCAAGGTGCCCGCGTCGAGGCCGAACCACTCGGCGACCTCGGCGGTGAGGCGATGAATCGCCCGCTGGGTGGTGAGGAACGGATGCCCGGCGCGGTCGGCGTCACGCACTCGCTTGAGCAGACGCAGCGAGAAGTTGTAGAAGGCCATGTTGCGAAGGTGCGCACCGGCATCCGAGAAGCCCATGTGGATGGACGGTTCGGCGGCCAGCTTGTCGAGGTGCTTGGACCGGTGATTCGCGACGATGGTGGTCCAGCGGACGTTGCGCTCCCCGTTGTCGACGAGCACGTCCAGGAAGGTGTCGAGCGGGTGCAGCCCGCGCTCGACCGCGATCTGGCCGAAGCTCTTGCCGATCAACGTCTCGTCCGGGCATTCGACGATGACCGCATCGTGAAAGTCGCGGTGCCACAGCGATGGACCGAGCTTCTTGCGGTCGAACGAGCGCCGGAACCGGCGGCGGTACTCCTTGTCGGCGAGCAGTTCGTTGCGCTCCAATTGATCGCGCAGATGCAGCGCGGCGGTCCCTGCGCCGAACTCCTCGAAGACGGGCAAATCGATTCCGTCGGAGTACAACTCGAACGGAACCGGCAGATGCTGGAAGCGCACCAACGATCCGAACAGCTTGTTGATCAGCCGGACACCAGGGCCGAACACGTGAACCGCGGCGGGCGCCGACTTGGCGTCGGCCGACACCAGCAGGCTCATCCGGACACCGGGGCGGCGTCCGAACATGCGGCTACTGGAGAGAAAGAAGTTCAGTGCCGACATCGGGTTCTTCACGTCGGGGGCACTTTGCAGGATCCTGCGGTGCTTGCGCAGCACGGCGATCAGCTTGCGCCGTTCCCGCCAGGTCGCGAAGGTCGACGGCAGTGCGCGTGAGCGGAAGCGGTCGCCGTCGAGCTTGTCGATCGCCGCATCCATCCCGGACATCCCGAGAAGCCCTGCGTCGAGTGCCTTTTCGAGCATCGTGGCCATCTGGTCGAGCTCGGCGTCGGTCGGGTTCACGCCATCGGTCGTTGCGCGGTCGAGGCCGAGGACGGCGGTACGCAGGTCCGAGTGCCCGAGCATCGAGCTGACGTTCGGGCCCAGCGGCAGGTCGTCGAGCGCCGCGACGTACTCCGCGGGCGTGGTCCAGGTCTTCTTGGCGTCGAGCGCCCCGAGGACGAACTTGCGCGGCACCGCCTCGACCCTGCTGAACAGGTCGGCGGTGTCCTCGGTGCTGGCGTACACCGCCGAGAGCGAGCAGTTGCCGAGCAGCACGGTGGTGACGCCGTGCCGCACCGATTCCCGCAGACCCGGATCGAGCAGTACCTCGGCGTCGTAGTGCGTGTGCACGTCGACGAAGCCGGGGACGATCCACTTCCCGGACGCGTCGATCACGTCGGGGCAACCCGTCTCGTCCAGGGGGCCGACGGACACCGTGTCGACGATGCCGTCCCGGATGCCGAGGGTGCGGATCCGCGGGGCGCTACCGGTCCCGTCGAACCAGAGTCCGTTGCGGATGATCACGTCGTAGGTCATGGCGTCTACCAATCGTCGGGTTGTCGCCACCGTACAATAAAATGCGAGTACTCACAATCTTTTCTTACGACCATACGTCGAAACTGCGCACAGATCGCAATTTGCGAAGATCTTGCGATCTCCCAGCAGTCTCGGCGAGGGATCAGTCGGCAGCGCGGAAGAAGTCCACGGTCCGCGCCACACCGTCGTCGAGCACGACCTTCGGCGTCCAGCCGAGGACGGCATTGGCCCGACCGCTGTCCAGGCACGACCGCCTCAGATCACCGAGCCGGGGCGGGTGCATCTCGGGCTCATCGGGCGCCCCCGCCGCCGCGGCGATCGCCGAATGTAGTTGGCGCGTGGACGTTTCCACCCCGGTGCCGACGTTGAAGCGCTGCCCTCCCCCGGTCTCGCCAGAGGCCCGCACGAACGCGTCGACCACGTCGTCGACGAACACGTAGTCGCGGGTGTCGGTGCCGTCGCCGAAGATCTTCGTCGGCTTTCCCGCCAACAACGCCTTGGAGAAGATCGCGACCACGCCCGCCTCGCCGTGGGGGTCCTGGCGGGGCCCGTACACGTTGGCAGGCGCGATGTGCGAGCAGTCCAGGTCATACAGATTGCGGAACATGTTGAGGTACACCTCACCGCAGACCTTGCTCGCGGCGTACGGCGAGGCCGGGTTGATGGGCGTCTCCTCATTGGTCGGGTAGACCGGCGGCGTGCCGTACACCGACCCACCCGAGGAGGTGTGGACGATCTTGCGCACCCCAGCCTTGCGCGCGGCCTCGGCGAGTCGGACGGTGCCGACGACGTTGACGCTCGAATCGAACTGGGCGTCGTCCACCGAGCGGCTGACCGAGATCTGCGCGGCGAGGTGGAAGATCACCTCGGGCCTGGTCTCGGCGACCAAACCGACCAGATCGGCGTCGACGATGTCGGCCTTGGCGAACTCGTAAGTGCCGTGCCTCTCGGCGCCGACGATGTTGACGCTGTTCCCCGAACTGAGGTCGTCCACGCCGATGACGCTGTGGCCATCCGCCAGCAGGCGGTCTACCAGCGTCGATCCGATGAATCCGGCTGCTCCCGTGACCAGTGTCCGCACCGGCTCACCATACCGATGCCCGCCGAATTCCTCCCCGTAGAGTTGCGAGGAGTGAATTGGGTCTTCCGGCGGGCAGGAGCGAAGCGACCAGGGGATTGGGTCTGGATGACCGCCGTCGCGCTGATCGCGCTTCAGCTGGTCCTTCGGGCGGTGCTGGCGTTCCAGGGCTACTTCTACTGGGATGACCTGATCCTCACCGGGCGCGCGGGCACGCAGAGCCTGGTGTCGCCGTCCTACCTGTTCGATGACCACGACGGGCACGTCATGCCTGCGGCGTTCCTGATCGCCGGGACCATCACTCGACTGGCGCCGCTGAACTGGATCGGCCCTGCGATCAGCCTCGTCGTGCTGCAGTTGGTGGTGTCGCTGGCGTTGTTGCGCGCGCTGCGGGTCATCCTCGGCTGGCGGCCCGTGCTGCTGGTGCCGCTGACCTTCGCGTTGTTCGTCCCGCTGGGCGTGCCCGCGTTTGCGTGGTGGGCATCCGCGCTGAACTCGTTGCCGATGATCACCGCCCTGGCATGGGTGTGCGGCGATGCCATCCTGCTGGTGCGGACCGGGCTGCAGCGCTACGCGCTGAGTGGGGCGCTGGTGTTCCTTGGCGGTCTGCTGTTCTTCGAGAAGGCGGCGGTGATTCCGTTCGTCGCGTTCGCGGTGACCGCGCTGCTGGCCCACGTGACGGGCGAACGTGCTGCCGTGCTGACGGTGTGGCGTCGCGGGCTGCGGTTGTGGGTGGCGTCGCTGGCGGTGACGGCGGCGTGGATCGGGGTGTATCTCGTCGTCGTCGACCAGCAGCGCTGGAGCTTCGACCTCGGCATGACCTGGGACCTGCTGCGTCGATCGGTGACGCACGGGATCGTGCCCGGCCTGGCAGGCGGGCCATGGGACTGGCAGCGCTGGGCACCCGCTTCACCCTGGGCGACACCACCTTTGGTGGTGATGATCCTGGGGTGGGTCGTGCTGGCGGCGGTGCTCGTGGTGTCGCTGGTCCGCAAGGAACGCGTCGGCGCGGTGTGGCTGGTGGCCGTCGGCTACGCCGTCGCATGTCAGGTTCCGATCTATCTGATGCGCTCGTCGCGGTTCACCGCTCTGGAGTTGGCCCAGACATTGCGCTATCTGCCCGACCTCGTGGTGGTGCTGGCCTTGTTGGCCGCGGTCGGATTCTGCGCCCCGAACCGGCCGCAGTCGGCGTGGTTGGACGCGTCACGCGTCCGCACTGCCATGATCACCGCCTGCGCCCTGCTTTTCGTGGTCAGCAGCGTGTACTCGACGGTGACGTTCACCCGCATCTGGCGCGACAACCCGACCCGGCAGTATCTGCTGACCGCCGAAGCCAGCCTGGCGCAGGCGTACAACACCTCCAGCGCACCCATGCTCGACCAGGAAGTCGACCCGCTCGTCCTGCAACGCGTCGCCTGGCCGGAACACCTGGCCAGCCACGTCTTCGCGCTGCTGCCCCGCCGGCCCGAATTCGATTCGAGCACAACGGATCTACGAATGCTCGACATGAACGGAAGACTGCTTCCCGCCAAGGTCACGTGGGTGCGGTCGATCGTGCCGGGCCCGGATCCCAAATGTGGGTATCTCGTTCAGCCCGATGCTCCGGTCCGGATGCCGCTGGACGGCCCGCTGCTGCCGTCGGACTGGACGGCCGAGATCAACTACCTGGCCAACAGCGACGGCTCGATGACGTTGTCACTGCCCGAGGGGGTCGAGTCGAAGGTCCGGGTACGGCCCGGTCTGAACCGCGTCTACGTGCGGTTGTCCGGCGCCGGTGACTCGATCCTGGCCAAGGCCAACACCTCCGCCTTGTCGGTGTGCCTAGCCGCGGGGCCCGTCGGATATCTGGCACCGAGGTAGCTGGGCACTGATCCGTTTAGCACTGGCCCACAACGGCAATGGACAAGAGTGTGCAGTTCACCTCCGCACCCATCCGCCATCGGAGAACGACCGTCGACGGGATCGACGCGTTCTACCGGGAAGCCGGACCGGCAGATGCCCCGGTCGTGTTGCTGCCGCATGGCTACCCAGCATCGTCGTTCGTCTATCGCAACCTGATGGCCGCACTGGGAGACCGCTACCGCCTCATCGCTCCCGACCTTCCCGGGTTCGGTTACAGCGCAACACCTTCATCGGACGATTTCGGTTACACCTTCGACGCGTACGCTGCGTTCCTGCAGGCCTTCGTCGGCGCACTGAACCTGAACCGGTACGTCATCTGGTTGCACGACTACGGCTCGCAGTTCGGCTTTCGCCTGGCTCTGTCCGCACCGGACCGCGTTGCGGGCCTGGTCATCCAGAACGGCGACATCTACGAAGATGCCTTCGGCCCCATGTACGACTTCCTCAAGGAGTCGTGGGAGAACCCCGGACCCGCCGCCAGACGCAAGATCGCGGAGCACGTCACCCTGAAGGGCTTCGAGAGCGAGTTCCGTGGCGAACTCCCCGACGACGTGGCCACCCGGATCAGCCCCGACCTGTGGACGCTGCACTGGTCGCTGATGTCCACGCCGGCCCGTATCGCCAACCTCATCCGCCTCCTTGAGGACCAGCCGTCGACGTTGGACTGGTTCGCACGCGAACAGGCCTATCTGGGGGAGCATCGACCGCCGACGTTCATCGTGTGGGGACCTCACGACGGCTACATGCCCGAGAAGTCGGCGCGTGCATACCTGCGCGACCTGCCCGACGCACCGATCCACCTGCTCGGCGGTGGGCACTGGCTGCTGGAGACCCACCTGGATGAGGTCCTGCCCCTGGTGGATGGGTTCCTGGCGCGGGTCTACGCGCCGAGCGTGCCGTGACGGCGACGAAAGTCGCGATCCGTCGCCGTGGGTGCACACCCGCGGGGACGAAGCCGAGGCAAAAGGGAGCCACCTCGGGGAATCGAACCCCGGACCTTCTCATTACGAGTGAGACGCTCTACCGACTGAGCTAAGGCGGCGTGCCCGATCTGACATCCGGGCGGGACGAGTCTACGACAGCAGCCCGCGCGCGCCCAAGTTGCGCCAAGCCTCAGCTGCGCAGCGCCTGCCCGACGGTCGCCACCATGGCGTCGACCGCGAACTTCGGCTTCACGTTCACCGCAAGCGCCTCCCGGCACTCAAGCACCGCCTCGATGCAGCGCAGCAGCCGGTCGGGAGGCACGACCGCCGCCATCGAAGCGACCTTGTCGGCCATGTCGGGGTGGTTGGCCGCTACCGCGCCTGCACCCGAGGACACCAGGAGCGCGTCGCGGAAGTAGGTGGCGAGGTCGATCAGCGCCCGGTCGAGGGCATCGCGCGACGCCCGGGTGTGGCGTGACTTCTGCCGCTTCTCAAGGTCTTTCAGCGCGCCCGTCGCTCCGCGCAGGGCTCCGGCCGTGCCCTTGCCCGTGCCGCCCGCCCCCAGCGCCGTGCGCAGCTCCTCCGTCTCGGACTCGTTGCGGTCGCCAGTCAGCGACTTCGCCTCGTCCTCCGCGGTCGCGACCAGCTCCTCGGCGGCGGCATACGCCCGGGTCGGCGTTGCCGCGTCGCGGGCCAGCCCCAGCGCACGCTCCCGACGCCTGCGCGCCTGCTCGTCGGTGGCCAGTCGGCGCGCCCGGCCCACGTGCCCACCGCTGACGGACGCCGCCCACCGGGCGTCGGCATCCGACAGTCCGTCGGTGTCGATCAGCACCTGGGCGATCGCGTCCACCCGGGGCGTCACCAACGCGATGTGGCGGCAGCGCGAGCGCAGGGTGATCGCGATGTCCTCCGGATCCACCGACGGTGCACACAGCAGGAAGACCGTCGACGGCGGTGGCTCCTCGACCACCTTGAGCAGTGCGTTCGCCGCACCTTCTGTCAACCGGTCGGCGTCTTCGACCACCACGACCTGCCAGCGTCCCGTTCCTGGCCTGCGCGAGGCGATCTGCACGATGTTGCGCATCTCGTCCACCCCGATCGACAGGCCCTCGGGAATGATGCGGCGCACGTCGCCGTGCGTGCCCGCCATCGTCGTCGTACAGGCCTGGCACTCCCCGCAGCCCGGTACGCCATCCGACGTGCACTGCAGCGCCGCTGCGAAACACAGCGCGGCGATCGACCGCCCGGAACCCGGCGGGCCGGTGATCAACCACGCATGGGTCATGTTGCCGGTCGTCATTGCGCTGTGAGTGGAATCACCGCGGGCCGCCGTCGCTGCAGCCACCAACTCCGCTTCGACGGCGTCCTGGCCCACCAGACGCGAGAAAACACCGCTCATCGGGACCCAACACTAGTGTCCGAACCCGACACGAGCTTTCAGACAGGGGCGATACACGTCCCCGTCGCCCGATACGGTTGTCGGGTGACCGAGGCGATACGGATTGGGCGAATCACCGCGCTCGTCCGTTGGGTCGCGCGTACGCCGTGGCCGGTCTTCTTGCTGGGCATGCTGCAGGCCGACATCATCGGCGCGTTGCTGGTGTTCGGCTTCCTGCGCTTCGGGCTGCCCCCAGAGGACCGTGTCCAGCTGCAGGACCTGCCTGCATTCAACCTGGCGGTCTTCCTGGCCTACCTGTTCGTGTCCTTCACCGTCGGCTGCTGGCTGACCTTGCGCCTGCTGGTCCCGGTGATCCGCTGGCAACGCCGCGACACGCTGCTGGTGGACGGCGACACGGACATCACCGAGCTGGCGCGCGTGCGGGCCTTGAAGATGCCGTTCTACCGGTCGGTGATCAGCGTCTCGAACTGGCTCCTCGGCTCCGTGGTGTTCATCGTCGCCAGCTGGCCCGTCGCCAGCCACTCCGCCCCGGTCGTTGCCGTCGCCAGCGCCCTCGGTGCCACGGCCACGGCGATCATCGGCTACCTACAGTCCGAACGCGTGCTGCGCCCCGTCGCCGTCGCGGCGCTGCGGGGCGGCGTCCCCGAGGCCTTCAAGGCTCCCGGCGTGATCCAGCGGCAGGTGCTGACCTGGGTGCTGTCCACCGCAGTGCCGGTGCTGGCGATCGTCCTGGCCCTGGTCGCGAGCAAGTTCGAAATCCTGACCGCACCGGCCGAGCGGCTCAACACCCCGATCCTGCTGCTGTCCATCACCGCCCTGGTGATCGGGCTGGCAGGCACGGTGCTCGTCGCGATGTCGATCGCCGACCCGCTTCGCCAATTGCGCTGGGCGCTCGGCGAAGTCCAGCGCGGCAACTACAACGCGCACATGCAGATCTACGACGCCAGCGAGCTGGGCTTGCTACAGGCCGGATTCAACGACATGGTCCGCGATCTGGCCGAGCGACAAAGGCTTCGGGACCTGTTCGGCCGCTACGTCGGCGAGGACGTCGCCCGCCGCGCGCTCGAACGCGGTACCGAACTCGGTGGCCAGGAGCGCGACGTCGCGGTGTTGTTCGTCGACCTGGTCGGCTCGACGGAACTCGCATCCACCAAGCCGGCCTCCGAGGTCGTCAGCCTTCTCAACGAGTTCTTCCAGATCATCGTCGACACCGTGAACCGGCACGGCGGGTTCGTCAACAAGTTCCAGGGCGATGCGGCACTGGCCATCTTCGGTGCGCCCATCGAGCATCCCGACGCGTCGGGCGCGGCACTCGCGGCGTCCCGCGAACTGCACGACGACCTCGTTGAGGTGTTGGGCCAGACGGACTTCGGCATCGGCGTCTCGGCAGGCCGTGCCATCGCAGGCCACATCGGTGCGCAGGCCCGCTTCGAGTACACCGTGATCGGCGACCCCGTCAACGAGGCGGCCAGGCTGACGGAGCTGGCCAAGCTGGAACAGGGCCACGTGCTGGCATCGGCGATCGCGGTCAGCGGTGCACTGGACGCCGAGGCGCTGTGCTGGGACGTCGGCGAGATCGTCGAACTGCGTGGCCGCCTCGCACCAACCCAGTTGGCGAGGCCAGTGACTCTGGCTGCGCCGGACGAAGTTCCGAGCGAATTGCAGCGCGAGAGCTAGCTCTTCTTGACGGCCTTCTTGGCGGGCGCCTTCTTGGCCGGTGCCTTCTTCGCGGCCGCCTTCTTCGCCGTCTTCTTGGCGGGTCCGCGGGCACGACGATCGGCGAGCAACTCCGATGCTCTGCCGTCGGTGATCGACAGGACGTCGTCACCCTTGCGCAGGCTGGCGTTGGTCTCACCGTCGGTGACGTACGGGCCGAATCGGCCGTCCTTGATCACCATCGGCTTCTCCGAAACGGGATCGGTGCCGAGCTCGCGCAGAGGCGGGGTGGCCGCGCCCTGCCCGCCGCGCCGCTTGGGCTCGGCATAGATCTTCAACGCCTCTTCGAGGGTGACCGTGAACATCTGGTCTTCGTTGGCCAGCGAGCGAGAGTCGGTGCCGCGCTTGAGGTATGGGCCGTAGCGCCCGTTCTGCGCGGTGATCTCCTCATTGTTCGCCGGGTCGACCCCGACCACGCGCGGCAGCGACAGCAGCTTCAGCGCGTCCTCGAGCGTGACCGTCTCCAGGTCCATGGAGCGCAGCAGGGATCCGGTGCGCGGCTTGGGGCCGGTCGGCTTCTTGGCCTTCTTGGCGCCAACACCCGCGTCGGGGTCCTCTGGCGGTTCGGGCTCGGGAAGCACCTCGGTCACGTACGGGCCGTACCGGCCGTCCTTGGCGACGACCTCGTGCCCGCTCTCGGGGTCGACGCCGAGCGAACGCCCTTCCTGCGGTGTGGAGAACAGTTTCTCGGCGAGCTCGATGGTGAGCTCGTCGGGCGTCAGGTCGTCCTTGAGGTTGGCGCGCTGCGGGGTGGGCTCGCCGTCATCACCGGTGATCATCCGCTCCAGGTAGGGACCGTTGCGGCCGACGCGGACGTTGATGGCGCGCCCCTGGTCGTCGTCGAACAGCTTGATGGAGTTGACTTCCCGCGCGTCGATGCCCTCGAGGTTGCCGCCGACGAGCTTCTTCAGACCGCCTGAGCGGGCGATGGAGCCGTCGACGCCGTGCTCGCCACCGAAGTAGAAGTTGTTGAGCCAGTTGGTCCTTCGCTCGTTACCGGAGGCGATCTCGTCGAGCTCGTCCTCCATGGCAGCGGTGAAGTCGTAGTCGACCAACCGGCCGAAGTGCTGCTCAAGCAGACCCGTCACCGCGAACGCCACCCACGACGGGACCAGCGCGCTGCCCTTCTTGTGGACGTAGCCACGGTCCTGGATGGTCTTGATGATCGACGAGTACGTCGACGGCCGCCCGATGCCGAGCTCCTCGAGCGACTTGATCAGCGATGCCTCGGTGTAGCGCGCTGGCGGGCTGGTGGTGTGCCCGTCGGCGGTCAGGTCGGCGGCGTCGACGCGCTGCCCCTGGGTCAGGTTCGGCAGCCGGCTCTCAGCGTCGTCGGCCTCACCACCGGCCTGCTCGTCGAGGCTCTCGACGTAGGCCTTCAGGAAGCCGGCAAACGTAATGGTGCGGCCGCTGGCGCTGAACACGACCTGCTCGCCCGAGCGGGCGGTTCCGGAGATCCGCAACGACAGCGTGGTGCCGCGCGCGTCGGCCATCTGGGAGGCGACGGTGCGCTGCCAGATCAACTCGTAGAGCCGGAACTCGTCGGTGTCGAGCTGTGCGTGCAGCTGGCCAGGCGTCTGGAACACGTCACCGGCCGGCCTGATGGCCTCGTGCGCCTCCTGGGCGTTCTTCACCTTGCGGGTGTACTGCCGCGGCGTCGGGTGGACGTACTCCTCGCCATAGAGCTGCCTGGCCTGGTTACGGGCCGCTTCAATGGCTGTGGCCGACAAATTCGTCGAGTCGGTACGCATATAGGTGATGTAGCCGTTCTCGTACAGCCGCTGCGCGATGCTCATGCAGCGCTCGGAGGAGAACCGCAGCTTGCGGCCCGCCTCCTGCTGCAGCGTCGAGGTCATGAACGGGGCGTACGGCTTGCGGGTGTACGGCTTCTGCTCGACCGACGACACGGTCATCTGGGCGCCGCGCAGGCCGGTGGCCAGCGCGCCTGCCGCGGCCTCGTCGAGGACCAGCACCTCGTCGGGCTTCTTGAGCCCGCCCAACGAGTCGAAGTCGCGCCCGGCCGCCACGCGGCGTCCGTCGACCTGATTGAGCTTCGCCGTGAACCTCGGCGGCGACGCCTGGGCGTCCGACACGCTGGCGTCGAGTTCGGCGGTGACGTCCCAGTAGCCGGCGCTGCGGAACGCCATGCGCTCGCGTTCGCGCTGGACGATGATCCGGGTCGCCACCGACTGCACGCGACCCGCCGACAACTTGGGGGCCACCTTCTTCCACAGCACGGGGCTGACCTCGTAGCCGTAGAGGCGATCGAGGATGCGGCGCGTCTCCTGCGCGTCGACCAGGTCGATGTCCAGGTCGCGGGGGTTCTCCGCGGCGCTCAGGATCGCGGGCTCGGTGATCTCGTGGAACACCATGCGCTTGACCGGGACGCTGGGCTTGAGCGTCTCCAGCAGGTGCCAGGCGATCGCTTCACCCTCGCGGTCACCGTCCGTGGCCAGGTAGAGCTCGTCGACGTCCTTGAGCAGGCCCTTGAGCTCGGTGACCGTGCTCTTCTTCTCGGGGCTGATGATGTAGAGCGGTTCGAAGTCGGCGTCGACGTTCACGCCAAGCCGGGCCCATGGCTCGGACTTGTACTTGGCTGGCACGTCCGCGGCGGCCCTTGGCAGGTCGCGAATGTGGCCGCGGGAGGACTCCACGATGTAGTTGGCGCCTAGGTAACCAGCGATTTTGCGTGCTTTGGTGGGCGACTCGACTATGACGAGTCGCCGCACGATCCGGCCCGCGGCCGCACGCCCACCTGGCGCACTGCCGTTCTCGCCGCCCTCCTGGTCAGCCAACTCTTCCTACACTCCACTCTTGTGCCGCGGGCCGTGCGCCGGACGTTGAGCGTCCATGGTCGCAGTGGCTCCCGGCAACGATAACCGCAGCCAACTTCGCATTCCGCGCGCGCCGACGCAAACTGGATTCCCCCGTACTGGACCTCAGGTCCGTGGCCATTGCGAGAACGCCTCCGTATCGCCCGGTGGTTCCCCCACGTTCTCTACCAGGCGTAACAGTCTCCTGCGACCGCTGATCCGCAGTGCGGGATGGCTCCCGCGAGTGCCGATCAAGGTCGGTGCGATTCCTACCCTCATCATCGCCGATGCGAGGGCAGTATGCGTGTCCGGTGCATGCGGGTCGAGTCCGAGCAGGTAGCGGTCGGATGCCTCAGGGGTGCCCGCGGCCAACGTCCATGCCCTCAGTTCCCTCGGCCCTGGCAACCATTGCGGAGGGACGGTCTTCACCGCGCCACGGGTCCAGGCCGCCGCCATCACCGTCAACCGGCGGTCGACCGCGGTGCGGACCAGCGGGGTGTTCTCGTCGGTGCGGCCGATCTCGGGTGCGAGCCCGGTCTCGGCGATCATCTCGGCAAGCGCCTCGGCGCGCCACAATCGATCGACCACCACCGACAAGCGCGCCCCCTGCTGCGCACCGCTACCGACCAGCACGACCTGGCCCGCCGCAGCGAGAATCCCGGTCAAGTCGGCCACCGCGGGCGGCATCGACTCAGCCGAGAAGAACGACAGCTGACTCACGAAATCGACACTAGGCCAGCAGCGCACCCACGAGGTGTCACCGGGCCGCATGACGCGACTGGGAACACCGAAAAGGAAAAACCCCCACATACCCGTCAGAGGGACATGCGGAGGTTTCCTTCAGATCGTCGCCGAGTCAGACGGGCTTGACGCTGAGCGCCTGCGGGCCCTTGGGGCTCTGCTCGATCTCGAACTCGACCTTTTGATTCTCCTCGAGGGTGCGGAACCCGTTGGACTGAATCTGCTTGTAATGGACGAAGACGTCGCCGCCGCCGTCTTCCTGCTCGATGAACCCGTAGCCCTTTTCCGGGTTGAACCACTTAACAGTTCCCTGAGGCATCTGTACTTCTTTCCTTCTACTACTGCGGGTGCGGTCCACCGCCTTCGGTGAGCCGGGCCCGTTCCGACCGCCATACCTTCGTGGAAGCGCCGGAACAGACCGACCTACAACCCTCGCAGGAACCGCGGCCGCAACGACGTTCCTGCGAGTGCTGACACACGAACACAGAAGCTGCGACCACGATAAGTGAATCATGTCCGGGGGCTTCGCGACAGTCTTGTTGTGATCATGTGGTTAACAATTCGGGCGGGGAACGCGGGCACGAGATAAGGAGGCGAAACAGTGTCGGATCGGGCGTCGGACTTCGGTCGCGAGCTGCTCGCCTGCGCCGTCGACGGCACCAACTCCTCGGAGCATCCGCTACGCCACGTCGCGGATCTGGCACCGCGCCACGCCCGCGCCCAATCGTGGCCCCGCTGGGCCGAATCCGACGTGGTAGCGGCCTTCGTCGAGCGCGGTATCACCGAACCCTGGTCGCATCAGGTATCCGCCGCCGACCTCGCGCACTCGGGCCGCCACGTGGTGCTCAGCACCGGCACCGCATCGGGCAAGTCGCTCGCCTACCAGCTGCCGATCGCGTCGGCCCTTGCGGCCGATCCGCGCGCCAGGGCGTTGTACCTATCCCCCACCAAGGCACTCGGTCACGATCAGCTGCGCGCCGCGCAGGGGTTGTCCGACGCCGTCGCGCGCCTTTCGACGGTCGGACCGAGCGCTTATGACGGTGACAGCTCCCAGGAGGCGCGGCGGTTCACCAGGGAGAGCTCGCGGTGGATCTTCTCCAACCCCGACATGATCCATCTGTCGATGCTGCGCAATCACGCAAGGTGGGCCGTGTTCCTGCGCAACCTCCGGTTCATCGTGGTCGATGAATGTCATTACTACCGCGGCATCTTCGGCTCGAACGTCGCGATGGTGCTGCGCCGGTTGATGCGGTTGTGTGCGCGTTATGGGGGTGACGGACCGGGGCCGACGGTGATCTTCGCCAGCGCGACGACGGCATCTCCCGCGGCGACCGCCTCGGAGTTGCTCGGGCAGACGGTCGTCGAGGTGACCGACGACGGCTCACCGCAGGGTGGGCGCACGGTGGCGCTGTGGGAACCAGCGCTGCTGGCCGATCTGATGGGCGAGAACGGCGCTCCGGTACGACGATCGGCTGGAGCGGAGGCCTCCCGTGTGATGGCCGACCTGATGGCCGAGGGCGCGAGGACGTTGACCTTCGTCCGCTCGCGGCGTGGCGCCGAACTCACCGCGCTCGGTGCGCGGGCCCGGCTCGAGGACGTCGCACCGGAACTAGCCGACCTGGTCGCCTCCTACCGCGCCGGCTACCTCGCCGAGGACCGCCGCAGCCTGGAGAGCGCGCTGGCCGACGGCCGGTTGCGCGGACTGGCCACCACCAATGCCCTCGAACTGGGTGTCGACATCGCGGGCCTGGACGCCGTGGTGCTGGCCGGGTTCCCCGGCACGGTGGCCTCCTTCTGGCAGCAGGCAGGCCGGGCGGGACGGCGGGGGCAGAGCGCCTTGATCGTCATGATCGCGCGCGACGACCCGCTCGACACCTATCTCGTCAACAATCCCGGCGCGCTCCTGGACAAGCCGATCGAGCGCGTCGTGATCGACCCGGTCAACCCGTACGTGCTCGGGCCCCAACTGCTCTGTGCAGCAAGCGAACTACCCCTGACCGGCGCCGAGGTGCGGATGTGGAACGCCGAAGCCGTTGCCGAGACGTTGGTCGACGACGGGCTGCTGCGGCGACGGCCCACCGGCTACTTCCCCGCGCCGGGCGTCGACCCGCATCCGGCGGTGGACATCCGGGGGTCGTCGGGCGGGCAGATCGCGATCCTCGAGACCGGCACCGGCCGGATGCTCGGCAGCACGGGCGCGGGCCAGGCACCCGCGTCGGTGCATCCGGGCGCGGTCTACCTGCACCAGGGCGAGAGTTATCTGGTCGACTCGCTGGACTTCGAGGACGGCGTCGCGTTCGTCCGACCGGAAGATCCCGGATACACGACGTCGGCGCGCGACGTCACCGACATCGTCGTCACCGGGCCGGGGACGCGTCGTACCTTCGGGCCCGTCA
This sequence comes from Mycobacterium sp. AZCC_0083, assembly GCF_014202335.1. Classification (GTDB taxonomy): domain Bacteria; phylum Actinomycetota; class Actinomycetes; order Mycobacteriales; family Mycobacteriaceae; genus Mycobacterium. The sequence goes on along the minus strand of NZ_JACHGP010000010.1, from coordinate 183,115 downwards.
CCATCGGCTTGGTGCCCGTGTCGGTATCGCACACGGTGGTCGGCTACCTACGTCGCCGACTCAACGGCGAGGTGATCGACTTCGTCGACCTCGACATGCCCACCCAGACGCTGGACACCATGGCGGCGATGTGCACGATCACACCGGAAGCATTGCAGGACAACGGCATCAACCCACTTCGCGTACCGGGTTCATTGCACGCGGCCGAACACGCGGCGATCGGATTGCTACCTCTGGTGGCCAGCTGCGATCGCGGCGACGTCGGCGGTGTGTCGATGGCGGTCGGCCCTGAGGACGGCATGCCGACGATCTTCGTCTACGACGGGTACCCGGGCGGTGCAGGCTTCGCCGACCGCGGCTTCGGCGAGATCGTCACGTGGTGGGGGGCCACCGCGGCGGCCATCGACGCCTGCGAGTGCCCAAACGGTTGCCCGTCGTGCGTGCAGTCGCCGAAGTGCGGAAATGGCAACGACCCGCTGGACAAACGGGGTGCGGTCGCGGTGCTGCGTCTGGTGCTCGGCGAGTTGGCGCGTCACGGTGGGTGACGGCCCGCTGGACGACCTACCCCTCGACGGTCGTCTTCACGGATCGGTGGCTGGGCCTCGATCAAGGCTCGCCGAACACACAGACGATGCGAGGAACGGCCGGACAACGCGATCCGTTCTCAATCCCGGCGGTACCGGGTGCTCACGCAAAATACCGCCTGGCATGGGTGCGCGCAAACCCATTTCGACCGTTCTCGGAGCTCACCGCGTGCCCGGGGCGCGACAATACCTACGGATTTCGTTGCGCGTTTGGCTCCCGGCCCGCTGTTAGCTGACCGGTACTATTCCGCCATGACACCGGATTGGCTCCTCGTGGAAACACTTGGTGCCGAGCCGACCGTGGTGGCACAGGGCCAGCAGACCAAGAATCTCGTCCCCATCAGCGCCTTCCTGCGCCGGAACCCGAACCTGATGGCGATTCGAACGGCCATCGGCGAGACCGTTCGGGCGGGCCTGCCACTGAGCAGCATCACGCCGAAGAACGACCGCGTGATTCGCACCGAGGTCGTGCAGATGTCGGACGGCCGCATTCACGGCGTCCACGTATGGGTGGGCCCACCCGACGTCGATCCGCCGCCGCGCGGCATCCCAGGACCGCTGAAATGGGACCTGACCAATCGAATCGCCACGGACACTCCGGAATCGCTCTACAACAGCGGGCTAGACCCGTCCGTCGAGGAAACCCATGGCCGCGCCTTCGCCGAGGATCTGCCCACCCGCGATCTCAACCCCAGCGAGGCGGAAGTGCTGTCGGCCGTGATCAAGCCCGAGCCTGGCCGCACCTTCTGCAGCACCTGGGACATCAGCGACCACGCGGGCAATCCGATCACCGTGGGTTTCACCGCCCGCGTCATGGTCGAGCGCGATGACGCCGGCCACGACCTGTTGGTCTGTCGCGCGATGAACTGGCGCAGTGCGCGCGTCGAGGTGGTGGTGGCACCGAATGACCTCGCGCAGCGAATTCTGAACGGCCTTGCCCAACCTGGTGTTCATCGCGCGCTCGTCGATCTTTCGTCGTGGACCCTACTCAAGTGGCTCGACGATCCGTGCCCGTTCTACGACTGGCGCGCCAGCGAGAAGGGCGCGCCGATGGTGCATCCCGACGATGAAGTCGAGATGACGTCGATGACAACGGATTTCGAGGACGGGTCAGCATCCCGCGTGTTGCGGTTGCGCGCGCGCGACGGTGGCTGGACGCCCATCCACGTCACCGCGCACCGCGTCGAACTCGAGGAGAACACCTTCGCTGGACTGCTCTCGCTGCGCCTGCCCACCGACGACGAACTCGCCGTCGCCGCCGAAGCTCCGCAGTCCCGCGGCACCCGCAAGGGGCGAGCTGGCAAGAAGAAGGCAGGCCGTACCTAAGCGCGGATTCCCCTGCTACTGAGTCACATCAACCCGGTCCCGCCCGCGCGGCGGCCCGCGCCGTACCCAACCCCCACCGCCCGAGCGCCGCATCCACGTCGACACTGACCACGACGTCGAGTGCCTCCACCGCGCATGCGGTAACGCGTGCGTTCATCCGATCGGCGACCGAGACCGCCCACTCGCACGCCGTGTTCTGCCCCGCGGCGAGCCTGCCCGCCGCGGCCAGCGCGGCGAGGTCGGCGGCCGACTGCGCGCGGTGTCTGGCGATCATCGCCGACCCGACCACCATCGCGGCACCAACTGCGGCAAGGATCACCGCCATCATCGCCACCGCCAGCAGCGTGGACGAACCCCGGTCACTGCGATCCGGGTTCGATCGCCGCGACTGCTTCGGCCGCGATGGTGATCCCCGGCAGCAGTGGCGATCTCGCGGCGACCCGCGCGATGACGCGGCCGCCGCTGCGGCGCACCTCCAAACCCGCCCCGGCCGGGCCGACCGTGCGCGCCACCTCGGAGGCACCACGCTGGTCACCCCGCGCCGCCAGCCTCGCGGCCTCTCGCGCCGCGTCCACGCACCGCACCTGCATGGCCACGGCCGTGAGCCCAGCGAGGCACAACACCAGGACCACGACGAGTGCCGCGACGGCGAACGCCGCCTCGACCGTGACACCGCCCGCATCGTCTCTCAGACGTTGGTATTGAGCGCCCGGGTGATGATGTTGGTCAGCGCACTCACGATCGAGTCGCCGGTCACCACGGTGTAGAGGATGGCGCCGAACGCCGCGGCGGCGATCGTCCCGATGGCATATTCGACCGTGGACATCCCGGACTCGTCGATCACGAGCATCGTCAACCGAACCTTCAACTGCCGAAAGACGTTCAACTGCCGAAAGACATTGTTCATCTTCGTGTTTCCCCCTCATTCGTCCTCCCACTCGCGGCACGTCCGCGAAGCGACAACCCGGCAGGCCCGCTCACCACACACCTGACCGCAACACGTCACCGGCCAGGCCCACGACCACTGGCACGATGCCCAAGCAGAGGAAGGCAGGCAGATAACAGAGGCCGAGTGGCCCGGCGATCAGGACCGCAGCACGCTCGGAGGCGGCCTGTGCTGCGTCACCGGCATCGAGCCTGGATTGCTCGGCCAGCTCACTCACGCCCTGCGCCAGCGCCGTGCCCGACGCCGCCGACCGTCGCGCCAGGCGAAGGAGCGCCTCGATCCGTTGATCCGCAGGCCTGCCGACATCCGTCCATGCGGTGGCAGGGTCAGCACCGAGCGTCAGCAGATCCGCTGCCCGCACCAGCACCCCGGCCAACGGGTGCGGGGCGGACGGTCCCGTCGCGGCGGCTGCTGTGGCCACGGCCATGCCCGAGGTCAGACAGGCTGCGAAGACGTCGAGGCTGGATGCGACGGCAAGCGGGTCGCGGGACCGCTCGGATGCCGGTGGCCGCGGAAGGGACGCACCCTTCGCCCGGTCGAGCAACTGCCCGGCCCGCGCGGAGTTACCCCCGATCAGCAGCGCCGCGGCCAGCAGCATTGCGGCCCAACTCATGTCAGCACCCGGTTGGTGATGCGGTCCGACCACGCCAGCCCGCAGCACGCCAGGACGACGCCGATGACGAGCAGCCAGCCACCGAGACCGGCGGACAGGAGGAAGCGCACCGGGTCGGCACCGATCAGTTCACCGAGGCCGATGCCCAGCAGCGGGAGCCCGGCCAGGATCACCGCCGTAGCGCGGGCCCCCGCCATGCCCGCACTCACCCTGGACGCATAGCGATCCCGTTCGACGATGTCGCGGTGTGCGGTGCGCATCAGTGTCGCGATCGCCAGGCCGTGCGCCTGGGCCAGCTGCCAGCACACCGCCAGACGCTCCCACTGTGCTGGCAGCATCGATTGTGCTGCAACATCTCTCAGCCCTGCCCCGACGTCGGCACCCAACCGCGCCCGCGCCGCCACCTCGTTCAACCTGGTGGCGACGGGACCGTCCACCTCGGCCGCTGCCGTCTCGAAGGCGGCGATCGGGTGGGCGCCGACCCGTAGTTCACCGACCAGAACGGAGAGTGCCCCCTGCAGCGCATCGGATTCCGCGGCACGCCGAGCGCTCAGGACGGCCCGCCGTCGCCGTGCGGCCAACGTCAGCGCCAGGATCGCGAAGGCCACGACCACCGTGATCGGCACGACGAGGATTAGAGCGATGACGCACAGAACGCCGGCGAGTATCCACGCGGGGCGTCGCGCTGGTCTCGGGACGTCCCGCAACCCGAGTCGTCGCCGCGGCGGACCCGGCGCGATCAACAGGGCCAGCGCGAGGCTGACGGCGGCCACACTCACGCCCGCCCCCGCGCCACGAGACTGCTCAAATCCGCCATGCCGTCGGCGAATCCGCGTTCGGAATGCCAAGCGGTGAGCGCGCTCACCAATCCGTCCGACCCGCGCCGCAGCACGGCGACCTCGGCCAGGTGCCTGCGCCCGCCGCGGTCCCGGCTCACGTGCAGAAGCACCTGGACCGCGGCGGCGAGCTGGCTGTGCAGCGCCGACCGGTCCAGACCTCCGAGTGCGGCGAGGGCTTCGAGGCGGGACGGCACCTCGGCGGGACTGTTTGCGTGCACGGTACAGGCGCCCCCGTCGTGGCCGGTGTTCAGTGCGGCCAGGAGATCGACTACTTCGCCGCCGCGCACCTCACCGACCACGATCCGGTCGGGGCGCATCCGCAGGGCCTGCTTGACCAGGTCCCGCACCGTCACCTCCCCGATGCCCTCGACGTTCGCGCACCGCGCGACCAACCGGACTAGGTGCGGATGCCGCGGCGCCAATTCCGGTGCGTCCTCGACGCATACGATGCGTTCATCGGGCGGCATGGTGCCCATCGCGGCGGACAACAACGTGGTCTTGCCCGCGCCCGTGCCGCCAGAGACCAGGAATGCCAATCGCGCACCGATGATCTCGGCGAGCAGCCCGCGTGCGTCCGCGGCGATGGCGCCCGCTCCGACCAGCGCGTCGAGATTCTGGGTGGCCGGCCGCAGCACCCGCAACGACAGGCACGTGCCGCCGCCCGCGATCGGAGGGAGCACTGCATGCAGCCGCACCACGAGGTCGCCGATGCCAAGACCGGTCAACTGCCCATCGACCCACGGTTGTGCCTCGTCGAGTCGCCGCCCGACCGACAGTGCGAGACGCTGTGCCAGGCGCTGGACCGCGGCGTCATCGGCGAAACGGATCGTAGTGCGACGCAATCCGTTTCCGTCGTCGACCCATACCGCGTCGGGTGCGGTGACCAGCACGTCGGTGGTGCCGTCGGCGCGCAACAGCGGCTCGAGGATTCCCGCCCCCGTCAGTTCGGTTTGCAGGACCCGCAGGTTGCTCAATACCTCGGTATCACCCAGCACGCCACCGGATTCCGCGCGGATGGCGGCGGCGACCACGTTCGGCCGAAGCGACGCCGACTCGGCGGCCAGCCGCTCCCTGACCCGGTCGATGAGAGAAGTATTCACGCCGCCCCCACCCGCTGGGGCAGCACCGTGAGCACCCGTCGGGCCGCCGACGCCAGCGGCGAACGGCGACGCAGGCGCAACCCGCCGTGCTCGAGCATGGCCGCCACGCCAGGTTGTGTCCGCATCGCGGCCAGCGGTGGCAGCCCAACGATCTGCGCGACGTCGGCCGAGCTCAATCCTCCCGGCGACGGCCCGCGGACCACGAGACCGACGTTCGGGTTGGAGGCCACCAACCATTGCGCGGTGGCCGCTGCGGCGGCGCACGACCGAACGTCTGCGGGGGTCAGGAGAACCACCAGATCGGCTGCGTCCAACGCGGCTTCGACGACGGTGGTGGCTCGTCGAGGAAGGTCGCAGACGACGGTGGTGCCGCCGCGACGGCCGGCGTCGATGACCGCGCCGAGTGCGATCGCGTCGACCTCGCTGGGCGCGCGGCCTGCGGAGAGCACCGTCACGCCGTCGCGGGTCGGGAGTGCGTCGTGTAGGGCCGCGTAGTCGAGCCGGCCACCCTGCAACGCCAGGTCGGGCCAGCGCAGCCCGGCCTCTGCTTCCCCACCGACCGCCAAATCGATGCCACCGCCCCACGGATCCACGTCGACCAGCAGCGCCGTCGGTGCGGCGAAGGCGAGTGCCGTTGCGAACACCGATGCTCCGGCACCGCCGCGCCCGCCGATGACCGCGAGGACGGCACCGTGACGCTCGGCCCGTCGCGACTCCACCGCATCCGCGAGCTCGGCGACCAGATCGGCCTCTTGGCCCGGCAGGACCAGCACCCGCGCAACCCCAACGGCGATCGCCGCTTCCCACTGCCCTTGCCGCGGCTCGGAACGTCCGACGAGGAAGACGCGACCGCGACGCGGCATGGCGAGTTCAGCACAGCGGCAGGCGGTTTCAACGTCGAGGACGACGGCCGAAGCGGCTTCCCACACCTTGCGGCTGGACGGTTCGGACGCGTGCACGACCCGGATCCCGACGGCCGCGCCGACGCGGTCGACCTCGTTGCGCAGGTCCGCATCCGCGACCAATGCGAGGATCCCGCCACTGGTGTTCATCACCCCACTCTGAGCGAGCGTGACGACGAATCGCTACGCCAGCGAAGCCATCTGTGGACGAAATCGGATCTGTGTACAAAGGCCTCAACGGCGAAGTTTGCCGGCGGCGCGGCTCGGCGAGTGCGCTCGAGCGGAAGAAAAAGACCCCAGAAAAGGGACGACCCCCGCCAGGGGGGGAGGAGGCGGAGGTCGTCGTGTATCAGCCCCGGGGGGTCGGGCTGATGCACACCCGGCATAAGCCGAGTAATGCTCACTATACACACGCTTACTTGGAGGGTGGCAAGTCCTGCTTTCACACGCAACAACCCTGTGACCTGGAAAGTTGCAGCAACGGCCACGTGACATTGACTGCCACTTGAGCGGAGCCGCCAACCCCCGTCATGCCCGCGGCACCTATGCTGAGACTGTGAGCGCATCCGACCAAGCGGCGGACGGCTTGCTGGCGGATCCGACCAAGCTGGGAAGCGGCACCACGACGGGCCTGCCCGTCCGGACCGCCGCCTTCTTCGATCTCGACAAGACGGTCATCGCCAAGTCGAGCACGTTGGCCTTCAGCAGACCCTTCTTCGATCAAGGGCTAATAAATCGACAGACGGTCCTGAAATCCGCGTACGCGCAGTTCCTGTTCCTGATGTCGGGCGCCGACCACGAACAGATGGACCGGATGCGCTCCTACATCACCAACATGTGCACCGGATGGAACGTCGAACAGGTGAAGTCGATCGTCGGCGAGACGATGCACGAAATCGTCGACCCGCTGGTGTTCGCGGAAGCCGCAAATCTGATTGCCGACCACAAGCTGTGCGGCCGCGACGTCGTCGTCGTGTCGGCATCGGGCGAGGAGATCGTCGCGCCGATTGCCCGCGCGCTCGGCGCGACCCATGCGATGGCCACCCGAATGGTGGTGGAGGACGGCAAGTACACCGGCGAGGTGGCGTTCTACTGCTACGGCGAGGGCAAGGTCGAGGCGATCAAGGAGCTCGCCGCCCGCGAAGGCTATGCACTCGAACACTGCTATGCGTACTCGGACTCGATCACCGATCTGCCGATGCTGGAATCCGTCGGTCATCCGACGGCGGTCAATCCCGACCGCGCGCTGCGCAAGGAAGCGGCAGCGCGTGACTGGCCGACGCAGACGTTCTCCCGGCCGGTCTCGCTGCGCGACCGCCTTCCCGGCGCGCCGTCGGGCGCCGCCGTCGCGACCACCGTGGCCGTCAGCGTGAGCGCACTGGCGGCAGGCGCCCTGACGTACTCGCTGCTGCGGCGTTTCGCCCCCTGACGCGTCCCGCACCTACCGGAAGGTAGCTGAGCTAGGCGTCGTAACGATCCGGCGACACCACCGAATTGGCACTTGATGTGACCGCGGTCACGGAGTACAAAGGAAGCACGGAAGCCGGGCAAGGCCAAGGTCGAGCCGGAAGAGAAGGCGCGAACTCCCGAGCCAGGCAACCCAGCACGGAACCCGGCACCCACGCGGAGCAAAAGCCGCGATAATGGCAAAAGTGTTGCGGGCCTGCGTAATTGCGAAAAGCGGAGTACGAGGATGACCCTTTGGGTGGGGTTGCACGTATAGCGCATTGCAAGAACGCCGAGGTCGTCCCACGCAACCCACCAAGCACGCTTGGTAACCGGAGTCCGTGCTAGCGGGCGACGAGCCGAACTATTTTCGGAGCGTCGCCCGCTTCATTTTGCTGACGGGTCATTCCGAAGCCGCCTGGGCTATCGCCAACGCCTCCCGTGCGCCCGCGTGGAATGCCGTGCAACTGGCGAGGATCCACGCCGTCAGGCCGGCGGGGGTACCGGACTCGAACCCCCGTGCGGCGGCGCGATAGTCACCGGACTGACGCATCCAATAGACCTCGGGAACGCCGAGGCCGTGCGGATCCAATCCGCTGGTGATGGTGATCAGCCGCGAGACGGCGCGGGCCACCACACCGTCGGCGACCCCGAACGGTGCCAGCGTGAGCAGCTCACCGTGCGCCACGGCGGCCAGCACCGGAGCCGGAACCCGCGCGCCGGCGATGATGTCTCCGAGCAGTTCAAGACGACGCCCGACGTCGGCGTCCGGCCGTGGCCTGCCCAGCCGGTCGTCGTCGGTCAGATCGGCGGCGGCCAACGCATGCAGCCGCGCGATCGCCTGCATGGGCGCCCGCTGCCACACGCCGACCAGCGCGGTGGCGCCACCCTCGAGCGCCTCGGCCACCCGCAGCGCACCAGCCAGCACGGGGTCTGCGCGCACATCTCCCGTCGCTTCGCTCCCCTTGCCATCCCCGGTGCCGATCGTCAGCGATCCGCCGTCCAGCACCGACGACGCGCGCGCCGCCCGCATCGCGGCCTCCGCAGCCGTCGTCGGCCAGCCCCGAAGGTTGAACCGGTGCCGATGCGCCCTGCCGAGCGCCTCTCTGGCTTCGTCGCACGCTTCGGCCACGCCGGGCAACTCGGCCAGCGGGGCTAGCGGATCCGTCACGGCAGCACACGCTAGCCGACCGTTGGGCCCGGGTTCCTTGACGTTCGTCGCAGCAGACGTGCCGCCCGCAGGCATCGCCGTGAGCTGCCAACGTTCACGCAACGTCGGGTGACTACGCTCACAGCCATGTCGGAGACGCACACCGAAGCTCAGTCTGCCTACCCACCGCCTGGTGACTTCGCTGCCAACGCGAACGCGACCGTCGACCTGTATCACCAGGCCGAACAGGACCGTTTGGCGTTCTGGGGCACACAGGCCGAACGGCTGTCATGGGAGACCCCGTACACCGAGGTGCTCGACTGGTCCGACGCACCGTTCGCCAAGTGGTTCGTCGGCGGCAAGCTCAACGTCGCCTACAACTGCGTCGACCGCCACGTCGAGGCCGGCAACGGTGACCGCGTGGCCATTCACTGGGAGGGCGAGCCGGTCGGCGACAGCCGCACCCTGACCTACTCCGAGCTGCTGGCCGAGGTCAGCAAGGCTGCGAACGCACTCACGGACCTGGGCCTGGTGGCCGGCGATCGTGCCGCCATCTACATGCCGATGGTGCCCGAGGCGATCGTCGCGATGCTGGCCTGCGCGCGGCTTGGCGTCATGCACTCGGTGGTGTTCGCCGGCTATTCCGCGACCGCGCTGAAGGCCCGCATCGAGGATGCCGAGGCCAAGCTGGTCATCACCACCGACGGGCAGTACCGGCGCGGAAAGGCGGTATCCCTGAAGGAAGCCGTCGACGAGGCCGTGTCGGCGGACGGCACGGTCGAACACGTCCTGGTGGTGCGGCGCACCGGGATCGACGTGGAGTGGACCGAGGGGCGCGACCTGTGGTGGCACGAGGTGGTCGACGCCGCGTCCGCCGAGCACACGCCCGAAGCGTTCGACGCCGAGCATCCGCTGTTCCTGCTCTACACGTCGGGCACCACCGGCAAGCCAAAGGGCATCGTGCACTCCAGCGGCGGATACCTGACGCAGTCCAGCTACACCCACTTCAACGTCTTCGACGTCAAGCCGGACACTGACGTGTTTTGGTGCACGGCTGACATCGGCTGGGTCACCGGGCACACCTACATCGTCTACGGTCCGCTGTCCAACGGCGTGACGCAGGTGGTCTACGAGGGCACGCCGACCTCACCCACCGAACATCGGCACTTCGAGATCATCGAAAAATACGGCGTCACAATCTATTACACGGCACCCACCCTGGTCCGCACGTTCATGAAGCTGGGGCGTCAGATCCCCGCCGCACACGACCTGACCAGCCTGCGCCTGCTCGGCTCGGTCGGCGAGCCGATCAACCCCGAAGCGTGGCGGTGGTACCGGGATGCCTTCGGCGGCAACAAGACTCCGATCGTCGACACGTGGTGGCAGACCGAGACCGGTTCGATCATGATCTCGCCGCTACCCGGCGTCACGGCCGCCAAGCCAGGATCGGCGATGACCCCGCTGCCCGGCATCTCGGCCAAGATCGTCGACGACGACGGCAACCAACTCGATCCCGGCGCCGATCACGGCGAGCAGCCAAGCGGATACCTCGTCCTCGACAAGCCGTGGCCGTCGATGCTGCGCGGCATCTGGGGAGATCCCGAGCGGTTCAAGGAGACCTACTGGTCGCGGTTCGCCGAGCAGGGCTGGTACTTCGCGGGCGACGGCGCGCGCTACGACGCCGAAGGAAACATCTGGGTGCTCGGCCGCATCGACGACGTGATGAACGTGTCCGGGCACCGCATCTCGACGGCTGAGGTGGAGTCCGCGCTCGTCGGGCACTCGGGGGTGGCTGAGGCCGCCGTGGTGGGAGCCAGCGACGACACCACCGGTCAGGCGATCTGCGCGTTCGTCATCCTCAAGGCCTCTGCAGCGGCGGCTGCAGAAGATCGGGAGAACATGATCGACGAGTTGCGCAAGCAAGTCGCCACCGAGATCTCGCCGATCGCCCGTCCACGCGAGATCCACGTCGTGCCCGAACTGCCGAAGACCCGCAGCGGCAAGATCATGCGCCGCCTGCTGCGCGACGTCGCGGAGGGTCGTGAACTCGGCGACACCTCGACGCTGGTCGACCCCAGCGTGTTCGAGGCGATCAGGGCGACGAAGTAGGGGCGCCTGCCTTCAGGCGGCAGGGCTTCAGGCGGCAGAGGGGACCGGCACGAATCCCGAGCCGGGCCTGCTCTTGGCGGTGATGTCGGCGAGGACGGCGTTGATCGACACCGTCACCGCGGGGGTGTGCAGCGGCACGAACTTCACCACGCAGGTCGGCAGGTCCTCGCTGAACGCTCCGTGGATCATCCCGACGAGACGGTTGTCCACGGTCACCGGCGCCCCCGAGTCGCCCGGCTGCCCGCACACCTGGTTGACGATGGTGCCTGGCGTGTCGCCAGGCCCCCACGTGACGCCGCAGGAGTAGCCGGTGGTGCGGCCCAGCTTGCACGCCACTTGGCCGAACACCGGGTCGGGTCCGATGCCGTCGATGCGGAAGCCGTTTACCTCGGCGACCGGTCGCACCAGCGTCGGGTCGAACTGGATGACCGCGTAGTCGAGGCCTTCGTTGCCCGCCACCATGGTGCCGAGCACGCCGTGGTCCTCGGCGCCTTCGGCGGCGACCTTGGCGCCGGGCCCGCCGCAGTGTGCGGACGTGAACCCGATGAGATTGCCCTTGTTGTCGTTGCCGATCGCGGTGAGCGTGCAGAACGTATCGCCGTCGATCACGATGCCGGAGCCACCGCCAAGCGCAACGGGGTCAACGGCGCCGGCGAACGGCGCGGTCAGGACCAATAACGCGACGGTCAGGGCTGCCGCGACGACGACTGCAATGGCAGTGTCGTGCCAGCGATGTCTCAACACCACCTCCGTCGACTGCCCCGTCCGAATTCTCGCCAAACCCCGTGAGTCTAACGTCGGCCGGGGAGGTCGAGCCGGGCGCGACATGGCAACATGAACGCACTGCACATCCCAATTTGGTCTCGACGCGGGGAGGACTCGTCCGTGAGCACAGGCGACCGTAGGAACGGCGTGCCGACCACAGTCACTTCGATTCCGCTGGTGGATCCACACGCGTCGGTACCCGATCCCTCGATCGGCGACCTCGTCAAGGACGCCACCACGCAGGTGTCGACACTGGTGCGTGCCGAAGTCGAACTCGCCAAGGCCGAGATCACCCGTGACGTGAAGAAGGGCCTCACCGGCAGCGTCTACTTCATCCTGGCGCTCGTCGTGTTGTTCTACTCGACGTTCTTCTTCTTCTTCTTCGCCGCCGAACTCCTCGACACGTGGCTGTGGCGGTGGGTCGCGTTCCTGATCGTGTTCGCCGTCATGGTGTTGACCGCCGCGGCGTTCGCCGTGCTGGGGTATTTGAAGGTGCGCCGAATCCGCGGGCCCCAGCAGACCATCGAATCGGTCAAGGAGACACGGGCGGCCCTGACCCCCGGCGGCGACAAGCCCGGCAAGGCGATCACTTCGACCAACGGCGCGTCGACCGCAGATCCATCAGGCTGGTAGTGCCCCCTCCCGATCCGTCGATGACGCATATCGACGGTCCATGGCGTCATCTCGACGTGCACGCCAACGGGATTCGCTTCCACGTCGTCGAAGCGCTACCCACCGAGAACCGTCCCGCCGAGTCCGCCGAGCGACCGTTGGTGATACTCCTGCACGGGTTCGCCTCGTTCTGGTGGTCGTGGCGCCACCAACTGCGCGGCCTGACCGGAGCGCGCGTGGTGGCCGTCGACCTGCGGGGCTACGGCGGCAGCGACAAACCCCCGCGCGGCTACGACGGCTGGACGCTGGCCGGCGACACCGCGGGCCTGGTGCGCGCACTCGGACACAGCACCGCAACGCTGATCGGTCACGCCGACGGTGGGCTGGTGTGCTGGGCGACGTCGGTGCTGCATCCGCGGTCGGTGCGCGCGATCGCGGTGGTCAGTTCGCCGCACCCGGTGGCGTTGCGGGCCTCGGCGCTGACTCGACGCGACCAGGGTCTTGCCCTTCTGCCAGGGATGCTGCGCTACCAGGTGCCGTTCTGGCCGGAGCGAAAGCTGACCCGCCACGACGCAGCCGAACTCGAACTGCTCGTCCGCAGCCGATCGAGTGGCAAATGGCAAGCCTCAGAAGACTTCTCGGAGACGATTGGCCATCTGCGGAGGGCCGTGCGGATCCCGTCGGCAGCGCATTCCGCACTGGAGTACCAACGCTGGGCGTTGCGCAGCCAACTGCGTGCCGAGGGCCGACGTTTCATGAAGTCGATGAAGCGCCCACTGAACGTTCCCGTGCTGCACATGCGCGGCGACGCCGACCCCTACGTGCTGGCCGATCCGGTGTACAAAACCCAGCACTACGCTCCGCACGGCCGGTACGTATCCATTGCGGGCGCAGGGCATTTCGCGCACGAAGAGGCACCGACCGAAGTCAACGAACAGCTGTCGCGGTTCCTCGCGCAGGTGCACCGCACCTAACTCAGGAGATGCAGGCCCCGGTTTGCACCCGTTGGGTGCTGCCCACCTTGGCCATCTGCCTGGCCACCTCGTCGGCGGTCAACACGAACCCGGTGTCCGCGTCGTCCACCGCGGCGCCGAAGACGACGCCGAGCACTGCGCCGCCCTTGTCGATCAACGGACCGCCCGAATTACCTTGCCGGACCGTGCCTCTGATGGTGTAGACCTCACGGGTGACCGTCGTGGTGTGGTAGATGTCGGGCCCGTTGAGCCGGATGACCTCCCGGATCCGTGCCGGGGTGGCGGTGAAGTCGCCGCCGCCGGGATAGCCCATCACCACGGCGTCGGTACCTGACTTCGCTTCCTGCATGTCGAACTGCAGCGGCGGCGCAGGCAGATTGGGCACGTCCAGGATGGAGATGTCGGCGCTGGGGTCGTAGGACACCACACCGGCGTCGTAGGTCTGGCCGTCGACCTCGACGGTGACGCTCTCCGAGCCCGCGACGACGTGCGCGTTGGACATCACCCTGTTCGGCGCGACGACGAAACCACTGCCCTCGAGCACCTTTTGGCAACTCGGCGCGACGCCGCGGATCTTGAGCACGCTGGGCCGGGTGGCCGCGACCACCGGATCGCCGGCCAACGTGGCGTCGGGGATCTCGACGTTGACGATCGGCGTCCGGCCGAACTGCGGCAGCACCTCGGGCAACCCGGAGGTGTTCAGCAGTGCCTTCATCCGTTGCGGCACCGGCTTCAGCCAGCTCGGCGCCAAATCGTCGACCTGGGTCAGCACACGTGAACCGCGTACGGCCGCCGCCAGATTCGGCTGATCCGCCGAAGTGAGCAGGGACCCCAGCAGCCATGCGGCAACCAGCACGGCGACGAGCTGCAGCCCGACCCCGACGACCGAGTCGAACGTCCGAACGGTCCGGTTGCGGATGGCGCCGCGCACCGCGCGACCCAGCACGACACCGGCGATCTCGCCGATCACCACCAGTCCGAGGATGAGGAACAACGTCGCGAACAGCTGGGTGCGGCCACCGCTGATGTAGGTGACCACATGCGGTGCGAGCAGCACCCCCGCGACGAGGCCGAGCACCACACCTATAAGTGCGAACAGCGAGCCAACCGCCCCGGAGCGCCAGCCGGAGACGGCGGCGACGAAGGCGACGGCGAGGATGGCCAGATCAAGCCATTGAGACGATGTCATTGTTGGCCATCACCGTAGTCGCTGACGCCGCCGACTAGCGCCATTGCCGCATCGAGTTCGCGGACGTCGTCGCTGTTCCACGGCTCGGCCCACCCGGCGACGTCCAGCAGCGCCGAGATCACCTGGCCGGTGAAACCCCACACCAACATCTGGTTGAGCAGGAACGCGGGACCTGCGAAGCGGCGGGTGTTCTGCTCGCGGTAGACCATCAACCTGTTCTTCGGGTTGATGAATGCGCGCACCGGGACGCGCGCGACGATCGCCGTCTCGGCAGGGTCGACCACGCCCACCGGGCCGGGATCGGACGAGTAGGCCAGCACCGGAACCACGTGGAAGCCCGACGGCGGGATGAACATTCGCTCGAGAGTGACCAACGGCTGCAGCCTGCTGGTGTCGATGCCGGTTTCCTCGCGGGCCTCGCGCAGCGCGGTGAACACGGCGCCGCTGTCGTCGGGATCGGAGGCCCCTCCTGGGAAGGCCGCCTGGCCGGCATGCTGGCGGAGGGTCGACGCGCGCACGGTGACCAACAGGTCCGCATCGTCGGGAAGGCCGCCCGACGGCGCGTCCCACGGGCCGGAGAACAGCACCAGCACTGCAGCGTCGCGCTTGGTGCGGGTCAAGGTCGCGGCGGCGTTGGCAGCGGTGATCGCGGCCAGCACGTCGGCGGGCAGCCGTCGCCGGTAGGCACTCGGCACCGAGCCCACGTTGTCGACCAGGGGCTTCATCCAAGCCGGAGCGGCCGCGGGATCGAGGGGGACGGGCCCGCTCCCGTCGCGCTCGGAGTTGATTCCAGCGCTCAACCCGGCTCTCCTGTGTTCTGGCCGATCTTCGGATCCACCGCCGCCGCGATCTCGTCGGCGGTGGCGAACGAGCGGGGCAGGACTTCGGCAACGCTACCGTCCGATCGCAGTACGACGGTCGCGGGCATCACGTTGGGAACCTTGAGTGCGGCGGCGACGAGACGGCGCCCGTCCTGCAGGGTAGGCAGGTGCACGCCGAGTTCGGCCAGCCGGGTCAAGGCGGCCGTCTCGTTCTCGTCCTGATGCACGGTCAGCACCGTCACCGCAGGCCCCATCCGTCTCTGGTATTCGGCCATCGCGGGTAACTCGTCGGCGCACGGCCCGCACCAGTAGGCCCACAGGTTCAGCACGACCGTGCGCCCCGCCACGGCTCGCGCGACGTCCACCATCGAGCCGTCCCCCGCGCACTCGAGCGTGATGTCGCGCAGTGCCTCTGGGCCTGGGCCCTGCCCTTGGGAGGGGCACGGCGGCAGATCGGCGCGCGCCCGAGGGCCGGCCAGCGCCTTAGGCGTATCCACATCCCGGTGGTCGCGGGCCGTGCCGGGACTGGTCGACGAGGCAGGCGAAGCTCCCTCCCCCCGGTCCCCAAGTTCACGCCAGAACGCGACCCCGATCGCGACGATGACGACCAGCACGGCGACGGTCCAGCGCGCCGTCCTGCTCATGGAGTGGTCACGCTGAGGTCAGAGACCGGCCAAGGCCAGCAGATGCTCGGTCTCCGGTCCCTTGACCAACGCAGCGGCCGTCAGCGGGTCCGTCGGCCCCGTGCCATAGGACGGACAATCCTTGGCCAGCACGCAGACCCCGCACGCGGGCTTCTTGGCGTGACACACCCGGCGACCGTGAAAGATCACCCGGTGGCTGAGCAGCGTCCACTCCTTGCGCTCGATGAGTTCGCCAACGGCGAACTCGACCTTGACCGGGTCCTCCAGCTCGGTCCAGCGCCACCGGCGGACAAGCCTGCCGAAATGGGTGTCGACCGTGATGCCAGGGATGTCGAACGCATTGCCGAGGACCACGTTGGCGGTCTTGCGGCCAATGCCGGGCAGCGTCACCAGCTCGTCGAGGGTGTTGGGCACCCGGCCGTCGAACCGCTCGACGAGTTCCTGCCCGAGCCGCATCAACGAGTTTGCCTTGTTCCGGTAGAACCCCGTCGGCTGGATGAGGGTCTCCAGCTCCTCGCGATCGGCCTTCGCGTAGTCCACCGCAGTGCGGTACTTCAGGAACAGCGCGGGGGTGGTCAAGTTCACTCGCTTGTCGGTGCATTGCGCCGACAGAATCGTCGCCACCGTCAGCTCGAGCGGGTTGGTGAAGTCCAACTCGCAGTACACATGCGGAAACGCCTGTGCGAGAGTGCAATTCATTCGCCTGGCGCGACGCACCAGACCGGTGTGGGTTTCTGTGTCGAACTTGGCGGACCGCTTGCCTTCAGACGCCTTGACTGCCACGCGAACAAGCCTACTGACGCGACCGACATCAATCGGATTGGACCGGTGGCATTTCGTGATCCGGCTGAGATCTTCGGCGTGTTTACTACAGCCTTGTGTCGTGGTTGCTGGTGGTATTCGTCCCCGGGTTGCTGATGCTGGCAACCTTCGGGCTGGATCGACTCGAAGCCGGCCTCGAAGGCGACACGGTGTCACCGGAGGACATTGCAGCGGTTCTGGAGCAGGCCAAGGCCGACTGCGCGCGGCCGCCGGCGCGGCCCGACGATCACATCGTCGACGACGCGTATGACACCTACGAGACCTGGCTCGAGCACCGCGCATCCCCCGCGTCCGAGCAGGACTTGCCGACCCGGATCTACATCCACCATGGAGGTAATCCGGAATTTCGGGCGACTCGACAGGCCGATCGTGTGTAGCGTTGGCTCGTCGCGAAGCGGCCTGCAATTAGACTGGCCGAGCCATCCAGCAAGGGATGGTCTGCGCGTGTCATATTTTCCAACAGCTTAAGAGGGGCAACGTGGACGAGATCCTGGCCAGGGCCGGAATCTTCCAGGGAGTCGAACCGACCGCGGTATCCGCGCTGACCAAGCAACTGCACCCGGTGGACTTCCCGCGTGGGCACACGGTGTTCGCCGAAGGTGAGCCAGGCGATCGGCTCTACATCATCATTTCGGGCAAGGTGAAGATCGGCCGCCGGTCACCAGACGGCCGGGAGAACCTGCTGACCATCATGGGCCCGTCGGACATGTTCGGCGAGCTGTCGATCTTCGACCCGGGCCCGCGGACGTCGAGCGCCACCACCATCACCGAGGTGCGCGCCGTGTCGATGGACCGCGACGCGCTCAAGGCGTGGATCAAGGATCGCCCCGAGATCGCCGAGCAACTGCTGCGCGTGTTGGCCCGCCGACTTCGTCGCACCAACAACAACCTCGCCGACCTGATCTTCACCGACGTCCCCGGCCGGGTCGCCAAGCAGCTGCTGCAACTGGCTCAGCGGTTCGGCACCCAGGAGGGTGGCGCACTGCGGGTCACGCACGACCTGACGCAAGAGGAGATCGCTCAGCTGGTCGGGGCGTCGCGCGAGACGGTCAACAAGGCGCTGGCCGACTTCGCGCACCGCGGCTGGATCCGGCTCGAGGGCAAGAGCGTGCTGATCTCGGACTCCGAGCGTCTGGCCCGCCGCGCCCGCTAGGTTTTACCGCCGAGCAGACGCAAACGGCCCTCAATCACGCGGAATGAGGGCCGTTTGTGTCTGCTCGCGCCGACTAGGCGCGCAGGTAGGTCAGCTGCGCCTCGGTCGACTTCTCGGCCGCGTCCCACAGCTTCTCGTCGACGTCGGTGTAGACGTGCTCGACGACTTGGCGCGCCGTGGCGTCCTCGCCGAGCACCCGCAGCGCGTCGCGCACCTGGTCCAGACGCTCCTCGCGGTGCGTCAGATACATCGACGAGACGGCCTCCAGGTCGGGCAGATCCGGCCCGTGTCCCGGCAGTACGACTCGCGGTCCAAGGCCGTGTAGCCGCCGCAGTGACTCGAGGTAGTCGCGCAGGCTGCCGTCCTCGCTGTCGATGACGGTGGTGCCGCGGCCGAGCACGGTGTCCGCGGTCAGCACGGCATCGTCGACCAGAAACGACAGCGAATCCACCGTATGGCCCGGTGTCGCCATCACCGTGATGCGCAGGCCGGCGGCGTCGATCACCTCGCCATCGGACAGCGGACCACCCAGACCGCGCAGGAACCCGCTACCCACCGCGCGCACCACCGCGCCGGTGCGGTCCACGATCTTGTCGATGGCTCCGGTGTGGTCCTCGTGCTTGTGGCTGATCAGTACCAGCGGAATCTTGCCCAGACTCGCGATCCGGCCGATGTGCTCGTCGTCGTCGGGCCCGGGGTCGACGATCACCATCTCGTCGCTGCCCGGCCCTTGCAGCACCCAGGTGTTGGTGCCGTCCAGCGTCATCAGGCCGGGGTTGTCGCACAGCAATACCGACGCCGTGTCGGTCACGCGGCGCAGCTTGCCGTAAGCAGGATGCTTCAGTGATATCCCCGGGTCGCTTCGCTCCTGCCCGCCGGACGCGGTCACGCGACCTCCGCCTGATAGTCGCTCACGCGACCTCGACGATTAGTTCCACCTCGACGGGCGCGTTCACCGGCAACTCGGCCACCCCGACCGCTGACCGGGCGTGCGCGCCTGCGTCGCCGAAGACCTCGCCGAACAGCTCGGAGGCACCGTTGATCACGCCGGGCTGGCCGTTGAAGCCAGGCGCCGATGCGACGAACCCGACCACCTTGACGACCCTGACGACGGAGTCGATGCCGACCAGCGAATGCACGGCGGCCAACGCGTTGAGCGCGCAGATCCGGGCCAGCGCCTTGCCGTCCTCGGGGCTGACCTCGGCGCCGACCTTGCCGGCGGCGGCCAGAGCGCCATCCTGAATCGGCACCTGGCCCGACGTGTACACCAGGTTCCCGGTGCGCACCGCGGGCACGTACGCCGCGAGGGGTGTGACGACCTCTGGCAGCGAGATGCCCAGCTCCGCGAGCTTTGCCGAGGCGCTCATTTCGGCCTCTTCAGGTACGCGACGTGCTGCTCGCCGGTCGGGCCAGTCAGCACCGACACCAGTTCCCAGCCGTCCTCACCCCACTGGTCGAGAATCTGCTTGGTCGCGTGTGTCAACAAGGGCACGGTGGCGTATTCCCACCGGGTCGGTTCGCTCATGTCGCTGAGCCTATCGGTCGGGGAGGTCGCCTTGGTTAGGCTGCTGGAGTGACGACCCAGTCCCCCACATCCGACGGCCGAAGATCTGTCGGCTGGCCTTCCCGACTGTCCAAGGTGCGGCTGCACTTCGTGACCGGTAAGGGCGGCACGGGAAAGTCGACGATCGCGGCCGCGCTGGCCCTGGCGCTGGCGGCAGGTGGCCGCAAGGTGCTGCTCGTCGAGGTCGAGGGGCGCCAAGGCATTGCGCAGCTGTTCGACGTGCCGCCGTTGCCGTATGAGGAGGTCAAGATCGCCACCGCCGACGGCGGCGGACAGGTCAACGCGCTGGCCATCGACACCGAGGCCGCGTTCCTGGAGTACCTGGACATGTTCTACAACCTCGGCATCGCCGGGCGAGCAATGCGGCGGATCGGGGCGATCGAGTTCGCGACGACCATCGCGCCTGGTCTGCGCGACGTGCTGCTCACCGGCAAGATCAAGGAAATCGTGGTGCGGTCCGAGAAGGGCAAGCAACACGGCTACGACGCCGTGGTGGTGGATTCCCCCCCGACGGGGCGAATCGCGCGCTTCCTCGACGTCACGGCGGCCGTCTCCGAGCTGGCCAAGGGCGGTCCCGTGCACTCGCAGGCCGACGGGGTGGTCAAGCTGCTGCATTCGGATCGGACCGCCATCCACCTGGTCACCCTGTTGGAGGCGTTGCCCATCCAGGAGACCGTCGAGGCGATCGACGAACTCAGGGAGCTCGGGTTGCCGATCGGCAGCGTCATCGTCAACCGCAACATCCCCGCGTACCTCCCGGCCGACGACCTCGCCAAGGCCGCCGAGGGCGACGTCGACGCCGACGCGGTGCGGGCGGGTCTGTCCGAGGCAGGCATCGACATGACCGACGACGACTTCGCCGGCCTGCTCACCGAGGGCATCCAGCACGCGACCCGCATTACTGCCCGCGCCGAAAGTGCCGAGGAGCTCGACGATCTCGACGTCTCGCGGCTCGAGTTGCCTGCGATCCGCGACGGTGTCGATCTCGGCAGCCTGTACGAACTCGCCGAAGCGCTTGCCCAACAGGGAGTTAGGTAGATGAGCACCGCACCCCGCGCGCTCGATTTGCACACGATTCTGTCCGACACCTCCAACCGCGTCGTAGTCTGTTGCGGCGCAGGCGGAGTCGGCAAGACCACCACCGCCGCCGCCATGGCGCTGCGGGCCGCCGAATACGGCCGCACGGTGGTCGTGCTGACGATCGACCCGGCGAAGCGACTTGCACAGGCACTCGGCATCGAGAGTCTTGGCAACACGCCTCAGCGAGTGCCGCTGGCTCCTGAGGTCACTGGCGAACTGCACGCGATGATGCTCGACATGCGCCGGACGTTCGACGAGATGGTGCTCCAGTACTCCGCCGACTCGGAGCGCGCCGAGGCGATTCTGGAGAACCAGTTCTACCAAACCGTGGCGACGTCCCTGGCGGGCACGCAGGAGTACATGGCCATGGAGAAACTCGGCCAACTCCTTGCCGAGGACAAGTGGGACCTGATCGTCGTCGACACGCCTCCGTCACGGAACGCGCTGGACTTCCTGGACGCGCCCAAGCGGCTCGGCAGTTTCATGGACAGCAGGCTGTGGCGGCTGCTACTTGCCCCTGGACGGGGCATCGGCAAGCTGGTCACGGGCGTCGTCGGCTTGGCGATGAAGGCGCTCTCGACCGTGTTGGGATCCCAGATGCTTTCCGACGCAGCAGGATTCGTGCAGGCGCTGGATGCCACGTTCGACGGGTTCCGGCAGAAGGCCGACAAGACCTACGAGCTACTCAAGCGCCGAGGCACCCAGTTCGTCGTGGTGTCGGCGGCCGAACCGGACGCGCTGCGGGAGGCATCGTTCTTCGTCGACCGGCTGTCGAAGGAGAACATGCCGTTGGCCGGCCTGATCCTGAACCGCACCCATCCGATGTTGTGCGAGCTGAACGCCGAGACGGCCAACGATGCGGCCGAGAAGTTGGAGGCCTCCGACGATGACACTGGCGCCGACGCGCTGACGGCCGCGCTGCTGCGGATTCACGCCGATCGTGCGATGACCGCCAAGCGGGAGGTGCGGCTGCTGTCGCGGTTCACCGGTGCCAACCCTGCGGTCGCGATCGTCGGCGTTCCGTCGTTGCCGTTCGACGTGTCCGATCTGGAGGCGCTGCGCGCCATCGCCGACCAAATCACCGGCGAAGCGGCAGCTTGAATCTGACGTAGCCGAGCTAACTAAACCGCGTTGCGGTGCTTCCGCTGGGCGGCGAAGAACTCCGACCAGGACACCACTTCGGGATGCTGCTTGAGGAGGGCGCGGCGCTGACGTTCGGTCATGCCGCCCCATACGCCGAACTCGACGCGATTGTCGAGTGCATCGGCACCGCATTCCACGATGACGGGGCAGTGCCTGCAGATGACGGCGGCTTTGCGCTGGGCGGCGCCGCGGACGAATAGCTCGTCAGGGTCGGCTTGTCTGCAGCGCGCCTGGGAAACCCACGCGATGCGGGCCTCGGCTTCTTTACCTTGGACTACACCATTGACTGGAGAAGTAGCGATTGTCCTGCGCGCCGCGGGCCGTGTTCCTGACACCAGCGATCCCTCCGTCGAGCCGCCCATCGGGCGGTCCAGTTCAGGTGTAGAACGCTGGTGCGATCTACGCCACATTGCGACCAGTAGTGTTACCTAGATCGCACTGTGTGTCCAAGCTAGGTGGTCAGGGGGGTTTTGCGCAACAGTCAAATCTCGCTTTTTTGGCACGACCGTGCCGTCACCCATCTTGATGCATGTCCAGGAGGTTCGCAGCCTTCGTTCAGCCCTGGTCGTTCTGGCCATCCGCTGGCGGGTTGTTCGACTGCGACGTCGCTAGTCTGTACCCATGTCCGAGCCGCCGAGCCGACCACCGATCGCGGTGACGGTCATCAAGTTGGCGTGGTGCTGTCTGCTGGCGAGCGTCGTGGCTGCGGGAATCATGTTCCCCCTCGTGGGCGGCTTCGGCCTGATGTCCAACCGGGCGTCCGACGTAGTTGCCAACGGCTCGGCGCAGCTCGTCGAGGGTGAGGTTCCCGCGGTGTCGACGATGGTCGACGCCAAGGGCAACCCGATCGCCTGGCTCTACAGCCAGCGACGGTTCGAAATCCCCGGCGATCAGATCGCCGACACGATGAAGTTGGCCATCGTCTCCATCGAGGACAAACGGTTCGCCGAGCACAACGGTGTCGACTGGCAGGGCACCTTGACGGGCTTGGCCGGCTACGCGTCGGGTGACCTGAGCACCCGCGGGGGCTCCACCCTGGAGCAGCAGTACGTGAAGAACTATCAGCTGCTGGTGATCGCGCAGACCGATGCCGAGAAGCGTGCGGCCATCGAGACCACCCCCGCGCGCAAGCTCCGGGAGATCCGGATGGCGTTGACGCTGGACAAGACGTTCACCAAGCAGGAGATCCTCACCCGATACCTCAACCTGGTGTCGTTCGGCAACGGCGCGTTCGGCATCCAGGACGCCGCACAGACCTACTTCGGCGTCAATGCCTCCGAGCTGAACTGGCAGCAGGCGGCGCTGTTGGCGGGAATGGTGCAGTCCACCAGCACGCTGAACCCCTACACCAATCCCGAGGGTGCGCTGGAGCGTCGGAACGTGGTGCTGGACACCATGATCGACAACATCCCGCAGCAGGCCGAGGCGTTGCGCGAGGCGAAGCAGCAGCCACTGGGCGTGCTGGCGCAGCCGAACGAACTCCCCCGTGGCTGCATCGCCGCTGCCGATCGCGCCTTCTTCTGCGACTACGTCCTCGAATACCTGGCCAAGGCGGGCATCAGCAAGGAACAGGTCGCGAAGGGCGGTTATCTGATCCGCACCACGCTCGACCCCGACGTCCAGGGCACGGTGAAGTCGGCCATCGACGGCATCGCAGCGCCGGACCTCGACGGCGTCGCCAGCGTGATGAGCGTGATCAAGCCGGGCAAGGACTCCCATCCCGTCGTCGCGATGGCCAGCAACCGCACCTACGGACTGAACCTGGACGCCGGCGAGACCATGCAGCCGCAGCCGTTCTCCCTCGTCGGTGACGGCGCAGGGTCGATCTTCAAGATCTTCACCACGGCCGCGGCGCTGGACATGGGCATGGGCATCAACGCCCAACTCGATGCGCCGGCCCGCTTCGAGGCCAAGGGCCTTGGTAGCGGCGGGGCCAAGGGCTGTCCGCAGGCCACGTGGTGCGTCCTCAACGACGGGAACTACCGCGGGCAGCTGAGCGTGACCGATGCGCTGGCGACGTCACCCAACACGGCGTTCGCCAAGCTCATCTCGCAGGTTGGCGTCCAGCGCACCGTCGACATGGCCGTCAAACTGGGCCTGCGCTCCTATGCACTGCCGGGCACCGCCCGCGACTACGACCCGGAGAGCAACGAAAGCCTGGCCGACTTCGTCAAGAGGCAGAACCTGGGCTCCTTCACTCTGGGTCCGATCGAGCTGAACGCGCTCGAGCTGTCCAACGTCGCCGCCACACTGGCCTCGGGCGGGAAGTGGTGCCCGCCCAGCCCGATCGACAAGGTCTTCGATCGCACCGGCACCGAGGTCTCGGTCACCACCGACACATGCGAACAGGTCGTGCCGGAGGGCTTGGCCAACACGCTGGCCAACGCGTTGAGCAAGGACGACCAGAGTGGCACCGCCGCGAGTGCGGCGGGTTCGGTGGGCTGGAGCCTGCCGGTCTCGGGAAAGACAGGAACCACCGAGGCGCATCGCTCGTCGGGTTTCTTCGGCTTCACCAGCGACTTCGCCGCCGCCAACTACATCTACGACGACTCGACCTCGCCGTCGGACTTGTGCTCCTTCCCGCTGCGGCAGTGCGGTTCGGGCAACCTGTATGGCGGCAATGAACCCGCGCGCACGTGGTTCACCGCCATGAAGCCGATCACCCCCGACACCGTCACGCTCCCCCCGACCGATCCGCGCTACGTCGACGGGGCGCCCGGCTCGCGGGTGCCGACCATCTCCGGGATGAGCCAGGACACGGCGCGCGAGCGTCTGAAGGATGCCGGCTTCCAAGTCGCCGACCAGGCCACCCCGGTCAACAGCGTCACACCCGCGGGAACCGTGGTCGGCACCTCGCCAAGCGGCCAGACGGTCCCCGGATCGATCATCACGATCCAGGTCAGCAACGGCATCCCGCCGCCACCTCCGCCGCCACCACCGGGAATGCCGCCGTTGGATCCGAACGCGCTGCCTGCACCGATCGGATCGACGGTCATCCAGATCCCCGGCCTGCCGCCCATCACGGTGCCGGTACTGGGGCCGCCGCCCCCGCCGCCGCCACCCTGATCCACCGCGGATCGTCGATGTGGAGTTGGTAACGCGATGCTGTGAGAAGCGGTACCCGCCGACGTCTCGCAGTAGGCTGCGTTCATGCCCGCCCCCTCGACGGTCACGAAGAACCGCGCAAAGAACACGGCCGCGGCAGCGGCAGGCTCGCTGGTCGCAGGCATCGCATACGCGTCACTGATCGAACGCAACGCGTTCGTGATGCGTGAGCTGACCATGCCGGTACTGGCCCCGGGATCCTCGCCCTTCCGGGTGCTGCACCTCAGTGACCTCCACATGCGTCCTGGGCAGCGCCGCAAGCAGGCGTGGTTGCGCGAACTCGCCGGCTGGGCTCCCGACCTGGTCATCAACACCGGCGACAACCTTGCGCACCCGAAGGCCGTGCCGTCGGTCGTGCAGGCGCTAGGCGACCTGCTGTCGGTGCCGGGTCTGTTCGTGTTCGGCAGCAACGACTACTTCGCTCCGAAGCCGAAGAACCCGGCGAACTATCTCTTCAACCCGTCGCGGCGGGTCACCGGCCAGCCTCTGCCGTGGCAGGACCTGCGCGCGGCGTTCACCGAGCGCGGCTGGCTGGACATGACCCACACGCGGCGCGAGATCGAGGTCAAGGGCCAAACGATCGCCGCTGCAGGCGTCGACGATCCGCACCTCAAGCGCGACCGCTACGAAACCGTCGCCGGGCCCGCCAGTCCCGCCGCCAATCTCACGCTTGGCCTGACCCACTCACCGGAACCCCGGGTGTTGGACCGGTTCGCCGCCGACGGCTATCAGCTGGTGATGGCCGGACACACCCACGGCGGACAGCTCTGCCTGCCGTTCTACGGCGCGCTGGTGACCAACTGCGAGCTGGACAGGTCGCGGGCCAAGGGGCCGTCCCGCTGGGGCGCCCACACGCAGTTGCACGTATCGGCAGGCATCGGCACCTCGCCGTACGCGCCGGTGCGGTTCTGCTGCAGGCCCGAGGTGACCATGCTGACGCTGGTGGCCGCACCAACCGGTGGCGGCCACGCGGGCGCACGGGCGGGCGTGTCCCATCCGGCCGTCTCGGCAAGGTGACCGACCCGGCTTCCATCGCGGATCGCAGCCGCCCGCGCACGTGGGCGGACGACGCGGTACGACTGATCGCGGCCGACGCCCGACGTAGCGCCGACACCCACCTGCTGCGGTATCCGCTGCCATCGGCGTGGTGTGACGGCGTAGACGTGCAGCTCTACCTCAAGGACGAGACGACCCACATCACCGGCAGCCTCAAGCACCGGTTGGCGCGATCGCTATTCCTGTACGCGCTGTGCAACGGCCGGATCGGCGAGAACACCACCGTGATCGAGGCGTCGTCGGGGTCGACGGCGGTGTCCGAGGCGTATTTCGCGGCGATGCTCGGCCTGCCATTCATCGCCGTGATGCCGTCGTCGACGAGCTCGGCGAAGATCGCGCTGATCGAATCACAAGGCGGCCGTTGCCATTTCGTGGACAAGTCATCGCAGGTGTACGCGGAGGCAGAGCGGCTGGCCGAAGAGACCGGCGGGCACTACCTCGATCAGTTCACCAACGCCGAGGCGGCAACGGACTGGCGGGGAAACAACAACATCGCCGAGTCGATCTTCGAGCAGTTGCGCGAGGAACAGCACCCGATCCCCGAGTGGATCGTGGTGGGCGCGGGGACGGGCGGCACCAGCGCGACCATCGGCCGGTTCATCCGCTACCGCCGCCACGCCACCCGGCTGTGCGTGGTGGATCCGGAGAACTCGGCGTTCTTCCCGGCTTATGCGCAAGGCCGCCGCGACGTCGTCACGGGCGTGTCGTCCCGCATCGAGGGCATCGGCAGGCCGCGCGTCGAGCCGTCGTTCCTGCCCGACGTGGTGGACCGGATGGTGGTGGTGCCGGATGCCGCATCGGTTGCGGCGGCCCATCACGTCAGCGCGGTGCTGGGACGCCGCGTGGGCCCGTCGACGGGCACCAACGTGTGGGGGGCTTTCGGCCTGCTGGCCGAGATGGTGGCGCAGAAGCGCAGTGGATCGGTGGTGACGCTGCTCGCCGACAGTGGCGACCGCTACGCGGACACCTACTTCAGTCAGGAGTGGCTGACCCAATCCGGGCTGAACGATTCGGCTCCTGCCGCCGTGTTGGTCGAGTTCGAACGCTCCGGGTTCTGGCCCTGATCGTCGCTGCTGCCACTTCCGGCGTCGGACGTCATGAACAGCCATAGCGCGGCAAGGGCGAAGAACCCGCCGTAGAGTGCGGCTCCCAACCCGGTCATTTCGATCCCCTTCGTCAGCTGAACGTGCGATGTAGACGCACTCATGATGATCAACGCCACTGACATCCAAATTGATCCCAGGACCGTAGTGATTCGTGTCGCCTGGGGACTGCCTGTGCCGCGTCGCGCCATCGGTCTACCCAGACCCACCCGCTCCTACCCGTGATCGCGGTCACGGGGACTGGGCGTTTGGCTTCCGATGCGCCCGGTGCGATACGCTGTCGTGGCTTTAGCGGGGTGTGGCGCAGCTTGGTAGCGTGCTTCGTTCGGGACGAAGAGGTCGCAGGTTCAAATCCTGTCACCCCGACTCGCGTGAGACAGATGAGAGGCCCTGACTGGTGTTTCCGGTCGGGGTCTTTTCTGTTTCAGGCCGCAGCCGGTCCGCAGGAGATTTCAGCGACTTCCCGGGAGCGTCGGCACGCGACAGTCGGTAGTGCAGTCGGCGACAGCGAAAACCTGTCGCTGGAGCGCTCGACCGCCGATACAGTCCCCGCGTGCCTGATGCGATCTTTGCCCACCATCGCCTCGCGCCCATCTACGACGCCTTTGATGCAGAACGCGACGATCTGACGGCATACCTCAACATCGCCGACGAACTGGGCGCAGGCCGTGTGCTCGACATCGGCTGCGGGACAGGATGCCTCGTGATCCTGCTCGCTCACGGCGGCCGCACTGTCGTGGGTGTCGACCCGGCCGAGGCATCGCTCGAGGTCGCGAAGTCGAAGGACCGAACCGGAAGGATCACCTGGGTTCAGGGCGACGCGACGACACTGGGGCGAGCGAAGCGACGGGAGGCGGTACTGCCAGCGCTCGCTGCCGACCTAGCGCTGATGACGGGGAACGTGGCGCAGGTCTTTCTCACTGACGACGCCTGGACACAGACTCTCCAAGGCATCCATGCCGCACTTCGCTCACATGGCTATTTTGCGTTCGAGACCAGGCGTCCAGAACGTCGGGCCTGGGAGGAATGGATCGCTGACACCCCCCAGGTCACTCTGGATGTTCCCGGAATTGGACTGGTGGAACGGGGGCCGTTTGAGGTCACCGAGGTGAGGCTGCCGTTCGTCTCCTTCCGCTATACCTACCGGTTTCTGTCGGACGGCGTTGTCGTCACGTCGGATTCGACACTCCGGTTCCGCAGTCGCGACGAGGTGGAATCGAGCTTGCTGGCCGTTGGCTATCGAGTGCTTGAGGTGCGCGACGCTCCTGACCGCCCAGGTCGCGAGTTTGTGTTCATCGCAGAACGCACGACGTGACAGTGCACCATTCACCCACACCGTCGCGAACCAGATGCGCGATCACGACGACCATGAGCAGTTCCTCGCCGGATCGACGCAATCGGCCCGACAAGAAAACCCGCGTCCTAGAACCCGAAGCCGAGGTGGGCGGGGACGTCGCTGAGGAACGCCGCCTCCAGGCGTGCAAGCACCGTGGGATCGTTGGCGCGCACCCGGTTCGCCGTGGCAAGGGGCACCACCTGGTGCACTCCCAAGTACAGGCTCCCCAGCGCGTCGAGATCCATCCAGACCTGCGGTGCCGCGGCGGTTGGCGTGCAGCGCGCTCGACCATCGCGGACGTCGAGCGCGAACCGTCCACCGCTGCCAGCGAATTGGTCCGACACCTCGACAACGGTCGACACGTCGGCCTGGTACCCGCGCGCCTCGAGCGCCGTTGGCACGTCCATGATCCGCAGCCACAGGTCGTCCTCGTACTTCGTGGTGCGCGCCACGCGGCTGTCGGTGAGCAAGTACGGCAACGGATCCCGCGCGTACGTCCAGATCTTCACCGTCTCCACGAGATCCAGTCCCAGCAGCGCGCGCGTCAACGCGACGTGCGCGTCGGTGGTGACGGCCTTGAACTCCTCGACGTGCACGCTCATCGTTTCATTGCCAAAGACCCGGTACAGCACGTAGCCGTCGGCGTGAAGGATCCCTACCAATGCCGTGCCACCGTCGCGGTCGTCCTCGCGGTCGGCCAGCAAGTCGTCCCACAAGCCCTGTGACCGCAGCAGCCCGCCCGGTGTCTGCCGTCGCCACCGGTCGTAGATCGCGGCCAGCGCGTCACCGTGCTCGGCGGGCCGGATCATTCGCGCACCGCCGGGGTCGGGGGCGTCGGCGTGGAACTTGGCGAACCGCCGGTCGATGGTCAGCACCCGCTCCATGGTCGCCGGCCCGTAGCCGAAACGTCCGTAGATGCCGCCTTCGCTGGCGGTCAGGCCTGCCAGTGGATACCCGGCATCGGCGATGCGCTGGTGCAACTCGACGTACATGGCCCGCAGCACGCCGCGTCGGCGATGGGTCGGTGCGACGCCAACCATGCTCAATCCGGCCATCGGTACAACGGCGCCCCCGGGAACGGTGAACGCGAAGTCGAAGTACGCCGCCATGCCAACGACTACGTCGTCGTCGCACACCACGACCGCGCCGTCGTCGGCGATCAAGCTCCGAGCCACGTCGTACGTATCCGCGTGTTCGAAATGGCCGAAGCTGACCCCGTGCAACAGCGACGTCTGCTCCCAGTCGGCGTCGGTGGGGCTGCGCAGTACGAGCGGGGCCAAGGTCGTAGAAGTACTCACGTCGAGCCAACGTGCCACACCACACCCCATTGGCGCGACGGGTTTTCGTCGGCCGGACTACCGCTCTCGCTTGGGTTTAGAGCCGATCCTTCACCGCTGCCGAGAGCCGAGACCCGTCGGCCTTGCCGTCGGCAATCGCGGTGGCCGCCTTCATCACCAAGCCCATGTGCTTCACGTGAGGGCGTTCACCGATCTCCTCGGCGACCTGGGCGATGGCGGTGTTGACGACGTTGGCCACCTCATCGTCGTTGAGCTGCGTCGGCAGGTAGTCGTCGATCACGCTGGCCTCGGCGCGCTCGTTGGCGGCAAGCTCGCCACGGCCGTTGGTGACGTAGATCTCGGCGGCCTCGCCGCGCTTCCTCGACTCCCTGGCGAGCACCTTGAGGACGTCGGCGTCGGTCAGCTCACGCGGTGTCGAACCGGACACTTCCTCGCTCTGAATCGCCGCGATCAACATCCGCAGCGTCCCCGTGCGCAGCTTGTCCCTGGCCTTCATCGCCGTGGTGAGGTCGGCACGCAGCCGGTCCTTGAGTTCCGCCATGTGCGAGACGCTACGCCGAGGGCTGCACGCGGTGGGTGGGGTGCACGTTGTCAATTTTCTCGGCTGTCGACAGGATGGTGGGCATGAGCAACGGTGCCAGCAGGGATGCCGGTGGGTTCATTCCGGCCGGCCCGCCGCCGCCGGGGTACCCGCCACCGGGCTACTACCCACCACCGAGCTACCAGGGCTACCCACCACCGGGCTATCCGCCGCCCGGCTACGCACCACCGGGTTATCCACCGCCCGGTTATCCACCACCCGGCTACGCACCGCCCTGGTACCCGCAGGGCCCACCGCCCGCACTCAAGCCCGGCGTCATCCCGCTGCGCCCACTCGGCCTGTCCGACATCTTCAACGGCGCCATCGCCTACGTGCGGATGAACCCGAAGGCCACGCTCGGCCTGACCACGGCCGTCGTCGTGGTGGCCCAACTCATCGCGTTGGTGATGCAGATCGGGCCGCTCGCCGCCACCGGAGGGTTGACGTCGGTCAGCGCAGGCGACGACGTCTCCGACGCCGCCCTGATCGGATCGTCGCTGTCCAGCCTCGCCAGCGTCGCGACCACGGGCCTCGCCACGATCGTGCTGAGCGGTCTGCTCACCGTGGTCGTCGGCCGGGCGGTTTTCGGGGCCCACATCACCATCGGTGAAGCGTGGCAGCGCGCGCGCGGACGCCTGCTGGCCCTGATCGGGTTCGTCGTCCTGGAATTCTTCGGCGCGGTGATTCTCATCGTGGTCGTGGTTGGCGTGCTCGTCGCGACCATCTCCGCCGTCAACGGTGGGGCCGCGTTCGTCATCGGCGCCCCACTGGTCGTGGCGCTGGTCGTTGCCCTCGTCTACCTCGGCGTAAAGCTCAGCTTCGCCCCGACCCTGATCGTGCTCGAACGCCTCGACATCGTTTCCGCAGTGAGACGGTCCTTCGCACTGGTCAAGAACGACTTCTGGCGGGTGTTCGGCATCATCGCGCTCGGCCAATTGGTGTCGGGCATGATCGCCGGCGCGGTCTCGGTCCCGTTCACCTTCGGTGGTCAGTTGCTGCTGGTCATGGACTCGGGCTCGATGACGGGTGCCATCATCGGACTGATCCTGATGGCCATCGGCGGAGCAATCGGGCAGATCATCACCTCGCCCTTCAACGCGGGCGTCGTCGTGCTCCTCTACACCGATCGGCGCATGCGTGCCGAGGCGTTCGACCTCGTCCTGCAGTCGGGCGCCGCGACCCCGCCGGGCACACCCGCCGACTCCACCGACCACCTGTGGCTGACGCCGCATCGCTGACGTGTCAGTCGAAATCGATCGGGACGCCGCGCATGACGCCGCCCAGAACGAGCTGTCGAAGCCGATCTATCCGAAGGGGTCGCTGACCGATCGCCTCGAGGATTGGCTCTCTCAACTGGTCTACAAGCTGATCGTGGAGGCGTCATCGGTACCGGGCGGCTGGTTCACGCTGACGGTCATCTTGCTGTTGGTGGCGGTTGCGGCGGTAGTCGCGGTCCGGATCGCCATGCGGACGATTCGCACCAACCGTGGTCGCGACTCCGCGCTGTTCGGTACGAACGAACTCACCTCCGCCGAGCATCGGGCCACAGCTGAACAGCTTGCGGCGCAAGGTAACTGGTCCGCGGCCATTCGCCACCGCCTGCGTGCGGTCGCCCGTCACCTCGAGGAGACGGGTGTGCTGAACCCGGTACCCGGCCGCACGGCGACCGAACTCGCGCGTGACGCCGGGGCGGCCACCCCCGGTTTGACGGACGAATTGCGGCGCGCCGCCGAGACTTTCAACGACGTCACCTACGGCGAGCGTCCCGGCACCGAGTCGGGCTACCGCCTGATCGCCGACCTGGACGACCACCTCCGCTTCAGCACCCCGGCCGCGGCCGACGCCACGGCGGCATCCGGATCCTCCGACGTGTGGGCCGACGTCCGATGACAGACCTCTCGTCCGCCGTCGGCCCGACGGTCGTGCAGCGCTGGCGTGCCGTCAAGTGGGTGGTGCTCGGAATCATCGTCATCGCAGCGGCGTCGACATTGGCCACCATTCTCACCTCGCCGACACCTGGCGGACCAATGGAGCCGGGGTCCACCTCCCCCGACGGCGCCCGCGCGCTGCTCTCGCTGCTGCGCGGTCAGGGCATCGACGTCGTCGAAGCGGGGTCGATCGCCGACGTCGAGAACGCCGCGCGCCCCGACACCCTGATTGTCCTCGCCGAAACCCAGTACCTGAGCGACGACGGGCTGCGGCGGCTGGCCGAAGTGCCCGGTGACCGACTGCTCGTCGACCCCGTTGCGCGAACCCGGACCGAGCTGGCCCCAGGGATTCGCATCGCCCTGTCGTCGACTCTCGGCGGCAATCCGGATTGCGACATGCCCGAGGCGAACCGCGCCGGCAAGGCTCAGTTCGGCGTCAGCAGCACCTACGAGGCGAAGGGCGACACCGCGCTCACCCGGTGCTACGGCGGTGCGGTGGTCCGCTACTCCGAGGGCGGACACATCATGACCGTCGTTGGAAGCGCCGACTTCATGACGAACGCGGGCCTGCTGGAGGAGGGCAACGCCGCTCTCGCCATGAACCTGGCTGGCACCCGGCCTCGGCTCATCTGGTACGCACCTCAGGAGTACGCGACCGACTCCCACGGCGGTTCGAGCCTCGTCGAGCTGATCCCCGACCGGGCCAAGTGGGTCGTGGGGCAGTTGTGCGTTGCGTTGATCCTGGTCGCCCTGTGGCGCAGCCGCCGGGTCGGCCCACTGGTCGCCGAAGACCTGCCCGTGGTAGTGCGCGCGTCCGAAACCGTGGAGGGCCGCGGTCGCCTATACCGGTCGCGGCGGGCACGCGACCGGGCCGCCGAGGCACTGCGCACCGCCGCCCTGCACCGCATGCTGCCGCGCCTCGGGCTCGGTCCCAACGCGGAGTCGACCGCCGTGGTCCAGGCCGTCTCCCAGAGGATCGGCGACGACCCGAACGCTATGGGGCACTTACTGTTCGGTCCGCCGCCCGAGAGCGACGCGGATCTGGTCAACCTTGCCAACCAATTGGACGACATCGAAAGGCAGGTCGCACTGTCGTGAATCCGAATCCACCCGCCGACACCACAGCCGACGAGGATGCAGCACGGAACGCGTTGCGCGCCTTGCGCAACGAGATCGGCAAGGCCGTCGTCGGCCAGGACGCCGTGGTCAGCGGCCTGGTGATCGCACTGCTGTGCCGTGGCCACGTCCTGCTCGAAGGCGTGCCAGGCGTGGCGAAGACGCTATTGGTCCGCACCCTGGCTGCGGCATTGCAGTTGGAGTTCAAGCGCGTGCAGTTCACCCCCGACCTGATGCCGGGCGACGTCACGGGCTCACTGGTGTACGACGCCCGCACCGCGGAGTTCGAGTTCCGCTCCGGTCCGGTGTTCACCAATCTGCTTCTCGCCGACGAGATCAACCGAACTCCGCCCAAGACCCAGGCCGCGCTGCTCGAGGCGATGGAGGAGCGGCAGGTCAGCGTCGACGGCGAGCCGAGGCCGCTGCCGGACCCGTTCATCGTCGCCGCCACCCAGAACCCGATCGAGTACGAGGGCACCTACCAACTGCCGGAGGCACAACTGGACCGGTTCCTGTTGAAGCTCAACGTGCCACTGCCACCGAGGGACCAGGAGATGGCGATCCTGTCCAGGCACGCGCACGGTTTCGATCCGCGTGACCTGTCGGCCGTGCAGCCGGTGGCCGGCCCCGCCGAGCTCGCCGCGGCCCGCGCGGGGGTGTCTCGTGTTCTGGTCGCCGACGAGGTGCTCGGCTACATCGTCGACGTGGTCGGCGCGACCAGACAGTCGCCGTCGCTGCAGCTGGGGGTGTCGCCGCGCGGCTCGACGGCGCTGCTCGCCACGGCCCGGTCCTGGGCCTGGCTGTCGGGACGCAACTACGTGACCCCCGACGACATCAAGGCGATGGCCCGTCCCACGTTGCGGCACCGGATCGCCCTCCGGCCGGAGGCCGAGCTCGAGGGCGCCACCCCCGACGGCGTGTTGGACGGCATCCTGGCCTCGGTTCCGGTACCGCGCTAGTGGCGCTGACCGGCCGCGCCGGCCTGATCGCACTGATCTGCGTGCTGCCGATCGGTGTATCTCCCTGGCCCGCAACGGCCTTCGTGGTTCTGCTGACGCTGTTGCTCCTGGTGGTCGCCGTGGACGTCGCGCTGGCCGCAAACACCCGCAACCTGCGCTTCGGCCGCGTCGGTGACACTGCGGCGCGGCTGGGCGAGACGGTGTCCACCGCCCTGATCGTGGAGAACCCCGGATCGCGTCGGTTCCGCGGCCAGATTCGCGACGCATGGGCGCCGTCGGCCCGCGCGGAGCCGCGCATCCACCCGGTGGACATCGCTGCGGGACACCGGTTCCGGGTCGATACCCTGCTGCGGCCGATGCGCCGAGGCGATCAGGAGTCGGCACTGGTGACCGCCCGCTCGGTGGGTCCGCTTGGCCTGGCTGGCAGGCAGAGCTCGCACCGGGTGCCCTGGCAGGTCCGGATCCTGCCACCGTTCCTGTCCCGCAAGCACCTTCCGTCGCGGCTGGCCAAACTGCGGGAACTCGACGGCATGATCCCCGTGCTGATCCGCGGCCAGGGCACCGAGTTCGACTCGCTGCGCGAGTACGTGGTCGGCGACGACGTGCGGTCGATCGACTGGCGCGCCACCGCGCGCCGCGCAGACGTCGTGGTGCGGACGTGGCGTCCTGAACGCGACCGCCGCGTCGTCATCGTCCTCGATACCGGGCGAACGTCGGCCGGGCGCGTCGGCGTCGACCCCACGGCAAGCGACCCGAGCGGCTGGCCGCGACTGGACTGGTCCATGGATGCCGCACTTCTGTTGGCGGCGTTAGCCTCCCGCGCGGGCGACCACGTCGACTTCATCGCTCATGACCGGGTGCCGCGGGCGGGTGTGTACAACGCCTCGCGCACCGAACTGCTGGCCCAGCTCGTCACCGCGATGGCGCCGCTCCAGCCCGCCCTCATCGAGTCGGACGCGGCGGCGATGGTCGCCACGGTCCGGCGGCGCATTCGTCAACGCGCACTCGTGGTGCTGCTGACCGACCTGAACGCATCCGCACTCGACGAAGGCCTGATGGCGGTGCTGCCGCAGCTATCGACCAGGCACCACGTGCTGATAGCCGCGGTCGCCGACCCGCGGGTCGACCAGCTGGCGGCCAGACGTTCCGACGCGGCGCAGGTGTACGACGCCGCAGCGGCCGAACGCGCGCGCAACGACCGGGTGTCGATCGCCACGCGGTTGCGGCGGCACGGCGTCGACGTCGTCGATGCCGAACCCGAGGCACTGGCTCCCGCGCTGGCCGACCGCTACCTCGCGATGAAGGCCAGCGGCAAGCTGTAGGGCATCACCGCGTCGGCACCACGTCGGGTGCGTCCTCGATGTCACCGGTCTCCCCCGCCCGGACGCCCTTGCGCCCGAAGTGCACCACGTAGCCGATGAACGCGACCTCGGCCGTCACGCCGATCGCGATGCGTGCGAACGTCGGCAGCCCCGACGGCGTGACGAGCGCCTCGATCAGTCCCGACACCAGTAGGACGACGAACATTCCGACCGCAACCGAGACGACGGCACGGCCCCGCTCGGCAAGCACCTGACCCCGCGGCCGGTCACCCGGTGACACCACCGACCAGCCGAGCCGCATCCCTGCTGCCCCGGCCAGAAATACTGCCGTCAGCTCGAGCAGACCGTGGGGCGTGAGCAGCCCGAGGAAGACGTCGCCCTTGCCCGCGTCGAACATGAACGCAGCCATCGCCCCGAGGTTGGCGGCGTTCTGGAACAACAGGGCCGGAATCGGTAGGCCACCCACGACCGCGAAGGCGATGCACAGCACCGAAATCCACGCATTGTTCAGCCACACCTGCATTGCGAACGACCCGGGCGGGTTCTCGCTGTAGTAGGCGGCGAAGTCGTTGTTCACGATCTGGTCGATCTCGCCGGGGGTCGTCAGCGCGCTCTGCACTTCGTGGTTCCCGGACATCCATACCGCGACCAGCACGGTGACGAAGAGGAAGGCAACCGCAGTCCCGAGCCACCACCGCCACGCCTGGTAAGCCACCACGGGAAAGGACACCGTGAAGAACCGGACGAACTCCCGCGACAGCGGCGCGTGCGCGCCGGTGACCGCGGCGCGTGCCTTGGCCACCAGCCCCGACAACTTGCCGACCAGCACCGAGTCCGACGACGCCGTGCGCACCATCGACAGGTGGGTCGATACCCGCTGATACAGGTCGACCAGTTCGTCGACTTCGGCTCCGGTCAGGCTGCGGCGCCGCTTGACCAATTGCTCGAGCCGGTCCCAGGTCGGGCGGTGTGCCAGCACGAACGCGTCGACATCCACCCCTGGAATGCTAGTAGCGTCTCTTGCATGGTGGCCCAGCCGGAACCGTTGGTCACGGGCGACGCGGTGGTTCTCGACGTTCAGATCGCGCAGTTGCCCGTCCGCGCGGTATCGGCGTTCATCGACATCACCGTCGTGTTCGTCGCCTACGTCCTCGGCATCGTGTTGTGGGCGGTCACGTTGTCCGATCTGGACACCGCGGCGTCGGCGGCCGTGCTGATTCTCTTCACGGTGCTGGCGACCGTCGGGTATCCGGTCGTCTTCGAGACCGCGACGCGTGGCCGTTCCCTCGGCAAGATGGCAATGGGCCTGCGCGTGGTCTCCGACGACGGAGGGCCGGAACGCTTCCGGCAGGCGCTGTTTCGCGGGCTTTCCGGCTTTGTGGAATTCTGGATATTGGCCGGCGGCCCCGCGGTGATCTGCAGCATGGTGTCGTCCAAGGGCAAGCGTGTCGGCGACGTGTTCGCAGGCACCATGGTGATCAGCGAACGCGCCCCAAAGCTCAGCCCGCCGCCGCAGATGCCGGCGTCGATGGCGTGGTGGGCGTCGTCGCTGCAGTTGTCCGGTCTGGCCCCCGAGACCGCAGAGCGGGCCCGCCAGTTCCTGTCGAGGGCAACTCAGTTGGACCCAGGCATGCGGGACCAGATCGCCTACCGGATCTGCTCCGAGGTGGTGGTGCAGATTTCCCCTCCCCCTCCGCCGGGCACGCCCCCGCAGTTGGTGCTGGCCGCGGTGCTTGCCGAGCGGCACCGCAGGGAGTTGGCCCGGCTGCAGCGGCCGACGCCGGTCGCGCCGCCTCCGCAGTGGGGCTCGGCGCCAGTGCAATCGACCCCGCCACCACCATCAACACAATGGGGTCCGCCGCCAGGGCCGGGGTATCAGCAGCCGGTCTCGCCAAGTACGACCGATTCCGGCGGGTTCACACCGCCGAGCTAACCAAAATGGGACATCAATGTCCCATTTTGGGCAGTGTGTGCTACATTTAGGCACATGTCGGTATCGAATGATGGTGGCTCGCGTTCGCGGACCCGCAAGGCGATCCTCGACGCAGCGATGTCGGTGCTCGCGACCAACCCGGTCGCCTCACTTGCCGACATCGCGACCGCCGCCGACGTCGGCCGCAGCACGTTGCACCGATACTTCGCCGAGCGCTCGGACCTCCTTAGGGCGCTCGCCCGACACGTGCACGAGCTGAGCAACGCCGCGATCGAACACGCCGAACCCGACTGCGGACCCCCGGTCGAGGCACTGCGCCGGGTCGTGGAGTGCCAGCTCGATCTCGGGCAGATCATCCCGTTCGTCTTCAACGAGCCATCGATCCTCGCCGACCCGGACCTGGCGGCGCTGCTCGACACCGGAGACGAGGCGATCGTCGACGTGCTCAACCGGGTGTCGACTCGGGGATCGGCCGGTCCACCCGACTGGCCACGGTTGGTGTTTTGGGCCCTGCTGTCGGCCGGTTACGACGCAGTCAAGCGCAACAGCGCCCCGCGCGTTCAGATCGTCGACGCCATCATGGCCAGCCTCACCGAGGGCACCATCAACCCGAATCAAGACTGAACCAAACCGCTTTCAACCCTTCATAGTTCTAGGAGTCACATCATGTCGACCCGGGTCGACGCCATCCCGACGTCTGCCAGCACACCCCGCCGCGCGTGGTTCGCGCTCGCGGTGTTGCTGCTGCCCGTGCTGCTGATCGCCGTCGACAACACCATCCTTGCCTTCGCGTTGCCGAGCATCG
Source organism: Mycobacterium sp. AZCC_0083 (assembly GCF_014202335.1). Classification (GTDB taxonomy): domain Bacteria; phylum Actinomycetota; class Actinomycetes; order Mycobacteriales; family Mycobacteriaceae; genus Mycobacterium. Next base: position 144,792 of record NZ_JACHGP010000010.1, on the reverse strand, counting down.
CCCAGGACTTCACTCCGTCGGCACCGACGCAGCTGTGGATCGTCGACGTGTACTCGTTGGTGCTTGCCACGCTGCTGGTGATGATGGGCAGTCTGGGCGACCGGATCGGCAGGCGCAGGATGCTGATGATCGGCGCGACCGGCTTCGCGGTGGTGTCCGCCGCTGCGGCGTTCGCGCCGAGTGCGGGTTACCTGGTCGCCGCTCGGGCCGTCTTGGGCATCTTCGGCGCCATGTTGATGCCGTCGACGATGTCGCTGATCCGCAATATCTTCACCAACGCGTCATCGCGCAGGCTCGCGATCGCGATCTGGGCCTCGTGTTTCACCGCGGGCTCGGCCCTCGGCCCGATCATCGGCGGCGTGCTGCTCGAGCACTTCCATTGGGGTGCGGTGTTTCTCGTTGCCGTCCCCATCCTGCTGCCGCTGCTGGTGCTGGCGCCGCGGCTGGTGCCTGAGTCGTGCGACCCGAGTCCAGGTCCGCTCGACCCATTCAGTGTGCTGCTGTCATTGACGGCGATGCTGCCGCTCGTCTGGGCCATCAAGACGGCAGCGCACGACGGGCTGTCGTGGGTCATCGCCGCTGCGCTGGTGATCAGCGTCGGCTCTGGCGTGGTGTTCGTCCGACGCCAGAACCGCAGCGCCACACCGATGCTCGACATCAAGCTCTTCGGCTACGCCCCGTTCTGGACGTCGATCCTCGCGAACTTCCTCTCCATCGTCGGACTCATCGGGTTCATCTTCTTCATCTCGCAACACCTGCAACTGGTGCTCGGACTCTCCCCATTGGCCGCCGGCCTGGTGACGCTGCCAGGTGCCGTCCTGTCGATGGTCGCGGGCATCGGGGTCGTGCGTTTCATGAGGTGGTTCACGCCGCACACGCTGACAGTGGTCGGACTCCTGCTGGTATCGGCCGGCTTTGGGATGATCCTGCTGTTCCGCCACGACCTGACGGTGGTCGCGGTGGTGGTGTCGTTCATCGTGCTCGAACTCGGCGTCGGCATCTCGCAGACCATCACCAACGACACCATCGTCGCGTCCGTGCCCGCCGCCAAGTCCGGGGCGGCGTCCGCGGTGTCTGAGACGGCCTACGAGCTCGGTGCCGTGGTCGGGACGGCCACGCTCGGCACCATCTTCACCGCGTTCTACCGGGCCAACGTGGAAGTACCCCAAGGCCTCTCGTCGGCCCAGGGAATCACCGCCGGGGAGAGCATCAGTGGCGCGACGGTAGTGGCCAAGAACTTGCCGACCGCGGCAGGTGAGCGGCTGCTCGACTCGGCGCGCGCGGCGTTCGACTCGGGGATTGCGCCGACCGCGGCCATTGCGGGGTTGTTGACCCTGATCGCGGCCGCGGTCGTCGCCATCGTGTTGAGGGACGTCAGCGGTACCGAAGGCCGATCAACATCAGCGCGGCCCCGACGAACGCGGTCGCGGTCCGCACGTGGTTCCACGCCGTCCACGTCGACAGGTAGGCCTGCCACTCCCGTGCGGCGTCGGCGACCGACAGACCGGCGGGATCGACGCCGTCGAGATGATTGTTCAGCGGGACGTTGAACGCCATCGTGATCACCGCCGCGAGGACACCGAAGACGGCGCCGGCCAACAGGTACCAGCTGCCCGCCTGGTGAAGCTGAAGTGCGGCGACGACACCCAACGCCGCGGCAAGCACGGCTGCACCGAAGTACACCAGTAGGAACGCAGGGCTCGAGTTCGCCTCGGCGTTGATACCTCGCATCGCGGTGATCGCCTGGATGGGACCGGTGCGATCCAGTCCGCGCATGACGAAGGTCGAGAACACGTACATCATTCCGGCAGCGGCGGCGTTGATGATCGCCGCGACGATGATCAGGATGACAACGAGGCTGATGTTCATGACTGGTAGTAAACCGCGGGAAAACGAGACGATCCATCGCTTTCCGTCTCGAGAGCATGTCTGATCGTCTAGCATTCGGCGCGTGGATGCGGTCGTCGGGTTGCTCGACGGGGTTCGGGCCCGCGGCGCCTTCGTGCTCAGGATGAAGATGGATCCGCCGTGGTCGATGAGCATCCGAGACGAGGCGTTGACGCTCATCTGCCAGACCGGTGGCAGTGCCGTGATCGTCGGGGAGTCCAGCGGTACCACCTGGTTGAACCCGGGGGACGTCGCGCTGGCCCGTGGCACCGAGTACTACCTGTTCGCCGACGATCCCGGCACGACGCCGATGGTCGTGATCCATCCTGGCCAGCGCTGCACCACGCTGTCGGGTGAAGATCTCCGGTTCGAGATGTCGCTTGGCGTGCGGACGTGGGGCAACAGTGCGTCCGGCACGACGACGTCGGTGATCTGCGCCTACGAGGGTCGCAGCGAGGTCAGTGATCGACTCCTGGCCGCGCTGCCCGCGGTGGTGGTACTGCGCTCCGACGACTGGAACAGCCCACTGGTGGGCATGCTGGCCGAAGAGGCCGGGCTGGACGGGCCCGGCCAGGAGGCGTACCTGGACAGGCTGCTCGACGTCTTGCTGATCGCGGTGCTGCGCGCCTGGTTCGATCGCGGCGAGAACGCGCCGACGTGGTGGCATGCCGAGCGTGATCCGGTGGTGGGACGAGCGCTCAAGCTGATCTACAACAATCCGAGCCATCCGTGGACGGTGGCGAATCTGGCTGCCGCAGTTGGCAATTCCCGCGCGGTGTTCGCCCGCCGGTTCACCGATCAGGTGGGCGAGCCCCCGATCGCGTTCCTGACCAGCTGGCGCCTTGCAATGGCCGCCGACATGCTGCGGTCCAGCAGGACCACGATCGCCGCCATCGCGCGACAGGTGGGTTACGGCACGCCCTTCGCGCTGTCGAGCGCGTTCAAGCGCGCATACGGCGTCAGCCCGAACACCTACCGCACGGACGTGGGGGCGAGCGAAGCGACGGGGGCATGACCGCCGCGACGGCCTAGCACGATGACTTTTGCGTGACCTCGAGGTCTCAACCGCATGGCTGCACTCGAAGGAAGGACCGCTTTCATCACCGGAGGCGCCCGCGGGCAGGGCCGAGCACACGCGACGACGCTGGCGCGTGAAGGCGCCGACATCGTGGTGTGCGACGTCGCCGCTCCCGTTGAGGAAGTGGACTATCCGCTGGCTACGCCCGCCGATCTCGAGCAGACGGTTCAGGCCGTGCAGGCCCTCGGCAGGCGTTGTCTGGCAATTACCGCCGACGTCCGCGACCTGGCGGCGATGCAGGACGTGATTACGCAGGCGATCAACGCCTTCGGCGGGATCGACGTGGCGATCGCCAACGCCGGGATCGCAAGCAGCGCCCCGATCGCAACGATGTCCGCGCAGCGCTGGCAGACCATGCTCGACGTCAACCTCACCGGTGTCTTCAACACGTTCCGGGCGGTCCTGCCTCACATGATCGAGCGCGGTGCGGGGCGACTCGTCGCGACGTCGTCGATCGTCGCAGGCACGGGGGCCACCAACTCAGGCCACTACGCGGCGGCCAAGGCCGGTGTGGTCGCGCTGGTGAAGTCGGTGGCCTGCGAGGTCGCCGAACACGGCATCACGGTCAACGCGGTGCTGCCCTCCGGGGTGAATACGCCGATGATCCACAACCCTGGGACGTACCGGATGATCCGGCCGGATCTCGAGAACCCGAGCCGTGCCGACGTCGAGGAGATGTTCCAGCGGGGACGCCCTCGGCCCGGATTGCTGGAACCCGAGGACGTGGCGAACGCCGTGCTGTACCTGGTCTCCGACCAGGGTCGCTGCCAGACCGGCGAATCCATCATCCTGTCCAACGGATTGCAGTAGCGCGCAACGTCAGTCGGCGTCGCCGTACTCGTTGAACCAGTACGCCAGCTTGCCCCGCCGACTGACGGCACGGAGTCTGCGTTCGGCGGCGGCCCGCGTCTTCGACGTGGTAACGATCAGCAGCTCGTCGCCGACCGCGATACTGGTGTCGGGCAGCGGGACGAACGTGTGGCCGTCGCGAATGATCAGCGTGATCACGCTCGGGTCGGGCAGCCGGAGTTCGACGACCGTCACGTTGTGCAGCCGGGAGGACGGGCGCACCTTCAGCGTCAGCAGCTCGGCTTCGAGCACGTCCAACGGCGCGGATTCGACTTGGATCTCGCGGGGTGAGTCACGCGGAATCAGGCCCAACTCGTGGGCGATCGGGCGAAGGCTCGGACCCTGCACCAGGGTGAACACCACCACCAGGATGAACACGATGTTTAGCAGCCGATAGCTGTCGGGCACCCCCGCCACGATCGGAAACGTCGCAAGGACGATGGGGACCGCGCCGCGCAGTCCGGCCCATGACAGAAACGTCTGCTCGCGCCACGGCACGCGAAACCCGGCCAGTGAGCCGATCACCGACAGTGGCCTGGCGACGAGCAACAGCACCAGACCGATGACGATCGCCGGCACGACATCGGCTGCCAGCTCGCTCGGGTCCACCAGCAAGCCGAGCAGGACGAACAGGCCGATCTGGGCCAGCCAGCCGAGTCCCTCGGCGAAGGACCTGGTGGCCGACCGATGGGGCAGGCCCGAGTTCGCGAGCACCACCGCAGCCAGATACGCGGCGATGAAACCGCTGGCATGCGCGGTGCCCGCAGCGGCGAACGCCACCATTCCCAGCCCGAACGTCGCGATCGGGTAGAGCCCGGAGGCAGGAAGGGCAACCCGACGCAGCGCCATCGCGCCAAGGAAACCGAATGCGAGTCCGATCGCGCAGCCGGCGACCAACTCGTACACGATGCCCGCCACGGCGCTCTCCGGTTCGAGCACGAACGGCAGCGCGCTGAACATGAGCACGAGGATGACCGCAGGAGCGTCGTTGAACCCGGACTCGGCTTCGAGAAGGCCGGCAACCCGGCGCGGCAAGGGCAGCACGCGCAGGACCGAGAAGACCGCGGCCGCATCGGTGGAGGACACGATGGCTCCGAGGAGCAGCGCCAGCTGCCAGTCCATGTCGAGCAGGAGGTGCGCGCCTGCGGCGGTGATCGCCGTGCTGATGAGGACGCCGACGGTGGCGAGAACGCCCGCGGGTGCCAGCACCCTGCGGACGTCGGCGAATCGGGTGGTCAATCCGCCCTCGACCAGGATCACCGCCAGCGCAACCGTGCCGATGTTGCGGGCCAGTTCGACGTTGTCGAACTGGAGGCCGAGCCCGTCCTCGCCGATGACGACACCGACCAGCAGGTACAGCAGCAGGCTGGGAAAACCCACCCGGGTCGCCACCCGGGTGCCGACAATGCTGGCCAGCAGCACGAAGCCGCCGACTAGCAATGCCAGATACAGCTGTTCCAAGCTCATTTCGTTCCTGCCCTCGGCGCGTGTGCTGCCAGTAAAACAGTGCGACGTCCGCCGGTGGGCGCTCGTGCCCGACCTCGATGAGTCAAGATGGCCCGGTGAAGGAAGGGCAGCTGCGCGTTGCGATCGCCGGTGCAGGCAAGGTCGGCCGATCCGTCGCGCGGGAACTGCTGGACAACGGACACAAGATCCTGCTGATCGAACACCTGCGCGCGCACTACGAACCCGACTCGGTTCCCGACGCGGATTGGTTGATCGCCGACGCCTGCGAGCTGGCGTCATTGGAGGAAGCCGGGGTCCAGACGTGCGACGTCCTGATGGCGGCCACCGGTGACGACAAGGCGAATCTCGTGATCGGGCTGCTGGCCAAGTCCGAGTTCGGCGTGCCAAGGGTGGTCGCGAGAATCAACGACCTGAAGAACGAGTGGCTATTCACCAAGGGGTGGGGCATCGACGTGGCCGTCTCGGCGCCGGGCGCCATGGTCGCTGGGGTGGAGGGCGCCATCGACGTTGGCCACGTCGTGCGCCTGATGGGACTCGGACACGGACAGGCCGACGTGGCGAAACTGACTCTGCCCGAGGACAATCCGCTCGTCGGTCGTCGGGCCGACGAGTTGGGGCTGCCTGCGAACACGGTATTGGTCACCGTGGTTCGCGGCAGCAGGGTCATCGTGCCCCAGCCGTCGGACGTGCTGGAAGCCGGTGATGAGTTGCTGTTCGTCGCCGATCCCGCCGTGGCGAGTGCCATCCAGGCCGCCGTTCACGCCGCGGCGCCGGTTCGGGATCCGCAGTAGCTCAAGCCTTCTGGCGGCGCTTGGCCACGGTGCCTGCGATCGAGGTGCCCGTGATGGCGATCAGCGCGCCGAGAATCAGCGCCGACGGCTCGCCTGGCGCCAGCAGGTTCCGCTCGATGCCGAGCGTGGCCGCCGCGACGGGGACGCCGAGCTGTGCCGCCGCCAGCACGGCGAGGGCCAGCGGTTGACCGAGCACCCTGGCCGCGCAGTGGGCGAGCACCGCGCCGACACCGAGCCCGATTCCGAGGGCGATGAAGTCGGGATGGTCGACGAGTTCGCGCACCTGCAGCGAGGCGCCGAGCCACACGAAGAACAGCGGCCCGAAGAAGCCCTCGGTGATGCCGAACAGCTGGCGGGCGAGCCTGCGGGGTTCGCCGACCGCCGACATCACCATGCCGAGAGCGAATCCCGCCAGCATGATCGACACGTGGGTGGCGACGGCCAGCGCCGCGAGTGAGAACAGGCTGATCAGGCTGATCCGCAGCTCCAGCGCCTCCCTGCGGTCTTCGGAGTAGTGATGCAGCCGCTTGCGGTGGCCGCTGCGCTCGAAGTATCGAAGCACCACGTACAACACCGCGGCACCGCCGACGATGGCCAACGCGCCGAGCGCTGCCCGAGGGGCTCGGCTGGGGTCGATCACCAACGGCAGCAACACGATCGACGCGGCGTCGGCGATCGCGATCTGCGCGGTGACAGAGAGGACCTTCGGGCCTGCGAGCCCGAGCGAGTCGATCACCGGCAGTGCCAGCGCGGCCGATGACGACGCCATCAGGACGGCGTAGAGCGCCGCATGTCCCGTGTGGAACACGCTGGCCAGTACGACGCCGAGGACAGCAGCAACGGCACCGACGAGCACGGCTCGCAGCAGTGCCTTCGGCAAGTCGGCGCGCAACGTGGTGTCGCGCACCGGAACGTGCGTGCCGACGACGAACATCACCAGCGCGAAGCCGACGTTGGCGAGCAGCGTGAACGTCGGGTCGGATGCGTCGACGATTCCGAATCCGGTTCTGCCGATGATGATCCCGGCGACGAGCTCACCGACGACGACCGGGATGCCGAGCCGCGGCACCGCAGCGAGCAACGGCCCGGCCATGCCGATGACGGCCAATAGCGCCAGCGTGCCGAACCCGAACCCCGACATCTCAGCGGGTCATCGCAGCTGCCAGGACACCAGCCGACATGGGATCGGGGTGTTCTCGTCGGTCAAGTAACTGGCGCAGACCCGGTGATATCCGTCGGCGATCTGCAACGGCGTCGCCGTCCGGAAGTCACCGCGTACCAAGAGGATCGGCGACAGTTTCTTGCCTGCGTCGATCTTGGCGAGGTCATTCTTGACGTGAAGGTTTTCCTCAGTCAACAGCGCCAGCTCGGCCGCGCGCAGGATGTCCTTGGCCTTGCGGAAGATCGTACTTTCACCCTTGAGCGCGTCGACCGTGCGCGCGACGATGTCGGGTTCCGCGACCATCGTGAGGTAGTCGGTCGCCGCGTCATAGTCGTGCGCCTCGGGATCGTCGAGCCACTTGACAGTCATCAGGTCACGATAGCTGCCGAGGCTGGCGGCACCTGCCGACTACGCGCTGATCCAGTTTCCGTGGAAGCCGTACGGCACGCGGTGCGGCAAGCGGATCGTTGCCACCGGCTGGCCCGCGAAGTCGGACGCATCGAGGATCACCAGATCGCTGCCGTCGCGCGCGGGGTCGTAGACGTATCCGAGGTAGAACCCGTTGCTCTCGTCAGCGGTCCCCGACCCGGATGGCACGAACACCGCCTCGCCGGGGCCGCCGGTGCCGAGGTCGTGTTCGACGGCCTCGCCGGTCGGCAGGTCGTGGCGCACCCAGTTGTGGTCGCCGACCGACACGGAGTAGCGGGCGGGCAGGCCGGCGAGTCTGTCGTCGATGCGGGGGAACTCGATGTTGCGGTCGTCGAGCTGACGCTCGCTCACCGTGCCCGCCGCCATGTCGATCGTCCAGCTCCACAGCACGCCGTCGGCGTCGAAGCCACCGTCGTTGCGCCACAGCTCGGGGTAGCGAACTGCTTGCAGCACAATCGACTTCCCATCGACGGAGTCGTGGGCGTTCGCCACGTGGAACACGTAGCACGGGTCGATCTCGAACCACCGCACCTCGCCGAACGGATCGTCGCGGCGCATCACACCGAGCCGGGCTCCGTAGGCGTCGTCCCAGCGGTAGGGCATGTCGCCCTCACCCTTCATCGCGACGTCGAGGTTGAACACGATCGGCAGGTCCATGAAGATGACGTGCTGCGCGGTGAGGGCGAAGTCGTGCATCATCGTCAGCGCCTTGACGTCCAGGGGACGGCTGATCACCAGCTCACCGTTGGCGTCGGCGCGGTGGTAGGTGACGTGCGGCTCGAAGATGTTGCCGTAGCCGAAGAAGTGCAGCTCGCCCGTCGTCGGGCAGATCTTCGGGTGGGCGGTCATGGAGTCGACCAGCTTGCCGCCGAAGTCGTACGCGCCGATGGTCTCCAAGTCGTTGGAGATCTCGTAGGGCAGTGACGATTCCACCAGCGCCAGGGTCTTTCCCGCGTGGTTGACCACGTGGGTGTTGGCCTTGGCGGCCCGAAGATTGCGCGACCCGTCGGGGCCGTAGATCGGGAAGTCCTCGATGAAGCTATCGGTACGCACCCACCGGTTGCGGTACCACTTGGCTTGGCCGTCCTCGACGCGGACGCCGTGGATCATCCCGTCACCGGTGAACCAGTGGGCGGTGGCCTGGCGCGGGTTGGGTCCGTTGCGCAGGTACCACCCGTCCAGCTCGGGCGGAATGGCGCCCTCGACGGGCAGTGCATATTCGGTGAGCTCGTCGGCGACGGGCGCGTAGTTGCCCACCTGGAAGAACTGGCCCTCACCGGGCAGTCCGGCCGGGTCGGTCGCCGAGAAATCCTTCGTGTCGGTCATCTGAGTCTCCTGGGCTGAAGAAGTAGTGGCTCCAGACTGACATTCCTTTAGTGACATGTCAATAGTGGAGTATCGATGTCTTCGCCGCCGTTGCCCGCTGCTCGTCCGTCGCGCGGAGCGGAAACGTAGGAAGATCGCTGGATGCCGGGCCGTCGCCACTCAGCGCTGCTGTTCAAACTCGCGGTGAACGGCGACGGCACCTCACAGCAGACCATCGTCGACGAACTGCGCCGGGTGATCCTCGACGGCGGGGTGCCGCCGGGCACCTCGATCCCCGTCGGCGACGTCGCCGAACTGTTCGGGGTCAGCGCCATCCCGGTGCGCGAGAGCCTCAAGACCCTCAGCGCCGAGGGGCTGGTGCAGCATCAGCCCAACGTCGGCTATACCGTCGCGCAACTGACCGCCAGCGAGCTGGCCGAGATGTACATCGTGCGCGAGACGCTCGAGTCCGCCGCGCTGGCAGCGGCGGTGAACCTCGCCACCGACGCCGACCGCGCGCACGTCGTCGAGATCAATCGGCTCCTGGAAATCGCGGTGCGCCAAGACGACCCGCAGACCTACCACCGGCAGAGCCGTGAATTCCACATCGGCCTCACCCGGCCCTCCCGCATGCTGCGCCTCATGCACATGCTCGAATCAGCCTGGAACATAACCGAACCCGTCCAAGTCATGGTGCACGTCGAGACCGCCGATAGGGCACGACTGCACCAGGACCACCAAGTCATGCTCGACGCGTTCACGAGCCGCGACGTCGACCGACTGCTCGCCGCAGCAACGGTGCACCATCACAACCTCAACCGGGTGGTCGCCACCCTTCCCCCAGGTAGCGGCCTCATCGAGCCGGATCGGTAGCTGACGAAAATATATTCTTGAGGCAACGGCTACGAAATATGCCGTGGCTAGGTTTCCTGCATCCACTGCACTGTGATGACAGGAAGCCGTCGACATGACCGAACTCAAGGATCAACCGCCGGGCGCCAAGATCGGCGCCGGCGACATCGTCGAAGCCGCAGGGCATCCGGTGGGCGCCGGAGTCATCAAGCCCGACTACGACCCTCGGCTGACCAATGAAGACCTTGCGCCGCTTGGCAAGCAGACCTGGTCGTCCTACAACATCTTCGCGTTCTGGATGTCGGACGTACACAGCGTCGGCGGCTACGTCACCGCCGGCAGCCTGTTCGCGCTCGGCCTTGCCAGCTGGCAGGTACTCATTGCATTGCTGGTGGGCATCACGATCGTCTACTTCCTGTGCAACCTGGTCGCCAAGCCCAGCCAGCAGGCCGGGGTGCCCTATCCCGTGGTGTGCCGCAGCCCATTCGGCGTGCTCGGGGCCAATATCCCGGCGATCATCCGCGGTCTGATCGCCGTGGCGTGGTACGGCATCCAGACCTACCTGGCCTCGGCGGCGCTCGACATCGTGCTGCTCAAGCTGTTCCCCGGGCTGGCCCCCTACGCCGACGTCGAGCAGTACGGCTTCACCGGCCTGTCGCTGCTCGGTTGGGGCAGCTTCACGCTGCTGTGGATCCTGCAGGCAGCCGTGTTCTGGCGCGGCATGGAGTCGATCCGCAAGTTCATCGACTTCTGTGGTCCCGCCGTCTACGTCGTGATGTTCATCCTGTGCGGCTACCTGCTGTGGAAGTCCGGTTGGCACGTCAGCCTGAACCTCGGTGGCGAGAAGAAGGGCAACTCGCTGGTCATCATGCTCGGCGCGATCGCACTGGTGGTGTCCTACTTCTCCGGCCCGATGCTCAACTTCGGCGACTTCGCCCGCTACGGCAAGAGCTTCAAGGCGGTCAAGAAGGGCAACTTCCTCGGCCTGCCGGTCAACTTCCTGGTGTTCTCGCTGCTGGTCGTCATCACGGCGGCCGCGACGGTCCCGGTATTCGGCGAGCTGCTCACCGACCCGGTGCAGACCGTCGCACGCATCGACAGCGTGACCGCAATCGTGTTGGGCGCCTTGACGTTCTCCATCGCCACCATCGGCATCAACATCGTGGCCAACTTCATCTCGCCCGCGTTCGACTTCTCCAACGTCAGCCCGCAGAAGATCAGCTGGCGGATGGGCGGCATGATCGCCGCCGTCGGTTCGGTGCTCCTCACGCCGTGGAATCTGTACAGCAACCCGGAGGTCATCCACTACACACTGGAGACCCTCGGCGCGTTCATCGGCCCGCTGTTCGGCGTCCTCCTCGCGGACTTCTACCTGATCCGCAAGCAGAAGATCGTCGTCGACGACCTGTTCACCATGTCGAAGACCGCGAACTACTGGTACAAGAACGGCTACAACCCGGCCGCGGTGGCCGCGACGCTGGTCGGCGCGATTCTGGCCATGGCACCCGTGCTGCTCGGCGGCATCGTGTTCGGAATGGCCGGTGCGTCGCAGTACAGCTGGTTCATCGGCTGCGGGGTGGCCTTCGCCCTGTACTACGTGCTGGCCACGCGCGGCCCGTGGAAGATGTCGCCGCTGACCGAGAGCGAACCTGCCGAGGCAACCGTCTGATCCGACACGCGCTACGGCCCGACCTTCCACAATTGGAATGTCGGGCCGTACGCTTTTCCGGTGAGCCTTCGCATCGCAGCACTCGGAATGCTGACACAGCACCCCGGCAGTGGCTATGACCTGCTCAAACGCTTCGAGAAGTCGATGGCGAACGTATGGCCTGCCACCCAGAGTCAGCTCTACGGCGAGCTCAACAAGCTTGCCGCCAGCGGCCTGATCGAGGTCTCCGACGTCGGCCCGCGCGGCCGCAAGGAGTATCGCGTCACCGACGCGGGCCGGGCCGAACTGGTGCGCTGGATCACCAGCCCGCAGGACGATCCGGCCTCGCGCAGGCCGGACCTGTTGCGCGTCTTCCTGCTCGACGAGATCCCGGTCGAGGACGCCCGCACGTACGTCACGGCCTTCGCCGAGCACGCCGACTCCGAGCTGAAACGACTCGAGCACCTTCGTGATTCGATCGATTGGTGCGAAAGTGGCGAAGACTTCTACGGCCGCGCAGCGCTGGAGTACGGCCTGCAAAACGCCGTCATGGAGGCGCAGTGGGCGCGCTGGCTGATCAAGGCGATCGACGAGCGGGCCGACGACTGAGTTCAGATTAGTAGTTGCATCGCGATAGTTTCCGATATATCGTCGACGTATCGGAAGCGCATTTCGGCGTTTCCAGTCGAAAGAAGGACACAGACATGAACACCCCATTCAATGAAGGACCCCCCGAGGGTCAATTCGAGAGCCCCTACGTGAGCCGCCCAGGATTCGGATTCGGTCCCACTGACCGCCGCGTCCAGCACGAACAGCGCAGACAAGCCCGTCGCGACTTCCGCGACCACGTCCGTGAACACCGCGGCGGCGGCGATGCCAGCTTCGGTTTCGGACCGGCCTTCGGCCCAGGAGGCTTCGGCCCGGGTCGTGGCTTCGGCTTCGGTCCCGGTGGCTTCGGCCCCGGCGGACCCGGTGGACCTCGCGGAGGCCGCCGCGGCGGACCCCGTGGCGGCGGACGCAGCAGGCGCGGTGACGTGCGTGCCGCGATCCTCAAGCTGCTCACCGACCGGCCGATGCACGGCTACGAGATGATCCAGGAGATCGCCGAGCGCAGCCAGCAACTGTGGAAGCCGAGCCCCGGCTCGGTGTACCCGACGCTGCAGCTGCTCGTCGACGAGGGCCTGATCGTCGCGACCGAGTCCGACGGAAGCAAGAAGCTCTTCGAGCTCACCGACGACGGCCGCGCCGCCGTCGAGAAGATCGAGACGGCACCGTGGGATGAGATCACCGAAGGCGCCGACCCCGGCGCGGTGAGCCTGCGCGCAGCCGTCGGCCAGCTGATGGGCGCAGTCGCCCAGTCGGCGCACGCCGCCTCGGGCGAGCAGCAGCAGCGCATCGTCGACATCGTCAACAATGCGCGCCGCGAGATCTATCAGATCCTCGGCGAGGAATGATCGCGTCGAAAAAGTGTAAGAGAACTGGAGAGCGTGGCTCTTATGTGTGCAAGCGGCCCAACCGGGGCGGCGACCACACATAGGAGCACGACATGTTCACCAAACGCACTCGTACGAAGTCCGTCATCGGGGCGACGATCGCGGACAAGCTGTGGTTTCCGGGCATCCAGACTGGCACCACGTGCAAGGCGAAGGTCGAGTGCCCGGTCGGTGGCGTTGACTTCTTCAACCCCACCTACTGACCCGTACGTGATTTTCGGCGTGATCGGTTGCGCTCAACGCGACCGATCACGCCGAAGTCGCGACGTCGATAGCCTGACCCAATGACGACCTTTCAGCTGGGCCAGTACACGGTCAACCGCGTCGGGTTCGGCGCCATGCAGCTCCCAGGACCCGGTGTCTTCGGGCCACCGCGCGACCACGATCAGGCGATCGCGGTACTCAAGCGGGCCGTCGAGTTGGGCGTCGACCACATCGACACCGCACAGTTCTACGGCCCCGACGTCGCCAATCAACTCATCCGCGAAGCACTGCACCCGTATCCGGAGAACCTGGCGCTGGTCAGCAAGGTCGGGGCACGGCGCGACGACACGGGCGCGTGGGTTCCTGCGCACCAGCCCGACGATCTGCGTGCCGACATCGAGACGAACCTCCAAACCCTCGGTGTCGATCAGCTCGCCGCGGTCAACCTCCGCGTGACGAGTGAGGATCCCAGCAGCCCCGGCGATCTCGACAGCGAGTTGTTCGACCGTCAGCTGACGGCCATGATCACGGCCCGCGACGAAGGGCTGATCACCGGAATCGGACTCAGCAGCATAAGTCTCGAACATCTGCGGATTGCGTTGCAGCGCACGGAGATCGTCACCGTGCAGAACGCATACAACCTGGTCGACCGCACCTCACAACCGGTCCTCGACTTCTGCACTGAACACGACATTTCGTTCGTGCCCTTCTTCCCGCTGGGCTCCGCCTTCAATGCCGACAACCCCGTGCTGGGCAATCCCGCCGTCAAGCAGGCCGCCGTCGATCTGGGCCGCACCCCGGCACAGATCGCGCTCGCGTGGACGCTGTCGGTGGCGCCGAACGTGCTGCTGATCCCCGGCACGTCGTCCGTGGAGCACCTCGAGGAGAACCTGGCCGTCGCCGACATCGAACTGCCCACCGAGGTGAAGTCCCAGCTGGACGCCCTCGCCTAGTTGCGATTTCGGCGTGATCGGTAACGCTCAGCGTGACGAATCACGCCGAAGTCACTGGACGTCGACCCAGTCGAGGGTTCGCTGCACCGCCTTCTGCCAACCCGCGTAGCCGGTGGTGCGCTGGTCCTCGCTCCACGTGGGAGACCAGCGCTTGCCCTCCTGCCAGTTGGCCCGCAGATCGTCGGGGTTCTTCCAGAACCCGACGGCCAGCCCTGCTGCGTAGGCCGCGCCCAGCGCTGTGGTCTCGGCGACGACGGGCTTGACCACGTCGACACCGATCACGTCGGCCTGAATCTGCATGCACAGGTCGTTGGCGGTGATGCCGCCGTCGACCTTGAGCACCTCGAGGTGCACGCCGGAGTCGGCTTCCATGGCATCGACGACGTCACGGCTCTGGTAGCAGATCGCCTCCAGCGTCGCGCGGGCCACGTGCGCGTTGGTGTTGAACCGCGACAGCCCCACGATCGCGCCACGCGCATCCGATCGCCAGTACGGCGCGAACAAACCGGAGAACGCAGGCACGAAGTAGACGCCGCCGTTGTCCTCGACCTGTCGTGCCAGCGCCTCGCTCTGGGCGGCGCCGCTGATGATGCCCAGCTGATCGCGCAGCCACTGCACGGCCGATCCGGTGACGGCGATCGAACCCTCAAGCGCATAAACGGGTTTCGCGTCCCCGAACTGGTAGCACACCGTGGTCAAGAGTCCGTTCTGCGATCGCACGATCTTCTCGCCGGTGTTCAGCAGCAGGAAATTGCCTGTGCCATAGGTGTTCTTGGCCTCGCCGGCACTCAGGCACACCTGTCCGACCATCGCGGCCTGCTGGTCGCCTACGATCCCGGTGACCGCCACTTCACCGCCGAGCGGCCCGTCCGCGAGCGTGGTGCCGTACGCCTCCGGCAACGACGACGGCTTGATGTCGGGCAGCATCCGACGCGGAATCCCGAAGAACGACAACAGTTCATCGTCCCAGTCGAGCGTCTCCAGGTTCATCAGCATGGTGCGGCTGGCGTTCGTCACGTCGGTGACGTGCACGCCGCCACGCGGACCTCCGGTCAGGTTCCACAGCACCCAGGTGTCGGGCGTACCGAAGATCGCGTCGCCGTTCTCGGCGTCGGCGCGCACGCCGTCGACGTTCTCCAGGATCCACTGCACCTTGCCCGCGGAGAAATAGGTTGCGGGCGGTAGCCCCGCCTTGCGACGGATCACGTCGCCGCGGCCGTCGCGGTCCAGCGCGGAGGCGATCCGGTCGGTTCGGGTGTCCTGCCAGACGATGGCGTTGTAATACGGCCTGCCGGTCCTTCTGTTCCAGACCAGCGCGGTCTCACGCTGATTGGTGATGCCCAGGGCGGCCAGGTCGCCCGAGGACAGCTTGGTCTTGTTGAGCGCCGACGTCGTCACCGACGCGGTGCGCTCCCAGATCTCCACCGGGTTGTGCTCGACCCAGCCCGCCCTCGGCAAGATCTGCTCGTGTTCGAGCTGATGGCGGCCGACCTCGGCGCCGTCGTGGTCGAAGATCATGCACCTGGTGCTCGTAGTGCCCTGGTCGATTGCTGCGACGAAGTCGGCCATGCGTCCATGATGGTCCATATGAGCACGCACGTCGCCGACATTGATCGCATGCCCCGTGGAGGCCCGGACGCGTCGTGCCTTGACCGCATCTTGCAGACCGACCGGCTCGAATACCTCGACCGCGACTCGGGCGGAGACCCCCACGAAGAGGCGCGGAAGCGGAGTGTCGTCCGGGCGCTCGAGCTCACGGGACAGTGGTTCGGCAACCACGAGAAGTTCGCACACATCGCACTCGAGGAAGTCGCCGACGTGCCCGACCCGAAGATCCTCGAGCTGGGGTCAGGCCATGGCGGTCTGTCGGCCAAGCTGCTGGAGATGCATCCGACCGCCCGGCTCACCGTCACCGACGTCGAACCCGATTCGGTGGCCGCGATTGCGGCAGGCGACCTTGGCGACGATCCCCGCGTGTTGGTGCGCGAGATGGACGCCACCGACATCGACGCCGCCGACGGCCAGTTCGACCTCGCGGTATTCGCGCTCTCGTTCCATCACCTGCCGCCCGCTGCTGCATCCCGGGTGTTCGCCGAGGGCACCCGCGCCGCCGGCAAGCTGCTGATCATCGACCTACCCCGGCCGCCGACACCGCTGCACCTGCTGCGGCTGGCGACGATGCTGCCGTTCGCGCCGTTCGTCCCGTTCGTGCACGACGGCGTGATCAGCTCACTGCGCTCCTACAGTCCGTCGGCGCTGCGCGCGCTGGCCAACCACGCCGACCCCGCGATCACACTCGAATTACGCGGCGGCCTGGCCAACCCGCAGGTGGTGGTGGCCAGCCGCGGCTAGGCTCGGCCCGTGGGCGAAGAGGTCACCCAGGCCGAATACAGCCGTGCACAACGCCGCGACTACCGGCGCAAGGTGCAGCTGTGCCTCGACGTGTTCGAGACGATGCTCGCCCAATCGAGTTTCGACGTCGAACGGCCGATGACCGGCATGGAGATCGAGTGCAACCTGGTCGACGCCGACTACCAGCCCGTGATGAACAACTCCGAAGTCCTTGCGTCGATCGCCGATCCGGCCTACCAAACCGAATTGGGCGCCTACAACATCGAATTCAACGTTCCGCCGCGACCCTTGCCGGGACGGGCCGCCCTCGAGCTCGAGGGTGAGGTACGCGCCAGCCTGAACGCCGCCGAGGTCAAGGCGAACCAGGACGGCGCCCACATCGTCATGGTCGGCATCCTGCCGACGCTGCTACCCGAGCACCTCGCAGGCGACTGGATGAGCGAGTCGACGCGCTATCAAGCGCTCAACGACTCGATCTTCACCGCGCGCGGCGAGGACATCCACATCGACATCTCCGGGCCGGAGCGACTCAGCCTGGAATCGGCCTCGATTGCGCCCGAATCCGCCTGCACCAGCATGCAATTGCACCTCCAGGTGTCCCCCGCCGACTTCGCGAGGAACTGGAATGCCGCGCAGGTGCTGGCGGGTCCGCAGCTGGCGCTTGGTGCCAACTCGCCATACTTCTTTGGCCACCAGTTGTGGGCGGAGACCCGCATCGAGCTGTTCGCCCAGGCCACCGACACCCGGCCCGACGAGCTCAAGACCCAGGGCGTGCGGCCGCGGGTCTGGTTCGGCGAGCGCTGGATCACGTCGATCTTCGATCTGTTCGAGGAGAACGTCCGCTACTTCCCAACGCTGTTGCCCGAGATCTCCGACGAGGACCCGGTGGCCGAACTCGCGGCGGGCCGTACGCCCAAGCTGTCCGAGTTGCGACTGCACAACGGCACCGTCTACCGGTGGAATCGTCCGGTGTACGACGTCGTCGGCACCGATGGAGGCGGCCGACCGCACCTTCGGGTGGAGAACCGGGTGCTTCCCGCGGGCCCGACGGTGGTGGACATGCTGGCGAACTCGGCGTTCTACTACGGATTGCTGCGCACGTTGGCCGACGACGATCGGCCCATCTGGACGAAGCTGAGTTTCGCTGCAGCAGAACACAACTTCCTCGCCGCTGCACAGCACGGCATGGACGCCCGCCTGTACTGGCCAGGGATCGGCGAGGTGACACCCGATGAGCTGGTGTTGCGCCAGTTGCTGCCGATGGCCGAAGAGGGGCTGCGCCGGTGGGGTGTCGCCGTCGAGGTGCGCGACCGCTTCCTCCGCGTCATCGAAGGCCGTGCCAAGACGGGCCGCAACGGGTCGGCGTGGCAGGTCGCAACGGTCCACGCGTTGCAAGAACGGGGGCTGGCCAGGCCGCAGGCACTGGCCGAGATGCTGCGTCTCTACTGCGAGCGCATGCACAGCAACGAGCCCGTGCACACGTGGGACGGGCCCGCGTAGCGTAGAGCCATGAGCGATTCGACGAACTCCGACATCATGGATTGGGACGACGTTTACCGCGGAGAGGGCGGGTTCGAGGGCCCACCACCGTGGAACATCGGCGAGCCGCAACCCGAATTGGCCGCGCTCATCCAGGCCGGCAAGGTGCGCAGCGACGTGCTCGATGCGGGCTGCGGGCATGCGGAGCTGTCGCTGGCGCTGGCCGCCGACGGTTACACGGTGGTCGGCATCGAGCTGACCCCGACCGCGGTCGCCGCCGCGACCAAGGCTGCCAAGGAACGCAATCTCCCCAATGCGACCTTCGTGCAGGACGACATCACGACGTTCACCGGGTTCGACGGCCGGTTCAACACGATCATCGACTCGACGCTGTTCCACTCGCTGCCCGTCGAGGGCCGCGACGGTTACCAGCAGTCGGTGTTGCGCGCCGCCGCTCCTGGTGCGACGTACTACATCCTGGTGTTCGCGAAGGGCGCATTCCCTGCCGAACTCGAGACCAAGCCCAACGAGGTCGACGAGGCCGAACTGCGGGCAGCGGTCGGAAAGTACTGGGAGATCGACGAAGTCCGGCCTGCGTTCATCCACGCCCACGCGATCGCCATCCGGGACGCGCCGTTCGAGATGCCGCCCCACGACCGCGACGACAAGGACCGGATCAAGTTCCCGGCGTTCCTGTTGACGGCACACAAGGCCTAATCGGTCACGGAGACCAGCGCCGCAGCGAACGCCTCCAGGTCCTCGGCGCTGGCGTCGACGTGAGGTGACAGCCGCAACGCGGGGCGGGGCATCTCCTGCGGCGCACGCTCGGTTCCCGCGTAGGTGGTGACGATCCGGTGTTCGGCGATCAGCCTGGCCCGCACGTCCTGGGGGTCGACGCCGTCGGGTGGGCTCAGCGTGGTGATGGCACTGGGCTCGTCGGTGGGTTCGACCACCTGCCATCCCGCCACACCGGCCAGCGCGGTGCGGGTCATGGCGCCGAGTTCCACCAGCCGGGCCCGGATCTGCGCTGGCCCCGCAGCCAAGTGCTCGCCGAGCGCGATCGAAAGACCCACCTGTGCAGCGCAGTTCACCTCGGTATGGCCGAACCACCCGAGCCTCGACTCGCTCAACAGGCCGCCGCGGGCGGCCAGCACACCGAGCCCTCGCGGCCCAGCGGTCCACTTCCGCGACGCCGAGTACACCGCGTCGGCGCCGACGTCTGCGCAGTCGAGGTGGGCGAAGGCCTGGGCGGCGTCGACGATCAGAGGGATGCCCACACCGCGGCACACCGCGGCGATCGCCTCTACGGGCTGAACGATGCCGCGGTGACTGCCCAGCGGCGTGAAGTGCACCAGCGCAGGCGGATCGGCCCGCAAGGCACGGGCGGCAGCGTCGACGTCGAGACGGCCCGCGTCATCGACCGGCAGCAGCCGCACGTCGAATCCGTGCTGCGCCATGATGACCAGGTTCGGCCCGAACTCGCCAGGCAGACAGGCCAGAGTCTTGGCGCCACGCCAATCGCCGAGCAGGATGTCGAGGGCGTGGTTGGCGCCCGTGGTGAAGACGACGTCGGCGGCGGTGAACCCGGTGAGCGCCGCGACGGCAGCCCGCCCCGCCTCGAGCACGGGCTCGGCGGCTTCGGCCGCGACGTACCCGCCGACCTCGGCCTCGTGCCGCGCGTGCTGGGCCACGGCGTCGATCACGGCGAACGTCTGCCGAGAGCATGCGGCACTGTCGAGGTGCACGCCCGCCACCGGCGGTCTGGCGTCGCGCCAGGCGGTCGCCAGGCTCACTTGACCGCGAGTGACAGCCCGAAGTCCCCGGCCTGATCGGTCCACCAGTTGGTCCGGCGCAGACCGACGGCGGCAAGCTCGGCGGCGACGGCGTCGGCCCGGAACTTGCAGGACACCTCGGTGAGCATCTCCTCGCCGGCAGCGAAGTCGACGCTCATGTCGAGCCCACCGACGCGTACGCGTTGCTGAGTGCTTGCCCGCAGCCACATTTCGATGCGCTCCTCGTCGACGTTCCAGCGTGCGACGTGGTCGAAGGCATCGAGGTCGAAGTCGGCGTCGACTTCCCGGTTCACGACCGCAAGCACGTTCTTGTTGAACTGAGCGGTCACTCCCGCACCGTCGTCATAGGCGCGCACTATCCGGTCGACGTCCTTGACCAAGTCGGTACCCAACAGCAGCCCGTCCCCCGGTTCCAAGTTGTCCGCCAGTGCGGCAAGGAATTCCGCGCGGGGCTCGGTGGTGAGGTTGCCGATGGTCGATCCGAGGAAGATCACCAGCCGGCGGCCAACGTGGGGAATCTTGCCGAGGTGCTCTTCGAAGTCCCCACAGACGGCGTCGATCTCGATGCCCGGGTACTCCTCGCCGATGGCGGCACCGGCGGACTCCAGCACGGACGCATCGACGTCGAAAGGGATGAACCGTCGCAGCGATCCACCATCGCGCAGGGCGTCCAGCAGGATCCGGGTCTTCTCCGACGTACCACTGCCGAGTTCGACCAACGTGTCGGCACCGGAGGCCGCGGCGATGTCCGCGGCGCGGGCCCGCAGGATCTCGGCCTCGGCGCGCGTCGGGTAGTACTCGGGCAGCCGAGTGATCTGGTCGAACAGGTCACTGCCGACGGAGTCGTAGAACCACTTGGGCGGCAACGACTTCGGAGTGCAGGTCAGGCCGTCGCGTACGTCTCGCCGCAGCGCGTCCGCGGCGGAGTCGGCGGCGAGATAGTTGGACAACGACAAGGTCATGACGATCCTTTCAGGGGAACGAGTTCGATGTGCGTGCCGGAGACGTCGACCAGATGGCGGTCGGGGATCTCCTGCCAGTCGGGGTCGTCGTCGTAGGGTTCGCTGGCCAGCACCACGCCGTCGTCTCTCCGCAGCACCGACAGAGTGTCACCCCATGTCGTGGCTAGCAGTCGAGATCCGTTGGCGGCCAGTATGTTCAACCGGGCGTTGGGGTCGGCGGCTCCGACCTCGGCGATGGTGTCACCGAGTCGATCGAGTCCCCTGTCGAAGACAAGTGCCGCGAGAAGTGCACTGTCGACGGTGGATTCAGCCGCCGCAGACGGTGGCAACACCGCCCTGTCCACTATCCCGTTGTGCGACAGCAGCCACCGTCCGTCGGTGAACGGCGCCGTGGCGGTCGCTTCGATGGGCATGCCGACGGACGCCGAGCGGACCGCCGCGACGACGCATTCACTGCGCAGCGCGGGCGCCACCGATGCAAACGATGCGTCACCCCACAGCGGGGCCGCGCTGCGCCACCGTCGCGGGGCCTGCTGGTCGAAGAAGCCGACACCCCAGCCGTCGGCGTTGACCAGGCCGTGCTTCTGACGCCGCGGCGAATACGACTGCACCAGAAGGCCGTACGGCGGGTCGAGGACGAGCGATGCCACCGATACCGGTGCACCCAGCCAGCCCAGATGCCTGCACATCAGGCGTCCCAGGCCAACCGGACACCGGAGAAGATCTGCCGCCGGATGGGGTGATCCCAGTTGCGGAAGCTGGGCCGCACGATGTTCGACCCCACCGCCCAGGCCCCTCCCCGCAGCACGCGGTAGTCGCCGTCGAAGAACGGCTTCGTGTACTGCTCGTAGACCATCGGGGTGAAACCGGGCCACGGCCGCAGCGGCGAGGTGGTCCACTCCCACACGTCGCCGAGCATCTGCTCCGCTCCGTACGCCGACGCGCCGGCCGGGTAGGCCCCAACCGGCGCCGGCCGAAGCGCGTCGCCGTCCAGATTTGCCAACGCGGCGGTGGGTTCCGTTGCACCCCACGGGAACCGGCGACGCTTCTGCGCGACGGGATCCCACGCGCACGTCTTCTCCCACTCCATCTCGGTGGGCAGCCGAGCCCCGGCCCACGCCGCGTACGCCTCGGCTTCGAAGAACGTCACGTGCTGAACGGGTTCGTCGGAGGGAATGTCCTCGACGTGACCAAACCGGGTGCGCGTGCCGTCGACATTCCAGAACTTCGGTGCCACTAGACCCGCCTCCTGGCGATGCGACCAGCCGCGGTCCGACCACCACCGCGGCTCGCGGTAGCCACCGTCGTCGATGAACCGGCGCCACTCGGCGTTGGTGACGGGAACGCGCCCGATCCGGAAGCTGGGCACGTCGACGACGTGCGCAGGCCGCTCGTTGTCCAGCGAGTGCGGTTCGGTGACCGCGTCGACGCCAAGGACGAACGGACCGCCGGGCACCGGAACCGACGTACCCGCGACGCCAGGGCGGCCGAGTGGCAACGGCGCGCCGGTTCCGAGGATCGGCGGGCCCGACCGCAGGCCGAGTGCCTGCAGCATCGTCTCGTCGTGCTGGTTCTCGTGGCTGATCACCAGCCCGTAGACGAACGCGGGATCCACACCCGAGCCGTCGTCGTCGGGTAGTGCGTCCAACGCGTCGAGCGCCTTCGATCGCACGGTGCGGCAGTACGAGCGGGCGTCGGCGGGCGGCAGCAGGGGAAGGTCGACGCGGCTGGCCCGCGAGTGCACGAAGGCGTCGTAGAGACCGTCCACCGCGGCAGGCAGGATGCCGGGCCTGCGCGTGTCGCCGCCGCGCAGCAGCCACAGCTCCTCCTGCTGGCCGATGTGGGCGAGGTCCCAGACCAGCGGACTCATCAGCGGGTCGTACTGGCGCACCAGTTCGGCGTCGTCGAACTCGACCAATCGCAGTGTGCGATCGCGCGCCTGGGTCAGCTCGCGCGCCAGCAGCTCACGCGTCGTCACGAAACACCCTTCGCCAAGTGGCTCACCACCGCGACGACGCCGCGGTCCACGACACGATCGGAGAACTCGTCGGCGGGGCTGCGTCCCGCCTCCACCTGCGCGACCAGTGTCTCCATGGCGTCGATCAACCCCTCGGGTGAGCGTTCGGCTGCAGCCCGCACGCAGCGGATCGCAGACTCCTGCAGCCGTTGGTCGCCGAGCCCGATGCGCGCGGCGCGATCCCATGCGGTGGCGACGGGTTCGGTTGCCTCAGCGGCGATGTCGGCCGCAACGGGGTCGTCGAGCAGCGTGACGAGGGTGAACACGATCGCGGGCCACACGTCGTCGGGCACGCTGTCCAGGTACCGGATCTCGAGGAATCCCCGCGGCCGGACGGGTGGGAACAGCGTGGTCAGGTGGTAGTCGACGTCGGCTGCCGTCGGGCGGCGCCCGTCCAGCAGGGTCGTGCCATCTGCCCAGTCGGCGAGGGGCACCCATTCGGTCACCGGGACGGCCTCGGGAGTGTGCACCAGCATCACCGGTGCCTTCAGCGCGTACCGCGCCCAGTCGTTGGCGGGATCGTCGCCATCCGCACCGAGGATCGGGCCGCAGCGGGCCGAGTCGAGTTGGCTCCACACCCGCTGGCGCGTGCTGCGCCACCCCGAGAATTCACCGGCAAGCAGTGGGGAGTTGGCCGATATCGCGATCATCGTCGGGCCCAACGCGTGGGCCAGTCGCACCCGCGCGGCCCAGCCGTCGCGCGGGCCCGCGTCGACGTTGACCTGAACCGATGCCGTCGAGGTCATCATCGCGGCCCCGGCCACGCCGGTGTCACTGGCCTCGAAGAACCGCTCCATCGCGTGGTAGCGGGCGCCGGGGTTGACCCGTTTGGCGGGCCGGAGCGGATCGGCGCCGAGCAGGACAAGGCCCAGCCCGCTGCGGGCGAAGGCCTCCTGCAGCACCGCCCGATCCGCGCTCATCGCCTCGATCGCCGCGACGGCGCCGTCGAACGGCGGGCCGGAGAGTTCGACCGCGCCGCCCGGTTCGACGGTGATGACGCTGCCACCGGGTAGTTCCGGCACGGTGGCGATGACCTCGGTCAGCTCGTCCCAGCCGGGGCGGCGCATCGGATCGGCCAGGTCGAAGCAGTGCGCCTCGATCTCCAGACCGACGTTGCCGACGGGCCCGTCGCGCAGACATGCGCCGCCGACGTACCTGGCGACATCGGCGGCACTTGATGTCGCCAGTGGAATCGGGCGAAGGTCTGCCGCGGTGGTGGTCATCGCAACCATCCCCTCCCGTTCGGACACGGATCGTTCAAGATCGCCGACACCCCCTCCATCTTCCAGAGGACACCGACAAAGTCTCGCGAATTTCCCGTAACTCGAGGCTGGGTGTTCCCCGGTGGCCCGACCGTTACTGACCGAGCGAGTTCTGCATCGCCCCGGCCAGCACGTTCACCGCGGGCCCGCCGTTGCCAGGCTGACAGACTTTCGCTTGCAGCAGAACGTTCTCGCGCAACCGGGTCTGCGTGAAGCACCGTCGGTCAATACCCACTTCCTGCTTCACCCACACCGCGTCGGTCGCCGTTGGCTGAATCCCCTCGAACGACCACGTCTCGGTGACGAAGTCGTCGAGGTGCATCACGGTGGTCGTGCCATCGCAACCGACGGTTCTGTCGGTCACTCGGTGAAACGCCCTGGTGGCCGCGTCGTTGGTGGCGAACACCCCGACGGCCTGCTTGACCAGGTTGGTGTCGTCGTTCGCCGAACGTTGTGCCACGGCGCCGTTGAACGACGCCAGGTCGGGATCGGCGTAGACGTCGGGCAGCCCGATGTCGGCCCAGTTGTTGCAGTTCGGGGCGTCGACGTAGAAGCCCTGGAACGGTGCGGTGAACGTCGAGTCCCACGTCATCGGGGCACCGACGATGTTGCCCACCGAACCCTTGCCGAGCACGGCGTAGGAGACCACGCCAGGATCGGACGGGCGCGCGGCGGCGGGTGCTGCCAGCGCGACGGCAAGACCGACGACCATCAACGCGGAGGTGATCCGCATGCGGTCAGACCTTCGCCGACAGCGTGACGTCGATGTTCCCGCTGGTGGCCTTCGAGTAGGGGCACACGCCGTGCGCCTTCTGCATCAGGTCGTCGGCGACACCCTGTTCCAGGCCGGGCAGGTAGCCGATGAGGGTGGCGGTCAGTCCGAACCCACCATCGGAATCCTTGCCGAAGCCGATCTGGGCGGTGATGCCGCTGGCGTCGTCGATGGCAATCTTCTCGTTTCGCGCGACCAGCCGCAGCGCACCGAGGAAGCATGCCGAGTAGCCGGCCGAGAACAGCAGTTCGGGGTTCACTCCCTCGCCGCTGCCACCCATCTCCTTGGGCGGGCGGGTATCCAGGTCGATCTTGCCGTCAGTGGACTTGACGTGGCCGTCGCGGCCCCCGCCGGTCGCCGTCGATTCTGCGGTGTAAACGACTTCGATGCTCATGGCTCGATCATGCCAGCCGTGAATGCCGACGGACGAGCCGTCAGTAGATCGTCAGCGTGCAGTACGTGCGCGCTGGCGAGGGGTACGGCCAGGCAAACTGACCGACGTCCGACGGGCACGCCTGTTGGTCGCGAACGTCGAGCCGCTGGGTGACCTGGACGAGCAATCCCGCTTGGCGCCGATCGGTGCAGTCGGCCAGTTGGACCACACCGATGGGCATGTCGAGCACGTAGCAGTGCTCGGCGACGAGGTTGGGCACCAGGCACAGCCGCGACGTCGACGGATCCGCGAATTGTGTTGGCAGATGCTGATACTCGTTACTCGGGCATGAGCCAGCCTTGTCGGTGAGTGCGCCGACGGTGTAGCTCGGGTCGGCACCGCAGCCGGCCTTGGTCGCCTTCAGGGCGCCGTTGGCGGGAGAGTGGTCGGGAATCGCGACGCAGTCGCCGACGGTGAACATCGTGACGCCTTCGCGGGCCAGGGGCTCACCGCGCAGCCCGCACCCGCTGAGCGTTGCCACCAATGCCATCAGCGCGACGAGCGCCCATCGGGCACAGCGCGGGCCAGTCATGGTTAGCGACACTGTCACGATTCACGGGCCACCGCCACATGTTCCCCAAAATTCTCAATAGTCCCACAGACCCCATTGGAATCACAAGACTGTGATTCCACGGCGTGTCGTATCGGCTGTCGGATCGAGAACGCCCCGACTGTGCGGTCCCATACGCCCGTCACTGCGAGTCGTGTATGAAACCGCACAACCGGTGGTCAGCGAAGGGGTGGTGCGATGGCAACCCGATCCGGCTACGCGCCGTTCTTGCCCCGCACGCCCTCCTCGATCGTCTTGCCGAGATCGGGGTCGATGTTCTTCCAGTACTCGAACACCCGCGACAACACCGGCTCCTTGACGCCCTTGGATACGTGCCCGATGACGTTGTTGGCCAACCGCTCCCGCGCCTCGTCGTCGAGCACTTCGCGAACCATGATGCCGGCCTGACCCCAGTCGTCGTCCTCGGGACGCAGCGTGTACGCCGAGCGCACCATGTCCCCGTCCGAGACCCAGTGCACCTCGGCCGCACGCGCCGGGTCGGCCTTGGGACCACCCATCGAGTTCGGCGCGTACACCGGGTCGGTGACATTGCGGATCCGCATGGCGCCGTCCTTGGAGTAGCTGTGCACCTCCACCTTTGGCGTGTTCACCGGGATCTGCTTGTAGTTGACCCCCAGCCGGGCGCGGTGCGCATCGGCGTAGGAGAAACCGCGGGCCAGCAGCATCTTGTCCGGGCTCAGCCCGGTGCCGGGCACGATGTTGTTCGGCTCGAACGCCGCCTGCTCGATCTCGGTGTGATAGTCGGTGACGTTGCGGTCCAGCGTCAGCGTGCCGACGTCGATCAGCGGGTAATCGCCGTGGGGCCAGACCTTGGTCAGGTCGAACGGGTTGTACCGGTAGGTCTTGGCCTCCTCGAACGGCATGATCTGCACCTTGAGCGACCACGTCGGATACTCGCCGCGCTCGATCGCGTCGTACAGATCGCGCTGATGGGCGTCGCCGTCCTTGCCCGCCATCGCGTCCCCCTCGTCCTGGGTGAGGAACTCGATGCCCTGATCGGTCTTGAAGTGGTACTTCACCCAGAACAGCTCGTCGGCGGCGTTCAGCCAGCTGTAGGTGTGGCTGGAGTAGCCGTTCATGTTCCGCCAGGTCTTCGGGATGCCACGATCACCCATCAGCCACGACAGCATGTGCGCTGATTCGGGCACCAGCGTCCAGAAGTCCCACTGCATGTGGTGATCACGCAGGTTGTTGGCCGCCATGCGCTTCTGTGAACGGATGAAGTGCTGAAACTTCATCGGGTCACGGATGAAGAAGATCGGGACGTTGTTCCCGACGATGTCCAGGTTGCCCTCGGACGTGTAGAACTTCTGGGCGAACCCGCGCGGGTCGCGCCAGGTGTCTGGGCTGCCGCGCTCGCCCGCCACCGTCGAAAACCGGCTCAGCGTCTCGGTTTTGACGCCTGGCTGAAACACCGCCGCCTTGGTGAACTGGCTGACGTCGTTGGTCACCTCGAAGTGACCGAACGCGCCGCCGCCCTTGGCGTGCGGCTGGCGCTCCGGGATGCGCTCCCGGTTGAAGTTGGCCATCTGTTCGATCAGGTAGTGATCCTGCAGCAGGATCGGGCCATCGGGGCCGACGGTAAGCGACCGCTCGTCGCTGGGTACCGGATTGCCTGCATCGTTCGTCGTGAAACTGCCGGTCATGTCCTGACTCATCTCCTCTAGTGGGGTGGGCTGTCTCCACTGAAGCTTCGGATACCCAGCCGCGGGCTCACTAAGCCAAATCGGCTACGGCCGGCCATTGAGAAGCAGATAGTGCCGGGGGCGACGAGGCACAGACGCCTCGATCGACGTCCGGACCGCGTCGCGACCCGACACAATGGCTCGCCCGTCCTGGGCGAACACGTTGGGCTGCAGAGACTTTGAGTTGACGCCTCTCAGTATGCGCCCATTCTGGAATGAGTCAAGAAAAAGATTTCCTGGGCTAGCGACTTGGGGTTGTCGTCGGTGCGCCAGGCTGACCCGGTGCACTTGGACCGCCCGGTCCCATGCCGCCGGGTCCACCGGGCCCGAAGCCGGGGAACCCACCCGGTCCGCCGGGGAAGACGAAACCGGGTCCCGGCCGGAACATCGGGCCCATGCGCTGGCCGTCCTCGTGCATCTGCCCGCCACCGCGATGGTCTCCGCGGTCGCCGCCACCCCAGTGATGGCCGCCGCCGCCGGAGTGCGCGCCGAGGATGAAGCCGCTGAAGAAGATGACAGCGACGACGAACACGGTGCCTGCCACGATGCCGACCCACGCGGCGACGGCGGTGAGTCTGCTCGGCTTGCGGTCGTGCTCGTGCGGCGCAGGCGGTGGAGTCGGGGGAACGGCCGGCGGCGGCGCGGCTTCGATGGGGCCGGTCGTTGGTTCGGTGGACGTGGGTGTTTCGCTCATGTTTCCGATGATCGTCGCGGTTCTGAGGTGCTGGTCAAGAAGCAGCTATGAATCAGCTATGAAACTCCTGGCCGTCAGCCAACTCCCACCGTCCGCCGAAACTGCGGTCAGATCGCGATTCTGCGCAGAATCGCGATCTCCCAGCAGAATCGATGGCGAGGGTGGGCCAGGGGCGCGGGGTTACCAGGGCTTGAAGGGGTTCACCGCGAACTGGACGACGCGATACGGCGCAGGGTCGCCGCCGGGGCGGGTGTCCCACTGGCTGATGAACACCCGGACCTCGTCGAGCGTGGAGCCCGGCGAGATGTAGCCGCCGTACGGCTGGGCCAGCTGGTTGTCCTGGGGTGGCGGCAGGTCGTCCGCGACGTCGGGCCACGCCGAGGCGAAGACGACCGTCGTCACCGGCGCGGTGCCAAGTTTGGTCGGGTCGTAGGCCACGCGGACCTCCATGTTGCCGGTGCTGGCATTGAAGTAGGACAGCACCGTCTTGCCGTCGATCTCGCGGATGTTCATCTCCCCGACCTTGTCCGGCCACAGCGGTGTCGGCGGCTTGTTCCATCCGCCGGTCGCGGACCAGGGCTGCCAGCTGGACCGGTCGGTGAAGGTCTGCGGCGTGGCCCGGTAGAGCTCCACCGGGCCGCTTCGGTCGAAGTCGTTGGCCACGATGTACACCCAGCCGCTCGCGGAGTCGGGGGTCGGGACCGGGTCGTAGTAGCCGCTGATCTGCGACTGCCGTCCGCCCGCATAGTCGCCGGGCCGCGCCGACTTCGGCACCGTCGGCCAGCTCCCCCTTGCCGCATCGGCCTCGACCAGTCGCGACGTCGTGGGAACCAGGTCCTTGGTGGTGGTGACGAGCATGTAGTTCTCGCGGTTGATCGCCACGATGCCCGCGGGCAACTGGGAGGAGCCGGGCGGTGTCGGGTCGGCCAGCAGCGGCTTGTCGGTCCCGGTGACACCGGTGTAGCGCACGCCGGCCGGGTCGTCGACCGAGTCGGTCTCGACGTGCAACGCGACGGGTGAGTACCAGCCGCCGAACCCAACGCCCTGGCCCGCGAAGCTGTCACCGCACACCTGCAGGACGCGGCTGGGAAACTCCATGAAATCGCACAGATCGGTGCCGCCGATGCCGTAATCACTTGTCGGCGTTCCGGTTCCAGCGGCCGGACCGATGCGCATCACCTGCCCGAGCGCCAGCGCAGGAAGTACCGGTTCAGGCGCGGGAGCAGGAGGGTCGGCGGTGGCAACGGGAGCCACGGCCAGGCATGCGACTACCGCGATGCCGACCGCAGCGCGGATCACAACTGCGCGGCGAGAAGCTCGGCGATCTGAATGGTGTTGAGTGCGGCACCCTTTCGCAGGTTGTCGCCGGAAACGAACAGCGCAAGCCCGCGACCGTCCGGGACCCCCGGGTCCTGACGGATCCGGCCGACCAGCGAGTCGTCCACGCCCGCGGCGGCCAACGGCGTCGGCACGTCGACCAGCGTCACACCTGGTGCACCGGAGAGGATCTCGGTCGCGCGCGCCGGCGAGATAGGCCTGGCGAACTCCACGTTGATCGACAGCGAGTGCCCGGTGTACACCGGCACCCGCACGCACGTTCCGCTGACGAGAAGGTCGGGGATGCCAAGGATCTTGCGACTCTCGCTGCGCAGTTTCTGATCCTCGTCGGTCTCACCGGAGCCGTCGTCGACCAACGACCCGGCCAGCGGCACCACGTTGAAGGCGATTGGTGCGACGTACTTCTCGGGCGCGGGGAACGTCAGCGCCGAACCGTCGTGGACCAGTTGCTCGCTGTCCTCGACCACGGCACGTGCCTGGCCGAACAGTTCTTGAACACCGGCCAGCCCGCTGCCGGACACCGCCTGATAGGTCGAGGCGATCATGCGCACCAGTTGCGCTTCGTCGTGCAGCACCTTGAGCACCGGCATCGCGGCCATGGTGGTGCAGTTGGGGTTGGCGATGATGCCCTTTTTGAGGGACCGAGCACGGTTTCCGACGTCTCTATCGAAGTTGACCTCCGACACGACCAGTGGGACGTCGGGGTCCTTGCGGAACGCCGACGAGTTGTCGATGACGATGACGCCCGCGGCGGCGAACCGCGGTGCCTGCACGCGCGACATCGTCGCGCCTGCGGAGAACAACGCGATGTCCAGACCCGACGGGTCGGCGGTCGCGGCGTCCTCGACCTCGATCTCCTCGCCGCGGAACGAGAGCTTCTTGCCCTGCGAACGCGCGGAGGCGAAGAACCGCACCGACGTGGCGGGGAAGTCGCGCTCCTCCAACAACTTCCGCATGACCTGGCCGACCTGCCCGGTCGCGCCAACTACACCAATGTTGACCATTTAAATCCCGCTTCCCGCGTACACGACCGCTTCTTCCTCGCCACCGAGCCCGAAGGCTTCGTGCAGTGCCAGGACCGCCTTGTCCAGCTCGGTGTCCCTGACCAGCACCGAGATCCGGATCTCGGAGGTCGAAATGAGGTCGATGTTGACGCCGACGGCGGCCAGCGCCTCGCAGAACGTGGCCGTCACGCCAGGATGGCTGCGCATGCCCGCCCCGATCAACGACACCTTGCCGATGTGGTCGTCGTACAGCACTGCGCTGTGGCCGATCTCGTGCTGCAGCGACGTCAGCTTCTCCACCGCGCCCGGCCCGCTCTCCCGCGAGCAGGTGAACGTGATGTCGGTCTTGCCGTCCTCGATCTTGGACACGTTCTGCAACACCATGTCGATGTTCACGTCGGCGTCGGCAACGGCGCGGAAGACCTTGGCGGCGTAGCCGGGAACGTCGGGCAGACCGACGACGGTGACCTTCGCCTCACCACGGTCGTGAGCAACTCCGGTCAGGATCGCGTCTTCCATTGGGATGTCCTCCATCGATCCTTTGACGAGCGTGCCCGGCCTGTCGGAATACGACGACCTGACGTGTATCGGAACGTCGTAGCGGCGGGCGTATTCCACACACCGCAGCATGAGTACCTTGGCCCCGCAGGCCGCCATCTCGAGCATCTCCTCGAAGCTGACGGTGTCCAGGTGCCGGGCGTTCGGCACGATGCGCGGGTCGGCGGTGAAGATGCCGTCCACGTCGGTGTAGATCTCGCACACGTCGGCGTGCAGGGCGGCGGCCAACGCGACGGCGGTGGTGTCCGACCCGCCGCGGCCAAGCGTGGTGACGTCCTTGCTGTCCTGGCTGACGCCCTGGAACCCGGCGACCAGCACGATCAGGCCCTCGTCGAGTGCTTCGCGCAACCGGCCGGGCGTGACGTCGATGATCTTGGCGTTGCCGTGCGTGCTGGTGGTGATCACGCCGGCCTGCGACCCGGTGAACGATCTGGCCTCGGCTCCGAGCGAGGAGATGGCCATGGCGACCAGCGCGTTGGAGATCCTCTCGCCGGAGGTCAGCAGCATGTCCATCTCACGGGCGGGCGGGGCCGGATTGACCTGGCGAGCCAGGTCGAGCAGGTCGTCGGTGGTGTCACCCATTGCGGACACGACCACGACGACGTCGTTGCCCGCCTTCTTGGTCTCGACGATGCGCTCGGCGACGCGGCGGATCCGATCGGCATCGGCCACCGAGGATCCACCGTACTTCTGTACGACGAGCGCCACCCGTCCGCCTTTCTGGGTATTTCCGCAACGGAGTCATACAAAGGATAAGCGGTCTGCGCACGCGGTTTTCCTCTCCCGTCCGTAGCGTTAGTCACCGTGACCGACCGGCGGGCAGTCCACGCAAGCGCGGCTCCATCGCAGCGACCCGGGGAACAGAGCCGGAGCGCGGAGACGTCCGTGCCGATACATCCCCCCATCGCTGACCGCTGGAGTCCGCGTGCCTTCGATCCGGACGCCGTCGTGACGGTCGCCGAGGTCACTGCCCTGCTGGAGGCGGCCCGCTGGGCGGCGACCTGGGGAAAGCGCCAGCCGGTGCGGTTCCTGGTCGGCTTCCGCGGTGACGAGACGTTCACC
This sequence comes from Mycobacterium sp. AZCC_0083, assembly GCF_014202335.1. GTDB lineage: Bacteria > Actinomycetota > Actinomycetes > Mycobacteriales > Mycobacteriaceae > Mycobacterium. The sequence continues at coordinate 112,692 of NZ_JACHGP010000010.1, read as the reverse complement.
GCGCTGACCGGCGTGCTCAGACGCGGCAACCGGTACGCGCACGCGGCGGGTGCGCTGATCCTGGTTGCCGCCGACGAGGGGCCCGACGAGAAGACCGCGCTGTACTCGGCGGTCGACGCAGGCGCGGCCATGGCCAACATGGCGGTGGAGGCGGTGTCGCGGTCGCTGATCGTGCACCCGATGGCGGGGTTCGACGCCGAGGCGGCCCGCACAGCGTTCGCCATTCCCGACGAGGTACGCCCGCTCGCGGTGGTCGCGGTCGGAAGCCTCGGGGACTACTCGACGGCGCCCCCCGAGATCGTCGAGCGTGACGCGCTCCCGCGTGAGCGGCTCGCGCTCGAGGACGTGGCGTTCGTGGGGACGTGGGGGTCTGCGTTCACGCCGGGCACGTCGTCGCCAACGCTTTGACCTGGATTTCGTACTGGTCATTGAACGCCTTGACCGCCATCGCCGCGGGGGGCATCGCAGCCCCAGGTGCGGTGTGCGCGCTCTGATCGTCGAAGTCGATGCGCGCACGGACGAGTCGGTCCGCGGTCTTCGCCAATTCGCTCGCCGGCCCGGTCAGGTCGGCCGCCGTGACCTTTGCCGCCCGGTCGGCCAGCCCGTCCGCCCAGCCCCGGTAGTCGGACGCGCTTGGTCCGGTTTCCTTCTCGTAGGACCCCGCTTCCGGGATGTGTGTCTTGGCGTTCATCGCGTCGATCTGAGTCTTGTTGAACGACAGCAGCTCTCGCACGGGCGCACAGTCGGCCGAGGACGGGCCACGGAAGAACGCCCACCAGATGCCAGTCCCTATGACGATGGCCACCAGCACCACGACAGTCGTCAGTGGCTTTACTCGTCTCATGCCTTGATGCTGGCACGAGCGGCCCAGTGTGATCTCGACGACGTTACCGGGATGCAACACAGCAATCCTGTCTACGTAACAGAAACATCGGTTACTGCCAGTGATCGGCCCTTTGGTGGCCGCACCACTCGCAGGAGATGTTGATGGATACAGGAACCACCGCGTTCATGCTGTGTTGCATCATCGGCCTCACGCTGATGATTCCCGGGCTTGCGCTGTTCTACGGCGGCATGGTCTCGGTCAAGAGCTCGACCAACATGATGATGATGACGTTCGGCGCGGCAGCGCTCGTCGGCGTGCTCTGGGTGCTGTTCGGTTTCTCGATGGCGTTCGGCACCTCACACGGCGGCTTCGTCGGCAGCTTCACCGAGTTCGCGGGGATGAAGGACCTGCTCGAGTCGCAGACCACCATCGCAGGTCTGCAAGTCAGCCTGTTCGCCCTGTTCCAGGCGCTGTTTGCGGCCATCACCGTCGCGCTGATCTCGGGCGCCGCGGCTGACCGGATGAAGTTCAGCGCGTGGATGGTCTTCGCGGGCCTGTGGGCGGTGCTGGTGTACTTCCCCGTCGCGCACTGGGTGTTCGCCTTCAACGGCGTCGTGACGCCCGACGCCGTCGGCGGCTGGATCGCCAACAACCTCAAGGCGATCGACTTCGCCGGTGGCACCGCGGTCCACATCAACGCAGGTGCCGCCGCTCTTGCCGTCGCGATCGTGCTCGGCAAGTCCGCGAGCTGGGGCACGCTGCGCAAGCCGCACAACGTGCCGCTGACCCTGCTCGGCGCCGGCCTGCTGTGGGCCGGCTGGTACGCGTTCAACGGCGGCTCGGCACTGGCCGCGGGCAACTCGGCGGCCATCGTCATGGTCACGACGTTCGTCGCGACGTGTGCGGCCACCCTGGCGTGGCTGGCGGTCGAGAAGCTCAAGGACGGGCACGTCACCGGTGTCGGCGCCGCAGCCGGAGCAATCACCGGCTTGGTTGCCATCACTCCCGCGTGTGGGGCGGTCACCCCGGTCGGCGCCATCATCCTCGGCTTGATCGCCGGCGCGATCTGCCCGTTCGCGGTGGGTCTCAAGTCGAAGTTCGGCTACGACGACTCGCTCGACGTCGTCGGCGTGCACCTCGTCGGCGGTGTCATCGGCACCCTGCTGATCGGCTTCCTCGCCAGCGCGGGCATGCCGAGCAAGGTAAACGGAGTGTTCTACGGCGGCGGCTTCGACCAGCTCTGGCGGCAGGCAGTGGCAGCCGGTGCGGTGATGGTCTATTCGTTCGTCGTCGCGTTCATCATCGCGTTCGCGATCAAGAAGACGATGGGCATCCGCGTGGCTCCCGAGGACGAGGAAAGCGGTATCGACGCCAAGTTGCATCGCGACGCGGCGTACGAACTCTTACCTGCCTGACGACCAAGTCCCGGTCGACGCGATTCGCCCCGCGTCGGCCGGGACTTTTCGTCGTGCGGGAAGTTTCCCAGAGTGATACTTTGATTCCTAACAAGAGACAAGGGGCATCGATGACCACCGGAACCTCCACGACCGGAACCTCCACGACCGGCGCCGACCTCGCGGCGCTCGCGGCCGAAGCGGGCACCAAGTTCATCCTCGCGTTGTTCGTGGACCTCAGGGGCAAGCCGTGCGCCAAGTTGGTGCCGGTCGAGGCGATCGACCTCCTCGCAACGGACGGGGTCGGATTCGCCGGGTACGCCGTCGGCGCCATGGGCCAGGAGCCCAAGGACCCGGACCTCATCGCGATCCCCGACCCGGCGTCCTTCACGCCGATCCCCTTCATCAAGGACGGGCTGGCGATCGTGCACTGCGACCCGCACGTCGAGGGCAAGCCCTGGCCGTACGCGCCCCGGATCATCCTCAAGTCGCTGATCCAACGGGCCGCCGACGCCGGGTTCGAGCCGTGGGTTGGCGCCGAGGTGGAGTACTTCCTGCTCACCCGCAACCCCGACGGCAGCCTGGCCACCGCCGACGCGGCCGACACCGCCGCGCAACCCTGTTACGACGCCCGCGGGGTTACCAGGATGTACGACCACCTGACCACGATCTCGTCGGCGATGAACCAACTCGGCTGGTCGAACTACGCCAACGACCACGAAGACGGCAACGGGCAATTCGAGCAGAACTTCCAGTTCGCCGACGCACTCACCACCGCCGATCGCGTCGTCACGCTGCGCTATCTCCTGTCGATGATCGCCGCCGAGCGCGGCATGATCGCCACCTTCATGCCCAAACCCTTCACCGACCGGACGGGTACCGGGCTGCACCTGCACCTTTCGCTGACCAGTGCAGGCACGCCCGTCTTCCCCGCAGGCGACGACGAGGACGAACGGGGTCTCGGCCTGTCCCCCACCGCGTACTCGTTCATCGGGGGGATCCTCGACCACGCGTGTGCACTACAGGCCATCGTCGGCCCAACGGTCAACTCCTACAAGCGAACCGGCGCGGTCACGACGGCGTCGGGCGCGTCGTGGGCGCCGAGGCAGGCCACCTACGGCGGCAACGACAGGACGCACTACATCCGGGTGCCCGACGACCAACGCGTCGAATTGCGGGGCGGTGACGGGTCGGCCAACCCCTACCTCGCGGTCGCCGCGGCTCTCGGCGCGGGGATCGACGGCATCAAGCGCAGCCTCGACCCCGGAGCCGTGGGCGTCCTCCCCGAGGGACGGCCCACCCTGCCGCCGACACTGCTGCACGCGGTGGACCAGTTGGAGGCCGACGCGGTGGTCACGGGCGTGCTCGACGCGGCGGGGGACGGGGTGGCCGGATACTTCGCCGCCATCAAGCGCGACGAGTTCTTCGCCTATCACAGCTCGGTCTCCCCGTGGGAAGTCGAGCAGTATCTGACCGCGTTCTAGCGCAACGAGTTACCAAGGAAGGCAAGCAATGTGCGGAATCGTGGGTTTGCACCTGCGTACACCCGAGCTGTATCCACGGCTCGGCGAACTACTCACCGGAATGCTATGTGAGATGTCGAACCGGGGCAGCGACTCCGCAGGCGTCGCCCTGTACGGCGACCCAACGTGGACCCCGCCAGGCCGGGGTTGCGTGTCGCTTCTCGAAGTCGACGGTGGCGACGAATCAATCAGCGCTGCAGTCAGTTCCGCGCTGGGCGCCGACGTCTCCGCGACGACGCTCGGCGAGACCCGCCTGCTGACGGCCGACGCCGACTCCGAAACCCTGCTCGCCGCGGCCAGGGTCGCCTACCCCGGCGTGCTGGTCGCCGGCTTCGGCGCTGACCTGGCCGTGCTCAAGGGCGTCGGCGACCCCGCCACGCTGACCCGGTCGTGGGGCCTGGCCGCCGCGCAGGGCTGGCAGGGCGTCGGGCACACCAGGATGGCAACCGAGTCGGCGGTCACGCCGTCGGGCGCCCACCCCTACGCTGTCGGACCCGAACAGTGCCTTGTGCACAACGGCTCGTTCGCCAACCACGCCACCATCCGACGCGAATTACAAGCCGCCGGTGTGCGATTCGACAGCGAGAACGACACCGAGGTCGGCGCCAGGTTCGTCGCGAGCAGGCTGGCAGACGGCCGCGACGTGGAGACCGCGCTGAAGGAACTGTGCGCCACCTTCGACGGCTTCTACACGCTGCTGGTCTCCAACCGGGACTCGTTCGCCGTGGTCCGCGACGCGATCGCGTGCAAGCCTGCCGTCATCGCCGAGACCGACGACTGGGTGGCGATGGGCAGCGAGTACCGCGCGCTGTCGGGCCTGCCCGGCGTCGAGAAGGCCGCCATCTGGGAACCCGAGCCGGAGGTCGTCTACGCATGGACGAGGTAATCCAGTACGACCTTGCCAGCACTCCCCTGCGCGAGGTGAACGCCGCCCTGCACGCGCCCAGCCTGACCGGTGAATTCGTCGTCGAGAACCCCGCTGGCGCACACAACGTCGCGGTGGGCATGAACGCGGACGTCAAGGTCACCGTCGACGGCCACGTCGGCTACTACGCGGCAGGCATGAACCAGCGCGCCTCCATCATCATCGACGGCAATGCCGGCACGGGGGTTGCGGAGAACATGATGAGCGGCACGGTGTGGGTGAAGGGCAACGCGTCGCAGTCCGCAGGCGCCACCGCCCACGGCGGGCTGCTGACGATTGACGGCAACGCCGCTGCGCGGTGCGGCATTTCGATCAAGGGCGTCGACATCGTCGTCGGTGGCGACGTCGGGCACATGAGCGCTTTCATGGCGCAGGCAGGCCGCCTGGTGATCCGCGGCAACGCAGGCGACGCCCTCGGCGATTCGATCTACGAGGCCCGCATCTACCTGCGCGGTGATGCCGCGTCGTTGGGCGCCGACTGCGTGGCCAAGGAGATGCGGGCCGAGCACCACGACGAACTCGGCAGGCTGCTGAAATCCGCCGGGTACGAGGACGACGACACCAACGCCTACACCCGGTATGGCTCCGCGCGCAGCCTCTACCACTTCCACTCCGACCACGCTGCGAGCTACTGATGACCGAAACATCCGACGCGCGAGCACGACTGGGCCTGCGCGAGTCCGCCACCTTCGACCGGCCGACCATCGCGGCCATTCAGCGGGCCGCCGAGACCGGCATCTACGACATCCGCGGCTGGGGCGCCAAGCGACCGCTGCCCCACTTCGACGACCTGCTCTTCCTCGGCGCGTCGATGTCACGCTATCCGCTGGAGGGCTACCGCGAGCGCTGCGGCACCGACGTCGTACTCGGCGGCCGTCACGCTAAACACCCTCTGCACCTTGATACTCCGGTGACCATCGCGGGCATGTCGTTCGGCGCGCTGTCCGGGCCTGCCAAGGAGGCACTCGGCCGGGGCGCCAGCGAGGTCGGCACGTCGACCACCACCGGCGACGGTGGCATGACGCCCGAGGAGCGCGGCCAGAGCAAGTACCTGGTGTATCAGTACCTGCCGTCGCGCTACGGGATGAACCCCGACGACCTCCGCAAGGCCGACGCCATCGAGGTGGTGCTCGGACAGGGCGCCAAGCCCGGTGGCGGCGGAATGTTGCTGGGGCAGAAGATCTCCGAACGCGTGGCAGGGATGCGCACGCTGCCGGAGGGCATCGATCAGCGCTCGGCCTGCAGGCATCCCGACTGGACCGGACCCGACGACCTCACCATCAAGATCAACGAACTCCGCGAGATCACCGACTGGGAGAAGCCGATCTACGTCAAGGTCGGTGCGACCAGGACGTACTACGACGTCAAGCTCGCAGTCCACGCGGGCGCCGACGTGGTGGTGGTCGACGGCATGCAGGGCGGCACCGCCGCCACGCAAGACGTATTCATCGAACACGTGGGAATCCCGACGCTGGCCGCCGTTCCGCAGGCGGCGCAGGCGCTGTCCGAACTCGGGGTGCACAGGAGGTCCGGCGCGGGCGCAGAGAAGGAAGTGCAGCTCATCGTCTCGGGTGGCATCCGCAGCGGAGCCGACGTCGCCAAGGCGCTTGCGCTCGGCGCGGACGCGGTGGCCATCGGCACGGCTGCACTCATCGCGCTCGGCGACAACCATCCGCGGTACGCCACCGAGTACGAAAAGCTCGGCAGCGCAGCGGGTTTCTTCGACGACTTCCAGGACGGCACCGACCCTGCGGGGATCAGCACGCAGGACCCGGAGCTGGCTGCGCGGTTCGATCCGGTAGAGGGTGGCCGCCGTCTGGCCAACTACCTGCGAGTGTTGACCATGGAGGCGCAGACCATCGCCAGGGCGTGCGGCAAGGCACACGTGCGGCACCTGGAACCCGAGGATCTGGTGGCCATCACCATCGAAGCCGCGGCGATGGCGCGGGTACCGCTGGCAGGCACCGACTGGATTCCTGGATCACGTTCGTGACCGAAACCGCAGACGTCGTCATCGTCGGCGGCGGCATCGAGGGTGCTGCGGCGGCGTGGGCGTTGGCCCAGCGCGGCGTCACCGACGTCTTCGTCGCCGAACGCAACACCGTCGGCTCGGGAATGACCGGCAAGTCCAGCGGCATCGTCCGGTGCCACTACGGCGTCAGCTCGCTTGCGGCGATGGCAACCGTCGGGCTCGAGGTATTCGAGAAGGCCGAGGAGATCTTCGGCACCGACATCGGCTTCCGGCAGACCGGATACGTCGTCGGGGTCGGCGAACCGAACGTCGACTCCATGCGCAAGAGCCTGGCCGCCCAACGCGCCGTCGGCGTGCAAACCGAGGAGATCGACCAGTCCGAGGTCGCCCGCATGTGGCCGTTCGCGGATCTGTCGCCGTTCGCGGCCTTTGGATGGGAGGCGCGCGGCGGTTACGGCGACGCCTACATGACCGCGCAGGCGTTCGCGGTCTCGGCGCGCGCCGCGGGCGTCCGGATCCGCCAAGGCACCGCGGTGGCCGGACTATCCATCGTCGACGATCGGGTGACCGGCGTCCGGCTCGCCGACGGCACCGAGATATCCACTGGCACAGTCGTCGTGGCGACCGGCGCCTGGACCCAGCCGTTCCTCGCCCCCTACGGAATCGACGTCCCGATCCGGGTGGTACGCGAGCAGATCGTCACCATCGCACCCGGCATCGACATTGGATCCGTGCCCGTCTTCTCCGACCTGGTATCGCTGCAATACGTCAGACCGGAAGTCGGCGGCGACATCCTGTTCGGCAACAGCGACCTCTCCGATGCCGAAGAAGCCGATCCGGACGACTACTCCAACCGCGCGACCGACGACTTCGTCGACCTCACCGTCGCCAAGGTCGGGAACCGTTTCCCAGGACTCACCGACGCCGCGATCACCGGCAGCTACGCCGGCTGCTACGACGTCACCCCGGACTGGAACCCGGTGATCTCCCGCACCGGGATCGACGGACTGGTGGTGGCGGCCGGGTTCAGCGGGCACGGCTTCAAGATCGCTCCCGCGGTCGGCAAGTTGGTGGCCGACCTGGTGGTCGACGGCCGCAGCGCCGACCCACGCATCCCCGAGACCGACTTCCGGTTGTCCCGCTTCGCCGAGGGCGACCTGCTGACGTCGCCGTATCGGTATGTCGGCGCGGGCGAGATGCGCTAGACAGGACACCCGTGACCGACATTCCGCTGCTCCGCAACAAATCCGGCACCGCACGCGATCGTGATCCCAGCGAGCCCGTCGACGAGCTGGAGTTCGAGGCGGCGATCGGGCGCAACGTGCGTCAACTGCGCCAGCAGCAGGGGCTGACGGTGGCCGAGACCGCCGCAAGGGTCGGCATCTCCAAGGCGATGATGTCCAAGATCGAGAACGCCCAGACGTCGTGCAGCCTGTCGACGCTTGCGCTGCTGGCGAAGGGCCTCGACGTCCCGGTGACCAGCCTGTTCCGCGGCGCCGACGTGGAGCGGCCTGCGGCGTTCGTGCGTGCGGGGACCGGTGCGCGCATCGTCCGCAACGGCACCCGCGAGGGCCACGAATACGAACTGCTCGGCTCGCTGCGCGGTGAGCACAAGCGGTTGGAGTGCCTGCAGGTGACGTTGACGGCGAAGAGCAAGACCTACCCGCTGTTCCAGCACCCCGGCACCGAGTTCATCTACATGCTCGAAGGCGTCATGGACTACAGCCACAGCCGTTCGGTGTACCGACTGCACCCCGGTGACTCCCTGCAACTCGACGGCGAGGGCGCCCACGGCCCGGTCGATCTGGTCGAGGTGCCGATCCGGTTCCTGTCAGTCGTCGCGTTCCCCGATTCGCAGGTGTAGTTCGGGAGGTCAACCGAACAGCCTGGCCGCGGACACCACACCGTCGGTGACGATGTCGCAGTGCGGAGTGGCGCTGTCGACCGTGACGGAGGGCCGGATCACCAGGTCGGCCGACTTGATGTAGTCTCCGCCGAGCAACTTTCGCTGCATCGGTGGGCCGACGTAGGCCGTCGCCGCGCATCCCGCAGTGTCGACGTATACGTCCACACCGTCACGGCTCCGCCGCGCACGCGTGTCGGTCTCGAGGTCGAACAGCTGGGGCTGCAGCACCACGTGAACAGGCGTGCCGTCGCGCAGTGCGAGCGAGCACGCGTACGGCTGCGAGCCGCGGACGTCCCAGCGCACCACGTGCAGCGCCGACTGCACCTGGCACGGGTCCCGTTCAGCCAGCGGAGCCGGATACACGCCGACGGCATCGCGGATGGGCAATTGCAGGGACGCGATGCGCGGTTCCATGGCATGCACGACCTTCTCGACGAGGACGCAGTTGTACTGCGAGATCAGCCCGATCCGGACCGCGGGCTGTTCGGGCCCTGGCAGCGGATGCGCGCCGGGCAACCGGGATAGCGGCAACGGCATCAAGTACTCGCACGATCCCGGCGACGTCTCGTGGACGGCGTCGACACGAGCGAGTTCCAGGTGGATGCTGAGGAACCAGCGTGCTGCTTCGCCCGCGACCTTGACGTCGAGGTCGCACTCATCGAACGCGAACAGCGTTCCGACAGAGCCGATTTCGCCGACCTTGGCCATGGCTTCGCGGGTCAGCAGCCCGCACGGGTCGATGCGTCGCAACGCACGCAGGTAGCCCAGTCTGGTGACGTCGTCGGAGCTGACCGTCTGGCCGTAGGTGGGCACGTCTTCGGCGAAGAAGTACGACTGGTCGTACGCGTGCGCCCGCGGCGACCCGCCGATGGCCCGGGCACACCCGGTCAGCACCATCAAGACGGCCAGCGCAGTGACCAGGGCCCGCACCGCGTCAGTGTGGCACAGAGGCTCGTTTTGGCCCTGCCACGATGCGGAGTACAGTCACGAACGTGCAGCGGGTGCTCCTCCTCGGACGCCGCGACGGGGTCTGATCCAGACTGGCCTCCCGTCGCGGGTGTTCACGATGCGCCGGTCTGAAGTAAAAACCCAGACGAATCCGGAGCAAGAACCGTGAACAACCCCAACAATGTCGACGCCTACGCTTGGACGTCGCAGGCGCGCACCATCAGCACCCCATCGGGTGCCCCCAATCCCGGCCAGCCCGCGTGGAACACCCAGCGGGCGACGTCGATGCCGGTCAGCCGCTATCGCACCTTCGCCTCCGAAGTTCCAGGGGGAGAGCCGTCCATTCCGTTCGACCGCACGTGGCCGGACAAGGTAGTCGAGACCGCCCCGATGTGGTGTGCGGTCGACCTGCGCGACGGCAACCAGGCCCTAATCGACCCCATGAGCCCGGAACGCAAGCGGCGCATGTTCGACCTGCTGGTCCGCATGGGCTACAAGGAGATCGAGGTCGGCTTCCCCTCGGCGTCGCAGACCGACTTCGACTTCGTCCGCGAGATCATCGAACACGGCGCGATCCCCGACGACGTGACGATCCAGGTGCTGACCCAGTGCCGCCCGGAGTTGATCACCCGCACGTTCGAGGCCTGTGCCGGTGCGCCGAAGGCGATCGTGCACTTCTACAACTCGACGTCGATCCTGCAGCGCCGCGTGGTGTTCCGGGCCGACCGCGACGCCGTCAAGGCCATTGCCACCGACGGCGCCAGGATGTGCGTCGACGAGGCCAAGAAGTACCCCAACACCCAGTGGCGCTTCGAGTACTCGCCGGAGTCGTACACGGGCACCGAACTGGAGTACGCCGTCGAGGTATGTGATGCCGTGAGCGCCATCGTCGACGCGACACCGGAACGGCCGCTGATCGTCAACCTGCCAGCCACCGTCGAGATGGCCACGCCGAACGTCTACGCCGACTCGATCGAGTGGATGAGCCGCAACCTGGCGCGCCGGGATTCGATCATCCTGAGCCTGCATCCGCACAACGATCGCGGAACCGCCGTCGCCGCAGCCGAATTGGGTTACCAGGCGGGTGCCGACCGGATCGAGGGCTGCCTGTTCGGCAACGGCGAGCGCACCGGCAACGTATGCCTGGTGACGCTGGGGCTGAACCTGTTCAGCCGGGGGGTCGACGCGCAGATCGACTTCTCCAACATCGACGAGATCCGCCGCACCGTCGAGTACTGCAACCAGCTGCCCGTCCACGAACGGCACCCGTACGGCGGCGATCTGGTGTACACCGCGTTCTCGGGCAGCCACCAGGACGCCATCAACAAGGGTCTCGACCAGATGAAGGTCGACGCGGATGACGTCGGCTCGGATGTTGATGAAATCCTTTGGCAAGTCCCTTACCTGCCGATCGACCCGAAGGACGTCGGCCGCACCTACGAGGCCGTGATCCGGGTGAACTCGCAGTCCGGCAAGGGCGGCGTGGCCTACATCATGAAGGCCGACCATGGGCTGGTGCTGCCGCGACGCCTGCAGATCGAGTTCAGCCAGGCGGTGCAAAAGATCACCGACGGCGAGGGTGGCGAGGTCTCCCCGAAGGAGATGTGGGACGTCTTCGCCGAGGAGTACCTGTCACCCATCCGGCCACTGGAGCGGATGCGGCAGAAGGTCGACGCCGCCGAGGTCGACGGCGGGACCGACAAGATCACCGCGGTAGTGAAGGTCAACGGCGTCGAGCGCGAGATCGTCGGCGCGGGCAACGGACCGCTCGCAGCGTTCGTCGACGCCATCGGTGCGGTCGGGTTCGACGTGTCGGTGCTGGACTACTCCGAGCACGCGATGTCGTCGGGCGAGGAGGCGCAGGCCGCCGCCTACGTCGAGGCGTCGATCGGCGGCCAGACGGTATGGGGTGTCGGCATCGCGACCTCCATCACCACCGCGTCGCTGCGGGCCGTGGTGTCAGCGGTCAACCGGGCCGCGCGGGGCTAATCGAGGAAGGCGCTCAACAGTCGTTCCACCAGACCGGCGGCATCTTGGCTGCCCGGCTCTGGCGCGACGGTGAGGTTGCTGAACACGAAGCCGTTGAGCACCCTGCTGAGCTCGTCGATCCGCTCCGGTGTCGGGGTGAAGCCGGCGGCCTCGAACATGAGCGTCGCCGACTTCACCGCGGCCGCCTGGAGTTCCTTCATCAGCGGCCGCAGCTCTTCGCGGCGCGTGCTCTCCATGAAGAGCTCGAACCTTGCGAGAGTCCAGCGGCGGAACTGGTCGTCGGGATCCAGCATGCGAATCATCAACGCCTTCAGGGCGTCCCGGGATATCGGACCGATCGATGCCTGCAGCATCTCGACGCGCTGCCAGTGAAGATCCACGGTTCGCGCGGCGGTCGCCTCGAGCAGCGCCGTCCGCGTTCGGAAGTAGTTCGACGTGGTGCCCGCGGGGACGCCTGCGCGCGTGTCAGCCTGCCGATGCGTCAGACCCCCGACGCCGTCATCGCAGAGGATGTCGATCGCGGCGTCGAGGATCTGATTGCGTCGTTCGGGGTTGGCCGGCATCAGTGCTCGAACCGCACCCGCCAGAACATCGTGAGGAACATCGGGTACACCGGGAACAGCAGCAGGTAGCTGAACCACATCGGGAAGAACTGGATGAAGGGCGCGACGTCGCCGCGCCACACGGAGAAGTAGAGGTGCAGCGGCACGCTCAGGGCGATGTAACCGATCGCCACGGTGGTGGCGATCTTCAGCGGCTTGTTCGCGAACTGCATGCGATGCCGGGTCATGATTCCCGTGACGGCGGCGTATGTCATCGGCACCAACAGTATGTGGTCCGTCGTGGTCGTGACGGCGTACTGCAGCGCGAGCTCGTCGCCGAAGATCACCCGGTACAGATGCATGCCGAAGCCGATGAGGATGGTCAGCATCGCAGCTTCGCGGAAGAAGTAGCCGCGCTCGCGAAAGACCTGCCAGAAGGATTTCCGTTGCACTACGACCGTAGTGGTTTCCATGTTCCGACGGTACCACTACGTTCGTAGTGATTACAAGGGGCGGACGCCACGGTAGAAGCGCACGGGCCCCACGAAGCGCAGACGCCGCGATCCGAGCTCGGCGATGCTCTCGAACCCACTGCTGCGCAGCAGGGCGGGAATCACCGATGCGTCGTGTGCCGACGCTCCATGCGGACCGACGATGTCGACGACGTGCACGCTGCCGCCCGGCCGCAGCACCCGGAACGCCTCGGTCACCGCAGCGGCCTTCACGTCGTCGTCGAGGTGGTGCAGCATCATCGACGACAGCACGCGGTCGAACGATTCGTCGGGGTACGGCACTTCCTGCGCGTACCCACGGTCGAAGCGGATGCCCGCCGCGTTGCGAAACTTGCGACCGGCCCTGGCCAGCGCCCGCGGATCGGGATCCATCCCGGTCACCTGCACTCCCCACTCAGCCCGTTTCAGTCTCTGCATGATGTTGCCAGTGCCACAACCGATTTCGAGGACTCGAGCTCCGTCGAAGAGTTCGACCTGGGCGACGAACTCGTCGTAGACCGGACGCATGCCCAGCACGCGGGTGAGCAGGTCATAGCCAGGGAGGAACAAGTCGTGCCCGGCGGCGGGGATGTAGTCGTGGCGGTTGACCGAGTTCTTGGTCGCTGAATCTGGATGATCTTTGGACATACCCCAATCATTGGGGGCTGTTCGACAGCGGTGTTGGGAGATCTTCGGCGAAACTAGGACTATCTTCGGTTCATGACGCAAGGGGTCCGAGTGGTTGCTCAGCGCGATGGCGTGCCCGTGTACGCCTATCCGTCCGACCCGATGACACCGCCGGTGTCGGTGATCCGATTCGGTCCCGGCGGCCTGCCCGAGAAGGGTCGTCACATCCACGAGTTTCCGATCCTCGCCTACCTCTCCGCGACCGGATCGGTGTACGTCGTCGCGGCCGGCCAAACGATCGACCCGATCTGGGCGAGTCAGCAGGCCGATCGCGTCGGCGTGTTCTTCGATCCCGCTGCACTGAACGACGGTGCGCGCTCCCCGTGGCCGACGTGGCGGAGCCATCCGCTGCTGTTCCCGTTCCTGCACGGCAACTCCGGCGGACTACTGCAACTCCAGGTGCCAACGCATCGGAAGATCTTCTGGGACAACACCATCGAGTCGATGGAAGCCGAACTCCTCGACCGCAGGGAAGGCCACCGGGAGGCGGTCCTCGCGCATCTGACCCTGCTACTGATCGACCTCGCGCGCATGACCGACGACGTGGTCGGCGACCTACGCCGCAGTGGCGAACCGCTCATCGCCGACGTCTTCGCGGTGATCGACCGCCGCATCGCCGAGCCGCTGTCGCTCAGCGACGTCGCGCGCGAGCTGGGACTGACCCCTGGTCACCTCACCACCGTCGTTCGCCGCCGCACCGGGCGCACTGTGCAGGAGTGGATCACCGAGCGCCGCATGGCCGACGCCCGCGCATTGCTGAGCACCACCGATCTGTCGATCTCGGAGGTCGCCCGCCGGGTGGGCATCGCCGACCCTGGGTACTTCGCGCGGCTCTTCCGCACCACGCACGGCGTGTCGCCGCGGAGCTGGCGCGCTTAGAACAGAGCGAACTGGTCACCGCTGAGTGTGGCGTCGGTGAACTCCTCGAGCCCGGTGCCCCCGACCACGTGCTCCAACAGCTGCATGAAGTCCGCGTCGCCGACCAGCGGCACGCCCATCTCGCCGGCCTGATAGCCACGGCCCTGGTCGGGATCGGCTTCGTCGCAGATCACCAACGACGTCTGTTGATCGACGGCCTCTGCGTAGGCCATGCCCGCATGCAGGATCCGCTCGATGAGCTCTTCGTAGGTGTGCCCGATCTCGGTCGAGAGCGCCACCGACATGCCCTGCACCAGAGGTCGGCCCGCGACGAATCGACCCGGGTTCTGAAACGCACACGGCAGCCGCGCCGCGATCATCTTCAGCGGCCGCAGTTCGTCGTGGGTGACCTGACCGTTGGGCCAGCTGCGCCGGTGCACCGGGCGCACCGGCAGCCAGGCCTTGCGGTCGTGGGCTCCGGCCAGTGCGGGCTTGAGGATCTGCGCGAGGACCAGTGCGTCGTCGAGCGCGTCGTGCGGGCGCATCTGCGTGATGCCCCAGTGCGCGGCAAGGGTTTCGAGCCGAAGGTTCTCGGTGCCGAGACGCAGTCGGCGGGTCAGCTCGACGGTGCACATCACGGTGTCGATGGGCAGCTCTGCGCCGATGAGTTCGGCTTCGGCGGCAAGGAAGGAGTAGTCGAAGGCCACGTTGTGCGCCACCAGCGTGCGGCCCCGCAGCACGTCGTTGAGCTGGTCGACGATCGCGGCGAACGTCGGCTGGCCCTCCAAGATCTCCGTTGTCAGCCCGTGCACGTGGGTTGGCCCGGGATCGACACCAGGATTGAGCAGGCTGGAGAAGCTGCCCTCGACGTTGCCGTCGTCACCCAGGGCCAACGCAGCAACGCTGACCACACGGGCCTGGCCCGGGTGAAAGCCCGACGTCTCGACGTCGACGACGGCCCAGCCCGCGCCGGGCTCGCTCGCCGGTCGGCCCCAGGTGTCGCTCACATTTCGAGGATGGCACGGTCCTCTGACAACGCTGGACCGCCAACGCCGCGTGTCGCCCTCGACTTTTAGCCTTTTAGACTGCTTCGAATGGTTACCGCCCGGGGACGACTCGCGCTCGGCGCCGGGTCAGCGGCGCGTTGGGCGTCGCGGGTCACCGGTCGCGGAGCTGGCGCGATGATCGGCGGCCTGGTCGCGATGACGCTGGACAAGTCGCTGCTGCGCCAGCTGGGCGAAGGCAAGCGCTCCGTCGTCGTGACCGGCACGAATGGCAAGTCGACCACCACGCGGATGACCGCGGCAGCGCTCGCCACCATCGGGCCGGTCGCCTCCAACACCGAGGGCGCCAACATGGACGCCGGGCTCGTCGCGGCGCTGGCCAACGCCCGCAACGCGGGGCTGGCCGCCTTGGAAGTCGACGAGATGCACGTCCCGCACGTCGCCGATGCGGTCGATCCGGCCGTCGTCGTCCTGCTGAACCTGTCCCGCGATCAGCTCGACCGGGTGGGTGAGATCAACCACATCGAGCGCACGCTGCGCAGCGGGTTGGCGCGGCATCCGGACACGGTGGTCGTCGCCAACTGCGATGACGTGCTCATGACGTCGGCGGCCTACGACAGCCCGCGCGTGGTGTGGGTGGCGGCAGGCGGCGGCTGGGCCAACGACTCGGTGAGCTGCCCGCGCAGCGGCGAGATCATCGTGCGAGACGGGACCGACTGGTACTCGACCGGCACCGACTTCAAACGGCCGACGCCCCAATGGTGGTACGACGACTCGCACGTCTACGGCCCTGACGGGCTGTCCCTGCCGATGACGTTGGCGCTGCCAGGCACCGTCAACCGTGGGAACGCCACCCACGCCGTCGCGGCCGCCGTCGCGCTCGGTGCCGATCCGGCCGCCGCGGTGGCCGCGGTCTCGGCCGTCGACGAGGTCGCGGGCCGCTACCGAACGGTCCAGCTCGGCGCACACACCGTGCGCGTGCTGCTCGCCAAGAATCCGGCCGGATGGCAGGAAGCGCTGTCGATGGTGAACAAGAACGGCGCCGGCGTGGTGATCGCCGTCAACGGGCAGATACCCGATGGCGAGGACCTGTCCTGGCTGTGGGATGTCCGCTTCGAGCATTTCGAGGGGACGGCAGTGGTCGCCGCGGGTGAACGCGGAACCGACCTGGCGGTGCGGCTCGGGTATGCGGGTGTCGACCACACGCTGGTGCACGACACCGTGAAGGCCATCGCGTCGTGTCCGCCAGGCCATGTCGAGGTGGTCGCCAACTACACGGCGTTCCTGCAACTGAACCGGCGGCTTCCATGACTGAATCGACGGTGCGGATCGGGCTGGTACTGCCCGACGTCATGGGCACCTACGGCGACGGCGGCAACGCGGTGGTGCTGCGGCAGCGCCTGAGCCTGCGGGGCATCGACGCCGAGGTCGTCGAGATCACGCTGGCCGATCCGGTGCCCGACTCGCTGGACCTCTACACCCTTGGCGGCGCCGAGGACTACGCGCAGCGCCTGGCCACCAAGCACCTGATCCAGTACCCCGGCCTTCAACGCGCGGCCGAGCGTGGGGCCCCGGTGCTCGCGATCTGCGCGGCGATCCAGGTGCTCGGGCACTGGTATGAGACGTCATCGGGTGAGCGGGTCGACGGCGTCGGGATGCTGGACGTGACGACGTCGCCGCAGCCCAAGCGGACCATCGGTGAGGTGGTGTCACAGCCGCTGATCCCCGGCCTCGATCAGCGCCTCACCGGATTCGAAAACCACCGCGGCGGAACGGTTCTCGGCTCGTCGGCCGAACCGCTGGCACGCATCGTCTCTGGTGCGGGCAACCGTGACGGCGACGGCTTCGACGGCGCCGTGCAGAGCAGCGTCGTCGCCACCTATCTGCATGGCCCCTGCCTGGCGCGCAACCCCGAGCTGGCCGACCTGCTGCTGTCCCGCATCGTCGGCGACCTTGATCCGCTGGAGTTGGGCGAGGTTGATCAGCTACGGCGCGAACGGCTGGCGGCGCCCCGCCGGGCCTAGCTCGGCCCCGCCAACCGCGAGATCCGCGTTATGCAGCCAAAGTGCGAAAGAAACGCTGCACTTCGTTGATCTCGATGCGGCATCCCCGACTGATCAATGCAGATTCGACTCTCGCCAGCCATGCCGCAGGCCGGTCCTCGGCAATCACCCGGATGATGATCCAGCCCCTTTCCTCGAGCATGCGAATACGCGATATGTCCTTGACGTACTGGCGCCGATCCTTGCGATGGTGGTCGCCGTCGTATTCGACTGCGACCTTGAATTCCTCCCAACCCATGTCCAGGAACGCCACCGGCAGCGTGCCGTCGAGCACTGGTATTTGCGTCTTCGGTCGGGGCATCCCTGCGTCGATGAGCCACAGCCTCGTCCGGCTCTCCCGAGGCGATGCAGCTCCCCCGTCGACTAGCGGCAGCAGCTCCCGTAATTGGCGATTGCCACGGGCTCTGGGGTATCGGTCAGCCAGCTCGCCGACCTCGTCGATCGAGAATCGCTGAGTCCACATCAGGGCGTCGAGCCGGGCCAGCGCGCGCGGTCGCTCCTGATAGCGGCCCAGGTCGAAGGCGGTGCGCACCCGGCTGGTCACCGGTAGACCGGAAACGCGTACTACCTCGTCCTCGGCGACTCGATCCAGCCGCGGAATCAGCCCAGGCTGTGGCCTGCAGTTGACCCCGACGAGTTCGATTGGTTGGGTCGGATCCACCCACGATGCGTGGTGCATCGCGGAGGCTGCCACGCCGGCGATCACACCCCGCCGGCCCGATGCGAGCCAGGCCCCGATGGCGCGATCCCGAAGTGACACCTCGGCGCCCTTCGAAACGTAGACGCCGTGATAGATCGTCTTGTACCACCGCCGCAGTTGATGGCGCGTGACGCGACCCGCCGCTAGCTCTTCTCCGCCCAGAAATACCTCACCCATGCGGGAATCGTGCACCGGACCACTGACAGCCCGACGAGATCCACGTTTTGTAGGAAAAGTGCGAGAGGGCCTCGCCGAAAAGCGGATCTCGCGGTGGCGGGGGCCGTTAACGGCCTGGCTACAGCCCCAGGTCGCGGAGGAACTCCGGCTTGTAGGCCTCGAGGATCACATAGCTCGGATCAGGCGCCGCCGTCTCGGGGGCGTCGTCTTCGACGACCGCTCCACTCTCGGGATCTACCCATTCCTCCGCCGTGGCATCCCACCGGCTCAGCGTGTACTCGGCGCCGACGTGCTCGTCGGATACCAGTTGGCGCACGGTGCTCTCGGCCTCTTGGGCGTCGGCCAACGTGTGCGTGTACAGCTGAACGAAGTTGCCGTCCCGCGTCACGGTCACCCGGCTGCCGAGTCGCTTGCGTGCGTCGTCGTCCAGGTCGAGCATCCGCAGTCGCTCCAAGAACGACATGCCGTGCTCGTCGCTGCCGAGTTCGACTTCGACCTTGAACTCTTCGTCTGCCATGGGCGCCAACTTAAGCCATCGCGCGACGGCCGACCAACGCCCTACCCAGGGTCAGCTCGTCGGCGAACTCCAGATCCCCGCCCATCGGCAGACCCGACGCGATGCGCGTCACGCTGAGCCCGGGGATGTCGCGCAGCATCCGCATGAGATACGTCGCGGTGGCCTCGCCCTCGGTGTTGGGATCGGTGGCGATGATGACCTCGGCGACGTCAACGCCGTCGACGCGCTCGCCGATCCGGGTCAGCAGCTCACGGATTCGCAGCTGGTCGGGCCCAACGCCGGACAACGGATCGAGCGCGCCGCCCAACACGTGGTAGCGGCCGCGGAACTCTCTGGTGCGCTCGACGGCCTGGACGTCCTTGGGTTCTTCGACCACGCACACCAGCGAGGCGTCGCGCCGCGAATCCGAGCAGATCCGGCAGCGGTCGTCGTCGGAGACGTTGCCGCACACCGAGCAGAACTTCACGCCGTCGCGGACCTTGCCGAGCACGGCCGTCAGCCGGTCGATGTCCGGCGGCTCGACCGACAGCAAGTGGAACGCGATGCGTTGCGCACTCTTCGGACCGATCCCTGGCAGCTTGCCCAGCTCGTCGATCAGGTCCTGGACCGGTCCCTCGAACAAGTCAGAGCCCCGGCAGTCCCAGACCACCCAGGCCGCCGGCGAGCGGACCCAGTCTGGTCTGCGCGAGGATGGTGACCTGTTTGGAGGCGTCGGCGAGCGCGCCGACGATGAGGTCCTGCAGGGTCTCGACGTCGCTCGGGTCGACGACCTTCGGATCGATGGCGACACCGACCACCTCGCCGCTGCCCCTCATCGTGATCTGGACCAGCCCGCCACCGGCCTGACCGTGCACCTCGGAGTTGGCGAGCGACTCCTGGGCCTCCATCAACTGCTGTTGCACCTGCTGGGCCTGCGCCAGGAGCGCCGACATGTCGGGCGGTTGACCGGGTTGCATGACGTGGGACCCCTTCGCAATTGACTCGGGTGTGTACCGGGTCGGTCTCGACTTGATTTCGCATGTGCGGACAAGGCGATTTGCGTCCCAAGCCTAGTCGCCCGGCGGGCTAGCGTGGCGCCGTGCACCTCCCAGTGAGCATGCGTGTCGGCGCCGCGATGGCGGTCGGCCTCCTCGTCGCCACCTCGGCGTGTGCCACGCCCGACGCCGACGCTGCCCCTGCCAACATCGCAGGCATGATCGTCTTCCTCGACCCCGGCCACAACGGCGCCAATGACGCATCCCTCACCAAGCAGGTGCCCACGGGGCGCGGCGGGACGAAGGACTGCCAGACCAGCGGAACGTCGACCAACAGCGGCTACCCCGAGCACACGTTCAACTGGGAGACGGTGCTGCGCATCCGTGCCGAACTGACCCAACTCGGGGTGCGCACCGCAATGTCTCGCGGCAACGACGACGCAGTCGCGCCCTGCGTCGACGAGCGCGCCGCGATGGCCAATGCCTTGCGGCCCGACGCCATCGTGTCGATCCATGCCGACGGGGGCCCGGAGAACGGGCGTGGCTTCCACGTCAACTACTCGTCGCCGCCGCTCAACCAGGCCCAGTCGGGGCCCGCCGTCCAGTTCGCCCAGACGATGCGGGACCAGTTGCAGGCCTCCGGCCTGGTGCCCGCCACCTACATCGGCCAGGGCGGGCTCTACGGACGCTCCGACCTGACCGGGCTGAACCTGGCCCAGTACCCGTCGATCCTGGTGGAGATGGGCAACATGAAGAACCCGGCCGACGCGGCGCTGATCGAGAGTCCCGACGGCAGGCAGAAGTACGCCGACGCCGTGGTCCGCGGGATCGCCGCATTCCTGGCGACACGCCCGGCGCGGGCGGTCAGTTAACCCGCCACCCGATCTAATGTCGGCCGCTTACGCGCCCTCCACCTGCTTCTTCAGATTCTCCAAAACCTCTGCCTGAATCTTGCGCAGCCCCAGCGGCGCGAACGTCTTCTCGAAGAAGCCCTTGACGCCCCCGGCGCCGACCCAAGCCGTCTTGGTGGTCACGGTCGAACCGGTGCCCGCCGGCGCGACGGTCCAGGTGGTCACCATGGTCGAGTTGGCGTCCTTCTCGATGACGGAATGCCCCGCAACGTCGACCTCCGCCTTGACGTCTCGGATCCGCGACTCGGTGGCCTGCAGCTTCCAGGTGGCCACGGTGCCCGCACCCTGGCCGCCCTCGAGGACTTGGTATCCGCTGTAGTGCGCGGAGAGGATCTTGGGGCGAACCGTCTGATAGTCCGCGACGGCGGCCAGTACAGCTTCCGGCTCGGCGTTGATCAAGACGGTGCTGGACGCGCTGACCTGTCCCATCGGTGAAGACTCCTTGATATGAGTTGACGTAGCAGTGTGATTCCCGCTTGCTGGTGTCGCATCGGGTCCCACCGCGGACTAGCGTATATGCGTGTCTGTCGTATCAACTGACGCACAGGCTACCCACGCCCGGGGCGTGGAGAGGCTGCTCGCCAGCTACCGTGCCATCCCGCCGAACGCCACCGTTCGGCTGGCCAAACCTACTTCCAACCTGTTCCGGGCCCGAGCCAAGACGTCCGGCAAGGGGCTGGATTCGTCGGGCCTGACGGGTGTGATCTCCGTCGACCCCGAAGCACGGACCGCCGACGTCGCCGGCATGTGTACCTACGAGGACCTCGTCGCCGCCACACTGCCCTTCGGGCTGTCGCCGCTGGTGGTGCCACAACTGAAGACCATCACCCTTGGTGGCGCCGTCACCGGTCTCGGCATCGAATCGGCGTCGTTCCGCAACGGCTTGCCGCACGAATCGGTGCTGGAGCTGGACATCATCACCGGCGCGGGCGAAGTCGTCACCGCGTCGCGCGACCAGCACGCCGATCTGTTCAGGACATTCCCGAATTCCTACGGCACGCTGGGCTATTCGGTGCGGCTGAAGATCGAGCTGGAGCCGGTCAAGCCGTTCGTCAGCCTGCGGCACCTGCGGTTCACGTCGTTGACGGATCTGGTCGACACGATGGAACGGATCATCGACACGGGCGGACTCGACGGTACCCGAATCGACTATCTCGACGGAGTGGTGTTCAGCGCCGACGAGAGCTACCTGTGTCTTGGCGTGCAGACGTCGACTCCCGGCCCGGTCAGCGACTACACCGGCAAGGACATCTACTACCGGTCCATCCAGCACGCAGCAGGCGAGAAGCACGACCGGCTGACCATCCACGACTACCTGTGGCGCTGGGACACCGACTGGTTCTGGTGCTCGCGCGCCTTCGGTGCGCAAAACCCCACGATCCGGCGGTTCTGGCCGCGGCGCCTCCGGCGCAGCAGCTTCTACTGGAAGCTCATCGGCTACGACCAGCGGTTCGACATCGCCGACCGGATAGAGAAGCACAACGGGCGGCCGCCACGCGAGCGCGTCGTGCAGGACATCGAGGTGCCGATCGAGCGCACGGCGGCGTTCCTCGACTGGTTCCTGACCGACGTGCCGATCGAGCCGCTCTGGCTGTGTCCGCTGCGGCTTCGCGACGACGCCGGCTGGCCGCTGTACCCGATCGGCGGGCACCACACCTACGTCAACGTCGGCTTCTGGTCATCGGTGCCGATCGGGCCCAAAGATGGGTATACCAACAGGATGATCGAGAGCAAGGTCAGCGAATTCGACGGACACAAGTCCCTGTACTCCGATGCGTACTACTCCGCGGAAGAGTTCGACGAGCTCTACGGCGGGGAAACCTACAAAACAGTCAAGAAGATCTACGACCCAGATTCACGGCTGCTTGACCTTTATGCGAAGGCGGTACAGAGACGATGACTACCTACAAAGACGCGACGACGGGCCGAGAACCGACTCAGTCGGACCGGCTGACGCTGGCCGAGATCCTCGAGATCTTCACCGCTGGAAACGAACTGCCACTGAAGTTCACCGCGTACGACGGCAGCTCGGCCGGGCCCGACGACGCCCAGCTCGGCCTGAACCTGCGCACCCCGCGCGGCACCACCTACTTGGCCACCGCACCGGGTGATCTCGGGTTGGCCCGCGCCTACGTCTCCGGTGATCTGGAGCCCCAAGGTGTGCACCCCGGCGATCCGTACGACCTGCTCTGCGCGCTCGCCGACAAGCTCGACTTCAAGCGCCCACCGGCGCGGGTGCTCGCCAACATCGTGCGGTCGATCGGACTCGAGCGGCTCATGCCCATTGCCCCGCCGCCACAGGAGGCGCTGCCCCGCTGGCGCCGCATGGCGGAGGGCTTGCGGCACAGCAAGACTCGCGACGCCGACGCGATCCACCACCACTACGACGTGTCGAACGCGTTCTACGAATGGGTGCTCGGCCCGTCGATGACCTACACCTGTGCGGCCTATACCGATCCTGACGCGTCGCTGGAGGACGCGCAGGAGAACAAGTACCGCCTGGTGTTCGAGAAGCTGCGGCTGCAGCCGGGCGATCGGCTCCTCGACGTCGGCTGTGGTTGGGGCAGCATGGTGCGCTACGCGGCCAAGCAGGGCGTCAAGACGATCGGCGTCACGCTCTCGAAGGAGCAGGCGGCGTGGGCGCAGAACGCCATCGCCGAACAGGGCCTTTCCGACCTGGCCGAGGTACGCCACGGCGACTACCGCGACGTGCGGGAGTCCGGGTTCGACGCCGTGTCCTCGATCGGGCTGACCGAGCACATCGGCGTGCAGAACTACCCGTCGTACTTCCGCTTCCTGAAGTCGAAGATGCGCAGCGGCGCCCTGCTGCTGAACCATTGCATCACCCGGCCCGACAACAGGACGGGCGCGTCCGCGGGTGGCTTCATCGACCGCTACGTGTTCCCCGACGGGGAGCTCACCGGGTCGGGCCGCATCATCAGCGAAGCTCAGGACGTCGGGCTGGAAGTGGTGCACGAGGAGAACCTGCGCCACCACTACGCGTTGACGCTGCGCGACTGGTGCGCCAACCTCGTCGAGCACTGGGACGAGGCGGTCGAGGAGGTCGGCCTTCCCACCGCCAAGGTGTGGGGGTTGTACATGGCCGGATCACGGCTCGGCTTCGAGTCGAATGTGGTTCAGCTGCACCAGGTTCTGGCGGTCAAGCTCAACGCCAAGGGCGGCGACGGCGGGCTGCCCTTGCGCCCGTGGTGGACGCCCTAGCGGCTGAAGTATGGCGCGCCTCGGATGCCACCACTGATCTTCTGGTGAACCGCAGATCATCCAGTCTTGGTACTGGGCTCGGTGGTCTCCGCGTTCTCCGCGGCACCGAACAACGCCACCGCCACTGCACCCCCGACGGCACCGACGAACGCCATTGCCACCAGCCAGCCCATGCCGGGCGCCGAGGTGTCGCCGAGCAGCACCACGCCGACGATTCCAGGAATCACCGTCTCGCCGGCGACGAGTGCGGCCGAGGCTCCGGTGACGGAACCGATCTGCAGTGCCACGGTGAACAGATAGAAACCGCCAACGCCAGCGACCGCCACCGCGTACGTCGCCGGGTCGGCCAACAGCAATGCCGGCCGAAGCGGATCGACCCCGTCGACCACCCGCACCGCGACCGCCATGGCCCCGAACAAGACACCTGCGGCAAGACCGGCGGCCACGGCGGCGCGGCCGCCGAGCAGTTGGATCAATCCGAGTCCGACCAGCAGGATCACGGCTGAGAACGCCAGCACGCCCCAGTGCACCCCACGGTTCGAAGCGTGGTCACCGACGTGACCGGCGGTGAGTCCCAATACGCAAAGGGACACGACGACCACCACGATGGCCACCAAGTCGCGGGCACGCAGGCGCACCCCGAGCACCAAGACACCGAGTACGGCCGTCACCACCAGACTGGCGCTCATGATCGTCTGCGACAGGAAAAGCGGAATCAGTCGGGCTGAGACGACACTTCCCACGAAGCCCACGACATCGAGGGCCATCCCGGCGAGGAACGCTGGGGTTAGCGCGGCGCGGACAGTTGCCTCCAAAGACGGGGCACCCGAGCCGGTAACCGCGTCATTGGTTCCATGTTCGCCGTCGGCGGCAGCGGCGCTGCGCGCGCCGTAGGACTGCAGGACAGTAGCCGTCCCATAGCCGAAGCACGCGAGCAACGCCGCGATCACACCGATCAACATGCTGCCAGTATTGCCGCAGTCCGCTTGGCGCGATCGCAATGGGGGCCGCGGGCCGAGACTGTCGAGGTGTGGGGGCTGTACATGGCCGGATCACGGCTCGGCTTCGAGTCGAATGTGGTTCAGCTGCACCAGGTTCTGGCGGTCAAGCTCAACGCCAAGGGCGGCGACGGCGGGCTGCCCTTGCGCCCGTAGTGGACACCGTAGCGGGGCACCGCGGTAGCGCGTTTGGGCGAACCAGCGGTTCAGCGCGTCACGCCGCCCGAGTTCCTGCCCTACGCCGCCTGACATGGGGTGATCAGGCCGGGGCCTCGAGCCAGTCGCCGACCACGACGAGATCCGCTTCGGTCAACCCCGACCTCGGATCGACACGATGAAGCAAAGCCGACCCTCCGTGATGTGCGCCCACCCATGCACGATCGATGTCGGAGATCTCGTCGTCGAGCCAGACGAAGCGACGCCCAGCGGCAGCTGCCACCAGCGCCACCGTCTTCCAGTGCAGGGTGCCGATCGGATCCTCCAGTGGCGCTTCGGGCAGATCAGCCACCGGCAACGGTGGGAGCCCGAGCAGCGGGGCGATCACCTCGTTGGCGTCGTGCATCCAGGCCGTGGCCCAGACCAGATCGCAGGCAAGTGCCAGCAATCGTCGACCATGCGTACGGTCCATCCGCGCCAGCCGCGGGTTGCGGCGACTCTGCCATTCCTGCCAATCGACAAGCGTCGCATCGAGTTTCGCTCCATCGCTGGGCAACAGGGTGCCATCCACGTCCAGGAACAACAGCGCACGGCCGACCACAACGGCAACCTATCAAGCCGCCAGCACACCTCGCCGGGATTACCGAGCGGACCTTCCTGGAAGAGCCCTAGCGGGCAGGGTCGATCGGACGGGCACCCAGCTCGTTCTGCAGTAGCTCGAGCGCGACCTCCTCTGGATCGCGACGGGGTGTGGTCTCGGCGTGCTCGGCCTCGGCGAGCATGCTCTCCTCGTCGTCTTCCTCCGGCGGGGGTGGCGCGGGGGCGCCCCCTCTCCCGTCGCTCCGCTCGCCCTGGCCGGGTCGGCCGCGTTCCGCAGGCGCAGGCGCGGTCGGTGAGCCTGCCTCGCAGCGGACGGCCCAGTTCACGCCGAGAGCGTCCTTGAGCGCGTCGCGGATGATCTCGACGTTGTTTTGCTCGTTGAGCCGCTTGGCCAGGGGTGCGGATACGTGGCTGAGCACCAGGGTGTCGTCCTCGACGGCCACCACGATGGCGCCGTCGAGCATGACGTCGGTGGTGCGCCTGCGCTCACGCACCTTCTCCCGGACCGTCGTCCACATGGAGCGGACGGCGCCCGCGTCCGGTTGCCCGCCGGTGACCGGTGGCGGCGGCTCAGGCGCGGACTCGACCGGCGGCGGAGGTGGGGGCGGCGCGGACTCGACCGGCGGTGGCGGCGCCGGCGGTGCGGGTTCCGGCGGTGCGGGTTCCGGCGGTGCGGGTTCTGGATCGGGCGGGACCTCGGCGCGAGGCACTTCGACAGGGGGCGGCACGGGCGCCTTCGGCTCCTCAGCCACCGCAACCGGGGTCGGCTCCGGCGCCTGGCTCCGCCGCACGAAGTTCTTGCCTGCCGAGGAAGCGGCCCGCGGTGCCGCCTCGTCGGCAGGTATCGAGACGTCCAGTCGCGTCTCGAGCCTCTCGATCCGTTGCAGCAGAGCCGCTTCCGTATCGCTCGCCGACGGCAGCAGCAGCCGCGCGCACACCACTTCCAGTAGCAGTCGCGGCGCGGTGGCGCCCCGCATCTCACCGAGGCCGGCGTGCACCACCTCGGCGTAGCGGGCCAACGTCGCGGTGCCGAGCCGCTCGGCTTGGCTGCGCATCCGTTCCAACACGTCGTCGGGCGCGTCGACCACACCGCGCGCCGCGGCGTCGGGAACGGCCTGCAGCACGATCAGGTCGCGGAACCGGTCCAGCAGATCGATGGCGAACCGCCGCGGGTCGTGGCCGGCGTCGATCAAGGACTCGATGGCCCCGAAGAGCGCCGAGGCGTCACCCGCGGCCAGCGCGTCGACGGAGGCGTCGATCAGCGCGAGGTCGGTGGCGCCGAGCAGGGCCAGCGCCCGCTGATACACCACGCGGTTCCCGTCGGCGCCCGCGAGCAGCTGGTCGAGCACCGACAGCGTGTCGCGCGGCGAACCGCCACCCGCCCGGATCACCAACGGGTACACCGCGTCGTCGACGACGACGTTCTCCTGCGCACAGATCCGTTCGAGCAGCGGGCGCATGGTCTTGGGCGCGAGCAGCCGGAACGGGTAGTGATGGGTGCGCGAGCGGATGGTCGGCAGCACCTTTTCGGGTTCAGTCGTGGCGAACACGAAGATCAGGTGCTCGGGTGGCTCCTCGACTATCTTGAGCAGCGCGTTGAAGCCTGCCGTCGTCACCATGTGCGCCTCATCGATGATGAAGATGCGGTATCGCGACTGGGCAGGCGCATAGAACGCCCGGTCGCGCAGTTCGCGGGTGTCGTCGACGCCGCCGTGGCTGGCCGCGTCGAGTTCGACGACGTCGACGTTGCCGGGTCCGTTGGGGGCCAGGGCGACGCAGGAGTCACATGAGCCGCACGGCGCAGGAGTGGGGCCGTCGGCACAGTTCAGCGAGCGGGCGAGGATGCGGGCCGAGGACGTCTTGCCACACCCACGCGGGCCGGAGAACAGGTAGGCGTGGTTGATCCGGCCCGACGACAGCGCCGTCGACAGCGGTTCGGTGACGTGCTCCTGGCCGACTACTTCACCGAACGTCGCCGGCCGGTACTTGCGGTAGAGAGCCACACGAGCAGGCTACCCAGCCGCCCCGACTAATCGCGTGCCAGCAGTGACTCGGTCGCCGCGAACAGCGCACATGTCGACAGCCCGTCGATCGCCTCACGCAGCTCGGGCGCCGACGGGAACGACGGCGCGATCCGAATGTTCTTGTCGTCCGGATCTTTTCGATACGGGAATGCCGCACCTGCTTCGGTCACCGCGATGCCTGCGTCCTTGGCCAGCGCGATGGTCCTGCGCGCGGTTCCCGGCCAGACGTCCAGACTGACGAAGTATCCGCCCTTGGGATCGGTCCACGACGCGATCTTGGACTCGCCGAGCCGGTCCTCGAGGATCTCGGCGACCAGGGCGAACTTCGGCGCCAGCAGCTGCTGATGGCGCTGCATCTGCAATCGCACGCCGTCGGCGTCCCCGAAGAACCTCAGATGGCGGAGTTGGTTGATCTTGTCGGGGCCGATCGACTTCTTGCCAGAGTGCTGCAGGTACCAGGCGATGTTGCCGAGCGAGCCGCCGAAGAAGCTGACCCCGGCGCCCGCGAACGTGATCTTCGACGTCGACGCGAACACCAGCGGGCGGTTGGGGTTGCCCGCCGCGGCGGCCAGCCCGAGCACGTCGACCTGCGGCGCGAAGTCGTGCGTCAACGTGTGCACCGCGTACGCGTTGTCCCAGAACAGCCGGAAATCGGCCGCGGCGGTCTTCATCTGGACGAGACGGCGGACGTT
The DNA here is from genome assembly GCF_014202335.1 of Mycobacterium sp. AZCC_0083. GTDB lineage: Bacteria > Actinomycetota > Actinomycetes > Mycobacteriales > Mycobacteriaceae > Mycobacterium. The sequence continues at coordinate 84,593 of NZ_JACHGP010000010.1, read as the reverse complement.
CTCCCAGGAGTACGTGGTGCCCGTCGGGTTGGAGTGCATCGGCACGCACCACATGCCCTTCACCGCGGGGTCGAGCGCGACCAGTTCCTCGATGAGGTCGACGTCGGGGCCGTCCTCGCGCATCGCCACGGGGATCATCTCGATACCGAGGCTCTCGGTGATGGCGAAGTGCCGGTCGTAGCCGGGCGCCGGGCACAGGAACTTGATTCCCGGCTCCTGGATCCACGGCCGCTGCGAGTCCACCCCGCCGTGCAACAGCGAAAACACGACGACGTCGTGCATGAGTTCGAGGCTGGCGTTGTTGCCCGCGATGAGGTTGGGCACCGGGATCCCGAGCAGCTCGCCGAAGATGGCCCGCAGTTCGGGCAGGCCGTGCAAGCCGCCGTAGTTGCGGGTGTCGGTGCCGTCCCCGTCGCGGTAGGAGTCCTTCCCCGAACCCGGCAGACTGAGCAGGTCGTTGGAGAGGTCGAGCTGCGCGGGGGACGGCTTTCCCCTGGTGAGGTCGAGGCTGAGCTTCTTGGCCTGCAGGTCGGCGTAGCTGCGGAGCTGCCGTTCGTGCTGCGCCTGCAGTTCGTCACGGCCGAGGGATTCAAACGACACGGCGCACGCCTTTCGCCATCTACCAAGCCGTGGAAAGAGAAGGGGACCCCGCGCACCCGCCAGAGCCCATTGACCCTTGCTGCCTTCCGGCCCTGGGGGAGTTCACAGGATGGACGCCGCGCGGGGTCCGAACCAGAGTGTAGTACCCGGTGACCCGGCGACTGGTCGGGCGTCATAGGCCGGTCGGCTACCATTGCCCGCGGAGGATTCGCCTAGTGGCCTATGGCGCTCGCCTGGAACGCGGGTTGGGTTAACGCCCTCAGGGGTTCAAATCCCCTATCCTCCGCACTTGGTCCGGGGTGCGATCTGCCGATGGTAGATCGCACTCCGGCCCGTTGAAGGCCGACGACGTCAAGGAGGACCATGCGGCGCTGGATCGCGGTGTTGTGGAACACGTCGTTCTTGGTCCTCGCTGGAGTCCTCTACTTCTTCTTCGTGTTGCCGCGCTGGCCCGAGCTGCTCGGCGACACGTCCCACACCCTCGGCACCGCACTGCGCATCATCACGGGTGCACTGATCGGGCTGGCCGCGCTGCCGGTGGTCTTCACCTTCCTGCGCACGCGCAAGCCCGAGTTCGGCACACCACGCCTGGCGCTCACCTTGCGGGTCGTGTCGATCGCCCTGCTAGTACTCGCGAGCGTGCTCATCATCGGCACCGCCATCAGCGAGCTCTGGCTGAGCCTGGACAGCGCAGGCCAGTGGCTGTTCGGCATCTACGGTGCCGCCGCCGCGATCGCGTTGCTCGGTGTGCTCGGCTTCCATCTGGCGTTCACCGCCGAGTTGCCGCCGCCCCCGCCGAAGCCGTTGAAGCCCAAGACCGAGAAGCGTCGTCGCGGACGGGGCGCGGCCGCCGACGAGGACGAGACACCCGCTGACTCCGTAGTGACCGACGCCGTCTCGGACGAGGACGCGGAGGCCGCCGACGACACCGCCGACGCCGACGCTCCGGCACCCGTCTCGGCCGACGAACCGTCGGAATCCACCGAGGCTGTTGAGCTCACCGAGACCACTGCGGCTGACGAGACCTCTGAGGCCAATGAGGTCGACGAACCGGCTAACGCCGACGACGCCGACGACGATAGAGCTGACAACGACGAGGAAACCGCAGGCAAGCTGCGCAATCGACGCCCGTCGGGTAAGTCGTTGTTCAGGCGCTCCCGCGGTGGGGTCGCCCTCGAAGACTGACCCGGTCCGGCCGTCAGCACAGCGCGTTCACCGACAGCCTGGGTACTCCCCGTAAGTATTGTGGGAAAGATCTAGGTAAGGCGGCGTATGGGCACGTTCGGATCCCGCTGGCGACTCGTCGTCGGTATCGCGGCGACGGTCGTCGCCAGTGTCGTCACACTTGCGCCCGCCAGCGCGGCACCCGTCGACCTCTCCGGGGCGGTCGCACAGGTGGAACCCGCGACCGTGCGGATCGACACCGTCATCAACTACCAGCATGCGATCGGCGCGGGCACCGGCATCATCCTCGATCCCGGCGGCACCATCCTGACGAACTTCCACGTCGTGCAGGGCGCGGACAACATCACCGCGACGGCGCTCGGTCTCCCCTACGCGGTGGACCTGGTCGGCTACGACCGTGGCCACGACATCGCCGTGCTGCAAATGCGCGGCACCGCAGGCGGTCTGCCCGCAGCCGTGATCGGCGACTCGTCGGCACTCGCGGCCGGTGACCCCGTGGTGGCGCTCGGCAATGCCCGCGGTTCGGGCAACCCACTCACCAACGAGGCCGGCACGGTGACCGGGTTCGGGCGCACCATCAACGCCAAGGACGAACTGACCGGAAGCGCCGAACAGATGACCGGGCTGATCGAGGTCGCCGCGCCCGTGCGAGCGGGTGACTCCGGTGGCCCACTGATCAACAGCAGGGGCGAAGTCGTCGGCGTCACCACGGCAGCATCGGTCAACTTCCGGATGGGCCCCGGCGGAGAAGGCTTCGCCATCCCGATCAACGACGCGTTGGCAGTGGCAGGCCAGATCCGATCTCGTACGCCAACGGGCAGCGTGCACATCGGCCCGCCGACCCTGCTCGGTGTTGGTGTCAGCCCGTCGGATCAGAACGAATCGTTGCCCGGCGTCTTGTTGCGCGAGGTGCTCCGCGGCGGTCCGGCACAGCAGGCAGGCCTGCTGGACGGCGACGTGCTGCTGAGCATCAACGGTGAGCAGTTGGATTCAGCCACCGCGCTCACCGACGTGCTGGACCGGCACTACCCCGGCGACGTGATCGACCTGGTCTGGATCGACCGGGGTGGTCAGCAGCGCACCGGCAAGGCGACGCTCTCCACCGGCGACTGAGACGCGACCGTACCGCCGATCTTGCGTCGGGGAATGGTCACGACCAGGTAACGTCCAGGTTGGTCTCGGTTGAGAGGCTCTGCGGTCCCACGATTGCCGACGACACGTTATGTTTGGGACGTCGTGTGACTGGGAACACACAGAGAACGACCAACCGGCCAGGGGGAGGACGCCGTGTTAATGACTTGGGTGTGGATTTACGTTGCGGCATCAGCGGTGACTACCGCGATGACGTTCGTGGCCAGCCGACGCTTGGGGGATCGGTTTCAGCCTGCCCTTGTCATGGACGCCGTCTTCGCCAGCGTGCTCGCTGGCGCGTTGTGGCCGCTCCTTCTCCTCGGAGTGGTGGAGCTGAGTTCGGTGGCGGCATACACGACTCTTGTCAAAGCCGACCCAGAAGACTACGCCAACGAGGTCGTCGTCACGCTGCGCTAATCGCGCTTGCGGTCGGAGACCTTGGATCGCTGCACCCGTTTGGCTCCCCCGGCATCATTGGGGGTGCCCGGTTGGCCGTTCCCCGTCGTCCCGCTTGGGTGGTGGGCTGACCGCCTGTCGTTACCTCGGAACCTAGATGCAAATGAAACCGGTGCCCCACCCCACTGGACCGCTGATACAGCCGAAGGGCCCGCCGCCGTTCCAAGACCCCGGCTCGCCCCAATTTCCGCCGCGTCCCCAGTCCCCGCCGTTTCCCCAGTTTCCGCCGTCTCCGTCTCCATCGTGGTTTCCATGGGGTTTGTCCTGCGGCAACGGCATCCCCGCTACGCCGGGCGACGGCGGATTGGCGTTGGCAACGCCAGCGGCCAGTCCGAATGCGCTAAGGCCAAGTGCGCCGACAATGGCGGCTTCGGCCAAGATTTTCGTCAGTTTCATTGTGCAACCCCTCTTTACGACACCTCGCGTTGCAACGCGACCCAGCCTCGTGCATGCCACTCGCTCGGCAACCTCATGCAGTGCATACAGCTAGGCACCCTCTATTTTCGTCCGTTGCCCTGGCCCACGCAAGATGCGGCAATGTCGTTGGTGCTCGGAGTGTCCCGCCATTACGGCTGGCTCAGGCCTGGTTTTCGTCATCATCCCAGTTAGCCGCGACTTTCTTGCTCGGCTGGACCCGTGGGGGTTCTCCCGGCATCTTCGGATAGTTCGGCGGGTAGGGCAGATCGCCGAGGCCGCGTTCCTCGTCGGCCTCGGCCATCTTCAACAGCGGTTCGATGGAGTGCGCGACGGCGTCGATGTCCGCCCACGGATCGTCCCGCTTGGCCACCAGGTCCGGCACCGTCGCGATGGTGTAGTCATCCGGGTCGGCGCCGGCCAGGTCGGCCCAGCTCAATGGCATTGACACCGTGGCAATCTCGGTGCGGCGCGCCGAGTAGGCCGACGCGAAGGTGCGGTCGCGCGCGTTCTGGTTGTAGTCGATGAACAACCGCTCTCCCCGTTCTTCCTTCCACCACGACGTGGTCACCGCGTCGGGCGCGCGACGCTCGACCTCGCGGGCCAACGCGATACCTGCCCTGCGCACCGCAACGAAGTCCCAGTCCGGCTTGATCCGGATGAATACGTGCACGCCACGACCACCCGAGGTCTTCGGGTAACCGACGATGCCGAGCTCGTCGAGAACGGGTTTGAGCACGTCGACGGCAATCTGGCTGGCATTGGCGAACGCGGTACCCGGCTGGGGATCCAGGTCGATCCGCAGCTCGTCGGGGTGCTCGGTGTCGGGACAGCGCACCTGCCAGGGATGCAGCGTGATGGTGCCCATCTGCGCCGCCCACGCGATCGCCGACGGGTGCGTCACCTTGAGTGCGTCCGCGGTGCGACCGGACGGAAACGTCACCTCACACGTCTGCAGATAGTCGGGATGCTTTGCAGGAACGCGTTTCTGGTAGATCTCCTCGCCGTCGATGCCGTCAGGGAACCGCTGCAGATGCGTTGGGCGGTCCCGAAGGACGGCGAGCATGGGCTGCGCGACGGCAAGGTAGTAGTCGAAGAGCGTGCGCTTGGTGCCACCCGCACCGAGCTTCGGGTAGTACACCTTGTCTGGGCTGGTCAGCCGGACGGCCACCCCGTCGACGTCGACTTCTTCTGCGGGACTGGCCATTTCATGACTCCAAGACGTCGGACAGGTCGTAGTTCAACGGCGCGTCGAGCTGGTCGAAGGTGCAGCTGCGCGGGTCGCGATCGGGCCGCCACCTGACGAACTTCACTGCGTGCCGGAACCGTTGACTTTGGTCTGATGTCGCCGGCTGCCCGGCTCCGGCAACGGCGTGTCGTTCCATCTGGTCATAGGCGACCTCTGCGACCTTCTCGGGTCGCACCGGGATCCAGCGCTTGTCGGCGGCGGAGTTCCACCGCGACGGCTCGCCGTCGTTGACCTGGTCGCCCTCCCGCAGCGGCTCGAGGTCGGCGAGCATTACCAGCCGGTCTTTGACACTGAAAGATGCTGCGCCACCGACCATTTGCAGTTCGCCGTCGTCGCGATACAGTCCGAGCAGAACGGACCCGACGCCTTCGCCGCTCTTGTGGATGCGGTAGCCGATCGCCACGCAGTCCGCGTCGCGCTTGTGCTTTACCTTGACCATCTCGCGCTTGCCTGGCACGTACTGACCGTCGAGGCGCTTGGCGATCACCCCGTCCAGGCCGGCCCCCTCGAACGTGGTCAGCCAGTGCGTTCCGAGTTCGGGGTCCTCGGTGGTCCTGGTGACGTGGCACCACTGCTTTTCGTTGACCAGATCGATCAACGCCTGTCTGCGTTCCCGGAACGGCTCCCCCAGCAGCGACCGGTCGCCGGTGGCCAGCGCGTCGAATCCGATGAAGTGGGCCGGGGTCTGCTCGGCGAGCATCCGGATGCGGCTCTCGGCGGGGTGGATGCGCTGGCTCAGCGACTCCCAGTCCAGCCGGATCCGGCCGTCGATCTCACGTGGGACGACGACCTCGCCATCGAGCACGCAACGGGGCGCCAGCTCGTCGCGTAGCGAGTCGAGCAGCTCGGGGAAGTAGCGGCCGAGATCCTTGCCGCTGCGCGACAGGACCACCACATCGTCGCCGTCGCGGAAGACCAGCGCGCGAAACCCGTCCCACTTGGGCTCATACGACCACACCCCGGGATCGTCGGGCACTTTCTCCGCGGCCTTGGCCAGCATCGGATCCACGGGTGGCTGCACGGGGAGGTCCACGTTGCCCATTATTGCGTCCATGCCACTTCAGACCTGCGAGGTCGGGCAATGTCATCGCTTGCGGCCGTTTGTCTAGCTGTGCAGCCTGTGGCGCGAAACCTTCTCGCGGTTTCCGCAGACTTGCATGCTGCACCAGCGGCGCTTCCCGCCGCGCGACGTGTCCAGGAACAACCAGCCGCAGCGGGGGCAGGACCGCAGCCTCTCGCGGGGCAGGGTGAAGAAACCTTCGATCGAGAGCATGGCCAGGACGGCCGTGACGGCGTCGGGGTTCCGCCACCGGGCAAGAGCGAGATCGGGTCTCGTGCCATCCAGTTCGACTGCGCCGCTGGCAAGTCCACTCGCGGCGGACGCGTAGAGGAAGCCCAACGCCTCCGTCGGAGGCGCCTCCTTCGCGGCGATCGACCCGAAGATCTGGGCCGATGCCTCCCGTACCGCATGGATCCGCTGCACGAATGACTCGCCTGTTATGCCTGCGACTGCCGCGGCCTCGCGAGCGCCGGCTAGCCCCGACGCCTTGAACCAGTTTCCGATGTCGCGGGCGGATTTGAGCAGCTCGTTGTCGGGTTCGGGCACCCGCCGATTGAACACGGCGTTCGCGAGGTCGAGGGCGGGATGCCCGCCGATGAAATGCTCCGGCGCCCATTTCGTCTCTGCGTCCACCACTGACCGTAACCTTATTTTGCATGTTTAGCGGTTACCTCAACCGGTAACCGCTATAGCTATGGTATCCGGTAGACGGTACTCCCGTCAGGCGGAAGAGGGAGGCAAGCGAGATGCAAAACCATCGTCACAAGACCCGCCACGAGACGGTCGACGTCCAAGGCATCGACATCTTCTACCGACATGCTGGAGACCCGGCGATGCCGGCGATCCTGCTGCTGCACGGCTATCCGAACTCGTCGTCCGCCTATCGCAACCTCATCGAACCGTTGGCCGAATCCGCCTACGTCGTCGCACCGGATCTGCCCGGATTCGGATTCTCCTCCGCGCCCTCCGCCGACGACTACGACTACACGTTCGAGAACATCGCCGACACGATCGACGCGTTCCTCGCCGCGCTGAATGTCGAGCGGTTCTTCCTGTTCGTCACTGATTTCGGCACGCCAGTGGGCTACTACCTCGCGACGCGCCGGCCCGACCGGATCCGTGGCCTGATCGTTCAGAACGGCAATGCCCATGACGAGGGGCTGGGGCCCGATTGGGACGGTCCGAAGGCGTTCTTTGCCGACCCCACCGAGGCGAACAGGGCCAAGCTGCCCGAGTGGATGAATTTCGATACCACCCGATACCAGTACGTCGGAGAGCAGCCGGATCGCCTGGCGTATCTCTATCCTCCCGAGGGCTGGCATCTCGACTGGGAGCGATTGTCGCGGCCAGGAATCATCGACATCCAATTCAAGATCTTCTCGGACTACGGGTCACACATTGCGCGCTTCCCGACCATCCAGGCCTACCACTCCGAGCACCAGCCGCCGTGCCTTCTGCTTTGGGGCAGGCATGACCCCTTCTTCGATCTCAACGAGGTCATGGCATTCGACCGCGCCCTCGATGCGCTGGAAATCCACGTCTTCGAGAGCGGACATCAGCTCTTGGAAACCCATCACTGCGAATGCGCGGATCTCGTGGCCCGTTTCATGCTCGACGTGGACGCCGGGCGAGTCTAGGGACTCACCCATACCAACCCCAAAGCGCCCCAGAACGAATGGACCGATGAAGGATGGGGCCGATGGAGCTGCCCGTCATGCCACCCGTCTCGCCGATGCTGGCGAAATCGGTGCCGTCGATCCCGCCCGGTGCCTGGTACGAGCCGAAGTGGGACGGCTTCCGATCGATCTGCTTCAGGGACGGGGACGCCGTCGAACTCGGCAGCCGCAACGAGCGGCCGCTGACCCGGTACTTTCCCGAGGTGGTCGCGGCGGCCATCGCAGAACTGCCGGACAGGTGCGTCATCGACGGGGAGATCGTCGTTCCCACCGCGCACGGTCTGGACTTCGAGGCGCTGCAACAGCGCATCCACCCGGCCGACAGCCGCGTGCGGATGCTCGCCGAAAAGACACCGGCGTCGTTCATTGCATTCGACGTGCTCGCCCTCGGCGACGACGACTACACCGCTCGGCCGTTCAGCGAACGCCGCGCCGCCCTTGTCGACGCGTTGGCCGAGTCGGGCCCGTCGTTCCACGTGACTCCGCTGACCACGGATCTCGTCACGGCCCAGAGATGGTTCTCCGAGTTCGAGGGCGCTGGCCTGGACGGGGTGATCGCCAAACCGCCGACTGTCACCTATCAGCCGGACAAGCGCGTCATGTTCAAGATCAAGCACGTGCGCACCGCCGACTGCGTGGTCGCGGGTTACCGGGTGCACAAGTCCAGCGATGAAGCGATCGGCTCACTGCTGCTGGGCCTGTACAACGACGACGGCGCGCTCGCATCGGTCGGTGTCATCGGGGCGTTTCCGATGGCCACCCGGCAAAGCCTGTTCGCCGAGCTTCAGCCGTTGGTCACGACGTTCGACGGCCACCCGTGGAACTGGGCCGGGCGCGTTGCGGCGCAACGAACACCGCGCAAGAACGACGGCTCGCGCTGGAACGCCGGGAAGGATCTGTCGTTCACACCGTTGCGACCGGAGCGCGTCGTCGAGGTCCGTTATGACCACATGGAAGGCGAAAGGTTCCGTCACACAGCGCAATTCAACCGCTGGCGCCCCGACCGCGACCCTCGCTCGTGCAGCTACGCCCAACTCGAGCAGCCGGTCACCTTCAGCCTCGGAGACATCGTTCCCGGTCTGGGCTGAGCGATGGGTTCTATGGTGTGGTCTGTGTCTCGAATGTCCGGTCGTCCCGTAGACGCCTCGCCGTGGTCGCCGCGGGAGGCTGAATTCCTCGCGGTCACGTTGCAGCTGTTGCAGCAAAACGGCTACGACCGGTTGACGTTGGATGCGGTCGCGACGACGGCCCAGGCCAGCAAGGCAACGGTGTACCGACGCTGGCCGACGAAGGCCGAGTTGGTATTGGCCGCGTTCATCGAGGGCGTCCGTCAGTCGGCCGTCCCGCCCGATACCGGCACATTGCGGGGAGACCTGCTAGGCCTCGGGGACATCATCCTGGAGCAAACCCACCGGCACTCAGGCACACTCCGCGCGGTACTGGTGGAGGTTTCGAACAACCCCGCGCTCAACGAAGCGATGCAGCACGAGTTCGTCGATCAGCGAAGGGCCTTGCTCCGGTACGTCCTGCAGCAGGCCGTCAACCGCGGAGAGATCGACGGCGCCGCCATCAGCGACGAGCTGTGGGACGTGCTGCCGGGCTACCTGATCTTCCGGTCCATCATCCAGAACCGGCCGCCGAGCACGGACACCGTGCGAGCCCTGGTCGACGAGGTCCTGATCCCCTCCCTGACCCGACGAATCGGCTAACCGGCACCCCGATCCGATGTCCGCGACGGGCGGCTTTGCGCAGCTCAAGTGCCAGAAGTCAAGACTTGCAGTGACCAGTCCCGTACCGTACCGTTCCGCTAGATAGTTAGTCTCGCTCCGCAGTGCCGCGAGCGAGCCAGCGCCGGTGCGTTCGGGGTGGCCGGTTGTCGAAAGGTCAGGGGTTGAAGCGGTTCTCGATCGGCAGCCTGGTCAGGCGACGATGGATGGTGCTGGTCGCCGTGCTGGTGGTCGCGGTCACGTCGTTTGCGGTGTATCGACTCAACGGCGTCTTCGGCACCAACAACACCGTGTCGCGGCCAGCCGCGGATTCGCTGGAGAACTCCGACTACAACCCCAAGCGCGTCCTGTTCGAAGTGTTCGGGTCGCCCGGGTCCACGGCCACCATCAACTTCCTGGACAAAGACGCCCAGCCTCAGCGCGTCGACAACGTGCCCCTGCCCTGGGCGCACCCGCTGACGACGACCGACCCGACGCTCTTCGCCGACCTTCGCGCTCAAGGTGACGGAAGCACGATCGGTTGCCGCATCACGGTGAACGGCATCGTCAAGGACGAAAGGTCCACCAACAACGTGAATGGCTACATCGCCTGCCTGGACAAGTCCGCATGAGCGAGCACCGCGTGGAAGAGCCCGTCGAGGCTGAGGCGGTTCAGGGTTCGTTCATGGCGCGCAACATCCGTCGGTTCGCCGTGCCGATCATGATCATCTGGGTCGGAATCGCTGCGTTCACCAACGTCTTCGCCCCGCAGTTGGAGGTGGTCGGAGCGGCACATTCGGTGTCGATGAACGCGCCCGATTCTCCGTCGATCATGGCGATGAGGCACATCGGCAAGGTCTTCAACGAGTACGACTCCGACAGCGCTGCCATGGTCGTGCTCGAGGGCGACCAGGCTCTCGGTGCCGATGCCCACCGTTACTACGACGACCTGGTCAAGCGAATCGGCCAGGACACCAAGCACGTTCAGCACATTCAGGACTTCTGGGGAGATCCACTCACGGCGGGTGGCTCACAGAGCAAGGACGGCAAAGCCGCTCTGGTTCAGGTGTATCTGGCTGGCAATCAGGGCGAGGCGTTGTCCAACGAGTCCGTCGACGCCCTCCGCGACATCGTGAACCACTCCACGCCACCGCCCGGCGTCAAGGCCTACGTCACCGGCGCCGCACCGCTGATCACCGACAACTTCGAGGTCGGCAGCAAGGGCACCGAAAAGGTCACCATCATCACCTTCGTGGTGATCGCGGTGATGCTGCTGATCGTCTATCGCTCGATCGTCACGACTCTCATCGTCCTGGTTACGGTCCTCGTCGAGTTGTCCGCCGCCCGTGGCGTTGTCGCCTTCCTGGCGAATCAGGGGGTCATCGGCCTTTCGACCTACTCGACGAATCTGCTCACGCTGTTGGCGATAGCCGCGGGCACCGACTACGCGATATTCGTCGTCGGCCGCTATCACGAAGCGCGTTCGGCCGGTGAGGAACGAGAAGCGGCGTTCTACACCATGTTCCGGGGAACCGTGCACGTGATCGTCGGCTCGGGATTGACCATTGCGGGGGCCGTGTTCTGCCTCTACTTCACCCGGCTGCCCTACTTCCAGACCCTTGGGGTGCCCGCCGCCATCGGAGTCCTCGTCGCGCTGACCGCCGCGCTCACCCTGGGGCCCGCGGTGCTGGTGGCGGCCAGCCACTTCGGGCTGATGGATCCCAAACGCAGACTGCGCACCCGCGGTTGGCGCCGCATCGGCACGGCCATCGTGCGGTGGCCCGGCCCCATACTCATGGTGACGATCGCGCTGGCCCTGATCGGTCTTCTCGCCCTGCCCGGCTACAAGACCAGTTACGACGCCCGTCCGTATCTGCCTGCGGATGCGCCTGCCAACGTCGGATATGCGGCGGCCGAACGCCACTTCTCCGAGGCGAGGCTGAATCCCGAACTGTTGATGATCGAGACCGATCACGACATGCGAAACCCTGCGGACATGCTCATCCTCGAACGGGTGGCCAAGGCGGTTCTGCACACCCCAGGCATCTCGCTGGTGCAATCGATCACGCGGCCACTCGGCGCGCCGATCACGCACAGCTCCATACCGTTTCAGATCAGCGCGAGCAGTGCCAGCCAGATCATGAACCTGCCGTACCAGCAAGCGCGGGCCCAGGATCTAATGAAGCAGGCCACCGACATCAACAACACGATCGACATCCTGAAACAGCAGTTGACGTTGCAGCAGGCCAGCGCCGACGCCACCAACGAGCAGACCCAGGCGTTCCACGACACCGTCACGATCGTCAACGACCTGCGTGACAAGCTCGCCAACTTCGACGACTTCTTCCGGCCCCTGCGCAACTACTTCTACTGGGAGCCGCACTGTTTCGACATCCCCTCCTGCGCGGCATTGAGGTCGGTGTTCGACGCCCTCGACGGCATCAGCCAACTCAGCGATCAGTTCACGAACATCACTGCGAGCCTGGACAAGCTCAATGCCCTCCAGCCGAAACTCGTCGCACTGTTGCCTCCACAGCTGGCGATTCAGCAGCGCAACCGCGACCTCATCCTGTCCAACTTCGCCACCACGAACGGCACCAACACGCAGTCTCAAGAGGCGCTCGAAAACGCCACCGCGATGGGGCAAGCCTTCGACCAGGCGAAGAACGACGACTCCTTCTATCTGCCGCCGGAAGCCTTCGACAATCCCGAATTCAAACGCGGCCTGAAGCTGTTCCTCTCGGCAGACGGTCACGCTGCCCGCATGACCATCACCCACGAGGGCAAACCCGCGACCCCCGAGGGGATCTCGCACATCGATGCGCTCAAGAACTCGGCGTTCGATGCGATCAAGGCGACCCCGTTGGCGGATGCCAAGATCTATGTCGCTGGAACCGCGGCGACGTACAAGGACATTCGAGATGGAGCCAAGTACGACCTGTTGATCGCGGCGATGGCCGCGCTCAGCCTCATCCTGCTCATCATGATGTTCATCACGCGCAGCTTGGTGGCTGCCATCGTCATCGTCGGCACCGTCGCGCTGTCGCTGGGCGCATCCTTCGGGCTGTCCGTGCTGGTTTGGCAGTACATCTTCGGCATCCAGCTGTACTGGATCGTGCTCGCACTGGCCGTCATCCTGCTGCTTGCGGTGGGTGCCGACTACAACCTGCTGTTGATATCCCGGTTCAAGGAAGAGATACACGCCGGACTAAAGACCGGCACCATCCGCGCGATGGCGGGCACCGGCGGTGTCGTCACCGCTGCCGGATTGGTGTTCGCCGCCACCATGTCCTCGTTCGTGTTCAGCGATCTGATAATCCTCGGCCAGATCGGCACCACGATCGGCCTCGGGTTGATGTTCGACACGTTGATCGTGCGGTCGTTCATGACACCGGCCATTGCGACCCTGCTCGGACGCTGGTTCTGGTGGCCGCAGATCGTGCGTACCCGCCCGGCCAGCCAGATGCTGCGCCCCTATGGCCCACGCCGCGCGGTGCGCGATCTGCTCGAGCGGGAACCGAACGACAAGTTCGTCAGCCCCGACTAACGCTCGCTCGCGTAGAGGTGCACCAGCCCCGAGGCGACGGCGAACCGCGGACCGTGCACGCCGTCGATGTTGGCGCGTCCCACGGCGATCGGTATCGAGCGCAGTGATTCGCCGACGGTTCGGAGTAGTTCGTCGTCGAGTGCTCCTCCCCCGGCCAGCACCAGTGCGGTGGGGGGTGCGTCGACGGCCAACATGGCGCGGGCGATGTTCGCCGCGACCGTCTCCTGCTTGATCGCCAGACGCAGGCTGCGCCACTCCTCGGCGGCCAGCTTGTTGGAGAACGGCACCAGGCCGGCACTTCCCCGCGTACACAGCCTGCCGATCGCGTCGGCCGGGGCGGGGCTGTCCAGGAACAACCGCCTGCCGTCCTCCTCGTGTGCGACGTGCGGACCCTCCACCCGCAGAGCAGGTGTTCGCTTCACCCGCTCGGCAAGGGCGCGGGGGATGCCGAGCACCCGTGCGACGGCGGTGGTGATCGCCTCCCCCGCACCCGCCGCCGTCACCGTGCAACCCGCGCCCACCAGATCGATTGTGCCCCCGCCGATATCGCACACGACGGCGTCGGGCGGCAACCCCGGCGTCGTGCGCGCACCGACCGCCGCCGCCTCGGGCTCGGTCGCGATGGTGCGGGTCGGACGTCCGGTCAGGGCCTGCAGGGTGTCCGCCGCGTCGGCGACGTGATCGGCAGCGAGCAGCGCGACGACGGTGCCTCGCGTGTCGGCGACGCCGCGTCGCAGCCACGCCCCGTTGTCGATCGACGCTAGGTCGGTGAAGAAGGCGTCGTCGACCGCGATTCCCTCCTCCGCGGTGGGAATGGAGCGCAGTCGCACCGAGACCACGTTGCCCGGTGGTTCCAGCCGGAGCACGCTGTGTGCCTGTGCGGGTGTGTACCGCACCAGCTGGCCGTCGGCGGTGCAGTCGACGTAGTCGTCGTCGACGGCGGGCGGATCGGGCGGCCCGATCCGGCGGGTCACGGCGATCGCGGGGGAATCCGCCAGCTCGCGGGTGAATTCGCCGACATGCTGGATCTGGTCGTGGCCGAGTTCCAGGGCGAAGCAGAGCGCTATCGGGTCTGCCATCGCCCGGTAGGCGCGGCCTTCCGGCACGACCTCCACCGCGACCAGCACCCCTGGTTCGAGTCCGTCCAGGTCGACCTCGTCGACGACGGGAACGTCGATGGGAATCCGGTTGCGGATGAGCACGGCGTCGTCCTGCGCGGCGATCACGCCGACGACGTCCCAGCCGCGGTCGACCGCCGCAGATATCTCCCGTGCGGCGACCTCGAAGTCGGTGACGGCATCGACGGAAACTATTGCCGGACCGGTCATCACGTCGCCGGCGAGGTTTACGAGGGGTACGTGCCTGCCGACGCCAGAACCCGTTCCGGCCGGCGTGTTGGCACCGGGTCGCCGGAGGCTGCGCACCGGCGATCTCGGCGAGGACGGTGGTGCCAGCGGCGCCGTCGCGGTATCCACGGGGCGAAGCGCGGACAGCAGCAGTTCGTCGGCCGCGACGCCGGTCTCGACCTCCATCTTGTGCAGCAGCGCCGCCGCGCCCTCCAGCGATTCCTTCGAGCCCTTGCGCCCTCGCGTCGGCACGTGGTCGTGGGCGATCTGCTCGACGGTTCCCCTGCCGACCCGTGCCAGCACGATCTCGGTGGTGTGGTTGCCGACGTCTACCCCGGCGACCACGACCGAAAGGTCGGTCACCGCAACAGACCTCGCCTGGCGTACACCACGGCGGCCTGACCGACGAGTTCCGCGCACCGACTCGCGCCCCGGCCCTCCAGCGACACTCGCAGCGCCTCCAACTGCTCGGCGGAGGAGCGGTGCGGCCGCAGTGCCTCGTACAGGCCCATCACCTCTTCGTCGTCCATGGTCGCGAGTTCGGCTGCGCGCAGGAAGTTCTCGGCCAACTGCGGGTTGCCGCCGGACTCGGCGACGGACGCCTGGTGCGCCAACGTTGCGGGCTTCATCCGGAGATCGGACAGCCGCAGTTTGCCGTCGAGTGCGTTCTCGACGGTGAACTGGTCCTCGGTGGTCACCGCGTCACCCGGACCGTGATCGGCGCCTCGCCTGGCTGGCAGGACTCCCGCTCGAGCGCGACGAGCGCGACGGCGTGGGCGTGGTACCGCGCGGAGATCGACTCGTCGGTGCCACCGGTGAAGATCGGCACGGGAGCCATCCCCTTCGCGTGCCTTGCCGCGTTGCGGCCGAGGTCACGGTACATCTGCGCGGTCAGCAGCGGAGCTACGCTGAACAGCTCCAGATTGGCCAACGGCGCAAGATCACGACGATGGATCAGTGCGGTTCCCTTGCCCTGCAACCCGATTCCGATCCCCGAGCCGGACAACCGAGCCGCGGTCAGCCCGATCAGGCCGACGTCGATGGTCGAGCGGATGCGGACCAGCCGCGGTACACAGCCTTCCTCCTCGAGCCCAGCCGAGATCTGTCGCAGCACCTCCCCGACCGTGAGTCCGCACAGCGACAGCCACACCGTGCGCCCCAACGCCGGGGACAACCCGATGCACACCTCGCGCGGATCGCTGCCCTGACGGGCGGTCTCGACATCGGTGAACGTGACGTGGTCCCGGTGCTCGGCTTGGTCAGCGGTGAGTTCGGTAGCCGTCCGCTCCTGCCGGATCCCGTCGATCTCGGCGCGACGCTCTGCGGTCAGCGCGTAGCCGCTGCCGGGACCCGTGTAGTCATTCGGGTCGGTGATCTTCGACAGCACCCGGAAGTTCTCGTCGAAGATCGCCGAGGTCTGCAGTTGGTCGCCTCGCAAGCGCTCCCTGGTCAGCCGCATGATGGCCTCGGCTTCTTCGTCGAAACCGGTGCGCTTCAGCGAGGCGATCACGTCGAACACGGTCAGCTGCTTGGCCTCGATCGCGGTGGCCGCCTCCGCGACGGCCTTCGGGTCACCCGGCGGGATGTCCCGAGACCCGTTGGCCACCACCACTGCATCGATTCGGTCGTCGGTGTAGTCCGCGAGGCCCAGGTCGCGGTACACCGCGGCGACGGCGGTGGCGCCGCGACGCCGGACCCGGGCGAGATGCTCGGGCGATACGGTGCGCAGGCCCCCGTCGACGGCCCAGTCCCGCTGCAGCACCAGGAAGTCGTCCATGTCGTCGGAGTTGAAGTTGGACAGCGCGAATGCGTTGTCGTAGCGCGGGATCGACCCGAAACCCGAGAAGATGAAGTCCGCTCCCGCAAGCAGGACGGGCAGGGTGTGGGCGCTGCGGCGGATGTCGGACTCGGAGATGAGATTGTCGTTGCCCGCGCAGGATTCCAGGTCACGCATCATGACCATCAGGTTCTCGGCGAGCAGCTCCTTCATCCCCTCCGGCACCGAGGCCACCACGCCGACGCCGTCGATGCCGCCGTTCTGCACGCCCTGAGACCCCAGCGCACGCGCCAACGAGACGCACCGGGATTCCAGGTACAGGATCGAACACTTCTCGGCGGCGCCCATCAGCACCTCGGCGCCGCCGCCGCTGGTGACCCGCATCTTCAGGCCACGCGACGCGTAGGCGGAGGTGAGAATGGCCTTGCTGAACGGGGTGTCGTCACCGTCGACGAACACCTGCTCGGTGCCGTAGAGCGAGATCGTCTCGGCGTAGCTGGTCAGCCCACGCAGCCCGAGCCGCAACTCCAGCGCCTCCTCGATGGAGCACTGGGCCATCGCCCCTGGGACTCCCACCTGGCTGCCGATGAGCAGCGCGACCGCGTTCGACGGCGCGTCGCCCAGCACGGGGACCGTCGTCTCGACCTCTCGGAATCCGTAGGCGACCGCACTTGCCGCGTCGGCGGCGATGAGCAACGGATCGTCGAGCTGATTCGTCACGTGCGCCTGGTTGCTCGGCATGCGCCGCGCCCGCATCTTGGACATCGCCATCTGCATCTCGACGGGCGACATCACCGCCATCACCCTTGCGAGCTTTGCGGGCGTGGTGCCACCGATGAGCCGCACCACCTCAGCACGAGGCACGTTGACGTCGACGGCCATGCGCGCCAGCGTCACGTCGTCGAGCGCCATGGCCTCCTGCGCGACGTCGAGATCCAATCCGTACCGCGCAACGAACTCGTCGATCACGTCGAAGTCGGCGGCGGGCTTGCCGTCGAGCTCGATGACGGCCCCGTCGCGGATCACCAGTGACGGCTCGGGATCGTACGGGCTGTGCATCGCGACCAGCCCGAGCTCCGGGTTGGCGACGCTGAAACCGTCGAGGTTGACCGGCTTGGCGTTCAGGACACGGAAGCGGCCTAGCGGACGCGAAGAGCAATCAGGCCCGAGCTCATCCACCGACGAGCCTCCTAATCGCGAATCTCGGCATCCTCGTACATGACCCGGCCAATCAGGTCGTAGCGGCGAGGATCACGGAACTTGAAGTACAGCGCCATCGCGGCCCCAAGTACGAAGAGCCCGACCACGATCCACGGCGTCAGCTTGAACAGCAGCGTGCCCGACGCCGCGCCGGCCGCGGTGTCCTTGTGCACCCACAGCAAGTACACCACGTAGAGCATGCCGATGCCGCCGAGGAGTGGAGCGAGGAACGTCTTGAACCAGTGCGCACTGGACGGGTGGTTCTTGTGGAAGTGGAAGTAGGCGATCACCGCGAACGCACAGAGCGACTGCACGATCAGGATCGCCATGGTGCCGAGGATCGCCAGCAACCCGTAAAGGTGTACGTACGGATCCATGCCCGCGAAGAAGAACGCCAGGATCAGCACCAGCGTGATGCCGGTCTGGACGAACGACGCGATGTAGGGCGAGCCGTGCTTGTGGTGGGTCGAGCCGAGCGTCTTCTGCAGACCGGATGACAGACCCTCGCGGCCCATGGCGTAGAGGTAGCGCGACGCACAGTTGTGGAATGCCATGCCGCACGCGAACGACCCCGTCACCAGCAGCAGCTTGAACAGGGTGATGGCCCAGCTTCCGTAGGTGCTCTGCACCGGATCGAAGAAGATGTTGCCAGCCGTCGCCGGATCCTGCGCGAGCTCAACGGACTTCTGCGGTCCCGTGCCCGCGATCGCCATCCATGAGACGAAGACGTAGAAGATGCCGACGCCGAGCACGCTGATCATGGTGGCGCGCGGGATGATCCGCTTGGGATCCTTGGACTCCTCGCCGTACATCGCCGTCGACTCGAAGCCGACCCACGACCAGAATGCGAAGAAGAGCCCGATCCCTGCGCTCGCTCCGGCGATCCCTGCCGCGGGAGTGAACGCCCCGACGGGGTTGAGCGTCTCGGCCACCGCGAAGCCCTGGGGACCGCCGCCCTTGAACAGCACCGACAGGGCGCCGAGCGACAGCATGGCGATCTCGGTCACCAGGAAGACGCCGAGCACCTTCGCGGCGAGGTTCACGTCGAAGTACGTCAGGATGCAGTTCAGCGTGAGCATCAGGATCGCGGGCACCAGCCAGGGCACATCGATGGCGAACTGTGTCGCGGCGAAATCCCGGAAGAAATAGCTGAAGATGCCGATCAACGAACCCTCGAACACGATGTAGGCCATCGTGATGATCACGCCGCTGCCGAAGCCCACGACGCGGCCCAATCCGTGGGAGATGTAGCCGTAGAACGCGCCGGTCGCGGTGATGTGCTTGGCCATGGTCGCGTAGCCGATGGCGAACAGCCCAAGCACCACGGTGGCGACGACGTAACCGGCAGGCGCGTGCGAACCGTTTCCGAAACCCACCGCGATCGGCACGTTGCCGACCATTGCCGTGATGGGGGCCGCGGTGGCCACCGCCATGAAGATGACGGAGAGGGTGCCGATGGCGTTGCGTTTGAGGTGCTGGACGTTCTGATTGGAGCTCTCTGGTGGTGAGACAACTTGATCGGTCATCTGTGGAGATACCTTCCAGCCATGGGGTCGGGGCCGTTGCGGTCTGGCTTTGTGGCCTGGCTTTGTGGCCTGGCTTTGTGGCCTGGGCCACACAACGAACTTTCGTATATTGGCACTACCAATTACTCAGCGCAAGAGGTTCTGCAACCATTGACAGAAATGGTCCACCTTTTTTAGGGTGGGGTGCCTCGCGGCACAACGTCATCAAGATCTGGGGAGCCTCGTGTACGACTACGGCACATTTTCGTTCGAGTCCAAGGCGCAGGTGCTCGAGCAGGCGAAGAAGTATTGGAATCCGGACAAGACGCAGTTCTGGACCGACGCAGGCGTCGACCTCGTCATCGACCGCAGGGAGGGCTACCTCCTGTGGGACATGGACGGCAGGCGCCTCATCGACATGCACCTCAACGGCGGCACCTACAACCTCGGGCACCGCAATCCGGAAGTGATGCAAGCGCTCATCGACGGCATGCAGTACTTCGACATGGGCAACCACCATTTCCCCTCGGTCGCCCGCTCGGCGCTGGCGCAGCGGTTGGTCGAGTCCGCGCCGGCGTCGATCAGCAAGGTGGCCTTCGGATCCGGCGGCGGCGAAGCCATCGACATCGCGCTCAAGAGCGCAAGACACGCCACCCAACGGCGCAAGATCGTGTCGATCGTCAAGGCCTATCACGGCCACACCGGCCTGGCCGTCGCCTCAGGTGACGACCGGTTCTCCAAGCTGTTCCTCTCCGACCGGCCCGACGAGTTCATTCAGGTGCCGTTCGGCGACGTCGACGCGATGGATCGCGCGTTGTCCGGCGGCGACGTCGCGGCCGTCCTCATGGAGACCATTCCCGCCACGTACGGATTCCCGCTTCCCCCAACGGGTTACCTCGAGGCGGTCAAGGAGCTCACCGAGCGGTACGGCGCGCTCTACATCGCCGACGAGGTGCAGACCGGCCTGATGCGCACCGGCGAGATGTGGGGTATCACCAAGCACGGCATCGAACCGGACATCATGGTCACCGGCAAGGGGCTGTCCGGCGGGATGTACCCGATCGCGGCGGCGCTGCTCGGCGAGCGCGCCTCGCGGTGGCTGGACGAGGACGGCTTCGCGCACATGTCCACCTTCGGCGGAGCCGAACTCGGCTGCGTCGCCGCCATCAAGGCGCTGGAGATCACCAGCCGCCCCGAGGTCAGCGAGTCGGTGCACCAAATCGCCGCCGTGTTCGCCGACGGTCTGGCCCACATACAGGCCGACTACCCGGACTGGTTCGTCGGCATCCGGCAGAATGGCGTGGTGATCGGTCTGGAGTTCGACCACCCCGAAGGGGCCAAGTTCGTCATGCGCGAGCTCTACGAGAACGGTGTGTGGGCGATCTTCTCGACGCTGGATCCCCGTGTCCTGCAGTTCAAACCGGGCCTGCTGCTCAGCCGTGAGCTGTGCGACGACGTCTTGGACCGCATGGAGGTCGCCGTCGGCAAGTCCCGCACGGCCGCGACGGTACAGAGCTAGCCCTCGTGGACGAAACCTTCGTCGCCGACGACATCGACGTCGCCGAGCGGGCGCTCGCCGAATACGACCTGCCTTCGGATTCGACGCTGCGCCTGCTGAATCTCTCCGAGAACGCCACCTACGCGGTGGAGCACGCCGGTTCCGGCAAGCGGTCGATCCTGCGGGTGCACCGCAAGAACTACCACCGCGCGCACGAGATCGAGTCCGAACTCGACTGGCTCGCCGCGCTGCGGCGCGACAGCGACATCACCGTGCCCGTCGTGCTTCCTGCACACGACGGTCGGCGCCTCGTCACCGTCGACCACGACGGAACGCCGCGCCACGTCGTGCATTTCGAGATGGTGGCCGGGGTGGAACCCGACGAGCGGAACCTGACCGTCGAGGACTTCCACACGTTGGGCGCCATCACGGCAACGCTGCACGACCACGCGAAGGCGTGGTCCCGCCCGCCGGGCTGGGGCCGATTCTCCTGGGACTGGGAGCACAGCCTCGGCGATCACCCGCGCTGGGGCCGCTGGCAGGACGCCACCGGAGTTGGCGAGTCGGAGGCGCAGTCGATCGGCAGGGCTGCTCAACTGCTTCGGAAGCGCTTGGCGGAATACGGCTCGGGACCCGAGCGGTTCGGTCTGGTGCACGCCGATCTACGGGTGACCAACCTGCTCGTCGACGGACCGACCATCACGGTCATCGACTTCGACGACTGCGGACTCGGTTGGTACTTCTACGATTTCGGCGCGGCAGTGTCCTTCCTCGAAGACGATCCGGCGCTGCCTGAGTGGCAGGACTCCTGGCTGGCGGGTTACCGCGGCCGCAGCCCGATCAGCGCGGAGGACGAAGACATGCTGGCGTCGTTCGTGCTGCTGCGCCGACTGCTGTTGCTCGCCTGGATGGGAACGCACAGCCATAGCAAGGAATCCCGCACCAAGGCGATCACCTTCGCCGAAGGCAGTTGCACGCTCGCCGAGCGCTATCTCGGTTCCAACGGCCACACTCTGGCCTAACCCAAAGGACAAGAACATGTTCAGCTCGTTACACGGTAGATCCGCCATCGTCACCGGCGGCAGCAAGGGCATCGGCCGCGGCATCGCCGAAACCTTCGCTGCCGCAGGCGTCGACGTCCTCATCACCGGTCGCACCCAGGGCGACATCGACGCTGCCGTCGCCGCACTCGCGGGTGCACCCGGCACGGTGACCGGGGTGGCCGCCGACGTGACGAGCCAGGAGGACTGCCGCCGCGTGGTCGACACCGCGGTGCAACGGCACGGCGGGCTGGACATCGTGTGCGCCAACGCCGGCATCTTCCCGTCGGCCCGCATCGAGGACCTCACGCCCGAGAATCTCGAGGAGGTGCTCGGGGTCAACTTCAAGGGCACGGTGTACATCGTGCAGGCGGCGCTGTCGGCGTTGGCGGCCAGCGGGCACGGCCGGGTCGTCATCACGTCGTCGATCACGGGACCGATCACCGGCTACCCCGGTTGGTCGCACTATGGCGCCAGCAAGGCGGCGCAACTCGGTTTCCTGCGCACGGCAGCAATGGAGTTGGCACCGAAGAACATCACCATCAACGCGGTGCTCCCCGGCAACATCATCACCGAGGGCCTGGTCGAAATGGGCCAGGAGTACATGGACCAAATGGCCGCCGCCGTGCCCGCGGGACGGCTCGGCAGCGTGGCCGACATCGGCAATGCGGCGCTGTTCTTCGCCACCGACGAGGCCGCCTACATCACCGGTCAGTCCCTGGTCGTGGACGGTGGACAGATCCTGCCGGAGTCTCCTGCCGCGATCGCGGAGCAATAGCGGACCGCTCCCCTAGAATTGGGCCTACCAAATCGGAAGAGGGGGCAGACTCGTGTCAAAGCCGACCGAGGAACTGCGACGCCAGATCGTCGCCGACATCAATGCCGGCGCACCCGGTGCGAAGCTGGGCAGCGAACGCGATCTTGCCGAGCGCTACGCCACCAGTCGCTCCAGTTTGCGACAGGTCCTTGCGGCGTTGGAGGAGGCGGGTCTGGTCAATCGGGTGATCGGCCGGGCCGGCGGCATCTTCATCAGCCATGGCCAGATTCAACGCAGCCTGTCCGACGTCGTCGGCGTGCCCGCGTTCCTCGCCAGCCAGGGCTACGTCGCAGGAACCCGCGTGCTGTCCACCAAGATCAGCCCGCCGGACCGCACCGCGCAGAAGGCATTGCGTCTCGACGGAAGTGCCTTCATCATCGAGATCCAGCGTCTGCGACTGGCAGACGGATCGCCAATCTCGTTGGAGCTTGCGCAGTTTCCCGCCGACGCGTTTCCTGGATTGCTCGAGCAACAGCTCGGCGGGTCGATCTACCAAATCCTCGAGGACCTCTACGGTCTCGTCACCTCCCGCGCCGACGAGCGGATCGAGGCCGTCAATGCGACCCCCGACGAGGCGTCGTTGCTCGGCATCAAGCCCAAGTCGGCGCTGCTGCTGATCACCCGCGTCGCCTACGACCAAGGCGGAACACCGTGCGAGTTCTCCCGCGACCTGTTCCGGGCCGATCGCACGTGCCTGGCCGTCACAGTCCAGGGGCGCGGCATCGGGACTCACTCACCCGCCGGTACCGCGTCGGTCGCGCTGCAGAGCCAGGACGTCAAGGCCAGCTGAGTGCTGCGCGCCGAAAAGCGCTTGACCTCAACTGGGGTTGATGTTGAAGGCTTGGTGCATCCAACCGAGGAGGAACACCATGCGCCCCATTCGCGCCGATCTCTGGGAGACCCGCGTCGACAACCCCTACCCCGGGCTCACCACCCACGCCTACCTGTGGACCGGTGGCCACCACGGCAACGTGCTGTTCTACGGAACCCAGACCGACGCCGACTTCGACGATCTTGAGGCGCTCGGCGGAGTGGCCCACCAGTACCTGTCGCACCGGGACGAGGCAGGCCCGATGCTTGGCCAGGTCGCGGAACGCTTCGGGGCGCAATTGCATGCGCCCGCAGCCGAACTGGCCGAGATCGGGCAATACACCCACATCGACGTGCCGGTCGGCGGCAGGCACGTCGACGCCAACGGCATCGAGGTGATCCCCACGCCCGGCCATACCCCCGGCAGCACCTGCTACCTGGTCCCCGGCGTCAACGGCCAGAGCTACCTGTTCACCGGCGACACCATCGTGCTCGGACCCGACGGCAACTGGTCGGCCGGCTACATCCCACCGATCAGCGTCGCCGCACGGCTGGCGGACAGTCTGCGGACGCTCGCCGGGCTGAGGCCCGACCTGGTGATCTCCAGTGCGTTCCCCAGCGATACCGCGGTGCACGCGCCACGAGGACGTTGGTCGGAGTGCGTGCAGCAGGCCCGTACGCGGCTGGCGGCGGTGGCCTAGAGGCGCGCTAGATTTCCATGCATGACCCCCGCGGGCCGGTTCGCGCCAAGCCCGTCCGCCGATCTGCACATCGGCAATCTGCGGACGGCGGTGCTGGCGTGGCTGTTCGCGCGCTCGACGGGGCGCCGGTTCCTGGTGCGCGTCGAGGACCTCGACGACCGCACCTTCCCCGACGTGGCCGAGCGGCAACTGCGCGACATCGCCGCGATCGGGGTGACGTGTGACGCGCCGCCCGAGTTCCAGACCGCCCACGAACCCCGCTACGACGGGGTGATCGATGAGCTGACCGAACGCGGACTGACCTACGAATGCTTTTGCAGCAGACGGGATATCCTGCAGGCGCCGCGCGCCCCACATGCACCCGAGGGAGCGTATCCGGGAACGTGCCGCGATCTGAGCGACGACGAGCGCGCCACCCGACGCGCGGCGGGCCGGGCCCCCGCGCTGCGGTTGCGCGCCAGTATCGCCGACTACACGGTGATCGATCAGCTGCACGGCAGCTACACCGGCGTCGTCGACGATCTGGTGCTGCGCCGCGGCGACGGCGTGCCCGCCTACAACTTGGCGGTGGTGGTCGATGACGCGGCGCAGGGCGTCGATCAGGTGGTGCGGGGTGACGATCTGCTGTCGTCGTCTCCTCGGCAGGCCTACCTCGGCTCACTGCTCGGGTACCCGCAGCCGACGTACGCCCATGTACCGCTGGCGCTGAACGCCGAAGGAAAGCGGCTGGCGAAGCGCGACGGCGCCGTCACGCTGGCCGAACTCGGAATGGAGCAGGCGCTGTCGCTGATCGCTGGGTCGTTGGGCTTCGCCGCGATCACGGTCGACGGGATGCTCGCCGAGTTCGATCCGGCGGGCCTGCCACGAGAACCTTGGACTTACCGGCCCACCTGAGGAAAACCCTGTGTGTGTCGGGGTCGGGTTGGTACCTTCCGCCGGTGTTCGGATACTTCCGGCGGGCAATGCTCGCCGTCCTCATCGTCGCTGCGGTGATTCTCGGTTCGGCCGCCTGCGGGTCGCCGAACAAGACCGCCGACCCGATCAAGTCGGCCGGGGTGTTGCGCGTCGGCACCGAGGGCGTCTACTCGCCGTTCAGCTTTCACGATCCGGCCACCGGTGAACTCGTCGGCTACGACGTCGACGTCGCCAAGGCCGTCGGCCAGAAACTCGGTGTGAAGGTCGAATTCGTCGAGACGCCGTGGGACTCGATGTTCGCCGCGCTGGAGGCCGACCGCTTCGACATCGTGGCCAACCAGGTGACCATCAACCCCGAACGGCAGGGGAAGTACGACCTGTCGCAGCCCTACACCGTCGGTGAGGGCGTCATCGTCACGCGGGCGAACGACGACTCGATCAAGTCGCTGGCCGACATCAAGGGCAAGACCGCGGCGGAGAACGCCACGAGCAACTGGTCGGAGGTCGCACGCAAGGCCGGCGCCACCGTCGAGTCGGTCGAGGGCTTCAGCCAGGCCATCACGCTGCTCAACCAGGGCCGCGTCGACGTCGTCATCAACGACAGCATCGCCGTCTACGCCTACCTCGCAGAGACCGGCGACAAGTCCGTGAAGATCGCGGGCACCGTCGGTGAGAAGAGCGAGCAGGCCTTCGCCGCGCGGAAGAACAGCGGCACGCTACCCGAACTCGACAAGGCACTCGGCGAACTGCGTGCCGACGGAACGCTGGCCGCGATCTCGCAGAAGTACCTCAAGGCCGACGCAACGGGAACATCGCCGTCGACGCCGATCAGGACATCTGGAGTGTTGCGCGTGGGCACCGAGGGCACGTACTCGCCGTTCAGCTACCACGACCCGGCCACCGGCCAACTCGCCGGATACGACGTCGACGTGGCGAAGGCCATCGGCGAGAACCTCGGTGTGAAGGTCGAATTCGTCGAAACCCCATGGGATTCCATCTTCGCCGCGCTGGAGGCCAACCGCTTCGACATCGTCGCCAACGAGGTCACCATCACCCCGGAACGCCAGGGGAAGTACGACTTGTCCGAGCCGTACTCCGTTGGTGAGGGAGTGATCGTCACCAAGGCGGACAACGACTCGATCAAGTCGCTGGCGGATCTGAAGGGCAAGACCACCGCCCAGTCGATCACCAGCAACTGGGCGCAGGTCGCCCGCGACGCCGGGGCCAACGTGGAGTCGGTGGAGGGCTTCGCGCAGGCGATCACGCTGCTGAACCAGGGCCGCATCGATGCGACCGTCAACGACAGCATCGCGGTCTACGCCTACCTTGCCGAGACCGGTGACAAGACGATCAAGATCGCGGCAAAGACCGACGAGAAGAGCGAGCAAGCGCTCGCCGCACGCAAGGACAGCGGTTTTCTGCCTGAACTCAACGGCGCCATCGACGCACTTCGCGCTTCGGGGAAGCTTGCCGAGATCTCGCAGAAGTATCTGAAGGCGGATGCCACCGGCGCCCCGCAGGCTGGGCAGGCACAGCAGGCCCCTGGTGCCGGACAGACGCCGCCGCCGGTCCGCTCGGCATGGCAACTGATCCTGGACAACCTGTGGCCACTTGCCAAGGCCGCCCTCACCGCGACGATCCCGCTGACCATCATCAGCTTCATCATCGGCCTGGTCATCGCCCTTGCGGTGGCACTGGCCCGGCTCTCGCCGAACGTCATCCTGACCAACGTCGCGCGGTTCTACATCTCGATCATCCGCGGCACGCCGCTGCTGGTGCAGTTGTTCATCGTGTTCTACGCGCTACCGCAGCTCGGGGTGAAGATCGACCCGTTCCCCGCCGCGGTGATCGCGTTCAGCCTCAACGTCGGCGGTTACGGGGCGGAAATCATCCGCTCGGCGATCCAGAGCATCCCGAAGGGACAGTGGGAGGCCGCCGAGACGATTGGCTTCAATTACGTTGGCGCGCTTCGGCGAATCATCCTGCCGCAGGCGGCCCGGGTGGCGGTGCCACCGCTGTCGAACACCCTGATCTCGCTGGTCAAGGATACTTCGCTCGCCTCAACGATTTTGGTGACGGAGCTGTTGCGGCAGGCCCAGATCGTTGCGGCGCCGACGTTCGAGTTCTTCGCCCTGTACGGCACGGCGGCGGCGTACTACTGGGTGATCTGCCTGGTGTTGTCGTTCGGCCAGGGCCGCCTTGAACGCCGACTGGAAAGGTACATTGCGCGATGACTGAAACCAAGGACGAGGTCGAGCACCGCGTTGTCGCCGAGGGCGTCGAGAAGGCGTTCGGCGACAACAAGGTGCTCAAGGGCGTCTCGTTCACCGTCGAGCAGGGCACCGCGACCGCGATCATCGGCCCGTCCGGATCGGGCAAGACGACGCTGTTGCGGACGCTCAACGCGCTCGACAGGGCTGATGCAGGCGTGATCCGGGTGGACGACGTCGAGATCGACTTCTCCACGCCGACACCGAAACCCGAGGTGCGCAAGTTTCAGTCGCGCAGCGGATTCGTGTTCCAGGGGCACAACCTGTTCCCACACAAGACGGTGCTGCAGAACATCATCGAGGGTCCGGTCATCGTGCAGAAGCGGCCGAAGGACGAGGCCGTCGCCGAGGCAGTCGCACTGCTGGAGCAGGTCGGGCTGGCCGCCAAGCAGGACCAGTACCCGTTCCAGCTCTCCGGCGGTCAGCAGCAGCGTGTCGGCATCGCCAGGGCGCTGGCGCTCAAGCCGAAGCTGGTGCTGTTCGACGAGCCGACCTCGGCGCTGGATCCCGAGCTCGTCGGCGAGGTCCTCTCCGTCATCAAGGATCTGGCCGTCGAGGGCTGGACGCTGGTGATCGTCACGCACGAAATCCAGTTCGCCCGACAGGTTTCCAATCAGGTGCTGTTCACCGATCAGGGCATCATCCTGGAGAAGGGCCCACCCGCCGAGGTGATCGGCGACCCGAAGGAGGAGCGGACGCGCCAGTTCCTCCAGCGCATCCTCAACCCGCTGTAGGGCCCTGCATCACTCGACGGGAGAGCGGCCCTTCGACGCGCGCCCAGCGGCCGCCAGCAGCTCGTCGCGGAACTGCGGGTGCGCTATCGCCGCGAGTGCCTCGCCCCGCTCCTTGACGGTCAGGCCCTCCAGCTCTGCAACGCCGTACTCGGTGACGATCACGTCGACCTGATGCCGCGGCGTCGTGATCACCGCACCGGGACCGAACCACGGCACGATCCGCGACTGCAGCACTTCATCTTTGGAGAACGTCGACGGCAGGCAGATCAGCGAGCGGTCCGACAGCTCGAGCCCGGCTCCGGCCACGAAGTCCTCGGCGCCGCCGATCCCACTGAACTGGTTACCGGTGATCGTGTCGGCGACGACTTGACCGTAGACGTCGACTGCGAGTGCACCGTTGATCGAGACCATGTCGTCGTTGGAGCCGATCACCTCCGGTGAGTTGACGATCTCGACCGGCAGGAACGCGACGTCGGAGTTCTCGTCCAGCCAGGCATAGAGATCCGCCGAGCCGAACGCGAACGTCGTCACGCTGACACCGTCGTACTGGCCCTTGCGCGCGTTGCTGATCTTGCCTGCGCGATGCAGCTTCATGCAGCCGTCGGTGAACATCTCGCTGTGCAGTCCGTAATCTCCATCGTCACCGTCGGCGAGCAGCGTGGCGATCTGGTTGGGGATCGACCCGATCCCCGTCTGCAGCGTCGCCCCGGATGGGATGAAGGCGACGGCGTGCCGCGCGATCGCCCGGTCGACGTCGGTAGGCGCAGCGTCGCCACCTGGCAACGCGAGCGGCGCATCGGTGGAGCGCACCAGGACGTCGATCTCGGCGACGTGCAACGCATGCCGATCAGCACCGAGCCCGAAAGTCCTTGGGTAGGAATCCGATACCTCGACGACCAGCAGCCGCTGAGGGTCGGCGCCTGCGCGGCGCAACTCGCCGATCGTGCCGCCCGCGTGCAGCGACAGGGAGCACCAGCCGTCGGCGTCGGGCGGTGCCGCGACGGTCGCCATCACGCGCGGTGCCTGCCGCTCGAGCAGCGGCCCGAAGCGACGGAAGTCCGCCGGGGTGAATTCGATGTCGGCGCCCGCGCCCCGCAGCGCCCGCTCGAGCGGACCGAAGAAACCCGACAGGTAGTGCACGCCTTGGCGGGAGAACAGTTCGGTGAGAACCGCGAGCAGCGCGCCGTACACCCGCAGGTCCGTCCAGTCCTCGCGCTCACCCAGCGCGCGCACGAACGCCGGCGGCTGGCCTGGGCCGAGCGGAATCCCCAACGTGTCGGTGGGTTTGAGCAGCGCGGCGGCCTGCTCGGCGGTGAGCTCCTGCGGCATCCCGCGACCCTATCCTCCCCGCGACCCGTGCACGTCCGGTCGCGCTGACCGCTACTGCGCGTGTACGAATCGCTCAGGAAAGGGCGATGGCGAGCGCGTCCATCCCCCGCAACGTGACGTTCGGCTTGTAGACCGGCTCACCGATCAGGCGGGCCTGCGGGAAGCGCGCGGTCACCGCCGACAGCGCGACGGATGCCTCGAGCCGGGCCAGAGGTGCGCCGAGGCAGAAGTGCGGGCCCTTGCCAAAGCCCAAGTGCCGGATGGTTTCCCGGTCGGGGTCGAACTCGTCGGGCCGGTCGATCGATGCCGGGTCGCGTTGCGCCGCGGCAAGCAGCAGCATGATCGTGTCGCCCTTGACGATGTCGGTGTCTCCGATGGTCATGTCGTCCCCCGCGATCCGCCCGACCAGCTGCACCGGCGGGTCGTAGCGCATGGTCTCCTCGATCACCGCCGCCACCCGGCTCGGGTCGGCGGCCAGCGCGGTCCACTGGGTCGGGTGCCGCAGCATCGCGAGGATCGCGTTGGCGATCAGGTTCACCGTCGTCTCGTGGCCTGCGATGAGCAACAGATTGCACGTCGCGACGATCTCGTCCTCGGTGAGCTGGTCGCCGTCCTCCTCGGCGGCGATGAGCCCAGAGATCAGGTCGTCGCGGGGTTCGGTGCGGCGCTCCTCGATCAGGGCGTGCACGTAGTCCCTCAGCCAGACGGCCGCCGCCATCCGCTCGTCGAAGCCGTCGGACGGGCTGCCGGTGAACGTGATGAACGGGTCGAGTCCCTGGGCAAGCAGTGCCGAGGCCCGGCTGAACTCGGGTTCGTCCTCGATCGGCACGCCGAGCAGCCGGCAGATCACCGCGACGGGCAGCGGATGGGCCATGTCGGCAATGACGTCACACGTGCCCCGCTCCTCGATGTGATCGAGCATCTCGTCGACCATCGCGGTGATGTCGGGCTCGAGGGCCTTGACCACCTTCGGTACGAACGCCTTGCTGACCAGCTTGCGCAGCCGGGTGTGGTCGGGCGGATCGAGGAACAGGAACCCCGGCGGTCCGACCGGCCGCTCCTGCTCGCCGTTGGCTATCGCCCGTTGGGTCAGCGTCGACTTCATCCGGTCGCTGGCCGAGGACGGATGCCGCAGCACGTCGTCGCATTCGGTGAACGACGAGAACACGATCAGGTGCGCCTCGGGGAGCAGCAGCGGCCCGCTGGCGCGGATCTGCTCATACGCCGGATAGGGGTTGGCCCGGTTCGCCGGGTCCAGCAGGCGCACCAGCAGCGCCTGGGTGTCGGCGGTTGTCGTCATCTTCTTATTGTGCACGCGTTGAGTAGTAGCGGCCCAGCACGTGCTCGCGGAGGACGTCGAACTCGCCTGCGACGATCGATGCCCGGATCTGGTCGACGAGCCGAATCACGAAGCGCTCGTTGTGAATCGTGCACAGCATCGAGGCCAACATCTCCTTCGACTTGATCAAGTGATGGATGTAGGCACGCGTGTAGTTGGCGCAGGTGTAACAGTCGCACTCGGCGTCGACGGGCGTGAAGTCCCTGCGATACCTGGCGCCGGTGATGTTGTAGCGCCCGGTCGCCGAGTACACCGCGGCGTTGCGGGCCACCCGGGACGGCGACACGCAGTCGAAGGTGTCCGCACCGGCCGCAACGGCCGCGAACAGATCGTCGGGTTCGCTGATGCCGAGCAGGTGACGCGGCTTGTCGTCGGGTAGCTCGTCGGTGCACCAGCCGACGATGGTCGCGAGGTTCTGCTTCTCCAGCGCCCCGCCGATGCCGTAGCCGTCGAAGCCGCGCCCCTCCTCGTCGAGGATCTCGGTTAGCCCACGGCAGGCCTTCCGTCGCAGGTCCTCGTACTGCGCGCCCTGCACCACGCCGAAGAGTGCCTGATACGGCTTCGCCGCCCTCACCTCGGTGAGCCGACGGTGTTCGGCCAGGCACCGAACCGCCCAGTCGTGGGTACGCCGAACCGACTGCTCCTGGTAGCCACGGGTATTCACCAGCGTGGTCAGCTCGTCGAACGCGAAGATGATGTCGGCACCGAGTTGATGCTGGATGCCGATGGAGACCTCTGGAGTGAACCGGTGCGATGAGCCGTCCAGGTGCGACCTGAACGTCACGCCGTCGTCGTCGACGCGGGCGAGGCGCTCCTTGCCCGCGGCGATCACGTCATCGGCCTGCACGCGGTCGACGTCCATCGCCAGCACCTTGCGGAATCCCGCGCCCAGCGACAGCACCTGAAAGCCGCCGCTGTCGGTGTACGTCGGCCCAGACCAGTTCATGAAGGCACCCAACCCGCCTGCCTCATCGACGATGTCGGGTCCGGGCTGTAGATACAGGTGATAGGCGTTGGCCAGAACTGCCTGCGCCCCAACGTCCTTCATGGTTTCGGGCAGCACCGCCTTGACCGTGGCCTTGGTACCGACGGCGATGAAGGCGGGGGTCTGGATGTCGCCGTGCGGCGTGTGGATCACGCCAACCCGTCCGGACCGTCCTGGCAATTCCGCCTCAACCTCGAAAAACTCCGGGGACGGTGCGTTCACCGCACGATCTCCCGTCGCTTCGCTCGCCCCACCTGTAGATTCCTACACCATGCGCATCGTCTTGACCGTCGCCGCGTTGGCCGCCCTCGGTGTGGTTGCGGGCTGCTCGTCACCGCCGCCCGCCAAGCCGCAGCCGGGCACCCTCGTGGTCGGCACCGCTGCGGTCACCGTCAACGACGTCGACGCCGGCTCCACCGACGCGGTCGCTTGCACCGCCGCGGGGGCGTTGACCACGATCACCACCGGCGACGCGCAGTCCGGCGTCACGGCGCTCGTATCCAACAAGGACGAGCTCACCGCCGAGTCGGTCAGCATCAACAATCTGGGTGGCTTCACCGGAAGTTACAACGCCGGGCTCGGCGGCGAGGCCACGGTCACCATGACCGGTCGCACGTACGCCATCACCGGCACCGCCGAGGGGTTCGCCACCGACAAACCGAGTTTCCGGAGCAACGGCACCTTCACGATCAAGGTCGCTTGCTGACCGGTTGACCCGTTCACGGGTTGGCCAACAACCGTACGCCAGCCAATCCCCAGGCAAATTTTTCGCGCAAAGCCGGGACCGGGGCTGACGGGCGGGCCATAGTACTCAGGACGATCGGCTGATCTTGGCTGGTCGCACCGACAAGAGGAGTGCATTCGTGAAGCGTGGATTGCTGGTTGCAGTGGGAGGTGCGGCGATCGTGGTCGCCGGCCTGTCTGGCTGTTCATCGGGCGACAAGTCGTCGCCATCGTCGAGCGCGTCCAGCTCGGCGGCAGGCTCGAGCTCCGAATCCTCGTCGGCGAGCGCCTCCGCAGCCCCGAGCGGCGGCGGCACCAAGGTCACGATCGATGGGCAGGATCAGAACGTCGCAGGCACCGTGGTGTGCGCAGCCGTCGGCGGAAACCAGAGCATCGC
The DNA here is from genome assembly GCF_014202335.1 of Mycobacterium sp. AZCC_0083. GTDB lineage: Bacteria > Actinomycetota > Actinomycetes > Mycobacteriales > Mycobacteriaceae > Mycobacterium. Next base: position 52,183 of record NZ_JACHGP010000010.1, on the reverse strand, counting down.
GATCGGCGATGCGGGCACCGGCATCGCCGTCCTGCTCAGCGAAGGCGATTCGCCAACCGTCACCTCAGTCGGCCTTGGCAACGTCAACGGCGTCACGCTCGCCGTTGGTCCCGGCGCGGGCGACGCGACGGCCACCAAGGATGGCAAGAACTACTCGATCAAGGGCAACGCGACGGGCATCGACATGGCCAACCCGATGACCCCGGTGAACAAGCCGTTCGAGATCGCGGTCACCTGCCCTTAGTTCAGGGCTTCGAAACACATCAGGCGGCGGCGTCCCTCGGGGGCGCCGCCGCTTCTTTCAGATAGCCGCCGCTTCTTTCAGCTAACGGATGGCAGGCACAGACGACGGTGTGCATTCCGCGATGAAACGGGCCAACCCTGCGGTACCGTCCCAGCAACGCGCGTAGTTGGGGAACTCGGAGCGGGGGGCTTGTGGCAAAGCATCGGCTGCCGAAGTATCACAGGGCACGCAAGGCCGTTCTCACCGTCGTGGCCGCAGCCGGCATCTCCAGTGCGCTGGTGGTCGGACAAGCGACCAACAGCAATCTGTTGGTGCAGCTCACCAACACCGTCATCGGTATCGGCGGCCGCGACGACTCGATGAGTATTCGGGTTCCGAACAAACTCAGCGGCACGGTCGTGCCTTCGAGCTACTTCTATGAGGGCATCAACTATCCGGCCAGCCTCGCCCTGTCAGACAGCGCCAGGGACGGACTGCCCAAGCTGCACAACGCGATCAGCTCGAGGTCGGCCGAGACGTTCTTGATCGTCGCCGGTTACTCGGAGGGGGCGATGGTCGCCGAGTTGGAGCGACGAAGGCTGCAGGCACTCGACGCTTCGGCCGCGCCGTCGAACACACAACTGAGCTTCGTGATGATCGGCGCGCCGTTCACGCCCAACGGCGGCATCTTCGGGCGGTTCCCCGGCATCCCCATTCCGGTGATCGTCGACGGGATGGGCGCCGGTGTGCCGACGCGCTACGACACCACCTACGTCACGAACGAGTACGACCCCTACGCAGACTTCCCGGCCTACTTCAACCCGCTCGCATTGCTGAATTCCCTCCTCGCCGTTCAGTATTCACACCCCGACCAGTACTACGACGCCATCATCCCCGGAGTCACCCCCGCCAACGTGACGACGGTGCACAACAGTGCGGGCGGTTACGACACCTATGTGCTGGTGCACTCCCAGTACCTGCCTCTGCTTGGACCGCTGCGTCAGGCGGCGGCGGCGGTGGGCCTGACACCGTTCAGCGAGCCGGTGTTGAGCGCCTTCGAGCCGCTGCTGCGGGTTCTGGTCGACATGAGCTACACGGACCGGCTGAACCTGGATCCCGCGACGCCGACGCCGTTCTCACTCATCACCCCGCCGGAGAAGATCCTCCAGGCACTCGCTGCCATACCCGGCGCGATCGCCGAGGGTCTGGCGAACCTGGTGAACGGCGGCGGTCTGACGATCGCCCCGGTGAACCAGAACATCAATGCGCTGTCGGCGCCCCCGGCCCCGGCGGCGGACAGCGGGGACACGGCTTTGAAGAGCCTGACCGCCGCACCGGAAGCCAAGGCCCTGCCCAAGTCCGAGCCCGAGGCCAAGCCGGAGCCCAAGCCGGAACCCAAGGCCGAAGACACCGCACTGAAGGCGTCCGCGGAGTCCACCCCAACTGTGTCGACCGCGAAATCACCCGACGACGGACTGCATCCCACGGTGACCTCCAACGGCAACAAGGTCACGCCGGGCGAAGGCACTCCCTCCACCCCGGCATCCCCGGGGACCACGGGCACGCCGTCCACCCCGGCAACCACGGGCACGACGACCACCACCGGCACCAGCACCACCACCAGTGGGACGACGACGGGTTCCACCCCTGGCGAGGCCTCCGGTAGCACCGGATCCGAAGCCGCCGCGTAAGCCCGATTAGGCTCGCCGGAATGGACGAGCCAGTGCTGCGGCGTGCGACGGGCGACGACATTGGCGCCATCGAGGGGCTCGTCGCAGAGTCGTTCGGCAAGTACGTCGAACGCATCGGGAAACCGCCGGCCCCCATGCTCACCGACTACGCCGGAATGCTCGACACCTCCAGGATCTGGGTGGTCGTGCAGCGTGACGCCGTCATCGCCGTGCTGGTCACCCAGGACCAGGGCGACCATTTGCTGTTGGACACCGTCGCGGTGGCGACCTCCGCGCAGGGCGGTGGGTACGGCCGCCGGCTGCTCGAGCTGGCCGAGCGGGACGCCGCCGAGCAGGGCCTGAGTGAGGTGCGGCTGGTGACGAACGAGGCGATGACCGAGAACCTGGTGTTCTATCCGCGGCATGGGTACCGCGAGACGCACCGCGCCGTTCAGGACGGCTACCGGCGGGTGTTCTTCAGCAAGAGCCTCGCGAAGTAGGCCTACTTCTCCAGCGTGAACTGATTGACGTCGATGTAGCCGACGCGGAACATGTCGGCGCATCCGGTGAGGTAGCGCATGTACCGGTCGTACATCTCCTGCGACTGGATCGCGACGGCCTCGTCGTGGCGGGACTCCAACGCCGCAGCCCACCTGTCGAGCGTCTTGGCGTAGTGCGGCTGCAGCGACTGGGTTCTGGTCACCTCGAACCCGCCTTCGGTCGCACGCTCCTGCACCATCGGGATCGATGGCAGGCGTCCGCCGGGGAAGATCTCCGTCAGCATGAACTTGAGGAACCGCGCGAACTCGAACGTCAACGGCAATCCCTTTTCCCGCATCTCATCGGGATGCAGCCCAGTGATGCTGTGCAGCAACATGATTCCGTCGTCCGGCAACGCCCGGTGTGCCGTCGCGAAGAACGCGTCGTACCGTTCGTGCCCGAAGTGCTCGAACGCCCCGATGCTGACGATGCGATCGACCGGCTCGCTGAACTGCTCCCACCCCTGCAGGAGGATCCGCTTGGATCGCGGGCTGTCGGACTCGGCGAAGACGTGCTCGACGTGCTCGGCCTGGTTCTTGCTCAACGTGAGGCCGACGACGTTGACGTCGTAACGCTCGACGGCGCGCTGCATGGTGGCGCCCCAGCCACAGCCGACGTCGAGCAGCGTCATGCCCGGCTCGAGGCCCAGCTTGCCCAGCGCCAGGTCGATCTTGGCGATCTGCGCCTCTTCCAGCGTCATGTCGTCGCGCTCGAAGTACGCACAGCTGTAGGTCTGCGTCGGATCGAGGAACAACCGATAGAAGTCGTCGGAGATGTCGTAGTGGGCCTGAATGTCGTCGAAGTGCGGAGCGAGGTCGTCCTTGCCCGTGGGCGGTTTGGCCATCAACACAGAATGCCAGCCCGCCGCGCGGCGAGTTCGCGGAGTGCTAGGTCGAGCTCGCTGGTCAGGAGCCCGGCAGGCCTGGAATCTTCGGCATTCCCATGAAGTTCCCGATGCCTGCGAAGTTCCCGATGCTCGAGAAGTCCCCGTTTGCCATCTGATTGACCATGGTCGGGCAGTACATCTGAATCGCAATGGTGGTGAACAGTCCTGCCATGCCCGGCGAGACGCCGCTACCGGTGACCGTCGACGCCGCCTGGGCGAAGTTGCCGCCCGGCTGGGCGAGGATCGGGCAGATCGCCTGACCCAGCGCCGCCGTGGAGTTCGGGTCACCGAACCCCACTCCTGCGCCGCTGAGGGCGTGGAGGAAGGCGTCATTGCCCTCGTCGGCGCTTGCGGGTGCGATGGACGACATGGCGGCCGCGAAGACGCCTACGGCCACGGCTGCCACTCGGAATGTCGATCGTTGAGAGCTCATCTGCGACTACTTCTTCCGTCGTGCGCCCGACAGTGCACTTTTGACACTTGAGTCACATTGGAACCCTCTTTCACTCCAGACACGTTTACAACAAGATCCGGTAACGATTCGCAACCTATGCGTTTCCTCCGACGGTGCTCCGCGTGGTCGATGCGAAAATCCGCCGCCCTGTTATGTTCCGAACATGCCCCGTCGTCGTTACTTCACGGCCGGATGACGCCGATGGCGAATCGAATCCAGTCCCTCCTTGGAGTGCAGTACCCGGTCGTCCAGGCGCCGATGACCTACATCGCCCGCGCAGAGCTCGCCGCCGCCGTCTCGGAGGGCTGCGGCATGGGCATGATCGAGACCGTGACCGCCGAGGGCCGTGCCGATCTGCTTAGGGTGCGCCAGTTCACGGACCGGCCCGTGGCCGCGAACCTGATGATTCAGGGCTGGAAGAAGGACCCGTCGATCGTCGACACGATGGCCGCGGCCGACGTCCGCCACGTCTTCACCTCCGCAGGTGATCCTGCGCTGTTCACCGACCGCCTGCACGACGCCGGCATGACGGTGTTTCACGTCGTGGGATCACTGAAGGGCGCCGTGAAGGCGGCCGACGCAGGCGTCGACGCGCTGGTGGTCGAGGGCGTGGAGGGTGGCGGGTTCAAATCGGCGCTCTCCGCGTCGACGATGGTGCTGTTGCCGCTGGTTGCCGACCACGTCGACCTGCCGCTGATCGCCGCCGGCGGGATGTGCGATGCGCGCACGGCTGCGGCGGCGTTGGTGCTGGGCGCCGAGGGCGTGCAGATGGGCACGCGCATGCTGGCCAGCCAGGAGGCGCTCGTCCACGCGAACTTCAAGAACGCCATCGTGGACGCCGCCGACGACGGCACATTCCTGTTGAACATCCCAGGCAATCCCACGATGCGCGTCCTGCGGGTCGGCCTTGCGGCGCGGCTGGCCGGTTCCGATGACGGAGCGCCGGTGCTTGGCGGCATCACTCGCCTCTACTTCGACGGCGACATGGACGCCAGCGTCGCCAACACCGGTCAGGTGTCGTCCCGGATCACCGACCTTTTACCGGTGTCCGAGATCGTGCGGCGCACGTGGTGCGAGATCGAAGCGGCGTTGGACGCGGCGAGCTCTCGGCTCGGTCGAACGTAGTCAACTCGCCGGGTAGTCCCGCCGCAGCAGGTCGTAGAAGGCGAAGGCGGGAATCCCAAGGGCTGCCGAGAGATCGGCGGCGTACGCGCGGGCGATGGCCAGACCCTCGGTGCGTTCGTCGAACGTGCCGGTCAGATCCACCGCGATGCGGCAGCCGAAGGTGTCGGTGATCGCATCACAGTCGACCTTGACCTCGACCACACCGCGGGGTCTTGGCAGGCGAGTAACGGCGACGCGGACGTCATCCGCCCGGGCCGCCATATCGACATAGACCGACACGAACGCATTCATACCGCTCCCCATTATCTTGGGTCCCGGCGCAACCAGACGGCCGCACAACCTCTTGGTTGCAGGCTGTTCACCCGTTGGTCATGTGGGTCGGACGACCGAAGCGGGCGCGCACCCCCGGCGAGAAGAGCGCACGCAGGCGTTCCCCGGTGGGCCGCACGCCACTGGCCGGCACCAGATCGTCATCCAGATCGACCACCTCGGCCGCGTGAAGCGGGAACGGCCCATGCTCGTTGGGCACCCACCAGGTGCGGCCTGCCTTGCGGGTGTGGGCGCCCCACCGCGCGGTCAGCCAGATCTCCAGCGGTGTCGGCTCGACGGCCGCGCCGACCTCGACGGTCAATCGAGTCCGCAGTCCCCGCCGGGGCCAGCGCCGCACGCTGGCATAGGTGATTCGGTCGCCGTGCCGGGTCATCCGCATCTTCGCCCACGTGTATGGCACGCCGAGCCCGACCCTGGTCGCAGGAACCACCGCCAGCCGGGCCGTCTCCAACGAACGGAACAACACACCGTGGCGGCCCTCGTCGTCGGTGGAGTACAACCGGACGTTCGTCTCGAGGAAGCGGCCGAAGTACGGAAGAGGGCGCGAAATGCCCAGCGCGACATCGCTCATCGCGAACGGCACCAGACCGACGTACGTCGAGCCGTCGGCGAAGACGTCCGGTCGGGTGCCCGCCGGGTAGAAGTGTGCGATCGCCTCGGGGTCGACGGGCCAGTGCACGAAGGTGAGATCGGTCCAGTGCTGATGGGTGAACACGGGCCACGGCAACGGTGGCGCGGCAACCGGAAAGCCAGCCAGCTCGGACACTCGGCGATCGTGTCACGTTCGCCCAGCCAATTGACAAAACTGACGTATCCGGGCATTTCCGCCCTGGCTGATCTAGCATTTCGACGTCAACGCAGTTCGGCGGCGTCAAGGAGCAGCACTTGGATGCGACGCCGTTCGGGCACTATCAGTTGCTAGAACTGCTCGGTCGGGGCGGAATGGGCCAGGTATACCGGGCGCACGACACCCTCACCGACCGCATCGTCGCACTCAAGGTCCTGCCCGCTCACCTCGCCGGCGACCCGGTCTTCCAGCAGCGCTTTCGCCGTGAGGCACACGCGGCGGCAGGCCTGACCGAGCCGCACGTCGTTCCCATTCACGGCTACGGCGAGATCGACGGCCAGCTCTACCTCGACATGCGGTTGATTGACGGCGAGGATCTCGGAACCGTGCTGTCCGAAGCCCAGGGGCCACTGTCTCCGGAACGGGCGGTGACGATCGTCGAGCAGGTGGCAACGGCGCTGGATGCGGCGCATGCGGTCGGGCTGGTGCACCGCGACGTGAAACCGTCGAACATCTTCATCGCCGCCAAGGACTTCGTCTATTTGATCGACTTCGGCATCGCCCGCACCACCACTGAGACCGGATTGACTACTGTCGGAAGCACTCTCGGCACCATGGCGTACATGGCGCCGGAACGATTCAAGAGCGGGCAGAGCGATCCGCGCTCGGATGTCTACGCGCTGACCTGCGTGCTGCACGAATGCCTGACGGGCAGCAGACCCTACTCGGGGGACAGCCTCGAACAGCAACTCGCCGGCCACCTGGTGGCGCCTCCCCCGCGCCCGTCCGCGCTCAATCCCAACCTGCCCAAGGGTTTCGACGCCGTGGTCGCCAAGGGGATGGCGAAGGAGCCCGACAACCGCTATCAGACCGCAGGGGAACTCGCCGACGCGGTCAGAGCCGTTCAGCCGGTGCGGCGCGCCGCGCATTCCAAGCGCAAGCTGCCATCGCCGGGTGCCCGGCGGCCGCGGCGGCTGAGCACGCTCACACTGTCCGCAGCCGCCATCGTCGGGATCCTCATAGCCGCCGTCCTCACCTGGCAGATGCGCAGTGCACCAAGCGATTCGAGGAACGGCGCCGTTGGCGGATCTTCCACCACCACCGGATCGTCGTCGACCAGCCTTGCTCCCATGATCGGCGACCCCGCCGCCATCGCCGCCTCCGTGCCCGAGGCGATCCGGTCGACGGGGAAACTGGTGGTGGGGATCAACGAGCCCTACGCGCCTGCCGAGTTCAGGGGTGCCGACGGCAACCTGACCGGTTTCGACGTCGATCTGATGAACGCCGTCGCAAAGGTGCTCGGGCTCAACGTCGAATACCGCGAGACGGCCTTCGAGAGCATCATCCCGTCCGTGCAGGGCAAGGCCTTCGACGTCGGACTGTCATCGTTCACCGACACCAAGGATCGCGAAGCGTCCGCCGACTTCGTGACCTACTTCCAGGCGGGGACGCAATGGGCCCAACGGTCCGGCTCACCGGTCAACCCGAACAACGCGTGCGGTCGGCGAGTCGGCGTGCAGTCCCGCACTATCCAGGACACCGAAGAGCTTCCGGTGAAGAGCAAGGCCTGCGTCGCGGTCGGTTCGCCACCGATCGTGGCGATCGACTACGACAGCCAGGACGACGTCACCGCTGCCTTGACTGCAGGCCAGCTCGACGCCATGGCTGCTGACTCACCGGTGACGGGTTACGCCGTGAACCGCAGCGACGGCACGCTGGAGGCGGCGGGCGAGGTCTTCAACGCCGCGCCGTACGGCTGGCCGGTGGCCAAGGGTTCGCCACTGGCCGAGTCCCTCCGGCAGGCGCTGATGCATCTGATCGCCAGCGGCGAGTACCGCACGATCATGACCCACTGGGGTGTCGAGGCGGGGATGATCACCCAGCCGGTGATCAACGGCGCCTACAGCTGACCCAGCCGACCCTCGACGAAGACGCTCTGCGGCGTCCCGTCGTCCAGATCCGACGGCACTGAGCGCCCGTTGCCGGCCATCAGCTCCTCGGCGGTCAGGGCGGTGGTGCCCCAGCGGTGCGCACGCAGCCAGTCGACGACCTCGGTCCGTTCCTCTTCGTAGAGCAGGTTTCCAGACTCGGGAATGTCCTGACGGCCCAGTTTGACCGCTGCCGCCCGGTAGCGCTCCATCTGCTCTTCCCGGCGGGCGACGCTGTCCGCACTGAAGAATTCGTTGTTGAACGCCTCCACCGCGATCCGGCTGCCGGGCGCGCTCAGACCCTGGATGCGCTCGAACAGCAGATCCTGCGCCTCCGCTGGCAGGTAGGGCAGCAAGCCTTCTGCCGACCACGCGGTGGGCACCCCTGGATCGAATCCGGCCTGCTGCAGCGCGGTCGGCCAGTCCTGGCGAAGGTCGATGGGAACACCGACGTATCTCGCAATCGGTGTGGCGCCGTGGGATTCGAGCGTCTCGGCCTTGAACGCCAGCACCTTCGGCTGGTCGATCTCGTAGACCACGCTGCCGTCGGGCCACGCCAGCCGCCAGGCCCGCGCGTCCAGTCCGGCCGCCAGGATCACCGATTGGCGCACACCCGCAGCGGCCGCGGCGAGGAAGAACTCGTCGAAGAACTTCGTGCGCGACGCCATGTAGCCCGTCATCGCCGCCATCCGCTCCCTGAACCTCGGGTCGACCTCAGCCAGTTCGGTGGGCAGCTCGTCGTTCAAGTACACGCTCCAGATGCCGTCGCCCGCGGCTTCGAGGAACAGCTGCGCGTAGGGATCGACGATAAGGGGATCGTCGCTATTGGTTTCCGCAGCCCGGCCCGCGGCTACGCCGAGCGCGGTTGCCCCGACGCCCTCGCTGATGTCCCAGGTGTCATCGCCAGTTCTCGCCATGGCATCGACTGTACGCGAAGACGTTAGATGCGCTTATCAATCATTCGTGAGCGGCTGTGTCGATTCACGGGTAGCCCTGGCAAGGACCTCCGGCCCGGTCGTCAGGGCTTTGCGCCACGGCGCGACGCCGTCGACTTCGATCTCGATCGTGATGCTCAGCACCGTTCGGATCAACACGATCATGCCCAGCACGGCCGCATCGGTCAGTGACGGCGCCGACGTGACGGTCTTGACGATGTCCGCCGCGACGAGCAGCTCCAAGCCGAGCAGTATCGCCCCACCGAGCGAGTCGCGCAGCGTCTTGAAGGCACGGCCGCCGTTGGCGGTTCGCTTCCAGGTGACCGCGGCGAGCGCGAAGGCGTACATCGAGCCGAGCACCATCGCCAGCACGCCCGATACTTCGAAGGCGTGGGTTGCCCACTCGAAGAACGCCTGCAAGTGCATGCCACCAGCCCCTTCTGCTATCGCGACCAGTCCGCTGCCTGTTCGTGGGCGATGCTCCAGCGCACCGACGTGACGCCGGGTTGTTGGCTCAGCGTGAGGACGGCATCCTCGACGACCTGGTCGTCGCGGGCGGCGGTCTCGAACTCTGCCTGGAGCTCCACTTGCTCGGCAGCGTGGGCAGGCCGCGTCCGCACCGCGCGCAGCTGGAAAGCGGGCCGCGGCATCGCCTGCGCGACCAGCGCCTTGATCTCGGCCTCCACCTGCCGGCCGCACACCACCTCGAGCACGTAGTCGGCAGGAGTCGCGTCGCGGCCGCTCTCCTTGTGTACCCGGTCCATTCGGCTCGCCAGCGGCTGCAGGAACCAGTTCGCGGCCAGGATGATGGCCGCGCCCGCGGTCGCCTCGCGCCACATCCACGCCCCGGCCAGCGCGCCAACGGCCGCGGTCGCCCACAGGGTTGCGGCGGTGTTCAGGCCCGTCACCGACATGCCCTGCTTCATGATCACGCCGGCCCCGAGAAAGCCTATGCCGGACACGATCTGGGCTGCGACTCGAAGCCGGTCACCCGACTGGTCGAAGCTGTAGGCGCTCAGGATGAGGAACAGCGCCGAGCCCATGCTGACCAGAGCCATGGTCTGCAAGCCCGCCATCCTGGACCGCCATTGGCGCTCGAACCCGATCGCAAGGCCTAGCACCGTGGCCAGGCCTACGCGGCTCAGCAGTTCGACGGCCAGCATGCTCCGGATTTTCCACCCTGCGGGTGGGTCGGTCCGTCAGACACGCACGCTTGAATCCAACCTGATCATGTCAGCCGTGACCGCAGAACGGCCACCCCCGGGCCGGTCAGACTTTCGAATGCCACGTTTCGCCCGCATACCGCCAACATCACCGCTGTACCCGATCCGCGAATCAATTTGCCGTCGCCCCAGGTTTGCCCGGTGTCCTCATCGTGAAGCGCGATACCGCGGAGACGACGTCGCGGGAAGAAACCGAGCTGTGTCGGGCCCGTCAGGAAGTCGATCACGCGGGCCACCCGCTGAGGATCTGGTCGATGCGAAATCCCCAGAGGTATCCGCATGTCGGCACCGTGCACCAACACGTCAGTGAGACCCGACAACGGTCCGGTCACTGGCGGACTGAGCCGGTGACCGGCTTCCCGACGGAGGGTTTCGGCAATCTCGGTGGCTGAAGCACATGCCCGACGACGGGCCAGAGCGTCGATCCCACGATCGATGCTGCCGTGACGAACGCCGCTGGCCAGGAACCCCCAGAAGCCGTCGGTGAAATCACTGATCAGGTGCGCAGCAACAGTTTTGACGTCCCACCCGACGCACAAACTCGCCGTGGCCAACTGTTGGGGGTCAAGGCCATCGACCAATGCCGCGATCGACCTCCGCTCGTCAGCCACCGCCAGAAACACCCGCTCACGTTCGTCCGGGCCGAGGCGCACGATTGCAGAATACGCAGGCGGCCAGCCCTCATTTGAAGGAGAGGTTGGCCAACGACCGGTACGTCTTGAGATGCAGGATCCGCCAAGTTATCGGCACGATCGCAACGCCGGTGCCCATCAGCAACGTGACGGCACGGGAACGCGCACACCACTCCCGCCTGAAGCCAGGCAACAGGGGCCAAAGAGCTCATCGAACTCCGCGGTTACGAACCCGGCGCAATGAACGCCTTCATGATGTCGCCGGCGCGCAGCGCGTCGAAGGCGTCCAGCGCATCGGCCAGTGGGCTGACCACCGTGGTGAGGTCGGCGACCGCGATCTGCCGGGTGGCCAAAAGGTCGATCGCGCGGTCGAATTCGTCGTTGTAGATGTAGGACCCGCGCACCGTGACCTCCTTGAGCAGGATCGTCGCCGAATCAAGACCGGGGTCGGGCCCCGCTCCGACGACGACCAGGATGCCGCCGGGAGCAAGCAGTTTCAGCGCGGACGATGTTGCAGCGGCACTGCCAGAGCACTCGAACACCACGTCGACGGCCTCGGCTGCGTCTGCCGCGATCGGCACGGCATGGGACGCCGTCGCGAACTGGACCCGCTGCGGGGCTGGCTCCATGAGCAGGATCTGATCGGGCGATCCGAGGTGGGCGAGCCTGCACGCGAGCTGCCCGATCGGACCTCCACCGGTCACCAACACCGTCCGCCCTGCGAGCTCGCCTGCGAGGTCGACCGCCCGCAACGCGGTGGCCGTCGGCTCGACCCAGGCGGCCTCGAGTGTTCCCATCTCGTCGGGGATTCGGCGCAGGTGGCCGGGGAAGGCGGCCATCAGCGGCGCCAGCGCGCCGTCTGCCTGCAGGCCCAGTGCCGTCTCCAAAGTGGCTTGCCGACAGAAGTTCGGTCGCCCCGATCGGCAGTACTCGCACGTCCCGTCTACGTTGCCGTTCGGGTTGACCGCGACCCGCTGATCGACCGCCCAGTCTTCAACCTCGTCACCGACTGCTGCGACCCGGCCGGTGGACTCATGGCCGAGGATGCAGTCACCCCGGTACACCTGCGGCAACTGGGATGCGTGCAGATCGCTGCCGCAAATACCGCACATATCCACTTCGATCAGGACTTGATCGGCCCGCAGCGTCGGGCGCGGCCGGTACTGGAGCGCGATTCGCCCTTCGTCGATGAGCACCACTGCCGGCATCGTCATCGTCAGTCCCCAGTCGTGAATTCCTGGTCGAGCAGGGCGATGTCGCGATCACTCAACGACAAGTCACCCGCGGCGATGTTCTCGGCGAGGTGAGTACGCGTGCGCGTGCCCGCGATCAGCAGGACGTTCGGCGCGATGGCCAACAACCACGCGAGGGCCACTTGGACAGCGGTCGCATCGTGCGCGGCGGCGACGTCGTTGACGAGCTGGTTGGTCGTGATCGATTCGCGCTGCGCCCGCGGAAAGCCCAAGGGGCAGAAGGGCACGAAGGCGATGCCCCGTGCGTTGCACTCGTCCAAGATGGGTCTGCTGTCGCGTGCCGCGAGGTTGAAGTAGTTTTGCACGCAGACGATTTCGGAGACCTCCATGGCGCGCATCAGATGGTCGAGGCTGACGTTGCTGATCCCGATGCCGCCAATGAGGCCCTCGTCTCGGGCGGTGATCAGCGCGCCGAGTTGATCGACGAACCGGGCGTCGGGTACCGCCTTGTCCATCACCCGAAGATTGACGGCAGTGAGTTGCTCAATGCCCAACGTCACGAGGTTGTCTTCGATGCCCGCGCGGAGCTGATCGGGGTCGTCATAGGGCAGCGCGGCTCCGGAGTCGTCGCGGCGGGCTGCCACCTTGCTGATCAACGCCAAGCCATCGGGGTAGGGGTGCAGCGCGTCTCTGATCAGTTCGTTGACCACCCCTGGCCCGTAGTACTGCGCGGTGTCGATGTGATCGATCCCGGCGTCCACGGCGGCCCGTAGCACCGCGATGGCTTCATCACGGTCGCGTGGTGGGCCGAAGACGCCGTCTCCTGCGAGCTGCATCGCTCCGTATCCGATGCGCCAAACCGACTTGTCGGCAAGGCGATAGCGGGAACCCGCCCGTGCGGCAGGGTCAGGCATAGATGGGCGTGACGTCGAAGTAGACGCGGTAGTCGTCGATCTTGCCTGCCGAGTCGGTATGGAAGATCGTGGTGCACGGGACGGTGACCTGCAGGCCATCCTTGCGGCCGTAGGTGACCTTCAGCTCGATGATGGTGTCGTCGTCGACGTTCCATTCCTTCACGATGTCGTGATGCAGGCTCGCGATCGTGTCGTAGAAAGCGTATGTGCCCTTGCGGATTTCGTCGGCGCCGACCATCGGCTGGCCGTTGCCGAAGACGACTCGCCCGTCCGTGGCGAACAGCGAGACCAAGTTCTCGACGTCCATGGCGTCGGTCAAAGCGAAGACGTTGCGTGCGAGCGGACGCGTTGTGGCACCCATGGGAGTCCTTCCATCGCCTTGGGTTGAGTGCGTCCATATTAGATGATTTATCACGCTTATGACAAGCGTGGATGCCAGCACCTGCCGCTTGGGCTTACCAGGGAGCTGGCGGCAGGGAGCTGTTGAAGTTGATGTTGACTCTGACGTGTTCCAACGCCGCGGTGAGGGGTGCGAGGAGGTCGTCGGGCAGCGGGTCGAAGAACATTCGCCTGACCAGGGCCACGTGATCGGGGGCTGCTGCATCGATCGCGTCGCGACCGGCCTTCGTCAACGTCGCGTCGGTCGCCCTGCCGTCGTCCTGCGATGGAATCCGCTCGGCAAGCCCGCGCTCGCATAGCCGTCGCAGCTGGTGCGATGCGCGACTGCGTTCCCAGCCGATCAGCGCGGCCAGGTCCGAGACCTGCAGGCGCCCGTCAGGTGCGTCGGTCAACGCATTCAAGACGTGGTAGTCGGCAAGTGACAGATCGCTGTCACTTTGCAGCTGCCGATTCATCTCGTAGTTCATCCGCATCTGCACGGCCATGAACGCGCGCCAGGCTCGCAGCTCGGGTGTTGATAGCCAAGGTTCTTGAGCGGACTTCCTGCGCGGGCTACGTGACACTTTCATTCCTTCTCGCGGTATCCGCTGAGGATATCGCGATCACGGGATTAAAAGTCGTACGCCGCGATGTTTGAATGATCTATCACGCATCATGCAGCCTGAGAGCGTCGAACCTGGAGGATCCACCATGACTGAGACCGTCGTCGAGCTGATGGAAGCGAACCTGCTCGAGGTGTTCAACGAACGCGATGCCCAAAGCAGGTCAGCGGCAATCGAGCGCATCTATGCTCCCGACGTTCGCTGGTCGGACGACGAAGGGATCGTCGTCGGCCACGAGGCGTTGGAGGCCAAGGCGATTGCGTTGCAGTCGCAGCTGGAGGGGCTGGTCTTCACCAAGGCCAGCCCGGTCTACCAAACCCGTGGCTTGGGGTATCTTGCCTGGGAGGTCGGCCCCGAGGGCGGCGACTCCGTGGCCGCCGGATTCGACGTCGCAGTGGTGCGCGACGACCTCATCTCCGAGCTCTATACGGTCATCACCACTCAACCTGGCAAGTAACCCAATGCCCACCAATGCCGACGACAATCCATCACAGCTGCTCGAGGCGTTCGTCGAGTACCTTCGCGCGCCGACTGTCGGCGACTCCGAAGGCACGGGGTTCGACGATGGCTCGTCTGAGCTGGAAGGCGTGACGCGCAGCATCGGTGACTTGGGCGGTGTCCCCGCCATCACGCTGCACCCGCGGGCCGGCGACCCCGATCGCACCGTGCTCTACTTCCACGGCGGCGGCTACGTCAGCGGTTCTCCCCCGCAGCGTTATCTTCCACTCGCCGCCGCGGTGGCACTGGCCGCCAATGCGCGAGTACACGTGGTGGACTACCGGCTCGCTCCGGGAACTCCGTTCCCCGGCGCATTCGACGATTGCCTTCGTGCCTATCGGTGGCTCGTCACCGATGGCGGCGTGGACCCGAGAACGCTGGTCGTGCTCGGTGATTCGGCGGGCGGCAATCTCGCGGTCGCCGTCGTCGCCGCGGCCCGGGATCACGGCCTGGCACTTCCCGCGCGTGTCGCCGCGATCTCGCCGTTGGCCGACCTGACGCTCAGCGGCGCCTCCATCGAGGAGCGCAAACACCTGGACCCCTTGGTGACTCGTCGAATGCTGGAATCCACGATCGTCGACTACCTTGCCGGTGCCGACCCTCGCGACCCCCGGTGCTCCGCGATCTTCGCCGACCTACGCGGCTTCCCTCCGATGCTCATCCAGGTCGGCGAGAACGAGATCCTCTACGACGACGCGGTCCGCCTCCGGGATGCTGCCACCGCCGCAGGTGTCGAGGTGGCCTTCGAGTCGTGGCGGCACGGAATCCACGTCTGGCCGGTGTTCGTCTCTGCCGGGCTGCCCGAATCCGCTGCTGCCATCGAACGTCTGGCCACCTTCGTCAAGGGCCAAGCGGCACACACCGCCTAGCGGGCGAATTGGCTACAGGCCGCCGCATCGCGAGGGAGCGAAGAACGGAGACCACGGCGGGCAGTCCGGAGGCAGGGGCTGCGGCGGCGGTGGTGGAATCGGAGTGGGAAACAGGTTCTCGCCCTCCCAGTACGTCGCAGGTGCGTGAGTCCGCACGTCCCAGTCGAACCAGTAGGTGTGGCAGATGTTCATGTCCCAATCCAAGGAGCCCTCCTGCCGCGGGGGGTCATTCGGCAAGTCCTGGCCTGGGCACCATTGGAACGGGCCGTAGGTATACGCCTGGGCAGTTCCTGCGGCGAGCCACAGACCGGCCGTACCCAGACCGCCAGCGACCAACACCGCCGTTGCCAGCCGCGAGATTCGGTTCATGGTTCGTTCCTTCCGGAGTGCGTCGCAGTCAGACTGCGACGGACCTCTTGGAGGATTCTTGGAACGCAAGGCCGTCCATGGGCACGGTCAGGAGTCACCTCCCAGCGCGGCCTGGATCGGCGTAACGTCGGAGTCAGCAGGTCAGGGAGTGCTTTGTGTTGGGAATCTATGTTGCGGCGGACGACCGGTATCTCGACGTTTCCCCGACGGCGCTCCTGATAGGCGCGGCGGTACTCGTCGGGCTGTTCGTCTTATGCCTCGTCGCGGAGAAAGCAATCGGGTGGTTTCGAAGTCGACTATGAGCCGTCTCGCAGGACGGTGATGGGGCGAAGCATTTTTCGCGGAGCCACGAAAAAATACACCGGATTCAAGCACGGGGATTTCGCAATCGCCCGGGCGGCAAACTGTCTTGCTGATTTGGCAATGCCGAGGGTTCCCGATTCCAAGTCAGAGAACCTCAGTTTGTCCTCGATGAACTCTCGGTGCAGTGCCAGGTTCGCAGGATGGATCAACTGGTGTTCGGCGACGGCGAGCACTACCAGCCCCGGCCGAAGTCGATGGGAGGCTGGTTCGCGGGAGCGGTGAAGCGGGCCAAGGTGCAGGAGATCAGCCCACATGATCTGAGGCATACCTGCGCGTCGATCGCGATCAGCTCCGGGGTAAACGTGCTGGCGCTGGCGAGCGTGCTGGGCCACGCCGATCCGAGCGTCACCTTGCGGGTCTACGCCGATCTGTTCGACACCGATCTCGACGGCGTTGCGACGGCGTCGGATTCGAAAGCGTGCAAAGTGTGCGCACGCGGAGGATATCCATCGCTCCGTAGAACGCAAAACCGCCCTTACCTGAACGAACAGGAGGGCGGTTATGGCGGTGGCGGAGGGATTTGAACCCTCGGACGGGGGTTACCCGTCACACGCTTTCGAGGCGTGCTCCTTAGGCCGCTCGGACACGCCACCGTGTGGCACCTTACCGGTCGACGGCCCCGCTAATCCAATCGCTGCTTGGCGAAGAACGCCTCCAGCGGCGCCGCGCACTCGTCGGCCAGCACCCCGCCCCGCACCTCGGGCCGGTGGGTGAGCCGCCGGTCGCGCACCACGTCCCACAGCGAGCCGACCGCGCCGGTCTTGGGCTCCCACGCGCCGAAGATCACCCGCGCCACCCGCGCCATCACCAACGCTCCCGCGCACATCGTGCACGGCTCGACGGTCACGGCCAGCGTCGCACCCTCCAAGCGCCAACCGTCACCAAGAACCCGCGCGGCCTTACGCATCGCGAGGATCTCGGCGTGCGCAGTCGGATCGCCAAGTTCTTCACGGGCATTGACCGCACGTGCCAGCTCGGTGCCGTCCGCAGCGAACACCACCGCACCGATCGGCACGTCGCGGGGACTGGCGGAACCCGCTGCATCCAGGGCGAGGCGGATCAGCGCCTCGTCTGTGGGAGTGTCCGATCTCACCGATCGAGTTTGTCGACCACGGCGGACATCTCGTCGCCGAAGCCCATCTCCTGTGCGATGCGGGCCAGCTGCTCGTCGGCATAGTCGTCGTCGGAGAGGATGATGCTCAGCACGCCCTCGTTGAGGCCGACGTCGGCGAGCACGCCGAGGTCACCCTCCTCGAACGGGTCCTCGTCGTCGAGGTCGGCCAGGTCGATGTCGGCGTCCAGCTTCTCGAGCACTTCGGCGGCGATGTCGTACTCCAGCGCTGCCGTCGCATCCGACAGAAACAACCGCGTGCCTGCAGGAGCGGGCCGCACGATCACGAAGAACTCATCGTCGACGTCGAGCAACCCAAAAACGGCGCCGGCGCTGCGCAATTCTCGCAGCTCGGTTTCAGCTGCACTGAGGCTGATCAACGCGGCCCGGCGCATCGCCGTGCAACGCCACTTTCCGTCCTCGCGGACGACCGCGATACCAAAGCCGTCAGGGAGTTCTGCGGCTTGCTTCTTCGCCTGTGCACGCTGCGCTCCCATGAAACCAACGCTAGTCGCAGACCTGGCGCTTTGACCAGCGATCGTGCTGATGCCTGGTGCAGGCACGATCCGGCGATATGCCAACCTTTAACGGTGACCACTCCGGTGTGCGTGCTTGGCTTGGGGCTCATCGGCGGATCGGTGATGCGGGCAGCAAAGGCGGCCGGCCGCGAGGTCTTCGGATACAACCGGTCGGTCGACGGCGTCGAGGCCGCTCGATTCGACGGTTACGACGCCACCGACAGCGTCAACGACGTCCTGGCTCGGGCGGCGGCAACCGATGCGCTGATCGTTCTCGCCGTTCCCGTTCCTGCACTGCCGATCATGCTCGGCCACGTCCGTTCCTCAGCCCCTCAGTGCGCGCTGACCGATGTGACCAGTGTGAAGGGCGCCGTGTTGCAGGCGGTCCGGGACCACGGCCTCGTCGACCGATTCGTCGGCGGGCATCCGATGGCAGGAACGGCGCGATCGGGCTGGGCCGCGAGCGACCGGCGCATGTTCGTCGGCGCACCATGGGTGATCAGCGTCGACGATCACGTCGACCCTCGCGTGTGGGCGAAGGTGATGCACCTGGCGCTGGACTGCGGCGGTGTCGTCGTCCCGGCCCGTTCCGACGAGCACGACGCCGCCGCCGCGGCCATCTCGCACCTCCCGCACCTTCTCGCCGAGGCGCTCGCGGCGACGGCCGGTGACGTCCCCCTTGCGTTCGCTCTGGCCGCGGGGTCGTTCCGAGACGGCACGCGGGTGGCCGCGACGGCTCCCGACCTGGTCAGGGCCATGTGCGAGGCGAATTCCGAGCAGCTACACGGCGCGCTGGATCGCACGATCGACCTGCTCACCAGCGCCAGGGACCACCTGGCGGCCGGGCAGCCGGTGACCGAGCTCGTCGAAGCAGGCCACGCCGCACGGATGCGCTACGACAGCTTCGACAGGCCGGAGATCATCACCGTCACGGTCGGCGCCGAGAACTGGCGTGACGAGCTGGCCGCCGCGGGTCGTGCCGGCGGCGTGATCAGATCCGCTCTGCCAGTCCTGGGTAGTCGAGGATGAAGCCCTCGCCGTCGACGGTGATCGTGGTGTCGGCGACCGGAGATACCAGCTTGATGCCGCCGGTCCCGTCGCTGCTGTAACTGGTGACCGCCTGCTCGACCGACAACTCGGGCAGCCGCACGTACACCACCGGCGTCGTGATCGAGTCGGCCTGCTCATAGAGGCCGGTGCGGCGGATCGGCAGGGCGTTGAAGAACGGACTGAAGATCACGTCGACGTCGAGCGCACCGTCGTAGGCCGCGCGCGTGGTCTGATTCTGGTGATCCTGAACCAGCCACATGTTCTCTTCGTCGCGCGCGATCGAGAGCTGGCGTTCGCGTTCCGCGAGAGTGACCGTCAGGGACAGGCGTTTGGTGGCTCCGCGGTCGTCGGTGACCAGGTCGTAGGACGCGCTGAACGCCGGGTGCTTCGGCGTGGCGGCGGCGACGATCCGCCCGTAGGCCTTGATGCGATTGCCCGACAACTGCACCCGCACGGACTCCATGCGTGGAACGTCGTGGGCGCGCCAAGTCAGGATCGCCGGCCAGGCGTCATCGGCTGCCTCGGAGCGGGCTGCTGCACTCACCCCCCTACCGTAGGCGACGGACCCTCCCGTTCGTAGCCGCCTCGGGAACTCTCCCCAGATCGAGATCTAGTCGATGACTCGAGGGCCACTTCGTCGCCGATCAACGGCTGCGGCATCCGGCGGAACCGGTCGGTGCCGGGCTCCGACCACCACACGACGAGGGCCATCGCGGCGTCCAGGATCAGCGCCAGCGCGGTCACCATCAGCGCACCGACCAGGGCGAGGTAGAACTCGCGCACCTTGATGCCGTCGATGAGGTAACGGCCGAGACCGCCGAGGCTGGCGTACGCGGCGATGGTGGCCGTCGCCACGATCTGCAGCGTCGCGGTGCGCAGCCCGCCGAGGATGAGCGGTAGCGCGTTGGGCACCTCGACGCGCATCAGCACCCGCGGCTCCGTCATGCCCATCGACCGGGCCGCATCGACCACGGTGGGGTCGACGTTTGCGATGCCCGAGTAGGTACCCGCCAGCAGCGGCGGGATGCCCAACAGCATCAGCGCTACGGTCGGCGGCACCAGCCCGAGCCCCCACAGCAGCACGCCCAGCAGAAGCACGCCGAGGGTGGGCAGGGCCCGCAACGCGTTGACACCCGTTACGACGAGGAACGTGCCGCGGCCGGTATGGCCGATGATCATGCCGATCGGGATGGCGATCAAGGCCGAGAAGATCACCGCGACGACGGTGTACTGCAGGTGCTCCAGGATGCGGGCTGTGAGACCGGCTGGGCCACCCCAGTTCGCGGCGGTGAAGATGTAGGACAGCGCCTGCTGCAGGAAGTTCACTTCGCTTCCCCCGTCGCTTCGCTCGCCCGTGCCGCTGCCCCCGTCGCTTCGCTCGCCCGTGCCGCTGCCCCCGTCGCTTCGCTCGCCCGTGCCGCTCGACGGCCGACCTTGCCGGCTCTGATCCATGGTGTGGCGGCCTTGCCCGCCAACATGATCAGGGTGTCGACGACCACTGCCAGGACGAAGATCGCGATGATGCCTGCAATGATCTGATCACTCTTGTCGGACTGATATCCGTCGGTGAACCACGTGCCGAGGCCGCCGATGCCGATCACCGAACCGACCGACACCATCGAGATGTTCGTGACGGCAACCACGCGCAGACTGGCCACTAGCACCGGAACAGCCAGCGGCAGTTCCACTTTCAGCACCCGAGTCAGGGGCTTGTAGCCCACCGCGGTGGCGGCGTCCAGCGCGGCCGGCGGCACGGCGTCGAGTGCTTCCGGCACCGCACGCACCAGCAGAGCGACCGTGTAGAGCGTCAGCGCCACGATCACGTTCGTCGGATCGAGGATGGTAGTCGGGATGAGCAGCGGCAACACGACGAACAGCGCCAGCGACGGAATCGTGAACACGATGCTCGCGATGACGGTGGTGATTCTCCGCAACACCGTCGTCCTGTGCACGAGAGCGCCGAGCGGCACCGCGATCACCAACCCAAGCACCAACGGGAGCAACGAGAGCCACAGGTGAATGACCGTCAGCTCCCACGCTTTGTCGAGGTGGGTGAAGAGGTAGCGCACGGCTACCCCACCTCCGGCACGCGCCGCTGGTTCTGGAGCGCTTCCAGCACGTCGGCGGCCCTCACCCCGCCGAGCAGTTGACCGTCGTCGTCGACCGCGACGCCCAACCCGCTCGGGGAGGACAGGGCGGCATCCAGGGCCAGTCGCAGCGTGCCGTGGGGCGGAAAGAAGGAACCGCCACCGACGGTGCTGTCGTACAGCGCGCTGCCCTTGCGGTGAACGTCGACGCCGTTACCGTTGATCCACGCGAACGGTCTGCCGTCGACCCTGGTCACCAGGGCCCACTCACCCTCCGCGAGCTCGAGGGCGTCGACATCGGTTTCGACGACGCTCCGGATGTCGTGCAACGGCAGACCGGTCGCCTTGAAGAACTGAAGGCCGCGGTAACCACGGTCGTTGCCCACGAATCCCGAGACGAGCTCGTCAGCCGGATTGGACAATACGAACGAGGGTTCGGCGTACTGCAGCAGCTTCCCGCCCTTGCCGAACACCGCGACCTTGTCGCCGAGCTTCACGGCCTCGTCGATGTCGTGGGTGACGAAGACGATGGTCTTGCGCAATTCGCTTTGCAGACGCAGGATTTCGGTCTGCAGCTCCTCGCGCACCACTGGGTCGACGGCACTGAACGGCTCGTCCATCAGCAGGATCGGCGGGTCGGCGGCAAGCGCACGGGCCACGCCGACACGCTGCTGCTGACCACCGGAGAGCTGCGCCGGATAGCGGTCGGCCAACTTCGGGTCCAGCCCGACCCGCTCCAACACGCCCAGCGCGGCTTTCCTTGCGCTGCGCCGGGATTCGCCCTTGAGCACGGGCACCGTCGCGACGTTGTCAACCACGCGAAGATGCGGCATCAGCCCGGCGCTCTGGATGACGTAGCCGATGCCGAGCCTAAGCTTGACCGGATCGACCTTGGTCACGTCCTTGCCGTCGACGGTCAAGGTGCCCGACGTCGGGTCGATCATTCGGTTGATCATCCGCATCGAGGTGGTCTTGCCGCAGCCGGACGGGCCGACGAACGCCGCGAGCGTGCCCTCGGGCACCTCGAGCACGAGGTCGTCGACGGCAACGGTGCCATCCGGATAGACCTTGCGGACGGCATCGAATTTGATCACGTTGGTTCCCCGTATCTTCTGCTCTTCGCTGCGCTTAGCCTGCGATCGGCTTGTCGAAACCGTTCTGCTGAACCCATTTCTTCGCCGCCTGATCGGGGTCGATGCCACCGTTGCCCGACGTTTCGGTGTTCATCTCGATGAGTGCTTCGGTGGTCAGCTTGGCGCTGACGGCATCGAGCACCGTCTTGAGCTGATCCGACAGCTTCTGCGAAGCGACCAATGGGACGACGTTGGCAGCCAGGAAGTTGTTCTTCGGATCCTCGAGCACCACCAGCTTGTTCTGCGGGATCGCCGGTGACGTGCTGAAGATGTCGGCGGCGGTCACCGTGCCGTCGACGAGCGCGCGCACCGTCGCCGGACCGCCCCCGTCGCTGATTGCGATGAAGTTGGCAGGCGACACGTCGAGGCCGTACTTCGCCTTGAGGCCTGGCAGGCCCTCGGCCCGACTGATGAACTCCGACGGCGCACCGAACTTCACTTCCGTGGAGTGCGCCGCGAGGTCTCCGATGGTCTTGAGGTTCCACTTCTTGGCGGTCTCGTCGGTAACCGCCACGGTGTCCTGGTCGTTGGCAGGCGATGGCGTCAGGATCGACAGATCACCGGGCAGCGCGCGGTACAACGCCAGTTCGACGGCAGAGGGGTCGGTCGCCTTGGTCTTCTTGTCGAAGTACTGCAGCAGGTTGCCGGTGTACTCGGGGATGAGGTCGATGGAGTGATCCTTGACCGCGGGGATGTACGTCTCACGGCTGCCGATGCCGAACTGCCGACGGACGGTGAAACCGTTGGCCTCCAGCGCCTGGGCATAGATCTCGGCGATGATCTTGGACTCCGGGAAGTCCGCGGAGCCCACTGCGATCGACTTGAGATCACCCGATATCGCACCGCCACCGAGCGGGTTGGAACTGCCGCACGCTGAGGTGATGAGGACGAGGACGACTGCGAGTACGGCCAGACTTCTCTTGTGCACGGTTCGTCGCGGGGGGTTCATCCCAACGTCCTTTCGGCGTCACATGCTTTCCGCGACCCTAACGGCCTGCACAGGATGTTGCCGGGCTTTAACTCGTGCTGAACGGACGGTTGACCCCGCAATTCGGATGACACACTGACGCGATGACATCCAACGACGTTTACGAGCGGCTGGGCATTCTCGAGCAGCTCGTCCAACACCTTTACGAGAAGACCGGCGTACCGATGCCCGATCTGCGGGCTCTCGCCCAAATCCAGGTGTCGGCCGCCGTGCAACGGCTGGTCGCCTCGGGAAACAAGATCGAGGCCATCAAGGTCTACCGAGCCGAGACCAATGTCGATTTGGCCACGGCGAAGCGGATCATCGAGTCCTTGTGACACTTCGGTGTTAATCCGGTACCGCTGGTTACATTCGCAAGGCCGACCGGCAAAGATGGGGTCATGAGTACCGACCCGAACGTGTCGCCCGTCGAGCCGGTTGCGCCCGGGCCCCTCGATCCGATCGCCGACGAGCCGCCGCCGGACGCACCCGCGCCAAAGCCGCCGCCACCCGAGAACGCGGTGAAGTTCACCAGGGCCGCCGCGCTGTGGTCGGCCCTCATCGTCGGCTTCGTCATCCTCATCGTGTTGCTGATATTCATCGCGCAGAACACCGACTCGGCCACCTACCACTTCCTCGGGTGGAACTGGAGCCTGCCGAACGGTGTGGCGATCCTGCTGGCCGCGGTGCTTGGCGGCCTCGTCACCACGCTGGCAGGCGCAGCCCGCATCGTCCAGCTTCGCCGCGCCGCGAAGAAGAACTACAAGGCCGCGCTGAGGTAAACAGCCCGGCGGGTCACCGGATCGACACCAGCTCGTTGATCGAGTCGTTCGGCAGTGGGCCGTCGACGACGGCCGTCACCGCCGCCCAGTTCAGCGTGATCGAGCCGTTGTGGTTGTCAAGGAACGCGGTATCGGCGGCGTCGCGTCCGGTGCTGATCCGCACCAACGTCTGACGCGGCGCCAGCAGGGTGGCATCCACCACGCGCCAGTGACCATCCACGTACGCCTCGGCGACGGCGTGGAAGTCCATGGGTTCGCAGCCCGGCGCGTACACCGCGACCATCCTGGCAGGCACGTTCACCGCACGGAGCAGGGCGATCACCAGGTGTGCGTAGTCACGGCACACGCCGCGTCCAGCCAGCAGCGTGTCGACGGCGCCGTCGATCGGGTCCGATGAGCCAGGGACGTAGGCCAACCGGGTGCCGACCCACGACGACACGTTCTCCAACAGCGTGGCGTGGTCGGTGTACGAACCGAATTCGGTTGCGGCGAAACCGAAGAACTTGTCCGACTCGGCGTAGCGACTCGGTCGCAGATAGGTGGACATGTCGATCTCGGCGAAGGGCGCGGGCTGCGCCTCGCCGATGATCGTCGCGCTGTAGCTGGCCAGCAGACTGCCCTGGCCGGCGTCGAACTTGTGGATGCGGTTGCCGTGGTCTCCGATGACCTCGTTGGCCTGAATCTCGTTGCCGTTCAACGTGAACAACATCGATTCGGTGACGGCTGCGCCAGGCTGTGGACCGACCGCGATCTGGAACTCCAGAGTGGTCGGTTCGGCGATCCAGACGTCGAGTTCGACGCCGACGTGCCGCTTGAGGGCGTCCGGCGACGGCGTCGCCTCATCGGGCCCGTCGAGCTTGTCGCGTCCGCGCAGGGTCCATGACGGCATGTGTGACCGCCTTTCCATCAATGGGGACTCTCGCGTCAGCGCGAGGATTCGGCCGAAAGTACCCCAGTTACTGCCCCATCAAACCCCAGAGAGACCCTGCCGTCTCGCCCGAGGGCTACGCGAGGGACGTGAGGCCCATCGCGATGAGGGGCGCGACGGCCTCGCCCACCTTGTCGCCGTATTCGGTGCCGCCGCCCATCCGGTCGCGGAACTGAATGCCCGCGGCGATGATCGCCAGCTTGAAGTACGCCAGCGCCATGTAGAAGTCCCAGTGCGCCAACGGCAGATCGGCAGCGACGGAGTATTTGTGCGCCAGCTCGTCGGCCGACGGGATCTGCGGCGACGACCACGCGGCGTCGGCGTGCACCATGTCGAACATCGGGTGGCGGTACACGCACATCAGCGCCGCATCGCTGAGCGGGTCGCCCAGCGTGGACATCTCCCAGTCCAGCACCGCGCGCACCTTGGTGGCATCTTTCGCGTCGAGCATCGTGTTGTCGATGCGGTAGTCACCGTGCACGATCGCGCTGCGGCTCTGTGGCGGGATTCCGTCACCGAGCTTGGCGTGCAACAGCTTTACGTCGGCGTCGCGGGCGTCGTCCTCGGTCTTCACCAGGTCCCACTGCCCACCCCAGCGCCGGACCTGACGCTCGAGGTAACCCGTTGGCTTGCCGAAGTCGCCGAGGCCGACGGCCTCCGGGTCGACGGCGTGCAGCTCGGCGAGCACCTTGATCAGCGCGTCGACGCAGGCCTCGATGGTGGCTTGGTCGCCGAGCGCCTCGAGCTCGGCGGTGTGCCTGACGATGCGTCCCGGCACGAAGTCGACCATCTGGAACGGGGCGCCGAGCACCGAGTCGTCGTTGCGCAGGGTCACCGCATGCGCGACGGGCACCGGGGTGCCCTCCAGCGCGGCGACCACCTTGTACTCACGGGCCATGTCGTGGGCCGACGGCGTCAGGCCGTGCAGCGGCGGGCGCCGCAGCACCCACTTCGACGCGTCGTCGAAGACCAGAAACGTCAGGTTGGACCGGCCGCCCGAGATCAGCTCCGCCTGTAGCTCACCGGTCCGCTGAACGCCGATGGACCGCAGGTGATTGTCGAGTGCGCCGAGATCAAGGCCGTCGAGCGAAGAAGTCACCCGAAATGTCTACCATCCGATACTTTGCTCTTCGCGCGAGCGCTCATCGCTGATTCCGCGGGAGCAGGTCCCATACGTGCTCGGTCCCGTTGACGGAGGCGACGCGCAGCTTCCCGTCGCGCGACGACAGCAGCCGGGTGACGCCCGCGTAGTCGACCTGGACGCACAGCAGCCGCTCGGTGCGCATGACCCGGTGCACCAGCGCGTTGATGACGCCACCGTGGCAGAACACCACCACGGTGTCCTCGTGGGCCGCGGCCGCGACGAGGTCGTCGACCCCCGCCTCGACCCTGGCGATGAAGGCCTCCTCGTCCACGTTGCCGGGCAGGTGGCCGTCGATGAGTCGCTGCAGGTCTTCCTGCGACGCCTCTTCGATGGGGGTGTAGTGCGAAAGGCCGTGGTCGTACTCGGCGAGCCGCTCGTCGACGTCGACGGCGAGGCCGAGCGCGTCGGCCACCGGTTGCGCGGTCTGCAGCGCGCGCCGCTGCGGGCTGCTGACCAGCCGCGCGATGGGGAATCGGGCCAGCGCGTCGGGCAACCGCTTGGCCTGTTCGATGCCGTCCTCGGACAGGTCGGGGTCGGCGCCCTGCCCCGGCTCGCTGCGCAGCGGCAAGGCGTGCCGGATCAACAGCAGTTGCATGTGACGTCTCGTCTCCTCGATGAACCGTTCGGTGTGGCTGCCTGTGTCACGATATGGGCCGTGCGCGCATTCGCCTGCCCCGTGTGCAACGCCTTCACCCCGTTCGACTCGGACGGGTGCGCCGAATGTGGCACGACTCTGGGCTTTCACCTGGCGACGAAGTCGATGCTCCCGATCACCGACGGGGTTGTCGCGCTCGACGGCAGGCAGTGGGTGCGGTGTACCCAGCACGAGACGCTGGCGTGCAACTGGCTGGCACCGGCCGAGCAGACGGCCTTCGAGCGCGGCCGCTGCCTGGCTCACTCGTTGATCCGCCGCGAGCCCGACGCCGACGACACGCTGGCGCGCGAGAAGCTGGTGCCGACCGCGGCAGCGTTGCGCAGGCTGGTGTATCAGCTCCACGACATCGGCCTGCCCATCGACCCGTTCTGGCGCCAGGACGGTGGGCTGGCATTCGACCTGTTGTCCAGCTACACCACCGGCGAGCGGGTGATCATCGGGCACGCGGGAGGCGTGATCACCATCGACCTCGTCGAATCGCTCGACGACTACCGCGAGTCGCTGCGGGTTCGCCTTGGTGAGCCGTATCGCACCATGCTCGGGCACTTCCGCCACGAAGTGGGCCACTACTACCAGCACGTGCTGGTCGAAACCGGTTTCGGCGCAAAGGAATATCTCGACGAGTGTCGCACCTTGTTCGGCGACGAGCGCGCCAGCTACAAAGATGCGATCGCCCGGCACTACGAGTTCGGCCCGCCCGCCGGATGGAGCGAGACGTTCATCTCCGAGTACGCCACCATGCACCCGTGGGAGGACTTCGCCGAGTGCTTTGCGCACTACCTGCACATCGCCGACACCATCGATACCAGCCGCGAGGCGGGCATGGTGCTTCATGCCGACCTGGTTCGGTTCGCCGCCCCGCGCGACATCGTGCCGTTGGAGTCCTACGACGACGTGCCCATCGAGCGGATGCTGTTCGACTGGCGGTGGATGTCGCTGTTCTTCAACCGAGTCAACACGGCGATGGGTAAGAATCCCCTGTATCCGTTCGAGATTCCCAGGGCCGTGGCGGGCAAGCTCAGCTTCATCCACCGGGTGATTCGTGAAACGGCCCACGCGACTTGATCGAGGAGTACTGAGATGGGTTACGCGGACCAACTGTTCGACCTGACCGATCGCGTGGTGCTCGTCACCGGCGGCAGCCGCGGATTGGGTCGCGAGATGGCGTTCGCGGCCGCGGAGTGCGGCGCCGACGTCATCATCGCCAGCCGCAACCTGGAGTCCTGCGTGGTCACGGCCGAGGAGATCTCGGCGTCCACGGGCCGGACGGCGTTCCCCTACCAGGTGCACATCGGCCGCTGGGATCAGCTCGACGGCCTGGTTGACGCCGCCTACGAGCGGTTCGGCAAGGTCGACGTGTTGATCAACAACGCAGGGATGTCGCCGCTGTACGACGGGTTGCCGTCGGTGACCGAGAAGCTGTTCGACGCCGTGATGAACCTGAACCTCAAGGGGCCGTTCCGGTTGTCGACGCTGGTGGCCGAGAGGATGGTGGCGGCCGGCGGCGGATCCATCATCAACGTCAGCTCCACCGCGTCGCTGCGCCCTACGCCGGACGTCGTGCCCTACGCGGCCGCGAAGGCTGGGCTCAACGCGCTGACCGAAGGCCTGTCCAAGGCGTACGGCCCGACGGTGCGGGTGAACACCTTGATGGCGGGGCCGTTCCTCACCGATATCAGCAAGGCTTGGGGACTGGAAGAGGGTCACAACCCGTTCTCGCACCTGGCCCTCGGACGCGCCGGCGAGCCGAACGAAATCGTCGGCGCCGCACTGTTTCTCGCATCTGATGCGTCGAGCTACACCACCGGGTCGATTCTGCGGGCCGACGGCGGGCTGCCCTAACAGGGCTACTCGTCGACGGCGATCGAATCCAGCTGTCGACCCCATTCCGGATACTTGGCCACCTTCACCTGATGCAGCGTGAACACCTTGGTAGCGGTGTCGGGGTCATCGTCGTCGGAGAACCGCACAGCCGACAGTCTTGCCACCCTCGGCAGGATCACGTCGTCACCCGCAAGGTGTACCGGATCGTGCATGTACTTCTCGAGGTCGGCCAGGCCGTCGATCGCGACGACGTAGCCGAAGGTCAAGCCGGTCGGGTCGGCGAACTCGGGCCCGACCGACGAGAACGCGACCCACGGCAGGCCGGCCGTTCGGCGCAACGCCGTGAGCACCGCGGCGCGCTGTTCGGCCGTGGTGTCGTCCTTCAGCGTGAGACGTAAGACGTTCAGGATCATGACCGGTGAAACCGGGTGTGCCGTCGACCTGTTCCCGCTACGGGGTGACGATGTCGAACCCAGGGTCGGGCCGGTCCAGCACGCCCAGTAGCGCAGGCAGCGCGTTGGCGTCGCCCGCTGCGTCCAGGCCCGGCGACGTGGCGTCCCCGGCAGCGAACGCCAACAGCCGCACCTTGTTGGCCAGCGTGACGGTCGCCGTGGCGGTCGAGGCGTCGGCGGCCGCCTTGCGGTAGACCAGGACGCCGTTGCGCAGCGTCAGCCGGTAGTTGGTCCCGATGTCGCTGAACGTCACGTCGATGGCGAGGTCGAGGTCCCACGCCCTCGGCCCGTTGACGCTGATGGCGAAGCTGTCGAACAGCTGCTCAGGGGTCAGCTGGGAGAGCATCGACATCGACGTGGTCGTGGTGCCAACGCCGAAGTTGCCGTCCCGCAGCTCGGTCGCCCCGGAGAGGAAGAAGTTGCGCCACGTCGCATTCTCGGCGCCGTAGGCCAGCTGTTCCAGGGTGTCCGCATACAACGCCTTGGCAGCCCCGTGGTTCTCATCGGTGAAGATGGCGTGATCCAACAGCGTTGCCGCCCAGCGGAAGTCACCGTCGTCGAAGGCGCGCTGAGCCAGCTCCACGACCCGGTCGATGCCGCCGATGGCCTCGACGTAGCGCGGCCCGATCGCCTCGGGTGGGTGTGGCCACAGCCTGGCCGGGTTGCCGTCGAACCAGCCCATGTAGCGCTGGTAGACCGCCTTGACGTTGTGATTGACCGACCCGTAATAGCCGTGGGCGTGCCATGCCCGGTGCAACGCGGGTGGCATCTGGAAGTCCTCGGCGATCTCGATCCCGGTGTGCCCCTGGTTCAGGAGCCGCAACGTCTGGTCGTGCAGGTAGGCGTACAGATCCCGTTGCAGGGAGAGGAATTCGACGATCCGCTCCTTACCCCAGGTCGGCCAGTGGTGCGACGCGAACACCACGTCGGCGCGGTCGGAGAACGTGTCGATGGCCTCGGTCAGATAGCCCGACCAGCCGTGCGGATCGCGCACCAACGCCCCGCGCAGGGTCAACAGGTTGTGCAGGTTGTGGGTGGCGTTCTCCGCCATGCACAACGCGCGGAACTTGGGGAAGTAGAAGTGCATCTCCGCGGGAGCCTCTGTGCCTGGCGCCATCTGGAACTCGATCTCGACGCCGTCGATGACGTGCGTCTCGCCGGTCTCGCGAATGTCGAGCGTCGGGACGATCAGGGCGATCTCCCCCGTGGACGTGTTCTGTCCCAGACCGCAGCCGACCTGCCCTTGCGGACCTCGAGCCAACAGCGTGCCGTACATGTAGCCTGCGCGCCGCGTCATCGCCGTCCCGGCATAGACGTTCTCCTGCACGGCGTGCTGAGTGAACCCCTCTGGCGCGAGCACCACGACCTTGCCCGCATCGACGTCGGCCTGGGTGGTCACGCCCAGCACGCCGCCGAAGTGGTCGACGTGGCTGTGGGTATAGATAACCGCGCTCACCGCTCGATCTCCGCGGTGGGCGCGGTAGAGCGCCAGAGCCGCAGCCGCGGTCTCGGTGGAGATCAACGGGTCTATGACGATGACGCCGCTGTCGCCCTCGATGAAGCTAATGTTCGACAGATCCAGGCCGCGGACCTGATAGATCCCGTCGACCACCTCGTAGAGGCCCTGCTTGGCGGCCAGGGTGGACTGCCGCCACAGGCTGGGATGCACCGAGGCGGGCGCGTCCCCTGACAGGAACGCGTAGACGTCGTTGTCCCACACCACCCGTCCGTCCGCGGCCTTGACGACGCACGGCTGCAGCGCTGCGATGAAGCCGCGGTCGGCATCGTCGAAGTCCCTGGTGTCGTCGAACGGCAGCCCCGTCAGATGTTCGGCGTGCGCGGCTTCGATGACGGCGGTGGGCGGCTTCTGATCCATGCCACCGAGATTGCCATTCGAGTGGCACCGAGGGAGCGGTTCGACACGATATTCACTCAACCGTCAATCGAGCCGCCTAGTGGTTGACTTGGCCCATGAGCGGAGCGCTAGGCACGGGTTCGATCACCACCGCCAGTGCGACCGCGATCGGCGTCGGCGGGATGATGGGCGCCGGCCTGTACACGCTGCTCGGCCTTGCGTCGACGGCGGCCGGGGTGTGGTTGCCTCTGGCGTTCGTGGTGGGCGGCGTGGTGTCGGTCTTCAGCGTGTACTCCTACGCCAAGCTTGGTGCGAAGTATCCGAGTCGCGGTGGCGCCGCGCAGTTCCTGCTCCGCTGCTTCGGCGACGGGCTTATCGCGGGCGGCCTCAACGTCTTTCAGTTCCTCGGCTGGATCATCGCGATGGCGCTCTACTGCGCGGGATTCGCCGGCTACGTCCGCGCGCTGCTGCCGTGGGAGACACCCGCATGGTCGGGCAAGCTCATCGGGATCGGTCTGGTCGTCGTGGTGGTGCTGATCAACATGGTGGGCTCCAAGCTGGTTGGCCGGTCCGAGTTGTTCGTCGTTACCGTCGAATTGGCGATTCTCGGGGTGTTCGCAGTGTTCGGTCTGATGAAGGCCGACCCAGAGCGGTTGGCCGAGAACGGCGATCACCACTGGCTCGGTGTGTTGTTCGCCGCCGGTCTGCTGTACGTGACGTACGAGGGGTTCGGCGTGGTGACCAACTCCGCGGGGGACATGCGCAACCCGGCCAAGGAGTTGCCGCGCGCGATGTTCTCGGCGCTGGCCATCGTGGTGGTGGTCTACGTCGTGATCAGCGCGATCGTGGTGACGACGTTGAGCCTGCCGTCGATGGACGCCAACCAGGGCCACGTGTTGTCGGAGGCCGGACTGGCGGCGATCGGTCACGTCGGCTTCGTGGTGATCGGGATCGCGGCGCTGCTGGCCACCGCGTCCGGGGTGAACGCCACCATGTTCGGGGACACGAACCTGGCCTTCATGGTCGCGAAAGTGGGTGAACTACCAAGCGATTTCACCCGCGGGGTATGGCGCGGCGGTACCGTCGGACTGTTCGTCGCCGCAGCATTGACCATGCTGTTCGTGGTGTTCTTTCCGCTGTCGGCGGTGGGGTCGATGGCCAGCCTGGCGTTCCTGATCGTGTACGCCACGGTCAGCGCGGGACATCTGAAGGTGTACCGCGAGACCGGTGCCAAGCCGTGGCTGCTGGTGGTGGCGGTGGTGCTGAACGTGGCATTGTTCGCCCTGCTCTTCGGTTACACGATCCACACCGGGCCCGCCAGCACGTGGATCACGTTGTTGGCCGTGTTCGCGCTGAGCTTCGTGTTCGAGATCGTCTACCGCAAGCGCACGGGCCGCCCGCTGAAGGCCCAGCACTAGTACTCACTGCATGGCGCCGACGCGAGAGAGGTCGTCGTGCCCGTAGCCTGCGTCGACTGCGGCATCGACGTGCCTCCGGAGTGACTCCAGCGCACCGGCTTCCACACCGGCGTCCCGCGACGCGGTGATCAGGTGCCGCAGCGACGCCGCGACGGATGTCACCGGTGCGCTGCTGTCGTCGTGGCGATCGGCTTCGATGCGCTCGGCCCACTCGGCGAAGATCGGCGGCAGGATCCCCACGATGCCGTTGGCGTGCGGCAGCAGTTCGCCTGGCGCGATGCCGTTGGCCCGGGCCACCGTCAGGGCGTGCAGGAATCCACTGACCGATGTCCAGAACAGGTCGAGTAGCGCCATGTCGTAGGCGGCGGCGCGGCCGTGATCTTCGCCGAGCCAGGTCGGTTCACCCATCGCGGCGAAGAGTGCTCGGTGGGTGTCGAAGACGTCCCGTGGTCCCCCGAAGAGGATGCTCCCGCTCGGGGTTCCGATCGTCGTCGTCGGCGTCATGATGGCGCCATCGAGGTAACGGCCGCCACGATCCTCGACGAGCTTGGCCGTGAGCTTGGCCCGATCGGGAGTATCGGAGCTGAGACCTACGATGACGCGCCCATCGACGGCGTCGCCCGCCGAAACAAGTACGGAATCCACCGCATCGTGGTCGATGACGTTGATCAGGGTGAGATCGCTTGAAACGACAGCCGCCGCCGGGCTTGCCGCCACCACTGCGCCGCGCGAACGCAGTTCCTCCGCCTTCGCCGCCGTGCGATTCCACACCGTGGTGCGGTGATTCGCGTCGAGCAGAGCACGCGAAAGCGCCTGGCCCATCGGGCCGAGACCCAATACGGTGACCGATGTCATGCTGCTGCCTCTGGACGCTTGATGCTCTCGATGACGCGGGCGAAACCGTGGCTGCCGTGCCCGGCGTCGATCTGGCGGTGAATGAGACGTTGCACCATGTCGACGACTTCGGTGCTAACGCCTTGGCCGCGGCTGGCCTCGACGATCTCGCTGATGTCGGAGAACTGCAGACTCTGTTGGCCCGCCAGCGTGTAGTCGCCGCCGTCGACGATCTCTGCGTAGTCGCCCAACACCGGAAGCACCGCCTGTAGCCATGCGGTCGCGCGGGTGGCGAACTCCTTGGCCGGTACACCGGCGGCGCCGACCATCGCGGCACCGTGGAAGAACCCCGCGAACATCACATACATCCCGGCCAGCAGGGCGAGGTCGTACAGCGATGCCATACCTGCGTCGTCACCGAAATACTCAGGACGACCCCATGATTCGAGAAGATCGCGGTAGTCGTCGTAGAGCCGCTGCGATCCACTGTAGAGGACGCTGGATGCGGGCGATCCGATCATCTCCGGGACGGCCATGATCCCGCCGTCGAGGTAGTCGACACCCGCGGCGCCCGCCCAAGCGGCCAGTTCCCTTGCGCCGTCCGGTGAGGTGGTGGTCAGGTTGATCAGCCTGCGTCTGGTCAGCCGGTCCACAACCGGGTCGAGCACCTCGTGCACCGAGCGCTGATCGAAGAGGCACACCACGACGACGTCGGCGGCGTCGACAGCCTCGCCCACCGTGGTCACCGCGCGGGCACCGGCCTCGACGAGTGGAATCGTTCTATCGGGGCTGCGGTTCCAGACGGTCGTTGAATATCCGGCGCGGATTGCGGCATCGGCGAGTGCCGACCCCATCTCACCCACTCCAAGGAAACTGATCCTGCGCTGTGTAGCCGTCATGCGACCATCGTTGACGCGACGCGGAGTTTTCGACAAGTACCCACTATAAAGTGCGATACTTACCAAATGGAAAGTATTGGCTCTGACCTGCTAGGAGAGTGCGCGTGACCGCATTGGGGCAATTCACCTGCGAGCTGGACGCGGCGATGGCGGTCGTCGACGGGAAGTGGAAGCCGCTCATCCTTTGGGAGCTGAAGGAGGGACCGACGCGGTTCAACGCACTGCATCGCAGCCTCACCGGGATCTCGCAGAAGATGCTGACCCAGCATCTCAAGGAGCTGCAGCGCCACGGTGTGGTGCACCGCGAGAGCTATCACGAAGTGCCGCCGCGGGTGGAGTACTCGATGACCCCGGCCGGCGAGGAACTACTGGAAGCGCTTGAGCCGCTAGGCAATTGGGCGGCCAAACACATCAAACTGATTTGCACTGCCGCCGTCGGCTAGCTTCCCGGGTTCGGCGGCAGCGGGTCGAGTGTCGCCACGCGATCGTCGCGCCACTGGTAGTGCACCTCGTAGGAGGGACCGGGGCAGGCCGTGCAGACGTTGCGGCCGTCCTTGTAGTCCAGGACGACGGTGTCGTCGGCGGTCTCGTCCTTGTTCAGTGCCGTGAACGGATATGGCGTCGGGGTTGCAGTCCCGACGTATTCGCCGAGGTGGAAGAGCAGCGCGTGTGCGGGTGAGCTGCCCGTGGCGCCCTGCACTGTCACCAGCGCGACCGACAGCGTCGCGCAGGGATCGAAGTTGCCGCCGTACGGGTTCGGATCCCACGGGGCGTCGACGCCGCGGATCGCCGGGGGCAGCGAGCGCACGGCAAGGGCGATCTGCGGGGCCGTGAGGTTCGCGCCGCACTGCGATCCAGGTGGCGCGGCACTGGCCGTCGGCGACGAGGCGAGGGCGATGGACGCAGCCAAAACCACGAGGCTCGTCGTCACGGCGCGCAGCACGCTCAGGAATCTACCCCGATGTGTCACCGGGTAAACATCTATTTCACGGGTCTAACCAGTGGTGACGTAGTCGCTGACGACACAGGCACGCGTTCGGGAGCGTTCGAGAAACCGCGCCTCATCTGCGGCGACGAGTTCGCCGTTGTCGCCCGCGGTCACTGCGGCGATCCAGGACCGGAACGCCGCCCGGTCGGCGAATTGTTGCTCGGTCACGACGTGGAAGTCGATACCCGTCTCACCCAGGTTCAGGGCGTCACCACGCTGCAGGTAATGCCGCTTGTAGACCACGGGTGGCGGCGCCAGGCTCAAAATCAGTGGCACATGGTGATTCTCGTAGTAGTCGACGAACTCCTCGGGGGACATGCCCTCGCGTTTGACGAGATAGCTCAGCATCTTCAACACCCTGCTAGGCTAACTGGGGAGTTCCCCGTTTAGCAAGGACGAGATGCCGCAGACACCACCCGCCGACCCTCGTTCTTGGTTGGAGCTGCTCGTGCATCCACCGCTGCGGGCCGATGCCCGCCGCAACTACGAGGCGCTCCTCGCGTCCGCCGACGAGCTGTTCACCACCGACGGCCCCGATGCCTCACTGGACAAGATCGCCCGCCGCGCCGGTGTCGGCAACGCCACCCTGTACCGCCACTTCCCCGACCGTCGAGACCTGTTGGTCGCGGTCTGCGTCGGCGACGTCAGGGCGCTCTGCAAACTCGGCGACCAACTCCACGCGGATCCCGATGCGGACCAGGCCTTCTCCGGCTGGCTGCGTGCCTACATCGACCACGTCGGCGCGAAACACGGTCTGGCAGCGGCGTTCGCCACCGGTCGTCGGGACGATTCAGAACTGGTCGCCGCATGCCAGGCTGCGGTGGCGGCGATCGGCAGCTCGCTGCTTCGACGGGCCCAAGACGGTGGCGCCGTACGCACCGACGTCACGCTCCCCGACGTCGTCACACTGGTCAACGCCATCGCGATGGCCACCGAAAGTAGGGCCGCCGGCGAAGCGGACCGCATGCTGGCGATAGTCCTCGCCGGCATTGCGTCCCGCTGATCAGCGCTGACTGGCCAGCCACTGCTCGCCGCGACGCTTCGACGCCCGCGAGAGCCACGCGTCCTGGATCAGCTCGGTGAGTTCGGTCCTGTCGATCTCACCAAGTCGGCTGCCGCGCACCAGAACCGACGGGTGATCGTCGAAACGGTCGGTGGTGAAGAACGGCGAATCGCGGTCCTGCACCAGTGCCAACTTGTCTCTCTCGGACTCGACCCAGATCATCACGACGTCCGGGTACTTCTCCCCGGTCTCGGGATCCCGCGCGTCGGGCTGGGGAGTTCGGAAGAACACGAACGACTTTCCGCCGACCTGATACACCGCGTTGCCCTTGGGCCCGTCGACCCGCGTCACGTGCGGCATCGCCGCAGCGAGCTCGTGCACGTCGGCGACACGGGCTGGACGGTCATCCGCCCTTCGATCAGACACGGTGCAGCGTCACCTCGGAGAGCACGCCGTCGGCCACCGTCGCCGTCATGTAGGTGCAGAACGGCTGACGCCTGCGGTCGGTGGGCGAGCCCGGATTGAGCAGGCGCAGGCCAGTTTTCGCGGTGGTATCCCACGGAATGTGGCTGTGTCCGAACACCAGCACGTCGGTATCGG
This sequence comes from Mycobacterium sp. AZCC_0083, assembly GCF_014202335.1. Lineage (GTDB taxonomy): Bacteria > Actinomycetota > Actinomycetes > Mycobacteriales > Mycobacteriaceae > Mycobacterium. The sequence goes on along the minus strand of NZ_JACHGP010000010.1, from coordinate 15,995 downwards.
GGTAGAGCATGGCCATCCTGGCGTCACGCCCGCCAGAGGCCCCCGTCTCGTGCACGACCGTGAACCGCAGCCCGCCCAACGTGACGTCGGCCCGTTCGGGCACCCGTCGGCGTAACTCGTCGCCGTCGTTGTTGCCCCAGCAGGCGACCAGCCGCTCCGCGCGCTCCTCGAGTTCGTCGAGCAGCGACGGCTCCACCCAGTCACCGGCGTGCAGCACCACGTCCGCGCGGGCGACCTCGTCCCACACCACAGCGGGCATGTCACGGGCGCGTTTGGGCACGTGGGTGTCGGCGACGAGCAGCAGACGCATCAGGACGGTTGAAGCAGCTCAGCCATCTTCGGCATGATCACCTGCAGTGCCTTGAACGGCCGCATCATCACCTTGAACGAGATGATCTTCTCGTCGTCGTTCCACTCGATCATGTCGACGCCGTTGACGTAGATGCCGTCGACCGTCGCGGCGAACTCCAGCACGGCGGAGCGCTCGCTGAACCACTGGCCGACGTAGTGAAAGTCCGTTGCCGAGAACAACTTCTCCGCGGCGCCCAGGTACAGCGCCGTCTTGGTCTTGCCCTCCTGCGGCGAGAAGACGGCGGGCGAGTAGAACACCGCGTCGTCGGCCAGCAGGCCGTCGAGCTCTTCGGGACGGTGGTTGTCGATGATGTCGATCCAACGCTGGATCACCGGTGGGGTCATGGCTACATCCTCGCAGGGTCAGTGCGCGAACAGTTCGATCATCTGAACCTGGAGCTCACCGACCAGACCGCCGAGGATGGCGCCGACCGCGATCATCAGAGGCTCGTCGTCCTTGAAGACGGGTCGGAGGATCGACTCGTACTCCTCGTTGGTGAGCGCGTTCATCTTCTCCACGATGGTGTTCTCCAGTTCGATCGCCTCCGTGGCGTAGTCCTGGGCGTCGAGCAAGGTCGTCGGCAGCCGCTCGAGGACCAGCGCCACCACCTTGTCCTTGAGGCCGCGGTAGCGCTTGGTACCGACGGCGAGTGCGACGACGGGGGTCGCGATGCCCGTCTGGGCATCGATCGCCGCGTCGATCTCCTTGGCGACGAGCGCGAAGAGCTTGTCGGCGCCCGGTCCCTTGATAATGCCGTCGAACAGGATCTCCGGGGTGAAGAGGTCGTCGGCCAGGATCTTGGCGTAGTCGCGGGTGATCTTGCCCCGCTGGGCGTGCAGCAGTCCCTGGAATGGGATGAAGCCGAGGAACTTGCGCTGGTGTACGGGGCGGAACAGCATGTTCAGCGCGATGTAGTCGCTGATGAAGCCCACCGCGAAGCCGAACGCGGGCATGATCCACGGATTCTTGAACAGCGCCCACGCCACCATCTGGACCAGGCCGATGCCGAATCCGAAGACGATTCCGCTGCGCCGTACAAACGCCATCGCGTCGGTGGTCATGCCGCGGAACAGCTTGACCAGCTTCTCCTTGTTCCGCACCAGGGTGGTGACGGCGAGGAACTGCAGGTCGACGTACCGGCTCAGGTCCGCCTTCATCTCGAGGAGCACGTTCTCGGTGATCCGTGGTACCTGGGACTGAATCCTGGATTGGATCGCCTGCCTGCCGGCGTCTGGAAGGGAGTCCCACAGGCCGGGGCGGAGCTGCTCGGCGAGTTCCCGGGATATCTCGTCGACCGCCTGGATCAGGGGCTCCCGCAATGCCTCGACCGCGTCGTTGGCGTCGATGCGGTCCAGCAGCTCTTCGGGTTTGAGCAGATTGGCGGTCAGCAGCTCGATGGTCTTGGAGCCGACCTTGCCCGCCCGCCGTGGCACGATGCCCTGCCATCCGAATGGCCCGATGCCCTTGAATTCCAGTGGCCGGTACAACATCTCCAGCGCGACGATCTTCGTGCTCCACCCGACGAAGGCTGCGATCAACGGCATCGACAGATAGATCAGCCAGTTGGTGCCGAAGTCGTGGGTGATCTCCGACCAGCTGGACAGCGCGACGAGGGATGTGGTCACTAGGCGTCGCCCTGCGTGGTGGCCTCCCATAGCGACCTGCCGAGGCCTGACAGGCTCAGCACGTACTTGTCGATCTTCGCCGAGATCGGTCCTCGCGAAGCGCTCTTGATGGCGGCGAGTACCGACGTCTCGGCCATCAGTACCTCGTACTCGGTGTCCAGAGCGGTGTCCTCGGGCCCCTTCTCGACCAGGCCGAGCGACAGCAGATGGCTCACGTACTGCGGGACCATCTGGGGCAGCGCAACATTGGCGGTCCGGCCGATGAGCGACGCGTTCTCCAAGGTCGCCTGTCCTTGCACACGCGGCCGAGTCCAGGTGTACACGTTCACCAACGGCGACACCGAGCCGTCGGACAGCGCCCCAATGATCCTGGCCTCGTCGGCCACCAACTGGTCGAGCAGGTGATGGTAGAGCTCGACCTGGCTGCCACGGGTGTTCTGGCCCAGTGCCCGGTCCAGCAGCTGAGTCATCTTGCCGCTCAGCGAGTCGGGGGCCGGTTCATCATCGACGGCAGTCGGTTCCTGAGCCAATGTCTTGGGAGCGCCATCGGGGTCCAAGGCGTCGAGCCCGGTGCGCAGTGCGGCAACGATCTGTTCCTCGGCCCAGTCGTAGACGTTGATGCCTATCCGAGCGGCGCCGACAGCTGACCCGAGCCACCCGCGAGGATCGAAGGAGAAGTCCACTTGGGAAACTTAGCGGCGCGGGCCGCTCGGCCACGCGGCTTCGGCACAATCTCACACCCGAAACCGGGGGTGCGCCGCAAACAAGCCCGGCTACAAACTCCGCCCGAAGGGATTCGAACCCCAACCTTCTAATCCGTAGTCGGGCAAGGTCATGACGAGGGTGACTTTCTGCGTGCGCGACGGAGGAAGATGAAACCGACGATGGCGAGTGCGCTTCCGCCTGGCACAGGAACGGTTATCACGGTGTACCCGATGCCCGCGAGGATGCCGAGTTCGATCGCGTTCGGGATTCTGACGCCTGGCCCCGTGGCTAACTGGGCGTTCATGATGTTCCGGTCCGAGCCGGTGAAAGTCGCGTCATCCAGATGCGATATCGCGCTGCCGTCCTCCCACGGACTGGGCGTATAGAGCGGCACGAGCGCGCCGTAGGCCGTGACGGCATCGACGCCGCCAAAGTACAGGCCGCCGTTGCCCCCCGTCAGATTGGCGTCGAATGCGGTGTTCCACGTGTAGTCGGGGCGGATCGCCTTGGTGCCGTTGTTCGTGGAGATGAAGCTGTCGTACACCGTCCACGCCCGACCCGTGTTCGAACCTGCCGCTCCGACATAGGACATGAACCCCAAGGTATGCATCAACTCGTGCAGCGCCACGGTCGTCAGGTCGTACTCGGTGCTTCCCACCGAGTCACCGAGCGCCCACGGGTAGCCGAAGTTCCAGTCGATCTCTCCATCGGCCGCCGCGCCGTTGGAGTCGATACCGGAGATGAGCTTGTTCTGGACAACGGTCTGCCAGAAGCCGGGCGCGGAACTGATGAGCGGGCTTCCTGCCGATGCCAGGGTGCCGTCCGCTGAGTCCGTTGCGCTGACGTCGTAGGTGAGGGTGACGGCATGGGTGACCAGGAGGTAGGCGTTGTAGCCAGCGGCCGCCTGCTCCAGTGCCGCACGGCGATCGTCGGTCCACAGTTCCGAGCCCGTGGTGTAGTTGAACGCGAATTTGATTGCGCCCTCGTTGACCAGCGCGCCCGCCGACGCCCCAGCGCCGCGGAACGGGTTGAGCAGGTTGACGTGCAAACCGAGATCCTGGGCCATGACGACGAAGGTGTCGACGCCGTTGAATCCTGCACCGGGTGTGTATACGAAGCTGCCGTCGGAATTGAGCTGCACGCTGCCCGACGCCGGGCCCTGAACCAAGCGGTAGACGATCTGATCCCCCTCGGGATCAACGGCGTCCACGTGACCGGTAATCAGCGTGTCGGACAGGCCAGTGAGCAGAATCGGCGCCACCGTCGGGGTCTGGTTGAGCAACGTTTGACGCACCGCGAATGCGGCACCGTTCAGCAGGTCCTTGAACGGAGTCGGCAACGGCATTTGGGCGACGAAGGCCTGGAACGCTGCAAAGAACCCCGTGACCTGATCACCCAGAACGTTGTTGTTCGGGGCGACGACCTGCAGTGCCCACGGAATGACGGGACTGGATGCCGCCGCCACCGAAGGTCCCGAATCTGCTACGGCGGCAGCGGTTTCCGTCACGGCCGGCGCGGACATGAGCGCTACGGCAGGCGTGCTAACCACGGCCGCCGATGACGACGCGCGTTCGGCGACGCTGCTCGACGAGGACGAGGACGCGAAAGTGGAGATCGACGCGGACTCAGACGAGGGCCCCTCCGAGGACGAAGAGGAGGACGATTCGGACGACGCCGACACACCCGAGTGCTTGGCACTCAACCCGGTGGAAGTCTGATCATCGGCCTGCGTGCTGCCGGACTGCAGAGAGCCCGTGTTGGTCTGGGCCGTGACCGCCGTCTTGTCGTCCGCATCACTCTTCGAACCCGTCGAAGCCGAGGACGCCGAGCTCTTCCCATCGGAACTCGAACTCGAGGACGGCGACTCGACCGTGGCCTGCCCGTCGGACGCGGCCGACGAACTCGGACTCGCCGCCGGGGAAGTGTGCGATCCAGCGCCATCGGCCGACGATCCGCCCGAATCCGAACCACCTGAACCATCCGAACCCGACGACGATTCTTGCGACGCTTGGCCGGAATCGTCGGCGAGGGCGACACTCACCTGCGGACCAGCCAGTGACACACCGAATAGCGCTGCGCTCACACCCGCCGAGGCGGCACCAACCTGCAACCACTGCCGAACACCAAAGCTCTGCGACCGACGAGGACTCTTCGACCGACGTGCACGATGCCTACCCCGACCGCCCGCTTTTCCAGTCGCCATTTTCTGACCCCCGCGTCAATTGTTGGTATCCCAAGTTAACCCCCTGGAGCCACGTGCGCAGCGAATTCAATCCGGCGATTTCGGGAATGTGCATCGCCGCCCTGTCAAGCACAATCGCCCCGTTGGCTGAACTGGATGATGGCGTCACGCACGGAATCGTGAACATGGGGGAGAAGAAAGAGCAAACCACGTCATCCGTTCGGACGAAGTGCACCGACTGAGTTCGGCTAGCGCAGGTTCGGCGTGGATGCTCGTAGCGGACGTGACCGTTGACGGTTGAAATCTAGGCCAGCTAGCCCCTACCGGCGAAGTTCTCGCCAACGAATCGATCTTGATTTGCTGCGCTTGATCAATGGGACTGATATACCCATGCATGTGGGTCGGGGAAGGGCCACACGCGCGGGAGGACTCACGTGTTCGATTTTGGAGTGCCTTCCTGTCTTCGCGCCGACGATCCTCGACTGAGGTCGTCCACGCCCACTGCTGAATCGCGCCACCTGAAGACCGCCCCGCACGGACTGGCGGCGATGGCCGTGGCTGCACTCGTCGCAGCAACGGGTATGCAGTCGATGACTGAGGCCCCTTCGGCGTCCGCCGATGCGAGTGCCACGGTCGAAGCAGACACCCCACAGATGTCCGACGCCAACCTCACGTCTCCCCAGGACGGGTCCTACAACCCCGGGGATCAGCTGACGTTGGTCTGCTCCACGCGCGGGCAGAACGTGAACGGATTCTTCAGCTCCGACATCCCCGGCGGCTGGGACGACCTGTGGTACCGAACGTCAGATGGCCACTTCGTTGCCGATGCCGACATCGCAACCGCCACACTGAACGTCGCCGCCCCCGAATGCAGCCCGCCACCCCCGAGCGGCGGCAGTGGGTCAGCGCAGACCGCCCACACCGACCGCGCGATGGGCAGGACTCAAGGAAGCAATCCGGGGACGGACGGTCAGTGCACCTGGGGTGCTGCACAAAAGTGGTTCGAGGCCAGCGGATCGTATCCGGCGTTTCGTGGCGACGCGCTGGCGTGGAGGGACTCGGCAATCGCTGCGGGCTGGACCGTCGTGGACGACGCTCAGGACCGTTCGATCGTCGTGTTCCAACCCGGTATTGCCGGTGCGAGCCCAGTCGGCCACGTCGCGTGGGTGGATTCGGTCTCCCAACGTCCCGATGGCCGATGGATCCACGTGACCGAGATGAACAATTCGCAGCTAGGCGGCGTCGGCATCTTCAATGGCCGCGACGTGAAGGACGTCCCCGGAATGTCCTACATCCTGTTGCCCTGACCAACCGGACTGTTCGCCGTCTCTGGATGATGACAACGCCGCGTCACGCCTCGCCGGAATCGGTTACTACTCAGTGCCGCAGCATATTTGGCCCCTCGTCATTTCCAAGGACATCCCGCGCGAATCACCCTGGAAACACTGATCGGGCAGGTCGTTGTGAGGCAGCAGGTGTTGGCGTGGTTCGCACGGCGGCCGGAACAAATTAGGACCACGAAGTCGAGGGCGTACTCGAGGCTCTTGCCGAGGCAACACGAAGGAACCGACAGCCCCTACGTCCTACCAACCATTCGGCCCGTCACCCCTCCCCTGCAGATTGGGTGAACGCCACATGCGGGCGATCCGTGACTAGGTTATGAGCACGACGATGCGGACCGAGGCACCCCAATTGGCCGGGGAAGTGCGGTTTCGACGCGAAGGCGACCAACTGTGCGTCGATCACGCGACGCCGGTGATGTGGTTCGCCCTCCATGCCCTGCAGCAGGGCCGAAAGGCCCCCGACGTCGGGTTGAGTTTCGACGGCACTCACGTGACCCTCCATGCGTCCAATGGGCGATGGATCTGGAAGCTAACTGGCCGCAGTCGTTGCCATGACAGAGGACCAGACGCCGAGTCGCTCGTCATGGTCGAAGGCATCTGGCCAGACTGAAGACCGCCAAAACTGTCGTCAAAAACCATCAGAGGCGCTCTCCGCAATCGCGAAAAGCGCCCCTGACCTGCGTGCGCCCGAAGAGATTCGAACTCCCAACCTTCTGATCCGTAGGAACAGGCCGATCCCATGAACAGCCACGATACGCACTCCGGCGGCGTGCAGGTGGCGGTGTCGGGGAGTCCGGCTGTCGTCATCGCTGTCGTCAGAATTGTCGTCAAGTCATGGTGTGAAATAGTGCACTCCCACCGCTTCCTGATACCCAGCGATCCTGCGCTGACGATCGGATGTGGCAGGGGTGCGAAGCCATCACGTGGTGACGTCGAAGACGCCCTTTACTCGCCGATCGGGGAGTCAGACACTTCGCATGAAGGGGGCGCTTGATTAGACAGCGGCGCCATTGGGATTGTGACGGTCGGCTTTGGTGTAAGCGTCCAGAAGCTTGTTGTCGGCGGTGCCGAAGCATTTGAGCGCCTCAACCAGCAAGGCGATGACGTCAGCGACTACTTGCCTGTCGTCTCCCTCAGGAAGCCCGTAGCTATGCAATTCCCACCGGTGCTTGTGGTCTTCCAGGCGAGGCCACAACTCGGTGATCACAGGTGTGAAATCGCTGGCCAATTCGGCCAATTCGGCGCGCAGACCGGCATAGTCCTGCGGCCCGGCTGGCGTATCGGACATGCCGGACAGCTCGTTCACGCGCGGATGTACCTCCAGATCGCCGGCACCGCGTAAGCGCCTGAAGAAAGCATAAGGCGGCTGACGCCGACCGACGCGCACCAAATCGGTCCGCACGGGACCTGCCTCTTCTCCCGTGACCTGGAGCGTCGACAGGTGGCAAACCTGCAGGGTTATGGCTCTCACCAGCACCAATGGCACACAAGGCGGCTGAGCGACCTACTCCCTATCTATGCCAGGCCAACGGGGCTTATCTGCAACTGTGGGCAGATTGTGGGCACGGCGTGGGCGTTTGGCTATATGGACCCGCGCGGCGGTGCCCTCTCGCGCTTCTCAGAGACCCTAGTCGCGGTGACGCCAGTCCTCGATGTTGACGACTTCCGCGGAGCTGGCCGTGCGTCCCTCAAGTTCTGCCAGTTCCCACGCCGCCGCGTTAAGCCGCTTTAGGCAGTGGTCTTGCCAGGCGCGTTCTAAGGCAGCCTCCGGACAATCGGTGGGGAGGTCGAAAATCCGTCCGCCCGTGCGGTCTCTCCCTTCATCAACCCACAGTTGGTGTTCCCGGTTGAGGAGGTAACGCTGAAGCTTGATTCCGTCGTCCTTGGCCATGCACACATTCTCAGGCCCGGGTGGTAGCGGTCGTAGGTATCGGCACGTCGCAGCCGGTTTGTCGGTCAGTCCGCTTACTGTGAAACTCGTGAGGCTCGCGGATGAGGTGACGTGACAGGCGAAAGTAGCGAAAACAGCCTGCTAGCGGCGCTAACGACGTACAAAACGGCGCTCTACGCCGCCGGCATCGTGATCGCCGGATTCTGTCTGATGTGGGTTTCCAACATCGACTGGTTCGAACACCATAAGCCTCTTCAAGCTACGGCCAACCAAGTCGGAGGACTCTTCGTCACGATTGGCGGCCTGGCTGTCTTGTGGGACCTTCGGGCGAAGCGAGACTTCATGCGCGAGGTTCTTGCGGAAGCCAGGATCGCAGCCGATGTCAGTGCAGCGGGCGTTGAACGGGTGACGATGAACTGGCTCGATGTCCCCTGGGAGGACCTCTTTAAACAGTGCAAGCACCTGTCCGTCTTCATTTCCTACGGCAGTAGCTGGCGCAAATTGCATTGGCCGAAAATTGAAGAATTCGCCAAAGACAAGAATCACTCGCTGAAGCTCTTTCTCCCAGACCCCGACGATGAGCCGACGATGCGAGTCCTGGCGCAACGGTACGACTACACGTTGCAGAAGATCCGCAGGGAAGTCCTCGAGACAACTAAGGAGTTCGCCGAGCTCGCCGAGTCTTGTGCCGCCGATATTCGCATCTACTACCGCGCGGGTGACCCGACGTACACCTGTTATTACTTCGGCGACAAGGTGCTCATGACCCTCTACGCAAATCGGAGGCGGCGCGGCAATGTGCCAACACTGCTAGTGGGGCAAGGGACGTTCAGCGACTTCTTCAGAGAAGATCTCGATGCGATCGAGAACCAAAGTAGATCGGTCGCATTGGCCGATGTCACCGGAGGTGGGGAGTAATGATTTCAACCCGGGAAGTCGATCTGGTCGAGGGCGACGTCTCCTCGGACTTCGAATGGGCCGTCAGGGACGCCGCGATAGTGGCTTGGGATATCGAGACCAGCGGCCTCGACTGGCGGCTCGATCGCATCGGCACCTGCCAATTGCACGTGCCGGACGTCGGGACTCAGGTAATCCGCATGAACGGCCATCAGCCGGAGAGACTCCGAGAGTTGCTGATGTCTGAGCATGTTCGAAAGGTGTTTCATCACGCGCCCTTCGATCTCAGGTTCATGCGACACCATTGGAAGGCGAATGCCCAAAGTGTGGCGTGCACCAAGGTGCTGTCGAAGATCGTCCGACCGGCCGCGTCCAACGAAGAGCACAGTCTCAAGCCGACTTTGGAGCGGTTCCTTGGGGTGGTGCTTGACAAGACTCAACAGACATCCAACTGGTTGTCGACAGCGTTCACGCCGGAGCAGCTTGCATATGCAGTACGGGACGTCGAGTTCTTGATCCCGTTGTTAGACACGTTGATGAATGAAGCGCGGGCGAACGGCGTGGCGGACATCGCCGAGCGGACATTCGAATATCTACCAACGCGTGTCGAGACTGATATCCGCGGCTGCGGTGACGTTTTCGCCTACTGACCCCCGGCACATACCAACGGCGGCGTTGGGGGAACTTAGTTCGGCCAGCGGTGGCCCGAGCCGGTCCTGTTGGTCAACCTCTTGTGTGCCCGGGAGGACTTCATCCGACACGCATCCGAACACCCACCGCCCGGCGCCCGAACTACGGGCCGACTCCGCAGTGCCGCACTACCGCGGTTAGCGGCGGATGCATACGCTTGCACCTTATGCTCACGTCAAAGCCGACGAAGTTCGTCGTGTCGCTGGCGGTATCAATGGTCCTGGCTGGCTGCAGCTCGGAATCACCACCACCAGCTGTGACCGTGACGAAGTCCGTCACCATCGCTGCTCCTACCGCACCCGCGCCGACGGCGGCGACTGCCCCAGCTCCGCAAGTGGGCATCGGCCAAGTAGCCCGTGATGACGGGTTGGCGTTCATAGTCACCGAGATCCGCCCTCTCTCCGGACAGATGGCTGGTAAGGGTTTCGCCGTGTTGCTGACCGTCAAGAACATCGGCAATACCGCCCGCACATACGCTGCGGCCGACCAGAAGTTGATCGATAGTGGCGGGCGCGAATTTTCCGTCGATACCGACGCGATGATCAAGGACTCTGGGGAACCTGGGGTCGTGCTCCGAGCCGACATTAACCCGGGTATCCAATTGGACGTCGGGCTGATAATCGATATGCCATCAGACGCGAAGCCAGCCCGGATAATGCTCCACGAATCCAGCTACTCGCGTGGAGTAATAGTCAGTCTGGCGTCGTGATAGTCGGCGTCTTCCATCGAGCGTTCGCCTGGATTCACTGCTTGTCATCGACTACGGGCAGTGTCTTCAGTTCTTCCCTGAGCTGTGCGGCTTCGGATTCCAACTTCTTCAAACGTTTTTCGAGCGTCTTGCGCGCGGGCGGCTTCGGCTTGGGCGGCTTCACCGATTTCGGCTTTGGTTTGACCCATCCGACGCCCTCGTAGGCCACGACTGTTCGAAGGTTGGCGCAGGTATGGCACTGGTTGAAGGGTGCCGGCTGGGGATGCTTCTCGGCGTAGATGCGCCGCCAATAGGCTTCGTCGTCATCGTCCTTGGCGACGACCGGAAGGATTTCCTCCAGCCCCCGCCACTTTTTGGTGCGCGTCGAGCGCGCCGGTCCGTCCTCGGGCTTCCAGCCGGGCTTGGTGAATTTGGTGTCGAGGTGGCCGCAGCTGAGCAAGACGTCCCAAACCGCGTCGTCGTGTGGCGTTCCGATTGTCTCGCCGTCGATCTCCATCGGCTCGAAGTGGTGTAGGTCGTCGTGCCGTTTCCTCCACTCGACGATGTCGCGCACCGGGCCGCCGGTGAGGCGATGCTGTGGGCATTTTGGGTCGTGGCACAGCCATTGGCCCTCAGGTAGCTGTTCCTCGCTGTGCCAGTGGTGGTAATTGTCAGATCGCTGCATGAGGCGCTCAAGTGCGTTCCCGTGGGTCACGACGTCGCGGATGCAGCCGCAGTTCAACTGGATTCGCCATTGATAGGTGTCTTCGGGCTTGGGGACGAGAAGGTCGAATATGGCCGCCTGTCCGGGTCCCTTGTTCACGTTGCGCCAGCGCCAGTCCTCGTATTGGCGAACCAGTTGTTCGCAGGGGATGGGCGTACCGGGGAGTTTGCGTTCAACCACGTTGTCCACGGGGATCATCCGTTCGTTGAATGGTGTTGTGCCGTAGCCATTCCAGTACGTCGGTCCAGCGGTAGCGCACACGATGCCCGACCTTGATGAACTTTGGGCCGCTCCCGAGGTAGCGCATCTGTGCTAGTGAGTTGACCGTCGTGTGGAGGTACTTGGCCACCTGGGCTGGCGTAGCCAATTCCGGTAGGCCAGGTGGAAGTTCCACTGGTTTGCGCTGTTTGGTCACGGTTGGCGCTTCTTGCGGCGCCGTTTGATGTCTTCGAGGAATTCCTTGCAGCTACAGGCCGCGCACGACCCGATTGGCCGCGGTTCGCCGATTCGTTCGTCGAGGGTTTGGTCTGTCCAGATGTGACTGATAGCCCGATCGCCGCACTGGCAGTAGCGCCAGAAGGTTTCATCGAGGGGATCGGGTCCGGTGGGTTGGCGGGGCCGTGTGACGGTCCTGGCGCCGACAGTCGTCGTCGGTTTCGCAAGCGGGCGGGCGCTGGTGCGGGTCGACCCTGCCTTGCGTGGTCGCCGCGGGGGTTCGGCCATCGGGCGCATCAGTTGTTCGTCGATCTCGTCGAGGTCAATCCTGATGCGCGCGTGACTGCTACGTCCTATCCGGTAACCGGATAGCTGGCCGTCGGCGATCAGCCGGCGCACGGTCTTCTCGCTGATCTGCAGATGCTCGGCCGTTTCGGCGACGGTGATGTAGCGGCGGCTCACCATGTTCTCCGGTAGCGGCCCAGCTGTAGTAGTGACTCGCGGTCGATGCGGATGCGAGTCAGGCGGGGGCTGATCTGGTAGTGCGCGGCTGCCTGGTTGATGGTTACCCAGCGGGGCAGTGGCTGCGGCGGCACGTTTGGTTCTCCACGCAGGCGAAGTATTGGTCCGCGTTCGACTCGGATGAGGCGACCAAACGGCATGGCGCCGCCGCGCGCGCCGATGCGTCGAACCTCCAGATTGTGCAGCACCTTGTGGTACATCTCGGCGCGGTCGATGCCGAAGTACTCGGCTGCCTGTGTGACCGTTAGCCAAGCGGGCAGATCGGTCACCGCTCGCGCAGCTTACCCAGACACTTCCGACACATCGGGGCGTCGGATTCCTTGGGCTGGCCGCACGTCTGGCAGATCAGCTTGCGCCCCTGGCGTGCTGCCGCGGACTTCATCGCTAGTCGTTGGTAGTACGCCATACGCGCGTACTCGGCGCGCTTGGCACGCTCTTGGATCGTGAGCTTGCCCTCGGGGTCGACTTCCGTCTCGAACTTGTCGAGCATCGCTCGCCTCGCCGGCAGCGTACGGGCCGCCCGGTCCTCCGTCTTTGCCCACGAGGTGTAGGCACCCAGCCTGCCCCGCTGACTCCGGAACTGAGGATTGTCAGTTGATTTCGCCATTTATTGAACCTAGAAGGAACGAGGGGGTGACCGTCGCCCGAAGATAGCGATGTTCGAGTATCGGACTTGCCTCAGACACCCGCTGTTGATCCGACGGTAAACGTCAGGCGGGATCAAGCATCGACCTTCCAGTGGCGTCTTCGCTGGTGGCGCGGACTCGTTAGCTGCCCTGGCTGCACCGCCTGGCGGGTTCACTCCGACTCGTCGGCCGTTTGGGCTTTGAGTGACGCGTCCCATTCGTCGTACGAAATCAATTCCGGAATGAGCTTGATCGATGCGACTTTTTGCACGACGTCCTCAAGGCTGAGAAACTCGTAGATCGCGCGTACGACCTCACGTGATACTTGAGCCATGGGCGTATCAACGCGAAATTTGTCGCCCGTGGGCCAAGAAATCTCGATGGAGTACGGAAGCGATTGGTCGGCTTCGGTCGCGTTGGTTCCCACTACTGAGACACCCGCATCGACGAGCGCTCGATCGAGCCGAGCCCAATTGGCTACTGCTGCGATCACCAGACGACGGTGTATCAAGTCGCTGACGGCGACCTGTGGAATCTCGTAGCTGAAGAAGCGCATGATCGGAAAACCATCCAAGTCGTACTCTTCTTTCATCGGAACTTCACGGACAAGGAGAAACGGGTTCGCCGCTTCCCCAGGATGAAGCTCTTCTGCAACCCGGTCGACGTATTGCTTCCGGAACTTCTGCATGTGCTCTTCTGTTACGCCGTCCCGTTGGTAGAAGAGGGCGTACGCGATGAAGTTGTCGACCGAGAAGAAGGCAAAGCCGTCAAGCCGAGCGACCCGTATCGCGCGCCTCAAGTCAACCCAATGATGCGTGTCGTCGTGTTCGAGCTTGAGCAAGATGTTCGGGACGCCCTCAATGGTCGTCATCGCGTTGTCTTTCATGTCGCGACGCTCGATCATTTTGTCCAGCCGCTTAAGTTGCCGCTGCAAGCGACGATCGCTCTCCAACGGATTGCGCTTCGGGGCAGCTTCCTGCGACGGCGCGACGGCACCAACCGTGGGCCTATCAGCGATCTCCGTCAGCAGGTCTATCCGTTCATTGCTCCAGATATTGACCGCGAGAACAGCGTTTGTCACACCGTCCTCGGCGGTTTCACTCTCCCGGACAGAACTCTTCAGTTCGACCGTTTGAAATCGCCACTCGCCCTTCTTCTTCGGCTGCATGAAAGTGATGTCGCCGATGCGCAACCAGTTGGTGATGTCGTGAATGATCGGGACGCCGAACTGTTGTCCTAGAAGATGCCCCGCCATGGTCACAACGGCTTGTGTGTTCGGCGCTATCTCCACGACACCGGGCTTGGGTCCGCTCATTAACGCTGCTATTGCTTTGCGGTCGAACAGAAGAACCTGCCAGGCGAGCGCATCGCCCACACAGCGTGCATACCAACGAAGGACACGCAAGTAATCTAACGACGGTCGCGCCTCGCTGTTTCTTCGAACCGTTCGCTTGAGCGCGCCGATGTCGCGTTGGATCACCGCCTGGAAGCGTAAGAGGTCATCCTGAAAGCCGATGAAGACATCGACGCCCTCGGTCAGCAGTTCGGTCATCTCCGCGCGTTTTGCAAGCTTCACTAGTCTGCGTTGCATTCGCCGGATTCGCTTGCCGGTGTATGGCTCGCCAGCCTCGTACGCCTTCACGACAGCCCATCGTACGAACCGGCACCCACAATGTTCGGCGCTTTTTGTCGAACGGCACCCGCGTCATCGATGCTCTTGTCCGACCGAACTGCGACGATGACTGCATGATTGATTACGTCGAAACCCCCGGCGAGCCCGGTGGGGTTTACGTCGATCAGGTACGGATCGTCTACCGGTCAATTGACGGCCAGACCGATATGACGGGCCGCGCCACCGTTGTCCTGATCTCTGATGCCGGGATGCCAATCGACCGCGAGCGGTTGCGGCACGAAGTCGAGCGGCTGCACTACACGCCCAATCCTGCCGGTGGGTCGATCCACGATTCGTTCTTAAGTGAAGAGCGCCTAAGAACGACTAGCTGGGGCGCATCCGGCGCATCGCTGGAGCTGTTCATGTGGGTGACTTCGGCAGCAGTCAGCGGCATACTTGGTAGCGCGGCGTATGACGGATTGAAGGGTGTTGGCAAGCGGCTGCGCGACTTGCACCCACCGGCTTGGAATCCCAGACCGCTGGACGGCCGGGACGCGCAGGGACGCGCAAGTCAAATGGCGCAGGCCGCCTGGCCGGATCTCGGCGAACCGCTCACTGTGCTGTCGTGCAATCTGGACGGTGACACTGCGACGGTGGTTCTGCGAGCGCCCGATGGTTCGACCATCACCGCGCAACCGACGATAACCGCCTTCGACGCCATTGGCCCGATTACCCGCGCCTATCCTGATCCGCAATGATTAGCCCGGCGAGAGGATCACGGCTACATTCCTCACCTCTGTAACGGCATACTCAAATTTATGAGCACTAACTGGACGCCGGAAGAGGTCGCCGACATCAAGAACGTGATCGCCATCGTTGGGAGCGCGGCGATCGACGGCGACGAAGTGGTCAGCGCCCAAGGCCGATTGGACAAATACCTCACCAATCTCGACGGTGCCGCGCGAGTTGCCACCGACGCGGTGAATCTCTGCGGGCTGCTGCTTGAGCATCTCGTTCAAACCGAGCAGAAGAATCAGGACTTCATGCGAGTTCTGCTCGATGCGATGCAAGAGATGCGGCCCGGAGGCAACCAGCCACTACCTGAACCGCCCGCGCCACGCTCGTACGCGCAAATCCTTCGGTTCATCTCAGAAGGACTGCCGAAGAAGTAGCGAACTGGTCTGGACTCTCGGAAGCTCTTCACGACGCCTTGGCGGTCGTTCAGTATGAGACGCGGCGACCGGCGCTGACCCCGACGTAGTAGCGCGAACGGCCGCGCTTTGGTTTGAGTTCGATCCCGGGGCGCACGCCGACATACTCGCCGCCAGGGCCGACACGACCAGCGCTCACTTTGCGCGACACTACTTTGGTCGGCACGGCGCGTTTCACCCGCGACGACCGCGAGCCGGTCGGCGCGAATCTCCCGCGGCGGTCGCGCTTGATGTTGCGTCGCTTCGCCATTCGTCAGCGCTTCTGCTGACGGCCGTTGCTCTTGGCCCGTCGGCCGACCTTGGTCGATCCTTTGGACCGCGCCTGCTTCGCGAACTTGGCGCCCGCTGCTTTCTGCTTCTTGATCGCCACGTCAAGCATTCCTCCCGTTGGCGACCGTGACCGCGCTCGCTGAAATTCCCCACTGCCGCTCATCGAAATTCCCCACCCGTGTGGCTCCGCCGAGAAGGGCGGGCCTCCCTCGATGCTGCTGG
>NZ_JACHGP010000009.1 GCF_014202335.1 Mycobacterium sp. AZCC_0083 | reverse complement strand
ACGACAGTGCTCACCGGCCGGCGGCTCGGTAATCAGCCTCCCGCTCGAGAACCAAGATCCCCGTCAAGGACACGCTGATCGACTCCCATTAGGCGGGCGTCTCTTCGGTGCGCTCGTGGGCGTCCTCCATGACGGTGCGTCCGATCTCGGCGTAGATCGCGGGATTGGCGGACCGAAGCCACAACGCGTAGACCAGACCGATCGCGAACGCTCCGACGATCATGTACGGGGCCACCTTGAACACGTCGGACTTCGCTGCCAGGCCGGCCGCGAACTCCCGGTTGTCCCACAGCAGCCACACCACGTACAGCATGGCCACGCCACCGATCAGCGGACAGATCAGGGTCGTGATCACGTTGCCGCGGTGAGTCTTTCGCACCCAGAAGTACCAGATCACCGCGGCCGAGCAGATGGCCTGCACCAGCAGGATCGCTGCGGTGCCGATCAGGGCCAGCAGCCCGTAGATGTTGACGTAGGGCACCAGCGCCGGGGTGTCGACTGGGGCGCCGTTGGCGTCGGGCACCTGGACGGCGGTGAAGACCGCGAACGCCAGCACGATCAGCAGCGTGATGACGCTCTGAATCGTCGAGGCGACCCAGGGCGAGCCGTGCTTGGGATGGGTGCTGCCGATGGTCGACTTCACCTTGTCCGATGGGATCTCACGTCCGAGTGCGAAGAGGTAGCGCGACGCGGCGTTGTGGAACGCCAACGCGCAAGCGAAGGAGCCGATGACGAGCAGCGCCTTGTAGACGTCGAGGACCACGCCGCCGAGGTTCCCGCTGACCAGTCCGAAGAACAGGTCGAGCGGTGACGCGCTGATCGACGTCTCGACCGACGTCTTGGCGCCGTTGCCCGCGATCACCATCGCTGAGATGAACGTGTAGAACAGGCCGAGTCCGACCACTGCGATGATGGTCGCCCGCGGGATGATCTTCTTCGGGTTGCGGGACTCCTCGCCGTACACCGCGGTGGTCTCGAAGCCCACCCACGACCAGAATGCGAAGAACAGGCCGATGGCCATGGATCCGGCTGCGGCGGCCGTGCCGAACGCTCCCGCGGGCAGGCCCTCGAAAGCGTTGTTGAGCAGCACCGTCTGGCTCAGCATCAAGCCGTCGGGCCCGCCGCCCTTGAAGATCACCGACAGCGCCAGCGCGAGCAGCACGAGGACTTCCGCGGTCAGTGTGACGCCGAGGATGGCCGCCGTCAGGCTGATGTCGAAGTAGCAGAGCAGCGCAATGCCCACGATCGCGACGACGGCGATCACCAACCAGGGGACGTTCACGCCGAAGATGGTGTTGAGCGCGTCGTTGGCGAAGTAGGCGCAACCGCCGATCAACGAGCCCTCGAAGACGACGTAGGCGAAGGTGGCCAGCACGCCGCTGGCCATTCCCCACACCTGGCCGAGGCCGTGGGAGATGAAGCCGTAGAACGCGCCGGTCGTGGTGATGTGCCGCGCCATCGCGACGTAGCCGAGCGCGAAGAGGGTCAAGATGATCGTCGCGAACAGGAAGCCCGCGGGCGCTCCGAGTCCGTTGCCGAACCCGACGGCGATGGGCACGTTGCCCGTCATGGCCGTGATCGGCGCGGCATTGGCGACGGCCATGAAGATGACGGCGACGATGCCGATCGACCCCTTCTTGAGCCCGCTGGTCGGCGCCGCCGGCTTGTCTTCGGTGGTTGCGGATTCGGTGGTCACGCAGGCCTCCTGGGTCGGATTCGAGTGCAATTGAGGCCCGCGACGCTGCAAGTCCGTTGTCGAGCGTCGCATCCGGACCGCCACCCGACAACTCGAGGAGCGATATTTACTGCCGATCGGCAGGAATCCTTCCACCCGGGATGGTGCCGAACTGCGGGAAAACTTGCCTGAACTGCGCATGAATGACCGGAGAACTGTCCGGCGCGGTAGTGGCGGTGACGTGGAGCAACCGCGAGACTTGGCGGCGTGACCAACACCTCGCTTCTGGGTTCCATCCTGAATTGGCTTCGGGCCGGCTATCCCGAGGGCGTTCCCGGCCCCGACCGCGTTCCGCTGCTGGCGTTGCTGCGCGCAACCCCGTTGACCGAAGACCAAATCAAAGAGGTCGTCCGCAACATCACCGCCGACGGTTCGGCGGCGCTGACCGACGGTTCGATCGACACCGACGAGATCGAGGCGTTCATCTCCGAGGTCACCCAGCACGACGCGGGCAGTGAGAACATCAACCGGGTGGCGGCCAAGCTTGCCGCGGCCGGCTGGCCGCTGGCCGGGGTCGAGAACACCACCGCCCCATCCAGCTAACCGTTGACGTAGTGCGGAGATGCCCGGTCACCGGGCGTCTTCGACGGCTGCCTTGATCTTCGCGAGTGTCGCGTTCATACCGTCGAGCATTTCGTCGTCGAAGCGTTCTTCGCCGCCGAGAACATGATCGACGATGGTCTCGGAGATCCACGTCGTACCGTCCTGGGGGACTAGCCGGCGTTCGGTGATTCTGGATCCCGTTGCGGTTGGGGTGATTTCGAACGTCCAGACACTGTTGTTCGTCAGCGTCTGAAATGCGATGGCATGGTTGGGTTCGAAGCGCACGACCTTGGATGCCGTCGGCCAGTACTTCCTGCCCTGCCGGTTCATGTTCACCGTGATGGTGCCGGTGCGCAGCGCGCTCAACGGCCACATCCCTCTGCACTGTGGACTCCACTCAGGCATCCGCTTCAGGTCCGACAGGACCGTCCAGGTCTGGTCGGGTGCGGCGTCGACGTCGATCGACGTTTCGAGATTCTTCTTGGTCACTGCGATCTCCCGGTGGATGAGTAAGCTCTCGTGCGAACCTACATACGGTATGTACGTAAGTAACATACATCCAGTATGTATGAAAGGCAACGATGAGCGCAGGCCAACGATGAATGAGGGCCGTCGCACCCAGGCTGGACGTTCCGCGGAAACCAGCGACGCGTTGATTGCCGCAGCACGGCCGATGTTTGCGTCACCGGGCTACTCGGAGGTGTCGCTCGAGAACATCGTGCGGGCGGCAGGCGTGACGCGGGGCGCGCTGTATCACCACTTCGCGGATAAGAAGGAGCTGTTCGCGGCGGTGTTCGAGCGGGTCGAGGGAGAAGTGGCCCTGCGCATGGCCGAACACGTTGCCTCAACGGGGCATACGGATCCGGTCGAGTTGATGCGGGCGGGCGCGGCGTTCTGGCTCGATGCCTGCGCCGAGCCCGAGATATCGCGAATCGTGTTGGTGGACGCGCCCGCAGTGCTCGGGTGGACGCGCTGGAGCGAGATCGGCAATCGCTACAACATCGGACTGGTGCGGACTCTGCTCACCGACGCGATCGACTCCGGCCGCATTCCGCCCCAGCCGGTGGAGGCCAGCGCGCACGTGTTGCTCGGTGCGATGCGTGAGGCGTGTCTTTACCTCGTACGCGCAGAGGATCGCGCCCAAGCGCGTCAGGACGCCGGTTCGGTCATCGACGGGATGATCCGGGGACTGACCGCCGGATGACGCCTCGAAACTGCTGACAGATCGCGGAAAAGCTCAAACCCGCGATCTGCCAGCAGTTTCGGCGTTTTACAGCGTGGAGATGTCGATGACGAAGCGGTACCGCACGTCGCTGGCCAGCACGCGCTCGTAGGCCTCGTTGACGTAATCGGCCGAGATGACCTCGATCTCGGGGGTGACGTCGTGCTCGGCGCAGAAGTCGAGCATCTCCTGGGTCTCGGGAATGCCGCCGATCATCGAACCGGACAGGCTGCGGCGTCCACCCGCGAGCGGGAAGAACGGCACGGTCAGCGGCTGCTCCGGCGCGCCGAGCTCGACCAGGGTGCCGTCGACGGCGAGCAGGCCGAGGTAGGCGCCCATGTCGAGGTTGGCCGACACCGTGTTCAGGATCAGGTCGAACGTGCCGTCGAGCTTGGTGAAGGTGTCGGGATCGCTGGTGGCGTAGTAGTGGTCGGCGCCGAGACGCAGGCCGTCCTCCATCTTCTTCAGCGACTGGCTGAGCACGGTCACCTCGGCGCCCATGGCGTGGGCGATCTTGACGCCCATGTGGCCGAGGCCGCCGAGGCCGATGACGGCGACCTTCTTGCCCGGTCCGGCGCCCCAGTGGTGCAGCGGGGAGAACAAGGTGATGCCTGCGCACAGCAGGGGAGCGGCCTTGTCCAGCGGGATGCTATCGGGGATGCGCAGCACGAACTTCTCGTCGACGACGATCGCCTTGCTGTAACCGCCCTGCGTGCCGGTGCCGTCCCGATCGGTGGCGTTGTAGGTGCCGATCATGCCGGTGCCCGTGCAGTACTGCTCGAGGCCGGCCTCGCAGTTGTCGCACGCCTGGCAGGAGCCGACCATGCAGCCGACGCCGACGTGATCGCCGACCGCGTACTTGGTGACCTCGGAGCCGACCTCGGTGACGACGCCTGCGATCTCGTGGCCGACGACGACGGGGTAGTTCGGTACGCCCCACTCGGCCTTGACGGTGTGGATGTCGCTATGACAGATGCCTGCGAACTTGATGTCGAATGCGACGTCGTGCGGGCCGACGTCGCGACGCTCGATGGTGGTCTTGGTCAGCGGTTCGGTGGCCGACGTGGCGGCAATGGCGGTAACGGTGGTGGTCATGTCTTCTTTGTGCCCTCTTTTAGTCGTGGTGCAAAGCGGCCAGTCAGCTCAAAGGCTTAGCCAAGATAACTGAATCGGGGCGCGACGTCGCGTCCCGAGCAGTCCCAACCGAAGCCGGTCCCCGAATAGTCCCCGATTCAGGTAACTGGCAGGTTAAACACCCGGGGCACGGACCGCGGCGTTGAAGCCGACCACGTCATAGCGTGCCACTCCAGCCTGTGTGTAGGGGTCGCGTTCGACGATGCCCTGCACGTCTTCGGCGCTGATGTCGCCGGTGACGAGGATCCCGCCGACGCCGGACTCTTGGCGCCCGGCCAGCAGCAGCCGGCCCGCGGCCACTTCACTCTCGAGGAACTCCAGATGAGCGGGGCGGGTCTGCCCGATTACGTCGGGCGGCTGTAGGTAGATCGACGTCAGTACGTAGTACACCGACGCGAGAGTAGTTGATCAGTTGATCGGAGCGTTGAGCGTCCGCAGGTCGTCGAGGATGCCGTGGGCGGCGACGATGCCCTCGCCGGTCTGCCACACCTCGTCGTTCACCGCGAACACCCGATTGTCCCGGGTGGCCGACAACTTGCGCCATGCATCGCCGTCGAACAACGTGGTCGCGCGCTGTTTGGCCGCCGCCGATTCGAAGGACACGTAGACGATGTCGCCATCGGCGGCCGAGAAGTCCGGCGAGTTCTCCAGATCCTTGTCCGTGGTGCCGATCTCGACATAGGGCTTGTCGTTGAACCGTTGCGCCGCAGGACGATCCACGCCAACGGCGGCGAGCACGCTGCCAGGGAAGTCGTCGACGCCGTAGATCCGCATGGTGTTCTCGGTCAGCCGGACCACCGAGGCCTGGAAGTGGGTGGCGTCGTTCTGCGCCCCGGTCTTCTGGGCGTCCTGGACGAACCCGTCGACCAACCGGTTCGCGGCATCGGCGCGGCCCGTCGCCGCCCCGACAGTGCGCACCACGTCCTGCCACCCCGCGCCGGGCGCGCCGGTGAACACCGTCGGCGCGATCTCCGACAGCGGGCCGAACTCCTGCGGCGTCAGCTCCTGAGAGCCGAGGATCAACTCGGGCGTCGCGGCGCGGATGGCACCAAGGTCGGGTGCTGTGCGGGTGCCCGCGGCCGGGAGGTCGTGCACGACTGTGCCCAGATAGGACGGCTGGCTGGTCGCCCCGTCCGGCAGAGCGGCGGCGACGATGCGCGATTGCAGGCCGAGGGCGCACAGCGCGTCGAGCTGGTCGCCGGAGAGCGCCACGATGCGCTGAGGGTCGGCAGGCACCTCGGTGCTGCCCGCCGCGTGCCTGACCTCCCTGGTCTCCGGACCATCGTCGAGGGGAGCTGGATCGGCCGCGCAGGATTCGTCGGGCCTGCGCTCGTTCCCGAGCACGTTGGCACCGGCGACCTTGGTGGTGCTGGTGATTACCGAGTTCGCGGCCGACGGTTGTGTGGGGGCCCCGCCGGAGCTGTCGCAGCCGCTGACCAGCGTCACCGAAACCGCGGTGGCCAGCGCCGCTGCCGCGGTGATCAAACCCACTCGCGGTGTGAAGAACGGCACGTCGCCGACGGTACCAACTCCCAGTACCCGGCCGGTCAGGCCCCGTTACCCGAAAGGTTCCGATTGAATACGACAGTTTGTAGGACCCGGGCCGCCATCGACAGGTTTGGGGGATAGGATTCACCCCGAGCAAGCGGTGAACGCGGGACGCGGACCCGCCGGACTTTTGGAGGATCTGTTGGTAGCCGAAGCGCCCCCAATCGGTGAGCTCGAGCCAACGCGACCGTTCCCGGCGCGGCTCGGTCCCAAGGGCAACCTGATCTACAAGCTGGTGACCACCACCGATCACAAGTTGATCGGCATCATGTACTGCGTCGCCTGCTTCATCATGTTCTTCATCGGCGGGCTGATGGCGCTGTTGATGCGCACCGAACTCGCGCTGCCCGGACTGCAGTTCCTGTCCAACGAGCAATTCAACCAGCTGTTCACCATGCACGGCACGGTGATGCTGCTGTTCTACGCGACGCCGATCGTGTTCGGGTTCGCCAACCTGGTGCTTCCGCTGCAGATCGGCGCGCCCGACGTGGCGTTCCCGCGGCTCAACGCCTTCTCCTTCTGGCTGTTCCTGTTCGGCGCGATGATCGCCATCGCCGGCTTCATCACCCCCGGTGGCGCCGCGGACTTCGGCTGGACCGCGTACTCGCCGCTGACCGACGCCATCCATTCCCCGGGCGCCGGTGGCGACCTGTGGATCATGGGCCTGGCCGTCGCTGGCCTCGGCACCATCCTCGGTGGCGTCAACATGATCACCACCGTGGTCTGCATGCGTGCGCCCGGCATGACGATGTTCCGGATGCCGATCTTCACCTGGAACATCCTGGTGACGTCGATCCTGGTGCTGCTGGCCTTCCCGCTGCTCACCGCCGCGCTGTTCGGCCTTGCCGCCGACCGTCACCTCGGTGCCCACATCTACGACCCGGCCAACGGCGGTGTGCTGCTGTGGCAGCACCTGTTCTGGTTCTTCGGCCACCCCGAGGTGTACATCATCGCGCTGCCGTTCTTCGGCATCGTGAGTGAGATCTTCCCGGTGTTCAGCCGCAAGCCGATCTTCGGCTACACCACGCTGATCTACGCGACCCTCTCCATCGCCGCACTGTCGGTGGCGGTGTGGGCGCACCACATGTACGCCACCGGCGCGGTGCTGCTGCCGTTCTTCTCGTTCATGACGTTCCTGATCGCGGTGCCCACCGGCATCAAGTTCTTCAACTGGATCGGCACGATGTGGAAGGGCCAGTTGACGTTCGAGACACCGATGCTGTTCTCGGTGGGCTTCCTCGTCACGTTCCTGCTCGGCGGTCTCTCGGGTGTGCTGCTGGCCAGCCCGCCGATCGACTTCCACGTCACCGACTCCTACTTCGTGGTGGCGCACTTCCACTACGTGCTCTTCGGCACCATCGTGTTCGCCACCTACGCGGGCATCTACTTCTGGTTCCCGAAGATGACGGGCCGACTGCTCGACGAGCGACTCGGCAAGCTGCACTTCTGGCTGACGTTCATCGGCTTCCACACCACCTTCCTGGTGCAGCACTGGGTCGGCGACGAAGGCATGCCCCGCCGCTACGCCGACTACCTGCCGACCGACGGATTCACCACGCTGAACGTCATCTCGACGATCGGCGCGTTCATCCTCGGCATCTCGACGATCCCGTTCACCTGGAACGTGTTCAAGAGCTGGCGCTACGGCGAGCCCGTCGTGGTCGACGACCCGTGGGGCTACGGCAACTCGCTCGAGTGGGCCACCAGTTGCCCGCCGCCGCGGCACAACTTCACCGAGCTGCCCCGAATCCGTTCGGAGCGACCGGCATTCGAGCTGCACTACCCGCACATGGTCGAGCGGATGCGTGCCGAGGCGCACGTCGGACGGGCACACGGTCCCGAAGACGGTGACGTCACGCGCCTCGACGACGAACACGTCCGCACCTGACGGCCGACAGCGACGCGGGGGCTGACCTCGGGGTGAACACGTCGAAGGTGTCGGTGCTGATCACCGTCACCGGTGTCGATCAGCCAGGTGTCACGTCGGCACTCTTCGAGGTGCTCTCGGGCTACCCCGTCGATCTGCTGAACGTCGAACAGGTCGTCATCCGGGGCCGGCTCACGCTTGGCGTGCTGGTGGCCGGACAGGCCGACGTGGCAGGCGGCGCAGAGCTCCGCGATCAGGTGCAGCGCGCCATCCACGGTGTCGGGCTTGACGTCACCATCGAGCGCAGCGACGGCATGCCGGTGCTGCGTGAGCCGTCGACGCACACCATCGTGGTGCTCGGCCGCCCCATCACCGCAGAGGCGTTCGGCGTGGTGGCCAGGGGAGTGGCCGCACTCGGGGTGAACATCGACTTCATCCGCGGCGTCTCGGACTACCCGGTCACCGGGCTGGAGTTGCGCGTCTCGGTCCCACCGGGCGCCGCCTACGGCCAACTGCAGGCCGCACTGGCCCAGGTGGCGGTTCAGGAGAGCATCGACATCGCTCTCGAGGACTACAGCCTGTCGCGACGGGCCAAGCGCCTCATCGTGTTCGACGTCGACTCCACCCTGATTCAAGGCGAGGTCATCGAGATGCTCGCCGAACGCGCCGGAGCGCTCGCTGCGGTCGCGGAGGTCACCGAGGCGGCGATGCGCGGCGAGTTGGACTTCGCCGAGTCGCTGCACCGGCGGGTGGCCACCCTGGCAGGCCTGCCCGCCGAGGTGCTCGATGACGTGGCCGACCAGATCGAGTTGACTCCTGGCGCGCGCACTACGATACGGACGTTGCGCCGCTTGGGCTTTCACTGCGGGATCGTCTCCGGCGGCTTCCGTCAGGTGATCGAGCCGCTGGCACACGAGCTGATGATGGACTTCGTCGCCGCCAATGAACTGGAGATCGTCGACGGCAAGCTCACCGGCCGGGTGGTGGGCGACATCGTCGACCGGCCGGGAAAGGCCAAGGCGCTGAGGGACTTCGCGCAGCAGGCCGGAGTGCCGATGGAGCAGACCGTGGCGGTCGGCGACGGCGCCAACGACATCGACATGCTGGCCGCCGCCGGTCTTGGGGTGGCGTTCAACGCCAAACCCGCGCTGCGCGAGGTGGCCGACGCGTCGATCAGCCATCCCTACCTGGATACCGTGCTGTTCATCCTCGGCGTGACGCGTGGCGAGATCGAGGCCGCCGACGCGGTCGACGGGACGCTGCGCCGCGTCGACATCCCCGACGACGATTAGCGCTACTGTCGCGCGTCGTAGTCGGTGCGGGCGCGGTCGACTTCGGGCATGTGCTGCTCCGCCCACATCTTGAGTTGTCCCAGCACACCGGCGAGCGATTCACCAAGCGGCGTGAGCTCATAGTCCACCCGCACCGGGACCGAGGGGGTCACGCTCCGGGTCAGCACACCGTCGCGCTCAAGACTGCGCAGCGTCTGGGTGAGCATCTTCTGGCTGACACCGGCGAGCTGGTGAGACACCTCGGAGTAGCGCTTGGGACCGTCCATCAGGGACTTGACCACGAGAGCCACCCACTTGTCGGCGATCCGGTCGAGCAGCTTTCGGCTCGGGCACTCTGCCAGGTAGGCGTCGAACTCGACCCTGGCCTCGTCTCGCCGCTGCTGAGCGGTCATCGTCGGCATGGCTCTCCTTCAGGTACGTACACCACTCTTAGGTGGCTACTTCCCAATGGAGAGTAGATCGCGCAGTCTGGTGGTGTCCATAGATGAAGAAAAGATGAGGTCACCAATGCGTGCACTACTCGCGTACTCCACCAGCGGCTCGCCAGTGCTCGAGGAAGTCGCTGCGCCCCAGCTCGGGTCCACCGATGTTCGAATCCGCGTCGCCGCAGCAGCGGTCAACCCGGTCGATGTCGGGGTACTGACAGGGCCAGTGCGCGGGCTGACGGGACTGCCCGATCCAGTCGGGCTCGGCTGGGACGTCAGCGGGACCGTCAGCGAGGTCGGCGGCGAGGTCAGCGGGCTGCAACCCGGTGACCGGGTCGCCGGTATCGTGCACGTGATCGGCCTCAAGCCGAGCGTCGGCGCCCACGCCGACGAAACGGTGCTGCCCGCCGACGCCGTGGCCCTCGTCCCCGACGGCCTCGACCTGGTCGAGGCCGCATCGCTCCCGCTCAACGCGCTCACCGCTCGCCAGGCCCTCGACCTGTTCGGCCCCGCCGAGGGACGCACCCTGCTGGTCACCGGCGGCGCCGGTGCGGTCGGCGGGCACGCCATCGCCCTGGCCGCCCACGCCGGCTGGCGGGTCACCGCACTGGCTCGTGACGCCGACGCGGACTTCGTGGCCCGTGCGGGCGCTGAACACATGACCGAGCTGCCCGGCCCGTCATTCGATGCGGTGCTCGACGCCGCGGTCCTGCTTGAGTCGGCCCTAGCCGCGGTCCGCGACGGCGGCTCGTTCGTCGGCGTGGCCCCCGGCTCGCCGGTCGCCGCCGAACGGGGGATCGCGGTGAACACCGTCAGAGTGGAGCCTGACAGCGAGGCCATTGCCGGGCTGCTCCGACTCGCCGCCGAGGGCGCGTTGGAGGTGCGGGTGGCCGGGCGGGTGCCGTTGCGCGATGCGGCGGGGACGTACGAAAAGGTCGCGGGCGGCGGCCAGCGCGGTCGCTGGCTCCTCATCCCCTGACGACGATTAGCGCGAGCAGGGGACTAGACGACCAACGCGTACGGTTCCGGCCCCGTCACGCCGGTGACGCTGCGCCAGGCGCGGGCCAGCAGCACGATCGCCTCGGTCAGCTGCTCGTCGGGCAGGGCGTAGGGCACGCGGATGAACCGCTCCAACGTGCCGTCGACCCCGAACCGTGGGCCCGGCGGAATCTCGAGGCCGAGGCGGGAGGCCGCCGCCGACAGCGCGGAGCTCATGGGCGCCGGCAGCCGCACCCACAACGACATCCCACCGCCTCCTGAATCGGGTTGCCAGTCGGGCAGATGTTCCTCGAGCAGCGTGAGCAGTAGCTCCCGCCGCGCTCGAAGAATGTTGCGGCGCTCGGGAAGCCATTCGTCTGTGACGCCGAGAAGCCTTGCGGTGGCCAGTTGTTCGAGGGTTGCCGTGCCCACGTCGACGGCGGGTCGCATCGCGGCGATGGTCGTCAGCGTGCTGCGTTCGGCGCGGATCCACCCGATGCGCAGACCACCCCAACACGACTTCGACATCGAGCCGACGGTCAGCACCAGGTCACGCCGGGTGGTCATGGCCGCGGCGAGCGGTGCAGGAACTGGCTCGTCGAGCCAGATGTCGACGATCGTCTCGTCGATGATGGTGCGGGTCCGCGTCTCGGCGATGATCTGCGCCAACCGTTTTCGGCCGGCCTCGGGAAGTGTCATACCGGTCGGGTTGTGATTGTCGGGAACCATGTACGCCAGGCTTGGTGACAGCTGGCGCACCGCGGCCTCGACGGCGTCGAGGTCCCAGCCATCAGTGGTCATCGCCACCGGGACCGGTCGAATCCCGCGGGTCACCATCGAGGCGAGGGCGCCGTGGTAGGTGGGTTGCTCGACGAGCACCCGATCGCCGGACTGCGCGTAGGTGGACATGATCAGACCGATCGCGTGCAACGCACCCGTGGTCACCATGATCTCGTCGGGGTCGGTGGGAAGGCCTCGCGCGCAGTATCTTTCGGCGATTGCGGTACGCAGGGGCAGCACGCCCGTCATCTCGACCCCGATACCGCGCAGATACGGGGTGACCTCTTGGGCCGCCTCGGTGAACGCTTGCGATACGGCGGCGTAGGGCGCAGGCAGGGTGGCGGCGGCGAGGTTGACCGAAGCGGGTTCGGTGAAGCCGGGGACGACGGTGGGCGTGACGGGCAACGCGGTGGTGCTGCGAGCGCCCCGACGTCCGTTGAGGTAACCGTCGTCGCGCATCTGGGTGTACGCGGCGGTGACGGTGGTGCGGGAGACCCGCAGTACATCGGCGAGCGCCCGTTCGCTGGGCAACTGGGCACCGACCGGGAGCCGGCCGTCGATGATCAGCAGGCGCAGACCGTCGGAGAGTCCCTGGTAGGCCGGACCGCTGTTACTGGACGTGCGCCAATTGCCCAGCTCGCGTGCAAGCAGGTCCACATCGAGTCGGCGTCCGGCCAGTTCGTTCAACATTGATGCCAGTTTGCCTCAACTGGCTATTGAACACAAGGGTGATCAAGAGCCAATATCGACTCATGGCACAGAACTGGACCTCTCGGATGACTCGCAAGGCGAGCAAGCTGCGGGTCTTCCGCAACTCACCCCGCATCGGCGACTTCGTCGCGGAGGACTCGGACTCGCGCCGGATCCGCATCGAGCTCGAGGCCATCCGCGCCCGATTCCCCGACCACGCGTGAAGCGCGTCATCGCTCGGACGAGCGCCCTGCTGATCGGCCTCACCGGCTACGGCTTCTCGATGGCACTCATGGTGCGCGCAGGCCTCGGCCTCGACCCGTGGGACGTCTTCCATCAGGGCCTGGCCGGACGCACCGGGATGACCATCGGCATCGCGTCAGCCGTCGTCGGCGTCGCCGTCCTTCTCGCCTGGATTCCGCTGCGGAACCGGCCGGGTGTCGGCACGGTGGCCAACGTCATCGTCATCGCCATCACGGTGGACGCAGGCATGGCCCTATTGCCAACACCGGAGTCGCTGCCGGTGCGAGTGGCGATGATGCTCGGCGCCGTGGTGCTCAACGGGCTGTCCACCGTGCTCTACATCGGCGCCGGCATGGGTCCCGGACCCCGCGACGGTCTGATGACCGGTCTAGTGGCGCGGACCGGGCTCTCGGTGCGGCTGGTTCGCACGTCGATCGAGGCGACGGTGCTCGCCGTCGGCTGGCTGCTCGGCGGCACGGTCGGCGTCGGCACCGTGGTGTACGCGCTCGGCATCGGGCCACTCGTCCAACTGTTCCTGCGGTTGACCCCGAAGCGGTGGTTGGCCGTGAGTGGCTGGGCGTTCACGGATTCCAGCCTGACTACGATGGGCGAGTGCCAGGAGCAGATGACGACGGTAGGGCGAGCGAAGCGACGGGAAACGTCGCAGTCGACACCGACCTCCTGATCGACTTCGCGCGGGTATCGCTGCGACGCGGCGGCCAGACCCTCGTCGGACCCATCACCTGGGCGGTGGAACTCGACGAACGCTGGGTCGTGATCGGGCCCAACGGCGCGGGCAAGACCTCGCTGCTGCGGATCGCCGCGGCGATGGAACACCCGTCCTCGGGCACTGCGTACGTCCTCGGCGAGAGGCTGGGGCGCACCGACATGTCCGAGCTGCGCTCAAGGGTGGGGCTGAGCAGTTCCGCGCTGAGCCAGCGGGTGCCCGACGGCGAGGTCGTCCGCGATTTGGTGGTCTCGGCCGGGTACGCCGTACTGGGCCGCTGGCGCGAGAAGTACGAGGACGTCGACTACGAACAGGCCGTCGACATGCTGGAGAGCCTCGGCGCCGAGCACCTCGCCGAGCGAACCTACGGCACCCTGTCCGAGGGTGAGCGCAAGCGGGTGCTCATCGCGCGGTCGTTGATGACCAACCCCGAGCTGTTGCTACTCGACGAACCGGCGGCGGGACTCGACCTCGGCGGCCGCGAGGAGTTGGTGTCGCGGCTGGCCGACCTGGCGGCCGATCCCGATGCCCCGGCGTCCGTGTTGGTCACTCACCACGTCGAGGAGATTCCGCAGGGGTTCAGTCACTGCCTGCTGCTGTCGGAGGGCAAGGCCGTGGCGTCGGGCCTGCTGACCGACGTGCTCACCTCGGAGAATCTGTCCATTGCGTTTGGCCAGTCCATCGCGCTTGAGGTCATCGACGGGCGCTACTTCGCGCGTCGAACCCGAACCCGCGCGGCCCACAGGAGGCGTGCATGAGTGAAGAACCGCTGACCCCGCGGCCCGCGGCGACCGTGATGCTGATCAGGGATACCGCCGAGGGCATCAAGACGTTCCTCATGCGGCGGCACATGCAAATGGAGTTCGTGGCCGGGGTGATGGTGTTCCCAGGCGGCGGGGTCGACGACCGCGACCGACGGGCATTCCCCCCGAGTCGCTCCGCTCCTGCCCCCGAGGAGCGCGACATCGCCTGGTACGGCCCCGAGCCGTCCTGGTGGGCCGAGAAGCTCGGCGTCGACGTCCACCTCGCCGAAGCGCTGATCTGCGCGGCAGCGCGGGAGACCTTCGAGGAGTCCGGCGTGCTGTTCGCCGGGCCGGTCGGCGACCCGGACGAGATCGTCGCCGACGCATCGGTCTACCGCGCCGCCCGCAAGGCGCTGGACGCCAAGACGCTGTCCTTCGGCGAGTTCCTGCGCGACGAGAAGCTGGCGCTGCGCGCCGACCTGCTGCGGCCGTGGGCGAACTGGGTGACACCCAAGGAGGAGCGCACCCGCCGCTACGACACCTACTTCTTCGTCGGGGCATTGCCGGAGGGCCAGCGTGCCGACGGCGACAACACCGAGACGGACAAGGCGGGTTGGGCGACGCCGCAGTCCGCCCTCGACGAATTCGCCGAGGGGCAGTCGTTCCTCTTGCCGCCGACCTGGACGCAGCTGGACTCGCTCAATGGCCGCACCGTCGCCGAGGTGCTCGCCGTCGACAGGAAGATCGTGACGGTCGAGCCGCATCTGGCGCTGTCCGAGGGCAATTGGGAGATCGAGTTCTTCAACAGCGACAGGTACAACGCGGCGCGCAAGCACCGATCACCATGAGTGAATTCGTCGGCATCCACACCCAGGCGGAACAGCCGGGAATCGCAACGCTGCTGCTGTCGCGACCGCCGACCAACACGCTGACCCGGCAGGTCTACCGCGAGCTCGCCGCCGCTGCCGCTGAGCTGGGCGCGCGTGACGACGTCACCGCGGTCATCGTGTTCGGCGGTCACGAGATCTTCTCGGCGGGCGACGACCTGCCCGAGCTGAGCACGCTGAACCCGGATGAGATGGCGACCGCGGCGGACGCCTGCCGGACGGCCATCGATGCGGTGGCGGCCATCCCGAAACCCACGGTCGCCGCGATCACCGGCTACGCGCTTGGCAGCGGCCTGACACTGGCGTTGGCCGCGGACTGGCGGGTCAGCGGCGACAACGCGAAGTTCGGCGCGACGGAGATCCTGGACGGGCTGGTACCCGCGGGGGCGGCACGTTTGGCCAGGGCGGTCGGTGAGAGCAAGGCCAAGGATCTGGTGTTCAGCGGGCGGTTCGCCGGCGCGAAGGAAGCACTGGCGATCGGCCTCATCGACGAGTTGGTGGCCCCCGACCACGTGTACGACGGCGCGGTGGCCTGGGCGGGCCGCTTCGCGGACTCCACGCCTGCGGTACTGGCTGCCGCGAAGGCCGCCTTCGATGAGGCCCGTTAGGCTGCCCTTCATGACGAGTACCGACCCGGCGCCGGCCCCGAACCCGCACGCCACGGCCGAACAGGTCGAAGCCGCCCGCCACGACACCAAGCTCGCGCAGGTGCTGTACCACGACTGGGAGGCCGAGTCCTACGACGACAAGTGGTCGATCTCCTACGATCACCGCTGCATCGAGTACGCCCGCGGCCGGTTCGACGCGATCGTGCCGGACGCCGTGCAGCGTGAGCTGCCCTACGATCGCGCCCTCGAGCTGGGCTGCGGCACCGGATTCTTCTTGCTCAACCTGATCCAGGCAGGGGTCGCGCGCCGGGGTTCGGTGACCGACCTGTCGCCGGGCATGGTGAAGGTGGCCACCCGCAACGGGCAGTCGCTGGGGCTCGACATCGACGGTCGGGTCGCCGACGCCGAGGGCATCCCGTACGAGGACAACACGTTCGACCTGGTGGTCGGGCACGCCGTTCTGCACCACATCCCCGACGTCGAGCTGTCGCTGCGCGAAGTGATCCGCGTGCTCAAGCCGGGCGGCCGGTTCGTGTTCGCCGGTGAACCCACCACGGTCGGCAACGCCTATGCCAGGACACTGGCCAATCTGACGTGGAAGACGACGGTCCGGGCGATGAAGCTGCCAGGGCTGTCCTCTTGGCGCCGGAGCAAGGAGGAGCTCGACGAGAACTCCCGCGCTGCCGCGTTGGAGTGGATCGTCGACCTGCACACCTTCGATCCGGCCGACCTGGAGCGGATGGCCACCAACGCGGGCGCGGTCGAGGTCGCGACCGCCAGCGAGGAGTTCACCGCGGCGATGCTGGGCTGGCCGGTGCGCACCTTCGAGTCGACCGTCCCGCCCGGCAAGCTCGGCTGGGGCTGGGCCAGGTTCGCGTTCGGCAGCTGGCTCACGCTGAGCTGGGTCGACGCCAACCTGTGGCGACACGTGGTGCCGAAGGGGTGGTTCTACAACGTGATGGTGACGGGGACCAAGCCTGGGCGAGCGGAGCGACGGGGGACGACACCTGGGCGAGCGGAGCGACGGGGGACGACTCCGTCGTAGCGTTCACGCTCGACGACGTCGCGTATCTGGACGGCGAGGAAGCGACGCGCGCGCTGGGCGATGTCGCTGGCTACGCGCTGACCGATGCCACGCGGATCTCCGACATCGCCTCGGCGCGCACGCGTTTCGGTGACCGGGCGGCCGTGCTGATCGAGACGGTGCTGCTTCGGCGCAGGGCGACGGCCAAGTTCGCCGATCCGTCGGCGTGGTTGTTCACCGACGAGGCGTTGCAGCAGTCCACCGCGGAACCCGTTGCGGCACACCGTGCCCAGCGACTGGCCGGGACACGGGTGCACGACGTGACGTGCTCGGTGGGCGCCGAACTGGCCGCACTTCGGAAGCGCGCGTCGTACGTCGTCGGCAGCGATCTGGACCCGGTGCGGCTGGCGATGGCCCGCCACAATCTCGGTGACGTCGAGCTGTGCCGCGCCGATGCCCTGCGACCGGTCACGCGCGACACCGTCGTGGTGGCCGATCCGGCCCGGCGCAGCGGGGGACGGCGCCGGTTCGATCCACGGGATTACACGCCCGCCTTGGATCGGCTGCTCGACGTGTACGCCGAACGCGACTACGTCGTGAAGTGCGCTCCTGGAATCGATTTCGATCAGATACGGCGCCTCGGCTTCACCGGCGAGATCGAGGTGACGTCCCTTGCGGGCGGTGTCCGCGAATCGTGCCTGTGGTCAGCGGGACTGGCCGAAGCCGGCGTCACCCGGCGCGCGAGCGTCCTGGACCGCGCCGAGCAGATCACCGATCGCGAGCCCGACGAGTGCGGGACGGCGCCCGCCGGCCGCTGGATCGTCGACCCCGACGGAGCGATCGTCCGGGCGGGCCTGGTGCGGCACTACGGCGCGCGGCACGGCCTCTGGCAACTCGACCCCGACATCGCCTACCTGTCCGGTGACCACCTGCCCGACGGGGTGCGTGGCTTCGAGGTGCTCGATCAACTCGACTACGGCGAACGCCGCCTGCGGCAGGCGCTTTCGGGCCTCGACGTGGGCGCCGTCGAGATCCTGGTCCGCGGTGTCGACGTCGACCCCGACGCGCTGCGGCTGCGACTGAAGCTGCGCGGGGCCCGGCAGCTCGCAGTGGTGATCACCAGAATCGGGACGGGCCGCAGCAGCCGTGCGGTGGCCTACGTTTGCCGACCGTCCCGTTGATGTCGCAGGTATTGTGGCGTCGGCGGCGCTGGTGCCGCTCACCGGCGGAGGGTATTCATCAGATGCGCATTCCCACACTCGCGTTGGCCGTTGCGGGGATCGCCGCACTCGGCTGGTCGAGCGTCGCCATCGCGTCTGCGGCGCCGCCGAAATGTGGCGACTTGTCCGGTGTGGTCGATGGCGCGCAGATGTGCCAGATCCAGGCCACTGATCCCGCGTACGCGCTGAGTATCACCTACCCAGTCAATTATCCGGACGTCCAGGCGGTGTTCGACTACGTCAAGCAGACCCGCGACGGTTTCCTCAACGTCGCCAAGATGCCTGGCCCGCACGACATGCCGTACGAACTGGAGACCACGGCCACCGAGTACAACTCGGCGGTGCCGCCGCGCGGCACCCAGTCGCTGGTGTTCAAGACGTTCCAGGACGTCGGCGGCGCGCGTCCGCAGACCTTCTACCAGTCGTTCAACTGGGACCAGGGCACGCGCAAGCCGATCCAGATCGACACCGGTGGTTCCGACAAGATCCAGCCGCTGTTCCAGCCGGGGGCCAACCCGTGGCCGGTGATCTTCCCGATCGTGCAGAGCGAAGTGGACAAGCAGTCCGGTCAACCGGTGGCGATCCCGCCGGCGGTCGGCCTCGACCCGACGAAGTACGACAACTTCGCCATCACCAACGACGCCATCATCTTCTTCTTCAGCCAGGGTGAGTTGCTGCCGGAATCGGCCGGGGCGCTGCAGGTGTCGGTTCCGCGTGGACCGATCGACGCGATGATCGCCTGACGGGTCAGTTCGGCGCGAACGCGTACACCTGACCGTCGCTGGTGGCGGCAACCACCCGCCGGTCGTGGCCGATCGATACACCCACCGGAAACCCGGTCGCGTTGGGCATCGGATAGGTGTTCACCGTGTGGCCGTCGGCGGGGTCGAACACGGTCAACGCCATGCCCTTCTCGCCGTCGCGCGTGACGGTGTAGGCCACGTCGGCTCCAGCGCGGCTCGAGGTCGACAGGGGCGCGACGTCATCGCGGTTCCACACGACGTCGCCGTGGTCGCCGGCGTCCTTGACGGCCACCAGTTTCGCGTCGGGACCACCGCCGGCCACGATGAGGCCGTCGGGCGACACCGACGGCGGTGTCTGTGGCTGGTAGTTCAGCGGGACCGACCACTTGGGCTTGCCGTCGGCGGTGCCGAGCGCCCACAGCCGTCCGTCGCGGCCGTTGAGGTAGACGGTCTTGCCGTCGGCCGAAAGGACCGGACTGGCCAGCGGCCCGCCCCCGACCGCGGTGCTGGTCCACTCGCGCACCAGCGGCGGCGTCTGCCCCGGCCGGTACCGCAGCCCGACCGTGACGGGCGCGTCCGCGTTCGGCTCCCACAGCCCGAGCACCACGACGTTCGTCGCGGGGGAGAACGCCGGTGCCGCCGCTACCGGGCACCGAGGCCTGCCCTGCTGGCAGTCGGGCAGGCCGCGCTGTGCGTCGGTGGGGTCGACGCCCGCGACGAGATCGAGGGACGTGCCGATCAGCGTGCCGCGGTGCGCGTCGAACACCAGCACCTGCCCGAGGTGGGTGATCACCAGCAGCTGCCCGGGCGCCAGGATGCGGGGCGTCAAGGGCAGCCCGATCACCGGGACCCGCCACCGGATCCACTGCGTCGGTGGGAAGGACAGCATGGCGCCGGGTTGGCCGACGTAGAGGTTGTCGAAGCCGTCGAACAACGGCCCGGACAAGCCGCCGCCCTGCCACAGCCTGCCGCACCAGCGCTGGCGGCCTTGGTTGCCGGACTCCCACACCATCAGCGAGCACCCAGCCGTCGTCTCGGCGTTCGCAGCGAGGTAGCCCCCCGACCCGAGGGCGACCTGGGCGCCGAGATCACCCTTCACCGACCGGCGCCAGTCCAGCGCGAGATCACCGGCCCCCGAGGCCTGCGTATAGCTGCTGTTGGCGGCGTCGCCGTACTGCGCAGGCCAGCCGTCGGAGGGGTGTGCGTCGACCCAGGAGTCGGTGGTTCCGCAGGCAGCCGAGCCCATCGCCATCAAAACCACGGTTGCGACGGCGACCAACCGGCGCACGGTCATTCCTGGAGCAGGCATCGAGTCCCGAGACTAGCCGGGCCCCCTCGATGGCTCGCGTAGGCTGTCCGGCCATGACGACGATGTGGGGCTCGCCGATGCACGTTCGCTGGCGGGGTTCCCGGCTGCGCGACCCACGTCAGGCCAAGTTCCTCACGGCCGCGTCGTTGCGCTGGGTGATCGCGAACAAGGCGTATTCGCCGTGGTACCTGGTCCGGTACTGGCGACTGTTGAAGTTCAAGCTGGCCAACCCGCACATCATCACGCGCGGCATGGTCTTCCTCGGCAAGGGCGTGGAGATCCAAGCCACGCCGGAGATGTCCACCATGGAGATCGGCCGCTGGGTCCACATCGGCGACAAGAACACCATCCGTTGCCATGAGGGCTCGCTGCGCATCGGGGACAAGGTGGTGCTCGGCCGCGACAACGTCATCAACACCTACCTCGACATCGAGTTGGGCGATTCGGTGCTGATGGCCGACTGGTGCTACATCTGCGACTTCGACCACAGGATGGACAGCATCGAGCTGCCGATCAAGGACCAGGGCATCGTCAAGGCCCCGGTGCGGATCGGGCCGGACACCTGGATCGCCGCCAAGGTCACCGTGCTGCGGGGCACGTCGGTCGGGAGGGGCTGCGTGCTCGGCGCGCATGCCGTGGTCAAGGGTGAGGTGCCCGACTTCTCGATCGCCGTCGGAGCGCCCGCCAAGGTGGTCAAGAACCGCAAGCTGGCGTGGGAGACGTCGTTGGCCGAGCGGGTGGAACTGGCCGCCGCGCTCGCCGACATCGAGCGCAAGAAGGCGTCGCGCTAGTCCTGTTACTTGGGGCGTTCTACGTCCAGTCGATGCCGAAGCAGCCGTCCAGCGCGGTGCGGCCGCGGTCGGTGACGATCACCGCCCGGCCACGGGACGCGCGCTTGACCCAACCAGCCGACACGAAGCGGTCCAGCACCCCGCGCCCCAGCCCGCCGGAGAGATGGTGCCGCTGCTCGGTCCAGTCGATGCAGTAGCGCACGACCGGCCTTCTGCCGGAAGGCAATTCGATGCCGACGTCGACCAGGAAGGCCCGACCCGAATCGGTGAGCTCGTAGTTGACTTCCCGGCCCTGGCTGCTGAGCGCGTCGTTGCGGTCGCGCAGTGGGTCGTAGCGGCCGTCGCCGCCGACCAGGACGTCACGCTCCAGCAAGCTGCCCATGATCGCCACGCCAAGCTTGCCTGCAAGGTGGTCGTAACAGGTGCGGGCGGTGCGCAACCTGGCCGCGTTGGTGCCCTCCCGCAGCGACCGGACCGGCTGTAGCGGGGCAAGACGGCCAAGACGCTCGAGCAGGTCGGCGATCTCGGGACCGGCCAGCCGGTAGTACCGGTGCCGCCCGTGGGCCCGCACGGTCAGCATGCCCGCATCGGTCAGCTTGGCGAGGTGACTGCTGGCGGTCGACCGGCTGATCCCCGCCTCGTCGGCGAGCATGCTGGCCGGCAGCGCCCGGCCGTCGTCCAGCGCCATCAGTACCTTGCAGCGGGCGGGGTCGGCGAGCAGCGCGGCCACAGCCGAGATGTCGGCATCGCCGGTGGCAGGCAGTTCGGCAGCATCACGCATGGCAGACCTCCTCGGTCGGCTCGGTGTGTTCGGATCGTCTCCTCCCGGTGTACCCGAATACGACGACGGCGCCGAGGAACTCGACCACCCCGCCGGTCAGTACCCCGGCCCGCACCCCGTCGGCGAACCCTGGTCCGGTCGCGGCGTCCCCGCTGACGAGGGCCATCACCGTTCCCATCACGGCAATACCCACCGTAATCCCCACCAGTCGAGCGAGATTCACGACACCTGAGGCCAGTCCGGCACGTGCAACCGGCACTGCCGACAGCGCCATGCCGACCGCGGGGCCCGTGTTGAACGCCAGCCCGGCACCCGCCAGGACGAACGCTGCCTCCAACAACCACAACTCGGCTTCCGGGCCGACGGCCGCATAGAGCAGCATGCCTGCGCCCATCAGGACCAGACCGATGGTCATCGGCAGTCGCGGGCCGGTTCGCCGCACCATCACCTTCACCGCGGGGATGAGCGTCAGGTACACCAGCGGCATCGGCAGGAATGCCACCGCCGTGGCCAACGCGCTCACGTCGCGCGACTGTTGGAATCCCAGGCTGTTGACGAGCAACATCCCGTAGGTGCCGAATGTCATCGCGAAGGTCGCCGTCAGCGCAACCGCCAATCTGCGATTGCCGAAGAACTGCGGCGGGACCATGGGGTGGGTGAGACGGCGTTGCGACCAGACGAAACCTGCCCCGCATGCCACGGTGGCGGCGGCCAGAGCGGTGGCCCAGCCGGCACCGAGGGTGCGACCCTCGACCAACACGACGGTGAGGGTGCCGAGTGTCAGAACGGCCAGAGTCTGTCCGGTGAGGTCGACCTTGCCTGCGGAGGGACTACGCGATTCCGCCAGATATCGGTACGACATCGCGAAGGCGACGAGCCCGACCGGTGCGTTGAGCCAGAAGATGAATCGCCAGCCGACCGTATCGGTCAGCACACCACCGAGAACCGGGCCGAGGGCAGCGCTGGACGCCGCTGCCATCGCCCACGCCGCGGTCGCCTTGGCCCGTCCCGCTGTGTCGGGGAAGGTCGCTGCCGCAATGGCCAGTCCCTGAGGAAGCATCAGCGCCGCGCCGATACCTTGCGCAGCACGTGCGGCGAGCAGCGCGTCGAGGCTGGGGGCGACTGCGCACGCCAATGACGCGACGACGAAAGCCGCCAGCCCCCATCGCAGTACGAACCTGCGGCCGAACCGGTCGCCCAGCGAGCCCGCCGTCAACAGCACGGCGGCGAACGTGACGTTGTAGGCGTCGGCGGTCCACTGCGAACCGGACACCCCGCCGCCGAGGTCGGCGCGGATCGCGGGCAGCGCCAAATTGACTGCGTTGCTGTCGATCAATCCGACGAACAGGCCGAGGTAGGCGGCGATCAGGGTGAAGACCGAGGATCGATTTCCGGTGGGCAGTGGAGAGACCCGGGAGATGTTTCCTGCCATATCCGCACGCTAGGCGCGGAATGATTCGATCCACGTCGAACTACTGACCGGGTCGAACTACCGGTCGGGCAGCGCGTGCTCCACGATCATGCGCCGCCGGTGGGGTTCGCGTTCGCGGCGCTTGGCGGCCAGGTAGACCTGCGCGGTCTCGGAGGCGACGGTATGCCAGTCGAAGTCGGAGGTGAGCCGCTCACGGGCGGCGATCGCACGGCGCTGGGCGGCGGCGGGATCGTCGAGTGTGGCGCGCACCGCGGCGGCTAGCGCTGCCACGTCCCTCGGCGGGAACGAGACGCCGGTCTCGCCGTCGATGACGGCCTCACCAAGACCGCCGACGTTGGACGTGACGAGCGGCGCACCGGTCGCCGCGGCCTCGAGGGCGACGATGCCGAACGGCTCGTAGTGGCTGGGCAGCACCGCGGCGTCGGTCTGGTGGAGCAGGGCCACCAGTTGGTCGTGATCCACTCGGCCGACGAACTCGATGGCCTTGAGCACCTTGTACTTTCGCGCCTGCTCGACGAGCCAGTCCTGCTGGGTGCCGTCGCCGGCGATGGTCAGCGTGGTGCCAGGATGGCTGCGGCGGATGCGGGGCATGGCAGCGATGACGTCGTGGATGCCCTTCTCGTACTCGAGCCGTCCCAGGTACAGCAGCCGCGCGGGGCCACGACGGGGCCTGCGCTTGGCGAACGGCCACAGCCCGGCGTCGATGCCGTTGCGGATCACCCGCGTCTCGCTGAGGCCGGGACCGAACAGCTCGGTGATCTCGTCGCTCATCGACGCCGAACACGTGATGAGCGAATCGGATTCGCGAACCAGCCAGCCCTCGACGGCGTGCACCTGCCTGCTGATCCGGCCGGCCACCCACCCGGTGTGCCTGCCGGCCTCGGTGGCGTGGATCGTGGAAACCAGTGGCACGTCGAAGTGTTCGGCCAGTGCGATCGCCGGGTGGGCGACGAGCCAGTCGTGGGCGTGCACCACGTCGGGGCACCACGGCTTGGTCGACCGTCGTCCTCGCGTCTTCACCCCGAGGCCGGCGCGGACCATCGAATGCCCCATGGCAAGCGTCCACGCCATCATGTCGGTGCCGAAGTCGAATTCGTGCGGATCCTGGGCGGCGGCGATCACGCGCACGCCCTCGGCGAGGTCGTCGGTGGACGGGTGGGTGCTCGGATCGGTGCCCGACGGCCTGCGACTGAGCACCACGACGTCGTGCCCGTCGGCGGCGAGCGCCGTGGCGAGATGGTGCACGTGCCTGCCCAGCCCGCCGACCACCACCGGCGGGTACTCCCACGACACCATCAGGACCTTCATCGCGGCAGCCTTTGCACATCGAGCGCACTTTCGACCCGGCGCGAGCGCGCGCAGAATGCTG
Source organism: Mycobacterium sp. AZCC_0083 (assembly GCF_014202335.1). Classification (GTDB taxonomy): domain Bacteria; phylum Actinomycetota; class Actinomycetes; order Mycobacteriales; family Mycobacteriaceae; genus Mycobacterium. Next base: position 374,295 of record NZ_JACHGP010000009.1, on the reverse strand, counting down.
GCATTTCACGGCGTGTCGACCTACAGACACGCGCGCTCGCGGGGAAGGAGGGGGTCATTTGGGCAGCCGCCTGGCGTCGAGCGCACCGAACAGTCCGTCGGCGAGGTTCCATCCTGCGGCCAGGCGCTCGGCTTGTTCACGGCGGCCCGAGTCCAGCGTGCCCGCGATCTCGCGGGTGGCGTGGGCGTGCAGGTGCGCCCGGTAGCGCGCGTAGTCGGCTGCGGTGTCCTTGCTGACCATGAACGGCCAGTCGCTCGACACGGTCAGCAGCGCCTCGCGCAGGATTTGGTCGGCCACCGTGTCGCGCGGCGTCGGCGCACCGACCGACGCGTGCTGTGCCAGCGCCTTGTCGACGGTGCTCAACGCGTTGTCGACGACTTCGGCGTTGAGGTGCACCAGATCGGCGACCCGTTCGCCATTCCATACCTGCCAGTCCTTGCCCGAACCCCAAGAGCTGGGCGGCAATTCGACGGATGAGCCCACGAAGCCGTCGGTGATGGCATCGGACAGGGTGCCGACGCGCACCCCCGCGGCGGGCAGCGCCCGCAGCACCCGTTCCAGCCAGACCGGGCCCTCGTACCACCAGTGCCCGAACAGTTCGGTGTCGAACGCCGCGACGACGTGGGCGGGTCGGCCGATGTGCTCCGATTCGGAGTGCAGGCGCCTGCGCACCACCTCGACGAAGTCCGCGACGTGGGCGTCGACGGCGTGGTCGGCGCGCTCGGGGTCATAGGGCGCCTTGTCCTGCGACGGCACTGCGCGGCCCGTGACCCTGGCGGGTTTGAGGCCGGTGAGGTGGTCGTAGGTGTGGAAGTCGCGGTAGGCCGCGTGGCCCGGGTAGCCGGACTTGGGGGACCACACCCGGTAGCTGACCCGCAGGTCGCGCCCGAAGGCGATGACGTCGGAGCCCGCAACGGGCCTGCCAAGCGCGGTGTCGCCGTGCAGCGACGGTCCGTCGACCATGAAGTGCGTGACGCCCGCCGCGGCGTAGTCGTTCTCCATGCCCGGCGCGTACGCGCACTCGGGTGCCCAGATGCCGGTCGGCGTATGGGCGAAGCGCTGCCGGGCGTCGGCGAGGCCCTCGCGCAACGCGAACTCGCGCAGCCTCGGGTTGAGCAGGGGCTGGAACGGATGTGCCAGCGGCCCACCGAGTAGTTCGATGGTGTCGGCGTCGATCAGTTCACGCAGCAGCGGGCTGCCACCGTGACGCCACGACACGGCGAAGTCGTCCAATGCTCGGCCGGCCTCGTCGTACTCGCGAACACCGAACGCGCGCAACGCTTCCGGCGCGTCGTACGCGGTACCTTCCCCGGCGGCCCTGGTGGTCGCGGCTTCCCTGGCCCTCAGCTGCCAGTTCGCCAGCCAGTGCTGCATGCCCGTCAGGCAGTACGGATCGTCGAGTTGGGCGGTCACCACCGGCGTCATGCCGAGGGTGACGAGGTGGCTACGGCCCTCGGACGACAACGTGCGCAGCACCCGCATCAGTGGCAGATAGGCCGCCGACCACGACTGGTAGAGCCATTCCTCGCCGACGGGCCAGCGGCCATGATGAGCCAGCCACGGTAGGTGGGTGTGCAGGACCAGGGTGAAGAGTCCGGGTACCTCCGGCGCGTCCGATGCGCGGTCGTCAGTCACGTCGCACCGCGATCGCCACCAGGTCGAGGCTCTCGTCAATGTCGCGAGAGGCCGGCGCTGGGGGTCCCCCCGCTTGCGGGGGAGAGCGAAGCGACCGGGGGATATCCCGAGCCTCGAGGAGGTCGAAGTCGTCGGTGCGGATCGAGGTGATGTCGGCGAGGAGTTCGGCGGGCCACGGTGCATCGGCCAGCGCGCGGTCGATCTGCGCGTCGATGATCGACCCGCCGTGGCGGGCATCCAGCTCGGCCAGCCGGGGGCCGTGAAAGACCCCGAGCATGGCCTCCACCGCGAACCCGTTGTCGGTGAGCAATTCGGTGAGCTCGGCGGCGTTGAGTTCGCGGGTGTGGAAGGGGTTGATCGGGGTGTTACGGCCGGGGGAGAACGTGATGCGGTTGGGGGTCGACATCAGCAAAACTCCCGACGGGCGCAGCACACGGGCGCACTCCGCGACGAACTGCCCCTGATCCCACAGGTGTTCGATCACCTGGAAGTTGACCACGACGTCGAACGTGCCAGCCTCGAACGGCAGGTCGGCGAGGTTGCCCTGCAGCATGTCCACCCGCGGGTAGCGGGCCTTGACGTGGGCTACGGCGGATTCGTCGTAGTCCAGTCCGACGACGCGGCGTGCGACGCCCGCGATCAGGTCGGCGCCGTAGCCCTCACCCGAGCCCGCCTCGAGCACGTCACGCCCTGCACACCGGCCGGCCAACTGCTGGTAGACCACCTCGTGGCGGCGGAACCAGTAGTTCTCCTCGGCCAGGCCGGGCACCGTGCGTTCCCCGGTCAGGGGCATGGTGGCGTCGGCCGAGGGCTCGAGGGGCGAAAATGCGCTCATTGGAAGGCAGGCTAACCCGTCACCGATCGTTCGCGAATAGTTCGTCGAACTAAGGGGCGGCCGGATGGCGAACTTCGACCAGCTATGGTGATCCTGCAAACCGGCTAAAGTTACCGACGAGTAACATGACGCTGGTTGTATCAATCGTGGTAGTGCAGGCCGCGCTGCGGCCTCATCGAGGAGGACGAACCAGACTCATGACGAACATCGTGGTCCTGATCAAGCAGGTCCCTGACACGTGGTCGGAGCGCAAGCTGACCGACGGCGACTTCACCCTCGACCGTGAGGCTGCAGACGCCGTGCTCGACGAGATCAATGAGCGCGCCGTCGAGGAAGCACTGCTGATCAAGGAGAAGCAGGGCGGCGAGAGCACGGTCACCGTCCTGACCGCAGGCCCCGCGCGCGCCACCGAGGCGATCCGCAAGGCCCTGTCGATGGGCGCCGACAAGGCGGTCCACCTGCTCGACGACGGGCTGCACGGCTCCGACGTGATCCAGACCGGCTGGGCTCTGGCCCGCGCGCTGGGCACCATCGAGGGCACCGAGTTGGTCATCGCAGGCAACGAGGCCACCGACGGCGTCGGCGGCGCAGTGCCCGCGGTCATCGCCGAGTACCTCGGTCTGCCGCAGCTGACGCACCTGCGCAAGGTGACGGTCGATGGCGACAAGGTCACCGGTGAGCGCGAGACCGACGACGGTGTGTTCACCCTCGAGGCCACTCTGCCCGCCGTGATCTCCGTCAACGAGAAGATCAACGAGCCGCGCTTCCCGTCCTTCAAGGGCATCATGGCCGCCAAGAAGAAGGAAGTCACCACGCTGACCTTGGCCGAGATCGGTGTCGAGGCCGACGAGGTCGGAGTCGCGAACGCCGGCTCGAAGGTGCTGTCGGCCACGCCGAAGCCGCCCAAGACCGCGGGCGAGAAGGTCACCGACGAGGGCGAGGGCGGCACCGCAATCGCCGACTACCTCGTCGCGCAAAAGATCATCTAAACCCCATAACCCCGAACACTTCTCAAGCAAAAGAGGCTGACTAAGTCATGGCTGAAGTATTGGTGCTCGCCGAGCACGCTGATGGAGCGCTGAAGAAGGTCAGCGCCGAGCTGATCACCGCCGCCCGTGTGCTGGGCGAGCCGTCCGCCGTCGTGGTCGGTGCCCCGGGCACTGCCGCGCCGCTGATCGACGGACTCAAGGAGGCCGGCGCTGCGAAGGTCTACGTCGCCGAGTCCGACGACGTAGAGGGCTACCTGGTCACCCCGGTCGTCGACGTGCTGGCTGCGCTGGTCGAGACCGCCGCCCCGGCGGCCGTCGTGCTGGCCGCCAACGCCGACGGCAAGGAGATCGCCGGCCGGTTGGCCGCCCGTCTGGGCTCCGGCCTGCTGGTCGACGCCGTCGAGATCAAGGAAGGCGCCGTCGGCGTCCACTCCATCTTCGGTGGCGCGTTCACCGTCGACGCCCAGGCCACTGGCGACACCCCGGTGATCACGCTGCGCCCAGGCGCCGTCGAGGCCGCACCGTCCGCCGGTGCCGGTGAAGTGGTCAACGTCGAGGTGCCTGCGGTGGCAGAGAACGCGACGAAGATCACCGCTCGCCAACCGGTTGAGGCCGGTGACCGTCCGGAGCTGACCGAGGCGACGGTCGTCGTGTCGGGTGGTCGCGGTGTCGGCAGTGCCGAGAACTTCGCGGTGGTCGAGGCGCTGGCCGACTCGCTGGGCGCCGCAGTCGGCGCATCCCGTGCCGCAGTCGACTCGGGCTACTACCCGGGCCAGTTCCAGGTCGGCCAGACCGGCAAGACCGTGTCGCCGCAGCTGTACATCGCGCTCGGCATCTCCGGCGCCATCCAGCACCGGGCGGGCATGCAGACGTCGAAGACCATCATCGCGGTGAACAAGGACGAGGAGGCGCCGATCTTCGAGATCGCCGACCTCGGCATCGTCGGTGACCTGTTCAAGGTCACCCCGCAGCTCACCGAGAAGGTCAAGGCCCGCAAGGGATAGTTTCTCTGCGCGAGCAGTCCGCAAGCGGCTCCAGCAAATGGCCCTGAATCCGGTCGATTCAGGGCCATTTGCGTCTGTTCACGCGATGGGGAACGGGTCCACGTAGGGTTTCCGGCGTGGACCTGCTTCTCGGAATCGACATGGGCACCGGAAGCACCAAGGGCGTCCTCGTCGACACCTCGGGTGTGGTCATTGCGTCGACGACGCAGTCGCACACCATGGACTTGCCGCGCCCCGGCTGGGCCGAGGTCGACGCCGAGTCGACGTGGTGGCGCGACGTATGCGACATCAGCACCCGGCTGACCGGCGAGATGCCATCCGGCTCGACGCTGGCCGGCGTGTGCGTGAGCGGTGTCGGCCCGTGCCTGGTGCTCTGCGACGATGCGCTGACGCCATTGCGGCCGGCGATCATGTACGGCGTCGACACCAGGGCGAGCGCCGAGATCGAGTCGCTGACCGAGGAATTCGGCGCCGACGCGATCCTGGATCGGGCAGGCACCCTGCTGTCGAGTCAGGCGGTCGGACCCAAGCTGGAATGGGTCCGGCGCCACGAGCCGCGGGTGTTCGACCGTGCGACGGGTTGGTATGGGTCGAACTCGTACATCGCGGCCAAGCTCACCGGTGAGTACGTGCTCGATCACCACACCGCGAGCCAGTGCGATCCGATGTACGTGACTCGCGACTTCGACTGGAACACCGAGTGGGCGAAGCGGATCTGCGGTCATCTGCCGTTGCCGCGGCTGGTCTGGCCCAGCGACGTCGTCGGCACGGTGCACGCCGAAGCTGCTGCCGCGACCGGCATCCCGAAGGGCACGCCGGTGGTGGCGGGCACGGTCGATGCGTACGCCGAGGCGTTCTCGGTGGGCGTCCGCAGTCCTGGCGATCAGATGCTGATGTACGGCTCGACGATGTTCCTCGTCCAGATCATCGGCGAGTACCACAGCGATCCCGCACTGTGGACGACGGCGGGCATGGAACGCGGGTCACTGGCCCTGGCCGCGGGCACCTCGACGGCGGGCAGCATGATCAGTTGGTTGCAAACGGTCACCGGCGGTGCGGATTTCGGCACGTTGATGGCCGAGGCGGCAGCGGTGCCCCCGGGCAGCGAAGGGTTGATCGCCCTACCGTATCTGGCGGGGGAGCGCACTCCGGTCTTCGATCCGCAGGCCAGGGGACTGTTCGCCGGGCTGACCCTTCGGCACGGTCGCGGCCACCTGTTCCGCGCGGCGTACGAGGGCATCGGCTTCGGCATCAGGCAGATCCTGGAGATGTTCGACGACGCGCACACCGGCGTTCGCACCGTCGCGGTCGGCGGCGGTCTGCAGAGCCCGGTCTGGGCGCAGGCCGTCAGTGACATCACGGGGCGCCCGCAGCTGGTTCCCGAGCAGGCCATCGGCGCCAGTTACGGCGACGCCCTGATGGCGGCGATCGGTGTGGGACTCGTTGCGCCGGAGACCGATTGGGCCAGGATCGATCGCGAGATCACGCCCAACCCGGCCAACCGCGTACTGTACGACGAGCTCTACGGCGTGTGGCGGGGACTCTATCCGGCGACCAGGGAACTGGTGCACGGCCTCGGCGCGATCGGCGGACGGGACGCCCAACCCGGCGAGTAGCCGTCACGCACGTGCGTCGAGGGTCCCGCTGGCCAGGATCTCGGTGGCCGTCGCGGGATCGGTGACGAGGTGGGTGAAGTAACCGCCGCGGGCGCCTGCGACGATCGAATCGATCTTCTCCTTGCCGACGGCGACGGCGATGGTCACCGGGATGTGCTGCAGCGCATCGAGTTCGACGGCGATGAGGCGTTCCGCTCCCTCGAAGTCGACCGGTGCGCCGTCGCGGTCGTAGAACCGGGAGCACACGTCCCCGACCGCAGCGCGAAGCGACGTCGATCCGGTCGGCACGAACCGCGGGATGTCCGAGCGCGACAGTGGCGGGGCGCCGATGCCCATGAGCACGCACCGGGCCTGCGGCCACAGGTGCAGGACCCGTTGGATGCTCGGATCGTTGAGCAGTGACTGGTACAGCTCTTCGCCGGGAAGGGCGGGGGCGAAGAGATAGTTGGCCCGCCCGCCAACACGATTGGCGACCAGTCGGGTGATCTCGTTGGTCTGGTACCAGTCTTCCGGCTGGTCGTTCCCGCCGACCGTCGGCGCGACCACGACCCCGGGTAGCGGAGTCAGGTCGAACTGTGCGACCTCGTACACCGTGCGCCCCGACGACACCAGTAGCACGTCGCCGGGCAACAGACCCGCTTCGCTCAGGGCGCGGCCGACTGCGGGTGCCAGCACGCGGCCCATCACGTCGACGACGGTGCGGCCCGTGCCGGGAGCGGGCAGCGGGGGACTGAGGTACACCGAGGTCAGACTGAGCGCGCGGGCCAGCCGATCGGCGAGATCGTCAGGGCGTGCCTCCTCGGGCGGCACCACCTCGATGCGCACGATGCCCTGCCGCTTCGCCTCGGACAGCAACCGGCTCACGGTGGCGCGGCTGGTGCCGAGCTGCTCGGCCACCTCGGCCTGGGTGGCCTCGTCCTCGTAGTACAGCCGCGCCGCGGTGTACAGCAGCGATGCCGGAAAGTGGCTGCCCTCGCCATCGGGTGACGCGGTGGCCGCAGTACTGGCACCGAGCTGGTTCAGCGGGGTGTTCTGGGCCGACCGGGGCATGAGCCGAGTATGGCACCGAAAAATCGACCCTGCACATATGTTCTGGAGAGAATCTTTGTGAACAATCGTTCTGGACAAATGTGCAGGAGCTCGATACTGTGACCCCAGCCACACGAGAAGGAGCCGATGATGACCGATCAGATCCCCGAGAAGATGCAGGCCGTCGTCGTCCACGGACCGAACGACTACCGCCTCGAAGAGGTAGCCGTTCCCCAACGCAAGCCAGGCGAGGCGCTCGTACGGGTTGAGGCCGTCGGCATCTGCGCCAGCGACCTGAAGTGCTACCACGGTGCCGCCAAGTTCTGGGGCGACGAGAACCGCCCGGCCTGGACCGAGACGATGGTGATCCCCGGACACGAATTCGTCGGCCGCGTAGTCGAACTCGACGACGCGGCCGCGGACAGGTGGGGCATCGCCGTCGGTGACCGCGTGACGTCCGAGCAGATCGTGCCCTGCTGGGAGTGCCGCTTCTGCAAGCGCGGCCAGTACCACATGTGCCAACCGCACGATCTCTACGGCTTCAAGCGCCGGACGCCCGGCGCCATGGCCACGTACATGACCTATCCCGTAGAAGCATTGGTGCACAAGATCTCCGGGGACATCCCGCCCGCCCACGCGGCCTTCGTCGAACCGCTGTCCTGCTCGCTACACGCCGTCGAGCGGGCGCAGATCACGTTCGAGGACACCGTCGTGGTGGCGGGTTGCGGGCCCATCGGCCTCGGCATGATCGCCGGCGCTCGCGCCAAGAACCCGATGCACGTCATCGCGCTCGACATGGCGCCGGAGAAGCTCGAGCTGGCCAAGAAGTGTGGCGCCGGCATCGCCATCAACATCGCCGAACAGGATGCGGTGGCGATCATCAAGGGCCTGACCGACGGATACGGCGCCGATGTCTACCTCGAGGGCACCGGACACCCGTCGGCGGTACCGCAGGGCCTCAACGCGCTGCGCAAGCTCGGCCGCTACGTCGAGTACGGCGTCTTCGGAAGCGACGTCACCGTCGACTGGAGCATCATCAGCGACGACAAGGAACTCGACGTCCTCGGAGCCCACCTCGGCCCGTACTGCTGGCCCGCTGCGATCCGGATGATCGAATCCGGTGTCCTGCCGATGGACCAGATCTGCACCCACCAGCTACCACTGAGCGACTTCCAGAAGGGTCTGGACCTCGTCGCCAGTGGCAAGGAATCGGTGAAGGTCTCCCTGATCCCCGCCTGACCCATCCGAACTAAGGACGTCGTCGAAGATGAGTGTTGACCGAGTTCCCGCAAGGGGCCCGCAGATGTCGCGGCGGAACATGTTGGCGGCGTTGGGCGTTGCCGGTGCCGCCGCGGCGAGCCTGCCGGTGCTCAGCGCCTGCGGCGTCGGCGGCAAGCCCAGCGCCCCGAACGGGTCCTCCGCGGTCAGCGGTGGGTTCGACTGGAAGAAGGCGTCCGGGCAGACCATCAACATCCTGCAGACCCCGCACCCGTATCAGCTGTCGTACCAGCCGCTGCTTGCCGAGTTCACCGACCTCACCGGCATCAAGGTCAACGTCGACCTGGTGCCGGAGGCCGACTACTTCACCAAGCTGAACACCGAGCTCGCCGGTGGGTCCGGTAAGCACGACGCGTTCATGCTCGGCGCCTACTTCATCTGGCAGTACGGTCCGCCAGGGTGGATCGAGGATCTCAACCCGTGGCTGCAGAACAGTTCGGCCACCAACGCCGAGTACGACTTCGAGGACATCTTCGACGGCCTTCGGACCTCGACCCGCTGGGACTTCGTCACGGGCAACCCGTTGGGCACCGGCGGGCAGTGGGCCATCCCTTGGGGTTTCGAGAACAACGTCGTCGCCTACAACAAGGCCTACTTCGATCAGCGCGGCATCACCAAGCTGCCGAACAACTTCGACGACTTCATTCAGCTCGCGGTCGACCTGACCGACCGCTCGGAGAATCGGTACGGCATCTCCACCCGCGGATCGAAGTCGTGGGCCACGATCCACCCCGGCTTCATGACGCAGTACAGCCGGTCGGGGGCGGTCGACTACACGTTCAACGGCTCCGACCTGATCGCAGAGATGGACAGCGACACGGCGATCGACTTCACCAAGAAGTGGATCGACATGCAGCACAGGGCCGGGCCGACGTCGTGGACGACCTACGACTATCCCAATGCCACGGGCGATCTCGGCGACGGCAAGGCGATGATGGTCTTCGACGCCGATAGCGCCACCTACCCGAAGAACAAGCCAGGTGCTAGCAAGGAAGCCGGGAATCTCGGCTGGTACGCCGGACCGGCGGGGTCGGACGGCAACTACAAGACCAACCTGTGGACCTGGAGCTGGGCGATGAGCGCCAACTCCCGGAACAAGCTGCCTGCCTGGTTGTTCATCCAGTGGGCGACCGGCAAGGAGTCGATGAACAAGGCCGTCGAGGGCGGCACCTACGCAGATCCGGTGCGAAAGTCGGTGTTCGACACCACCTTCAAGCGGGTGGCCGCCGATCAGTTCGGCTATCTCGAGGCCTTCGAAACCGTCATCGGGTCCTCGAAGATCCAGTTCACCCCGCAGAAGAAGTTCTTCGACACGACCCAGAACTGGGCCGTCGCCTTGCAGGACATCTACGGCGGTGACGACGCCGCGTCGCGGTTGCGCAGCCTCGCCAAGACCAACACCTCCAAGGTCAACCTCTAGGAGCTCTGGCATACATGACAACGCAGACACCCAAGGCGCAGGCGACCAGACCGGAGCAACCTGCCAAGGCGCCGAGCCGTGTGCTACCCGAGATCCCCACGTGGCGGCGCAAACTGCGGCCCTACCTACTGTCGATCCCCGCGCTGGTAATCGTCATCGGCATCCTCTACCCGTTCGTGGTCGGTGCGTACTACGCCTTCCTGAATTATGCGGCGGTCAACCCGAACCCGCACTTCGTCTGGTTCGACAACTTCAAGTCGGTCCTCGGCGATCAGGTCTTCTGGTCGAGCGTGCGGACCACGGCCATCTTCGCCGTCGTCGCCACTGCGGTGGAGACGACGCTCGGCGTCGGCCTGGCGCTGTTGCTCAACCGCTCGTCGTTCATCGGCAAGATCTTCGAGAAGGTTCTGATCCTGCCGCTGATGATCGCACCGGTGATCGCCGGCGTCATCTGGAAGCTGATGTTCAATCCGCAGTTCGGGATCCTCAATCACGTTCTGGGGCTTGGCAACACGTTCGACTGGCTGTCCAGCAGCACCGCGCTGTTCTCGGTGATCCTGGTGGACCTGTGGATCTTCACGCCGTTCGTGGCGATCCTGGTGCTGGCCGGTATCCGGTCCCTGCCCAAGGAGCCGTTCGAGGCCTCGGAGGTCGACGGTGCCAGCTGGTTCTACATGTTCCGCAAGCTGATGCTGCCGATGTTGTGGCCCTACATCCTGGTCGCGGTGATCTTCCGATTCATGGACAACCTCAAGGTCTTCGACCACATCTACGTGCTCACGGCCGGCGGCCCGGGGGTGGCCACCCGGACGCTGCAGATCGGCGCGTTCGAGGACTCGATCATCAACCTCGACTACTCCCGTGGCAGCACCTACATGCTGCTGCTCTGGATCATCGTGTTCATCACCGCGCGCTACCTGGTCAGCGTGCTCGGAAAGGCGCAGCGCCGCGCTGCGGGAGCGGAGTCCTAAGACCATGAACCTCACCAAATTCAGGCCGGGCCGAAGTGAACTCCTGCCCGGCCAGAAGCGGCTGTCGCTGGGATCGGTGGTCGCCGACGTCGGTCTGATCGGCTGGTTCCTGTTCTCGCTCTTCCCCATTGCGTGGATGGTGATCCTTGCGCTGAAGAACGCCGAGGAGCAGACCACCACCTACTTCCAGTTCAGCCCGACCTGGTCGAACTTCGCGACGGTGCTGTCCGACAAGGGCACCCAGATGACCAGCGTCGACTTCAAGGCCGCACTGCTGACCAGCCTGCTCAACTGCGGTGGCGCTGTGATCGTCTCGCTGGTGATCGGCATTCCCGCCGCATACGCGGCTGGCCGCTGGAAGTACAAGGGCAGCAACGACTTGATGTTCCAGATGTTGTCGTTCCGGTTCGCGCCCGAGCTGATGGTCATCGTCCCGCTTTTCGTGATCTACAACCAGATCGGGTTGTTCGACACCAAGGTCGGCATGATCTGGGTGTTACAGCTGGTCACCATGCCGTTGGTGGTGTGGATCCTGCGGTCCTACTTCGAGGACCTGCCAGCCGATCTGGAGCAGGCGGCGCTGCTGGACGGCTACACCAGGACGCGGGCATTCGTGATGGTGGCGCTGCCGATCGTGCGTCCCGGCATCGCGGCTGCGGCGCTGCTGGCGTTCATCTTCGCCTGGAACAACTACGTGTTCCCGCTGATTCTGGCCGATAGCAACGCGGGCACGGTCACCGTCGCGATCACCAAGTTCCTCGGCGGTGGTGGGCAGGCGTACTACAACCTGACGGCCGCCGCGGCGATCATCGCCGCGCTGCCGCCACTGATCCTCGCCCTCACCATCCAGAGATACCTTGTGCGGGGGCTGTCATTCGGGGCGGTGAAGGCCTGATGGCCACCGTATCGCTCAAGGGCCTGTCCAAGTCCTTCGGAAAGACCAGGGCGGTGACCGACCTCTCGGTCGACATCGTCGACGGCGAGTTCTTCGTCATCCTGGGCCCCAGTGGCGCAGGCAAGACGACGACGCTGAAGTCGATCGCCGGCCTCGTCGACATCGACGCAGGCACGGTGACCATCGGTGGCAACGACGTCACCAGGGTCGAGCCGTACCACCGCAACGTCGCGATGGCCTTCGAGAGCTACGCGCTGTACCCGCAGAAGACCGTCAGCGAGAACCTGGCCTCGCCATTGAGATCTGGGCGGTCGGGGCGTTTCAGCGATGCGCAACGCGCCGAGCGGATCGACCAGGTGACCACGACACTCGGAATCAACGCTCTGCTCAAGCGCTTTCCGCGGGAGCTGTCCAACGGGCAGCGGCAGCGGGTGGCCCTTGGCCGCGTGCTGGTGCGGCCCGCGGACGTTTATCTGCTCGACGAACCACTGAGTCACCTGGACGCCAAACTGCGGGCGGCGATGCGCGCCGAGCTGAAGCAACTCGGGGCGATGTCGAAGACCACGACGGTCTACGTCACCCATGACTACCAGGAGGCGCTGGCGCTCGGGGATCGGATCGCCGTCCTGCGGGAGGGCTCGCTCGTACAGATCGGTACGCCCGAGGAGATTTGGCGTCGGCCCGCGGACACGTTCGTCGCGCGTGCCCTCGGGCAGCCCGAGATCAACATCCTCGACGGCGTCGTCGACGACGGCCGGATCCGGTTGGGCAGTGACTCCGCCGCGTTCGACCTGCCGTTGCCTGCCGATGTCCGCCGCTCGACGGGCGACCGGGTGCGGGTGGGGCTGCGGCCCTGCGACATCCACGTCGTCGGTGCGGAATCGACGTCGGCCCGGCTGAGTGGCCCGGTGCGGCTGGCCGAGCGTCTCGGCCGCAACATCGAGCTGACGGTGGACGTCGGAGGTGAGCAACTCATCGTGCTGTCGTCGGGCCGCGAAGGCGTCGGCGAGGGTTCCCGGGTGTCGATGACGGTCGCCGACAACGACGTTCACGTCTTCGCAGCGGGCGACGGTGACACCGCACGGTTGGGTGCGGACGACAACACTCTGGAGGCCGTCCTGTGATGAATTCCCCCGGTCGCTCCGCTCCTGCCCCTGGCGCGACCACCACGGCCGAACGCCCGGCCACCACCACCGCGCAGAGTCTGGCGCTGACCGACCTGGTGAAGACCTACGCCTCCCGCGGCAGGGAGAGCGTCACCGCAGTCAACGGCATCGACCTGGCGATCGAACCGGGCGAGCTGGTCGCGCTGCTCGGTCCGTCCGGCTGCGGGAAGACCACCACATTGCGGATGATCGCCGGCCTGGAGACCGTGACCAGCGGATCGATCCGCATCGGCGACCGGGAGGTCTCGCAGTTGCCCGCATCCAAGCGCGGCATCGGCGTCGGCTTCGAGAGCTACGCGCTATACCCGCCATTGTCGGTCCGCGAGAATCTGCTGTACGGGCTGAAGGCGCGCAAGGTGAAGGGCGCCGAGCAGATGGTCGGATCGATCAGCCAACGACTGGAGATGGACGACCTGCTCGAGCTGCGGCCCGCCGGCCTGTCCAGCGGTCAGAAGCAGCGCGTCGCGCTGGCGCGGGCACTGGTCAGGAATCCCCCGGTGCTGCTCCTCGACGAGCCGTTGAGTCACCTCGATGCCTCTGCACGCCAACGGGTCCGTCGCGAACTGAAGCGTGCTGCAGCGCGAATTCGGCTACACCACCATCGTCGTCACCCACGACCAGGTCGAGGCGTTGTCGCTGGCCGATCGGCTCGCGGTGATGGACGCCGGGGTGGTGCAACAGTTCGGCACCCCCGACGAGGTGTTCGACGACCCCGCGAACCTGTTCGTCGCCCAGTTCGTCGGTGAGCCGCAGATCAACGTGCTGCGCGGAACCGTCCGGGCCGAGAACGGCCGGCTGCGCGTCGAGATCGGCTCGGGTGCAGACGTTCTGGAGACCGCGGCGACCGGGATCGCCGACGGCACCAGGGTCACGGTTGGGATCCGGCCGCAGGACTGCGAGCTATCCACCGGGCACGGCCTCGGGATCCGCTCCACCGTGGCCTATTTCGAGCACCTTCTCGAGTTCGGGCTGGCCACCAGCACCGTCGCCGGAGTGGAGGAGGGCATCGTCGTGCAGACACCCGGTCAGGAGAGCTACGAGCCCGAACGGCGGGTCGTGGTGAACGCTCCGCCCGAGCGGGTGTACCTGTTCGACACCGACACGGGGGAGCGACTCCGATGACCAAGCTGTTCGATGATCCCGCCCGGTTCACCGAGGACATGCTCGCCGGATTCCTCGACGCCAACGCGTCCTACGTCGTCGGGGTGCCCGGCGGAGTGGTCCGGGCACGCGAGACCCCGCCAGGCAAGGTGGCCGTGGTGATCGGTGGCGGATCCGGGCACTACCCGGCGTTCTGCGGAACCGTCGGAACCGGCTTCGCCGATGGTGCAGTGGTCGGCAACATCTTCACCTCGCCATCGGCCGAGGATGCCGCGTCGGTGGCCCGTGCCGCGCACGGCGACGCCGGAGTGCTGCTCACCACTGGCAACTATGCCGGTGACGTGATGAACTTCGGCCTTGCCGTCACCCAGTTGCGCAGCGAGGGCATCGATGCGCACTACTTCGCCGTCACCGACGACATCGCCAGCGCGCCAAAGGGCGAGGAGGCCAAACGGCGCGGCATCGCAGGCGATTTCACCGTCTTCAAATGTGCATCCGCGGCCGCGGAGGACGGGCTGGACCTGGCGGGTGTCATCCGCGTCGCGGAAGCCGCCAATGCCGCCACCCGGACCTTGGGTGTCGCATTCGACGGCTGCACGCTGCCCGGCGCCGACCATCCGTTGTTCACCGTCCCCGACAATCAGATGGGCGTCGGCCTCGGCATTCACGGCGAGCCAGGAGTGGCCGACGAACCGATGCCGTCGGCCGCCGATCTGGCGGTGACGCTCGTCGACGGGGTGCTCGACGACCGGCCAGCCACCGCATCGAAGCGAATCGCGGTGATCCTCAACGGTCTTGGCCGCACCAAGTACGAGGAGCTGTTCGTGGTGTGGGGCACGATGGCGCGCCTGCTCCGCGAACGTGACTACGAGATCGTCGAACCCGAGGTCGGTGAACTGGTCACCAGCCTGGACATGGCAGGCTGCTCGCTGACCGTGATGTGGCTCGACGACGAACTCGAGAAGTACTGGACCGCACCGGCCGACACCCCGGCCTACCGCAAGGGCGTTGCGGCCACGTCCGATTCGGGTGAGCGCCGCACCGATGCCGCCGACGCAGCCGTCGTCACACCGCATCTGGCCGAACTCGCCGACGACGACGGCCGCTCCGGGGGAGCACTCGTCGCCAGGGCGCTGGACGCGATGGCCGCGATGCTGGCCGACGCCGAAGACGAACTGGGCCGCATCGACGCCGTCGCCGGTGACGGCGACCACGGTCGCGGCATGGTCAAGGGGTCCGCTGCCGCGCGTGATGCCGCCGCAAAAGCCGTGCAGGACGGCGCAGGTCAGGGTTCGGTGCTCACTGCAGCAGGCAAGGAGTGGGCGTCGAAGGCGGGCGGCACCTCCGGCGTGCTGTGGGGTGCGCTGCTCAACGCGCTGGGTGCGCGGCTCGGTGACACCGGCCGGCCGGACTCGGACGCGGTCGGCGCAGGCATGCGTGACGGGTACGACGCGCTGGTTCGGCTCGGCGGCGCGGCGCCGGGGGACAAGACCATGCTCGATGCGCTGCTGCCGTTCGTCGACGAGTTGCAGCGCGGGGTCGCGGCCGGTGAGCCGTGGCAGCAGGCGTGGCGGTCGGCCGCCGACGTCGCCACCGACGCCGCCAGCGCCACTGCGGAATTGCGGCCCAAGGTCGGTCGGGCTCGTCCGCTGGCCGAACGCAGCGTCGGCACCGTCGATGCGGGCGCCACGTCGCTGGCGATGTGCGCACACGCGGTCGCGGAGTGCTTCGTCCTGACTGCGAAGGGAGACGTCTCATGACCCCACTGCGCATCGTCGTCGGTTGCGATGACGCCGGATTCGAGTACAAGGAGTCGCTCAAGGGCGATCTGTTGGCCGATGACCGCGTCGGCGAGGTCATCGACGTCGGTGTAGGCGCCGACGAGCACACCGCCTATCCGCACGTCGCCGTTGCGGCCGCCCGGCTGGTCGCCGAGGGCAAGGCCGACCGAGCGCTGCTGGTGTGCGGCACCGGGTTGGGCGTGGCGATCAGCGCGAACAAGGTTCCTGGCATCCGGGCCGTCACCGCGCACGACAGCTTCTCGGTGGAGCGGTCGGTGCTGTCGAACAATGCCCAGGTGCTCTGCTTCGGGCAGCGGGTCGTGGGCCTGGAACTGGCCCGGCGGCTGGCCCGCGAGTGGCTGAATTACGAATTCGACCCTCAGAGCGCGTCAGCGGACAAGGTCGAGGCGATCGAAGGCTATGAGCCGCAGCACACCTGATCGGGTGATTCGGCGCGTTAGCGGTCGCTGACCGGGCGAAACTGCGCCGAAGTAGCACTTTTCGGGACCTGCTCGAGGGCAACTCGTCACCCAGAGTGCACGAACACGTCACGCCCTGATTGCCATCAGGCCCGACGACTCAGCGAACGTGCACCTCATGAGCACTGCATCCGTACTCATAGCCGCTGATGAAACCGACGCCGCCGCCTCGGACGTGACCGGGCCGCGCTACACCCTGCTGTTGTCCACCGACCCAGACCTCGTCGACGCCGCGCAGCGACTCCGTCACCAGGTGTTCACCTCAGAACCGGGCTTCGAGCTCAAGGGCGACTCCGGTGGTCGTGACGCCGACCGCTTCGACGAGTTCTGCGATCACCTGCTCGTTCGCGAGGACACCTCCGGTGAACTCGTCGGGTGCTACCGGATGCTTCCGCCACCCGGCGCCATCGCCGCTGGCGGCCTTTACACGGCAACGGAATTCGACGTCAGCGCGCTCGACCCGCTGCGGCCGTCGCTGGTCGAGATGGGCCGCGCCGTGGTCCGCGACGACCACCGCAACGGCGCCGTGGTCCTGCTGATGTGGGCCGGAATCCTGGCCTACCTCGATCGCTGCGGATACGACTACGTCACCGGCTGCGTGTCGGTCCCGGTCCAGGGCGGTCCCGACGAGACGCCGGGCACCCAGATCCGCGGTGTCCGCGACTTCGTCCGGCGCAGGCATGCCTCCGAGTACGTCGTGCACCCGTACCGGCCGGTGACGGTGGACGGCAGAGGCCTCGAAGACATCGAACCGCCTGGCCGGCTGACCGTTCCACCACTCATGCGCGGTTACCTGCGCCTGGGTGCGCGGGTCTGCGGCGACCCCGCCCACGACCCCGACTTCGGGGTAGGCGACTTCCCTGCACTGCTGGACAAGAGTCAGGCCGACGTGCGCTACCTCAAGAGACTGCGTTCGGTCTCCCAGGCCGACGAAATGGCAGGGGCCATGGCTACCAGCTTGGGCGACGGAGCGTCACGATGAGCAGTCACGCGCTGACCGACAACCCGTGGCTGCCGCGGGCGTCCTGCGACTCCTCCTGCATCCGGTGCGACGCCTCACACGGATCTCGACGCGCGGTCGTCGCACTGCGCACCTCGGTCCGCATCGCGTGCGCCATGGTGATCCTCCCCGCGGCTGCGCTGCTCGCGGTTCCCATGCCCGGCAAGTCTAAGGCCCAGCGCATCTACTGCCGAATGATGTTGCGATGCCTCGGGGTGCGAATCACGGTGTCCGGTGGCCCGATTCGCAACCTGTCCGGCGTGCTGGTGGTCAGCGGCCACGTGTCCTGGGTCGACGTGTTCACCATCGGTGCCGTATTGCCGGGCTCGTTCGTGACGCGCGCCGACCTGGTGGACTGGCCCGCACTTGGCTTCCTGGCACGCCTCATGAAGGTCATCCCGATCGAACGGGCCAACCTGCGCCGCCTTCCCGCCGTGGTGCAGGCCGTCGCCGACAGACTGCGGGCCGGGCAGACCGTCGTGGCGTTCCCGGAGGGCACCACGTGGTGCGGACTGGGCTACGGCCCGTTCCGGCCGGCCATGTTCCAGTCCGCAGTCGACGCGGGCCGCCCGGTGCAGCCGCTGCGCCTGACCTACCACCATCGCGACGGTGCGCCGTCGACCGTGCCCGCGTTCATCGGCGACGACTCGCTGATGGCTTCCGTGCGCCGGGTGATCACGGCCAGGCGCACGGTGTGCCACGTGCAGGTCCAGTCGCTGCAGCTGCCGGGTGACGACCGGCGCGATCTGGCCGCGCGATGCGAGTCGGCGGTGCGCGGGACCTCCTCGCGGGCGGTTCACGTGACCGGAGGACACAAGCTGGTCGCCTGACCGGCTCGTTTGCAGGCGAAGCGGGTGTGGACGCCCCTTCTGAGGCGGTCGTGGATCAACTGCGGTTGGTGCAATGGGGCAGTCGGTGGCCCGGCCCGTAAACTGGGCGGGTTATGAGCGCCGTCTACCTCGATCACGCCGCCACTACCCCGATGCACCCCGCTGCCATCGAGGCGATGACGGCGGTGCTGGCGACGGTCGGCAACGCATCGTCGCTGCACACCACGGGCAGGGCAGCGCGCCGGCGCATGGAGGAAGCGCGCGAGACGCTGGCCCAGCTGCTGGGCGGCAGGCCGTCCGAGGTGATCTTCACTGCCGGCGGCACCGAGAGCGACAACCTGGCCGTCAAGGGCATCTTCTGGGCGCGACGTGACGCCGACCCGCGCCGCCGCAGGATCATCACCACGCCCATCGAGCACCACGCGGTTCTCGACGCGATCGAATGGCTTGCCGAGCACGAGCACGCCGAGGTGACGTGGCTGCCGATCGGCCCCGACGGCTCGGTCACCGCGGCGGCATTGCGCGAGGCACTTGCCGAACACGACGACGTCGCCCTGATCTCGATCATGTGGGCGAACAACGAGGTCGGCACCATCATGCCGATCGCAGAATTGGCGGCCGTCGCGGCGGAGTTCGACATTCCGATGCATAGCGACGCGATCCAGGCGGTCGGCCAACTACCGGTCGACTTCGCGGCGAGTGGCCTTTCGGCGATGAGCGTGGCCGCGCACAAGTTCGGCGGTCCAACCGGTGTCGGCGCCCTGCTGCTGCGCCGTGACACCGCGTGCGTGCCGTTGCTGCACGGCGGGGGACAGGAGCGCGACGTCCGCTCCGGCACACCGGATGTCGCAGGCGCGGTCGCCATGGCCGCAGCCGCCCGCATCGCGGTGGATGGACTCGACGGCTACCGGTGCAGGATCTCGGCGCTGCGGGACCGGTTGATCGATGGCGTTCTCGACGCGATCGACGACGTCTACCTCAATGGCGCCGTCGGTGCGCAGCGCCTGCCTGGCAATGCGCACTTCACCTTCCGCGGGTGCGAGGGCGACGCGCTGCTGATGCTGCTGGACGCCAAGGGCATCGAGTGCTCGACCGGCTCGGCGTGTACCGCCGGAGTCGCGCAGCCGTCACACGTCTTGATCGCGATGGGCGCCGACCCGGCCAGTGCCAGGGGATCGCTGCGACTGTCGTTGGGACACACCAGCACCGAGGCCGACGTCGACGCGGCGATTGCCGTGTTGCCCGCCGCGGTGGCACGGGCCCGGCAGGCCGCGCTGGCCAGCGCGGGTTCACGAAAGTAGTGGCGATGATGCGCGTTCTGGTCGCGATGAGCGGCGGTGTGGACTCCTCGGTGGCCGCCGCCCGCATGGTCGACGCCGGGCACGACGTCGTCGGCGTGCACCTGGCGTTGTCGTCGGCACCGGGAACCCTGCGAACGGGCTCTCGCGGATGCTGCTCCAAGGAGGACGCCGGGGATGCGCGACGTGTCGCCGACATCCTCGACATCCCGTTCTATGTTTGGGATTTCGCCGACCGCTTCAAAGAAGACGTGATCGACGACTTCGTGGAGTCCTATGCACGTGGCGAGACCCCGAACCCATGCGTCCGCTGCAACGAGCGGATCAAGTTCTCGGCCTTGTACGCCCGCGCACTGGCGTTGGGGTTCGACGCCGTCGCCACCGGGCACTACGCGCGGCTGTCGGATGGCCGCCTGCGCCGCGCCGTCGACGGCGACAAGGATCAGTCCTACGTGCTGGGCGTGCTCACCGCAGAGCAGTTGCGGCACGCGGTGTTCCCGATCGGTGACACCCCCAAGCCACGGATCCGCGAGGAAGCCGCTCAGCGTGGGCTGGCCGTCGCCGACAAGCCCGATAGCCATGACATTTGCTTCATCCCGTCCGGTGACACTCAGGCGTTCCTCGGCGCCCGGATCGGGGTACGCCACGGATCGGTGGTCGATGGCGGCGGCACCGTGCTGGCCGAACACGATGGCGTGCACGGCTTCACGATCGGTCAGCGCAAGGGTCTTGGCATCGCAGGTCCTGGGCCCGACGGCCGTCCGCGCTACGTGACCGGAATCGACGCCGAGAGCGGCACCGTGCACGTCGGCGATGCCGCCGAGCTCGACGTGTGGACGCTGACCGGTGAACGGCCGGTGTTCACTTCAGGTTTCGCGCCCACCGGCCCAGTGGAGTGCGAGGTACAGGTCCGCGCCCACGGCGGCCTCGCCACGGCCGTCGCCGAACTGCGCGACGGAGTGCTGATGGCCGCCCTCCGCAGCCCGCTGCGCGGCGTGGCCCCCGGGCAGACGATGGTGCTCTACCGCCCTGATGCCGACGGCGACGAAGTGATCGGCAGCGCGACCATCGGTGCCACCACGTCCTAGGCCTTGGAACGGCGCGCTCCCTGTTGGTGCACGTCTGCCCTACCGGCGCGCTCTGCCGCGTTCTTTGGCCAACCTACGCACGCCCCGTTTAGTGGAATCAATGTGCTACAAATGCGCTACTATTGTGCTACTCTGGCGGGATGCAGGACGTCGAAAGCATTGGAATCCGGGAGCTCCGGCAACACGCCTCACGGATCATCGAAGCGGCAGAAGGCGGAACGACCTACCGCGTGACCAATCACGGAAAAGACACCGGAGTCCTCATCGGCAAGGGCGACGCCAGCGGCCGCGGCGCCGAGCCTGAACGCCGTCGCGGCGCGACCCCCGATCAGATTGTCAGCTCCGGCGTGTACGACAGCCAAAAGCCAGAGAGCTACGAACAGGAAATGCTGCGAATCGTGGAGCGCGGGCGCAACGAGTCGGGACACGTGGGTGAGTGAACATACACCTGGACACCAATCTGCTCATCCAACAGCCTGACTGGGACCGACTGCCACCTGGACGCCACGAACTCTTCGTCTCGGCAATCGTTTTCGCCGAATTCAGCGAAGGCACCACACACCCAGACCCAAGCGTTGCGGCCCGTGCTCGACTGGACTTGATCAAGTTGCGTGCCGCCTACGGAGACGGTCTGCCGTTTACGCAGCGCGAGGCTGACGTCTATCGAGAACTGTGCGCCACCGTCTCCGCGGCCGGAAAGGCAGCGGGCGGGCGCCGCCGGGTGGACCTCATGATCGCAGCGGTTGCCGTCGCCGACAATGCAGCCTTGGCAACCCGCAACGCCTCCGACTTCACCGGGCTGGAATCAGTCCTCGAAGTCGTGCTGTTATGAAGCGCTCAATCAACGGTCGTCGAAACTTTTGCGTGGGCTTGAGTCTCCTCCGAACGGCCCGTCAGCGGCCACAACGCGTGCACCCGTATAGCGTATGGGCGCCAACAGGTCCGCATGGTGCGAACAGCGACTCCGGACAGCTAAGGCTAGCGTCGCTCGTCGTAAATCGATCCGAGTAACGCTAGCCCGCTGCGAATCGCGGCCTCGTCGATCGAGCCGTAGCCGAGAACCAAAGCCGGTGGCGCAGAACGGGCATCGCTGAAATGCCAACTCGCTCCCTCGATGTGCAGACCCCGGCGGCGGGCGTCCTCGACGAGGCCCGATTCGTCGATTCCACTCGGCAACTGCACGTACAGATGCAAGCCCGCGGCGACGCCTGTGGGCAGTGCACCGGGCAGCGCCGTCGAGATCACATCCAGCGTCGCGTCGCGTCGACGCCGATAGATCGGACGAACCCGACGGAGATGGCGGGTGAGTCCACCGCCGCTGACGAATCGCGCCAGCGCCAGCTGCTCGAGCATCGTCGTTCCCATGTCGTCGAGCACCTTCTCGCGAATGACGTCGTCGACGAGCCTGCGTGGCAACACGATCCAGCCCAGCCGCAGTGCAGGAGTGAGGGTCTTGCTCGCACACCCCGCATAGGCCACCTGCTCCGGTGCCAGGCCTTGAAGGGCGCCGATCGGTGCACGGTCGTATCGGAACTCCGCGTCGTAGTCGTCCTCGATGACCAGCCCAGCGTGGTCGTGAGCCCATTCGACGAGCGCCGCGCGCCGCTGCGCGCTCAACACCGCTCCTGTCGGATACGAATGCGCGGGTGCCACCAACACGGCACCGACCTTCTGTTCCGCCAGCCGCGCCACGTCGATGCCGTCGCCGTCCACCGAAACGGGCGTCACCCGCAGACCGGTGTTGAGGATGGCCTCGCGATGCAGCCCGAAGCACGGGTCTTCGACCGCCACCGCTTCGACACCACGGCGCCGCAACGCCCGGCAGACCAACACCAGGGCCTGCGTCAGGCCCGCCGTGATCATCATCCGATCGGGGTCGGCCGCTACGCCACGTACCCGGCCCAGGTAGTTCGCGAGTGCCACTCGCAACGGCAGGGCACCGAGCGGACCTGGGTAGCCCAGTTCATGATTCGGCACGTCGTGCACCGCCGCCCGGTAGTGGCGCAGCCACTCGACCCGCGGGAACAGTGCCGGATCCGGCAGTCCGCCGACGAAGCGGACTTCGTTGACCGTTTCGCTTCGTACCGTTGGCGCTGTGAGAGGCGGCTGGGCGGTTGTCAGAACTCGGGTGCCGGATCCCTGGCGCCCACCCAGGTAGCCGTCGGCGACGAGGTGCTCGTATGCGTCGACCACCACGCTGCGAGCGACGCCGAGATCGCTTGCCAGTGTTCGTGACGCGGGAAGCAACGTCCCCGCGGGCAGCTTCCCCTCTTGGATCGCCGACCGCAATTGCTGCTGCAACTGTTCGCGCAATCCGCGGCGCTCGGACCGGTCCAGGGCGAGTAGGAGGTCCGTCGGGAAGCCGGCGTCGTCAGAATTGGTCTGTTCGAATAGTTCTGCATTGGACCGTGACACACACCAATCGTAGCGGCCAACCTAGAGGCATGCCCTCGACGAGAATCGCCACCATGGCGGTAGCGGCCCCGATGATCACCCCATGGATGGCCGGACCCCATGACCCCGGTGAGGATTCCGTCGTGGTCAGCGTCACCGAATTCTTGGCTCATCACAGAACGGCACTCCCTGGCGTCGGCGTCAACGGCCTGCGGATGGGTGCCGGCTGGTACGCGATGCCCGGAGCGGTGGGGCTATGGCTGTGGATGCTGCCTGCCACGTCGCGTGGCGGTTCCATCTCGGTGTGGGCCAGCGAGGCCGACTTGGAGCGGTTCATCAGCCTGCCCCATCACGTCGACATCATGGCGCGCTACGGCGACCGTGGAACGGTTCGCTCCACGGTGTGGGTGGCGGACCGATTCGAACGCGATGCGACCATCGATCGCGCACGGACGTGGATCGCGGAGCGTTAACCCGGCACCTTCTCCATGATGTTGGTCAGCACGATGTCGGGCACCGAGTCGGGGAACGTGCAGAACGTCACCTCGACGAGCACGACCGACTTCAACCGGTAGTCGCGCCCGCACCGGTTGCCCGTGCGGGTCTGTACCGAGTCGTCCGTTGCAGTCCGCTCGCCGACGAGCGTCGGGCCGATGGGCGTCGAGGCGCACTGATCCATCAGCTCGACGAGGCCGTCGAACGCGCGGCGCGCGGCGTCCGGGTTGCGGTAGGCGGCGGCTCCCTGCGAGATCAGCGCCCCTTCTGGCGGGTCTTGATAGGTCGTCTTGTGGAACTCCTCGACGTCGGGTCCGAACGTCTGCGTCTCGGCGAAGTACCACCGGCAGGGCGGGGGAACGGCGTCGGCCATCAGATCGATGTCGACGGGCAGCTTGCCGTCCATGCTCGGAATCACCGTGAGGTCCTCGCCCGCGCCCGTGATGGCCCGCATCTGCGACTGTTCGAGCAGAACGCGGTCGACGTCGACCGGCGATCGAGATTCGTCGTCGAAGCCCCGCACCGACCGGATCGCGTTGCCGGTGACGGTGTGCGTGCACGACGTCGTCCCTGCCATGCTCAGGGCTACGGCACACACCACCAGTAGCGTTCTGGCCGACGCGGGCATGGCTGAGACTAACGCGTTTGCCTGGCCATCGAATACTGTTGGCCGAGTGAGTGTTTTCGCCGCGGCGACCGGCATCGGTTCCTGGCCAGGCTCGTCCGCGCGCGAGGCCGCCGAAGTGGTGGTCGGCGAGTTGCACACCCTGACCCACGTGGTCGAGTTGCCGGCTCGCGGGGTGGGGGCCGACATGATCGGTCGCGCCGGCGCGTTACTCGTCGCCATCGGCATCGACACGGTGCCGCGCGGCTACCGCATCGCCAGCGGTCGTGGCGCGGTGACCCGCCGCGCCATCAGCCTGCTCGGCGAAGACGTCGATGCACTCGAGGAGGCCTGGGAGAAAGCCGGGTTGCGCGGCAGCACGCGGACGGTGAAGGTCCAGGCGCCCGGCCCGATCACGCTGGCTGCCCAGCTCGAACTGCCCGGCGGCCACCGCGCCATTACCGATCGCGGCGCGCTGCGTGACCTGGCCGGTTCGCTCGCCGAAGGCGTGGCGGCCCACCGGGCCGAGCTGACCCGACGGCTCGAGACGACGGTCGTCGTCCAGTTCGACGAACCGCTGCTACCTGCCGCGCTGGCGGGTCGACTGACGGGGGTGACCAGCTTCTCGCCGGTGCACCCGGTCGACGAGGCGGTGGCCACTGCGCTCCTCGACGAGTGCGTGGCGACCGTGGGTGGCGAGGTCGTCCTGCACAGCTGCGCATCGGACCTTCCGTGGAAGATATTGCAGCGCAGCACACTTCATGCCATTTCCGTGGACGTTTCAACGCTCACCGCCGCCGACCTCGACGGTATCGGGGAGTTCGTCGAATCGGCCCGCACGGTCGTGTTGGGCGTCGTGCCGTCGACTGCGCCCGCCGCTCTGCCGTCGGCCAGGGAGGTAGCCAAGGCAGCGGCTGCCGTCACCGACCGACTCGGCTTCTCGCGGGAAGTGCTGCACGACCGCGTCGGCATCACGCCCGCGTGTGGGCTGGCCGGCGCCACGCCGGAGTGGGCTCGCCTGGCGATCGAGCTCGCGCAGAAGGCGGCCGACGCGTTCGCCGAGGACCCCGACGCGGTATAGGCGAATCCGCGAATTCAAGCACTCGAGGCTGCTCTAGCCGGTGTGGTTGGCTCGATTCATGGAGCTGACCGAACGGTTTGAGTGGCAGGGACGGACGATTGCGTGTGGGCGAGGCGGCACCGGCCCCGACGTGGTCTTCTGCCACGGAACTCCGTTCTCCTCGGCGGTGTGGACGCGCTACGCGGATGCGCTCAGCGATGACTTCACGGTGCACCTGTGGGACATGCCCGGCTATGGGCAGTCATCGAAGGACCGTGATCACGCCGTCGACTTCGACGCGCATGCCAAGGCGTTCACGGCCCTGCTCGACCATTGGCAACTCGAACGACCACACGTCGTTGCGCACGACTTCGGCGGCGGGGTATCGCTGCGTGCGACGTTGGTCGAGCAGGCTACCTATGCGTCGCTGATGCTGGTCGACGTCGTCGCGATCCCGCCAAGCGGCTCACCGTTCTTCCGGTTCGTGCAGGATCATCCGACGACGCTCGACGCGCTTCCCCGCTACATCCACGAGGCGATCCTGCGCGCCTACATCCAAGGCGCGAGCCACCATCGTCTGCGAGACGGCGACCTCGCGACGCTCGTTGCTCCATGGATCACTCACGCGGGGCAGCCCGCGTTCTATCGCCAAATCGCCCAGTACGACGAACGATTCCTGGTGGAGAACGAGCAGCGGCTGGGAGATCTGTCCATGCCGGTGAAGGTGGTATGGGGCGCCGACGACGGGTGGATTCCTCTCGAGACGGGTCGTCGACTGGCCGACCTGATACCCGGCGCCACCTTCACCGAGGTGCCCGAGGCTGGCCACCTGATGCAGTACGACGCACCCGTCGCCCTCGGCAATCTGATCCGGGGATGGCTGACCTCCTCGGCGACGTGACGATGATAGGCAACTAAATGGTTGCATTTATCGACACCTCTCGTTACCGTGAAAGGTGACCAAGAGGAGGTTGAATAATGAGTACTGATCGGATCGAGAAGGAAGTTCTGCTCCGCGCTCCGCTGGACCGGGTCTGGCGGGCGATCGGCGATTCGTCCGAGTTCGGCCGTTGGTTCGGCGTCCGCTTCGATGGCCCATTCGTCGAGGGGGAGTCCGTCACCGGGGTGATTACTCCGACAACCGTCGACTATGACGTCGCCCGGCAGCAGGAACCCCATGCCGGCCACTCCGACACCTGGCAGATCGTCTCCATCGAACCGCAACGGCGGCTGGCGTTCCGCTGGCATCCCTACGCCGTCGAGCCAGGCGCCGACTACTCCAAGGAACCGACGACCCTCGTCGAGTTCACCTTGACCGAATCACCTGACGGAGTCCTGCTCAAGATCGTCGAATCCGGGTTCGACGCCATTCCCGAGGACCGGCGTGCCGCCGCATTCGATGCGAACAGCGGAGGCTGGGAGGCGCAGACCCGACTGGTGCAGAAGTACCTCGCACTCGGCGAACGAGTGTGACCACATCTGCGGCTCTCGACGGAGCCGCACCCCTGTTCGACGCCCTGGGTGACCCGACGAGGCTGAGCGTGTTCGCTCGGCTGTGTGACGGTGGGCCGTCGTCGACTTCGCAAGTCATGCAAGTGATTCCGGTGAGTCGACAGGCAGTGAGCAAGCACCTGTCGATGCTCGAAGCAGTGGGTTTGGTGCACAGCCGCAAACACGGCCGCGAGCGCATCTGGACGGTTCGGACCCAGCCGCTGGTGCAGGCCGGCGATTACCTCAGTCAGTTGTCGAATCGCTGGGATCACGCAGTCGAACGTTTGCAGGCCTTCGTCGAGGATCCTTCGGACATCTGATGAAGCGGCGCGACCCAGTTCGCCAACCGTGCCAGAATGGGGGAGATGCGCCAGTTCCCAGTTGGTCGGGAAGGGACTATGGCCCGATCGAAGCTACTCACCATTGCCGGTGCGGGGACGGTCGCCGCGTTCTTGCTGGTCGGCGGTGCCGCCATCCCCGTCGTATCGGCTGATCCCGGTCACTCACACGGTGGGAACAACTCCCAGCGCGGCGGCAATTCGCGCGAAGGTGACCGAGACTTTCGCGACCGTGACGGTCAGAGGGGTGGCCAGGGCCGGGACGACGATGGCGGTTGGCAACGCGACGACGACCCCGTCGGATCCGGTGGCACGACCGGCCCAAATCGCTGGAACGACCCCAGCAGTCTCAAACCCTCAGACGGCGCGAACCGCACCGGCACGCTCAAGCCGAACCAATCCGGAGAAACGACACGCACCGGAACCACCACCAGCCGATCTGAGGCCGTGACCACCCCCCCGGTGACGGTGGTGGAGTCGCCGGTGACGGCCCGCAGGGCGGCCGGTGTGGCGACCCCCGCCACCCTGGCACCCATTCCGGCAGTCCCCGCCGTGCCCGCTCGCCCCGTCTCCGGAGGCGGTGGCGCGAGCCCTGTCACGGCCACACCGCCTGTTACCCCAACGGCCGTGACGGTCGGCAACGGGCGCTCACCGGGCATCCTGACGGGGCGGCCCGAGCGCGCACCAAGATCGACCGGTACCACCCCGAATGTGGCGCCGGCCGTGACCCAGCCGGCCGCGACGCACCTACCGCCGACCGACCGGCTCGACGTGGCACCCGCCGAACGAATGGTGGCGTCGCTGTGGGCTGCCGCTGCACCTGGTCAGCCCGGCGGCCTCCTGTTCGGCCTCGCGGGACTCTTCCTCGCGCCCATCGCGGGCGCATGGCTAGGCTACCGACAGGCACGCGCGAGTAGGGCTGCCGCACAACTGATTCGGCACTAGGCCGTTCGCAGGTCCTTGCGCAGGATCTTGCCCGACGCCGTCTTCGGGATGGCGTCGATGAACTCCACCTGCCGGATCTTCTTGTACGGCGCGACCTGATCGGCGACGAACTCCATCACCTCCGTTGCCGTGAGCTCAGCGCCGGGCTGCTTGACCACGAACGCCTTTGGCACCTCTTCGCCCGAGTCGACGTCCCGGACACCGATCACCGCGACATCGGCGATCTGCGGATGGGCGAGCAACACCGCCTCGAGTTCGGCGGGCGGCACCTGGTACCCCTTGTACTTGATCAGCTCCTTGAGCCGATCGACGATGTAGACGCACCCGGTGGAGTCGACGCGCGCGAGGTCGCCGGTGTGCAGGAAGCCGTCGTCGTCGATGGTCTCTCTGGTGGCCTGCTCGTTGCCAAGGTACCCGGCCATCACGTTGGGCCCGGAGAACCAGAGCTCGCCGGTCTCGCTGAGTCCTGAAGCGGGCGGATCGATTTCGGCGCCGGTCTCGGGGTCGACGATCTTGCTCACCGCGTTGGGCACCGTCCAGCCGCACGAGTTCAGCGGCGCCGTCGACCCGATCATCTCCCGCCCGCCGTCGAACGGGGTGACATGGCTGACCGGGCTCAGTTCGCTCATCCCGTACCCCTGGACGACCTGGCAGCCGAGCCGCTCCGACACCGCGTGCCCGAGGTCCTGGTCCAGCGGCGCGGCGCCGGACATGATGCTACGCAGACTCGACAGATCGAATCTCTCGACCAGCGGGTGCTTGGCAAGCGCGACGGCCACCGGCGGGGCGATGAACGCGTGGCTGCACTGGTGATCTGCGATGTTGCCAAGGAATTCGGCGAGGTCGAAACTCGGCATGATGACGAGGCGGGCACGGGCGTGCAGTGCCGCGTTGAGCAGCACGGTCATGCCATAGATGTGGAAGAACGGCAGCACGGCCAGGATCCGGTCGTCGGCGGCCATGCCCTGCAGCGGCCGAATCTGCGCGACGTTGGCAGCCAGGTTGCGATGAGTCAGCATCACGCCCTTGGGATTTCCGGTCGTGCCCGAGCTGTAGGGCAGCACTGCCAGATGCGTCGACGGGTCGAACGACACGTCCGGTGCGGGATGTCCGGGCCCAAGCAGGTCGTCGGCATTGGGATGACCGTCGACCGCAGCGCCGGAACCGTCGAGCACCATCACCGAGGCGTCGGACAGCCCGATGGAGGCAGCTCCGTCGGCCGCCTGAGCCAGTAGCGGCGTCACCGTGACGAGGGCCTTGGCTCGCGAATCCGTGAGCTGCTTGGCGATGTCCTTCGCCGTGAACAGCGCATTGATGGTGGTGGCGGTCGCGCCGGCACGCAGGATGCCGTGGAACGCGATAGCGAACGTGGAACTGTTCGGGGCGAGTAGGCCGACGACGTCGCCGACTCCGATGCCGCGTTGCGCCAGCGCGCCGGCGAAGGCATCGATGCGGGCGAGCATCTCGCCGTAGGTCAGCTCGGCGCCGGACTTCGCGTCGACCAACGCGATTCGATCGGCGTCCTTCTCGGTGAGGCCACCGAAGAGATAGTCGTAAACACTGGTTGTCGGGATGTGGACCTGGGGGTATGGGCTCGCGAAACTCATCTTGCCTCCGATCGAACCATGCCAAGCGGGGTTCGGGGTACGCCTGCATCGGGCTGCATTCGAATACGACGATGGGCCCCTCTCGCGAGGGGCCCACTGCCGTGCTCGGTGATCTAGCTGCTGCTGCCGGATCCTCCACCAGCCGAACCGCTTCCGCTACCGCCGCCCTCCGAGCCGCTGCTGCCGGCGGATGCCGACGCGGATGCGGATGCCGAGGAGGATGCCGAGGTTGATGCGGTCGACGATTCGGTGCCGCCCCCTTCGTTACCCGTCTTGGCCGAGCTCGGGGCCTTGGTCGTCGGCTCCGACTTCGCGCCGTTCTTCACGTCGAGCCCGGACTTGGTACCGGTGTCGGCATCCTTGTCCTTCTTGGTGGACGTGGAACCGGTGCTGGTGTCCTTGTCCTTGCTCTTCGTGGACGCCGATTCGGTGTCGCTGTCCTTCTTGGGCGTCGTGGTGGTGTCCTTGTCCTTGACGGACGTGGTGCCACTGTCGGCGGCGTCCTTGGCCGGTGCAGCGGATGCCGCGGCCGTCGTGTCGGCTGCTGCTGCCGCCGGGGCTGCGGCAGCCAGAGCCGCGACAGGAGCCTCCTCACTGGCGGCCGGGGCCGCCAGTGTCACCAGGTCCGGTTGCAGGATGGTCGCCGCCGCCGTCCCGACGGCAGTCTCCAGGGTGTTGCCGACGGTTCCGACCGTTTGGATCGTGGTGTTGCCCACGTCCCCAACGGTTTTGACCACTGTGTTGCCCGCGTCGCCAAGTCCTTGGGTCAACGTGTTGAGGGTGCCACCCACGGTCGCCAGCGCCTGCTGGCCGATCGAGCCGATGCCCTGGACGGCCAGAGTGCCCGCGGCCCCCAGACCCGCCGCGCCCAGGTTGACCGCGGTCGTCACACCCGCGAGCAGTGTGCCGACGGCCGCAAGGTAATTGCCGGGGTTCAGCGGATTGCTGAGGATGGTGTTCAACGTGCCGCCGACGGTACCGAGCAGGCTTCCGCCGATGGCGCCAAGCGTCTGAAGACCAAGGACGCCCACCCCACCGATGGTGCCCAACGCCGTCAGGCCGATGTTGCCGACGCCGAGCAGCGCCTGCACGCCTGCGGTGCCGACACCGAGGATGGCCTGTGTTCCGGCTTGGCCGAGTCCCAGGACGGCCTGTGTACCTGCGGTGCCGAGTCCCGTGATGGCCTGCAAGCCTGCGGTCCCAACGCCGCCGAGCAGTATGCCCAGCGCGGAGCCGATGTCTCCTGGCGAAAGTGCCAGTGCGGAAACCGGACCCGCCGCCGGCGCGGCCGCAGCCGCCAGACTGACCGGCGCAGCGACCGCGGCGAACGGGGCGGGGGCGGTGAGCAATCCCAAGGCTGCTGCGATCGCCGTCGTTATCGTTCCTGCGATGCCGCCGACGGTGGCCAACGCCGCGTTGCCGATGTTGCCGACCGTCGAGATCGCCGTGTTCCCGATGGTGCCGAGGGCGAGCTCTCCGATGTCTCCGATGCTGCCCACGGTCCCTTCCGCGATGTTGCCGATGGTGCCGACGCCGAGAAGCGCCAGGTTGCCACCGGCACCGAGACCCTGGAGTCCCAGGTTCAGCGAATCCCCAAGCCCGCCCACCAACGACGCGAGGGCGAGGGCGTAACTGTTCGGGTTCAGCGGATTGGCCAGGATGGCA
The DNA here is from genome assembly GCF_014202335.1 of Mycobacterium sp. AZCC_0083. GTDB lineage: Bacteria > Actinomycetota > Actinomycetes > Mycobacteriales > Mycobacteriaceae > Mycobacterium. The sequence goes on along the minus strand of NZ_JACHGP010000009.1, from coordinate 343,281 downwards.
CCCAGCGCGCCGCCGGTGCTGGCGAGCAGCGTGTTGCCGATCGCGCCGACCGTCCCGAGCCCGAGGACGCCCAGCCCGCCGACGGTCCCCAGCGCGGTGAGGCCGATGCCGCCGACGCCTGCGACGGCCTGCGCGCCCGAGAGGCCGAGACCCAGCAGTCCCGTGCCACCAATGGCGCCGATGCCGGCGACGGCCTGCACGCCGATGGCACCGATGCCCAGGAACGCTTGATTGAGCGCGATCGCGGCGCCGGCCGCGAGTGCGGCGACGGAATCCAGCACGTCATTGGGCGCCAACGAGGCAATGGCCGCGTTGCTGGCCAAGGAGTTGCTCGCCAAGGAGTTCAACGTCACGATGCCCGTCCCGGCAGCACCGATTCCGGAGATGAGCGTGTTCAGGATCGACGAGACCGTGGCCACCCCCGTGTTTCCGATCACGCCAAGGGTGCTGAGGAGCTGCTCACCCACGGCACCCACACCGAGGAGGCCATTGGTCAGTGCCGCCCCGCCGCCTGCCAGCAGTAGCGCGACTGCCGCCGGGTAGGCGCCAGGGTTGAGCGGGTTGGAGGCGATCACCGAGAGGGCGTTGACCGCGCCTGCCGACAGCGCGCCGACGGTGTTGGTCACGGTGGCCACGGCGTCGTCGCCGATCGCGCCAACTCCGGCGATGGCCTCCTGTCCGATGAGGCCGACCCCCTGGACGCCCGTGGCGGCCGCGACCGACACCGAGGTGACGATGTCCTGGATGGCCGATGCGAGCGAAGTGGGGGTGTAGTCGGCGTAGACCGACGAGATGTCGGGCGCCTTGATCGTGAGATTGGGCGCTGGCGGCGCGATGGGAGCGAGTGCGATGGCAGTTGCTCCAACGAGCGCCACACCGGCTGTGAGGGAAGAACGAATGGCTAGCTGCATGGCAACCCCCTACTAGAAAATCAACCCGACTAGCAAAAGTTACCTGAGAAAAAGGTAGGTAACCAAGAGATTTCCTCAGCAAGTTTTTTCCGCCATGTTTCGATCACCGGATTGGTTTGCTGGTCGAAAGTACCATTCTTTTGCTGGAGGACCGAACTATGTGTGTGCGGGCAAAGACATCTGCCTCATTCTCGAGTTCGCGGGGATTCGGAGTGATCGAAAGTGGGCACGGCGAAGACCCGTGTATTCGCATTAACTGAAATGGCAGACTAGGGATCTTTTTCCCGTAAGAACCTTGAGCTCTTGCACTCATGATGTTTGCGATGGATCATCGGGCCTACCGCGCAATCCCCGTCGGCAGTCTCGGTTGCGACAGTGGTTGGGACGATCCCGGTTGCTGGCCGCTGAATGGGCGCATTGATCAGGTACAACAGCAATGTTCGCTGTGGCGCCCGGTTCGTGGAAGTCGGCTGCCGATGCGTCGCGAGCGCCGTCGGCGTGTCCGCGGGCCGCGGCCGGATCTGCCGGTTCCAGGCCCTCTCCTGCATCAGAACCATGGCCATCTACTCCCCGTGCCCGGCGGGGCACCAGATGGACATTGCTCGCCCGAACTTCGCCACCAAGGGGTGGGAGCCGACTGCCGAGACCCGTCGCCCCTGTTCGGACCTGGTCAAATTGAGGTGATCGGCCTACGCGACCGTCAATTATCAATTGTCGGCAATTCAGGGGTTGCCAGACCAGGTTTGGTTATACGATCGAGATCCTCGCAAATCGGCACCCCCACTGACAGTCCGGGCGCCCTATAGAACTGCACTCAGCAAACTTCCGATGGCTATCTGGTGCGCTGTCGGCATGGGTGGGTGCACTGATCGGCACCGCATGAGACAGCTTCGGTGAGGCGTTGCCCGGCTGGTTCCGGCGAGTGGGATGGGTCAGCGCTCGTCGAGCAGCTTGAGTGCCTTGCGTGGTGCGACCAGCCGGTAGGAGGCGTCCACCAATTCTCTGACCTCTGCCCAGTCCACCTTCGCGGCGGTGAAGTCGAGACCGAGCCATCCGTAGGGGCCCATGTAGGCGGGGAAGAAGAAGCGCCGGTCCTGCTCGAGTGCCTTGCGGTCGTTCTCGTCGGCCTTCACCAATACCGAATGCGGAAACGGGGTCATCTCGCCGGGCTTGATCGTCTTGCAGCTGCCGCCGTAAACCGCGTACATCTTCGGCACGCAGAACACCGGCCGCCCGTGCGAGACCTTCTCGAACGCCTCGGGAAAGTCGAGCGCGATCGCGCGCAGTTCGGCCAGGCCGGGATCGTCGTCGCGAAACATGATCGGGTGCGGCATCCAAGCATCCTAAAGAGGAGCATTCCATGGAGCGCTCAAATCAATTAGGCTAGCCTTACCTAATTGAAAGGAGTAACCATGCCGACGACATGGCTCGACACCGTGCTTCGACAGACCCGACGGCCTGGGGTGTTTCCCTATCCGCATTGGGCGGCAGGCTTCCTGGACAATCCGATCCGGCGCCTCATCGATCGGCCGGCTGCGGCCGTCGACCGCCTCGCACTCACCGGCGCCGAACGCGTGCTCGAGTTGGGTCCGGGGCCCGGTTTCTACAGCACCGAGATCGCCCGACGGGTACCGCAGGGGCAGCTCGACCTGTTCGACATTCAGCCCGAGATGCTCGACAAGGCCCGCCACAATCTCGAGGACGCCGGCTGCCGCAATGTCGGCTATCACGCAGGCGACGCGAGTCGTGGATTCCCGTTCCCCGACGGTCAATTCGACGTCGCGTTCCTGGCGGCGGTGCTCGGCGAGGTACCGGACAAGTCCGCATGCATCCGCGAACTGGCACGCGTCCTGCGCCCCGGTGGCTCGTTGATCCTCGTCGAATCCTTCCCCGATCCCGACCGCTTGAGCGTGCAGACGCTGCGCGACCTCGCCGAACCGGAGGGCTTCCAGCTCCACGTGGCGGAGGGCACGACATGGCGTGACATCGTGATCTTCCGGCGGCTGCCGGCGCCGTAGGGCAAGTCCGCGGCGGGCGTTGTCGGTTACGCATAGCCTCGGGTCATGATCGATCGACGCGGATTCCTGGTGCTCTCCGCGGTGGGTGCCGCCGCGGGAGCCGCGGCGTGTTCGTCGCCCGCCGGCGACGGGGCGAAACCCGACTCCCGCGCCCGCACGGTGGTGGCTGACATGAACCCGTCGGAGACCGACGTCGACCTCGGCGGTGTCAAGGTCCGCACCTGGACCTACACCGGAACCTTGCCCGCCAAGGAGATTCGGCTCACCAAGGGCGACCAGCTGCGGTCGACGGTGACCAACGGCCTGCCGCAGCAGACCACGGTGCATTGGCACGGACTGGCCATCCCGAACGCCATGGACGGCGTGCCCGTCCTGACCCAAGCTCCCATCGCTCCCGGCGCCAAGTTCGCCTACGAGTTCACCCCACCCGACGCGGGTACCTACTACCTGCACTCGCACTTCGGCACCCAGATGGACCGTGGGATGTACGGGCCGTTGATCATCGAGAACCCCGACGACGGAAAGGACTACGACGACGAACTCGTCGTGGTGCTCGACGACTGGATCGACGGCACGGGCACCACACCGGACCAGGTGCTGGAGAACCTGAAGAATACCGGCATGAAACCGATGAGCATGGACGGGCCGATGTCGAGCCCCACGGCTCCGCTCGGCAGCGACGGAGGCGACGTCACCTACCCCTACTACCTGATCAACGGGCGCACCGCCACCGATCCCCAGGTGGTGGACTACCGTGCCGGCCAACGTATTCGACTGCGCGTCATCAACGCGGGCGCGGACACCGCGTTCCGGGTCGCGGTGCCAGGCACCGAATTCGACGTCACCCACACCGACGGCTTCCCCGTGGTGTCCAAGCGGACGGGTTCGGTGATTCTTGGCATGGGCGAGCGGGTCGACGCCATCATCACCGTGGGATCGTCGGTGCCGTTGATCGCCGCACCGGAGGGCAAGGACGGCCACGCACAACTGAATCTCCGCGTCGCCGGCGCCCCGGCGAACGTCGACGTCGACGCGTTCGTCAAGACGCTGCGAACCTCCGAGGTGCTCAACACCGCCACCCTGACGCCCACGCCTGATGTCGTGCTGCCGCAACGTGATCCGGACACCGTTCTCGACCTGAAGCTCACGGGCCCGCTGGCTGGGTACACCTGGCCCATCAACGGCAGGCTGTACGACCCACCGAACGACGGGCTCGCCGTCGACGCGGGCAAACGGGTGCGGCTGCGGTTCGCCAACAATTCAATGATGTTTCACCCCATGCACTTACACGGACACACGTTTCAGGTTGTCCAGCCCGGCGGTCCGGGGCCGCGCAAGGACACGGTGCTCGTCCCGCCGATGACGACCGTCGAGGTGGACTTCGACACCAACAATCCGGGCAAGTGGATCGTGCATTGTCATAACGAGTACCACCTGGAATCCGGAATGGCGACGTTCGTCGAGTACACCGGCTGAACCACTCGGCCCGCGGTGTCGGGCTGCTCCGATAACCTGCCGGAGTGACCTCACCCGACATCGATCCGGTCGCGCCGGACGTCCGGCGCGCGTGGCAGGAGCTCGCCGACGAGGTCCGCGGCCACCAGTTCCGCTACTACGTCAAGGACGCGCCCGTCATCTCCGACGGCGACTTCGACAAGCTGCTCGGAGAGCTCACCGCTCTCGAAGCCGAGCACCCCGAACTGCGCACACCCGATTCGCCGACCCAGCTCGTCGGCGGGGCGGGGTTCGCCACCGAATTCACCTCCGCCGACCACCTGGAACGGATGCTGTCGCTGGACAACGTCTTCACCTCCGAGGAGTTGTCGACGTGGGCGGCGCGGCTGACCAGCGAGATCGGCGATGACGCCACCTTCCTGTGTGAGCTGAAGATCGACGGCGTGGCGCTGGCCCTGGTGTACCGCGACGGCAAGCTCGTCCGCGGCGCCACCCGCGGCGACGGGCGCACCGGCGAGGACGTCACCCTCAACGCCCGCACCATCACCGACGTGCCCGAACGGTTGACGCCAAGCAAGAAGTACCCCGTGCCCGCGGTGCTCGAGGTCCGCGGCGAGGTGTACTTCCGCTTGGTCGACTTCGAAGAGCTCAACGCCGGACTCGTCGCAGAGGGCAAGGCGCCGTTCGCCAATCCCCGCAACAGCGCAGCCGGATCACTCCGGCAGAAGAACCCGGCAGTGACCGCGCGGCGCAAGCTGCGGATGATCTGCCACGGCCTCGGTCACGCCGAGGGCTTCAGCCCCGCCACCCTGCACGACGCCTACCTCGCCCTCAAGTCATGGGGACTGCCGGTGTCCGACCACACCACCCAGGTCAAGGGCATCGCCGCGGTGGTTGAGCGGGTCACCTACTGGGGCGAGCACAGGCACGACGTCGAGCACGAGATCGACGGTCTGGTGGTCAAGGTCGACGACGTCGCCCTGCAGCGCAGGCTTGGCGCCACCTCGCGCGCCCCACGCTGGGCGATCGCCTACAAATATCCGCCCGAGGAGGCCACCACCAAGCTGCTCGACATCCGGGTCAACGTCGGCCGCACCGGGCGCGTGACCCCGTTCGCCTACATGGAGCCGGTCAAGATCGCCGGCTCCACGGTCGGGCTCGCGACGTTGCACAACGCGTCGGAAGTGACCCGCAAGGGCGTGCTCATCGGCGACACCGTGGTGATCCGCAAGGCCGGCGACGTCATCCCCGAGGTGCTCGGCCCCGTCGTCGACCTGCGGGACGGATCCGAACGCGAATTCGTCATGCCCACCGAGTGTCCCGAGTGCGGCACCACCCTGGCACCCGCCAAGGAAGGCGACGCCGACATCCGCTGCCCGAACTCGCGGAGCTGCCCAGCGCAGTTGCGGGAGAGGGTGTTTCACGTCGCGGGCCGCGGCGCCTTCGACATCGAGGGGCTCGGCTACGAGGCTGGCATCGCGCTGCTGCAATCCGGGGTGATCACCGACGAGGGCGATCTCTTCACCCTTACCGAGGACGACCTGCTGCGCACCGAGTTGTTCACCGTCAAGGGCGGCGAGCTCACCGCGAACGGCAAGCGGCTGTTGGCCAACCTTGGCAAGGCCAAGCAGCAAGCGCTCTGGCGGGTGCTCGTCGCGCTGTCCATCCGGCACGTCGGGCCCACCGCGGCGCGGGCATTGGCAGGAGAATTCGGCAGTCTCGATGCCATCGAGGCCGCCTCCGAGGAGCAGTTGGCCGCGACGGAGGGGGTCGGCCCCACCATCGCCGCGGCGGTCGTCGAGTGGTTCACCGTCGACTGGCATCGCGCGATCGTCGACAAGTGGCGTGCGGCAGGCGTGCGCATGGCCGACGAACGAGACGCCAGCATCGAACGCACGCTGGAGGGTCTGTCGATCGTGGTGACCGGGTCGCTCACCGGGTTCTCCCGCGACCAGGCCAAGGAGGCCATCCTGGTCCGCGGCGGCAAGGCCGCGGCGTCGGTGTCGAAGAAGACCGCCTACGTCGTCGCAGGCGACGCACCGGGATCGAAGTACGACAAGGCGATCGAACTCGGCGTGCCCGTGCTCGACGAGGATGGCTTCCGGGAACTGCTCGAGAACGGGCCGGACGTGCCCGAGGTGTCTGACGTGCCCGAGGTCAGCGAATGATGGTCGCGACGATCCCGGCCAGATAACCCAGCCGGGCCACCTCCGAGGGGCGGAACTCCGGCCCGCCAGGGCGGCCGAGCATGACCGCGGTGTGGTGCTCGCCCAGCGGCGCTGCGGCCAGCGTGGTGTCCATGTCGCGCCACACCTGCGGTATCCATTCGGCGGTGCCGTCGAGGGCCTCGGCGTGCTCGAGGGGGAGCCACGGTGCCGTCTCGGCCTGCGTTTCCGGGGCGCCTCCGCTGCCGACGACGCGTTCCAGGCCCGATTCGGTCAGCCGGACCACCGTGCACCAGCCGACGCGAAGCACCTTGGGCGCCTCGTCGGCGAGCACCTTCAGCTTCTGGAGCTTGCCGTCGGCGGCCGCGATGTGATCGATCAACTCGAGCTCGCGATGGGCCTCGAGCAAGCCGGTATGTGGCCGGATGCTGTCGACGTACACGCCCTTCAGCTTCTCGGCCGCCGTGATCAGCATGTCCGGCATCGCGCCGGCCGGGAGCTCCACGACCAGGTCGTCGACGGCATAACCGGACGCCCGATCGACCACGTCGAGGGACAGGATGTCGGCGCCCACCGACCCCAGTGCCACGGCGAGCGAGCCGAGGCTGCCTGGTCGGTCCTCCAGCTGGACCCGCAGCAGATATGAAGGCACGCGCAACACTGTTTCACGGAGTACCGGACCGAAGCGACTCGGGAAATGCGCCCCCGAGGCGGTCGGCAGCACTCCGGCGCAGGCCGGTTCGCTGCCGTGACTAGGCTTGTTCGTCGTGTCACAGATCTCCAAGGACGACGTCGCCCACCTGGCGCGGCTGGCCCGGCTGGCCCTGACCGACGCCGAGCTCGACGGCTTCGCAGGCCAGCTCGACGCCATCCTGGCCCACGTCAGCCAGATCCAGGCCGTCGACGTGACCGACGTCGAGGCAACCGACAACCCACTCAAGGACGTGAATGTGACGAGGCCCGACGTCGTCGCGCCGTGCCTGACTCAGGACGAGGCGCTGGCCGCCGCGCCAAAGGCCGTCGACGGCCGCTTCGGCGTGCCGCGGATCCTGGGGGAAGCGGAATGACGGGCATGACCGAACTGATTCGTTTCGATGCCGCCACGCTGGCCGCCAAGATCGCGGCCAAGGAGGTGTCCTCGACCGAAGTCACCCAGGCGCACCTCGACCAGATCGCCGCCACCGACGACCGGTATCACGCCTTCTTGCACGTTGCCGCCGACGAGGCGCTCGGCGCGGCGGGCCGGGTCGATGCAGCGGTGGCAGCCGGCGAGCCGCCGTCGTCCCCGCTGGCCGGGGTTCCGCTGGCGCTCAAGGACGTGTTCACCGCCACCGACATGCCGACCACGTGCGGGTCGAAGATCCTCGAAGGCTGGCGCGCGCCGTACGACGCCACGGTCACCGAGCGGCTGCGCGCGGCGGGCATCCCGATCCTTGGCAAGACCAACATGGACGAGTTCGCGATGGGCAGCTCGACGGAGAACTCCGCCTACGGCCCGACGCGCAACCCGTGGAACGTCGACCGGGTGCCCGGCGGCTCAGGCGGCGGGAGCGCGGCCGCACTGGCCGCCTTCCAGGCGCCGCTGGCGATGGGGTCCGACACCGGCGGGTCGATCCGTCAGCCCGCCGCGTTGACCGCGACGGTCGGCGTCAAACCGACCTACGGCACGGTGTCGCGGTACGGGCTGATCGCCTGCGCGTCGTCGCTGGATCAGGGCGGACCGTGTGCTCGCACGGTGCTCGATACCGCGCTGCTGCATCAGGTCATCGCGGGCCACGACCCGCGTGACTCGACGTCGGTGGACGCCGAGGTGCCCGACGTCGTCGGCGCCGCGCGGGCGGGAGCCGGCGGTGACCTGAAGGGCGTCCGGATCGGTGTGGTCAAGCAGCTGCGCAGCGGTGAGGGCTACCAGCCGGGTGTGCTGGCGTCGTTCAGCGCCGCCGTCGACCAGCTGACCGCGCTCGGCGCGGAGGTCTCCGAGGTCGACTGCCCGCACTTCGACTACTCGATGGCGGCCTACTACCTGATCCTGCCGTCGGAGGTGTCGAGCAACCTGGCGCGCTTCGACGCCATGCGCTTCGGCCTGCGGGTCGGCGACGACGGCACGCACAGCGCCGAGGAGGTGATGGCGTTGACCCGCGCAGCCGGTTTCGGCCCAGAGGTCAAGCGCCGCATCATGATTGGCACCTACGCGCTGTCGGCCGGCTACTACGACGCGTATTACAACCAGGCGCAGAAGGTGCGTACGCTGATCGCCCGCGACCTGGCCGCCGCATACGAGAAGGTCGACGTATTAGTCACCCCGACTACTCCTTCTACCGCCTTCGGCATAGGGGAGAAGGTCGACGACCCGCTGGCGATGTATCTGTTCGACCTGTGCACGTTGCCGCTGAACCTGGCCGGGCACTGCGGGATGTCGGTGCCGTCGGGGCTCTCGCCCGACGACGACCTGCCCGTTGGCCTGCAGATCATGGCGCCCGCGCTGGCCGACGACCGGCTCTATCGCGTGGGTGCCGCCTATGAAGCGGCCCGCGGTCCGCTGCCGACGGCGCTCTGACAGGGGAGGATGAGGACATGCGGATCGGAGTCCTAACCGGAGGCGGCGACTGTCCCGGCCTGAATGCGGTCATCAGGGCGGTCGTGCGGACGTCCAACGTCAGGTACGGCTCGACGGTCGTCGGGTTTCTGGACGGTTGGCGGGGTCTGCTGGAGGACCGCCGCATCCAGCTCGCCAACGACGACCGCAACGACCGGTTGCTCGGCAAGGGCGGCACCATCCTCGGCACCGCCCGGGTCAACCCCGACAAGATGCGGGCCGGCCTCGACCAGATCAAGCAGACGCTCGAGGACAACGGCATCGACGTGCTGATCCCGATCGGCGGCGAGGGCACGCTGACCGCGGCCCACTGGCTGTCGGAGGAGAACGTCCCGGTCGTCGGCGTGCCGAAGACCATCGACAACGACATCGACTGCACTGACGTGACGTTCGGCCACGACACTGCGCTGCAGGTCGCCTCCGACGCCATCGATCGGCTGCACAGCACCGCGGAGTCACATCAGCGGGTGATGCTCGTCGAGGTGATGGGCCGCCACGCCGGATGGATCGCGCTCGGTGCAGGCATGGCCTCTGGCGCGCACATGACGTTGATCCCCGAGCAGCCGTTCGACGTGGAGGAGGTCTGCCGGCTGGTCAAGCAGCGCTTCGTCCGCGGCGACTCCCACTTCATCTGCGTGGTCGCCGAGGGCGCGAAGCCCGCCGAGGGCTCGATGCAGCTGCGCGACGGCGGCATCGACGAGTTCGGCCATCAGCGCTTCACTGGGGTGGCGCAGCAGTTGGCCATCGAGATCGAGAAGCGCATCAAAAAGGAAGTACGCACCACGGTGCTCGGGCACGTGCAGCGCGGTGGCACGCCGACGGCCTACGATCGCGTGCTCGCCACCCGGTTCGGGGTCAACGCCGCCGACGCCGCGCACTCCGGCGAGTACGGGATGATGGTGTCCTTGCGTGGACAGGAGATCGGGCGGGTGTCGCTGGCCGATGCGGTCAAGCAGCTCAAGCTGGTTCCGCAGAGCCGCTACGACGACGCCGCCGAGTTCTTCGGCTGACGGGCAAGCTGGCTACGGGGTCTGTCCGCCGGTCAGCTCAATTCGACACAGCCGTGGCCATGAGCTCGACCTCTACCGGTGCGCCAGACGGCAGGGATTGCACGCCGATTGCGCTGCGCGCGGGAAGCGCCTGTGGGCCCAGGATGGTCACGATCGCATCGGAGGCGCCGTCGGCCACCGTCGACAGATCGTGGAATTCCGGCGCACACGCGACGTAGACCGACATCCGCAAGCACCGCACGGTTGCGTCTCCGGGCAGCGCCGCACGGACGGCTGCCACCGCGTTGGCCGCCGCGAGTCGCGCCGCGGCCCAGGCCTGTGCAACGGAGACCGTCGACCCCACCACGCCGGTGACGGTGAGCCGCCCGTCGCGTCGAGGCGTCATGCCGGCGCTGTAAGCGATGCCCGCATGCACCACAGCCGTCGCGTAGTCGCCCTGCGGGGCGGGCGGCAGATCGTGGTCAGTCGACACCGATCGCCACGCCCTCTTGTCTGGGATCGGCTGCACCGCTCAGGATTCCGCGCTTGTCCCGTGAAATGATCTGGGCGCTGCCTCCCCCTCCGTAGGCGGGTTGGACCACGATGCGGTGGCCACGTGTCCGCAACTCATCGCGGACGGATTCCGACGTTGTCGCTTCGACCCGCAGTTCGTCTGGTTGGCCGATGACGTCGGCGTCCGAGCCGGGGAACACGGTGAAACGGGGAGCCGACACGGCCTCGTGCGGGCCCAGTCCGTGGTCGACGAGGTGCGACAGCAGCTGCATGTTCCATTGCACCTGACCATCCCCGCCGGGGGTGTTCCCAATGTGAAGCAGCTCGTTGCGGTCGTCGCTGACGATCCACGCATTGAGGGTGTGCAGCGGTTTGCGCCGCGGCGCGACTTCGTTCGGATGGCCGGAGAGTAGATAAGCACCGCGCCCGAGGCGGTTGTTGAGCACGACACCGGTGCCGGGAATGGAGAACTTCGCGCCGAAGGTGAGCGCCAGCGAGTGGATGAAGCTGACCGCGCGGCCATCCGCGTCGACGGCGACCGTGGACGTGGTGTCGCCCGCGTGTACGCCGAGGGCGGACGGGACAGCGGCGGAGGACGCCAACTGCTCACGTTGCTCCTGAATCCTGCTGGGGTCGAGCATATCCCGAGCACCATGATTGTCACTGCCACATCGTTCGAGCCGGTCCCGAAAGGCCAGCCGCGCGGCGCGCGCCATCCGGTCGATCGCCGCGGCGCCGAGCCATGACATGGGACCGAGGACACCGTCGCACAACGCCGCCTGTTGCAGCACCATCCAGCCGGCAGACGGCAGCGGAGTCTGGTGCACGATTGCGCGGCCGTACCGCGCCGTGATCGCCGGCGCTGCTTCCACCGCTGCGCCGGCGACCCATTCGTCACCGCTGAACGGGGCGCCGCCGGCGGTCAGCGCTGCGACCGCCCTCTCGGCCAGCTCGCCGTGATAGAAGCTTCTCGGGTCGCTGGCCAATCGGCGGATGGTGCGGGCCAGGTCGGGTTGGCGGAGTCGGTCCCCGACGCCGGCGGCCATGAATCGTGGGGCGAACGTGGCAGCGAGGCCGGCGTCGGCACGGATCGCGTCGATGGCCTCGCGCACATCGCTCGCGGTCTTGACCGAACACGGCAGTCCGTTCTCGGCGAGGCGAGCGGCAGGCTCCCACAGCACGTCCAGCGCCATCGTCGCCCCATGGACGTGCATCGCGGCCAGCGCCGCTGGCGCACCGGGGACGGCCACGGCCAAGGGCCCGTCGAGCGGAATGGTCGACAAGCCCTTGGCACGGTAGAAGTCGGCGGTACCCCCGTCCGGCCCGAAACCCGAACCGTTGACCGTCCACACCCGACCGTCGGGTTCCCGGATGATCGCGAACGCGTCCCCACCGATGCCGCACTGCCCGGGAAGGGTCAGCCAGGTGACGGCGGCCATCGCGAGGGTGGCGTCGATCGCGTTACCGCCCTCGGCGAGTACCCGCGCACCTGCGAAGCTCGCGGTGGGATGGCTGGAGCTGACCATTCCACCGGTCGACAGCGCCGCGGGCCGCGCAGGTCTGGACATCACGAGCTCTTGCGGGCGCGTCGGCTCGGGCCGATCACGGCGTCACCGGGATCCACGCCGACGAAGATCTCACCGTCACGCTCCTGCACGGGATAGGTCTTGATGGGCACGGTCGCGGGTGGACAGATGGGCTCACCGGTCTGTAGGTCGAATGCGCTTCCGTGGCAGGAACATCCGATGCCGTCGTCGACCAGCTTTCCCGAAGAGAGAAGGCAGTCCAGATGGGTGCAGTAGTTCGACGTGGCATACGCCTTGCCGTCGAGGCGGGCCACGGCGAATTCATGCTCGTCGGCGTAGAACCGCCGCACCATTCCCTCCGGCACCTGACCAGAGCGGGCGACACGCTTGAATTCCATGGCAAACTCCGTATTTTGGCGGCCGGTCAGGCGACTGGATTGAGATAGACGGTCTTCTCGAGCGTGTAGAACCCCATCATCGACGCGCCCGCCTGTTCCTTGAAGGTCTGGGTGCTCGACGCCTTGTACCCGCCGAACGGTGCGTTCATGGCCATCCCCGTCGTCGGCTGGTTGATCTTCACCAGCCCGCTCTTCGAGCGCGAGGCGAAGTGCGTAGCGGCGGCGAGGTCGTTGGTGACGATGGCCGCGCTGAGCCCGTACTCCGTCGCGTTGGCCAACTGGACCGCCTCGTCGAGGGATACCGCACGCTGAAAGGCGAGCAGCGGCCCGAAGACCTCTTCGCGAACGATGCTCATCATGGGTGTGGTGTCGGTGAACACTGCGGGCCGGACGAAGAAACCCCCGCGGCCCACCGTCATGCCACCGCAGCGCAGCGTCGCCCCGTCGTCCTCACCGGCCCGCACGTAGCCGAGGAACGTCTCGAGCTGGGCGGCGCTGGCCAAGGGCCCCATGTCGACGCCGTCGTCCGTGCCGGGACCGACAGTCAGCTCGTCGGTTCTCGCGACGACCAGCTCCAGTAACTCGTCGTGCACGGCCCCGACGGCGATCACCCGGCTGGTACCCGTGCACGCTTGGCCGCTGAGACCGAAGGCCCCCTTGATGATCAGCGCGGCGGCCGCATCGAGGTTCGCGTCCTCGGCCACCACGACCGGGTTCTTACCGCCCATCTCGAGCTGAACCCGTCGGTCCGGTCCAACCTCGCGATGGATCATCCGACCCACCCGCGTCGACCCGGTGAACGTGATGGCCGCGATTCGCGGATCGGCCACCAGCGCCGCCCCGGCGTCGGAACCACCGTGCACCAGGGCAATCGCGGTCGGCGGCAGGCCGCCGGCCAACAGGGCCTCGACCAGGCGCTGACCCATCAGCGGCGTGAGCTCCGAGGGTTTGAAGAGCACCGGGTTACCTGCGGCCAGGGCGGGCCCGAGCTTGCGGGACGGGATGTTCAAGGGGAAGTTCCACGGGGTGATCGCGGCGACGATGCCCACCGGTTCGCGCAGGGTGTACACCAGGCCTGCCCCGGCGGCGGGGTACGTGTCCCCGGTGGTGCGGGTGGCTTCGCCTGCGTAGAACCGTAGATTCGCCGGGGTCCGGCTGACCTCCATGGTGGCCTCGGCGGTGGTCTTGCCCTCCTCGCGGACGAGTTCGGCGATCAACTCCGCAGACCTCGATTCAAGCTGCGCCGCCGCCGATTCCAGGATCGCGGCACGACGCTCCGGGGCGGACGCGGCCCATTCGGGTGCGGCCTTCTCGAGTCCGTCGACGGCAGCGCGGATGTCGGCCGCGTCGGAAGCCGGAAAGGTGCCGATCACGTCGTCCCCGTCGGCGGGGTTGCGGCGCTCGAACGTCTCGCCGGAAACCGCTGGCAGCCAACGGCCGTCGATGAAGTTGGCACCTTCGACCATCACCGGACCACCTCTTCGGTATCGACGAGATCCCATAGATCGGTGTCCTCGTCGGTGAGCACCGCGGTGTCGACGCGGCAGCCGAGCAGTTCACGCGCAACCATCACGTCCTCGCCGCGATCGACGGCGAACGCACCCCGGAGGATGCCGTCGTCGACGTAGAAGGCGGTGAAGTCCCGTTCGGCGGGGTTGCCGCGGATGACGAAGTCGCAGGTTTGCGGTGCGGCGCCGAGGAACTGGATGTTGTGGTCGAACTGGTCCGACCAGAACCAGTTCGCCTCGTCAGAGACGGCGTCGCGACCGAGTACGGCGTTGGCGACCGCAGCGCCCTGTTTGTTGGCGTTGTCGAAGTGTTCGAGCCGCACATGGCGTCCGGCCCGCGCCGAGTAGCGGCGGGCGACGTCACCGGCGGCGAACACGTTGGGAATCGAGGTCCGGCCCTGCGCGTCCACGACGATGCCGTCGTCGATGTGCAGCCCCGCTTCCGCGGCGACAGAGGTGCTCGGGGTGATTCCAATGCCCACCACGACGACGTCCGCTTTCAGTGGCGGGCCGCCTTCGAGTTCGATGACCACCTGATCGTTCGTGGTGCGAAGGGAACGGACCGCGGCGTTGGTGCGCAGATCGACGCCGCGATCGCGATGCATCCGTGCGCATTCCGTGCCCATGCGTGCGCCGATGACGGCGCTCAGCGGCTCCGCGGCGGCCTCCAGTACCGTTACGTCGACGCCCAGAGCCACTGCGGTGGCTGCGATTTCGAGCCCGATGAAACCGGCACCGATCAGCACCAGCCGTCGGCCCGGCGTCAGCGACTGCTGCAGTCGTTGTGCGTCATCGATGGTGCGCAGCTGGTGAACCAGTTCGGGCCGCGGCCCCGGGACCGGCAGTGTGCGTGGCCGACCGCCGGTCGCGAACAGCACCGCGTCTGCGGCAATTGGTTTGTGCCCGGCGATTTCGACGGTACGCGTGTTCGGATCGAGTCGTGTCACCGTCGCCCCGGTCACGACCTCGACGCCGTTGTCGGCGCGCCATGTCTCGGGCAGTATCTGTAGCGACTCGAGTGTGTCGTTGCCGGCGAGGAACTCCTTCGACAGCGGTGGCCGCTGGTACGGCAGGTGCGGCTCATCGCCGATCAGGATGATGCGCCCGTCGAATCCTCGGCGGCGCAGGGTGCGCGCCGCCACCGCGGCGGTCTGTCCCGCACCGACGGCGACGAATGTGCGGACGGTCATCCGTGGGCTTCCTCTCCGGCAGCCGTGGTGCTGGACAGCCGCGCTGTGGTGTTGACGTAGACGGTGTCCGCCTCCACCCGCACCGGGTAGGTGGGTTGGCAGCGGTCCTGGTTCTCCTCGTATCCGGTTTCCAGATCAAACTGCCATTGGTGTCCCGGGCAGATCACCTTGCCGTGCAGCAATGTGCCCTTGGTCAGAGACCGGTCCTGGTGGACGCAGGTGTCGGCCATCGCGTACACCCGCCCGGCGGCGGCGAACAGCGCGACGGCCACACCGCCGCAGTCGACCCGAAGTTTGCGGCGGCGACCCAGCTCTGCGGTCGTCGCCACCGCGATCCAATCCGCGGTCATGGCGGATACCTTCCTGACGAGGCGGGTGCACCGTGGGCCAGGTCCCACGGTGCACCCCATACGGTTTCGGCTGCGGTTCAGACGGTTGCCTGCTCCAGATCCGGAGCGACGTAGTAGTCGTAGAGCCCCCTGGTGTAGGAGAAGCGCATCTCCGCGCCCCACCGGACCAGTTGCAGGCACCGCTGCTGCAACTGCGCGGTATCGGCGTGGTCGAGCACGATCTGGTATCCGCGCTCACCGTGCACCACGTCGGAAGTGATGTGCAGCTCGAAGAATTCGATCTCGTCCTCGCTGAACTGGTACACCTCGCGCAGCGGGATGATCTGCTTGGTGTAGATGCTGGGCACCTGCGACTCGAGACCCACCACCAGCGCAGCCGTCGCGACCACGAAATGCTCACGCTGCGACACCGCGTAGCACCATGCCTGCAGACCACGCGTGATCGGGTTCATATTCGAGGGATCCTCGATGCGCGCCTTGGTCGTACCGCACGCCTCGCCGAACTTGATGAGCAGGTCGGTGTGCCGAATGTCGGCGAGTTCCTCTTCGTACATGTTCTGCAGCGTGAAGTCCTTGGCTCCGGTGAACTCGTCGGGAGTATTCGAATAGATGTTGGCCAGGTAGTCGGCGAACGGTCCGACATAGTGGTAGTGGTTTTCGGCCCACCGCGCGAAGTGTTGCTTCTGCAGCTTGCCTTCCGCCCACGCCTTGCTGAACGAGGCGTTCTTCGCCTCGCGGCCCTTGATGGCGTTCCCGAGTTCGGCGCGAAACTCGTCCCGCCCGAGGAGCTCAGTCATTGAAGTGTCCCTTCTCGCTGTGTCACGAAATCGCTTGATTTGTACTATCTTCGGCGACGACTAGATGAATTCGGCGCTGTACCAACGACGTTAACCACCCCGTCGGCGGTAGGCCATGGACAGAAGTACCTGCGACTGCGCCCCGCGTTGGTCAAGGTGCACAGCCGGCTGTCATCGCACGACGGATGCGGTCAGCGCTTCGAACTCCGCCAGCATCGCGGCGCCGACGGCCTTGTCCTGCGCGCCGTTGCCGCCGCTGATGCCCACCCCGCCGACGATCTGACCATCGAAGACCAGCGGGAATCCGCCGACGAAGATCGCGAACTTCCCGGGCAACATGTGGCTGATTCCGAACGCTTCGTTACCCGGCAACGCCGGCCCGTCGGGCGGCTCGTTGAACAGATGCGTGGCCCGCTCGTGTCCGGCAGCGGTGAAGGCCTTGGCGATGGCGATGTCCACACCCGTCAGCCGGGCACCGGGCAGTCGGTGCAGCGCGAGGACGTTGCCGCCGTCATCGCAGATGCACAGTGTTTGTTTCACGCCGACCTCCTCGGCCTTCGCCCGCCCGGCCGCCAGCAGCGGCAGCGCGTCGTCCAGGGTGATCCGGTGTATCTGATGCATGGTCAGCTCTCGCTTTCTCACAGGACCTGCGATCGGTGATTGGCTGTCGCTGGCATGTCTACCAACGCGGCTCCACGAGCGGGATGGTCAACATGACCGGACGCGAGCCGGTTCCTCGGTCATACTGCACATGGTGTGGGTACACGAGATCCGGTATCGATGAGGTACGAATCACACGAACGCAGGGTGTTCAAATGACGGCTTCACCGATGCACAGTGACCGCTTGACGGTGCACGGCCTGCTCGACGAGTCGCTCATGTCGGGCGCCCGCGTGGTCGCCGGAGATGACCGGCTCGACGTGGAGCTGAACTGGGTGCTGCCGCTCAGCGAGGTGCTGTCGCAACCCGATCGGCTCGAAGCTGTGGCCGTCTACGCCCGGCCCGAGGCATTGGCCGGTAACAGCGGTGCCATGTCCGCGCTGGTCGCTCGCGGTGCCGCGACCCTCCTGGTCGATGGCGTGTTACCACTGAACTTTTGCCGATCCGGGCTGCCGCCGACGCTCGTCGTCATCGAGATGGGCGTCCCGGTCGGCTTTGCGGCGCTCAATCGCCTGCTCGCGGAGCGGGCCCTCAACCAGGAAGTGCACGTGATGCGTTACTCCACACACGTGCACGACTCGCTCGCGGGGCTCTTCCATCGCGGCGCGGGACTGCGAATCCTGATCCGGGAGGTGTCCAACCTGGCGCACAACCCGGCGGTCGCGCTCGACTTCCGCGGCCACCTGGTGGCGCACAACGGCCTGGCCGCCGATGCCGTGGCGCCCCTTGCGGAGTCGGTGTGCGGGATGCTCGCCGCCGACCTGCCTGGGGCGCGGCGAATCGACAGCCACGACACCCGAGTACAGACCGTCACGGGGCCGCACGACAGCGTCTGGACGTGCGTGGCCAGCGCGATCCGGCTGGGCAAGTCGTTCGAAGGCTGGGTGGTGATCCTGGTGCCCGACGCCCACCCGGGTAGCCACGATCTCGCATGCCACGTCGTCCTCACCGAACAGGCCACCGCCATTGTCGGCTCGGAGATGCTGCGCCAACGCAGTGTGGATGAGGCCGACGAACGTGCCCGCGGCGACTTCGTCCAAGCGCTAGTGCACGGGAGCTTCTCCAGCGAACACGACATGCGCGCGAGAGCCGAGCACCACGACATCGAGCTGGACTCCCGGTTCGGGGTGTTCGTCGCCCCCGGCGTGCTGCCGCACGGACCGGACAGCCCGACCGCGAGCATGGTGCGCCTTGCCCGGTACGCGGCAGGCGTCGCGCCGCATCGATCGGTGCACGCCTACGTGACGGTGATCGGTGACGTCCTCGTCGTCGTGCGGACGCTGCGCAGCGAACAAGACGATGCGATGCGAGAGGAGATGGACGAGTATGCCCGCGCCATGTCGTTGGAGCTCGAGCGGCGCCGCGGGATGCGGGCACCGGTTTCCTACGGTCGCCCGGCGCGAGGCGCCGGAGAGGTTCGCGAAGGCTACCGGGAAGCACGTGTCGCCCTCGGAATCGCGCGCCGCCTGCACCGCACCGGCGCCACGTCGTATCAAGAGCTGCGCAGCTTCACCGTTCTGGCGCAGGTCGCCGACTCGGAGCACAGCCGCCAGCTGGTAAGAGAAGTATTGGGGCCGTTGCGGTCCGGACCCGACCTGCTCGACACCCTCAGCGCCTACCTCGCCGAGGGCGGAAACGTGAACGCGACCGCTCGAGTACTCAACGTGCACCGCAACACCATGCTGGCCAAGCTGGACCGGATCTCGCGCGCACTCGGGATGGACATCCGTGTCTCGGAGAACCAGTTCACGGCGTGGCTGGCGATTCGCCTCGGCCTACTCGACGAAGTGCAATCAGCGGTCGATCGCGAGGCCAGCTTCCGCTGATCTCAGATGGGCTTAGGGTCGGGTCGGACGAACGACCCGGCGAGGCCCAGGGCGACGATGACCGCAGATGCGGCGAACACGGCCGGATAGGTCGACACCTCGAGCGCCACCGCAACCCACGCCGCGCCCACCGCAGAACCGGTGAACCTGACCAGGTTGTACAGACCAAGGCCGGTGCCGTCGGCCCCCGCCGGCGAACGGGTCGCGCCGGTGGCCGCGGGTGTTTGCACCAGCGCGATTCCCGTACCGGTCACGACGAGCATGGTGATCAACACGGCAGGCACTAGTCGTTCCTGGGCCACGCCGATCGTCAGCGCGACCTGCGCGATCAGCAGAACCACAAGACCGGTCCGCAGGACCCGTCTCGGACGCAGCCGGTCGAGCCAACGTCCCACCAGGGGTCCGAGCAGCACCATTGTGGCCGGCACCGCGAACAACACAACGCCCGCCATCGAAGCCGACGAACCCCTGCCGACCAGGTAGAGCGGGATCGCCAGCAAGGTTGCGCCCAGGCAGAACATCTGGGCGAAACCGGCCAGGGTGCTGCGCGCGAACCGTGACTCGACGACGAGCCGAACGTGAACGAAGGGGTGCTCCACCCGTGCGCAATGCCAGGAGAACCACCCCAGCGCCGCGACCGCGGCGGCCACCATCCCCGCCACGGCCCACCATGGGATGTCCGGTTGCGGGATCAGCGCCAGCCCTGCCACCAGCAGCGCCGTGCCCGCTGTCAGCGCGGCCGCACCGGCGACGTCGAACGACATC
The DNA here is from genome assembly GCF_014202335.1 of Mycobacterium sp. AZCC_0083. GTDB lineage: Bacteria > Actinomycetota > Actinomycetes > Mycobacteriales > Mycobacteriaceae > Mycobacterium. Next base: position 323,614 of record NZ_JACHGP010000009.1, on the reverse strand, counting down.
CGGGCGCCGGGGTAGGACGGGATGTAACGCAGCGCCCCCACGAATCCGGCCAGCGCCACCGGAACCAGCGGTACGAAGACCCATCGCCATCCCCAGGTGTCGGCGACCAGCCCACCCATCGTCGGCCCGATCGCCTGGCCGAAACCGTTCACCGACGCCCACGCTCCCATCGCACGGCCGCGCCCCTCGGTCGAGAACATCCAACTGATGAGGCCCATCACTGCCGGTCCGAACGCGGCCGCGGCAACACCCCCCAACGTGCGCCACCCGATCAACAGCGGCAGCGACGGTGCGGTCGCCGCGCCGACCGCACACACCGCGGTGCCGAGCAGCGCCGCGCAGTAGGTGCGTCGTCGGCCGAACCTGTCGCCGACCCAGCCGGCCAGTGGCATAGTCGCCGCCATCGCCAGTAGAAAGCCGACCACCACGAACACACCGCTGCCGAGCGGGGCGTTGAACTCGTCGAGTATCGCTCCGAGCGGCACGTTGACGACGTTGTTGCTCACCGTCCCGACCAGTGTCCCCGCCAGCAGCGCGGCAAGACCCAGCGGCGTGCCCGTGTCCGGACCCACCGCGGGCGGATTCGCCTCAGCTGAGGAACGTACCTCGGTCATTGTTTCGGTATGCCGCCTGCCTGCTTCGAGACACCCTGTTTCCAAACACGTTGTGAGCCTGGATATCACACCCACTGTCCCATGTTGGGCCGCTCATTTGGAGTCAGACGACGGGCGATGGTGCACACCACCGAGGGCATGAGTTGGGAAATATGCACAGCCGCCGGAAATCGTCGCGCCGCGCGGACCCACGGCGCGATGATCGTTACACCGCCGAAACGGCAGGACACACCACCGACAAGATCGGAGCTTATGCACAGTGGGAAGCCGTCGGGGCTGTGCACTCTTGTCGTTGACCAGGACCGTGACCGAGCCGACCATTCCAGCATCAAACTGCACAGCCCATGAGCAGTGAACGAAGGGTCCCCAATGGACACACACATCACCGCGGCGCACTGGATCTATTTGGCAGGCATCGTCGTCATTCTCATCACGATGGCGCTCCGTAAGAACATCGTCGTGCCCGCAGTCACCGGGACGTTGCTGACCGCATGGGCGTTCTCGGGCAGCATCATTACCGGCTTGTCGTCGATCTTCAACGCCAGCCTGGTCGCGGCGAAGGAACTGTTCAACATCTTCCTGATCATCGCCTTGGTGACTGCGATGCTCGGCGCGCTGCGCCAAATGGGCGCCGACCGGCTCATGGTTACGCCGTTTCGTCGCGTAATGCGCACCGGGACCAGCAGTTTCATCGTGCTCGCGCTCGTCACCTACGTGATCTCGCTGTTCTTCTGGCCAACCCCTGCCGTGCCGCTCGTGGGCGCCGTGCTCATTCCGGTCGCCATCCGGGCCGGCCTCTCCCCGCTGTCTGTCGGCATGGTGATCGCCATCGCCGGGCAGGGAATGGCCCTGTCGTCGGACTACATCATCAAGGTCGCCCCCGGTATCTCCGCCAAAGCCGCAGGCGTTGACCCGGATGCCGTCGCGGACAAAGCACTGGTTCTCTCGCTCATCGTGGGGCTGACCGCGCTGATCATCACCTTCGTGATGCAGCGACGCACCTGGCGCACGGCGTCGGCCGAATTGCTCCTCGACTGGGAGAACGAGGCCGACCGACTGGGCGTCGAACCGACCGACGAGGAGCCCCGGCGCGCGGACGGAGATCACGGCACCAATGGTGGGGCGGATGTTCGGGCCCCCCGAACCCCCACTCCGGTCGGCGGACCGACTCCAACGGAGCCCGCCAACCTGACCGGGACCACGGTGCTGGCCGTTCCGGAGGTGGAGCCCGACTCGCCACCGAAGACGTTGCCTTCGAGGATCTTTGCACTGCTAGTGCCGCTGGTGTACCTCGGCTTCATCGTCTACCTGCTACTCGGCAAGTTCACCACCGTCGTCCCACCGCTGAAGGGTGGCGACGCCGCAGCGATCGTCGGGGGTATCGCCGCTCTGGTCCTCTTTGCCGCCTCCGCCACCAACGACAAGCGCAACTTCTTGGAGACCTCCTCCCGGCATGTGGTCGACGGTCTGGTGTTCGCGTTCAAGGCGATGGGCATTGTGCTGCCGATTGCGGGATTCTTCTTCATCGGAAACGGCGACTTCTCCGGCGCGATCCTTGGGATGCCAGACGACGTTGCGGGGCCGGCCATCCTCTTCGACCTCATCAACGCCGCGCAGTCACACCTGTCCCCGAACCCGTTCGTCACCTCCTTCGGCGTCCTGTTCGTCGGCCTCATCGCCGGCCTCGAGGGCTCCGGCTTCAGCGGTCTGCCGCTGACCGGTTCACTCTCCGGCGCCCTTGGTCCGGCCGTCGGCATGGATCCGAGCACGCTGGCGGCCATCGGACAGATGGGCAATATCTGGTCCGGCGGCGGGACACTCGTCGCGTGGTCATCGCTGATTGCGGTGGCCGGCTTCGCACGGGTGCCGGTCCTCAGCCTGGCGCGAAAGTGCTTCCTGCCCGTCATGACCGGACTGGTGCTGTGTACCGTGTTCGCCATCCTGGTGTATTGATTCTGCGCGCGCGAGGGGCCGATCGGCCGGGTATCGACCGCCTTCGAGCTCATTCCGGGCGTACACCCCGGGCTGACCTGATCTGGCCAAACTAAACTCGACCCCATGACTGTTGCACCGGCGGCCGAGCTTCTCGATTACGACGAGGTCATCTCGCGATACGAGCCCGTGATGGGCATGGAAGTTCACGTCGAGTTGTCCACCGCGACCAAGATGTTCTGTGGCTGCGCCAACAAGTTCGGCGCCGAGCCCAACACACAGGTGTGCCCGGTGTGCCTCGGCCTGCCGGGGTCACTGCCGGTGGTCAACGCCGCCGCCGTCGAGTCGGCCATCCGCATCGGCCTTGCGCTCAACTGCGAGATCGCGCCGTGGGGGCGATTCGCCAGGAAGAACTACTTCTATCCCGATCAGCCGAAGAACTACCAGATCAGCCAGTACGACGAGCCGATCGCCGTCAACGGTTACCTGGACGTCCCGCTGGAGGACGGCACCACCTGGCGCGTGGAGATCGAACGCGCGCACATGGAGGAGGACACCGGAAAGCTGACCCACCTGGGCAGCGACACGGGCCGCATCGAAGGCGCGACGACCTCACTGCTGGACTACAACCGGGCAGGCGTGCCGCTGGTCGAGATCGTCACCAAGCCCATCGAGGGCACGGGGGAGCGGGCGCCGCAGATCGCCCGCGCGTACGTGACCGCATTGCGGGATCTGTTGCGCGCGTTGGGCGTATCGGACGTCCGGATGGATCAGGGCTCGATGCGGGTCGACTCGAACGTCAGCCTGAAGGCCATCGGCGCAACGGAATTCGGCACCCGCACCGAGACCAAGAACGTTAACTCGCTCAAGAGCGTCGAGGTGGCAGTGCGCTACGAGATGCGGCGCCAGGCACCGATTCTGGACGCGGGCGGCCGAATCACCCAGGAGACGCGGCACTTCCAAGAGGCCGGCTACACCACGGCCGGGCGCAGCAAGGAGACCGCGCAGGACTACCGGTACTTCCCTGAGCCGGACCTCGAGCCGGTGGCGCCAAGCGCGGAACTCGTCGAGGAACTGCGGGCGACCATCCCGGAGCTACCCTGGTTGAGCCGCAATCGGATTCAGGAAGAGTGGGGCATCTCCGACGAGGTGATGCGCGATCTCGTCAACAACGGCGTCATCGATCTGGTCGCCACCACGGTCGCAGCCGGTGCATCGAGCGAGGCTGCTCGCGCCTGGTGGGGAAACTTCCTGGTGCAGAAGGCCAACGAAGCAGGCGTCGAGATCGACGCGCTGGCCATCACGCCCGCGCAGGTCGCGGCGGTGGTGAAACTGGTCGACGGTGGCACGTTGTCGAACAAGCTGGCCCGCCAGGTCATCGAGGGTGTGTTGGCCGGCGAGGGTGAGCCCGATCAGGTGATGGCCGACCGGGGTTTGGCAGTGGTGCGTGACGACTCGGTGATCCAGACCGCGATCGACGAGGCGCTGGCTGCCAACCCCGACATCGCCGAGAAGATCCGCGGCGGCAAGGTCCAGGCTGCGGGTGCGATCGTCGGCGCCGTCATGAAGGCCACCAAGGGTCAGGCCGACGCCGCACAGGTGCGCGAACTCGTATTGGCCGCCTGCTCCTAGCGCTTGGCGCCGAGCATCTTCAGTGCGGCGACGGCATAGGCCTCAAGCCGCTCGCGGGGATAGGTATCGGGTTCGCTGACCGCGAGCCGGCCAAGCATCTCGGCGAACGACAACATCGTCTGTCCGAGCAGGGCCGGGTCGAGACCTTCGAGGTGTGGCTCCAGTGCGATGCCCGCCTTGGCCAGTAGTTCGGCCTGAAGCACGATTGCCGAACGCTCCCGTCGTAGCGCGTCGCGGTACTCGCGTGGTGCGCTGTCCGGCACGGTGAGTATCAGCCGCCAACGGGCCGGATTGTCCAGTGCGGCAGCGAGAAACGCTTTGACCGTGGCGGCGTAGGCGTTGGTCGCGCCAAGGATGGTGAGGTCGTCGGGCATCGCCGCCAGTACTTGTTCGACCCCGCGTTCGTGTTCCCGGTGCAGCAGCGCGTCGACCAGCTCGCCTCGCGTGCCGAACGCGGTGTAGAGCACCGGCTTGCCGACGCCAGCGGCATCGGCGACAGCCTCCATGCTCAGCTCGTGCAACTCGCAGGAGGCGAGCGCCACCATCGCCGCGTCGAGCAGCTGCTCGCGCCGCTGCTCGCGGGGGAGCCGGGGCGCGTACTTGCGGCGCTGGCGACTGGTCACGAGGCAATATTACGCCACCGTTGTATTCGCCGCGAGTAATTGCTACGGTGGTGTTGTATTGATCAGGAAGCTGAGGTGAGAGCATGTTCGATGCAACGACGCCGATCCGGCGCGACGACTACGGGTTCTTCGGGCCTGGATCTCCGAGCTGGAAGGTCTGGGCCTCGCCGACGTCGCTCATCGGATTCCAGCGCTCGGTGGTGCTCGAGCACTTCGACCCCTACCTGGCGGCCGCCGTCGCCGACAGTGCGGGCATCTACACCGACCCGCGCGGCCGCCTCGACCGCACCCTGGCCTACTTCCTCACCGTCGCCGTCGCCGACGGACGGACCGCGATCGCGGTATCCGACGCGTTGATGCGCGTGCACGCGAAGGCCAAGGGCATCGAGCCGATCACCGGCTCGCGCTACAGCGCCAACAACCCCGCCGCCCAACTCTGGATTCACGTCACGGGGTGGCATTCGGTGCTCAAGTGCTACGAGCGCTATGGCCCAGGCCCGCTGTCGGCGGACGAGGAGAAGCGGTACTGGGCGGAGTCGCGCATCGCCGCCGAACTGCAGACCTGCAAGCCCTCCGACGTCCCCGGCTCCCGCGACGAGGTGCGGCAGTACTTCGCCGACGTCCGAGGCGGGCTCTGCACGTCCGAGCACGCCGACAAGGCGATGAACTATCTGTTGTGGACACCACGTGACCGCGGTGTGCGGCTCTGGGCAGGCAGCCGGGTGCTTGCGCCGGCGGCCATCGCTACGTTGCCGAAGTGGATGCGCCACATGGGCAACTTCGATCAGTCCGCCGCCGTCGACGCAGCGGTGACGCCGGTCGCCCGCGCCATGGTGCGGGCGATGTCGGCGCGCAACTCCCGGCTGCTTCTCGCGGCCTCCCGTCAATTGGTGCCGCACACCGCCGCGGTGCTGTCTCAGCACCTGACGGCGGGGGAGCCTGTGTCGCGACACACCGTCACGCCCAGCGAGGCCAGGGAGCGGCTCGCGCAGCTCGTCTAAAGCGCGCCGACGAGTCCCGGCCAGGCGGCTATGGCCGCCTCGGCGACGGCGGACAGCTTCGATCGTTCAGCGCCGTCGCGTGCCTGGATGGCCATGCCCTGGTTCACCGCGTTGTAGAACGCCGCGATCGTCGCCGCATTCGCGCCGGCCGGCACGTCCCCGTCGGCGATGCCCCGTTCGATGCGCTCTCGAAAGTCCGTCTCGGCCGCCAGCCGCCATTCGGCGAGGTGACCGTGCACCGCGTGGCTGCTCTCGCTGTACGTCGTGGCAGCCAGCACGATGAGGCACCCGCGCGGTTTGTCCGGTTCGGTGAAGACCGTCGCGTTGTGTCGCAGTAGCGCCGCGATGCCCGCCCGAGCCGTCGGTTGGTCGCGTAGCGCATTGGCGGCCGCGGCGCCCTCCGTCGCGTCGTAGTGGGCGACGGCCTCGCGGAAGAGCTTCTCCTTGCAGCCGAAGGCCGCGTACAGGCTAGGCGAATTGATGCGCATCGCCGTGGTCAGGTCGGTCATCGAAGCACCCTCGTAGCCGTGCTGCCAGAACACCTCCATGGCGCGATGCAGCACCTCGGTCCGGTCGAACGCGCGGGGCCTGCCGCGAACCGCCATCCCGGAACCCATTTCTGTATCGATCGGCACTGAATCTCTTGACAGTCTAGCGCCACCGCGGTAATTATGTGTTGATCACTACAAAATACGAGGATCGACATGACGGACGTGGGAGGCAAGGTGGCACTGGTGACTGGCGGCAGTCGCGGCATGGGGGCGGCGATCGCGCAGCGATTGGCCGAGCTCGGGGCGGACGTCGCGATCACCTACGCCCGTTCGAAGGAGCGCGCCGATCAGGTGGTCGACAAGATCAGCGGCACGGGCCAGCGCGGCCTCGCCATCGAAGCGGATAGCGCCGACGCCGGCGCGGTGGTGGCCGCCGTGCAGCGGGTCGTCGAGGAGTTCGGCCCCATCGACATCCTGGTGAACAACGCTGGCATCTTTCCCTTCGGACCCATCGAGGACACCTCGCTCGAGGAGATCGACCAGGCGCTGAACATCCACGCGCGCGCGGCCTATCTGGCCAGTCAGGCCGCGGTACGTCAGATGCCCGACGGCGGGCGGATCATCAGCATCGGGAGCAATCTCGCTGAGCGCGTGCCGTTTTCGGGTGTGACCCTCTACGCGATGAGCAAGTCAGCGCTGATCGGCTTCACCAAGGGCCTGGCCCGCGATCTCGGCGGGCGGGGCATCACCGTCAACCTCGTCCAGCCCGGATCCACGGACACCGACATGAACCCGGCCGACGGGGAAAGCGCCGACCACCAACGCTCGCTGAGCGCGCTGGGTCGATACGCCGAAGCGACCGAAATCGCGGACACCGTCGCCTTCCTGGTGGGTGCAGGCGGACGCAACATCACCGGCGCGATTCTGACCATCGACGGCGGCACGAACGCCTGACGCCGCGGGCGATTACGTGTTGTCGGCGCTGCTGCGCGGGAAGCCACCCTGCGGGAAGAGCGGGAAGACCACGTCGTCGAGCTTCTCGGCGTCACCCGAGGTCCTGTTCACGGTCGCGCCCCACACGTTGCCGTCGGGCGACAATTGCAGTGCCCAGACGTGGCCGTGCTGATCCTGGCGGATCACCTCGGGATCGCCTGTGACGGCGCCGGTTTCGGGAGCCAATCGGACGGCGACGGTCTGCTTGGTGTTGATCAGGTTGACCAGGACCGTGCCGTCGGACGCCGCGCAGCCCGCAACCCCGGGACGGTCCGGCCACGTCCACACCGTCGAGACCTTGGAGTCCTTGGTGATTCGTTGCAGCCGGTCGGCGGTGGGCGTCCGGTCGGTGACGTACAGCGACCCGTCTGAGGAGTCGATGCACAGTCCGCCGCCGGCCCCGAGGCCGCTGAGCGCGGTGGTCTGCGGTGCCTGATTGACCGTCGTGGGCTGTTCGATGCGCAGCAGCTTGCCCGCAAGCGATGCCGGGTCGGCAGCCATGGCTGGATTGCCCGCGTCGCCGGTCTGCACCGTCAACGTGGTGGGGCTGGTGAAGATCAATGCGCCCGTGTTGCCGGTCGCGCCCTTCGGGATGCCGGTGAGGATCGGCTTGGGCACGTCGCCGTCGGCGATCCGAATCACCCGATTGTCGGTCGGCGTGCTGACGTAGGCGTACATCAGCCGGTCCTCCGAATACGTCGGCGACAGCACGATGTCCATCAAGCCGCCGTCACCGGACGGATCGACCGGGATCACCACCTTGACCTTGGGTTCGGCGCTCACCGAGACGTTCTTGACCGCGCCCGTCAGCCGCTCGGCCACCAGGGCGGACTGGCTGTCCGGAAGCATGATCAGCCCGCTGGTGCTGTCCAGGCAGCCCTGCATCACGCCTGGTGCTGGGCAGTCCTTGGGAAAGGGCTTCGGCGGCAACGGCGGCGGGGGCGGTGGCGTCGTGCTCTCCCCGGGCCCCATCTGCGGTTCGGTGGTGAACGGCTCCGATTGTGCCTCGTTGAACCTGGCGCAACCCGATCCCACCAACAGCGCGGCACACAGCAGCGCCAGCACTCCTCGCAACGGCCGCCGCTGTGTCATGCACGCCAGGTTACGGATGCTCCCGCGATGCGCGCCACGCCGGTCGTCGCAGATCGCTCCGCAAATGGGTGCACGAAAGCGCCGCGCCAATGCGCGACTCGCGCACGACTTGCACTTACGCTGGAAACGTGACCAGTACCTCACACGACCCGCGCGCGTGGCAACGGCCCGAAGACATGGCTGCGCGGCCCGCGTCAGCGCGCCTGGTCGACCCAGAAGACGACATACCTTCAGCAACCTACGGCGGTGACTACGAGACCACCGCGATTCCACGGTATGACACCGGCACCCCCAGCCTCGAGCCCAGCGGATACTCGCTGCTCGGTGAGCCGGAACCGCTGCCCTACGTCCAGCCCGGCGGACGGCACTCCGCAATGCCGGTCGAACCGACCGAGATCGAACCGGACGGCGGCACCCGCGACCAGGAACGTCTTGCGGGCAAGCGCGGCACACAGGATCTCGGGCTCATGCTGCTGCGCGTCGGACTTGGCGCGCTGCTGATCGCCCACGGCCTGCAGAAGGCGTTCGGCTGGTGGGGCGGGTCGGGGCTTGGCGGCTTCCAGCAGTCACTGGCCGACCTCGGCTACCAGCACGCGAACATCCTCATCTACGTCGGCGCCGGTGCGCAGATCGGCGCAGGTGCCCTGCTGGTACTCGGCCTGTTCACGCCGCTGGCCGCCGCGGCCGCGCTGGCCTACCTGATCAACGGGTTGCTCGCATCGGTGACCGCCCAGTCCGACCACGGCTACTTCCCGTTCTTCCTGCCCGAGGGGCACGAGTACCAGGTGACGTTGATCGTGCTTGCCGCCGCGCTGACGCTGACCGGCCCCGGTCGCTACGGCTTCGACGCGGGCCGCGGCTGGGCCCGTCGTCCGTTCATCGGCTCGTTCATCGCGTTGGTGGTGGGCATCGGGGCCGGCATTGCCGTCTGGGTGTTCCTCAACGGCGCAAACCCCTTGGCCTAGTCGTACGGGTTGGGCACGCGGCCGTCGGTGGCCGCCGTCAGCTCCGGCAGCGTCGCGAAGGTCACCGCGGGAAGCCGGAACTCGGAGCCGTCGTTGCGGTGGGCCAGGGCCCACGAGCGCCTGTCGAACCGAATGCCTTCGACGTCGGACCACGGCACCGTCCGGCTGCTCAGCATCGTGCGCGCGGTGACGGTGTCCCGGTCGGCCACTGTCCGATAGCGGAAGATGGCCGCCGACGCGATCACCGGCAGCACCAGAAGCGGGGCGAACCAGACCGGCTGTGCCAGTACCAGGGTCAGAAGGCCGAGCGTGAAGAACCCGACCGCGAGATGAGCCATCGGCGAAATCTTGACGATGACGGAGGTGTTGGCACCCGAGGTGGACGGCGAACTCACGTCGACCATCCTTGCACTGCGTCGATTTCGGTCCATCACATTCCCCGGTCGCTTCGCTCCTGCCCTCCGAGGATCGAGGCAATTTGACCTTTGACCTGTACGGCGGCTACCGTCGACTGCTATGCAGACCTCGGGATTGCTCGTAGTAATTGGTTGGCGCGTTGGTGCGTAACCAGGCCTGAACCTGCGAGCATCGACGCGCAACCCTCGTACAGCTGACGCTGACGGGGGTTTTTTGTTGCCTGAGAACCCATAAGTCGTAACGACGAAGATCGAAGAGGAAATCGTGAGCGCACCCACTACGCGACCACCGGAGCCGGCGCACCGCGCCACTGCCGCCGCAGTCGCGACCACGCCCACACCGCAGCCGAGAAGGGTTGCCCCACAACAGCTCACCGGCGCACAAGCGGTGATTCGCTCCCTGGAGGAGCTCGACGTCGAGGTGATCTTCGGCATCCCCGGCGGCGCCGTGCTCCCGGTGTACGACCCGCTGTACGACTCGGAGAAGCTGCGCCACGTGCTGGTCCGCCACGAGCAGGGCGCCGGGCACGCCGCCAGCGGCTACGCCCACGCCACCGGCAAGGTCGGTGTCTGCATGGCGACTTCCGGTCCCGGCGCCACCAACCTGGTCACGCCGCTGGCCGACGCGCAGATGGACTCCATCCCCGTCGTGGCGATCACCGGACAGGTCGGCCGCGGGCTGATCGGCACCGACGCCTTCCAGGAAGCCGACATCTCGGGCATCACGATGCCGATCACCAAGCACAACTTCCTGGTTCGCAACGGCGACGAGATCGCGCAGGTGATGGCCGAGGCGTTCCACATCGCCAAGTCGGGCAGGCCGGGCGCCGTGCTCGTCGACATCCCGAAGGACGTGCTGCAGGGACAGTGCACGTTCAGCTGGCCCCCGTCGATCGACCTGCCGGGTTACAAGCCGAACACCAAGCCGCACAGCAGGCAGGTGCGCGAGGCCGCCAAGCTCATTGCCGCCGCGCGCAAGCCGGTGCTCTACGTCGGCGGCGGCGTCATCCGCGGCGAGGCCACCGCGGAACTGCTGGATCTGGCCGAACTGACCGGGATTCCCGTCGTCACCACGCTGATGGCGCGCGGCGCGTTCCCCGACAGCCATCCGCAGCACATGGGCATGCCGGGCATGCACGGCACCGTCGCCGCGGTGGCCGCCCTGCAGCGCAGCGACCTGCTCATCGCATTGGGCACGCGATTCGACGACCGGGTGACCGGCAAGCTGAACTCGTTCGCGCCAGAGGCCAAGGTGATTCACGCCGACATCGACCCGGCCGAGATCGGCAAGAACCGCAACGCCGACGTGCCGATCGTTGGTGACGTCAAGGCCGTCATCGCCGACCTGATCGAGTTCCTGCGGCGCGACGGGACGGCCGCGGCGACGCTGAACATGGACAACTGGTGGGAGTACCTGCGCAGTGTGCAGTCGACCTACCCGCTGAGCTACGGCCCGCAGAGCGACGGCAGCCTGAGCCCCGAGTACGTCATCGAGACGCTGGGTCGCATCGCCGGGCCAGACGCGGTGTTCGCCGCGGGCGTTGGCCAGCACCAGATGTGGGCTGCGCAGTTCATCAAGTACGAGAACCCGAGGACGTGGCTGAACTCCGGCGGACTCGGCACCATGGGCTTCGCCATCCCTGCGGCGATGGGCGCCAAGTTCGCAAGGCCCGACGCCGAGGTGTGGGCCATCGACGGCGACGGCTGCTTCCAGATGACCAACCAGGAACTGGCCACCTGCGCCGTGGAGGGCGCGCCGATCAAGGTGGCCGTCATCAACAACGGCAACCTTGGCATGGTCCGGCAGTGGCAGACGCTGTTCTACGAGAAGCGGTACAGCCAGACCAATCTGGGCACGCACGGCGGCCAGCGCATTCCGGACTTCGTCAAACTCGCAGAAGCGCTCGGATGCGTCGGATTGCGTTGTGAGCGTGCCGAAGACGTCGAGGACGTGATCAACCAGGCGCGGGCGATCAACGACCGGCCGGTGGTGATCGACTTCATCGTCGGCGCCGACGCGCAGGTGTGGCCGATGGTGGCCGCGGGCATGGGCAACGACGAGATACAGGCCGCCAAGGGCATTCGGCCGTTGTTCGACGACAGCGAGAACGAGGGGCATGCCTGATGGCGACGACGACCCATACCCTGTCGGTCCTCGTCGAGGACAAACCCGGCGTGCTGGCCCGTGTGGCAGCGCTGTTCTCCAGGCGCGGCTTCAACATTCAGTCACTCGCCGTGGGCGCGACCGAGCAGAAGCACCTCTCCCGGATGACCATCGTGGTTGCCGTCGAGGACTTTCCGCTCGAACAGATCACCAAACAGCTCAACAAGCTGATCAACGTGATCAAGATCGTTGAGCAGGACGAGGACAACTCGGTGTCGCGCGAGCTGGCGCTGATCAAGGTCCGCGCCGACGCCGCGACCCGTGGACAGATCATCGAAGCGGTGAACCTCTTCCGCGCGAAGGTGGTCGACGTGTCGACCGAGTCCCTGACCGTCGAGGCCACAGGAACGCCTGGCAAGCTTGATGCGCTGTACCGACTCCTCGAGCCCTACGGCATCCGCGAGATCGCCCAGTCGGGCATGGTGACGCTGGCCCGCGGGCCACGCGGCATCGTCAAGTAACGATTTTCTACGAAACACGAACACTGAGAAGGAAATTGAGGTGGCATCAAAAATGGCAGTTGAGATGTTCTACGACGACGACGCAGACCTGTCGATCATCCAGGGACGCAAGGTCGGCGTCATCGGCTACGGCAGCCAGGGCCATGCGCACTCGCTGAGCCTGCGCGACTCCGGCGTCGAGGTGAAGGTCGGCCTGAAGGAAGGCTCCAAGTCGCGCGAGAAGGTCACCGAGCAGGGACTCGCCGTCGACACTCCGGCCGAGGTCGCCAAGTGGGCCGACGTCATCATGCTTCTGGCGCCGGACACCGCGCAGGCAGAGATCTTCAAGAACGACATCGAGCCCAACCTGGTAGCCGGCAATGCGCTGTTCTTCGGCCACGGTCTCAACATTCACTTCGACCTGATCGAGCCTGCCGACGACATCACCATCGGGATGGTGGCGCCCAAGGGCCCCGGCCACCTGGTCCGCCGCCAGTTCGTCGACGGCAAGGGCGTGCCCTGCCTGATCGCCATCGACCAGGATCCGACGGGTGAGGGCGAGGCGCTCGCGCTATCCTACGCCAAGGGCATCGGCGGCACCCGCGCCGGTGTCATCAAGACCACGTTCAAGGAAGAGACCGAGACCGACCTGTTCGGTGAGCAGGCCGTGTTGTGCGGTGGCACCGAGGAACTGGTCAAGATCGGCTTCGAGGTGATGGTCGAGGCGGGTTACGCACCCGAGATGGCCTACTTCGAGGTGCTGCACGAGCTCAAGCTGATCGTCGACCTGATGTACGAGGGTGGCATCGCCAGGATGAACTACTCGGTGTCCGACACCGCGGAGTTCGGCGGCTACCTGTCCGGTCCGCGTGTCATCGACGCCGATACCAAGGAGCGGATGCGCGGCATCCTCAAGGACATCCAGGACGGCAGCTTCGTCAAGGAGCTCGTCGCCAACGTCGAGGGTGGCAACAAGCGGCTTGAGAAGCTGCGCAAGGAGAACGCCGAGCACCCGATCGAGGTCACCGGCAAGAAGCTGCGCGATCTGATGAGCTGGGTCGACCGCCCCATCACCGAAACGGCGTAGTTTCTAACGATTTCGGCGCGCTTGCGGACGTTCACCGTCCGGAAGCGCGCCGAAGCCGTATGCAGGGGTGAGACATCACGATCGGTCAGCGAGTGTTCTCGCGCTGAAGCCGCATCGTGGGGGGAGCCCCAGACGGTGTATCCCAATTCGGCGAGAGCGCGTGTGGGTAGCTGCCATCGGCGCTGGTGAGCTTGGTGTTCGGGTGGACCTGCAGCGCTTCGTTGGCCACGCCGTACAGCGTCGTCGACACGGGGTCGTCTCTCCGCCCATGGACTTTCCCGTCGGCATCGATGTATTGGGCGTGCACGGCATACGGGGACGTCGCGGCGGCGATGATGCGGTACCCGCACAACGGTGGGTCGACGCGGTAGATCTCGAGGTCTCCCCGCTGGAAGTAGTCCACCTTCTCCGGGGACAATCCGACCAGCCTTGCGACGCCGTCGATCATCGATTCCCTCCCCGAAGTGGTCTCGATCAACGGTATTCGACCGGAAGGGGGAGTCTGCGCACCAAATTTCTCAGGTGAGCCGATCGGCGACGGCCACCACGCGACGGGCGAGGTGATCGAGCGCGTTGTTGGTGGCGTCGTCGAATTCGCTGATGTTGTCGTGGCCCGCGGTGAGGCTGGCGCCGTACGGGTTTCCGTCGACGAACTTGAGCGCATCGGTGTAGCCCGGCGGCACGATGATGCCGCCGAAGTGGATCAGCGTGACGTAGAGCGTGAGAAGTGTCGTCTCTTGGCCGCCGTGCGCGGTGTTCGTCGACGTGAATCCTGCGTACACCTTGTCGGAGAGCTTGCCTTCCGACCACAGGCCGCCGAGCGAGTCGAGGTAACTCCTCAGCTGTGAGGCGACGGAACCGAACCGCGTCGGCGACCCGAAGATGACCGCGTCGGCCCAGACGATGTCGTCTCCTGTCGCGGACGGCAGGTCCTTGGTCGCCTCGTAGTTGGCTGTCCACGCCGGGTTTTCCGCGAACGACTCCGGATCACGCGTCTCGGCGACGTGGCGGACCCGCACTTCGGCGCCCGCGGCCTCCGCGGCGTTGGCCACTCGTTTGGCCATCGAGGTGCCGTGCCCAGTGGCCGAGTAATAGATGACGGCGAGTTTCGACATGGACACAGCCAATCACGATCGCCTGTGGGTTAGGGCGAGAGTTTGGGTAGTTTCTTGATCCCGAATTCGCGGCGCAGCACCGTGCGCGCGGCGTAGTAGCCGGCCATCCCGTGCACCCCGGTGCCCGGCGGCGTGGCCGATGAGCACAGGTACGCCTTCGGGATGGGCGTGGTCCACGGGTTGAGCCTCAACGTCGGCCCGACGATCGCGGCGAACAGCGTCGCGCCGCCGACGATGATGTCGCCTCCGACGTAGTTGGCGTTGTGGTCCGACATCTGGGCGGCGGGCACGGATCGCGTCGCGAGCACCAGGTCTCGGAACCCGGGTGCGGCGCGCTCGAAGATCCCGGCCACCGTCTCGGCGAGGTCTCTGGTGGAACCCGCGGGAACGTGCGCATAGGTCCACAGCGGTCGGCGGCCCTGCGCGTCGATGCGCGAGGGGTCCGTCAGATGCGGCAGCGCCGCCAACGTCATCGGACACTCGGCGTGGCGGCCCGCCGCGACGTCCCGCTCCGCCAACGCCATCTGCGCGCGGGTACCGCCCATGTGCACCGTCGGCGCCTGCCCGATTCGCTCGTCGCGCCATGGAATGTCACCGGACAGCACGAAGTCGACCTTACAGACCCCGGGACCGAATCGGTAGCGGCGCAACGCCTTCGCGTACCGCGGCGGAACGGCGTCGCCGTAGATGTCGAGCAGTGCCGTCGGCGCGGTGTCGTAGATCGCCACGCCGTCCGGCGGTGTGGTGACGGGTTCGCCGAGCACCAATTCGCCACCGTGGGCCAACAGATCTGCGATGAGCGCGTCGGTGATGGTCTGTGTTCCGCCGATCGGTACCGGCCATCCGGCGGTGTGTGCGACGGTTCCGAGCATCATCGCGGCGCCGCTGTTCACCGGTGACGGCATTGGCGAAATCGCGTGTGCGCCAACGCCGGTGAACAGTGCCCTGGCGTCGTCGCCGCGAAGCAGGCCCCACGCCGGGCTGCCCTGAGCCAACACCCGCAACCCGGTGCGCACGGTGGTCAGTAGGTCCGGCGGTAGCGACCGCTTGTCGCCGAGGAAGAATCCCAGCACGCCGTCGACGTGCTCGGTCAGCGGGCCGAACAGCCGTCGCCAGGAGGCGCCATCGTCGAGTTCGGCGCAGGTGCGTTCCAACGACCGGTAGGCCAGTGCGGCAGGTCGGTCGGGCAGCGGGTTGGCGTACGACACGTCCGGCGCCACCAGATCCACGCCACGCGCGGCAAGGTCGAACTCGGCGAAGAAGGGCGAAGCCACCCCCAGCGGGTGCACTGCCGAGCAGACGTCGTGGCTGACGCCCGGATACTCGGGGTCGGCCATCGTCCGCGCACCACCCCCGGCGGTCGGCTGGGCCTCGACGACGCGCACCGACAACCCGGCCCGTGCGCAGATCACGGCGGCGCTCAGACCGTTGGGCCCACTACCGACGACGGTGACGTCCACGTTCTGATTAGAGCCCATCGACCAGCGTGCGCTGCCCGCGGGTCGCCACAGGGTCCGTTGCCGAAGGAGCGAGTCGCCGGCGGTGCGCCCTGACGGCTCGCCACGCGATGGACGGGTGGAGTAGGGACAGCGGCGAGGCGACGAGCCAGGCGACGTGGACGAACTGTTCGAAGGTGGCGACGTCGTGTTCGGCGGCAGCCAGTACGCGGTCGACGTAGAGGTTGAAGATCCGGGTCGACAACGTGGGCGTGCCTGGAATCTCGGGTAGGGCGAGATCGCCGCCGGCTGCCATCTGCCAGGCCAGCCGGGTGGGCTTCGCGGCCGTCCGGAAGAACCGTCGCGAAAGGGATTTCGGGCCGCTGGACAGGCATTCGCGCAGTGCCAACGCGTGCAGCGCGGCCACCGTCATGCCCTGTGCATAGATCGGATTGAAGCTGCAGAAGGCGTCGCCGACGACGACGAATCCGCCGGGCAGACGTGCTTTGTCGTAGCGGCGCCGCCTGCTGGACGGAAAGCGGTGGGACACGGTGTCTCCGACGCGCTCGGCGCCGCGCAATGCGGCCACGACGTGAGTAGGCAGGAGCTCATCGGCGAATCCGCACAGCTCGGGGAAGTCGGTGGGCGGTTCGAAGCCTGCCATGCCGAAGGCCGTGAACATCCAGGTGTCCTGCTCCGCTGCGGCCACCGCAATCCCGGTCGGCCGGCCGGGGACCGGCGACACGATCACGCCCTGCTCGTTCAGCGACCCCGGTGTCATCCGTAGTCGCTGAGTGCGATAGACGAGATCGACGGTGACGCTTTCCTCGGTGGGGTGCGGGTATCCCAGCCGCTCGAGCATTGCCGGCGTGCGTGAGCCGCGCCCCATCGCGTCGACCACCACCACGGCCGAGACGTCCGACTGTTCCCGGCTCCCGCGATCGACGATCCGCGCACCCGTGATCCGTTCGCCGCCAGGGCTCGCGGTCAGCTCCACGACATCGTGGTTCGCCGCGAAGGTGACGTTCGGGATGGCCCGTACGCGGCGCAGTACATGGCTCTCGAGAAACGGACGAGTCGCGCTGTAGGTCCGAATGCGTTGGCTCGCTCCGGTCCTCACCGCTAGGTGGCCATTCATGCAGAAGTAGAGCCGTGACAAGTCCTGCCCGTCGAAGACGCGGGCGCCATCGGCGACGAGTTCGTCGAGGATCCCTGGGAGTAACTCTTCGAGTGCCTGCGCACCGCGCATCAGCAGCCCATGGGTCTGGCGCCCCTGGGGTACGCCACGTCTGGCGTCGGAAGCCTCCTTCAGTTCGTCGCGTTCGACCACGGTGACGGTGTCGTAGAAGTCGGACAGCGCCCGCGCTGCGAGCAGCCCGGCCATACTGCCGCCAAGGACGAGTGCATGCGCCATGATTGCCTCCTCGGTTGGTTCGTATTTCGAGGATGTGCGGACGCTCGGTCACGATCATCGGTGCGCATTCAGAGATTCGTGTGACGTGCCCGTACTCGTGCCGGGGCGGATCGGTACGGGTTCGACGGTCGGTCGAGCGAGATTCCCAGGTCACAGTGAGCGGGATACGGGTTTTCCCCGACGTTTTCAGCGTGGGCGTGACCGCATGCTGGCTAGCATGAGCGAATCTGGTCTGCGGACCGAACCCTTGAACTGGAGCGACCTGGGTATGCACGAACTGCCCACCGGAACGGTCACGCTGTTGTTGGCGGACATCGAGGGTTCGACGAGCCTGTGGGAGGCCGACCCCGACGCCATGACGGCCGCGGTCGCTCAACTGGATCGGACGATCACCGAGCTCGTCGGCGCCCATCGGGGCGTGCGACCGGTCGAGCAAGGCGAGGGGGACAGCTTCGTCGTCGCGTTCACGCGCGCCAGCGACGCGGTGGCCTTCGCGCTCGACCTGCAGCGTGCGCCGTTGGAACCGATTCGCCTGCGGATCGGCATTCACACGGGAGAAGTGCAACTGCGCGACGAAGGCAATTACATCGGGCCGACGATCAACCGGACTGCGCGGCTGCGGGAGTTGGCGCACGGAGGGCAAGTGGTGCTCTCGGGAGTCGCCCAGGTGTTGGCCGGGGACCTGCTCCCGGCGGGGGCATGGCTGACCGACCTTGGCACGCACCAACTACGTGACCTCCCGCAACCGGAACGCGTCGTGCAACTGTGCCATCCGGAGCTCCGGTCCGAGTTCCCGCCGTTGCGCACCACGAAAGTCGCTCATTCCCAGCGCCTTCCGGTCCAATTGACCAACTTCATCGGGCGGCAGGCCGAGTTGGCCGAGTTGCGCCGGTTGCTCGACGTCGATCGAGTGGTGACGCTGACCGGTGCCGGCGGGGTTGGCAAGACCCGCCTCGCCATCGAGGTTGCCTCGCGCTCGGCGGACCTGTTCGACAACGAGGTGTGGTACGTCGACCTTGCGCCGATCTCCGATCCCGAACTGGTTGCCGTGACGGTGGCCCGCACGCTGGGCCTGGCCGACCGGCCGGGGCTGTCCACGATGGACGCGCTCGAGAAGTTCATCGGGGAGCGCCGAATCCTGGTGCTGCTGGACAATTGCGAGCATCTGATCGACGCCATCGCCGCACTCGTCGTCGGCGTCGTCAGCGCGTGCCCGCGGTTGACCCTGCTGGCGACCAGCCGGGAGCCTCTCGGCGTCGCCGGGGAAGTGACATGGCGCGTACCGTCGCTCCCCTTGGCTGGTGAGGCGGTCGATTTGTTCACTGACCGGGCCCGGTTGGCGCGTTCCGACTTCGTCGTCACCGACCGCCAGGTGGCGACCGTGGAGGAGATCTGCCGTCGCCTCGACGGAATGCCGCTGGCCATCGAGCTGGCTGCGGCGCGGGTGCGAGCACTTTCGTTGGCCGACATCGTGGACGGATTGCATGACCGCTTCCGGCTGCTCACCGGCGGGGCGCGCAACGCGGTTCGTCGGCAACAGACGCTGCGGGCGTCGGTCGAGTGGTCGCACGCGCTGCTCACCGAACCCGAACGGGTCTTGTTTCGACGGCTGGCGGTGTTCGTCGGCGGGTTCGCGCTCGACGCTGCGCAGTCGGTATGCGGCGGTACCGATTTGGCGGACTATCAAGTCTTCGACCAGCTCGGGCTACTCGTCGACAAGTCGCTCGTGGTGACCGAGAATTCCTCGGACCGAACGCGGTACCGACTTTTGGAGACGGTGCGGCAGTTTGCGCAGGAGAAGTTGAGCGAGTCCGGGGAAGCGAATGCCGTGCGCAGCGGGCACCGCGACCATTACGCGCGGTTCGCCGAGCTGATCGAGTCCGGGACGCAGGTGAGTCACGACGAGGACGCGCTGGAACTCGTCGAAGCCGAGTTCGACAACGTGCGTGCCGCATTTGCCTGGTGCCGGGAGAATTCCGACGCCGAAGCCGCGCTGAGGCTGGCCTCGTCGTTGCATCCGCTGTGGTTCTCCCTCGGGCGGATGCACGAGGGCTTGGCGTGGTTCGACTCCGTGTTCTCGACCGAGCAAGTTGGGCCCGACCAGGTACCGGCCGTGGTGCAGGCGCGGGCGCTGGCCGATCGGGGCATGCTCGAAATGAACGCCCGTGGCATCGGCGGCACTCGCGACGTCGAAGCAGCGCTTGCGACGGCGCGCGACATCGGCGATCCGGCCACCTGATACGCGCCCTCGTCGCCCGCGGTTTCGTCGCCGCCGGTTGCGGTGAGTCGGCACAAGCCCACTTGGCCGAGGCGCTCGGACTGGCTCGCGAGTCGGGGGAGCGTCACATGCTCGCGCACATTCTGGGCACGCAGTCGAACCTGGCATTCATGGCGGGTGACCCGATGGCAGTGCTCGAGAGTGCGGAAGAAGGCCGCGACGTCGCCGACGCCATTGGTGACCGCGGCACGGCGCACCAATGTAGGACGTGGCTCGGCTGGGCCCGCATGATCATGGGTGACCTCACGGGTGCCGTCGCCGCGTTCCAAGAAGCGAATGCACGGGCCTACGCGGACCGGATCTGGGGCGTGGTGGGCGCGCACTACCAGGCGCAAGCGTTGTATCGGCAAGGGCAAACAGTGTCGGCCCAGGCGATGCTCGACGAGGCCACGCCGGCCGCCGCGGAACTCGGGGGGCTGTGGTCCGGCAATTCATCGGGGGTGCGGGCCGTCGGCGCGCTGGCCGCTGGTGACGTCGGGACGGCCGACAGCGCCTGCCGAATTGCGTTGCAGCAGTTGGCCGGTGCCCCGTTTCATCAGCAGATGTATGTCTACCTGGCCGCCGAGGTCGCGTTGGCGATCGGAGATGGCGACACGGCCCGTCGCCGCGCCGACGAGGCGGTCGCGGTGGCGACGGGCTGGACTCTCGTGGAGTCGTTCACGACGCGCGCTCGCGTCGCGCTCAGAACGGGTGAGTGGGCCCGTGCCGAACGCGATGCCCACGACGCGCTCGCGCTAGCGGCTGAGCTCGGCGCGCATCTGGGAGTCCCGGACATCCTCGAGTGCCTTGCCGCCTCGGCGGCGGGGGCGGGCAGCGTCGACGAAGCGGCCAGGCTGCTCGGCGCGGCCGACGCCATGAGGAGCCGCATGGGCGCTGTGCGGTTCGCCGTCCACCAGGCGGACTACGACGCAGCCGTCGCGACGATCCGCACCGCGCTCGGCGACGACGAATTCGACAAGGCCTGGGCCGACGGAGCAGGGCTGGCCACCGACGACGCCGTCGCCTACGTTCGGCGCGGTCGCGGCGAACGCAAACGCCCGCCGACGGGGTGGGCCGCGCTGACTCCCACCGAGCGCGACGTCGTTCGATTGGTCAGCGAAGGACTGGCCAACAAGGACATCGCATCGAGGCTGTTCGTCTCGCCCCGCACAGTGGAGACGCATCTCACGCACGTTTACACCAAGCTCGGGCTGAAGTCCCGAGTGCAACTGGTCCAACAGGCGGCCCGCCAGGGTTGACCAGTAGCGCCGGGCAGCCCGCTGATTTGCACCCATTACTCTGTCCACGTGAGCCTGCCCGTTGTATTGATCGCTGACAAACTCGCCGAATCGACCGTCGCCGCCCTTGGTGACCAGGTGGAGGTGCGCTGGGTCGACGGCCCGGATCGGGAGAAGCTGCTGGCCGCGGTGCCCGAGGCCGACGCGTTGCTGGTGCGATCGGCCACCACCGTGGACGCCGAGGTGCTTGCCGCCGCGCCCAAGCTGAAGATCGTCGCGCGCGCAGGCGTCGGGCTCGACAACGTCGACGTCGACGCGGCGACGGCTCGCGGCGTGCTGGTGGTCAACGCGCCGACGTCGAACATCCACAGTGCCGCCGAACACGCTCTCGCGCTGCTGCTGGCCGCCGCCCGACAGATTCCTGCCGCCGACGCGACACTGCGCGATCACACGTGGAAGCGGTCGTCGTTCTCGGGCACCGAGATCTTCGGCAAGACGGTTGGCGTAGTCGGTCTTGGTCGCATCGGGCAGCTGGTGGCCCAGCGGCTCGCCGCGTTCGGCGCGCACATCACCGCCTACGACCCGTACGTGTCGCAGGCCCGCGCTGCCCAGCTGGGCATCGAACTGCTCACGCTCGACGAGCTGCTGGCCCGCGCCGACTTCATCTCCGTGCACCTTCCGAAGACGAAGGAGACCGCCGGGCTGATCGACAAGGAGGCGTTGGCCAAGACCAAGCCGGGCGTGATCATCGTCAACGCCGCCCGCGGCGGGCTGATCGTCGAGGAGGCCCTTGCCGAGGCAGTCATCAGCGGGCACGTCCGTGGTGCGGGCCTCGACGTGTTCTCCACCGAACCATGCACGGACAGCCCGCTGTTCGAGCTGCCTCAGGTCGTCGTCACTCCCCACCTCGGCGCTTCGACGGAAGAGGCCCAGGACCGCGCAGGCACCGACGTGGCATCCAGCGTCAAGCTCGCGCTGGCAGGCGAATTCGTGCCCGACGCGGTCAACGTCGGCGGCGGTGTCGTCGGCGAGGAGGTGGCGCCGTGGCTCGACCTGGTACGCAAACTGGGCCTTCTGGTCGGAGCGCTGTCCACCGAACTGCCGACCGCGATCTCGGTACAGGTGCGCGGCGAGCTGGCGTCCGAAGAGGTTGAGGTGCTGCGACTCTCGGCGCTGCGCGGCCTGTTCTCGGCGGTCATCGAGGACCAGGTGACATTCGTCAACGCCCCGGCATTGGCCGCCGAGCGGGGTGTCGAGGCCGGCATCACCACCGCCTCGGAGAGCCCCAACCACCGCAGCGTCGTCGACGTGCGTGGGGTGTCGGCCGATGGGGCGACGGTCAACGTGGCCGGCACGCTGTCGGGTCCGCAACAGGTGCAGAAGATCGTCCAGATCAACGGTCGCAACCTGGATCTGCGCGCCGAGGGCGTGAACCTGATCATCAACTACGGCGACCAGCCAGGAGCGCTCGGCAAGATCGGCACACTGCTCGGCGCTGCCGGCGTCAACATCCTTGCCGCCCAACTCAGTCAAGACGCCGACGGCGTTGGCGCCACGATCATGCTGCGCATCGACCGTCGGGTGTCAGCCGACGTGCTGGCTGCCATCGGTACCGACGTGGGCGCCGTGACGCTGGAAGAGGTCGACCTGACATGAAGTTGGCCGTAATCGCCGGAGACGGCATCGGACCCGAGGTCATCGCCGAAGCCCTCAAGGTGCTCGACGTCGTCTTGCCGGGTGTCGAGAAGACGACCTACGACCTGGGTGCTCAGCGCTACCACGCAACGGGGGAGACGCTGCCCGACGGCATGACCGACGAGCTGCGCGGGCACGACGCGATCCTGTTGGGTGCCATCGGTGATCCGTCGGTGCCCAGTGGCGTGCTGGAGCGCGGGCTGCTGCTCCGGCTGCGCTTCGAGCTCGACCATCACGTCAATCTGCGTCCGTCGCGGCTGTTTCCGGGTGTCGACAGCCCGCTGGCAGGCAATCCCGCCATCGACTTCGTGGTCGTGCGCGAGGGCACCGAGGGGCCATACACCGGCACGGGCGGCGCGATCCGCGTCGGCACCCCGCACGAGGTGGCCACCGAGGTCAGCCTGAACACCGCGTTCGGCGTGCAGCGCGTGGTGCGCGACGCGTTCGGCCGGGCCGCCAAGCGGCGCAAGCACCTGACGCTGGTGCACAAGACCAACGTGTTGACGTTCGCCGGCTCGCTGTGGTCGCGGACCGTCGCCGAGGTCGGCAAGGACTTCCCCGACGTCGAGGTCGCGTATCAGCACATCGACGCGGCGACCATCCACATGGTCACCGACCCCGGCCGCTTCGACGTCATCGTCACCGACAACCTGTTCGGCGACATCATCACCGACCTGGCGGCGGCCGTCGCCGGTGGCATCGGGCTGGCCGCCAGCGGCAACATCGATGCGACGCGGGCCAATCCGTCGATGTTCGAGCCGGTGCACGGCAGCGCACCCGACATCGCGGGGCAGGGCATCGCCGATCCCACCGCCGCGATCATGTCGGTGGCATTGCTGCTCGCGCACGTCGGCGAGGACGCCGCGGCCGCACGGGTGGACAAGGCGGTCGAGGAGCATCTGGCCACCCGAGGCGACGAGAAGCTGTCTACCTCGGAGGTCGGCGACCGCATCGCAGGGTTTGTGTAACTGCTTAGCGCTGGTGCACCGATTCGACGGTGTAGAGATGCGGGTCGAAACCCGACGCGAGGTCGGCGGCCTTGGACATGTGTTCGCGCGCGGCCGGATCAGCCAGCATGTCTTGCATCGCCTCGGCGCTCTCCCACTGGGCGTAGTTGACGACACGCGTCCCGTCGGTGCTGACGTGGATGTTGGCCGAGACGAATCCGGGTGCGTGACGCATCACCTTGTCGGTCGCGTCGCTCAACAGTGCGGCGAGTTCGGATGCACGCTGCGGTTCGACGGTGAACACGTTGATCAGCGTGGCGTGCGGGCTGTGTTGCTCGATGGTAGTCATTGCGCTTCCTTCATGTCAGGTTCCTTACACGATATCGCAATGTAAGGTTCCTGTCATGTCTGAATCGAATGTCGAGGGCGGCGCGGGATACTTGGTGAAGCGGGTGCAGCAGTCGATGCGACGCCGCTGCGACGCCGCGTTGCGGCCGACGGGGCTGTCGATGGCGCAGTACGCGGCGCTGCGCGCACTCGCCGATCATCCCGACGCCTCGGCTTCCGAATTGGCCCGACTGTGCTTCGTCACCCGGCAGTCGCTGCAGGATCTGTTGGCCGGGTTGCGTTCGTCCGGACTGGTGCAATCAGTGGCGTCACCGGGCCGGGGGCGTGCCATCGCACTCGCGCTGACGCCGGCTGGACGCAAGCGGCTGTCGGCCAGTCATGACGCGGTGCTCGACGTGGAACAGGCCATGGTGCATGGGCTTTCGGCAAATGCGAGGCAGCAGTTGTCCGACCTGTTGACCCGGTGTGCCGAGAACCTCGAGACCGGACCGTCCGATTGAGCACACGTCTGCCGGCGATGGTGACGTTGACGCACCAGTGTTGGTTGTTCGTCATCGGATCGCTCTGTTTCGCCACGGGCACGGCACCCGGTTTCTCCGCTCTGGCTGGTGCGGGGGCGGCCAACGTCGCCTGCTTCATCGGCTCCTGGTTCTTCACCAGCGCGGCGTGGGTCCAGCTGGTGCGGTCGGGACCGGAAGGCAGCGCCGAATGGCTATCGGCGGCGACGCAATTCGCAGGAACCGTGCTCTTCAACATCAGCACCGGAGCCTCGGTTTGGGCACAGGCGGTGCTGGCCGAGCGCAGGCTGGTGTGGGCGCCCGACGCAGTGGGTTCGTTCGCCTTCCTTCTCAGCGCCGCGCTCGGCGTCGTCGCGATGTCGGCGCAGGTCGGGTCCTGGGTGCCAAGGTCACGAGACTGGCAAGCCCAATGGGTCAACATGATCGGCTGCCTCGCATTCGGCGCCAGCGCAGTCGGGGCGTTCGTCTACAAGACGGGCACCGACGCCGACGAGGCATTGGCGAATGCGGGCACCTTCCTCGGTGCCCTGTGCTTCATGGCCGCCGCGCTCCTGGTGCTGCCGAGGGGTCAGTCGGCCCGCGGGCCAGGCTGACTCCGCAGCGGATCGGCGTCGACCGGCACCAGTGGTAGTGCCACCAAGGGGAACAACGCGCACACCGCGAACGCCAACGGGAACCCGGCCGCCGCGATCAGGGCACCGAACACCGGCGGGACGATGCCCGCGGTGAGCAGTTGGCTGGTGTTCTGGGTGCCAAGCGCGCGCCCGCTCCAGAACGGACCCGCGATCTCGGCGATCGCGGTGAACGCAAGGCCGTTGTCGGACACCGTGATCACGGACGCGACCACCATCACCGCGATGCTGAGAGGCGAGTGCACGAGGTCGGTCAGCGCGAGCAGGCCCATCGCGATCGCCGCGCCGATCGCGATCGTCCGGATGGGATGCAGCCGGGAGCCGACCTTGTCCGACCACCGGCCCGCGGCGATCCTGCCTGCCGCACCGAGGATCTGGGCGAACGTCACCATCGCGCCCGCCGCGGCCGCCGACCAGCCGCGGTCGGTCATCAACCACACCAGCGTGAACGTCCAGACGAGACACTGGGGCACGACCAGCAGCACCGAGACGGCGTGAATGCGCCACAGCACCGACGAGCCGCGGTACGGATTGGCTAGGTCGTCGGCGTGCGCCTCGCCGCGGGGCGGTCGCGGCGGGTCGAGCACGCCGACCGCGCTGATCACCGCCGCCACCGCACACACGATCGCCGGGAAGAGCAGCGCGGCGGACACGCCGTGGGCCTGGGCGAGTTGCGGAATCACCAACGCGCCGAGGCCGACTCCAAGGGGCTGTGCGGTTTGACGGATACCCATGACCAGGCCGCGCTGGTCGGGCGGAAACCAGCCGACTACCAGCCGACCGCTGGCCGAGTTGCTGCTGGCGGCCGCCATGCCGCCGAGGAACAGGAAGGCTCCGATGACGACGAGGGAGTGCGACGAGGCAGCCGCGAACGCCGCAGCGGCGGTCAGCGCGGAGCCGACGGCGAGCACGATGCGTTCGCCGACGCGGTCCACCACGTATCCCCAGGCGATGAGGGTGACCACCATGCCGAAGCTGGGCAGCGACGACATCAGGCCAGCCTCGGCCAGGTCGAGGCCGAGTTCGGCGTGCAGGGTGGGAATCAGGAAGGCCACGCCGTTGATGAACACGTTGGAGCACAGGGTCGCGGTGAGCGCGATCGCCAGCATGGACCACCGGCGCACGGTGCCGATGGTGCTGATGGTCATGACGACCATGGTGGCATAGCGATCTCAACAGGTTAAACACAAATCCCAGGATTTGAGACGACCAATGAGGTGTTCGCCCGGACTGGACCCTTTCCTCGTCGCCGTATCCGGGCCTCATTAGGCTGTTGCGAATGCGTCTTGGTCGAATTGCCAGTCCAGACGGTGTCGCCTTCGTCAGTATCGAAGGCGAGCCGAACAAAGAGATCTGCCGTGAGATCGCCGAGCAGTACCTGTCGCGCAATCCCACCTTCACGGGGCGCTCCTGGCAGCTGGCCGACGTCCGGCTGCTCGCCCCGATCCTCGCGCCCAAGGTGATCTGCATGGGCAAGAACTACGCCGCGCACGCCCGCGAGATGGGTGGCGAGGCGCCGGAGGACCCGGTGATCTTCCTCAAGCCCAACACCGCGATCATAGGCCCCAACGTGGCCATCCAGTTGCCCGCCGACGCGCACCCCGTGCACCACGAGGGGGAGCTCGCCGTCGTCATCGAACGGCCATGCAAGGACGTGCCAGCGGCCAAGGCCGCCGAGGTCATCCTCGGCTACACCATCGCCAACGACGTCTCGGCAAGGGATCAGCAACAGCAAGACGGGCAGTGGACGCGCGCCAAGGGCCATGACACGTTCTGCCCGACGGGGCCGTGGATCGAAACCCAGATCGATCCGTCCGAACTCGACTTGCGCACCGAGGTCAACGGTGAAGTACGCCAGCACAGCAACACCGCGCTGTTGCTGCACGACGTCGGCGCGATCATCGAGTGGGCCTCGGCGGTGATGACGTTGCTTCCCGGTGACCTGATCTTGACCGGCACGCCTGAGGGCGTCGGGCCGATCGAGGACGGCGACGTCGTCAGCGTCACCATCGAGGGCATCGGCACCCTGTCCAATCCCGTTGTACGCAAGGGCAAGTGATGTCCACCGCGGACGCGAGGAGCGAAATTACCGAGGCGGACGCGAGGAGCAATATGACGGAAGCCGCAGAGGTCCGAGTCCGGTTCTGTCCGTCACCGACCGGCACCCCGCACGTCGGTTTGGTGCGGACCGCACTCTTCAACTGGGCCTACGCCCGGCACACGGGTGGAACCTTCGTCTTCCGGATCGAGGACACCGACGCCGCCCGTGACAGCGCGGAGAGTTACGCCGCCATCCTCGACGCGTTGCGTTGGCTCGGCCTGGATTGGGACGAGGGGCCCGAGATCGGCGGACCGTACGCGCCGTACCGCCAGTCCGAGCGCGGCGAGCTCTACCGCGACGTGGTGGCCCGACTGCGCGACGCGGGGGAGGTCTACGAGGCGTACTCGACCGCCGAGGAGGTCGAGGCCCGCCACGTCGCGGCAGGCCGTAATCCCAAGCTGGGCTACGACAACTACGACCGCACCCTCACCGACGCCCAGCGCGCGCAGTTCGCCGCCGAGGGCCGCAACCCGGTGCTGCGACTACGGATGCCCGACGAGGATCTGTCCTGGAATGACCTGGTACGCGGGCCAACGACGTTCGCCGCGGGCACGGTCCCGGACTTCGCGATCACCCGTGGCAGCGGAGATCCGTTGTACACCTTGGTCAACCCGGTGGACGACGCGTCGATGAAGATCACCCACGTGTTGCGCGGCGAGGACATCCTGCCATCGACGCCGAGGCAGATCGCGTTGTACCAGGCGCTCATGCGCATCGGTGTCGCCGACCGGGTTCCCGAATTCGCCCATCTGCCAAGCGTTCTCGGTGACGGCAACAAGAAACTGTCCAAGCGCGACCCGCAGTCGAATCTCTTCCTGCACCGCGACCGCGGGTTCATCCCGGAGGGCCTGCTGAACTATCTGGCGCTGCTGGGCTGGGGCATCGCCGACGACCACGACGTGTTCAGCCTCGACGAGATGGTGGCCGCGTTCGACGTCGAGAACGTCAATTCCAACCCCGCTCGCTTCGATCAGAAGAAGGCCGACGCGATCAACGCCGAACACATTCGGCTGCTCGCAGAAGACGACTTCACGGCCCGGCTGCGCGACTACTTCGTCGCACACGGCCACGACACCGGGCTCGACGACGCCGGATTCGCCGAGGCCGCCAGGCTAGTGCAGACCCGCATCGTGGTGCTCGGCGATGCGTGGGATCTGTTGAAGTTCCTCGACCACACCACGTTCACGCTCGACGAGAAGTCCGCGGCCAAGGAGCTGCGCGCCGATGCCGTCCCCGTGCTCGACGCGGCGCTGGCCGCACTCGACGGGATCGAGGAGTGGTCGACGGCCGAGATTGAGGGCGCGCTGAAGGCATCGCTGCTGGACACGCTCGAGCTCAAGCCGCGCAAGGCGTTCGGTCCCATTCGGGTGGCGGCCACCGGCTCCTCGGTCAGCCCGCCGCTTTTCGAGTCGCTCGAGTTGCTCGGCCGTGACCGCAGCCTGAGTCGGCTGCGCGCCGGACGCGACGTGGCCGCCGAGGGGTGACCGAGGCGCTGGAAAACGGGGCCGAAATCTTTGGTAGTCTGCACGTCGGCCCGTGAACGGAAAGCGATGGTTCGCCCCATCGCATGACCGGTCCGGAAAATGCCTGCGACCTGCGGTTATAGGCAGCCCATGGGGTATGGTGTAATTGGCAACACAGCGGTTTCTGGTACCGCCATTCTAGGTTCGAGTCCTGGTACCCCAGCCAATCAAGTGAATTAGGTCAGCATTCTCTCCTGAGCTATGCTGGCTCACCGGATTGGTCTTGGCCCCGTCGTCTAGCGGCCTAGGACGCCGCCCTCTCACGGCGGTAGCGTGGGTTCGAATCCCATCGGGGCTACCACATCCGGTTCTGCGTCAGCAGACGCTGTACCCGCAGACAAAGAGAGCGCCCGTTTCGAGAAATCGAAACCGGGCGCTCTTTGCATTTCCCGACATTGGCTCTGCGGCCTTGGCGCCGAAGTGCCAGTGGCGCGCACCGCTGGCGCAGAGTCGATGGTGGGCGCCTGCGTCAGAGCCGTCGCGTCAGCGCCTCGGACGCCGCAAGCAGGTCCGCCGCCCAGCGTGCACCCGGCCGCCTGCCCATGCGGTCGATGGGGCCCGACACCGACACCGCCGCGATCACGACGCCCCGGCCGTCGCGCACCGGCGCGGACACACTCGCCACGCCGGGTTCGCGTTCTGCGGCACTCTGCGCCCAGCCCCTTTTGCGCACCTCGGCCAGCGTCCGGTCGGTGAACTTCGCCGATGGCAGGACCGCCTGCTGAGTGCCCGAGTCGCTGAACGCCAGCAGCACCTTGGCGCCCGAACCCGCTGTCATCGGCAGCCGGGTGCCGACCGGCACGGTGTCCCGAAGACCGGCGGGGGGCTCCAGCGCGACGATGCACACCCGCGACGTGCCCTCGCGACGGTAGAGCTGCACGCTCTCTCCGGTGATCTCACGCAGCCGTGGCAGCACCACCGCGCCCGCGGCCAACAGTGGGTCGTTCACGTGGCCGGCCAGCTCGGTCAGTCCTGGGCCAAGGCGCCACCGGCCCTCGGCGTCGCGGGCCAGTAGCCGGTGGGTTTCGAGTCCGGCGGCGAGCCGGTGAGCGGTGGCGCGGGGCAGGCCCGTCCGTTCGCAAAGTTCGGCCAGCCCGCACGGCGACTTGGCCACCGAGTGCAGCACGCCCACCGCTTTGTCGAGAACGCCGATACCGCTATCCTGTCTCACAGAGAGATACTAGCTTCCCGCATGTTGAGATCGCCAGCCCGGCACCATGCGGATCGCCCAAAGGATTGAAGACGTCATGACCGAAAAACCACGCACCATGGCCGAGAAGGTCTGGGCCGACCACGTCGTCGTCGCTGGATCCGGCGAAGGCGCCTCGCGCGAGCCCGACCTGATCTACATCGACCTCCACCTGGTCCACGAGGTGACCAGTCCGCAGGCGTTCGACGGGCTGCGGCTCGCCGGTCGGCCCGTGCGGCGAACGGATCTCACCATCGCGACCGAGGACCACAACGTGCCGACGATCGACATCGACAAGCCGATCGCGGACCCGGTCTCGCGCATTCAGGTCGAGACGTTGCGACGCAACTGCGAGGAGTTCGGCGTCCGGCTCTACCCGATGGGCGACATCGAGCAGGGCATCGTCCACATCATCGGTCCGCAGCTGGGACTGACTCAGCCGGGCACCACCGTGGTGTGTGGCGACAGCCACACTTCTACCCACGGTGCCTTCGGTGCGCTGGCGATGGGCATCGGCACCTCGGAGGTCGAGCACGTGCTCGCCACCCAGACGCTGCCGCTGCGGCCGTTCAAGACCATGGCGGTCAACGTCGACGGCGTGCTGCCCGCCGGCGTCAGCGCCAAGGACATCATTCTCGCGGTGATCGCGAAGATCGGTACCGGCGGCGGTCAGGGCTACGTCCTCGAATATCGCGGCAGCGCCATCGAATCGCTCTCGATGGAGGGCCGGATGACGATCTGCAACATGAGCATCGAGGCCGGCGCCCGTGCCGGAATGGTTGCCCCGGACGAGACGACGTTCGAGTTCCTGCGCGGCCGTCCGCACGCGCCTGCAGGCGCCGACTGGGATGCAGCAGTGGAGGCGTGGGGCCGGTTGCGCACCGACGAGGGTGCCGAATTCGACACCGAGGTGTACCTCGACGCCGCGACGCTCAGCCCGTTCGTCACGTGGGGCACCAACCCCGGGCAGGGCGTGCCGCTGGCCGCTGCCGTGCCCGACCCCGAGTTGATCTTCGACGAGGGGGAGCGTCAGTCGGCCGAGAAGGCGTTGGTCTACATGGACTTATCGCCGGGCACCGCGATGCGCGACATCGCCATCGACACGGTCTTCGTTGGGTCGTGCACCAACGGGCGCATCGAGGATCTCCGGGTCGTCGCGGACATCCTGCGCGGGAGGAAGATCGCCGACGGCATGCGGATGCTGGTGGTGCCGGGCTCGATGCGGGTGCGGGCACAGGCCGAATCCGAAGGGCTGGGCGACATCTTCGTCGCGGCGGGCGCGGAGTGGCGGCAGGCCGGTTGCTCGATGTGCCTCGGCATGAATCCCGATCAGCTCGCTCCTGGGGAACGCTGTGCGTCGACCTCCAACCGAAATTTCGAGGGCAGACAGGGCAAGGGCGGACGCACCCATCTGGTGTCGCCCGCCGTTGCCGCCGCCACCGCGGTGCGGGGAACCCTGTCGTCCCCGGCCGACCTGCCCACCACCTCGAATCGTTAGGGGAGACGTCATGGATGCGTTCCACACCCACACCGGCATCGGCGTCCCGCTGCGCCGATCGAATGTCGACACCGACCAGATCATTCCGGCGGTCTATCTGAAGCGGGTCACCCGAACGGGTTTCGAGGACGGGTTGTTCGCGGCCTGGCGGGCCGATCCGTCCTTCATCCTGAATCTGCCGCCCTTCGACAAGGGCTCGGTCTTGGTCGCCGGCCCTGACTTCGGCACCGGCTCGTCACGCGAGCACGCGGTGTGGGCGCTCATGGACTTCGGCTTCCGGGTCGTGATCTCGTCGCGGTTCGCCGACATCTTCCGCGGCAATTCGGGCAAGGCGGGGCTTTTGGCGGCCGAACTCGCACAAGACGATGTGGAACTCCTGTGGAAGCTCATCGAGCAGCAGCCGGGGCTGGAAATCACTGTGAACCTACAAGATCGGACCGTCGCCGCTGGAACGGTCCTGCTGCCGTTCAAGATTGACGACTACACCGCATGGCGACTCATCGAGGGGCTCGACGATATAGGCCTTACGCTGCGGAAACAGGATGACATCACGGCCTTCGAGCAGCACCGGCCGAGCTGGAAACCGCGCACCGTAGCGCCCTGACCGCGGGGCCCGACGGGGCCGAAATAGCGTCCAGCAACCGCGTTTTAGGACTTGCGTACCACCGCCGGTGTGGGGCAACCAGATTGCCGAATTGGCCGCCAGCTACTCCCCAAATTCGGCGTGGCTCTTGGAAATCAGTGGTGTAAAGGTTTACCGTAGCTTTCAGTTGGCTCAAGGTGGGCCACTGGCTTCGGAGGTTTTGCATGAACAAGGCAGAGCTCATCGACGTCCTCACGGACAAGTTGGGCACCGATCGTCGGCAGGCAACAGCCGCCGTAGAGAACGTCGTGGACACCATCGTGCGTGCCGTCCACAAGGGCGACAGCGTCACAATCACAGGCTTCGGCGTTTTCGAACAACGCCGCCGCGCCGCCCGTGTCGCGCGCAACCCGCGGACAGGCGAGACGGTCAAGGTGAAGCCAACGTCTGTACCGGCGTTCCGGCCGGGCGCTCAATTCAAGGCGGTTGTGTCTGGCGCACAGCGTCTCCCGGCGGAAGGACCAGCAGTGAAGCGTGGCGCAACGGCTACACCGGCCCGGAAGGTCGCGGTGAAGAAGGCAGTCAAGAAGGCCGCGACCAAGGCTCCGGCCAAGAAGGCTCCGGCCAAGAAGGCAGCTCCGGTCAAGAAGGCCGCAGTCGCCAAGAAGGCTCCCGCAGCCAAGAAGGCTCCGGTCAAGAAGGCAGCTCCGGTCAAGAAGGCCGCAGTGAAGAAGGCTCCCGCAGCCAAGAAGGCTCCGGTCAAGAAGGCAGCTCCGGTCAAGAAGGCCGCAGTGAAGAAGGCTCCCGCCGCCAAGAAGGCTGCGACCAAGGCGCCTGCCAAGAAGGCTCCCGCCAAGAAGGCACCGGCCAAGAAGGGCCGCAAGTAAGCAGCACTACCGGAATCAGTTCCGGTACAAGACACGCCGTGGACCTCAGGTCCACGGCGTGTCCGTGTGTGATGGATGAAGGCTAGGGACGCACGGCCAGTGGGCTGTCGATGTGATCGGCGGCCACCAGCTTGCCGCCCGCCAGCGACATCACCCACGCGCTGCCCTTCCGGTTGCGCGACTTGTCCGGCCGCACGCCGTCCCTGTCGCACCACCAGGCGATGAGATCCGGAATCACCTTGCCCTGGGTGCAGATCACCGGCGTGCCATCGCCCTTGGCGATCTCGATGACGCGTCGCCGGCCGGCATGGTGCGAGTCGGCGTAGGCCTCTTCGGTCAGCGTGGGCTCGTCCTGGATCTTCACGCCGAGTTCCTCGGCAAGTGGTTCGAGCGTCTGGTGGCATCGCCTGCGGGGGGCCGCGTAGATCTCGGTGACGCCGAACGCGAGCAGCAGACCCACCAGCGACTCGGCCTGCGCGCGCCCGCGTTTGTCCAGTGGGCGCTCGCGGTCGTCACCCTTGTACCGCGACTTCCTGCCTGCGAGACCGTGCCGGACGATCACCACCGTCTTCGTGTCGGCCGGCTGCTTCGCGAAGCGGCGCAGCACCTTTCGGTCATGTGGGTATTGCAGGCGCTTCATCGCGTCGGCGACGGGCAACCAGATCAGCTGGTCGACCTCGTCACCAGGGGTGAACTCACCGCCCAGCGCGCGCGCCGCCCAGTACCGGACCTTCTTGGTGCCCTGCTCGACGGGATAGCTGATCGTTGCGAGCTGCCTGCCCAGTTCGGCGGCGTAGCCGGTCTCCTCTTCGACTTCGCGCACCGCGGTGACCGGTTCGCTTTCGCCGGGGTCGACCTTGCCCTTGGGCAGTGACCAGTCGTCGTAGCGCGGTCGGTGCACCACGGCGACCTCCGTCTTTTCGGAATCCTCGGCGTATCGCCACAGCACCGCACCAGCGGCCAGGATGGCGGGGGGATCGGACTTCTTGGGCACCTCAACTCCTGCAGGTCATTCGGGGCCTGGGTGCCCCGTCGAGCCGGCCCGCGTCGTCACGTCAGTGGTGCCTGTGCCGTTCCATCAGCGACACTTGGTGGTCGCGTACGGTCTGGCCTTCTCGTGGCGACGCCGTCCAGTGACCGTCGGCGGCGAGTTCCCAGCACCTGGTGGCGGGATCCATGGCCGACTCGAACACGTCGTTCAGCGTTGCGGTCAGCCGCGGATCCTTGACCTGTGCCATCACCTCGACGCGACGGTCGAGATTACGGTGCATCATGTCGGCACTCCCGATCCAGAACTCATCGATGGCGCGGAAGTGAATAATTCGCGAGTGCTCCAGGAAACGGCCGAGAATCGACCGCACGACGATGTTCTCGGAGAATCCGGGAGCGCCAGGGCGCAGCGCGCAGATGCCGCGCACCACGACCTCGACCCGCACGCCGGCCTGCGACGCCCGATAGAGGGCGTCGATGACCTGCTCGTCGACGAGGGCGTTGGCCTTCAGTCGGATTCCGGCGTCGGCCCCGTCTCGCTTGGCGGCGATCTCGCGCTCGATGCGCTCGATGATGCCTCTGCGGACGCCGTACGGAGCCACCAGCAGATTGCGGTAGGACACCTTGCGGGAGTAACCAGTCAACGAGTTGAACAGGTCGGTGAGATCGGCGCCGATGTCCGGTGACGCAGTGAGCAATCCCACGTCTTCGTAGAGGCGTGAGGTCTTGGGGTTGTAGTTGCCCGTCCCGATGTGGCAGTAGCGCCGGATCGTCGAGCCCTCGCGGCGCACCACCAAGCACGTCTTGCAGTGCGTCTTGAGGCCGATCAACCCGTACACCACGTGCACGCCCGCCTGCTCCAGCGCGCGGGCCCACTTGATGTTGGCCTGCTCGTCGAAGCGGGCCTTGATCTCGACCAGCGCGACGACCTGCTTGCCCGCCTCCGCGGCGTCGATCAACGCGCTGACGATCGGCGAGTCACCCGACGTCCGATACAGCGTCTGCTTGATCGCCAGCACGTTCGGATCGGCCGCGGCCTGTTCGATGAAGCGCTGCACCGTCGTAGAGAAGGAGTCATAGGGATGGTGCACCAGTACGTCGCCATCTCGGAGCGTCGAAAAGATGCTCTTGGGCGTCTCCCGTTCGCCGAAGGCAGGCGGGGTGGCTGGAACGAATGGCGCATCCTTGAGGTCGGGTCGGTCGACGCCGTAGATCTGCCACAGTGACGACAGGTCGAGAAGTCCGGACACCTCGATGACGTCGCCGGGGTGGACGTCGAGTTCGCGCAGCAACAACTCGAGCATGTTCTCGGTCATGTCGTCGGCGATCTCGAGGCGCACGGGGGAGCCGAACCGCCGCCGCGCCAGCTCGCGTTCCAGCGCCTGCAGCAGATCCTCGTCGCGGTCCTCTTCGACCTCGAAGTCGGCGTTGCGGGTGATGCGGAAGGCGTGGTGCTCGACGATTTCCAGGCCGGGGAACAGCACGTCGAGGAAGGCCGCGATCAGCTCCTCCATCGGCAGGAACTGCACTTCGCCCTCGAAGCCGTCGCGCTCCCTGAGTTCGACGAACCGGTCGACGTTGTCGGGCACCTTGATTCGGGCGAAGTGCTGGGTGCCGTCCTCGGGTTGCTTGACGGTGACGGCCAGGTTCAGGCTCAACCCGCTGACGAACGGGAACGGGTGGGCCGGGTCGACGGCCAGCGGCGTGAGTACCGGGAACACCTGCTCGTGAAAGTAGGTGGACAGCCGCGCGCGCTCGGTCTCGTCGAGTTCGTTCCAGGTGACGATCACGATGCCCTGCTCTGCCAGCGCGGGGCGGACGAGCTCACCGAAGACCTTGGCGTGCCTGGTGGCGATCTGCTGCGTGCGCTCGCCGATGCGACGCAGTTGCTCGCGTGGGGACAGACCGTCGGCCGAGCGGACCGAAAGGCCCATCTCGTCGCGACGTTTGAGGCCGGCCACCCGCACCATGTAGAACTCGTCGAGATTGGAGGCGAAGATCGCCAGGAACTTGGCGCGCTCGAGCAGGGGCAGCGACGGGTCGGCGGCCAGCGCAAGCACGCGCGCGTTGAAGTCCAGCCAGCTGAGTTCCCGATTGAGATAGCGGTCCTCTGGCAGCGCTTCAGACGAGGTGAGGTCGATCTCGCCGCTGGTCGCCGCTGGTGGCGCCACGGGCGCCGCGTTTTCCGACGCCCATTCGGCGTCGGCCGGTCGGGTTTCGGCTTCGGTCACACGACGATCATTCCCTATCGGCGACGCCAGAGGCTAGGCGTCGGTGGTCCCCGACGTCATCGCTCGACTCCGGTGAGCTCGATCGTGTCGACCGCGCGAGCGGTGGCAGGACCGACGCCGAGCCGCATCGCGAAGGACAGATCCTGTGCAGTGTCGATGTCGCAGCGCAGACCGGGCCATTCCCCGGTCAGCTCGACGGCGCCCGAATCCGTGTGGCGCCGTGCCGAATCGGGGCCGAACAAGGGCTCGAGAGCGGTGTCTGATCCGATGCCGAAGGCGAACAACGCCGCCGTACCCGTGCCCTGCCGGTCCGCGACGAAGCTGCGTCGAAGACCGCGTGCGGCGGCGATGGCGGAGGCCAGTTCGTGCGTTTGCAGTGCCGGTAGATCGCCTTGCAACACAACGATGTTCGACGTGGTCGTGCCGACGACGGCCGCGGCGCTGAGGATGGCGTTGTTCAGCGGGTCGGGGTGGCGTTCCGGCGTGGGATCGGCCACCACGTGTGCGCCGAGCCCCCGCGCGATGCCTGCGGCCACGTCGTCCGGTGTGACGATGGTGATCGCCCGCACGGCGGCCACCGCTGACGCGGCGCCGATGGTGTCCACCAGCATCGCGAGCACGATGTTCTCCCTGCCCGCGGGGGAGAGAACCGGCGCAAGCCGGGTCTTGGCCGCGCCCAGTCGCTTGACCGCGATGATCACCCCGACGTCCTCTTGGTCGTCGGCGGGGTAGCCGCTCATGACCGTCCATCCTGCCAGCCGCCGCGCTGCGATCGGTCCAGGCTAGATTTGAAGCCGTGGTTACCGCGGCTGTGATGGGTGCCGGCGCTTGGGGCACGGCGTTGGCGAAGGTGCTCGCCGATGCGGGCAACGACGTGACGCTGTGGGCGCGCCGCACGGAACTGGCCGACGAGATCAACGACAGTCATCGCAGTAGCAACTACTTGGGCGACGTGGAACTTCCCAAGACCATCAGGGCGACCGCCGACCCGGCGGAGGCGCTGTCGGGCGCGTGCACGGTGCTGTTTGCCGTGCCGTCGCAGACTCTGCGGCCCAACCTCGAGCAATGGCGTGACCACCTGGGCAGTGACACCACGCTGGTGAGCGTGGCCAAGGGCATCGAGCTGAACACGCTCATGCGGATGAGCCAGGTGATCATGCAGGTGACCGGCGCGGGTCCCGATCGCGTCGCGGTGGTGACCGGCCCGAACCTCGCCAGCGAGATCGGTGACGAGCAGCCGGCGGCCACGGTGGTCGCCTGCGCCGACTCGGGCCGGGCGGTCACACTCCAGCGCGCGTTCTCCACCGGATACTTCCGCCCCTACACCAACTCCGACGTGGTGGGCGCCGAGATCGGCGGCGCGTGCAAGAACGTCATCGCCCTGGCCTGCGGCATGGCCGCCGGCGTCGGCCTCGGGGAGAACACCGCTGCGGCGATCATCACGCGCGGTCTCGCCGAGATCATGCGGTTGGGAATCGCGTTGGGCGCCAAGGGCGCCACCCTCGCCGGGCTGGCCGGCGTCGGTGACCTGGTTGCGACGTGCACGTCGCCGCGCTCGCGCAACCGTGCGTTCGGCGAGCGGCTCGGCTGGGGCGGGACGATGGAATCCGCCCTCGAGGCCGCGGGCGGCCATGTCGCAGAAGGGGTCACGTCGTGCCAGTCGGTGCTGGCGCTCGCATCGAGCTACGATGTCGAAATGCCGCTGACCGATGCGGTGAACCGGGTCTGCCACAAGGGGTTGTCGGTCTACGAAGCCGTGGCGCTCTTGCTGGGGCGCAGCACCAAGTCGGAGTAGTGATGGACGGTCAGTACGGGGACTCCACTCGCACCGTGAAGGCCACTGCGACGGAACGGATTCCGGGTGAGCCGGTGGCCCCGCCACCGGTTCCGGCGTCGGCCTACCACCTCTCATCCGACGAGTCGCTGCCCCTGGACACCTACGGTCGCGGCAGCAACCCCAGCTGGCGGCAATTGGAGTCGGCACTGGCCCAACTCGAAGGTGCCGCATCGGCATTGACCTTCGGCTCGGGCATGGCGGCCATCACGGCAGCGCTGCGGGTTCTGGTCCGGCCAGGCATGACGCTCGTCATACCGTCCGACGGCTACTACCAGGTGCGGCGCTTCGCCGCGGAAAGCCTTGCCCCGCAGGGTGTCACGGTGATCGAGGCGGATGCGACGCAGATCTGCGATGCCGCGTCCGGTGCGCAAGTGGTGCTGGCGGAGACGCCGGCGAACCCGACGCTCGACGTGGTCGACCTACACCGGTTGGGGCTGATCTGCCGCGGCGGCGGCGCTACCCTGGTCGTCGACAACACCACGCCGACACCGCTCGGCCAGCAACCCCTTTCACTGGGCGCGGACCTCGTCGTGGCCAGCGCGACCAAGGCGTTGTCCGGGCACAGCGACCTGGTGGCGGGCTACGTCGCGGGCAGCCACCCCGAGTTGATGGCCGCCGTCGAACGCGAGCGGTTGGTGTCCGGCGCCATCCTCGGCCCGTTCGAGGCATGGCTTGCGCTGCGCAGCCTTGGCACTGCGGGGTTGCGCATCGAGCGACAGTGCCACAACGCCCAGGTGGTCGCGCTGCTGCTGCGCGATCACCCCGCGGTGCGCTCGGTGCGCTACCCGGGGCTGCCCGACGACCCCGCCCACGAGGTCGCCTGCCGACAGATGAAGCGCTTCGGGGGTCTGGTCAGCATCGAGCTGGCCGATGCGGCGGCCGTGCACGCATTGGTGGAACGCAGTGCGCTGCTGGTCGCGGCCACCAGCTTCGGTGGTATGCACACTTCGGTCGACCGGCGGGCGCGCTGGGGTGATCAGGTCGCCGACGGGTTCGCCCGCCTCTCGATGGGCATCGAGGACACCGACGATCTGATCGCCGACATCGAGCAGGCGCTCGGTGGATGACGTCTCCGCCACCGCGAAGGGATGACCGCCCCGGCCGGATGCGACGTCACCGGTCAGCTGATCGAGGTCGGTGTTGCCCGATGAAATGCCTGGTCAGCGGCTGGTGCCGCGCGTTGTCCGGCGAGGACGGTAGCCTCTCTAGGTTGTGACTGCCCGCATACGCGTCGCCGTCGTCTACGGCGGACGCAGCTCTGAACACGCCATCTCGTGCGTTTCCGCCGGCAGCATCCTGCGCAACCTCGATCCTGAGCGGTTCGACGTCGTCGCCGTCGGCATCTCAACCGAGGGCTCCTGGATGCTCACCGACGGCCGCCCCGAGACCCTCGCCATCACCGACGGCCAGCTGCCCCAGGTGAGCGACGCGTCGGGCACCGCGCTGGCCCTGCCAGCCGACCCACGGCGGGGCGGTCAGCTGATATCGCTGGACAAGGGTCCCGGTGAGTTGCTGGCCGCCGTCGACGTCGTCTTCCCGGTCCTGCACGGCCCGTACGGCGAGGACGGCACCATTCAGGGGCTGCTCGAGCTCGCAGGCGTGCCCTACGTCGGCGCCGGGGTGCTCGCCAGCGCGGCGGGCATGGACAAGGAGTTCACCAAGAAGCTGCTCGCGGCGGAGGGCCTGCCGATCGGGGATCAGGTGGTGCTGCGGGCGCACGACGACATGCTTGAACTCGAGGATCGCGAGCGGCTCGGCCTTCCGGTGTTCGTCAAGCCTGCCCGCGGCGGCTCGTCGATCGGCGTCAGCCGCGTGGTGGCGTGGGATCAGCTGCCGTCCGCCATCGCGCTGGCTCGCAGGCACGATCCGAAGGTGATCATCGAGGCCGCAATACCGGGCCGCGAGCTCGAGTGCGGAGTGCTCGAATTCCCCGACGGCACAGTCGAAGCCAGCACCGTCGGCGAGATCCGGGTGGCCGGGGTACGGGGCCGCGAGGACGCGTTCTACGACTTTGCCACCAAATACCTCGAGGACGCAGCGGAACTCGACGTCCCCGCTAAGATCGACGACGAAATCGCCGACGCGGTACGCCAATTGGCGATCCGGGCGTTCCGCGCCATCGACTGCCAGGGCCTGGCCCGGGTGGACTTCTTCCTGACCGAGAACGGGCCGGTGATCAACGAGATCAACACGATGCCCGGCTTCACCACCATCTCGATGTACCCGCGGATGTGGGCTGCCAGCGGGATGGACTACCCGACGCTGCTTGCGACGATGGTCGACACTGCGGTGGCGCGGGGTACCGGTCTGCGTTAACGGACCGGCGCAGAGGGTACCCCCGCTTGCGGGGGAGAGCGAAGCGACCTGGGAATTACTTGGGTGGGCCGGGATTGACCGCAACCGCGGGCATCGCCTTGGCCACCGCCTCGGAGATCAGCTGGATCGGCGTCGGGCCAGAGCCGTCGGGCAACGTCAGCCCGATGTACACCGGCCGGTCCACGGTGATCCAGGTACTGCGCCCCTCGTCGCCGATGCGGAACCAGTCCACGTCGTCGACCACTTGGACGGGCGTGCCCGCCACGAAGTCGACGGGCCGTTCGATGCCGCAGCGCAGGATCAGCGGATCGGCTTCGGGGTTGGCCTGCCATGCCGCCGCGCCGACCGGGGCGGGTTCGGCGGCAACGGCCCGCTGGTAGTCACCGAGTCGATCGGGCAGCGCGGCGAGAAGGGCGCGACAGGCGTCGCCACCGGCCTGCGGTGCAGGCACCGACACGATCGCGACGGGACGTGGCGGTTCCGGCTTCTGGCGGATCGTCGCGAAGACCAGTACGCCGATCACTGCGGCGACGGCCACCGCGACGGCGGCGACCAGGACGCCGCGGGGCGGGCCGTCACCGTCATCGGAGAGCACCCGGCAACTCTAAAGCGAGGCTCCGTCGGCGATCGGACAGGTCAGGGTGCGGGTGATCCCGGTCACCTGCTGGACGCTGGGAACGATGGTGGACTGCAAGTCCTGAAGTGAGTCGGCGCCGATGCGAACGATGACGTCGTACGGTCCCGTGACGTACTCGGATGACAGCACGCCCGTCAGCGTGGCCAGTTGCTTGGCGATGACCTCGGCGCGGCCGACCTCGGTCTGAATCAGCATGAACGCCTCGACCACCCGCTATCTCCTCCGTCCCCGCTGAATAGACTCCGGGGACCAAACGTACCGCAGGTCGCGCAGGTGTTCAGGGGACGAGGATTTGGCCGGAGGTGGCATGGCGAGCGATGAGAACGACCGGGCGAAGACGACCCTGGCGGAACTCGGCGAGTTCGCCGTGATCGACCAGCTGGTGCGCGGCCGGGAGCAGCCGCCGGTGGTGATGGTCGGCCCTGGCGACGACGCCGCGGTGGTGCTTGCCGCCGACGGCCGCACCGTGGTCTCCACCGACATGCTCATCGAGGGGCGGCACTTCCGCCTGGACTGGTCGACCCCGCGCGACGTCGGCCGCAAGGCAATCGCCCAGAACGCGGCCGACATCGAGGCCATGGGTGCAACGCCCACTGCGTTCGTCATCGCGTTCGGCGCTCCCGGCCAGACGTCCAGTGACGACGTGTTCGCACTGTACGACGGCATGTGGGAGGAGGCTCGCAGGTTCGGGGCGGGGATAGCCGGAGGTGACCTCGTCGCGGCCCCGCAATGGGTGATCTCGGTGACGGCGCTTGGCGACCTCCAGTTCCGCGACCCCATCCTCTTGACGGGTGCCCGTCCCGGTGACTCGGTTGCGGTGATCGGCGATCTC
Organism: Mycobacterium sp. AZCC_0083; assembly: GCF_014202335.1. GTDB lineage: Bacteria > Actinomycetota > Actinomycetes > Mycobacteriales > Mycobacteriaceae > Mycobacterium. Next base: position 281,940 of record NZ_JACHGP010000009.1, on the reverse strand, counting down.
GGGCGCTCCGCTGCTGGATATTGGTTGCTGCACAACGGAGTTGCCGGCCACGACGAGCTTCGTCGGCTACACCTGACGCCAGAGGTTCCCTACGGACAGGGCCGCGTCGCTGCCGAGTGCGATGCGACGGCGATGACCGACGTATCCGACGGCCTGCTTGCCGATCTGGGCCACATCGCCGACGCATCGGGTATCGGCATCGACGTGTCGTCCGAGGCGCTTGAGGCCGATCGCGAGGCGCTGGGCGCGGCGGCCGCGGCGACCCAACAGGACGCCTTGGCGTTGGTGCTGGGTGGGGGAGAGGACCACGCACTGGTCGCGACGTTCTCCGCAGAGGTGCCCGACGGCTGGCGCCGCATCGGCGTCGTCGTCGACGGCCCGGCGCGGGTGCTGGTGGACGGGGCGCCATGGAGCGGAAACCCGGGCTGGCAGTCGTTCTGACCGACGCCGAACGCTTCTTCTAACGCACCAGTCGCTCGGCGATGCCGGCGTAGATTTCGCCGAGTTTGAGTGCGTCCGAGTGCTTCTTGGACGGGAACCACCGACACACGTCGACGCACAGCGAGGAGATGGCCATCACGACCTCGTCGAGGCTGTCGACGTGGAAGTCGTCGGCGGCGACACCGGCGGTGACGATGTCGGTGATGACGGCGGTTACTTGGCGGCGCAACGGTGCGATTCTGCGGTAGTGCGCGGGTGTCAGGCCGTGCAGTTCGTATTGCACGACGCGGGCCTGTTTGTGGTTCTCGGCGTGCCAGGTGGTGAACGCTGAAACCACGGCCCGCAGTCGCTCGGTGGCACCTGCGGCGGGGTCGTCGGCCTGCTGCAACGCGGCCAGCAGACTGCTGTGGCCTTCTAGGGAGATGGCGTAGAGCAGCTCTTCTTTGGAGCGGTAGTGCGGGTACATGGCCGTCGCGCTCATGTTGAGCCGTTTGGCGATCTGGCGGGTGGAGCTGCCGCCGTATCCCGACTCCGCGAACGCCTCGATGGCGGCCCGTCGCATGCGTTCGGCCGCAGCTGAATCCGCAGCTCGATCGATGGTCATGACGATGAGTGATCCTACACACAATTGACAGCGGCCCGCGTACGGCACATTATTAGCGAGCGCTCATGTTATGAGCGATCGCTAATATCCTGTTGATGCGAAAGGCTGCCCAGCATGGCCGAGTTTCTCTCGCGACGTGATGTCGACTTCCTGCTCTACGAATGGCTCGACGTCGTCGAGTTGACGAAACGCGACCACTTCGCGGAGCACTCTCGGGACACCTTCGACGCGGTGCTCGACCTGTCCGCCGACATCGCGACGAAGTGCTTTGCGCCGCACAACAAGAAGGGCGATCAGAGTCATCCGGCGATCGGGTCCGATGGCAAGGTCGTGCTGATCGACGAGATCAAGGACGCGCTCGACACCTTCAGTGGTGCAGGCCTACTGGCCGGTCCGTTCGACGAGGCCGTCGGCGGAATGCAACTGCCGACGGTGGTGGCGCAGGCGTCGATGGCGTTCTTCCGCGCGGCCAACCCCAGCACGACCTCGTACGCCTTCCTGACCATGGGTAACGCCAACTTGCTGGTCGAGTACGGCACCGAGGAACAGATCGACACGTGGGTTCGCCCGATGCTCGAGGGCCGCTACTTCGGCACCATGTGCCTTTCCGAGCCCGATGCCGGTTCGTCGCTGGCCGACATCACGACCAAGGCCGTCCCAGCTGCCGACGGCACGTATCGCATCACCGGGACCAAGATGTGGATCACCGGCGGTGACCACGAACTGACCGAGAACATCGTGCATCTCGTGCTGGCCAAGGCGCCTGGCGGCGGGCCGGGTGTGAAGGGCATATCGCTCTTCATCGTTCCGAAGTTCCTGCCCGACGGCCGCCGCAACGACGTCGCCCTTGTCAGCCTGAACCACAAGATGGGCAACAACGCGACGACGAACGCCTTGCTCAACTTCGGCGACGGCACCTTCGAGGTCGGCGAAGAGTCCGGCGCCGTCGGCTATCTCGTCGGCGAGGAGCACCAGGGTCTTGGCTACATGTTCCGCATGATGAACGAGGCGCGGATGGTGGTGGGGATGCAGGCGATGGCGACCGGCTATGCGGGCTACCTGGCATCGCTGGCCTACGCCAAGGAGCGGACCCAGGGCAGGCCCGTCGATGCGAAGAATCCTGGGCTGCCGCCGGTGGCGTTGATCGAGCATGCAGACGTGAAGCGGATGTTGTTGGCGCAGAAGTCGTACGTCGAGGGCGCTTTCGCGCTCGGGCTGTACTGCGCGGTTCTCGTCGACGAGGAGCGCGCCGGTACGGGCGCCGACCGCGACCGCGCGCACCTGCTGCTGGAAGTCCTCACCCCGATCGCCAAGAGCTGGCCCGCGCAGTGGTGCCTGGAGGCAAACAGCCTGGCCATCCAGGTGCACGGCGGATACGGGTACACCAAGGAATTCGACGTCGAGCAGTACTACCGCGATAACCGGCTGAATGCGATCCACGAAGGGACCCACGGCATTCACGGCCTGGACCTGCTGGGCCGCAAGGTGGTGATGCAGGACGGAGCCGGACTTGCCCTGCTGATCGAGCGGATCAACGGCACCATCGACAAGGCATCGCAATCGGGTCATACCGCGACGTATGCGGGTGACCTTCGCCAGGCCGTGCAACGTCTCGCCGAAGTCACTGAAACCCTCTGGAACGCCGACGACATCGCTACCACGCTGGCCAACTCGACGATCTACCTCGAGGCCACCGGTCACGTGGTGGTGGCGTGGATGTGGCTCGAGCAGTTGATCGCCGCCAGCGACAATCAGGGCGACTTCTACGACGGCAAACGGGCTGCGGCACAGTACTTCTACACCTACGAGCTGCCCAAGGTCGGCCCGCAGTTCGATCTGCTGGCGCGGCTGGATCGCACCACCGTCGAGGCGCGGGCGAACTGGTTCTGAGACGAGCGCCGTTCGGCGCCTGCATCAGGACCGGTCGAGGTTCGCTGCATCTCGACGGCTAGATTGACCCATCATGGCTGCACGTCCGTTGAGCGAAATCGTCGAGCCGGGCTGGGCCCGCGCACTGCACCCGGTTGCCGATCAGGTTGCTGCGATGGGGGAGTTCCTCCGTCAGGAGATCGCGGCGGGGCACGGTTATCTACCCGCCGGTGAGAACGTGTTGCGCGCCTTCACGTTTCCGTTCGACGCCGTGCGGGTGCTGATCGTCGGCCAGGATCCCTATCCGACGCCGGGGCATGCGGTGGGGCTGAGCTTCTCGGTGGCGCCCGACGTCCGACCGCTGCCGCGCAGCCTGGACAACATCTTCCGCGAGTACACGACCGACCTCGGGCATCCCGCGCCCACGTCAGGCGATCTGACCCCGTGGTCGCAGCGTGGCGTGATGATGCTCAACAGGGTGCTGACCGTGCGGCCCGGCACGCCGGCGTCACACCGGGGCAAGGGCTGGGAGGCGGTCACGGAATGCGCCATCCGCGCGCTGGTGGCGCGGCCGCAGCCGTTGGTCGCGGTGCTGTGGGGTCGTGACGCGGCGACGCTGAAGCCGATGCTGACCGGTGATCACTGCTTGACGATCGAGTCGGTCCACCCGTCGCCGCTGTCGGCGTCGCGGGGGTTCTTCGGATCGCGGCCGTTCAGCCGGGCCAACCAACTCCTCACCGAGGTGGGATCGGACCCGATCGACTGGCAGCTGCCCTAGTTTCCGTCGCCGAAACTGCTCACAGATCGCGAAAATGGGTCAACGAGCGATCTCACCGCAGTTTCGGCGAGATGGGGAACGGGGGATTAGCCCCGAGCGACCTTGCCGGCCTTGATGCACGACGTGCAGACGTTGATGCGCTTCTTGTTGCCGCCCGGGCGGTCAACGGCGCGCACCGTCTGGATGTTCGGATCCCAGCGACGGCTGGTCCGGCGATGAGAGTGCGACACCGACTTGCCGAAGCCGGGGCCCTTCGCGCAGATATCGCACACGGCAGCCATTTGAACTCCTCGATCAGTACAGGGGGTCTGGGCCGTGCGCCGCGACCGGCGCGGTTCGACCCGACAACCCGACCAGAATACCGGCCGTCCCTGGTATCGCCAAAACGCATCCACCGGGGCGAACGCCATGGAGTGCTGTCGGGCACAGTGGCTAGGCTTGCGCGCACGCGGCGGCTCGTCGGTTGGAGGTGGGATGTCGGCTCGTCGGCTCGACGCGACCACCCTGCGGTACTGGGCTCACACCGCGGTCGGCGGCCTCATCGCCCACACCGACGAGATCAACCAACTCAACGTCTTCCCCGTCGCGGATGCCGATACCGGCACGAACATGCTGTTCACCATGCGTGCGGCGTGCGCGCGGGCCGATTCGCGCCCCGACGGCGACGTCGTCGCGGTGGCCGCCGCGCTCGCCGAGGGCGCGTTGCAGGGTGCGCGCGGCAACTCCGGGGTCATCCTGTCGCAGATCCTGCGGGGCCTGGCCGACGTCACCGCTCAGGCCGCTGCCGAGCGCAACGGCGTCGTCGCCGACGTCGACGGTGTGGTCTTCGGCGCGGCCCTTCGCCACGCGGTCGGACTGACCGTCGTGTCGATGGGCGAGAGCGTGCCTGGCACCATCCTGTCGGTGTTGCAGGCCGCTGCCGGAGCCGCCGAGGGGGCTGCCGAGGACGGCGCGGACCTCGTCGCGGTGGTCGGATCTGCCTGCGAAGCGGCGGCGATCGCCCTTGACGAGACCCCTCGACAACTGGACGTACTTGCCAGGGCCGGTGTGGTCGACGCGGGAGGGCGCGGGCTGCTGGTCCTCCTCGACGCGATGACCGCCGTGCTGGCCGGGCACGCGCCGCATCGGGCCCAGTACCAGCCGGCGCAGTCGGCCGGCCGCGAGGTGACGATGTCGTCGGGCGCGCCCCCGCAGTTCGAGGTGATGTACCTGCTCGGCGACTGCGACCACGTGGGCATCGAACTGCTGCGCGAGCGGCTCGAGCGGCTCGGTGAATCGGTGGCCATCGCGGCGTCCGGACAAGGTGGCCGGTACTCGGTGCACGTCCACGCCGACGATGCGGGCGGCGCGGTGGAGGCGGCGCTCGACATCGGCACGCCGAGCCGCATCCAGGTCACCGCGCTGACCGGAGACGCAGGCGCTCGGCCGCCGGGCGGCTGGAGCCACGACCGTGCGGTGCTGGCGATCGTCGACGGCGACGGCGCGCAGGAGCTGTTCGTCGCCGAGGGTGCGCACGTGCTGCGGCCCGATGCCGACGGGCCGATCAGCGCACAACGCCTGCTGCGCGCCCTCGTCGACGCGGGAGCCGCGCAGATCATGGTCCTGCCCAACGGGTACCTCGCCGCCGAGGAACTGGTTGCCGGCTGTACTGCCGCGATCGGCTGGGGCATCGACGTGGTTCCGGTCCCCGCCGCGTCGATGGTGCAGGGCCTGGCCGCGCTGGCGGTGCACGATGCAGGCCGACAGGCGGTCGACGACGGCTACACCATGGCGCGTGCCGCCGCGAGTGCGCGACACGGCTCGGTTCGGCTGGCCACCGAGGAGGCGCTGACCTGGGCGGGCATGTGCACGCCCGGTCAAGGTCTCGGCATATCGGGTGACGAGGTGTTGATCGTCGGCAAGGACGTGGCCGACGCGGGCGCGGGCCTGATCGACCTGCTGCTGACGTCGGGCGGCGAACTGGTCACCGTCCTGACCGGCGCCGGGGTCGACCCGAGTGTGGGGGAGGCCCTGCGGGCGCACGTCCACCACGAACATCTCGGCGCCGAACTGGTGACTTATCACACCGGCCATGGCGGTGACGCGTTGTTGATCGGGGTGGAGTAGCCGTGGTCGCCCTCACCGACGGTCTCGTCCACGTCATCGGCGCGAAGGCTGCGAAGTCGCTCGACGAGCACTTCGGCATCCGGACCGTCGACGATCTGCTGCGCCACTATCCGCGCAAGTACAGCGACGGGATGACGGTGCGAGGTGAAGGCGAGGACCTCGAACTCGAAGCGGGTGAGCACGTCACCTTCGTCGACGTCATCTCGGACGTGGTCACCAAGCCGATGAAGCCACAGCCGGGCAAGCGGCCACGCAAGTACGCGATCGTCACGCTGGGTAACCGCAGGCCCAAGGTGACGGCCACCTTCTTCAACGCCGACTATTTGGTCAAGCAATTGCCCAAGGGTGTCCGGGTGATGCTGTCCGGCGAAGTGTCGTACTTCCGCGATGTCATGCAGCTGACTCACCCGGAATTCCTGGTGCTCGACGGGTCTGGACAGGGCAAGGGCAGCAAGGCGCTGGCCAAGATCGCCGAGGGGGCTGACGACGAGGCCGAACTGCTGGCGGCGTTCGAACGGGACTACTTCCCGATCTATGCGGCCAGTGCCAAGGTGCAGAGCTGGGACATCTTCGCGTGCGTGCGCCAGGTGCTGGCCGTGCTCGATCCGGTCGAGGATCCGTTGCCCGAAAGTGTTCGACAGCTTTGGAATCTGTGCTCCGAAGACGAAGCGCTTCGCGCGATACACCTGGCCGAGCGTGTGGAGGACCGCGACCGGGCCAGGGGCCGGCTTGCCTTCGACGAGGCCGTCGGGTTGCAATGGGCGCTGGTCGAACGCAGGTACAGCGAGCTGAGCGAGACGGGTCCACCGGCGCCGTTGAGAACCGACGGGCTGGCCGCCACGCTGCGCAGCGCGCTTCCGTTCGAGTTGACCCAGGGCCAGGCCGACGTGCTCGAGGTGCTGACCGAGGAGCTCGCGTCCACCCGGCCGATGCACCGGATGCTGCAGGGCGAGGTCGGGTCGGGCAAGACGATCGTGTCGGTACTGGCGATGATGCAGATGGTCGACGCCGGATACCAGTGCGCTCTGCTGGCGCCGACGGAAGTGCTTGCCGCCCAACATGCCCGGTCGATCCGCGACGTGCTCGGCCCACTCGGCATGGCGGGTCAGCTCGGCGGTGCCGATGGGGCCACGCGCGTCGCACTGCTTACTGGATCGATGACGGCTCAACAGAAGCGGCAGGTGCGCGAAGAGGTAATGGGCGGTGAGGCGGGCATCGTCATCGGCACGCATGCGATCCTGCAGGATGCCGTCGACTTTCACCGGCTCGGCATGGTCGTCGTCGATGAGCAGCACCGATTCGGCGTGGAACAGCGGGATCGGTTGCGTGCCAAGGCTGCCGGTGGCGTCACTCCGCATCTGCTGGTGATGACCGCGACGCCGATTCCGCGCACCGTGGCGCTCACGGTGTACGGCGATCTCGAGATGTCGACGCTGAGGGAGCTGCCTCGCGGGCGCCAGCCGATCACCAGCAACACGATCTTCGCCAAGGAGAAGCCGCAGTGGCTGGCCCGCGCGTGGCAGCGGGTCGCCGAGGAGGTCGCCGAGGGACGGCAGGCCTACGTGGTGGCGTCCCGGATCGACGAAACCGACAAGGGCGGGTCGGCCAAGGGCAAAGAGGGCGGCGGCCCGCCTCCCGTCACCGTGCTCGAGCTGTTCCAGAACCTCGGCCACGACCAGCTTTCCGGCGTGCGTCTCGGGCTCATGCACGGAAGGTTGACCGCCGACGAGAAGGACGCCGTGATGTCGGCCTTCCGCGCCGGTGAGGTCGACGTTCTGGTGTGTACCACCGTGATCGAGGTCGGTGTCGACGTGCCGAACGCGACGGTCATGGTCGTGATGGACGCCGACAGATTCGGCATCAGTCAGCTTCACCAGCTGCGCGGTCGGATTGGTCGGGGCAGTCACGCGAGCCTCTGTCTGCTGGTCACCAATCTGCCCGAGGGATCCAAAGCGGGCGTGCGGATCAAGGCCGTCGCCGCCACCCAGGACGGCTTCGAACTGGCCGACCTCGACCTCGCCGAACGACGTGAGGGGGACGTGCTGGGCCTCAGCCAGTCCGGCCGGCCGATCACATTGAAGCTGCTGTCGCTGGCCGATCACCGCGAGATCATCGAGGCTGCACGCGCATTCTGTGAATCGGTGTATGCGAACGATCCCACGCTGGCCCGCCATCGCGGGATCGCCGTCCTGGCAGCTCCATTCAGCGAGACCGAGGCCGTCGAGTATCTGGACAAGTCGTGAAGCGGTGGGCGTGGCTGGCGGCCGGGGTCCTGCTCGCCGTGGTGGTGGCGATCCAGGTGATGATGTCGACCGATCGTGCCGGCCGGTTCGTCGCGGAGGCCGACGTGCCTACCGTCGCCCCTGGCGTCGACGTGCTTGCGGGCATCGCCGAGATCCCGGTGAGAATTCGTGGAAATGACTACCGCCGAGCGGCTTTCGGTGACAGCTGGACCGATGACAACGCCGCTCCCGGTGGACACAATGGCTGCGATACCCGCAACGACGTCCTCGATCGCGACCTGCTGGACAAGACGTACACCTCGATCAAGCGGTGCCCGAGTGCGGTGGCGACCGGCACCCTGCACGACCCGTATACCAACGCCGTCATCGCCTTCACCCGCGGCCATCAGGTCGGCGCGTCGGTGCAGATCGACCACATCGTGCCGCTGGCTCTGGCGTGGGATCTGGGCGCCCGGTTCTGGACGGACGAGCTGCGCACCCGGTTCGCCAACGACCCGGCGAATCTGCTTGCGGTGCAAGGCAAGGCGAACCAGGACAAGGGGGACGGGCAGCCGTCGGTGTGGATGCCGCCCAATCATGCGTTCTGGTGTCAGTACTCGGTGCAGTTCGCCGAGGTGTTGCGTGGTTATGGATTGCCGATCGACCAACCGTCGGCGGTGGTGCTGCGCGACGCGGCTGCAACCTGCCCTACGGGTTAGTGTCACCCGCTCGACCATGGGTCTCGTGTGCCTGGCGTTCTCGATCGTCGACGCGTCACCGTTCTCGACCAGCGGCGCGCTCATCGTGGCCAATGCCGCAGAGAGGATCGCGACCGCGTCTTGAGCCAGTTGTTGCGCTGGGGCGTGTCGATGATCGCGGTGGCGCCGCTGCTTGCGTGGGCGATCTTCATCCTGCCTGGCTGGTAGCCCAGCCGTTGGCGCCTCGGATCATTTCGACGGTTCGGGTTTCGCGGAGAACTTTCGGATCAGCCCGGTTCCACCAGCTCCGAAGACGACCATGCCGATGCCGACGGCGTCAGGTACTGCGTTGGTGACCCAGCCGAAGACGCCGGCCGCCAGAATGAACGTCGGCACCCAGTCGAACAGGGCGGAGATCGGTGGTGCAACCTCCTCCGGCTCTCCTCGGTCGGCGGCGTCCTTCGCCCCGGCGTAGGCGGGATAGAACTCGGTGAACGCGAGAGCGAAGAACAGGGTGGCGATCTGAAGCACCCAGCCCGTCCAGAAGTTGTTGGAATCATGAAGGGCAACATCCCCGATGAAGCCGACGATCGCCGACACCGTGAATGCGGCCGCCCACACTGCCGAGATCGCGTAGTTGATGTGCAGGAAGAGCGCACTGTCCCAATACTCTTGCGGAGCACGTTCTTTGGCGTAGGCCACGGTGAACGGCCTGCGAGCGATTAGTGTCGCGCAGGCGAAGAGAGCCAGGGCGACGTTCGTTAGTTCACCGGCCCAGAGTTCGAGCCACCGGATGGTCCCGGCTGTAGCGGTCAACCCCACGACGGCCAGGATGGCGAAGAACACCACGCCGAACACCTCGAGGGAATGAATGCTGATACCCCGCCGACTGCCGACCCATAACATCAGCAGCGTCAACCCCAAGGCCGCGCAAACCGCCTCCTCGTACCGGCCCGGAGTCGCGAACAACGAAAACAACACCCACGGAGCGATTCCGGAGAGTGGCGAGTCGAGGAATGCGTCAATGACGCTGCCGGCTTTGCCGGGGTTATAAGTGCCGGGCTGCGGCGCCGGACCAGTCATTCAGAATGTCCCACCGGTCAGGACGGCAGCGAATCCCTGATTGCCGTGTCCTGTTTCTGGCCGTAGTCGACGACCATGTCCATCGGGACGGAATCGTTCTTCGGTCCCTCGAATTCGATTGACGCGGCAGCATTGCCCTCGGTGAACAGCAGCACGCTGACGGACTTCGTGCCATCGGGGGAGAGCCCGGAAACCACGGTTCCGCCAGTTCCGACCGCCGCCGGTTGCGCCTTTCCGTTGCTGACCTTTTCGCCCAGTCCGCTCTGTATCTGGCTGAGCTCGGCCGTCGCTGCCTGAGCGTCCGGCAGAACAAGGATGGTGTTGGTTATCTGCCGAGTGTTGTCACGGTGGGTGTAGACCGTCGTCACGCCCGGCTGACCGTTCGGATCGAGCACCGGTGCAGCGGCGGTATAGGCCGCCGAATCCGTGATGACGTTCGGACTGATGGGTATGGCGCCGAAGTCGCCGGGTTGCGCTGCGGCAGGGCTGAATCCGCCGATCGTCATGCCGGCTGCCAACAGTGCGGAGGCTGTCAGACCGCCGATCGCGATCACGGGTCGTTTCATGGGCGACGTGCTCCTATCCGAGGATTTTCAGGTGATTTCGCGCCAGCGTCAGCAGGGGTAGCACGCAAAACCCCGCCAGCCGTCGCGCCAGAACCATCCCGGCCCACAGCCCATCCTGCCTGTCCCACCCGCACAATCGAGCCCCTGCACTGTCGGCCTCGGAGCCTGCGGGTACACGGTGACATTCGTATCGTGTGTCACCTGCGCAGCAGTCGCGGTCTGGGCGCTCGCCAACGAGCCGAACAAAATCGATCCCGCGACGACGGCCATGGCAATCCTTCGCATCAAAGTCCTCTTCCGTTTGCGGGCTTGAGTGCGCGTGACGTTACGCTGAAATTGACTCAGCCGTGGATTAACAAGCGGCATTCGGCACGTGGCGCCGGTGGCGCTACGCTGCTGTGTCGTGCAGGAGACGCGCCTCGACACTGCTCGGATCCGGGCGGCTCGCGCGGTAATCGACCCGACATTCCTCGACACTCCGCTGTACCGCTGCGAAGCGTTGGAGCCCGACCTCGGGTGCACGGTGAGCATCAAGCTCGAAACGGCGAACCCGGTGCGCAGCTTCAAGGCTCGGGGCACGGAGATCGTCGCGAGCCTGCTGGCCGACAATGGCTCGCGAGCCGCAGTGTGCGCCAGCGCAGGCAACCTTGGCCAGGCCCTGGCGTGGTCGGGTCGCAGCAGGGGGCTCGACATCACGGTCGTGGCATCCCGCATTGCGTCTGCGGCCAAGCTCGATCGCATCCGCTCGTTGGGTGCCACGTTGGAGTTGGTCGACGGCGACATCGAGATGGCTCGCGAGCGGGCGGCAGCCCTGGCACGCCACCAGGGCATTCGGCTGGTCGAAGACAGCCTCGACGTCGAGACCTGCGACGGCGCGGCGACCATCGGCCTCGAACTGGTAGACACCACACCGTCGTTCGACGCCGTCCTGGTTGCTCTCGGCGGCGGGGCGCTGGCCACCGGAGTGGGTCACGTGATGAAGGCCCTGGCGCCCGACGTCGAGGTGATCTGCGTCCAGCCACTTGGCGCACCGGCGATGACCCACTCGTGGCGCCAACGGCGCGTCGTCACCACCGACACGACCGACACCATCGCGGATGGCGTCGCAGGCCGGCATCCCATCCCGGAAGTCCTGGACGACCTCCTCCTGGTCGTCGACGACGCCGTGCTGGTGAAGGAGGCGTCGATCATCGCTGGTATGCGGATGCTCCTCGATCGCGCCGGCCTCGTCGCCGAGCCGTCGGCCGCGCTCGGCATCGCGGCGATCCTCGAAGACCGTGACCGCTTCGCCGGCCGACACGTCGTCACCATCGTGTGCGGCAGCAACGTCGACCTAGATGCATATCACCGTTGGGTGAAACCCGGACTCCGAGCTTGATGGGAGTCCCACCAGTCGAGCACGCGAATCCCGTACAGCGTCAGCCACTTCGATGGCTCGCCTGCCGGTACGTCGACCTCGAACCACACTCGCCCTGGTAGCCGACCGGACTGCAGCCAGGTGCCGTCGGGCTGCCTCGCGGCACGGATGAGCTCGATCGCGTCGGCCATCCGAGGATCCGGGCGCACGCCGTCCAGCAGCGACACCTGGCGGAAGTACTCGGCCGCGTTGAGCACGTTGTACCGCCAGAGCAGGGGATAGGCGAAGAGGTCCACCCACGGCGCGACCGGCTCGCCCGTGGAGAGCCTGCGAAACAAGCCGCGCTCCAAGAGGTATTCCTCGCCGGAACGCCGGGCAGCGCGCGTCGCGTCGCTACCTCCGGTCTCGGCTTCGTAGGCGAGCAGTCCCTTGAGCGCGTTGAGCGTGGAGTGGAACGACGACCGGGTCGAACCCTCGACCCAATCGCAGTTCCAGCCGCCGTCGGATTGTCGATGTTCGACGAACCAATCGACGATGCCGGTGATGTCGGCGCCGAGCCACAACCCGTTCGCGACCGTCCAGGCGTTGATGCAGCAGTCGACCTCGCCGCTCCAGTACGGCAGGTTCTCGTACTCCCAGCGACTGTTCTCGGCGAGGAACTCGGCCGTGCGGTGCTCGCGCAGACCCGCCGGGTCGAGGCCCCACTCCCGCAGTGAGTTCAGCGTCCACGTCGTCGCCGTCCATGGCTGCCCGGCGCCTTCTTCCCCTTCGGGGCCGTCGAAGTCGAAGTCCGCGGGGAAGAACGCACCGCCGGCCCATTGGCCATCCGAGTCCTGAAGCGCGACAAGGCGTTTGCCGAAGCCTTCGTTCGCGACCCTTGCCCGCGTCGCCTCCCAGACCTCGGCAGGTTCCCGCGCGACGTCGCGCTCGACCTGCCAGCGCAGTGCCGGATCGGAGTCAAGGAGCCACCCGGCCAGGGCCTCGTCCGCCATGACGAGGATTAGGTGCCCGTGTAGGTTTCGGGGTCCGGCCGGAACCGAGTGCCGTCGTCAAGCTTGTTCAGCTGGTCCATGTGCTCGGCGGCCAGTTCGAAGTCGAACACGTCGAAGTTCTCGGCGATGCGCTCGGCGGACGACGAGCGCGAGATCACCACGTTGCCGAGCTGGATGCTCCACCGGATCAGCACCTGCGCAGCGGACTTGCCGTACTCACCGGCGATCGACTGGATGGTCGAGTTCTCCAACAGCTTGCCGACGCCGAGCGGCCCGTACGCCTCGGTCACGACGTCGTGCTCGGCGTTGGCCGCCCGCAACGCGGCTTGATTGAGCAGCGGGTGCAATTCGATCTGGTTTACCGCCGGGACGAAGAACGACAGGTCGATGACGTTCGAGAGGTCCTCCGCGGTGAAGTTGGCGACGCCGATGGACTTGGCGCGGCCGTCTTCCTTCTCCTTCATCATGCCGCCCCAGCTGTGGACGTACCTGCCCGCGTCCCCGCCGGGCCAGTGGATCAGATAGAGGTCGACGTAGTCCAAGCCCAAGCGCTCGAGGCTCGCCTTGCACGCGTCCTGCGCCTTCATGAAGCCCTGGTCCTCGGTGGCCAGCTTCGTGGTCACGAAGATCTCGGCGCGCGGAATCCCCGACGCGGCGACGGCCCGGCCCACCGCCGCCTCGTTGCCGTATGCCGCCGCGGTGTCGATCAGGCGGACGCCGATCTCCAGGGCGGACGAGACGGCGTGTTCGGCTTGCGCCTCGGTCAGCTCACCGACGCCGACACCGAGGACCGGGATGGTGTTCTCGTCGTTGAGAGAGACATTGGGTATCGGGCTGGGTATCGCTGCCGCCGAAGTCATGTCACCTATCCTGTGAAGTTGAACGTCCGTGGATCGGGTCCCAGTCGGGTGCCGTCCTCGAGCGAGGCGATGGACGCCATGTCCTGCTCACTCAGCTCGAAGTCGAACACGTCGAAGTTACTCACAATCCGTTCGGGGTTCACCGATTTCGGGATGACGATATTACCGAGCTGGATGTGCCACCTAATCAGCACCTGCGCTGGCGTTTTGCCGTGGGCGTCGGCGAGCGTGACGACGGTGGGGTTCTGCAGCAGCGAGCCTTGGCCCAGCGGACTCCACGCCTCGGTAGCCACGCCGAGGCGGGCATGTAGCTCCCGCAGTTCGCGTTGCGGCAGGAGGGGATGCAGCTCAATCTGATTGACCGTCGGGACGATTCCCGTGGCGTCGATCAGAATGTTCAGATGCTCGGGCGCGAAGTTGCTGACGCCGATGGAGCGCACGCGGCCCTGGTCGCGCAGATGTGCGAACGCCTTGAAGGTATCGACGTAGGAGTTCGCCTTCGGCATCGGCCAGTGGATGAGGTACAGGTCGAGGTCGTCGACACCCAGCTTCGCGAGGCTGGCGTCGAACGCCTTCAGCGTCTTGTCGTAGCCCTGTTCGGAGTTCCACAGCTTGGTCACCAGGAACACGTCCGAACGCGCGATGCCAGAGTCGGCTGCGCTGCTCAGGGCCCGTCCGACCTCGGCCTCGTTGCCGTACGCTGCGGCGGTATCGACATGCCGGTAGCCCGCCGCCAGCGCCGCGCCGACGGCCCGTTCGGTTTCGTCGGGGGGTGTCTGCCAAACACCCAAGCCGATGACGGGTATTGAATTGCCGTCGTTGAGTAGAACCGAGGGATGTGAAGGACTAGCCATGACGAAGAGTCTGCCAGCAGAGGCTGCGCACGCCGGATCGCCGCTCACCACACCACAGTCGGGGGATCAGCCCGGTCGGGTCCGCATGGCCGCGGTCAACGCCGCCAGCCGTGTCGTGTTGCGCACGCTGCCGAAGATTCCCAAGCCGGTCAAACGGCTGTTGACGCGCCGACGATCCATCACGATCGACGGCAACACCCTGGACACCACGCTGCAACTCATGCTGGCCGCACAACGGTCTGCCGGCCTCGACGGGTTGGTCGCCAGCTGGGACGTGTCGGTGGCGCGCACGCAGTTGCGCAAGCTGGCCGCCATGGTCGACGGGGAGATCGCGGTCGGCGTGAAGGACGTGTCGATACCCGGTCCGGCCTGCACGATCCGCGCCCGCCATTACGTGCCCGTCAACACGCGCGGGACGGAGCCGTTGCTCGTCTTCTTCCACGGAGGCGGCTTCGTGCTCGGCGACATCGACACCCACGACGGCCTGTGTCGACTGATCTGCCGCGACGCCGGCGTGCACGTGCTGTCCATCGACTACCGGCTCGCGCCGGAGCACAAGGCGCCCGCGGCGGGAGAGGACTGCTATGCCGCGTACCGATGGGCGCTGGAGCACGCGGCCGAACTCGGCGCCGACCCCGCGCGGGTCGCGGTTGGCGGCGACAGTGCGGGCGGCAACCTCGCCGCCGTGGTGTCGCTGCAGGCGCGCGACGACGGTGTGCAACTGCCCGCGCTGCAGCTACTGATCTACCCCGTCACCGACTTGAACTCCGAAACCAGGTCCAAGACGCTGTTCGCCGAAGGCTTCTTCCTGACCAAGAAGGACATGGGCTGGTTCCAGGCCAACTACCTGGAGGGCGCATCGATCGACGACACGGACCAACGGGTGGCGCCGCTACTCGCCGAGGACCTCTCGGGCCTGCCGCCCGCGCTGCTGCTCACCGGCGGTTTCGACCCGCTGCGTGACGAGGGCGATCAGTACGCCGCCAAGTTGGCCGCGGCCGGGGTGACCGTCGACCATCGGCAGTACCCGTCACTGGTCCATGGTTTCGCGAACTTCTTCCCACTCGGCGGCGGCAGCGCCACCGCGACCGCCGACTTCGTGTCGGCGCTGAAGGCTCACCTGAGCCGCGGCTGAGACGCCTCGCACCACGCCGGTACCCTTGTCCGCGTGGCCACGAAACCCAAGAAGAACGCCAGTTACGACCTGAAGGCCGCCGATCGCCGGCGCAACATGTTCATCCAGATCGGCCTCACCGCGGTCGTCGTGGTGTTCGCCGTGGCCCTGGTGCTCTACATCGTGATGTCGGGCGACAAGAAGCCGTCCGGTGGCGAGGCGAAGTCGATCCGCGTGGCCTCGAGCAAGCTGATCACCAAGGAGGGCACCACCGAGCCGAAGGCCGTGCTGTCGCTCTACGAGGACTTCCTCTGCCCAGTCTGCGGCCGCTTCGAGCAAGGGTTCGGCAACACGATCAGCCAGCTGATCGAGAGCGGCGCGATCGCCGCCGACTACTACATGGTCGCGATCCTGGACCGACCGGCCAACCAGAACTACTCGTCGCGGTCCGGCGCTGCGGCGTACTGCGTGGCCGACGAAGACAAGACCCCGGACAAGCAGGCGTTCCGACGGTTCCACGCGGCGATGTACGCCCAGCAGCCCAGCGAGACCGGTTCGGTGTTCCCGACCAATACGCAGTTGATCGAGACCGCGCGTCAGGCCGGCGTCGTCGGCAAGGTGCCCGACTGCATCAACGGCGGCCGCTACGTCGACATGGTGAACGGCCTCGCGGGGGCGACGAAGGTGAACGCCACCCCGACGGTGCGGATCAACGGCGAGGACTACCAGTACTCCACGCCCGACGCGTTGGTCGCCAAGATCAAGGAGATCGTCGGTGACGTGCCTGGCCTGACGACGGCGCCGGCTGCCGTCGTCCCGCCGCAGGTCGGTGGACCCGGAGCGGTCGCCCCCGGCTCTCCTGGCGCACCAGGAATCCCGGCCGCACCAGGTGCGCCAGAAGCACCGGCGCCGGCGGAACCCGGCGCCCCGGCCGCACCGGCCGCTCCCGCTCCGGCCGCACCAGGCGCACCGACGCCGTGACCGATACCGCGGCCGGTTTGGAGCCGTCTGCCGATCCGTCGGCCGACCGCTCCGCGGACAGCGTGCCGACCCTGAGCGCAGTGTGGGTGCTCATCGCCGGTGTCGTTGGACTCGCCGCGGCGTTCACGTTGACCATCGAGAAGATCAAGCTGCTCGAAAACCCCGCGTACGTGCCGTCCTGCAGCATCAACCCGGTGCTGTCGTGTGGATCGGTCATGGTCACCCCGCAGGCGGCGGCATTCGGCTTCCCGAACCCGCTGATCGGCATCGTGGCGTTCTCCGTGGTGGTGGTCAGCGGTGTGCTGGCCATCGCCAAAGTGCCGCTGCCACGGTGGTATTGGGCCGGGCTCGCGGTGGGTACGACACTGGGCGTCGTCTTCATCCACTGGCTGATCTACCAGAGCCTCTACACCATCGGCGCGCTGTGCCCGTACTGCATGGTGGTCTGGACCGTGACGATTCCGCTACTGGTGGTGGTTGCGTCGATCGCCGTGCCCCCCACCTCGGGCGTGGTACGCGCGCTTCACCAGTGGCGCTGGTCGCTGGTCGCGCTGTGGTTCACCGGGCTGATTCTGCTGATTCTGGTGCGCTTCTGGGATTACTGGTCGACGCTCATCTGAGCGAAGTCGGCCTTGGCGGGAGGTTAAAGTAACGCGTGATCTCCAAACTCCTGGTCGCCAACCGCGGTGAGATAGCCATCCGCGCATTCCGAGCCGCCTATGAGATGAGCATCTCGACGGTTGCGGTCTACGCGTACGAGGATCGCAACTCGTCACACCGGCTGAAGGCCGACGAGTCATACCAGATCGGCGAGACTGGCCACCCGGTCCGCGCGTACCTCTCGGTCTCCGAGATCATCCGCGTCGCCAAGCACGCGGGTGCCGACGCCGTCTATCCCGGGTACGGATTCCTTTCGGAGAACCCGGAATTGGCCGCAGCGTGCGCCGAGGCGGGCATTACGTTCGTCGGCCCTGGTGCCCACGTGTTGGAGCTGACGGGCAACAAGGCCCGCGCGATCGCCGCGGCGCGGGAGGCCGGCCTGCCGGTGCTCGCGTCATCGGAGCCGTCGGCGTCGGTCGAGGAACTCGTCGGCGTATCGGCGAACATGCAGTTCCCGTTGTTCGTGAAGGCGGTGTCCGGCGGAGGCGGCCGCGGGATGCGGCGGGTCGCCGAACCCGAAGCGCTCGCCGAGGCCATCGAGGCGGCCAGCCGCGAGGCCGAGTCGGCGTTCGGTGATCCGACGGTCTACCTCGAGCAGGCCGTCGTGAACCCGCGCCACATCGAGGTGCAGATCCTTGCCGACGGCAAGGGCAACGTCATCCATCTGTTCGAACGGGACTGCAGTGTGCAGCGCCGCCACCAGAAGGTGATCGAGCTCGCGCCTGCCCCGAACCTGCCAGCCGAACTGCGGGATCGGATGTGCGCCGACGCCGTCGCGTTCGCCAAGCAGATCGGCTACACCTGCGCGGGCACCGTGGAGTTCCTGCTCGACGAGCGCGGCAACCACGTGTTCATCGAGATGAACCCCCGCATCCAGGTCGAGCACACCGTCACCGAGGAGATCACCGACGTCGATCTGGTGGCCAGCCAGCTGCGCATCGCCGCGGGGGAGACCCTCGCGGACCTCGGCCTCAGCCAGGACTCGGTGCAGGTCCGCGGTGCCGCCATGCAGTGCCGGATCACCACCGAGGACCCTGGCAACGGCTTCCGGCCCGATACCGGCCGCATCACCGGCTACCGCTCACCCGGCGGCGCCGGAATCCGGCTCGACGGCGGAACGAACCTCGGCGCGGAGATCGGCGCGCACTTCGACTCGATGCTGGTGAAGCTGACGTGCCGCGGCAGGGACTTCACCACCGCGGTGACGCGCGCCCGCCGCGGGTTGGCGGAGTTCCGGATCCGCGGAGTGTCGACCAACATCCCCTTCCTGCAGGCAGTCGTCGACGACCCCGACTTCCGGGCAGGACGGGTCACCACGTCGTTCATCGACGAACGACCGCACCTGCTCACGGCGCACATTCCCGCCGACCGCGGCACGCGGATGCTCAACTACCTCGCCGAGGTCACCGTCAACACGCCGTACGGCGGCCAGGAGAGGGTCTACCCACAGGACAAGCTGCCCGAGTTCGATCTGCAGACGGTGCCGCAGCCCGGCAGCAAGCAGCGCCTGACCGAATTGGGCCCAGAGGGCTTCGCGACGTGGCTGCGGGACTCGCCTGCCGTCGGCCTGACCGACACCACGTTCCGCGACGCGCACCAGTCGCTGCTCGCGACCAGGGTCCGCACGTCCGGCTTGCTGGTCGTCGCGCCGTACATCGCAAGGATGATGCCGGAGCTGCTGTCCATCGAGTGTTGGGGCGGCGCGACTTACGATGTGGCGCTTCGGTTTCTGAAGGAAGACCCGTGGGAGCGGCTGGCGGCGCTGCGTGAGGCAGTGCCCAACGTCTGCCTGCAGATGTTGCTGCGTGGACGCAACACCGTCGGCTACACCCCGTACCCGGAGGTGGTCACTTCGGCGTTCGTGCAGGAGGCGACCGAAACGGGCATCGACATCTACCGCATCTTCGACGCGTTGAACAACGTCGATTCGATGCGTCCTGCGATCGAAGCGGTGCGCGAAACCGGTTCGGCGGTCGCCGAAGTCGCCATGAGCTACACGGGCGACCTGTCCGACCCCGCCGAGACGCTCTACACGTTGGACTACTACCTCAAGCTGGCCGAGCAGATCGTCGATGCGGGTGCACACGTGCTGGCGATCAAGGACATGGCGGGACTGCTGCGGCCGCCCGCGGCGACGACGTTGGTCGCGGCGTTGCGCAGTCGGTTCGATCTGCCCGTGCACGTGCACACCCACGACACGCCTGGCGGGCAACTGGCCACCTACACCGCAGCGTGGCAGGCAGGCGCCAGCGCGGTCGACGGTGCCGCGGCGCCGCTGGCAGGGACCACCAGCCAGCCCGCGTTGAGCTCCATCGTTGCGGCGGCGGCGCACACCACGTACGACACCGGGTTGTCGCTGCGGGCCATCTGCGATCTCGAGCCGTACTGGGAGACCCTGCGAAAGGTGTACGCGCCCTTTGATGTTGCGGCGTCCGGTCCGCCAGCTCCCACCGGCAGGGTGTACTCCCACGAGATCCCCGGCGGTCAGCTGTCGAACCTGCGCCAGCAGGCCATCGCACTCGGGATGGGGAACCGGTTCGAGGACGTCGAGAACGCGTACGCGGGCGCCGACCGCATCCTGGGTCACCTGGTGAAGGTCACGCCGTCGTCCAAGGTCGTCGGAGACCTCGCGCTCGCCCTCGTCGGCGCGGGCGCAACGGCCGACGAGTTCGCGGCCGATCCGGCGCGATTCGACATCCCCGAGTCCGTGATCGGTTTTCTCCGCGGCGAATTGGGTGATCCGCCGGGTGGATGGCCCGAGCCGTTGCGCACCAAGGCGCTGGCCGGGCGCTCACCGGCCAAGCCGACCGCGTCGCTGACCGTCGAGGACGGTGCGGCTCTTGCCGAGCCAGGCCGTGACCGTCAGGCCACGCTCAACCGGCTGCTGTTTCCCGGTCCGACAAAGGAATTCGAGGCCCACCGCGAGATCTACGGCGACACGTCGCGGCTCAGTGCCAACCAGTTCTACTACGGCCTGCGCCACGGCGACGAACATCGCATCCAGATCGACAAGGGCGTCGACCTCATCATCGGGCTCGAGGCGATCTCCGAGGCCGACGAACGCGGCATGCGCACGGTGATGTGCATCATCAACGGCCAACTCCGGCCAGTGGTGGTGCGCGACCGCAGCATCGCGGTCGACGTCCCCGTCGCCGAGAAGGCCGACCGGACCAACCCGGATCACGTGGCCGCACCGTTTGCAGGCGTCGTCACCGTCAACGTGGCTGCCGACGAGAAGGTGACCGCAGGCCAGACCATCGCGACCATCGAAGCCATGAAGATGGAGGCGGCCATCACCGCACCCAAGGCGGGCACCGTCGCGAGGGTGGCCGTAGCGGCGACCGCTCAGGTCGAGGGCGGTGACCTGCTGGTGGTGGTCAGCTGACCCGGATCGTCGGCGGCCAGTTCGGCGGTCGCCGAATCGCGGTGCCGCAGAGCAATTCCGGAGGCCGGGGTGGCTCGGGTACCCGTCCCACCACCGACCGGGTCCGGGAGTCGCTGTTCAACGTGCTCGACGCGCGCATGGCGCTGGCCGGGTCCACAGTGCTCGATCTGTACGCGGGATCTGGTGCGCTCGGCATCGAAGCGCTGTCGCGAGGCGCGGTATCGGCGACGTTCGTGGAGTCCGACCGGCGGGCGGCCGCCGTCATCACCCAGAACCTCGCCGCGCTTGGCATCACCGGTGGCACGGTCCGCTCGGCCGCCGTCGCCACCGTGCTGGCAGGCGGTACGACGCGGCCCGTCGACCTGGTCTTCGCCGATCCGCCGTACGAGGTGGCCGCCGCCGACGTCGAGGCCGTGCTTGCGGCCCTCGTCGACCGCGGCTGGGTGGCGGACGGAGCGATCGCGGTCGTTGAGCGCGCCGCCTCCGGCCCGGCCTTGACGTGGCCGGCGGGCTGGACGCCGGGACGGGAGCGCCGCTACGGCGACACCCGCCTCGAATTCGGCGAGATCGCGTAGCCTCGTCCACCATGAGTGGCGCCGTATGCCCGGGATCCTTCGATCCAGTGACCCTCGGCCACGTCGACGTCTTCGAGCGCGCCTCTGCTCAGTTCGACGAGGTCGTGGTTGCCGTGTTGGTCAACCCCAACAAGGCCGGGATGTTCACCGTCGACGAGCGCATCGCGATGATCGAGGAAGCGTGCGCGCACTTGCCGAACCTCCGCGTCGAAGCCGGCTCGGGTCTGGTGGTCGACTTCGTCAAGTCGCGCGGTCTGACCGCCATCGTCAAGGGCCTGCGCACCGGCACCGACTTCGAGTACGAACTGCAGATGGCGCAGATGAACAAGCACGTCGCGGGCGTCGACACCTTCTTCGTCGCCACCACCCCGCGCTATTCGTTCGTGTCGTCCTCGCTCGCCAAGGAGGTGGCCACCCTCGGCGGCGACGTCTCGGGGCTGCTGCCCGAACCGGTGAACCAACGGCTACGGGCCAAACTCGACCGCTGATTCCGCCGGGTCAGGTGAACCCGAGGTCGATTCGCGCTTGATCAAGCACCTCGGTGTAGACGGTGCCTGCCGCGTCGATGAGCTTGTCGATCGCACCTGACATGGATGCTTCGTCGCGCAACATCCCCGCATCATCGTTTTCGCCAGCCCCTCCCGGCGTGAGATATCGAAGGATGAACGGGGTCATGTGTTGACCGGAGAAGTCGCTGACCACGGTTGCGAAACCCGGAACGATCTCCGCCATTGGATGGCTTCCCGCCAGCAGCACGCCAAGTGAGCTGTTGAGCGCCTTTCCTCCTTGGGACGCTGCTCCGTTGATGGCCGATTTCAGGGCTTCGCGGTCCGCGGTGTGCGTAGCGAGTACGCCCTTCAGCACACCGACCTGGCCCAAGTAGTCGCTGCACGCAGTTAGAAAGTCGAGGTATGCCTTCTGTCTGTCCGTGCGAACGGACTGTTGCGCGGCGAGGTTTGCGCTGCGGTCCAGTTGATTCGTGTTGACGTAGATCGCCGATCCGGCCGACACGGCGCCGGACACGATTGCCGCACACAATGCGGCGATCAACGCCCATCGGCCGTTGCGACTCGCGATCCTCACTTCGTGTTCGAGGCTGGTCTCGGCCGGGGTGGCAGGCTGCGGTGGGCTCGGGCTCGCGGGCGTCGGGGTTGGTTCGGCCTCTGATGGCTCGGGCTCGGCAACGGCGTCCATTCGGCCAATTCAACCTCGTAGAGAGCGCCGAACAGGGTCAATGTCCCAGATCTGGACGAGAACACCGCGACACACCGGCGCGGCAAACATAGTCACAGGCGTAACACCAGGCACACTGGTAACCATCAACTAGTGGTGGAGGATCTTGCCGTGTACCGAGTATTCGAAGCGCTCGACGAGCTCGGCGCGATCGTGGAAGAAGCCCGCGGCGTCCCGATGACCGCAGGTTGCATGGTGCCCCGGGGCGACGTCCTCGAGTTGCTCGACGACATCAAGGACGCCATTCCTGGGGAGCTGGACGACGCCCAAGACGTGCTCGACGCCCGCGACGCGATGCTGCGTGACGCCAAGGAGCACGCCGACTCGATGGTCGCGACGGCAACGGCCGAGGCCGACTCGCTGATCAACCATTCCCGCAGTGACGCCGACCGTCTGCTCGCCGACGCCAAGGGTCAAGCCGACCGGATGGTCGCCGAGGCGCGTCAGCACAGTGACCGCATGGTCGCCGAGGCCCGCGACGAGGCCAATCGCATCGGGGTCGCCGCGAAGCGTGAGTACGAGGCCAGCACCGGACGCGCGAAGTCCGAGGCCGACCGGCTGATCGAGAACGGCAACCTCTCCTACGAGAAGGCCGTTCAAGAGGGCATCAAGGAGCAGCAGCGTCTGGTGTCGCAGACCGAGATCGTTCAGACCGCGACGAACGAGGCAACCCGGCTCGTCGACACGGCGCACGCCGAGGCGGACCGGCTGCGCGGGGAGTGTGACATCTACGTCGACAGCAAGCTCGCCGAGTTCGAGGAGTACCTGAACGGCACGCTGCGCTCGGTCGGCCGCGGTCGCCATCAGCTGCGTACGGCCGCGGGCACGCACGACTACGCCCAGCGCTGACCTCCGGACATGCTGGGCGCAGCATGCGCCGCCGTTAAGATTGCCGCCATGGCAGCGAAGTCGGGACATCGAAGAAGGAGCGACTGGCACTCGCCGTTCGTGATCGACGTGTCCCGGCTCGGCCGCCGGGCGGGTTCGATGGTGGAGCTCACCGAGACCGTGACCGCACCGGCGCGCATCGGCATCGCACTGCTCGGCATCGCAAAGGGCGCACCCGTCGAACTCGACCTGCGGCTGGAGTCGGTATCGGAAGGCGTGCTGGTCACCGGGACCGTTGCGGCACCAACGACGGGGGAGTGCGCGCGCTGCCTCACCCCGATTACCGGCGACGTCGAGATCCACCTAACGGAGTTGTTCGCCTACCCGGACAGCGCCACCGAGGCCACCACCGAGGAGGACGAGGTCGGTCACGTCGTCGACGACACCATCGACTTGGAACAGCCGATCATCGACGCGATCGGCCTCGAGCTCCCGTTCTCCCCGGTGTGCGAAGACGACTGCCCCGGCCTGTGCCCGCAGTGCGGCGTGCGGCTCGCCGACGCCGAACCAGATCATCAGCACGACCTGATCGACCCTCGCTGGGCGAAGCTTGCAGCTGTGTTTCCCTCCAAGCCGACCTCCGAACCGAACGGCGAGGATCCGGCAAAGCCCGGAGGGCCTGCGTGACGGTCGACCGCACGCCGCTGCTCAAGGCGCTGGGCGTGGAGCTGCCCGATGGACTGCTCACCGTGGCGCTGACGCACCGCAGCTTTGCCTACGAGAATGGCGGCCTGCCGACCAACGAGCGGCTCGAGTTCCTCGGCGACGCCGTGCTCGGGCTGGTCATCACCGCGGAGATCTTCGCCAAGTACCCGGACCGCACCGAGGGCGAACTGGCCAAGCTGAAGTCCGCCGTCGTCAACACCCAGGCGCTCGCGCAGATCGCTCGGGAGCTGACCGACGACGGTCTCGGTTCATATCTGCTGTTGGGCCGAGGAGAGCTCGCCAGTGGCGGACCGCAGAAGGCGAACCTTCTTGCCGACGGCATGGAGTCGTTGCTCGGCGCGACGTACACCGAACACGGACACGAGGTGGCCCGCGAGGTCATTCTCCGCTTGTTCGGCGAATTGCTGGAAACCGCGGCCACTCTCGGCGCCGGACTGGATTGGAAGACCAGCCTGCAGGAGCTCTCGGCGGCGCGCAGGATCGGCGTGCCGTCCTACGTCTTGACCTCGACCGGCCCCGAACACGACAAGTACTTCACCGCGCGCGCCGTGGTGAACGGCTCCGACTACGGAGAAGGTAGCGGCCGGACCAAGAAGGAGGCTGAACAACAGGCGGCCGCCGCTGCGTACGCCGCGCTGGAAGCGGCGCCGGCCGAGGATGCTTGAGTTGAATGCCTGAACTGCCCGAGGTCGAGGTCGTTCGGCGCGGACTGGAGGCGTACGTCACCGGCCGCAGCATCACCGCGGTGCGGGTGCACCATCCCCGCGCGGTCCGCAGACACGAGGCCGGCCCCGCCGATCTCACCGCACGGCTGCTCGACTCGACGATCACCGGCACCGGTCGGCGCGGGAAGTTCCTCTGGCTGACCCTCGGCGACAACGAGGCCCTTGTGGTCCATCTCGGCATGAGTGGGCAGATGCTGTTGGGGCCCGTCTCGAAGCCCGAACATCTGCGGATTGCGGCGCTTCTCGACGACGGCACCACGGTGAGCTTCGTCGACCAGCGCACGTTCGGTGGCTGGATGCTCTCCGATCTCGTCACCGTCGACGGGACCGAGGTGCCCGAGCCGGTCGCACACATCGCCCGTGATCCTCTCGACCCGTTGTTCGACCGTGCCGCGGTGGTAAAGGTGTTGCGGGGCAAGCACTCCGAGATCAAGCGCCAGCTGCTCGACCAGACCGTCGTGTCGGGCATCGGCAACATCTACGCCGACGAGTCGCTGTGGCGGTCGAAGGTCAACGGCGCACGGCTGGCCTCGACGTTGTCGAAGCCCACGCTTGGCGCGATCCTTGACCATGCGGGTGACGTCATGCGCGACGCGCTCGACCAGGGCGGCACGTCGTTCGACTCGATGTACGTCAACGTCAACGGCGAGTCCGGTTACTTCGAACGCTCGCTGGACGCCTACGGCCGCGAGGGTGAGCCATGCGGGCGCTGTGGCGCGGTGATGCGACGGGAGAAGTTCATGAACCGCTCGTCGTACTACTGCCCGAAATGCCAGCCGCGACCACGACGTTGATCTCAACACGGCGCGAGCGCGCGCAGACTGCTGGTTTTTCGCGGCGTGTCGTGTGCAAACACGCGCGCTCGCGATAGGAAAGGAACCACATGACGGATCTCTGGGTTGAGCGCACGGGCGTGCGCCGCTACACCGGCCGCAGTTCGCGGGGCGCGGAGGTGCTCATCGGGTCGGAGGACGTCGAGGGCGTCTTCACCCCCGGCGAGCTGCTCAAGATCGCGTTGGCCGCGTGCAGCGGGATGAGCAGCGACCATCCGCTGCGCAGCCGGCTCGGCGACGACTACCAGACGACGATCAAAGTGTCCGGCCCCGCCGACCGCGCTCGGGAGCGCTATCCGCTCATCGAGGAGAACCTCGTCATCGACCTGTCGGGACTGTCCGAGGACGAGATCGTGAAGCTGAAGACTGTGGTCGAACGGTCCATCGACAAGGTGTGCACCGTGGGACGGACCCTGAAGTCCGGCACCGAGGTCACGTTCGAAGTGACCAATAGTGGCCAATCCTGACCAAGAGGTCCGGCTGACGGCCTGGGTGCACGGCTACGTCCAGGGTGTGGGTTTCCGGTGGTGGACCCGGTCCCGGGCGTTGGAACTGGGGCTGACGGGGTTCGCCGCCAACAAGCAGGACGGGCGCGTGCACGTCGTCGCGCAGGGTCCGCGGGCGTCCTGCGAGCGACTGCTTGACCTGCTGCGGAGCGGCGAAACCCCAGGCAGCGTGGATACCGTGGTGGCGGACTGGTCCGACACCACGGAGCCGTTCGTGGGCTTCGGCGAGAGATAGCCCGACGCGGCGGTAGTGTGGCACGTCGTGCACCTCAAGAGTCTGACGCTGAAGGGTTTCAAATCCTTCGCGTCGCCGACGACTCTTCGCTTCGAACCCGGTATCACCTGCGTCGTTGGGCCCAACGGATCGGGTAAGTCCAACGTCGTCGACGCCTTGACGTGGGTGATGGGCGAGCAGGGCGCCAAGACACTGCGCGGCGGCAAGATGGAAGACGTCATCTTCGCAGGCACGTCGTCGCGGGCGCCGCTGGGCCGCGCCGAGGTGACGCTGACGATCGACAACTCCGACAACGCACTGCCGATCGAGTACTCCGAGGTGTCCATCACGCGGCGCATGTTCCGCGACGGCGCCGGCGAATACGAGATCAACGGCAGCAGTTGCCGATTGATGGATGTACAGGAACTCCTGAGCGACTCCGGCATCGGCCGCGAGATGCACGTCATCGTCGGTCAGGGCAAGTTGTCCGAGATCCTCGAATCCCGCCCCGAGGACCGCCGGGCGTTCATCGAGGAAGCCGCTGGTGTGCTCAAGCACCGCAAGCGCAAGGAGAAGGCGGTCCGCAAGCTCGACTCGATGTCGGCCAACCTCGCGCGCCTTACCGACCTCACCACCGAGTTGCGCCGCCAGCTCAAGCCGCTGGGCAGGCAAGCCGAGATGGCCCGCCGCGCCCAGACCATCCAGGCCGATCTGCGCGACGCCCGGCTGCGACTGGCGGCCGACGACCTGGTCAAACGGCAGGCCGAGTTCGACGACACCAACCAGGCCGAGACGACGCTGCGCAAGGATCACGACGACCTCGCGACCCGCCTGGACGAGGCGACCTTCGAACTGGCGGCCCACGAGTCTGCAGTGTCGGGTCTCACCGGGAGGGCCGAAGCGGCACAGCAGACGTGGTTCCGGCTGTCGGCGTTGGCCGAACGGCTCTCTGCGACGGTCCGGATCGCCTCCGAGCGCGCCCAGCACCTCGAGATCGGCATCGAGGCATCCTCCGGCCCCGACCCGGAGGCCCTTGAGGCCGAAGCCGAAGAGGTCGCCGCCCGCGAACGGGAACTCATCGCCGCACTCAACGAGTCGAAGGAACTGCTCGAGGCAACTCGCGCTGAGCTCGCCGAGCGCGAAAGCATTGCGGCAGAAGCGGAACGCTCGCACATGGCCGCGACCCGCGCCGAAGCCGATCGTCGGGAGGGGCTGGCCCGGCTCGCAGGCCAGGTCGACACCATGCGCACCCGCGTCGAGTCGATCGACGAGGGCGTCGCGCGGCTGTCGGTGGGCATCGAGGAGTCCGCGAGCCGGGTCCAGGTGACGAAGGCCGAGTTCGAGACGGTGCAGGCGCGCGTCGGCGAGCTCGACGCAGGCGAGGTGGGCCTCGACGATCACCACGACCGCACCGTCACCGCCCTGCGGCTGGCCGACGAGCGGGTAGCCGAATTACAAGCGGCCGAACGCGGCGCCGAACGACAGGTGGCCTCGCTTCGGGCGCGCATCGACGCGCTGTCGGTTGGCCTTGACCGCAAGGACGGCGCGGCCTGGCTGCAGGAGAACCACACCGGCCCAGGGCTTTTCGGCTCCGTCGCCAAGATGGTCCGGGTCCGCCCCGGTTACGAGGTGGCGGTGGCCGCGGTGCTGGGTGCGGCCGCTGACGCCCTCGCCGCCGACGACTTCGGTGCCGCCCGTGCGGCGGTCACTGCACTCAAGGACCGCGACGGCGGACGCGCCGCGATCGTGCTCGGCGATTGGCCCGACAACGCTGCCCCGCATGGCGACTCGGGGGGTCCGTTGCCCGACGGTGCGCAGTGGGCCCTCGAACTGGTCGACGCCCCAGCGCGGCTGCGTGGCGCGTTCACCGCTCTGCTGGCAAGGGTTGTGGTCGTCGACCACCTAGGCGCTGCGCTCGACCTCGTCGCGACGCGTCCGCAACTGCGTGCCGTGACGACGGACGGCGACATCGTCGGTGCGGGATGGGTCAACGGCGGCTCCGATCGCAAGCCGAGCACCCTGGAGATCACCTCGGAGATCGAGAAGGCCCGCGTCGAACTCGAAGCCAGCGAGCGGCAGACCCGCGAGCTGTCGGCCGCGTTGTCGGGCGCGCTCGCCGAGCAGTCGGCGCGGCAGGACTCCGCCGAGCAGGCGCTGGCCGCGCTCAACGAATCCGATGCCGCGATCTCGTCGATCTACGAGCAGCTCGGCCGACTTGGTCAGGACGCCAGGGCCTCCGAGGACGAATGGCAGCGTTTGATCAAGCAGCGCGACGAGCTCGAGATGGGCCGGGTAGCCACGGTCGAGGAACTGACCGAGCTCGAGACCCGTCTGCACAATGCGCAACAGGCACCCACGATGGAGTCCCAGCCGGTCGATCGCCTGGAGTCGACGGCCGCGGCCGAGGCCGCCCGCTCTGCCGAGGTGGAGGCCCGGCTCTCCGTGCGCACCGCCGAAGAACGCGCGAATGCCGTTCGCGGCAAGGCGGATTCGCTGCGCAGGGCTGCCGCGGCCGAGCGGGAGTCGCGGATGCGTGCACAGCGGGCGCGTGACGCCCGCCAGCACGCCGCGACGGTTGCGGCGGCGGTCGCCGAATCGGGACGCCTGGTGGCCGCGAGGCTTGCGTCTGCCGTCGCGGTGGCCGAGCGCAACCGCAACGAGTTGGCCGTCGAACGTACCCATCGCGGCGAGGCGCTCACCAAGGCGCGCGCCGAGGTCAACGAGCTCAGCACCAGGATCGCCGCCATCACCGACGCGCTTCATCGCGACGAAGTCGCCAAAGCCCAAGCGGCGCTTCGCATCGAGCAACTCGAGCAGCATGCCCTCGAACAGTTCGGCATGGCCGTCGCCGACCTCGTCGCCGAATACGGGCCCGAGGTGTCGTTGCCGCCAACCGAATTGGAGATGGCCGAGTACGAACAGGCCAAGGAGCGCGGCGAGCAGGTCACCGCGCCGGCTCCTCTGCCGTTCGACCGGCCCACCCAGGAACGGCGCGCCAAGAAGGCAGAACGCGAACTCGCCGAACTCGGCCGGGTAAACCCGCTGGCGCTGGAGGAGTTCGCCGCGCTGGAGGAGCGGTACAACTTCCTGTCCACCCAGCTCGAGGACGTGAAGGCCGCGCGCAAGGACCTGCTCGATGTGATCGCCGACGTCGACGACCGCATCCTGCAGGTTTTCGCGGAGGCGTACGCCGACGTGGAGCGGGAGTTCACCCAGGTCTTCGCGACGCTGTTCCCCGGCGGTGAGGGCAGGCTGCTGCTGACCAACCCCGACGACATGCTCACCACGGGCATCGAGGTGGAGGCCCGCCCGCCCGGCAAGAAGATCAAGCGGCTCTCGCTGCTGTCCGGTGGCGAGAAGTCGCTGACCGCCGTGGCGATGCTGGTCGCGATCTTCCGCGCCCGTCCGTCGCCGTTCTACGTCATGGACGAGGTCGAGGCTGCGCTGGACGACGTCAACCTTCGCCGCCTGATCAGTCTGTTCGAGCAGCTGCGCGAGGTTTCCCAGCTGATCGTGATCACACACCAGAAGCCGACGATGGAGATCGCCGACGCGCTGTACGGCGTGACGATGCGCGACGACGGCATCACGACGGTGATCTCGCAGAGGATGCGCGGCCAGGAGCTGATTTCGGCGGGCAAGAGCGAAGCGACCGGGGGGTAGTTGTGGCTGGTAAGGCCGAGGCGCCCTGAGCCGCTGGTAATCACCGCCCGCCGACCCTGAGACAATGCTGCGGTGTCCCAAGGTTTGTGGATCGCACTCGCGATCGTTGCCGTCCTCGTCGTAGCCGCCCTCGTCCTAGGGCTGGTGCGCTACCGCCGACGGCAGGTCAGCCTGTCCAAGCCGGACGCTGCCACACCAGTGGACAGGTCGGGCGGTTACACGGCGTCGTCAGGCATCACCTTCAGCCAGGCCACGGAGACCCGGGAACCCGTCGAGGCGCCGGCCCCACCCCAGGAACGCATCGACACCAGCGGTCTCCCCGCGGTCGGGGACGACGCGACCATCCCGCGCGACGCACCCAAGCGGACGATCTCCGACGTTCGGCTTCCCGAGCCACCCGTCGAGGCCCCGCCGGAGCCAGCCGCACCCGACGTCGAGGCCATCGAACCGGCCGACGGCAGGCTGGAGCGGCTACGCGGACGGCTCGCCAAGTCGCAGAGCACCCTCGGGCGCAGCATGCTGGGCCTGCTCGGCGGCGGTGACCTCGACGAGGAGTCGTGGGAGTCGGTCGAGGACACCCTGCTGATCGCCGATCTGGGCCCGGTCGTCACCCAATCCGTCGTCGCCGCGTTGCGCTCGGAGATGGCGAGCAACAACGTCCGCTGCGAGGCGGACGCCCGCGCCGTGCTGCGCTCCGTCCTGATCTCGGCGTTGCAGCCCGGCCTCGACCGCTCGATCAAGGCGCTGCCGCACGACGACAAACCGTCGGTGCTGCTGGTCGTCGGCGTCAACGGAACCGGCAAGACCACCACCGTCGGCAAGCTCGCCCGCGTGCTCGTCGCCGACGGCCGTCGCGTGGTGCTCGGTGCAGCCGATACCTTCCGCGCAGCGGCAGCCGACCAGTTGCAGAGCTGGGGCTCCAGGGTCGGCGCGGAGGTCGTGCGTGGCCCCGAGGGCGCCGATCCGGCGTCGGTGGCGTTCGACGCCGTCGACAAGGGGATCGAGACCGGGGCCGACGTGGTGGTGATCGACACCGCGGGCCGGCTGCACACCAAGACCGGCCTGATGGACGAACTCGGCAAGGTCAAGCGCGTGGTCAGCAAGCGTGCGGAGGTCGACGAGGTGCTGCTGGTGCTCGACGCCACGATCGGCCAGAACGGGCTGCCCCAGGCACGGGTCTTCGCCGAAGTCGTCGACATCACCGGCGTGGTGCTGACCAAACTGGACGGAACTGCCAAGGGCGGGATCGTCTTTCGGGTTCAGCAGGAGCTCGGTGTGCCCGTCAAGCTGGTCGGGCTCGGCGAGGGGCCCGACGACCTGGCACCGTTCGAGCCCGCTGCGTTCGTCGATGCGCTCTTGGGTTGACGCGCTCTAGGCGGCTAATCGTCGCAGGTCCCCGAGGTCCGCATATTGCGTGACAAGGGGATTAACACCGCCGAAACGCAATCCATAGATCCGTTCACACGAGCGAAACACGGGCGCGTCATCCGCGAAACAACCACTGCGCATTGTCACTGCCTAGGTCAACGGTGCCTAACCGTGGCATGGGCGAAGGAGGAAACTGCGAGTGGATGGCTTCCCGATAATGGGTATCCCCGACACAGGGGATACGGCATGGATGCTGGCGAGTTCCGCACTGGTGTTGCTGATGACTCCGGGACTCGCGTTCTTCTACGGCGGCATGGTGCGCGCCAAGGGCGTGCTCAACATGCTGATGATGAGCATCAGCGCCATGGGTGTCGTGACGGTGCTGTGGGTGCTGTACGGCTACTCGCTGTCCTTCGGCAATGACGTCGGTAACTTCGTCGGCGACCCGACGCAGTACTGGGGACTCAAGGGTCTCATCGGCGGTAACGCTGTTGCCGCGGTTCCCGCGGATCCCAGCACCGGGACTGCCGCGGTCGATGCGGTGAACATCCCACTGGCAGGCACGATCCCGCAATTGGTGTTCGTGATGTTCCAGCTGATGTTCGCGATCATCACCGTGGCCCTGGTCTCCGGCGCCATCGCCGATCGCATGAAGTTCGGGGCCTGGCTGGTGTTCGCGGGTCTGTGGGCGACATTCGTCTACTTCCCCGTCGCGCACTGGGTGTTCGCCTTCGACGGCTTCACCGGTGAGACCGGTGGCTGGATTGCGAACAAACTCAAGGCAATCGACTTCGCCGGTGGTACTGCGGTCCACATCAACTCGGGTGCCGCCGGCCTGGCATTGGCCATCGTTCTTGGTAAGCGCAAGGGCTGGCCCGGGGCGCCGATGCGACCGCACAACCTGCCGTTCGTGATGCTGGGCGCCGGTCTGCTGTGGTTCGGTTGGTACGGATTCAACGCCGGTTCGGCTCTTAGCTCGGGTGGCATCGCGGCGTCGACATTCGTGACCACCACCGTTGCTACCGGTACCGCCATGCTGGCCTGGCTGCTCGTCGAGAAGATCCGCGACGGGCACGCCACCTCGTTGGGTGCCGCGTCGGGCATCGTGGCTGGCCTCGTCGCGATCACGCCGTCCTGTTCGTCGGTCAACGTGCTCGGTGCGCTGGCGGTCGGTTTCATCGGCGGCGCGTTGTGTGCGCTGGCTGTGGGGCTGAAGTTCAAGTTCGGCTTCGACGATGCCCTCGACGTAGTCGGGGTGCACATGATCGGTGGTCTCACCGGTACCTTGCTGATCGGTTTCCTCGCGGCGCCCGAGGCGCCCGCTGCCGTGAAGGGGTTGTTCTACGGCGGTGGATTCGATCAACTGTGGCGCCAGGCGATCGGTGCGTTCGCGGTTCTCGCGTACTCGTTCATCGTTACGACTATCTTGGCGTTGATCCTGAAATACACCATTGGCCTTCGCCTCGGTGAAGAAGATGAGGTCAACGGCATCGATGAGGCCGAGCACGCTGAAACCGGTTATGACTTCAGCACAGTCGGCAGCACCTCGGTTCTCGGCCAGCACAGCTCGGAGGTATGAGGGAAATGAAGCTGATCACTGCGATCGTCAAGCCGTTCACTCTCGAAGACGTCAAGACGGGTCTCGAACAGTCGGGCATCCTCGGAATGACCGTCAGTGAGGTACAGGGCTACGGACGCCAGAAGGGCCACACAGAGGTCTACCGAGGTGCGGAGTACTCCGTCGACTTCGTGCCGAAGGTGCGAGTCGAGGTCCTGGTGGACGACTCCGCCGTCGACAAGGTGGTGGACGTCATCGTCCAAGCGGCCCGCACCGGCAAGATCGGTGACGGCAAGGTGTGGGTCAGTCCAGTCGACACCGTAGTGCGGGTACGCACCGGTGAACGGGGGACCGACGCCATCTGATGCACCTGTGAACCGATCCATCTGAGGCTCCGTCTCCCGGACGAGCACCGAGTGTGAATCAATCGCTACGCCGGGGAAGGGCCGAGATGACAAAGCAGACACCAGATCCCGCCGCCGGGGCCTCTCGATGGGAGGCGCCGGCGGCGGGTTCGTCGCGTGCGGCCACTGACCTTGCCAAGGCGGCCCAACAACTGCTCAACGGCGGATCCAAGCAGCTCGACACGGCCGCACTGCGTGATGCCCTGCTCGATCTGAACGAATTCTGGCTCACCACAAAGGCCACCGAGATCGGCATCACCCCCACCAGTGGCTTCGCCATCGTCGCCACCGGTGGTCTCGGTCGGGGAGAGCTGCTGCCGTACTCCGATCTCGATCTGACGCTGGTGCACGACAACATGCCACCTGACATCGTCAGCAATGTCGCCGAACTGCTCTGGTATCCCTTGTGGGACGCCAACATTCACCTCGACCATAGTGTCAGGACAGTGCCAGAGGCGCTGCAGGTCGCAGGCGAGGACATCTCGGCGGGCCTTGCCATGCTCGACGCCCGCCACATCGCGGGTGACTCCGACCTGTCGGCGCTGCTCGTCGGCGGGGCCCGCAGGCAGTGGCGCACCGGGATCGCTTCGCGCTTCGAAGAACTCGTCGATCACACCCAGTCGCGGTGGCAGCGCAGTGGTCAGATCGCCCACCGCGCCGAGCCCGACCTGAAGAACGGTCGCGGCGGACTTCGCGACGTTCAGCTGCTCAATGCGCTTGCAATCGCTCAACTTGCCGACGTGTACCCCAGCCGGTCGTTGGCATCGCCGACGGGCTCTCTCGGCGATGCTCACCTGGCGCTGCTCAACGTCCGCACCGAACTTCACCGGATCTCACACCGCGGCAGGGAGATGTTGCTCGCGCAGTACGCCGACGAGATCGGCGCCGCTTTGCGCATCGGTGACCGGTTCGACCTTGCCCGTATGCTCAGCGATGCCGCCCGCACGATCAGCTACTACGTCGACGCAGGCCTACGGACAGCGGGCAACGCGTTGCCCCGCCGCGGTTTCGCCGCACTTCGGCGTCCCATCCGCAGGCCGCTGGACGAGGGGGTGATCGAGTTCGGGGGAGAGGTCATCCTGGCAAGGGATGCCAGGCCCGAACGCGATCCTGGCCTCATCCTGCGCGTCGCCGCGGCCTCTGCCACCACCGGGCTTCCGATCGCGGCGTCCACGCTCGGTCGACTGTCCGAGGCGGCACCGGAGCTGCGCACGCCGTGGCCACGCCAGGCGCTGAAGGATCTGCTGGTGATGCTGGCCGCCGGGCCCGCGGCGGTGGCCACCGTCGAGGCCCTGGATCGAACCGGCCTGTGGGGCAGGCTCTTTCCCGAGTGGGGTGCGGTACGCGACCTGCCGCCCCGCGACGTCGTGCACATCTGGACGGTGGACCGGCACCTCGTCGAAACCGCATCGCGGGCAAGCGCATTCACCACTCGGGTGTCACGCCCCGATCTGCTGGTGCTCGGCGCACTCGTGCACGACATCGGCAAGGGCCGCGGCGGTGACCACAGCGTCATCGGCGCGGATCTCGCCACCCAGATCGGCACCCGGCTTGGCATGTGGCCGTCCGACGTCGAGGTGCTGTCCAAGATCGTGCGCTACCACCTCCTGCTACCGGAAACCGCGACCCGGCGAGATCTGCAGGACCCGAAGACCATTGAAGCGGTGGTCAACGCACTCGACGGCGATTCGGTCCTGCTGGAGTTGTTGCAGGTGCTCGCCGAGGCCGACTCGCTGGCCACCGGTCCAGGTGTGTGGGGCGACTGGAAGGCCTCCCTGATCGGGGACCTGGTGCGGCGGTGCCGACTGGTGATGGCGGGTGAGCCGTTGCCGCATCCCGATCCGATCGAGCCGCAGTATCTGGTTCTGGCCGCCGACGGCGGCGTGCACGTCGACCTGACCCCGGTCGACGCGCACGTCTACAACGTCACGATGATCGCCCCCGACCGTCGCGGACTGCTGTCCAAGGCGGCAGGCGTGCTCGCGCTGAACTCGCTGCGGGTGCATTCCGCGTCGGTCAACAGCCACGACGGGGTAGCGATCAACACGTTCGTCGTCTCACCGCACTTCGGCACGCCGCCCGCTGCCGAGCTGCTGCGCCAGCAGTTCATCCTCGCGCTCGACGGCGAACTCGACGTCATCGGATCCCTCGAACGGCGCGATCTCGAAGCGGCCGCAACGAACACTGCAAGGGCCGGCGAGATCCTCGCCGCGGTGCCCGTCAACGAGGCGGCCCCGCCACCGCGGATCCTTTGGTTCGAGGGCACCTCGCCGGGGGAGTACGTCGTGCAGATCCGCAGCACCGACCGCACCGGGCTGTTGGCGCGACTGTCCGCGGTCATCGAACGCGACGGCCTCGACATCGTCTGGGCCAAGGTCACCACGCTGGGATCGTCGGTCGACGACGTGTTCGGCCTCGTCGTGCCTGCGCTCACGACAGGCACTGGCACCGCCGACTACGCGGCGGCCCGTGAGGAACTCGAGCGGGAGATGTATGCGGTGCTACCCGCGCCGCCGCCCAAACCGGTGTCCGAAGCCAGCTGACCTTCAGGTCCGCAGGGCCATCACGATGCCTGCCATCGACAGGGCACGGCTGGCCCTGTCGATCGCGACGTTGCGCGATCCGTCGATGTGCGCCGTCAGGGCTTGCCTGCCCGCGATCAGGTCGCCATCGAGAATCCGCTCGGCGATCTGGATGTGCTCAGCGATCGTGGCCTGCATGCGGTCCTCGGTGAGGTAGTCGAACATCCGCACCGGACGGATCCGCACGTTGACCAGTTCGAGTGCGGCCACCAGGGCCTGATTGCCTGCCGAGGACAGCAGCTGGACGTGGAACCGTTCGTCCTCGGCGACGAAGCCGGCGTCGGGACTCGGGGACGAGGCGGCGAAGGCCTGCCAGCGGTCCAGCTCGGGACCGAGGACGTCGTGGTCGTGTGACCGGTCATCGTCCTCCTCGATGCGCACGATGCCGCGCAGTTCCACGGTGGTGCGGAGTTCGTAGAGGCCGTCCAGATCCTGCAGGCTCGGCCGGTAGGGATAGAGGCCGCGTTCCCGCCGCTCGACGAGGCCGTCGGCGAGTAATCGGGCCAGCGCTTCGCGAACGGGTGTCCTGGACACCCCGTATCGCTCCGCAAGGGCCATCTCCGAGAGCCGCTCGGCGGGCGGCAGCCCCCCGGACATGAGATCGTCGCGGAGCAAGACGAACACCCGGTCCGCGAGATCGCTCATGCCGCCTCTCCTGCCTTGCATCCAGGATCGTATACGAGGTGGTATCCGTCAGCCGGGCGAGCGACTTGCCCGCGCCGTCGGCCCAGCGGCACCCCGGTTAGGCTGGTCGCGTGTTTGAATCTCTGTCCGACCGGTTGACCGGAGCCCTGTCGGGACTCCGTGGCAAGGGGCGGCTGACCGACGCCGACATCGATGCGACCACCCGCGAGATCAGGCTCGCCCTGCTGGAGGCGGACGTCTCGCTTCCCGTGGTGCGCGAGTTCGTCTCCCGCATCAAGGAGCGCGCCAAGGGGGCTGAGGTCTCCGGCGCGCTGAACCCGGCGCAACAGGTCGTCAAGATCGTCAACGACGAGCTCGTCGGCATCCTCGGCGGCGAGACCCGCCAGCTGGCGTGGGCCAAGACGCCGCCGACGGTCATCATGCTGGCGGGCCTGCAGGGCTCCGGTAAGACGACGCTGGCCGGCAAGCTCGCCAAATGGCTCAAGGGGCAGGGCAATACGCCGTTGCTGGTGGCCTGCGACCTGCAGCGGCCCGGCGCGGTCAACCAGCTGCAGATCGTCGGTGAACGGGCAGGTGTCGCGGTGTTTGCGCCGCATCCCGGGGTGTCGCCGACCGGCGGCACCATCGCGGAGATGACGGCGGGCGATCCCGTCGCCGTTGCCGCAGCGGGCCTGGCCGAGGCCAAGGCCAAGCACTACGACGTGGTCATCGTCGACACCGCAGGCCGGCTGGGCATCGACGAAGAGTTGATGAGCCAGGCCGCCGCGATCCGCGACGCCGTCAATCCCGACGAAGTCATCTTCGTCCTCGACTCCATGATCGGCCAGGACGCCGTCACCACCGCGGAGGCGTTCCGCGAGGGCGTCGGCTTCACCGGCGTCGTGCTGACCAAGCTCGACGGTGACGCCCGCGGTGGCGCCGCGCTGTCGGTGCGCGAGGTCACCGGCGTGCCGATCCTGTTCGCGTCCACGGGCGAGAAGCTCGAGGACTTCGACGTCTTCCACCCCGACCGGATGGCAAGTCGCATCCTCGGCATGGGCGACGTGCTCAGCCTCATCGAGCAGGCCGAGCAGGTCTTCGACGCTGAGCAGGCCGAGGCCGCGGCGGCCAAGATCGGCTCCGGCGAGCTCACCCTCGAGGACTTCCTCGAGCAGATGCTGGCGATCCGCAAGATGGGGCCCATCGGCAACCTGCTCGGCATGCTGCCTGGCGCGGGACAGATGAAGGACGCGCTGGCCGCCGTCGACGACACCCAACTCGACCGCGTCCAGGCCATCATCCGTGGCATGACACCCGCCGAGCGGACCGACCCGAAGATCATCAACGCCTCCCGGCGGCTCCGCATCGCCAACGGCTCCGGCGTCAACGTCTCGGAGGTCAACCAACTCGTCGACCGATTCTTCGAAGCGCGCAAGATGATGTCGCAGATGGCCGGACAGATGGGAATGCCGTTCGGCCGCAAGAGTTCGAAGAGCAAGACTGCCAAGGGCAAGAACAAGCAGGCAGGCAAGAAGAAGGGCGGCCGCGGGCCGACGCCGCCGAGGGTGGCGAACCCGCTGGGTGTTGGCGGCGGCATGCCTGCCGGCTTCCCCGACCTGTCGAACATGCCGAAGGGACTCGACGAGCTGCCGCCCGGCCTTGCCGACTTCGATCTGTCCAAGCTGAAGTTCCCCGGCCAGAAGTAGCCGTTGCGCCTGCACGTGTTGGGCCGCGGGTTCCCCGATGGGGAGCGGGTGGAGTGGTGGGTGGTCAACGGTGCGCTGAGCGCGGAACCCGTCGCCGACGCCGAAACCGTCTTTGACGGTGGTTGGATCCTGCCCGGTCTGGTCGACGCGCATTGCCACGTCGGGCTCGGCGACCACGGCGCCATCGAGCTCGACGAGGCGATCGCTCAGGCCGAAGCCGAGCGTGACGTCGGCGCGCTCCTGCTGCGAGACGCCGGGTCACCGACGGACACCCGCAGCCTCGACGACCACGATGATCTTCCTCGCATCATCAGGGCGGGACGCCACCTGGCAAGGCCCAAGCGGTACAGCCCCGGTCTATCGCTCGACGTCGAGGACGAGTCGCAACTCCCCGAAGCGGTGGCGCAGCAGGCGAGGTTCGGCGACGGCTGGGTCAAGCTGGTCGGGGACTGGATCGACCGCAGCGTCGGCGATCTCGCGCCGCTGTGGTCCGACCGCGTGCTCAAGGACGCGATCGACGCCGCCCACGCCGAAGGCGCCAGGGTGACCGCGCACGTGTTCGGTGAGGACGCGATGCCCGGGCTCATCACCGCCGGAATCGACTGCATCGAGCACGGCACGGGCATCACCGACGACGTCATCACGCTGATGGTGGAACACGGCACGGCGCTGGTGCCCACCCTGATCAACACCAGGAACTTCCCCGGCATCGCCGACGCCGCGGGCAAGTACCCGACCTACGCCGCCCACATGCGCGACCTCTATGCGTCGTGCCCCCAACGGATGGCCGCGGCATGGGACGCCGGCATTGCGATCTATGCCGGGACCGACGCGGGCAGCATGGTCGCGCACGGCCGGATCGCCGACGAGGTCGACGCGCTCAAGGAGATCGGGATGAGCCCCACCGACGCGCTCGGTGCGGCCTGCTGGGACGCCCGACGATGGCTCGGCAGACCCTCGCTGGTGCATGGCGCGTCGGCCGACCTCGTCTGCTACGCCGAGGATCCCCGGACGGGAGCCGGCGTGCTGAACAATCCCGACCTGGTGATCCTGCGCGGAAAGGTCTACCGCTGAGATCGCCTCACGGCATGCCCTGTGTGACAACGGCATTCAGCGCAGCGACGGACTCCGGTCGGCCCGAGACCCGCGCCCCCGAGCCGCGCGTCCACGCCCACAGCGCAAGATCCACCACCGGCGCGGTGACGGTCGCCGTTGGCTCGCCCGCGGTGGCCCGGGTCGCCATCGGCCCACTGCCGTCGCCCCCGGGCGCGGTCCAGTTCCCGACCTCGACGAGCCATCGTTGGCCGGTGTCGCTGGCGACGAACTCCACGACGGACGTGGCTTGGTAGGTCGCAGCGTCGGGTTTCCAGCCCCACATCACGTCCACGCTGTGGTCGATGGCGCCGGCGGCCACGTCCTCGGCGATCGGGCTGACCGGCAGGCCCGCCGCCAACTCCGCGTCGACGCGGTGCATTGTCGCCTCATAGGTCTGCATGCGCCTGGTGAAGCCGACGGTCTGATCGGGTTCCCACCACGACCATTTCGGCTCGGCGTCGTCACGGCTGGCGAGCTCGCGCAGCAGGGCGGCCGTCGCCTGCTCACGAAGGGGAAGTGCGTCGGCCATGGCGGCCGGGCGTTCGGGTTTCGCGGCTTCGACCGCGGGGAGGTCGGTCTCGGAGCGGACGTCTCGCCCGAGGATTCCGGCCCAGAAGAAGTGCACCTCGGTGAGGTGCCACAACAGATCGGATGCGGTCCAGTCCGGACACGTAGTGCAGCGGCTGCCGGGGTCGATGCCTGCGAGTACGTCGGCGAGTCGGCGTGATTCGGAATCGATGATCGAGAGGCGGTCCATGGCCCCAGGATGCCAGCCGTTAGTAGACGTCCCGCAAGTATCGGTGGGATTTGATGAGGTCGTTGACGTAGGCGTGCGCGGCCGCGGCGTCCATCCCGCCGCAGCGGGCGACGATGTCGTGCAACGCCGCGTCGACGTCCTTGGCCATCCGCTCGGCGTCACCGCACACGTAGAGGTGTGCGCCGTCCTGAAGCCAGCCGAAGAGTTGCGCCGAGTTCTCCCACATACGTTGCTGGACATATACTTTGGGATCACCGTCGGCCCCGTCGCGGGAGAATGCCAGGTCGAGGCGGGTTAGGGTGCCGGACTGCACGAAGCCCTCGAGGTCGTCGCCGTAGAGGAAGTCGGTCGCCCGCCGCCGGTCGCCGAAGAACAGCCACGACGGGCCCGTTGCGCCGCTGGCCTGGCGTTCCTGCAGGAAGCCGCGGAACGGCACGATGCCCGTCCCTGGGCCGATCATGATGATCGGCACGTCGGGGGCGGGCAGGCGGAAGGTGTGGTTCGGTCGCAGGTGCACCCGGACCGCCTCGCAGCGGTCCGCAAGGAACGTCGAGGCCACTCCGCCGTGCCTGCGATCCCCGACGTGGTAGCGCACGTTCGCCACCGTCAGGTGCACGCGGTCGGGGTGGACCAGTGGGCTCGACGCGATGGAGTAGTCGCGGAACTGAAGCGGGCGTAGGGAGTCGAGGACTTCGTCGACGGTGAGGTCGGCCAGCCTGATCAGATCGAGGACGTCCTTGCCGTATGCCCACGCACCCGGCTCCGCGATGACGTGGTGGTCGGCGGCCAACGCCGCCGCTGCCTGCGCGTCGTTGGTTCGGGATGCCACCAACGCCTGCAGTGCCCGTGACGGCGTCCGGATTTCGAGGTCGCGGGTGAGTAGGACGCCGAGCGGGTCGGCGTGATCGGCGACGGCGTGATCGGGACCGACGCCGAACTCGGCCAGGATCTCCTCGACGAGGGCCGGATCGTTGGTGGCGTGTACCGCGATCGAATCGCCTGCCTGGTAGGCGATCCCGGAGCCGATGAGGTCCACCTCGTAGTGGCGGACCTCCTTGTCCGATGCCGGAGAGTTGAGCCGCCGGTTGACGGCCAGCCGGGCTTCGAAGGGATGAATGCGGTCGGGGCCCGAGTGCTCGGCGCGATCCACCGGATGAACGTCGCTTGCGGCCACGGCGACTGTTGCTGGGGGAGCGGTGTTCTCGGCAGCCAGCATCTTGACGACGTCGGTCGTCCACGCCGCGGCCTGCTGTTCGTAGTGGCCATCGATGTCGACGCGGTCGAGCAGCCGGGTGGCGCCCAGCGCTTCGAGGCGTTCGTCGAGCAGTTTGCCTGCGTTGCAGAAGAATTCGTACGAGGTGTCACCGAGGGCGAGCACCGCGAAATTCAGGTGCTCGAGCCTTTCGGTCGCGGCGCTGATGGCCTCCCAGAACAGCAGGGCGTTGTCGGGGAACTCGCCGTCACCGAACGTCGAGGTGACGACGACGAAGTGGGTCGCCGATTGCAGCTCGGCGAGTTCGATCTGGTTGAGCTCGATGGCCTCGGCGGAGATGCCGAGGTCGGCGACGGCCTCGGCGAACGACATGGCGGCGTCTTCGGCATTGCCCATGTCGGTGCCGTAGCCGACGATCAGTGAGAAGTCGGCTTGGCCAGTCACGATCGCTCCCCTCGGTGACGCGCGGGACCGGCCCCTGCGTGAATTTAGGGTGACCTTACTTGGTGGAGCGCGGCTGTGGGGGCGTCCCCTTTCGCGCGCCGTAACAACTCCCCGGTCGCTTCGCTCCTGCCCGCCGTAACAACTCCCCGGTCGCTTCGCTCCTGCCCGCCGTAACAACTCCCCGGTCGCTTCGCTCCTGCCCGCCGATACGCTCTCGGGCATGCCCGACCACCGCGCCCACTTCGACTTCGAGATCCGCTTCGCCAACTCCGGCGACCTGACCGGCACGGGGTTTCGGCTCGACGTGCCGTCGGCCAACCTCGACGAATCCACCGTGGGCAGGCTCCTAGTGCATCACCTGGGGCTCGCACTGGTCGAGAGCGTCGAACTCCGCGGGTTGCGGTTCGTCGAGGAACCGCACCGTGGAAGCCGCGGGATCGACAGGGCAGAGGGCCTTCGGGCGCCGTCGACGCACGTCGTCGACCTCAGCCACCCCATCCGCGCCGGCCTCGTCACCTACCCGGGGCTACCGGCGCCCGTGATCACGCCGCACCTGACCCGCGAGGACTCGCGTGCGAAGTACGCGGCGGGCACCGAGTTCGCGATGGACGTCATCACGATGATCGGCAACACGGGGACCTATCTCGACTCGCCGTTTCACCGGTACGCCGACGGCCGCGACCTGGCCGGGCTCGACCTCTCGACCCTGGTCGGTCTACGCGCCGAGGTCTTCCACTTGCAGGACGCATGGAACGCCGAGCGGCGGGGCATCCGCGCAGAGACCCTCGCCGACCGGGCCGTGGCCGGTGCCGCCGTGCTGCTGCACACCGGCTGGGACCGGCACTTCGGATCGGCCGAATACGGCGTCGGCGCACCGTTTCTCACCGCAGACGGCGCCCAGTACCTCATCGACGCGGGCGCGACGCTGGTCGGGATCGACTCGGTCAACATCGACGACACCGAGTCGGGAGGTGAACGCCCGGCGCACACACTGCTGCTCGGTGCGGGCGTGCACGTCGTCGAGCACCTCACCAATTTGGCTGACCTGCCGCCGTGGGGCGCGCGGTTCACCGCAGCTCCGCCCGCAGTCGAGGGCTTCGGCACCTTCCCGGTCCGCGCGTTCGCCGAGCTGCCCGCCGCTACTGGCTGAAGCCCCAGTCGAACAGCCCGATCGCCTGGTCGTAGAGATCGCCGCTGCCGTACATCTCGACCACCACCAGGCGGCGGCCATTGCG
Organism: Mycobacterium sp. AZCC_0083; assembly: GCF_014202335.1. Taxonomy (GTDB): domain Bacteria; phylum Actinomycetota; class Actinomycetes; order Mycobacteriales; family Mycobacteriaceae; genus Mycobacterium. The sequence goes on along the minus strand of NZ_JACHGP010000009.1, from coordinate 239,081 downwards.
TTGCGCCGCACCGACATAGGTCTTGCGGGCCAGGTTGGTGAAGCCGGTCTTACCCGCGAAGTCGCCAGGATAGCGGCTGAGCAACTCGTTCTGGGCGGTGAGCATCTTCCCGGGGAACGATGCCGACTGCGACGAGAAGATCTGAGCGATCAACGGATACTTCAAGGCCTGGCGGTAGATCACCGCGAGGTCGTGCGGCGTGGTGACGGTTTCCCAGCCGGGTCCGTCGAGCCCGGACGGCGACGACGCCTTGGTGCTACGCGCACCGAGTTGGGCTGCCTTCGCATTCATCCTCGCGACGGCAACCGATTGACCGCCGAGCATGTCGGCCAGCATGTTGGCGGCGTCGTTGCCCGACACCATCAGCAGCGCCGCGAGCAGCTGGGTGGTGGTGTAGGGCTGACCCGGCGTCAGCCCCACACACGAGCACTCCACTTCGGTGTGCGATTTGTTGGCCCGCGCGAACGAGTTCGGGTTGATGTTGTCGAGAACGACCATCGCCAGGAGCACCTTGATCGTGCTCGCCGGAGCGTACGAGCCGTTGGGGTCCTTTGCGGCCAGTACCGCGCCGCTGTCGAGGTCGGCGACCAGCCAGGCCTGCGCGGGGCCGTCGGGCGGCGCGACGACCGCGCCTGCGGGCTGCACGTCGGGTTGCGCCGACGCGGCAGGCGCCGTCAACGCCGCAGTGACGACGAGCGCCGTCGCCGCGAATAGCCTCCGCACGGATTGCGAGCGTATGGCGGTCAGGACTCGCCAAGCGCGCGATCGGGTCTCCGTCGGGTATCGGGTTTACGGCCGCGTCGAGTTCTGCGTGGGGGTTGCTTTCGGTCGCGTGCCACGACCCGTGCGCAGAAGTCGGCGCAGAAGCCTCGCGCCTACAGCGAGCCGATGCTCACCGACCGGTCCTGCGCGAAACCCCAGTCCAACAGGCTCGTCGCCTGGTCCCAGTAGGTGGGGCCGCCCTCCGTGACGAGGCCGTACATCATGGCGACCAGCAGCCGTCGACCATCGCGCTGCGCTGCGCCGACGAATGTCTTGCGAGCGACGTCGGTGAACCCGGTCTTGCCACCGAGCATGCCCGGATAGCGGCCAAGCATCTCGTCCTGGTTGAGCAGCATCACCGGCCCGGCGTCCCCAGGGAACGGCGCAGACGGGGACGACGTGATCCCGGCGAAGACCGGATTGGCCAGTGCCGCACGGAAGATGACGGTCAGGTCGTGCGCGGTGGTGTACCCGTCGATGCCTGGCCCGTTCAGCCCCGACGGCGACCCCGCTTGGGTGTCGTTGGCACCGAGTGAGGCGGCCTTGGCGTTCATCTTCGCCACGGCGACGTCCCTGCCGCCAAGCATGTGCGCCAGGGTGTTGGCGGCGTCGTTGCCCGAGACCAAGAGCAGGCCGTCGAGGAGTTCCGTCATCGTGTACGTGCGGCCGGCCTTGACGCCTGCGCAGTTGCACTCCGTCGTGGCGTCGGCCTCGTCGGCGACCACGGTGGCATCCAGTGGCAGTTCGTCGAGGACGACCAGCGCCAACAGCGTCTTGATCGTGCTGGCTGGTGCGTGCCTGGCGTACTCGTCGCGCCCAGCGAGGATCTGGCCGGTGTCCATGTCTGCGACGATCCAGGCAGGCGCGGGACCCTCCGGAATCTCTGCCGTGCCTGCGGGCTGGACGTCGACGTCAGCCCCTGCGGAAGGCGAGGTGAGCAGTGTAGCGGTGAGCAGGGCGGCCCCAAGGGCGGCGGTCAGCGATCGTCTGAACATCGTCGCCGAGCCTAACGGTTGCACCTGGTGCCCATATCCTGTGCGCAGTCCCACCGGAATTGATCTTGGTGTTTGAGCAGCGTGCCGCGTGGTTACCCGCTGCACGAACCCCGGTGACCCAAAGGAGCTCGTATTCATGTGTGGCATCGCCGGAGAGATCGCTCGAGGGCGCCCGGCCAACCTCGCGGCCATCGAGGCGATGACGGCGGCCATGGAGTCCCGCGGCCCTGACAGCAGCGGTGTCTGGGCGCGCGGTGGAGTGGCCCTCGGACACCGGCGGCTGTCGATCATCGACCTGTCCACCCACGGCCACCAGCCCATGCACGACCCCGAACTCGGGCTCACCGTCGCATTCAACGGGTGCATCTACAACTACCCGGAGTTGCGCCGCCAACTGCTGGCCAAGGGCTACCGTTTCTTCTCCCACAGCGACACCGAGGTGATCCTCAAGGGCTACCGCGAATGGGGCGAGCGGGTGGTCGACCACCTCTTCGGGATGTTCGCCTTCGCCGTCACCGAACTCGACACCGGACGCGTGGTGCTGGCCAGGGACCGCCTCGGCGTCAAGCCGCTGTACTGGTGCGAGACCTCCGAGGGGCACGGCTGCAGCAGCCTGCGGTTCGCCTCGTCGCTGCCCGCCCTAGTGGCCGCCGGCGGAGTGGACACCGAGATCGACCCGGTGGCCCTGCATCACTACCTGACCTTCCACTCCGTCGTGCCCGCGCCGCACACCATCCTGCGCGGCGTTCACAAGCTGCCTCCCGGCACGATCATGCGCATCGAGCCGGACGGCAAGCGGACCGAGGAAACCTATTGGGAGCCGGTGTTCGAGCGGTCGGCGGAGCGGGCCAACTGGTCGGACTCGGAGTGGGAGGAGGCCGTCCTCGCCTCGCTGCGCACCGCGGTGGAGCGCCGGCTGGTCGCCGACGTGCCGGTGGGTTGCCTGCTGTCGGGCGGGCTGGACTCCAGCCTGATCGTCGGACTGCTCGCCGAGGCAGGCCAGCACGGCCTTGCGACCTTCTCGATCGGCTTCGAAGCCGCAGGGGGTGAGGAGGGCGACGAGTTCAAGTACTCCGACGTCATCGCCCGCGAGTACGGCACCGACCACCACCAGATCCGGATCGACACCGCCCGCATGCTGCCCTCGCTCGCGGGTGCGGTCGGGGCGATGAGCGAACCGATGGTGAGCCACGACTGCGTGGCGTTCTACCTGTTGTCCGAAGAGGTGAGCAAGCACGTCAAGGTGGTGCAGTCCGGTCAGGGCGCCGACGAGATCTTCGCCGGCTACCACTGGTACCCGCCGATGGCCCACGCAGGAGACGACAGCGTCGACGACGCCTTGGCGAGCTATCGGCGGGCGTTCTTCGACCGCGACCACGCCGCGGTGAACCGGCTGCTGCAACCGCGATGGCGGCTGGACGCCGACGTATCCGATCGATTCGTGTTCGAGCACTTCGCGCATCCGGGCGCCGCGACGGCCACCGACCGGGCGCTGCGGCTGGACACCACCGTGATGCTGGTCGACGACCCGGTGAAGCGGGTCGACAACATGACCATGGCGTGGGGCCTCGAGGGGCGCGTGCCGTTCCTCGACCACGAGTTGGTCGAACTGGCGGCCACCTGCCCGCCGCACCTGAAGACGGCGCACGGCGGCAAGGGCGTTTTGAAGGAGGCCGCGCGCCGGGTGATCCCCGACGCCGTCATCGACCGGCCCAAGGGGTACTTCCCTGTGCCTGCGCTCAAACACCTGGAAGGGCCGTACCTCGACCTGGTTCGGGACGCGCTGCACAGTGCTTCGGCACGCGATCGCGGACTGTTCGCGCCCGAGGCGGTCGACGGGCTGCTCGCGGAGCCCAACGGCAACCTCACGCCGCTGCGCGGGAACCCGCTCTGGCAGCTCGGCCTGCTCGAGCTGTGGCTCGCCCGCCACGTCGACGGGGTGGCGTCGTGATGGCCACGGAGGCCGTCGTCCAGGACCTCGGCTGGGGCAGGCTGGTGTTCGGCCAGACCTTCGACGACCCCGAGCAGTTCGGCACGGCCTTGCGTGCGGAGGCCAGCGGCCGTCGCGACATCGGGATGTACCTCGACGCACCGCACGTCTTCGTCGCCCTGCATCCGCAGGAGTTCTTCATCGACCCGAGCTTCACCTACCAGCTGCAATTCGCCGAGCCCGGCCAGTACCAGCCGCCGTCGGTGCCCGGGCTGTCGGTGCGACCGGTGAATTCCATCGAGGACTGCGCGGCCATCAACCAGATCTATGTGCAGTGCCGCATGGTGCCAGCCGACGTCGAGCTGATGTGGAACAACAGTCACTCCGAGCCGCACATGGTGTACCTGGTCGCCACGGACGACGAGACCGGCCAGCTGGTCGGCACCGTGACCGGGATCGACCACGCCCAGCTCTTCGGTGACGAGGACAACGGGTCAAGCCTGTGGTGCCTTGCGGTCGACCCGACGCTGTCCCGGCCGGGGGTGGGCGGACTGCTGGTGCGCTCGCTGATCGAGGAGTTCATACGGCGGGGACGCTCGCAGATGGATCTGTCGGTGCTGCACGACAACGAGGGCGCCATCGCGCTCTACGAGCGGATGGGGTTCGTCCGCGTCCCGACGCTCGGCATCAAGCGCAAGAACGCCATCAACGAGCGGCTCTTCGCACCCGTGATGGCCGAAGAAGAACTGGCCCAGCTGAACCCGTATGCCCGCATCATCGCCGACGAGGCGATCATGCGCGGCATCGCCGTCCAGGTGCTCGACGCCAAGGGCGGTTACCTCAAGCTCACCCACGGCGGCACCAGCGTCGTCACGCGGGAGTCGTTGTCCGAGTTGACCAATGCCGTCGCGATGAGCCGCTGCGACGACAAGCGCGTCGCCAGAAGGGTCGTCGCCGACGCAGGCATCAGCGTGCCGGAGGGCAGAACGGCGACCTTCACCGACGATGACCACGACTTCCTGCGCAAGGTCGGCTCGGTCGTAGTGAAACCGGCGCGCGGCGAGCAGGGCGCCGGAATCACCGTCGGGGTAACGCGGCCCGAGGACCTCGACCGCGCAATCGCCTTCGCCGCGGAGCACTGTCCCGACGTCCTGCTGGAACAACGATGCGAAGGTGAGGATCTGCGCATCGTGGTCATCGGCGGCAAGGTGATCGCCGCCGCGCTGCGCTGCCCGGCGGAGGTGGTCGGCAGCGGCCAGCACACCGTCCGCCAGCTCGTCGAGGCGCAGAGCCGACGGCGTGCGGCCGCCACCCACGGGGAGTCCACGATCCCGCTCGACGACGTCACCACCGACACCGTGCGCGAGGCGGGCTGGAGCATGGACGACGTCCTGCCGGCCAACGAGCGTCTCGTCGTACGGCGGACGGCGAACCTGCACACGGGAGGAACCATCCGCGACGTCACCGACGACCTGAACCCGAAACTGGCCAAGGTGGCCGTGGATGTCGCGGACGCCATCGGCATCCCGGTCACCGGCATCGACCTGATCGTGCCGTCGGTGTCAGGCGAGGAGTACGCGTTCATCGAGGCCAACGAGCGACCCGGCCTGGCGAATCACGAGCCACGGCCGACGGCGCAGGCGTTCGTGGATCTGCTCTTCCCGCGCACTGCAGCGACGCCATGGGCCTGGCAGCCCGACCCGGTGGAGCAGGCCTGACGGTCGATGGGCTCGCGGCGACCACTTCGAACCTTGGAAGGCAACCTTGACTGACCCTGTGACCACCGCCGCACGGATGCCGGAAGCGGACCGCAGCTGGATGATCGACACGCTGCTCTCGCTGCTGCAGACCCCGAGTCCCTCGGGGCGCACCGACGCGGTGATGCAGTTGATCGGCGGCATCCTCGACGAGCTCGGGGTGCCGTTCACGCTGACCCGCCGCGGCGCGCTCACGGCGGAACTGCCGGGGGAGTCGGCCACCACCGACCGCGCGATCGTCGTCCACGCCGACACCATCGGATGCATGGTGCGCGAGCTGAAGGACAACGGCCGACTCGAGCTGGTTCCGGTTGGCACCTTCTCGGCACGGTTCGCCGCCGGGGCCCGGGTGCGGATCTTCACCGACGACGTCGACGAGTTCTTCACGGGAACCGTCATGCCGCTCAAGGCTTCCGGGCACGCATATGGGGACGAGATCGACACGCAGCCGACTGATTGGGACCACGTCGAAGTCCGGATCGACCGCAACGTCTCGAGCCGCGAGGACCTCGTCGCCCTCGGGCTGAACATCGGCGACTTCGTGGCGTTCATCACCAGCCCCGAGCTCACCGAGGACGGCTTCATCGTCTCGAGACACCTCGACGGCAAGGCTGGGGTGGCGGTCGCGCTCGCCCTTGCGAAGACCGTCGCCGAACAGAAGATCGTGCTGCCTCACCGCACGACGATCATGATCACCATCACCGAGGAGGTCGGGCACGGCGCCAGCAGCGGACTGCCGCCGGACGTCGCCGAGCTGGTTTCGGTCGACAACGCCGTGTGCGCGCCGGGCCAGCATTCACTCGAGCACGGCGTGACCATCCCGATGGCCGACATGCACGGCCCGTTCGACTACCACTTGACGCGCAACCTGTTGCGTCTGGCCAAGGAGCACGGCATCGCGCATGCCCGCGACATCTTCCGGTTCTACCGCTCCGATGCGGCCGCGGCGATCGAGGCGGGCGCCAACACCCGCGCCGCTCTCATCGCCTTCGGGCTCGACGGCAGCCACGGCTGGGAACGGAGCCACCTGGATTCGCTGGAGGCGTGCTACTTGCTGTTGGAGAGCTGGCTAGGCACCACGCTGACGTTCGCGACGTGGGACGCCAAGCCCTCGGGCAAGCTTCGCGACTTCCCATCGTCGAAGCAGCCTGCACCCACTGAGCAGTGGGTGCCGCTGTCCCGCGGTGACTTCACCGAGCCTGGAGACGTTTCGCCAGGGGAGCATTGGCCGCCTGCAGAGGGTCCGCAGGCCTGACGTCCGGCCGGGAGACGGTCGTCACATCGGTGGGTGTTCAATCGATTCGTGCTGAGTCTGGAAGAGATCTCCGACCGTCTCGAGATCCAACAACTGCTGGTGGCCTATTCGACGGCGATCGACACGCGCCGGTTCGACGACCTCGACCAGGTGTTCACCTCCGACGCCTACATCGACTACCGGGCGATGGGCGGCATCGACGGCCAGTTTCCCGACGTGAAGAAGTGGCTGTCGGAGATACTGCCGAACTTCCCGGCGTACTCGCATCTGATCGGCAACTTCGACGTGAGAGTCACGCGTGACACCACCGGGGACACTGCAAAGTCGCGGATCCTCTGCTTCAACCCGATGGTCCTCGGCGACGATGGCCAGGTGCTGTTCTGCGGGCTCTGGTACGACGACGAGTTCGTTCGCACTGTCGACGGCTGGCGGATGACGCGCCGCGTCGAGACGAAGTGCTTCGACCGCATCGTCTGAACCGAGTCGTCTGAACCCTGGGATTTTCATCCATAGGGCCTGTTCTGGCACAATGGGCGGCTGTCTGACGTGCGACCCGGTTCGCCTTCGCGCGATGCGCTGCACGTCGGTCACACACGCAAGGCAAAACCGGACCCGGCATCCCGCCGGAGTCGCCTGAATTGCAAGCGTGGCAATCACAGGAGAAACGCAAGACCATGGCTGTCAAGATCAAGCTCGCCCGCTTCGGCAAGATCCGCAATCCCCAGTACCGCATCGCCGTCGCCGACGCGCGCAACCGCCGCGACGGACGCTCCATCGAGGTCCTCGGCCGGTACCACCCGAAGGAAGATCCCAGCGTCATCGAGATCAACTCGGAGCGCGCGCTGTACTGGCTCGGCGTCGGCGCCCAGCCCACCGAGGCCGTCCTCGCCCTGCTGAAGATCACCGGCGACTGGCAGAAGTTCAAGGGCCTGCCGGGGACCGAGGGCACGCTGAGGGTCGCGGAGCCCAAGACCAGCAAGCTGGACCTGTTCAACGCCGCGCTGGCCGCCGCCGACAACGCTCCGTCGGGCGATGCGACCACCGCCAAGAAGAAGAAGGCTCCGGCCAAGAAGGCCGACGACGCCGCAGCTGAGGCGCCTGCCGAGACCGCCGAGGCAGCACCCGCCGAGACCGCCGAGGCGCCCGCCGAGGCAGCACCCGCCGACGCCGCAGCCGAATGAGCACTGTCGTCGTCGACGCCGTCGAGCACCTGGTGCGCGGGATCGTCGACAACCCCGACGACGTTCGCGTCGACATGGTGACCAACCGCCGCGGACGCACTGTCGAGGTGCACGTTCACCCCGAGGACCTTGGCAAGGTCATCGGCCGCGGCGGTCGCACCGCCACTGCCCTGCGCACCCTGGTCGCAGGCATCGGCGGCCGTGGCATCCGCGTCGACGTGGTGGACACCGACCAGTAAATCGGTTCGGCGGGCAGTCCACGCAAGCGCGGCTCCATCGCAGCGACCCGGGAGTAGATATGGACCTCGTTGTCGGGCGGGTCGCCAAGGCACACGGCATCACCGGTGAAGTCGTCGTCGACGTCCGCACCGACGATCCTCACCTGCGATTCGCACCGGGTAAGACGTTGCGCGGCAGGCCCGGCCGAGGCGGTGGCCCTGAGCGCGACTACGTCGTCGAGACCGTCCGTGAGCATGCCGGCCGACTGCTGGTTCGCCTGACGGGGATTGCCGACCGAAACGGCGCCGATGCACTGCGGGGCACCCTGTTCCTCGTCGACGCCGCCGACCTCCCGCCGATCGACGACCCCGACGAGTTCTACGACCACCAGTTGGAGGGCCTGCGGGTGCGCACCGTCGCCGGTGTCGACGTCGGCGTGGTCGCCGAGGTGCTGCACACCGCGGCGGGGGAGTTGTTGTCGGTCAAGGCCGATGACGACGCCGAAGTGCTGGTGCCGTTCGTGAGTGCCATCGTGACGTCGGTGTCGCTGTCCGGCGGGATCGAGATCGAGCCGCCTGACGGCCTGCTCGATCTGGATTCGATCTAGGCGTTCGACCATGCGTATTGACGTCGTCACGATCTTCCCCGACTACCTCGAGCCGTTGCGACAGTCGCTGCCCGGCAAGGCGATCGACACGGGCATCGTCGAACTCGGCGTGCACGATCTGCGCCGCTGGACCAAGGACGTCCACCGCTCGGTCGACAACTCGCCCTACGGCGGCGGCCCCGGCATGGTCATGACGGCCCCGATATGGGGCGAGGCACTGGACGAGATCTGTTCGGAAGACACGCTTCTCGTCGTGCCAACGCCAGCGGGTCGACCGTTCACGCAGCTCGACGCCGAGCGCTGGACCGACGAGTCGCACCTAGTGTTCGCGTGCGGCCGTTACGAGGGGATCGACCAGCGGGTCGCTGACGACGCCGCCCGCCGCATGCGGGTCGAGGAGGTGTCGATCGGCGACTACGTGCTGCCCGGCGGTGAGTCCGCGGCCCTCGTCATGATCGAGGCGGTGGTTCGCCTTCTGCCCGACGTGCTGGGCAATCCCGTTTCGCACCAAGATGATTCACATTCGGACGGACTGCTGGAGGGGCCGAGCTACACCAGGCCGGTCAGCTGGCGCGGCCTCGACGTACCCGCGGTGCTGCTATCAGGCGATCACGCGAAGGTGGCTGCCTGGCGACACGAACAGTCAATGGCGCGCACGCGTGAACGACGCCCGGATCTGCTGGACCCGCAGGACCGCTAGATCGACCCGCCGGGGAACATCGTCTTCACGGCCTGGGTGATGGCCTGACGTGCGGCGGAGGCATCGCCCGTGGGCTGCAGGGAGCTGATCGCCATGACGTAGCGGCGGTCCGGTCCGATGACGCCGGTGGACAGGTGCATCCAGTCGGAGCCGATGCAGCACATCCAACCCTGTTTGACGGCAACGGGTTCGGCGTACAGCCCTTCGGGGATGCCGAACCGCTGCGGGTAGATCCCGCCGGGCACCATCCCGTCCGGCGCCGTCGGCGTCGATGCCGCCAGGTTGGACAGGATGATGCTGGCCTGCTCTGGCGGCAATCCGCCGGTGCCTGCCAACAGCATGTCGTAGTAGTGCACGAGGTCGGTCACCGTGCTGGTCGTGTTGAACCAGCGTCCGTTGTTCGGCGCATGCGTCGAACCCAACCCGTAGCGTGCGACGACCCGGTTGATGATCGCGCTGCCGCCGCTGCGATTCCAGAAGTTCTCGGCCGCGCTGTCATCCGACGCCCGCAGCATGACGTCGAGCGATGCCCGGTCGGCGGGCGTCAGCACCGTCTGGCCCTTGGACTCCTGCAGCAGCACGTCATCGGCGATGAACAGCTTCACCACCGAGGCGATGGCGATCGTGCCGACGTTGCCGTTTGTGATGAGCTGGCCGGTGTTCCGGTCGAGCACCGCAGAGCTGATCTCTGCGCCGGACTTGGCGGCCTCGGTCGTGGCCTGCGTCTCGCGACTTGCCAGCCCCGAGAACGCGGCGGCAGGCTCGTCCGGCGGGACCTCCGGCAGCGGGGCCATGCTGCCCAGCGGAGCGACGACGGTGAGCTGCGGACCGCCTGACCGCGAGGGAGGGGTGCCGTACACCTTGGCCTCGCAGCCTGCTACCACCGTCACGACGGCCGCCGTCATTGCGCTGACCATCAGCAGCGTCGACGGCCGCCGGTGCATGGCCCTCCTCGTGAAAGGGGTGTGACGAGACGTTCGGGATCTACGGTAGGACTGGCTGTTGCGACCCAGTCCAGTGGGGGCAACTGTAACCGCTCCGGGCTTGCTCTGCGCCCTCAGACGGCCGGGGTGTTGCGTGTGTTGTCGACGAGGTCGGAGGGTGGCCCGGACGACGCGATTTCGCCGCTAGGGCGCCATCTGGCACAATTGAGCAGTTGTCTGCGCACGTCGGGGATCGCGCCCAAGGTTTTTGGGCCTCCGTCTGCTGCGAGATGAACCCAAAGTACGAGACTTCGGCTCGGCCACCACGTCGCAATCATGACGGACTGCCCGCAGCCGCGAACAGCAAGGAAGTGTCACCGATGAACACGCTGGACTTCGTCGATCAGGCGTCGCTACGCGACGACATTCCGGCCTTCGGCCCCGGAGACACCATCAACGTGCACGTGAAGGTCATCGAGGGCTCCAAGGAGCGCATCCAGGTCTTCAAGGGTGTCGTGCTGCGCCGTCAGGGTGGCGGCGTGCGCGAGACGTTCACGGTGCGCAAGGAGAGCTACGGCGTTGGCGTCGAGCGCACGTTCCCGGTGCACTCGCCCACCATCGACCACATCGAGCTCGTCACCCGTGGTGACGTGCGCCGCGCGAAGCTGTACTACTTGCGCGAGCTGCGGGGCAAGAAGGCCAAGATCAAGGAGAAGCGCTGACGTCGCACCGGGGACGGGTGTGACCGTTGGGGCTCTTGCGCCGCGGCGGTAGACATCGCCCTGGCTACTCTGATGGCGTGACTGGATCCACCGACGCCACCGACGCTGCCGATACCGAAGACGCTGCCGATACCGAAGACGGCGTCGAGGACGCGACATCGGATCCGCCGGAACGCAAGCGCGGCGCGGTGCGTGAAGCCGCAATCCTGGTGACCATCGCGGTCGTCCTGTACTACGTGATGCTGACGTTCGTCGCCAGGCCCTATCTGATTCCGTCCGAGTCGATGGAACCGACGTTGCACGGCTGCACCGGCTGCGTCGGCGACCGGATCATGGTCGACAAGATGACCTACCGGTTCTCCTCGCCGGAACCCGGCGACGTGGTGGTGTTCAAGGGCCCGCCGTCGTGGAACATCGGCTACAAGTCGATCCGCTCCGACAACCCGGCCATCCGCTGGGTGCAGAACGTGTTGTCGTTCGTCGGTTTCGTTCCGCCCGACGAGAACGATCTGGTCAAGCGCGTGATCGCGACCGGCGGCCAGACCGTCGAATGCCGCGCCGCCACCGGACTCACCGTCGACGGCAAGAAGCTGCACGAGCCCTACCTCGACCCGACGACGATGATGGCCGACCCCGCCATCTACCCGTGCCTGGGCAACGAGTTCGGGCCCGTGAAGGTCCCCGACGGCCGGCTCTGGGTGATGGGCGACAACCGCACCCATTCCGCCGACTCGCGCGCACACTGCTCCAACCTGCCCGCCGACGCACAGCGCGGCCTGCTGTGCACCGGTGATCCCATGGCGGGCACCGTGCCGGTGGGCAACGTGATCGGCAAGGCGCGTTTCATTGCATGGCCGCCGTCGCGCTGGGGCGGCGTCAGCAGTGTGAATCCGCAGACCTCCCCGTAGGAGGGCGATGAGCCGCTTGCGCGAAGAGCAGAGGGCAGCGATGAGCCGCTTGCGCGAAGAGCAGAGGGCAGCGATGAGCTGCTTGCGCGAAGAGCAGAGGGCCTGAGCTTGCCGGCGACCTGGCCGCCCCGGGCGGTGATCCGGAAGTCCGGTGGGCTGCGCACGCTCGAATCCGCCCTGTACCGAGGCGGCCTCGGCCCGGTGGCCGGGGTCGACGAGGTCGGCCGCGGGGCGTGCGCCGGCCCGTTGGTGGTCGCGGCGTGCGTGCTCGGGCCCAACCGGCTCGAGAGCCTGGCCGCCCTCGACGACTCCAAGAAGCTCCAGGAGCGCGAACGGGAACGGCTGTTTCCACTGATCCGCCGCTACGCGCTGGCCTATCACGTGGTGTTCATCCCATCGACCGAGGTGGACCGCCGCGGCGTGCACGTCGCCAACATCGAGGGCATGCGAAGGGCCGTTGCCGGTCTGCCGGTGCGGCCGGGATACGTACTGAGCGACGGGTTCCGCGTGCCTGGCCTGCCGATGCCGTCGCTGCCGGTCGTGGGAGGGGATGCCGCCGCGGCCTGCATCGCCGCAGCGAGCGTGCTGGCCAAGGTCAGTCGCGACCGGCTGATGGTCGCGATGGAGGCCGACCACCCTGGCTACGGTTTCGCCGAGCACAAGGGCTACAGCACCCCGGCGCACACCGCCGCGCTGGCCGAACTGGGGCCGTGTAGCCAGCACCGCTACTCGTTCGTCAACGTGCGAAGGTTGGTCTCCGCGCCCTATAGGGTGCCCGACGCCGGGTCCGGCGGGGAGGCAGCGCAGCATGGCGAACTGGGTTGAGGAATGATGAACGCCACACCGACAGAAGGACCGCTGAACCGATGAGTGCCGAGGATCTCGAGAAGTACGAAACCGAGATGGAGCTCTCGCTGTACCGCGAATACAAGGACATCGTGGGGCAGTTCAGCTACGTCGTCGAGACCGAGCGACGCTTCTACCTCGCCAACAGTGTCGAGCTGGTGCCGCGCAACTCCGACGGCGAGGTCTATTTCGAACTGCGTCTCGCCGACGCCTGGGTGTGGGACATGTACCGGCCTGCCCGCTTCGTCAAACAGGTGCGGGTGATCACGTTCAAGGACGTCAACATCGAAGAGGTCGAGAAGCCCGAGCTGCGGCTGCCCGACTGACACGGTCACGCCAGCGTCAGCTGTAACCGTCGGTGACGGCGGACCATGATGCTCGGCAGCCACTGCGCCTCGGCCAGACCGAACCCGCTGGTGTTCGCCAGCAAGGTGCCAATCGCGATCCGGGCCTCCGTGCGGGCCAGCGCCGCCCCGACGCAGAAGTGCAGCCCCTTGCCGAACGCCAGGTGGGCCCGTGGCGATGGCCGGTCGAGTCGAAGCCGGTCCGGCTCGGTGAATGCCCCCTCGTCCCTGTTGGCGGCCCCCCAGAGCAGTAGCAGATGCGCGCCAGCGGGCAGGTCCGTGCCTGCGAGCACCGTGTCGGCGAGGACGTGACGGTGGTGTCCCCGGAACGGTGACTCCAGGCGCAGCGTCTCCTCCAGCAGCGCGGACATCAGCGCAGGATCTGCCCGCACGGCGACCTGGGTTTCGGGGTGGGTGGACAGCAGCCGTGCGGCGTTGCCGATCAGACCGGCGGTGGACTCGCCGCCCGCCCCGACCAGTTGCACGAGCATCAGCACCGCGACATGCGGTTCGACGTCGCCGCCGTTGGCCGCCGCGGCCAGATCACCGAGCAGGTCGCCGCCGGGGACACGCCGGGCGGCTTCGAAGGCGCCGTGCAGGTAGCCGGCCAGTTGGATCGCGGCATCGACGGCTTTGGGCAGCCGTCCCTCGGCTAGGACGCCGCCGAGCAGTTCGGTGCTGCCGTAGCCCCACTCGACGAGCCGGGGCACGTCGTCCTCGGGGAGTCCGATCAGCTTGGCCACCAACGTCATTGGCAGCCGGTCGCCCATCGCCGACATCCACTCGACGCCGCCGTCGAGCGCAGTCTCGGTCCACAGTCGCTGAGCGGTCTGCTCGATGAACGGCTCGAGTGCGCGGATCCGCTTGGCCACCAGTCCCGGCAGCACCAGCTTGCGTTCGTCGGCGTGGTGCGGGTCGTCGGCAGTGGCCAGCACGTGGCCTGCCGAGCCGGCGGTGTCCATGTCGAACACCGTGATGGCGTCACCCTGGTGCACGAGGGCGGCAGTGAGGTTCGAGGAGAAGTCGTCGACGCGTGCCGTCGCTTCGTGCACGGCATCCCAGGTGGAGACCAGGAAGAATTCGGTGCCAGGAATCCGATGCACCGGGCTGTGGCGGCGCAGTTCGGCGTAGAAGGGGTACGGGTCTTCTACCACGGCCGGGTCGAACAGCTCCGAAATAGCTTGCACCCCTTGAGTTTTAGCTGGTCAATCGGTGGTGTCAAGCGATTCGTGGAATTGAGAAACGCCCCGGCCCGCGCCCAACGGACCGCGTCTCACTCGGGGTTCTGAGCAGCGTCGACCGGAGACCGCCACGGAATTGTGTCGCAAGATGCGACAAATCAATCAGATAGTCTCAAGCCATGGACTGGCTGGCAGGCGGAGATCGCACGGAACTGGCGACCGAGCGGATCTACGCCGCCGCGGGGGAGTCGGCTGCGCTGCACGGTCTCGATCGCTTGAGCATCGACGACATCGCGGCACGGGTCGGATGTTCGCGTGCCACCGTCTACCGGCATGTCGGCGGGAAGCGTCAGCTCCGCGACGGGGTGCTCGCCCGGTCCATCGCGCGAATCGGGGCGGAAGTGGCGGCTGCAGTGGATGGACTCGACGGCGAGGAGCGGGTGGTCCAGGCAATTCTGGTGTCATTGACCGTGATTCGCGCCGATGTCGTTGCCTCGACGCTGCTCGAGGTGCCGCCGGGGACGGACAACGTGAACCGCTCGTTGCTTCAGTCGCCCCGGCTGGCCGCCGCCGCGGCCGAACTCAGCGGGCTGACGGTCGACGATCCCACGGCGGCCGGGTGGGTCGTCCGGGTGGTGCTTGCGTTGCTCTTCTGGCCAATCGGAGACGCTGCCGCGGAGGAGGCGGTGGTGCGCCGCTTCGTCGCGCCCACGATGGCGCCGTAAACGACACTTGACCTACATTGTGGGTATGTGCTCATAATATGAGTGTTGACGTGTTGGGCGTCACACGCCAGTGTCGACGTGATTCGAGACGCACGGCGCGACGGAAGGAAAGCCAATGTCAGAGGTGGCTGTCATGACCCACACCGCGATTGCGATCGTCGCGGTCGTGGTGATGATCGTGCGATTCAAGTTCAATCCGGTGGTCTCGCTCGTCATCGGTTCTTCCTACCTCGGGTTGGCGACCGGACTCGGCGTCAAGAAGACGATCGACTCGATCATGACCGGATTCGGCGACATCATGGCCGAGGTCGGGCTGCTGATCGCGTTCGGCGTCCTGATGGGCGCGATGCTCCAGCGGACGGGCGCCATCCAACGACTGGTAGAGGCGCTTCTGCGCGTCTTCGGCGCCAAGCGCATGCCATACGCGCTGTCCCTCACCATCGCGACCCTCCTTCAATCGATCTTTCTGGACGTGCTCCTGGTGATCTCGGCGCCGCTGGCCCGCAGCCTGGCCGGCAAGGTCGGCAAGAACGGAACCGCGCGGATGGCCACGGCCATGGCCATCGGCCTCGAGTGCGGCATCGTGCTTACCGTGCCGGGCGTCGGCGCCCTGGCCCTCGCCGGGCTGCTCGGCGTACCGCTCGGCAAGATGCTGATGTTCGGCGTGCTGCTCGTCATCCCCACTGTCGCGATCTCCGTGGCGATCATGTCCTTCCTGTTCAACCACGGCTGGTGGGATCCCGACCGGGACGAGCAGGAGTTCCTCGGATCTGACGATGAGGCAACCGAATTCGCCGCCGACCAGGAGCCGGTTGACGGCAGCCAAGGCGCCGGAGGTGTCGCCACCAAGCCTGCAATCGCCGTCCGCGCCGAGACGCCCCTGCTGGTCCTGTTCGCGCCGCTGCTGTCCTCGTTGGCGCTGATCGCCGCCGGGGCCATTCTGGACGCCGGCGACATCCACAATCCGGTGGTCGAGTTCGTGTCCTCACCGGTGATCGCGCTGTTGATCGGGCTCGTCGGTACCAGCTTCGTCGGCCGCTATGCGTTGGGCGCCAGCGCGATCGAGAAGGCCATCGCCACCGGATTCAAGGAGAGCGGGCAGATCCTGATCCTCACCGGCGTCGGCGGATCACTTGCCGCGACCATCAAGGCGACCGGACTTGGCGACATCCTCGGTGAGTACTTCACGGCCACCCACGCCGCGCCGCTGCTCATGGTCTGGTTGATCGCGGCGATCCTGCACGTCGCCGTCGGGTCGGTGACGATATCCGCGATCACGTCCGCGGGCATCCTCGCGCCGGTCGCGCCGATCATTGGACTGGACCCCGTGCTGATCGCCCTGGCCGCCGGTGCGGGGTCGCTGTTCCTCGTGCACGTCACCAGTAACACGTTCTGGCTCCTGCAGTCGCTGATGGGCCAGACCACCCGCGGCGCGTTGAAGACCTGCTCGGTCGGGGTGTCGGTGGCCTCTGTAGTGGCGATCCTGCTGATCCTGCCGCTGTCACTGGCGTTCTGATCGCTCTCGACCCCTGGAAGAAATCATGAATCCCGAAGACTTCGCCGACTACCGACCACTGGCAGGTATCCGAGTGCTCGAACTCGGCAATTACATCGCCGCGCCGACGGCAGGCCGCATGCTCGCCGACTTCGGCGCCGAGGTGATCAAGGTCGAACGGCCGGTGACCGGCGACGAACTGCGCAACTGGCGACTCTACGGCGGCGACACGTCGATGCTGTACCGCGCGATCAACCGCAACAAGAAATCCGTTGTGCTGGACCTGAAGACCGACGAGGGCAGGCGCATCGTGCTGGACCTCGTCCGGCAGTCCGACGTACTCCTTGAGAACTTCAGACCGGGCACTCTGGAGCGCTGGGGATTGGGCCCCGAGGAACTGGACCGGGCCAACCCCGACCTCGTCATCACCCGGATCTCCGCGTTCGGGCAGACGGGTCCGATGGCAGGCCGACCCGGATTCGCCGCGGTCGCCGAGGCGGTCGGCGGTCTGCGCGAACTGGTCGGCGACCCCGACCGACCACCGGTGCGGGTGGGAGTGTCGATCGGGGATTCGATCGCAGGGATCTACGCGGCGTTCGGCACCGTGATGGCGCTGCTCCATCGCAATCGCGTGGCCGAAGTTCCACTGGCACATCGCGTCATCGACATCGCCCTCAATGAGTCGGTGCTCTCGGTGATGGAGTCGCTGGTGCCCGACCACCTCGCATACGGCGTCACCCGGCAGCGCGTTGGCGGTCGCATGGAGGGCATCGCCCCAAGCAACGCATACCCGTGCAGCGACGGTACGAGCATCGTGGTTGCAGGCAACGGTGACGGGATCTTCGGGCGCTACATGCGTCTCATCGGGCGCGACGATCTCGCCGACGATCCCGACCTGCAGACCAATGCGGGCCGGTGGCGACGCCGCGACGAACTCGACGACGTCATCGCCGGTTGGACGCGGCGACACTCCCGCGACGAGGCGCTCGCCCTGCTGGGCGGCGCGGGGGTGCCCAGCGGCCCCATCTACACCGCCGCTGACATCTGTGCGGACGAGCAGTACAAGGCGCGCAACATGATTCAAGTCTTCGACGTAGAGACCGGCGACGGAGAACAGTCCGTCGGATTCACCGGTATCGTGCCCGTCGTCGGTGGCGCGTCGCTTCCCATCCGGACGGTGGGGCCGGACCTGGGGGAGCACACCCGCGACGTGCTGTCGTCGCTGTCGTCACTGACCGAAGCCGAACTCGACAGGCTGGCGGGCCCGAGGAGCATCCCGGCGAGGGGTGTCGCATGACCGCGTCGCGTCCCTACGCCACCGGCGTCGCGCTGCGTGACGTGACGCTGCGGGATGGGCTACAGCTCACCGGCAAGCTGTTGGGAACCGAGAGCAAGGTCGGGATCATCCGAACGCTGCTCGCGCTCGGTGTGCCCGCTCTCGAGATCGGGTCCATGGCGCGCGCGGATCTCGTTCCGCCGCTTGCGGACACGGCGGAGGTGCTCGCCGCACTGACCCTGGATGAATTGGCAAGGTGCTGGATCTGGGTGGCCACTCCCCGCCACGTCGAGAAGGCGGCGGCCGCGGGTGCGCGCAACTTCCAGTACTGCTTCTCCGCGTCGGATGCCCACAACCTGGCCAACATCGGCCGCACCACCGACGACAGCCTCGCCGCCATGCCGGATGCGGTACGGATCGCGAACGACCTACACGGCGAGATCCAACTATGCATCGCCACGGCGTTCACGTGCCCATTCGACGGCCCCGTGGATCCGCAGCGTGTGCTGGACATCGCGTCCGACCCCCGCGCCGAAGGTGCGGCCGACATCGTGCTGTGTGACACCCTCGGCCAGGCCGTGCCCACTCAGGTCACCGACCTCGTCACGGCGGTGCGTGAGTCGACACCCCAGCGCCGCATCGTCTTTCACGGGCACGATACGTGGGGGCTTGGCGTGGCGAACACGTTGGCCGCCATCGACGCCGGTGCAACGATGGTCGACGGCTCCCTCGGTGGCCTAGGTGGATGTCCGTTCGCGCCTGGCGCGAGCGGCAACACCTCGACGGAGGATCTGCTGTTCGCCTTGCGGCCCGACTGGTTCACCCCTGACACGCTGTCCGCCTTGGTGCACACCACCGGGCGGCTCCTTGCCGACGTCGACGAGCCCAACCGATCCCGCACCGTGCAGGGAGCACACTCGAAGGCCGCGGCGTTCGAATGGGTGCTTGGCTGAGCACGCTCAGCGCGGCGCCCTGCCGCCGATGGTCCTGGTGATCTGCTCGGCATAGCCGACCAGCAGGTCGACCCAGTCCTCGCACTGCGCCAGCGGCATCCGGAGCGTCGGTCCGCTGATCGTCAGGGCACCGAGGACGTCGCCTGCGGCATCGAACACGGGTGCCGAGAGCCCCGACGCCGAGTCCTCGCGTTCCCCTGCGGTGATGGCGTAGCCGTCGGCCTTCGTCTGCGCGACGAGGCCACGTAGATCGTTCGCGTTCGTCACGGTTCCGTCGGTCAGATGCTCGAGGGGGCCCGAGAGGATCTGCTCGGCGAGTTCGGGATTCCACGCCAGCAGTACCCGGGATGCCGAGCCCGCATGCAGCGGGATGACGTGGCCGACGTACATGTCGCGCCGCAGCGCATGACGCGTCTCCGCGATGGCAACGCAGACCCGGAAGGTCTGTTCGACCTTGAAGAAACACGCGGTTTCGCCGGTCTTGTCGCGGATCTCCTTCAGCACCGGATTCACCACCGACAACTCGTCGAGGTCCTTCGTGGCGGTTGCCGCCCAGTACGCGACGCGGACTCCGATGCGGATCTGATCACCCGACCGGTCCAGCAGGCCCTGGGCGGCCATGTTGCTGACCAATCGCTGCACGGTGGAGGTCGGCAGGCCCGTCGCCTGCTGAATCTCGCCGAGGGTCATCGCCGGACGGGACAGCGAGAACGCGTCGAGGATCTCGGTGATCTTGCCAAGCACGAGCAGCGGTTGCTGCTTCGACGACGCTGCGGCCTCATCCGTTGCCATGACTTGAATCTACCGGTTCGCCTTGGTGATTCCCCGTAGTTTTGTCGTGGTGCGGCCGTTCGTCGCCTCGGCAATCCGAATCAGGACTCGATGCCCCTTGCGCGATCTTCGTAGGCCTTGCGCGCCGCGGTGTCGACGTCTTCGAGGAAGACGTGCTCCATACCGAGCTTGCGGGCGATGAATTCGCCTATCGACTTGGGAATGAACTTCATCGACGCGACGACGAGGCCCGCGGCCCTGGTCACCGCCACCCGGCCCACCGGCTTCGTGATGAGGCCGATGATCGCGTCGGCGATGTCCTCCGGCTCGGCGTTCTTCAGCAGCTTCGCCCCCGACGTTCCCGCGACCAGCTCGGTGTTGGTGAACGTGGGCAGCACCGAAGAGAAGTGGACGCCGGTGCCGCGATACTCGATCCGCGCCGAGTCGGTGAACCCGAGCACCGCGTACTTGCTGGCGCAGTACGTCGCAAGTCCGGGGGTCGGGCTCTCGCCTGCCAGCGATGCGATGTTGATGACGTGGCCGGTGCGGCGCGGGATCATCCGCTGCGCGGCAAGCTTGCTGCCGAGGATGACGCCGTAGACGTTGATGTCCAGGATGCGGCGGGTCACCTTGTCCGGCTCGTCGATCACCTTGCCCGCCGGCATGATTCCCGCATTGTTGATCAGCACGTCCACGGGACCGAGCTGACGCTCGACGTCGTCGAGGAAGGCCGCGAACGACTCCGGATCGGTGACGTCGAGCTTGCCGTAGACATCAAGGCCGAGCTCCGTCGCCGACTCCTTCAACTTGGCTTCGTCGACGTCGCCGATCGCGACCTTGGCGCCGAGCCCGTGCAGTGCCGTCGCGGTGGCGAGCCCGATTCCTCTTGCGCCGCCGGTGATCACGATCACCTTGTTGCGGATTGCCGTGTTACCTGTCATTTCACTTCCCTTTCGATGAACCGCAGAACGTGTTTTGCCAGCCCGGAAGGATCGTCGAGTTGGGGGCAGTGTCCCGAATTCGGTAGGACGACCAGGGTGCTCGCCGGAACCGATTCGTGCAGTCGCTCGCTGGCGTGCACGGGGATGATTCGGTCCTTGCGGCCATGGATGACCAGCAGCGGACATTTCACGCGTTCGGAGTCGTAACCGCCTGCGGTCTCGAGTGCGATCGCGCGGGCATCCCCGAGCATCTTGCGAGCGTGCGACGGTGCGGAGGCCTGGGCGGTGAAGCGGGCGAGTACGGCGGGATCGGCCTGCGCCGGATCGGCGTACAGCAGCCGCGCGAGGGTGCCGCGAACGGCGTGGCGGTACAGGTTCTTCGGGATCGGCATCCGATGGTCCAGTACCCGAAAGGGATCGGCACGCCCACGGCCGAGTCGCATCAACCAGTGCGATGCGAGGATGGGCTCGTCGACCGCGATGGCACCGCGGACGTTGCAGGACCCGCGTGTTGCGGCGCGCACGGAGACGCAGGCTCCCAACGAGTTTCCCATCAGGATGACGGGCCCGGTATCGGCGATCACGGCGTCGACGAATGCGTCGAGCTGCGGCAAGATCAGGCCCGGTTGGCGTGGGTCCGCCTGCCCAAAACCGGGCATGTCGACCGCAAACGCAGCCCGGCCTGCGGCGTCGAATTCGGTCAGCAGAGCGCGCCAGGTGTCCGCGCCGTCGGCGAATCCGTGCAACAGGGCGATCGGTGTTCCGTGCCCTGCGACGGACAGCCGTCGGGTGTGTAGGCCGTTGAAGCAGAGCCGATCCTCGGTGATCACGTGGTCCTCGTCTGGTCGGTCGTCATGAGAAGTTCGGCACCGGTGGTGACCAACGCGGCCTCGAGCCCGGCGCTCTCGCGGAGGGACGGGATGAGGGCGATGTCGTTCATCACGGTTTGTGCGGCCTGTACCCGGATCCTGGCGGTGACCGCGTCCCAGTGCGGGTGCACGTCGCGTAGCAGGCTGACCCATTCGGCGATGTAGGCGTACTGGCTGGCCCGGGTGCGATGGCGCTCCGGTTCGGGGAGATGAGCGGCCTCTGAGACCAGCACCGCGACGAGGTGAGGGTTGTCGAGGACGAACGCGCAATAGCTGCCGAGGAGGCGGTTGAGGCCGTCGCGCGGATCCGAGGCTGCGGCGAAGGCGCGGTTCATGTCCATGCGCAGCCACTCGTCACCGCGCAGCATGGCGGCGACCAGGATGTCGGACTTGGCAGGGAAGTGGTTGTAGACGCTGGGCCCGGCGATGCCGACGCTCGCGCCGATGTCTTCGGTGCTGACCCCGCTGAAACCGTTGGCCGCGAACAACTTCGTTGCCTCGGTCAGGATCGTCTCGCGGCGGGACTGACTGCGCAGGGTCGGAGGTTGTGCATGGCGCGCCGACGTCGATTCGAACGGCGGTATGGGTGCATCGATGGCCGTGGTGATGAGTTCGCTGAGCAGAGTCGTGAATGCCGGTTCGGGCAAGGTCAGGCTGTGGAAGGACACGCTCGTCGCGACCGCGAGTCCCGACCAAGCCACCAGCTCGGCCTGGCCGTCGCCGAGTCCGGGGCGACGGGCCCGGATGAAGGCGGCGAATCGGTGGCCGATCTCATTGACGGCGGACTGAATCGCTGCCCGGTCGGCGGGGGCGAGTTGGCGCGCCTCGCGCTGCCACAAGACCCCGACGGTGCGGTGTTCCAGCACGGCTTTGGCCAACGCGTGGACGACGTCGGGCGGATGTTCGTCCTCGGCCTTGGCGATTGCGGCGTCGAGGGTGTCGAGTGCCTCGGCCACCACGGTCGCCAGCAGCTCCTGCTTGCCACGAAAATGCCGATACAGCGCCGACGGTCCGATGGCGACCGCCTCGGCGACGTCGCCCACGCTGACACCGGCGTAGCCCTTGCTGGAGAACAGGTCCGTCGCAGCACCGATGATCAATTGCCGACGGTTGACCGGGCGCGTGCCGCGCGCCGGACGGACTGCGGGTCGCTCAGCCGGACCTGCCGTCATCAAGAGACCTGGTTCCCGGATTCGCCCCAATACTGTTTGCGGAGGTCACGTTTGAGGATTTTGCCTGCACCGGACATCGGCAAGGCGTCGACGAAGTCGACACTGCGCGGGGCCTTGTATCCGGCGATCAGCGTCTTGCAATGGGTGCGAATCTCGTCGGCGGTGGCCTGTTGACCCGGCAGCAGGACGACGACGGCGTGCACCCGCTCACCCCAATCGGGGTCGGGCACACCGATCACCGCGCACGCCGCCACCGCCGGATGGCCGGCCAGCGCATTCTCCACCTCGGCGGAGTACACGTTCTCGCCGCCGGTGATGATCATGTCCTTGATCCGGTCGACGATGAAGACGTACCCGTTCTCATCCATCCGCCCACCGTCGCCGGTGTGCATCCAGCCGTCGCGGACCGCTGCGGCCGTGTCCTGCGGCCGGTTCCAGTAGCCGAGCATGACGTTGTCGCCGCGCACGACGATTTCGCCGACCTCACCCCTAGGCACCTCGTTGTCGTTCGGATCGACGATGCGGACTTCGGCGTGCGGTGCCGCGCGTCCGGCCGAGCGGTGCAGCGCGGGGTTGTCGTGGTCGGCCGGGTTCAGCAGTGTCGCAACCGGCGACAGCTCGGTCATGCCGTAGGCCTGGGTGAACCCGGCCGCGGGAAACACCTTCCGCGCCCGTTCCAACAGAGCTTCCGAGATCGGCGACGCCCCGTATATCAGGTGCACGAGACTGGACATGTCATTGTCGGCGACACCGGGGTCGTCGACCAGCATCTGGACCATCGTCGGCACCAGCAACGCGTCGGTGACCCGATGCGCGGCGATCGCCTTCATGACTTCAGCGGGGGAGAACATCGGCACGATCACATGGGTCGAGCCGACCTGGCATCCGGCCGCCCAGGCCGCAATACCGGCAAGATGGAACAGTGGCGCGGTGTACAACAACCGGCCACCTGGCGAGACGAACTGTCCCGACGCCAGGCTTCCGATCGCCGACACCAGCAGGTTGTCGTGAGAGAGCATCACGCCCTTGGGGTGACCCGTGGTGCCGCCGGTGTAGAAGACTCCGAGCAGCTCGTCACCCCCTGTCCGGGTGTCCTCGATCGGTGCGTTGTCGGCAACCAAGGCTTCGTAACTCAGCGCACCGGCGGGCAGATCACCGTCGCCGCAGTGGATCACCGTTGCCAGGCCAGGAAACTGCTCGCGAAGCGCGGGAATCATCGGGGCGAAGGCATCGTCGACGAACAGCACCCTGGTGTCGGATTCGACTAGGGAGTACGCGATCTCGGCGGGGCTCCACCGGATGTTCACCGGGTTGACTGCGGCGCCCATCCACGGCACCGCGTGGAAGTACTCCTGATAGCGGTCGGAGTTCAGCGCGAGAATGCCCACCCGGTCACCGCGTTTCACGCCCAATCCCGTGAGTGCGCCGGCAAGGCGGGCGATGCGATCGACTGATTCGGCCACCGTGCGGGTCCGGTCGCGGTAGATCGTTGCGGGGCGGTCCGGACTCTGCTGCAGATTTCGGTGCAGCGATTGCGTCAGATACACGTCATCTCCTCGGGTCGGCGCTACAGCGAGCGCGCGATCAGTTCCTTCATGACCTCGTTCGCGCCCGCGTAGATCTTCTGCGCCCTGGAGTCGACGACTGACCACAGTCGTCTCGTAGCGTGACCGTGTGACCGAAGAGCAACAACCCGTCGCCGTGGTGACCGGGGCGAGCCGTGGCGCGGGTCGTGGCATTGCCGCCGCGCTCCGCACGGCCGGGTGGCAGGTGTACGCGACCGGCCGGACGATCACCGACCCAGAGGACGGCGCGATTCCCGTGCGGGTCGACCATCGCGACGACGCCGCCGTCGGTGCGCTGTTCGAGCGGGTGGCCGACGAATGCGGACGGCTGGACCTCTTGGTCAACAACGCCGCCGCGATCCACGACGACCTGACGAATCCGAGACCGTTCTGGGAGAAGCCACTTGCTCTCGCCGACGTCCTCGACGTCGGGCTGAGATCGGCATACGTGGCGTCCTGGTATGCCGCGCCACTGATGGTCGAACGGGGTCGCGGGTTGATCGCGTTCACCTCGTCACCGGGGTCGGTGTGCTACATGCACGGACCCGCCTACGGCGCGCAGAAGGCCGGCGTCGACAAGCTGGCAGCCGATATGGCGGTGGACTTCTCCGGGACGAGTGTGGCCACCGTGTCGATCTGGATGGGGATCCTGTTGACCGAGAAGTTCCGCAGGGCGTTCGACGGGCATCCCGAGGCCTTGGCGAAGACCGCCGAGCAGGCGGAGACCCCGGAGTTCACCGGGCATCTGCTCAATGCCCTGTACCGCGACCCGGGCCTGGCCGAGTTGAGCGGGCAAACGTTGATCGGCGCGGAACTCGGGGTGCGGTACGGCATCACCGACGAGGACGGACGCCAGCCGCCGTCGCACCGGGACTTCCTCGGCGCGCCGCGGACACCGTCCACTGTGGTGGTTCGCTGACGCCGGAGCGGGTGGCTTGAGAGACTGGCACCGTGCGCTCCACACCGCAATGCTGGCTGACCGACATGGACGGCGTCCTGGTCCACGAGGAGCGTGCTCTGCCCGGTGCCGCGGAATTCCTGCAGCGGCTCGCGGAGAAGAAACGCCCGTTCCTGGTGTTGACCAACAATTCGATCTTCACCCCGCGTGACCTGGCCGCGCGTCTGCTGCGGTCGGGTCTCGAGGTGCCCGAGGAGTCGATCTGGACGTCGGCCATGGCCACCGGGGCCTTCCTGCACGACCAGTTACCCGGCGGCTCGGCGTACGTGATCGGTGAGGCGGGCCTGACCACGGCGCTGCACGAGGTCGGCTACACCCTCACCGACACGGGCCCCGACTTCGTGGTGCTCGGCGAGACGCGGACCTACTCCTTCGAGGCGATCACCA
Organism: Mycobacterium sp. AZCC_0083; assembly: GCF_014202335.1. GTDB lineage: Bacteria > Actinomycetota > Actinomycetes > Mycobacteriales > Mycobacteriaceae > Mycobacterium. The sequence goes on along the minus strand of NZ_JACHGP010000009.1, from coordinate 213,639 downwards.
AGGCCATCCGGCTCATTGTCGCCGGCGCGCGCTTCATCGCCACCAACCCCGACGTCACCGGACCGTCTGCCGAAGGTCCGACGCCTGCCACCGGGTCGGTAGCGGCGCTCATCACGAAGGCCACCGGGCGGGACCCGTACTTCGTCGGCAAGCCGAACCCGATGATGTTCCGCAGCGCGCTCAACCGCATCGAGGCGCACTCGGAGAACACCTTCATGGTCGGCGATCGGATGGACACCGACGTCGTCGCGGGGATCGAGGCAGGCCTCGAGACCATCCTGGTGCTCACCGGGTCGACGAAGATCGGCGACATCGAGCGGTATCCGTTCCGGCCGAGCCGGGTGCTTGACTCCATCGCGGATGCCGTTGACCTCATCTGAAGAGGGCTGAGGTTGGTGGCCGAGATCGACTTGATCGGCGTTCCGTTCGACGGGTACGGGCGCAGCGGCAATCAGGCACGCGCGGCGGGGGCGCTGCGGGATGCGGGACTGCTGGACGCCTTCGACCACCATCCCGTGGTACGTCATGACCACCTCGAGCTGCCCGAACCAAATCCGCAGCGGGGCAACACGACCGGCCTGATCAACGAGGCGGCACTGCTGGCGATGACGGACGCGCTCAACGAGCGCGTCGGGTCTGCCATGACGCAGGGCCGGTTCCCGTTCGTCTACGGCGGCGATTGCTCGACGCTGCTTGGCATCGTCACCGGCCTTCGCGATCACGTCGGCGACGTCGGTCTGGTCTTCATCGACGGCCACGAGGACACCATGCCCCTCGACGTCTCCGAGGATGGTGAGGCCGCCAACACCGAGATCGGCCTGCTCCTCGGGCTGACCGGACGCCGGCTCACCGGGCCGCTCGGCGAACGGCTGCCCGCGCTGCGGCGCGAGCTCTTGGCGGTACTGGGGCCGCGAGACGAGGCGTGGCGGCGGCAGTTCAACGTGGGCACGCTCCGCGACTGCGGGGTCTGGCTGGCGCCGCTGGCCGAAGTCGCCGACGACCCGGCGGGAACCGGGCACCAGGCCATCGAGAAACTCGCGCAGCACGTCGACCGGTGGTGGCTACACATCGATCTCGACGTACTCGACCCACTCGAGTTCGTGGCGCAGGGGCTACCCGATGTCGAGGACGAGCCGGGTGGTCTGCGTTGGGACCAGCTCACCGACCTGGTGCGCGCCATGCTCGATTCCGGGTCGTGCGTCGGCGTCAGCATCGCCATCTACGACCCGGACCAGGACGAGAGCGGGACCGACGCGGGACAGATCGTCACGTTCGTCCGCACGATCGTCGGCGGCTACCGAGAGGGCAGGTAATTCAGAATGGCCGAACCCATCGACGACTACTTCACGACCACCGTGTCGGCGATGTCGGATGGCTTGCGAGGTGAAACCGGTGCACTGCAGGAGAGCTCGGCGCTCACGGTGGCTACCTGCCTCGACCTCTTCGACGCCCAACTCGGCAGCCGCCACCTCGACCTCGCGGCGCGCTGGCTGCGATCACACGGCAAGGGCTACTACACGATCGGCTCGTCCGGGCACGAGGGCAACGCCGGCGTCGCGGCAGCACTGCGGTACACCGATCCTGCGCTGCTGCACTATCGTTCGGGCGGCTTCTTCCTCGCCCGCGCTCAACAGGTGGGCGGACGCGACGCGCTGCGCGACGTTCTGCTCGGCATCGTCGCCGCCACCGAGGAACCGATCTCGGGCGGGCGGCACAAGGTGTTCGGCCGCCACGACCTGAACATCATCCCGCAGACCTCGACCATCGCCTCCCACCTTCCGCGGTCCGTCGGCGTCGCGTTCTCGATCGCCAGGGCAAGGAGGCTAGGCGTCGCCTGCCCATGGCCCGAGGACGCGGTGACGGTGTGCAGCTTCGGTGACGCCTCGGCGAACCACTCCACGGCGGTCGGCGCCATCAACGCCACCATGCACGCCGCCTACCAAGGCCTGCCCATGCCGCTGCTGTTCGTCTGCGAGGACAACGGGATCGGCATCAGCGTCAAGACGCCGCCGGGGTGGATCGCTCAAAGCTACGGGCGCAGAGAAGGTCTCGAGTACTTCGCTGCCGACGGCACCGATGTGGCGGCGACGTTCGACGCCGCGACGGCCGCCGCGTCGTGGGTGCGCAGCCACCGCCGTCCGGCGTTCCTGCACTTGAACATGGTCCGGCTGTTGGGGCACGCCGGCTCCGACTACGAGCCGGCTTATCGGCGACCCGACGAGATCGTCGCCGACTTCGAGCGAGATCCGTTGGTGCGCACGGCGAAACTGTTGATCGACGGTGGCCACCTCACCGCGGAGGAGGTACTCGAGCGTTACGAGGCCACGCGTGCCGAGGTGATCGAACTCGCCGAGGAAGTCAGCGAACTCGCGCAGCTGGACAGCCCCTCGGCCGTCATGACACCGCTCCGCACGAGCATGAACGACGCCGTCGCCGCCTCGGCACAGAGCCTCCCGACCGTTGAGCCGCAAGATGATTCACCGGTGACGGTCGCGCTCGCCATCAACCGCGCGCTGCAGGAGGTCCTGCTCCGCCACCCCGAGGCGCTGATCTTCGGCGAGGACGTCGCCCGCAAGGGCGGTGTATACGGGGTCACCCGCGGACTGCTCAACAAGACCAGTTCGGCGCGGGTATTCAACACCCTTCTCGACGAGCAGTCCATCCTCGGTCTCGCCCTCGGAGCCGGGGTGTCGGGGCTGCTCCCCATCCCCGAAATCCAGTACCTCGCCTACATTCACAACGCGTTGGACCAGATTCGCGGCGAAGGCGCGACGCTGCAATTCTTCTCGAACCGGCAATACCGCAATCCGATGGTCGTTCGCGTGGCCGGCTACGGATATCAGAAGGGATTCGGCGGACACTTCCACAACGACAACTCCATCGCCGCGCTCCGCGACATCCCCGGTGTGGTCGTCGCCTCGCCTGCGCGACCCGACGATGCCGCCGCGATGCTGCACGCGTGTGTCGCTGCCGCGAAGGCGGCCGGAATCGTCTGCATCTTCATCGAACCCATTGCGCTGTACCACACGCGGGATCTGCACGACGACGGCGACGACGGGTGGCTCGCGACCTACCCGTCGTCCGATTCGGTGGCGCCCATCGGCCGTGCCCGCGTCTACGGCGACGGCACCGACCTGACGATCGTCACGTTCGGCAACGGTCTGCGGATGAGCCTTCGTGTCGCCCGCCGACTGGAACTCAGCGACATCGGCACCCGTGTCGTCGACCTGCGGTGGCTGGCACCGCTGCCGGTGGAGGACGTGCTGCGCGAAGCCACTGCCACCGGAAGGGTCCTCATCGTCGACGAGACCCGCGAGAGCGGTGGCGTCGGCGAGGGCGTGCTCGCGGCACTCGTCGCCAACGGCTTCTCGGGCGTCGTGGACCGGGTCGCCAGCCTGGACAGTTTCATCCCGCTCGGCGATGCCGCCCTGCAGGTACTGCTGTCGGAGGAGACCATCGAAGCCGCAGCGACGAAACTTGGCCGAAGTTAGTGGCACTGCGGGAGCTCGTGGCCCCACAAACAGGCTTGATAGCTTGAGTGCATGACGGAAACACCGGATGCGACGCGGCCCCTGGCCGGGGTGCGGATCATCGAGATCTCCAGCTTCGTTGCCGTGCCCCTTGCCGGGATGACGCTGGCGCAGCTCGGTGCCGAGGTCGTCCGAGTCGACCCCGTTGGTGGCGCCGCCGACTATCACCGCTGGCCGGTGACGCAGGACGGCGACAGTATCTACTGGGCCGGGCTCAACAAGGGCAAGCAGTCCGTCGCCGTCGACGTCCGTTCACCCGACGGGCAGGACCTCATTCAGCGTCTGATCGCCGACAGCGGGGTCCTGATCACCAACGTGGCCGGACGCCAATGGCATTCGTACGACACGTTGGTTCGCGTGCGGCCCGACCTGATCCACGTCGAGGTATCCGGCCGCGCCGACGGCGGCACCGGGGTCGACTACACCGTCAACGCAGGCATCGGCTTCCCGCAGGTGACGGGGCCGGTCGGACTCGACGCCCCGGTCAACCACGTCCTGCCCGCCTGGGACGTCTCATGCGGCCTCTACGTGGCGCTGGCGGTTACTGCGGCCCTGCGGCATCGCGACGCCACCGGCGAGGGCGGACGGATCGGCATCCCGCTGGAGAACGTCGCGCTCGCCACCGCGGGCAACCTCAGCTTCCTGACCGAGGTGATGATCAACGGCACGCCGCGGGAGCGGATCGGGAACTCGATCTTCGGCCAATACGGTCAGCAGTTCACCAGTGGCGACGGGGCATCGTTCATGATCGTCGCACTCACCGGACGGCACTTCCGCGACCTGACCGAGATCACGGGAACCACGAAAGCCGTTGCTGCGCTTGGGGAGGCGCTCGGCGCCGACTTCACCGACGAGGGCGACCGGTACCGGCACCGCGATGCGCTCACCGGGCTGTTCACCCTATGGTTCACCGAACACACCAGCGACGAGGTGGCCGCCGCGTTGTCGGCGAGCTCGATCTTGTGGGAGCGCTACCGCACCTTCGCCGACGTCGTCACCGACGACAAGGTCACCGCCAACCCGCTCTTCACCGAGCTGGATCAGCCCCGTGTCGGTCACTACCTCGCGCCCGGCCTTCCGGTGTCGATCGGCGGTGTCTATCCGCCTGCCGTCGCCGCACCGGCGCTCGGCGATCACACCGCCGCGGTGCTCAGCGACCGGTTGGGTTTGACCGCCGACGAGATCGACCGGCTGGTCGCGGCGGGCACGGTCGCATGAGCGCGCTTCTCGACCTGCTCGACGTGCGAGCCGGGACCGGCGATGAGCGCTCGCGCGAAGAGCAGATGACCCGCGATGTTTGGCTGGGCCCCGCCAGCGGCCCCGAGGGCAAGCGTTCGTTCGGCGGCCAGTTCATGGGGCAGAGCCTGGCCGCAGCCTGCCGGACCGTCGATGCCGTGAAGTCGCCCACCAACATGCATCTGCAGTTCCTGCGTGGGGGAGAGGCGGGCAATCCGGTCGAGTACACGGTGGCGCGGGTGTTCGACGGGCGTACCGCCGCCGGCAGACGGGTCGACGCCCGACAGGACGGCCGCCTGTTGACGACCGCCACCGTCTCGTTCTCCACACCCCTCGCCGGACCAGAGCACGGCAGGCGGGCGTCGCTTCCAGGTGACCCCGAGACACTGCCGCGGACCGGTCCCGCAGGTCCCGCACCGTCGATGCCGTTGGACGAGATCGACATTCGCATCGACGACGAAGGTGCGGGTGATGAGTTCGTCCGGCGGCTCTGGTGGCGGGTGACGGTGCCCCTACCCGACGATCCGCTGCTGCACACCATCATCGCGGCCTACGTCAACGACGTGTACATGATCGACCCGGCGCTGCAGGTGCACGGCCATTCGATGAAGGGACGCACGCACCGCAGCGGCACGACGGACTCGTCCATCTGGTTCCACCGGCCGGTCCGGGCGGACCAGTGGAATCTGCTGGAGTCACGTTCACCTGCGGCAGCGCGCGGGCGCGGCGTGATCACCGGCAGCCTTGTCGGGGCCGACGGTGCCATCGCCGCCACGCTGGTGCAGGAGGGTCTCATCGCGGAGCGGGAGCAGCCGCCGAGCTGACCCGCGTCGGCCTGATCAGCTCGCTTGTACTTCGCGTACTTCGGGCGCAGTCCTTCGCACCACCCGCCACACCCCCGCGGCCACTTCCAGTTCGCGTTCCCGGCGCTGGTCGTGATCCCTCAGGTACCAGAGCCGGGTCGGCTCGTCGAGGTCGACGTACAGCGTGCCCTTGGCGTCCACGATCCTGGCGAACTCGCGGTCGCCGTCGAGCACGGGGTCATGGCCGGACTCGCTTTCGCCGACGACGCAGCTGGTGACCCGCTCCGAGCTCCCCACCGGGGTGGAGTTGACGGGGAGCAGCAGGACCTCGCCGTGGCGAATCGGAATGCGCATGAATCTGTCCTCTTGGTGACGTTGGTGGCTGGCGTGTGGTGACGTTAGCGCGGGGGACCGACAAACGACGTCAGCGAAACAGGTTGTGTCCGTTGGTCGGCCGATGTGCGGCCGATCGCCACCGCTTCTCGACGACACGCCCGGTTTGCCCGAACGGCGCACACCGCGCCACCGGCCCTGCAATGATTCCGGTACCTCGGCTGTGGCTGCCGGGGCAATCCGAGGGGAAGCACGCAATGACACTGATCAACACGTTCGTCCGCCGAGGCCTGGCCAGTACGTTCGCGGCCGCCGCGCTGGGAGCCGTCGTCGCAGGCACCGTTGCGGTGCCGACGGCAGGCGCCGCGCCCGCGTGCTCGGCCAGCGGACTGTCCACCACTGCCAGCGGCGTGTTGAGTGCGGCGGGGGCGTACCTGGACGCGCACCCCGGTGCCAACGACGTGCTGACTGCGGCGGGCACGCAGTCGCCGGAGGAGGCGCGGTCGTCGGTGCGGGGCTACTTCACCGGCCACCCCGGTGAGTTCCTCGACCTGCAGGACATCGCGCGTCCACTGTCCGATCTGAAGAACCAGTGCGGCATCTCGGTGTCCCCGAGTCAGCTCGCGCTGCTGTTCGAAGAGATCAGCTAACCCTTGACGAAGACGCCGGCGTCGACCGCCGCCATCGTGACGGCCACCGCCCGTTCGGCATCGGCAGTCGTCAGTGGACGCATATCGGTGAGGAACCGGTAGTAGAGCGGCGCCGACAACTGGCGGATGACCTCGGCCGGGTCGGTGCCCTGTGGTGCCTCGCCTCGCGCGACGGCGTCGACCACGACGGGTGACACTTCGTCGATGCGGTTGCGGTAGAAGTCGGCCAGCGCGTTCGCGGTGACCGGGTCACACGTGGCCGCGGCGATGATCGCCTTGAACAAGCGGCCCTGCCGCCCGTCGGTCAAGGTGCGTCGGACGAGCTTCGCCTGGGCCAACAGGTCGGTCCGGAGCGCTCCGGTGGATGGTCGGGGCGACGACGTGTCCGCCATGTCGACCAGAAGATCGGCCACCAGGCCGGGCACCGAACCCCATCTGCGGTAGACGGTCGACTTGCCGACCCCGGCCCGTTGCGCGACGGCGGTCAATTCGATGCCCTCCAGGCCGTCCTCAATGAGAAGGTCGGCCGCAGCCCGAAGCACAGCGTCACGGACGGCCGCCGTTCGTCCGCCCGGCCTGGTCGATGCTGGCACTCGAACATCATAACGGGACTAGGGTTTCATTAGTGAATCTCGCGTGCTACGTTTGTTATCGGGAAGATAGTCTTGTTAAGGAGTGGCGATGGAATATCGGCGGGTTGGCACCTCTGGTCTGGTCGTGTCTGAATTGAGTTTCGGCGCAGCGACGTTCGGCGGGGCGGGCGATTTCTTCGGCGCGTGGGGCAACACCGACGTCCACGAAGCGCGGCGGATCATCGACATCTGCATGGACGGCGGTGTCACGCTGTTCGACACCGCGGATGTCTACTCCGACGGCGCCTCAGAGGAGGTGCTCGGAGCTGCCCTGGTGGGCAGGCGTGATCAGGTGCTGATCTCGACGAAGGCGGCGCTGCCGGTCGGCGAGGGGCCGGGGGATGCGGGAACGTCGCGGCCGCGTCTGATCGCTGCGGTCGAGAAGGCGCTGCGTCGACTGCAGACCGACCGCATCGACCTGTTTCAGCTGCACGCCTACGACGCGCACACCCCGATCGACGAGGTCCTCGAGACGCTCGACGTGCTCGTCGCGCAGGGCAAGATTCGGTACACGGGCGTGTCCAACTTCTCGGGGTGGCAGCTGATGAAGTCGCTCTCGACTGCCGTCGCCGCTCATCGCCCGCGCTATGTCGCTCACCAGGTGTACTACTCGCTGATCGGGCGGGACTACGAATGGGAACTGATGCCGCTCGGCCTGGATCAGGGTGTCGGCGCCCTGGTCTGGAGCCCGCTGGGATGGGGACGCCTGACGGGCCGGATCCGCCGTGGGACACCGCTTCCCGAACGAAGCAGGCTGCACGTGACGGCGGATGCCGGTCCGCCCGTGGATGACTCGCTGCTCTTCGACGTCGTCGACGAACTCAGCGCGATCGCCGACGAGACGGGCCGGACGGTTCCGCAGGTCGCGCTCAACTGGTTGCTGCGGCGTCCGACGGTGTCGTCGGTGATCATCGGGGCGCGCGATGCCACGCAGCTGTCCGAGAACCTCGGCGCGGTGGGCTGGGCGCTGAGTGACGATCAGGTCGCGCGTCTCGACGCGGTGAGCCATCGCGAAGCCCCGTATCCGTACTTTCCGTACTACCGGCAGGAAGGTTTCGCGCGCCTCAGCCCGCCCATGTTTCCGAGCCAGGGCATCGCCGTGCCCGCCTAGCGCGGACCTTCTCCGCAGCCGTTACCCGGGTAGGTCGGTGTACTGGAACGCGTAACCGTCTGCGCTGAACGTGAAGCCCTTGCCGGTCTTCTCGCTCATGCAGGAGATTCCCGAGGCTTCCTGAACGTTGCAGCGGAATGCTGCGACAGCCAACACCTCGCCGAAGGGGAGAACGGTCGCAGGACCGGGAACCAGGGCATACCCCGGAGGATCGAGCGACGCGAACCGAGCGTCGACAGCGCCGTCGACCTCGATGGCATTCGGCGCGGTGTCGACGGCCTGCGGGCCGGGCACGCTGGTGGGGGCGCCCTTGATGGCGATGGCGGATCCGGTCGAGGACTGGCAGCCCGCCGTCTTGCGCGGGAAGATCGCACACACCCATCGCTTGCTCGGGCTGGTGAAGTAGTAGCCCGTTTCGCCGTCTGCTCCGTGCGCGGCGTAGTCGAAGGCGTTCGCCAGGTGCTCGTTGCTTGGGGGTTTCGACGGCGACGGCGCAGCAGTCACGGTGGGCGGTGCGGGCGTTGTCGCATCGTCGGTGTTCACGATAGTGCCGGACGAACAGCCGGTGCTGATCGTCGCAGCGGTGGCCGCGGCCAGAATCGCCACTCCCAACCGACCGCTGTTGCAGCGGAAGCCTTCTCGCGTGTCGGGAACTCGGGAGTGCATCTGGCCCATCATTGCATGCCGCCTCCAGCGGATACCGAGGCTGTGGATGAACTGCCGACTGTGCACAACCGCCGGGTCTGGGTGCCCGCGTCGTCCTTGCCGTCGGGGCGTTGTCCGTCCCACTGGGGACGCTGTGGCCATGACGGAGAACGTGGTGAGCCGCGCTCAGATCGGGGCGCTCGGTGAGCAGCTGGCGGTCGATCATCTGACGTCGTTGGGGTGGCGCGTGCTGGCGCGCAACTGGCGGTGCCGCTACGGCGAGCTGGACGTGATCGCCGCCGAGCCTGGCGGTGTCGTGGTGTTCGTGGAGGTCAAGACGCGTACTAGCGATCAGTTTGGCGGGGTCGCACAGGCGGTGACGCCTGACAAGGTGCGCCGGCTGCGTCGGCTGGCGGGGTTGTGGCTGGCCGGTCAGGACGGCACCTGGGCGCAGGTGCGCATCGACGTCGTGGGCGTGCGCATTGGGCAGCAGCGGACGCCGGAGCTCACTCACTTGCAGGGGGTGGGGTGATGGCGTTGGGCCGGGCGTTCTCGGTGGCCGTGCGCGGGTTGGATGCCGATTTGGTCGAGATCGAAGCCGACATCACCTCGGGGCTTCCGGGTGTGCACCTGGTCGGGCTGCCGGACGCGGCGCAGCAGGAGTCGCGGGACCGGGTGCGTGCGGCTATCACCAACTGTGGCAACAGCTGGCCGATGGCGCGGCTGACGCTCGCGTTGTCGCCGGCAACGCTGCCCAAGGTCGGGTCCGTGTACGACTTGGCGCTGGCGCTGTCCGTGTTGTCGGCGGACCTAAAGAAGTCCTGGCCGCGACTCGAGAAGACCGTACTGCTAGGCGAACTTGCGCTCGACGGGCGGGTGCGACCTGTCAAGGGCGTGCTGCCCGCCGTGCTCGCCGCCAAGCGGGAGGGCTGGCCCGCGGTGGTCGTGCCGATCGACAACCTGGCCGAGGCGAGCCTGGTTGAAGGTATCGAGGTGTTGGGTGCGAGCACACTGGGCCAGCTCCAACAATGGCTCGAGGGCAAGGCATCGCTGGATCACGAAACCGACACCACGCCGGTCGATCCGGAGGCGGTCGCCGAACTCGCCGACGTCGTCGGGCAGACGCGAGCAAGGTACGCCGTCGAGGTCGCCGCCGCAGGCGCGCATCACCTGATGCTGACTGGCCCGCCCGGCATCGGCAAGACCATGCTGGCCCAACGACTTCCGGGCCTGCTGCCTCCGTTGACGCATGACGAAGCGCTGGAAGTCACGGCCATCCATTCGGTGGCTGGGCTGCTCTCCAAGGACTCACCGCTCATCACCCGGCCACCGTTGGTGGCACCGCATCACACGGCGAGTGTGGCGGCCTTGGTCGGCGGAGGCATGGGCATGGCCCGGCCAGGAGCGGTCAGCCGCGCCCACCGCGGGGTGCTGTTCCTCGACGAATGCGCCGAGTTCGGAGTGAGTGCCCTCGAAGCGCTGCGGACTCCATTGGAGGACGGTGAGATTCGCATCGCGCGCCGCGACGGAGTCGCGTGTTACCCGGCGCGGTTTCAACTGATCCTCGCCGCGAACCCCTGTCCCTGTGCGCCCGCCGATCCCCGCGACTGCATGTGCCCGGCAGCGGTCAAGCGCAAGTACCTCGGGAAGCTGTCGGGTCCGCTGCTCGATCGGGTGGACCTGCGCGTACAGATGGATCCGATTCGGTCCAGCACCATGGGCGGCGAACACGGTGAGTCGACGGCTACCGTTCGCGCCCGCGTGGCAGCCGCACGACAGTCCGCCGCGGAACGTTGGGCACCGCACGGCTTCCGGACCAATGCGGAGGTGAGCGGCGTCCTGCTCCGCCGCAAGTTCAGACCCGAGCTGTCGGTGATGGCGCCCTTGACCACCGCACTGGATCGCGGTCTGTTGAGCATCAGGGGACTCGATCGCACTCTGCGCGTTGCGTGGAGTCTGAGCGATCTCGGTGGTCGGTCGTCGCCGAACCGCGACGACGTCACCACAGCGTTGAGCTTCCGGCAGCCGGGGGCCGCGCGATGAGGACCGACGAGCTTCATGCGTGGGCGTACCTGTCGCGGGTCGTCGAACCACCGTGTCCCGAGTTGGCAGCCTTGGTGGACGACGTCGGACCCGTCGATGCTGCTGACCGCGTCAGACGTGGAGCGGTGGACGGGCTGCTGTTGAGTCGCAGTGAAGCACGTCGCGAATTGGACTGCACGGCAGAGGATCTCGCACTACTTGCGGGACTGGGTGGTCGGCTGATCGTTCGTGGATCCGCCGAACTGTCGGGAGTCGCGTTCACGTCGTTCGCCGACGTGGCTGCGCGGATACCTCATCCGCCGCTGGTGCTGTGGGCGGTCGGTCCTGAGCATCTGGCTGATCTCGCAGCGCGCAGCTGTGCGCTCGTCGGGACTCGTGCTTCGACCGGATACGGCGAATACGTCGCGGCGGATCTCGCCACGGGGTTGGTCGAACGGGAGGTGGCGGTGGTTTCGGGTGGCGCGTACGGCATCGACGGCGCGGCGCACCGGGCGGCGCTGGCGGCCGACGGGTTGACCGTTGCGGTGCTTGCAGGCGGTGTCGACGTGCCGTATCCGGCCGGTCACTCCGCGCTCTTGCACCGGATCGCCACGCACGGGCTGGTCGTCAGCGAGTATCCCCCGGGCATGCGGCCGGCCCGACATCGCTTCCTGACCAGGAATCGTCTCGTCGCGGCATTTGGCGGCGCGACCGTCGTGGTGGAGGCCGGGCTGCGCAGCGGCGCCGCCAGCACCGCGGCATGGGCAGAGGCTCTAGGACGACCGGTGTGCGCGGTGCCAGGACCGGTGACGTCGTCGGCCTCGGCGGGATGTCACGTGTTGGTGCGCAACGGTGCCCATCTGGTCACCCGCGCCGACGAGATCGTCGAACTGGTCGGTCGCATGGGCGAGTTCGCCATCGAACCGTCACACCAGGGCTCGCCGCTCGACGGGCTCACCGAGCAGGAGCTCCGGGTCTACGACGCGCTGCCCGCACGCGGGGGCAGAAGCGTCGACGAGGTCGCGGTGGCGGCGGGGCTACCTCCCACGCAGGTGCTGGGTCCGCTCGCGTCGTTGGAGCTGGTCGGCCTGGTCAAACAGCAGGAGGGTCGATGGAAGATCGCAGTTCGGTAGGTCGGTGACGGGAACGAAGTGCGCGCACGTAGCCAGCCACCCGCTCTCACCCGCTCGTATAGTCAGTGAGGTCTACTAAACATCTTGGGAGGTACACGTGGCAGGCCGTCCGGTCCACACGTTTCAGGTGATCAGCAGCGAGCAGCTCACCCCGCACATGATCAGGTTGGTGCTCGGCGGCAGCGGCTTCGACACCTTCAAGCCCAGTGAGTTCACCGACTCCTACGTCAAGTTCGTCATCGTGCGCGACGATGTCGACGTCAGCGCTCTGCCAAAGCCGCTCACCCTGGACAGCTTCAGCGAGCTTCCCGAGGTGCACCGGCCGGTGGTCCGGACCTACACCATCCGGAACGCCGATCCCGACCGTCGTGAGATCACCGTCGACTTCGTGGTGCACGGCGAGCACGGCGTCGCCGGACCATGGGCAGCGTCGGTCCAGCCGGGCGACCCCGCCTATCTGATGGGCCCGAGTGGCGCCTACTCGCCGGACCCCGACGCGGACTGGCACCTGCTGGTAGGCGACGAGGCTGGCCTACCCGCACTGAGTGCCGCGCTGGAGGCGTTGCCGCCCAACGCAATTGGGCAGGCATTCATCGAAATCAGCGGTCCCGACGACGAGGTTCCATTGTCGGCCCCCGACGGCGTCGAGGTCCGCTGGATCTATCGCGGCGGCCGGGCCGATCTGGTGCCCGAGGAGCAGGCCGGTGACAACGCGCCCCTCATCGCGGCGGTGAAGGAGTCGGCGTGGTTGCCGGGCCAGGCGCAGGTCTTCATCCACGGCGAGGCCCAGGCCGTGATGCACAACCTGCGGCCCTACATCCGCAAGGAGCGTGGCGTCGACGCCAAATGGGCGTCGATCTCCGGCTACTGGCGGCGCGGCCGCACCGAGGAGACGTTCCGCCAGTGGAAGGCCGAACTCGCCAAGGAGGAGGCGCAGGCGCCGAGCTGAGACCGAGCTGGCACCCTGGGTGCCATGGCATTCGGTGATTATCAGCTCGAGATCTACCTGCAGGGCCTGTCCGGCATCTTGCCGTCGCTGCCGATGTCGTTCACGGACCTCGAGGCCAAGGCGGAGGCGGCGATGTCGCCGTCGCTGTGGTCCTACGTCGCGGGCGGCGCGGGCGACGAGCGCACCCAGCGCGTCAACGTCACCGCGTTCGAGCGTTGGGGTCTGATGCCGCGAATGTTCGTCGGCGCCAAGGAACGCGACGTGTCCGTCGAGTTGTTCGGGCTGACGCTTCCCTCGCCGGTGTTCATGGCGCCGATCGGTGTCATGGGGCTGTGCGCCCAGGACGGTCACGGCGACCTGGCCGCGGCGCGGGCCGCCGCGCGCACCGGCGTGCCGATGGTGGTGTCGACGCTGACCGAAGACCCACTCGAGCAGGTCGCCGCCGAGTTCGGTGACACCCCCGGCTTCTTTCAGCTGTACACCCCGACGGATCGTGACCTGGCCGCGAGTCTGGTGCAGCGTGCGGAGGCGGCCGGGTACAAGGGCATCGTCGTCACCCTCGACACCTGGGTTCCCGGCTGGCGACCGCGTGACCTGACGACGTCGAACTTTCCGCAGTTGCGTGGCAAGTGTCTGTCCAACTACACCAGCGACCCCGTCTTCCGCGCCTCGCTAGCGCAGACACCCGAGGAGAATCCGCAGGCCGCGATCTTGAAGTGGATCTCGGTGTTCGGCAATTCGCTGTCCTGGGATGACCTGCCGTGGCTGCGATCGCTGACCAAGCTGCCGCTGCTGGTGAAGGGCATCCAACATCCCGACGACGCCCGCCGCGCCATCGACGGCGGCGTGGATGGGATCTACTGCTCGAACCACGGCGGCAGGCAGGCCAACGGCGGCCTGCCCGCGATCGACTGCCTGCCTGGCGTCGTCGAGGCCGCCGACGGGGTTCCGGTGTTGTTCGACTCCGGCATCCGCAGCGGCGCGGACATCGTCAAGGCCCTCGCCTTCGGCGCGACGGCCGTCGGCATCGGCAGGCCGTACGCATACGGCATGGCCCTTGGTGGCGCCGACGGCGTCGTTCACGTGCTGCGGTCACTGCTCGCCGAGGCCGATCTGATCATGGGCATCGACGGGTACAAGACGCTGGCGGACCTGACGCCCGACACGCTGCGACGCGTCGGTTGGTGATTCCCCGTCGGTGGCCTCCCACCTTCGGTAACTTCGGGTCGTGGCCGATCGGTTGAACCGCCAGATCCTGTTGCGCCGCCGCCCGACTGGGCTCGTCGGCCCCGATGACACCGAGCTGGTCAGCGTCCCGGCGCCCGAGCTCGCCGACGGCGAGGCGTTGCTCCGCACAACCTACGTCGGGATGGACGCCGCCGCGCGGACGTGGCTCGACGGGCAGCCCGGCTACCTGCCACCGGTGGAGCTCGGCGACGTGATCCGGGCGGCCGGTATCGGCGAGGTCGTCGAATCGCGGTGCGACGCCTATGCCGTCGGCGACGTCGTCACCACGCTGACGGGCTTCCAGGACTACTCGGTCATTCGCGACGACGTGTTCAGCACGCCCGTCATCGGGTTGACCGACCAACTGGCGGTGATGTCGATCTATGGCCCAACCGGAGCCACCGCGTACTTCGGCATGACCGGCGTCGGCAAGCCCAAGGCAGGGGAGACGGTGGTGGTGTCTGCCGCCGCGGGCGCGACGGGCTCGGTGGCTGGCCAGATCGCGAGGATTGCGGGTGCCCGCGTGGTCGGCATCGCCGGCGGTCCGGAGAAGTGCCGGGCAGTGGTCGAGGACTTCGGGTTCGACGCGTGCATCGATTACAAGGAAGCGGACCTCGCGGCGGCGCTGAAGCAACACTGCCCGAAGGGTGTCGACGTCTACTTCGACAACGTCGGCGGCCCCATCCTCGACGCGGTACTCGGCCGGCTGGCCGCCAAGGCCAGGGTGGTGCTGTGCGGCGTCATCTCCAGCTACCTCACGGGCGAGCACCCGGGACCGGTCAACTACGTGAACCTGCTGGCCAGGACCGCATCGATGCAGGGGTTCAACGCACTCGATGAGTGGGGCCGTTTCGACGAGGCCTTCAACGCGCTGCGCGGGTGGGAGCAGGAAGGTCTGCTCGCGCACCGCGCGACGGTCTTCAAGGGCCTCGAGTCCTGCGTCGACGGGCTTAACGGACTCTTCACCGGAGCCAACATCGGCAAGATGCTCGTCGAAGTCAGCCCGCCCAGCCCGCAGCCCGCCTGATCCGAGGCCGGGCGTGTCAGGCTGCGGGTGGGTGGTCTTCATCCCGGTCTTCTGGCGGCCGCTCTTCGGGCGGACACAGGAGTTCGTTGGGGTGGTGGTGGTGGTTGATCCGGTCTTGGCCGGTGTCGAGCAGCGGTGGTGGGATCCATTCGATGCGGCCGTCGCTGCGAATTTGGGTGGTCCACCCGTTTTCTTTGACGAGGCGGTTGTCGGGGCCACACGCCAGGCCGAGGTCGGTGATGTTGGTTTGTCCGCCTTTTCCGAAGTCTTGGGCGGCGTGATGAGCCTGGGAGTGATCGAAGGGTGCGGTGCAGCCGGGCCTGGTGCAGCCGCGATCCCGGTTGAACAACACGAGCCGTTGCCCGGGACTGGCGATGCGCTTGGTGCGGCCCAGGTAGAGCGGTTCGCGGGTGTGCTTGTCGTAGATCACCAGATAGTGATGGGCATGCGATGCCATCCGGATCAGATCACTGATGGGGAGCAGTGATCCGCTGCCGGTGACCGCGACACCGGCGGCGGCGTGCAGGTCTTGCAGGGTGGTCGAGACCACCACGGTGACGGGTAGTCCGTTGTGTTGGCCGAGTTCCCCCGACGACAGGGTGTTGCGGCAGATGGCGGTGAGGGCGTCGTGTTGGCGTTGGGGCAGGGTGCGGTCATCGGCGGCGATGGTGTCTTCGTCGGGTCGACCGTTCACACAGGGTGTTTCGTCGGCTGGGTTGCACATTCCCGGCGCGGCGAGTTTGGCGAACAGGGCTTGGATGTAGGCGGCGGCTTCGGGGTCGAGCCTGCCGCTGAACGGGATCATGCCATCTTCGTCTTGTGGGCCGAGGCGCACTTCGCGGCGGCGGGCGCGGTGTTCGTCGTCGGGGAGGTCGCCGTCTTGGTTGAACAGGTAGATCAGGAGTTTGGCGGCTTCGCGCAGGGTTTCGGGGCTGTTGGTGGCGGCGGCGCGCGCCAGGTCGTGGTCGATCTCTGCGCGGGCGGCGGTGTCGAGGTATTTCGCGGCCTTTTTGAGGCACTTGCGGATGATGGCGACGTGTTCGGTGTTGATGTCGCCGCGGGCTTGGGCGGCGGCGGTCTCGGGCAACCGAGGTGGCAGGGGCGCTCCGGTGAGTGCGGTGCGGGGGCCGAGGTCCTCGGCTTCCTTGACCCGTCGGGTGGCCTCGGTGCCGCTGATCCGCAGGCGGATGGCGAGCACGTCGGACCAGCTCTTCGCCCCGATCGCCGTGGGGGTGGTCAGGGTTTGGGCGTGGGCGAGCAGGTGGTGTTCGGTGGCGGGCATACGCCGGCGCAAGCGTTCGAGGCGCGATAGACAGCCCAAGGTGTCCTTGATGTCGAGGGTGTCGTAGGTCAGGGCGGCGATGGTGTCGTAGGCGGCGTCGAGCGCGTCGTACGCTGCGCTGATCGATGCCGCATCCGGGGCCATACTCGAACACTAGTTCGAACCACCGACAAATTTTCCCGATTGTGACACCAGAAACCAAAGTGACACAAGAGGTTACGGGCTAGTGCGCCTGTGGATGAATTCTGCAGTGGTGGACGGATTCTGGTATTGCAGTCACTCTCGCGTCCGACACACGCCTCCACCTCACGCGCCCAGCCATCGAACTCTGCGACGGTAGGGCCATGGGTCCAATGCTCGAGGCGGTACTCGAAGAGTTCGACGAGTACCTCGCGCTGCAACGCGGCCGTTCCGACCACACCCGCCGCGCCTATCTCGGTGACCTCCGGTCGTTGTTCGGGTTCCTGGACGAGCGCGAGCCTGACGTCACGCTGACCCAACTGACACTGCCCGTGCTGCGGTCGTGGCTGGCGGCACAGGCCGGCGCAGGCGCCGCGCGAACGACGTTGGCGCGCCGCACCTCGGCGGTCAGGACGTTCACGGCGTGGGCGTCGCGATCGGGGTTGATGGACAACGACCCAGCCACCCGGCTGCAGGTCCCGAAGGCACGTCGTACCCTGCCCTCCGTGCTGCGTCAGGACCAGGCGCTCGACGCCATGAGCGCAGCCGAATTGGGTGCACAGCAAGGGGATCCGCTCGCGTTGCGAGATCGACTGATCGTGGAGATGCTCTACGCCACGGGGATACGCGTGAGCGAGTTGTGCGGCCTCGACCTCGACGACGTCGACATGTCGCGGCGGCTTCTGAGAGTGCTCGGCAAGGGCAACAAGCAGCGCACGGTGCCGTTCGGTGAACCCGCGCTGCGTGCGCTCAAGTCCTGGGTGGCCGACGGCAGACCCGCCCTCGCGATCGAGACGTCGGGGCCGGCGCTGCTGTTGGGCTCGCGCGGCAAGCGGATCGATCCGCGGCAGGCCCGCACCGTCGTGCATCAGACGATGGCCGCCGTCGACGGGGCACCCGACATCGGCCCACACGGCTTGCGGCACAGCGCGGCCACGCATCTGCTCGAAGGCGGTGCCGACCTGCGGGTGGTGCAGGAACTGCTTGGCCACTCGACGCTGGCGACCACGCAGCTCTACACCCACGTCACCGTCGCCCGGTTGCGGGCCGTGCACGATCAGGCCCATCCGCGCGCGTGATCACCGAAGCAAGGCAATGACTTTCGCGATATCGGGCATGGCCGACGGCCTGCCGATCCAGTCGTCGAATACCGTCCAATAGCTCACCCCGAACCGCTGCTGACGCTCGATCAGCGCCTCGGCCATCTGTTCGTGCGTGCCGATCAAGACGAACGGCGAATCCATCACCAACTCGGGCGAGGTGCCCCCGAGCGTGGCGGCCAGCTCGGTGGCGGCCGCCTCTCGGTCGTCGGCATGGACGACGAACTGGATGAGCGCGTTCAGCTCGATGGCGTCGAATCGGTCTCCCGCGGCGTCACGCACCACGGCGATCCGATCGTCCAAGCCCGTGGCGCCGAAGTGCGTCAAACGAACTTCGGTTGCGCCGTGGTTGTGCGCGAACCCGGTGAACCCGGCGATGTCGGCCACCTGGCCTGCCAACCGCAAGAGCCGAGTCCCGTTGCCGCCCAACAGTAGTGGCACGCGGACAGCGGGTGCGGCGACGAGTTCCCCGGCCTCGGCGCGAACACAATAGTGGGCGCCATCGACGTCGACGGGCTCGCCCGCGAGCAGCGCCCGAATCACATTCACCGACTCGATCAACCGGTCGACACGGGTTGCGCCGGAGTCGAACCGCAGCCCGGCGGCGTCGTACTCGGACTTCATGTGCCCCGCACCGAGACCCAACTCGAACCGTCCACCAGTGACTGCCGCAAGGGTCGCGCTCTCGCGTGCCACTTCGACAGGATGCCGCAGATCGTTGTTCAGTACCAGCGTTCCGGTGTGCAGGCGGGTAGTCGCCATAGCGGCGGCCGTCGCGCCCGCGAACGGCGACAGCGTCGGCACGAGATGGTCGGGGAACGTCAGCACGTCGAAACCGGTCTGCTCGACGGAGACCGCGAAGTCGCGGAACTCGGCCCCGCGGGGGAGCGCGGTGGTCAGGCCGAACCGGAGGGCGCGGGTGCGATGGCTTTCGGCGGAAGCAGTCACGTCTCCCGACGCTAGGCGCGCGTTCGGAGAGGCGCGAGTGTGCTCGTTCGGAGCGAAATCAGCGGCGTGTCGCCCGCAAACTGGGGTACCCCGCTTGCGGGGAGCACGCTCGCGCTAGGGATGAAGGGGCTTGAGCCGGACTGGCGTCGTCACCACCAGACCCAGCGGGTCGACGTAGTCCGCGCGCGACGCCGCACCCCACATCGCGCCCCAGTGCAGGCACGTGCCGCAGCCGGGATGGCCGGCGACCAGCTCGCCGAGCACCGAACCTGCGCTGACGAGCTGGCCTGCCCGAACCACCGCCTCCACGGGCTCGTAGCTGGTGCGAAGGCCCCCGGGATGGGCGATCGACACCACCGGCCGGTCCACCAGCTTGCCCGCGAACACCACGGTGCCCGCGGCGGCCGCGTACACCGTCTGACCAGGCATGCCTGCCAAATCAACCCCGCGATGTCCGCGGTTCCAGTTCGGCGACGGCGCGTCGAAGACTTGAAGAACAGCAGGTCGTGGGCGCAACGGCCAGTCCAGCCGACCGTTCTCAGCGGTTGCCGGGGCCGCCGCCAACAGGCCGACGGTCAGTAGGATGGCCAGTAGTCTCATCGGCCCAGTTCAGCGCGTCGCGGCGTCCTCTGGAAGGCACGAACGGCACATCTGTGCATGACGGAGCCACTGTGCATGAGCGATGGCAAAAGCATGCATGTCAACGGTGTAAACTCAATCCCGCAACTTGCGCTTGCGAGTTGACTTCGCGCGCCTGTGCGCAGCCCCGTAGTTCCAGGGTTGCACTCGCATGCCGGGCGGTCCCGTCTCACGACGGGTCCGGCATCGCAACAGACGCTAGGGCCAGGCATCACCCGATGCCGGGCGACAACCGACAACAAGAGGACCAAGCCGAACATGGCTGTCGTAACAATGAAGCAGCTGCTTGACAGCGGCACCCACTTCGGGCATCAGACCCGTCGCTGGAATCCCAAGATGAAGCGGTTCATCTTCACCGACCGCAACGGCATCTACATCATCGACCTGCAGCAGACGCTGACGTACATCGACAAGGCGTACGAATTCGTCAAGGAGACCGTCGCGCACGGCGGCTCGGTGATGTTCGTCGGCACCAAGAAGCAGGCGCAGGAATCCGTCGCCGATGAGGCGACCCGCGTCGGCATGCCGTACGTGAACCAGCGCTGGTTGGGTGGCATGCTCACCAACTTCTCTACCGTGCACAAGCGCCTCCAGCGCCTCAAGGAGCTCGAGGCCATGGAGCAGACCGGTGGCTTCGAGGGTCGCACCAAGAAGGAAATCTTGATGCTGACCCGCGAGAAGAACAAGCTCGAGCGCAGCCTCGGCGGTATCCGGGACATGCAGAAGGTGCCGTCGGCGATCTGGATCGTCGACACGAACAAGGAGCACCTTGCGGTCTCCGAGGCGCGCAAGCTGGGTATCCCCGTCATCGCGATCCTCGACACCAACTGCGACCCCGATCTCGTCGATTACCCGATCCCGGGCAACGACGACGCGATTCGTTCGGCCGCTCTGCTGACCAAGGTGATCGCCTCCGCGGTCGCCGAGGGCCTACAGGCTCGTTCGGGCGCGGGCAGCGACAAGCCCGAGGTCGAAGGCGCCGAGCCGCTGCCCGAGTGGGAGCAGGAACTGCTCGCCAGTGCGACGGCCCCCGGCACCCCGGCGGCCGACGCCGAAACCCCGACCGAGACAACCACGGAAGGCTGAGATGCCGAACTACACCGCTGCCGACGTCAAGAAGCTTCGCGACTTGACCGGCGCCGGAATGCTGGACTCGAAGAACGCATTGGTTGATGCCGACGGCGACTTCGACAAGGCCGTCGAACTGCTCCGGATCAAGGGCGCCAAGGACATCGGCAAGCGCGCCGAGCGTGCGACCGCCGAAGGTCTGGTCGTGGCCAAGGACGGCGCGCTGGTCGAGCTCAACTCCGAGACCGACTTCGTCGCGAAGAACGCCGAGTTCCAGGCGCTCGCCGACCTGGTCGTTACCGCCGCGGCAGCGGCCAAGGCGACCGACGTCGACGCGCTGAAGGCAGCCAAGGCGGGTGACAGCACGGTCGAGCAGGCCGTCGCGGACATGTCGGCCAAGATCGGCGAGAAGCTCGAACTGCGTCGCGTTGCGTACTTCGACGGCAACGTCGAGACGTACCTGCACAAGCGGGCGGCCGACCTGCCGCCAGCGGTTGGCGTGCTGGTCGAGTACACGGGTGATGGCAAGGAGGCCGCTCACGCGGTGGCCCTGCAGATCGCCGCGCTGAAGGCCAAGTACCTGACGCGTGATGAGGTGCCCGCGGAGCTCGTCGCCGACGAGCGCCGCATCGCCGAGGAGACCGCCCGCAACGAGGGCAAGCCCGAGCAGGCCCTTCCGAAGATCATCGAGGGTCGACTCACCGGCTTCTACAAGGACGTCGTGCTGCTGGACCAGCCGTCGGTGTCCGACAACAAGAAGTCCGTCAAGGCGCTGCTCGACGAGGCCGGCGTAACCGTCACGCGGTTCGTCCGGTTCGAGGTCGGTCAGGCCTAGCGCTCATCGAACTTGAGTGGCATACCCCGCCGCTCAATTGGAACCCCGCGCCACTACCGGTGATCCCGGTTGGCGCGGGTTTCTGTTTGTAGCTACCGCTCCCTGACTGCGTACGTCAGGTGGGTCACCCGCTGGGTCGGTTCCGCGCGGACCGGCTCCAGGGCCACGCGGCCCGCGTCCACGCCCTCGAACAGGCGGATTCCGGAGCCGAAGAGCACGGGTGAGAGCGCGGTCGAGAACTCATCGATCAGGCCGGCATTCACGTACTCCAGGATCGTCGCGCCGCCGCCCGCGATGCGGACGTCCCGGTCGCCGGCGGCCTCGCGGGCCAGGTCGAGCGCGGTCTCGATGCCATCGTTGACGAAGTGGAACGTGGTCCCACCCGGCCGCTCCCAGGGGTCACGCTTCTCGTGCGTCACGACGAAGACCGGCGTGTGGAACGGCGCCTCCTCGGGCCACGCCCGTTCGCCGGCGTCGAACATGCGCTTGCCCATCACGCTCGCGCCGGTGCGCAGATGCGTCTCCCGCACGATGTCGTTGTCGAGCCCTTCCTCGCCGCCGTCGCCGAGCTTCAGGTTCTCCCGGAAGAACCGCTGCGGGAATACCCACTGCTGCAGCTCCATCCACTGCTGTCCCATCAATTCCTCCGCGGACTCGGGCGCGATGAACCCGTCCAGCGACATCGACACGCTGAAGAACACCTTTCCGGCCATCAGTCCTGCACTCCCTTCCGAACGATCTCTCCGACGTAGGCAGCAAGGTTGCTCAGGGTCTGTTGGCCGCCTTCGATCGCGTGGTACTTCTCGACCGCCTCGTCGCGCAGCTCCTTCGTGCGGAACACAGTGCGCATCTCGATCCGGGTCGCCGCGTCGTCGGGCGCGAACGTCAGGACCGACTCGAAGGCGTTCGGGTCACCCCGGAACTCACCGTGCAGCAGCACGATCCGGTCCGGCGGGGCGATCTCGGTCCAGCAGATCCACTCCTGGTAGTCCGTCCCGTCCGGTCCGTGCATCACGAAGTCCCACTCCCCGCCGACGCGGAACTCGAACGCCCGCGTGGTGGTGCTGAACCCCTCCGGTCCCCACCATTGCGACAGGTGCCGGACTTCGGTGAACGCCTCGAACACCAGCTCCCGTGGGGCACTGATGACCCGGCAGATCACGATCTCGCGGTCGGCCACCGCTGACTGCGCGTCCCGTCCTGTCGCTGCCATCTCCTCACTCCTCCTGTTTTGTCTGCTTGAGGTCCTGCACGTACGCGTCCAACCGGTCGAAGCTCTCGTTCCAGAACCGCTCGAACCCGCCTGTCCACTCGTGGATCGATCGCAGCTCGCGGGCGTCAAGGCCGTACAGGCGCTGCTTGCCTGCCTTGCGGTCCCGCACCAGCCCGACTTCCCGGAGCACCCGCAGGTGTTTGGACGCCCCCGGCTGGGTCATCCCCAACTCCTGGGCCAACTCGGTCACCGGCCGCTCACCCGTCCGCAGCAGCACCAGGATCTCCCGGCGCTGCGGCTCGGCGATCGCGTTGAAGACGTCCGACGTCGTCGCTGCTCGAGCCATGAGCGCCATCATATTCCTATATGGGTATGCGTCAAGGTTGAGGAATCAGGCGGGTCTTGGCGCCAGCGCTATTAGACACGTGTATTACCGTTTGGGGCATGACGTTGGTTTCCGCGTTCGACGACGACGCGCTTGGCGACTTGGACGCCGTCGGGGTGGTCGAGGCCTACAAATCCGGCACGGTGTCCCGCACCGAGGTGATCGAGGCGGCCATCGCCCGCACCGAGAAGGCGAACCCCGAGTTGAACGGCCTTGCGTACGAGGCGTTCGATCGGGCCCGCACCCGTGCTCGCGCCGCAACCGCCTACGGCGGTTACTTCGACGGCGTGCCGACGTTCATCAAGGACAACGTCGCCGTGGCGGGCATGCCGACCATGGAGGGTGCCGACGCGTGGCAACCACGACCCGAGGCCGCCGACGGTGACTTCGCCCGCGCCTACTTGGCGACCGGCGTGATCCCGCTTGGCAAGACGCAGCTGTCGGAGTTCGGCTTCAGCGCCTCGGCCGAACATCCGCGGCTCGGGCCGGTCTGCAATCCCTGGAACACCGACCACACGGCGGGGGCGTCGTCGTCGGGTTCCGGCGCGTTCGTGGCTGCCGGGGTGGTTCCGATCGCCCACGCCAACGACGGCGGTGGCTCGATCCGAATCCCAGCTTCCTGCAACGGATTGGTCGGACTCAAGCCGTCGCGGGGCCGGCTGCCCCTTGACGAGAACGTGCGCCAGATGCCGATCCGCATCGTCGCCAACGGCGTGGTCACCCGGTCGGTCAGGGACACTGCGGCGTTCTATCGCGAGACCGAAAAGGTCTGGCACAACACCAAACTCGCGCCGATCGGCGACATCACCGGACCGGGGCGGGATCGGCTGCGCATCGGCGTGTTCACCAAGTCCATCAAGCGTGAGTGCAGCCCAGAAGTCAAGGACGCGACGTTGGCCGCGGCCGCGCTGCTCGACCGGATGGGCCACCGCGTCGAGCATCTCGGCGCGCCGCCGGTGCCGCAATCCTTCATCGACGACTTCCTTCTGTACTGGGCGTTGCTGTCATTCGCATTGGTGCGCGGAGGTACGAAGACCTTCGGGGAATCCTTCGACCGCACCCGGCTGGACAACCTGACGCTGGGCTTGGCGAAGTTCGCAGGAGGCAACCTGCACCACTTGCCTGCGGCGATCGCGCGCTTGGCGACCCTGCGCAGGCGAATGCTGCGGCAGCTGAGGGACTTTGACGTCCTGCTCACGCCAACGCTGGCCGCGGAGCCACCCCGCATTGGTCATCTCGATCCCACCGCCGACTACGACCAGATCATCGACCGACTGGTGGACTGGGTGGCGTTCACACCGCTGCAGAACGTCACCGGCGAACCGGCGATCTCACTGCCCCTGGCGCAGTCCGCGAGCGGGCTGCCGATCGGCATGATGTTCAGCGCGCAGCTGGGCCACGAGGCCACGCTGCTGCAGCTCGCCTACGAGCTCGAAGAGGCCAGCCCGTTCCGGGGCATCCAGTCAGCTCTGCACGAGGGGTAGGAAGAGCTCGTCGACGATCGACCGGATGCGATCTGCTGGACAACCCGCCCGAACGGCTCGACATCCCCTACGAGGGCACGACGATGCCGGGCTGGTTCTTCGCCGCCCGCGGTGACGGTCCGAAGCCGACGCTCGTAGTGGCCACCGGCGCCGACGGCGCGCTGAGCTACCTGTGGCCATCTCGTTCCGGCCCGACTGGGAGCACGCCATCGGTCCGGTCGTCGACGCGGTGCTGCGCCGTCAGGACGTCGTCCCTCGGCCAGCCGATGGCAAGGGCGCTCGCCGCCCAACGGTTCTTGGACTTCCTCGACGACCACGTCGGTTGAGCGGTTCGGTGTATGCGGATGCGAATTTGGCAACGACGACGACTACTGCTGCGAGAGTTCGCACTTGGGCGTCGGTCGGGTCGTTTCGGCCGCCGAACCGAATTTGGACGACGAAATCCGTTGCTTCCAGGACACATCGAAGTAACCCGACCTGGGGCGAGTTAACCTCCGCGACACTGGCCGGAGCCGCTGGCGAAACACGGCGAACTCACCATCCTTCGTGTGGAGACATCTGCGCCCACCTCCGTTCGATCACCGGCGATCGCCACCACGGCATCGGGCAACACGTTCATGTGTCTCGTCCGGTTCGCGCTGGCGAACATTCGCCGTCGCCCCGAACGGTTCGTGCTGTCCGTTCTCGGCATCGCCCTTGCGATCGCCTGCGTCACCATCGTCCGCACCATCTCGTCGAGCTTCGCGATCACGGGCGCCGATTCGGTCACCGACGTACTGAACGGCGCCCAACTCTGGGCGGTGCCTGCGGCCGGTGTGCACTTCGACCCCGACGCACAGGCTCTCGTCGCGGGCGGCCCGGCACCTGCCTTCGCGGCGCCCGACGGTTGGCGGGCCACCCGCACGCTGTCGGGGACCACCGAGATCAACGGAACGACGGTCTCGCTGCGGGGTCGCGATGAAATCCCCAGTGGTCAAGCCATTTTGGGATCGGGTCTGGCCGACCGACTCCGCCTGACTCCCGGCGCGAGCATGGTGGTCGGCGGCCAGAGCCTGACCGTCACCGTCACGGGGACTGGTCAGAGCGTCACCGTGCCCGCCGGCCTCGCGGCGTCCGTCGTCGGGGAGAACGGGTGGTGGACCGTGCTCGCGCCCTCCGGTGACGAGAAACGGCGCGACCTCGGCTCGATGTTCGGCACAGCGGTGGGTCTGCCCGCGACGTCGGATCCGTCGGTGGCCCCCGACCCGAATGGCGCCGGTCTGATCTACGACACCGTCGGGGGCAACGGGCCACTGTCGTTCGAGCAAAAGTTCTCCGCGCTGTTCTCCGGCAAGGTGACGAGTTCCACGCTGGGGTTGATCTCCACCATCGGACTCGGTCTCGGGTTCATCATCGCGGTGTCCTCCTTCCTGGCCGCCGTCCAGGAACGCAAGCGTGAGTTCGGCATCATGTCCAGCATCGGTCTCGCCGACGAGGTCCTCTACTTCTTCCTCGTCGAGTCCGCGATCACCTTCGTGGTTGCCTACCTCGTCGGCGTGCTCGGCGCCGGAGCCGCTGTGGCGCTGGTGATTCCGGACATCGCCACGCCTGTCGCATGGCTGCAGGCCGCCGGAATGGTGGCCACCTTCGTACCCGCGATGGCGATCGTCGGTGCCCTGGTCCCGGTGCACCGGTTGTTGCAGCAACGACCCGTCGATCTGCTCGGGGACCGCTGATGCTGACGAAGGGTCTGTCCTACGGCTGGCTGGCCGCCCGGCGCCGGATCAAGGAGATGGTGCTGCCGGTCATCACGACGGCCACGGGCGCATTCCTGGTCGTGATCGTGTTCGGCATGTCCGACGGAATCCGTGCGCAGTCCGCCTCGCTCGGCCACGCCGACGAGATCGGCCGCGCGGTGGTGCTCATCGCCGTCACCGTGTTGCTGGTCGGTGTCGTCGAGGTGGCGGTGGCCACCACCCGCACCGTGGCGCACCGTACCCGGGAACTGGGCGTGCTCGGCGCCAACGGCGTCCCGCGTGGACCGGTGATCGCCGCGCTACTCGTCGAGCCGGTGATCGCCGCGGTACTCGGCGCCGTCGCGGGTGCTGCGCTGGCCGCGGGTACGGCAATCATCCTGGGGGCCACGGGGTTGGCGCCGACCGGAGTGTCATCTGCCGGGGTGCTCGTGGGCTCCGGGATTGCCGTCGGCGTGAGCATCGCGGCCGCGCTGGCCACCAGCATCGTGCCTACGTGGAACGCAGCGTCGCGCCCACCCATCCGTTCGCTCTCGAGTGGAGGTTAGGCCATGACGGCCGTACAGGACACCAAGGACACCACCGACGCCACGACCACGGCGGTAGATGAGAAGCCGGGTGCCGCCAAGGCGCCGGTGATCGAGATCTCCGACGTGTGGAAGCTGCACAAGCTCGGCGACGAGGTCGTCAAGGCGCTGGTGGCGGCCGATCTACAGGTGATGCCAGGCGAATTCGTCTGCCTGATGGGTCCGAGCGGCAGCGGGAAGTCCACGCTGCTCAACATCATCGGCGGACTCGACCGGCCCACCAAGGGATCGGTCAAGGTCGCGGGCAAGGACACTTCGAAGCTCACCGAGAGCCAGTTCGCCGCACTGCGGCACGACACCATCGGTTTCATCTTCCAGAGCTACAACCTGATCCCGTTCCTGTCCGCCGTGGAGAACGTCGAGCTGCCGCTGATGTTCGAGCCCTATGACCGAAAATCGTTGCGCAAGAGGGCATTGGAACTTCTCGACCTGGTCGGCCTCAGTCATCGGGTGGACCATCAGCCAACCAAGATGTCCGGAGGTGAGCAGCAGCGCACCGCCATCGCGCGCTCGCTCATCAGTAACCCGACCCTCGTCCTCGCCGACGAGCCGACGGCGAACCTGGATCACAAGACGGGGGAGACGGTCGTGCGAATGCTGCGCGACCTGTGTTCGACCATCGGCGTCACCGTTGTCGCCAGTACCCACGACCCGATTGTCGCCGAGGAGGCAAGCCGCGTCGTCCGGATGAGAGACGGACAGATCGTCAACTGACCCGGTCCCTTCGTGGGATTCGATCCGATTGGGAGATAACCAATGACACAAGAGATGGAAGCGACACGGCCGTCCGACCGCGACGCCCTCATGACCACCGAGCTGGTCCCCGAACAGATCCTGCCCAAGGTGATGACCACGTTCGGGCTGGTCGCCACCTATGTGTTCATCATCTGCTGGATCACCGGCTCATCGGTAATGGCGGCAGGCGGCTGGACCGCCATCCCGATGTGGATTCTGGGCATCCTCACCTTCTTGGTGCCTGCGGGCTTGGCCGTCGCCGAGCTGGGCAACCTGTGGCCCGGCCAGGGTGGCGTGTACATCTGGGCCACCCGCACGATGGGTGAGACGTGGGGATTCGTCGGCGGGTATCTGTCGTGGATACCGGTGATCCTGAATGCCGCTTCGTCGCCCGCTGTCGTGCTGCAGTTCCTGCTCCTGGCCTTCCATGCCGAGCTCGGTCTGACGCTGAGCATCATCATCCAGCTGGTCATCCTCTGGGCCGTCATCGGTCTGGCCTTGGCGAAACTTGCTGCCAACCAACGCATCATGAACGCCGTCTTCATCGTCTACTGGGCGCTGACGGCCGTGATCTTCATCTCCGGTGTCGTCTACGCGATCAACAACGGCTCGGCCACGCCGTTCAGCGTGCATGACGTGACGGTGCCCGACTTCGCGGGCGCCGGGTTCCTGTACGGCACCGTGCTGCTCTACCTGCTTGGCGTGGAGACGCCGTACAACATGGGCGCGGAATTCCTGTCGGTGCGCAAGAGCGGGCCGAGGATGATCATCTGGGGCTCGGTGGCTCTGGTGGCCATCTACCTGCTGACCACGGTAGGCACCATGATGGTGCTGCCCGGCGATCAAATCGATCCGGTCACCGGCGTCATCGGGATGCTCGGAACGGCCGCCCCCAAGGGCGTGATGGAGGTCGCGGCGATCGTCCTGGCCTGCATCGTGTTCGTCGCCCTGGTGACCTACCAGATCGCGTACTCGCGGCTGATCTTCGTCTCCGGCCTGGAGCGCCATCTGCCGCGGATCTTCACCCACCTCAACCCGCGTACCCGCAACCCGGTGACCGCGGTGCTGATCCAGGGTGTGATCTCGTCGTTGATCCTGGTTGGGTTGTACTCGCAGAGCAGCATGGCCAACGTCACCATCTTCATCCAGGGCGGTCTTTCCACCGTCTGGCTGATCTCCGGGTTCTTCTTCCTGTTCCCGGTCATCATCGCTCGCAAGAAGTACGCCGATCGCTACGCGAACGAGAACTTCTGGCGCATTCCCGGCGGCGCCGTCGGAGTGTGGATCACCGTGATCGTCGGCACTGTTGGCACCATCGGCGGCGTGTACTACTCGTTCGCCAAGTCGTGGATCGCGGACGTTCCGGACAGTGAGTGGATGACGTGGACCGGCGGCATTTCGCTGGGCATCATCGTGTTCGGTGCGGTCATCTACGTGTTCGGCCGGCGGTCGGCGCACAAGACAAGTTCGGAAGACGCACTGGCGCATCTTGCCGTACTCGATCTCAAGAAGTCTGAAACCACCACCTCTGAGGGAGTCTGACCCATGACCCTGGACAGCACCACGCTTCGCGCGGACGCTACCGAGGACACGACCAACTACCCGCTCGACCCGTTGTCCGGTGCCGAGATCCAGGCCGCCGCGGCAGTCATCACGTCGTCCGAATACGCTTCGCCGACACTGAAGTTCGTGATGATTCAGCTGGCGGAACCGGCGAAGACCGCCGAGCTGACGTTCGAGGGCGTGTTCGACGTGCCGCGGTGCGCGTTCGCGACCATGTACGACGCCGCGGCCAAGTTGGTGTACGAGGCGGTCGTGGACCTCGGTGCCAGGGTCATCGAATCGTGGAAGGCGATTCCCGGACGGTTCCCGTCCTATCTGGTCGAGACCATGACCGGGGTGGAGGAGACGGTCCGTGAGGACCCGAGGTGGCAGGCCGCGATGCTCAAGCGCGGTGTCACCGACTTCAGCCTCGCCATGATCGACCCCTGGCCCGCAGGCTATTACGGCCAGGGCGATCACTACGACAACTCACCGCTGATCTGCCGTCCGCTGACCTTCATGCGGGCGGCGCCGTCCGAACACGGCTACGCGCGTCCCGTCGAGGGTCTGATCGTCACCTTCGATCTGGACAACATGAAGATCATCGACATCGAGGACCACGGCGTGGTGCCGTTGCCCCCGACCGCCGGCAACTACGCCGAGAAGTTCATGTTCGATCCGAACAACCGGCCTGCCTTCACCGAGTTCCGTCCCGACGTCAAGCCGATCGAGATCACCCAACCCGACGGTCCCAGCTTCACCGTCGACGGCTGGCACGTGACGTGGCAGAAGTGGTCCCTGCGGATCGGCTTCAACCCGCGCGAGGGCATCACGCTGCACGAGGTGAGCTACACCGACCGGGGCGAGACAAGGCCCATCATGTACCGCGGGTCGTTGTCGGAGATGGTGGTGCCCTACGGCGATACGTCGGCGACCCACTGGAACAAGAACGTTTTCGACATGGGTGAGGTGGGCATGGGCTTCTCGGCCAACCCGCTGACGTTGGGCTGTGACTGTCTCGGCGAGATCCACTACTTCGACGGCACGGTCAACGACTCCAACGGGAACGCTGTGACGATTCCCAACGCAATCTGCATGCACGAGGAGGACTACGGAATCTCCTGGAAGCACACCGACTTCCGCACCGAGGAGGTCGAGGTGCGGCGTTCCCGTCGGCTGGTCGTCTCGATGATCTGCACCGTCGGCAACTACGAGTACGGATTCTTCTGGTACTTCTACAACGACGCCTCCATCGAGGTGGAGGTCAAGCTGTCGGGCGTTCTCACCACGGGGGCCGTCGCCGACGGCGAGGTTCCGCGCTGGGGCAAGCTCGTCGCTCCCGGCATCTACGGACCGAATCACCAGCACTTCTTCAACTTCCGGCTCGACATGAGCGTCGACGGGCCGGGAAACAGTGTGTACGAGGTGGATTCGATCCCCGAGCCGGACCCGGCGCTCAACCCGCACCACAACGCGTGGATCACCCAGGACACGTTGGTGGCCTCGGAGGCCGAGGGCGCACGTGACTGGGACTGGAAGACGGGTCGGTATTGGAAGATCGCCAACCCGTCGAAGAACAACGAACTCGGTGCTCCGGTGGCCTACAAGCTGGTGCCGAAGGACATCGTGCCCGTGATGGTGCAGGAGGGCTCACACATCTACGACCGGGCCCGCTTCGTCCAGCACAACCTGTGGGTCACCAAGTACGAGGAGTCGGAGAGGTTCGCGGCGGGTGACTACATGTACCAGTCGGCGGATGCGCAGGGCCTCCCGGACTTCATCGCCGACGACGCGCCATTGGAGAACACCGACGTGGTGCTGTGGTACACCCTCGGCGCCCATCACGTGGTGCGCCCGGAGGACTGGCCGGTGATGCCCTGCTCCTACACGGGATTCCACCTGAAGCCGATCGGCTTCTTCGACGGCAACCCGGCACTCGACATCCCGCCGTCACCGCCGAAGGCGTGCCATCACCACTGACGCCGGGCGGAATTGCTGCGCGCGGTCACCGGAGTAGCCTTCGGAGTTCTGGCCTTGAGACGACAGGGCCCATACGGAGGCATGCTGTGACCCTATTGTCCGATGACTTGCGCACGCTGAGCAACGAGGCGTTCGTCTACTTCTATCCGTTGGTGACGATGGACGTCACCCGACGTCAGGCAGTCAACTCACCCATCGGCAGCACTCCGGGATCCGGTCCGCCGAACCGGTTCTCGCACATCCGGGCCTTCCCGACGGCGGCCTTCCGCGCGGTGGTCCGCCCGAACTTCGACACCCTCTACTCGTCGGCGTGGCTGGACCTCACGGCCGGTCCGGTCAAGCTGACCGCCGCGGACACCCGGGACCGCTACTACATGTTGCCGCTCCTCGACATGTGGACCGACGTCTTCGCCAACCCGGGCAAGCGCACCACCGGCACCGCCGCCGGTGAATGGGTGATCGTCGGACCGGGATACACGGGAGTGCTGCCGGCTGGGTTGCCCGTCATCACCGCACCGACTCCGTACGTCTGGATCATCGGACGTACCCAGACGAACGGGGTGGCCGACTATCCGGCAGTGCACGAGGTGCAGGACGGCTACGCGATCACACCATTGGGAGCTGACCCCGAGTACGTCGTCGATCCGGACTACGACGTAACGACCGAACCGCTGAAGATCGTCAACGGGATGGCCGCGCTCGACTACTTCGGCTACGCGGCCGAACTGCTGTCGGCGAACCCGCCCCATCCGAGCGACTTCTCCCAGCTGGCGCGGATCGCACTGCTCGGCATCGAACCCGGAAAGCCCTTCGACGCCAGTCGATTCAGCGCAGCCGAGCAGACCGAAATCGAGGCGGGCAAGGCGGACGCGCTGGCCGCGATGCTGGCGTCGCTACCCACGATCGGTACCAACGTGAACGGCTGGACGGTCATGACCGAGAACATCGGGGTGTATGGGAATGCGTACTTCAAGCGTGCCGTTGTGACGCTGGTCGGGCTCGGCGCCAACCCGCCCGAGGATGCCGTCTACCCGCTGCTGAACGTCGACGCCAACGGCAACCCCACCACCGGGGACAAGGACTACGTCATTCACTTCGACGCCGATCAACTGCCGCCCGTGTACGCCTTCTGGTCTGTGACGATGTACGACGCCGAAGGCTTCCAGGTCGCCAACGAACTCGACCGCTTCGCGATCGGCGACCGCGACGCGCTGACGTACAACGCGGACGGGTCGCTCGACTTGTACGTCCAGCACACCAACCCGGGCCCGGAGCGCGAATCGAACTGGCTGCCCGCGCCATTGGGCCCGCTGGGCGTGACGATGCGGCTGTACGCGCCCAAGGCCGAGGTGCTCGACGGTCGGTGGAGTCCGCCTCCGGTGCGGAAGGCCTGACGGCTAACCGAAATCGGCAAGTATCCGCCGGAGTTCGCGTTGATCGTGTTCGTTGAGTGGGGCGAGGACCCGGTCTTCGGCTGCTCGGATGCCCGCCTCGGTGCGCTTGAGCAGTGCCTTGCCCTCTTGGGTCAGCTCGGCGGGCAGGGAGCGACCCGCCGCTACCGTCGCGGGCCTGGTGACCAGACCGCGGTCCTGCAGGCTGCGCACCACCATGTTCATCGCCTGGGGCGAGACCATGACGTCCCTCGCGAGCTCCGCGTTCGAGCTGCCCGGGTACAGGGACAGGATTCGCATGCAGATGTATTGCGGGAAGGGCAAACCCAGCGGTTCCAACACGGTCGCCGTGACGTCCGTGCGCAACGCAGTGGTCAACCGGTGGAGAAGGTAGCCCAGTGGCTTGACCTCGCCGTCGCTCATGTCAGGCATCTTGACACATATCAACTAGATTGATAAACAAGAAGCATGACTAACGATCCTTCCGACGTGTTGTTCG
Source organism: Mycobacterium sp. AZCC_0083 (assembly GCF_014202335.1). Taxonomy (GTDB): domain Bacteria; phylum Actinomycetota; class Actinomycetes; order Mycobacteriales; family Mycobacteriaceae; genus Mycobacterium. The sequence goes on along the minus strand of NZ_JACHGP010000009.1, from coordinate 180,740 downwards.
AATCCGCCTACCGTGGTGAGGCCGCCGAGATGGGGCTGGGCAACAAGCCCCCGTGGAGCATCGGTGAGCCGCAACCCGAGATCGCCGCCCTGATCGAGGCAGGCAAGTTCCACGGCGACGTGCTCGACGCAGGCTGCGGTGAAGCCGCAACCGCCATTGCGCTCGCCGAACGGGGCCTTACGACGGTGGGCCTCGACCAGTCCCCGACCGCTATCGAACTCGCGCGCGCCGAGGCTGCCAAGCGCGGATTGACGAACGCCACCTTCGACGTCGCCGACATCAGCGCGTTCGCCGGCTACGACGGCCGTTTCGGCACCATCGTCGACAGCACGCTGTTCCACTCCATGCCGGTCGAACTGCGCGACGGTTACCAGCAGTCCATCGTGCGCGCTGCCGCGCCGGGAGCGTCGTACTTCGTGCTGGTCTTCGACGCCACCAACTGGCCAGCGGGCGGGCCCGCCCACCCGGTCACCGAGCAGGAACTGCGTGACGTGGTGTCCAAGTACTGGGTCATCGACGAGGTTCGTCCCGCACGCATCCACGCCAACTTCGCGGGGAACGGCTTGGGTGCCGCGGAGTTTGCCGGCGACACCCTTCAGGACGAGGGCAACGGCCGCACGTCCGTGCCCGCCTGGCTGCTGACGGCCCACCTGGGTTAGCCGCGTCGCGGCGCCACCCCTGCGTCGTCGCGCACCCGCGATGAGGCAGGATTGGTGGCGCCGCCCTCGCCGATCGCCGGGATGGCGAACGCACGCGAGGAGGAGTCCATGGGGGAGCCGGTCGTCGCGGGGGCCATCCGGCCGATGTACTCGCGCGTGCTGCTCAAGCTGGGTGGCGAGATGTTCGGCGGCGGGCAGGTCGGGCTCGACCCCGACGTCGTCGCACAGGTGGCACGACAGATCGCCGAGGTGGTGCGCAGCGGCGCCCAAGTCGCCGTCGTCATCGGAGGCGGCAACTTCTTCCGCGGCGCACAACTGCAGCAGCGGGGCATGGAGCGCACCCGGTCGGACTACATGGGCATGCTCGGCACGGTGATGAACAGCCTGGCGCTTCAGGACTTCCTGGAGAAGGAGGGCATCGTGACGCGGGTGCAGACCGCGATCACGATGGGGCAGGTCGCCGAGCCCTACATTCCGCTGCGGGCCCGCCGACACCTCGAGAAGGGCCGCGTCGTCATCTTCGGGGCAGGCATGGGTCTTCCGTACTTCTCCACCGACACCACCGCCGCGCAGCGGGCGCTGGAGATCGGCGCCGAGGTGGTGCTGATGGCCAAGGCCGTCGACGGCATCTTCACCGCGGACCCGCGGGAGGATCCCACCGCCGAACTGCTCACCGCGATAACGCATCGGGAAGTCATCGATCGCGGGCTCAAGGTCGCCGACGCCACCGCGTTCAGCCTGTGCATGGACAACGGAATGCCCATCCTGGTGTTCAATCTCCTCACCAACGGCAATATCGCGCGTGCGGTCGCGGGTGAGAAGATCGGAACACTGGTCACCACCTGACGGGAGACACCCCGAAGGCGAGCGCTGGCGTGGGGAAGAAAGTACCTTGGGCGAGCGGCATCGACGGGAGAAACGGCCGTGGGCGAGCGACAGCGACGGGAGAAACGACTGTGATCGACGAAACCCTCTTCGAAGCCGAGGAGAAGATGGAGAAGGCCGTCTCGGTGGCGCGTGACGACCTGTCGTCCATCCGGACCGGTCGAGCCAACCCCGGCATGTTCTCCCGCCTCACCATCGACTACTACGGGTCGTCCACGCCCATCACGCAGCTGTCCAGCATCAACGTCCCCGAGGCTCGTCTGGTCGTCATCAAGCCGTACGAAGCCGGTCAGTTGCGCAACATCGAGGACGCCATCCGGCACTCCGACCTCGGCCTCAACCCGAGCAACGACGGCAACGTCATTCGCATCTCGATACCCCAGCTGACCGAGGAGCGCAGGCGCGAACTCGTCAAGCAGGCCAAGTCGAAGGGTGAGGACGCCAAGGTGACGGTGCGCAACGTCCGCCGCAAGGCCATGGAGGAACTCAGCCGCATCAAGAAGGACGGCGAGGCAGGCGAGGACGAGGTGGGCCGCGCCGAGAAGGAACTGGACAAGTCCACGTCGACCTACACCACCCAGATCGACGATTTGGTCAAACACAAAGAAGGCGAGCTGCTGGAGGTGTGACGAGCGCATGCGCGACGAACCGTCAATCGCAGCCGCCCCTTCAGTAACCATTCCCGTGGCAGACACCGACACCGCCTCGACCGACGGGGCAGGCGCTTCCGCCGAGCCTCCCAAGAACGGCTCGCGGGCGGGCCGAAACCTGCCAGCCGCGATCGCCGTCGGCGCCTTCTTGGGCTTCGGCGTCATCGCCATCCTGGTGTTCGTCCCGTACGTGTGGATCGGCGTCGTCGCGATCGCGATGGCCGTCGCCACCCACGAAGTGGTGCGACGGCTGCGCGCCGCGGGATATGCGGTCCCGGTGGTGCCGCTGCTCGTCGGTGGACAGGCCATGGTCTGGCTGACGTGGCCGTTCGGGACCGCCGGGGCCCTTGGCAGTTACGGCGGCACGGTCGTCGTGTGCATGATCTGGCGGCTGCTGTCCGGTGGCCTGAAGGCCGCGCCGGTCAACTACCTGCGGGACGTCACGGCGACGGTCTTCCTGGCCACCTGGATTCCGCTGTTCGGCGCATTCGGAGTCCTGCTCGTCTATCCCGACGACGGCGGCTGGCGGGTGCTCTGCTTGATGCTGGGGGTGGTGTTCTCCGACATCGGCGGCTACGCGGCAGGCGTGTTGTTCGGCAAGCACCCGATGGTGCCCGCGATCAGCCCGAAGAAGTCATGGGAGGGCTTCGCCGGTTCGCTGATCTTCGGCACCGCGGCCGCCGTCATCGCCGTGACCTTCCTGCTGGACAAACCGGCATGGGTCGGCGTGCCGCTGGGCCTCATGCTGGTGATCACGGGAACGCTCGGGGACCTCATCGAGTCCCAGGTCAAACGCGATCTGGGAATCAAGGACATGGGGACGCTGCTACCGGGGCACGGCGGGCTCATGGACCGCCTGGACTCGGTTCTGCCGTCGGCCGTCGCGACCTGGATCGTCTTGACGCTGCTCACCTGACCGGCGGGTCTTCGCGCGCGAACCCGAGCTGTTCAGCCAGCAGGCGAGCGCCCCGAGCAGAAGTCCGACGCCGGTGCCGATGTCGACGCGCTGGCCGAGCATCAGCCAAGACAGCACTCCCGCGACCGCGGGGATGACGCAGAACAGCATCGACACCGCGGCCGCGCCGTGCAGGTTGATCGCCCGCACGTACAGCGACACCCCAAGCACCGCGTTGAGCAATACCACTCCGGTGACCGCGATGGCGGCCTTCACCGGGTCGTGAATCGCGAAGTGCGTCGTCAGGGCGAAGATCACGGCAGGGACGAACGCCACCGCGTTCTGGATCGTGGTCGAGGCGCGGAAGTCGACGTCGGCGCAGAACCGCTGCTGATACACCCCGCCCGCGGCGATGCCGATGAGCGCGACCAGGAGCAGCAGCACCGCGGGGTCGACGCCCTTCTCGCCGATCAGCCGGCTTGCGCACGCCGCCAGCACGGCCGCGACCCCGAGGACGAGGGCAAGGATCCGGCGCGGCGTCAGCCGGTCCCGCAGGAAGGTCGCGGCCAGCAATGCGGTGGCGACCGGATTCATTGCGACGATCACCGCGCACAGCACCGCGGGCGCACCGCGCTCGATCGCCAGGTAGAGCGCGCAGAACTGAACGGCCTGCATCAGCAGTCCGGTGACCGCGACGTGGCCCAGTTTGCGGCCCGTCGGCCATGCCACCCGTGCGATCCTTGCCCAGCTGCCGAGGATTAGCGCCGCGAGCCCGAAGCGGAATACCAGCACGGCCATCGGCGACATCGCATTGACGGCCATGTTGCCGATCGGGTAGCCGAGGGCATAGAAGAACGTCACGGTCGACGCAGTTCTCAGCGGCATGCGGGTAGGCGTCACCGTTCCATGGTGTCGACGGCCGGCGTGCGAGTCCAACGAATATCGGCGATCATGATCGATCGCGGATCGTGATCGAATATGTGGAATAGCTTCGGCGGACCATGCCAAAACCCTGCTCTTTGATCTGAATTGCTGATCAGAGTACTTTGGACGGATGGCTCAGGTCCTGGACATCGCACCGCTGCGCAGCATCGTCGCGGTGGCTGACTGTGGTGGATTTCACCGCGCCGCGACGGTCCTGCATCTGACTCAGTCGGCGGTCAGCCAACACGTCCGACGGGTCGAGGCCGTCGTGGGTGGGCCGGTCGTGGAGAAGTCGGGTCGTGGGGTGGCGTTCACCGAACTGGGGTACCGGGTGCTGGCCCACGCGCGAACCATCCTTGCCGTGCACGACACCGCTCTCGACGACCTTGGCGCCGCCCAGGAACAGGTCCTGCTGCTTGGCGCCACCGAACACGGTGCTGACGTGATGCTGGCCGGCCTGACCGACGCGCTGGGGGAGCGGCTGCCCGATTGGCGGCTCCGGTTCCGGCTGGACCGCAACGTGATGCTCGCCGACGCCGTCGAGCACGGCAACGTCGACGTGGCGGTGATGCTCGACGGGTCCGGTATCGACCCCGCCAATGCCTCCGGCATCGTTGCGCTGAAGTGGGTCTCAGCCCGCAGTTTTGCGGCGCCCGCCAGCGAACCGCTGCCGGTGGTGATGTTCTCCGAACCGTGCACGCTGCGTGAACCCGCCTACGCCGCGCTCGATCGGATCGGCGTGCCCTACCGCATCGTGGCCGAGAGTTCGGACCTGTCGGGGCTGTATGCGGCGGTACGGTCAGGTCTCGGCGTCGCACTGCTGCCGATCATCGGTCGGCTGCCCGACGGCTTGTGCCTCGCCGAGGGGCTACCGCCGAGCAGTCGCGCATCGGTGTTCGTGCGCGGCAGAGCTGGCGTCGATGCCGACATTTTGAACGCGGTCGACCAGGCCGTTCGTGACGTGCTGGCCGAACAGACCTGAGGGCGAGAGATGAAGCAGGAACTGGTATTCGAAGCGCCGCGACGCGGTATGCCGCCGCAGCATCTCGCCGACCTCGACGAGGCGGGCCGCGCAGCCGCCGTGGCGGGACTTGGGCTGCCCGCCTTCCGCGCCAAGCAACTGGCCAACCAGTACTACGGCAGGCTGATCGCCGACCCGCACCTGATGACGGATCTGCCGGCGGCCGTCCGCGAACAGGTGGCCGAAGCGCTGTTCCCGCCCCTGCTGAAGATGGTGCGCCACATCGAGTGCGACGCAGGCGAGACGCGAAAGACGTTGTGGCGCGCGGGCGATGCGGCCACCTTCGAGTCGGTCCTGATGCGCTATCCGCAGCGCGCGACCGTGTGCATCTCGTCGCAGGCCGGCTGCGGCATGGCGTGCCCGTTCTGCGCGACGGGCCAGGGCGGGCTGACCCGCAACATGTCGACCGCCGAAATTCTCGAGCAGGTGCGCGCGGCGTCCGCGGTGATGCGTGACGAACATGCGGGCCGCCTGTCGAACGTCGTCTTCATGGGCATGGGTGAGCCGCTGGCCAACTACAACCGGGTGCTCGGCGCGGTGAAACGCATCATCGCCCCGCCGCCACACGGTTTCGGCATCTCGGCGCGTTCGGTCACGGTGTCGACGGTGGGCCTGGCCCCTGCGATCCGCAAGCTCGCCGACGAACGCCTCGGCGTCACGCTCGCACTGTCGTTGCACGCGCCCGACGACGAGCTACGCGACACCCTGGTGCCCGTGAACAACCGGTGGAACGTGGGCGAAGCACTCGACGCCGCAAGGTATTACGCCGACGTGACCGGTAGACGGGTGTCGATCGAGTACGCGCTGATCCGCGACGTCAACGACCAGCCATGGCGCGGTGACCTGCTCGGCAAGAAGCTGCACGCGGCGCTCGGCCCGCTCGTCCACGTCAACGTCATCCCGCTCAACCCCACCCCTGGAAGCAAGTGGGACGCCAGCCCGAAACCCGCCGAGCGCGAATTCGTCAAGAAGGTCCGCGAGCGCGGCGTCTCGTGCACCGTGCGCGACACCAGGGGCCGTGAAATCGCCGCGGCCTGCGGCCAACTCGCGGCCGAGGGCTGATTTAGCTCATTCCGCATTTCGTTCGATGGCCGCCAGCACGGTCCCGAACAGGTCGTGTGGAACTGATCCCGGGTCGCTGAACTCCTCGATCGAGAGACCGTTGTTGAGTGCGAGTATCAAGACGGTCGCCGTCGCCGGGTCGATGCCCGAAGTGTCGAGGCGTCCGACGGCGTCCTCGATCGATGCCCGCATCGACCGGCGGTGCTCGGTGAAGCGCACCCGCACCTCCGGATCTCGCATCGCGCGCAGCCAGTACTCAGCGAACAGCATCTGCCAATCGCGGTTCTCGAGGAGTCCGGTCATGAGCAGGTCGCCTACGTCCTTCGCCGACGGGCGTGCTCCGGCCTTGTCGGCCAGTGCGCTCACCGCCTCGACCCGGCATTCGATCTGCAGGTCCAGCAGCGCGAAGAAGAGGTCGTCCTTGGAGCCGAAGTTGGAGTAGACGGCACCCTTGGTGAACCCCGCAGCATCAGCAATCGCATCAATCGTCGTCCCGGCGAAGCCCTTGCCTGCGAATTCCGACGTCGCTGCCTGCAGGATTCGTTGCCGCACTTCTGCACGAGGGGTGCGTAGCCGGGTGGGGTTGACTGTCGCCATATTGACCAGGATACTCGCTGGTATCCAGTTTCGATACTCACCAGTATCGAAATTCTGGTGTCGAACTGGCAGAGGGAAGGCCGCAGATGTCGCACTACTCGCTCGTGATCCGCAACGGCACCGTCTACGACGGCACGGGTTCGCCGCCGATCCAGGCCGATCTCGGCGTGCGCGACGGCAAGGTCGCCACCATCGGCAGCATCGAACCAGGTAGCGCCGAGCGCGAGATCGACGCCGCAGGCAAGTGGGTCATCCCCGGCATGATCGACGCACACACCCATTACGACGCAGAAGTACTCGGCGCACCGGGTCTCGGTGAAAGCGTGCGACATGGCGTCACTTCGGTAGTGCTCGGCAACTGCTCGCTGTCGACCGTCTACGCCGACGCCTACGATTGCGCCGACCTGTTCGCCCGTGTCGAAGCATTACCTTGGGACGCAGTGCATTCCGCGGTCAAGGAGAACAAGACCTGGGAGGGGCCGAAGTCCTACGTCGACGCCATCAACGCTCGCCCTCTCGGGTGCAACGTGGCCGGCTTCATCGGGCACTCCGACATTCGTGCCGCGGTCATGGGACTCGAGCGCGCCACCGACGCCGACGTGACGCCATCGCCGGCGGAGCTTCGCAGCATGACCGACATGCTCGGCGAGGCCCTCGACGCCGGATTCCTCGGCCTGTCCACCATCCGCAGCTCGTTCTCGAAACTCGACGGCACCCGCTGGCCCGCACGACAGCTGCCGTCGACCTTTGCGAGCTGGAAGGAGTTCGGCGCACTCAACAAGGTGCTGCGTGCGCGCGGCGGAATCCACCAGAGCACACCGAACCTGGCGAAGCGTTCCGAGATGGCGCGCTACTTCGCTCAAAGCATGGGCCGCCGCCGCAAGCCGTTGAAGACCACCATCGTCAGCGCCGCCGACGTCAAGGCCGACCGTAGCGTCGTCCGTATGGCGATCGCCGCGGCCAAGATCGTCAACAAGTTGGGTGGGAACGGATTCCGCTGGCAACACCTGCCTGTGCCGTTCGAGGTGTACGCCGACGGCATCGATGTGGTCGTGTTCGAGGAATTCGGTTCCGGCGCAGCGGCGTTGAACATCCGCGACGTCATCAAACGCGGTGATCTTCTCGCCGACGAGTCCTACCGGCGCCGCTTCCGGAAGGAGATGACGGAGAAGTTCGGGTTCAAGGTGTGGCACCGTGATCTCTACGATGCCGAGATCGTCGCCTGCCCCGATGCGTCGGTCGTTGGCCGATCCTTCGGCGAGGTCGCAGACGAGCGCGGTATCGAACCCGCCGATGCACTACTCGATCTTGCTGTGGCACATGGTAAGGCGCTTCGGTGGCGCACCACGATCGCCAACGACCGCGACGACGTCCTCGACCGATTGCAGCAGTCTGACGTCGTCCAGGTCGGCTTCGCCGATTCCGGTGCGCACTTGCGCAACATGGCGTTCTACAACTTCGGCGTGCGGATGCTCGAACGCGTCAACGCGCGCAAGTTCATGTCCGTCGAAACCGCCGTGCATCGGCTCACGGGAGAACTCGCCGACTGGTATGGACTCGACGCAGGCCGCCTGAGCATCGGATCCCGGGCCGACATCGCAGTCATCGACCCCGCGGGATTCGACGGTTCCAGTGCCGCCTACGCCGAGGCCGCCATGCCTGGTCTCGACGGCGTCGAGCGAATGGTCAACCGCAACGACAACGCGGTGGCAGCGACCGTCGTGGCCGGGCACGTCCTCTATGAATACGGTGCGTTCGCCGACGGTTTCGGCACCACACTTCGGGCCGGACAGTTCTTGCAAGCCAAGAACTGACGAGCTCGGCGCAGACGGGGGAGGGATTCAGTCGCCGTCCGCGCCCTTGATGCCGGCCGCGTGCCGGAGCTGCGCCAGGAACTGGTCGTCGTCGTCACTGCGCACGATGTAGTGCGATATGGCGATCCGGATGACGGTCGCCGCCTTCACCGAACGGTTGGATCCCAACATCAGCCGCTCAAGGCGGGCACGCATCACCGGGATCACCACCGTCAGTTGCCTGATCACCACCTCGGGCTCGATGTCGATCACCCGGACACCCGAGAACGACTGCTGGTAGGCGACGATGAAACGCAGTGCGGCGTCGAGCTTTTCGGCACCGCGAAGGCCGGCGGTGACCTTGCTGACGCCGGCATCGAACAGGTCACGTTCGTAGCTGCCGAACGCCTCGAGGAGCTCCTCCTTCGACGCGAACCAGCGGTACAGCGTCGGGCGGGACACGCCGGCCTGCATGGCGACCTCGGAAAGGCTCAGCTTGGTCTGGCCGTTGCGCGCGAGTACCTCGGTGGTGGCCGCCAGGATCCGCCGCCGGGTGGAGGTGTCATCACCCGACGCGGCGGTGGCCTGCTCGATGGTCATCGGTCACTCACTCCCAGCCCTTGGCGTGGGTCGATCGTAATTCCTGCCCGCCGTTAGAAGGGAAAGGACGCTGGAAGGTTACCAATGCGTGGCCGACCGTAAGGTACGCGCAGGCTGCGAGCGCGGCCGAAGGGCTGGGAGATTGGCCGTGCCCGGACCGCCGACGGGGGATCAAGGTCGTCGAACTCGACCTGACCACCGGCGACGGCCTGCGGGTGGCGCTCGAATTGCTCGCCGACGCCGACCGACGATCAGTTCCACGCTGCCGGTGGTGTGGTCTACGTGCCCGACGGGAAGTCCACCCAACTGATGGTGGCGACTCCGGCCGACTTCGGTGGAACACCGTGGGAGCCGCGGCCGGTTGCACCGGCTTTGGGCAAGCACACCGAGGAGAACCTCGCCGAGCTCGCGCAGCGGTGAGCGGATTGAGCGGTCGCGCAACGAATTACGAATGCCCCGGCTCGGGTTAGCGGGTCCACCCGCGGCGGCGCAGCCACCAATCGCGGAACACGACGCCCCAGATCACAACCGCGAAACCGATGAGGAAGATGTCCTCGACGTGTCCGACGTGGTTGCCGCGCAGCATGGCGATCATGAAGAACCCGGCGAGGATGCCGCCGATCTGGATGGCCCGGTGGTTTTCCTTGGTCCAGCCCCAGTTCGCCGACGGCACTTCCTCGACGTCTACGCCGGTGTGTCGTTCGACTTCGGTGTTGGCCACGGCTGCTCCTCACGGTCGGGCAAGCTTCTGCCGACATTCTGGCACAGGTCTACTACGCGTGGACGTAGACCCGAGCGTTGCCGCTACGGTGCTTGCATGTCGCTGCAGTTCGAAGGCAAGGTCGCGTTCATCACCGGTGCCGCCAGGGGGCAGGGCCGCGCGCACGCCGTCCGGTTCGCCGAAGAGGGCGCTGACATCATCGCCTTCGACCTGTGCGATCAGATCGCCAGCGTCGGCTACCCCATGGCGACACCCGAGGACCTCGACGAGACCGTCAACCTCGTCGAGAAGACGGGAAGGCGCATCGTCGCCGAGCAGGGCGACGTCCGCGACCTCGACGCACTGAAGGCCGTCGTCGCCAAGGGCGTCGCCGAGTTCGGCCGGATCGACTTCGTGCTCGCCAACGCGGGGATCCTGACGGGTGTCGGTGATCGGCGCCGCGAGGTCGCCACGTTCGTCGACGCCATCGACGTGATGCTCAACGGGGTGTACTACACGATCGAGGCGGCGCTGCCCGCGATGTTGGGGCACGGCGAGGGTGGGGCCATCGTCATCACCAGCTCGGCTGCCGGGTTGAAGTCGATCAGTCCCGGTTTCGCCGCGATGAGCCACGGCGCAGCGGGGTACAACGCCGCCAAGCACGGCGTCATCGGGGTGATGCGCTACTTCGCGACATCGCTGGCGGAGAAGAACATTCGGGTCAACTCGGTACATCCCGGCGGCGTGGCGACACCCATGATCTTCAACGAGGCCACGCTCCGATTCGTCGAGGAGACCGGCGGATTCGGCGTCGGACAAGAGCCGCTTCTGCCCATCCCGCCGGTGGAGCCGGAAGCCGTCAGCGACGCGATGGTGTATCTGTGCGGCCCGTCGGGCAAGTACCTGACCGGTGTCATGCTGCCGATCGAGGGCGGCCTCGCCCTCAGGTAGCAGCACCGATCTGCTCGTACCGGCGCAACGCCTCGACGCGCTCCTCGGCGTGGTCCACCATCGGCTCCGGATAGTCGGGATCGCCGAACTCCGGCACCCAGCGCTGCACGTAGGCCCCGTCGGGATCGAACTTCTTGCCCTGGGTGGTCGGGTTGAACACGCGGAAGTACGGCGCGGCGTCGGTGCCGCAGCCCGCCGCCCACTGCCAGCCGTGCTGGTTGCTGGCCACGTCGCCGTCGGTGAGCTGCTCCAGAAACCACCTCGCGCCCCACTGCCACGGCAGGTGCAGATCCTTGACCAGGAACGAGGCGACGATCATCCGCACCCGGTTGTGCATGAAGCCGGTCTGCGCCAGCTGCCGCATGCCCGCGTCGACGATCGGGAATCCCGTGCGGCCGGCTTTCCAAGGCTCGAACCGTCGCTGCGCATCGCGATCGTCGTCGACCTCGATGCGATCGAACGACGTGTTCCAGTTCCACCACGCGCTGCCGGGCCATGCGTACAGCACGCCCGCATAGAAGTCGCGGAACGCCAGCTCGCGCAGGTACGCCTGGGCGCCCTTGCCGCCGCCGAGGTCGGCGGCCATGGTGCGGGGGTGGATGGTTGGGTGTTTAAGTCCAGTTCGGTGTGCTCTAGCGCTGCTTGTCGGAGGGCGAAGGTAGGTTGGCGGCACAAGTTAATCCCGTGACTGGCCGGGATGCGCCAGTTGTGGTCCAGTCGGGACCACGGCGCCGCGCGTCAGAAGTTCCAGCGGTAGCGCTGGAGACGGCGGGCCAGACCGGCGGATACCGCCAGCCTGGCGAGCCCGCGTAAGACCGACCCGTGCAAAGCGGCGGCCGTGGGCGGTGAAGCCAGAACCCAAACCCCGCAAGGGGACGCCGCACGAGCGTGTCACTAGAACACACTCGGCGGCAACGGTGGATGGTGCCGAACTTGAGGTGCGCCGACATCCTGCTGGTGCCGTCGCGGTCGGGACGGTCACGGTCCTCGGCGTAGTGGGTCCAGTTCGGCGTCACCCGCGGGTACGTCGACACCACCGCCGATGTCCGCAGGGTCGATCCACTGCGCCGACTTCGGCCCCGTCTTGGCCGGTACGCGCCAGCCACGCTCCCGCCATGCCGCGTAGTACGGGGTGAAGACCTCGTAGGGCGTGCCGTCAGCCTTGGCCACCCGGCCGGGCGATACCAGGTACGGCGACCCGGACTCCTCGAGCTGCACGTCTCCAAGTGCCTCCCGCACCGCCGCGTCGCGGCGCATGCCGAAGGGGGAGAAGTCGGCCGACACGTGCACCGAGATCGCACCGATCTCCTTGACCAGAGCGGGAATTCGGATCTCGGGACGACCGCGGGTGATCAGCAGCCTGCCGTCCAAGCCGTCGCGGAGTTCGCGTAGGGAGTCGTAGAGGAACTGCAGTCGCCGCGGGCCCGCCGAGCCCTCCAGCCGTGAGTCCAGCACGTAGCAGGCGAGCACCTCGCCGTCGGTCCGCGCGGCGTCCAGCATCGGGGGGCAAGTCGTGCAGGCGCAGGTCGCGACGGAACCACAGCAACGTGGGCATGCGCTGATCCTGCCCGTATTCACGCCGTCGGAAACCCCGGGTGCTCGCTCGGCTGCCAGAATGCGAACATGACGGACGGCTCCGGCACAGGCGACTACCCGCGCGACATGATCGGCTACGGACCCACCCCGCCCGACCCGCGCTGGCCGGGTGGCGCCAACATCGCGGTGCAGTTCGTCCTCAACTACGAGGAAGGCGCCGAGAACAACGTCTTGCACGGTGACGCAGGCTCCGAGACGTTCCTGAGCGAAGTCGTTGGCGCGCAGTCGTTTCCGAACCGGCACATGAGCCTGGAGTCGCTCTACGAGTACGGGTCGCGCGCCGGGCTGTGGCGCGTCCTGCGGGTGTTCGACCGGCGCGGCCTGCCACTGACCGTCTTCGGCGTCGCCGTCGCGCTCGCCCGCAACCCCGAGGCCGTCGCCGCGTTCACCGACCGCGGTGACGAGATCGCCTGCCACGGGCTGCGGTGGCTGAGCTACCAGCTCGTCGAACCCGCCATCGAGCGCGAACACCTTGCCGAAGCGGTCAGGCTGATGACGACGCTCACGGGCGCGGCACCGCTGGGCTGGTACACCGGCAGGGATTCGCCGCAGACCCGCAGCCTGGTCGTCGAACACGGCGGCTTCCTGTACGACTCCGACTCCTACGCCGACGACCTGCCCTACTGGACGCACGTCGACGGCAAGCATCACCTGGTGGTGCCGTACGCGCTGGACACCAACGACATGAAGTTCGTCTCGGCGAGCGGATTCCCAAGCGGCACCGACTTCTTCACCTACCTGCGGGACGCGTTCGACGTGCTGTACGCCGAGGGCGCCGCGGGCGCCCCGAAGATGCTGTCGATCGGGCTGCACTGCCGCCTCGTCGGCCGTCCGGCCCGCATCGCGGCGCTGGAGCGGTTCCTCGATCACGTGCAGTCGCACGACAAGGTGTGGATCACGCGTCGGGTCGACATCGCGCGGCACTGGATCGAGCACTTTCCGCCGGGCTGACCTGGCAATACGGTGTCGACACCACAGTGACACTTGCAGTGACGTCATAATGGTGTCACCATGACGTCATGGATTTGCAGCCCTACGTCGACTCCGTCCGGCACGAGCTGAACGTCGCCGCCGAAGCGGGCGGCGCCGACGCCGCGGCCTTGGCCGACCGGCTCAGCGCACCGCTGGAGTCGGCGTTCCGCCTTGCTCTGCTGGAGGCACTGTCCGAGGCCGCCGAGGAGATCACCCGCGAGCTGGCACCCGGATCGGTCGACGTGCGGTTGCGCGGGCGTGACCCGGCATTCGTCGTGACGCCGGCCCCCGATGAACCGGCGGCGACGATTCCCGAGGCGGCCGCCTCTGGTGACCTCGACGACAGCGGCACCTGGCGGGTGACGCTGCGGTTACCCGAAAGCCTCAGGACCGCGGTCGACGCGGCCGCCCGCGGCGCCGGCCTTTCGGTCAACGCCTGGTTGGTGCGCGCCGTCAGCGGTGCTCTCGGCGCGGACGCACGACCGACCCGTGGGGGCTCGCACAACGACTCCGACAAGAACTTCAGCGGCTGGGTCCGCTGAGCCAACAACCGCTCATCCATCAACAACAGAGGAGATATAGCGATGTCCACGTTCCAGACACCCAAGCCCATCACGGCCGTCGTCGAGGTCGTCGCCGGAACGGTTCGCCTCACCGCGGCCGACCGCGACGACACCGTCGTCGACGTCCAGCCCCGCGACCCGAATAAGCCATCGGACGTGCGGATCGCCGAGCAGACGCGCGTCGACTTCAACAACGGCACGTTGAAGGTCACGGCAGGCAGGCGATTCATTCAGCTGGGCCGCGGCGGCGCGGTCGACCTCCACATCGCGTTGCCATCGGGGTCCCGGCTCGACGCATCGTCGGCCTCCGCCGACGTGCACGTCGACGGCAGCCTCGCCGACTGCAAACTCGCGACGGCGAGCGGACACGTGGTGATGGACACCGTCACCGGAAGTGTGAAGGCGGACAGCGCATCCGGCGACATCGAGGTGACCAACGTGGCGGGCTCGGCGTCGATCTCGACGGCCTCGGGTGACACCAGGATCGGCGAACTCCACGGCAACCTGCTGTTCCAGGCGGCGAGCGGATCGCTCGTGGTCGGCGAGCTACGGGGAGATGCGAAGTCGCGGACGGCTTCCGGGTCCGTCACCATCGACAGGGCGGTCGCCGGCGCCGTCTCGACACAGTCCAGCAGCGGCGACATCCGAGTCGACATCGCCGAGGGCACTGCAGCCCAACTGAACCTGAAGACCCGGTCCGGCACGGTCAGCAACGGACTCAACTCCGCCGACGGTCCCGCCGACGGCGACGAAACCCTGCTCGTACACGTCCGCACCGGTTCCGGCGACATCGCCGTGCGCCGGTCGACCGTTGACTCGGCCAGCCGCGCCTGAGAGGCGCTTGACCCTCCCGTAGGAGGAGACGCCAGACTGGCTACATGCCAGCTGGCGTTCTCTCTATCGGTGACTTCTCCCGGATGACGCAGTTGACCGTCAAGACGCTGCGGCACTACCACGACGTCGGATTGGTCGAACCGCACCACGTCGACCCGGCCACCGGCTACCGCTACTACTCGCACGATCAGGTGCGCACCGCGCAGGTGGTGCGCCGCCTGCGGGGCCTCGACATGCCGATCCCCGAGGTGCGCTCGGTCCTGGCCGCCGACCCCGACGACCGCAACGCCATGATCAGCGCCCACCTCGGCCGCCTGGAGGCCCAGCTGGCAGAGACCCGCGACGCCGTCAAGGCGCTGCGCGACATCCTCGACAGGCCGACGGACGCAGCCGCACTTCAGCACCGCAGCGTGCCCGCCGTGCCGTCGATCGCGGTGCACGCCGACGTCGACCGTGACGACCTGGTCACCTGGTGGGAGGGCGCGATCACCGAATTGCGGGACGCGGTACGGACGCAGGGCCTGGCCGCGACCGGCCCACCCGGCGGGCTGTTCGGGTTCGATGTCTTCGCCCGTGACCGCGGCCCGGTCACGATGTTCATTCCCGTGGCAGGCAACGTCCGGGCGGTCGGGCGAGCGAGCGAATTCACCGTGCCGGCAGCAGAACTCGTCGTGGTACGCCACCATGGTCAGCACGACGACGTCGACCTCGCCTACAGCGCACTCGGCGAGTACGCGACCCGACACGAGATCAGCGTCGACGGACCCCTGCGCGAGTACTACCCGCGTTTCGCCTGGGACACCGACGACTCGTCGCGGTGGGAGACCGACCTGTGCTGGCCCATCTTCCGGTCCGACCGGGGCGGGGTGGCGTGATGACGCTCGACGGCCGCCGGGCCGTGATCACCGGGGGGAGCAAGGGTGCCGGCGCCGCCGACATCACCACGGTCGACGGGACCAGGACCGTCGCGGAACACGTGGCCGGGCTCGGTGGCGCGCAGATCCTGGTTCACGTCGCAGGCGGATCAGCGTCGCCCGCAGGCGGATTCGCAGCGCTGACCGACCAGCACTGGCTCGACGAGCTGCAGCTCAACCTGCTCGGCGCGGCCCGACTCGACCGTGCTTTGGTGCCCGCCATGATCGCGGCCGGCTCCGGCGCGATCGTGCACGTCGGATCCATCCAGAGCCGGATGCCGCTGTACGACGGCACCCTCGGTTACGCCGCGGCCAAGGCGGCCCTTCGCGCCTACAGCAAGGGGCTTGCCAACGAGTTGGCGCCGAAGGGGATTCGGGTCAACACCGTATCGCCAGGCTTCATCCAGACCAGCGCGGCCGATGCACTCGTCGAGCGGATCGCCGCCGCGGGAGGCACCGACGCGGCCACCGCGCTGCAGACGCTGATGGACTCGCTCGGCGGAATTCCCTTGGGACGCCCCGCGCGACCGGAGGAGATCGCCGAGGTGATCGGATTCCTGGTGTCTGACTCCGCATCGTCGGTAGTCGGCGCAGACATCGTCGTCGACGGCGGCACGGTGGCGACCGTCTGACGGTCACACCGGATCGAACCGGAACACCGCCAATCGTCCCGCCAGCTCCTCGAACTCGTCGGGCGTGCCATCGACGACCAGCCCGCTGCGCTTGGCGAACCCGACGCCGACCGGCACCTTGATCGCGAATGCCCTTAGTACGGGCCGGGATTCGTCGGGGGACAGCGTAACGATCCTGACCTGACGCGACCGGCGGCCGCTGGTGAGCGTGCCGACGCCGGCCGCGCGGGCGTTGGCCGCCCAGTCGGCACCGGGAAAGCCCGCCACGGTGTACAGACCGCCGTCGTGGTCGAACGGCGTCATTGGTGTGCTGCGCGGCTGGCCGGACTTGCGGCCTGGCACCGTCAGCACCATCGCGGGCCCAGTCTGCACGCCCAGTCGCTGCATGGCGATCATCAACTTGTTCATCGGCTTAAGCCACCGCGGTGGTTTGGGTTCGGACATGGCTTGTCTCCCTTATTAATCGGCGAACCGGCTGCGATGATCGGACACCCACTGCGCGAACGAGGTGGCAGGCCGGTCGAGGATCTTCTCCACGTCATGGGTCACCAACGCGGGCCGGTCGACGGTCTCGGCAAGCAGCGCCATGTACGCGTCCGCGAAATCGGCCCCGAAACCGATGGCGATGAAGCGCTGCCTGACCAGTTCCGGCGGCACCTCCTGATAGCGCAGCGGACGGCGCAACACGGTGCCGATGGCCTCGACCAGCTGGACGTTGGTGAGCGCCTCCGGTCCGGTCAGCGGCACCCGTTTGCCCAACAGGTCATCGGTCAGCAGGGCGTGCGCGGCGACGGCGGCGATGTCGGGGTCGGCGATCACCGCGGTGGACGCCGACGCGTACGGGCCGCCGACCACGTCACCAGCCCGGATCTGAGGCGCCCACATGCCTGCGAAGTTCGTGGCGAACACCGTGGGGCGCAGGCTGACCCATTCCAGGCCCGACTCGGCGGCGAGTTGATCGACCTCCTTGTTGCGGTCGCCCCGGAAGCGGGACGGCTGGCGGGAGAACTCGTCGTCGGCGTTGATGGCGGACAGCGCGACCAGTCGCGTCACCCCTGCAGGGCGGGCCGCGTCGACCGTTGCGGCCAACTCGTCTCCAAGCGCGCGCGAGTTGAGGAACACCGCATCGGCGCCTGGCAGGGCTGCGATCGCGGAGTCGAACGTCGTGACGCCGGGCGGGAAGCCTGCGTCGGCCTGGCGGGTGACCGCCCTGACTTCGACGCCGGCTTCTGCGAGTTCGGTGACCAGCGGTCTGCCGACGTTGCCGGTCGCCCCAGTGACGACTACTGCGGTTGGGTGGGCCATGGTGCGCTCCTTGAGTTGCAGTGGATACCTGCAATCAAGGACGGGCGGTCACGGCGAAAAGTTACGAACCCCGAGCTGTAACTTTTCGCGTCGCTGATTCGTCGTACATGCATGAGCGATGTCTCCAGCACCGAACGCGACATCACCGCGGCGTGGCGTGATCACCGGCCCTACCTGGTGAATCTCGCCTACCAGATGCTTGGCGACGTCGGTGACGCCGAGGACGTCGCACAGGAGACGTTCCTTCGACTGTCCCGCGCCGACCCGGCCGCGATCGACGACATCCGCGGCTGGTTGACCGTCGTCGCCGGGCGGTTGTGCCTGGATCAGCTCCGGTCGGCCCGGGTCCGGCTCGAGACCGTGCTACGGCCCGAACACGACGTCCCCGACGGACACGATCCCGCCGACCGCGTCACCCTCGACGACCAGGTGCACACCGCCCTGCTCGAGGTGCTGCAACGGCTCACCCCAGGCGAGCGGGTCGCGTTCGTGCTGCACGACGTGTTCGCCGTTCCGTTCGACGAGATCGCCGAGACGGTCGGCAGGCCGGCCGGCACGTGCCGACAACTGGCCCGCCGCGCCCGCGGCAAGTTCGCCGACGCCGCGCCCCACGCGGCCGACGTCGTGCGGACCGATCACCGACGTGTCACCAGTATCTTCATCACGGCATGCGCGAACGGCGACGTCGAGACGCTGGCGTCGGTTCTCGATCCCACGGTCTGGGGCGTCGGCACGGTGCTCGGCGATCCCGCCCCGCCGCAGCAGGTCAACCACGGGCCGCAGGCCGTCGCGGCGAACCTGATGCGCTACCTGGGTCCTGGTGCGACCGTCGTCGGCGGCCCTGCCGGAGAGCCGGTACTGCTGGCGTTCGACAAGGGGCGGCTCTTCGCCGTCGTGGTGCTGACCATCCGCGACGAGAAGGTGATGAAGATCGAGGCCACCGCCGATCCGTCGGCCCGTCAGCCGTAGGTGAACGAGAACGCCTGAAGCCCCTTGCCGAGGCTGACGTCGAGGTGGCCAGCCCCCGCGCTGTCGTCCGCGACGATCTGGTGCGTGTTCGGCGAACCGCTGACCGGGATCACGGTGGTCTTGCCGTCGCGGGTGACCGTCACGTTGCCGGTGCCGCCAACCAACAGAAAGACGTTGCGGGCGTGGTAGTTCAGGGCGATGGTGGCGCCGTCGTCCGCGGCGGTGGCGCCCTGGTAGTCCAGTGCCCAGCGGCCCTTCAGCGCGAACGAGTCGTCGGCGAGTTGGCCCGGGAGATCGAAGGAGGCCTCGCCCTGGTCGTACGTCCCCCCACCGCCGTAGTTCGCGACGTTGCCGACGCTGAAGTAGGTCTCCGGGGTGAGTGAGGTGGTCGGAGTCGTGTCGGTCCCGTCGATCGCGGGCGGCAGGTCGACGTCCTTGTTCGCATCCGAAAGTAGTTGGCGGATCAGGCCTTCCGTCACGTCGTAGTCGCCCTCACCGAACTTGATGTGCCGGACGGTGCCGTTGGCGTCGATGAGGTACTCGGCAGGCCAGTAGCGGTTGCGGTAGTTGGTCCACGTGGACAGGTTGTTGTCCATGGCGATCGGGTAGTGGATGTTCAGGTCGGCGGCGCCGCTCGCGACGTTGGTGTCCACCTTCTCGAATCCGTACTCGGGGGAGTGCACTCCGATGACTTCGAGTCCCTTGTGCTTGTACGCGTCGTACCACCCGGTGACATGGGGGATGGCGCGTTGGCAGTTGATGCACGAGTAGGCCCAGAAGTCGATGAGAACGACCTTGCCGCGCAACGACTTCAGATCGATCCGGGCACCGCCGGGGGTGTTGAGCCACTTGGTGATGCCCTTGATGTCGGGCGCTGGGCCGCAATCCACTGGCTCGCTTGCCCCTTGCGGGCAGTTCGACAGCGCAGCGTTCTGCTCGTTGACCAGACCACCCAGGTTCAGATTCTGGATCTGTTCCTCACCGCCGGCCTTCTCTTGCAGCGCGCTGGTGTAGTCGGGGATGGCGCGTTGCAGCACTGCGGGCAGGTTGAAGACGAGCGCAACCGCAAGAAGGATCGTCACGACGCCTGCGGCGATGCGGATCTGGCGCTGGCGGTTACGGAAGGCGGCGACCCGTTCGGCGACCCGGCGGCCCGCGAGTGCGAAGAACAACAACGGCAGTGCGGCGCCAACGGCGAAGGACAGCGTCAGCGCCACGGTGTTCAAGCCGATGGTGCCGGTCGCTCCCGCGACGACGATTGCTGCCAACACGGGACCCGCACACGGCACGTACAGGACGCCGAGTGCGAGGCCGAGGCCAAAACCGTTGCGGCCGTTGCCGAACTGCTTCTGCGGAAGTTTGGCGAACGGCTTCTCGAGCAGCGCTTCGAAGCGCGGGAAGATCAGTCCGAGACCGATCGCCACCAACGCGACGAGCGCCACCCAGCGGACGGCGTCCTGGGGCAGGTGCAGAAGCGACAACAGTGCCGAACCGAGCAGGGTGACGACGCTGAAGCTCAGCACCAGACCTGCGATCACCAGATAGGGCCGCAGAGTCTGCGACCGTGTCGGCCGCACCTCGGTCGCCACTGCGCCACCGCCGACCGGCTCGCGGACACTCTGGGTGCCGGAGAAGAAGATGACCGGCAACACCGGCAGGATGCACGGGGAGATTCCCGTGATCAGCCCGCCGATGAAGCCGACGGCGATCAGTGTGATCATGGCTTCCATTCGTAGCAGACCCCGGCGTGGACGGGGCCCTCGCTCAAAGCGACGTCACCACAATGTCATTGGTGGTGTGCGGGATTCACATGGCCGGTGGCATCAGCACGGTGTCGACCATGTACACGGTTGCGTTGGCGGTCTTGACGCCGCCGCACACCAGCCCGGACTCGTCGAACTTCAATGCCTCGCCGACGCCGGTGACGGTGACCTTGCCACCCTCGACCGTCTCGTGCGTGCCCGCGACCTGCCCGGGACTCAGCCGGCCGGGGATCACGTGGTAGGTCAGGATGCCGTTCAGCAACGGGGCGTCGGTCTTGAGCTTCTCCAGCGTCGCGGCGTCGATCTTCGCGAACGCGTCATCGGTCGGGGCGATCACGGTGAACTCGCCGCCGTTGAGGGTGTCGACCAGATTCACACCGGGGTTGAGCTTGCCGGAGACTGCCTGGGTCAGCGTCTTCAGCATCGGGTTGTTCGACGCCGCAGTGGCGACCGGGTCCATCGACATGCCCGAGACCGAACCCGGTCCGCTGGGGACCTGCTCGGCGTATGCGGCGCAACTCGCGCCGACGAGATCAGCGGCCAGGTCGGCCTTGGCAGTGGGTGCTGGGGTGGTCATCGCCACGCTCGACGAGGTGGCGGCGCTGCTGCTGGAGGCCTCCGGCTTGGAATCGTTCGAACAGGCGGCTACGCCGAGGAGCGCGACCGCGCTCAGGCCTGCCGCGGTAAGCGCCCTTCGATGAACTGAAATCATGTGTCATCACTCCCGTGTGTGTTTGGGACGACGCGTGCCGTCGCCCGTGACACCTGGCATTCGCGGTGACGCTGGTCACGGATGGCATCCACGGCGGCACGTCATGTTTGCGTCACATTTCGGTCCTGACGGACTCGGACTCGTTCGAGAAGGGCATGGCGCGGCACAATGGGTCGGTGAGTACCGGAGGGCAGGAGCGAAGCGACCCGGGAGTTTCGGCGCGCTTGCGAGTCCTGATTCTGGGGAGCACCGGTTCGATCGGCACCCAGGCGCTCGACGTCATCGCCGCCAATCCGGACCGCTTCGAGGTCGTCGGGCTGGCTGCAGGCGGTGGCAACGCCGATCTGCTCGATCGCCAACGGGCTCAGACCGGCGTCACCAACGTCGCGGTCGCCGACCCGGCGGCCGCCGCCAGGATCGGGAACGTGACGTACGCCGGACCCGACGCCGTCACCCGGCTCGTCGAGGAGACCGAGGCCGACGTCGTGCTCAACGCGCTGGTCGGCGCGCTCGGCCTGCGGCCCACGCTGGCCGCACTGCGGTCCGGGGCCCGGCTGGCGCTGGCCAACAAGGAGTCACTGGTCGCGGGTGGTCCGCTGGTGCTCAAGGCCGCTGCACCAGGACAGATCGTGCCCGTCGACTCCGAGCACTCCGCGATGGCGCAGTGCCTGCGAGGCGGCACACCCGACGAAGTGGCCAAGATCGTGCTCACCGCATCGGGTGGACCGTTCCGGGGTTGGGCGGCGGCCGACCTGGAGCACGTCACCCCGAAACAGGCCGGTGCCCATCCCACCTGGTCGATGGGGCCGATGAACACGCTGAACTCGGCGTCGCTGGTGAACAAGGGCCTCGAGCTGATCGAGACGCACCTCCTGTTCGGCATCGACTACGACCGCATCGACGTCGTGGTGCACCCGCAGTCGATCGTGCACTCGATGGTGACCTTCACCGACGGCTCTACCATCGCCCAGGCCAGCCCGCCGGACATGAAACTGCCCATCGCGCTGGCGCTCGGCTGGCCCGCCAGGGTGGCAGGCGCGGCCTCGGCATGTGACTTCACGACGGCCTCGACCTGGGAATTCGAACCATTGGACGACGCCGTGTTCCCGGCCGTCGCGCTGGCCAGGCACGCCGGACGCGGGGGTGGCTGCCTGACCGCGGTCTACAACGCCGCCAACGAAGAGGCGGCTGCAGCGTTCCTGGCGGGCCGCATCCGGTTCCCGGCCATCGTCGGAACGGTGGGTGAGGTCCTGCACGCCGCAGACCAGTGGGCTGCCGAACCAGCTACCGTGGAAGACGTACTCGAAGCGCAGGACTGGGCTCGGTCCAAGGCAAGAGCCGCGCTGAAGAGGTCCGCACAGGAGGTAGTACCCACCAGATGATGTTCGTGATCGGCATCGTGCTCTTCGCGCTGGCCATTCTGCTGTCCGTGGCCCTGCACGAGTGCGGGCACATGTGGGTAGCGCGGGCCACCGGAATGAAGGTGCGCCGCTACTTCGTCGGCTTCGGTCCCACGCTGTGGTCGACGATGCGGCCCAACAAGCTCGGCTACACCGAGTACGGGGTCAAGGCCCTCCCGCTCGGCGGCTTCTGCGATATCGCAGGCATGACGTCGGTCGACGAGATCGCACCAGAGGACCGCCAGTACGCCATGTACCGGCAGAAGGTGTGGAAACGCGTCGCGGTGTTGTTCGCCGGACCCGCGATGAACTTCGTCATCGGCCTGGTGCTGCTCTACGGCATCGCCGTGACCTGGGGGCTGCCGAACATCCATCCGCCCACCACGGCCATCGTCGGCGAAACCGCTTGTGTCGCAGCAGATATCAGCAATGGCAAGCCGGGCAAGTGCACCGGCCCGGGCCCCGCGGCGAACGCAGGCATCAAGCCGA
Source organism: Mycobacterium sp. AZCC_0083 (assembly GCF_014202335.1). Taxonomy (GTDB): domain Bacteria; phylum Actinomycetota; class Actinomycetes; order Mycobacteriales; family Mycobacteriaceae; genus Mycobacterium. The sequence goes on along the minus strand of NZ_JACHGP010000009.1, from coordinate 157,854 downwards.
GCGACACCGTGGTCAAGGTCGGCGGCACAGACGTGAAGACCTTCGACGAGCTGGTGGCCGCCGTACGCAAGGCCGGCGGGCCGACGCCGTTCGTCGTGCAGCGCAGCGAAGAAGGTCAGGTCCGCGAATTCACCACCGTCGTCAACGTCGAGCGCACCGAGCGGTGGGTGAAGAAGGACGACACCAGCCCGACCACGATCGGCGCCATCGGCGTCGCGCCCGCCGAGTTCGGGCCCACCCAGTACAACCCCCTTTCGGCAGTGCCCGCGACGTTCGCCTTCACCGGCGATCTGGCCGTCGAGATCGGCAAGTCACTGGTGAAGATCCCCACCAAGGTCGGCGCGCTGATCCATTCGATCGGCGGAGGCGAACGCGACCCGGAGACGCCGATCAGCGTGGTCGGCGCCAGCATCATCGGCGGCGACACGGTCGACCATGGGCTGTGGGTGGCGTTCTGGTTCTTCCTGGCCCAGCTGAACTTCGTGCTCGGCGCGATCAACCTGGTCCCGCTGCTGCCCTTCGACGGCGGCCACATCGCCATCGCGGTGTACGAGAAGATCCGCAATATGATTCGGTCGGCCCGTCGCGTCGATGCGAAGGGGCCGGTGAACTACCTCAAGCTGATGGTCCCCACCTACGTCGTGCTCGTCGTGGTGGTCGGCTACATGCTGCTGACCGTGACCGCTGACCTGGTCAACCCCATCAGACTCTTCCAGTAGGAGATGCCATGACCACCTCCATCGGGCTCGGTATGCCAGCACCGCCCGTGCCCACCCTGGCGCCGCGGCGCAAGACCCGCCAGCTGATGGTCCGTGACGTCGGCGTCGGCAGCGACTACCCGATCGCGGTGCAGTCGATGTGCACCACCAAGACCCACGACATCAACGCCACGCTGCAGCAGATCGCGGAACTGACCGCATCGGGGTGTGACATCGTCCGGGTCGCGTGTCCCCGTCAGGAAGACGCCGACGCCCTACCTGCGATCGCCAAGAAGGCGAACATCCCGGTCATCGCCGACATCCATTTCCAGCCCAAGTACATCTTCGCCGCCATCGACGCAGGGTGCGCCGCGGTGCGCGTCAACCCCGGCAACATCAAGGAATTCGACGGCCGCGTCAAAGAGGTCGCCAAGGCCGCAGGCGACGCGGGCATCCCGATCCGTATCGGCGTCAACGCAGGCTCGCTGGATGCGCGGATGATGAAGAAGTACGGCAAGGCCACCCCGGAAGCACTCGTCGAGTCGGCGCTGTGGGAGGCCTCGCTGTTCGAGGAGCACGGCTTCGGCGACATCAAGATCAGCGTCAAGCACAACGATCCCGTCGTCATGGTCGAGGCCTACGAGCAGCTCGCCGCGCAGTGCGACTACCCGCTGCACCTCGGCGTCACCGAGGCAGGCCCGGCGTTCCAGGGCACCATCAAGTCGGCCGTCGCGTTCGGCGCGCTGCTGTCCAAGGGCATCGGCGACACCATCCGGGTCTCGCTGTCGGCGCCGCCTGTCGAGGAGATCAAGGTCGGCAACCAGATCCTGGAATCGCTGAACCTTCGACCGCGCGGGCTGGAGATCGTGTCCTGCCCGTCGTGTGGGCGCGCCCAGGTCGACGTCTACACCCTGGCCAACGCGGTGTCCGCCGGGCTGGAGGGCCTGGACTTCCCGCTGCGCGTCGCCGTGATGGGCTGCGTCGTCAACGGGCCGGGCGAGGCCCGCGAGGCCGACCTCGGCGTGGCGTCCGGAAACGGCAAGGGGCAGATCTTCGTTCGCGGCGAGGTCATCAAGACCGTGCCGGAGTCGCAGATCGTGGAGACGCTGATCGAAGAGGCGATGCGAATTGCCGAAGAGCGCTCTCCGGATGATGCGAGCGGTTCTCCCGTTGTGACCGTAAGCTGAGTCGTGACCCTGTGAGCGGGGTCACCTGCCCCGGGTTGTAGTTGGAAAGAAGCACCATGTCGGCCCCACCGCTATTCCGCCTCACCGACGAGCGTCGGGTGACGGTCGTCCGCGATGCCGCCATGGTGCGCAGGGTGCTCGACGACGATCCGGTCGGTACCTGCATGGTGGCCTCGAGGGTCGCCGATCACGGCGTCGAGCCGACCGCCATCGGAGGAGAGCTCTGGACGCGGCGTCGCCCCGGCGAGTCGCTGTGTTACGCCGGGCCGAATCTCATTCCGCTGCGCGGCGAGACCTCAGATCTGAACGCCTTCGCCGACAAGGCGATGAGCACCACGCGCCGTTGCTCGTCGCTGGTCGGCCGTGCCGAGTTGGTGGTGCCCATGTGGCGCCGCCTCGAGCACGCCTGGGGCCCGGCCCGCGACGTGCGCGAGCACCAACCGTTGATGGCGCTCGACGGCGCACCGCAGTGCGCGGTCGACCCCGCGGTGCGCCCGGTCCGGATCGAGGAGCTCGACGCCTACCTGGTGGCCGCCGTCGACATGTTCATCGGTGAGGTCGGCGTCGATCCCCGGCTCGGGGACGGTGGCCGCGGTTATCGGCGCCGCGTCGCCGCGCTGATCGCCGCGGGTAGGGCATGGGCGCGCTTCGAAAGGGGCGAGGTCGTGTTCAAGGCCGAGGTCGGCTCGCAATCGCCTGCGGTCGGCCAGATCCAGGGCGTGTGGGTGCATCCCGACTGCCGTGGCCGTGGCCTTGGTGCCGCGGGCACCGCGACGCTCGCCGCCGCCGTCGTCCGCAGCGGCCGCACCGCGAGCCTCTACGTCAACGGCTTCAACACCGTCGCGCGGGCCACTTACGCGCGCATCGGATTCCGCCAGGTCGGCACCTTCGCCACGGTCCTGCTCGACTGATCCTTACGAACTAATCACGGTTCGATCTCGGTGCGCCTCACGCCGAACGGGCAGCCACACTCATAACATTGGCCCCAATGGCAACGCGAACCTCATCTGCATCACGGGTCGCCGGTCTGTTGACGGTGACCATCCTCGTTGGCACGGCGGGGGCGCTGACCTCCTGCACCCCGAAGCCCAACGGCCCCGAGCCGGTCGCTGCAGCGTTCTTCGCCGCACTCGCGGCAGGCAACACCGGCGCCGCCGCCGACCTCAGCGACAAACCCACCGAAGCCAGGTCCGCGCTGACCGAAGCCTGGTCAGGACTGCAGGCCACCGGCCTCGACGCAATGATCCTGAGCTCGAAGTACGCCGAGGACACGGGCAGCGTGACCTACCGGTACACCTGGCACCTTCCCAAGAACCGCACCTGGACCTACGACGGACAGCTCAACATGCTGCGCGACGAGGGCCGCTGGGAAGTCCGTTGGAGCGCAACGGGTTTGCACCCGAACCTGGGCGAGCATCAGACGTTCGCGCTACGCCCAGACGCGCCGCCCCGAGCCTCGGTCAACGAGCGCGGTGGCACCGACGTCCTAGTTCCCGGCTACCTGTACCACTACACGTTGGATGCCAAGGCCGCGAAGCTCGGCGGCGGCGGCCTGATGGCGACCGCGATCGCCGTCGCCGACGCGTTGCGTCCCTTCGACCCCACCATCGACGCCCAGACCCTCGCCGAGCAGGCCAGTTCCTCGGCGAAGCCGCTCGATCTGATCACGCTGCGGCAATCCGACCGCGATCAAGTGGCGGCCGCGATCGGCAATCGTCAAGGGGTGGTCATCACCCCACAGCCCGAACTGCTGCCCACCGACGATCGCTTCGCGCCGGCGATCATCGACCAGGTGAAGAAGTCGGTGGTCAACGAACTCGACGGCGAGGCCGGCTGGCGCGTCGAAAGCGTCAACCAGAACGGCGCCGAGGTCGACGTGCTGAACGAAGTGCCGGGAGCACCGTCACCGTCGGTGACCATCAGTCTTGATCGCGCCGTGCAGGATTCGGCGCAGGACGCCGTCAACATGGTCGGCCGCAAGGCCATGATCGTGGCGATCAAGCCGTCCACCGGTGAGATCCTGGCCGTCGCGCAGAACTCCGCGGCCGACGCCGACGGACCCACCGCCACCAGCGGGCTCTACCCGCCGGGGTCGACCTTCAAGATCGTCACGGCAGGCGCGGCGATCGACCGCGACATGGCGACCCCCAACACGCTGCTGGCCTGCCCAGGCCATATGGACATCGGCCAACGCACGATCCCCAACTACGGCGGATTCGACCTCGGCACCGTGCCGATGTCGCGGGCGTTCGCGAGTTCGTGCAACACCACCTTCGCCGAGCTGGCGAGCAGGATGCCGCCGAAGGGCCTGACCACGGCCGCCGCGCAGTACGGCATCGGCACCGACTACGTGGTCGACGGGATCACGACCGTCACCGGGTCGGTGCCGCCGACGGTGAACCTCACCGAACGCACCGAGGACGGCTTCGGGCAGGGCAAGGTGCTGGTCAGCCCGTTCGGCATGGCATTGGCCGCCGCGACCGTCGCTGCAGGGAAAACCCCTGTGCCGCAACTCATCGAAGGCCGCCAGACCCAGGTGACGGGCGACACCACGCCCATCTCGTCGAAGATGCTCGACGGCCTGCGCCCGATGATGCAACTGGTGGTGACCAACGGCACGGCGACCGATCTGAAGGGGACGGGCGACGTGCGCGGCAAGACCGGCGAGGCGGAGTTCAACGGCGGCTCGCATGCGTGGTTCGCCGGCTACCGCGGTGACCTGGCCTTCGCCGCGCTGATCGTCGGGGGCGGTAGCTCCGAGTACGCGGTGCGGATGTGCAAGGACATGCTCAACGGGTTGCCCCCCGACTACCTGGCCTGAGTAGCCTGTCCCTTGGAAGGGGCACGCAACATGACCAGCATGAACTCGGGCGCCAACTCCGGTGCGAACGGAGAAGTCGCGGCGCTGCGCATCTCCGATGCCGACCGCAACGGCACCCTGCGCAGGCTGCACAATGCCGTGGCGCTTGGGCTGATCGACATCGACGAGTTCGAGGAGCGATCGGGCGCCGTGTCGCTGGCGCGCCTGCACACCGAACTCGCCGCCCTGGTCGGCGACCTGCCAGGGCCCGGCGCGATCGTCACCTCCTCGACCGACCGCGTCGAGCTACGCGGTGTGCTCGGTTCACTGAAGCGCCAAGGGGAGTGGGTGGTCCCCACCCGGCTGGCTTTGGTTCGGCGGATGGGCTCGATCGACCTGGACCTGACGAAGGCGCGCTTCGCAGGCCCGATCGTGGTGATCGAGTTGGACGTCAAGTTCGGGTCGGTGGACATCCGGCTGCCCGAGGGCGCGAGCGCGTCGATCGACGACGTCGAGGTGGTCGTCGGCAGCGCCCGCGATCACCGCAAGGACGCACCCGCCGAGGGCATTCCACACGTCGTCCTCACCGGGCGCAGCGTCTGCGGGTCGATCGACATCCGCGGGCCGCGCAGGGCGGTGATGAAGAGGTTCCGTCGCGGCTAACGAGGCCATGTTGGTTACGCTGGCATGATGCCCGTTCGCACCGCCCTCCGTTCAGGAGACCTGTCGCCGACACTGCCGGTACCCAAGTCGATCGCCCGCCCGGAGTACGCGTGGAAGGCGACCGCGAAGGAAGGCAGTGAGCCATGGGTGCAGACACCCGAGGTGATCGAGAAGATGCGGGTCGCCGGACGCATCGCGGCGAATGCGCTGGCCGAGGCGGGCAGGGCCGTCGCGCCCGGCGTGACCACCGATCACCTCGACCGGATCGCCCACGACTACATGGTCGACCATGGTGCCTACCCGTCGACGCTGGGTTACAAGGGCTTCCCGAAGTCGTGCTGCACGTCGCTCAACGAGGTCATCTGCCATGGCATCCCCGACTCGACGGTGGTGCAGGACGGCGACATCGTCAACATCGACGTCACGGCCTTCGTCGACGGCGTGCACGGCGACACCAACGCGACCTTCCTCGCCGGTGACGTCAGCGAGGAGCACCGGCTTCTCGTCGAACGCACCCACGAAGCGACGATGCGCTCGATCAAGGCCGTCAAACCGGGGCGCTCGTTGTCGGTCGTCGGGCGGGTGATCGAGGCCTACGCGAACCGGTTCGGCTACAACGTCGTTCGCGACTTCACCGGCCACGGCATCGGCACCACCTTCCACAACGGCCTCGTCGTGCTGCACTACGACCAGCCCGCCGTCGACACCATCATCGAGCCGGGCATGACGTTCACCATCGAGCCGATGATCAACCTCGGCGCGCTGGACTACGAGATCTGGGACGACGGCTGGACCGTCGCCACCGTCGACAAGAAGTGGACGGCACAGTTCGAGCACACGCTGGTGGTCACCGACGACGGCGCCGAAATCCTCACCCTGGCCGAGTGACCGTTCCCCCGCGAGCAGTCCGTTGGCGGTCCGCAAGCGGAACGCCAACGGCTCCAACAAAAGGCCCTGACACGCCGTGAATGAGGGCCATTTACGTCTGCTCGCGAGAGAAAAGTGATCATGGCCGGCGCGCTGCTGGTTGCGGGCACCACCTCGGACGCAGGCAAGTCGATGGTGGTCGCCGGGCTGTGTCGACTGCTGGCCCGCAAGGGTATCTGCGTCGCGCCGTTCAAGGCGCAGAACATGTCCAACAACTCGGCGGTCACCGCCGACGGCGGCGAGATCGGCCGCGCACAGGCCATGCAAGCACGCGCCGCTGGTCTCGCACCCAGCGTCCGGTTCAACCCGATCCTGCTCAAGCCCAGCGGCGACCGCACCTCGCAGCTGGTGGTCCGCGGCAAGGTCGCAGGCTCGGTCGGCGCGGCCGACTACTTCCAGCACAGAACCGAACTAGCCACGGTGGTGGCCGACGAACTCGCCTCGCTACGAAGCGAATTCGACGCAGTGATCTGTGAGGGCGCGGGCTCACCGGCCGAGATCAACCTGCGGGCAACCGATCTGGCCAACATGGGCCTGGCGCGCGCAGCCGACCTGCCCGTCGTGCTGGTCGGCGACATCGACCGCGGCGGGCTGCTGGCTCACCTGTTCGGCACCGTCGCCGTGCTCGAACCCGACGACCAGCGCCTGATCGCCGGATTCGTCGTCAACAAATTCCGCGGCGATCCCTCGCTGCTGGCACCAGGGCTGGACCAGTTGCAACGCCTGACCGGCAGGCCGACCTACGGCGTCATCCCGTACAGCGACGGCCTGTGGCTTGACGCCGAGGACTCGCTGTCCGTGCGCGCCCATCACGCGGTGGGGGAGGCTCAACCACCGCGTGGCACCGAGTGGCTGAGGGTGGCGGCCGTCCGGTTGCCGCGCATCTCGAACTCCACCGACGTCGAGGCACTGGCCTGCGAGCCCGGGGTGCTGGTCCGGTGGGTCACCGATCCCGCCGATCTGGCCGACTCCGACGTCGTGGTAATCCCCGGCAGCAAGGCCACGGTGTCCGACCTCGGCTGGCTGCGCGCCACCGGATTGGCCGACGGCGTGGTCGCCCACGCGGCGTCGGGCAGGCCGGTGCTCGGGGTGTGCGGAGGCTTCCAGATGCTGTGCCGCACCATCGACGACCCCGTGGAATCCGGAAAGGGCCGCACCGAGGGCCTCGGCCTGCTCGATGCCGACGTCGTGTTCGCCGCCGAGAAGACCCTCGAGCTCTGGGACGGGAGCGGCCGTATTCCGCTGCGCGGCTACGAGATTCACCACGGGCAGCTGACCCGCAGTGCCGAGGCCGACTGGCTCGGCTCCGGCTTTCAAGTGGGGATCCGTCGCGATGCGGTGTTCGGCACCCACTGGCACGGCCTGCTCGACAACGACGACGTGCGCCGCCGGTGGCTGACCGAGGCCGCGCAGGCGGCGGGGCGACGCGGCTTCGTGGTCGCCGACGACGTCGACGTCACCGCGCGCCGCGACGGCCAACTCGACCTGATGGCCGACCTGCTGGCCGCCCACCTCGACGTCGACGCCGTCATGGAGCTTCTGGAGCGGGGCGCGCCGAGGCGCCCGACCGTGACCTCGGGACTGAGTAACCTCGATACATGATCGGACGGCGCACCGCAGCCGCGGTACTGGTGGTCATCACCACCGCACTGTCCGGCTGCGCACACGCCATCGAAGGCACCGCGACCTGGCCGGGCGCCCGGCTGGAGTCGGCGGTTCTGACCGCCGCCGACTTCCCGCCCGGCGTGCAGTACGACCGCATCCCCGAGAAACCCGGCCAGGCCGACGGCGCGGGCGGACCACCGGCGATGCTGTCCAGTCCCGAGGGCTGCTCGGACGGACTCACCCGAGTGATCGCCGCCTCGGCCGAGCGCGGCGCGGGCAGCGCGGTGAAGTACGTGGTGGCCTACGACGGTGCCCGGATCGTGATGACCGTGGTGTCATGGCCACTCGACCTCGACGCGCTGGACGCGGTGGCGCAGCGGTGTGCCAGCTTCCAGACCTTCTTCGACCGGTCATCGCAAGGCATCCCGATGACCACCACCCGGCTCGAGACACCGCGCCCCGGTGCGCTCGCCTACGAGCAGACCATGCAGCTGGGCACGGTGCGCAGCAGCGTCTACTTCTCCTTCGAGAACGTCGGGCGTTCGGCCCTGTTCGGGATCGCACTCCCGACGCCGAACCCGACAATCGCCGTCAAAGCGACGCTGCCGCAGACGTTTATGGAACTCGTGACCAAGCAGGCGCAGCGCCTCGAGTCGAGCTGACTGCAAAGTAAGGACCGAGTGAAAACCCGCCCGCGAACACGATCAATCCCTGTAGCGTGACCGAATGCCTTCGACCGTGGTGACCGTCGACGGGTTCCCGGCCACCGTGGACGTGTCGGGTCCCGACAAGGGGTCGGTCGTCGTCCTGCTCGGGGCCGCACACCAGGGACCGTCGGCCTACGACGCCGTCTGTCAGCGGCTGCACACCGCATCGCTGCGGACCGTCGTCATCGCACCCGACCCGCGGCTGAGCCCCAAGGCGGTGGTCGGCATCCTGGACGCCCTCAAGGTGCGCTGGGCGCTGCTGGTCGGCGATCGCGTCGGCGGAGAACTGGCGTGGGAGCTCGCGGCCACCCGCCTCGACCGCTTCATCGGACTGGTCGTGATCGACCGCGGCCACCCGTGCGTCGCCGACCAGGCAGGCGTGATCCGCGACGAGCACTGTCCACCGGTGGAGGTGAACACCACCGCGCTGGTCAGCACGCCGTCGGCCCGCAACGTCGCCAAGGCCAGCCAGCGCTACGTCTACGGCGACTACCGACTGGTCGAGCTGCTCGGCAGGCGCAACGCGCACGAGTCGACGGCCCAGTTGGCCGCCGAGATCGTGATGCGCACCAGCACCTGGTGAGGGGAAGAATCGCTCACCGCGACTCAATGTCCGTTGCGGAAGTGGCCGCAGTGTCGCCCGTGCTGCATGCGATTCGCCCCGCTGCCTTGCGCGCGGACACACCGACCCGACGTCACTGACGATGTCGGGGCCCGTCTCTATCCTTCGCCTATGTTGTCGCCCCACGGCTTCGTCCTCGACACTGATGAACTTCTCGCCGACTTCGACGATGCGGCGATCACACGCGGTCTGCGGTATGCCAATCAGGGCCGTGTACGCGATACGGCATGGAGCGATGACGGCCTCGAGCTCACTGGTTTTTGTTCCGGTTCTGGCGACCGCGTGTACGGGGTCAGCGTCAACTTCGAGTCCTTCGACGACGATCTCGAGCTGGTGTGGGCCGACTGCTCCTGCCCTGTCGGCGCCTACTGCAAACACGCCGTCGCACTGCTACTGACTGCTGCGCAGGGTGAGTCTCGGCCTCCCGACACCGACGGGTGGCGCACCGTTCTCACCAAGGTGTTGGACGAGCTGGCGCCTCTGAGCGGCGAGCACGCCTCGCCGATCGGGTTGGAGTTCTCCATCGCAGCACCTACTCGGTACCGTCCCGGCACGACGATCGCGCTGCGCCCCGTCACCGTCGGCAAGCGCGGAACCTGGATCAAGACCGGCCTGACCTGGCAACGCCTGGCGTACCACGCCGAGGCCGGCGAATTCGATCGGAGCCAGTATGCCGCGGTCCGTGCGCTCCTGAACGAAGCGAACAGGTCTGGTGTCCTGCCCATCGGCGACGCCATGACCATCAGCCACGTGCCACCCGCCTTCTGGTCGCGGCTTGACGACGCCGTCGCCGTCGGGGTCACCATGGTCGCCGCCAAAGGTTTGCAAGCCGTCGACTTCATCAAGAATGCGCAGTTGCGGCTCGACTTCGTCTCCGATGACGCCGGTGGCGCCACAATGTCGGTCGTTCTTGTCGTGGACGGCGAGCGATGTGATCCCGACGGTGTGGGCCTGATCGGTTCACCTTCTCCGCACGGGATGTACAGGGTCGTCGACGGGGTATTGCGGCTAGGCCGGTTCGATCCGGTGCCCGGACGTACCACGCTGGACCTTATCGGCCGCAACGACCGGGTGCACATTCCCGCCGAGACGATCGCGGAGTTCTCGCTCGACGTGCTCCCACGGTTGGTCGACGTCGCGCCGGTGGAGATCGAGGAGGGGCTATTCACCCCGCCCACCATCAGTGGGCCGCTGCCAGTACTGACGGTGAAGCTGAGTCACGATGGCGCCCGTGCGTTCTGGAGCACGCGCTACGAGGTGAATGACAAACACCACGATTTCGATCCCGATTCGCATCCGCAGCGGACGGGTTACCGTGACGCGGACGCCGAGGACCTCGCCTGGGAGCGGGCCACCCCCGCGCTGCGGGCCGTCGCGGCCGCGGCGCACACCTGGAAACAGCAAGCGACACAACATATCCAGCGGAAGTTGCGCGGCATTGCCTATGCCGGGGTAGTTGACGAGTTGTTGGCGATCGACGATGCCAATTCCGCGGCAGACGCCACCACGGTGGCATCGACGGCAACCTTGCGCTCGGCCACCGAACTTACGTTGGTCGAGGCCGCGGTGCTCTGCAGCGAGATCCTCCCGCAACTGGACTGCCGCGACGCCTTCACAGTCGAGCTAGACGAGGGCGCACGTGATTTCCGTGCCGCGGACGACGCTCCGCAGCTGGAGTTCAGCAGCGGCGACGGGGAGCCGGTGCGCAACGACTGGTTCGACCTCAGCATCTCCGTGCAGGTCGACGGGCAACAGGTGCCCATCGCCGCGGTCATCGCAGAATTGGCCTCGGGGGCAACGCATATGCTGCTGCCCAACGGGGTCTACTTCCGCCTCGACACGCCGGAACTCCTCCGCCTGCGGGAACTCATCGAGGAAGCGCGGGCGCTCGGCGAGATCGAGGGCGACAAGGTTAATGCGGGTTCTTACAACGTCACGTTGTGGGAGGAGCTGCTTGCCCTTGGCGTCGTCGACAAGCAGGTTGCCGCCTGGCAGGAAAGTCTCGCGCGGCTGGCCACGGCGCGGCCACCCGTTCCGGTGGCCGTGCCAGAGGGTCTCGATGCCACGCTGCGGGACTATCAACGCGACGGCCTGAACTGGCTGTCGTTCTTGTGGGACAACGAACTTGGTGGCGTGCTGGCCGACGACATGGGGCTAGGTAAGACGGTGCAGACCCTCGCGCTCATCGCCCGCGCCGCCGAGCGGGGCCCCCGACGGTTCCTGGTGGTCGCGCCCACCAGCGTGGTCACCAACTGGGTCGACGAGTGCCGCAAGTTCACCCCTGGGCTGACTGCGGTGGCCGTCACCAGCACGGAAGCCCGATCGGGCACGTCACTGGCGGACCAAGCTGCGAACGCCGACATCGTCGTCACCTCGTATGCTCTGCTGCGCATCGATTTCGAAGCGTACGCCGGGATCGATTGGGCGGGAGTCATTCTCGACGAGGCCCAGTTCGTCAAGAACCACACCAGCAAAACCCATCAATGCGTGCGTCGACTCGCCGCCCGATTCAAACTGGCCATCACCGGCACGCCCATGGAGAACAACCTGATGGAGTTGTGGTCCTTGCTGTCGATCACCGCTCCGGGCCTCTTCCCGTCGCCCAAGGCGTTCACCGACTACTTCCGCAAGCCGATCGAGTCGGGAAGCAACAAAGAACGGTTGCCCGTGCTGCGCCGCCGGATAAAGCCGGTGATGCTGCGCCGAACCAAGGGCCAGGTCGCGACGGAACTGCCGCCGAAGCAAGAACAGATGCTCACGCTCGACCTCAGTGCCAAACACCGAAAGATCTACGACACCCGGATGGCCCGCGAGCGCCAGAAGGTGCTCGGGCTACTGGGCGAATGGGAGAAGAACCGGTTTCAGGTGTTCCGGTCGTTGACCCTGCTGCGGCAGCTCAGCCTCCATGCCGGATTGGTCGACGAGTCAAAGCTCGACGTTGGCGCTGCGAAGGTCGACTTCCTGGTCGAACGGTTGCCCGAGTTGGTGTCTGAAGGCCACAGCGCGTTGGTCTTCAGCCAGTTCACCGGTTTCCTCGAGATCCTGCGAGCGAGCCTGGACGCAGTAGGAGTCAGTTACAGCTACCTGGACGGATCATCGAGTTCGCGCCAGCGTGCGGCCGCCATCCGCAGCTTCAGGGCAGGCACCAACCAGGTGTTCTTGATCAGCCTCAAGGCCGGCGGCTTCGGACTCAACCTCACAGAAGCCGACTACTGCTTCGTTTGTGACCCGTGGTGGAATCCAGCAGCCGAGGCTCAGGCCATCGACCGGACCCATCGCATCGGTCAGACGCGGCCGGTGACGGTCTATCGGCTCGTTTCGCAGGGCACCATCGAGGAGAAGGTGGTCGCGCTGCAGGAGCGTAAGCGCGAACTGTTCACCGCCGTCGTCGACGATGGCGAGGTCTTCGGGTCGGCCATCACCGCGTCGGATGTACGAGAACTCTTTGGGTAGAGGATCTGTGGCCCAACCGCAAAACCGTGCCCCACTGCCTTTCAGTACAGTTGGCCGCCGAGATCGTGATGCTCACCAGCACCTGGTGAGCTCGGCGGCGTCCTGCCACACCGGTCAGGTCTCGAGGATGATTTCCTCGCCCGACTCGGTGAGTTCGACCTGCTTGATGGGCCCGGTGAACCAGTTCTTCACCGAGGCGTGCCAGTAAATGTAGAGCAGGATCAGCACGCCGCCGACGAGCAGCGGGGTGTAGTTGACGAACTTCCACTCGAAGGCGTCACCCCACGGCACGCCGCCCGAGGACGTCGGGAACATGGCGATGATCGAGGTGACGACGATTTCGATCAGGGCAACGGGTGCCATCCACTTGTGATGTCCACGCAAGTTCCACTTGCCGACGGGGAACTCGTCGCCGGCCTTCCAGCGGTAGTAGATCGGCACCGCGAAGCAGAGGTAGAGCCCCACCACGCCGATGGACACCACCGCGAAGAACGCGATCGGGACCGGTGCGCCGTTGACGTCGACCTGGACCAGCGCGGGCAGCGTCAGAATGGCGGCGAGCGCCGCGGTGACGATGACGCCGTTGGCGGGGATCTTGTGCTTGCTGACCTTGGCCCACAACTGGTGTCCGGGAACCGCACGGTCGCGGCTGAACGCGAACAGCATGCGCGAGGCGCTGGTCTGGCAGGCGGTGGTGCAGAAGAGCTGGCCGGCCGTCGAGATCAGGAGCACGATGCCAACCCACTTGGAGTCCATCGCCTGCGCAAAGATGACCGCGACCGCGCCGCCGCCCGCCGACACCGCATCGGAGTCCTGCACGGCGAACAGGAACGTCAGCAGCAGGATCCAGCCACCGATCGCCGAGTAGAAGATCGAGCGCCAAATGCCCTTGGCCGCGCCGTCGGCCGCGCCCTGGGTCTCCTCCGAGAGGTGGGCGGACGCGTCGTAGCCCGTGATCGTGTACTGCGTCAGGATCGCCGAGATCGGCAACACCAGGAGCAGGAAACCGAAGCCCGACGTCGTGCCGCCGAACATGCCGCTGTTGTTGATGGTCTTGGCGAACACGTCACCGAAGCTGGCGTGCTGCGCCGGAACGAAGATCAGGATCCCGATGACGATCGCCGCACCCGCGACGTGCCACCACACCGAGATGTTGTTGATCACCGCGAGCAGATGCGACGAGAAGATGTTGACCGTCGCCGACAACGCCAGAATCACCAGGAAGATGAGGAACGTCCTGGTCAAGCTGTAGCCCGCGAGCCAGGTTTCGCTGAACGTGCCCAGCGTGAGGTCCAGGAACGTCGCGGCGCCGTAGGCGACCGACGCCAGGATCGCGATCAGTCCGATCAGGTTGAGCCAGCCAGTGTAGAAGCCGGCCTTGGCCCCACCGAGTTTGCTTGCCCACCAGTAGATGCCGCCGGACGTGGGGTAGGCGGAGACGAGCTCCGACATGCACAGCCCGATGATCAGGATGAAGACCGAGACGATCGGCCAGCCCCAGGCGATCGCCGCAGGGCCGCCGTTGTTCCAGCCGAGGCCGAACGACGTGAAGCAGCCCGCAAGGATCGAAATGATCGAGAACGAGATGGCGAAGTTGCTGAAGCCGGACCAGGAGCGATTCAGCTCTTGCGTGTAGCCGAGGCTGGCGAGGTGTCTCTCGTCATCGGTCAGCTCCGGCAGATCGTGACCTTCGGGCACGGTGATTCTCCTTCGTCAGGCCTAGTCCGCCGTTGATGCGGCGGTCCACTGCCTAGGCACATTAGAGTGCTATTGGTCTTGTGTCCTACCTTTGGCAGTGACAGTTGTGTAAAACTGCCCTGGATTTAGGTAGCAGTACGGTTTCCAATGGTTGACTTTTCGACATGACTGACAAGGGAGGGCCCGCGATGGCGACATCCACGGAACGGCCCGGCATGCTGTCGCAAACGGAGCTAGAGCGCCTAGTGGCCGCCGGTGAGATCGACACGGTGATCGTTGGCTTCACCGACATGCAGGGCCGATTGACCGGAAAGCGGATCTCGGCGCGCCTGTTCGTCGACGACATCGCCGCCCACGGTGCCGAGTGCTGCAACTACCTGCTCTCCGTCGACGTCGACATGAATACGGTCGACGGCTACGCGATGTCGAGCTGGGAGGGCGGCTACGGCGACATGGTGATGACGGCCGACTTCGGCACGCTGCGGCTGCTGCCGTGGCTACCAGGCACCGCGCTGGTGATGGCCGACCTCGGCTGGCACGACGGCAGCCCGGTCGTCCCTGCGCCGCGCAGCATTCTGAGCAGGCAGCTGGACCGGCTCGCGGAACGCAAGATGGGCGCCGTCGCCGCCACCGAGCTGGAGTTCATGGTGTTCGACAACACCTACCGGGAAGCGTGGGCGAACGGATACCGGGGGATGACGCCTGCCACCGACTACAACATCGACTACGCGATGCTTGCCTCGACCCGGATGGAGCCACTGCTGCGCGACATCCGCCGCGGCATGGAGGGCGCAGGCATGTACTGCGAGGGCGTCAAGGGCGAATGCAACCTCGGCCAGCAGGAGATCGGTTTCCGCTACGACACCGCCCTGGTCACCTGCGACAACCATTCGATCTACAAGAATGGTGCAAAGGAGATCGCCGACCAGCACGGCAAGGCCGTCACGTTCATGGCGAAATACGATGAGCGCGAAGGCAACAGCTGCCATATCCACATCTCGTTCCGCGGCGACGACGGTTCGGCGGTGTTCGCCGACGAGGATCAGCCGCGCGGCATGTCCAAGATGTTCCAAAGCTTCATCGCGGGCCAGTTGGCCACGCTGCGCGAGCTGACACTGTTCTACGCACCGAACATCAACTCCTACAAGCGTTTCGTCGAGGGCAGCTTCGCCCCGACCGCCGTCGCGTGGGGGATGGACAACCGCACCTGCGCACTGCGCGTGGTCGGCCACGGGCACGGCATGCGGATGGAGTGCCGTGCGCCAGGCGGCGACGTCAACCAGTACCTCGCCGTTGCCGCGCTCATCGCGGGCGGCCTGCACGGCATCGACAACGAGCTCGAGCTGCCCGACCCATGCTCGGGCAACGCGTATACCGGTGACGCGGAACGGCTTCCGACCACACTGGCCGAGGCGGCGGCGCTGTTCGAATCCTCGACGGTGGCCAGAGAAGCGTTCGGCGACGAGGTCGTCGAGCACTACCTGAACAACGCCCGGATCGAACTGAATGCGTTCAACTCCGCGGTGACCGACTGGGAGAGGGTGCGCGGTTTTGAGCGGCTCTGAACGGGATACGGCACGGCGCCCGGTTCTGGGCGTCACCACCTATCTGCAACAGGCGAAGACCGGCGTCTGGGACGTGATGGCCAGCTTCCTTCCTGCCATCTACATCGAAGGCGTCACCCTTTCAGGCGGCATCGTCACGCTGCTTCCGCCGCAACCGGTTGACGCCGACATCGCCGATCGGGTGCTCGACGGATTGGACGGGCTGGTGCTCACCGGCGGCAGGGACGTCGACCCCGCTTCGTACGGCCAGCCGCCGCACCCGACCACGGACGAGCCGGCCCGCGAACGTGACGCCTGGGAGTTCGCGCTCGTGCTGCGCGCACTCGAACGCGGCCTGCCGGTGCTCGGAATCTGCCGCGGCGCCCAGGTTCTCAACGTGGCGCTCGGCGGCACCCTGCATCAGCACCTGCCCGATGTCGTCGGCCACAACTGGCACCAGGCAGGCAACGCCGTGTTCAACACATCGGTGATCAGCACCGTGCCCGGCACCCGGTTGGCTTCGCTGATCGGCGAGTCCACCGATGCACAGTGCTATCACCACCAGGCCATCGCCGAACTGGGCAAGGGCTTGATCGCCACGGCGTGGGATACCGACGGCGTCGTCGAGGCGGTCGAAATTCCCGGGCCACAGTTCGTCCTCGCGGTGCAGTGGCACCCCGAGGAACGACTCGATGACCTTCGACTGTTCGCCGGTGTCGTGCAGGCAGCGGCGGAATATGCAACGGAAAGGGCCACCTCTTGACCACGTCGACACTGATCAACCCAGCGACCGAAGAGGAGCTGCGCACCGTCGAACTGCTCGACGTACCTGCCACCGACGACGCGATCGCCCGCGCGAAGTCCGCGCAGAAGCAGTGGGCGAAGCTGGCACCCGCCGAGCGGGCGAGCGCTTTGCGATCGTTCGCCGCCGTGGTGGATGCGCACGTCGACGAGCTGGCTGCTCTCGAGGTGGCGAACTCCGGGCACGTGATCGGCAACGCCGAGTGGGAGGCCGGTCACGTCCGCGACGTGCTGCAGTTCTACTCGGCGAGCCCGGAACGCATGTCCGGCAAGCAGATTCCCGTGGCCGGCGGACTGGACGTCACGTTCAACGAGCCACTCGGCGTCGTCGCCGTCATCGCGCCGTGGAACTTCCCGATGACCATCGCGTCGTGGGGCTTCGTGCCCGCACTCGCCGCGGGGAACGCGGTACTGGTGAAGCCCGCCGAGATCACCCCGTTGACCACCATGCGGCTGGCCGAACTCGGACGGGAAGCGGGCCTTCCCGACGGACTGTTCCAGGTACTGCCTGGCAAGGGCTCGGTGGTGGGGGAGCGCTTCATCAGTCACCCCGACGTCCGCAAGATCGTCTTCACGGGCTCCACCGAGGTGGGCGTCAAGGTGATGGCAGGCGCCGCCGCCCAGGTCAAGCGGGTGACCCTGGAACTCGGTGGCAAGAGTGCCAACATCGTGTTCGACGACTGCGATCTCGAGAAGGCCGCGGCCACCGCGCCGTATGGCGTGTTCGACAACGCCGGGCAGGACTGCTGCGCGCGCAGCCGAATCCTGGTTCAGCGCAACGTCTACGACAAGTTCATGGAACTCCTGGAGCCTGCGGTGAAGGGCGTCGTCGTCGGTGACCCGGCATCGCGCGATAGCGAGATGGGTCCGCTGGTGTCGCGTTCGCACTTCGACACCGTGGCATCGTACGTGCCCGACGACGCGCCCGTCGCGTTCCGCGGTTCCGCACCGACCGGCCCCGGATACTGGTTCCCGCCAACGGTTCTCACCCCACAGCGGACCGATCGTGCGGTCACCGAGGAGATCTTCGGACCCGTCGTCACCGTGCTGCCGTTCGAAGACGAGGCCGATGCGATCGAGCTCGCCAACGATTCACCGTACGGATTGTCCGGGTCGATCTGGACCGACAACCTGTCGCGGGCGCTGCGGGTATCTCGCGCGGTGGAATCCGGCAACCTGTCGGTGAACTCGCACTCCTCGGTCCGCTACAACACGCCGTTCGGCGGGTTCAAGCAATCAGGGCTCGGCCGTGAACTGGGCCCCGACGCGCCGCTGCACTTCACGGAAACCAAGAACGTCTTCTTTGCGATTGGAGAACTCTAGATGGATCTGACCCAACGGCTTTCGGGCAAGGTCGCGGTCGTCACCGGCGGCGCGAGTGGGATCGGGTTCGCGACCGCCAAGCGGATGCGCGCCGAGGGCGCCACCATCGTGATCGGTGACATCGACCCCAAGACGGGCAAGCCGGCCGCCGACGAACTCGACGGACTGTTCGTGCCCGTCGACGTCGCCGACAAGGTGGCCGTCGACACGCTGTTCGACACGGCAGCCTCGACGTACGGCTCGGTCGACATCGCGTTCAACAACGCGGGCATCAGCCCGCCCGAGGACGACCTCATCGAGAACACCGAACTCGATGCATGGGATCGGGTACAGAACATCAACCTCAAGTCGGTGTACCTGTGCTCCAAGGCCGCACTGCGGCACATGGTTCCGCAACAGAAGGGCTCGATCATCAACACGGCGTCGTTCGTCGCGGTGATGGGGTCGGCCACGTCACAGATCTCCTACACCGCGTCCAAGGGCGGCGTGCTGGCGATGTCGCGCGAGCTCGGCGTGCAGTTCGCCAGGCAGGGCATCCGCGTCAACGCGCTCTGCCCGGGACCGGTGAACACCCCTCTGCTGCAGGAGCTGTTCGCCAAGGATCCGGAGCGTGCAGCGCGACGGCTGGTGCACATCCCGCTCGGCCGGTTCGCCGAGCCCGAGGAGCTCGCCGCCGCGGTGGCGTTCCTTGCCAGTGACGACTCGTCGTTCATCACCGCGTCGACGTTCCTGGTCGACGGCGGCATCAGCTCGGCCTACGTGACGCCGCTGTAGGTCCTGATGTCGGTTCCGGAGGGCAGTCCACGCGAGCGCGGCTCCAGCGCAGCGACCCGGGGGATCGGTGAAGAACCGGATCCGCCGCCCAGCTCCGAGGCTCTGCTGCGTCCGGTGCGGCTCGGCAACGCCTTCGAGGACACCGTCGGCCGGCTGCTCGAGACGATCCGGCTCGGCGTGCTCGCGCCGGGTGAGTCACTGCCACCCGAGCGCGAGCTCGCCACCCGCCTCGGCGTCAGCCGCGACACGGTCCGGGAAGCGATCAAGTCCCTGTCCGAGGCGGGCTACCTGGAGTCTCGGCGCGGCCGGTACGGGGGCACATTCCTTGCCGACGAGCTCCCCGCACCCAGCGGTGACGGAGTTCATTTCAGCCGCGCCGAGATCGACGACGCGCTGCGGCTGCGCGAGATCCTCGAGGTCGGCGCAGCGCGGATGGCCGCGGGCAGGACGCTGGCCGCGACCGAGCGCGAGACGCTGTGGAGCAGGCTGACCGACGTGCGCGGCGCCCCGCCCGAGGACTACCGGCGGCTCGACTCGCGGCTGCACCTTGCCATCGCCGAGGCCGCGGGCGCGCCGTCGGTGGTGGCGCTGGTCGCCGAGAACCGAATGCGTCTCAACGAACTGCTCGACCACATCCCGCTGCTCGCGCGCAACATCGCGCACTCCGACGAACAGCACGAAGCCATCGTGATGGCGATCCTTGCCGGTGACGGCGATCGAGCAGCCGAGGAGATGACGGCACACATCTGGGCGTCGGCTGCTCTGCTGCACGGCTTCTTGGACTAAGCGGTACATCGCAATTCGATGGAACCTGGCAGGAAGTGTCCAGTCGACGCTGCCAGAATCCGTCGGTAGATGACCGTCGTGCGAGGTGAAGGAGAGCCGCGGCACCGTGCGCCCGTTGGTGCGGGCAGGTCGGCGCGGGCGTGGGGGCGCGCTGGGTTCGCGCTGGCGTCGGTTGCGGTCGTGGCGGTGACAGGGGTGGGTTGGTGGGGTGTGCACCGTGTGACCGACGGCATCACCGTGTCGCGAGCGTTGGACGCCTTGGGGGCTGACGCTCCCCGATCTGGCAAGGGCGCGATGAATGTCCTTCTCATGGGCTTGGACTCGCGCAAGGACCAGAACGGCAACGATCTGCCAGAGGACCTACTGAACAAGCTGCATGCCGGTGACTCCGATGCCGGCGGGTACAACACCAACACTCTGATCCTGGTTCACATTGCCGCCGACGACCAGGTGACGGCGTTTTCGATTCCCCGCGACGACTACGTGGCCGTAGACGGCATCGTGCCGGGTTACACCCACATCAAGATCAAGGAAGCGTATGGGCTGACCAAAGCCGATACCGAGCAAAACCTCGCCGACGAGGGTGTCGCCGATCAGAAAACACTGGAGAGCAAGGGCCGCGAAGCAGGCCGGGCGGCGACCCTCAAGGTGGTGCAGAACCTCACCGGAGTGCCGATCGATTACTTCGCCGAAATCAACCTGGCTGGCTTCTACGATCTGGCGGCAAGTTTGGGTGGGGTTCAGGTATGCCTCAACTCGGCGGTTTCCGACGACTACTCCGGCGCCAACTTTCCGGCGGGCAACCAAACGTTGGATGCCGAGCAAGCCGTGGAATTCGTCCGCCAGCGCCACGGCCTCGACAACGGCGACCTCGACCGCACCCATCGTCAGCAGGCGTTCCTGATATCGGTGATGCGCCAGCTCCAGGACAGCGGAGGGCTCGCCGATTTCAGCAAGTTGAAGAGCCTGATTGCGGTCGCGGACAAGGACGTCGTCGTATCCACCGGATGGGGTGATGATCAGTTCCGCCGCATCGCCGAACTCGCCGGGCGTGGTGTCGAATTTCAGACGCTGCCGGTGCTGCGCTACGACAACGTGGACGGTCAGGACGTCAACATCATCGACGCCGCAGCGATCAAGGCGCAGGTAACGTCCGCCTTCGAAGGCAACGTGCCCGACAACACGCCGAGGTCGACGACTGTCGTCGACGTGATCAACGCCGGCGGCACCCCGGGCCTGGCCGCCACGGTGTCGGAGGCGCTGCACGCTCGCGGCTACGGTGCCGGGGAGGTCCGCAACGCGTCTTCCGGCGAACCCACCGGCACCGCGGTCGACGTCGGAGCCGGTGCCGACTCCGTCGGCGTGGGAGCCGGTGCCGACTCCGTCGGACGTGAACTCGGAACCCTGCTCGGACTGGACACCGAACCGCAGGCCGACGCCACGGTGCCGACCGGGCACGTCCGGATCGTGCTCGGCGCGGGCTACGCGCCTCCGGCCACCTTGCTGGATTCGATGCCCTCGCCCGCCGCAGGTGACACAGCCGTGGACGGCGTCCCCGACCAGGGGCAGCCCATCAACAGCAGACAAATCCCCTGCGTCGACTAAGACATCTGAGCGTCGAGCGCTCTGTTGCCCGGCTTTCTGGACTAAATTGCAGGTGTGGAGCCCCGTGACCAGGCCCCGGCGCATGGCGCCGCGACGGCACAGATCGAACGCGCGTCGTCGGCACTTGCCGACGTCGACACCACGGGCTGGACGCAGCGCTTCGATCTGCTGTCCGATCCCAACCGGCTGGAGATCCTGCTGAGCCTGCACCGGGCGCCCGGAATCTGCGTCAGTGATCTGGCCGCCGCCGTCGGCCGGTCGGAAAACGCCACCTCCCAAGCGCTTCGGGTGCTGCGTCAACAGGGCTGGGTGACCAGCACTAGGGTGGGTCGCGCCGTCAGTTACCGTCTCGAGGACGAGATCGTGCACGATCTGCTGCACTGGATCGGCGCCCGTCATTCCTGATCATCTGAACAGCTAGACAGACGATCGGTTCCGGGCATAGGGTCGGAGAATGACTGTCGGATCCATCGCCACGCAACCAGAAACCAACGTGGCGACCCGACTCGACAGGACCGACTGGACGTCGATCGCGGGGATCGGCGGCGTCGTGCTGTTCCTGCACGTGTTCGGTTGGGGAGTCCTCATTCTCGGCGTCGCGCCACAGCACATCACGCTCGGGTCGGCAGGCGTCTTCGGCGTCGGACTCGGTGTGACCGCCTACCTGCTCGGCGTGCGCCACGCCTTCGACGCCGACCACATCGCGGTGATCGACAACACCACGCGGAAGCTGGTCGGGGAGGGGACGCGCTCGCTGTCCGCAGGGTTCTGGTTCTCGCTTGGGCACTCCAGCGTCGTATTCGGGCTGGCGTTCCTGCTCGCCTTGGGCGTGCGGGCGCTCGTCGGCCCCGTGCAGGACGAGGGTTCGCCGATGCTGCAGACCCTCGGGCTGATCGGTTCGGTGGTGGCAGGCACCTTCCTCATCCTGATCGGGCTGACCAACCTGTTCGCCGTGGTCGGCATCGCCAAGGTGTTCCGCAACATGCGCAGCGGCGAGTTCGACGAGGCCGAACTCGAACGCCAACTCAACAGCCGCGGCTTCCTGGCACGGCTGCTCGGGCGCGTCATGCGCCGGGTGAGCAAGCCGTGGCACCTCTACCCGGTCGGGTTGCTGATGGGCCTTGGCTTCGACACCGCGACCCAGGTGGCGCTGCTGGTGCTGGCGGCGGGGACGGCCGCATTCACGCTGCCCTGGTACGCCATCCTCGTTCTGCCCGTCCTGTTCGCCGCGGGGATGAGCTTGTTCGACGCGCTCGACGGCATCTTCATGGCACGGGCCTACGGCTGGGCATTCCTCAAGCCGATCCGCAAGGTGTACTACAACCTCACCATCACGGTGCTGTCGGTGATCGTCGCCCTGATCATCGGCGTCATCGTGCTGACCGGTCTGCTGGTCGACCGGCTCGGCATCGAGTCGGGCCCGCTGGCGTTCATCGCGTCGGCCAACCTCGAGTCCGTCGGCTTCATCATCGTCGGGATGTTCGTCGTGGTCTGGCTGGTCGCCCTCGCCGTGTGGCGCTTCGGGCGGGTCGAGGAGCGCTACGGCTAGGTCAGGCCGAGCAGGGCGTTCTCGATGACCTCGGAGAGCGCAGGGTGGATCCAGTACTGGCCGCTGGCAACCTCTTTCGCGGTCTGACCGAGGCTCATCGCCTGAATGATCGGTTGGATGAGCGATGACGACTGATAGCCCATCAGGTGGGCGCCGAGGATCTTGCCGGTGGCGCGGTCGCCGATCAGCTTGACGATGCCGTGCTCGTCCTCCATCGCCCATCCGTAGGCGGTGTCGCCGTAGCGTTGCACCTTGACCACGATGTCGTGGCCGGCATCCCTTGCCTCCTCCTCGGTGAGCCCGACCGTCGCGATCTGCGGGTCGGTGAACACCGCCGACGGGACGTACCGATGGTCGCTCTTGGTCATCGCGGCGGTGTCGTCCCAGTCCCTGAGCAGGTTGTGGCGCACGACGCGCATCTCGTGGTTGGCGACGTGCTTGAGCTGATACGCCGACGACACGTCGCCGAGCGCGTAGATGCCGCGGGCGGTGGTGCGCTGGTACTCGTCGACCACCACCATGCCGTCTTCCACCTGGACACCCGCCAGTTCGGCGTCGAGCCGGTCGCCGTTCGGAATGCGCCCCGTCGCGACCAGGAGCATGTCGGCGCCGAGGGTCTTCCCGTCGTCGAGTTCGAGCACGATCCGGTCACCGTCGTGATGGGAGCCGATGACGTTCTCGTGCGTGCGGACATCCCACTTCTGCGATGCCAACTCGGTGAAGGGGTGGCAGATCGAATCGTCACAGTGGGTGAGCAGCCCGTCACCGCGCACCACGATGGTGACGTGCACGCCGAGGGCCGAGAAGACGTGCGCGAACTCCGCGGCAACGAAACCGCCGCCGACGATCACCAGATGGTCTGGCAGCGCCGGGATTCGCATGATCGTGTCGCTGGTCTCGTAGCGGACGCCGCAGTCGGTGATCGCCGGGGGAATGTTGACGCGCGAACCGGCGGCGATCACCACTTGATCGGAGGTGAACTCGTCGCCCGCCTCGGTGCGCAACGTGTAGCGGCCGTCGGGCTGGGTGGGACCGAACCGGGTGTGGCTGGCGTACACGGAAATGTTGGGCAGCGACCGCTTGTACGTCTCGCCGCCTGCCGCGATCGGGTCGATGCGGCCGAACACCCGCGACACGATGTCAGGCCAGCGCACCTTCTCGATGCTCGAGTCGACGCCGTAACGCGAACTGTTCCTTATGGTCTCGGCGACCTCTGCGGCGTAGACGAACATCTTGGTGGGAATGCAGCCGACGTTGAGGCAGGTGCCGCCGAACGTGCCCTCCTCACAGATCGCGACGCGCATCGATTGGTACCTGGGATCGACGGAGGGGTCGGGAATGCTGTTGCCCGAACCGGTTCCGATGATGGTCAGGTCGTAGTGCTCCAAGTTTCAGCCCTGTTCCGATCGTGTCGTGCTTGGCAGAGTGCCGTCGTGGGTTTGGGTCCCCAGGTGTCGATCCAGCCAACCGTCCAACTCGCGGTAGGCCGCCGCGCGGGGACCCCCCAGCGACAGGAACACGTCGTGCTTGGCGTCGGTGATCGGGGCGACGGTGGTGTGGTTGCCGACGCACCCCGACCATCGGGCGATCTGAGCGACGTCGAGCACGGCATCGCCCTTCTGGATCAGCTCGGGATCGGGTGCCTCGTTGACACTGTGGTCCGACCGCAGGATCAGGTTGGGCACACCGACGTCGAGCCCGCGGTGCAGCCGCGCCTGCCCCCTTCGGATCGCGTTGATCCAGCCGAACGTCACAGGGAACCCGCCGAGCGGCTTCCAGTCCAGGTTGTAATCGAACTCACCGGAGTAGTCGCGGTGCAGGCTGCTGCCGTAACCGCCGGGTGTCGGCTTGCGGACGACGTGCATCTTGCGCAGCCGGGCGAGGGCCACCAGCGCTGCCGCCGTTGGCGGGGTGCGCAGGACGGCAGGGCCTTGCAGGTCGAAGAATGGGCTGTTGAGGATCAGCGCAGCGACGTTGCGCATGCCGGCCTCACCGCGGCGGCGCAGCCGGTCCAGCCACAGGGTGACGATGAGCCCGCCGGCGGAGTGGCCGAACAGACACACCGTTGCCCCGTCGGTGTCGGCCGCGACGATCTCCAGCGCGCGGTCCAGTTCCGCGTCGTAGCTGGCCAGATTGGTGGTGAAGTGTGGCGTCTGGCCGGGTTGCCACGATCGCCCACACTTGTGCAGGTCAAGGGCGTAGAACGCGAAGCCGCGGGCGGCGAAGTGGTCGGCCAGCTCGGCGTTGAAGAAGTAGTCGGTATATCCGTGCAGCGCGAGCACGGCGTGCTGCGCGCCGGCGGCGTCCCCGCGCCGGACGAGCGTGGCCACCAGCTCGCCCTCCCCGTCGGGATCCGGGCCGAGAGGAATGGTCTGCCGCCAGTACCCGGGCAGCACGTCGGGCTCCCATCCGGACGCCGACGAACTCACGACAGCTACCTTAACCGCGCACTGTGATGCAACGGACGTCAGCGGAGGCCGGTTGGCGGGTTGGAGCTGGGAGCGGCGGGATAACCTACTAGTAGGTAGGCCGCATCAAGCGGACGTGCGATTGCGAAGGATCAACGAACAGGTGTCTGAGCCCAACGGATCCAAGACTACGAAATCCAACACGACGACGACGGACGTCGTGCTGGTGGGCGCTGGCATCATGAGCGCGACGCTCGGTGCCCTGCTGCGCATGCTCGAGCCCGACTGGTCGATCACGCTGATCGAGCGCCTCGACGGCGCCGCCGCCGAGAGCAGCGACCCGTGGAACAACGCGGGCACCGGACACTCGGCCCTGTGTGAGTTGAACTACACCCCACAGCGGTCCGACGGCACCATCGAGATCACCAAAGCGGTTCACGTCAACGAGCAGTTCCAAGTCTCCCGCCAGTTCTGGGCGCACGCCGTGGAGAACGGCGTGCTGCCCGACGTGCGCAGCTTCCTCAACGCGATCCCACACGTGTCCTTCGTGCACGGCGCCGAGCACCTGGACTACCTCAAGCGCCGGCGCGAGACGCTGGTCAAGAACCCGCTGTTCGCGTCCATGGAGTACATCGACGACGAAGACGAGTTCGCCCGCCGGCTGCCGCTGATGGCCGCCAAGCGCAACTTCTCCGAGCCCGTCGCACTCAACTGGACCACTGACGGCACCGACGTCGACTTCGGTTCGCTGTCACGCCAACTCATCGGCTACGGCGCCCAGCGCGGTACGACGACGCTGTTCGGACACGAGGTGGAGAACCTGAGTCAGGGGTCCGACGGCCGCTGGACGCTGAAGGTGACCAACCGTCGCACCGGTGCGAAGCGCAAGATCGACGCGAAGTTCGTCTTCGTGGGTGCCGGTGGCGGCGCCCTGCCACTGCTGCAGAAGTCCGGCATCAAGGAAGCCAAGGGTTTCGGCGGCTTCCCGGTCGGCGGCGAGTTCCTCCGCACCGGCGACCCGACACTGGCGGCCGCACATCAGGCCAAGGTGTACGGTCAGCCGCCGATGGGCGCGCCGCCGATGTCCATGCCGCACTTGGACACCCGCGTCATCAACGGCAAGTCCTGGCTGTTGTTCGGCCCGTTCGCGGGCTGGTCGCCGAAGTTCCTCAAGCAGGGCAAGATCACCGATCTGCCGTTCTCGGTGAAGCCAAACAACCTGGCTTCGATGCTCGGCGTCGGGCTCACCGAGATGAGCCTGGTGAACTATCTCGTCGGCCAGCTGCGCCTCAGTGAGGCCGACAGGGTGGACGCGCTGCGTGAATTCGCGCCGGGCGCCGTCGATTCCGACTGGGAACTGGACGTCGCGGGTCAGCGGGTGCAGGTGATCCGGCGCAAGGGTGCCGGTGGTGTGCTGGAGTTCGGCACCACGGTGATCGCGGCCGCCGACGGCAGCCTGGCCGGCCTGCTCGGTGCATCGCCCGGCGCATCCACCGCGGTGCCCGCGATGCTGGACGTGCTCGAGCGCTGCTTCCCCGACCGGTTCGAGGGCTGGCAGCCCAAGCTCAAGGAGATGGTGCCGTCGCTTGGCACCGAGTTGTCCAACGAGCCAAAGCTGTTCGCGGAGGTATGGGACTGGGGCACCAAGGCGCTCAAGCTCGACCGGCAGGCCAATGAAGTGCCCGCCGTGACTTCGTGATGGTCGCTCCGAGGCGGAGCTGGGCCAAGGATCTCGACGCTGCCACGCTGTACGAACTGCTCAAGCTGCGCGTCGAGGTTTTCGTCGTCGAGCAAGCCACGCCATATCCGGAGCTCGACGGACGCGATCTGCTCGCCGAAACCCGCCACTTCTGGCTGGAGAATCCCGATGGAGGAGTCATCGCGACGCTGCGGCTGATGGAGGAACATCCCGGTGGGGAGAAGGCGTTCCGGATCGGCAGGGTGTGCACCAAGCGCAACTACCGCGGCCACGGCCACACCAACCGACTGATGCAGGCCGCGCTGGCCGAGGTCGGTGACTACCCGTGCCACATCAACGCGCAGACCTACCTGGAGGAGATGTACTCCAAGAACGGGTTCGTCCGTTCCGGCGAGGAGTTCCTCGACGACGGAATTCCGCACGTCCCGATGGTGCGCGCCGGAATTCACGGCAACCCGTGACGGCCTCCTACCCGTTCAGCGCACTCGTCGGACAGGATCAGCTGCGCCTCGCGCTGGTGCTGTGCGCGGTACGGCCCGAGATCGGCGGCGTGCTGATCCGCGGCGAGAAGGGCACCGCGAAGTCGACGGCCGTGCGCGGTCTTGCGACGGTGCTGTCCGCTGTCGACGCTGATGCCCGCCTCGTCGAATTGCCCATCGGCGCAACCGAAGACCGCGTGGTCGGGTCACTAGACCTGCAGAAGGTGCTGCGCGACGGCGAGCACGCATTCTCACCAGGCCTGCTGGCCCGCGCGCATGGCGGCGTGCTCTACGTCGACGAGGTCAACCTCCTGCACGATCACCTCGTCGACGTGCTGCTCGACGCGGCCGCGATGGGCCGGGTGCACGTGGAACGCGACGGCGTCTCGCACAGCCACGAGGCCCGGTTCGTGTTGATCGGCACCATGAATCCCGAAGAGGGCGAACTGCGTCCGCAGTTGCTCGACCGATTCGGGTTGACGGTCGATGTGTCCGCGTCCCGCGACGTCGACGTGCGGGTCGAGGTGATCCGCAGGCGCATGGCGTTCGAGGCCGACCCCGAGGGGTTTGCCGCGCGCTACGCCGACGACGACGCGGATCTGTCGCGCCGGATCGCTGCCGCCCGCGCGGCCGTCGCCGACGTGGTGTTGCCGGATGGGGAGTTGCGGCGCATCGCGTCGCTGTGCGCGGCGTTCGACGTGGACGGCATGCGTGCCGACCTGGTGGTGGCCAGGACGGCGGTGGCGCACGCGGCCTTACGCGCAGCCGATGCGGGGGAGAGCGCGCCAACCGTGGTGGCCGACGACATTCGCGTCGCGGCCGAACTTGCCCTGCCGCACCGGCGTCGTCGCGACCCCTTCGACGATCCGGGGCTGGACCCCGAACAGCTCAACGAGGCGCTCGCCCAAGCCGGTGACCCGCCGCCCGAACCCGAAGCCGAGCACGACCCGGAGCCCGATCCGCCCGGCGGCGGTGGGCACTCCGGTGAAGCACCGGATCAGGCTGCACCCCAGGGCGGTTCGCACTCGGGCGGTTCGCGGCCGAACGCACCGGCTGCGGCGGCCTTCCGGACCAAGGCGCTGGTGGTGCCCGGGGTCGGCGAGGGCGCACCTGGCCGTCGCTCGCGGGCCAGGAACCGGACGGGGACAACGGTGTCGGCAACCGACGATCCCGACGCCGGACACGGCGTGCACCTGTTCGGCACCCTGCTCGCCGCCGCGCGCCACCAAGAGCGGCCCGGTCGGGTCTCGGTGGTACCCGACGACGTGCGCCGCGCGATTCGCGAAGGGCGCGAAGGCAATCTGGTGATCTTCGTCGTCGACGCCTCCGGATCGATGGCCGCACGCGACAGGATGGCGGCCGTCGGCGGGGCCACGCTGTCGCTGCTGCGCGACGCGTATCAGCGCCGCGACAAGGTCGCCGTCATCACCTTCCGCGGACAGCAGGCAGACCTGGTGTTGCCGCCAACGTCGTCGGTGCACATCGCAAGCCGCAGGCTGGCGCGGTTCGACACTGGTGGCAAGACCCCGCTGGCGCAGGGTCTGCTGGCGGCGCGGGACGTGGTGTTGCGCGAACGAGCTCGCGATCGCGCGCGCCGCAGCCTGGTGGTGGTGCTCACCGATGGCCGTGCCACCGGTGGTCCCGACCCGCTGGGTCGCACCAGGAGCGCAGCCAGACTGCTGCGGGCCGAGGGCGCCGCCGCGGTCGTGGTGGACTGCGAGACGTCCTATGTGAGACTGGGTTTGGCCGAGGACCTGGCCAACCACCTTGGCGCGCCCGCGGTCCGGCTCTCCGAGCTCCGGGCGGATGCCTTGACCCGCTTGGTGAAGTCCGGGGCCGAGCTCGGCGCCGCTTGATCTACTGGCAGGGAGAGATTCGATGCCACAGGGCCAACCGCTCACCGTACCCGACGACGGGCTGACCACCAGAGCCCGGCGCAACGCCCCCCTGCTCGCGGTGCACACCGGGCCCGGCAAGGGCAAGTCCACCGCGGCGTTCGGGATGGCGTTGCGCGCCTGGAACCAGGGCTTCGACATTGCGGTGTTCCAGTTCGTCAAGAGCGCCAAGTGGAAGGTGGGCGAGGAGGCGGCCTTTCGCGAACTCGGCCGCCTGCACGACGAGCAGGGCATCGGCGGGCCAGTGGAATGGCACAAGATGGGCGCGGGCTGGTCGTGGTCACGCAAGCCCGGCAGCGACGACGACCACGCCGCCGCGGCCGCCGACGGTTGGGCCGAGATCTCCCGCAGGCTGGCCGAGGATCGCCACGACTTCTACGTGCTCGACGAGTTCACCTATCCGCTGAAGTGGGGCTGGGTCGACGTCGACGACGTGGTCGCGACCCTCGTTTCGCGCCCCGGCCATCAGCACGTCGTGATCACCGGCAGGGATGCGCCGCCTGCACTTCTCGATGCCGCCGACCTGGTGACCGAGATGACCAAGGTCAAGCACCCGATGGACAGCGGCCGCAAGGGTCAGCGCGGCATCGAGTGGTGAGCACCCCTTCCGCGAGCGCGCGTGTCTGCGGGCGACACGCCGGATACTTTCCAACATCTGCGCGCGCTCGTTGCGATCGTGCGCGCGTTCGTCGCGATCGAGCGCGCGCAAAGTGCTCCCATTTTGCGGCGTGTCGGGCAACAGACACGCACGCTCGCGGGGAGTGGGGTCGCGGGGAGTGGGGTCGCGGGGAGTGGGGAGTGACGTGAGTACGCCTGCGGTCGTGATCGCCGCACCCGCGTCGGGCAGCGGCAAGACCACGGTGGCCACCGGGCTGATGGGCGCCCTGCGCCGGGCCGGACACCGCGTCGCACCGTTCAAGGTCGGCCCCGACTTCATCGATCCCGGCTACCATGCGCTGGCCACCGGACTGCCTGGTCGCAACCTCGACCCGGTGCTGGTCGGGGAGCCTCTGATCGGGCCGCTCTTCCAGCACGGCACCCTCGGGGCGGACATCGCCGTCGTCGAGGGCGTGATGGGACTGTTCGACGGCCGGATCTCGGAACAGTCCGTCGGCCCGGCCCAAGGCTCCACCGCGCACGTCGCGGGCCTGCTCGGTGCGCCGGTCGTGCTCGTCGTCGACGCCAGGGGCCAGAGTCACAGCGTGGCCGCGCTGTTGCACGGCTTCGCGACGTTCGACCACTCGGTCCGGATCGCGGGCGTGATCCTCAACCGGGTCGGCACGCCACGCCACGAGCAGGTGCTGCGGCAGGCCTGCGAACAGACGGGTGTACCCGTGCTCGGGGCGATCCCGAGGGCCGACGAATTATCCATTCCTTCACGGCATCTCGGCCTGGTGACGGCGGTAGAGCACGGCAGGCTCGCGCAAGAGGCCGTCGCGGCGATGACCGAGTTGGTCGCCCGTCACGTCGACCTCGCCGCGGTCGTGGACGCAGCCGGCTCCCGCGTCGCCGACGCCGCATGGAATCCCGCCGTCGCCGAGCATGCCGCCGATGACGTCGTCGTGGCGCTGGCCGCAGGCAAGGCCTTCAGCTTCGGCTACCCCGAGCACGCCGAACTGCTGCGCGCCGCTGGAGCCGCCGTCGTCGAGTTCGATCCGCTGACCGAGGCGCTACCCCCGCACACCGCGGCGCTGGTGCTGCCAGGCGGCTTCCCCGAGCAGTTCACCGCCGAGCTATCCGCCAACGACGTTGCACGCCAGCAGGTTCGGCAGCTCGCGGCATCGGGGGCGCCGATCCACGCCGAGTGCGCCGGACTGACCTATCTCGTCGACGACCTCGACGGCATCCCGATGTGTGGCGTGCTGTCCGGCTCGGCCCGGTTCACCGAGCGGCTGACGCTGGGGTACCGCGACGCCGTCGCGACGGCCGACTCCACGCTGCACGCCGCGGGCACGCGGATCGTCGGCCACGAATTCCATCGCACCGCCGTGACATTCGGGCACGACTACGAGCCGGCGTGGCGGTTCGGCAGGCGTCCCTCGGACGTCGTGGCAGACGGCGCCGTGCACTCAGGGGTGCATGCCGGCTATCTGCACACCCACGCCGCCGCACATCCAGCCGCGGCGACCCGCTTCGTCGCCGCGGCGGCAGCCTCTAAGCTCGCCCAGTGACCGAGAACGCCTACCTCGTCGGCCTGCGCCTAACTGGGCGGAAAGTGGTCGTGGTCGGCGGCGGCACGGTCGCCCAGCGTCGGTTGCCCCTGCTGCTGGCCAACGGCGCCGACGTGCACGTGATCGCCACTGCGGCAGGTCCGGCGGTGGAGGCCACCGCGGGCATCACACTGGAACTGCGCGACTACCGCGACGGCGATCTCGACGGCGCCTGGTATGCGATCGCGGCCACCAACGACCCGGCAGTGAACGCCGCCGTCGTCGCCGAGGCCGAACGCCGCCACGTCTTCTGCGTACGGGCCGACGCCGCCCGCGACGGCACCGCCGTCACGCCCGCGTCGTTCGAGTACGACGGCCTTTCGGTCGGCGTGCTCGCCGGGGGAGAGCACCGCCGTTCCGCTGCCATCCGCACCGCGATCCGCGAGGCACTGCAGAGCGGCGTCATCACCGACGAGGTGCCCGACGGACTGCGCGGCGCGGTAGCCCTCGTCGGCGGTGGGCCCGGCGACCCCGAGCTGATCACGGTCCGCGGCCGCAGGCTCCTCGCGCAGGCGGACGTCGTGGTCGCCGACCGGCTGGCGCCGCCCGAACTGCTGGCCGAGCTCGCACCGCACGTGGAGATGATCGACGCCTCGAAGATCCCTTATGGCCGCTCGATGGCCCAGGACGCGATCAACGAAGTACTGATCGACCGGGCCAGGGCGGGCAAGTTCGTGGTGCGGCTCAAGGGTGGCGATCCGTTCGTCTTCGCCCGCGGCTACGAGGAGGTGCTCGCGTGCGCGGATGCGGGCATTGCGGTGTCCGTGGTGCCCGGTGTGACAAGTGCCATAGCTGTGCCCGCGCTGGCCGGCGTTCCGGTCACCCACAGAGGCGTCACACACGAGTTCGTGGTGGTCAGCGGCCATGTTGCGCCCGACCATCCCGAATCGTTAGTGAATTGGAATGCCCTGGCGGCGCTGTCGGGCACGATCGTGCTGCTGATGGCCGTCGAGCGCATCGAGCTGTTCGCCAAGGTCTTGCAAGAAGGCGGCCGAGCTGCGGAAACGCCGGTCCTGGTGGTCCAGCACGGCACCACCGCCGCACAGCGGACCCTGCGCACCACGCTTGCCGACGCGCCAGAACAGATCCGCGCGGAGGGCATAAGGCCTCCCGCGATCATCGTGATCGGGTCCGTGGCGGCCTTCGGCAGTTAAAGGATTCTTAAGATTACTGTAAGGTAACCCGCCATGACGGCTCTCAACGACGCAGAGCGCGCGGCGGCTACTGAAGGCCGGAGTGACGCTAAACGCGCCAGCAACCGTGCGCTGCCCGTGCACGCGGGGCAGTCGACGATCGGGCGAAGTGGCTGGTACCCCGAGTGGCTGCCGTCGCGCCGGTTCCTGGCCGCGGTCATCGCCATCGGCGGCATGCAGCTGCTGGCCACCATGGACAGCACCGTGGCCATCGTCGCGCTTCCTAAGATTCAGGACGAGCTCAACCTGTCCGACGCCGGCCGCAGCTGGGTCATCACCGCCTACGTGCTGACCTTCGGTGGCCTGATGCTGCTTGGTGGCCGCCTCGGCGACACCATCGGCCGCAAGCGCACCTTCATCGTCGGCGTCGCGCTGTTCACCATCGCCTCGATCCTGTGCGGCATCGCCTGGAACGAGCCCACCCTGGTGTTGGCGCGGTTGCTCCAGGGCGTGGGTTCGGCGATCGCGTCACCCACCGGCCTGGCACTGATCGCCACCACGTTCCCCAAGGGGCCTGCGCGCAACGCCGCGACGGCCGTCTTCGCCGCCATGACCGGCGTCGGCTCGGTGATGGGCCTCGTCGTCGGCGGGGCGCTGACCGAGGTGTCCTGGCGGTGGGCCTTCCTGGTCAACGTGCCGATCGGCATCGTGATGATCTACCTGGCCCGCACCACCCTGCGCGAGACGCATCGCGAGCCGATGAAGCTGGACGCCACGGGCGCCGTCCTCGCCACGCTGGCGTGCACGGCGGCGGTGTTCGGATTCTCGATGGGCCCTGAAAAGGGCTGGACGTCCACGCTGACGCTGGGCTCTTGCCTGGCGGCGATGGCGTTCTTCGCTGCCTTCCTCTACGTCGAGCGCACGGCGATCAACCCCGTCGTGCCGTTCAGCCTGTTCCGCGACCGCAACCGGGTGGCCACCTTCGCGGCCGTCTTCCTCGCCGGTGGCGTGATGTTCACGCTGACCGTACTGATCGGTCTGTACGTGCAGGACATCATGGGCTACAGCGCGCTGAAGGCGGGCATCGGCTTCATCCCGTTCGTCATCGCGCTCGGCATCGGCCTCGGGCTGTCCTCGGCGCTGGCATCGCGGTTCCCGCCGCGGGTGCTGGTGATCGCAGGCGGCGTGATGGTTCTCGCGGCGATGCTCTACGGCTCGACGCTGCACGGCGACATCCCGTACTTCCCCAACCTGGTCATCCCCATCACCGTCGGTGGATTCGGCATCGGCATGATCGTGGTGCCGCTGATGGTGTCGGCCATCGCGGGCGTCGGCTTCGACGAGATCGGCCCCGTTTCGGCGATCGCGCTGATGCTGCAGAACCTCGGCGGCCCCGTGGTGCTGGCCATCATCCAGGCCGTCATCACCTCGCGCACGCTCTACCTGGGCGGCACGACGGGCCCGGTGAAGAACATGGACACCGCGCAACTGCACGCCCTCGATCAGGGCTACACCTACGGCCTGCTGTGGGTGGCGGCCGTCGCCGTCGTCGTCGGCGCCGTCGCGCTGTTCATCGGCTACACTGCCGAGCAGGTCGCCCACGCCCAGGAAGTCAAGGACGCGATCGACGCAGGCGAACTCTAGCTCGACGTCGGGCAGGCGCGAGCTCTAGTCGCGCCGCGCCCCTGAACCCCGCCGAATTCGGATCTGGGTAGGGTGGCAAGCCATGTCTGTCGCGGGGGGTTCGTCAGGGTCGACGGAGCGCACCAACACGCCACTTTCGTCGTCGGTGCTCGGGATTGCGATCGTCGCGATCACCGGCATGCAGCTCATGTCGACGCTGGACGGCACCATCGTCATCGTCGCGCTGCCGCGCATGCAGGCCGACCTCGATCTGTCGGATGCAGGCAAGAGCTGGGTGATCACCGCCTACGTGCTGACGTTCGGCGGCCTGCTGCTGCTCGGTGGCCGGGTCGGCGACGCGATCGGGCAGAAGCGTGCGTTCCTGTCCGGCGTCGGCGTGTTCACCATCGCGTCGCTGGTGTGCGGACTGGCCACCGACGAGTACACGCTGATCGCGGCCCGCGCGCTGCAGGGCGTCGGGGCGGCCGTGTCGGCACCGACCGGCCTCGCGCTGATCGCCACCACCTATGCCGTCGGGCACGCCCGCAACCAGGCGATGGCGGTCTCGGCGGGGATGCAGGCCACCGGATCGGTGCTCGGCCTGGTGCTCGGCGGCCTGCTGACCGTGATCTCCTGGCGGTTGGCGTTCCTGATCAACGTGCCCATCGGCATCGTCATCATCGCGATCGCCGCCATGCGGATCCGCGAGACGCACCACGAACGGCTCAAACTCGACATCACAGGTGCGCTGCTGGCCACGCTGGGGTGCACGGCGGCGGTGCTGGTGTTCACCCAGGGACCGCCCCGCGGCTGGATCGACCCGTGGGTGATCGGGGCCGCCGTCGCCGCGGTGATCTTCCTCATCGCGTTCCTGTTCGCCGAGCGCACCGCCGAGAACCCGTTGGTGCCGTTCTCGGTGTTCAACGATCGCAACCGGGTGGCGACGTTCATCGCGTGGTTCCTCGGTGGCGGTGTGCTGCTGACGGTGACCGTGATGGTCGGGCTGTTGGCCCAGGACGTCCTCGGCTACTCCGCGCTGCGGGCCGGGATCTGCTTCCTGCCGTTCGCGGTGGCCGTCGGCGTCGGCAACGTGCTGGCCACCCGACTGGCGCCGCTGATCGCGCCGCGCTGGCTGATCATCGGCGGCGGACTGTTCGTGCTCGCGGCGATGTTGTTCGGCTCGACGCTGACCCGCGACATCCCGTACTTCCCCGACTTGTTCCTGCCAATCGTGGTGGGCGGCTTCGGAATCGGAGTCATCTCGGTGGTCCTGCCGCTGTGCGCGGTTGCCGGGGTTGGACCTCGGGAGATCGGGCCCGTTTCGGCCATCACATTGATGGTGCAGAACCTCGGTGGACCCCTCGTCCTGGTGGTGATCATGGCGGTGCAGACGTCGCGCACCCTCTACCTCGGCGGCACCACCGGTGCGGTGAAGAACATGACGCCCGCCCAACTCGACGCACTCGGCTACGGCTACACCTATTCGCTGCTCTGGGTGGCTGGCATCGCGATCCTGGTCGGCATTGCCGCATTCTGGATCGGCTTCTCCGCCAAGGACATCGCCAGGGCGCAGCACACCCGCGAAGCGGTGGAGGCAGGCGAGCTGTAGCGCTAGCGTGGCCGCCATGCCCGATCACTCGCAGCTCACCCGCCAGCAGGTCTCCGACGCCGTCAGCCCGCTCGGCTGGCGCCTCGTCCTCGGCGCGGTGTACACCGAGATCGACGTGGCCTCGCTGGTGCAGGCCGCAGAGATCGCCACGATCGCCGCCGCTGGCGTGGGCACCGACGGCCAGGACCGTCTCACCGTGGACATCCAGGCCGAGCGCGCCCTGCTACGGCTGATGCCCCCGCTGGGCGGTTTGGTCACCGCGCTCGAGGTTCGGCTGGCCTGCGCGGTGTCCGAGGCACTGGCGTCGCGCGGGTTCACGACGGGCCCCGGCAGCGGTGACCGGGCGGGCAGGCTGCAGGGACTCGAGATCGCCATCGACGCCATGGACATCGGCAAGGTCAGGCCGTTCTGGCAGGCGGTCACCGGTTACGTCGGTGAGGTGGGGCCATCCGACCTGACTGCGGGGTTGATCGACCCGATGGGGCGCGGTCCGGCGATCTGGTTTCAGCAGATGGACGAGCCCCGCCCGCAACGCAACCGCATCCACATCGACGTCGACGTGCCGCACGACGATGGGGAGGCCAGGGTCCGAGCCGCGATCGCCGCGGGCGGCACACTGCTGAGCGACGTCAGGGCGCCCGCGTTCTGGGTGCTCGCCGATCCCGAAGGTAACGAGGCGTGTGTCTGCACGTGGCAGGCCAGGGACTGAACCGGGGCGAGCGAAGCGACGGGGGATCGTGAACCGGGGCGAGCGAAGCGACGGGGGATCCTAATTTCGGGTCGGGTACGCACGTGAAGGAGGGGTTCGCCGTGGTCGCTAAGGTTGTCGGCTGTGATCACCCGCATGTCCGAGCTGTTCCTGCGCACGCTGCGCGAGGACCCGGCAGACGCCGAAGTGCCCAGCCACAAACTCTTGATCCGCGCCGGTTACGTCCGGCCCGTCGGGCCCGGCCTGTACAGCTGGTTGCCGCTTGGGCTCAAGGTGCTGAACAAGATCGAGAAGGTGATCCGCGACGAGATGGCGGTGGTCGGGTCTCAGGAGGTCCGGTTCCCTGCGCTGTTGCCGCGTGCACCGTACGAGACGTCGAACCGCTGGACCGAGTACGGCGACGGCGTGTTCCGGCTCAAGGACCGCCGTGGCAACGACTACATGCTTGGCCCCACCCACGAGGAGTTCTTCACGCTCACCGTCAAGGGGGAGTACAGCTCCTACAAGGACTTTCCGCTTCGGCTGTACCAAATCCAGACCAAGTACCGCGACGAGGCCAGGCCGCGCGCAGGCATTCTGCGTGGCCGCGAATTCATCATGAAGGATTCGTACTCGTTCGACGTCGACGACGACGGCCTCAAGAACGCCTATCACGCGCATCGTGAGGCCTACCAACGGATCTTCGCCAAGCTGGCGGTGAAGTACGTGATCGTCGCGGCGACGTCCGGCGCCATGGGCGGCAGCGCCTCGGAGGAGTTCCTCGCCGAGAGCGAGGTGGGCGAGGACACCTACGTGCGTTGCCTGCAGTCGGGGTACGCGGCCAACGTCGAAGCGGTCGTCACCACGGCGCCCGACGCGTTGCCGATCGACGGGCTGCCCGAGCCGGTCGTCTACGACACGGGGGAGACCCCGACGATCGCCACCCTGGTCGACTGGGCCAACGGCGCGGATCTCGGCCGCACCGTCACCGCGGCCGACACGCTCAAGAACGTGTTGTTGAAGACCAGGGTCCCCGGTGGGGAGTGGGAGCTGCTGGCGATCGGGCTGCCCGGCGACCGCGACGTCGACGACAAGCGACTCGGCGCTGCGCTGGAACCCGCCGAGTACGTCATGCTCGGCGACGACGACTTCACCAAGACCCCGTTCCTCGTCAAGGGCTACATCGGTCCGAAGGCATTGCTGGACAACGGCGTTCGCTTCCTCATCGATCCACGTGTGGTGGACGGCACCACGTGGATCACCGGCGCCAACGAACCCGGTAAGCACGTCACGGGGCTGGTTGCCGGTCGTGACTTCGTGGCCGACGGCACCATCGACGTCGCGGAGGTCCGCGACGGTGACCCGTCACCCGACGGCGCCGGTCCGCTGGTGAGCGCCCGCGGCATCGAGATCGGTCACGTCTTCCAGTTGGGCCGCAAGTACGCCGACGCGTTCAGCGCCGACGTCCTCGGCGAGAACGGCAAACCGGTGCGGTTGACCATGGGCTCCTACGGTGTCGGGGTGTCCCGGTTGGTGGCCGTGATCGCCGAGCAGCACCATGACGAGCTCGGATTGCGTTGGCCCGCATCGGTTTCCCCGTTCGACGCCCACGTGGTCATCGCGAACAAGGATGAGGAGGCCCGCGCCGGTGCCACCGAGCTGGCAGGCGCGTTGGATCGTCTCGGCGTCGAGGTGCTGTTGGACGACAGGAAGGCCTCGCCGGGAGTGAAGTTCAAGGACGCCGAGCTGGTGGGCGTGCCGTGGATCGTGGTGGTGGGCCGCGGCTGGGCCGACGGGACTGTCGAGCTGCGCAACCGCTTCACCGGCGAGAATCGGGAGATCGCCGTCGACGACGCAGGCCTTGAAATTTCTGCAGCCATCTCGGCCTTCGTTACGGGCTAGCGCGCCCTACTCGGTGCCGCCGGGGAACGGCACGGTGTTCGGCACCACCTTCAGCACGTCGCGCCACTTGGCCGCGGTGACCGCGCACTGCGTCAGCGCCGTGACTGCGAAGGTACGGTCCTCGCCCGCGGTCGCCTGCTCGAGCACCGCGCGCCACGCCACCGCGGAGTCCTCCTCCATCCGCAACGCGAGCTTCGCGGCGTCGGTGGGGCTGTCGACCTCGATCGGCATCTGGTAGCCGGTCGCGGGCAGCGGGGCGGGCACGTTGCGACCCTTGAGGCGGGCGATGGCGTCCTCACGGAGTTGGCGGTGCCCCGCCATCGCGTCGGACACCAGGTCGTTGACGTCCGGCGTCGAATGCGCCGACACCAGGCCGTACCCGTAGATCGCGCCGTGCTCGTTCGCGACGGCGTCGAACAACGCGGCGTCCGGACCGTTCGGGGGCCGCGACGGGCTCGTCGCCGGTGCCGTCCCTGGCGTCGTCATGACGACTGCCCGCCGTCGAGGCCGACGGTGAACGCCGCCGTGCACGATGCGGCGATCGACCCGAGCAGCCCGGCGGGGTAGCCAGACTGCTGCGCGGCCGACTGCGCGGCACTGTCTGCGGATTGCTTGAGGGCGGCGATCACGTCGCGCGGTGTGGGCGGCGGGAGCGGCTGGCCGGTGGTGCTTGTCGACGTCGGGCTGGCCGACGCCGACGTCTGCGGCGTCTCGCCGGAGATCCTGGTGATCTCGTCGGAGAGCGCCTGGACGTGTGCGGAACGCTCGGCAGCCACCGTGGTCAGCGCCGCAGCGACGTCTGGACGGGCCGCAGACGCCGCTCCGGCCGCCAGCTGACTGTCCGCACGCGCGCGGTCCAGTTGCGCGACGAGCGCGTCGACGTCGGGCTTCTTGGCCGGTGCACCGCAGCCCGCGGCCGTCGTGGACAGCAGTGCCAGGGCCGCGCCGGAGATCAGGACGCGCCGCCTACTGACTGTGGGAAGGGCGCTCGGCACTTTGGACATCGGAGGACATCCTGCCAGTTGCCACGGGCTGTGGATCGGCTGGACGGCGCCGCCGTTTGCGGGTTGGCCCTCCTGCGCTGGCGTATCGTTGATACTCGATTCCTGGTCATCCAGCCCAGATCGTGTCCGTACAACTCAAGACGAGGAGCTCGCCGTGGCATCGGATGTCCCGCTGCGGTCCGCGCGACTGCCATCGCAGCAGCAGGTGATCGAGCTTCTCGCGGAAGAGTTCACGCGCGCCGGATACGACATCGAGGACGTCGTCGTCCAGGAGACCGCCAAGCCGCCGCGCATCGTCGTCGTTGCCGACGGTGACCAGGGCATTGACCTGGACGCAGCCGCCGTACTGGCGCGATCGGCGGCCGAACTGCTCGACCAGCTCGATGACGACGGCCCGCCCTACGTACTCGAGGTGACGTCACCCGGCGTCGACCGGCCGCTGACGTCCGACCGGCACTTCCGGCGAGCCAGGGGACGCGTGGTGGAGATGACGCTGTCCGACGGTTCGCAGGTGACCGGACGGTTGGGTGAACTTGGCACGAGCAACGTGGCACTGGTGGTCGCCGATGGCGGCCGAGGCAAGTACGCCATTCGCGAGGTGCCCCGCGACACTATTACGAAAGCCGTTGTCCAGGTTGAGTTCTCGCCGCCAGACCGGCGTGAGCTCGAACTGGCCGGCGAGCCAGAGAAGGAGGCCGAAGCGTGAACATCGACATGGCGGCATTACATGCCATCGAGGTCGACAAGGGAATTGCGGTCGACGCGGTGGTGGAGATGATCCAGTCCGCGTTGCTCACCGCGTATCGCCACACCGAGGGGCACGAAGCCGAGGCCCGCATCGACATCGACCGCAAGACCGGGATCGTCAAGGTGATGGCCCGTGAGACCGACGAAGACGGCAACCTGATCAACGAATGGGACGACACCCCAGACGGTTTCGGTCGGATCGCCGCCACCACGGCCCGTCAGGTGATCCTGCAACGTCTGCGCGACGCGGAGAACGAGAAGAACTTCGGTGAGTTCGCCGCCCGCGAGGGCGACATCGTCGCCGGAGTGATCCAGCGTGATGCAAGGGCCAACGCCCGCGGCCTGGTCGTGGTGCGGGTCGGCAGCGAGACCAAGGGATCCGAGGGCGTCATCCCCGCTGCCGAGCAGGTGCCGGGGGAGAAGTACGAGCACGGCGACCGGGTGCGCTGCTACGTCGTCGGCGTCAGCCGCGGCGCCCGTGAGCCGTTGATCACCTTGTCGCGCACCCACCCGAATCTGGTGCGCAAGCTGTTCTCCCTCGAGGTACCCGAGATCGCCGACGGTTCGGTCGAGATCGCCGCGGTGGCCCGCGAGGCAGGCCACCGCTCCAAGATCGCCGTCGCGTCGCGGGTGTCCGGACTCAATGCCAAGGGGGCTTGCATCGGTCCGATGGGGCAGCGCGTGCGCAACGTGATGAGCGAGTTGTCCGGCGAGAAGATCGACATCATCGACTACGACGACGATCCGTCCAGGTTCGTCGCCAACGCCCTTTCGCCCGCCAAGGTGGTGTCGGTGAGCGTCATCGACGAGGCAGGCCGGGCGGCGCGCGTCGTGGTGCCCGACTTCCAGCTGTCGCTGGCGATCGGCAAGGAGGGCCAGAACGCGCGGTTGGCGGCCCGGCTCACCGGCTGGCGGATCGACATTCGCAGTGATGCCGCCCCCGAACCGGACAGCTCGTCGGCCCCAGGAGCCCCCCAGGGAGCCGCCCGCGAGCGGTAGGCCAGCAGGCGATTCTGTCTGCGGGAACGGTGACGCTAGACTGAGCCGTGATCCAGCGCGAGACTTCTGCCGCCGCGCGCGAACGCCCCGACCACCAGGTCGGACCAGTGCGGACGTGCATCGGTTGCCGAAGGCGAGAGCTGGCCGTCGAACTGCTACGAGTGGTCGCGGTGCGAGACGGGAACGACAAACACGTCGTTTGCGTTGATGCAGCGAGTAATCTGCCGGGGCGGGGTGCGTGGTTGCACCCTCACCAGCAGTGCCTAAGCGTGGCAATCCGGCGGCGAGCGTTCGCCCGAGCGCTGCGCATCACCGGTTCGCCGGACACCTCCGCGGTGGTCGAGTACTACGACTCGCACCACCCGGCAACAGAACAGGTAGCGAAGAACATGAGCACACCGTGAAGTCTCGATGACCATGCGTCATAGCTAAACCCGAGGCGCGGCCTTCCGCTGTCGCCTCCTAGACAGGAGTTGTAGTGGCAGGTAAGGCCCGCGTACACGAGTTGGCGAAAGAGCTCGGTGTTACCAGCAAGGAAGTGCTCGCCCGACTGAGCGAACAGGGCGAATTCGTTAAATCAGCATCGTCGACCGTCGAGGCGCCCGTCGCCCGACGGCTGCGTGAGGCGTTGGGCGGCTCCAAGCCTGCGCCCGCGAAGCCCGCAGGCAACGGTGCCACCCCGAGTGCCCCCTCCGCGCCGGCCAAGGCCGCCGCGGCGGCTCCGGCCGAGGCTGCGGTGTCGACCTCGACGCCAAGGCCCTCGGGCCCGAAGCCGGCGCCCAAGGCACCCCCCGCCGCGCCCGCGGCACCCGTCGAGCCGCCTGCAGCGGCCGCCGTCGCGCCGCCCGCACCTGCGGCTTCCGCCGCACCAGCGGAGTCCGCGGCACCGGCCACTGCGGCGCCAAGCCCAGGCGTCCGGCCCGGTCCCACCCCAGGTGGCCCGCGGCCCGGCCCCCGTGCACCGCGCGTCGGCAACAACCCGTTCTCCTCGGCGCAGCCGGTCGAGCGTCCCGCCCCGCGCCCGCCGCAGGGCGCGCCCCCTCGCCCCGGTGGCGGACCCCGCCCCGGCGGTGGACCTCGTCCCGGCGCGACGCCAGGCAACATGCCGCCGCGTCCGCCCGGCGCCCGTCCTGGCGCCGCTGCGACAGGACGTCCCGGTGGTCCGCGGCCAGGCCCAGGTGGTCGTGGCCCGGGCTCCTCGCCAGGTGGTCGTCCCGGTGGCGGCGCAGGCGGCGGCGGTGGTGGCAACTACCGCGGTGGCGGTGCAGGCGGCGGCGCTGGAGCTCCCGGCGGCGCACCAGCCGGTGGCTTCCGTGGACGCCCAGGTGGCGGCGGTGGCGGCGGTGGTGGTGGCCGTCCCGGTCAGCGCGGTGGCGCAGCAGGTGCCTTCGGTCGTCCCGGCGGCGCAGTCCGTCGCGGACGCAAGTCGAAGCGGGCAAAACGCGCCGAATACGAGAACATGCAGGCACCGGTCGTCGGTGGCGTGCGGTTGCCGCAGGGCAACGGCGAAACCATCCGGCTGGCGCGCGGCGCATCGCTCGTCGACTTCGCCGACAAGATCAACGCCAACCCGGCCGCGCTGGTGCAGGCGCTGTTCAACCTCGGCGAGATGGTCACCGCGACCCAGTCGGTTGGTGACGAGACGCTGGAGCTGCTCGGCGGCGAGATGAACTACGTCGTCCAGGTCGTCAGCCCCGAGGACGAGGACCGCGAACTGCTGCAGTCCTTCGACCTCACCTACGGCGAGGACGAGGGCGGCGAGGAGGACCTCGAGTTCCGCCCGCCTGTGGTCACCGTCATGGGTCACGTCGACCACGGCAAGACCCGCCTGTTGGACACCATCCGCAACGCCACCGTCCGCGAGGGCGAGGCGGGTGGCATCACCCAGCACATCGGCGCCTACCAGGTCCTCACCGAACTGGATGGCAACGAGCGACTGGTCACCTTCATCGACACCCCCGGTCACGAGGCGTTCACCGCCATGCGTGCCCGCGGTGCGAAGGCCACCGACATCGCGATCCTGGTGGTCGCGGCCGACGACGGCGTCATGCCGCAGACGGTGGAGGCCATCAACCACGCGCAGGCGGCCGACGTGCCGATCGTGGTGGCGGTCAACAAGATCGACAAGGAAGGTGCTGACCCGCAGAAGATCCGGGCGCAGCTGACCGAGTACGGCCTGGTCGCCGAGGACTTCGGTGGCGAGACCATGTTCGTCGACATCTCGGCGAAGCAGGGCACCAACATCGACGCTCTGCTCGAAGCGGTGCTGCTGACGGCCGACGCCACGCTGGACCTGCGGGCCAACCCCGACATGGAGGCCCAGGGCGTGGCGATCGAGGCACACCTGGACCGCGGTCGCGGCCCGGTGGCCACCGTGCTCATCCAGCGCGGCACGCTGCGGGTCGGCGACTCGATCGTCGCGGGCGATGCCTACGGGCGTGTCCGTCGCATGGTCGACGAGCACGGCGAGGACGTCCACGACGCCCTGCCGTCGCGGCCGGTCCAGGTCATCGGCTTCACGTCGGTGCCTGGTGCCGGTGACAACCTGCTGGTCGTCGACGAGGACCGGACGGCTCGCCAGATCGCCGATCGTCGCAGTGCGCGCAAGCGCAATGCGCTCGCCGCGCGTACCCGCAAGCGCATCAGCCTTGACGATCTGGATGCCGCATTGAGGGAGACCTCGCAGCTCAACCTGATCCTCAAGGGTGACAACTCGGGCACCGTCGAGGCCTTGGAAGAGGCCCTGCTCGGTATCGAGATCGACGACGAGGTGGAGCTGCGCGTCATCGACCGCGGTGTCGGTGGTGTCACCGAAACCAACGTCAACCTGGCGTCGGCGTCGGATGCCATCATCATCGGGTTCAACGTCCGTGCCGAGGGCAAGGCCACTGAACTGGCCAACCGCGAAGGCGTGGACATCCGGTACTACTCGGTGATCTACCA
The DNA here is from genome assembly GCF_014202335.1 of Mycobacterium sp. AZCC_0083. Taxonomy (GTDB): domain Bacteria; phylum Actinomycetota; class Actinomycetes; order Mycobacteriales; family Mycobacteriaceae; genus Mycobacterium. The sequence continues at coordinate 113,773 of NZ_JACHGP010000009.1, read as the reverse complement.
GGCCATCGACGAGATCCAGGCAGCGCTCAAGGGCATGCTCAAGCCGGTCTACGAGGAGAAGGAGCTCGGCCGCGCCGAGATCCGGGCGATCTTCCGGTCGTCGAAGGTCGGCAACATCGCCGGCTGCCTCGTCACCTCGGGCATCATCCGACGCAACGCCAAGGCTCGTCTGCTGCGCGACAACGTCGTGGTGGCCGAGACCGTCACGATCTCGTCGCTGAAGCGGGAGAAGGACGACGCCACCGAGGTGCGCGACGGCTACGAATGTGGTCTGACCTTGACGTACAACGACATCAAGGAAGGCGACGTCATCGAGGTGTACGAGCTCGTCGAAAAAGCACGTGTGTAGGGGCGTCGATACCAATGGTTGATGCTGGGCGGGCGCGCAAGCTCTCGAAACGCATCGGCACCGTGGTCGCGTCGGCGATCGAGTTCGAGATCAAGGATCCCCCGTTGGCCTTCGTGACCATCACGGACACGAAGGTGACGGGAGACCTGCACGACGCGACGCTGTTCTACACCGTGCGCGGCGAGACGTTGCAGGACGAGCCGGACTATGCGGGCGCCGCGGCGGCGCTGGAGCGCGCGAAGGGCACGCTGCGGACCAGGGTCGGCGCGGCCACCGGTGTGCGCTTCACCCCGACGCTGGCATTCGTGTTGGACAAGGTGCCCGAGACCTCGCAACACATGGAGCAACTGCTGGCTCGCGCCCGCGCCGCCGACGCCGACCTGGCACGAATTCGTCAGGGTGCTACACCAGCGGGTGACGCGGACCCGTACCGTGTCTCTGGGGCGGAGGAATCCGGTGGGGAACCAGATGTGGTGGTTGACCACCAGTTCGACCCAGAGGACACCGGTGACCGCGATCGATCCGACGACTGAGATAGCCCGGCCCTCGTTGCGCGTCGACGCCTTTGGTGCGGTCGACATACTCAGCGCGGCCGGAACCGTCGGCATCGTGTGCCACGTCTTCCCCGACGCAGACACCATCGGAGCGGGGCTGGCGTTGGCGCTGGTCCTCTCGCAGGCGGGCAAGGACGTTCAGGTCGCGTTCGCGGCGCCTGCCGTCCTGCCCGAATCGCTGCAGACACTGCCCGGCGGGCACCTGCTGGTGGCGCCCGACTTGATGCGTCGCGATCCCGACCTGGTCATCACGGTCGATATCCCCAGCGTGAACCGGTTGGGCGACCTGCGGGACCTCGCCGATCCCGATCGCGAGGTGCTGGTGATCGACCACCACGCCTCCAACCAGCTGTTCGGCACCTCGAACTACGTCGACCCATCCGCCGACTCGACGACGATGCTGGTCGCCGAGATCCTCGACGCGTGGGGCAAGCCGATCGATGCCAGCGTGGCGCACTGCCTCTACGCAGGGCTGACCACCGACACCGGCTCGTTCCGGTGGGCCAGCGCAAGGGCGCACCGGTTGGCCGCCCGGCTGCTGGAACTCGGCGTCGACAACGCCGCGATCAGCCGGACGCTGTTGGACACCCATCCGTTCTCCTGGCTGCCGATGCTGGCGCGCGTGCTCTCGTCGGCTCGGCTGGTGCCCGACGCCGCCGGTGGTCGCGGTCTGGTGTATGCGGTTGTGGCACACCAGGAATGGGCAGGCGCGCGACCCGAAGAGGTCGAGAGCATCGTCGATATCGTGCGCACCACGTCGCAGGCCGAGGTGGCTGCGGTGTTCAAGGAAATCGAACCCGCACACTGGTCGGTCTCGATGCGGGCCAAGACCGACGTCGACCTCGCTGCCGTCGCCAGCTCGTTCGGGGGTGGCGGGCACCGGTTGGCCGCCGGATACTCCGCGACCGGGTCGATCGACGACGTGGTGAGGGCGCTGGCTAGTGCACTTGGCTGACTCGGTCAGCGCGCGCCTTGGTTGAGCCTGCCGATCAGCCCATGCCGCCCGCAACGGGCCGGCGGATTGCCGGGCTGGCGTTTCCCGCGCTGGGCGTTCTTGCCGCCGAACCTCTCTATCTCTTGTTCGATCTCGCCGTCGTCGGACGCCTCGGCGCGCTGAGCCTGGCCGGTCTGGCGATCGGCGGGCTGGTCCTGTCGCTGGTGTCCTCGCAGCTGACGTTCCTGTCGTACGGGACGACGGCGCGGGCGGCCCGGTTCTTCGGGGCCGGGAACCGCGGGTCGGCCGTGGGGGAGGGCGTGCAGGCCACCTGGCTGGCGGTCGGGATCGGGGTGCTCGTCGTTGCGTTGATCGAGGCGGCGGCGGTGCCGCTTCTGCGGTTGATCGCCGACGGCGGTGAGATCGCCGACATGGCGCTGCCGTGGCTGCGGATCGCGATCCTCGGCGCGCCGGCCATCCTGATCTCGTTGGCAGGCAACGGATGGATGCGCGGCGTGCAGGACACCGCGCGGCCGCTGCGCTACGTCATCGTGGGGTTCGCGCTGTCCGCGGTGCTGTGCCCGACGCTGGTGTACGGCTGGCTGGGGCTGCCGCGGATGGAACTGGCCGGCTCGGCGGTGGCCAACCTGGTCGGGCAGTGGCTGGCCGCCCTGCTGTTCTGCCGCGCACTGCTGGCCGAGCGGGTGCCGTTGCGCGTCGACGTCACGGTCTTGCGGGCCCAGGTGGTGATGGGCCGCGACCTGTTGGTGCGCACCTTGGCGTTTCAGGCGTGCTTCGTATCGGCCGCGGCGGTGGCAGCCCGGTTCGGCGCGGCCTCCGTCGCCGCACACCAGGTGGTGCTGCAGCTCTGGGGTTTCCTTGCGCTGGTGCTGGATTCGTTGGCGATCGCCGCGCAATCGCTGGTCGGCGCGGCGCTAGGGGCGGGTCAACTGGTACACGCGAAGTCGGTGGCATGGCGGGTGACGATCTTCTCCACGTTGGCGGCCGCGGTACTGGCCACGGCGTTCGCCGTCGGAGCATCGGTGCTGCCGACGCTGTTCACCGACGACCGCTCGGTGCTCGATGCGATCGGTGTGCCGTGGTGGTTCCTGGTCGCTCAATTGCCCATCGCCGGAATCGTTTTCGCGCTCGACGGAGTTCTGCTCGGTGCCGGTGATGCGAAGTTCATGCGCAACGCCACGCTCGTCAGTGCGTTGGTCGGCTTCCTGCCGCCGATCTGGCTGTCGCTGGCGTTCGGCTGGGGACTGGCGGGCATCTGGTCGGGCCTGACCACGTTCATGGTGCTGCGGCTGGTCTTCGTCGGCTGGCGGGCGTTCTCCGGGCGTTGGCTGGTGGCAGGCACGGGCTAGGTCACGTTGACAAAGCCCCGGTGTGCGATGACCGCCCAGCCGAAGGGGTTGGTGCGTACGTCGATTCGCTCGAAACCCGCGGCGGCCAGCCGGTCGGGGAGCGAGGCGGGGTCGACGGGGTTGTAGGTATCGCCCTCGTGGTGGGCGGCCAACTCGGCGCTGGCCAGGCTGTCGCTGGCCACCAGTGCTGCGCCCGGCCGCAGCACCCTCGCGATCTCGCCGAACAACTTGTCCTGCAACGCAATCGGATCATCTCCCGTCATTCGTCGCTGCCGCAGTGCTGATGGGCTTCGTTCATGTCACTGCACCTGGGCGCGACCGCGTTCGAACACGGCGTCGCGGTTCGCGGCGATGTCGTCGCCGGTGGCCACCTGCATCCACTGCGTGGCCGACCTCGCTTCGATCCACAGCCCGGCGCTGGTCTGAGCGTCGTCGATGCGGTGGTAGGACTCCAGCAGCGCACGCACCGCCTTGGCGTTGTTGCCGACGATCGAGGCGGCGACCTTGCGAGCGGCAGGTAGCAGCTCGTCGTGCGGGACCACCTCGGTGACCAGGCCCGCCCGCAGCGCGTCCTGCGCCGACAGGTAGTCGCCGGTCAGGCTCATGCGCCGGGCCAGCCCGATGCCCACCTTTTGCGGCAACCGGACCGAAAGACCCCAGGTGGGCAGCAGGCCGACGCGGGCGTGGGTATCGGCGAAGCGGGCGTTCTCGGAGGCGATCAGGATGTCGCAGTACAGGGCGAACTCCAGGCCGCCGGTGACGGCGGCGCCGTTGATCGCACCGATCACCGGGGTGCCCATGGCAGGCCACTTGGGCGAGATGTCGGGAAGTCGGGTGGTGTTGCCGAGTTCCTTGAGGTCAAGACCTGCGCAGAACACCGGGTCGGCGCCGGTCAGGATGATGGCGTCCACGCCGTCGTCGGCCTCGGCGTCGCGCAGCGCCGCGTAGAACTGGGTGCGCAGAGCCACGGACAGCGCGTTGCGAGCCTTCGGACGGTTCAGGGTCAGCGTGCGCACGCGGTCGGTGGTGTCGATCAGCAGGACTTGGTCTTCTTCGGTATCTTTCGGGCTCGACATGTCCTCACCGTATCGACCTATGGTGGGAGCATGTGCCGCAACATCACCGAGTTGCGCGGTCTGGAACCCTCGGCGACCGCCGAGGAGGTCGAGGCCGCGGCCCGTCAATACGTCCGCAAGGTCAGCGGAATCACCCGCCCGACTGCCGCCAACGCCGAGGTCTTCGAGGCCGCGGTCGCCGAGGTGACCGCGACCACCGCGCGTCTGCTCGCCCAATTGCCACCGAGACGGCAGCCGCCCAAGACGGTGCCCCCGCTGCGTCGCCCCGAGGTGCAGGCCCGCATCGCCGCTGCGGCGAAGTGAGCGCCACCGCGCTCAAGGAGTGGAGCGCGGCCGTGCACGCGATGCTCGACGGCAGGCAGACGGTGTTGTTGCGCAAGGGCGGCATCGGCGAGAAGCGCTTCAACCTCGCCGCGTCGGAGTTCGTCTTCTTTCCCACTGTCGCCCACGGCCATGCCGAACGTGTCCGCCCCGAGCACCGCGACCTGCTCGATGCCGCCGCCTCTGACAGCACCGAGACCGAGGTGATGGTCCGGGCCGGTGCGAAAGTGGTTGCCGCCATTGCCGTCAACCGGCCCGATGGGCTGGAGGAGATCGAGCAGACGCACATCTGGACGGCCGAGTCGGTGCGTGCCGATCGGCTGGACTTCCGGCCACGGCATCTGCTCACCGTGCTGGTGGTACAGGCCAGGCCCCTGATCGAGCCGGTGCGACTGCCGAGGGAACCGGCGTACGCGGGGTGCGTCAGCTGGGTGGACCTGCCAGTGCGTCCGGACTGGGGCGATCCCGTGCACGACGACGCGGCGTTGGCAGCCATCGCCGAACGCGTTCGCGCGTCAGTTGGTTGACGGCGGCTGAGGTCCCGCGGGCAACACCAAGAGCGACGCCCCCTGCGCGCCATGGTGCACGGTATGTGTCGCGGGTGCCATCCGCCGCCCCGAGATCGGTGGTTCGTCGGTGCCGAGATTGCGGACGAAGCGCGGATGCGACCCGCCCGCGATCAGCACCCTGATTCGGGAGCCGGCTGTGAAGCGATACGCGACGGGGTCGAGCTCGAGCCGGACCGTCCCGGAATCGGTTGCCAGCCTGACGAATCCGTCGCTGACGTTGGTCGATCGACCGTTGGCGTCGACCTCACTGACCCGGACGAACAGGTCGTTGTACGGGTTGTCGCACGTATGTGACAGCTCGACCACGGGACTTCCGACCAGGTACAGGTCGGCAGGCAGTGGGTCGCCGGTGAAGTCGAGGACGTCACCGCGGAGGGCCAGGCGGGTGTCGTCGCGGTAGCCGCCCTCGGGGGAGAGCAGCCGCCCGCCGATGGTCGGCGTCGGGTCGGCAGGATCGAAGGTGAACGTCGAAGGCGGCGCGGCCGCGTCCGGCGGTGTCTCCGAAAGCCGATGTGCGGGTTGCAGATACAGCACGTGCTCGGGCATCGCGGGCGGCCAGTCGGTCAGCTCGAGCCAGTCGCCCTTGGTGACGTAGGCCCGCACCGGACTGCGGGGCGTGACGGGCTTGCCGCCGAGGTGACCGTCGAGCCACGCCAACGATTCCCGGAGTACGGTGGGCGCGCCCTTGGTCATCAGCTCGGTATGCGTCCACGGTCCGACGGTCAATGCCGTCGTCACGTTCCGCCCGCGCAGGTGCCGGAATTGCTCGAGCGTCTGCTCGACGAAGAGGTCCTGCCAGCCGCTGAACAACAGCACCGGGATGTCCACGCGGTCCAGGGCGTCGGTCAGGCGCACGGCATCCCAGAACGAATCACCGCCGTCGGGCTGGGTGACCCAGGACTCCCACCAGGGTGCCCCTGTCCCGAGTAGGGTACGGCCCGCATCGCCCATGGGCACCTGGTTCGCGGCGTGGGCCACGGTCCGCCGGGACCTGGCCTGCCGCACGCCGTTCATCAGGGCACCCGAATCCTCCTGGTGGGAAACCATGTCGCTCCACCCGAGGAAGTCGTTCAGGGTGAACGCGCCGGTGCCCCACGTCGCCGCGCTGAAGTCGTGCGGGCCGACGCTGATCACCGCGGCGACCATCTCCGGTGGAGGGTCCATCAACAGCGCCCACTGGGTGAACCCCAGGTAGGACAAGCCGATGGTGGCGAACGTACCGGTGAACCACGGCTGGTCGCGCAGCCAGGCAACGGTGTCGGCGCCGTCGGCGACCTCGTGGATCATCGGCGTGAAGTCCCCGCCCGAGCCGAACGTGCCGCGCACGCTCTGGATCACGACGTGATACCCGCGTGCCGCGTACGCGGCGCCGAGCAGGCTCGAGACCGGGAACGCACGGCCGTACGGGCAGCGCACCAGCACGGTGCCCGCCGGATTGGAGGTTTGGGGTGCGTAATGGTCGGCGACCAGGTCCACGCCGTCACGCATCGGCACCGCCACCGCGCGTCGCACGGTGAAGTCAGTGGTCGGCGGCGGGACCTTGAGGGCTCGGGCCAACACGCGGGAGGCGACGCGTTTTACGGGAGAGGACACGCCTGCAGGTTACGCAAACAGGGCGGGTTAGAGCTTGTAGTACGGGGCGAGTTCGTGCGCGCGCTGCAGGTTGGTCTGCAGGCAGTCGACGTCGTCGGTGGTGTAGACCGGCGAGTAGAACAGCGACTGCTGGAGCACCCCGTAGCTGGTCTTGAAGGCGATCATGCAGGTGATCCACCAGCGGTTGTTCCAGTCGGTGGGCTTCATGATCCAGTACTGCGCGGCACGGTGACCATCGATGTCGAGTTCGACGGCGTCGGCGGGCAGCGTCTGCTCGTAGGTCCGCCACACGAATGATTCGACGGCCATCTGATAGTTACCCGCGTCGTAGTGGCAACGCAGGCTGTCCTCGGGTATCGGTGGGGTGAACGCCAGGCCGAGTCGCTGGATGACGTCGTACGGGATGTCCTGGCACGAATCGAACGGCGTCGGGTTGACCGTTTCGATGACGGGCCACTTGATGGTCGTCGAGACGTCGCTCATGGGCGCTGACGTGGACCGCAGTTGCACCGGTCCGCTGTCGGGCCCAGCCACTGGGTTGGTCTGCCAGACCACGATCACTGCCGCGACCAGCGCACACACCGCTGACAGCAGGCGCAGTTTGGCTGCCATCACACCTCCTCGCGCTCGTCCACCGTTGCGGGGAGTGTACAAGTCGATAGCGCTCGCCCGACGGAGAAATAAGAACATGTTCTAGTTGGTGACGTCGGCTCCCCCCAGCCGCGCCAGTAGGCTGGACCGTTGTGTCAGTGGAACATCGGCACCCAACTCTTTGGGCCATCAGCGACCTTCACATCGGTCACACCGGAAACAAGCCGGTCACCGAGTCGCTTCATCCGTCATCCCCCGACGACTGGCTGATCGTCGCCGGCGACGTCGCCGAACGCACCGACGAGATCCGCTGGTCGCTCGACCTGCTGCGCAAACGGTTCGCCAAGGTGATCTGGGTGCCAGGGAACCACGAACTGTGGACCACCAGCAAGGACCCGATGCAGATCTTCGGGCAGGCGCGTTACGACTACCTGGTCAACATGTGCGACGAGATGGGCATCGTGACGCCCGAGCATCCGTTCCCGGTGTGGACGGACGAGGGAGGCCCGGCGACCATCGTGCCGATGTTCCTGCTGTACGACTACTCGTTCCTGCCCGAGGGCACGGCCACGAAGGCCGAGGGTCTGGCGCTGGCGCGCGAACGCAACATCGTCGGCACCGACGAGTTCCTGCTCTCCGCGGAGCCCTACGCCACGCGTGACGCGTGGTGCCGGGACCGGCTGAAGCAGACGCGGGAGAAGCTCGAAGACCTGGATTGGTTGACCCCGTCGATCCTGGTGAACCACTTCCCTCTGGTGCGCGAGCCCTGCGATGCGATGTTCTATCCCGAGTTCGCGATGTGGTGCGGCACGACCGCCACCAAGGATTGGCACACCCGTTACAACGCGCTGTGCTCGGTGTACGGCCACCTGCACATCCCGAGGACCACGTGGTACGACGGCGTGCGGTTCGAGGAGGTGTCGGTGGGCTACCCGCGGGAGTGGCGGCGCCGCAAGCCCTATCGATGGATGCGTCAGATCCTGCCCGACCCGAAGTACCCGCCCGGCTACCTCAACGAGTTCGGCGGCCACTTCGAGGTGACGCCCGAGATGCGTGCTGGCGCGGAGAAGATCCAGGCGCGCATCAAGGACCGGCGGGAGAGATGACCACACTGCTCAGCGGTGTCCTGCCAAGCATCGTGGCAGCCGCCGAGATGTACGACGATCCAACCGATTTGGTTCCCTACCCTGAGGAGGAGCCACTCGTCGCGCGTTCGGTGGCCAAGCGCCGCAACGAGTTCGTCACGGTGCGTTACTGCGCTCGCCAGGCGCTCGGTGAACTCGGACTGCCCCCGGTACCGATCCTCAAGGGGGACAAGGGCGAACCGTGCTGGCCAGACGGAGTCGTCGGCAGCCTGACGCACTGCGAGGGCTTTCGCGGCGCGGTGGTGGGCCGTAAGGCCGATGTCCGCTCGGTCGGCATCGACGCCGAACCGCACGGCGTGCTCCCCAAGGGCGTGCTGGACGCCATCAGCCTGCCTGCCGAACGGGCTGAGCTCACCGGTCTGCCCGCCAAACTGCATTGGGACCGGATCCTGTTCTGCGCCAAGGAAGCAACCTACAAGGCGTGGTTTCCGCTGACGCACCGCTGGCTGGGGTTCGAGGACGCACACATCACCTTCACCGTCGACGGGTCCGGTGCGGCAGGCGCGTTCTCGTCGGTGATCCTGATCGATCCCGCCGCCGAGTCCGGGCCGCCGTTGACGTCGTTGGCCGGTCGCTGGTCGGTGGGCGATGGCCTGGTCCTCACGGCGATCGTGTTGTGACGACTCCACCGCCGGGGATCGTCGTCGTCGACAAGCCCGCAGGAATGACGAGCCACGACGTCGTCGGGCGTTGTCGCCGGTTGTTCGGCACCCGCAAGGTCGGCCACGCCGGCACGCTGGACCCGATGGCCACCGGCGTGCTGGTGGTGGGAATCGAGCGGGCCACCAAGATCCTCGGCCTGCTCACCGCGACCGACAAGTCGTACGCGGCCACCATCCGGCTCGGCCAGAGCACCTCCACCGAGGACGCGGAAGGCGAGCTGCTGCAGACTGTTCCGGCCGATGACGTCACCGATGCCGCCATCGGCAAGGCCGTGGCGCGCTTGCGCGGCGACATCGAGCAGGTGCCGTCGGCGGTCAGTGCGATCAAGGTCGACGGTCAGCGCGCCTACAAACTCGCCCGCGAGGGCAAGACCGTCGAACTGGCCGCGCGTCCGGTGCGGATCGATCGTTTCGAGGTTCTCGGGGCGCGACGCCACGACTCGGTCGTCGACGTCGACGTCGAGGTGGACTGTTCGTCGGGTACGTACATCCGGGCACTGGCCCGCGACGTCGGCGCAACCCTCGGTGTCGGCGGACATCTCACTGCGTTGCGACGCACCAGGGTTGGCCGGTTCGGGTTGGGGGAGGCGCACACTCTGGAGCGCCTCGCGGACGCTCCGCAGTTGAGCTACTCATTGGACGCGGCGTGCCTGCTGGTGTTCCCGCGTCGGGACCTCACTGTCGAGGAAGCCGAGTCGGCCAGCCACGGCCGGGCCCTGGTACCCGCGGGCGTCGACGGCGTCTACGCGGCGGTCGCGCCAGGCGGACTGGTGGTCGCGCTGCTCACCGACGAGGCGTCACGGACCAGGTCGGTCGTCGTGATCCGGCCTGCGACGCTCTAGTCATCGCGGCTCAAGTGCGCTACACCGGACCGGGTGGACGCTAGCGAGATGCAGGCGATCGTCAGCGCGCACCTGAAGGCCGAGGGCCTGGGCGACATCGACGGCACCATCGCGGTGTACACCGACGACATCGAGCATGACGCCGTTGGGTTTCCAGGCAGCCCGCGCCACGGCAAGGCTGCGGCTCGCGAGTTCTACGAACACCTGACCGCGAACCTTCGCGCCGAGGAAGAAGTAGTCCTGCATCGGTACGTGACCGGCGATGCGATGGTCCTCGAACAACTGATGACGGCCACCATCATCGGGTCGATGCTGGGCCTTCCTGGCAACGGACGCCGCATCAGTTTTCGCATCTTTGGACATGGGAATTCCCCCTACAAATGATTGATTGAGCCACGCCTCGTGGCGAGGATGGTCCTCGTGTTGCCCGCCGACATCTGTCGGTTGCCACTGCGTCCTCCTCACTGTCCGATGCGCGGGCAGGCCTGGACGCCGACCCGTCGCAGTGCAGTGGTGTCTGACATCGTCTGTCGAGAAATGCGCGAGGGAGTGAGTAGTCGACTACTCATGTTTTGCGTCGGGAATTGACGCTTCCGGCAAATTGATCAGGGCACTCCTTCGTAGTCGGATCACACATTCACTCGCGTAGCGATTCTGCGAAATCCACGTCAATCCAGCGTCAATCGACCGTCAATGAATCACCCCGCACAAAAACTGCGGCAGCGTCAGAATTCGTTTGGCAAACGGAGGGCTGGGGCTGGGGACGCATGGCGGCGGATGGAACCGGTATGCCCGTTTTCGTGCGAGTGCTCGGCGAAGTAGCCATCGCGCATGACGGCATCGCGCTACCGCTGCCCGAGAGTCTCCGCGCGGTCGCGTTGCTGAGGTGGCTCGCCGTTCACGCGGGATCGCGAACCCGATCCGAAATCGCATCGTCGCGGTGGCCGGACGTGCCCTACGCCGTCAGAAGACGTGTGGATGTTGCTGATAGCCCGCTCCGGTTTCTCGAGTGGTGGACCGGAATCGAATCGACCACCGTTGGCGGTGACGGCGACTACACGATGTACGTCGACGGCTATCCCGACTTCCCGATGCCCCAGACTCTCGATGCATCGCGTGACAACGGCAGCGTGAAGATCTCCTGCATGGTGTCCGACCTGGTGTTCCAATGGCACCTGGAACCGGTCGAGGGAGCACGAAAATATCTGTGCACGTGGACATTCCCGAAAGCGAGGCCGCCCGCCTCGACATGCAGCGCGACACCATCACCTCAGCGCTGCGCAAGCTCGGCACGCTGGCGGCCGCCAGCGCCGGCTGATGTCCTCAGTCGTTCGCGTACAACGTCTCGAATCGCTCGATCGACCGTTCGATGTCGCCCTTCACGGCCCGGGCGGCCGCGGCTCCGATCGGACCGAACAGCGGCCTTCCGCCCAAGTCGAGTTTCACCGTGAATGCACTTCCCGCATCCGTCGGGACCACCTTCATCGTCAGCGCGTACTTCGCACCGCCGACGCCGTCCCCGGTGATCTCGAGCGACGTCGGCGGATCGAACTTCCGCACCGTCCACGTCACTCGGTTGCGCATCCCCTTCGCTCCTGCGACACCGACGAGGATCGTGCCGACCGAAAGCTCGTCGGGCAGTTCTGATCGCCAGCCCTGGTGCATCTGCAGCCAGTCGCCCAGTTCCGCGAGATTGGACACGTGCGCCCATGCCTCCTCGGGAGGCAGCGACAGCTTTCGGCTCAGCTCGAGTTTCGCCATGACCCCAGAGCCTAGGGTGAGCTGGCGCTTCCTAGCCCACCACCCAGATCGCTTGCGCGGCGGGGCTGCCCAGATCGACGGTGGTCTCGCTGGACTCGCCGAGCACCGCAGGGTCCGACGGGGTGGTGATTGCCACCGAGATCATGCCCGCGAAGTCGCGGCGGGCCACCACCCGCAACCGGGAGTCCAGGTTGATCCCGACACTGTCGAAGTAGCGCAGCATCTCCGGATCGGCGTCCGAGATCCTGGCGACGGTACCGGCCTCGCCGTCTCGGCAGTCCGACAGCTGCCGCGCAGGCGGGGTTGGCACCTGGCCATCGGCGGCCGGGATCGGATCGCCGTGCGGGTCGCGCGTGGGGTACCCCAGCTTGGCGTCGATGCGGTCGAGCATCCGGTCGGACACGGCGTGCTCGAGAATCTCGGCCTCGTCGTGCACCTCGTCCCAGCCGTAGCCGAGTTCGTTGACCAGGAACGTCTCCATCAGGCGATGGCGGCGGACCATGGCCAGCGCGGCCTTGCGGCCCGCCTCGGTGAGCGTCACGGCGCCGTACTTCTCGTGGTCCACGAGCCCCTGATCGGCGAGCTTTCGGATGGACTCCGAGGCGGTACTCGCCGATACCCCGATGCGCTCGGCGAGCATCTTCGTGCTGACCTTTTCCCGCGACCACTCCTGGGCGGTCCAGATGACTTTCAGATAGTCCTGGGCAACCGTCGAAAGGTCGCGTTGGTTGCCTTCAGGGCTCACGTTGAAGAAGTTTAGGCAATCATCACCTCAACCGGGCATCCAGCGCGGCCGTAGGGCCCGGCGCGTCGTAGTCTTACACTCGTGCAGCGCTGGCGGGGTCAGGATGAGATCCCCACGGACTGGGGCAGGTGCGTCCTCACGATCGGCGTGTTCGACGGGGTGCACCGCGGACATGCCGAGCTGATCAACCATGCGGTCAAGGCCGCACGGTCCCGTGAGGTTCCCGCAGTGCTGATGACGTTCGACCCCCATCCGATGGAGGTCGTGTTCCCCGGCAGCCATCCGGCCCAGCTCACGACGCTGACCCGGCGTGCCGAACTCGTCGAGGAGATGGGCATCGACGTCTTCCTCGTCATGCCGTTCACCTCCGATTTCATGAAGCTGACCCCCGAGCGCTACGTGCACGAGTTGCTCGTCGAGCGGCTCCACGTGGTCGAGGTCGTGGTGGGGGAGAACTTCACCTTCGGCAAGAAGGCCGCAGGCACGGTTGGCATGATGCGCAAGGCCGGCGAGCGGCTGGGCTTCGCGGTCGAGGGCATGTCGCTGGTGTCCGAGCATCACCGCGACGAGACCGTCACCTTCTCCTCCACCTACATCAGGTCCTGCGTGGATGCCGGCGACGTGGTGGCCGCCGCCGAGGCACTTGGCCGGCCGCACCGTGTCGAGGGCGTGGTGGTGCGCGGCGACGGCCGCGGCAAGGTGCTGGGCTATCCCACCGCCAACGTGGCGCCGCCGATGTTCTCTGCGATCCCCGCCGACGGGGTGTACGCGGCGTGGTTCACGGTGCTTGGACACGGCCCCGTGATGGGCACGGTCACCCCCGGCGAGCGGTACCAGGCGGCGGTGTCGGTGGGCACCAATCCGACCTTCTCGGGCCGCACCCGCACGGTGGAGGCATTCGTCCTGGACACCGACGCCGACCTGTACGGCCAGCACGTCGCCGTCGACTTCGTCGCCCGCATCCGGCCTCAGGAGAAGTTCGAAACGGTCGACGACCTCATCGTCGCGATGGACGGCGATACCCAGAAGGCGCGGACGATTCTGCGCGATTCCTTCTAACCAGCACCGCACTGTTAGACTCTCCCGCGACCCAGCACAGCTGCAGTTCGCGGCGGCCGTGCCTCAGATCAACCCTCGCGGACCGATTTCAATGGAGTAATTTCGTGGCGCTCACTGCCGAACAGAAAAAAGAGATCCTGGGCCAGTACGGCCTGCACGAGACCGATACCGGTTCGCCGGAGGCGCAGGTCGCAATGCTGACCAAGCGCATCTCGGATCTGACCGAGCACCTCAAGCTGCACAAGCACGATCACCACTCGCGGCGCGGACTGCTGCTCTTGGTGGGTCGCCGCCGCCGGCTGCTGAAGTACATCGCCCAGGTCGACGTGGCGCGCTACCGCTCCTTGATCGAGCGGCTGGGTCTGCGCCGCTGACGCGTGCGCTTCGCGCCGTCGCGATCGCAGTCATCCTGCTCGGGGCATCTGCATGCTCGTCCGCGGCTGCCGCGGACCTGAAGGTGGGGGACTGCCTCAAGGTCGGCGGCCCGCCCGATCGTCCCGACGTCGCACGGGTCGAATGTGGCAGCACCGCATCGAACTTCAAGGTGATCTCGACGGTGCAGGACACCGACCAGTGCCCCTCCGACGCGGACTCCTACTACGCGACCCGCAGCTCGTTCAGTAGCACCGGCACCACGGTGTGCATGGACATCGACTGGGTCATCGGCGACTGCATGAGCATCGATCCCGACAACGGCAGGGATCCGCTCCGGGTGGACTGCAACGACGCCTCGGTACCCCACCGGCAGCGCGCCACCCAGATCCTCGCGAAGGTGGCCAACGTCGATCAGTGCGCTACCGGAGTCGGCTACGCCTACGACGAACGCCAGTTCACGGTATGCGTGGAGGACGTCTCGTAAGCCATCCCGTTGGCCGGTCGGACGATTGCCACGGTGTAACATGAACGTGTTTTGAGCCACGTTGGGCTCGAACATCCGGTGCGGTTCGCGCAACATCCGCGTGCACCGTTCCAGCGCACCACCTCGAGCACCCGCTCTCGTATGGGCGGTCTTCGGTAGTGGCGGCCGGTTCTCACCGGCCGCTTCGATCGACGGCCGTCAGGATTTCCGGGTTCTCTCGCGTGGCTCGCAAAATGGGGTGCGAAACCGCACCACACGAGAACTAAAGAGGTCTGACACACGTATGTCTGCAACTGAAATAGAAGACGGCGTATTCGAGGCGACAGCCGTCATCGACAACGGGAGCTTCGGCACCCGCACCATCCGCTTCGAGACCGGCCGGCTGGCCCAGCAGGCCGCTGGCGCCGTCGTCGCCTACCTCGACGACGAGACCATGCTGCTGTCGGCGACCACCGCCAGCAAGTCCCCCAAGGACCATTTCGACTTCTTCCCGCTCACGATCGACGTCGAGGAGCGGATGTATGCCGCGGGCCGCATCCCCGGCTCGTTCTTCCGCCGCGAGGGCAGGCCGTCCACCGACGCGATCCTGACCTGCCGGCTCATCGACCGGCCGCTGCGTCCCACGTTCGTCAGCGGTCTGCGCAACGAGATCCAGGTCGTCGTGACGATCCTGAGCCTCGATCCCAAGGATCTGTATGACGTTCTGGCGATCAACGCCGCGTCGGCGTCGACCCAGATCTCCGGCCTGCCGTTCGCAGGCCCGGTCGGTGGCGTGCGCGTCGCGCTGATCCCCTCTCCTGAAAACAAGGCAGGCCAGTGGGTCGCCTTCCCGACCGTCGAGCAGCTCGAAGGCGCCGTGTTCGACATGGTCGTCGCGGGCCGCAAGGTCGAGAATGATGACGTCGCGATCATGATGGTCGAGGCCGAGGCCACCGACAACGTCATCGAGCTCATCGCAGGAGGCGCTGGAGCGCCGACGGAGAGCGTCGTGGCCGAGGGCCTCGAGGCCGCCAAGCCGTTCATCGCCGCGCTCTGCACCGCCCAGGAGGAGCTGGCCGCAGCCGCGGGCAAGGAGACCGGCGAATACCCGGTGTTCCCCGACTACCAGGACGACGTGTTCTACGCCGTCTCCTCGGTGGCCACCGACGAGCTCGCCAAGGCGCTGACCATCGCGGCCAAGGAAGAACGCAACGACCGCACCGACGAGATCAAGGTCGAGGTCCTGGAGCGGCTGTCCGAGCAGTTCGAAGGCCGCGAGAAGGAGATCGGCGCCGCGTACCGGTCGCTGACCAAGAAGCTGGTGCGGCAACGCATCCTGGCCGACCACTTCCGCATCGACGGCCGCGGCATCACCGACATCCGCGCGTTGTCCGCCGAGGTCGCCGTCATCCCGCGTGCGCACGGCAGCGCGCTGTTCGAGCGGGGCGAGACCCAGATCATGGGTGTGACGACGCTCGACATGGTCAAGATGGCTCAGCAGATCGACTCGCTCGGGCCGGAGAAGACCAAGCGCTACATGCACCACTACAACTTCCCGCCGTACTCGACCGGTGAGACCGGCCGCGTCGGCTCGCCCAAGCGCCGCGAGATCGGCCACGGGGCACTGGCCGAGCGGGCCCTGATGCCGGTGCTGCCGAGCATCGAGGAGTTCCCGTACGCCATCCGTCAGGTCTCCGAGGCGCTGAGCTCCAACGGCTCGACGTCGATGGGCTCGGTCTGTGCGTCGACGCTGTCGCTGCTCAATGCCGGTGTGCCGCTGAAGGCTCCGGTCGCGGGTATCGCGATGGGCCTGGTGTCCGACGACGTCGAAGTTGAGGGCGGTGGAACCGAGCGGCGTTTCGTCACCTTGACCGACATCCTCGGCGCCGAGGATGCCTTCGGCGACATGGACTTCAAGTGCGCGGGCACCAAGGAATTCGTCACCGCACTGCAGTTGGACACGAAGCTCGACGGCATTCCGTCGCAGGTGCTGGCCGGCGCGCTGGCGCAGGCCAAGGACGCGCGAATCACCATCCTCGAGGTGATGGCCGAGGCCATCGACGAGCCCGACGAGATGAGCCCGTACGCACCGCGGATCACCACGATCAAGGTGCCGATCGACAAGATCGGCGAGGTCATCGGGCCCAAGGGCAAGATGATCAACTCGATCACCGAGCAGACTGGTGCGTCGATCTCGATCGAGGACGATGGCACCGTGTTCGTCGGTGCTGCGGATGGCCTTTCGGCGCAGGCCGCGATCGACATGATCAACGCCATCGCGAACCCGCAGCTGCCCAAGATCGGTGAGCGGTTCCTCGGAACCGTCGTCAAGACAACCGATTTCGGTGCCTTCGTGTCGCTGCTGCCAGGTCGTGACGGGCTGGTGCACATCTCCAAGCTCGGTCGGGGCAAGCGCATCGCCAAGGTCGAGGACGTGGTGAAGCTCGGCGACAAGCTGCGCGTGGAGATCGCCGACATCGACAACCGCGGCAAGATCTCGCTGGTGCTCGTCGCCGAAGACGAGGCAGCCGAGGCAGCGGACACCCCGAACGGCGTTTCGACGGATTCGGGTGCGGCACCTGCCGATGCCGCGACCGCCAGTAACTGATTCAGTACGGCGCACCACCCTGCCAGGAGGGCTGCGCGTCGTCACGGAATTCATCCCGTCGGTTCATTCTGCGTCGGTGGGAGTGTGGGTAGGCGTCGGGTCACGCGATGAAGGTCGTAGCGTGGCCGGCGCCGCCCACTTCCTCGAACACCTGCTGTTCAAGTCGACGCCGACCCGCACGGCGGTGCAGATCGCGCAGGCGGTCGACGCCGTCGGCGGTGAACTGAACGCGTTCACCGCGCGCGAGCACACGTGCTACTACGCCCACGTGATCGACACCGACCTGGAGTTGGCGGTCGACCTGGTTGCCGACGTCGTACTGCGTGGGCGCTGCGCTGCCGAGGACGTCGCCGTGGAGCGTGACGTCGTGCTCGAGGAGATCGCGATGCGCGACGACGACCCCGAGGACACGCTCGGGGACGTGTTTCTGTCCGCGATGTTCAGTGGCCATCCGGTGGGCCGCCCTGTGATCGGCAGCGTCGAGTCCGTCTCGGAGATGTCGCGGGCGCAACTGCACTCCTTCCACGTCCGGCGCTACACACCCGAGCGGATGATCGTCGCGGTAGCGGGCAACATCGACCACGACACCGTCGTCGCCCTGGTGAAGGAGTACTTCGGGCCACGGCTGGTGCGTGGACGCGAGCCCGTGGCGCCGCGCAAGGGCAACGGCCGGGTGCCTGGTCAGCCGACGTTGGAGGTGGTCCACCGGGATGGCGAGCAGACACACATGTTCCTCGGCGTGCGCACGCCGGGCCGGCACTGGGACCATCGGTGGGCGCTTTCGGTGCTCAACAGTGCTCTCGGTGGTGGCCTGAGTTCCCGTCTGTTCCAACAGATCCGCGAGACCCGCGGGTTGGCCTACTCGGTGTACTCGACGGTCGACACGTTCTCCGACTCCGGCGCGCTGTCGGTGTATGCGGCGTGTCTGCCCGAACGGTTCGACGAAGTGGTCCGGGTGACCACGGACGTGCTGGCCGAGGTGGCGCGCGGCGGCATCACCGAGGCCGAGTGTCGAATCGCCAAGGGCTCCATGCGGGGTGGGCTGGTGCTCGGCCTCGAGGACTCCGCCTCTCGGATGCACCGGATCGGGCGAAGCGAGCTGAACTACGGCATGCACCGCACCATTCCGCACACCCTCGAGCAGATCGAAGCCGTCACCCTCGACGAGGTCAACGCCGTGGCGCGGCAACTGCTGAGCAAGCCGTTCGGCGCCGCGATCCTGGGACCGAAGCGATCGAAGCGGTCATTGCCTGCGCCATTGAGGGCCATCGCGGGCTGATCGGTAGCGTTGGGACCGATGACTGGATTATCTCGACGACGCGTACTGATGGCAGGCAGTGTGCTTTTCGGTGGTGGAGCCGTCGCGGCGTTGGCCGCAGGCCCACCGAGGCAGGCGTTCGCCGCACCACCGCCCGGGTCCACCACCGAAGAGCTCATTGCCGGTTTGGAGCAGGCGCACAATGCCGTCATCGGGTTGTTCGCCGTCAACCTGATTTCGGGCGTCACGATTGCCCACCGGGCGCAGGATCCGTTCGCGATGTGCTCGACGTTCAAGACCTACGCCGCAGCGCGCGTGTTGAAGTTGGTCGAACGTGGCCAGCTGACGCTCGATCAGAAGGTGCTCGTCGACCCTGCCGCGGTCGTGGCCAATTCGCCGCGAACCGAGCCGCGGGCCGGGACCGAGATGACGCTGTCCGAACTGTGCGAGGCGGCGCTGGAAGTCAGCGACAACACCGCGGCAAATCTGTTGCTGCACACCATCGGTGGGCCGCCTGCGGTCACCGCCTTCGCGCGCAGCATCGGCGACCAGCAGACGCGGTTGGACCGTTGGGAGACCGAACTGAACTCCGCGATTCCCGGCGATCTGCGCGACACCAGCACCCCTGAGGCGCTGGGTGGGGGCTACCGCGCCCTGCTGAGCACTGAGGCGCCTGGTCCCTCGACACGCCAGCTGCTCTTGGATTGGATGCGCGCCAATGAGACGTCCAGCATGCGGGCGGCTCTGCCGCAGGGCTGGACCACGGCCGACAAGACGGGTAGCGGCGACTACGGCACCGCCAACGACGTCGGGCTCGCCTACGGCCCGGACGGGCAGCACGTCCTGCTGGCGATGATGACGCGGTCGCAGGCCGACGACCCGGCAGCCGAGACGCTGCGTCCCGTCATCGGCGAACTGACTGCGCTGGTGTTGCCCCGGCTCACCGAGCGCTAACCGATCGGCGGATTCGTCGTCGTCTCGGTCGTCTCGGCGGGCCCCGATGCCGGGCCCTCCTCCGGTGGTGGTTTCGTCCCCGTGTCGTCGTCGTCGTTGTTGTTGTCGTGGGTGGTGTGGGTGCGCGTTGGACGCGTGCTTGGTGCGAACGACCGGGTCGGTTCGGTGGTCGCGGTTACGGTCGCGGTCGTCGGCCGCTGCTTCGTGGTGGTGACCGGAGCGTCGGAGGTCGGTGGCGGGGCGGTCGTCGTCTCCACGGTGCGTTCGATACGTGACGCCGACGTCGGTGGTGGACGCAGCTCGGCCGGAGCGCGTGAAACCGATGGTGTCATAGTCGGTTCCGTGACTTCCGGGGTGGAGACCACCACCGGTATGACCGTTGTGTCGTCGGTGCGCTGCAACATCGCGATGATCACGCCTGCCCCGATGATGAGACCCACCAGGACCGTTCCGGCCACCGCCCGATTGCGGCGCCTGGATGCCGGCGCGGCCGCATCGCTGCCGCCCTCCGAACCCCTTGCGGGTGGCGGTGGGCCAGACGGTCCGGCCGGCGGTGCCGCGGGCAACTGCCCCTGAGCCGCGGCGAGCGTGGGCTCGCGCAACCATGCCGGCGCAGGGATGAACACCGGCGCACCGCCGAGAAGTGCTGCAGGGGTGAGCATTCGGCTGCGCACCGCGTGGCACCCGGTGCACGACTCGACGTGGCGGGCCACCCGTTTGCGGGTCAGGACGGTGAACTCGCCGTCCCAGTCGTCGAGGTCCGCTGCCAACTCCGGGCAGGTGTCGGGAGCGCTGTGGACGCGGCGGGCGACGAGCAGGGCGCCGAGCGAACGCTCGACGGTGTCACGCAGCCGGTGCACCAGGGTGCCCGCGTTGCTCTGACTGACGCCGAGCACCTCGGCCAGCTCGAGCCCGTCGAGTTCGTGCCGATAGGTGAGGTCGAGGATGGTTTGGTCACGCTCGGACAGTCCACCGGCCGCCGCGGCGACCAGGTCGGCCAGCTCACTTCGTGCGGCCAGGGTTTCGGGTCCGGCTTCTGTCGTTACTAGTTCGGGGAGCATGTCGGTGGGTTCCTCGCGGCGGCGCTCTCGCTGGTGTCGCAGCGCCTCGTTCCTGGCGATCGAGTAGAGCCAGGGCCGCAGTTTGTCTGCATCGCGCAGCTGAGTCAGTTTCGTGGCGGCAGTGCAGAACGCGTCTTGGACGCAGTCCGCTGCGGCATCGCGGTCGCGCAGCATGCCGACGCAGAAGTCGTGCAGCCTGTTGGCGTAGCGGTCGTAGATCGCGGCGAACGCCGTGCGATCACCCGATGCAGCGGCCGCGACCAGGTCTGCATCAGTGGTGTCTTGGTCAAGTCGTGCAGTCATGCGCCGTCCCCCCGGATCGTCAGCCCATTCGACCAGCGTGGGCAAGGTGAGGGCAAGCTTTGGGGGGAGAAGAATTGGTCATTGCGGTCCTTCCTGGCGCACCCGGCCCGAATTGGCCGGGTACTACAGGTAGGAGGGACGAGCCCGTCCCTTTTTCACACTTTTCTCGCCGGCGGCCGGAAGTATCTTCTCGGCCGCCGGTGAGAGCGTCAGGCGAACAGCGTCGCCGGGTCGGTGAAGGGCAGCTCCAGATCGCTGGCCACCTGTTCGGACACCAGGGCACCCTCGTGGGTGGACAGGCCCTTGGCCAGAGCCGGGTCGGCCTTGCACGCGGCCTGCCAGCCCTTGTCGGCGAGCTTGAGCACGTAGGGCATGGTCGCGTTGGTGAGCGCGAAGGTCGACGTGCGGGGCACCGCGCCTGGCATGTTGGCCACGCAGTAGAACACCGTGTCGTGCACCGCGAAGGTCGGGTCGTCGTGCGTCGTCGGGCGGGAGTCTTCGAAGCAGCCACCCTGGTCGATCGCGATGTCGACGAGCACTGCGCCCGACTTCATGTGCGAGACCATCGCATTGGTGACCAGCTTGGGGGCCTTGGCGCCGGGGACCAGCACCGCGCCGATGACCAGATCGGCATCCTTGACGGCTTCCTCGAGTTCCAGGGTCGATGAGTAGCGGGTCTCGATGTTGCCGCCGTACTCGGCGTCGATCTTGCGCAGCGTGTTGATGTTCAGGTCGAAGACGGTGACGCGCGCGCCCATGCCCATGGCGACGGCGGCGGCGTTGTCGCCTGCCATGCCGCCGCCGATGACGATGACCTTGGCGGGTGCGACGCCGGGGACGCCACCCATGAGGACGCCGCGGCCGCCGTGAGTGCGCATCAGGTGGTAGGCACCGACCTGTGCGGCAAGGCGTCCGGCGACCTCGCTCATCGGAGCGAGCAGGGGGAGCGCGCCGTCGATGGTCTGCACGGTCTCGTAGGCGATGGAGGTGGTGCCCGAGGCGATCAGGGCGTCGGTGCACGGCTTGGATGCCGCCAGGTGCAGGTAGGTGAAGAGCGTTTGGCCCTTGCGGAGCCGGCCGTATTCGGCCTCGATGGGCTCCTTGACCTTCAGCAGCAGATCGGCCTCGGCCCAGACCTGGTCAGCGGTGGCGGCGAGCTGTGCTCCAGCGGCCTTGAAGTCGTTGTCGGAGATCGCCGAACCTTCGCCAGCGCCGGCCTGGATGAGGACCTCGTGACCACGGCGGGTCAGCTCGGCGACGCCGGCCGGGGTGATGGCAACCCGGTACTCGTTGTTCTTGATCTCAGTCGGGATTCCGACGCGCATGACGGCTCCTTGGCAGGCGAAATGAATTGCACCAAGTGTGAAGAAATATCGGCTGAAAGGCAATGATCATGATGATGATTCGCTACGGTACGTAGATGTCTGAAGAATCAACGGGATCGATGGCGCGCCCCCCGGCTCCGCCGAAGGATGTTCGGGCCGCTGATCTCGATGACGTCGACCGCCGGATTCTGACCACGCTGCACGGCGATGCCCGCATCTCCAACAGTGCCCTCGCCGACGTCGTCGGCATCGCTCCGTCGACCTGTCACGGCAGGTTGCGGCGGCTGCAGGAGATCGGCGTGATCCGCGGCTTTTACACCGACATCGACCCTGCGGCGATCGGGCTGTCGTTGCAGGCGATGATCTCGGTGACCCTGCAGGCCAATGCCCGAGGCAAGATCCGCAGCTTCATCCAGCAGATCCGGCGCAGGCCCCAGGTGATGGACGTCTACTTCCTGGCGGGAGGCGACGACTTCATCCTGCACGTGGCCGCGCGGGACACCGACGACCTGCGGTCGTTCGTGGTCGAGAACCTCAACGCCGACGCCGACGTCGCGGGCACTCAGACGTCGCTGATCTTCGAACATCTGCGGGGGGCGTCACCGCTGTGACCGCCGAGGACGACATCGACCAGCTCTACGGCGTCAGGCCGGAGGACTTCACCGCGTTGCGCACCCAATTGGCTGCCGCGGCCAAGAAGCGAGGCGACGCAGACGGGGCAAAGCAGATCGCCGCCGCGCGTCGGCCGACCACCGCGGCCTGGGTGGTGAACGCGCTGGTTCGCAGCGATGACTCCGCGCGCGTGCGGCTGGCCGACCTCAGCGAGCGCCTGCGTGCGGCCCACGCGTCGATGGACGGCGCACGCATCCGCGAGTTGTCCGCCGCGCAACGCAAGCTGATCGACGAATTGGTACGCACCGGTTTCGACGCCACCGGGCTGACGGATCCGTCGGCCGCGCTGCGGGAGGACGTGATGGGCACGTTGCAGGCCGCTATCGCCGATCCAGAGATCGCCGCGCGGTTGGGCACGCTGGCCAAGGCCGAAAGATGGTCGGGCTTCGGGGAATTCGGGGCGACGTCCGCCGTCGGATCCGTCAGCCCGGTGGCGGAGCGCGGCACCGATGCACCCACACCAAAGGTGCGCGAGCCGAAACCAACCGTCACGCCAGGGCCGAACCCGGCAGAGGTCAGGGCCGCGCGGAAGCGCAGCACCGCCGCAGCCGCCGCAGTGGAGGCCGCTCAGGCTGCCCATGCCGACGCGGTAGAGGCGGTCGGCGACCAGTTGGCCAAGCTGAAGTCCGCCCGCCGCCGCTACGAGAAACTGTTGGAATCCCTGCACGCGGCCGAACGCGAACTCAATGCCGTGGACACCGAACATGCCGAGGCCGAGACGTCGGCTCGCGAGGCCGCTGACGACCTCGCGGCGGCGAAGGCCGAACTGGCCGAGGCTGATTCGGCGTTGGCGGATCTCGGGTAGTCGTCAGGCCCGTTTCTTCGACCGTCGCGCGCCGCTCGGCACCGCGGTGACGGTGCGCAGTTCGTCGAGCGATTCCCGGATGTGTTGAGCGAGGTTTCGTTGGCGTGCGTCGTCGAGCCAGCGCTCGAAGGCGACCTTGAAGACCGCGACGCCCGTCTCGGCCGCCAGGCTCGCGGCGGGTTCGGTGACGCCGCGACGACGAAGGGCGCCGGCCATGGCCGTGGCGAGTGAGGCGAGCTTGATCAGCTCGCGCTCCTGCAGACTCGGGTTGGCTGCGATGACCTTTTGGCGTCGCCGCGCGTGCGCGTGACGTTCGGCGAAGAAGTCGGATAGCGACTCGAGCGCTGCGATCACGGCGTCCAGCGGCGCCTGGGCTTCGGGTGCCGCGTCCACCGCCGCCGCGAGACCCTCGGCCAGCGCGCCCCCGCCGAAGAGCACCTCGCGCTTGTCGGCGAAGTGCCGGAAGAAGGTGCGCTCCGTGAGCCCGGCGTGGCTGGCGATCTCGGCGACCGTCGTCTGGTCGAACCCTCGTTCCAGATAGAGCTCCAGCGCGGCCTGTTCGAGGCGGCCACGCGCGTCCGGCTCCCAGCGACCCATCCGCGGAGTCTATGTGACGACAGTGACTGTCACCATCGGGATGACAGCGACTGTCATCGTGGTTATGGTTGATGTCATCCACTGACATCAAACTAGGAGAGTGCAATGCGTGTATTCGTCACCGGCGCATCGGGACACATCGGATCCGTCCTCGTTCGCGAATTGATCGACCACGGACACCAGGTCGTCGGCCTGGCCCGCTCGGACGACTCCGCTGCGGCAATATCGGCCGCGGGCGCCGAGGTGCAACGCGGTTCGCTCGACGATCTCGACGTCCTGTCGGCCGCTGCGGCGGCTGCGGACGGCGTCATCCATCTGGCGTTCATTCACGACTTCGCCGATTACGCCGCATCGATCGCGGCGGATCTACGCGCCGTCGATGCGATCGGGACCGCGCTCGCTGGTTCCGGCAAGCCGTTCGTGAACACCTCGGGCACGATGATGCTCGCCTTCAGCGCCCCCGGGAAGCTGGGTAGCGAAGACGACGTCGCCGATGACTCGGGGCCACGCGGCGCATCGGAGAACGCCACGATCGCCCTTGCCCAGCGCGGTGTGCGGTCCTCGATCGTCCGACTGTCACCGACGGTGCACGGCTCGACCGACTTCCACGGCTTCGTCCCCACCCTCATCGACGCCGCCAGGAAGACGGGCCAATCCGTCTACGTCGGTGACGGCGCCAACCGCTGGCCGGCCGTGCACACCATCGACGCCGCGCGGCTGTACCGGCTGGCGATCGAGTCGGCCCCCGCCGGCTCACGGCTGCACGGGGCCGCCGAGGAAGGCGTGCCCTTCCGCGACATCGCAACGGTCATCGGTGAACAACTCGGCGTGCCCGTGGTCGGCATCACGGCCGAGGAGGCCACCGAACAGCTCGGCTTCATCGGGGCGATCGCCTCGTTGGACAACCCGACCTCCAGTGAACGGACTCGAGAGCTGTTGGGCTGGCGGCCAGAGCATCCCGAGCTGCTCGCGGATCTCAAGGCGGGGCACTACTTCGCGCCTGCCTCGTGACGGCCGACGCCGTCGTCGCTGCCCGCGAGAGGTTGGGGCCGGTAGGCCCGTACCTACCGCTCGGATTCACCAGCGCGCCACCGATCGACCTGCAGCGCACTGCCGTCGGCCGCTTGGAACGCGCAGGCTTCCGAACCGCCTGGACCAACGAAGTCATCGGCGGCAAGGACGCATTGGTCCAGCTGGCGGTACTGCTCGCAGCCACCGAACGGATGGCATTCGGCACGGGTATCGCCAACATCTGGGCGCGCCAACCACAGACCATGCATGCCGCGGCGGCGATGCTGGCGCAGGCATATCCGGGCCGGTTGGTGCTCGGGCTCGGGGTCGGCTTCCCCGAGCAGGCGGCCAGCGCGGGTCAGGAATTCGGGCGGCCTCTGGCGACCATGCGCGACTATCTTCGGCGGATGGACGAGCAGACCTGGCCGCCTGCGGCCGATGTCGCCTATCCCCGGATCGTCGGTGCGATGGGTCCGAAGCTGCTGGCACTCGGCGGCGAGCACGCGGACGGGGCGATGCCCGCGGGGCTCCCACCGGCGTTCACCGCGTTGGCTCGGCAGGCATTGGGCCCGGACAAGCTGTTGGTCGTCGGTCTGATGGTGATTCCCGACAACGATGCCGATCGGGCGAAGGACGTTGCGCGCCAAACTGTGTCGGCGAACCTGGGTCGGGGGTCGTACGTTGCGACCGTGGCCGGACTGGGCTATCCCGATCGCGAGCTCGCCGACGTGAGCGATCGGATCGTCGACGACGTCGTCGGCCATGGCGGGCCAGAGGCGATTGCGGCGAAGGTTCGCGAACATCTGACGGCGGGGGCCGACCACGTCGCGCTCATGCTCCCGACGGGCACCGAACTCGCTACGGGCGTCGACCAATTGGAGTTGCTGGCGCCCGCACTGGCTGAAGCCCAGTGGGTTACGCGTTGACCAGTTCGGGGTGGAACTTCGTCACCATCCGGCTGATACCGTCGTGCCAGTCGACCGTGGTACCGCCGGCCAGTTCGCGCATCAGGGTCACGTCGGTGGGACCGCCGCGCAGCGCCTGCCCGCTCTCCTCGAACGCCGGCTCCCTGCCGACCAGTGACCCAATGTAGGTGCACCAGTCCTGAAGGCTGACGGTCTGCTCGCCGCACCAGTTGACCGTGACGGCAGGCACCGACGCCACCTCGAGCAGTTTGGGCAGCATCGCGATGACGTCGTCCTCGTGGATGGGGTTGTAGCGGGCCGGGCCGCCTGGCGGGACCGGGATCGGCATGCCGGCCAGCATCATCTCCATGTGATGGAACGGCCAGCCGCCGTTGTCGCCGTAGGGGACGTTGAGCCGCGCGATGGTGGTCGGCACGCCCAGTGCCCGCGCCATCGATCGAGCGACGACCTCGCCGGCGATCTTGGAGATGGAGTACGTCGGCAGCATCGACTTGTGGTTGTCGCCGAGCGCGGTGCGTTCGTTTCGTGGCTCGTCGTCGGGTGGGTCGTAGACGGCCGCCGACGAACAGTGCAGGAACGCCGTGGCATCGGCGCAGTGGGCCATGAGCAGGCCGACCGACTCGGCGTTGGCCGCGAGGTCCTTCTCCCACTTGCCGCTCTTGGCCACCGCCAGATTGATCACGTAGTCGAAATCCGAGGGGATTGCGGTGAAGTCACCCGCAGCGAGGTTGACCGTCTGACACCGAATCCCGGCTTGCTCGAGGTCTTCCCGCGCTGCGGGGTCGTGGAACCGGGCGATGCCCCACACTTCGTTGTCGGCCGCCAGCGCACGTGCGATGGGGGCAGCAACCTGTCCGGTGGGGCCGGTGATCAAGATCTTGAAGCCGCGCATGGGCTGATGTTATGGCGACCCCGACGCCAGACGCGGGGAATCGCGACACTGGCCGCACTCCCACCACCGCGTGCATTTTCAGGCTGCGGGTGGGTGGTCTTCATCCCGGTCTTCTGGCGGTTGCTCGTCGGGCGGGCGTAGGAGTTCGTCGGGGTGGTGGTGGTGGTTGATCCGGTCTTGGCCGGTGTCGAGCAGTGGTGGTGGGATCCATTCGATGCGGCCGTCGCTGCGGATTTGGGTGGTCCACCCGTTGTCTTTGACGAGGCGGTTGTCGGGGCCGCAGGCCAGGCCGAGGTCGGTGATGTTGGTTTGTCCGCCTTTTCCGAAGTCTTGGGCGGCGTGATGAGCCTGGGAGTGATCGAAGGGTGCGGTGCAGCCGGGCCTGGTGCAGCCGCGATCCCGGTTGAACAACACGAGCCGTTGCCCGGGACTGGCGATGCGCTTGGTGCGGCCCAGGTAGAGCGGTTCGCGGGTGTGCTTGTCGTAGATCACCAGATAGTGATGGGCATGCGATGCCATCCGGATCAGATCACTGATGGGGAGCAGTGATCCGCTGCCGGTGACCGCGACACCGGCGGCGGCGTGCAGGTCTTGCAGGGTGGTCGACACCACCACGGTGACGGGCAGGCCGTTGTGCTGGCCGAGTTCCCCCGACGACAGGGTGTTGCGGCAGATCGCGGTGAGGGCGTCGTGTTGGCGTTGGCCGAGGGTGCGGTCGTCGCGGTCGATGGTGTCGTCGCCGGGTTCGCCGTCGATGGTGGGTGTTTCGTCGTGGGGGTTGCACATGCCGGGGGCGCCGAGTTTGGCGAACAGGGCTTGGATGGTGGCGGCTAGTTCCGGAGTCAGCCGGCCGCTGATCTGGGTCAGGCCGTCGGCGTCTTGGCGGCCCAGTTTCAGTTCGCGGCGGCGGGCGCGGTGTTCGTCGTCGGGGAGGTCGCCGTCTTGGTTGAACAGGTAGACCAGCAGTTTGGCGGCGTCGCGCAGGGTTTCGGGGCTGTTGGTGGCGGCGGCGCGCGCCAGGTCGTGGTCGATCTCTGCGCGGGCGGCGGTGTCGATGTATTTCGCGGCCTTTTTGAGGCACTTGCGGATGATGGCGACGTGTTCGGTGTTGATGTCGCCGCGGGCTTGGGCGGCGGCGGTCTCGGGCAACCGAGGTGGCAGGGGCGCTCCGGTGAGTGCGGTGCGGGGGCCGAGGTCTTCGGCTTCCTTGACCCGTCGGGTGGCCTCGGTGCCGCTGATCCGCAGGCGGATGGCGAGCACGTCGGCCCAGCTCTTCGCCCCGATCGCCGTGGGGGTGGTCAGGGTTTGGGCGTGGGCGAGCAGGTGGTGTTCGGTGGCAGGCATACGCCGCCGCAGGCGTTCGAGGCGCGATAGACAGCCCAGGGTGTCCTTGATGTCGAGGGTGTCGTAGGTCAGGGCGGCCACGGTGTCGTAGGCGGCGTCGAGCGCGTCGTACGCTGCGCTGATCGATGCCGCATCCGGGGCCATACTCGAACACTAGTTCGAACCACCGACAAATTCTCCCGATTGTGACACCAGAAACCAAAGTGACACAAGAGGTTTGAAGAGGGCAGGAGAGGACGCGAACGTTACCGCCGTCTTGCCGACTACGCTGCCACTCATGCGAGTGGGAGTGCTTGGCGCCAAGGGCAAGGTCGGGGCGACGATCGTCGACGCCGTCAACGCGGCAGATGATCTGACGTTCACCGCGGGCGTAGATGCAGGCGACGCACTGACTCAGTTCACGGACACTCAGACCGAGGTCGTCGTCGACTTCACCCATCCCGACGTCGTGATGAACAACCTGAAATTCCTCATCGAAGCGGGCATCCACGCGGTCGTCGGCACCACCGGCTTCACCGACGAACGCATCGCGCGGGTCGAGCAGTGGCTCGCCGCCAAGCCCGGCGTCGCCGTTCTGATCGCGCCCAACTTCGCGATCGGCGCCGTCCTGTCGATGCAGTTCGCCAAACAGGCGGCCCGGTTCTTCGAGTCGGTGGAAGTCATCGAACTGCACCATCCGCAGAAGGCCGACGCGCCGTCGGGTACCGCCGCGCGGACCGCCAGGATGATCGCCGAGGCACGAAAGGGCTTGCCGCCCAATCCCGATGCCACCAGTACTGGTCTCGAAGGCGCGCGCGGGGCGGACGTCGACGGCATCCCGGTGCATTCGATCCGACTGGCCGGACTGGTCGCGCACCAGGAGATCCTGTTCGGTACGCAAGGGGAGACGCTGACCATCCGCCACGACAGCCTGGACCGCACGTCGTTCGTGCCGGGTGTGCTGCTCGGGGTGCGGCACGTGCACGAGCGGCCCGGCCTCACGGTGGGGATCGAACCGCTGCTCGACCTATGAGCGATGGCTCGCGGGCCCTGCGCATTCAGGTGCTCATCGGCTTCATGTGCGTGGCGCTGGTCGTCTACTTCGTCATGCTCGGCCGGGCAGGCGTCATCCTCGTCACGTCAGGGCGTCCCGCGGCGATCGGACTCGGTGCGGCGATCTTCCTGCTGCCGATCGTCGGGCTATGGGCCATGATCGCCACGCTGCGAGCCGGTTTCGCGCACCAACGGCTGGCCCGCCTCGCCCGCGAAGAAGGCATGGAACTCGACACCAGCACACTGCCGCGCAGACCGTCCGGCCGGATCGAACGCGAGGCCGCCGACGAACTGTTCGACACGGTGCGCGCCGAGGTCGAGGACGAACCCGACGACTGGCGTCGCTGGTACCGGCTCGCCCGCGCCTACGACTACGCGGGGGACCGCGGCCGGGCCCGCGAGACGATGCGCAAGGCCGTCGATATGGAAAGAGCGGCGCGATGAGCAAGACGTTGCTGATCGTTCACCACACGCCGTCACCGCACTGCCAGGAGATGTTCGAGGCCGTGGTGGCTGGCGCCACGGATCCCGAGATCACTGGCGTGGACGTCGTTCGGCGGCCCGCGCTCGTGGTCTCGCCGACCGACATGCTGGAGGCGGACGGCTATCTCCTCGGAACGCCGGCCAATCTGGGCTACATGAGCGGCGCGCTCAAGCACGCGTTCGACGTCTGCTACTACCCGTGCCTGGACGCGACGCGGGGACGACCCTTCGGCCTGTACCTCCACGGCAACGAGGGCACCGAGGGAGCCGAGCGGGCGGTCGACGGGATCACCGCTGGGCTGGGCTGGGTGAAGGCTGCGGCGTATGTGGTGGTGATGGGCAAGCCGACGAAGGCCGACCTGGAATCGTGCTGGGATCTCGGCGCCACGCTCGCTGCCCAGTTGATGGAGTGATGTGAATTTGAGGATCCTTTGAGTAGCGCCATGAGCGTGCACATCTGGCCGTCTGACCGTCTCGACTGGCACTTCCAGGAGGAAGGGACAGTGCCGTTGAAGATCGGCGGCAAGGACGGACTCTTCGACGACGCCCTGAACGGAGCGGGCGACCACGCCGCCGTGCAGGTGCAGCCCCGCATGCTGGTGGTGTTCGACAGCGGCGTCGGTGACGTCTACCGCGTGGGCGACCCTCCGCAGCCGCCGACGCACCTCAAGAGCATTCTCGCGACCCTCGAGTGGGCGCCCGATCCGGCCAACGAAGCGAGGTGGGCGCGCGTCTCCGACTGGGCGAAATAACGCTACTGCGGCAGTCGACGCTGTAGAAAGCAAGGCATGCCAGGTATCGCCGAACTCGCCATGGCCGGCGCACCGATTGCGGGAGGTGCACTGCTCGGCATCGCCGCCGGGAATCTGCGTGCTCCCGACATGCGGGGAATCATCAAGCAGGACATGGAACTGCTCGCGCTCATCCCGGCCGACCAGGTCGAGCGGCGCGCCGAGCTGCAACGCGTCATCGACCTCCGCATCGACGGTCTGATCGCCATGGTCGACAAGAACCAATCGCTGCGCGAGATGGCGCTGGGCTACCGCGGCAACTGGCGAGACATCGTCGTGTTCATCTGCGCGATCCTGTTCACCATCGTCTGGTGGAACGTCAGCCACAGCCGGACCAACTGGCTGATGATGTTCATCGTCATGATCGTGGCGTCGATCGCGGCGGGGCTGTACGCCGGCCGGGGCATCCTGCGTGCACTGCGGTCATTGAGCCGCCACCGCGACGACTCAGCCGCCTAGACGGCGCGTGTGTGAATCTGACGACGCAACACGCCGCTGGGGCGTCGCTAGATTCACATTCGGTGGCCGATCTTGGACGATCAGTAGTGGTAGGTGTCCGACGGCGCGGGCACGTGATCCGGGTCGTCGCTGAACTCCGACTCGTGGATGCCGTACGCCTTGGCCAGATCGAGGATCTTGTTGGCGCGGGCGATGCGCGGCAGGTCTGAGCCGTTGCGGATCTCGCCACCGTCGCGCTGAAATTCGGTGAAGAACTCCTTGGCCCAACTGATTTCGTCCTGAGACGGGGACAGGCCCTCGTTGACGGTGGAGCACTGGTCGGGGGTCAGGCAGATCTTGCCGGTCATGCCGAATTCGGCGGAGACCGCAGTGGCCTCACTGAGGCGCAACGCGCTCGATCCGACCGTCGGCCCGTCGATGGCGCTGGGCAGGTGGGCCGCCTTGGCCGCGATGGTGAAGCGTGAGCGCGCGTAGGCCAGGGTGGCCGGGTTGTCGCCGAAGCCCGTGTCCCTGCGGAAGTCGCCGATGCCGAAGGCGAGCCGGAAGGTGCCCTTGGTCGCGGCGATCTCGGTGATGCGCTCCAGCCCGCGCGCGGTCTCCACCAACGCGACGATCGGCACGTTCGGCAGCCGCTTGGCGGTCTCGGTGACGTGGTCGACAGATTCGACCATCGCCAGCATCACCCCGCCGACCGAGGTGTTGGACAGCAATTCGAGGTCGTCGGCCCACCACTGGGTGCCGAAGCCGTTGACCCGAACCCAGTCGGAGTTGCCTGCGCCCAGCCATCGGGTGACGTTGTCGCGGGCGGCGGCCTTGTCCTTCGGCGCGACCGCATCCTCGATGTCGAGTACGACGATGTCGGCGCGAGAGTGGGCGGCCGGGGCGAATCGATCGAACTGGGCGCCGTTGACCAGCAGCCAGCTTCTGGCGAGTACCGGGTCGATGCGAAATCCCGGTTCGCCGGGGTCGGGTTCGTTGGCGCTGGTCTGGTCGTACACGCCGTTCATGGTCGCCTACCGGCCCACGGTCAGGCAAAGCGGGCTGCCCACGCAGGTCAGCCGAGCTTCGCGCCGAAGAAGCTCTCCATCGCCTTCCAGTGCCGCTCGGCGGCATCGGCGTCGTAGGCGGCGCGGTGGTCGGAAACCGCGAAACCGTGCGCAGCGGCGTACCACTCGATGGTGTGCTCGACGTCCGCCGCCGTGAGCGCCTTGTCCAGCGTCTCGGCCGCCTCGGGGGTGAAGGACGCATCGTTCTCGGCACCGCCGACGTACACGGCGGCACGAATCTGGTCGGCCAGCAGGTGTGGGCTGCCCGGATCGTCGGATGCGAGCCCGCCGCCGTGGAACGACATCGCCGCCGCCACCCGGTCGGGAACGCGACCGGCCACCACCAACGAGGTGCGCCCACCCATGCAGTACCCCGTGGTGCCGAACGCAGTGCCGCTGACCTCGGGCCGGGATTCCAGGTAGTCGAAGAAGGCTGCTGCGTCGGCCGCCATCTTGTCCGGAGTGATACCGCCCATCAGTGACATCAGGCGCTTGCGTTCATCCGGATCGCTGAAGGCGGTGTTCAAGTCGAACGGCGCCCAGTCGCCGCTGCGGTAGTAGATGTCGGGCACCAGCACGGCGTAGCCGTGGCCGGCCAGCCTCTCGGCCATCTCGTCGAACACCGGACGCCTGCCGCCGGCGTCCGGGTACATGACCACCCCTGGCCAGGGGCCGTCGCCTTCCGGGGTGGCGAGCGTGACGGCACAGGTTCCATCGGGCGTGGTGATGCTGTCGGTGATCGTCGGCATGCCTCCGTTTTACTCCCTGGCTCTGGACGTAAGCTGACCGCGTGGCGATCGCAACTCCCTACGAGGATCTCCTGCGACTGGTGCTCGAGACCGGAACACCGAAGTCGAATCGGACCGGCACTGGCGCTCGCAGCCTGTTCGGCCACCAGATGCGCTATGACCTGGCCGCCGGCTTCCCGCTGATCACCACCAAGAAGGTGCATCTCAAGTCGGTCGTGTATGAGCTTCTGTGGTTTCTGCGCGGTGAGTCGAACGTGCGCTGGCTGCAGGAGCGCGGCGTCACCATCTGGGACGAATGGGCAAGCAGCACAGGCGATCTCGGTCCGGTCTACGGTGTGCAGTGGCGGTCCTGGCCCACCCCGTCCGGCGATCACGTCGACCAGATCAGTGCCGCGCTGGAACTGCTGCGCAGCGATCCCGATTCGCGGCGCAACATCGTCTCGGCCTGGAACGTCGGCGAGATCCCGCAGATGGCGCTGCCGCCGTGCCACGCGTTCTTCCAGTTCTACGTCGCCGACGGCAAGCTGTCGTGTCAGCTGTATCAGCGCAGCGCTGACCTGTTCCTCGGGGTGCCCTTCAACATCGCCAGCTACGCACTGCTGACCCACATGATGGCCGCGCAGGCCGGCCTGGGCGTCGGCGAGTTCGTCTGGACCGGTGGCGACTGCCACATCTACGACAACCACGTCGAGCAGGTCGAGCTGCAGCTCAGCCGCGACCCGCGCCCGTACCCGGAACTGGTTCTCGCGCCACGTGATTCGATCTTCGACTACGTCTACGAGGACATCGAGATCAAGAACTACGATCCGCACCCGGCGATCAAGGCCCCTGTGGCCGTATGAGGCCTGCTTGCAGGGCCGAGCATCGATGGTGAGTGTTGGCCTGATCTGGGCGCAGTCCACCTCGGGGGTCATCGGTCGCGACAACGGCATTCCATGGCGACTGCCCGAGGACCAGGCCCGCTTCAAGGAGCTGACCATGGGACAGACCGTCGTCATGGGCAGATTGACCTGGGAATCGCTGCCGGCGAAGGTGCGGCCGCTGCCGGGACGAAAAAATGTCGTAGTCACCCGGCAAGCTGAGTACGTGGCAGACGGAGCTGTGGTGGTGGACGGGTTGGACGGGGTCTTGGCCGACGGCGAGAGCTGGGTGATCGGCGGCGAGCAGATCTACGCGCTGGCCTTGCCGATCGCGACCCGGTGCGAGGTCACCGAGGTGCAGATCGACCTGCCTCGCGAGGACGGCGACGCGGTGGCGCCCGTCCTCGACCAATCGTGGGTCGGTACCGCGGGCGACTGGCTGACCAGCACGTCCGGCCTGCGATACCGGTTCAACACGTACCTTCGGGCGTGAAGCTCTCGGCGGATGCCGCGCGCCGCGTCGCGGTGGCGGCACAGGGATTCGCGGAGCCGAAGCCGACGGGGCCTGTGACCCGGGCGCATCTGCGCAAGCTGTTGTCCCGACTCCAGGTACTGCAGCTCGATTCGGTGTCTGTCGCGGTGCGCGCACACTACGCGCCGGTGTTCAGTCGCCTCGGCCCCTATGACCGCACGATCCTCGAGCGCGCGGCGTGGAGCCACAGCGCCAAGTCACCGCGACTTCTGGTCGAGTACTGGGCGCACGAGGCTGCGCTGATGTCGGTCGACGACTGGCCGCTGCTGCGGTGGCGGATGCGCGAGTACGAGCATGGGCGCTGGGGCAGGGAGATCGTCAAGAAGAACGGCAGGCTGGCCGAGGACATCGTCGCAGCGGTGACCGACTTGGGTCCGTCGACCGCCGGGCAGATCGAGGCGCATCTGGAAGTCGAGCAGCGCGGGCGCAAGGGACCCTGGTGGGATCGCAGCGACACCAAGTGGGTGGCGGAGGCGCTGTGGTCCTCCGGCGTGCTCACGACGTCGACGAGGGTCGGTTTCGCGCGGCACTACGACCTCAGCGAGCGCGTGCTTCCGCCGGAGGTATTCGCGCGTGACGTCGACGACGCCGAGGCGGTGCGGGAGCTGGTGCTGCGTGCGGCTGGAGCTCTCGGTGTGGGAACCGAGCCCGACCTGCGCGATTACTTCCGGCTGAACCCGAAGCAGAGCAAGCCCGCGGTCGCGGCGCTGGTGGCGTCCGGTGAGCTCGAGGAGGTCGAGGTCGACGGATGGGCGGCCCCTGCGTACCTGCCTGCGGGGCAGACGGTGCCGCGGCGGGATCGGGGCACCGCGCTGCTATGCCCGTTCGATCCGCTGATCTTCTTCCGGCCCCGTGTCGAGCGCATGTTCGGGTTCCACTACCGAATCGAGATCTACGTGCCGCAGCCGAAACGTCAATTCGGTTACTACGTATGGCCGTTCCTGCTCGATGGACGGCTGGTGGGCCGGGTCGACCTGAAGGCGGAGCGCGCGTCCGGCGCGTTGAACGTCGTCGGTGCGTTCACCGAGCCGGGGCAGGACGCGGGATACGTCGCCAGCGCGTTGGCGGGCGAACTGCGCTCGATGGCGTCGTGGTTGGACCTCGACGACGTGAGGGTGGGCCAGCGCGGGGACCTGGTGGGCGTACTGCGCAAAGCGCTGCGGTGACGACTCAGGCCAACGGAATGTCGTTGTCGCCCTTGGATTCCTGGTACTGATCCGAGAGTGCCTGGTATCGGTCCCTGATCCGTTGCGTCTGCTCGCGCAGCTCGGTGCGCAGTGGTTCGGCTTCGGAATCCACTAGGTCGGGAATCGAATAGGCAGTCCAGAACGCGTTGGTGCGCCGGTAGCCACCCGGGTCCAGCCCGAAGACCTCCTTGAGGATCTTCAGGTCGTGGGGGATCGCGAAGGCGTCCCGCGAGTCCTCGTGGCTGTAGAAGTAGTAGTAGTTGTCGAACCCGGCCCACGTGATGGCCGACATGCACAGCGTGCAGGGTTCGTGGGTGGTGAGGAACACCAGCTCCGGCGTCGGTGGCCGATCGTCCAGCTCGTAGAACTCGTTGAGCGTGTTGATCTCACCGTGCAGCAGCGGGTTGTCGGTCTCGTCGTTGGTGCCAACCATCACCAGTGACAGGTCGGACTTGCGCAGGATCGCCGCACCGAACACCTTGTTGCCCGCGGCGACGCCGCGTTCGGTCAGCGGCAGGATGTCGTCGTCGATGACGTCGAGCAGGCGCGGGGCGATGGACGTCGCTGTCATGGCTCACCCTAACGCCGACGCGCCCGACGGTCAGTCGTTCGCCGGTTCCTCGGCCAGCTCGGGTACGCCCCGTCCGCGAAACACGTTGACCGCGAACACCACTGCTCCGACGGCCAGCCAGACCAGCCCGCCGATCTTGGCAAGGGCGTCGGCGTTGAACAACACGTAGCCGATGATCAGGAAACCCAGCGTGGGGACCACCAGGTGCAGCAGGTAGTTCTTGGACTTCTGGCGCACCACGTAGTACCAGACCACCGAGACGTGTAACAGGCAGAAGCCGAACAGGGCCCCAAAGTTCACCAGCGACGAGATCAAGGCGATCTGGCCGACGAAGAACAGCACCAGCACCAGGCTCAGCGCGCTGACGACCAGGATCGCGGCCATCGGCACCTTGCGGCTGCTGATCTTGGACAGGAAGCTCGGCAGCTGACCGTCCCGACTCATCGAGTAGAGCAGCCGGCTGGTGGCGGCCTGCGCGGCCATCGCGTTGGCGAACCCCGCCGCCATGACGTTCACCGCGAAGAAGGCATTCATCCAGCCGGTGGTCGAGGCCGCTTGGACGAGGGTGAAGAACGCGTTGCCCACCTCGTCGTCGCCGAACGCCTCGCGCCCGCCGGCCAGCAGGCTGGCCAGCCAGGTCTGGGTGACGAACAAGAAGGCCACCACGAACAGCGCGATGATCATCGCCCGGCCTGCAGGATTCTTGCGCCCCCCGGTGCGCGGCTCCCGGTGGAACGCGAGCTCGCGGCGGCACTGGGTGTGGGCCGCATGACCGTTCGCGCAGCGCTCGCCCGGCTGGTCGAGCGCGGGCTTCTCGAGACCCGCCGTGGTCGCGGAGGTGGGTCCTACGTCGTCGAACAGTGGCCCGAGTCGTCCACGGAGGTGGTGGGTCGCACGCTGTCGATACGCCTCGGCGAACTGCGGGACCGCTGTGACGCCATCTGCCGCCTGCACGGGGCGGTGTGCCGGGCTGCAGCCGAGGCCAGGACGCCCACCGACGTGGCCGACATGCGGGACGCGCTCGCGCGGTACCGGACCGCCGACAGCGGCCTTGAAGCCCAGCAGGCCGACAGCCGGCTGCACGCCACGATCATGAACGCCGCGCACAATCCGGTGCTCATCCAGGTGCTGGTGGACCTCGAGGCATCGGTCAGCATCGGGGCGCCCGCGCACCTGTGGGGCGAGCCGACCACCATGCGCGAGATGGAGTTGCGGTCACTGCACGAGCACGAGGAATTGATCGACGCGATCGCCGACGGCCGCACCGACGATGCCGACGCGTTGGCCCGCGCACACGTCGCGATCGACTTCGAGCACATCGCGACGGCGATGCGTCGCGCCGGTGTGCTCGCCGACTGAGTGCCGGCTCTACTGAACGCCTGGGTGGGGCAGGTAACCTTGGGCCCGTGACCACCAGTGGAATCGACGTCAGCGCACGCCTGGGCACCGTGCTGACTGCCATGGTGACGCCGTTCGGCCCGGACGGCACGCTTGATCTGGCGGCCGCCAAGAAGGTAGCGACGCATCTGGTGGATTCCGGATGCGACGGCTTGGTGCTCTCCGGCACCACCGGCGAATCGCCCACCACCACCGACGACGAGAAGATCGCGCTCCTTGGCGCCGTCCTCGAGGCGGTCGGCGACCGCGCCAGGATCATCGCGGGCGCCGGTACCTATGACACCGCGCACAGCGCCCATCTCGCCAAGGCGTGCGAAGCCGAGGGGGCACACGGGCTGCTCGTCGTGACGCCCTACTACTCGCGTCCGCCGCAAGCGGGTCTGGTTGCCCACTTCACCGCCGTCGCCGACGCCACCGCGCTGCCCGTGATCTTGTACGACATTCCGTCGCGTTCGGTCGTGCCGATCGAGTGGGACACCATCCGGACCTTGGCCGAACACCCGAACATCGTCGCCGTGAAGGACGCCAAGGGCGACCTGCACGGCGGCGCGATGATCATGGCCGAGACCGGACTGGCCTACTACTCGGGTGACGACGCGCTGAACCTGCCGTGGCTGGCGATGGGCGCGACGGGCTTCGTCAGCGTGTGGGGTCACGTGGCCGCGGGTCAGTTGCGAAACCTGTGGTCGGCGTTCGCCTCCGGCGACGTCGCGACGGCGCGCAAGTGCCACGTCACGCTCGGGCCGCTCAACCATGCTCAAGTCCGCCTCGGCGGCGTCACGATGGCCAAGACGGGGCTTCGATTGCAGGGCATCGAAACCGGCGAACCACGGCTGCCTCAGATCCCGGCGACGGCTGCCGAGGTGGAGGCGCTGGCCGCCGACATGCGAGCTGCCGGCGTGCTGGCATGACGGCACCGCTGACTCCGCCGGGACCCCTTGCGCCGGGAGGGCTGCGGCTCACAGCGCTCGGCGGCATCGGCGAAATCGGCCGCAACATGACCGTTTTCGAGCACCTCGGCCGTCTGTTGATCATCGACTGTGGCGTGTTGTTCCCAGGCCATGACGAGCCCGGCGTCGAT
Organism: Mycobacterium sp. AZCC_0083; assembly: GCF_014202335.1. Taxonomy (GTDB): domain Bacteria; phylum Actinomycetota; class Actinomycetes; order Mycobacteriales; family Mycobacteriaceae; genus Mycobacterium. The sequence continues at coordinate 75,419 of NZ_JACHGP010000009.1, read as the reverse complement.
CTGATCCTGCCCGACATCAGGCACATCGAGGATCGCCTCGACGACGTCGAGGCGCTGGTGCTGACCCACGCCCACGAGGACCACATCGGGGCGATCCCGCACCTGTTGAAGTTGCGGTCGGACATCCCCGTGGTCGGGTCGAAGTTCACCCTCGCGCTCGTCGCCGCGAAATGCCGTGAGCACCGCATCAAACCGGTGTTCATCGAGGTCGCCGAACGGCAGAGCAGCCAGCACGGGGTGTTCGAGTGCGAGTACTTCGCGGTCAACCACTCCATCCCGGATGCGCTGGCCATCGCCGTCTACACCGGCGCGGGAACGGTGCTGCACACCGGTGACATCAAGCTCGACCAGCTGCCACTCGATGGCCGCCCCACCGACCTGCCGGGGATGTCGCGACTCGGCGATGCCGGGGTGGACCTGTTCCTGTGCGATTCGACCAACGCCGAAGTACCAGGAGTGGGTCCGTCGGAGAGCGAGATCGGGCCGAACCTGCACCGCTTGATCCGTGGGGCCGAAGGGCGCGTGATCGTCGCCTGCTTCGCGTCGAACGTCGCTCGGGTGCAACAGATCATCGACGCATCAGTGGCATTGGGCCGCAAGGTCTCCTTCGTGGGCCGCTCGATGGTGCGCAACATGGGGATCGCCCGCGATCTGGGCTTCCTCAACGTCGACGACGACGACGTCATCGACATCGGTGCCGCGGAGATGATGCCTGCGGACCGAATCACCCTCGTCACCACCGGAACCCAGGGCGAGCCGATGGCGGCGCTATCGCGGATGTCGCGCGGTGAGCACCGCAGCATCACGCTAACGTCTGGTGATCTGATCATCATGTCGTCGTCGCAGATCCCGGGCAACGAGGAGGCGATCTTCGGCGTCATCGATTCACTCGCCAAGATCGGTGTCCGCGTCGTCACCAACGGCCAGGCCAGGATTCACGTCTCGGGCCACGCCTACGCAGGCGAATTGTTGTTCCTCTACAACGGCGTTCGGCCCCGCAACGTGATGCCCGTACACGGTACGTGGCGCCACCTGCGTGCGAATGCCGCGCTTGCGGTGAGTACCGGTGTGCCCGAGGAGAACATCGTGCTTGCCGAGAACGGCGTCAGCGTCGACCTCGTCGCCGGCAAGGCCAGCATCTCGGGTGCGGTACCCCTGGGCAAGATGTTCGTCGACGGTCTGATCACCGGCGACGTGGGTGAGGTCACCTTGGGTGAACGGCTCACGCTGTCTTCGGGTTTCATCTCCGTCACCGTCGTCGTGCGCCGCGGCACCTCGAAGTTGGCGGCCGTCCCGCACCTGATTTCCCGCGGTTTCTCCGAGGACCCCAAGGCACTCGAACCGGCCACCCGCAAGGTGACCGAGGCCCTCGAGACGCTGGCCGCCGACAAGGTCACCGACCCTGCCCGCATTGCGCAGGCGGTACGCCGTGCGGTGGGCAAGTGGGTGGCCGAGGTGTACCGGCGCCAGCCGATGATCGTGCCGACGGTGCTCGAAGTCGACTGACCTTCAGATCTTCTCGGCGTAGACCGACCATTCGATCTGCGAGGCGGGAAGGTTGCGGCCTGCAGGCCGGACGTAGCGGTCCTTCAGCTCGTCGGGCCCGGCCTGCTCGATCAGCCGCCAGCCGTAGCCCGCGAGGAATTCCTCGACGTCCTCGGGCATCATGCCGAACTTCCATACCTGGCTGCGCACCCGGAACTTCTCGAACAGCACGGGTGCGCCGTACAGGTTGACGCCGTCGATGAAATCGCGTCGCACATAGGTGAAGTCGAGCTTGCTGCCGCTGGCCGCCTGCGCGAGTTGGTCGAACGTGGCCCGTACGGCGTCCGCGGTCAGGTACTGCGTGACGCCCTCCCAGATGAAGAAGGTGGGGGAGTCGACGCGGTAGCCATACGATGCGAGCGTCGCCATCAGGTCGTCGCGCTCGAAGTCAACGGAGACCAGCCGCACCGATGGTGGCACCGCGCCGAACACTCTCGACACGACGGCGCGTTTGCGTGCGATGTTCACCGGCAGGTCGACTTCGAAGACCGGGACGTCGCCATGGCGCGCAAGGCGGTACGGCCTGGTGTCCAGGCCCGCACCGAGGATGACGACGGCGTCCACGCCGGGAAGCGACTCGGCTAGGTTGTCGTCGATGTAGCTCTTGCGGCAGGCCAGGTTCGCCCATAGCCCAGGGCCGGATCGCTCGGAGGCCGCGATGACGGCCCGGCGGACGAGGCGGAATCTGGTGGCGCGCACCAGGGCCCGCAGTGGCTTGGGCAGGAACGACGCCGCGAGGTCGTCGTCGACGAGGCGGCGATCCGGCGGTTCCTGATGTTCGATCGCCGAGAGCACCATCGGCCCGAAAGCCGTCTTGGCTGCTGGATTCCCAGGCACCTCAGCGCTTGTTGACGAAGCCGGCGTCCACCGGCAACGTGACGCCGGTGACGTAACGGCCTGCGTCGGACACCAGGTAGTAGACGGCGTTGGCGATGTCCTCCGGCTCGAGCGCCTGCACCGGCAGCGCGTTGCCCATGTCGGGTCCACCCTGGGTCTCCTGGGCCAGGCCGTCCAGCCAGCTGCGGATGAAGTCGTTGTCGATCATCGGCGTGTTCACTGCCGCCGGATGTATCGAGTTCACCCGGATGCTTTGTGATGCAAGGAGGTTGGCGTACACCCGCATCAGGCCGACGACGCCGTGCTTGGCGGCTGCGTAGCCCATCGACCCGGCCATCGGGGAGGCGAGTCCGACCAGCCCGGCCACCGAGCTGATCAGCACGATCGATCCGCCGTTGCCCGCCTTGATCATTGGCCGCATCGCGACGTCGACGGTTTGGTAGACGCCGGTCAGGTTGACGTCGATCACGTCCTGCCATGCGGTCTCGCCTGCCATGGGTGCGATGCCCGCGTTGGCGACGACGATGTCCAGCCGGCCGCCAAGTTCTTCGACGCCTGCCTTGACCGCGTTCTTCAGCGCCGCCCGGTCCCGCACGTCGGCTTGCGTGGCCACGATGCGCGCACCGGTGTCCTCGACGAGCTTGACCGTGTGGGCCAAGTCGTCGGGGGTGGACATCGGATAGGGAACCGACGCGATCTGGTCACACAGATCGACCGCGATGATGTCGGCGCCCTCGGATGCCAGTTTCACCGCTTCCGCGCGGCCCTGACCGCGGGCCGCGCCGGTGATGAAGGCCGTTTTTCCCTTGAGGGTCCCGTCAGAGCTTCCCATTCTCAGTGCCTACTCGCTTCCTCGCGCAAGCGCTCGTCAGGCACGCAGCTGACCCTTGGCCGGATCGCCCGCGACCACGCGTTGCAAGTATTTGATGTCGGGTGCGCCTGCCAGGTGGTCGCCAATGGCCCCGAACAGCGCGCCGACGGCGGGGGCGGTGCCGTGGACCTTCAGGGCGTCCGCATCGGCCCACTGCTCGACGAAGACGAAGGTGCCGTCCGCCTCGTGCAGCGAGTACAGCTCGCAACCCGGTTCCTGGTGCACCGCCTCGATCGCGCGCGTGCAGGCGTCGCGGACGGTGTCCACGGACTCGGGCTTGGCTGTGAAGGTGGCGACGACGACTACGGGGGCGCTGGACATGGGAACTGGGGACTCCTCGGTGAGTGCGGCTGGACTGATGTCCACCCTACTAATGCGAAGCTTAGCTAGGAAGATTGCAATCGAGCTGTGACCAGTGTGGCTGATGGTGATTCTGGGGCTGTTGCGACTAGGCTTGGGCCCATGGCAAGTAAGACCGCTGCCCGCTCGGGCGCCCGTTCGAGCAGGTCAAAGGCCAGTTCGAAGACTGGAGCCCGCCCGGCCCGGCCCGCGGCCCCGCGCCGCAAGCCCGCGCGCCGCACGTCCCCATCGCCCGCCGCAGGTGCCGGAGCCGCCATCGGCCGCGGCGCAAGGGCCGGCTGGATGATGGTCGCCAAGGGGGCGGGGACTACCGCGCGCTCCGTCGGGCGCGCCCGCGATCTGGAGCCCGGTCACCGCAGGGACGGCATCGCCCTCGGCCTTCTGGGCCTCGCAGTGGTACTGGTGGCCAGTTCCTGGTTCGACGCCGCGCGCCCCGTCGGGGGGTGGATCGACACCGTCGTGCGGGCCGTCATCGGCTCGGCAGTGGCGCTGATGCCGATCCTGCTCATCGTCATTGCCGTCGTCCTGATGCGCACCGAACCGAACCCCGAGGCCCGACCGCGGCTCATCCTCGGCGCGGCGATGATCGGACTGCCAGCACTCGGCCTATGGCATCTGTGGGCCGGTGCGCCGGAGGATCCGGTGGCGCGTCGCGCGGCTGCGGGTTTCGTCGGCTTCGCGCTCGGCGGGCCGCTTTCCGACGGGCTCACGGTCTGGATCGCGACGCCGCTGCTGATCATCGGGGTGCTGTTCGGCGTGCTGTTGATGACCGGAACCACGATCCGCGAGGTGCCGTCGACCCTGCGGGCGCTGTTCGGCACCGGATACCGCGGTGACGACTACGGCAACGACGACTACTACGACGATGACGAGCGGGCGAACGGACAGCCCGATGACTTCTCCGACGGCTATTACGACGAGGGCGATCTCGGCGACGAAGCACAGGCCTGGCCGGTCTCGGGTACGACCGCGGGCACGAGCACGGGCACGCCGTACGACAACTACCCGCTGGAGGACGAGGCCCCGACGGTCCCCGAGCCGACTGCCCGCGTGTCCCGGCGCAAGAAGCCGGCCAAGAAGACGGACACGTTGGTACTGGACCGCATTGTCGACGGGCCCTACCAACTGCCGTCCCTTGACCTGCTCGTCGCAGGCGATCCGCCGAAGCTGCGCAGCGCGGCCAACGACAAGATGGTCGAGGTCATCGGCTCCGTCCTGCAGCAGTTCAAGGTCGACGCCGCCGTCACCGGCTGCACACGAGGGCCGACCGTCACCCGTTACGAGGTCGAGCTGGGCCCTGGCGTCAAGGTCGAGAAGATCACCGCGCTGCAGAAGAACATCGCCTACGCGGTGGCCACGGAGAGCGTGCGCATGCTGGCGCCGATCCCCGGCAAGTCGGCCGTCGGCATCGAGGTGCCCAACACCGATCGCGAGATGGTGCGCCTGTCCGACGTGTTGACCGCCGCGTCCACTCGCCGCGATCACCATCCGCTGGTGATCGGCTTGGGCAAGGACATCGAGGGTGACTTCATTTCGGCCAACCTGGCCAAGATGCCGCATCTCCTGGTGGCCGGGTCGACGGGCTCCGGCAAGTCCAGCTTCGTCAACTCCATGCTGGTGTCGATCCTTGCGCGGGCCACCCCGGAGGAGGTCAGGATGATCCTGATCGACCCGAAGATGGTGGAACTCACGCCGTACGAAGGCATTCCGCACCTCATCACGCCCATCGTCACGCAGCCCAAGAAGGCGGCGGCAGCACTGGCGTGGCTCGTCGAGGAGATGGAACAGCGCTACCAGGACATGCAGGCCAACAAGGTCCGCCACATCGACGACTTCAACAAGAACGTGAAGTCCGGGGTCATCACCGCTCCGCTGGGTAGCGAACGCGTCTACAAGCCGTATCCCTACATCATCGCGATCGTCGACGAGCTGGCCGACCTGATGATGACGGCGCCGCGCGACGTCGAGGACGCGATCGTCCGGATCACCCAGAAGGCCCGTGCCGCGGGTATTCACCTCATCCTGGCCACCCAGCGGCCGTCGGTGGACGTCGTCACCGGTCTGATCAAGACCAACGTGCCGTCCCGGTTGGCATTCGCGACGTCGTCGCTGACCGACAGCCGCGTCATCCTGGATCAGCAGGGCGCCGAGAAGTTGATCGGCATGGGCGATGGCTTGTTCCTACCGATGGGCGCCAACAAGCCGATCCGGTTCCAGGGCGCCTACATCAGCGACGAGGAGATCTATTCCGTCGTCGCCGCATGCAAGGACCAGGCCGAGCCGGAGTACACCGAGGGCGTCACCAAGGCCAAGCCGACCGGCGAGCGCACCGACGTCGACCCCGACATCGGCGACGACATGGACGTCTTCCTGCAGGCCGTCGAGCTGGTGGTGTCGTCGCAGTTCGGCTCCACCTCGATGCTGCAGCGCAAGCTGCGGGTCGGTTTCGCCAAGGCCGGCAGATTGATGGACCTCATGGAGACGCGGCAGATCGTCGGGCCGAGTGAGGGCTCCAAGGCGCGTGAGGTGCTGGTCAAGCCCGACGAGCTGGCTGGAACGCTGATGCTGATCCGCGGCGGCGAGGATCCCGCCGACGACGAGGACTGAGCGACCCGCCGAACGTGATGCCGTTGCAACAACCACTTGACTTTGAGCCGGATTTCTCGCAGCGGTGTCACATTCGGCGCACGCAGCTCTAGCTGAGTGTCACGAGCATCCGGGTGTTACCGAGGATGTTGGGCTTGACGTAGGACAGGTCGAGGAACTCCGCGACGCCGATGTCGTAGGAACGGCACATCTCCTCGTAGACCTCTGCGGTCACCGGGGTGCCGTCGATCTCCTTGAAGCCATGCTTGCCGAAGAACTCGGTCTCGAAGGTCAGTACGAAGATCCGCTCGAGGCGTATTTCCCTTGCCACATCGAGGAGGCGCGCCACGACGGCGTGCCCGACACCGCGTCCGCGCACCTTGGGGTGCGCTGCGATGGTGCGCAGCTCGCCGAGGTCGGCCCACAGGACGTGCAGCGCGCCGCAGCCCACCAGCTCGTCGTCGAGCTCGGCGACCCAGAACTCCTGGACGGACTCGTAGAGGGTGACGAGGTTCTTCTCGAGCAGGATCTTGCCGGCGTACACGTCGACGAGCGCCTTGATGCTGGGGACGTCAGAGGTGCGGGCCCGGCGGACGACCAGCCCATCCGTTTCGGGCGCTGCATTCACGCTGTGAGAATATCGGCTGCCGCAACGGATATTCTGATTCGGTGCCTGGCCCGCCTGATACCGATCCCGTGACTCCGCGTGCCAGTGTCGCGAACGTCGCCAACGTCCTCACCGGTGTACGCATGGCCTTGGTGCCCGTGTTCCTGCTGGCCCTGTTCGCCGGTGATGGCCATGAAACACGTTGGCGCATAATCGCATTCGTCATATTTGCGGCCGCGGTGATTACCGACCGAGTCGACGGCGCGCTGGCCAGAAGCTTCGATCTGGTCACCGAATTCGGCAAGCTCGCCGATCCGATCGCCGACAAGGCGTTGATCGGTGCGGCGTTGATCGGGCTGTCGCTGCTCGGCGATTTGCCGTGGTGGGTGACGATTGTGATCCTGGTGCGTGAGATCGGCGTCACCATTTTGCGTTTCGCCGTGTTGCGGCGCGGCGTCATTCCGGCCAGCCGCGGCGGAAAGCTCAAGACGCTGGTGCAGGCGCTGGCGATCGGACTGTTCGTGCTTCCGCTGTCCGGTGCCTGGCTGACCGGCGCGTGGGTGTTGATGTGGGCCGCTGTCGTGTTGACCGTGGTCACGGGCCTGGACTACGTCGTCTCGGCACTCAGGGATGGACGTCGCCGACCCGCCGCGGCGTGACCTGGGTGGGTCCGGGAACCATTTGCAAGCACGCGGGCGTTCAGCTGTTAGTGACCGGCCGACGAAGGAGAGCACGATGACGGCACTGCTACGCGAAGTGATCGGCGACGTGCTGCGTCACGCCCGCACCGAGCAGGGACGCACCCTCCGGGAGGTGTCCGACGACGCCAGAGTCAGCCTCGGATATCTGTCCGAGGTCGAGCGCGGCCGCAAGGAGGCGTCCAGCGAACTGCTGAGCGCCATCTGCGGTGCTCTCGAGGTTCCGCTGTCGCGGGTGCTGTCGGAGGCCGGTGAGGAACTCGCCCGCCACGAACGGATCCCGGCGAAGCCGGCCGCCGTAGGCACGACGAACATCGACGTCACGACCAAGGTGGTCATCCCCCAGGTCGTCACGATGGCGGTGGCCTAGCTTTCAGGGCCCCTTGGTTCTCCACGAGTGGCTGCGAACCCGATAAGTTGGGCAGTAGCTGTATGCACATCAGCCCGTCCCCGGCAGGCGCAGTAAACGACACGAAGGCGGAAACGTTCCCATGGCCAACCCGTTCGTCAAGGCGTGGAAATACCTCATGGCGCTGTTCAGCTCCAAGGTCGACCAGTACGCGGACCCGAAGGTGCAGATCCAGCAGGCCATCGAGGACGCACAGCGGCAACACCAGGCGCTGACCCAGCAGGCAGCGCAGGTGATCGGCAATCAGCGTCAGCTGGAGATGCGGCTGAACCGTCAGCTCGCCGACATCGAGAAGCTCCAGGTCAACGTCCGCCAGGCGCTCACGCTCGCCGACCAGGTCACCGCGTCGGGCGATGCGGCCAAGGCCACCGAGTACAACAACGCCGCGGAGGCGTTCGCTGCGCAACTGGTGACCGCCGAGCAGAGCGTCGAGGATCTCAAGGCGTTGCACGACCAGGCGCTGCAGGCCGCAGGCCAGGCCAAGAAGGCGGTCGAGCAGAACGCGATGATGCTGCAGCAGAAGATCGCCGAGCGCAGCAAGCTGCTCAGCCAGCTGGAGCAGGCAAAGATGCAGGAGCAGGTCAGCGCCTCGCTGCAGTCGATGAGCGAGCTGGCCGCACCGGGCACCACCCCCAGCCTCGACGAGGTGCGCCAGAAGATCGAAAGCCGCTACGCCAACGCCATGGGTGCCGCCGAGCTCGCGCAGAACTCGGTGCAGGGCCGGATGATGGAAGTGCAGCAGGCCAGCGTTCAGATGGCCGGGCACTCGCGGCTCGAGCAGATCCGCGCCTCGATGCGCGGTGACGCGTTGCCCGCCGGCGGCGCGACCGCCGCCCCGACCGCCACGCCAGCAGCCAGCCCGCCCGCCGCGGCGCCGGAAAACCCACTGTCGCAATAGGTTCAGGAGCATGACGATGAGTTCGCGGACGGGACGAGTGGAGGCGTGGCGCACGCTCGCGCAGCGCGGCGTCGACACCGCCGCGGAATTCTCCGACCTCCTCGCGGACAAGCTCGGCGCCGCCGCTGATCCGCGGGCGAAGCTGCTGCGCCGACGCCGCCGGGCGTTCCGCCTCGGGCTGTTCTTCACCGTCGCGACGGGCTTCTGGATCGTCGTGACGGCCGTCCTGGCGTCGTGGAGCACACCGGCGTGGGCGCTACCCATCCCCGGCGGCATCGGCGTCGGCGCGGCCTTCCTTGCGACGCTGTGCTTCCTGCGGTACCGGTGGCTGAAGGCCGAACCGTTGCCGCCGCAGCGCTCGGTGCGCCGGCTCCCGCCGTGGGGTTCGGCGGCCCGTCAGCCGATGGCGGCGCTGACGTCGGCCGAGCGCGGCATGTTCTCCTTGCTCGGCGTGATGCAGCGCGGCCGGATGCTGCCGGACGACGAGCTGCGCGAGGTGACCTTGGCGGCCAATCAGACCGCGGCCACCATGGCGGCTACCGCCACCGACCTGGTGTCGATGGAGCGGGCCGCGGGCGCGTCGCCGCAGTCCCGTGCGCACCTGACGCCCACCATCCGCGCGTTCAGCGCACAGCTGGAGACCGGTGTACGGCAGTACAACGAAATGGTCACCGCCGCAGCGCAATTGGTCTCAGCCGCGAACAGCGGAACGATGTCGAGTTCGCCGATGTCCGCCCAGCGCTACCGCCACGAGCTGGGTACCGCGACCGACCGGCTGAACGGCTGGGCGCAGGCGTTCGACGAGCTCGGCCACCTGCGCGGCGCCTGACGGCTCAGACGTCGTGGCTGCTCGGCGGCCCCGATCGCGGTCCGTACTTTGCGATGTAGGCGTCGTGCACGTGGGCGTTGCGCTGGCGGGCGACGTAGTCGACGAGGCCGGGATCCAACCCGTGCTTGCGCAACATGTGCCGCCGCCACACCTTGTTCAGTGCGTGCGAGAAGAACACGAACGGGATCAGGATCGGCAACGTCGTGGACATGTGCAGGTACAGCGACATCGGGATGATCCAGAACGGCGCGAGGAGCAGCACCGCCGGAATGAACACCCGGACCATCATGCGGACCGTTGCGCCCTCGCCAGCCAGGTCGTCGGCGACCCACTGCTTCATCGAATTGGGCAGGCGCCGGCCGTAGCAGTACGTGACGTATTGCCAGGCATTCGGCTTGGTGCGCGCGGTCTCGCTCATGCCGTGCCGGTCACAACGTCGCGCGCAGGGATGGAATGACCGTCCCGGCGATCCCGCGCAGGATCGCCTTGGTGAAGTCGTAGAAGTCGAAGTAGTCGCGCCACAGCGTGATCTGCCCGTCGTGGACCTCGAACACGCCGCACACCCAAAACTGCATGCGCAACGGTCCAAGGACGATGGCGTCGGTGCGCTCGTTCAGCACGGTGGCGCCGTCGGCCACGTTGCGATGGAACTTCACCTCGAAGCCCATCCGGCCTTCCATGCCCCGGAGCAGCTTTTTCACGCGGGCTCCGCCACGGATCGTGGGCAATCCGACGTTCTGGTAGACGATGTCGTCGGCAATCAGGGCATCCACCGCGGCGAAGTCCTGGTCCTGCAGCGAGTTGAGGAACGTCTCGACGATGACGGCGTTCTGCTCGCTCGTCTCGGTCGATGTCTGCTCTGTCATGACGGCCAGCCTAATCTCCTGCCCGTCGCCGCGTGTCTGCGCTGTGGCTAGGGTGGGCCGATGCGCGTCGTGGTGGTCGCCGGACCCGACCCCGGGCACGCATTTCCCGCGCTGGCGCTATGCCAGAAGTTCCTGGCAGCCGGCGACATCCCTACGCTGCTCACGGGTATCGAGTGGCTCGACACCGCCCGCGCTGCCGGTGTCGATGCCGCGGAACTCGTCGGGCTGGATCCGACGGACGATGACGACGACGAAGACTCAGGGGCGAAGATCCACCGGCGGGGCGCCCGGATGGCCGTCCTCAACCTGCCGGGCCTCAAGGCCCTGGCACCGGATCTGATCGTGTCCGACGTGATCACCACCTGTGGCGGGCTGGCCGCCGAGCTGCTCGGCGTGCCGTGGGTCGAGCTGAGCCCTCACCCGCTGTACCTGCCGTCCAAGGGGTTGCCGCCGGTGGGCAGCGGGTTGGCGCCGGGCCGGGGTCTGCGCGGTCGGCTGCGCGACGCGGTGTTCCGGGCGCTGAGCGCGCGTTCGGTGCGCAAAGGGGTTCAACAGCGCACCGCCGCGCGAGCCGAGATCGGTCTGCCCGCGGCCGACCTCGGCCCGCTGCGTCGCCTGATCGCGACGCTGCCCGCCCTTGAGGTGCCGCGACCCGATTGGCCGGCCGAGGCCGTGGTGGTCGGCCCTCTGCACTTCGAACCGACGTCGGCAGTGCTCGACGTCCCCGATGGCGACGGGCCCGTGGTCGTGGTCGCGCCGTCGACGGCGACGACCGGCATGGCTGGCCTTGCCGAACTGGCACTGCAGACGTTGATACCTGGCAGCACGCTGCCCGAGGGATCGCGGGTGATGGTGTCGAGGCTGGGCGGCGCCGACGTGGAGGTGCCGACGTGGGCGACGGTCGGGCTGGGCCGTCAGGACGTGCTCCTGACGCGCGCGGATCTGGTGATTTGCGGCGGCGGGCACGGCATGGTGTCCAAGACACTGCAGGCAGGCGTGCCGATGGTGGTGGTGCCCGGAGGGGGCGACCAGTGGGAGATCGCCAATCGCATTGTGCGGCAAGGGAGTGCGGTTCTGGTCCGGCCGCTCACCGGTGAGGCGTTGGCCGCCGCGGTGGGCGAGGTGATCGGGTCGCCCCGGTTCCGGGACGCCGCTCGCCGCGCCGTCGACGACGTTCGCGGGGTCGCCGATCCGGTACGGGTGTGCCATGAAGCACTGGCACCGTCGGCGTAGGTTGGTCGCGTGCGGCTGACGGAATTCCGCGAACTGGTCGAGGGTCGGTTCGGTCGAGTACGGGGCGGGTCGATGCTCGTCGACCACGTGTTGAGCGGCTTCGGTGGACGCACCGCGGTGCAGGCCATCGACGAGGGGGTCGATCCCCGCGAGGTGTGGCGCGCGCTCTGCGCCGACTTCGACGTGCCCCGCGACCAGTGGTGATCCGTCGGGTTCGGATAGGGACGAACGCTTCGGGTTAGCGCTATTTCATTCGCCTGTCCTCCCCGCGCGGCGTGTCAACTTGAATCGAACACGTGTTCGTCTACTGTGGGCATTGTTCGACGGCGAAACGCTGGTCAGGCCCACTTGTCGGTGGGGACCCCTAACGTCACGGCCAACTGATCGAACACCGATCAACCGAACACCTGGACTTACCAAGAGGGATGGAGACACACACCATGGCACAAGCCCCCGATCGCGAGAAGGCCCTCGAGCTTGCACTCGCTCAAATCGAGAAGAGTCACGGCAAAGGTTCGGTGATGCGACTCGGCGACGAGGTGCGTGCGCCGATCTCTGTCATCCCGACCGGGTCGATCGCCCTTGACGTGGCGCTCGGCATCGGCGGGCTGCCCCGCGGCCGAGTGGTCGAGATCTACGGCCCGGAATCCTCGGGTAAGACCACCGTCGCGCTGCACGCGGTGGCCAATGCCCAGGCCGCAGGCGGCATCGCGGCCTTCATCGACGCCGAGCACGCGCTGGATCCCGACTACGCCAAGAAGCTGGGCGTGGACACCGACTCGCTGCTGGTCTCTCAGCCGGACACCGGCGAGCAGGCACTCGAGATCGCCGACATGCTGATCCGGTCCGGCGCCCTGGACATCCTGGTCATCGACTCGGTGGCTGCCCTGGTGCCGCGTGCGGAGATCGAGGGCGAGATGGGCGACAGCCACGTCGGCCTGCAGGCCCGGCTGATGAGCCAGGCGCTCCGCAAGATCACCGGTGCGCTGAGCAACTCGAATACCACCGCGATCTTCATCAACCAGCTTCGCGAGAAGATCGGCGTCATGTTCGGCTCGCCCGAAACGACGACGGGCGGAAAGGCGTTGAAGTTCTACGCCTCCATCCGCCTGGACGTGCGACGCATCGAGACGCTCAAGGACGGCACCGACGCGGTCGGCAACCGGACCCGCTGCAAGGTCGTCAAGAACAAGATGGCACCGCCGTTCAAGCAGGCCGAGTTCGACATCCTGTACGGCAAGGGCATCTCCAAGGAGGGCTCGCTCATCGACATGGGTGTCGAGCACGGCTTCGTCCGCAAGTCCGGTTCCTGGTTCACCTACGAGGGTGAGCAGCTGGGCCAGGGCAAGGAGAACGCCCGCAACTTCCTGATCGAGAACCCCGATACGGCCGCAGAGATCGAGAAGAAGATCAAGGAAAAGCTCGGCATCGGTGCCGTGCTGACCGATGAGCCCGTCAATGTCGAACCCCTGCCCGCTCCCGTCGACTTCTGAGTCGCCGCAAGCGGATTCGGGTTCCCGCGAAGAGCAGGCGCGGGCCTTGTGCCTGCGCCTGCTCACCGCGCGGGCGCGAACCCGGGCCGAGCTGGCAGGGCAGCTGACGAAGCGGGGCTACCCCGATGACGTCAGCGCCGCGGTCCTGGACCGGCTGGCCGACGTCGGTCTCGTCGACGACGAGGACTTCGCCGAGCAGTGGGTGCGCTCCCGGCACGTCAACGCCGGAAAGGGCAAGCGGGCCTTGGCTTCGGAGCTGCGGACCAAGGGCATCGACGACGAGGTGATCGCGGTCGTATTGGCCGACATCGACGCCGACGCCGAACGGGTCCGGGCCGAGCAGCTGGTCGCCGACAAGCTGCGTCGCGAGCGCCTTACCGACGGCACCGACGACGTCAAGGTGGCGCGCAGACTGGTGAGCATGCTGGCCCGTCGGGGCTACCACCAATCGATGGCGTTCGACGTGGTCAAGGTGGCGTTGGCCAGCGAGCGGGAACGCAGGCGGGTGTAGCGACTTGGTTGCAGATCAGGGTTTCTGGTTGGTGGCCGAGTCCTTCTGAGGCGCCTTGTCCTTCTGGGGTGCGCTGTCTTTCTGATGCGCGTTGCCGGTGTCGCCCTTGTCTTCAGGTGCCGCATCGGGCTTGGAGCGTGCTTCATCAGCGCCACCCTTGTTGGCCTGCGTCACGCCGTCGCGATCCGTGGTGGCGCTTCTGACTCCGCCTTGAGCGCTGACTGTCGAATCCGTGACGGTGTCAGGTGCCTCGACGGCCTCGACCACCGATATTGCCGGCTTCTTCGGCTGCTCCGTCATGGGGTTCTCGGCGGTGGAGGCGACTTTCGTCGAACCCTTCGCGGTGTCGACGACCCCGTCGTCGGACCGCCGTTCGGTCGCTGCCTGCGACGTGGTCTGGCGCGTGGATGCCGGCGCGGCTCCGACCGAGACGGGCTCCGCGCTGGCGGGCTCGGCCTGCGTCGACGCTGCCGTCAGGCCTGCGGCCACCGAGGTCACCAACTGCCCGACGACGCCTGCCGCGAAGGCCGCGAAGGCGATGGTGGTGCTACTGACGGTGGCCATGACGTCTCGTATCACCTTCGACAGGAAGTCGAGCTGGAAGTTCACGTACTCCGTTGCGAAACCGACCAATTCGCGGCCCGCGTCGATTTCGACGTCGGCGAAGGTCTGCAGGGCCCGGCCGACCGCGACGGGAAGGGGTGTGCCGTTCTGGATGTCTTGTAGCAGGGTCCCGGGTATCGGGATCTGGCGGGCGACGAGCTGCGCCCCGGTCACGACGAAATCCGTGACGAAGCCGACGTGGAAGCCCACCTGTTGACCCACCAGATCGAACGGCTGAATCGATGCCACCGTCGTTGGCGCTGCCAGCGGTTGAGTGAGCGCCGCCAGTGCGACGGGCGGCGGTTCAGGCCGGGTGGGGGGCGGGGCGACGGGCGCGACGACCAGGGTGCTGGCCCCGAGCACCGCAACTCCAGACGTCAGGCACGAACGAATGATCCCAATCATGGCAACTCCCCATTGAGTGCGTCAGCTGGTCATCCGGTCACGCGCGATATCGCGCGAACCACTTAGGACACGAACCGGGAGCGCGCCGGGTTCAACGCTCCGGGGTCAGATGGTGCCGCCGGCGCCTGCGCCGAACGAACCCTGCGTGACCGGTGCGTCCGCGTGGAGCGGTTCCGGACCACGCTTCGACCGTCGTAGCCTGCGCTCCACCCGTGTCGCGAAACTCGACAGCGTGAAGTTGACGGCGATCATCAACAACGCGACGACGGTCAGCGCAGGGATGTAGTTGCTGTATGCAGCACCGACGTTGGTGCCCTGCCGGACCATCTCGAGGAACGTGATCTGGTAGCCGATTGCGGTGTCCTTGAGCACGACCACCAGCTGCGAGATCAGCACCGGCAGCATCGACGTGACCGCCTGCGGCAGCAGGATGGCCCGCATGGTCTGGCCCCAGCGAAGGCCGAGCGCGGACGCGGCCTCCGCCTGTCCCTTCGGCAAGGCGTTGACGCCCGACCTGACGATCTCGGCGATCACCGCACCGTTGTAGAGCGTGAGGCCGGTGATCACGCCGGCGAGTGCAAGGTACTTCGACGGGACGACGTCGTACTGCGCGTAGAGGAAGTAGGCGAAGATCATCATGATCAGCACGGGCACCGCGCGGAAGAACTCCACGAACACCGCACAGAACCAACTGATCACCGGTTGATGGGACAGTCTGCCGACGCCGAGGAGGAAGCCGAGCACTAGCGCAAGCACGATCGACACCGCGGCGGCGGTCAGCGTGCCCTGGATGCCCGGCAGCAGATAGGTCTTCCACAGGTTGGCGGTGAGGAACGGCTCCCACTTCGCGGCCGTCAGTTGGCCCTTGGCCTCGAACTTCGAGTACACCACCCAGAGCGCCAGCAGGGTCAGGACCACCGCCACCACACTGATGATGCGGTTGCGGATCAGCGCCCGCGGTCCTGGTGCGTCGAACAGAACCGATGACCCGGTCATCTCGCCACCGCCAGCCGTTTGCCGAGCCAACCGAACAACAACCCCATCGGCAACGTCAGGACGACGAACCCGGCGGCGAAGATACCGCTGATCAGCAGCAGAGCGGCCTGGTTCTCGACCATCGCCTTCATCAACAGCGCCGCCTCCGCCACCCCGATGGCCGAGGCGATCGTGGTGTTCTTCGTCAACGCGATCAGCACCGAACCGAGCGGAATCAACACCGAACGAAAGGCCTGTGGCAGCAGCACGATTCGCAGGTTCTGGCTGAACGTAAAGCCCAGCGATCGCGCCGCCTCCGCCTGCCCGAGCGGAACGGTGTTGACGCCCGATCGAACCGTCTCGCACACGAATGCCGCCGTGTAGACCGACAACCCCAGCACCGCGAGCCGGAAGTTGCTGTCGTCGATCGACGTCGGCGAATTCCTGTCCACCAGCGTGATCCCCAGCGTCCCTGCCAGACCAAACGAACAGAACAGCAGGATCAGGGTCAGCGGCGTGTTGCGCACCACGTTGACGTAGGCCGTACCGAGCCAGGCGAGCATCGGCACCGGCGATAGCCGCATCGCGGCCAGCAGGGTGCCAAGAATGAGCGCCCCGATCGCCGACAGGAACGTCAGCTGGATCGTGGTCCAGAACGCCCCGACGAGGTCGTAGGCGTTGTCACCGAAGTGCAACACGTCAGTGCGGCTCGTTTACTCGTCGGCTACTTGTCGACCGTCGGCGGCGTCGGCGCCGTGATGCCCGCGGGTCCGAGGTTCTTGTCGAACGCCGTCTTCCAGGCGCCGTCCTTCTCCATCTTGGTGATGGCGTCGTTGATCTTGGTCTTCAGTTCGGTATCGCCCTTCTTGAGGCCGATGCCGTAGCGCTCCTCCGAGAACGTCCCGCCGACCACCTTGAACGTCCCGGGGCTCTGCGCCGCGTAGCCGGCCAGGATCACTTCGTCGGTGGTCACCGCGTCGACTGCGCCGTTCTTCAGCGCCTCGACACAGGCCGAATAGGTGTCGTACTGCTGCAGCTGCACGCCGGGGTACTTGTCCTTGATGCGCTGCGCGGGCGTCGAACCCGAAACGGAGCACAACTTCTTGTTGTTCTGCAGTGACTCGGCGCCGGTGATGTCGGTGTTGTCCGCCTTGACCAACAGGCTCTGGCCGGTGATCAGGTAGGGCCCGGCGAAGTCGACCTTCTCCTTGCGGGCGTCGGTGATCGAGTAGGTGGCCGCGATGAACTTGACCTGATCGTTCTGGATCAGCGTCTCACGCTGCCCCGACGGCGATTCCTTCCACTCGATCTTGTCCTCGGCGAAGCCCAGCTCCTTGGCGACGTACTTCGCGACGTCGACGTCGAAGCCACTCATCGTGCCGTCCGGGTTCTTCAGTCCAAGACCCGGCTGGTCGAACTTGGTTCCGATGACGATCGTGTCGCCGCCGCCACCGCTGCCTCCGCCGCCACAGGCGGCCAGCGAGAACGGCATTGCGACGGCGAGCGCCACGGCGGCGAATCGTAGGGCGGATTTGGTGCGTGAAGGCCTGGCAGAAGGCACAGTCGTTTCCTTTCGACGGGACATCAGTGGTTGAGGATCTTGCCGAGGAAGTCCTTGGCGCGGTCGGATTTCGGATTGGAGAAGAAGTCTTCTGGTGCCGCGTGCTCGACGATTGCCCCGTCGGCCATGAACACGACGCGGTGGGCGGCACCCCGTGCAAAGCCCATTTCGTGAGTCACCACCAGCATGGTCATCCCGTCCGCGGCGAGGCCCGTCATCACGTTCAGCACCTCGCTGATCATCTCGGGGTCCAGTGCGCTGGTCGGCTCGTCGAACAGCATCACCTTCGGGTTCATCGCGAGTGACCGGGCGATCGCCACCCGCTGCTGCTGGCCGCCGGAGAGCTGAGCCGGATACTTGTCGGCCTGGTTGGCGACGCCGACGCGCTCCAACAACTCCATGGCCTTCTCGCGGGCCTTGTCCTTGGCGACCTTGCGTACCTTGACCGGCGCCAGCGTGACGTTATCCACGATCGTCTTGTGCGCGAACAGATTGAACGACTGGAACACCATCCCGACGTCGGATCGCAGCTGCGCGAGCTTGCGTCCCTCGGCCGGCAGCACCTCACCGTCGATCGCGATGGTGCCGGAGTCGATGGTCTCGAGGCGATTGATGGTGCGGCACAACGTCGACTTGCCGGACCCGGACGGCCCAAGCACGACGATGACCTGCCCGCGGTCCACCGTCAGGTTGATGTCCTTGAGCACGTGCAAGCTGCCGAAGTGCTTGTTGACGCCCTGGATTGAGACCATCGGACCGGCATCGCGCGTCGTATCGCTGGGTGCGGCAGCCCCCCCGCCATCGCTCATGCGCTCAGACACTACCCAGGTAACGTTCAGCTCGCCGGGCTCTCGGCAATCCGGCACATTTGACGGAATTGGGTCTGCTCTTGCCCGCCCGTACCATTGGTCCGTGACTTCCACGGTGACGCGCGAGGCGCCGGCCACCGCCGACGACCGACGCGACGCGCGCACCTATCAGGTCCGGACCTACGGCTGCCAGATGAACGTGCACGACTCCGAGCGGCTCGCGGGCCTGCTGGAGGAGGCAGGTTACCGCCGCGCCGCCGACGGTGTCGATGCCGACGTCGTGGTGTTCAACACCTGCGCCGTGCGGGAGAACGCCGACAACAAGCTGTACGGCAACATCAGTCACCTGGTGCCCCGCAAGGAGGCCAACCCCGACATGCAGATCGCCGTCGGTGGGTGCCTTGCGCAGAAGGACCGCGATGCGGTGCTGCGGAAGGCACCGTGGGTCGACGTCGTGTTCGGCACGCACAACATCGGCTCACTGCCGACGCTGCTTGAACGCGCTCGGCACAACAAGGTCGCCCAGGTCGAGATCTTCGAAGCGTTGCAGGAATTCCCGTCGGCGCTGCCCGCCGCGCGGGAATCCAGCTATGCCGCATGGGTTTCCATCTCGGTGGGGTGCAACAACACCTGCACGTTCTGCATCGTGCCCGCGCTGCGCGGCAAGGAGGTCGACCGGCGACCCGGCGACGTTCTCGCCGAGGTGCAGTCGTTGGTCGATCAGGGCGTTCTCGAGGTCACCCTGCTCGGGCAGAACGTGAACGCGTACGGCGTATCGTTCGCCGACCCCGACATTCCGCGTGACCGCGGCGCATTCGCGAAGTTGCTGAAAGCGTGTGGGCGGGTCGAAGGACTGGAGCGGGTGCGGTTCACCTCGCCGCATCCGGCCGAGTTCACCGACGACGTCATCGAAGCCATGGCGGTCACCCCCAACGTCTGCCCGACGCTGCACATGCCGCTGCAGTCCGGATCGGACCGGATCCTGAAGGCGATGCGCCGTTCCTACCGCGCCGAGCGCTACCTCGGCATCATCGACAGGGTCCGCGCCGCGATCCCGAACGCCGCCATCACCACTGACCTCATCGTTGGATTTCCCGGCGAGACCGAAGAGGACTTCGCGGCAACGCTCGACGTCGTGGAGCGAGCCCGGTTCGCCACGGCCTTCACCTTCCAGTACTCCAAGCGACCGGGCACACCGGCGGCGGAGTTACCCGACCAACTGCCCAAAGCCGTTGTGCAGGAGCGTTATATGCGCCTTGTCGACCTGCAGGAGCGAATCTCCTGGGAGGAGAACCTCGCCAAGGTGGGCTCGACCGTCGAACTCCTGGTGGCCACCGGCGAGGGACGCAAGGACGCCAGCACCGCGCGGATGTCGGGCCGGGCCCGTGACGGCCGACTGGTGCACTTCGCGCCTGGCGGCCGCGACATCCGGCCCGGCGACGTCGTCACCACCACGGTGACCGCTGCCGCGCCGCATCACCTGATCGCCGACGCCGACATCTCCGACCATCGGCGGACCCGCGCGGGCGACGCACACGAGGCGGGGCGTCGCGTGACCACCAACGTCGGCCTCGGCATGCCAGCGGTGGGAGCACCACCCGCTCGACCGGTGACGACGGGGTGCGCCCTGTGACCGACCGCAACGCACCGGACTTCGACGACTTCAAGGGCGACATCGAGGACGCCGAGCGCCGCGTCGCACGCGAAATCGACCCAGGGTCGCGGGCACTGGTGGTCGCGATCCTGGTGTTCGTCATCCTGGCGTCGTTCGTCCTCCCGCACACCGGTGGTGCCAAGGGGATCGACGTTCTGGCAGGCGACGACGCGGCCATCCAGGCCGCGATAGCCCTGCCCTCGCGCGTGTTCGTCTGGCTGGTCCTGGTGTTCAGCGTGGGCTTCTCGATACTGGCCCTGCTGACCCGGCGCTGGGCCGTCGCATGGATCGCCCTTGCCGGATCGGCGGTGGCGTGCCCGCTGGGGATGCTGGCCGTGTGGTCCCGTCAGACGGTCGGCACGGCGCACCCGGGACCTGGCATCGGCCTGATCGTGGCCTGGATCGCGGTGATCCTGCTGACCTTCCACTGGGCGCGCGCGGTGTGGTCGCGCACGGCGGTGCAGCTGGCGGCCGAGGAGGAGCGCCGCAGGTACGTCGCCGAACGGCAGCCCAAGGGGCTGCTGGACGACAACGGCGACAACCCCGGTCCGGCCTAGCGCTTCTTGCCGAGCGCCTCGACCGCCGCCTCGGCCCATTCCCGCCACTGCGTGGCGTTCGCCCGCGCCTGCTCGGCGTCCTTGGTGCGGCCAGCGGCGTCGGCCTTGACGGCCTGCTGCTCGTATTGCTCGGCCCGAACCCGGAACTGGTCGGCCCTGGCCTGTGCCTCCGGATCCGTCCAGCCGGTCGATGCCGCGTCGCGAATCCGCTTCTCCACGACGCGTAGTCGACGCTCGAGCTCGGCGCCGCGTTCGCGGGGCACCTTGCCGATGGCGTCCCACTTGTCCTCGATCGCCCGCAGCGCCGCGCGCGCGGCGTCCGGATCGGTGCTGTCGATGGCCTCCGCCTGGGCGAGCAGCGTCTGCTTCGCGTCGGCGTTGGCACCGAATTCGGCGTCGCGCTCGGCGTTGGTGGCGTTGCGGGCCGAGAAGAACTTGTCCTGGGCGCCCTTGAACCGCGCCCACAATGCGTCGTCGACTTCCTTGGACGCCCGTCCCGCGGCCTTCCACTCCGTCAGGAGGTCGCGGAACGTCGCGCCGGTGGGGCCCCAGTCGGTCGAGTCGGAAAGCGCCTCAGCGCGTTCGCACAGGGCCTCCTTGGCCTGGCGCGCGCCGACCCGCTCACGGTCGAGTTCGGCGAAGTGCGACCCGCGCCGCCGGTTGAACGTCTCACGCGCCGCCGAGTACCGCTTCCAGAGCGCGTCGTCGGTCTTGCGGTCCAACCCCGTGATCGTGCGCCACTCGTCGAGGATCTCGCGCAGCCGGTCGCCCGCGGACTTCCACTGAGTGGACTCGGCGGCGATGGTCTCGGCCTCGACGGCCAATGCCTCCTTGTGGGCGGTCTGCGCGGCGCGGTGCTCGTCGCGCCGGGCCCGGTCCTCAAGGGCGCTGGCGTCGGCCTGGTCGACGATTGCGGTCAGCCGGGCAGCGAGCGCGTCGACGTCACCGAGCACCGACGCGGTCGGCAGGCTCTCGGCAATCTGGGCCGCCGCGGACTTGATCTTGCGCGCGTCGCCGGTGCCGGCCGCCAGGCGCCCCTCCATCAGCGCGACCTCGGTGTGCAGGTCGTCGTAGCGGCGACCGAAGTGCGCGAAGGCCGCCTCGTTGTCGCCGGCCTGCCACGACCCGATCTGACGTTCGCCCGCGGAGGTGATCAGCCAGACGGTGCCGTCCGGGTCGACGCGGCCGAATCGATGCGGGTCGGCGGTGACCACGGCCACGACCGGGGGTCGGCCGCCGGGCCTCGGGGCGGGCCGCGGTGGTCCTGGTCGGGGGGTGGGCTTGGGTGCCTCGCCTGACTCGCTGGTGGTCATATTCGTATCCTCGTGCCCTCCGCGGGGGCTAACCCCCGCTCCTGCCGCGCAACGCGGCGCCATCTAACGCTCTCGCACGCTATTGAAACAGGTCGCCGTGCGGCGTGCGCACGCCTTTGACTGAGCAGTTGCCTAGGCTCGGCTGCAACGAATGGGAGGTCGCAGGTGGACAAGGCGGACATCGCCGCCCTGCTGGCGCTCGGTGCGGCCTTCTTCATCGCGGTCGGCGACGTCATACATCAGCAGTCGGCGCACGACGTCACCGACGAACAGGTCAGCTCGCTCGGCCTGTTCACCCGGCTGCTGAAGGACCGTCAGTGGTGGCTCGGCAGCGCGGTGTCCGGTGCCGGATTCGCCCTGCAGGCGGCGGCGCTCGGCTTCGGGTCGGTGCTGCTGGTGCAGGCCGTGCTGGTGACGTCGCTGCTGTTCGCGTTGCCCATCAACGCCAGGCTGATGCATCGCCCGGTCAGCCGCTTCCAGTGGGTATGGGCTGCGCTGCTGGCCGCAGCGGTCGTGGTGATCGTGGTGGTCGGCAACCCGACGGAAGGTCACTCGCGTGCGTCGTTCGAGACCTGGACCTTGGTGTTGTTGGTGCTCGGCCCCGCGCTCCTGGCCTGTGTGGTCGGCGCGAGGATCTTCTCCGGGCCCGTGAGCGCGGTGCTGCTGGCGATCGTGTCCGGGGTGCTGTGGGGGCTGTTCGCGGTGCTCACCAAGGGAGTCGTCGACCGTCTGGACGAAGGCATCGTGACCGTGCTGAAGACGCCGGAGCTGTACGCCTGGGTGGCGGTGGCCGTCGCGGGCACCGCCTGGCAGCAGGCGTCGTTCCGGGCAGGCGCGCTCACCGCCTCGCTGCCCACCATGACCATCACCGAGCCGATCGTGGGGTCGGTGCTCGGCGTCGTGGTGCTCGGCGAGGCGTTGCGCCCTGGCGAGGCCGGATGGTTCACGCTGGCGGTGGCCGTCACGGTGATGGTGGTGGCCACGGCAGCCCTCGCGCGCGGGGAGGCCGCGACGATGGGCGCCGACGAAGCCGCCGAACGAACCGGTGGCTAGCGTGGATTCGTGCTGAGCGCCATCGCGATCATCCCTTCGCCGCCCGTGCTGGTGCCCGAGCTCGCGTCCGGTGCCGCCGATGAACTGGCCGACCTGCGCGAAGCCGTATTCGGTGCCGCAGCGGCGCTTCCTGACCGCTGGGTGGCCGTCGGGGTCGGATCAGTCGACGCGGTCATCGCGTCCGATGCGGTCGGCACGTTCGCCGGGTATGGCGTCGACGTGCCCGTCGCACTGGCACCAGGGGGTTCCGGCGCGCCGTCCGACCTTCCGCTGTGTGCGCTCATCGCCGGCTGGGTGCGGGGACGGGTCAGCCCTCGGGCGCGGGCCGAGGTCCTGGTCCATGCCCACGACCATGGGGTGGATACCGCGATGGCCCGCGGTCGGACCCTGCGCGCCGAGATCGACGGGGCTGCCGACGCGGTCGGCGTGCTGGTGGTCGCCGACGGCGCCCACACGCTCGACCCGACTGCACCTGGCGGCTACGACCCCGATTCGGCGTCGGTTCAGGCTGCCCTCGACGATGCGCTGGCCTGCGGTGACACGGCCGCGCTGGCCACGCTGCCGGCCGGTGTGATCGGCCGGGTCGCCTATCAGGTGCTGGCGGGACTGGCCCAACCGGCGCCCGTGTCGGCCCGCGAGTGGTACCGCGGGGCGCCGTACGGGGTCGGGTACTTCGCAGGGGTGTGGATTCCATGAGGCCCATCGCGATCGTTGGGCCGACGGGCACCGGGAAGTCCGCGCTGGCCCTCGACGTGGCGGAGCGGGTCGGCGGCGAGATCGTGAATGCCGATGCCATGCAGCTCTATCGGGGGATGGACATCGGCACCGCCAAGCTGTCGGTTGCCGAACGTCGCGGCATCCCGCACCACCAACTGGACCTGCTCGACGTGACGCAGACCGCGACCGTGGCCCGCTACCAGCAGGCGGCCGCCGCCGACGTCGAAGCCATTGCCGCCGGGGGAGCGGTGCCGGTTCTGGTCGGCGGCTCGATGCTGTACCTGCAGTCGCTCTTGGACGACTGGGTGTTCCCGGCGACCGATCCGGAGGTGCGCGCGCGCTGGGAGGAGCGCCTGGCCGAGGTCGGCGTGGGCGCCCTGCACGAGGAACTTGCCCGGGTCGACGCGGCGGCCGCCACGTCGATCCTGCCCACCGACGGGCGTCGGATCGTGCGCGCGCTGGAAGTGGTGGAGTTGACGGGCCAGCCGTTCGCCGCGTCGGCGCCGACGATCGGCGCGCCGCGATGGAACACCGTCATCGTCGGATTGGACTGGGACACCACACTTCTCGACGAACGCCTGGCGCTGCGCACCGACACCATGTTCGCCGACGGTCTGGTCGGCGAGGTCACCGCGCTGCTCGATGAGGGCCTGCGCGACGGCGTCACCGCGGCGCGGGCGCTGGGTTACGCGCAGGTACTCGAGGCGCTCGACGCAGGCGGTGGCGACGCAGCACTCGCCGAGGCGCGCGAGCGGACCTTCATCGGAACCCGGCGCTACGTGCGCCGCCAGCGGTCGTGGTTCCGCCGCGATCACCGCATCCACTGGCTGGACGGATCGGCGGAGAACAACGTGGATGCGGCGCTTCGGGCGTGGCGGGAGCTCCCGATCTAAGGCGGCGTGTTGGCGCTCGCCACTCCGGCGGAGGGCGGTATCTCGCGCTTTTTACGGAGTGGGGCTTCCGGGCGACCACTTTTTATGTTAAGAATCCTTACGAATGCATATGTAAAGAAACTTTCCTAACAATTAAACGGGCTACAGCGAGCTACAGGAGCCTGCATGACCAAGAAGTCGAAGATCGCGATTGCCTGCGGCGCCGCGCTGGTGCTGGTGTTGGCGCTCGTCGTCGTCATCACGTTCAGGACCAGTCAGCAGCACGGGCCCGAAGCGGCAAAGTCGCAGGGCCTGAACATCATCGGTGCGCAAGGCTGGCAGGTGCTCACGACGGCGAGCGTGCCGGATGACGGAAGCAAGGTGTCGAAACCCGGCTATTCGACTTCCGCCTGGCTACCGGTGAAGCCCGACGACGCGGGCGCCCCCGGCACCGAGATCAACGCCCTGGTGCAGAACGACAAGTGCCCGGACGTCTACTTCTCCGACAACATGCGCAAGTGCTTCGGCTACGTCGAAAAGCTTGGTCCCGTCATCACGAAACCCTTCTCCGACCCGTGGTGGTATCGCACCGAGTTCACGCCAGGGTTCACATCGGGCCAGACCGCGAAACTGACGGTCCCTGGCATCGTCGGTGAAGGCGACGTCTGGCTGAACGGAACGCAGGTCGCCGCCAAGGACGTGGTGAGCGGCGCCTTCGCCTCGCACACCTTCGACGTCACCAAGCTGGTGACGTCGGGGCCAAACACCCTGGCGATCAAGGTCTATCCCAACGACCCGATGAAGATGTTCACGCTGGACGAGGTGGACTGGAACCAGATCCCGCCAGACAACAACACGGGCATTCAGTTCCCGCCGACGCTTCAGGTATCCGACGCGCTCACCGGCGACAACGCTCACGTCGTGCAGGACAACGCTGCCGACCTGTCGAGTTCGTCGCTGACCGTGAAGCTCGACGTCACCAACAACGCCGACGCCCCGCAGACCGGTGACGTCAAGGCGACCGTCACGCCGCCGGCGGGCGAGCCGATCGTCGTCACACAGACCGTGACGATTTCTGCGAAGACGACGCAGACGGTGTCCTTCGATCCGGCGACCTTCGGTGCGCTGAAGATCAGCAAGCCCATGGTGTGGTGGCCCTACTCGATGGGTGATCAGCCGCTGTACACGCTCGACACTGCGGTCTCGCAGAACGACGTCGTCTCCACGTCCTCGACGAGCACCTTCGGTATCCGCACGATCGGCTCCCGCCTGGTCGGGAAGTCACCAGCGATGCCAGAAGGTGCGCGGCAGTTCTCGATCAACGGCAAGGACTTCGTGTTTCGTGGCGGCGGGTTCGCTCCGGACCTCTTCCTGCGATACGACAAGTCGGCCATCGCCCATCAAATCGCGCTGATCAAGAACATGGGACTGTCCGGCGTCCGGCTCGAGGGCCACGACATGCCGCAGGACTTCTACGACCAGACTGACCGGGCCGGCCTGTTGGTGATCGGCGGGTTCCTGTGCTGCGACGCCTGGCAGCCCGAGGACGCGTCCACGCTGACCGAGCGCGACTATCGAATCATGCACGACTCGGCCAATGGCGTCGCCCGCATGGAACGCAACCATCCGAGCGTGTTCACCTACGGCTGGAGTGACAACGAGCCCGTGCCGCGGCAGGAGAGCGAGACGCTGAATGCGTTCAAGGAGGCCGACTTTCAAGTGCCGCTGACCGCCTCGGCGGAGTACAAGAGCACGCCAACGCTCGGGAACGCCGGGGAGAAGGAGGGCCCGTACGACGGGGTGCCGCCCGCCTATTGGTACGACAGTTCGCACTTCGACCCCGCCGACGACAGCCGCACCAACGCCGGTGGTTCGTGGGGTTTTGCAAGCGAACAAAGCGCAGGGCACACCGTGCCCACCCTTGACTCGATCCGACGCTTCTTGTCACCAGTCGAGCAGCAGAAGCTGTGGCAGGAGCCGACTTACAACCAATACCACGCGAACTTCGAACCAGACGTCGGCGGCTACGCGTTCGGCACGCTGGCCACGTTGGACACGGCGATCACGCAGCGCTACGGGCAATGGAACTCTCTGGAGTCCTACGTCCAACTCGCGCAGATCGCGAACTACGAGAACACCCGCTCGCAGTTCGAATCCTTCCTGCACCACTCGACGGACGAGACCAACCCGTCGACCGGCGTCGTCTACTGGATGCTCAACAAGGGCTGGCCAACGCTGCTGTGGTCGCTGTACAACGACGACGGCGATCAGGCGGGCGCGTACTTCGGCGCGCAGAAGGCCAACAAGCCGCTGCACGCGATCTACGGTTACGACAACGGCCAGGTGACCGTCGACAACCTCGGGGCTGCAACGCAATCCGGGCTCTCGGTGCAGGCCAAGGTCTACGACACCGCGGGCAAGGTGCTCGACGACCAGACTTCCGCCGACATCAGCCTCGACGGCCAGGGCGTCAAGACCGGTGTTCTCACACCGAAGGTGCCCGCCGAGACGAATTCACCCGCCCCGGCCCAGGTGTACTTCGTCGACCTGCAACTCAAACAGGACGGCAAGATCGTCGACCGCAATGTCTACTGGCTGTCCACCCAGAAGGACGTGGTCGACTGGACCAAGACCCTCGGCAACCCACAGGCGACGCTTTCGCAGTACGGCAATCTCCAAGGCCTGCGCAATCTGCCGAAGTCGCAGTTCGGCGCCGTCGCGACGACGAAGCCGGGGCCCGGACCCAACGGCGACGACACCGTCACCACGGTCACCGTGACGAACACGTCGACGACCCCGGCGGTCGCGTTCTTCCTGCGCGCCGACGTGCGCCGTGGGACGTCGGACGGCGTGGTCGCCTCCGGTGACAATCAGCTCGCCAAGGCAACGTGGGACGACAACGACGTCACGTTGTGGCCGGGCGAATCGCAGACGCTGACCGCCACCTACAAGGCAGCCGACCTTGGCGGGGCTGAACCGCTGGTCAGCGTCGGCGGGCTCAACACCGATCAGATCGTGGCGAGAGCCAACCAATGATCGAGTCCTTGGGACAAAACCGCACCACACGGATCGGACGTATCCTGATCAGGTGAAGTTCGCCAAGGGGCACGGCACGCAGAACGACTTCGTGCTGCTTCCCGACCTCGACGCCCGCATTGCGCTGGCACCCCCCGCGGTGGCCGCGCTGTGCGACCGTCGGCAGGGACTCGGTGCCGACGGCGTGCTGCGCGTGACGACGGCCGGCGCCGCACTGACCGCTGGCGTGTTCGACCGCCTGCCGGAGGGCGTGCAGGCCGGCGACTGGTACATGGACTACCGCAACGCCGACGGATCGCTCGCGCAGATGTGCGGCAACGGTGTCCGGGTCTTCGCGCACTACCTGCGCGCCTCCGGACTCGAGGGCCGCGACGAGTTCGTGGTGGGCTCGCTAGCAGGTCCGCGTCCAGTCGTGCTGCACTCGGTGAATCCGCTGGCAGCCGACGTCACCGTCGAGATGGGCAAGGCCAACCAGGTCGGCACCGGCTCCGCGGTCGTGGGCGGGCGCGAATTCACCGGCTTGGCCGTCGACGTGGGCAACCCGCACCTGGCGTGCGTCGACCCGACACTCACGGCCGCCGACCTGCGCGCACTCGACGTGGCAGCGCCCGTTCGGTTCGACTCCGCGCAGTTCCCCGACGGCGTCAACGTCGAGGTGCTCACCACGCCGGTCGACGGTGCGGTGTCGATGCGGGTGCACGAGCGTGGCGTCGGTGAGACCCGTTCCTGCGGAACCGGCACGGTGGCCGCCGCGGTCGCCGCACTGCACCATCGGGGGGACTCCACGGGCACGTTGCGGGTGCGGATCCCCGGCGGCGAGGTCGACGTCACCGTCACCGATGCCACCAGTTTCCTGCGCGGGCCGTCGATGCTCGTTGCGGACGGCGACATCTCAGATGCTTGGTGGCAAGCCCACGCGTGATTTATTCGGATGCATACGTGGGTCCCGCCGTGACACCATCGGAAACCACATATGACTGAACACAACAACACTAGGTCCGACGACCACCGCTCCATTCCGAGCGTCGGCGAACTCGCACTCGAAGACCGCGCGGCACTGCGCCGCGTGGCCGGCCTATCGACCGAGCTCACCGACGTCTCAGAGGTCGAGTACCGCCAGCTGCGCCTGGAACGCGTTGTCCTGGTTGGTATCTGGACCGATGGGAGCGCGGCCGACGCCCAGGCCAGCCTCGCCGAACTGGCCGCCCTTGCCGAGACGGCGGGCTCAGAGGTGCTCGAAGGGCTGATCCAGCGGCGTGACAAGCCGGATGCGTCCACCTACATCGGCTCCGGCAAGGCTGCCGAACTGCGCGAGATCGTGACGGCCACCGGCGCCGACACCGTGATCTGTGACGGCGAGCTGACTCCAGGGCAGCTCAACGCGCTGGAGAAGGCGGTCAAGGTCAAGGTCGTCGACCGCACCGCCCTGATCCTCGACATCTTCGCCCAGCACGCCACGTCCGCGGAGGGCAAGGCGCAGGTCGCCTTTGCGCAGATGCAGTACATGCTGCCAAGGCTGCGCGGCTGGGGTGAGTCGATGTCGCGCCAGGGTGGCGGCGCAGGCGGCAGCAGCGGTGGCGTTGGCACGCGCGGACCCGGCGAGACCAAGATCGAAACCGACCGCCGCCGGATTCGCGAGCGCATGTCCAAGCTGCGGCGCGAGATCAAGGACATGAAGAAGATCCGCGATACCCAGCGGGGCCGCCGGCTGCAGAGCGACGTGGCGTCGATCGCGATCGTCGGCTACACCAACGCGGGCAAGTCCAGCCTGCTCAACGCACTCACCGGCGCTGGCGTGCTCGTCGAGAACGCGTTGTTCGCCACGCTCGAACCCACCACGCGCCGTGGGCAATTCGACGACGGACGGCCCTTCGTGCTGACCGATACCGTCGGCTTCGTGCGACATCTACCCACACAGTTGGTCGAGGCGTTCCGCTCGACGCTGGAGGAGGTCGTCGACGCCGAACTGTTGGTGCACGTGATCGACGGTTCGGACGTCAACCCGCTGGCTCAGGTCAACGCGGTGCGTCAAGTCGTCAACGACGTGATCCGGGAGTACGACATCGCGCCGCCGCCGGAACTGTTGGTGGTCAACAAGACCGACGCGGCAAGTGGTTTGGTGCTGGCCCAGCTGCGGCGCGAGTTGCCGGACGCCGTGTTCATCTCGGCCCACACCGGCGACGGCCTCGACCGGCTACGCAGCCGGATGGGCGAGCTCGTCGTGCCCAGAGACGCGACCGTGGACGTCACCATTCCCTACGACCGCGGCGATCTCGTTGCGCGAATGCACGCCGACGGGCGGATCGATGCGACCGAGCACACCGACGAGGGCACGCGCATCAAGGCGCGGGTGCCGGTTCCGCTGGCTGCCAGCCTCCGCGACTTCGCAACGTTCTAGAGCGGCATGCAGTACCGCGCCTGATCCCGGAAGCGTATGTAGGCCGGGTCATTCGAGCGCAGACTCGAGATCCGTTCGACCGCGTTGTCGAACCCTTCGATCCGTCGCAGCGCGCTGCCGACGGCGCCGAGATCGTCGTAGGCGTCGGCGATCGTGCGCCGGGTGTAGGTCTTCTGCTGTAGCCGGGCGAACAACACGTTGCGCTGATAGTTCACCCAGCGCTGGCGACCCTCCGCGTAGGCCGGGCTGTCGCGGTAGGTGATCACGACCCTGGTGCCGGAATGCAGTCGGCGTCGGTACGTGCCGTCCGCACAGGGCAGTTTGGCCGCGTCGGTCAGCTTCAGGTGCGCCAACGAGATCTGATCCTCCTTGACGTTGAGGATTTCGCGGCACTCGACGAAGCGATCGATGGTCACCGCCGCCCCGAAGCAGTCCGCAGGCCGGATGCCGACGATCTCGAGGTAGGCCACCAGCACCTCCTGCGGCGTCGACGGCAGATAGGGAAACGGTGACGGGGCTTCCGGAAGTCGTTGTGGCCGTGGATGAACGGCCACCGCGACGGCTGACCAGTTGAGCACCTCCACGTGCGTGCCCGTGACACCGTCGAAGGGGACGGCGATCGGGCCCGTTGGCGGTGGGGTTGCGCCCGCGGTGTGAATCACGCTGACGCCCTGCACCCTTGCGTAGACGTCGGCGGACTCGCTGCTCAGCTCGTCGCCGCCGAACCAGCTGTCGGACCCCTGCATGACGACCTCGCGGGCGATGCCGAGGCACTGGCCGGGTTGGATGTCCGCACCCGTCATCCAGGCCAGCGCCAGATCCTCGTCGAGCACCGAAGGATCGCCCTTGCGGCGGCTCGCCCAGCGTGCCTCGCCGTCGAACCGATCGCGGCGTGGCGGCGCCGCAGGAGGGAGCG
This sequence comes from Mycobacterium sp. AZCC_0083, assembly GCF_014202335.1. Classification (GTDB taxonomy): domain Bacteria; phylum Actinomycetota; class Actinomycetes; order Mycobacteriales; family Mycobacteriaceae; genus Mycobacterium. The sequence goes on along the minus strand of NZ_JACHGP010000009.1, from coordinate 44,807 downwards.
GTGACGACGGTGTGTGCACTCCCATATGCACGATGTCCCACTCGACCACCCGCCCTGCCTCGGTGCCAGGCATCTTCGGGTCGAGCCGGTCCGGCACGCGGTACACGCCGAAGACCAGATCGGGTCGGGCTGCGAGCCCGGACCGGGCGAGATGGTCGGCGAGATCCTGGAACTGGGCGCTGCCGCGGGTGGCGATCCGGGTCAGCACCGGTGTCGTGCGATGCGGGGCCAGGTACGGGCGCCGGGCGTCTTCGCGGGCCGCGCGCTCGCTCTCGACGATCTGGCTGCGTTGCTCGGGATCGAGGTCGGGACCGAATTCGCTGCCGATTCCCAACAGCGCCTTCGGGTCTGCGAGGTTGTAGGCGGTCTCCTTGAGATCGCGGAGCGAGTTCTTGAGTTCGTCTCGGATGCTTGGGGGATTGCGGGCCGCCTCGCTCGGCTTGATTGCGTCGGGGACCGTGCCCCAGAAGTAAGCGCCTGCGGGACCACCGAGCACCTCGGCATCGAGCCGCGCCTGGTGCTCGGCCCGCGACCGTTCCCACTCCGCATCCGCCAGGTCGGTGCCCGTGGCGACGCGGGCCATGTTCGCCTCGTACCGCTGCGCCATCTCCGCCTCGATGGCCGCCTGCTCCTCTGGCGACTTCTGGTCCCACTTCTTTTGCAGGCGTTTGGCGTACATATCCCGAAGGCCCATCGCCTGAGTATCACCAGTCGTCGCCGACTGTGGGGGATGTGTGCAAAAAAACAGCCGAGATCCGCGCAAAACCCGCACAGTCGTGCGACGTGCGCGACGCTACGCCAGCTCGAAGACCTCGGCCGCGGGTGTTGCCATGACCCGTTGCGCCAGTTGTGCTTTCAGCCCGACGAGGCGGCGCTCCTGTGCATCGGTGCGGTCGTCGGTCCTGGCCAGATCGATGAACTCCTCGGTGACGAAGCCGTCGCGCAGCAGAAGCGTCACCCCGGTGCCGATCTCGAACACGAAGTCCTCCACCAGCCGTCCCCGGTCAGCGCGGAGCAACGTGCGGTCCACGGTGTAGCGGCCGTCGGCGACCGCGCGCGTCACCGCCTCGAATCCGTCCCGTGCGCCAGGACCGCGAAACGCGGTGCGCACGATGATCGAACGACGCTCGGGTCGTGCGTCGGGGAGAGCAGGTCGAATGCGCGCTGCATCGCCTTGAACGCGACCGCGACGCCGGCTGGTGACCCCGGGCCGTGGTAGCGGATCATGTCGTCGAACGAGAAGATGATGGTCCGGCCGAGCTCGGCTACCCCGATGGTTTCTGTCATGGGGCTGCGCACCGGTGCCTATCCTGTTGCAGCGTCTCTGTCAGCGGACGCGGCCGATTAGTCTCGCTTCGAGATCGTCGCAGCCGAGGATGTCGGCGTAATCGAGGCGACCTTCGCGAGCCGCGTCGACCGACAGCATCGCCGGGGCCGCGGCGACATATTCGAGTAGTTCGGCGATGGGCATCGGCCGACCGCAGAAGTAACCCTGTGCCACGGTGCAGCCGTAGGAGGCAAGGGCTACCGCCGTTTCGTGGTTCTCGACGCCTTCCGCCACCACCGTCAGACCCAGGGTGTCAGCGAGATTGATCACCGTGCGGACGATTGCCGCCGCGCGGAGATCCGCGGTGATCGGTGCGATGAAGGAACGGTCGAGCTTGACCTCATCAATGGGTAGCTCACGCAAATACGACAACGCCGAATAGCCCGTGCCGAAATCATCGATGGCGATGCGGACGCCCAACGCGTGCAGGTCATCGAGCACCTTGAGGGCACGGATCAGGTTGCCAAGGAGGAAGTCTTCGGTGATTTCTACGACCAGTAGACCCGGGCTCAGGTCGCGGCGGGACAACGCGTCTGCGATCCGCAGCGGCAGATCGAGATCTTCGAGACTTGGCGGGAACAGATTTACCGCAACGGGCAGCGGGAAACCGCGTTCACGCAAGTGCGCGGCGCCGTCGAGTGCCTGATCGAGAACGGCCATCGTCATCGCGTGCATGAGACCGTTCTGTTGCACCGTGGGAAGGAAATGTTCCGGTGCCATCAGTCCACGCTCTGGGTGATCCCAACGGACCAGGGCTTCCACGCCGACGATTGCGCCCGATCGCATATCGACCTTCGGCTGATAGTGCACGCACAGTTCGCGTTTCACCACCGCAGTACGCAGTTGGTCGAGCAGCCGCATTCCAGCGCGGGTGGTTTCGAGCGATCCATCGCCTGCGACTTCCGGGGTGTAGAGCAGATAGCCGACCTGCTGCCGTTTAGCGCGATACATCGCGATGTCAGCGTGGCGAAGCATCGTGCCGACGTCATGGCCGTGCGTCGGGCTGATCGCAATGCCAATACTGCCCGCGACCTGTACCCGCAGGCCTTCCAGCGGCACCGGTTCTTCCACAACGGTGCACAACCTGATTGCCACCTGGGTTGCGCCCGCGACGTCGGCGTCGGGCAGGAGCACGGCGAACTCATCACCGCCGAGGCGGACGAGCAGGTCCTCGTCGCGCAGGCTGGCGTTCAACCGTGCGGCGATGACACACAGCAGTTTGTCTCCTGCGGCGTGGCCCAGCGAGTCGTTGACGTCCTTGAAGTGGTCGAGATCCAAAAGCAGCAGTGCCGGCGAACGCAATCCACTGACTCCGTGGCCCTTGCCGGGTAGCAACAGGCCCGCTCGGGCATAGAAGCCGCGTCGATTGGGTAGCCCGGTCAGGTCGTCGGTCCGCGCCAGATAGGCGTGCTCGCCCGAGGGACCCGACTCCCAGTATGCGGCCAGTATGCGGCCCATCGACGCCAGCACCGTAGCGAGCGCGAAATACGTCGCAGCCGGTGTCACTTTGATGTAGTCGTCGAGTATCAGAATGAAGAGGCCCAAGTAGGTGGCCAGGATCGGTAAGGCCAAGGACACTGCGCGCGGAACACGGGCGATTGAGGGCCGGCGATGCCGCCCAGCCGCCAACGCGGTGACGGTGGCTGCGACGACCCACCCCGCGTCGAGGAACCCGCCCGACCAGTAGCTGTCCTCGGCCACTTGAATCGCATAGGCCGAATCCAGGACTTGGGTCATTGCCAACCCCAGACCGAGCCACAACAAACCCGGCGGCGGGTGCCACCGGAACAGCGCACACGCGGCAAGGATGGTGGCCAACAGCAGGATGTCCAGCATCGGATAGGAAAGATTCGTCGCCATCGCGGCGACACTGCCGCTCAATCCTGACAACACCGGGGGTAGCACGAGCGCAGACGTGACCGAGGCGGTTCCCAATCCCACCAAGAGTCCGTCCAACCCGACGCTCAATGGGAACTGGGCGACCCGAGATCGCACGAGCAACACCGTTGCGAGGAAGACGCACGGGTAGAACGCCAGCCACAGCGCATCCGCCACTGTTGGGAAGGGTTCCGGGACGATCTGATGGACGAACCAGGACCAGTAGGTGTTCGCAAGCGCCTGGCACGCCAAGGCTGCCGCGACAAGCTGCCAGACGCGCCGATCGGGGCTGCACGGACGAATCCGTACCAGGCATAGCGCCGCGGCAGCGCCCAGGGCGAGGTTCTGCCAGATCCCGTCGATCCACCACGAGTAATCGCGGTCCCCACGAATTGGAGGCAATGTCGTGCACAGAAACGTTGCGATGATCGACAGCAGGGCGAATTGCGCTGGTCGGCGCCATTGTCGGCTCGCCCGCGCCTCATTCGGATCAGGTGGCAGCGGCCTGACGGTCTTCGGTATCAACGCAACGATGGCTGCGATCATCTGGCAAATCCGCACGTCGCCCCCAAACGGGCCGAAGTAACTAGCATCTCGAGCCCAAACTGTGTCGGTGTGAGTACCCTACATCAGCGCTACGCATGAGTTATGAGCAATGTTCCCCGCGGGGAACATTGGCGGGCGGGTGCCGTAACAGAGAACGACTTGGTCGGAACCTGTCGATTTTGGCAACCAAATCCCAGCGCATTCGTCGTCGACAGCATTTGGCAAGCCCCAAAGTTTGCGTGCACCCGGGTGTGGGTTAATCGGCAGCCATGTCGTGGCGCATCCGGATCCTCGGTGGCTCATGCGCGCGCACCGGCGGAAGCGGACCGGTGAACGTTTCCACCTGCACCAGCACGTGCGCGCCCGTGCAGCCCTTCGCCAGCGCCGACGTACCGACGTCGGCGGTCAGCACGTTGGGATTGCCGTGTACGCACAGTGAATCGGGGTCGGCAGGGTCCTCCGGGTCGTACCAGGCGCCCGTCGACAGTTGCACGACCCCGGGTCGCAATCGGTCGTCGATCACGACGCCGGCCAGGCAGGCGCCGCGGTCGTTGAACACGCGCACCACGTCACCGTCGGCCAGATCCCGTCCGGCCGCATCGGTGGGATGGATCCGGATCGGCTCGCGCCCAGCGACTTTCGATTTCTGACTGGTGCCTCCGCCGTCGAGCTGACTGTGCAGGCGGGTGGCTGGCTGGTTGGCCAGTAGGTGCAGCGGATAGGCGGTCGCGCGCTCACCGCCCAGCCATTCGGTGGGCTCGTACCACTTCGGGTGACCCGCGCAGTCGTCGTAGCCGAACCCGTCGATGTCGGACGAGAAGATCTCGATGCGGCCGCTCGGGGTACCCAGCCGGTGGGTCACCGGGTCGGCCCGGAAGTCGGCGAGCAGGGTAAGTCCGGTTTCGGTTGGCAGTCGCAAACGGCCAGCACGCCAGAAGTCCTCGAAGAGCGGTACGTCGAAATCCAGATTGGTGGACCACTTCTCGTACATGTGCTCCAACCACTGACGGGCGGTGCGGCCCTCGGTGAACTGGTCGCCGAAGCCGAGTCGGTGCGCCAGCGCCGCGAAGGTGGTGTAGTCGTCGCGCGACTCCGCGTACGGCTCGGCCAACGCGGGCATGGCCATCAGCACCGGGTCGTTGCGCGAGCCCGAGTAGTCGTCGCGTTCGTACGCCGTGGTGGACGGCACGACGATGTCGGCGTGCTTGGCCATCGCCGTCCAGTACGGGTCGTGCACGACGATGGTGTCCGGACGCGTCAGCGCCCGGCGCAGGCGAGGGATGTTCTGGTGGTGATGAAACGGGTTGCCGCCGGCCCAGTACACGCATTTGACGTCGGGATAGGTCAACCGCCGCCCGTTGTAGTCGAAATCCTCGCCGGGGTGCAGAAGCATGTCGCTGACGGCCGCCACCGGAATGAAGGTCGTGACGGGATTCGCACCCTGTGGGAAGGTCGGCAGCGGACAGCGCAGTGGCGCCATGCCCAGCTCGTTCTGCGAGCCGTAGCCGTGGCCGAAACCTCCTCCGGGAACGCCGATCTGGCCAAGCATCGCGGCGAGCACCAGCCCCATCCACGGTGCCTGCTCGCCGTAGCGAACGCGCTGCAGTGACCAACTCACCATCACGATGGTGCGCTGCGCGGCCATCCGCCGGGCCAACGTCACGATGTCGTCGGCCGACAGTCCGCTGATGTCGGCCGCCCACTGCGGTGACTTCGGCACTCCGTCGTCGGTGCCGAGCAAGTAGCGCTCGAAGCGGTCATAGCCGGTGCAGTGGGTACCGAGGAACTTCCGGTCGGCGAGTCCCTCGACGGCCAGCACGTGAGCCAGCGCGAGCATGATCGCGATGTCGGTACCGGGAAGTGGCGCCAACCACTCGCAATCACCCGAGGTGTCGTCGCGCAGCGGGCTGATGGACACGATCCGCCCGCCACGGTCGCGGAGCCTCTGCAGCGCACTGCGGGTCGGGTGTTCGGTCGTTCCGCCGGGGTTCACTGCGGAGTTCTTCACGCCGACGCCGCCGAAACAGACCAGCAGATCGGTGTGCTCGGCGATGACGCTCCACTGGGTGGAGCGCCTGAACAGGTCGTCGTGGGTGCCGACCACCCGCGGCATGATCACCCCAGTGGCGCCGAGGCTGTAGGAGTGTCGCGAGAAGGTGTATCCGCCAAGCATTTTCAGGAAGCGGTGCACTTGACTTTGGGCGTGGTGGAACCGGCCCGCGCTGGCCCACCCGTAGGAACCGCCGTAGATGGCCTGGTTGCCGTGGGTGTCGACGATGCGGCGCAGCTCGTCGGCCAGCAGTTCGGTGAGTTCGTCCCACGACACTGCGACGAACTCGTCGGCGCCGCGCCGCGAACTGGGGCCTGGCCCGTCGTCCAGCCATCCGCGCCGTACCGCCGGGCCGGTGACCCGCGACGTGTGCCGGAGCGACCCTGGCAGGTTGCCCAGTAGCGGTGACGGGTCTTCGTCGCCGTCATCGGCCCGCACCGAGGCGATGTCGCCGTCCCGTACGTCGGCGACGAACGCGCCCCAGTGCGCCAATGACGTCGAAACCTCGCCCATGTGCCGAGTCTATGGCCGTGCGCCACCGATGTTCGGGCTCCCAACCACCGACGTTCGGGCAGTCAACCATCCGGTTGGGTGGTATAGGGTCGTAACTCAAATCCACTTCCCGTACGTCCGGAGGAGAACCATGGGCTCGCCCAGCAAGGTAGTGAAGTACGACCGCACCCTCTTCGAGGCCGAGCACGATCTGTTCCGCGAGTCCTACCGCGCGTTCCTCGACCGCCACGTCGCGCCGTTCCACGAGCAGTGGGAGAAGGACAAGATCGTCGACCGCGGCATCTGGCTGGAGGCCGGCAAGCAGGGCTTTCTCGGTATGGCCGTGCCCGAGGAGTACGGCGGCGGCGGCAACCCCGACTTCCGCTACAACGTCATCATCACCGAGGAGACCAGCGCCGGCCGCTACAGCGGCCTCGGATTCGCACTGCAGAACGACGTCATCGCGCCCTACCTGCTGCGTCTGGCCACCGAGGAACAGAAGCAGCGCTGGCTGCCCGGGTTCTGCACCGGTGAACTGATCACCGCGATCGCCATGACGGAGCCCGGCACGGGCAGCGATCTGCAGGGCATCAAGGCCCGTGCGGTCAAGCACGACGACCACTACGTGCTCAACGGAGCGAAGACGTTCATTACCAACGGCATTCACGCCGACCTGGTGATCGTCGTGGCGTGCACGGACCCCGACAAGGGCGCGCAGGGTTTCTCACTTCTCGTCGTCGAGCGGGGCATGGAGGGCTTCGAGCGTGGCCGCCATCTGGACAAGATCGGGCTGGACGCGCAGGACACCGCCGAGCTGTCGTTCACCGACGTCAAGGTGCCTGCCGAGAACCTGCTCGGAGAAGAGGGCATGGGCTTCGTCTACCTGATGCAGAACCTGCCCCAGGAGCGGATCAGCATTGCGGTCATGGCCGCGGCGGGCATGGAGGCCGTGCTGTCGGCCACCCTGCAGTACACGAAGGAGCGGAAGGCGTTCGGCAAGCCGATCGGCAGCTTTCAGAACACCCGCTTCACGTTGGCGGAGCTGGCGACCGAGGCAACCGCGGTTCGGATCATGGTCGACGAATTCATTCGTCTGCATCTCGACGAGAAGCTGACGGTCGAGCAAGCCGCGATGGCGAAGTGGTATTCCACCGAGGCTCAGGTGCGACTCAACGATCGTTGCTTGCAATTGCACGGCGGGTACGGCTACATGCGGGAATACCCCATTGCGAGGGCCTTCCTGGATTCGCGGATTCAAACGATCTACGGCGGAACCACCGAGATCATGAAGGAGATCATCGGCCGCGGCTTGGGCGTTTGACCCCGGCGGCGACCTACGGATGGACCACCAGTTCGCGGGCCCCCTACGCGACACATCCTCACGACCGCTTGGATATCCCTCAAGATGGACGTCAACTGACGCACAGTTGACGGGCGCGATACTTTAGGAATCTTTGTGTATTGGGGGAGGGGACGGATGACCGGGCTGCGAACCCTGTTGGGCGGTGTGACGAGGCGGGCGAGCGTCGGCCTCGCGCTGGCGGCCGCCGTCGTCCTGCTCGCCCCGGTTGCCGCGGCGACACCGGAGAGCGATGCCGATGCCGCCATCAGCCAGGCCTGGGACACCGGCGGGGGCGCCACGGGTCCACTCGGGCCCAAGGACGGCACCGTCTACGCCGTCGGCAGCGGCTTCGGACAGAACTTCGCAGGCGGGAAGATCTACTTCACCCCGGACACCGGCGCGCACATCATGCAGGGCGCGATCCTCGACAAGTACCTGTCGCTCGGCGGACCCGCCGACGGTGACCTGGGCTTTCCCACCATCGACGAAGGCGCGGGCAAGGCGCCGGACAGCCGGAACAGCACGTTCAGTGCGGCTGACAACCCGGTCATCTTCTTCACGCCGGACACCGGCGCGCGCGTGGTTCGGGGCGCCATCAACGCGGCGTGGGACAAGCTCGGCGGTTCGGCGGGTCAGTTGGGCGTCCCCACCGATGACGAGGTGTACGACGGCGACGTGTCGTCGCAGAACTTCTCCGGCGGCCAGCTGTCGTGGAACTCGAAGACCAAGGCGTTCACCACAGCACCGCCGGAGCTCGCCGATCAGCTCGTGGGCCTTGCGGTTCCGGGTGACGCGACCTCGGCCATCAACGCCGCGCGCCGCGCCGCTGGCGGCCCGCTCGGCCCGCTTGGCGCCGCGCAGGGACCGCCGAGCACCGTCGGCGCGGACGGTCTGGTGCAGACCTTCGCCGGCGGCAAGATCTTCTACAGCCCCAACACCGGTGCCGACGTGGTGACCGGCCAGGTGCTTGCCAAGTACGAGAGCGTCGGCGGTGCGGCGGGCGACCTGGGCTTCCCCACCAGCAGCGAGGCCGACGGCGGTCTGGCCCCGATGAGCCGGATCGCCACGTTCGGTGCGGCGGATCAGCCGGTGATCTTCTGGACGCCCGACTTCGGCGCCGTGATCGTGCGCGGCGCGATGAACGTGGCATGGGCCAAGCTCGGGGGAGCGAAGGGCGATCTCGGCGCACCGACCGCGGACCAGACCGTGAACGGTGATCTGGTCACTCAGAAGTTCAACGGCGGCGCGATCACCTGGGACAAGTCGACGAAGAAGTTCACCACTGAACCGGCCAATCTCGCGTCGGGACTGTCCGGCCTCGAGGTGCCGGGCCAGGACGTACCGAAGGCGCCACCCGCCGCGGAGCCGTCCAGTGCGGGCGGCGGCAAGTGGTACGCGAACCTGCGGCAGTGGTGGTGGCTCGCCGCCATCCCGGTCGTGCTCATCGTGGTCGCGATCATCGTCGCGGCGGTGCTGAACCGGCGTCGGGGCAACGATCGCGCGCCGCTGAACCAGTTCGACGACTACGACGACCCCGAGGACCACGCCTTCGACTCCGGGCCGATGCCGTTGACCGACGACAGCACGCCGGGTGACCCCGCGTACGTCCCCGTGAGCGCCTGGTCGATGCGTTCCGCCGACGACCACGACGAACACCACCAAGACGCCGTCGATCACCACGTCGACCCCGACCATCACACGGACGATCACACGGACCACGACGACGACCAGGACGGCGGGACGACCACCCGACTAGCCAGCTTTCCCGACGACCAGGACTCCATCGATACGGCACCGACGCGCATCGAGACGGAGGCGCACTCCGCCGACGTCCCGGAAGAGGAGCCCGAGCCCGCGAGTGGCCCGCCGAGCGGTCGGCACGCCGCGATCGTGCTCGAGGAGCCTGCGACGGGACAGACGGCGTTGCGGTTGGCGCACGACGACCCGTACCAGGCGCCGGAGGGATATCCGGTCAAGGCCGACACCACCACCGGCGTGTACTGGACGCCGGGAAGCGGCACCTACGACGGGGCGCGGGCCGAGATCTGGTTCGCCAGTGAGGAATTCGCGTTGACGAACGGTTTCGTCAAGGGCTGAGCTATCGGCTGCTGATCGTAGAACAGCCCACCGGTTGGCCCGTCGTGGTCGAGCGTTGCGGCCCAGACGATACCGCGGGCGCTCTCGGCGGCCGAGCGCGAGTCGTCGTCATCGCCGCGTTCGGGGTGGGTGGCGGTGTCGCCAGGGTCGACGGCGTTGACGAGGATCGGGGTGTCCTCGAGCGCGCGGGCCAAGGTGGTGGTCAGGACGTTCAGCATGTACTTCGCCATGGAGTAGGCGGGGGCTCGCAGGGGCGCGCCGAGGTCGAGTCCGGTGGCGATCTGCTGGGCGGACTTGCTGGACACGTTGACGATGCGGGCGGCCGGGGCAGCCTTGAGGAGCGGAAGCATTGCGAGGATCAAGCCCCACGTGCCGATCAGGTCGACGTCGAGTGCGGTGCGCACGGCGTCGAGGTCGGCGTCGAGCGCGGACAGAACGGCGAAGTCGGGTCCGTGTGTCGCGTTGTTGACCAGGACGTCGAGGTGGCCGAAGTTCTGAGATACATAGGCGGCGGCATCGTCGAAGGTGGCCGGCTCGGTGAGATCGAGGCGCAGTGCGCTGGCGGCGTTGCCGTCCTGGCGGAGTTGTTCGGCGAGCCGTTCTGCGCGCGTTGCGTCACGCGCGGTGAGGATCACCTGGTAGCCCTGCTCGGCGAGTTGTTCGGCGACGGCGAAGCCGATCCCGATTGGGCGGCTGGTGCCGGTGATGAGTGCGACTTTGGTTGTCATGGTTGATCTTTCGAGTTAGTTGGATCGTGGTTGTTTCGGGAGCAGTCCGACCAGCAGCAGAGTGATCAGGAACAGTGCTGCGGCGAGCGCGCTGACCAGCACGCCAGCGTTGTCGTAGGTGCCGTGATTGGCCTTGGCGAAGAACACGGTGCCAAGGGCGGCGAAACCGATCGCGGAGGCGAACTGCTGAACGGCGTTGAGCATGCCGGAGCCGGTGCCTACTTCCGCGGTGGTGGAATCGCCGAGGACGTATTCGAAGATGGGGACGCCGACGAGGCCGGTGCCGAACCCGATCGCGAGCAGCGCCGGTGTCAGCGTCATCGCGGTGAGGTCGTCGCGCCAGCTCACGATGGTCCAGCAGAGCGCGATCAAACCCACTGCGGCGCAGCCGAGGCCGAGTTGCAGTGTGGCGCGGCCGCGCTTCGCGACGAGGACCGCGCCTGCGAGGCCGACGCCGACGGCGCTGCCGAGTGCCCATGGGATCAGGGCCAGGCCGGAATCCATTGGACTCCAGTGCAATCCGAGTTGCAGCAGCAGGTTGAACGCCAACAGGAATCCGTTCTGTGCGGCGAAGAAGCCGGCGACGATGATCAGGCCGACGACGAAGCTGCGTTTGCGAAACAGCGACGGCGCGATGACCGGATGGGTGCTTCGGCGCTCGGAGATCACGAAGAGAGCCAACGCGACGACGGAGCCCGCCATCATCACGTAGGTCCAGGTCGGCCAGCCCAGTTCGCGTCCCTCGACGAGGGGAATGATCAGCATTGCCGAGGCGAGGGTGAGCAGCGTGACGCCGGTGATGTCGAGTCGGGCGTTGCGGTCTTCGCCGGTATGGCGGGGCAGGTAGCGCCAGCTGAGCAGCCACGCGGCGATGCCGATCGGGACGTTGATGAGGAAGATCGAGCGCCACTCGCTGCCGAACGGGTTCACGTGCAGTAGCCAGCCGGCCAGGATCGGTCCTCCGACGGAGGCGAGCCCCATGATCGGGCCGAACGGGACGAAGGCCTGGCGCAGCTTGTCTGGTGGGAACACGACGGTGAGCAGTGCGAACCCTTGCGGAATCATCACCGAACCGAAGAGCCCCTGCACGGCGCGGGCGGTGATGAGCCAGCCAACGCCGGGCGCCAACCCGCACGCGAGTGAGGCCAGGGTGAATCCGGCCATGCCGATCAGGAACAACCGCCGACGACCGACGAGGTCGCCGAGCCGGCCCGCGGTGACCAGGCCGAGCGCAAAGGTCACGGTGTAGGAGGCCAGCACCCATTGCAGCGTGGTCTCGTCGCCGCCGAGGTCGGCACGAATGGACGGTCCGGCGAGGTTGGCGACGGTGGAGTCGAGCATGTCCATCAGGTCGGCGACGAACACGACGACGAGCACCCGGTAGGCCCGGCGCAGCGACCGTGGTGGCGTCGTCCGAGGTTCTGACGAACTAAGTTCGCTAATCACGAATTAAGTTCTATATCTCGAACTAAGTTTGTGTCAAGGTAGAGTCAGTCACATGCCCCGTGTTGACCCGAAGACCCGCCGCGCGGCTCGTCACGCGCAGCTCGACGACTCTGCCGCCTCACCTGGCACGAAGAAGGCGCCGATCACCGTCGAACGGATCATCGAGGCCGCGCTACAGGTGGTGGCAACCCAGGGCTATGACGCGTTGACGATGCGCAGTGTGGCCAACGTGCTCGGTACCGGACCGGCCTCGCTGTACGCCCACGTCGTCAACAAGGCCGACATCGACGAGCTGCTCATCGGTCGGTTGTCCTCGGAAATCGTGCTGCCCGAGCCCAACCCGGCGATCTGGCGTGAACAGATCCGCGACGTATGTGCCCAGATGCGCGATCAGTACCTGAGGTACCCGGGCATCTCGCGCGCAGCGCTCGCCACCGCGTCAACCAACCTCGACACCTTGCGAGTGGCGGAGGGGATGCTGACGATCCTGGTCGCCGGCGGCGTACCGCCCCAGACGGCGGCCTGGGCGATGGACTCCCTGTCGCTCTACATCAACGCCTACACGCTGGAGATCTCATTGGTCGAGGCGCAGCGCGATGGCCAGGACGAAGCCTGGGTGGTCAGCCGTGACGAGCTAGTGGACCGCTTCGAGGCGCTGCCGGCCGACGCGTTTCCGTCGACCCGACGATATGCGGCCGAACTGACGTCGGGCACCGGTCACGAACGATTCGACTTCACCCTCGGGCTGATCGTCGACAACCTGGGCTAGACCTTGCGGATGACCGTGACGACCTTGCCAAGGATGGCGGCGTCGTTGCCGGGGATCGGATCGAACAACGGGTTGTGGGGCATCAGCCAGACCTGGCCGCGGGTGCGCTTGAACGTCTTCACCGTCGCCTCGCCGTCGATCATCGCCGCGACGATGTCGCCGTTGTCCGCGACGTTCTGCTGACGGATGACCACCCAGTCGCCGTCGCAGATCGCGGCGTCGATCATCGACTCGCCCACGACCTTGAGCAGGAATAGCGAGCCCTCGCCGACGAGTTCGCGCGGCAGTGGGAACACGTCCTCGACGGCTTCCTCGGCGAGGATCGGGCCGCCGGCCGCGATGCGTCCGAGCACGGGCACGTACGTCGGCTCGGGCAGCGCGTCGGAGCCGGCCACATCGGTGGCGACAACCGGGCCCGCGAGTTCCTCGGGGGTGCGGACGTCCACCGCCCGCGGGCGGTTGGGGTCGCGCCGCAGATAGCCCTTGCGTTCGAGCGTGCGCAGCTGATGGGCGACCGATGAGGTCGACGTGAGGCCGACGGCATCGCCGATCTCGCGGATGCTGGGTGGATAACCCCTGGTGGTGACTGAGGAGCGGATGACGTCGAGGATGGTGCGTTGACGCTGGGTCAGTGCGGGGTCCCGGGTGTCAGTGCTATCGCTCATGTGGGCGAATCTAGTCTTTCGTCCGCCGATAATCAAACATGTGTTCGAGGCGTGTCGCGGTGTGCGCGTCGACGCTGGGCGCCGATCAACTCACGGGGTCCCGCGGTGAGCTGCACTGATCTCGGCGGCGCCCGCCATTCGCTGGACTTTGGCGCTGAGCGCTGGGGCCAGTGACCCGAGCTTTGCGGCGATCCGCATCTCGAGCGGTGCGGCGACGATCTCGCCGACGTCGCGCCGGATCGCGCGGACCACTCTCGCGGCGACCCGTTCCGGGGTCGTGGTGCGCACCCCGGGCGGCAGCCGCATGCCGGATTCGACGAACATGCCTGCGTCGCTGACGAATCCCGGCATGACCATCGAGACGCCTACGCCGCTGCCGTGCAGGTCCTGGCGCAGGCCGTCGGAGAACCCGCGCAGGCCGAACTTCGTTGCGCTGTAGATCGAACCGCCTGGTGAGGCGGTGATACCCGAGACGGAACCGATGAAGACGAGGTGGCCGCTGCCGCGTTCGAGCATGGCGGGCACTACGGCGCGGGCCATGACGATCGGCGTGCGCAGGTTCACCGCGAGGTTGCGGTCGAGGTCGTCGATGCTGAAATCCGTCAGCCGGCCGACGCCGGGCAGTGCCGCGTTCGCGATGAGCACGTCGACCCTGCCCGCTCGTTCGAGCAGCTCGTTGGGTGCCTCGGGACGGGCGAGGTCGGCGGTGAGCGTCGTCGCGCCCAGTTCGGCGGATAGCGCGTCGAGCGTCTCCGCGCGGCGCCCGGTGAGCACGAGGACGGCACCTTCGGCGTGCAGGGCGCGGGCTATGGCGTGGCCGATGCCGCCGGTGGCACCGGTGAGTAGGACGCGGGCGCCGCGCAGGTCAGTGGTCATCGAATCTCCTGGATCGTGGCGACGGTAGGCCGGCCTCGACGGGTAACTGTTCCACTCGATCGACGAACTCGCCGAGGAGGCGCTGCGAACGTTCACGACGCTTCTCTGGTCCTTCATGGCGGCCGGGCTTGTCGGTGGGTCCGGTTATCGTTCGCAACAGTTCGATCACATGTTCTAGTCATCGAACACCTGAGCGATTAGTATTCGAACACAGGAGCGAACACCGCACCGTAGAACACAGCGAAAGGCCCGCAGATGACCACCATCACCCGCGAGAACCCCACCGATGTCGTCGTCCGGCCCGTCCGGCAGGCCGCGAGGCGACGGCCCGACTCGAGCCGACCTGCCGGCTCGCCCCTGCGCTACCAGCGCACGGGTGTGCTGATGTCGCGCGCATCCCATCGCCGCAGGCCCATCACGCCGTTGACCACCGTGTTGCTCTCCCTCGTCGCCGCGGCCATCACCGTGTGGCTGGGTCTGGTCGCCCAGCTGGGCGCATCCGCGGAACCGGCGGAGCAGATGCCGAGCCAGCTCGCCGTGGTCCAGGTGCAGGCGGGCGAGTCGCTACAGCAACTCGCGCAGCGGGTGGCTCCCGATGCACCGGTCGGTGCTGTCGTCGACCAGATCCGGGAACTCAACGAACTTCAGTCAGCCGCGGTAGACGCCGGACAGACCCTCATCGCGCCCGTCGGGTGATCTCGCGCGACATGCGCAGTCAAATTCGCTGCCGTGCAACGGTACGCTCGTATTCGTCCGAAGTGCTCGGGCGCCACGACGGCGGCGAAGGAGCGGTGATGCACTGTCCGTTCTGTCGTCACCCCGACTCGCGCGTGGTCGATTCCCGCGAGGCCGATGAGGGCCAGGCGATCCGGCGACGCCGGTCATGCCCCGAGTGCGGCCGCCGATTCACCACCGTGGAGACCGCCGTGCTGGCCGTCGTAAAGCGCAGCGGCGTCACCGAGCCGTTCAGCCGCGAGAAGGTGATCAAGGGCGTGCGACGCGCGTGCCAGGGCCGTCAGGTCGACGACGATGCGTTGAACCTGCTCGCGCAGCAGGTCGAGGACGCCGTACGCGCAGGCGGATCGCCCGAAGTGCCGAGCAACGAGGTGGGTCTTGCCATCCTCGGCCCCCTCCGCGACCTCGACGAAGTCGCCTATCTGCGGTTCGCATCGGTGTACCGTTCGTTCTCCTCGGCCGACGACTTCGAACGCGAAATCGAGGCGTTGCGGGCTCATCGCGGAGTGGCGTCGAGCTGACCCGTGCGGTCAGTCGATCTGTCTGACCCCGTCCTCGACCACCCGACCGGCCACCTTCACCCATCCCTCCGGGCTCCACGATGTGCGGATCTGCGAGCCCTTCCCCTGCGTGATCATCAGGTCACGGCTCAGGTGGTCGGTGATGCGGACCGCCGCGGCGCCGGTCGCCTCGTCCTCCGGGATGCCAAGACGGCTGGCGAACACACGCGAACGAATGCTGCCCTCGCCCTTGTCGATCCACGCCCACACGTAGTGCTCGCCATCGTCGGAGTAGTCGGCGGGGTCGGCGGCGAGGACCTCGTCTACCGAGTTCAGGTAGTAGATCGAGAAGTCCGGCGCCCACTCCGAGCGGGCCCTGATCTCGGTGAACTCGCCGTCCGGCTGCGACAGGTACTCCACCTGCACGACGCCGCCGGGCACCTGCAGTGTGTTGATCGGCGTGCCGCGCTGCTTGAGCCACCACGCCGCCCCGACCGTAGGATGCCCCGCGAAGGGCAGCTCGGCAGCGGGGGTGAAGATGTGCGCAACGGCGGTGCTGGTGCCGGGCGCCGGCAGTCCGACGAAAATGGTTTCGCTATAACCCAATTCGGTGGCGACCCGTTGTCTGTCGGCGGGGTTCACCTGGATGGTGTCGACGACGCCGAGGGCGTTGCCGTAATTGCCGTCCGAATCGGTGAACACTCGCAACACGGTCACGTCGATGGCCATGCGCCCCATGCTACTTCGTGCGTTCGGCCCTCGGTTTCGCAGGCGGTCAGGTAGCGCTACGCTCGTCGGCGCCCATGGCGTCGAGTACGGCCACCCTGGTGTCGATCGTTCCGGTGATGGCTCGCTCGCTGATACCGGTCCGAAGCAGGTCGCGCAGCGCGTCCTGGTCGTACACGGCCGGGGTGGTCGAGTCGATGAACTTCTCGACGCTCTCGACGAAGCGGTCCGGATCGTCGTGGAACGGGAAGTGGCCCGATCCGTCGAAGACCTCGAGGACCGAGCCGGGCATTGCGGAGTGCGCCATGAGGGCGTGATCGACCGGGATCACCGAATCTTGTGATCCCCAAATCAGCTGCACTGGAACGGATTCCGTCAAGTAACATCGATCCAGCATGGTCACGACCTGGCCACGCCAATCCACTACCGCACGCAGGGTGCGGGCGAATGCCGACGAGGCGTTGGGTTCTGGCAGGTCGGCCAGGATGCGCAGCACGTCGGGGAGGTCGCGGCCAAGGCCGGTCGAGCCGAACATCGCACCGCCGACCCGTCCGACCACCTGCAGTGCGGGCAG
The DNA here is from genome assembly GCF_014202335.1 of Mycobacterium sp. AZCC_0083. GTDB lineage: Bacteria > Actinomycetota > Actinomycetes > Mycobacteriales > Mycobacteriaceae > Mycobacterium. The sequence goes on along the minus strand of NZ_JACHGP010000009.1, from coordinate 28,056 downwards.
CACCAACGGCAGGCGCAGCAGGGCCAGTGCCTCGGTGCCCATCGGCAGGGACGCGATGCGCAGCGCGATGTTGACGTCCTTGGTCACCCCGCCCGCGCCGACGAGGATCAGGCGGTCCACCAATTGTGGGAACTGGTAGGCGAACTGCATGGCCACCCCACCGCCGAGCGAGTGGCCGACCACGGTGACCCGTTCGACGTCGAGCACGCTCAACAGGTCGCGCATTCCGTTGGCATAGGCCGCAACCGAATAGTCCGCGCGTGGCTTGTCCGACTGGCCGTGGCCCAGTAGGTCGGGTGCGATGACGGTGAATCGCTGCGCCAGCTTCGACTGGACCGTGCTCCACGTCGTGGAGTTGTCGCCGATACCGTGGATCAGCAGGATCACCGGGCCCGAGCCGGCCACCCGGTACGCGCGCCGGTACCCATGAATGGTGCGGTAGTGCAGCGTCGGGGTCAGTTCGCGCACACTGCGCAGATTGGGCTTTCGCTTCGCCATGATCGCCAACTCCTCGCCAACTTCACTGTCGGGCCCGGGGTAGGGCGTACTAGTCGAACCCTACGATGCCGTCGTCGCCGCCTTTGGACTCATCGCGCTGGGCAAGGAATCGCTCGAACTCGGCGCCGAGTTCGTCACCACTTGGAAGATCTTCGTCTCGCGCCAGCAAAGACCGGTTCTCTTGAGCGCTAACGAACGCATCGTACTGTCGCTCGAGCGCGGTCACCACTTGAGCGACCTCGGTACTCGACTCCACCTGCTCGTTGATCTTTGCGAGCACTTCGGCACCCGCCTCTCCCAGTGCGGCCAGCGGGATCTGCAAGGAGCCGGTGCGTGCGACTTCTGCGAGCAGCGCCTCGGCGGCCGCCGGGTAGTCCGTCTGGGCCAGGTAGTGCGGCACGTGGACGGTGTAGCCGACCGCCTCGTGGCCGTGCTGGGCCATCCGGTACTCGAGCAGGTTCGACACGCTTGCGGGCACCTGAACCTCGCCGACCCACGGCTGGTGCTCGGCGATGAGCTCCTTGTCGTTGGCGTGGGCCGTCATCGTGACCGGGCGGGTGTGCGGCACTGCCATCGGTATCGTGCCGAGCCCGATCACCTGGCGTACCCCGAGCCGTTCGGCCAGCAGCCGAACGGCAGTGATGAACCGTTCCCACCTCAGGTCTGGTTCCAGCCCGGCGAGCAACAGAAACGGCGTGCCGACGGTGTCGTGCAACGCGTAGAGGCTCAGCTCGGGGTCGTCGTAGTGGGTGAAGTGGTCGGTCTTGAACGTCATCAGCGGCCGCCGCGACCGGTAGTCCAGCAGCTCGTCGATCGCGAACGACGCCACCAACTCGGTGTCCAGCGTGTTCCTCAGGTGCGCCGCGGCCAGCTTGATGGCGTGGCCGGCGTCCGAGAACCCCTCGAGGGCGTGGATCAGCACCGGGCCACGACCGTCTGCCGACGACAGCTGGGGCGCGGGGAACTCCAGCTCGTACATCCCGGTCTGTTCCGGTTGATAGTGCTGCCCAGGGCCTTCTGGGTGATCGGCCATACTGCTTTGCCTCCTTGGTGACACCTAGTGTCCCGCACTTTGCAGTGGTTGCCATCTCGGCCCCACTCAAACAGTTCGAACGCGGTGCCCCGGCCCGCTCATTCCGTCGCATCACCCAGCCGCCAGCATCGTCGGGCAAGATCGATCATCATGCGTGGCGCTCGGATCGTTCTGTTGACGGGGCTGTTGGCCCTGCCCGTGTCCTGCGCGGGGCCTTCGCCCACCGCGCAGACCACGGGTACGACGACGTCGACCTCGCCCCAAGCGGATTCGTCCCCGTCCGCCAAGCCGGTACCCGCAGAGCCCAGAGTGGGGGCGGTGTTCCTCGGCAACCAGTCAATGCACACGTGCTCGGGGGCGGTGCTGGACTCGTCCTCGGGTGACCTGATCCTCACCGCCGCGCACTGCTTGGCGGCGGGCGTCGATGCGTACTTCGTGCCGCAGTTCGCCAGTGAGGCAGCCGATTCGGATTTCTTCCACGTCGACGCCGTCTACCTCGACCCGCGCTGGGTCACCGATCAAGACCCGTTGGCCGACTTCGCCGTCGCCAGGGTGAGCCGCGACGGCGGCGGTTCGGTCGAGACGCGGGCAGGGGGAGGGTTCGCCGTTGGGCCTGCGCCGAAGGCGGGCACAGACGTCACCGTCACCGGCTACCCGATGGGGACGGGTGGCGACCCGGTCGGCTGCACCACCCGCACGTCGTCCGAGGACCGCGGCTTCCCTGCGCTGCCATGTGCGGGCCTGGTCGACGGCACCAGCGGCGCCCCGTGGGTGACCGGATCGGTGATCGCGGGCCTGATCGGCGGCCTGGAAGGCGGTGGTTGCGAGGAGAACGTCTCCTACTCACCGCCGTTCGACGGCGCGGTCGGACGGCTGCTGGTCCGCGCCGAAGCCGGGGGACCGGCCGACGACGCGCCTACGGTGTTCGACGACGACTGCTGAGCGCTAGGCCTTGAACTGGCTCAGCGCACGGAGCTTGTTCATCACGTCCAGCGCAGCCACCTTGTAGGCCTCCGAGAACGTCGGGTAGTTGAACACCGCGTCGACCAGATACTCGACGGTGCCGCCGCAACCCATGACCGCTTGCCCGATGTGCACCATCTCGGTGGCGTTGGTGCCGAAGATGTGCACGCCGAGAAGGCGCAGATCCTCGGTCGAGACAAGCAGTTTGAGCATGCCGTAGGAGTCGCCGGCGATCTGGCCGCGGGCCAGCTCCCGGTAGCGCGACACCCCGACCTCGTACGGGATCGAGTCCTTGGTTAGGTCGACCTCGGTATGCCCGACGTAGGACACCTCGGGGATCGAGTAGATGCCGATGGGCTGCAGGTCGGTCATGCCCTTGGAGGGCTCGCCGAACGCGTGATAGGCGGCGAGGCGACCTTGATCCATCGACGTGGCGGCAAGCGCGGGGAAGCCGATGACGTCGCCGACCGCGTAGATGTGGTCGACCTTGGTCTGGTAGTTGTCGTCGACGAAGATGCGGCCGCGGTCGTCGGCCTCCAACCCGGCCGCGGGCAGGTCGAGGCCGTCGGTCTGGCCCTGCCTGCCTGCGGAGTACATCACGGTGTCGGCGGGGATCTGCTTGCCGCTGGCCAGCGTCGTCACGGTGCCGGAGGCGCCGACGTGGACGGCCGTGACCTCCTCACCGAAGCGGAACGTCACCGCGAGATCGCGCAGATGGAAGCGCAGGGCCTCGACGATCTCGGGGTCGCAGAAGTCGAGCATCGTCGGACGCTTCTCCACGACGGTGACCTTGGTGCCGAGCGCGGCGAACATCGACGCGTACTCGATGCCGATCACTCCGGCCCCGACCACCACCATCGAGCTGGGAATGCTCTTGAGGTCCAGGATTCCGTCGGAGTCGAGCACTCGCGACTCGTCGAATTCGACGCCCGCGGGCCGAAGCGGCTTGGTGCCGGTGGCGATGACGATGTGCCCGCCCTTGAGGGTGATCTTCTCGGCGCGGTTGGGGTCTTCGACTTGTAACGAGTGTTCGTCGAGGAAGCGGGCGTGTCCGACGAACAGGTCGACCCGGTTGCGCATCAGCTGGGATCGGACGACGTCGATCTCCTTGCCGATGACGTGCTGTGTGCGGGCCAGCAGGTCGGCGGGCGTGATCTTGTCCTTGACGCGGTAGCTGGCGCCGTACAGCTCGCGTTGGCTCATGCCCGTGAGGTAGACGACTGCCTCGCGCAGGGTCTTCGACGGGATGGTCCCGGTGTTGACGCAGACGCCGCCGAGCATGAGGCCGCGTTCGATGACCGCGACCGTTTTCCCGAGCTTGGCGGCGGCGATGGCTGCCTTTTGCCCGCCAGGTCCGGAACCGATGACGACGAGGTCGTACTCCTGCGTGGTACCCATGCAGTAGTCCTACGCCGATTGCGGCGATCTTGCATGCCGACGGGGTCAATCATGGGCGAATGCGGGCTTAACAAATCGCACTCATCCACAGAGGCGAATTCGTCCACATCCGACGTTGCCCGAGGCGGCACGGGAGCGGATTTCGGCGGGGCTTACTGACACGTTCTGCCCATGACGACCTTTCGAAACGCCGACTTCCACATCAACAAACCCGGCGCGTTGATCGCCGCGCTGCCCGCCGTCCTCGGTTTCGTGCCCGAGAAATCCCTGGTCCTCGTGACGTTCGACGATGGCGAGATGGGTTGCGTTATGCGCATTGATCTTTCGAACGACGTATTCGACGCGGTCGGGCACATGGCGGAGGTGGCCGCGACGGCTGGCCCCGACGCTGCGATCGCCGTGATCGTCGACGAGGATGCGACTACGTGCCGGATGTGCAAGGACGAGCACCGTCTGCTCGCCGACGCGCTCGGCGATGCGCTCTCCGAATGGGGCATCGACCTGCTCGGCGTCCACGTCGTCGACCGGGTGGCGGCGGGTGGTCGGTGGCACTGCGCGGACGGCGGGGTGTATGCAGGCAGCGTCGAGGATCCGACGGCCTCCCCGATGGCCGCGGCGGCCGTGCTGGACGGGCGTCGGCTCTATTCGCGGCGTGCCGACCTGCAGGCGGTGATCGCCGTGGCAGATCCCGTCCGCACCGCCGGGTTGCGCGGTGCCTTCAAGGCCGCCACGGACGCCGCAACGGGCGACGCCGATCAGCGTCCCGACGCGGATGCCCGCGCCGACGTCGAGCACGCCATGGCGGCCGCCGCGGGGGCAGTCGAGGGGCGGTGCCCGTCCGACGCGGATCTGGCACGGCTGGCGTACGGGCTGACCGATCCACGGGTGCGTGACACGTTGTACGCGCTGGCCGTGGGAAGGGACGCCGCATCCGCGGAGTCGCTGTGGGTGCTGCTGGCGCGGACCCTGCCGGAACCGTGGCGCGCCGAACCGCTTGTGTTGCTGGCATTCTCGACCTACGCCCGTGGCGACGGGCCGCTGGCCGGGGTGTCACTGGAAGCCGCGCTGCGGTGCAACCCTGGGCACCGCATGGCCCGCATGCTTGATCAGGCGCTGCAGTCGGGGATGCGCCCCGAGCAGATCCGGGAGTTGGGGCTCACCGGATACCGGTTGGCCAAGCAACTCGGGGTGAAGCTTCCGCCGCGCCAATCGTTCGGCAGGCGCGCCGGTTAGACCTTCTCGACCTTCACGGCGTGCGCCATGTGATGCGGCAACTCGACCTGCTCGTGGCCGGGGATCACGATCATGACGCTGCCTTGCTCGTCCACCTGAACGGTCACGCGCGCACTCGGGACCACACCGGCATCCTTGAGCCGCGCGATCAACTCGATGTCGCCCTGGACGTGCTCGGTGAGTTGGCGCACGCGCACCGCTACCGGGAAGCCGGTGGGCAGCTCGGTGAGCCGGACCAGGGCGACGTCGTCAGCGCTCGAGGGCACGATGCCGAGCTCGGACAGACCAGGGATCGGGTTTCCGAACGGCGAGGTGGTCGGGTTGTCGAGGACCTGGACGAGACGGCGCTCGACGTCCTCGCTCATCACGTGCTCCCAACGGCAGGCCTCGGCGTGCACCTCCTCCCAGGGCAGGCCGATGACGTCGACCAGGAGGCGCTCGGCGAGCCGGTGCTTGCGCATCACGGAGACGGCCAGTGCGCGGCCCTTGTCGGTCAGCTCGAGGTGGCGATCACCGGCGACGTGCAACAGTCCGTCGCGTTCCATCCGCGACACGGTCTGGCTCACGGTCGGGCCACTCTGCTCGAGGCGCTCGGCGATCCGGGCACGCAGCGGCACTACGCCCTCTTCCTCGAGGTCGTAGATGGTCCGCAGGTACATCTCGGTCGTATCGATCAGATCGTTCATAGGAGCCTTCCCCAGCCCAGCATCTCAGCCGAGTCTACCGGTGCAAACGCCTGAGCAGGGGCCTCGTGTCGGCGCGCCAAAAAGTGATACCCGCCGCGTTTGCCGCGGCGGGTATCACTTGGGAAGGTCTAGCTCGCGTAGGACCGCAACCGCTCGGCCCGATCGCCGTGCCGCAGCTTCGCCATCACTTCGCGCTCGATCTGGCGAACGCGCTCACGGGACAGCCCGAACAGCTTGCCGATCTGGTCCAGAGTGCGGGGCTGGCCGTCGTCAAGACCGAACCGCAACCGGATCACCTGCTGCTCGCGCTCGTCGAGCGTGGCAAGGACGTGCCGGATGTCGGTGTGCAGCAGCTCGGAGATGACGGCGTTCTCCGCCGACATCGCCTCGGCGTCCTCGATGAAGTCGCCAAGCGGCGCTTCCTCGTCGCTGCCGACCGGCATGTCCAGGCTCACCGGGTCGCGGCTGTGCTCGAGCAGATCGGCGATCTTCTCGGCGGGAATGCCCGACTCCTCGGCGAGTTCCTCATCGGTGGCCTCGCGGCCGAGGTTCTGGTGCATCTCACGCTTGATCCTGGCGAGCTTGTTGACCTGCTCGACCAGGTGGACCGGCAGCCGGATGGTGCGGCTCTGGTCGGCCATGCCGCGCGTGATGGCCTGGCGGATCCACCACGTGGCGTAGGTGGAGAACTTGAATCCCTTGGCGTAGTCGAACTTCTCCATCGCGCGGATCAGGCCGAGGTTGCCCTCCTGGATCAGGTCCAGCAGGGGCATGCCGCGACCGGTGTAGCGCTTGGCCAGCGAAACGACGAGGCGCAGGTTCGCCTCGAGCAGGTGCCTGCGGGCGGCTTCACCGTCGCGGACGACGGCCATGAGCTCGCGCTTGCGGAGGTCGCCAAGCCGCTTCTTGGTGTCGAGCTGATACTGCGCATAGAGCCCAGCCTCGATGCGCTTCGCCAGTTCGACCTCGTCGGCTGCATTCAGCAGCGCGGTCTTGCCAATGCCATTGAGGTACACGCGCACCAGGTCGGCGGCAGGACTCTGGGCGTCCAGATCACTGTCGAATCGGCTTGCGGTGGCAGTAGCCATATCGGCCTCCTAGTCGGCTGGGGCAGTCATGAGCTATAACGTCGAATCAGCTCTAAGAGTTCCCGCCTGCCGCCGTTCTCACACCTTCTGACCTGCATCGATTCGGCGACGACCTGAGAATGTCCTGAGAAGTGATGAAGATTTTCCTCATCAGGGAACGTCGTGCTGCGACTCCGTCGAATCGTGTTGCGGTGGAACGTCCCTGCGAGCCTCCAGCGCGGGTCGCTCAGCGGTCGGAAACAGCGGGATCCGCGTCCTCGCCGCATACCGTCGCGGTTCTTCAGCCCGTCGGGGTGGCCGGTCGTTGGCGATCAACACCGCGATCCACGGCAGCGGTATCGACGCCATCAGGATGCCCAGTGAGATCAAGCCGTTGTGCCATACGCCGTACGCGATTGCGGCGCCCAGGAGCGCGGGAATGCGCCACGACATGATGGTGAGGTACTTGCGTACCCGCTCGCGATGCTGTTCCTCGTAGGGCTGCGCCGCACGGGTGATGAGGACCGGTCGACCATCGTCGTCGAAACTCAGCTCTTGGCCGTGTTTCATACCTCTACTGTTCCACAGATCACGCCGCCCAAACGGTCCGGTTCCCTCCCGATGCCATGGCAGGCACAATGAACGTCATGCAGACCGAGACCATCGAACGCACCGACAGCGACGAACGCGTCGACGACGGGACAGACGACGACGCTCCCAAGGTCTTCCACTACGTGAAGAAGAACAAGATTGCCGAGAGCGCGGTGATGGGTACCCACGTCGTCGCCCTCTGCGGCGAGGTGTTCCCAGTCACCAAGGCGGCCAAGCCCGGTTCGCCGGTGTGCCCCGACTGCAAGCGGGTCTACGAGTCGCTCAAGAAGTAGTCGGCGGCGCGTCGGGGGGAGGGTCCGCCTTCCCGTTGGTACGCGAATCGGCCTGCTCCTCGATCCAGCCACGCAGCCGATGCGCGTGGGTCACGGGGGCAGGCCACTCCTCTTGAACGGCGGCGTTCAACTCGGCGCCCAGCATGATCGCGAAGCCGAGGAAGAAAGCGAACAGCAGGAACGCGATCGGCGTGGCCAATGCACCGTACGTGTAGCCGGTTGCGGTGATCGACGTCAGGTAGACCCGTAGGCCCACCGTGGTCACCAGGAACACCGCCGCGGCCAGCACGGAGCCGAGCAGCAGCCGGTGCGATGGCAGTGGCCGTGGCAGCGACACCCGGTAGAGGAACGTCACCGCCATGACGAAGCTGAGGAAGAGCGCCGGGTAATAGCCGAAGCGCAGCACGTTGGCCCAGCTTTCGGGAATGTGCTCACCGATCTTGATCGGCCCGAGCGCGATGAACGGCGCCGTGACGATGACGAACACCAGCATGCCCACGTACAGGCCAAGGGCGTAGAACCGCTGCCGCACGGGGTGGCGCAGGGGTGTCTGATCGTGCGCCTCGACGATCGAGTCCACGAACGCCGACACCGCCGACGAGCCCGCCCACAGCGAGATGACGAACCCGATCGACACCACCTCGCCGCGGGCGCCGAGCAGGATGTCGCGGACCGTCGGCTCGATGATCTCGTTGACGACGTTGGGGGAGAAGAAGCTGTTGGCCGTGCGGATCAGCCGATCCTCGATGGTCGGCAGCGTCTGCGGGCCGAAGATCGGCGCCACGTACGCCAGGCTCCCCAGCATGCCGAGAAGCAGCGGCGGAAGGGACAGGGCACACCAGAACGCGGCTTGGGCCGACTCGGAGAAGATCGAGTCGTCCCAACTCTTCGACAACGTGCGTTTGGTGATGCGCCAAATGTGGTGGCGCGACGGCTTCACTGGCGGGGGATGGTCACTCATGACCACACCAGCATTCCCGACGATGGACCGGCACGCCCCGTGCGGGGTCGTGCTGGGTTCGTCAGGAGTCGGTCGGCTTGACCACGATCACGGCGGCCAGCTCGACCAGCTTTGCCTCGTGCTCATTGGCGTGATGCTGGCAAAAAAGCAGCTCGGCTCCCGACGGCAACGTCGCGCGGACGCGAGCGGCTGCGCCGCAACGGTCACAACGATCAGCCCGAGTTAGTTCGGGGCTGGTCAGAGTTGCGTTCATGGCTCCTCCTGAGTCTCGCGTAGTTCTACTGTGTCAGACGTTTTGGCTTCCGGCCTTGTTCCCCGGCCGTTCATCGGTGTGTCGTGTCTCACTTGTCGGTGAAGTTGCGGGCAGGGCAGGCTGACCCCATGATCCCGACGCCGAGTGTGTTGGTGCACCTGTGCACCGCTGAGGACTGGCAACGCGCGCAGGGTTCCGGTGAGCACCGGCCGCCGTCGTTCGACGACATCGGCTTCGTGCACCTGTCCGCCGCCGAGCAGGTCCATCTGCCCGCCAACCGGCTTTACGCCGGACGGACGGATCTGGTGTTGCTGCGCTGCGATCCCGCGTTGGTGGGGGCGCCGGTGCGTTGGGAGCCCGGTGTGCCGATCGATCCCGCGGCCATGCTGTTCCCGCACCTGTACGGCCCGCTTCCGGTGGCCGCTGTGACGAGTGTCACGCCGTATCTGCCAGGGGCCGACGGCACGTTCGCAGAACTGCCCGCCGATCAGTCCGAGGCCACGTAGGCGTCGGCCTCGATCTCGACCAGCAGGTCGGGTGCGATGAGCGCGGTCACCTCGAGCATCGACGTGGCGGGCCGGATGTCGCCGAAGAACTCGGCGTGCACTGCTCCGACTTCCTGCCACCGGCTGATGTCGGTGACGAACATCCGGGTGCGCACTACGTCGGCCATGGTGGCGCCGGCCTCGGCGAGGGCGATCTCGATGCGGCGCAACGCTTCCCGCGCCTGCTCGGCGATACCGTCTCCTGGTGCAGTCGTGCCCGCAACGACGACGAGTGGGCCGACGCGTACTGCCCGCGCGTAGCCGACTTGATCCTCGAAGGGCGATCCCGACGAAACGGTGATCCGCTGCGGCGCCATCAGGCCGTTCTCGCTTCCACGATCGATAGCGGGCCTGCCGTCTCGACGACACGTTCGAGCCGGAAACCGGCGCGCGCCAACAGGTTTGAGTACTCGGAGCTGGTCCGTTCCTTGCCGCCGGCAATGGCCAACATCTCGAGGTCCAGCATGGTCCCGAAGTGTGACGAAGCATGTTGCGGCAGAACCATTTCCAACAGCAGCAGCTTCGCCCGCGGGCCCATCGCCGCACGGACGTTGCGCAGAATGAGCAGCGCGGTTTCCTCGTCCCAGTCGTGGATGATCGTCTTGAGTAGGTAGGCGTCACCGCCCTCGGGAACCGCGTCCATGAACGAACCGGCCGACACGGTGCAGCGGTCACCAACCCCGGCGGCGTCAAACACCGGAGGGGCCCCTTCGACCACTGACGGCAGGTCGAAGAGCACGCCGTGGGCGTCGGGTGCGCTCTGCAGGACGGCAGCCAGCAGGCTGCCATGCCCGCCGCCGACGTCGACGATCCGGCGGAACCCGGAGAAGTCGAACACGGCCAGCACCGGATCGGTGGCCATCGCACTCATCGAGGTCATCGCGTCGTTGAACACCGCGGCCAGTTCGGGGTTGGTGTCCAGGTACTCGAAGAAGGTCGTGCCACGCAACTTGACCGGGGCGGGTTCACCGGTCTTGACGGAGTGCAGCAGGCTGCCCCAGTGCTCCCACTGCGCCGGATCGCCTATCAGCAGAACCAAGGCGCGCATCGAGCCCGGTGCGTCCGCCCGCAACGCGTCGCCGATCGGCGTAAGCGCGAATGTGTCGTCGCGGCGCTGCTCGAACACTCCCTTGCCTGCCAGTGCTCGCATCAGCCGAAAGACCGCATCGGGATCGGCACCGACCCGGCGGGCGACCTCGGCAGCGCTCAACGGCCGACCGGCCAACTCGTCGGGGATGCCGAGCTTGCCCGCAACGTACAAGGCCTGCGTCGTCCAGCTGCCGTTCGCGATCTCCAACAACGCGATGTTGCCGGGCACCATTTTGCGCGTCAGCTTGTGCAGACCGGTACGGACCCCGTCGACGACACGGACCAGACGGACGGGTGGGGTTCTTCGATTGTCGGGCACGGGCCGCAACGATACCGGCCGCCGACAAGTCGTTTGTGTCCCAACGGGTTACCGCCCCATCGTCGGGACGGTCGTGTCCGACGTTCTAGTCCAGGTAGTCGCGCAGGACCTGAGAACGGCTGGGGTGCCGCAACTTCGACATCGTCTTGGACTCGATCTGGCGGATCCGCTCGCGGGTAACGCCGTAGACCTGGCCGATCTCGTCGAGGGTACGGGGCTGGCCGTCGGTGAGGCCGAACCGCAGCCGCACCACGCCCGCCTCGCGCTCGGAGAGCGTCTCGAGCACCGACTGCAGCTGATCCTGAAGCAGCGTGAACGACACCGCGTCCACGGCCACCACGGCCTCGGAGTCTTCGATGAAGTCACCGAGCTGGCTGTCGCCTTCGTCGCCGATGGTCTGGTCCAGCGAAATCGGCTCACGCGCGTACTGCTGGATCTCCAGCACCTTCTCCGGCGTGATGTCCATTTCCTTGGCGAGCTCTTCTGGCGTGGGCTCGCGACCCAGATCCTGGAGCAGCTCACGCTGGATGCGCCCGAGCTTGTTGATGACCTCGACCATGTGCACCGGGATGCGGATGGTGCGCGCCTGGTCGGCCATGGCGCGCGTGATCGCCTGGCGGATCCACCACGTGGCGTACGTGGAGAACTTGTAGCCCTTGGTGTAGTCGAACTTCTCGACCGCACGGATCAGGCCAAGGTTGCCTTCCTGAATGAGGTCGAGGAAGGCCATGCCGCGGCCGGTGTAGCGCTTGGCCAGCGAGACGACGAGGCGCAGGTTCGCCTCGAGCAGGTGGTTCTTCGCGCGGTCGCCGTCACGGCAGATCCAGGTGTAGTCGCGTCGTTGAGCAGTGGTCAGTTTCTCGCCCTTTTCGGCGAACTCCGACATCAGCTGCGTGGAGTACAGCCCGGCCTCGATCCGCTTGGCGAGCTCGACTTCCTCCTCGGCGTTGAGCAGCGCCACCTTGCCGATCTGCTTGAGGTAGGCGCGCACCGAGTCCGCCGAAGCGGTGAGCTCGGCGTCCTTGCGGGCCTGCCGAAGAGCCTCGGATTCCTCTTCGTCCCAGACGAAGTCGCCGGAGGCCTTGTCCTTCTCGGACGGTTCGGTGATGTCTTCCTCAGCTTCGGCGGGTGCAGCGGGCACGGCGGCCGACTCGATGGGCTTCTTCGCGCCGTCGGCGGGAGTTTCGTCGGCGTCGTCGGCGGCCGGTTCGTCGGCGTCGAGATCCTCGAGATCGATGTCGGGCTCGTCGACCAGTACGTCGGGCTCGCCGTCGAGATCGTCGCCGGATTCCAGTTCCGTGGTGACTTCGAGGCCGTCGGCGGTCTCGGCGTCGGCAGCCTTCTTGGCGCGCGGTGCACGCTTGGCTGCGGTCTTGGTGGCGGTCGCCGACTCGGCCTTCGGCGCGGCGGCCTTGGTGGCCCGCTTGGCGGGCGCCGTTGCACTGGCGGTCTTGGCCGCCGGCCCCCGCTTCGCGGGGGATTTGGGGGCGCTGTGCGTCACAGGCTCGTCGGTGGCCGTACTAGCCTTCGTCGCTGTCACGTGCACCCTTTCGTCATTGTGGATCTCGGAGGCGTGGGCGTGCGCCACCGAAAAGCGTCGGCTGTCGAATGTTGGCGTTGATCTCAACTCGGATACTCGCCGCTATCCGTTATGCGGCCGCCGCTGACCATTGTAACGACAGTGTGGGCAAACGCCCCTACGAGCGCAGATTTTGGTTGCGTGGCGAGCCGCCGGGACCCCGTCAGTGCAACTCTGCTCCCACGTCGGCGGCCATCGCGGCGCCGACGATGCCTGCAGTGTTCAGCAGGGCCGCCGCCACCACCGGGGTGCGGTTCTTCAACAGCGGGATCCACTTGTCGGCCTTGCGGCTGATGCCACCACCTGCGATGAGCAGGTCGGGCCAGATCGCGTTCTCGATCGCGATGAGCACGGAGGTGACTTCCTCTGACCAGCGTTCGTAACTCCAGCCCTTGCGATCCTTGACCGACGAGGCGGCGCGGTGCTCGGCCTCCTTGCCGCCGACCTCGAGGTGCCCGAACTCGGTGTTGGGCAGCAGCACACCGTTGTGGATCACCGCAGAGCCGATGCCGGTGCCGAACGTGAGCAGCACGATCACGCCGGAGTTGTCCTTGCCTGCGCCGAACTTCTCCTCGGCGAGTCCTGCGGCGTCGGCGTCGTTGAGGACGGTCACCGCCTGCCCGTCGAGTTCGGCCGAGATGACGTCGCGCGCGTTGGTCCCGATCCAGCCCTTGTCCACGTTGGCTGCGGTCCTGACGGTGCCGTCGGTCACCACGCCGGGGTAGGTGACCCCGAGGCCGCCGGTCCAGCCGAACTCGCGGACGACGGCGGCGACGGTCTTGGCGACCGCATCCGGCGTGGAGGGTTGCGGCGTCGGCAGCTTGAACCGTTCGCCGATGAGTGCACCGGTGTCGAGATCGACGATGCCGCCCTTGACGCCGCTGCCGCCGACGTCGACGCCGAATCCGCGCCGTTGCGAGCCGTCGGTGCTCGGATCAGCGGGTGGGCTGTCGGTGGCGGTCATGAGCGCTCCTCTTCGAGAGGCCTGCAGGGGCGACGCGACCCACACATTAGTGCCTCGCCAAACCTGATGTGGGCCTGCCGCGTAACCGAGTCGGCTCGATTCGTGTTGCGATTACCAGCGTGACTGAAATCGACTCCGACCCCGAGAGCCTGCGGGCGGTCGCGGAAGGGCTGGCCGCGGAGGCCGCCGAGTTCGTGCGGCGTCGCCGTACCGAGGTGTTCGGCGACGCCGCCGAGCGTGACCAAGGCGGATCGGCGGTGCGGTCCAAGAGCTCGCCGACCGACCCGGTCACCATCGTCGACACCGAGACCGAGCGGCTGTTGCGCGATCGGCTCGCCGTGCTGCGCCCCGGTGATCCCGTACTCGGCGAAGAAGGTGGTGGCGCCGCACGGGTCGAGGCAGGTCGGCCGCTGTGGGTGCTCGACCCGATCGACGGCACGGTGAACTTCGTCTACGGCATCGAGGGCTATGCGGTGTCGGTCGGAGTGCAGATCGACGGCGCGTCGGTGGCCGGTGCTGTCGCGAACGTGCCGACCGGAGAGGTGTTCTCCGCCGCAGTCGGTCACGGCGCCCACGTACGGCGCGGCGGTGTGTCGACGTCGCTGCGCTGCACGGCCGTCGACGATCTGGCGATGGCACTGGTGGGCACCGGATTCGGCTACGCGCGGGAGCAGCGCATACGGCAGGCCGAGGTGTTGGCTCGATTGCTGCCCGACGTCCGCGACGTGCGCCGCCTCGGGTCGTGCGCGCTGGACCTGTGCATGGTGGCCGCGGGCCGCATGGACGCCTACTACGAGGACGGCGTGCACGTCTGGGACTGGGCGGCGGGCGCGCTGATCGCCGCGGAGGCGGGTGCGCAACTCATCCTGCCGCCCGTCGACGGCGACTCGGATCTGCTCATCGTGGCAGCGGCGCCGGGCATCGCCGAGGAGTTCGACGCGGCGCTGCGGCGGGCGGGCGCCCTGTAATCAGCAGGCGCCTGCGTGCACCTTGGTCAGCATCGAGGCGTCCGCGGGTTGTGTCGCATCGGGGCGCAGGCTGGCCAGCACGGCGTCGGTGTCGTCGTTGTGGCTCAGATCGCCGAAGTCCGTTCCGATCGCCAGATCCACGGTGTCGTCGCCTCTTTGGTCCTGATACAGCTCGGCGCAGGGCGCGACCAGCCATACCGCGGCGGCAGCGGCCCGGCCTGCGGGGCCGAACCGGATCTGGCCCTGGCACTCCAGGCGGGTGTTTTGGTAGACGGTGTCGTTGGCCGCGGTGGGCGGGGCGTAGCCCAGATCGCGGAGTGCGCCCGCGACCTCGGCGGCCTGGCCGCCCTGCCCGCTGGCGTTGAGCACGCGGATCTTGGTGTCCGCGAGCTTGGCGGGAGCCACCTCGGTCATGGTGGCCGGCATGACCTGGTCGCCAAGCGCGGTCTGGGTGGCGTCCCCGGCCGCCGGCGGCCGGTTGCACGCGGCGACCTCGTTGACGTCGTTGGGCCGATTGAAGGCGGTCACCCACACCGCCAGCGTGACGACGGCCAGCGCCGCCAACGCCAGCGCGCCTGGAAGATAGTTCCGACGGCGGAACGGTCGGCCCTGTTTGTCGAACGCCGTGCCGGACGTGATTTGCGATACCACCCCTGCACCTTAAGGGCAGGCCCCGGCACCGGTCTCTACCAGGCTTTTTGCAGTGTGATATAAATCACATCCAAACCGTGGCAGTTCCGGGCACGAATTATTTGGTAAACGCGTTCTGCGCTGGTACAAAGCTCTGTCGCATGGTTACTGGAGGGGAAGAGGATGGCTACCGATTACGACGCCCCAAGGCGTACTGAGACCGATGACGTTTCCGAGGATTCGCTCGAGGAATTGAAGGCTCGGCGCAACGAGGCCCAATCGGCGGTTGTCGACGTAGATGAAGTCGAGTCAGCAGAATCGTTCGAGCTGCCCGGCGCCGACCTCTCCGGCGAGGAACTGTCGGTACGGGTCATTCCGAAGCAAGCCGACGAGTTCACATGCTCGAGTTGTTTCTTGGTGCATCACCGCAGTCGTCTCGCTAGCGAGAAGAACGGCGTGATGATCTGCACGGACTGCGCCGCTTAAACCGCCGAGCTGACGCGGGACGGCTGCAAAGCCGTCCCGCGTCAGCTGCGTAATGCCGCAAGCACGCGGTCGGGCCGTCGGCAACTCACCAGCCAGTAGGGCGTCGGGTCGTCGGCATCGTCGAGAACCAGCAGAACCATGGGCCCGATCCAGGCACGGTGCACCACGTAGGCGGCTGGGTCCAGTTGGCGACCCAGTGCGGCGGACTTCGCCGAATGCGGCACCTCGGCTGAGCGGGAGATGACGCCGACCGGCAGGTGAGCCGCACCCACCCAGAGCTCTGTCTCGTTCTCGTCGTCACCGACGACACGCAGGTCGGTTCGGCCGAACCACATCAGCACGGCGGCCGCGACGGGAAGCAACACCGCGTAGGGAACCCAGTCGGGGAGCGCCTGGACGCCCTGATTGACCTCGAGAGCGATCAGCGCGGCCAACCCGAACCCGGGCAGCCACCACCACCATGGCACCCGCAAGCGTTCCTGATAGCGCACGGATTGGGTGGCTGCGCGCGTGTCCGACACGCGGCCAAGAGTAATCTCGTGCATCATGTCCACCTCTCTGGCGGTCGTGCGACTCGATCGCGAGCTGCCGATGCCGTCCCGGGCGCACGACGGTGATGCCGGCGTCGACCTCTGCACCGCCATCGACGTCGAGCTGGCCCCGGGGCGGCGCGCGCTCGTTCCCACGGGAATCGCGGTCGCCATCCCACACGGGATGGTGGGACTGGTGCATCCGCGTTCGGGATTGGCGGCGCGCGTGGGACTTTCGATCGTCAACAGCCCCGGCACCATCGACGCCGGGTACCGCGGCGAGGTCAAGATCTCGCTGATCAACCTCGACCCGGATGAGCCGATCATCCTGCGTCGCGGCGATCGCATCGCACAGTTGTTGGTGCAACGGGTCGAACTGCCCGAATTGGTCGAGGTCACGTCATTCGACGAGGCCGGACTGGGTGACACATCCCGTGGCGACGGCGGCCACGGATCCTCCGGCGGACACGAGAGTTTGTGATGGCATTCGGTAAGCGCAAGGACGTTCAGGACGACCAGGCGGGCGGGGTTCCCGACCCCGACGACGTCGCTGAAGCGGCCGTCGACGACGACCCCGACGGCCCGTTCGACGTCGAGGAGTTCGACGACGCGGCCGTCGTGACGGTGGGCAGGCACGACCTTGGCTCGGTGCTGATCCCCGAGAACGATGCTGCAGAGCTCGCCATCGAGGTCAATCAGCAGGGCGTGCCCACCATGGTGTGGATGGTGACGCCCAACGGTCGGTACAACATCACCGCCTATGCCGCGCCCAAGACCGGCAACCTGTGGCGCGAGGTGGTCACCGAGATCGCCGAGTCGCTGCGCAACGACTCGGCCCAGGTCAGCGTCGAGGACGGGCCGTGGGGACGCGAGGTCGTCGGTGTGATGACCAAGGGCCCCGAACCCGTCGTGATGCGGTTCGTCGGGGTCGACGGCCCCCGCTGGATGGTTCGTGGCGCAGCGATCGGCACTCCCGAGAGTGCGGACGCGATCGCAGCAGACGTGCGAAACGCGCTGGCGGACACCGTCGTTCGGCGCGGAGACACCCCGCAGCCGGTTCGCGCCATGTTGAACCTGCAGTTGTCCGAATCGCTGGTGAATCGGCTGCGTGCGCGTGCCGAGCAGATGGTGGCCGAGGGTACCCAAGTCCCTCAGCCGCAGGTCCCGGAGGCGCAGCCCGTCGCGCGGCGCAGTGAGCAGGGATCGGCGATGCAGCAGCTCCGCACCATTTCGGGTGGGTAGGAGCTAGCTCGCTTCCAACAGCGCGGCCACACAGGCGGCGCCGAGAACTGCCGGGTCGACACCCATCGCGTCGAGCGTGACGGTCCGCAGCGCCGCGCGTGGCGCCGCGGCCACCCATTCGAGGGCGACCTCCACCGGGTGCACCAGGTCGTCGGTCGCTGCGGCAACTCCCATCGGCGCCGCGAGTGTCGCCAACTCCTCGCAGGTCGGCGCGACGTAGCCGGCCGCCTGCTGCATGGCGTCGGGCAGCGCGGGCCACTGGCCCACCCACGACCGGGTCAGCTCGTCGGCCAGCCAGGCTGGGCTGGAGGCGCGCATCGCCGCGATCGTCGCCGCCAGCCCGTCGCTGCGCAACTGATGTGCCGAGTGCTGTGCGGCAAGCGCGGCAGGAGCGTTGCCTGGCGGACCCGTCCAGGCGGGCAGCGCCGCCAGCACGGCGACGGTGTGGGAGGGGTGGGCCAGCGCCCATGACGTGGCGACGGCCGCGCCGATCGACACCCCGCCGACTGCGATCGGGCCCAGCCGCGCCGCGTTGTCCAGCTCGCGCCGAAACCCCTCGATCAGCCCCTCCGGCTCCGGTGCCGGTGTCATTACCGTCGCCCCGACGTCGTGCAATGCCGCGGAGAAGGCCCGGTACACGTAGTCGTCGTCAGACCCCGTGCCGGGCAGCAGAACCACCGTGATCCCGCGCAGATTGACGGCCATCAGTCGATCGTGCCGTGTACGTCAAATCACGCGCGGGCGACACGAGGTAGCCGCGTGGCAAATCGGAACTAAGAGGTCTACCGTGGCGTTTGTCAGTGAGGAATCCATGGTGGATTCGCGAAGGGGTCAGGAGAGGCCATGGCTACGGCCGAAGGTTATCTACGGCGGCTCACCCGCCGGCTGACGGAAGACCCGTCGCAGCGCGACGTCGAGGAACTCAGCGACGAAGCCGCTCACACCGGTGCGCAGAAGGCGATCGACTGCCGACGCGGCCAGGAAGTGACGATGGTGGGCACGCTGCGTTGTGTCGAGACCAATGCCAAGGGCTGCGCGGGTGGTGTGCGCGCCGAGCTGTTCGACGGCACCGATTCGGTGATGCTGGTCTGGCTCGGCCAGCGCCGGATCGCGGGTATCGAGTCCGGCTGCACGCTGCGCGTGCACGGTCGCGTCGGCAATCTGGAAAACGGCAGCAAGGCAATTTACAACCCGCACTACGAGATTCAGAAGTGAGTGGTCCCGACAAGGAGACTGCTGACGAGATTGAGCCGGGCGAGCAGGACGAGCAAGAGCAGAAGCTAAACGCACACGCGCTGCTCCAGCAGATGGGCGGCATCAGCGGCCTGATCTATTCGTCGCTGCCCATTCTGGTGTTCGTGCCGGTGTCGTCGTTCTTCGGACTGGTGCCTGCAATAAGCGCGGCTCTCGGCGTGGCCACCCTGATCCTGATCTGGCGGCTGATCCGCAAGGAGTCGTTGCAGCCGGCATTCTCCGGCTTCTTCGCCGTCGGGGTCAGCGCGTTGATCGCCTACCTCGTGGGCGAGTCCAAGGGCTACTTCCTGCTTGGCATCTGGTCGTCGCTGCTCTACGCCGCCGTGTTCGCCGTCTCGGTGCTGATCAGGCGCCCCGTGGTGGGCTACGTCTGGGGCTGGGTCAACCAGCATGACCGAGGCTGGCGCAAGGTGCGCAAGGCCGTCTTCGCCTTCGACGTCGCCACCGTGACGTGGGTCGCGGTGTTCGGCGCGCGATTCGTCGTGCAGAACCATCTCTACGACGCGAATCAGACCGGCATGCTCGGCGTTGCGCGCATCGCGATGGGTTGGCCGTTGACGGGCGTCGCCGCGCTGGCGACGTATCTGGCCATCCGCACCGCGCAACGGGCGCTGCACGCGCAAGAGGCCGCCGAAAAGGCGCATGCCGCCGATGCGGCTGATGTCGCCGATACATCCCAGGCGCCCGAGACCACCGAGGCCCGTACCGACTGACGAGCATCCCGGTGACGGACCAGAATGCGACCGACCGGCCGCTCATCGCGGTCGCAGTGCTCGCATCGTTCGTGGCGTTCCTCGACGGCTCAGTGGTCAACCTCGCGCTGCCCGCCATCGCCGCCGACCTCCCGCACACCGGTCTGGCCGGTCTCGCCCTGCAGCAGTGGGTGGTGGACGGCTACCTGCTCGGACTCGGCGCGCTGATCCTCGTCGCGGGTGCGGTGTCGGACCAGTTCGGCAGGCTCAACGTGCTGCGCACGGGGCTCGCCGTGTTCGCGGTCGCATCG
This sequence comes from Mycobacterium sp. AZCC_0083, assembly GCF_014202335.1. GTDB lineage: Bacteria > Actinomycetota > Actinomycetes > Mycobacteriales > Mycobacteriaceae > Mycobacterium. The sequence continues at coordinate 8,471 of NZ_JACHGP010000009.1, read as the reverse complement.
GTGCTGTGCGCCGTTGCCCCGACCGGTTGGGTGCTGGTGGCCGCCCGGTGTCTGCAGGGCATCGGGGCCGCCTTCCTGGTGCCCAGCTCGCTGGCGATGATCAACGCCCGTTTCACCGGCGCCGCGCAGGCCCGTGCGATCGGCACGTGGACGGCGTGGACGGGCACCGCGTTCGTGGTGGGACCGCCGCTCGGCGGACTGCTCGTCGATTCGCTCAGCTGGCGCTGGGTCTTCGGCATCAACATCATCCCGCTGGCCGTGACGATGTATCTGACGACGAGGCTTGACCCAGACAAGGCGGGCGAAAGACGTTGGGGTCGAATTGATTTCGTCGGCGCGACGCTGTGCGCCATCGGGCTTGGCACCGCGGTGTTCGCCCTGATCGAACAGCAGCGGCTGGGGATGTCGCATCCTGCCGTGGCGGGCGGACTGGCCGTGGGATTGGCGTGCCTGGTGGCATTCCCGTTCTGGGAGCGCAGGGCACCGAACCCGATGATGCCTCTGCACCTCTTCGCGGCGCGCAACTTCGCGGTCGGCAACCTCGCGACGGTGTTCCTCTATGCCGCGGTGTCACTTGGCATGTTTCTCGTCACACTGTTCCTGCAGGAGTCCGTTGGCCTTTCGGCCACGCAGGCGGGATTGGCGACCCTGCCACTGCCCGTCCTGTCGTTCTTCCTGGCGCGTCCCTTCGGCGCCCTGGCCGGCTTGCATGGGCCGCGGGCCTACATGGCGGGCGGACCGGTCATCGCGGCGGTCGGCTTCCTGCTGCTGGCGTTCTCCCACCCGGCAGGGAGCGCGCCGTTCGACTTCTGGACGCAGATGCTGCCCGGTTTGGTCGTCTTCGGCGTCGGCCTGTCCATCACCGTGTCGCCGCTCACCGCAGCGGTGCTGGCCGCCGTCGACCCCGCGCAGAGCGGCATCGGCTCGGCCGTCAACAACGCGGTCTCGCGGATAGCCGGCCTCATCGCCGTCGCGTTCGCCGGCGTGATCATCGGCGCGGCAGGCGATTCGGCGTTCGCGCCAGGCGACTTCGCGGGGTTCCGACAGGGCGCGGTGGTGGTCGCGGCGTTGTTCGCCGTCGCCGGGCTGATCTCGGCCGTCGGGATCAGCAATGCGCGGGGTGACCACCGGCGGGTGTCACCGGGGGAAGTCGCACACAGCCACGACCGGGCAACGCCGCCGCCTGCAGTCGCGCGCCGGGATCAACCGTTCGAACGCGGGCGCAGCACCTGCTCGCGCAGCTGATCCTCGACCTCGGCGATCGCCACGAACAGCAACTCGTCGCCGCCCTCCAGTGGTTCGTCGCCCTCGGGCACGATCACTCTGGCACCCCGCAGGATGGTCACCAGCGACGCGTCACGGGGCAGGTCGAGCCGCTTGACGGCCTTGCCGCCCCACGGGGTGTCGTCGGGGAGGGTGATCTCGACGAGGTTGGCCTGCCCCTTGCGGAAGCTCATCAGCCGGACCAGGTCGCCGACGGAGACCGCCTCCTCCACCAACGCCGCCAGCATCCGCGGGGTGGACACAGCGACGTCGACACCCCAGTTCTCGTCGAACAGCCACTCGTTGCGCGGGTCGTTCACCCTGGCGACCACGCGCGGCACCGCGAACTCGGTCTTGGCCAGCAGACTCACCACCACGTTGGCCTTGTCGTCGCCCGTCGCGGCGATCACCACGTCGAAGTCCTGGATCCCGACCGATTCCAGCAGGGTCAACTCGCACGCGTCGCCAAGGCGCCAGTGTGCGGCCGGGATGTCGTCCACGTCGATGTGCGCGGGGTTGCGCTCCAGCAGCGTGACCTCGTGGGAATCGACGAGTTCCCTTGCGATGGATCGGCCGACGGCGCCGGCTCCTGCGATGGCGACCTTCACGACTTCTCCGCCCTCATTGGTCGTCCACGTCGTCACCCGGCGGCAGCGCAGCGATCGCCAAGGCCTCGGCGATGTGACCGGACACGGCGGCCAGGTAGATCTGGTCGCTGGCCTGGATGACGGTCTTGGGCTCGGGCAGCAGCCCGCTGCCGAACCGGAGCATGAACGCGACACGCCCGCCCGTCGCGCCCTCCAGAGCGGTCACACGGTGGCCCACCCAGCCCTCGTGCAGCGCCAGCTCGGCCACACCGACGTTGCCCGACGGGTCACGCCACTTGGTGGTCTCGGTCTCCCTGGTGAGGACGTTGAGCAACCGATCGGTGGTCCATGGCACCGTCGCGACCGTCGGAATGCCGAGACGCTCATACACCGCGGCGCGCTTGGCGTCGTAGATCCTGGCGACGACGCGCTCCACGCCGAAGGTCTCACGCGCGACTCGCGCGGAGATGATGTTGGAGTTGTCGCCAGAGGACACCGCGGCGAACGCTCCGGCCTCCTCGATACCGGCGCGCAACAGCACGTCTCGGTCGAAACCCATGCCGAGCACGCGCTCACCGGGAAACTCGGGGGACAGCCTGTGAAAGGCGGTTCCATCTCTGTCGATGACGGCCACTTCATGGCCGATGCGGGCCAGCCCGTTCGACAGCGACGCGCCGACTCGGCCGCATCCCATCACCACTACACGCACGCGTCGGTCCTTCCAGCGGTCGCCTAGAAATAGTTCATTCCCAACCTGCGCACACGGAACGCTACATCTATTCCCACAGCCGACGGTGCATGGGCTTACCCTTGGCTCTCGTGTCCAAGCTCTCGACCGCTGCTCGCCGGCTAGTCATCGGAAGTCCGTTCCGCAGCGATGCGATGGGCCACACGTTGCTGCCCAAGCGGATCGCCCTGCCGGTCTTCGCCTCGGATGCGCTGTCCTCGGTCGCGTACGCACCGGAGGAAATCTTCCTGGTGCTCTCGGTCGCCGGGCTGAGCGCGTACACGATGGCGCCGTGGATCGGCCTCGCCGTGGCGGCGGTGATGCTCATCGTGATCGCGAGCTACCGGCAGAACGTGCATGCCTACCCATCCGGCGGCGGCGACTACGAGGTGGTCACCACGAACCTCGGCCACACTGCGGGTCTGACGGTGGCGAGCGCGCTGCTGGTGGACTACGTGTTGACCGTTGCGGTGTCGATGGCGTCGGCGATGTCGAACATCGGCTCGGCGGTGCCCTTCATCGGCCAGCACAAGGTGCTGTTCGCCGTCGCCGCGATCCTGATCCTGGCGTCGCTCAACCTGCGGGGCATCAGGGAGTCCGGCACGGCGTTCGCGATCCCCACCTACGCCTTCATGATCGGCATGTACATCATGATCGGCTGGGGGTTGTTCCAGATCTTCGTGCTCGGCGACCACCTGCAGGCCGAATCAGCGCAGTTCACCGTCAAGTCCGAACACGGCGACGTGCTGGGATTCGCGATGATCTTCCTGGTGGCGCGGGCGTTCTCGTCCGGCTGTGCGGCGCTGACGGGTGTCGAGGCCATCAGCAACGGCGTGCCCGCGTTCCGGAAGCCCAAGTCCCGCAATGCCGCGTCCACCCTGCTGTTGCTCGGTGTTATCGCAGTCTCGCTGTTCATGGGAATCATCGTGTTGGCCAAGGAAACCGGGGTCAAGGTCGCCGACACCGTCGACCAACTCGGTGGCGCTCCCGCTGGCTATCACCCGAAGACGTTGATCGCGCAGCTGGCGGACGCCGTGTTCCACGACTTCCCGATCGGGCTGTACGCCATCGCCGGAGTCACCGCGCTGATCCTGATCCTGGCCGCCAACACCGCGTTCAACGGGTTTCCCGTGCTCGGCTCGATCCTCGCCCAGGACAGATTCCTGCCGCGCCAGCTCAGCACCCGTGGTGACCGGCTGGCGTTCTCCAACGGCATCCTGTTCCTTGCGTTCGCCGCGATCGCCTTCGTGGTGGCGTTCCGCGCCGAGGTCACCGCGCTGATCCAGCTCTACATCGTCGGCGTGTTCGTGTCGTTCACCCTGAGCCAGATCGGCATGGTTCGGCACTGGACCCGGCTGCTGCGCGTCGAGACCGACTCCGCCGAGCGGCGCAGAATGCACCGGGCGCGGGTGATCAACACCATCGGCTGCATCTGCACGGGCACCGTTCTTCTGGTGGTCGTCGTGACGAAATTCCTTGCCGGGGCCTGGATTGCGATCATCGCGATGGGCTTTCTGTTCGTGGTGATGAAGATGATCCACAAGCACTACGCGAGCGTCGCCCTCGAGCTCGAGGCCCAGGCCGCCGACAAGGGCGACGTGGTGCTGCCCAGCCGCAACCACGCGATCGTGCTGGTGTCCAACCTGCACCTTCCGACCCTGCGCGCGCTGGCCTACGCCAAGGCCACCCGGCCCGACGTGCTTGAGGCCATCCACGTCAGCGTCGACGACAGGGAAGCCCGCGAGCTGCAGAGCAAGTGGGAGGACAGCGAGGACGTCACCGTTCCGCTGAAGGTGATCGCGTCGCCGTACCGCGACATCACCCGGCCGCTGCTGGACTACGTCAAGCGGATCACCAAGGAGTCTCGGCGCACAGTGGTCACGGTGTTCATCCCCGAGTACGTCGTCGGGCACTGGTGGGAACAGGTGCTGCACAACCAAAGTGCGCTGCGGCTCAAGGGCAGGCTGCTCTTCGAGCCCCAGGTGATGGTCACCTCCGTACCGTGGCAGCTGAGTTCTTCGGACAGGTTGAAGAACCTGCTGCCGCAGTCCGCACCTGGCGACGCCAGAAGAGGGTTCCTCGATTGACGGACTTCTTACAGCTGACCGCGGGCCCGCCTGCGAACGGCGGAAGCTGCGTGGCACGCCACGACGGACGAGTGGTGTTCGTGCGGTACGCGCTGCCCGACGAGGTGGTGCTGGCGCGGGTGACCGGCGAGCGCGGAAGTCATTGGCACGCAGAGGTCGTCGAGGTGCTCGAGGCGTCACCCGACCGGGTCGATTCGCTGTGCCCGATCGCGGGCGTCGACGGTGCGGGGTGTTGTGATCTGGCGTTCGTGACACCGGAGGCGGCGCGGCGCATCAAGGGCAACGTCGTGGCCAACCAACTCGGTCGGCTCGGTGGATACGAATGGTCGGGCGTCGCGGAGGAGGTCGGCTCCGCGGGTACGACGGGGTGGCGCACGCGGGTGCGCCTTGACGTCAACGACGAGGGCCACGCGGGTTATCACCGCTATCACAGTGCGGATCTCGTCACCGATCTCAGCTGCGCCCAGCTGCCTGCGGGCATGCTCTTGGGTCTGGATGGATCGCGTTGGCCGCCAGGGTCGGAACTGCACGTCGCGCTCGACGACGAGGGTCTGCGCCACGTCGTGCAGACGGGTCCCGGGCGGGCGAGCAAGGCGCCGACCCAGGTGGTGGAGGGCAGTTACGAAGCCACCCAGCGGGTGGGACAACGCGTGTGGCGGGTCCCGGTGACCGCGTTCTGGCAGGCGCATCGCGACGCCGCCAGCGTGTACAGCGGGTTGATCGCCGAATGGGCCCAGTTGAGCGAGGGCATGTCGGCGTTGGACTTGTACGGTGGGGCAGGGGTTTTCGCCGCGGTGCTGGCCGAGTCGGTCGGAGATGCGGGACACGTGACGACCGTCGACACGTCGCGAGGTTCTTCGCGGGCGGCCCGTGCGACGCTGGCCGACCTCGGTCAGGTCTCGGTAGTCACCGATTCCGTGCGACGTGTGTTGACCGGGCGGCGCGGCCGTGCCGACGTCGCCGTGCTCGATCCGCCGCGCACCGGCGCCGGCCGCGAGGTCATCGACCTGCTGACCGCCGCCGGCGTGCCGCGGATCATTCACATCGGTTGCGAGGCAGCGTCCTTCGCGCGCGACGTCGGTCTCTACCGGGGCCACGGGTACGCGGTCGAGGAGTTGCGGGTGTTCGATTCATTTCCGCTGACTCACCACGTCGAGTGCGTGGCGGTGCTCAGCCGCTAACGCGCGGCGAAGTGACGTTGCAGCCGCCGATGGCGGTGCCCGAACAGCGCACCGATGCCCGCCGCGAGTACCGGTGTGGCGAATCGCAGCCAGACTCGCGGCTGGAAGCTAATGCGGTCGTGCACAACGGCTTTGGTGTCGCCGTCGGGTGTGACGCTGCGTTCGTGCTGCCATCGGCTCATGCTGAGCATCGTCGATTCCTCGCGGAATGACCGTCCCGGCTGCAGTTCGGCGATGGTGAGGTAGTCGTAGTCGAACGGCAGCACGCCGAACAGGCGCAGCCACGATCGGCCGATGGGGGTTCCGACCGGCACGGTGTCGACGGTGAACGATTCCGCGCCGCGGGGCATCGACATCGTCATCCACGGGCCCAGCTCGTCGTTGATCCCCTCCGGGCTGACCACGCGTTCCCACACTCGGTCGGCGGCTGCGCCTACCACGCTGCGCTGCTCGATGACCGTCGTTCCTCTGGTCGACGCCATGGTGCTCAACCTAGGCGACTGTGGTCGCCGAATGGGGCCTACGTGACGTCCGACCGCGCCTTAAGCGACTGCTCGTGCCAGCGGTCCAGCAACGCGGGGATTTCGGCGAGAAGGAAGGCGTAGAAGTCGCGCATCTCGGTCAGGCGCCGCCCTGCCGCGCTGTCGTGCCCGGTGGTGGCGATCCCGGCCTCGGCGGCCGCCAGCATCGGGGCGAGAACGGCGTTCTGATTGGTGTAAAGGAGCGCCCAGGCATTGTCGCGGAGCCGGTAGTGATCCCGGCGGCTTGCCGGGACCGGCACGCGCTCGGCCAGGCCGACGGAGGTGAGCATCTTGATGGCACCGGAGATCGCGCCCGAGCTGGCGGCCAACTGCTCAACCAACTCACCCATGGTCATGCTGGGTTGTTCCGTGAATAGCAGGGTAGCCAGTACGCGGGCGGTCATGCGCTGCAAACCGTGATCGCTGAGGACGAGCGCGAGCTGCTCGGCGGCGTTCTGTGCTGCTGAATTCGCCACCGACATCCTCCTGCCCGCGTCCGTTGCTCCGTTTGTGGGCACCATTTATTTCAGAGTTTTCAAAGATCTCTGAAACTAATCTATGCTATTCGTGGTGCGCCGGGAAGTCTGGTCGGCAACGTAGGTATCCGTATCCACGCGGTGACGACGGCGCGACCGGCACACTGCTCAACCCGGAAGGGGACTGAGCCAGTCATGCGTTCCCGCGAGCCCGCGGCCACATCATCGGGCGTCACCACCGAGGTAATCCGCGTCCGAGGACTCACCTTCACCTATCCGAAGGCACCTGAGCCGGCGGTGCGTGGCATGGATTTCACCGTCGGACGAGGTGAGATCTTCGGGTTCCTCGGCCCCAGCGGCGCCGGGAAATCCACCACGCAGAAGGTCCTCAGCGGCCTCCTGCGTGGAGACGGAGGCGAAGCCGAAGTGTGGGGCAAGGACCCGCTGGCCTGGGGGCCCGACTACTACCAGCGCATCGGTGTCTCGTTCGAACTGCCCAACCACTACCAGAAGCTCACCGGGCGCGAGAACTTGCGGTTCTTCGCCTCCTTGTATGACGGCGAGACTGTTGACCCGATGAAACTGCTTGATGCCGTCGGCCTGGCCGACGACGCCAACACCCGAGTGGGCAAGTACTCCAAGGGAATGCAGATGCGCCTGACATTCGTCAGGGCGCTGATCAACGATCCTGAGTTGCTCTTCCTCGACGAGCCCACCTCCGGGCTGGACCCGGTGAACGCGCGCAAGGTCAAGAACATGATCCTCGACTTCAAAGCGCGCGGGCGGACGGTCTTTCTCACCACCCACGACATGGCGACCGCTGACGAGCTGTGCGACCGGGTGGCCTTCGTCGTGGACGGCCAAATCGTCGCTCTGGACACACCCACCGAGCTGAAGATCGCCCGCAGTCAGAGGTTGGTGCGCGTCGAATTTCGCGGTGAGAACGGCCGCCTGGGCACGACGGACTTTCCGATGGACGGCCTCGCCGATGACCCCGCCTTCCATACAGTGCTTCGCGGCCACCACGTCGAGACCATCCACAGCAAGGAAGCCAGCCTCGACGACGTCTTCGTCGAGACGACGGGGAGGCGGCTGACATGATCCGGCTGACCAGCGCGCTGCGGCTCGAGCTGATTCTGCAAGTCCGGCAACGATTCCTGCACGCGGCCGTCTTCTCCGGACTCATCTGGCTCGCCGTGCTGCTCCCGTTGTCGCACAGTCTGCGCCCAGTCGCCGAGCCCTACATATTGCTCGGCGACACCTGCATCATCGGGTTCTTCTTCGTCGCCGGCACGGTGTTCTTCGAGAAGCAGGAACGCACCTTGGGCGCGGTTGTCTCCACCCCGCTGCGGTTCTGGGAGTACCTGTCCGCCAAACTGGCGCTGCTCGTCTTGATCTCGTTGTTCGTTGCCCTGGTGGTACCCACGATCGCCCACGGTTTTGCTTATCGTCCAATCCCCTTGGTGACGGGGGTGGTGCTCGGCACCTTGCTGATGCTGCTGGTGGGGTTCGCCTCCTCGCTCCCGTTCGCCTCTGACCGCGCTCGCTGAAATTCCCCACTGCCGCTCATCGAAATTCCCCACCCGTGTGGCTCCGCCGAGAAGGGCGGGCCTCCCTCGATGCTGCTGG